>JAXMAG010000001.1:0-3048831 GCA_046350535.1 Phycisphaerales bacterium
GACGCCATGGGGGCCAGGACGCTCATCCGTGCCGCGCGGGACGTGCACTCCGGTGCTGCGCCGCAGGTGGTGATGTATGCGCTGAAGAACCCCACCGTGGACTTCTACGCCGGCCGGGCGCCGCGCATGGTGTGGAGCGTGGGGGATCTCCGCGGCGTCTGGCCGGAGCTGGAGCGGAACCACCTGGTCCTGGTGGCGGAGCCGACATGGGAGTGGATGCGGCGGGAATACCCGGTGCTATCTGCGTCGTTAGAGGCCCGGCCGCTGCCGATGGGCCCGGAGGGGCAGCCGTCCGCCCGCTGGGTGCGCTGGTTCATGAAGCCCACGATGGTGCTGCGGATGACCGGGCAGCCCGGCCAGGACCGGGAGCGGCCGGAGGCGGAGATCTCGCGGGAGCCGAGGGAGTAGGGGGGGGATTCGAACCCCCGTGCCAGTGGCGAATCGCGGATCTAACTGAGGTGACGCGGCGCGCCATCGCCGACCGTTCTGTCGGGAGCTAGGTCGGCACGGTTCGGTCCCGCAGGACTCGCCGTCGTGACGCACGCTGGAACGGCCGCGGAGGTCGAAGGAGCCTGTGTCGCAGGCTCGCGCGATCCGAATCAAGGGGAAATGACTCACGCCAACCAGGGGAGTGCCGGGGTGAACTTCCAGCACTGCGTATGCGAGATGGATAACCTAGGTCTCGAATCGCCCCGCACCCGGCACGAAAGGAACTCGCGTGACCCACCTCTGGAATCGTTCCCCAAGCTCCCTGCCAGGACTTCTGTTGCGACCAGTGGCTGCGGCGTTCCTCGCGGCCATCACCTTCATGGCGGCGATGCCCCTCCCCGCCGCGAACGCCCAGTCCGCGGCGCAACCCGCCGCCAAGCCCGCCAAGCAGCCCAACATCCTCGTGATCTGGGGCGACGACATCGGCAACCAGAACATCAGCCACAACAGTCATGGACTGATGGGATACCAGACGCCGAACATCGACCGCATCGCTCGCGAGGGCGTGAGCTTCACCGACTACTACGCGCAGCAGAGCTGCACCGCGGGCCGCGCGGCGTTCATCGGCGGCTGCGTCCCCCTGCGCAACGGCATGTTGAAGGTGGGCCTCCCCGGGGCGAAGGAAGGGTGGCAGAAGACCGATGTGACCATGGCCACGGTGCTCAAGAGCCAGGGCTATGCCACTGGCCAGTTCGGCAAGAACCATCAGGGAGATCGCGACGAGCACCTGCCCACCATGCACGGCTTCGACGAGTTCTTCGGCAACCTCTACCACCTCAACGCGGAGGAGGAGCCGGAGAACCTCGACTACCCGAAGAACCCCGAGTTCCGCAAGAAGTACGGCCCGCGCGGGGTCCTCAAGTGCCTCGCCGACGGCAAGGGCGGCCAGACGATCGAGAACACCGGCCCGCTCACCAAGAAGCGCATGGAGACGATCGACGACGAGACCATCGCCGCCGCCAAGGACTTCATCACCCGCCAGGCGAAGGCGGGCAAGCCCTTCTTCTGCTGGTGGAATGGAACGCGCATGCACTTCCGCACGCATGTCAAGGCCGAGCATCGCGGCATCTCCGGCCAGGACGAGTACAGCGACGGCATGGTCGAGCACGACATGCACGTGGGTGAACTCCTCAAGCTGATCGACGATCTCGGCCTCGCCAACGACACCATCGTCCAGTACTCCACCGACAACGGGCCGCACTACAACTCGTGGCCCGACGCCGGCACCACGCAGTTCCGCAGCGAGAAGAACACCAACTGGGAGGGCGCGTACCGCGTCTCGTGCTTCATGCGCTGGCCCGGCCACTTCCCGGCGGGCACGTACCTCAACGGGATCGTGGCCCACGAGGACTGGCTGGCCACGTTCGCCGCCGCCGCCGGTGCTCCGGACATCAGCGAGAAGCTCCTCAAGGGCGTGGAGCTCAACGGCCGCACGTACAAGAACCACCTCGACAGCAACAACATGCTCGACTACCTGAGCGGCAGGACCAAGCAGTCGCCGCGCAACGAGTTCATCTACGTCAACGACATCGGCGAGATCGTCGGCGTCCGCGTGGGCGACTGGAAGGTGACGTACATGGAGAACCGTGCCCAGGGGATGCCTCTGTGGCGCGAGCCGTTCGTGGAGCTGCGTGCTCCGCTCATCTGCAACCTGCGCCGCGATCCGCTGGAGAAGGCCCAGCACAACGCCAACACGTTCGACGATTGGTGGATCGACCACGTCTTCCTCATCACGCCGGCCACGGACGTGGTCGCGAAGTTC
Organism: Phycisphaerales bacterium; assembly: GCA_046350535.1. Classification (GTDB taxonomy): domain Bacteria; phylum Planctomycetota; class Phycisphaerae; order Phycisphaerales; family SM1A02; genus VGXK01. The sequence continues at coordinate 2,252 of JAXMAG010000001.1, forward strand.
CTGATGACCCTCAAGGACTACCCGCCCAGCCAGACGGCGGGCTCGTTCAACCTGACGAAGATGCAGAAGCAGATCGAAGAGATGTCGACGTCCACCAAGTGATCCGCCACACGCGGGAGCGGCTCTTCGAGTCGACGGTCAGCGAGGGAACGTCATCGTGAACGTCACGCCCAGGTCGCCTCTCGTTGCCGTCGCGGTGGCGGTCGTGCTGACGCTGGCCGCCACCGTCGTCCGCGCGGCCGACCCGCTCCCCTCGTGGAACGACGGACCCGCCAAGAGATCCGTGATCGCGTTCGTCGAGAAGGTCAGCAAGGAGGGCTCGCCGGACTTCGTGCCCGTCGCCCAGCGGATCGCAACCTTCGACAACGACGGCACGCTCTGGTGCGAGAAGCCGATGCCCGTGCAGTTGTTCTTCCTCATGGACCGGGTGAAGTCGCTCGCGCGGGAGCACCCGGAGTGGAAGGACCAGGAGCCGTTCGCCTCCATCCTGAGGGGCGACCCGAAGGGCCTGATGGCCGGCGGCGAGCGAGGACTCGTGGAAGCCATCATGGCCACGCACGCGGGCAACACCACCGAGGAGTTCACCAGGATCGTCCAGGAGTGGATCGCTTCCGCGAAGCACCCCAAGACCGGCAGGCTCTACACCGAGATGGTGTACCAGCCGATGCTCGAGCTGCTCAGCTACCTGCGTGCCAACGGATTCAAGACCTACATCGTCTCCGGCGGCGGCATCGAGTTCATGCGCCCCTGGGCCGAGCGTGTGTACGGCATCCCGCCGGAGCAGGTCATCGGAAGCAGCGTCAAGACGAAGTTCGAGATGCGTGACGGCACGCCCGTGCTCGTGCGTCTGCCTGAGTTGAACTTCAACGACGACAAGGGCGGCAAGCCTGTCGGGATTCATGAGCACATCGGCCGCCGGCCTGTCATGGCCTTCGGCAACTCCGACGGCGACCTGCAGATGCTCCAGTGGACGGCGGCCGGCGCGGGCCCGCGGTTCTGCCTCTACGTCCACCACGATGACGCCGAACGCGAGTACGCCTACGACCGCACGGACCACATGGCCAGGTTCGACAAGGGCTGGGATGAGGCCCAGGCCAGGGGCTGGACCGTCGTGAGCATGAAGAGCGATTGGAGCACGGTCTTCGCACCCGCCGAGTCCGGGATCACCGCGATCGACATCCTGCTCAGGCCGGATGGGACGATGCTCGAGCACGCCAAGGCCAACAATGAGCGCCTGTTGAAGGTGTACCCCCAGGGCTTCGCCCTTGATGCGGCCCACGCCCCACACATCACGTTGCTGCAGTGCTTCGTCCGCTCAGCGGACCTCGACAGGCTCTACGCCGCGGTGGAGAGCGTCTTCGCCGCGAACAACGTAACCGGCATGAAGCTGGAGGCGTTCAAGTACTACTACGCCTCGACCGGCACGACGGGCGTCGCGGGAATCTGCGCCAAGCCATCCCCCGCGATCGTCAAGTTGCAGGCGGACGTCATTGCCGCGGCCAGGCCGTTCATGGTGGAGACCGGCCCGATCGGAGCGTTCACCGCGCCGCACGAAGACCCCGTGACTGATGCGGCGATCATCGAGTACGTGCGAACCTTCGTCCCGAAGATGTCCGGCGAGCACTTCAACCCGCACGTGAGCACGGGTGTTGCCCCGCACGAGTACCTCGACAGAATGCTCGCCGAGCCGTTCGAGTCCTTCACGTTCTCCCCGGCGGGCGTGGCCGTGTACCAACTCGGCCCGTACGGCACCGCCGCGAAGAAGCTGAAGGAGTGGGACTTGGGGCCCAAGCGAAGGTAGGAGCTCTGCCACTCGACCATTTGGGCGGGCAACGATGAATGGCGTTGTCCCGAGGGGCCGAGAGGAGCCTTTCATGAAGGGACCAGGACGCAGGAAGCGGCGGCAGCCGGCGGCGTTCGCGGCGGGGTGGCGGGCGGAGCCTCCGCTCCGGCTCGCTGCGCTGGCCTGCGTTTCGGGGCCGCCGGGAACGGAGCGGACGGGGAGCTTGCTCTCACTCTCATCTGAGGTGGTCCGATGAGAGCGACCCCGTCAACGCTGTCGGCGAGAGTCGCGTTGGTCAGCGGCATTCCTACGTATGGGCTGCTTTGGGGAGCCGTGTTCGGCGTGGTGGCGACGTGGCTAGTCACGGGCCTGGTCGCGACTGTGCCGCTCGGGCCCGCGACTCGTGGCTGGGCGGCTGATGCCTCGGGAGTGTGGCGGCAGGAGAGGCGAGTTGGCAGCGCCGTCTACACATGGAGAACCACGAAGGCAGTGTTCGAGCAAAGCGACAATGCGGCGATTGTTGCAATGGCGGCGCGGCACTCCTTCTCCGAGGGCGTGCCCCTTGCTCTCGGGGATTTCGTTCCCGGCCTGGATACAACGGTGATGGTGTGGACATTTGGGTGGCCATGCACCGCCCTCGGCGGGGTTGCCCACTCGCCATCTGGGGCGTTCACTCAACGCGGTGTGGTGTCGATGGTTCATTGGAGCGGCGCGATCGTGAACACCGCGGTGGGCGGAGCTGGCGGGTGTCTCGTGGTCGCGAGTGTCTCCCTCGGTCGCACGGTGAGGCGGCTGCAGAGCGGTCGTTGTGCACGCTGCGGGCATTGGGTGGGTCCACGCCGAGGAGGGAACTGCTCTGAGTGCGGGAGTGCCGGATCTCAAAGCGGATCCATCTGACAGGCTGTCGAGGGGGACTACTGCCCACTTCCGATCCTCCTCCAATCGGCTCTACACTGGCGTTGACGTGCCCTACCCCAACGACGGCCTGACCGCCGCGTCTGCGGCAGCCCCCAGACAACCGAGTCGAACCACGTGCATCCCATCGCACGCGACCTGCGCAACTGCCCCGACGAGCGTGGTGATGTCCGCCGGAAACCCCGCCTGGGGACTCATGCATCACCGCGATCGCGGCGTGCAGTGCGCCGCCAGCGCCTTCATGGACAACGCGCCGAGCGAGAGCTTCTGGGCCTCGCTCAAGCGCGAGCGCATGAGCGATCGCCGCGTCCCCATCATGTTGAGAGGACTTCCCCCTCCACCACAGGTGGGCAAGACCGCGGCCCCCCCGCGGACTCCGTCAGGTCTTGACCACCGGCTTGGTGATGCGGAACCCGCACTTGCGGCAGGTGCAGAGCTTGGGGTCCGCCCAGAACTCCTCCATCGCCTGCGAGAAGTGCTCCACGATGTCGCGGCAGGTGAAGGTCTTGTCGTACACCAGCTCGCCGCACGCGGGGCAGTGGAAGATCAGGTGCTCGGGCTCGGTGGGGGGGCGCCGCCGTTCGATCACCATGCCCAGCGTGCCCGGGCCGCGCTGCGGCGAGTGCGCCACGCCCGGCGGAATGAAGAACACCTCTCCCTCCCGCACCGGCACGTCCCGCACGCCGTGCTTGTCGCGGATCTTCACCACGATGTCGCCCTTCAGCTGGAGGAAGAACTCCTCGCTGTCGGTCTGGTGGAAGTCGTTGCGGGCGTTGGGGCCCGCGATGATCATCACGAAGAAGTCCTTGCCGCTGTAGAGGTACTTGTTGCCCACCGGCGGCTTCATGAGATGGCGGTTGGCGCCGATCCACGCCATCAGGTTCACCGCGCCGGCCACGCCGCCATCCACCGCCCAGCCTGTGGGATTGCCCAAGTCATCCAGCGCCGGCGCCGTCGCCGGCACTGCGGTGCCGCCCGTGCCTGTCGCGCCTGCCGCGCCCGCCGCGCCCACGGACTTGCAGCAGGAAGGCCCCTTTCCGCAGCCGCACCCCTGGCCGACTGGAATGGCGTTCGAGGCGGTGGAGGACGCGGGAGGGTGCGGGACTGCGGTCATGCGGATCTCCTTCTGATTGCAGGATACCCGGTGGGTACCCTCTGGAACGAATGGCCGACGCGCCGCCGCCTCCACTCCTCACCTGGACCACCCACCCGCTGACGGAGCGGCCCGCCGCTGCCGTGGCGGCGTTGATCGCGGTGGCGGCGCTCGCGACGGCTTCCGGAATGTTTGGCGGTGATTGGCTGTGGGGCCTCTCCGCGCTCCTCATCCTGAGTGTGTCGCTCAACCGCTTCTTCCTCCCCACGCACGGCCAGATCCACGCGGACCGGCTCCACCTGGACCTGCCGCTGCGCCGTGTGGATGTGAGTTGGACGGACGTGACGGCGTTCCGCGTGCAGGGCCGCAACGCCTGGCTCTGGACCGGCGGCCACCGCCCGCTCCACCTGATGCTCCCGCGTGACCCCGAGCGCATCGCGAACGCGATCCGCGCCCGGCTCCCCGCCTCGCTCGCGCCCTCCGCGGGAGGTGCGGCGAACGCGGCGCCGCGCGCGGATGGCGCGGAGAGCGCCAACAGCGCACGCAGCACCGCCGAGGTCGCGCCGTGACGCTGCGTGATCGGCTGCGGCACGCGTTCGCGCTGGACCCTCCGGGGCCGGCCACCCCCACGCCCGAGCAGGCGGAGGTCATCGACCGCCTCCTCCGCGAAGTGGTGCGGCGGCGAATGGTCCTCCCCGCGGCCATGTTCCTTGAGTCCGTGCGCCCGCTGGGCTACGTGGGCAGCCAGGCGATGCACTTCTTCTCGCCCTTCGCGACCGCGCTCATCTCTCCCGCCGCCTACCAGGCGTTTGCCACCTTCCTGGAGGCTCGCGGCGCCGTGGATCACCTGCTGAACCGGCTGGCGGCGCTGGAGCTGGAGGCGGAGGGAGAGGCGAAAGGCGAGGCAAAGGGAGAGCCGAAGGGAGAGGCGAAGGGCCCGGACCCTGCCGACCCGCCACCCCCGGCCTGAACCGCTCGACCGCCCCCGGGCGCCCGTGTACCTTGCCCCGCCGTGTCGTCCCCCGCCGCCAACGCCGTGCAGGCTTCCAAGCGCCCGGACCAGATCAAGGTCATCGTCGCCACGGACTGCGGCTCCACCACCACAAAGGCCATCCTGATCCAGGAGGTGGACGGCACCTACCGGCAGACGCACCGCGGGGAGGCGCCCACCACGGTGGAGGAGCCGTTCGCGGACGTGACGGTGGGCGTGGTGAACTCCGTCACGGAGTTGCAGGAGCTCTCCGGCCGGCGCCTGGTGGACGATCAGGGCCGCATCATCCGCCGCACCAGCACCGCGGACAAGGACGGCTGCGACGTCTACATCTCCACCTCCAGCGCCGGCGGCGGCCTCCAGATGATGGTCGCGGGCGTGGTGAAGGAGATGACCGCGGAGAGCGCCAAGCGGGCCGCCCTGGGCGCCGGCGCCATCGTGATGGACACCATCGCCAGCAATGACCGCCGCAAGCCGCACGAGCAGATCCAGCGGATTCGCGAGCTGCGTCCGGACATGGTGCTGGTCTCGGGCGGCACCGATGGCGGCGACTCCAAGAAGGTGGTGGAGCTGGCGGAGCTGATCGCGCCGGCCCGCCCGCGGCCGCGATTCGGCAGCGAATACCGCCTCCCGATCATCTTCGCGGGCAACAAGGACGCCGCACCCGCGGTGCGGAAGGTGTTCGAAGGCCCCGGCTTCGACCTGGCGGTGGTGGACAACCTGCGCCCGGTCCTGGAGGCGGAGAACCTGGGGCCGGCGCGCGAGAAGATCCACGACGTCTTCCTGGAGCACGTGATGGCCCACGCGCCCGGGTACGACAAGCTGATCGCATGGGCGGACGCCCCGATCATGCCCACGCCCGGCGCCGTGGGCGACATCCTGCAGACCATCGCCAAGGGCCGCGGCATCAACGCGGTGGGCGTGGACATCGGGGGCGCCACCACGGACGTGTTCAGCGTCTTCGGCGGGGTGTTCAACCGCACGGTGAGCGCCAACCTGGGGATGAGCTACTCCATCTCCAACGTCTGCGCGGAGGCCGGCATGGCCAACGTGCTCCGCTGGGTCCACCTGGACATGGACGAGCGCGAGCTCCGCAACCGGGTCAAGAACAAGATGATCCGGCCCACCACGATCCCGCAGACGCAGGAGGCCCTGGTCTTCGAGCAGGCCGTGAGCCGCGAGGCCCTGCGACTGGCGTACGTGCAGCACAAGGACTTCGCCACCACGCTGAAGGGCGTGCAGCAGCAGCGCACCGTCGGCGACGCCTTCAGCCAGCAGGAGGCCGGCCGCAGCATCGTGGACAACATGGCCCTGGATCTCCTGGTGGCCTCCGGCGGCGTGCTGAGCCACGCGCCGCGCATGGAGCAGACGGCCGCCATGCTGGTGGATGCGTTCGAACCCGAAGGCTTCACGGAGCTGGCGAAGGACTCGATCTTCATGATGCCGCACCTGGGCGTGCTGGCGTCCGTCCACCCCAAGGCGGCGATGGAGGTCTTTGAGCGGGACTGCCTGATCCATTTGGGCACGTGCGTGGCGGCCAAGGGCGAGGGCAAGCCCGGCAAGCCCTGCATGACCGTCACCATCCGCGGTGCCATCTCCGAGAGCGTGGCCATGAACGTGGGGGACCTGCGGCTCCTGCGCCTGCCGCCCGGCGCGGAGGCGACGGTGCAGGTGGCGCCGGAGCGCGGCTTCGACGTCGGCGCCGGCCCCGGGAAGCCCGTGGAGCGAACCGTCCGCGGCGGCACCGTGGGACTCATCCTGGATGCCCGCGGCCGTCCGCTCCGCCTGCCGGAGCCACCCGCCGAGCGCCGCGCCACCGTCACCCGATGGGTGAAGGCCCTCAGCCTCTACGATGCGGCCTCGTGAGCCGCGGGGCCCCGCGCCCGTTGCGACCGTTCCGTTCGAATCCCGTTCACTTCTCCTCCACGCCCGCCTCCCGCTCAGACCGCACCCGACCCGCCGCCCACACACCCCATGGCCAAGGCCTACACGCCAGGATTGAAGGTCAGCGCCCGCGTGCATCACCGCGTTCGCAGGCTGCTGCCGGTGCCGGGAGAGGTGCGCGTGACCCGCGGGGCGCAGGTGAAGGCCGCGGACGTGGTGGCCGGCACGCACACCGAGGGAGACGTGACGCCCATGAAGCTGGCGTCCCTCCTGGGCTGCACGCCCAAGGACCTTCCCGGCCTGATGCTGAAGAACGTGGGTGAGGCCGTGACCGCGGGAGAGGTGATCGCCCGCAGCAAGGGCATCTTCGGCTTCGGCAAGACGGAGGTGAAGGCGGCCGCCGCGGGCACGCTGGAGAGCGTGAGCGATGCGAGCGGCCTGGCCATCATCCGCGGGCCACAGCAGCCGATCGAGGTGCTCGCGTACCTCCCCGGCACCGTCTGCGAGGTGCTCCCCAGCGAAGGCGTGGTCATCGAGAACCACGTCTCGCTCGTGCAGGGGATCTTCGGGATCGGCGGGGAGACGGTGGGACCGCTCATGGTGGCCTGCAAGGCCGCGGACGAGGAGCTCCACGAGGACATGATCACCCCCGCCATGAAGGGCGCGGTGGTGGTGGGCGGCGCCCGCATGACCGCGGCCGCGATCCGCCGCGCCCGCGACGTGGGCGCCGTGGCGGTGGTGGCCGGCGGCATCGACGACCAGGACCTGAAGGAGTTCCTCGGCTACGACCTGGGCGTGGCCATCACGGGGAGCGAACGCACCGGCCTCACGCTCATCGTGACGGAGGGCTTCGGCGACATCGCCATGGCCGGGCGCACCTACGAACTGCTGGTGGGTCACGCGGGGAAGCAGGCCAGCGTGAACGGCGCCACCCAGATCCGCGCGGGCGTGATGCGGCCGGAGATCCTGGTGCCGCTCGGCGCCGCGGCGCCCGCGGGTGCGGCGGCCGCCGGCGCCGCGGACGCGGAGAGCGGCGTGCTGGCCCTGGGGACGCTGGTGCGGATCATCCGGGACCCGCACTTCGGGATCATCGGGACGGTGGCGGCGCTGCCGGAGCAGCCGGCGGTGCTGGGCTCCGGCTCCCGGGCCCGCGTGCTGGAGGTGGCGCTCGCGGACGGCCAGCGCGTGACGGTCCCGCGGGCCAACGTGGAGTTGATCGAAGGCTGACGGTGCATCACGGGGCGGAGCGCCCCATCGGAGGCCGGTGTGCGAACGCGATCCTGGACATCACGGCTGGCGGCACGCATCCGCGCCCTGGCGCTGCTGGCGGCGCTGCCCGCCGCGGGCGCCGCGGCCCGGGCGGAGGCCGCCCCGCCGCCGGCGCCGACCGGACTGAGCGTGGTGGACGTCCCGCTCGACGAGGGCGGCGTGGTGGCGGTGAAGTGGACCGCAGGCCCGGGGAGCGACGCGGCGTCGGTCGCGTCGTTCAGGATCCTGCGCAGCCTCGCCCCGAGCGAGAAGGCGGCGCGGCGACGCGACATGCGGGTGGCCGCCGCCCGCGCGGCGATGGACGCGGAGAAGGAGGCCCTGCTGGCGAAGGGCGTCCCCGAGGCGGAAGCCACCGCCAAGGCGAAGGAGGCGGCGCAGAAGGCGGCGCAGGCGGCGGCCACGGCCCCGCTCCCGGAGTTCATCCTGGCCAAGTCCGTGCCGTTTGATCCGAACGCGCCCGCCGGCGTCCACACCGTGGACCTCTCCCGTCTGCCGGTGGATGGCGACTACCGCTGGCGCGTGGAGGCGGTGGCGCCGGACGGTTCGCGCGCCGGCGAGACGCTGGCCGGGACGGTGGGCGCCTCGCGCGGGGCCTTCCTGCAGAAGAAGCTGGCGCTCGCCATCTGGGTGGCCACCATCTGCGGCGTGGTGGTGGCGTTCATCGTGATGGCACGCTCCGGCCGCCCCATGCGGATCCGGCGCATCGCGGCCCTGGAGGCGGTGGACGAGGCCGTGGGCCGGGCCACGGAGATGGGCCGCCCGGTGCTCTTCATCCCCGGCGTCCAGGACATGGACAACGTGCAGACCGTGGCCGGCATCACCATCCTCAGCCGGGTGGCCAGGACCGCCGCGGAGTACGACGCGGCCCTGGAAGTGCCCACCTCCCGCTCGCTGGTGATGCAGGCCTCCCGCGAGGCGGTGCAGACGAGCTACATGGAGGTGGGCCGCAGCGACTCCTTCAACGCCGACAACATCAACTACATCACGGACGAGCAGTTCGGCTACGTGGCGTACGTGGGCGGCCGCATGGTGCGGGCCAAGCCATCCGCGTGCTTCTACATGGGCTGCTTCTTCGCGGAGAGCCTCATCCTCGCGGAGACCGGCAACTCCATCGGAGCCATCCAGATCGCGGGCACGGCGGAGACCAGCCAGCTTCCCTTCTTCGTGGCGGCCTGCGACTACACGCTGATCGGCGAGGAGTTCTTCGCCGCCAGCGCCTACCTGAGCGGCCAGCCGGATCAGATCGGCAGCGTGAAGGCCCAGGACGTGGGCAAGGCGCTCGCCATGGTGGTGGCGCTGCTCGTGGCTCTCGCGGCCACGCTGCTCTCCCTCAACGTCGGCGGCGCCGCCACCTTCGTGGACTTCATGCGGGAGGCCACCAACTCATGAGTGCCGCACCTCCCAACCGCGAGGAGACCTCCCCGTGAAACGGATGATCCCGCTCTGGATCGCCACCCTGGCCGGCGTGACCATGGTGCTCTCCAACTTCCTGCCGGTGACGCAGCAGGTGGGAGACGAGGCCGGCGAGGTCTTCAACGTGCTGGCGGCCGTGGCGTACGTGCTGGGTGCCGGCAGCCTGGCCAAGGTGCACCTCTCGAAGCTCTCCGCCCGCAGCCCCGGCTGGGGCTACTCCGTGGTGACGCTCCTCTGCTTCGTGGTGACGCTGGCGTGCGGCCTGCTGAAGGTGGGAAGCCACCCCGCGGCCCTCAGCGCGGACGTGGCCTTCTCCGGCAAGTACGAGGAGGAGGGCACGCCCTTCCAGTGGATCTACGACTACATGCTCACGCCGATCACCAGCACGCTCTTCGCGCTGCTGGCCTTCTACGTGGCGAGCGCCGCGTTCCGGGCCTTCCGGGCCAAGAACGTGGAGGCCATGCTCCTCCTGGGCACGGCGTTCATCGTGCTCCTGGGGAGGACGTTCGCGGGCGTGGTGCTGACCGGCTGGCTGCCGGACCAGCTCTCCGGCCTGCGGCTTGAGAACCTGAGCGTGTACATCATGCAGGTCTTCAGCACCGCGGGCACGCGGGCGGTGATGATCGGCATCTCGCTGGGGGTCGCGGCCACCAGTCTCCGCATCCTCCTGGGGCTGGACCGCTCCTACCTGGGATCCGGGAGCTGAACCATGCTGAAGATCCTCAACACCCTGGATCGCCGCTGGATCTTCCTGGCCATGGGGCTGGCCATCGCCGTGCCCATCCTGGTGATCGGCCTCACCGGCAAGACCTTCCCGGAGACGCCCACCAAGCAGGCGCAGGACGCCTTCGACACCATCGAGAACCTCCCGGACGGGTCGATGGTGCTGATCACGTTCGATTTCGATCCTGCGAGCGCCGGCGAGCTGACGCCGATGGCCACATCCATGGTCCGGCACTGCGCCCTGAAGAACCACCTCATCTACCTCTGCGCCCTCTGGCCGCTGGGGACGCAGATGGCGGAGGACGCGGCCAACCGCGTGCTGGTGGCGGACTTCCCGCAGTACCGCTACGGCGAGAACTGGCTGAACCTGGGATTCCAGGCCGGCAACGAGGTGGTGATGAAGCAGATGCTGGGGGACGTGAAGGGCGCCTTCCCCAAGGACTCCAAGGGCACCGCCACCAGCAGGATCCCCATGATGCAGGCGATCGGCCGCATCACGGACTTCAACGCGATGCTGAACATCAGCGCCGGATACCCGGGCGCCAAGGAGTGGGTGCTGTACGTGGCGGGCCCGAACCGCACCGGCCCCAAGCCGATGCGGATGGTGGCCGGCTGCACCGGCGTTCAGACGCAGCAGCTGTATCCCTACTACCCCACCCAGATGGATGGGCTCCTGGCCGCCATCAAGGGGGCCGCGGAGTACGAGACGCTGGTGAACCGGAAGGCGGCCCAGATGCTGCGTCCGGCGCTTGAGAAGGCGCTCGCCGCCGCCAAGCTGGATCCCGGGCTTGCGGATTTGCCGGGGCAACTGGCGGCCTGGAGCTTCGTGGGGGCGGACAAGGTCACGGATCCCGCCCTGAAGGCGGAGGTGCAGCGGGTGGCCCGCCAACTCACGGATCCCAAGTACATGGAGGCGCAGCGGCGGATGGGTCCGCAGCTGTTCGCGCACCTGCTCATGGTGCTGCTGATCATCCTGGGGAACGTGGTCTTCTTCGCCAACCGCCGCAAGGGAGGCCGGGCGTGAACCGTCAACGGGTCATCTGGTCGCTGATCGGGGCGGCGTTCGTGGTGCTGCTGGTGGTGCGCGGCAGCATCGGCCACGGGCTCGGCCGGGTCTACGTGAAGCCGGAGACGAAGCTCTTCCAGAAGTCCGTGGAGGAGCCGCCCATCGGCGCGGATCCGGAGGAGAAGGCGCGGACCATCTGGACGCCCGTGGCGCAGGTGCCCGCGGATCTCTTGGGGAAGCCGGGTACGTGGACCACGCCGGACGGCAGCATCGGTTGGACCACCTGGACGGAGGTGTCCCCGCTGGAGGCCGTGGCCGGGAAGGACATGAAGGCGGATCTGGCGCCGCGGGTGAGTCTCCCGCGCACGCTGGGACTCTGGCTGGCGGCCCTGTTCACGCTGGCGGCGATGAGCTTCCTCTACCGCGACAACCCCTTCTACCGGCTGACGGAGAGCGTGGTGGTGGGGGTGAGCGCCGCGTACTGGATGGTGATCGGCTTCTGGGACACGCTGGTGCCCAAGTGCTTCGGCGTGCTGCTGCCCGGGCTGGTGCGGCTCCTGGTGCAGCCGTCGCTTGATCCGCCGACGCCCCTCCAGGTGGGTTTCCAGGCCCTGGCCGCGGTGCTGGGAGTGATGCTGCTCATGCAGCTCAACGCCAAGATGCGGTGGATGGCGGTGTGGCCGCTGGCCTTCATCATCGGCACCACGGCTGGCCTCAAGCTCTACAGCTACATCGGCACGGACTTCCTGGGGCAGCTCCAGGCGGGCCTGAAGTACCCGCTGGTGGTGGACGTCACCACCGGTGCGGGCGGCAAGGCCCTTGTCGGCACGGATCGCTTCCTGGCCAGCCTCTGGGCCAGCCTGGCCAACACGCTGCTCATGGTGGGCACCATCTGCACGCTGGTGTACTTCTTCTTCTCCGTGGAGCACAAGGGTGCGGTGGGCCGGGTGGCCCGCGTGGGCATCTGGTACCTCATGATCACCTTCGGCGCCGCGTTCGGCTTCACGGTCATGGGACGCGTGACGCTGCTGGCGGCGCGCTTCGAGTTCCTGATGGACGACTGGCTGTGGCTCATCGATCCGCGGAACCTGCGGGATGCCGCGGTTGCGGCGGGCGCGCTGCTGGGCGTGGGGCCGCCGGTGTGAGTCGCGGCGCCGCGGCCGCGCGGCGGGGAAATTGGGCCGCACTCCGCGGAGGGCGCTGACGCCTGCGGTAGATTCCGCCCATCGGGCCGATGGCCCGGGAAAGGGCGTGACATGACGTGGAACGGTTTCGGGGGCCGCGCGGCGGTGGCTGCGCTGGCGGTGGCGTGCGTGCACGGAGCGGCTGAGGCGGATCTGCTGGCCGGCTGGCACTTCAACGGGATGGCGGTGCCGGTGGACGCGGCCATCGCCGCGGATCACGGGACGGGTTCGATCGACCTGACCGCCTTCGGAGGGAGCGGCCTCTCCTGGCAGGCCGGGAGCGACCTGAATGCCTGGAAGGGTGACGCGGCCGGGGACGCGCTCACCTTCACGGGCAGCTCCCTCAACGGGAAGAGCGCGGAGATCGTGGCGCCCACCAAGGGGTTCCAGGGACTCCAGCTCAGCTTCGCCGTGCGCCGCACCGCGAGCGGGTTCGCGACCAGCACGGTGGAGGTGTGGGATGGCGGCAACTGGCTGCTGGCGGGACAGATCACCGCGGCACCCAGCACCTGGACGGTGGTCTCCTTCGACCTCTCCCGGTACGCCTTCCTCAACGCCGGCAGCGCCAAGCTGCGCGTGAAGGTGGATGGGGCCTCGAGCGGCTCCGGCACCCTGCGGCTGGACAACGTCCGGCTGGAGGGCTCCGTGATCCCGGCTCCGGGTCCGGCCGCGGTGGGCGCGGCGGCTGCGGCCGCGGTCCGGAGGCGCCGGCGCCGCTGAACGGCCTTGGCCCCTCCGCGGCGCCTGCGGAGCGGGACGCGCGTGCTCACTCGCCGCGGCGGGAAGGCGCCGGGGGGTTCCCGCCGCGGCTTCGCCTGGACTTCTTCTCTCCTCCGGGACCCGCCGTCAGGCGGGTTCTTGCTGCGCGCCTGGGGCCTCCGCGGGCGGGCGGGCCAGCCGCGCCGCCAGCTCGATCGCGGCCTTCATGCTCCCCTCGGAGGCCACGCCGCGCCCCGCGATGTCGAAGGCCGTGCCGTGGTCCGGACTGGTCCGCACCATGGGGAGCCCGACGGTGACGTTCACCGCCCGGTCCCGGTCCAGCAGCTTCACCGGGATGAGGCCCTGGTCGTGGTACATGGCCACCACCAGGTCCCAGCGGCCGGCGGCGGCGGCGATGAAGACCGTGTCGGCGGGGAAGGGGCCGTGGGCGTCGATCCCCGCCCGCCTGGCCATGTCGATCGCGGGGGTGATGAGCCGCGCCTCCTCGTCGCCGAAGAGCCCGTGCTCCCCCGCGTGCGGGTTGAGCCCGCACACGGCGATGCGCGGCCTCCGGATCCCCAGGGAGCGGCAGAAGGCGTGGCCGAGGTCGATCGGGTCGAACACCCGCCCGATGGTCAGCACGTTCCGCAGCTCCATGAGCGGGATGTGGGCCGTGGCCAGGGCCACGCAGAAGCGCGGGCCGTGGAAGAGCATGGTGTGCCGCCGGGCCTTGGTCCGGGCGGCCAGCAGTTCCGTGTGCCCGGGCCAGCGGACGCCGGCCATGGACCAGCTCTCCTTGCTGATGGGGCCGGTCACCACCGCGTCCACTCGGCGCGGATCGCCCGGCGGACGCAGGGCATCGGTGATGGCCTCCTCCACGAACGCCTTCGACGCCGCGCCCGCGGCGGCCGTGGGCGCCCGCGGCCCGGGCGGGAGCCGGTCCTCCCCGCCGAAGTCGTAGACCACGGGTTCGATCGCCACGCCGCGCGCGGCGCGTTCGCCACCCGCATGCACGCGGAACCACGACGCCGTCACCCGGCAGCGCTCCGCGGCATCCACCAGGACCTGATTCTGCCCGTAGATGACGAATCGCCCCACCCGCTGAACGGCCGGGTCCGCAAGGGACTTGACCAGCACCTCCGGCCCGATCCCCAGGGGATCTCCCATGGTGATGCCGATGACCGGGGGCTGGACGCTGCCCTGCATGCAGGAAAGGTAGCCTCGGGAGCCTGTTTGCCGAGTGGGCGGGTTTCCGCGATACTGCCCCGGTCCCCTCTGGCGAGCACAACGCACCGGTCTGGAGTCTTACGCGGACCCGAGCCGCTGCCGGCGGGGTTGGCTGTCCCGCCCGCGCACCCTCGTGAGGTCAACCGTGTCGTTCGAAGCAGCCGTCCACGCCAAGGCAATCCAGCTCGACAAGCTCTCCCTTGAGATGACCAACGCCGCCGGGAGCGGTCATCCCACCTCGGCCATGAGCCTGGGGCACATCGTCACGGTCCTCATGTACCACACCATGCGGTGGTCCCCGGAGGCCCCGGACTACCCGACGTCGGACCGTCTGGTGCTTTCCGAGGGTCACGCGGTCCCCATCGTCTACGCCGCCAGCGCCGACCTGGGCGTGATGATCGGAAAGGACCCGGCCAACCGGCGTCCCATGACCCGCGACGACGCCATGAGCCTGCGGAAGGCGGACAGCCCCATCGACGGGCATCCGAATCCCGCGGAGGGCTTCCCCTTCTTCGACGCCGCCACCGGCTCCCTGGGCATGGGCCTCTCCGTGGCCGCCGGCCTCGGCCTGGCCGCCCGCGTGGATGGCCTGGACAAGCGGATCTACTGCATCATCGGTGACGGCGAGTCGCGCGAAGGCCAGATCTGGGAGGCCTGCGACTTCATCGTGGACCACAAGCTTTCGAACGTCCTCCCCATCTTCAACTGCAACGTCTACGCCCAGAGCGACAAGGTCTCCCCGCAGCAGTCGAGCCCGGTGCTGGCCCGGAAGCTGGAGGCGTACGGCTTCACGGTCCGCGTGATCGACGGCCACGACCCGGAGCAGATCCGGGCCGCGTTCGACGAGTTCGTGGAGAAGGGCCGCGGAAGCGCCCTCTACGCCGTGGTGGCCAACACCGTGAAGGGATGGGGCGCGCCCGTGGTGCAGGGCGGCGGTTGGCACGGCAAGCCCGCCACCGGCGCCAAGCTCCAGAAGGCCCTGGAGGAGCTGGACGCCGCCGGCGTGAAGCTCACCTCCGCGCTCGCCGGTGACGACAACCTCCGCATCTTCCCGCCCAAGGAGATGGCTCCGCGGCGCGTGGAGGTGAAGGAGCCCATGTCCTTCAGCCAGGCCATGAAGGCCTACGACATGGCCAGCGTCCTGGCCACCGGGAAGCTCGCCGCCCGCAAGGCGGCCGGCCTGGCCCTGCGGGCCCTGGGCCACTCGAACCCGGAGATCGTGGTGCTGGACGCGGACGTGAAGAACAGCACGTACACGGAGTGGTTCGCCCTGGACAAGGACCTGGGCGACCGCTTCTTCGAGTGCAAGATCGCGGAGCAGAACATGGTGAGCGCCTGCTGCGGTCTCTCCGCGGCCGGCAAGATCCCCTTCTGCTCCACCTTCGCCAAGTTCGTCACCCGCGCCTACGACCAGGTGGAGCTCTCGCTCAACTCCGGCGCCAACCTCAAGATCATCGGCACCCACACCGGGCTCACACCCGCCAGCGACGGTCCCAGCCAGATGTCGCTCCCGGACGTGAGCTGGTTCCGCGCCTTCACCCGCATGCGGGACCACCGCGGCGCCCCCGGCTTCTACATCCTCCAGCCGGCGGACGCGTTCGCCGCCTATGGCCTGGTGCTGGCCATGGCGGACCACCAGGGCTGCTGCTACATGCGGGCCGCCCGACCGGAGGTGGAATTCATCTACGACGACAAGACCGTCTTCAACCTCGGCAAGTTCGAGGTGCTGACGGAGGGCCGGGACATCATGATCGTGAGCGCCGGCTGGATGATCCACGAGTGCAACAAGGCCATCGAGCTGCTGGACAAGCAGGGGGTGGACGCGACGCTCGTGGATCTCTACAGCATCCCGTTCGATCAGGATGCCCTGCTGGACCTGGCCAACCGCAACGGCGGCAACATCCTCACCGTGGAGGACAACTACGGTGGTGGCATCGGCAGCGCCGTGGCGGACGCCTGCGCGGATGCGGGGGATGCGTTCTCCCTGGTGCAGATGACGGTGGACCGGATCCCCAAGAGCGCCCGCGAGGAGGACGACGAGCTGAAGCTCTGCGGCCTCCACCACACGAACATCGCGGCTCGCGCGGCCGCGATCTGCGGCGTGGGCGTCTGAGACTCCGCCCGCCCCGGCGGCGGCGGGCGGCGGGATCCCGGCGCGGCGGCACTCAGGGCGCCAGGCCGTGGCGCTTCAGGTGGTCCGTCATCTCGCGGTGCCAGCGCAGCCGGCTGATGGCCGGCAGCGTCTCGTGCGTGGCGTCCGGCACCAGTTCCACGTAGCCCGGTCCGCGCTGCCCGGCAGCGGGGCCGCCCGCGGCCGCATCCCTGGCCGCCAGGGCGTCCAGCTTCTCCTTCAGCCGCTCCACCGCGCGGTTGAGATAGAAGCTGTCGCGCGTGCCGCAGAGGAGCCGCACCCGCTCCCTCATGATGGGCCCGAAGGTGGCCCAGTTGCCGGTGACCATGCGGGCCACGTCGTATCGGGACCACTCCTCCGTCACCACGTCCCGGTTGATCATCCCGGTCATGGGATCGAACATCCGTCGCGGGAACCCCGTGACCGGATCCTTCCGGCTGAACATCGCCGCCCACGCGTCCCACTGCTGGCCGGAGTCTCCGTTGGGTCCCAGCACCCGCTCCATGGCGATCTCCTGCGGCACCGTCATGAAGACGCGGTCGTAGTCGGGCCCCAGCGGGGCCCGGAAGCTGGGCTGCGGGTGCCCCTCGCCGTTCACGAAGACGTTGGCGTCGGTGTAGAGGTCGCTCGCCTGGAAGGCACTGAAGTCCACGGGATCCGGGGCGCTGGAGAAGCACGCGCCGAACGTCTCCGGGTGCGTCAGCTGAAGCCACAGCGCGGACCAGCCGCCGCTGCTGTGCCCGGTCACGATCCGCGCCTCCGGCCGCGCCACCAGCCGGTAGCGGGCCTCGAGCCACGGGATGAACTCCTTCACGAGCGCCTCCGCGCGCGGGCCCTGGTTGTCGCCATCGGCGAAACCGTGGTGGCCGTAGGGGCCGTTCGGATCCAGCACCACGTAGACGGCCTGCGGGGCCACCGCCTGGGCGCCATCCACCGCCATCATGCGGGCGTACGAACCCGCCATCCGCGCATCCCCGCCGAAGCCGGGAATCACGTAGATGGCCGGCCACACGCGCCGCTCCGCCCGCACGTCCCCGTACTGGCGGGGGAAGACCACCGCGGCGCGGTGCTTCACCTCGTGGCCGGCGGCGCGGGAGAGAAGCTCGCTGGGCGTCTCCACCCACTCCACGTTCGGGATGGAGGGCAGCGCCTCCGGTTGGATGGCCCGCGAGAGGTCCACGCTGATCGTGTCGTCCGCGTCCGCGCGGAACTCCACCTCCGCCACCTCGGACGTCAGGTTGCCCGGCGCCGCGGGACCCGGCTCCGTGGTCATCCGGTCGAACACCGCCCGCACCCGGTAGGTCCCGTCGAAGCGCTCGAACGCCTCCGGGAAGATCACGGCGTCCGCGCCGAACTCGACCGGCCGCCCGGGCTTCAGGTGCGGCACCGCCACGGAGGCCAAGGGCTGCGGGTTGGTGAAGAAGGGCGCGTCCAGCGGATCCGCCTGCCCCAGCCGGCTGCCCTGCCGGATGAACAGGAGAAGCATCCGTCCGGTGTCGGCGCCGTCCCTGACGAGTGCCGCGGCGGACTCCGGGAGGGTCACCGTGACCTTGTCCGCGGCCGGGGCGGCGGTGGCGGCCGCGGCGCCCAGGAGGAGCGCGGCGGCGGCGGTGCGTGCGGGTACGGTTCGTCTGCACCGGCCGGCCGGGACTGGGCTGGACATGGCCTCATGGTAGGGATGGGCCGCCATCCCTAGAATCCGGCCCGATGCGACACCACGTCCGCTCCCAGCGATGCACGCGGCCGGTCATGGCGCTCCTGGCCGTGATCACCGCGGCCGCGGCCGGCTGCGCCGGGTCCACCACCACGGAGCGGACCACGGACCAGATCCTCCAGGGCCTGCAGCACGGGCTCCTGGGACACGCAAGCCAGCAGGAGACGCTCACCCTGGCGGCCGAGGGGCCGATCGACGTGGAGGTGCGCAACTTCGCCGGAGACGTGGTGGTGCGTGCGGACCACCAGAGCCGGCACCGGGACGTGCAGGTGGAGCTGACCCGCCGTGCCACCCACGAGGCGGGCCGCACCAAGGAGAGCGAAGCGAGCCTCCCGCAGATCACCTGGAGCGCCGAGGTGGTGCCGCCCTCCGTTCCGGACGGCGTGCCCACGCTGGTCGTCACGAGCGCCACCACCCACGGGGAGCCCTGGTTCCAGCGGCTGGAGGTGGAGATCCTCGCGGATCAGGTCCGCACCGTCACGGTCAACACGACGCGCGGGCGGGTCATGGTCTTCGACAATCGCGGGCCGGTGGACATCCACACCACCAAGGGCGACGTCCGGGTGGTGACGCCCTGGCCGCAGACGGAGCCCAGCACCATCGTCACCAAGGATGGAAGCATCGACTGGCGCGTGCGCGGCGAGAGCACCGGCCTGGTGGACGCGGACACCGTGGGCGGCAAGGTGATGGTGCGCTGCGAGGCTGGCCGCTGGGTGGCCACGGACCGCGCCAACGACCTTGACACGCTGGTGGCCACGCTCAACGGCGGCACGAACCGCATCACGCTGCGCACCGTGGATGGAGACATCCGCGTGGGCGTCACCGGCGATCCGCATGCCACCGGCTCCTTTGCCGTGGGTCCCTGACGACCCGGACCCCACCGCGTGAAGGAAGTCCAGGATCACTGGTTCCGGCTGGCCAAGGAGCAGGGCTACCGGGCCCGCAGTGCGTTCAAGCTGCTGGAGATGGACGAACGCTTCCGGCTCCTTCGTCCGGGCGCCGTGGTGCTGGACGCCGGCGCCGCTCCCGGGAGCTGGACCCAGGTGGCCTCCCGCGTGGTGGGCTCGCGCGGACGCGTGGTCGCCGTGGACCTGAAGGCGGTGGATCCGCGCGGACTCCCTCCGAACGTGGAGCTCGTCCAGGGCGACCTGGAGACGCTCGATCCCGCCCGCTTCCCGCCGGGCCACTTCCACGTGGTCCTGAGCGACATCGGCCCGGACACCTCCGGCGTCCCGATGGCGGACAGTGCGGTGAGCGTGCGGCTCTGCCATTCGCTGCTGAATCACGCCGCCACGTGGCTGCGTCCGGGCGGGGACCTGGCGATGAAGGTCTACGAGGGGGCCGAGTATCCGGGCCTGCTGCGGCGGGCGCAGGGGATGTTCGCGAGCGCCCGCGGGTTCAAGCCCAAGTCGAGCCGGGCGGAGAGCGTGGAGATGTTCATCATCTGCCAGGGACTGCGCGGGGCCGGGGCGCCCGGTGCGCGGGGCGCCGGTCGCCGAGACCCGGAGGAGCCGCCGCCGCCACCGCGCCGCGAGGCGCCCGGCGCCGGCTGGGCCAGGCCGGAGTGACCGCGGGGACTAGCGGATCCAGTCGCGGCAGCGCTCCGGGGTGGGGAAGAGGAGCCCCATCGCCACCACCACCATCAGCGGGGCCCCCAGCAGCGTGAGATCCCCGGTGAGGAGCGTCAGCACGCAGGCCAGCAGGGCTCCGCCCTCCATGATGGCCGCGCTGATGACGATCTTGTTGAACCACTGGGCCACCCGCCGCGCCTCGTCCATGCCCTCCAGGCCGACGCGGACGCGCCGCAGCACCACCGCCGCCACGATGCCGAGGGAGCACGCGCCCCAGGCCAGGAGTTCCGCGAGGTACGGCGGATTCATCACCATCCCCGGCGACCGCCCCGGAGCCCTGGCGAGCATGGCCATGATGCCGCCGAACGCCATCACGCCCATCATGAGGGCGCCGTGGAGGATCATCGCGACGCGGACGCGCGACATCATGAACGACGAGTCGCTCATGGGCGTGCTCCCGCGGACGCGGCACCGGCCGCAGCGGGCCGGCCTGCAGTGAGCACGGCCAGGCGCCGGCCCGCCTCCTCCACGTTGGCGCGGCTGTTGAAGCTGGAGATGCGGAAGAACCCCTCGCCGCAGGTGCCGAATCCGGCGCCCGGCGTCACCACCAGCTGGGCCTCCCGCAGCAGGAGATCGAACGCGTCCCAGCTGCCCATGCCCCGCGGGCACTCCACCCACACGTACGGCGCGTGCTGGCCGCCCCAGCAGCGAAGTCCCAGCGCCGTCACCGCGCCGCGGAGGATGGTGGCGTTCTGCATGTAGAAGTCCACGAGACCCGCCGTCTCCCGCAGCCCCGCCGGCGAATAGAGCGCGGCCGCCGCGGCCTGCACCGGATAGCTGACGCCGTTGCTGCAGGTGCTCCAGCGCCGCATCCACAGCGGGTGCAGCGGGATGCGGCGGCCGTCCCGGGCCTTGCCGCAGACGCTGGTGGGCACCACGGTGTAGCCGCAGCGCAGGCCGGTGAACCCGCCGTTCTTGGAGAAGCTCCGGAACTCCACCGCGCAGTCGCGGGCCCCGGGGATCTCGAAGATGGAGTGCGGGATCGCAGGATCCCGGATGTACGCCTCGTAGGCCGCGTCATAGAGGATGAGGGCGCCGCGGGCGCGGGCCCACTGGACCCAGGCGGCCAGGCCCTCCCGCGAGATGACCGCGCCGGTGGGGTTGTTCGGGAAGCAGAGGTACACCACGTCCACGGGACCGTCCGCGTCCCCCGGGGGCGATGCCACGAACCCGTTCCCCGGGTTGCCCGGCAGGTAGAGGATGCCCTCGTAGCCGCCCTGCGGGCGCGCCGGCCCGGTGTGGCCGGCCATCACGTTCGTGTCCACGTACACCGGGTAGACCGGATCCGGCACGGCAATGCGGTTGCCGTCTCCCATGATCTCCAGGAAGGCGCTCGCGTCGGGCTTGCTGCCGTCGCTGAGGAAGATCTCCTCGTCGGTGATCTCCGCGCCGCGGCGGCGGAAGTCATGTTCCGCGATTGCATGGCGAACGTGGTCGTAGCCGGTGGCGGGGCCGTAGCCCTTGAAGGTGTCCCGGCGGGCCAGCTCCTCCACGGAGGCGTGGAGGGCGGAGATGACGCTGGGCGGCAGCGGCTCCGTGACGTCCCCGATGCCGCAGCGGACGATCCGCGGCGCCAGGGCCGGGTGGGCCTGCGCAAAAGCCGAGACGCGGCGGGCGATCTCCGGAAAGAGATAGCCCGCGGAGAGCTTCAGGAAGTGCTCGTTGACGTACATCCCGGGCAGCGTAGCAGGCAGCCTGGCGCGTTCCGGGACCGCGCCAGGGCGCCGCTGGGCCGCAGCGGCTCAGTCCTTGCGCAGCCGCACCGCCATCGCGGGCGGGAGATTCCCCAGCACCAGCTTTCGCCGGCCTTGGTGGCGGCGCCGCAGGGAGCGGCCGACGGCGCCGATGCGCTTCAGCTCGCCCCGCTGGGTGCGGCCGGAGAGGGAGCCCTTCATCACCCGCACTCCCGCGTACTCGAAGTACACGAGCTCCCCGCCCGGGTGCAGCAGCTTCAGGAGCTGCTTGAAGATGGAACGCACCAGCTTCGGCGGGAAGTTGTTGAAGGGGAGCCCGCAGACGATGAAGTGGTAGGGACCCTCGATCGGGGCCTCCTCGATGCGGTGCTCGTGGAGATCCACGCGCACGCCGGGATGCCGGGACCGGAACGGCGCCAGCAGCTTGCGCTCCAGCTCCTCGCAGAAGGCGGGGTTGAGCTCCACCAAGTCAAACTCGTCCCCCGCGTGCAGGTGACGCAGGAGCACGCGGGTGAACGGGCCAGTGCCCGGTCCCACTTCCAGCACCCGCTTGGAGCCCTTCGCGTCCCGGAGGGCGCGGGTCATCTCCTTGGCCAGGCTGGGAGAGCTCGGCCACACGCTGCCGGTGTTGCGGATGTCCTTGATGGCCTCGCGGACGAAGTCGAACATCAGGCAAGAGGATACGGGGTCCGGGCCGCCGCGTTTCACCGGGATTCCGGGTGCGGGGGGGTCAACCGGCGGAGAGGGCCGGTGCCAGAACCTCCCGGCCGGTGAGCTCCCCGCAGAAGTGGGCGAAGATCTCCGCGATCCGCTCCAGGTCCGCCAGGGCGGTCACCTCCACGGTGGTGTGCATATAGCGGATCGGCAGGCTCAGGAGTCCGCAGGGAATCCCGCCCGCCCGGTGGAAGATTGCATCCGTGTCGGTCCCGCTGCGGCCGGGCGTGGCCGCCCGCTGGACCGGGTGGCCCAGGGCGGCGGCGCTCGTGGCCAGCCGCCGCATCACCAGCGGGTGGACGGGGCCGCCCACCGCCAGCTTGGGCCCGGCGCCCAGCTTGAACTGGCCATGCTGGGCGTGGTTGATTCCCGGGCTGTCCGTGGCGTGCCCCACGTCCGTCACGAGGGCCACCTGCGGACGGAGGCTCTCCGCGATCATCTCCGCGCCGTGGAGGCCCACCTCCTCCTGCACGGTGCTGACCGCCACCACGCGCACCGCCGGTCGGCGCGGCGCGGCGGCCAGGAGCCGCAGCGCCTCCGCCGCGGCGAAGGTGCCCACGCGGTTGTCGAGCGCCCGCGCCACCAGGAGCCCGTCTCCGAGCAGCATGGAGTCGTCCAGGAAGACGCCCGGATCCCCGACGTTCACCAGGGCCTGGGCGGCGGCCTGATCCTTGGCGCCCAGATCCACGAACAGCTCGTGCATCTTCCGCACCTTGGGATCACCGCTCTTGTCCTGCAGGTGGATGGCGGTGGCGCCGATCAGGCCCACCACCGGGTTGCTCACGCCGGGCACGCTGGACTGGAAGCGCACCCGCTTGCCCACGATGCTGGTCACGTCGATGCCGCCGATGGCCCGGCAGTAGACGAAGCCGTTGCTGTCGATGTGGTTCACCATCAGGCCGATCTCGTCGGCATGGCCGCAGATGGCCACGGTGAACGGCGCCGATCCGTCCGCGCCCCGTCCCGCGGGCGTCAGCTCCGCGAAGCAGTTCCCGTACGCGTCGTTCCAGCAGCGGTCCGCGAAGGGACGCACGTACGCCAGCCAGTGGCGCTGGCCGGCCTCTTCGAACCCGGAGGGACTGGGCGTATCGAGCAGGGTCCGGAGGAAGGCGAGCGACTCGGGGCGCATGGGGGGCGGAGTCTATCCGCGGCGGCCCCGCGGTTGACCGTGGCCGCCCACCCCTCCGGACGCGTGAAGGCTCGTGGTGACTGCTCCGTCAGCTGGCCTGGCGGGACGAAAGGCGCTGGAACGCGGCCTCGAAGTCCTCCAGGGACTTGGCCCGCGCCTTGGGCTTGCCCGAGTCGCTGACCTCGCTGAAGGGGATGGGTCGCGGCGCTTCCGCAGCCGGGGCAGGACGTGCAGCCGGAGCCGGAGCAGGTGCCGTCACGGGCGGCGTGGCAGGCTTCACCGTGCGGTTGTTCCTCGTGGAATCCACCGCCTGCTCCATCCGCGCCAGCAACCCTCGCATCCGTTCCAGGTTCTCACTTGGTCTGAAGTCCATAGGGCCATTCCTCCCGAACCGACCTGTTGATCGGCTCACCATCACATACGCGGTTGCACCATCATCTGTTTTGCGGCGTTTCCGAACTTCCCATCGTCATGGTCCGCGCAGACGGACCCGGGGGGACCTGCAGCAGGCGCGTGCACCGCGCTCCGGCGCGCCGGACTGGGCTCCCTGTATCGTCATGTCCCCTGATGGCGGAACGCGCCATCTCCCGCCCACACATTCGGATCCAACCGCATGACTTCCAAGCGCCTCATCGCCGGAACCGCCGCCTTCCTCCTGTGGACGCTTCCGGCCTGCGGAGTCAAGAGTGCGAACGCCATGCCGCGCCCGGATGACGGTCCCGGAACCGGCGCGGCGCCTGCCGCCGCCGGCAACGTGGACCTCCCGCGGTATCCATCCGTGAGCCCGGATGGACGGACGGTGGTGTTCAGCTGGCGCGGCGACCTGTGGCGTGTGCCTGCCGGAGGCGGCGCCGCCGAGCGCCTCACCGCCAATCCGGCGGACGAGGGGCGGTCGGCCTTCACACCGGATGGCGCGGCCATCGTCTTCGAGAGCGATCGCGACGGCTGGCGCAACCTGTGGGTGATGAACGTGGACGGGACGGGCGTTCGACAGCTGACGGCCCTGGACACGCCGGTGACGCTCGGCGGCGTCGGCCCGGATGGCAGCGGCGGCGTCGTGGTGACCTTCGACGCGTCCCGCGAGAACGACCTCTTCCGATCCGCGCGGGCGTACCAGGTGCCGCTGGGCGGCGGTGCGCCGCGGCGCGTGCACGACGCGTTCGGAACCCATGCCGTGCCGCTCCCGGACGGCAGCGGCGTCCTCTTCGAGCGCGGCGGAAGCGCCTGGTACCGGCGCGGCTATCGCGGCTCCGACCAGCGCGACGTGTGGCTGTTCACTCCCGGGACCGGCGCCTTCACGCGGCTCACGGAGTGGGAGGGGAACGACGGCCTCGCCCTCGGCCTGCCCGGCGGAGACATGCTCTATCTCTCGGACCGCGACGGCAAGGCCGTGAACGTCTGGCGCCGCCGGATCGCGGCGCCGGCGGCGGAGGGCGGCACGCCGCTCACCACCTCCACGCGGGACGTGCGGGACCTGGCCGTGAGCGCGGATGGCTCCACCGCCATCCTCACCTGCTGGGACGGCCTCTTCTCGCTGGACCTGCGGGCCAACCCGCCCGCCATGCGGCGGCTGGCGGTCCGGGCCACGGAGGATGCGGCGGACAATCGCGAGATCCGTCGAGTGGACAAGGACGTGACGGAGGCGCTCCTCAACCCGGACGGGAAGAGCATGGCGTTCGTCGCGTATGGAGACATCTTCGTCCGCGGCCTGGAGGACAAGGCGCCCGTGGCGCGGGTCACGGAGACGCCGGCGCATGAGCGGAACATCGCGTGGAGCCCGGATGGCGCTTCGCTCTACTTCACCACCGATCGAACCGGGCGCGACTCGATCGACCGCGCCGTGGTGCGGCAGACGCGGAGCGAGGTGCGCCGCGCCTACAAGGACGGCACCGCGGCGCCCGCCGCGACGCCCGCCGCGACACCGGCCGCGGCGCCGGCCGCGGGGGCGGCACCCGCGGAGAAGGACGACAAGCCCGCGCACGCGGCGGACCCGGGGCGCTGGGCGGAGGCGATCACGTTCGAGCTGCTTCCGGTGGTCTCCGGCGCGGAGGAGATGCGGCAGCCGGATCCGTCGCCGGACGGAAGGAGCCTGGCGTACCGGCGCGGCCCCGGGACGCTGGTGGTCCGCGCCCTCGCGGATGGATCCGAGCGCGTGGCCCGGGCCGGCTGGGACCCGTCCATCCAGTGGCGCTGGAGTCCGGATGGCCGATGGCTGGCCATTCAGCAGCAGGATCGTGACTTCAACAGCGACATCTGGGTGGCGCCCGCGGACGGCTCCGCGGAGGCGATCAACGTGACGCGGCATCCTGATGCGGACGTGGATCCCTGCTGGAGCGCGGATGGACGCGTGCTGGCCTTCCGGAGCGACCGCACGGGTGACGAGTTCGACGTGTGGATGGTGTCCCTGGACAAGTCGCTGGACGCGATGACGCGACAGGAGCTGGAGACGTACTACAAGGACGCGGCGGAGGCGGCCAAGAAGCGCAAGCCGCTGAACGCCAAGGGGGACGCGCCGCGCGGCAAGGGGGAGCGGGCGAAGGCCGCGGAACCCAAGGCGGACGGCGCGGAGGCCGGCGATGGCGGCGCCCCGCCGGCGGGCGCCGCCGCGGACGCCAAGCCCGAGGAGGAGACCGCGGAGAAGCCGTCCCGGAGCGAGGAGAAGGCGGCCAAGCCCGCCAGGGAGGCGCCCGTCCTCTCCCTGGATGACGCGTGGCGGCGCGTCCGCCGCGTCACCACGATGCAGGGATCCGAGGGGAACCTCGAGATCACGCCCGGAGGCGATCGACTGATCTTCACCAGCAGCGGGCCCGCCGAGGTGGATCGCGACACGCCGTCCCGTGGCGGCGACGGCGCCCTGATCTCCTGCAAGTGGGACGGCACGGACCAGAAGAAGCTGGGCGGGAGCGGCACGGTGCTCCAGATGTCCCTCACCGGCGACAAGGTGGTGCTGCTGCGCGAAGGCCGCGTGAGCACCGTCTCTCCCGCCGGCGGCGCGGAGCCGAAGGCCGTGGACTTCTCCGCCACCACGGTGGTGGACCGCCAGGCCCGCAACCGGCAGAAGTTCCTGGAGGCGGCGCGGCGCCTGGGCGAGGGCTTCTACCACCCCACCATGAAGGGGCTGGACTGGGCCGCGCTGACTGAGCAGTACCTCCAGCTGGCGAGCGCAGCCCGCACCAGCGAGGAGTTCGACATGGTGGCGAACCGCATGCTGGGTGAGCTCAATGCGTCGCACCTGGGCATCACCTCGCCCGCGTCAGCCCCGGATCGGCAGCCGCTCGGACGGCTGGGCGTCACCACCGCGCCGGTGGAGGGCGGGCTGCAGGTCGTCTCGATCCTGCCGGAGGGTCCGGCGGAGAAGTCACCCACGCCGCTCAGGGTGGATGACGTGATCGTGGCGGTGGCGGGCACCCCGCTGGATCCGCGGAAGACCCTGGAGGAGCACCTCCGCGGCCGCAGCGGGGAGGAGACGCTCGTCACCGTCCGGCGCCGGCTGGAGGGCGGCGCGGAGTCCACGCTCCAGTGCCTGCTGGTGCCGTGCAGCGCCGGTGAGCAGGCGGACCTGGCCTACAAGGCACGCCGCCTCCGCGCGGCGTCCCAGGTGGCGGAGTGGTCCGGTGGCCGCCTCGGCTACATCCACATCCAGAGCATGAACCAGCCCTCGCTCGATGAATTCGAACGCGACCTCTACGCGGCCGCGGAGGGCTGCGAGGGCCTCATCATCGACGTGCGCAACAACGGCGGCGGCTGGACCGCGGACCGCCTGCTCTCCTCCATCATGGCGCCGGCCCATGCCTACACCGTGCCGCGCGGCGCGGATCCCTCCTACACCCTCGGCTACCCGCGGGACCGTCTCTTCATCCAGCGCTACACGCTGCCCATCAACATGCTCTGCAACGAGAAGAGCTTCTCGAACGCGGAGATCACCGCCCACGCGTTCAAGACGCTCAAGCGCGGCACGCTGGTGGGGCAGACCACCTACGGGGGCGTGATCTCCACGGGCGGGTTCCGCCTGCTGGACGGGACGAGCGTTCGCATGCCGTTCCGCGGCTGGTACCTGCCGGACGGCACGGACATGGAGAATCACGGCGCGGTGCCGGACCTTCTGGTGCCGCAGACGCCGGAGGACGAGAGCAAGGAGTGGGACGCGCAGCTGAATGCGGCGGTGGTGGACCTGATGAAGCGGGTCCCCGGGAAGGGCAAGCGGTCCACCGATCCGTGATGCGGGCCTTCGGCGGCGCGGCCCGGGCGGGCGGCGTCAGAGTCCGCCGCCCCAGCTCTCTCCGTAATCCGCCATCGCCGCCCGCACCACCTCCATGGCCCGCTCCCGGCCGTAGGTGAGGCGGATCTCCGTCCTGGAGGGTTCTCCGGGCCGAAGCTTGTAGGTGGAGAAGTAGTGCTGCAGCCGCTCGACGAGGGCCGGCGGCAGCTCCGAGATGTCGCGGGCGCCGGACCAGATGGGATCGTCGCGCAGGACCGCCACCACCTTGTCGTCCGCCTCTCCGCGATCGAGCATCAGCAGGCCACCCACCACCTGGGCTTCCAGCAGGATCTCCGAGCGGTTGATCGGCCGCTCCGAGAGCACGCAGATGTCCAGCGGATCGCCGTCGCTGCGGTCCGTGGAGGCCAGCGCCGCCACGCGCCGTCCGCACAGGGTGCGGGGGATGAAGCCGTAGATCGTGGGCGGCGTGGAGCTGGTGCGCTGCGGACGGTCGATCCGCAGGTAGCCGCTGAGCTTGTCCACCTCGTACTTCACCAGGTCGAAGGGGGTGATCTCCACGAACGCGTGCACGCGCTCCGGCGGGTCCGGACCCACCGGGAGCCCGTGCCACGGGTGCGGGCGGAAGGCCTGGTACGGGCTCATTCGCTCCCTCGCTGCCGCAGCTGGAGCGCATGCTGGCGAATGGTGTCGTAGGCGCTCGCCAGGAGTCCCACCAGGGGGAAGCGCCCTCCCAGCGGCGAGGGTCCCAGGCGGCGGAGAAGAGCGTGCGGCGCGTGGCTCGCGGGCGCCGCGGCGTCGAATTCCGAGAGCGTCCGTCCCGGTCGCCAGAAGTCGCTGATGCACGCCTCGATGGGCGGAAGGACCGCTCCGCCGGGCGCCGACGACGCGGGCGCGGAGTGCACGCCCGCGCTGCCGCTCCCGGCCACGGCCCGCGCCTCCTGCAGCCGCTCCAGCAGTCGCTCCCCCGGCAGCCCGCGCAGTCCGAAGAGGACCAGCGGGTCCACCTCGATGCGCTCCGCCGCCAGGTACGCCACCGCCACGCAGTGCTTGCACGGCAGCGGATCGCCGCACTGGCAGGAGATGGTGAGTTCCTCGGTGGTGGTGGGGACCAGCGTTCGTCCCACGCGGGCGAACGGCGCCTCGATGCTTGCCGGCAGCTCTCCGGCGAGGAGCTTGGCGGAATAGATGGCCTCCGCGGCCATCGACTCCACCACGGAGTCCCACTCGCGGCGCTCCAGCACGGCGGACGCCAGCCGCACCGAGTACGGACGCGGCGCCCGGCCCTGCACCATGGCCTCCACGGCGCCGGGCACGAACGAGAGACTGGCCACCTGGCCCGCGAGCGCGTACTCCAATCCCAGGAGCCGCGCCTCCGGCACCGCCTGTCCCTCCACCAGGTCCAGCCAGGTCCGGGCGCCGGCGGGGAGGCCCTCCACGCCGTTCTTCCGCTTCAGACGGATCCCGTGCCGGACGCGGCGCGGCGCCTCCGGCCGGCGGAGCTGGCGGTTGTTGCCTTCGGAGATCACGACGCGTCCTCCAGGGCGCTCCTGCGCAGGGCCAGCAGGTCACGCAGCTGGCCGGTGGAAAGCTCCGTCAGCCACGCTTCGCCGGATCCGATGATCTGCGACGCCAGCTCCGTCTTCTGCTCGATCATCTGGTCGATCCGCTCCTCCAGCGTGCCGGCGGAGATCATCTTGTGGACGTTCACCGTACGGAGCTGGCCGATGCGGAACGCCCGGTCCGTGGCCTGGTTCTCCACCGCGGGATTCCACCAGCGGTCGTAGTGGAAGACGTGGTTGGCGGCGGTGAGGTTGAGACCCACGCCGCCCGCCTTCAGGCTGAGGATGAAGAGCGGGCACGAAGGGTCCCCGGACTGGAAGCGCTCCACCAGCTGCTCGCGCTTCCCCTGCGGCGTGCCTCCGTGGAGGAAGAGCGCCTCCACGTCCAGCTCCTGGCGGAACATGGCCACCAGCAGGTGCCCCATCTGGCGGTACTGGGTGAAGATGAGGGCCCGGTCCCCGGCGGCCAGCACCTCCTCCAGCATCTGCATCATCCGGATGGACTTGCCGCTGCGGGCGCTGAGGGCGCCCACCGCGCGGCCGCCGAGAGCGTCCGCAGGCTCCAGCACGCCGGGCTTGCCGCCGGCGCCCGGTCCGCCGTTGCCGTTCGCGCCCGGTGCGGATCCGCTGCCGCCGCGGCCCGCGCCCGCCGCCGGCGCCGGTGCGGGCGGCGCATCCGCGCCGGCCTCCGCCTGGAGCTCCTGCTCCTCCGCATCCTCCACGGCGGCGACGCCGGAGATCCCCTCCCGGAGATAGTGGGCGGGGTGGTTGCAGATCTGCTTCAGCTTCACGAGCGCCGAGAGGACCAGCCCGCGGCGCCGGATGCCTTCCGCACGATCCACCCGCTTCAGCATGTCCTCCACCACCGCGTCGTAGAGGCCGGCCTGCTCCGCCGTGAGCGGCACGTTCTGGCGGCTCTCCACCAGGGGCGGGAGATCCGTGATCACGTTCGGATCCGTCTTCAGGCGCCGCAGCACGAACGGGCGCACCAGCTCCTTGAGACGCTCCGCGCGGTCGCGGTCCCGGTGGCGCTCGATGGGCACCGCGAAGCGGCGCTGGAACTCCGGCGCCGTCCCCAGGTACCCGGGAGCGCAGAACTCCATGATGGACCAGAGCTCGCTGAGGCGGTTCTCCACCGGCGTGCCCGTGAGGGCCACGCGGTGCTGCGTCTTCAGGCTGCGGATGGCGGTGGTCTGCTTGGTGGGCGGGTTCTTGATGTGCTGGGCCTCGTCCAGTGCCACGCGGCGCCAGTCCACCCGGGCCAGCGTCTCGCGGTCGCGGGTCACCAGGGCGTAGGTGGTGATGACCACGTCGCTGTTCTGGACCACGCGATCGAACTTCTCTCCCTGCGGCCGCTCCAGGCCGTGATGCAGATGCACCTGGAGCTCCGGCGCGAAGCGGGTGAGCTCCCGGTGCCAGTTGCCCAGCACGCTCATCGGGCAGACGAGGAGCGTGGGTCCCACGCGCACGCCCTCCGGGGCACGCTCCCGCTCCAGCTGCAGCAGGGCGATCATCTGGATGGTCTTGCCCAGTCCCATGTCATCCGCCAGGCAGCCGCCGAGCCCGTACTGGTCCAGGAAGCTCAGCCAGCTCAGTCCCGCCAGCTGGTAGGGACGAAGGTTCCCCTGGAAGCGCCGCGGCTGCTCCTCGATCCGCAGCCGCTCCGAGACGGACGTGGGCCCGAACACCTCCGCCACCCAGCCGCGGGCGTCCATCCCGAGCACCGCGATGCCGGGCTGCTTGGCATCCGCGCCCTGGGCGAGTCGCAGCGCCTCCAGCAGCGTGGCCTGCCCGCCCGGGTTCTCCTGCAGGAACTTGAGCCCGCCCTCCAGGTCCTCGCGCCGGATCTCCACCCAGCGCCCACCCATGCGAACGAGCGGCGTGCCGCGCTTGGCCAGCTCCTGGAACGCCTCGAGCGACAGCGGCTGTTCGCCGAGGGCGATGTGCCAGGAGTAGCTGACGAGGCTGCCGAGGCCGAAGTCGCGACGCCCCGCCTGCGCCCCGCGCTCCGTGGGATCCGGGGGAGCGTCGCTGTCGATGAGGAGCCGCGCGCCCAGCCGGCTGGAGGCCTGTCCCCACCAGTCCGGCGCCAGCACCTGGACTCCGGACTCCTCCAGGATGGGCATCACGTCGCGGAGGAACTCGTACGCCTGGCGGGTATCCAGATCCAGCCCGGTGGGCGTGCCCTCCTCCAGGGCCTCCTCCAGGCGCGGGTAGAGCCGGCTGGCCCGGCCGAGCTCCGCCAGGAGGATCTCCGCGGCCTGCTCGCTGGATGCGGTGCGCCGGGCGCCGGACTTGCCGGCCACCTCCCGCCAGAGGTCCGTGGCGCTCACCACGGTGGGCGGCGTCTCCACGCTGACCAGACTGAAGGAGAGCCGCCACGGCTGATCGTCCTCGTGCCCGTCCGCCTCCGGAAGGAGGGGCGGTGGCGGCTCCAGCAGCTGCAGCAGGAGCCGCATCGGTCGCCCTTCGCCCGTGTCCTCCAGCTCGGACATCCAGTGGCGGGCGGCGCGGAAGAGGCTCGTCTCCGGCCCCTCCGGCGGCACCACGCGGGTCTCCGGTCCCAGGAGGCCGGCGAGCCACGCCACGTGCGGATCCCGCCCGGGGTCTGCGCCGTCGATCGACTCCAGGTAGTTCTCGCGGATGAGGGCCTGCCGGACCACTGCGTCCACCAGGGTTCCCAGGCACTCCTCAAGCAGGCTCCATCCATCGCCGCTCTCGCACTCCTCCACCGCCCGAACCACAGCGGGCATGGACGCCAGGAGCGCCGCGGTGCGGGTGGTGGTGCCGGGGTCGTTGAGCCACGGTCGCCAGCTGGCCACGAGCGACCCGCTGCGGTCCTGCGACACAGTCGGGATCACGCGTTGTTCCGTCAGCAGCTCCAGGGCCAGCCGCCCCACCGCTCCCCACCAGCGCAGCGAGTGGCCCGGCTCCACGCCGGAGCGCCCGTGGTCCAGCGCATCCAGGGCCAGGAGCGCGGCCAGCGCCGCCTCTCCCTCCACGCGCACGGACGGCACCTCCACCATCTCCAGCCGGAGGTCCACCTCCGCTTCCCCATCCTGGGCGCTCGCGGGGGTGAGGAAGCTGCCAAGACGGTCGCTGGGAGCGGGACGGCCGTCCTGTTCGTGGGGCAGGAGCAGCGGGAGGCTGGCGGCGGCGCCGCCAATCGTCAGGCCGGCGCTTGCCAGGGCCTGAGGCAGATCAGCCGCAGGGACGGCGAACGGATGCAGCCCGAGCGCCGCGGTGGCGGTGCCCTCCGCGCTCCCTGCGGCGCCAGACGGCATGTTCGCGGCAGCCGTGGCCGCCGACGGGCCACCGTGCGCTGCGGTGCGCCGGGCCACGTCGAGGGATTCCATCCAGAGGTGGAGGCCGCGGGCGTGCCAGTTGGCGTGAAGGACGAGCATTGAACTGCGTGTGTTCGATCCAGACCGAGCCGGGCGCGGCGGCACGCGACCCAGTGATTGCGCTGGGACTCGAACCCAGGACCTAGCGATTAAAAGTCGCTTGCTCTACCGGCTGAGCTACGCAACCGCGAATCGACCATGGTAGCGGGACCCCGGGGAGGCACCATCGGCGGCGCGGCGGATGGTGCGGATTGGACGGGAAAGGGCGGCCCGGACGATACGAGGTGGGTGCCGCCGGTCCATGCTGCATTCACCATCCGTGTGCTGGCCGTGCTGCTCCTGGTGGCTGCCGGGGGGGGGTGCGACAACCAGAACAAGCTGCAGAACCCGGCGACGCTCAAGTCTCCCTTGCCGAGGGAGTCGGTGTGGGCGGTGGCCCCTTTCCTGAACGAATCCGGGGTTTCCACCGCTGACGGCGCCCGGGTGGCGGACCAGATGGCCAAGGTGGTGGAAGAAGCCGATGGTCTCTCCTGCGTCGCGGTGAACCGCACGCTGGCAGCCATGCAGTCCCTGCGGCTCCCAGCCGTCACCAGCGATCAGGATGCGGCCCGCCTCTGCGCGGCCCTGGGGGTGGATGGCCTCCTGATCGGGACCATCACGCTCTGGGATCCCTACCCGCCGCCGAAGGAGGGCCTGGCGGTCCAGCTGTACCTTCGCGAGAAGGGGGCGGCGCCGGTGGCCCAGGCGAGCGGGATCTTCGACTCCAGCAACCACGCGGTTCTGGCGGACCTGAAGGCCTACGCCGCGTCGCGGTACCAGCCCGGCGCTCCGTACGGGGCGGACATCTATCAGGTGGAGATGAACCGCTACAGCGAGTTCGCCGCCCACCAGATCCTGGCCCAGCTGCTGTCCAAGCTGGGCCCTCCGCCAGAACGTTGAGCGTCTCAATAAAGCTGATTATAGGACTCACCATGAGGTGACGGGACGCAACATTCGCGATCCGGCCGCGTAGGTGGTGCTGACCCAACGTCCCGGAAATGGGCATCACACAGGCACTTGCGGGCACGCCCTTGGAGGGGGCCCGGCTTGAATCCGAGAGTGTGGCTCATAACGGCCGTTTCGATTCAGGTCATGGCCGTTCGCGTCCGATTGAAGGTGGGCGTTATCCGGGCCACCCGGAGCGGACTGGTCGAGGAGGCACGTCATGCACACCAATCTTCCCGTCGTCGAGAAGTTCCTCTCCTACCTCACGGATGAGAGGCATTTCAGCCCGTACACCAGCCGCTGCTACGGCCTGGACCTCCGCCAGTACACGGATGCGCTGGCCACGGAATCCGGCCTCGAGTGGATCCCCGCCGCGGAGGAGGCCGCCACGCGTCCCATGAATGGACGCAAGGACGGCAAGACCCTCACGGAGCGGATGCTGCACGCGGACGTGGAGGTGATCCGGCAGTTCCTGGCCCGCCTGGCGGAGCAGGGCTACTCGGCCGCCACCATGGCCCGCAAGATCGCCACCCTGCGCTCCTTCCACAAGTGGGCGGAGAGGCACGGCTGGATCGGTTCGAACCCCATGGTGCTGATCCGCACGCCCAAGCAGGCCAAGCGGCTCCCCAAGGCCATCACGGTCGATCAGATCGAACGGCTCCTGGCCGCCCCGAGCGATGGCGACATCCTGGGCGCCCGCGACCGCGCGATCCTGGAGACCCTCTACTCCACCGGCATGCGCGTGAGCGAGGTGGTGGGACTCAACCGCGCGGACCTGAACGAGGCCGGCGCCTGCGTCCACATCCGCGGCAAGGGCCGGCGCGAGCGCGTGGCCCCGCTGGGCAGCCATTCGCTGAAGGCTCTCCGACACTACCTCCAGATGATGGACGCGGAGCTCTCCGCCGCCGGCCGCACCGCGGGCGACACGGATCCGCTCTTCGTCAACAAGAACGGCACGCGGCTGAGCAGCCGCTCCGTCCGCCGCAAGGTGGCCAAGTACCTGGTGGAGGCGGGTCTCGATCCGGACATCAGCCCGCACACCATCCGGCACAGCTTCGCCACGCACCTGCTGGACAACGGCGCGGATCTGCGCTCCGTCCAGGAGCTGCTGGGACACCAGTCCCTCTCCAGCACGCAGGTCTACACGCACCTCACGAGCGCACGGATGCGCCAGGCATATGACAAGGCGCACCCCCGCGCGGAAGCAAGCTGAACCACGGCCTTCCCTGAGGGCGTCCGCTTCGGTGACGGAGGGTGCATCTGCACCTGCCGGCGCCGACGCGGGCGCCCTTCTTCATGCGCCGGCCTGGGCGTCCACCAAGGTGCTGCAGGGGGATTGCCTGCCGCTCCTGGAGGCCATGCCCGCGGCGAGCGTGGACCTCGCGTACCTCGATCCGCCCTTCGCCACCGGTCGCGTGCACCGCGGACACGGCCGGCTGGGCCCGACCCACGGCTTCGACGACCGCTGGCCGTCGCTCCAGGCGTACCTGGACTTCATGGAGCCGCGGATCCGCCAGGTGCATCGCGTCCTGCGGCCGCAGGGGAGCATCCTCCTGCACTGCGACTGGCGCACCTCCCACCGGCTGCGCGTGATGCTCGATGAGGTGTTCGGGCCGGAGCGCTTCCTGAACCACCTGGTGTGGGTCTACGGACTGGGCGGCTCCGGGCCGCGCTCCTTCAGCCGCAAGCACGACGACATCCTCTTCTACGCCCGCGGTCCGGCGCATTGGTTCCAGGCGCCGCGCGTGCCCGCCACCAGCCGCAGGCTGGCCGGCCGCACCAAGAAGGCCACGGACGTGCTGGAGATCCCGGCCATCAACAACATGGCCGCGGAGCGCTGCGGCTGGCCCACGCAGAAGCCGCTGGCGCTCCTGTCGCTCCTGATCGGCGCGTGCTGCCCGCCGCGCGGCACGGTGCTGGACCCGTTCTGCGGCTCCGGGACCACGCTGGTGGCGGCCGTGGCCGGCGGACGCAGCGCCATCGGCATGGACCGCAGCCCCCGCGCGGTCTCCCTGGCACTCAGCCGACTGAGACGGCAGGCGAACGCGCCTGGTGCTCCAGCGCCCGCAAGGCCAGCCGGCACGCCTCCGCCGAGTCGTTCACGACGGTGACGTGCCCGAGCTTGCGGCCCGGGCGCGGCGACTTCCCGTAGAGGTGGACGCGGGCGCCCGGGATGGCCAGAAGGCGTTCCAGCGGCGGATGGGTGCCCACCAGGTTGACCATCCGCGCGGCCCCGCGGGCGTCTGTCGGCCCCAGCGGAAGGCCCGCCACCGCGCGGAGGTGGTTCTCGAACTGGCTGGTGGCCGCGCCGTCGATCGTCCAGTGGCCGGAGTTGTGGACCCGCGGGGCCATCTCGTTGGCGACGAGGGCGCCGTCGTGGAGGAAGAACTCGATGGCCAGCACGCCGCGGTAGTCGAGCGCATCCATGAGGCGGCGGGCGTGCTCCGCGGCCGCGGCCTCCACGGGTGCGGGCAGCTCCGCCGGCACGCAGGTGGTGTGAAGAATGCCGTCGACGTGCTCGTTGCGTCCCGCGGGCCAGGTGGCCCAGCCGTGCGAACCCCTGACGGCCACCACCGACACCTCGGCCTGGAACGGGACCCACGCCTCGTAGATGGACGGCACCGCTCCCACCGCGGACCAGGCGTTGGAGGCCTCCTCCGGGCGGCGCACCACGGACTGGCCCTTGCCGTCGTAGCCGAACCGGCGCGTCTTGAGGACGCCGGGCACGCCCACCTGCCGGATGGCCGCGTGCAGGGATTCCAGCGAGTCCACCGCGGCGTGGGCCTGCACCGGGATCCCCGCGCTCCGGAAGAAGGCCTTCTCCGCGATGCGGTCCTGGGCCACCGCGAGGGCCTGCGGCCCGGGCGCCACCGGGACCACCTCCTCAAGGGTGACGAGAGCCTCGGCGGGCACGTTCTCGAACTCGAAGGTGACCGCGTCCAATCCGCGGGCGAAGCGGCGCAGGGCCTCACGATCCCGATAGTCGCCAGGCACGAGCTCGCAGAGACCCGCGCACGGGCAGCCCGGATCCGGGTCCATCACGCGGAAGCGGAAACCCAGCGGTGTCCCCGCCAGGATGAGCATGCGCCCCAGCTGCCCTCCGCCCAGGATTCCCAGGTTCACGGCGGGGACGCGGGGTCTGGGTGGGAGAGGACGCGGTCCGTCTGCCGGCGTCGCCACTCCAGGAGGCGTTCGCGCACGCCGGCGTCTGAGAGGGCCACGATGGAGGCGGCCAGCAGCCCGGCGTTCACGGCGCCGGCCGGACCGATGGCCAGCGTCCCGACGGGCACGCCCGGCGGCATCTGCACCATGGAGAGAAGGGAGTCTACGCCGTGCAGCGCCTTGCTCTGCACCGGCACGCCCAGGACGGGCAGGTGGGTCTTGCTCGCGCACATGCCGGCCAGGTGGGCGGCGCCGCCGGCGGCCGCCACGATGACGCGGAGGCCGCGCTGCGCCGCCTGCGAGGCGTAGTCGAAGAGGAGATCCGGCGTCCGGTGGGCGCTCACCACGCGCCACTCCGCCGGGACGGCCAGCGCCTCCAGCGTGGCCACGCACTCCTTCATGGTCTCCCAGTCGCTGTGGCTGCCCATGATCACGCCGACCACGGGCTGCGCGGCTGAAGCTGGCATGCGGCTCATGCTAGCAACGGGCCTCCCGGGCCGCGGCGCCCGTGATGAGGCGGCTGCCCTTGCTGAAGAAGAGGTACGTGAAGATCCAGTTGAGCATGGTGATCAGGCGGTTGCGGAAGCCGACCAGGTACGCGATGTGGACGACGCTCCAGAGCACCCACGCGGTGAGGCCGCTGACCCGGATGCCCGCCACCTCTCCCACCGCACGGGCGCGCCCGATGGTGGCCAGCGTCCCCTTGTCCAGGTAGTGGAACGGTGGCGGCGCGGGCCGGCCCTTCAGGCGGGCGCGGATGAGACGGGCCGCGTACTGCCCCATCTGGATGGCGGCGGGCGCGATCCCCGGCACCGGCCCCGCGCCGCCCGGGCGCTCCAGGAGGGCCATGTCCCCCAGCACCAGCACGTCCGGGTGGCCGGGCACGGTGAGGTCGCCCTGCACGTGAACGCGTCCTGCGGAGTCGAGCGGCGCTCCCAGCATGGCGCCCAGCGGTGATGCCGACACGCCCGCGGCCCAGAGGACGTTGGCGGCGTCGATCCGTTCCGCGGGCCGGCCGGCGCGGGCGGCGAGGCGCACGCCCTGGTCGTCGATGTGGTCCACGAGGGAGTCGACCTTCACCTCCACGCCCATCCGCTCCAGGGTTCTCGCGGCCTTCGCGGAGAGCGTGGGATGCATGGCCGGAAGCAGCCGTCCGCCACCCTCCACCAGCACCACCCGCGCGGTGCCGGGATCGAAGCGGCGGAAGTCCCGCACCATGGAGTCCACGGCCAGCTCCTTGATGGCGCCCGCCAGCTCCACGCCGGTGGGACCGCCGCCCACGATCACGAAGGTGAGGAGCCGCCGCTGCCGCACGGAGTCCCGCTCCGCCTCCGCCCGCTCGAAGGCGGCGAGGATGCGGCTTCGCACCGCCACCGCGTCATCCATCGTCTTGAGGCTGGGGGCATGCTCCGCCCACTCGGGATGACCGAAGTAGGCGTTGGTGGCTCCCGCCGCCAGCACCAGCGTCTGGTACGGCAGCGTGTGGTTGCCGGAGACGCGGAGCGTGCGGGCGTTCACGTCGATCCCCTCCACGTCACCCAGCAGCACGGTCACGCCCGGGATGGCGCGGAAGACGCGGCGGATGGGGAAGCCGATGTCCGACGGTGAGAGCACCGCGGTGGCCACCTGGTAGAGGAGCGGCTGGAAGAGGTGGTAGTTGTAGCGGTCCACGAGCGTCACCCGGCACGCCGCCCGCGACAGCCCGCGGGCGCACCAGAGCCCAGCGAATCCGCCGCCGACGATGACCACATGGTGCGGCGCAGGTTCCGTCATGTGCTGGGCTCCGTGGGCGGCGCCGCGGGTGCGTTCCTGAGGACGAACGCCGCCACCAGGAGGGCGGCCGCGCACGCCCCCGTGGCCAGCCAGTAGCCGGTGGAGATGCCATCCGCGGTGGCCGCGCGAACCGCCCCGGCGATCTGCGGCCGCGCCGCGGCGAGCGCGGCGAGCTGCGCGAGCGATTCGCTCTTCCCCTGCGTGGCTCCGCGGGCCAGGGACCGGGCGGCGTCCGCCTCCGCGGCGTCCATCAGGGGTACCACGCGGGTTTCGAACGCCCGCCCCTGGGCGGCGATGACGCCAGCGCCCACCACCGCCACGCCGAGCGTGCCGCCGACCTGCCGCAGCGTCTGCATGAGGCCGGAGGTCTGGCCGCGCTGGTGGCCGGGAACGCGGCTGAGGCTGTCCGTGTTGGTGGGGCTCATCACGAAGCCGATCCCCGTCCCGAGGAGAAGCATGCCCGCCGCCATCACCGGGTAGTTCATCCACGCGGCGCCCAGGGACTGGATGGCCAGGCCGGCGGTGCAGAGGACGGTGCCGGTGATCGCGGGGAGGCGCACGCCGTGGCGGTCGTAGAGGCGGCCGGCCACGTGCACCACCACCAGGACCGGAAGGAGCATGGGGAGAATGGAGGCGCCGGCCCGCATCGGCGCAAAGCCGAGCACCGCCTGCGCGTAGACGCTGCCGTAGATCACCAGGCCGGTCATCGCGAACTGCATGAGGAGGAGGAGGAGGCCGTTCGCGAGGAGTCCGCGATCGCGGAAGAGGCGGAGCTGGAGGAGCGGCGCCGGGCGGGAGAGCTCCCACGCGACGAAGGCGGGGAGGAGGAGCGCGCCGGCCGCCAGGCAGGCCAGGACGGCGGGGGAGCGCCAGCCCCATTCGTTCCCCTGCTGCAGGCCCAGGACGAGGGCCGGAAGGCCGAGGAGGATGAGGACCGCGCCGACGAGGTCCAGGCGCCGGTCCGCGGCGCGGGCATCCGCGGGACGGGCGCGGGCGGTGAGGAGGAGGGCGAGCGCCGCCACGGGCACGTTGACCCAGAAGCACCAGCGCCACGACGCCCACTGCGTGATGGCGCCGCCGAGGACCGGGCCGATCACCATGAAGAGCATCGGGATGCCGACGTAGACCGCCATGGCCTTGCCGCGCTCGCCGGGCGCGAAGGCGCTGATCACGAGCGCCCCCGAAGCGGGCTGCATGAGCGCCGCGCCCAACCCCTGGATGACGCGCGCCGCCACCAGTTCTCCTCCGGTGCGGGCGGCGCCGCAGAGCACGCTGGCCACCGTGAAGATGAGCACGCCCGCCACGAACGCGGGGACGCGCCCGAGCAGGTCCGAGGCCCGCCCGCCCAGCGCCACCAGGCTGGCGATGGAGAGGATGTAGGCGTTCACCACCCACTGGAGGCCCGTCTCCCCGAGCTGCAGGCCGTGGCGGATCTCCTGCAGCGCCACCCCCACCACGGTGGTGTCCACGAAGATCATCGAGAGCGAGCCCGTCATGGCCAGCAGCGTGAGCCAGCGTCGCGGCTGACCCGGCTGTGGCGCGGGGGCGGAGGTCATAGGGGCAGGATGGTAGGGCGCCGACGCGTCCCTAGCGGGACAGATCCGCGGCCGTGGGACGCGGCGGCTCCGCCGAGAAGCGGCCGGACTGGGAGAGGAAGCGCAGCGGGTTCTC
Organism: Phycisphaerales bacterium; assembly: GCA_046350535.1. Taxonomy (GTDB): domain Bacteria; phylum Planctomycetota; class Phycisphaerae; order Phycisphaerales; family SM1A02; genus VGXK01. The sequence goes on from JAXMAG010000001.1 coordinate 42,164, forward strand.
GAACGTGACCCGGTGGATCGCGTCCACGCCGTGGCCCCGGCGCCGCATCTCCTGCCGCGCCTTCGCCACCGCGAGGGGGTCGCTGTGACCCCAGTCCCCGGCGGAGTTCATCCAGAGGCGTTCGTGTCCCCAGCGCTCCAGGATGTCCACCGCGCGGGCCGCGGTGCACTTGGTGTCCGGGTAGAGCGTCATGCCGGCCCAGTAGCCGCCATCCAGCACCGGTCCCACGGTGTGCTCCTCCACGTGGTCGATGAGGACGCGGCCGGGGTCCGCGCCCTGGTTGCGGAGCGCGTCGAGGATGAGCCTGGTGCCCTTGAGCTTGTCCTCCAGGTGCGGCGTGTGCACCAGGATGAGCGTGCGGTGCGCCAGTGCGAGCGCGATGTGCTCCTCCAGGACCTGGAGCTCGTTGCGGGAGTTCTTGTTGAGGCCGATCTCGCCGATGCCGAGGACGTTGGGGGCGGAGAGGAACTCGGGGATGACGGAGAGCACCTCCCGGGCCAGTCCCACGTCCTCCGACTCCTTCGGGTTGATGCAGAGCCAGCTGTGGTGGCGGATCCCGTATGCCGCCGCCCGCGCCGGCTCCGTCCGGGTGAGGAGGCCGAAGTAGTCGCGGAAACCCGCCGCGGACCCGCGGTCGTAGCCGGCCCAGAACGCCGGCTCCGTGATGGCCACGCAGCCTGCCAGCGCCATCCGGCGGTAGTCGTCGGTGGTGCGGCTGACCATGTGGACGTGCGGATCGATGTACATCAGGCGGGAGCGTACGGCGCGGGAGGAGGCGCGGCGCAAAAAGAACGCAGGGCCCCGGCGAGGACCGGGACCCTGCGGGGATCAGGCGATCGGCGGGACCTTACTTGGTTCCCACGGTGTCGCGACCGAGGATGCCACCGGTCGTGAAGACGTGGAAGCTGTTCGGGTTGGACTGGAGTTCGGGGTCGTACGCGTAGGGGGCGGCGCCGTAGTAGCCGCCGGAGCCCATCGGGGTGTTGGTCACCCACATGCCCTTCGCAGGGGTGGTGACGGAGCTGTCGCTGCCGTTCTGCTTCTTGGAGCGGCCGTCGCCGTCCTGCGCGTCGCGGACGGTCATCACGCGGACGGAGCCGTCGAAGAAGAGGCAGTTGGGGGCGGAGTTGGTGCCCTGGTTGAAGAAGTACGGCATGTTGCCCGTGCCGCGGGAGGCGGGGCTCATGGCGTCGGGGTTGGCGGCCTTGGAGAGCTCAAGCTCGCCGTTCTGGAGCCACTGGTGCTCCAGGCAGCGGGTCTTCAGATCCGGGAAGGAGGCCTGGCCCTGGGTCGGCGTGCGGAAGCCGCCGGCGAGGGTCTTGGGGTTCTGGTAGCCCAGCTTGATGTCCAGGACGGAGGGCGACCACATGGCCGCAGGACTCCAGCAGTAGCTGCTGAGGATGGCATCCTGGGCGACGCCGGCGTACTCCTGGCCGCTGTCGATGTAGTTCTGCGCCCGCTCGAGCGTGAAGCGATCCCGCGGAGCGTAGAAGACCGGATCGTAGAACTTCTTGCCGACGTAGTCGTTGAAGCTCTTCGCGTTGGGGAGGCGCCACGAGCCGAAGTTGCCCGTGGAGGTCTTGAAGTCGCAGGGCCAGTAGGCCTCGAAGACGTTGCAGTTGCCGCCCGCGACGGCCGGGCAGCTGGAGCCGACCGGGATGAAGAAGCCCTGCTGCGTGCCGCTCTGGTCGTAGCCGAGGACCAGCTGGGCCGGGCAGCGCTTGGCGGTGAACGTGTTGCAGTCCCCGCTGAACAGACCCACGTCATCGCTGCACGCGGTCCACTGGCGATCCGCGAAGTTGGCGCCGTAGGTGCCGCACGCGGTGGCGATGTTGCGGAGGTTGCTGAGGGACTGGCTCACCATGGCCTGCTCGCGGGCCTTGCCGATGGCCGGCAGGAGGATCGCGATGAGCAGGGCGATGATGGCGACGACCACCAGCAGTTCGATGATGGTGAAGCCGTGACGACGGTTCGACATGAGAGGTCTCCTAGTGACGTGTCCGGTGACTCCAGCGGAGGCCGGCACCTTTGCGGCGCCGAGGCGCCGCACCCATGCAAGACACCCGAAGCTGCCTCGCCGACGCGAGCGCAGACACCGGGTTGGTACCGACAGGCCTGTGGAGAAGACGGCGGAGACCTGCCAACGAAGTCGCGATGACCTGGGATGGGGGCCGCGACGACTGCCGTGCAAGCCAATATATCGCCTCCAACCCGCGGGTGGCGTGCGTCTGGGGTGAATACTCCTGCCAGTTTTCCAGAGTAGGCGCGGATGGAATGTCCAATAATGGGGCCATGGCCAACCCTTCAGGCTTGATCCCGCGATCCCCGGTCATGCTCGCCACCTGGTCGTTCGGGGCCCGAGCGATCGACGCAGCGTGGCCCCAGCTGGGTGCCCCTGGGAGCGCCCTCGATGCGGTGGTGACCGCGTGCCGGGAGGCGGAGCGGGACCCGGCGGTGGATTCCGTGGGCTACGGGGGGCTTCCAGACCGCGACGGGCACGTGACGCTCGACGCCTGCGTGATGCTCGCTCCCGGAAAGGCCGGGAGCGTGGCGGTGCTCTCCCGACACCGGCATCCGGCGGCGGTGGCGCGGCTGGTGATGGAGCGGACGCCGCATCTCATGATCGCGGGTTCGCAGGCGGATGCGTTCGCAGGCGAATGCGGCGTGCCGGAGGAGCCGCTCCTGTCGCCGGAGGCGAAGGCGGCGTGGGAGCGCTGGCGCGCGGAGGGCGCGGCGGCAGCCGTGGATCAATCCGCGGACCGGGGCGCGGGGCTGCGACCGGTGGATGGCGCGGGCGGGGGGCGGCTCTTCCAGGAGGAGCGACGCTGGGCCCACCACGACACGATCGGCGTGCTGGCGGCGGACGCAACGGGGGAGATGGCCGGCGCGTGCTCCACGAGCGGCACGCCCTACAAGCGGCCCGGGCGCGTGGGGGACTCCCCGATCATCGGCCATGGACTCTGGGTGGATCCCGAGGTGGGGGCGGCCACCGCCACGGGCACAGGGGAACTCATCAGCGCGGTGTGCGGGTCGTTCCTGGTGGTGGAGCGGATGCGGGCCGGGGCCGCCCCGAGGGATGCGGTGGAGGAGGCGCTGCGGCGCGTGGAGAGGATCGGCGGCCTGGAGCCGCACCACCAGGTGGCGTTCGTGGCCATGGCGCGGAGCGGCGCGTGGGCCGCAGGGGCGCTGCGGCCGGGGTTCCTGGTCTCCGTGCGGGAGGGCGGCGGGCCGGGAGGGCCCGCCGGCTCCGGTGGCGCCCGCGTGGAGGCTCCGGCGGTGGTGCTGCGCGGGGATTGAGGGGCGCGGCTCCGGGGGCGCCCTATGCTCGGCACCACCCCATGAAGCTCTACACGCGAACCGGCGACGACGGGACCACCAGCCTCTTCTCGGGGACGCGGGTCAGCAAGAACCACCCGCGCATCGAGGCCTACGGATGCGTGGATGAGCTCAACGCGGCGGTGGGGATGGCCGCGGCGGCGTTCTCCCGCGCGGATCCGCACGCTCCCGCGGGCTGGAGCGCGTACGCCCGTCGCACCGGCGAGATCCTGCACGCCGTCCAGAGCCGGCTGTTCGACCTCGGCGCGGACCTGGCCACGCCGCCGGGCGGCCGCAACGAGGAGCGCATCCAGCGCGTGGATGACGCGGCGGTGGCGGAGGCGGAGCGATGGATCGACGAGACGGAGCTGGGCAACGTGCCGATCCGCACGTTCGTCCTCCCCGGCGGCTCGGAGGAGGCGGCGCGTCTGCACGTGGCCCGCACCGTCTGCCGCCGCGCGGAGCGGGAGGTGATCCGGCTGGCGCAGACGGAGCCCGTGGGGGAGCCCGTGATCCGCTTCCTCAACCGGGTGAGCGACCTGATGTTCGCGATGGCGCGGCGGGCGAACCGGGAGCGCGGTGTGCCGGACGTGCCGTGGACTCCCTCCCGGCCCGCCGCCGGCTGAGGCGGCGCCGGGACGCGGCTACACGCGGGCCGTCCGCCGTGATCCGGAGGCGGCGCGGCGGGCGCCGCCGCGAGCCGCGTGGATGGGCGCCGCGACACCGAGGGCCTTGCCCTTGTGCACCATCCCGATGCGCGTGATGCGCTCCCAGGCGTGATCCGCGTTGCCCTCGCTGAACTCGATGGCGATGCTGCGCCGCCCGTAGGCGCGGGCCACCGTCTGCGTGGTGCCGCTGCCGCTGAAGGGATCCAGGACGAGCGAACCCTCGTCCGAGCAGGCGAGGATGATTCGCTCCAGGTACGCCTCCGGCAGCTGATTGTGGTGCTGCGGGCGGCGCTCCCTGTTGTTGCCCTGCACGCGACCCCACCACGGGCCGTACCAGACGTCCATCGGGACGCGGAGCCCGGCCTGGGAGGACTTGGCGTGGGTGCGGGGGTCGTTGTAGATGGAGGCGCGGTCGGAGGGCTCCAGGACCGCGTCGGGGCGCCAGATGCGTTCGCGCGCGGACTTGGAGAAGTACAGCGCGTGGACCTTGCTCATGATGAAGGAGGTGTTCCGGTTCTGGCCGAAGCGGAAGTGCCAGACGCACCAGTTCATCATGACCAGCCCGCGCCGCTTCAGGTGCATCACCACCTCCGCGGCGGTGTCGTCCGGGATGTTCACCCAGATGGAACCGTGCGGCGCCAGGGCCTCCACGCAGCCATCCAGCCAGTCGAAGGTGAAGCGTTCGTACGCATCCCGCGGCATGCCGTCCTTCCAGCCTTCGTAGGGGACCTCCCAGTTGAAGGGAGGATCCGCGAAGACGAGATCCACCGTGCCGCGGTCCGGGAGGCGCGGGAGGACGTCGCGGCAATCGCCCAGGTACAGGCGCGTGTCCGGCTTCTGCGCCGCGTGTCGCGGGGTGAGGCGCCCGCGGGTGGGCTGATGCGCCGGGAGGCGATCCCCGAAGAGCCGGACGTCCTCCGGACGGAGCTCCCGCGCCGCCTGCCGCTGCACCTGGGTGGCGCCCTTCGGCATGGCGTATCCGCCGGCGCGGGCGAAGGAGGTGTTCTTGCGTTCAGCCATTCGCCACAGGGTACAGTGCGACCGGGCGCGGACCGCACCGGCGCGGACGCGAACGCATCACGGGCGAGACGAGGAGCGGCAGTCAGGCATGGAACCGATGCAGATGGCGGGCGTGGTCTTCGCATGTGTCTTCGGCGGCGCGTTGACGGGGATGCTGGTGGGACGGCTGCTGCCGCCGCACCACGTGGCCGGGGACTCGAAGGACGCGGTGAAGGTGGGAATCGGGATGGTGGCCACCATGACCGCGCTGATCCTGGGCCTGGTGACGGCCTCCGCCAAGAGCGCCTTTGACGCCCAGGACAGCGCGGTGCACCAGACGGCCGCCACGGTGGTGGTGCTGGACCGCACCCTGGCCAACTGGGGGCCGGAGACGGCGGCGGTGCGACGGCACATCAAGGACGTGGTGGCGTGGCGGCTGATCCAGGTGTGGCCGGAGCACGCCGCCGGCGTCGAGCGGCCGGGGTCGGCGGAGCCGCAGAAGGTGCTGGGCAAGGGCAGCAGCAGCGGGGCGCAGGGACGTCAGATTGAGGAGGTGGACGCCCAGATCAGGAATCTCCCCGCCCAGGGGCCCGGTGCCCAGATTCTCCAGGCCCGCGCCCTCCACCAGTGCGAGGCCCTCATGAACTCCGCATGGATGGCCTTCGGCGCGTCCATCCCCGGCGTCCAGAACGTCTTCCTCGTGGTGCTCTCGTGCTGGCTCACCGTGATCTTCTGGAGCTTCGGTCTCTTTGCGCCGCGGAACCTGATCGTGGTGCTGGTCTTCCTGATCTGCGCCGTCTCCGTGGCGGCGGCCATCTTCCTCATCCTGGAGATGGAGTCCCCCTTTGACGGATTCGTCAAGGTCTCCGGCGGGCCCATCCGGATGGCATACGAGGTGATCGGCAAGTAGCCGGCGGCTTCAGAAGGTGCCGAAGAGGCGGTCGCCCGCGTCGCCGAGTCCAGGCACGATGTAGGCGCGGTCGTCCAGGCGTTCGTCCAGCGCGGCCGCGTAGATGGGCACGTGCGGGTGGACGTCCTGCATCCGGGCCACGCCCTCCGGGGCCGCCACCAGGCAGACCAGCTGGATGTCGCGGCAGCCGCGTTCGCGCAGATGGGTCACGGCGTGCACGGCGCTGCCGCCGGTGGCGAGCATGGGATCTATGACCAGCACCGGTCCGGCGGCCACGTCCTCCGGGAGGCGGGCGTAGTAGGCCACCGGGAGATGGCTGCCTTCGTCCCGCTGGATGCCGATGTGGCCAACGCGGGCCTCCGGGAAGAGCCGCAGGATCCCGTCCGTCATGCCCAGCCCGGCCCGCAGGATCGGCGCGAGCGTGACCGGCCGGGCCAGGCGAACCCCCGCCGCCCGGGCCAGCGGCGTCTCCACCTCCGCCGGTGCCACCGGGAAGTGGCGGCTCACCTCGAACACCATGAGTCCCGCGATCTCGTTGAGGAGCCGGCGGAACTCGTCCGGCGGCGTGGCGGCATCGCGGGCCCGGGTGAGCTTGTGGAGGATGAGCGGGTGGTCGAAGACCCGCAGCATCGGGAACCGCTCTGTGGTGCGCGGCATGGCGCCGAGTCTACGGGACCGGCATCCGGGAGGGCGCGGCGCGGCTGGTTACGATGAACCCATGCGAACCTCCTCTCCACTCCGTGCGCTCACCGCCGCCCTCCTGGGAGGCGCCGCGCTGGCCGGCGCGCTGGCGGCCGGACCGCAGGGCGCCCGGGACGCAGCCGCCGCCCGCGGCCCGCGTCCCCAGATCGCGGTGATCCCCAAGGGGACCACGCACGAGTTCTGGAAGACCGTGCAGGCCGGCGCCCTCCGCGCCGGGGCGGAGTCCGGGCTGGACGTCTGGTGGAAGGGCCCGGCGCGGGAGGACGACCGGGACGAGCAGATCAAGGTGGTGGAGAACGCCATCACCCGCGGCGTGAAGGGGATCGTGATCGCGCCGCTGGACGAGAAGGCCCTGGTGCCGTGCCTCAAGGAGGCGGCGAAGGCGGGGATTCCGGTGGTGGTGTTCGACAGCGGTCTGCAGTGGGACGGGCAGAAGAGCTTCGTGGCCACGGACAACGAGAAGGGCGGCCAGGTGGCGGCCCGCGAGCTGGGGCGCCTGCTGGGCGGCAAGGGGAAGGTGGCGATGATGCGCTACGTGGAGGGCTCCGCCAGCACGGGCCTGCGCGAGAAGGGCTTCCTGGAGACGATGAAGAGCGAGTTCCCCGGGATCACGGTGGCGTCCAGCGACCAGTACGGCGGCGCCACCGTGGAGAGCTGCTACCGCACCGCGGAGAATCTCCTCAACCGCTTCAAGGACCTGAACGGCATCTACGCCCCCAACGAACCCACCACCTACGCGTTCATGAAGGCGCTCAAGGACCTGGGCCGGCCGTCGGGGCTGAAGTTCGTGGGCTTCGACTCCAGCGAGAAGCTGCTGAAGGGGCTGAAGGACGGGCAGGTGGACGCGCTGGTGGTGCAGAACCCGTTCCGCATGGGGCGCGAGGCGGTGGAGACGATGGCCCGCGTGCTGCAGGGCAAGGAGGTGCCGGCGGTGGTGGACACCGGCTGCATCCTCGTGACGTCCTCCAACCTCTGGGAGCCCGCGGTGCAGGAAGTCCTCCGGCCGCCCACGCCGCAGCCGCCGCTGCCGGGCCGCTGAGCGGGAGCGCCCGCCGTGACCCGCCCCGATGAGCGGCCGCCGGAGCGCGGTGCCGTGACGCTCCGATGCGTGGATCTCCGCCGCAGCTTCGGCGCGGTGGTGGCCCTGGCGGGCGTGTCGCTGGAGGCGCGGGCCGGCGAGGTGCACGCACTCCTGGGCGAGAACGGCGCCGGCAAGAGCACGCTGATGCGGGTGGTGCTGGGCGCGGTGGCGCCGGAGAGCGGCCGGATGGAGCTCTGCGGGCGCCGCTATGCACCGCGGAATCCCGGGGACGCCCGCCGCGCCGGCGTGGAGATGGTCCACCAGGAGCTGGCGCTCGCCCCGCATCTCACGGTGGCGGAGAACCTGGCCCTGGGGCGGCAGCCGCACCTGGCGGGTTGGGTGCGGCAGCGCGAACAGTGGCGGCGCGCCGCCGCGTCCCTGGCCGCCGTCGGCGCCGGCGACGTGGATCCCGCCGCGCGGGTCTCCGCCCTCGGCCCGGGGCATCGGCAGCTCGTGGAGATCGCGCGGGCCATGGCGGGGCGCCCGCGGGTGCTCATCCTGGATGAGCCGACCACCAGCCTGGGCGCCGCGGAGGTGGTTCGCGTGGAGGCCGCCATCCGGGCGGCGCGGGACGCGGGATGCGCGCTCCTCCTGGTGACGCATCACCTGGATGAGGTGCGGCGCCTGGCGGATCGAGTGACCGTGCTGCGGGACGGGAGCGTGGTGCTCGCGGCGCCCGCGCGGGAGGTGGAGGAGTCCCGGATCCTGGACGCCATGGCGGGGCAGGAGGGGCTGGAGAAGGGCGCCGCGCCGGGCGCGGCCGCGGCCGTCGCGGGGCGCACCCGGCTCCGGGTCCGCGGGATCCGGGGGCGGGCGCGGGTGACGCAGGCGTCGTTCGAGCTGCGTGCGGGCGAGATCCTGGGTGTGGCGGGCCTGGTGGGGAGCGGCAGAACCGGGCTGCTGCGGGTGCTGGCGGGGCTCGACCCCGCGGAGGGCGGCCAGGTGGAGGTGGATGGCGTGCCGGTGCCGGCGGGCGCAGGGCCGGGGCGGCGGCAGCGAATGGGGCTGGCGCTCTGCTCGGAGGATCGGCGCGGGGAAGGCGTGGCGCTGCGGCTTCCGGTCGCGGTGAACGCCACGCTGGGGGCGCTGCGGCGCGTGCAGCGCTGGGGCGTGGTGCGGCGCTCGCGCCAGGAGGAGGCGGTGCGGACCCACGGCGGGCGCCTGCGGCTGCGGGCGGAGCCATGGCAGGGGACGCATCTCCTCTCCGGCGGGAACCAGCAGAAGGTGGCGCTGCTGCGCCTGCTGCACCAGGGCGCCCAGGTGCTCCTCCTGGACGAACCGACGCGCGGCATCGACGTGGCCGCGAAGGCCCAGATCCACGCGGCTCTGCGCACGCTGGCGGCGGAGGGCGCCGCGATCCTGGTGGTGAGCAGCTATCTCCCGGAGCTCATGCAGGTGTGCGATCGAATCGCGGTGATGCGGCAGGGCGTGCTGGGGCCGGCGCGCCCGGTGACGGAGTGGAGCGCCAGAACGCTGGTGGAGGCGATGATGCCCGCCGCGGGAGGTGGCGCGTGAGCGCCCGCTGGGCCCGTGGGCTGGCGGCGCCGCTGGTGGGGCTGGCGGTGGTGACGCTCGTGTTCTCCATCGCGGCGCCGTCGTTCTTGAGCGCGGGGAACGCCCAGGCGCTCGCGGCGCAGACGGTGGTGGTGGCGCTCGGAGCGATCGGGATGACGTTCGTCATCGTGAGCGGCGGGATCGATCTCTCCGTGGGGAGCGTGATGGCGCTCTCCTCCGTCACGGCGGCGGTGGTGCTGCGGCAGGGGCACGGCGACGCGGCCGCGGTGCTGGCTGCGGTGGCGGTGGGCGTGGGCGCGGGGCTGGCCAACGGTGGCCTGGTGGCGCGGCTGGGGATCGCGCCGTTCATCGCCACCCTGGGCACCATGAGCGCCGCCCGCGGCGCAGCCAAGTGGATGGCGGGCGAACGCAACGTCTACCCGCCGGAGGGGTGGCAGAGCTCCTTCATGGCCAAGCAGCCGGATCCCTCCTGGCTGCTGGTGGCGCCGGGCGTCTGGCTGACGCTGGGACTGGCGCTCCTGGCGGGCGTGGTGCTTCGGCGCACGGTGCTGGGCACGTGGGTGGTGGCGGTGGGCTCCAACGAGGCCACCGCGATCCTCTGCGGGGTGCCGGTGCGGCGCGTGAAGGCGAGCGTCTACGTGATCGCAGGAGCGCTGGCGGGAGTGGCGGGCGTGGCCCAGTTGCATCGCCTCAGTTCCGGGGACCCCACCACGGCGCTGGGGAAGGAGCTGGAGGTGGTGGCGGCGGTGGTGATCGGCGGCGCCAGCCTCGCGGGAGGCGAGGGCCGGATGCTTGGCTCCCTGCTGGGCGCGCTCCTGATGGCCGCCCTCGCCAACGGCTGCAACCTGGTGGACCTGGTGGCGGCCGCGCGTCGAGTGGGGCTCAGCGAAGAGCAGGGCGCGCGGCTCGAATCCCTGCTGGGCGGCAGCGGCATCCCCAACTACGTGCAGGAGGTGCTGGTGGGCGCCATCATCGTGGCCGCCGCCACCGCGGACCGCCTGCGGCATCGCCGCCATCACTAGCGCGAGCCGGGTAGGATCGGCCTCCCGCCGTGGCAGCGTGCCAGGGCTTGCGCATCCGGGCCCGTCACGGAGGCTCTCCCCTGAACCCCGCCATCGCAGAGTCGTCCACCACCGCACCGCACGCCCCGGCCCCCTCGGCGCCCGCGGGCGCGGCGGAGGCCGTGGACACGGACGTCGCCGGAACGCCGTCGGCGCCGCAGCGCTGGCATGAGGACGTGCCGGCGGGATTCGGGCAGCGTTCGCTCTCCGTCTTCATCGTCCTGGTGCCGCCGCTCCTGCTCGCGACGGCGCTGATGCTGGGCGTGGCCCGTCCTCGGCCGGTGGACCTGGTGATGCTCGTGGTGGGCTTCATCCTGACCGGCCTGGGGATCACGGTGGGGTTCCACCGCTACTTCACGCACCGCAGCTTCGACACCAGCCGGCCGATGGCGTACCTCTTCGGGGTCCTGGGCGCCATGGCGTGGCAGGGACCGGCGCTCGAGTGGGCGGAGACGCACCGCCGCCACCACCGTCACAGCGATCTGCCGGATGACCCGCACTCTCCGCACCTGGATGGTGACGGCGTGAAGGGTCTCCTCAAGGGCGCGCTCTTCGCCCACCAGGGCTGGATGTTCATGGTGAACATCCGCGGGCGCGACATGGCCCGGTACGCGCCGGACCTGCGGGCGGACCCGGTGGTGATCTCCGTCTCGCGGTTCGCGTATCCGTGGGCCATCGCGGGGCTCCTGATTCCCGGCGGCATCGCGTGGCTGGTGGAGCCCACCTGGACCAGCGTGTGGCTGGGGATCCTCTGGGGCGGCCTGCTGCGGGCCTTTGCCGTCAACCACGTCACCTGGTGCATCAACTCCGTGTGCCACCTCTGGGGCTCCCGCGACTACCGCACCAGCGACCACAGCCGCAACGTCCCCATCCTGGGCGTGCTGGGGCTGGGCGAGGGATGGCACAACAACCACCATGCGTTCCCCTCCTCCGCGCGGCTCGGGTTGCGCTGGTGGCAGTTCGATCCCGGCTGGGTGGCCATCCGGACGCTCCAGATGCTGGGCGCGGTGTGGAACGTCCGCGTGCCGGGGCGCGAACGCCAGTCCGCGAAGGCCTCCGCCGCCTGACGGGCGGCGCCGGCCCGCGTGGCCTAGCATCCGCGGCCATGCCGATGCCCACCGCGATCGAGGCCCTGGAGAGACTCCGCGCAGGGAACGCCCGGTTCGTGGCGGGCGCGACCACCGGGGCCGCGAAGGCCGGTGACGACGCGATGCGGCGGGCGGCGCTCGTGGCGGGGCAGGAGCCGTTCGCAATCATCCTGGGGTGCTCGGACTCGCGGGTGCCGGCGGAACTGGTGTTCGACCAGGGCTTCGGGGATCTCTTCGTCATCCGCGTGGCCGGGAACGTGGTGGCGCCGTCGCAGGTCGGGAGCGTGGAGTTCGCCGCCAGCCGCTACGGCACGCCGCTGGTGGTGGTGCTCGGGCACTCGCAGTGCGGCGCCATCCTCGCCACCATCGAGTCCCTGCAGGGGCTCGCGGATCAGCCGTCGCTCAATCTGCGGTCCATCGTGGATCGCGTGCGACCGTCCGTGGAGCCGCTCATGGCGCTGGCCAGGGGACTGGAGCCGCAGCGCCTGGTGGCGGAGGCGGTGCGGGCCAACGTCCGCGCCTCCACCAGCCATCTCCGCCACGGGTCGGCGCTCCTGGAGGAGCTGATCGACGCCGGGCGCCTCCTGGTGGTGGGTGCGGAGTACTCCCTGGAGACGGGCGCAGTGGACTTCTTCGACGGCGTTCCCGACGCGCCGCGGCGCCGTCAGCCTTCGTCCTCGCGGTAGCGGGCGATCGACTCCCGCAGCTGGTCCAGCACGCGCATCTTGGCGTGCCGGATGGCCGCTTCGGTCATGCCGGTCATCTTGGACACCTCCGCCGCGGGCATGCCCTGGACGCCGTAGAGCTCGAACGCCTGCATCGTCTTCTCCTGCACGGAGCCGCGCACCTCCTCCAGGGCGCGGCGCAGGAGCTGCTCCGTCCACTCCCGCTCCCAGGCCACCTCGAGGTCGCTCGTGGCCGCGGGCGGCTCGAACTCCTCCGGGAGGTTCTGCTGCGGGCGCCGGCGGCGATGCCGGCTGCGGATGGCGTTGAGCGTCACCCGCTTCAGGTAGCCGCGGAAGCGGCCCTTGCTCGGGTCGTACTCGAAGCTGTCCACCACGCGGAAGAAGCCGAGCATCACGTCCTGGAGGACGTCGTCCACCTCCTGCGGCTTCAGTCCCGCGTTGCGGGCGAAGCCGGCGATGACCGGTCCGTACACGCGGCTGAACTCCGTCCAGCCGAGCTGCCGCTCCACGCTGCCGTCGGCCTTGAGGCGGAGGAAGATGCTCGGTCGCGTGCGGTAGGGATCCGCGCTGGCCGGGCCGGCGGCTGCGGGTGGCGCGGGGCTCGCGGACGGGCCGCTGCGCGGCGCGGGCGCCGCCTTCTGCGCCGGCTTCGGCTCCGGGAGCGGGTGATCCGAGTCCGCGTCCTCCGGCCCCAGGCGCACCAGGAACGCCCATGGGTGGATGGCCAGGAGGTCGCGGTCGTGGAGCACGGCGGGTTCGTTCGCCTCCAGGCGCACGCCGTTCAGCCAGACGCCCTTGGCGGAGTCCAGATCCACCACGGTGAGTCCGTCCGCGCCGCAATCCAGGCGGGCGTGGTGCCGGGAGACGGCCGCGTCGTCCAGGGCCACGTCGCAATCGCTGCCGCGACCGAGGAGCCTGGAGCCGGGGCGTTCGAACGCCACGTCCGGAAGCGGCGACCCCCGGGCCACCACCAGGCGTGCGGGAAGCGTGGCGGCGTGGGTGCGCGGCATGCCGTGTTTGTATCAGGTCCCGCCGAGCGATCGCCAGTGGGCGGCATCCGCATCGAGGCCCCTGGACTGGAAGGCCCGGGCCACCAGGGTGCAGGCGATCCGGCGCGGGATGCTGCCGGGCGGGAGGGCCCGGGCCAGGGCGGGCGCGGCACCGGCGAGGAGCGTGCGGCCCTCCTCCACCCGGCCGGCGCCGATGAGGGCCGCGGCCTGCACCACCTCGCTCTCCGCCACCCACCAGTGCGACGGACGGACCTCCCGGTTGAAGGCCAGGTTGCCTTCGATCGCGGTGAGCGCATCGGACCAGCGGGACTCCAGGATGTCCGCCTGGGCCTCGAAGAAGGAGAGCGACGAGATCGTCCGGGCCTTCGCCGCCGCGTCCGCGATGCCGGCGGCGGCGGTTCGTCCGCGGGCCACGGCGTCCAGGGCGCAGGCGCCCTCGCTGCGGGCGACGCAGAGGCGGGCCTGGGCGAGTTCCACGGAGGCTGCGTCCATCGGATCCGGCGGTGACGCAGCGCGAACGATGGCCCGCGCCGCATCGACCGCCGCCTGCGCGGCCGGGAAGTCCCCGGTGAGCTCATGCACGCCCGCCAGGCCGAGCCGGGCGTCCACGAGCTGGTCGCGGCCGGCGGGCCCCAGGGCGCCGAGGAGCGCGGCTGCGGCCTCGAACTCCCGGGCCGCGGTGGGCGCGTCCTCCAGCGAGAGGAAGGCCTTGCCGAGCGCGATCCGCACCACCGACTGGGCCAGCGGCATGTCGCGGAACGCGTCCACGATGTCGCGCCGGGCCGCGTCCAGGACGTCCCGCGGCGTGGCCGCGGCGCCGAGCGACGTGCGGTCCAGGCTGGCCTCCGCGATGAGGGCCATGAGGGCCCCGGTGGCGTCGCTCGCGGCCTCGGAGGCACGCTCCGCCCGGAGCGTCTCCTCCGCGAGCTGCCGCTCCGCGGCACGGGCGGCGTCGCGTTCGCGGAGCGCGGCCAGGAGCGACGCCACCACCAGCGCCGCCGCCACCGCCAGCGTCCCCGTGCAGACGAGCGCCGCGGCCGCCGCGGCCTGGTGGCGGCGCACGAAGCGGTTGAAGTGGTAGATGACGCTGGGCGGCCGGGCCAGCACCGGGCGATGCTCCAGGTGCCGGGCGAGATCACGGGCCAGCTCTCCGGCGGAGTCGTAGCGCCGCGAAGGCTCCTTGGCCAGGCACTTCATCACGATCCAGTCCAGGTCCCCGCGCAGGGCCCGCGCGAGCGCCGTCGGCGTGGTGCCGCGGGCCATGGCCACCTCCCGCGCCCGCCCCGGATCCGCGGCCGCCTCCGCGGCCACGCGCGCGGACGGCGCCACCGCGTCATCCCGCTGCAGCCGCTCCACGAACGCCGCCGGATCTCCCGCGGGTCCCTGGAGCGGGATGCTGCCGGTGAGGAGTTCGTAGAGGATCGCGCCGAGCGAGTAGATGTCGCTGCGGGTGTCGATCTCCGCGCCGCGCCCGATCGCCTGCTCCGGCGACATGTACTCCAGCGTGCCCATGAGCTGGCCCGGCTCCGTCTCCGCGGGGCTCTCCCCGGGCGCCCGGAAGAGGGCCTTGGCCACGCCGAAATCGATGATCTTGGGAATGGCGCCCGCGGCGCCGGAGATGGAGGCTGCGGTGCCGCCGCCCAGCGGCGCAGCGGCGGTGGAGCTCACCAGGATGTTGCCGGGCTTGAGATCCCGGTGGACCACGCCCTTCTGGTGGGCGTGCTGCATCGCGTCGCACACCTGGATCATGAGCCGAAGGCGATCCGGCACCTGGAGGCGGGCCTGATCGCACCAGCGGTGGACGGGCAGGCCGGCCACGTACTCCATGGCGAACCACGGACGGCCGTCCTCCGTGGTCCCGGAGTCCAGGATGTGGGCGAGCGAAGGGTGGTCGAAGAGCGCGAGCACCTGCCGCTCCGAGGCGAAGCGGGCGAGGATGCGCTGGCTGTCCATCCCGGGCTTGATGAGCTTCACCGCCACGCGCCGCGGCACCGGCTCCTTCTGCTCCCCCAGGTAGACGACGCCGAAGGTGCCCTCGCCCAGCACGCCTCGCAGCGTGTAGGGGCCCAGGTGGATCAGGGAGCGCGGGACGGCGGGCGCGGGCGTGGCCAGCGGAGAGAGCGGTTCGCTTGCGTCACCCCATGTGGGCATGGCGTCCCGCACGCGGGCGAGGAGCGCGCCGTCTCCGGAGCAGGCCTTGCGGAGCCAAGCCTCCCGCTCCGCCGGCGGCTGCCGCGCGGATTCCTCGATGAGCGATGCCACCTTGTCCGCGCGGTGACCGGCCACGGGGCCAATGGTACGGGTTCCGCGCTGCGTGCTATCGTCCGCTCCGTGGAGCAGGATCCCTTCAGGCTGGATGGCCGGCGGGCCATGGTGTGCGGCGCAAGCCAAGGCATCGGCCGGGCGGTGGCGGAGCGGCTGGCCCGCCAGGGGGCGGCGGTGACCGTGGTCGGTCGCCACGCGGAGGGGTTGGAGGCGGTCCGCGCCGGGCTGGCCCCGGTGAAGGACGGCGCCCACCGAACCCTGGTGGTGGACTTCTCCGACTGGAAAGCCGTGGAGCGGGCGGCGGACGCGGAGGCGGCGGCGGGACCGGTCCACGTGCTCATCCACAACACGGGCGGCCCCGCGGCGGGATTCGCCATCGATGCGGCGCCGCAGGACTTCGAGAACGCCTTCAGGATGCACGTCCTCACCGCCCAGGCGCTGGTGCGGGCGCTGGTGCCGGGGATGCGGCAGGCGGGGTTCGGGCGCGTGGTGGCCATCACCAGCACCAGCGTGGTCACGCCCATCAGGGGGCTGGGCGTCTCCAACACCATTCGCGCCGCCATGTCCAACTGGGCCCGCTCCCTGGCGGTGGAACTGGCCCCCTTCGGAATCACGGTCAACGTGGTGCTGCCGGGCTTCACCCGCACGGCGCGCCTGGACTCCCTCTTCCGCGGCCGGGCCCAGCGGGCCGGGAGCAGCGCGGAGGAGGTGGAGCGGGACGCCATCCGCGGCATCCCGATGGGTCGCATCGCGTCGCCGGAGGAGATCGCCTCCGCGGTGGCGTTCCTGGCGTCGCCGGCCGCCAGCTACGTCACCGGAGTCAACTTCCCGGTGGACGGCGGAAGGCTGGTGCTGCAATGAATGGACGCTGCGGGTTCGCTGCGCTGCTCGCGATCCTCCTTGGTGCGGGCTGCTCCTCTCCCCCGGCGGCTCCCTCCGGCCCGGGCGTGGCCGACACGGACGCCGCGTTCCATCCGGAGGGCAGCTCCTTCAGCGGGCCGCGCCGGCTGCAGCGCGCGGTGAGCGCCGCGGAGCAGGCCTCTTCCGGAGGCGTGGCCGGCACCTTCACGCTCAAGAACGTCAGCAGCAAGACGGTCATCCTGGCCAGCGTGGAGCCCGCCTCCAGCCACGTCAGCGCATCCAGCCCGGGCGCCATGCCCTACCGGGTGGCGCCAGGCGCGAGCTTCAGCGTGACCGTCTCCGTGCGACTCCCGTGGGCGGAAGCCATGACCAACGGCGGCGTCGCCCGCGTCCTCACCACGGACGGGGAGACGGTGGAGCTGTGGCTGCAGCTGGTCGGCGCGCCGCCGCAGGCGGGGAATCCCGCCACCGCCGGCGCACCCGGAGCTCCGGGGTTCCCGCGCCCGCGGCCCTCCGGCCAGCTTCGTTGACGCCCCTCCTCCCCGGAGTGCACGCAGTGCGAACGGTGTTGAACCTGATCGGCGGCGAGGAGCGCCCGTCCGCAAGCGGCGCCGTGCTGGAGGTGATGGAGCCCGCGACGGGCGCCGTGTGGGGCACCTGTCCCGCCTCCGGCGCCGCGGACGTGGAGGCGGCGGTGGCCGCGGCGCGGAAGGCGTTCCCCCAGTGGCAGGCCACGCCGGCGGCGGAGCGGGCGGCGCTCCTGCGGCGGCTCGCGGACCTGGTGGATGCCAGCCTGGGGGAGCTGGCGGCCGCGGAGAGCGCGGACACCGGCAAGCCCATCGCCCTCGCGCGGAACCTGGACGTGCCGCGGGCGTCGTCCAACCTCCGCTTCTTCGCGGACCTGGTGGAGGGGTGGCGCGAACAGCGCTACACGATGTCCACTCCGGATGGAGGCAGCGCCCAGAGCGTGGTGCAGCGCCCGCCGGGCGGTGTGGCCGCGTGCATCTCCCCGTGGAACCTGCCCATCTACCTCTTCACCTGGAAGGTGGCACCCGCGCTCGCCGCCGGCTGCACGGTGGTGGGCAAGCCCAGCGAGGTGACGCCGGTCTCCGCGTGGATGCTGGGCCGCCTGGCGACGCAGGCGGGCTTTCCGCCGGGCGTCCTCAACATCATCCACGGCCGCGGCGCGGAGGCGGGGGCGGCGCTCGTCTCCCATCCGGACGTCCACGCCGTCACCTTCACCGGCGGCACCGCCACGGGCGCCGCCATCGCGGCGGCCGCGGCGCCGCGCTTCCGCCGCCTGTCGCTCGAACTGGGCGGGAAGAACCCGGCCATCGTGCTGGACGACGCGGACCTGGAGGTGGCGGTCCCGGGCACGCTGCGGAGCGCGTTCCTCAACCAGGGGCAGATCTGCCTCTGCGGCTCCCGCATCCTGGTGCAGGAGAGGATCGCCGAGCGCTTCACCGCCATGCTGGTGGAGCGCGTCTCCGCGCTGCGGCAGGGAGATCCCTCCCTCGCGGAGACGGAGCAGGGCGCCGTGAGCTCCGCGGCGCACCTGGCCAAGATCGAGGCGGCCGTGGCCCGCGCCCGGCGCGACGGCGGTCGGATCCTCTGCGGCGGAGGCCGCCCCGAGGGCCTCCCGGCACGCTGCCGCCACGGCTGGTTCCACCAGCCCACGCTCATCGACGGCCTGGGACCGAAGTGCGATGCCAACCAGGAGGAGATCTTCGGCCCCGTGGCCACCATCCAGGTGTTCCGCGAGGAGGAGGAGGCGGTGGCGCTCGCGAACGGCGTTCGCTACGGCCTCGCGGCCAGCGTGTGGACCGGGCGCAGCGCCCGCGCGGAGCGCGTGGCGGCTCAGCTCCAGGCGGGCACGGTCTGGGTGAACTGCTGGCTGGTGCGGGACCTTCGCGTGCCGTTCGGCGGCTGGAAGGACTCCGGCGTGGGGCGCGAAGGCGGGGAGGACGCGCTGCGGTTCTTCACCGAGAGCCGCACCGTCTGCACGGTCTCGCGCTGAGCGCGCCTGCGGCGCTCGTTCCGGGCCGCGCGCTTCGTGAAGCCCGGCGCGGTTCGCTCAGCGCAGCGCGGTTCGCTCACCGCAGCGTGGAGAGGTACGCCACCACGTCGCGGATCTCCCGCGGCGTGAGCAGCTTGTCCATGGCCGGCATGGCGCTCACCGGGCCGAAGCCCTGGGCCACCACCGCGTTCGGCTCCACCAGGGACTGGAGCAGTCCGCGGCGGTCGTGGCGCGTCGCCACGCCCTCCAGCGACGGTGCCGCATGTCCGCCGGTGCCGGCCACCACGTGGCAGCGCAGGCACGCCGCCGCGGAGTGGTAGTTCACGATCTCCCGACCGCGCTCCGCGTCACCACCCTCGAGCGCCGTGGCGAAGGCCGCGGTGGCGTCCGCCGACGGCTGGGTGGCGATCCACGCCTCCACGCGCGTCTGGAGCGCGGAGAGGTGCCGCGCCTGCACCGCCTCCACCAGGTCCAGCTGAAGGCCGGCGGGGAGCGAACCCTGCTCGAGCCGGGCCACGAGGGCCGCGAGGAGTGCATCGCTCTCCGTGGCGCTCAGCCGCCCGAGCGCCGCCACCGCCGCCTGCTGCTCCACCAGGTCTCCCTGCTCCAGCACCTTCGCGAGGGATGCGAGCCCGGCGGCTGCGTCCAGCTTCAGGAGCTCGTCGCGGGCCGCGGCCCGGAGGCGCGGCGAGGGAGAGGCCAGGCAGGACTCCAGGACCTTCGTGAGTTCAGGGTGCCGTTCGCGCGCCAAGGCCTGCAGGCACTGGGCCCGCTCCTCCGCCGGCGCTGCCGCGTCCAGCGCCGTGTGCAGCGCCGCGGCGGTGTCCAGCGTGATGCCCTCCTGGGCCGCCAGCTTCCGGGCCGCCGTGCGAAGGTCCGAGGGCCCCTCCTGCGCGAGTCCCGGGAGCTGCGCCGCGAGCACCCGCCGGTATCCCGCCGCGTCGCGGGTGCTGGTGTCGATGGTGCGGACGTGGCCGTTCACGCGATCGCGCTTCCCCGGCTTCAGCCACTCCGCGAGCGCCCCGAGCGCCTCCATGCGGGCGGTGAGCGGAAGCGCGGAGCTCCGCGCCATCTGGGCCAGGAGCGCCGCGGCCGCGGGAGAGCCGTCGCGGAGGGAGCCCTCCACGACGCGGCGGAGGACGGGCAGTTGCCGTTCGTCCCCGGTGGAGCGGCCCACGGGATCCTGCATGGTGCCGTCCGGCATCCTGACCCGCACGCTCACGAACGCGGATCCTCCGCCCTGCTTGTGCCGCACCTCCAGCCAGTAGCGCCGGCCCGCCTCCATGTGGATGGGGCGCGTGGTCTGCCCGGGCTGCGAGTCGTAGTCCCGCGGCTGCACCCAGCCGGTGACGCCCGCCAGGGCCCGGGCCGCGTCGCGGGACTCGTCCGGTGAGATGAGAAGGGAGGCGCCGTCGTCGCTGGCGATGCTGAAGACGTGGTCTCCGGTCTGCGTCGGGACGAAGAGGCCGCCGATCCGCTCCACGTAGAGCGGACCCTGGTCGTCCGTCACCGCCAGCTCCGCGATGGTCTGCGTCTCCGTCGGCCGCCGCGAGAAACCCGGCCACTGCCAGAGCTCCACGCGATCCGCCATGGGGACCTTGCGCCACACGTCCCGCGTGAAGGTCAATGGCGGCGCCTCGGTGCCCGCGTCCTCCGGGAGCATCCGCCGGCCGAGCGCCACGAGGGCCGCCGGAGCCTCCGGCAGCTCCAGGTCGTGGACGGCGCGGGCGGCCTCCGCGGCCACGCGCGGGTCGCGATCGAAGAGGAGCCGCACCAGGCCCGCATCCTTCAGCTCCCGCAGGGCCAGGAGCGCACCCATGCGAACCGCCGGGAAGGGATCCGCGGCCATCTCCAGGAGCTTGTCCCGATCCCCGATGCGGGCCAGGGCCCACGAGGCCGCGTGCCGCAGGAACGGATCCTTCTCCTCCTCGTCGTTCTGCCAGAGCATGGCCGCAAGCGCCGGGATGGAGTCCCGGTCCTTCAGCTTGCCCACGGCGATCGCGGCGGCCGCGCGAACCCGCGGCTGCTCGTCCGTGAGGAGGGCGCGGAGGCCCTCCAGTCCCTCGCGGCTCCCGGCATCTCCGAGCATGCGGGCCACCTGGGTGCGAACCTCCGGCTCCGGATCCTCCAGGAGCGTGGAGAGGAGCGCCGCGGGATTGGCTGGCTGCGGCGCGTCCGGCGGCAGGCCGCGCATGGCGCGGGCCTGCTGACCCAGCCCCCAGATGGAATGGAGCCGCGCCTCCAGCGGCACCGGCGACGCGAGGAAGCCGATGGCCTCGCAGGACTCGGGGTCCGCCCGGGCGATGGGCAGGAACACCTTGGTGGACTCCGGGAAGCGGGCCGCGAGCGTCCACTGCGCCCGCAGCCGCACCCGCATGTCCGGGTGGCCCAGCAGGCGGCCCAGTTCGTCCGTGGGCAGCCCTTCGAATCCGCCCTCGAAGAGCCGCGTCACCTCCTGCACGCGCGGCGAATCCACCTGCGCGGGATCCCACACGCGGAAGATCTGGCCGGTGCCGTCGGAGTACCAGCCGTTCGACCAGTCGCTGATGTACATCCGGCCGTCGTAGCCGAAGTCCACGTCCGTCGGCAGGACCTTCTCCACGAACGGGTGCACGTCGGAGACCTCGTAGCCCGCGCCCCTGGTGGCCACCGCGAAGCTCAGCACGCGGCTGTAGTCGTCGCCGCCCAGGAAGTCGCAGAGGAAGAAGTGGTCACGGTATCGATCGCTCAAGCCCAGGCCGGGATAGAACGCCAGTCCCGACGGGCCGCTGGAGACGTGCGCAAGCGGCGGCAGCGTCCACGCCGGGCGAACCGGGTCCGCCGGGTCCCAGGTCCACCAGGTGTGCTCCTGGTTCCAGGGGCCGCGGAGGTTGCTGCCCTCGAGCGTCTGGTAGTTCATGTCCCAGCCGGTCTGCCCGCCTTCCATGCAGTACACGATGCGGGCGCGGTCGCCGCCATCGGAGTTGTTGTCGCCGGTGAAGAGGTCCCCCAGGCGGTTGAACGCGAGCTCCTGCGGATTGCGCAGGCCGCGGCAGAAGACCTCCAGCCCGGAGCCGTCGGGTTCGCAGCGGAAGACGGCGCCGGAGCGGGGATCCGCCAGCACGGTGCCATCCGGGAGCGTGACGTGGTATCCGCGATCGCCGATGGACCAGTAGAGTCGCCCATCCGGTCCGAACGCCAGGCCGTGCATGTCGTGTCCGCGCAGCGCGGTTCGCACGCCGAAGCCGGTGAAGAGCTGCTTCCGCACGTCCGCGGTGCCGCTGCCGGTGGTGTCCCGGAAGAACCAGAGCGACGGGATGCACGTGTACCAGACGTCCCCATCGCGGGTGATGACGCCGGCGCCGGTGCCATCCAGCGGCTGGCGCATGTCGCCGGAGAAGTTGGTGCTGCGGGTGGGACGCCCGTCCGGGCCGGGGTCCTGCAGGAGGCGCACCCGATCCGCATAGCGCTGGTAGTAGTCCATCCCGCCCTCGCGCTTCTCCTTCCACTTCTCGTACATCCGCAGGCGGTCCTCCACGGTCTGGAGCTGGAGGTCGTCCATCAGCCAGAACGCGGAGCTGCGGTTGTCCTCGATGCCGCGCTCCTGGCGTTCGCTCTCCGCGGCGTAGACGCGGCCCCGCTCGTCGATGGCGATGGCCACCGGATCCGCGACCAGCGGCTCGCGGGCCCAGAGATCCCACGCCAGGCCCGGCATCGGCTGCACGGTGTAGTCCGAGTCCGGGACCGGCGCCGGCGGCGCGGCGGGGGCCGCAGCGGGGGCCGCGGCGGCAGCGGGCGCGGGGGCCGCGTTCTGGAACAGCACGAGGGCGACGAAGGACGCGATGGGCATGCGGGGGGGCTCCGCCCGCAGGATAGTCCCGCCGCGGCGTGGGCCGGCTCCGGCGTACGCTGCGGCCGTGACGCACGAGGAACTGGTGCTCCTCAGGCGAACGGTGGCGGAGGTGGCCGCGGAGGTGCAGCCGCTCCTGCAGCCCGTGCCCGGCCTCTCGCGCCGCAACGCGCCGGCCCACCTGTGGCTGGGGATCCGCGAGCGCTTCGGCCCGGAGTGGCGGGTTCGCGCGCTGGCGTCCAGCGTCCTGGAGATGCTGGAGTGGATGCGCCGCAACCCCAACGGCGACTACGGCGCGTGGCCGGGGCCGCCGCAGTACCGGCAGGATTGGTTCGCGGAGGAGCTCTTCTCGCGGGAGTCGACCGGTCCCGGCGCCTGACGCCGGCACCCGCGACGCGCGTCAGGCCTTGCGGGCCACCACCACCATGGAGCGGGCGAGAGGCGGAATGCGCCCCACGCGGTGGATGCGCTCCACGCGGAATCCCGTCTCCGTGAGAAGCGCGGAGATGGTCTTGGGCGACCAGAACTTGATGTGGCCGCAGTCCCAGAGCGGATTGACGTGGTGGTCGAACCCGCCCAGGGCCGCGATCACGGTGTTCTTCAGCCAGCCGTGGTAGGGCGTGGAGAGGATGAACGTGCCGCCCGGCTCCAGCAGGTTGTGGACGGTGCGGGCGTAGACCCGGGGGGCGAAGACGTGCTCCACCACCTCGATGCTGATCACCGCCGGGAAGGTGCCGAAGCGGGCGGCCAGGTCGTCGTAGGCGGAGCCGAGGTGAAGCGAGAGATGCGGGTGGGCCTTGCGGGCCAGCTCCAGGCCGCTCTCCGAGGGATCCACGCCGGTGATCTCGTAGCCCTCTTCGGCCAGGGCGGCGTCGATCGCGCCGTGGCCGCAGCCGACGTCGAAGATCCGGAGCTTGGTGCCCGGCTTGCGGATCAGCGCCAGCTCGCGCTTGAGCGCGGGCATCACCGTGGGCACGGTGATGCGGCTCACCTCATGCCGGTACTGGAGATCTGCGACGCTGGTGGGTGCCGTGGCCTGCGGCTGGGTGCTGCTCATGCGCGGTTCACTCAGGAGGCGGTTCCGGGCGCCGGGCGGACATAGTACGCCTCACGGGGCCCAGTTCGCAACGAGCACGCCGATGTCCGCGCCATCCACCAGGCCGTCCCCGTTCTGGTCGGCCGGGCAGGGGGCCGCACAGACCCCCCAGGAGGCGATCATCAGGCCCAGGTCCGCGCCGTCCACGGACCCGTCCCCGTTCACGTCCCCCGGGTGGGCCTGGCACTCGTCCGGGATTCCGTCGAGATTGAGGTCCAGAGAGGCACCCGAGGCGATGTCGCAGCGGTCGGAGGTGCCGTTGCCGTTGCAGTCGCGTTCAAATCGAATGATGCGGGCGCTGCCGGAGTTGATGGGGCCTTCGTCCGCATAGTCGCTTCCCACCACCGCCAGGCCGCCGCGGATGGCCGCGGCGGAGCCGCCGATGGGCACCGGCTGGGGGACCCACCCCCCGGCGTCCGCCACGAAGACCGTGGTGGTGGCCGGGGTGGCGGGCTGGTTGCGGCCGCTCACCAGGAGCCGCTCCTCGTCCAGGGCCACCGTGGTCCCGAAGCGGAGGCCCTCCGAGGGGGCGGCAGGAGAGAGGAAGGTGGGGGCGGACCAGCTGCCTCCGGACCGGGAGGCGAACGCGATGGAGCCCGCGTCGGGCGCTCCGGTGTCGTCGCCCGGGGCGCCGACCACGGCCAGATCCCCATCCAGCCAGACGCTGATGCCGAAGTAGGGCTCGCCCGGGCGGGAAGCGCCGCTGAGGCGGGCTTCCTGCGCCCAGGCGCCGCCGTCGGGCTTGACGAAGACGTACGCGGCGCCGCAGGAGGCGCCGTTCTCCTTCTCATAGGGGGCGCCGACCAGGACTCGGCCTCCGTCCACGCTCACCGCGGCGCCGAACTGGGCACTCGCCTGCGGCACGGCCGGGCCGAGCGTGGCCTCCAGCACGAAGAGGCCGTTCGCGTTGCGGCGGAAGACGAAGACGCTCCCGGAGTCCACCGCGCCGGCATCCCGGGCCCGGGCCCCCACCACCAGCAGGGTGTCCCGGAGGGCGATCGAGGATCCGAAGCCGTCCGTGCCCGTCGCCGCGGGGCAGGTGATCTGCTGCTGGAGGGCGTAGCCATTCCCCACCTGGGCGTAGACGTACACCTTGCCGTTGGCGGCGGCGCCCGTGGCGCCCACCACCAGCGTGGCTCCATCCATGGCGCACGCCTGGCCGAACTGGCCGTACGCCACCGGATCCGGCGGGATGAGCGTGGACTGGTGGGCCCAGCCGGCACCGGCGGGCTTGAAGACATAGGCCGCGCCCACGAACGGAACGCCGCCGACCGAGACGCCCGGCGCGCCCACCGCCGCGGCGCCGGCGCCGGCGGCGACGCCGCGACCGAAGTACGCACCTTCGCTTGGGGAAGGTGACTTCACGCTCTGGCCCACGCCGCCCGGGCAGAGCATCCCCGGCACGGGACCGGAGCAGTCCGGCATGCCCGCCAGCTGGCACTGGTCGAGGAGGCCGTTGCCGTCGCAATCCGTGCCGCGGCCCTCCGCCATGTCCAGGAAGTCCACCATGCCGTTCCCGTCGCAGTCCCCGGTGCCTGCGAGAGGCGCGGTGCAGCGGAAGTTGGCGACCGCGAAGGCCGTTTCGTTGATCGTCAGGGCGTTGTTCACGCCGCTCCCGCCGTCCTGCGGCACCGGCACGCCGGTGGGGGCGCCGTCGAAGTTGATGGCGGGGTTCGAGAAGTTGTCGATGCGGGCGCCCGGCTGGTAGGCCATCACCGTCCGGAACTGCGTGCCGCTCTGACCGAAGAAGCGCCACCCCAGCGAGTAGGGATAGAGACCACCGGTTGTGCAGCCGCCGCCGTCGTTGAGGGCGTGGCAGCAGCCCATGTTGTGCCCCAGCTCGTGGGCCAGCGTCTGGCTGGCCAGGCAGCTCCACGCGGTCACGCTGAAGCCGATGCCGGCGCTCGAGGGGTCGTTCCCCGGCAACAGGTACGCGATTCCGCAGTACTCGCCGCTGGTGCGGACCAGTGCCACCAGATCCGCGCCCGCGATGTCGCGGAGCGGATGGGCGGCGTCCAGGAAGCCGTCGCCGGGCGTGGCCAGCCGCTGCAGGTCCGTGCCGAAGGCCGCTTCGGAGTAGGTCACTTCCGCCACCGCCACCGCCCGGATGCGCGGCGCGATCTGGGAGTTGCCGTAGGCCTGGTTGGCGGCGCCGATCGCCGCGGCGATCTGGGCCTCGATCGAGCCCTGCCCGCCCGCGGCCGCCTTGGCCGCCGGGGTGTAGAGCATCAGCACGTCCACCATGGAGCCGTCGTCGCAGCCCGCGACGCCGCCCTCCGCGCCCTGGAGGAGCGACGGCGGCGCGTCCACGGAACCGGCGCAGTCGGGAAGCTCCTGGGGGTCGAACGGCTCCACGAACGCCCCGACCTCATCGCGACCCAGCCGCCACGAGGAGAGGGCGCCGGCCGCGGGGTCTCCCTTCATCCAGCCGCCCACGGTGTCTCCGCGCTCCGCGATGGTGGCGGTGATCCAGGGCCGCTCCGGGTCCAGGAAGATCCACGCATCCGGGCCCAGGCCGGTGGGCTGCCGCCCCGCCAGGCGGACCGTGGGAGCCAGCTCCCGAACGCCCGCCGGCAGCGGGTCTCCCAGCACCAGCCTGTGGAAGTCCCCGGAGCTGACCGCCACCTGCAGTCTGGGGGGTTCGGTGGTGAGGACAGCACAGGACAGCGCGATCAGGCTGGGAATCATGGCTTCCGCGAGTGTAGCCGCGCGTTTCCTGTGCACCATTCGCGGTTTCCCGGAAGCATGCAGTAACCATCGCACCCTGCTGCATGCGCGGGAGGTGCGGCTGGTAGGGCGGCCCGGAGCCTGCCCCGGGTTGCCGGTGGGGGGCGGCTTCGTACGGTCGAGGTGGAGACGACCGACATGTTGCATGGCAGCCTCACCAGTGGCGCGTTCCGTCCGCATCCGTCCTTCCGGAGCCGCGCCGTCCTCCTGACCGCGGTCTTCGGGACCCTGGCTGGCGTCGCGGCCGGCGCCGCCGGGCCCCTCCCTTCGGGTCCGGCTGGGTCGCCGCCGCGGCTCCTGCGGGCGTCGGCGCTCCTCGCCGCGCAGGCCGCGTCCGCGGCGCCGGGGGGCGGCGGAGCCTCCGGAGGCGTGGACGCGGAGGCGGCGGTTCGAGCGGCGCTTCCGGCGACGGAACTGCGGGTGGTGATGAGCGCGGTGGACGCCCGGGCGGCCGGCGGCGCTGCGGCGCGGCTGACGCCGTTCGCGCTCCTCCGCAGCCAGGTGGTGGCCATGCGAACGCCGCGTCCCGCGGCCGCGGCCCCGGCGCTCTCCGGCTGGGCCGCGAGGATGGCGGCCCCGCCCGCGCCCGGACGGCCCGGATCGCCCGAGGCGGCGCGGCGCCGCGAGGAGCTCGCGGGTTGGGAGGAGACGTTCGTGCAGAGCCTGATGCATGGCGCGACGGCCGTGGTGGTGGAGGAGGCGGAGCCGTCCGCCGCCACGCTGGGCGGGCCGGACCTGGAGGCGCTCCTGAAGCGCCTGGAGGATGGCGCGATGGTGCCGCTGCGCGGGCCTTCCGCGGCGCTGCCGCGGCTGGCGGCGCCGGCGGCGGCGGATCGAGTGGTGGCCACCGGGCGCCTCGTGGGCGGTGAGGTGCTGTGGCGCTTCAGCTTCGACGAGGGCATCCAGTCCGTGAAGCTGCGCTACGAGGATGGCGCGGTGGTGGTGGTGCGGCCGGAGGCGGGAACGCGCGGGGCGTGGTTCGCGCACCCGATCTCGCGGAGCCTCCGCCGCGATTCGACCGGGTCGCGCCTGGCGATGGAGTGGTCCACCATGCAGGAGCCGCGGGCGCGGGGGGACCTCAACGGCGACGGCCGCGTGGATGGCAAGGATCTGGTGCTGCTGATGGAGGGCGCCGGGCGCGGGGCGGTGGACACGCTGATGGATCTGAACGGCGATCGGCGCGTGGACCGCCTGGACGTGCTGGCGTTCGACGCGGTGGCGGGCCGGCTCCCGCCGGTGACGGCGCCCGTGGGCGGCGCCGCCGGCGCCCTGCCGGCGCTCTCCGCGCCGGCGTCCTCGGCGCTGGCGCTCGAGCGCCCGGCCGGACTCCCGGCCAAGGCGCAGGCGGCGTTCGCGCCCCTTCCGGTGAAGCCCGGGGCGGTGAAGCCCGGGGCGGTGAAGCCCGGCGGCGGCGGCGCGGCCCCCCAGGCCATGAGTCAGCTTGCCGGCCCGCCGGTGCAGGGTCTGACGGCGCCGGTGGGCAACACGCTCTCCATCGCGGGCGGCATGGGCGTGCTCCTCATCAGCGGTTCCGGCACCGGCACGCCCAAGCTCCTGATCAACGGCCGGGAGGTGCCCGGAGGGTTCACCGGCGTGGACGGCGCGTGGCAGATGGATGCATGCGTCGCGGTGAGCGGCCTCTCCGCGGTGAGCGTGCTGGGCAGCGGCGGCACCTTCGTGGCCACGTGGGTGCCCACGCAGTGATCGGCCGGGCCCGCCGCGGAGCCGTCGCGACCGGCGTCAGCTGCGGGCCCGCTGCGAGCGGTACCACTCGATGGTGCGCCGGAGTCCCTCTTCGAACCCCACCTGCGCCTGCCACCCCAGGAGCGCCTTCGCACGCTGCGTGTCCAGGCAGCGGCGCGGCTGCCCGTCCGGCTTGGTGGGATCCCACGCGATGGTGCCCTTGAAGCCCGTGAGCCGGGCGATGAGCTCCACGAGGTCGCGGATGCGGATCTCCATCGTGGTGCCGAGGTTGATGGGCACCGGTTCATCCATCACTTCGGCGGCCCTGAGGATGCCCTCCGCGGCATCGTCCACGTAGAGGAACTCGCGGCTGGGGGAGCCGGTGCCCCAGACCGGCAGGGAGGCCTCGCCGCGCTCCTGGGCCTCCAGGCACTTGCGGATGAGGGCGGGGATGACGTGCGAGCTGCGCAGGTCGAAGTTGTCCCAGGGACCGTAGAGGTTCACCGGAAGGACGTAGGCGCTGTGCAGCCCATATTGACGTCGATAGCCGTCCAGCATCACCATGGCCGCCTTCTTGGCCACGCCGTAGGGGGCGTTGGTCTCCTCCGGGTAGCCGTTCCAGAGCTCCTCCTCGCGGAAGGGGACCGGCGTGAACTTGGGGTACGCGCAGATGGTGCCCACCTGGACGAACTTTCGCAGCCCGTGCCGCCGCGCCGCCTCGATGAGGTGCAGGGCCATGGCCATGTTGGCGTAGAAGAAGCGGCCCGGGTTCTCCATGTTGGCGCCGATGCCACCCACCTCCGCCGCCAGGTGCAGGACCACGTCCGGGCGGGCGTCGCGGAAGAGGCGTTCCACGGCCTCGGACTCCGTCAGGTCGTAGCGGGCGCGGCGGGGGATGAACACCTCGGTGCAGCCGCGGGCGGCCAACCGCTCCATGACCGCCCGGCCCAGGAACCCGGCGCCCCCGGTGACGGTGACGCGGAGGCCCTTGAAGCTCATCTCCGGGCCTGCGGGGCGGACGGGAGGGGCCTGGGGCGCGTTCCCTGCGGAGGCGGTGCTGCCGGAGCTGGATGGGTTGGATGGAGGCATGGCTGAAACGGCCCGATATACCATGCCGGACCCCCGACGGCGGAGACACACCACATGGCGGCGAAGACGGCACTCATCACGGGCATCACGGGCCAGGACGGCAGCTATCTGGCGGAGCTCCTCCTCCAGAAGGGCTACCAGGTCCACGGCATCATCCGCCGCAGCAGCAGCTTCAACACGGAGCGGATCGACCACATCTACCAGGACCCGCACGAACGCGGCGCCCGCCTGACGCTCCACTATGGAGATCTCACGGACGGCAACAGCCTGCACCGCCTGATGCACCAGGTGAAGCCGCAGGAGGTCTACAACCTGGGCGCCCAGAGCCACGTGCGCGTGAGCTTCGACCAGCCGATCTACACCACGGACGCGGTGGCCACCGGGGCCATCAAGCTCCTGGAGGCGGTCCGGGACTACCAGGACCGCAGCGGCGCCGCGGTGCGCTACTACCAGGCCAGCTCCTCGGAGATGTTCGGGAAGGTGATGGAGGTCCCGCAGAAGGAGACCACGCCGTTCTACCCGCGCTCGCCGTACGGCTGCGCCAAGGTGTTCGCCCACTGGATCACGGTGAACTACCGCGAGAGCTACGACATGCACGCCAGCTGCGGCATCCTCTTCAACCACGAGAGCCCGCGCCGCGGCGAGACCTTCGTCACCCGCAAGATCACGCGGGCCGTGGGCCGCATCAAGCTGGGCATGCAGAAGAAGCTCTTCCTGGGGAACCTGGACGCGCAGCGGGACTGGGGCTTCGCCGGGGACTACGTGGAGGCCATGTGGCTCATGCTCCAGGCGGAGAAGCCGGACGACTACGTGGTGGCCACCGGGAAGATGATCCCGGTGCGGACCTTCTGCGAGCTGGCCTTCGGTGAGGTGGGTCTCAACTACAAGGACTTCGTGGAGGTGGACCCGCGCTACTTCCGGCCCGCGGAGGTGGAGCAGCTCCTCGGTGACCCCACCAAGGCCATGAAGAAGCTGGGCTGGAAGCCCAAGACCACCGTGGAGCAGCTGGCCAAGATGATGGTGGAGTCGGACCTGGAGCTGGCCCGCCGCGAGAAGACGCTGCGCGACGCCGGCCACGCCCTGCCCGCCACCGTCGGCCACGACCAGTGACCGCGGCCGGAGGAGAGGCTGCGGGCCCGGCGGGGGGCGCCCGCGCGGGGGCGCAGCGTTCGAACGCCGCCTCCGGTGCCGGGGAGCGGCCGCTCCGCGTCCTCCTGATCAACCAGGTCTTCTGGCCGGACGTGGCCGCCACCGCCCAGCATGGGCACGACCTCGGCCGGTACCTCGTGGCCCGCGGGGATCGCGTCACCGCGATCGCGAGCCGCAGCATCTACGGACAGGCGGGCGGGACGCTGCCGGCGCGGGATTCCGTGGACGGCATCGAGATCCGCCGCGTGGCCCGCAGCCTCTTCGGCAAGCGCGGCATCCTGCTGCGGGCGGTGGACTTCGGCCTCTTCTACGTGGCCGCCGGGTGGAAGGCGCTCTGGCTTCCCCGGCACGACGTGGCCATCTGCTTCACCACGCCGCCCTTCATCAGCCTGCTGGGGTGGTTCCTGCGCCTGGTGAAGGGCACGCGCTGGGTCTACTGGGTGATGGACCTCTACCCGGACGTGCCGGTGGCATGCGGCGTCATGAAGCAGGGATCGCTCGCGACGCGCTTCTTCGAGCGCGTGAACCGCTTCTGCCTGGGCGGCGCGGATCGCACCGTGGTCCTGGGGCGCTGCATGCGCGACCGCGTGGTGGCCAAGGGGATCCCCGAGTCCCGCCTGGCGCTCATCAACGTCTGGAGCGACCAGGACGAGTTCCCCGCCATCCCTCGCCTGGAGAACGCGTACCGGCGCGAGTGGGGGATCGGCGACCGCTTCACCGTCATGTACTCCGGCAACTTCGGCCTGGGGCACGACGTGGCCACCATGTGCGAGGCGGCGCGCCTCCTGGCGGAGGACGACCGCTTCCGATTCGTCTTCGTGGGCGGGGGAAAGAAGAAGGCGGAGGTGGAGGCGTTCGTCGCCCGGCACCAGCTCCGCAACGCCAGCATCCAGCCCTACCAGCCGCGGGCCCGCCTGGGGGAGCTCATCTCCATGGGCGACGCCCACCTGGTGACGGTGACGCCGGGCATGGAGGGGCTCATCGTGCCCAGCAAGGCCTACGGCATCCTCGCGGCGTCGCGGCCGCTCCTCTTCGTGGGGCCGCCCAGCTGCGAGATCGCCCGCGTGGTGGAGGAGGAGCGCTGCGGCGTGGCCGTCGCCACCGGGGATGCCGCGGGCCTGGCGGAGGCCATTCGAACGCTGGCCGCCTCACCCGCGCAGGCCCGCGAGATGGGCGAGCGCGGCCGCCGCGCGCTCGAGTCCCGCTACGGACTCGGCCCCGCGTGCGCCGCGTGGCGCACGCTCCTCCACCAGGTGTGCGAACGATCTCGTTAGGGCCGCGTCAGCCGCGACCCCGCGCCGCCAGCCGGTCCCGGCAGCGCTCCACCGTCAGCCGCGCGATCTCCGGCCATGTGTAGCGCGAGAGCACCATCGCCCGGCCGCGCTCGCCCATGCCGCGGGCCGCCGCGGGGTCCGCGAGGAGTTCCGCCATGGCCGCGGCCACGGCCGCCGCGTCCAGCGGCACCACGCGGCCGGCCCCCTCCTCCGCCACCTCCGGGAAGTGGCACTCCGTGCTGATGACCACCGGGGCGCCGCACGCCAGGGCCTCCGTAATGGCCACGCTGAATCCCTCCTGACGGCTGGGCAGGCAGAAGAGGGACGCATCCACCAGGGCCGCCAGCTTGTCCGCGCCGTAGAGCGGTCCCACCAGGTGCACGCGCTCCGCGATCCCGAGCTGCCGCACCTGCGCCCGGAACTCCTGCTCCGCGCCCTCATCCGGCCCCGCCACCACCAGCCGCGCCGTCGGCTGGCGGCGCAGCGCCGCCGCGAACGCATCCGCCAGCACGTCCAGCCCCTTCTTGAAGTGCAGCCGGGAGAGGAAGAGCACGAACGGCTCCGCCCCCAACTCCGGGTGGGCCGCCCGGAACGAGCCTCCGGGCGGGAGCCGTCCCACCTCCTCCAGGAAGATGCCGTTGGGGATCACCTCCACCGGCGCCCGCAGGCGCAGCGGCGACATGAGCTCCGCCTCGTCGCGGTTGAGGGCATGGATGAAGAGCGACCGGTCCAGCATCCGCCGCCATCCGAGGGCGAGCGCGATCCGCTTCTTCAGTCGGCTCTGCTTCATGGACCAGACGTCCAGCATGCCCGCGGGCCGGACCACGTGGGCGGCGCCGCGGCCGCCCGCCCACTCCGCGCACGCCCGCAGGACGCCGTCCCACACGCCATGGAGGTGGAACACCTCCGCGGCGCCCGCGGCACCCAGGAGGGACGCGGGATCCGCCCGCCAGCGGCCCAGGCGGGAGACGCATTCGCGCGGGAGCGGCTGGAGGGAGACCGCCGCCATCCCGGGAACCTCCCGAACGGCCTTCTCCGTCACCTGCAGTCGCGCCTCCTCCGGGCGCCGGCTCACGACGTGCACCGTGTGCCCGAGCGCCGCCTGGGCGGCGGCGAGGCGCGCGGCGACGCGCGGCGGGCCTCCGGCGGCCGGATCCAGCGTGTCGATGACGTGCGTGATCACCATGACTGGGACGGGAGGCGGAGGCGGGGGCGGAGGCGGGCGCTCCGCCCGCTCCACGGGCGCCGGGCGGGTGCCGGCGCGCCGCGATCCGGGATCAGCCCTTCGCGACGGCGCGTCCGGTCGCCTGGTCCAGGAGCGCCGCGTGCTCGGGCTTCACGGTGATCCAGCGGCCCAGGCAGAGGGCGTCCAGGCCGGTCCGCTTGAAGCAGTCCGCCGCCTGCTGCGGCGTGTCCACGATCGGTTCGTTCTCGTTGAAGCTGGTGTTGAGGAGCACCGCCACGCCGGAGAGCCTGGAGAACTCCTCGATCAGGTCGTAGTAGCGCGGGTTCGTCTGCCGCTCGATGCTCTGCACGCGGCCCGTGCCGTCCACGTGCGACACGCCGGGAAGCTTCGGCTGCCACTCCGGGCGGATCTTCACCACGTGCATCATGAAGGGGCTGTGCACCTTCTGCTCGAAGTACTCCGACATCCGCGGCGTCAGCACCGTGGGGGCGAAGGGGCGGAACATCTCCCGCCGCTTGATCTTGGCGTTGATCTGGTCCTTGATGTCCGGGCGCGTGGGATCCGCGAGGATGCTGCGGTTGCCGAGGGCCCGCGGGCCCCACTCGCTGCGGCCCTGGTACCAGCCGAGGACCATGCCGCCGCGGATCAGCTTGGCCACCACCTTCACCAGCTCCTCCTCCGGCACCTCCACCCACGGCGTGCCGCAGCCCTGCACGGCGGCCTTCATGGCCTCCGGCGGGTGCTCCGGTCCCCAGTAGGCGTGGGTCATGTGGAAGCGCTCCGTGCCGCCGGCCACGTTGTGCCAGGCCCACAGCGCCGCGCCCAGGCAGATGCCGTCGTCCGCGGCCGCGCACTGCAGGTACGGCTCCTTGAAGGCGCTCTCCCGCAGCAGGCGAGCGTTGGCCACGCCGTTCAGGGCGCAGCCGCCCGCGTAGGCGATGCGCGTGGTGGGCACCAGCGAGTGCAGGCGCTTCATGCAGTGCATCACCGCATCCTCGAAGCGCAGCTGGCACGAACGGGCCAGGTCCTTCTGGAGCTGGCCGATCGGCTCCTCGCGACCGCGCACGTGACCGATGGCGCGGGCGAACTTCTCGCCGTAGAAGCGGCCCATGATGATCCGCTGCTGGTCGTCCACGGCGTCGCTCTGGCCGCCCTGGTGCATGCCGAAGTAGCCGGGGGCCAGGCGGAACCAGCCGTTCTCCGGCAGGATCAGCACCTGCTTCATCAGCTCCGCCCAGCGGTCCTCGCCGTAGGCGTTGAGGCCCATCACCTTGTATTCCTCGCCGAAGCCGGCGAAGCCGATGAGCTGGCAGACCGCGGTGTAGAAGAAGCCCAGGGAGTCCGGCAGCAGCACGCGGTCCAGCACGTCGATGCGGGTGCCCTCGCAGCGGGCCGCCATCATGCTGCAGAAGTCGCCGGAGCCGTCGAAGGAGAAGCCCGCGGTGAGCTGCTCGAAGGGGGAGCAGTAGTACGCGCTGGCCACGTGGGCCAGATGGTGCTCCACGTTGACCTGGAGCGGCCGGCCGGAGGCGGGATCCTCGCCGAGGGCCTTCGCGATCTGCTCCACCAGGGTGGAGGACGCGGCCCGCCGGCGGTAGTGCTCCCGGACGGCCCCGAAGGCCCGGAAGGGGTTCGAGAGGACGTATCTGACCTTCGCCGAGTAGTTGGACCGGGGATCCCGGCCGATGGCGACGTGGGTCAGGTCCTTGAAGCGCAGGCCGCCGATCCGCATCACCTCGCGGAGGGCCAGTCCGGGGAAGCCGGGGCAGTGCTTCACGCGCGGTCCCAGCCGCTCCTCAGCCACGGCGGCCACCAGCTTGCCGTCGATGAGCAGGCAGGCGGACGAGTCCGCGTGCTGATAGTTGAGACCGAGGATGGCAGTCATGGGCGGCGGGTGATTGGCTCGAATGGGGGTCGCGGCGGCCGTGGCACGGCCCTCACCGGGGAATGGGCGAGCATACCACGACCCCATCATCGGCCAGATCGGGTGGCCTCTTCCGGTCGAACCGCCGATGGAGGCCGAACACGCCCCCGCGTGCAGCGTCCCATGAAGGCCCCGTGCACCTGAGTAAGCTCGACGCGCCGCCTGCGATGACCGCCCGCGAAGGCCCTGCCAACACCGACGGCCCATCGGCCGCCCCCGCGGGCGGCGCCGCCCGACCCGGGCTGGGCGCCGTGGCGGCGCGGGGAACCCTCTGGTCCGTGGCGGAGGTGATCACCAGCAAGGCTCTTTCGCTCGGCGCGCAATGGGGCCTCTCCTGGCTCATCACCGAGGGTGAGATGGGGCTGGCGAACCTGGCGGCCAACGCCGCGGCCCTCTTCTTCCTGGCCAATCCCGTGGCGGTCTCGGATCTCCTGGTGGCCCGCTCCGCCCGCTTCCGGCACTGGGTGCGCGCGGGCACGCTGCTCTCGTTCGCGGCGGGCGTCCTCTCCTTCCTGGTGCTGCTGGTGCTTGGCCCGCTTCTCGGGTGGACCTACGGGGAGGCGAAGGCGGGCACGCCGCTCGCGTTCACGGTGCTGCTGGGCGTCGCCGCGGTGCGCTACCTGGGCGACACCTGCGCCGCGGTGCCGCAGACGCAGCTCCGCCTGGCCTACCGCTTCCGCACGATCAGCGCCGTGCAGGTCTGCGTGAACGTGGTGCTGGCGGCGGCGTCGCTGGGGCTCGCGTGGGCCGGCGCCGGCGCCTACGCGATCGTGGGCGGCGCGAGCGCCGCGGCCCTCTTCCGGGCGGTGACGCTCTGGTCCCTCAGCGGGCTTCGCGCGGAGGACATGCGCCGCAGCCCGCCGGCGCGGCTCCTTCTCGGCGGCCTTGGTTCGCTCACCGCATCCCAGTACCTCAACACGCTGGCCTTCACCGGCGGCACGCTCATCCTGGGGCTCTTCCGGGACGAGTCGCAGGTGGGCCTCTACGCCTTCGCGTTCAACCTGAGCTACCAGGTGAACGTGCTGCTCAGCTACAACCTCTCGGTGGTGCTGCAGCCGGTCTTCGCGTCGCTCCAGGGGCAGACGCAGCGGCAGGCGGATGCATTCGTGCGGGCCACCGGGGTCATCACGAGCGTGGCCGTCCCGCTCTGCCTCCTCCAGGGGGCGCTCGCGGAGCCGCTCCTGCGGGCGGCGTTCAAGCCCAACTGGATGGCGTCGCTCCAGGAGCTGGTGATCCTCTCCGGCGCCCAGGCCCTGGCGATCGCGGCCGGCCCGTGCCTGGCCCTCATCAAGGCCCAGCGCCGCTTCGGCGTCTTCCTGCGGCTGCAGGCGTGGCAGACGGCGGCGTACGTGGTGGCGCTCTTCATCCTCTGTCCGCTCGCAGGCGGCGACGGCGCCGCGTGGGCGGTGGTGGCGCAGTTCGCCATCTTTGCGCCGGTGAGCATCGTGGTGGCGCTGCGTCCCGCCGGAGCCGGATCCGTGCGCAACGTGATCTCGCTGATGGCGGCGCCGCTCCTGCCCGGCCTTCCGGCCGCGGCCCTGGCCTGGTGGATCTCCTCGCTCTTCCCGCACTCGCGGGGCGGGGCCGCGGCGGCCCTGGTGGCGGGCGGCGCGGCCGGAGGCGCGGCATGCCTGGGCCTCATGGCGCTCCTGCAGCGCCATCGCCTGCGAACGATCGTCGGGGCGCTCCGGCGCCGCTGACGCCCGCGCGCCCCGGCAGCCGTCGCGGCCCTCAGAGGCCGGCGACCAGGTCGTTCAGCGTGACGCCCTTGGCGGCGAAGTGGTTGACGTTGATCAGCACGGTGTGACCGTCCGCGAGCGCCTTCCGCGCCTCCTCCACCTGCCAGGAGATGTCGTCCCAGGTCTTCCCCGGGAAGAGGCTGCACTGGGCCCGGACCACCTCGCCGCGCAACTCGTCGTTCGGGACCGCCCACTCCGCGTCGGCGTAGGCCCCGGGGTCCGAGCGGTACCAGAACGCGGCGTCGACGATCACGTTGAACTGCTTCCAGCGGGGGAGGTTCTTCTGCGGGCGCGTCTCGATGAACATGCGGGTTCCCAGCGAGGCCAGGAGCTCGCACAGGGCCAGATCCGGCTCCCCCTCCGGGATGCTGGCGGAGGCGTCCACGCCGATGTTGAAGTCGCACTGGAGGAGCGGCACCACGCTCGCGATGGCCCGCACCAGCCACTCCGCCCGCTTCTCCTGCTGCCGCAGCGCGGCGAACTCCGGGTCACCGAAGCAGCGGCCGATGTAGCCGGTCATGTCCACCGGCGACCCGAGGGAGCCCTCGCGGATCGGCTTCCACTTCTCCACGAAGTCGTCGGTGAGCCAGTTGAAGCCGCCGTACTTGGCGTCCAGGTACGCGTCCCACTCGGTGGTCTCCGTGAGGTTCCGGATGCCGAAGGGCCAGTGCAGCCAGAAGCGGCGCGCCCCCCATTCGTACGCGGGCTTGATCTGCTGGTTGATGAAGCCGGTCCAGCCGGTCTCCGGACGCAGCACGCCCACGCGCCGCGTCGCGTCGTCCGGCGAGGAGCCGCCGATCAGGTAGTAGCTGATGATCCGCGAGGCCGGACTGGCGGTGGCCACCGTGGGGCGGCCGAGTGCCGGCTGCCTCCCGCGGAGCACGTCGCCTCCAGGCGGCGGTTGCGACTGCCCGAAGGCGAGCCTCGACAGTGCCGCGGCGGCAAGGGGCATCGCGGCGGCGGCGACGAACGAGCGGCGAGGAAGGGACGTGGTCATGCAAGGCTCCTGCGAGGCAAGGGGGTCGACGTGTCCGGCGCGCGGTCCGCCGGGATCCGGCCCCCCGCCATTCTCAGGATCCAAAGCCCGGTCCGGGACGCAAGGGCGCCAATGGTCGCGGATCCGGAGACGGGGCCGGACCACCGCCACCATCCGCGCCATCGCCCCCCGGAGGCGGCCGTTCGCCCTCCGGACCCGGATCCGGATGATGGTCCGCAAACTCTCCGCCCGCGTCCTCGTCGGCCCAATCGTCCGGGCGCTCGATCTCCACGGTGCCGAAGAGGAATCCCGCCGGCTTGGCGATGAGCCATCCGGAGAACGCGGTCGCGAGGAGCTCGATCCCGAAGAGGCCCAGCTCCCCGCGGCTGAGGATGAGCAGGTTGGGTCCCATGGCCCCCACGGTGGCCACCAGGAAGCCGTTCATGGGCTGGATGCGCAGGCGTTCGTCCAGGTAGCGGAAGGCGCTTCCCAGGATGAGGCCGTAGACGAGGACCATCCACATGCCGCCGTCGTAGTAGGCGTGTCCGATGATGCCCACGCCCCAGTTGACGTAGCCGCGGGTCCACATGCGGAGGTCGCGCGGCAGCGATTCGCCCAGCGCCTCCGGCTTGCTGCCCAGCCATGAAGGCCACCAGGCCCGCGGCACCGGGTTGGCGATCATGAACCGGAAGGTGTGGAGATAGGTGGGCTCCCCGTGGTTCTCGAACTGGTCGATGCACGCCAGCGTGCAGCTCACCGTCGTCTCGCCCTCGATGATGCTGCCGCTGGCCCGCTTCTCCTTGATGGCGTGCATCATCTCGGTGATGCGGCTGGCGAAGACCTCGATCGGGTTGCGCTCCGACGGGGCGCTGATCTGGTGGCGGATGACGCTGTAGGCGCTGATCACCACGGAGGCGGAGATCGCGGGAATCAGCATGGCGCTGAGCACCCGGCCGGGCGTGCGGTAGCGGAGCGTGCTCCAGTACATCACGATCAGCACGGTGGAGAAGAGGCCCAGCAGCGGGCGTCGGCTGGTGCCGGTGTTGGTGGCCACCACCACCATGACCAGGCCGAAGCCCAGCATGACCAGGAAGTAGAGGCCGTTGTAGCGGTTGGTCCACCACTTCCAGAAGACCAGTCCGAACGACACCGTGCTGATCGGAACGGCGAGGTTGGCGGTGACCTGCCCCAGGAACTGCACGTTGAAGAAGAGGCCGGAGATGCCCAGGTACCCCGCGAAGCACCCCAGCAGGGCCAGCGGCAGCACCACGAACCCGCCGGTGTCGGGGATGCGGGTGGAGCCGTGGGCGGCCCAGCGCGCGGGCGGCTTGAAGCGGTAGTAGATGACGAAGAACGTGAGGAAGAAGAGGACGGTGGCGAACAGGAACTTCAGGAAGTCCGTGCCGCTGGCCGGGAGGATGTAGTACCCCTCGGAGCCGGTGGTGATGGAGGCCACCCCGAAGAAGTTGATCGAGCCGATGACGAAGAGGTTCTTGGTGGTGAGCAGGTCCTCCCGCCCGCGGAACCACGGCACGAACACCACGAGGAGCGCCAGCGCGATGAAGACCCAGCCGAAGATGATGAATGCGCTGTCGAGCGTCATGGAGAGCGTGGGCCTGCGCCACCTGCGGGCAGCCTAGTGGACGGCTGCCGGCGGACTCCGGTTCATCGGCCCGGCGGGGCGGGTCCCTTCGGCGGGGGCCCGGAAACCGGACCGGAACGCCCGCGGAGGCCCGCTACCATGGCCGCCCCGTGAGCGAAACGCCCGCGTCCCCAGGTTTCTCGGTGGTCATCCTCACCCTGAACGAGGAGATCAACGTGGCGGACTGCATCCGCAGCCTGGCGGGATGCGACGACGTGCACGTGCTGGATTCCGGCTCCACGGACCGCACCCGGGAGATCGCCGCCGGCCTGGGCGCAGGGGTCCACGTGAACCGCTTCGAGAGCTTCGGCAAGCAGCGGAACTGGGCCATCGACCACATCCCGCTCCGCCATGACTGGGTGCTCCATCTGGACGCGGATGAGCGGCTGACCCCCGAGGGCCTGGCGGAGCTCCGGCAGGTGGTGGCCTCCGCGCCGCCGCACGCGGGCTGGTACCTCCCCAGCAAGCTGGTCTTCATGGGCCGCTGGCTGAAGCGGGCCGGCGGCTATCCGACGTACCAGATGCGCTTCTTCCACAAGGGGCGCATGCGCTTCATGGACTACGGCCACGGCCAGCGCGAGCTGACGCAGGGGGAGATCGGCACCCTGCGCGAACCGTACCTGCACCTGGCCTTCAGCAAGGGCCTGGACGACTGGCTGGCCAAGCACAACCGCTACAGCACGCAGGAGGCTGCGCAGGCGATCGAGGTCTGCCGGCAGCCGATCCCCTGGGGAGATCTCGCCTCCCGCGACGGCCTGCGGCGCCGCCGGGCCCTGAAGGCCCTGGCCTATCGGCTGCCCTTCCGTTCGTGGATCCGCTGGTGGTGGATGGCGCTCGTGAAGGGCGGCATCCTGGAGGGTCGGGCGGGCCTCACCTACGTCTCGCTCGTCACCACCTACGAACGGATGACCGCCATCAAGATCGCGTGGATGAAGGCGGAGCGCCCCGGCGCCGCCCCCGGCGCGTGATCGGCGACCGCGCCCCATGCGGGGCCGCGTCAGTGCGTAGCATGCGGCCGTTCCCGTGAAGCCCACCAGCCCAACCCGCCCCGTTCGCGTCACCAACACGCTCACCCGCCGCGTGGAGCCTGTGGTTCCGCCCGGAGAGACCCGCGATCGGCTCCTCTTCTACAGCTGCGGCCCCACCGTCTACGACGACGCCCACATCGGCAACTTCCGGGCCTTCCTCTGCGCGGACGTCCTCCGACGCACGCTGGAGCTGGCCGGCCACCGGGTCCGTCACGTGATGAACATCACGGACGTGGGCCACATGACGGACGATTCGAACGCCGACGGCGCGGGCGAGGACAAGATGGCGGTGGCGGGCCGCCGCATCGCGGAGGCGAAGAAGGCGGGGACGCTCCCGGCGGGGGCGGAGGTGGACCCGCGGGATCCCTTCGCCATCGCGGACTTCTACGCCGGCCGCTTCCTGGAGGACGCCCGGGCCCTGGGACTCAAGGTGGCGCTGGAATCCGTCGCGGATCCCTCGCTCATGCCGCGCCCGACGCGCTTCGTGCCGCAGATGGTGGCGCTCGTGGAGCGGCTGATCGCCCGCGGTCACGCGTACGTGGCCAGCGACGGCGTCGTCTACTTCGACGTGCGGAGCTTCAGCGCCTACGGCCGCCTGAGCGGCAACACGCTGGACGCGCTGCGGGAAGGCGCGGGGGAGCGGATCCTGGCCACCAACCAGGCCGTGAAGAGGCACCCCGCGGACTTCATGCTCTGGAAGCCGGATCCTTCGCACCTCATGCGTTGGCCGAGCCCCTGGGGAGAGGGCTACCCCGGCTGGCACCTGGAGTGCAGCGCGATGGCGGCGGCCCTGCTGGGCGAGGAGATCGATCTCCACTCCGGAGGGGAGGACAACGTCTTCCCGCACCACGAGTGCGAGATCGCCCAGAGCTGCTGCGCCTCCGGCCGGCCCACGTTCGCGCGGGTGTGGTTCCACAACCGGCACCTGATGGTGGAAGGCCAGAAGATGTCCAAGAGCAAGGGCAACTTCTTCACCGCCCGGGATCTCTTCTCGCGCGGCGCCACGCCCGCGGCCCTGCGGCTGGAGCTGATCCGCACGCACTACGGCGCCAACGCCAACTTCACGCTCCAGGGCCTCGCGGACTGCCAGCGGCAGATCGATCGATGGGCGCGGGCCGCGGCGGCGCTTGCCGCCCGCGCCGGACTTCCCGCCGGCATCGCCTCGGCGGATGGCGGCGCGGAGGACGCGGCTCGTCTGGAGCAATCCTGCCGCGCCGGCGCCGCGCCCGGCCCGCTGGAGTCCGCACTCGAACCGTTCACCGCCGCGCTCTGCGATGACCTGAACGTGGCCCGCGCGATGGCCGCCATCAACGAGGGGATCGGCGACGGCGCCGCGGGCGAGTGCCCCGCCCGCGAACTCCTCGCGCTTCGCCGCATGGACTCCGTGCTGGGGGTCCTCGGACGCAACCAGGCCATCCGGAGCGCGGGCGCCACGCAGGATCCGCTGGAGGTCCGCGTGGCGGCGCTTCTGGAGGCCCGCACCGCGGCCCGCGCGTCCCGCAACTTCGCGGAGAGCGACCGGATTCGGGATGAATTGCTCGGAATGGGGGTTACGATCAAGGACGGCCCCGGCGGGACCACCTGGTCGCGGGTGGTGAAGTAGCGGGGATCCCGGAACGAGAGTGGAGCGGCGGGGCCCGCGTGGCGCCCGCCGGAGAGGAGTGGATGAGGATGAGCGTTCGCGCCCTGAAGACGCGCCGGTGGATTCCATGGACGCTGGGCTGCGCCGCAGCCGCCGTCCCCTTCGCGGCTGCCGTGCCCGCCGGCGCCGGGGTGGTGTTCCAGACCAACTTCGATCAGCCCACGTTCATGCCCGGGGAGCTGGCCGGCCAGAACGGCTGGACGGCGGGCCCGGATGGCGGCGCCAGCGTCGTGATCGGCGGCGCGCAGAACACGGTCCAGGCGGTTCGCTTCCTGCCCGCCAACGGCAGCAACTTCCGCAACGTGCTGAATCCCTTCGGCGTCTCCCTGGGGAACGTGGTCACCCTCAACTTCAGCTTCTGCCCGGACCTCGGGTGGGCCTCCAATCCCTCGTCCGTCGCGGCCTTCTCGCTCCTGGGCCCGCAGGCGGATCAGGTGATGGGCGTCACGCTGGCCAAGGACGGCGTGCGCATCACGTCCCCTTCGCTCAACGGGGACTTCACCGCGTTCTCCCCGCAGAACATGCAGGCCCTGGAGGGCGGCTGGCACTCGCTCCAGGCGGTGATCAACCTGGCCACGGGCGTCACCACGCTCAAACTCGATGGCAACGGCATGTCGTTCGCGCCTCCGGGTGGGAGCTTCGTGCCGGGCGGAGCGCCGCGCACCGTGACCACCATCGGCCTGAGCCACCAAGGGCAGTTCACGCCGGACGGCATCGGCGGCATCCGCTTCGACGCCATCAGCGTGGACGTGGTGCCGGCGCCGGCCGCGTGGGGC
The DNA here is from genome assembly GCA_046350535.1 of Phycisphaerales bacterium. Classification (GTDB taxonomy): domain Bacteria; phylum Planctomycetota; class Phycisphaerae; order Phycisphaerales; family SM1A02; genus VGXK01. The sequence continues at coordinate 84,102 of JAXMAG010000001.1, forward strand.
GTGCTTCTCTTCGCCGCGGCCGGCGTCCGCAGGCGGCGCTGAAGCCGGACACGGCGCCGCAACCGCTGCGTATGTTGGGCGGAGCGGGCCTCTCGTGGGTCCGCGGGGACAACGCGTCAGGAGCGCCGGGAGGCGCTGGTGCCGGGGAACAGGCACCTCAACGGAGGTGGGCAATGAGGCATGCGAGACTGCTCGGGCTGATCGTGACTGCTGGAACGGCGCTCGCGGGGACGCACTCCGCGAACGCGGAGGTGACCTGGACCTTGGATCAGGCGGCGTGGACGAGCCAGGTGGGTGGGCCGGAAGCGGTGACTGCCATCGACTTCGGGACGGTGCCAGGCGGCGCCATCCTGAACGAGCAGTTCGCGACGCAGGGACTGCATTTCACCGATGGGGACGACTGGCGTACGGAGGTCGGACTCACACCTCCGGCGCCCGGGGTGATCGGGGGTCCCATTCTGTTTCCCCTCAACTACCCGATCACGATGCGGTTCGACCAGATGCTGACCGGGTTCTCGGCGATGGAGTTCACCGGCGACTTCGGGGTGCAACTCTTCCACGACTCGCTGCTTGTCGGATCGGCAACCGCTCTTGGGTTGCCGGTCAACCAGGTCATCGGCTTCGTGTCGGACGTTCCGTTCAACCGCGTGGTCGTGGTCGGGAACATGGGGACCTTCAACAACCTGGCCGCCATGGGGAACATCTCCTTCGCGGTGCCCGCGCCGCCCGCACTGGCGCTCCTGGCCGTGGCGGCCCTCACGCACGGAACCCGTCGCCGGCCGCGCTGATCCACGAGCGGCGCCTCCACCCGCGCCCCCACCGAATCCCCGGACCCTGCGATGGCGCCTCCGGTGGGAGTCCAACCCGCCCGCAGCTACGCTGCAGGCGTGGAACGCCCTCCCGTGATCGGACTCGTGGGTGGCATCGGCGCGGGCAAGAGCGCCGTCGCGGCGCATCTGCGGCGCCTGGGCTGCGTGGTCTGCGACTCCGACGCCCTCGCCCGGGAGGTGCTTCTGGACCCCGGCGTGCGGCGGGAGCTTGTCCGCTGGTGGGGCTCCGGCATCATGAACTCGGACGGGCTGGTGGATCGGCGCCGCGTGGCGGCGATCGTCTTCGAACGCCCCGAGGAGCGGCTGCGGCTGGAGGCGCTCATCCACCCGTTGGTGGAGCGGCGCCGCGAGGCCCTCTTCCGGGACGCGCCGGCATCCACGAGGGCCCTTGTGATCGACGCACCACTCCTCCTGGAGGCAGGCCTGGGCGAGCGCTGCGACGCCATCCTGTTCGTGGACGCGCCGGAGGCCATGCGCCGCGCCCGCGTGGAAGCCACCCGCGGCTGGGACGCGGCGGAGCTGGCCCGGCGCGAAGCGGCCCAGTGGCCGCTGGACCGCAAGCGGGCCGCGGCCCGGGCGGTGATCCGCAACGACGGTTCGGAGGCGGAACTGGCCCGCGCCGTGGAAGCGGCCCTGGCCGACGTCCTGGCGTGAGGCGGGGCCGCGCGGGGCCGGGGGCCGGCGGCCGCCGTCCGGCGTCCGGCGTGCCCGGCGCCTATCGACCTGAATAGGTGGTGGCCTTCACCAGCACCGCATCCTGGGCCGCCTCGTCCATCGCGTTGAACTTGCGGATGCACGTGGGGCAGCAGAAGGCGATGACGCGCCCCTTGTACTCCACCGTGTAGGTGCCGTCCGCGCCGTCCGCATCCACGATCGGGCAGACGGTGTTGACGGCCGTGGCGCCGGGCCGGTTGCCGCCTGCCGGAGCGGGCACGCAGTTCTCCTCCTCCGCAGCGGGCGTGCCGGCGCAACCCGCGGCCAGGAGCAGCGCGGCGCATAGCTCTGCAGCGGCGTGGAGGCTGGGGGCGCAGAGCCACGATGCGAGGGTGCGGGCGGTGGCGTGGGCTTGACGGATTCGTGGCATGGACACTCCTCGAGCGGGGCCGGAGGCGGGGTCGTGAGCGTAGTGCGCCCGCGCCCGCGGCGGCGGCGGCCGGCACTACCATGCATCCCCTGTGACCGGGTCCCGCACCGAGGGCGTCCGACGACTGCCGCACGAACGGCTGCTCCTCCTGCTGCTGGTGGTGGGCCTGCTTGCGTGGTCTGCCATCCACCCGGCGGACCGCTTCACCTGGTGGCTCGAGGTGAGCTGGGTCCTGGCGGGGGTGCCGCTCGCTGTGGCCACCCACCGCGCGTTCCCGCTCACGCCGACGCTCGAGCGGCTGCTCGCCTTCTTCGCCTGCATCCTGATCGTGGGTGGCGCCTACACCTACGAATGCGTCCCCGTGGGCGACTGGTGCCGCGAGTGGACCGGCGGCCGCAATTGCTACGACCGCTTCGGCCACTTCTTCCAGGGCGTCATCCCCGCGGTGCTGGCCCGGGAACTCCTGCGGCGGACGAGTCCCATGCAGCCTGGTCGCTGGCTGGGCGTGGTGTGCATCTGGGGCGCGGTGTGGTTCAGCGCCACGTTCGAACTCATCGAGATGACGGCGGCCCTGGTCTGGGGCAACGGGGCGGACGCCTTCCTGGGGACGCAGGGGGACGTGTGGGACGCCCAGAAGGACATCCTGGCGGCGTTCCTCGGCTCCTCGGCCGCCATCCTGCTCCTGTCCGGCCGGCACGAACGGCAGCTGCGCGCCATGCGACTTGTTCCCTCCGGAATGCCCGCCCCCGCTTGACCGGGCGGAGGAAAGACACCATGATGGTGACGCGATGCCGACCACCCGGCGGCGTCGCGACAGGACGTCCCGGGCGTCCCTTCGCACCACCTTGCCTCACGTACGAAGGTTGGGTTTCGCGGGATCTTCCGCGGATGCGATGGACGCTCCGGCCCGGGTTCAAGGAACGCGTCTGGTTCCTCATCCGCCGGCCCAGCAGGGCCCGGCATCACGCACACGGATCATTGTCACCCATGAGCAAGCGTCGTCGTCGCCGCAAGGGCGGGGGCAACCCCGGCGGTCCCGGACCGAGTTTCCCAACCATGACCCTCACGCCTGGCAGCATCCCGTCGGATGAGCAACTGGAGATGGAGATCCAGTCGCTGGAGCAGGAGCTCCAGGGCAAGTACGACGTGGCCAGCAAGGCGGACCTGGATCTGGCCAAGCTCCAGAAGATGTCCGGGGAGGAGCTCATCAAGGCCGCCCGGAAGGAAGGCCTGGAGGAACAGGCCGGGCTGCCCAAGCAGCGGCTGGTGTTCGAGATCCTGAAGGCCCGGGCCCAGAAGCATGGGCTGATGACCGCCACGGGGACGCTCGAGGTGCTTCCGGACGGCTACGGCTTCCTGCGCAGCCCGGAGTACAGCTACCTCGCGTCACCCGATGACATCTACGTCAGTCCCTCGCAGATCCGCCGCTTCGGCCTCCGCAAGGGACAGGTGGTGACCGGACTCGTGCGGCCCCCGAAGGACACGGAGATCTACTTCGCACTGCTGCGGGTGGACAAGGTGAACGGTCGGGACCCCAAGATCCTGGCGGACCTGCCCACGTTCGAGAACCTCACGCCTCTGCACCCCAACAAGCGCATCCACCTGGAGATGCTGGGACAGCCGCAGAAGCTGGAGACCCGCGTCATCGACATGGTGACGCCGCTCGGCTTCGGCCAGCGGGCCCTCATCGTGGCTCCGCCGCGCACCGGCAAGACGGTCATCCTGCAGCAGCTGGCGAACGCCATCTGCACCAACCACCCGGACGTGCACGTCATCGTCCTCCTCATCGACGAGCGCCCCGAGGAGGTGACGGACTTCCGCCGCAACACCCCCAAGACCGTGGAGGTGGTGGCGAGCACCTTCGATGAAGAGGCCACGCGCCACATCCAGGTGGCGGAGATGGTCATGGAGAAGGCGCGGCGCATGGTCGAGTTCGGGGAGCACGTGGTGATCCTCCTGGACTCCATCACGCGGCTGGCCCGCGGCTACAACAACGCCATGCCCAACTCCGGGAAGATCGGCTCCGGCGGGGTGGACAACGCGGCCCTGATCAAGCCCAAGAAGTTCTTCGGCAGCGCCCGGAACATCGAGCACGGCGGTTCGCTGACCATCCTGGGCACGGCCCTGGTGGACACCGGCAGCCGCGCGGACGAGGTGATCTTCGAGGAGTTCAAGGGCACCGGCAACGCGGAGCTCCACCTGGACCGGAAGCTGGTGGAGAAGCGGATCTATCCCGCCATCGACGTGGGCGCCAGCGGCACCCGCCGCGAGGAACTGCTCCTGGACCCCAAGGAGCACGAGCTGATCGTCCGGCTCCGGAAGGTGGTGTCCGACATGAACGTGGTGGAGGCCATGGAGCTCCTCAAGAGCCGCCTCAGCAAGACCAAGAGCAACGCCGAGTTCCTGATGACCATGAACATGGGCTGATCCGGCCCCCACTCCCGGAAAATGGTGGAACTGGCCCTCCGCCCCCGGGAGTATCCTCACAGCGGAGGTACGCCTCTCTATGCAGCACGACCGCCCGTCCAGCCGCCGCACCGCAGCGCGGGGCATCACCATCGTCGAGATCCTGGCCGTGGTCGGCATCATCGCCGTCCTCCTGGCCATCCTGCTCCCCAGCCTCAGCGTGGTGCGTGGCAACGCGGTCCTGGGGCAGAGCCTGAACCACCTCCGCCAGGTGGGGCAGTACATGGAGGCGTATTCCAAGGACAACCGCGAGACGGTGGTGCCGAGCGCGTTCGACTACAGCGCCCTGGCGAACCCCGGGAAGGTCCGCAGCAACAAGAAGTCGGACGGCACGGAGCCGCCGCCGCCGGCCGGGCTCCTCCGCAAGGGGACCTGGGCTGACATCCTCTGGTCCAACGCGGAGCTGGGGCCCATCGTCAACGACAGCGGGTACGACTACCGCTACGACGCCCCGGACGGCTCGCTGTACCTGGTGGATCCGGACTTCGAGCGCAATCCGCTGCGAAGCACCTCCACCATCACCCGCGAGTTCAACGGCAACATGAGCACGGACGCCGCGATCAACAACAACGATCTCGGCTCCCGCGTCCTCCCGGAGCACGTCGGCCAGCCCGGCGTCTTCGCGGCCAACAACTTCTTCGACAGCCGCACCGGCAACTGGTTCACGACCGGCCAGGTCCGCCGGCCGGCGCAGTCGCTCTACCTGGTGGACTCGCTCGCGGGGGAGACCATCGACTCCGTGGACAACGCCAGCGGCCTCAAACCCTGGTGGGGCAGTGACCCGCAGTGCCAGATCGACTTCCGCTACGTGGGTGGCGTGGCCGCCATGCTGCTCATGGATAGCCACACGGAGACGCAGCCCAAGTGGGACACCCTGGAGGACCTCCAGGGCGTGGCCGCCACCCCCAACGACCACGGTCGCGGGGTCCGCGTCACCCAGCTGGACCAGCGCTGACCCCCGCGGGACCGCCCGGACCGCCCGGACCGCCCGGCGGCACCGGGCCGCAAGGGGTTGCGACCCGTCCCGGGGCCACGGGAGGGGCGTTCGAACCCCACCTGCCGTCCCCGGGGGGCCTGCCTGCCGCGGGCGTCTCCCGCCCCTCCGTCCGCGCCGCCGGCGACCGTCCCCCTTGACCGGCCGGAACCTTCCGGTAGCATGGTTCCTCCACCGCCCAACACGGGCGGTTTTTCATCGGCTACGCCACCGTAGCTCAGTGGTAGAGCACACCCTTGGTAAGGGTGAGGTCGAGGGTTCAATCCCCTTCGGTGGCTTCCAAGGACGCCGGCGTTCGGCGTTCGGAGGAGTCGCGGCGCCGAATCGACGGAGACAGGACATGGCCAAGGAAACGTTCAACCGCACCAAGCCGCACGTCAACGTGGGCACCATCGGGCACGTCGACCATGGCAAGACCACGCTCACTGCGTCCATCACCGCGGTGCAGGGCGCCAAGGGTCTGAGCAAGGCGATCAGCTACGACCAGGTGGCGAAGGCCTCCGAGAGCGAAGGTCGCCGCGACCCCACCAAGATCCTCACCATCGCCACCAGCCACGTGGAGTACGAGTCGGCCAAGCGCCACTACGCCCACGTCGACTGCCCCGGCCACGCCGACTACGTGAAGAACATGATCACCGGCGCCGCCCAGATGGACGGCGCCATCCTGGTGGTCTCCGCGGCGGACGGCCCCATGCCGCAGACCAAGGAGCACGTCCTCCTGGCCCGCCAGGTGGGTGTGCCCAAGATCGTGGTCTTCCTCAACAAGGTGGACCTGGTGGATGACAAGGAGCTGCTGGACCTGGTGGAGATGGAGGTCCGCGAGCTTCTCAACAAGTACGGCTTCCCCGGCGACGAGACCCCGGTGATCCGCGGCGCGGCGTACCCGGCCCTGTCCAACCCGACGGACCCGGAGAAGACCAAGTGCATCCAGGAGCTCATGGATGCCATCGACTCCTTCATCCCCGAGCCGGTCCGCGAGACCGACAAGCCCTTCCTGATGTCCGTCGAGGACGTCTTCAGCATCAAGGGCCGCGGCACCGTGGCCACGGGGCGCATCGAGCGCGGCGTGGTGAAGGTCGGTGAGGAAGTGGAGATCGTCGGTCTCCGCCCGGAGAACAAGAAGACCACCGTCACCGGCGTCGAGATGTTCCAGAAGACCCTCGACCAGGGTCAGGCGGGCGACAACGTCGGCTGCCTGCTCCGCGGCGTGGAGAAGAACGACATCGAGCGCGGCCAGGTCCTCTGCAAGCCCGGCACCATCAAGCCCCACACCCGCTTCGAGGCCCAGGTGTACGTCCTCAAGAAGGAGGAGGGCGGCCGCCACACCGCATTCGTGGCCGGCTACAAGCCGCAGTTCTACTTCCGCACCACGGACATCACCGGCAAGATCAACAAGCTGATCGGCGCCGACATGTGCATGCCCGGCGACAACGTGCAGATGGAAGTGGACCTGGAAGGCAAGGGCGTCGCCATGGAGGAGGGCGTGCGGTTCGCCATCCGCGAGGGTGGCCGCACGGTCGGCTCCGGCGTCGTCACCAAGGTCCTCGCCTGATGAATCCGGTCGCCCCGGCGCCCCCTGGGCGCCGGGGCGGCCGTCTCCAAGGAGCGCCTCATGGCCAAGAAGTCGATGGACCGCGAGTACGTCTGGCTTCAGTGCACCGAGTGCGGTGACCTGAACTACCGGACGGAGATCCGCGTCAAGGGTGGAATCGCCGAGAAGGTGAAGGAGGGCTTCCGGAAGTACAGCCCCCGTCTTCGGAAGCACACCCTGCACAAGATCAAGAGGAAGTGACCTCGTCGGGCCGGCGGCCGTACGGCCGGTGGCCGAAGCTACGCCGGTAGCTCAGCTGGTAGAGCAGCGGATTCCAAATCCGCAGGTCGTGGGTTCGATCCCCTCCCGGCGTGTTTCCGAAGAAGCAGTCCGTCCGGGATCCAGGAGTCAAGCGTGCAGAGCAGCATCTACAAGAAGGGCCAGGGGTACTGGACGCGGCTGATGTCGACCGTGGGCTTCGGCCTGCTGGTCCTCCTGGGCGCGGTCTGGCTCTTCCAGATCTTCGACCGCTCCGACGTCGCCGGGGACCACCACCGCTACATCGCCTTCGGCGTGGCCTTGGTGGTGTGCCTGGCCGGCGCCCTCGGCATCTGGTGGTACTGCGGCGCCAACCCCCGCTCCGTGGACTTCTTCGTGGCCACGGAGCAGGAGATGAAGAAGGTCAACTGGTCCACCCGGCGGGAGCTGGTCGGCTCCACCATGGTGGTCATCGGCACCGCGGTCCTGATCGCGGCGTTCTGCAAGGCCTGCGATCTCATGTTCTCCGCCGGCCTCACCCAGATCGGCGTGCTGCAGGCCCACTGAGGTACCCCAATGCTCGAAGAGTCCAAGGAACCAACGACGGACGCGGCGAGCCCTGGGGAGGCCCAGCAGGCGCGGAAGGTCAAGAACCTGGCCACGGGGCGCAGCGCACTCGCAGCCGGCGGCGGCAGTCTGAAGACGGGCGTGGCCACGCACAAGGCGCTGGACCCGCTCATGGCCCGCAAGCGCCACGCCAAGGGCGAGGCCGCGGCCGCGGAGCAGCCGGCGACGGACGCGGAGGGGTTCGATCCCGCGCAGGATCTGCCCATGTACCGCGAGGGCATGAACTGGTTCGTGCTCCGCGTGGCCAGCAACAAGGAGGGCCCCGTCCGGGAGACGCTCCTCCGCAAGGTGGCCATCGAAGGCATGCAGGACCTGGTGGGGCGCATCATGGTGCCCACGGAGAAGACCAAGGTGATGAAGGGCGGCGGGAAGCCGCGCGTCACGGAGAACAAGCTCTATCCGGGCTACGTGTTCGTCGAGATGAAGCTGGAGCCGGATGGCCGGATTCCGCAGGACGTCTTCTTCCTGATCAAGGAGACCACGGGCGTCGGTGACTTCGTCGGCACGGCCGGCCGGCCCACGCCGATGGCTCCGCCCGAGGTGGAGAAGATGCTCTTCGACAGCCGCAAGCCCGAGGAGGCGCCGCAGCTGAAGATGGAGTTCGTCAAGGGCGACGCCGTCCTCATCAAGGAAGGCCCCTTCCAGAACTACGAGGGCTCCGTGGACGAGGTCCTGCCGGACAAGGGACTGGTCCGCGTGCTGGTCACCATCTTCGGTCGGCAGGCACCGATCGAGCTGGAGTACTGGCAGATCGCCAAGGCGGAGAAGTAGCGCCGGCGCGCCCTGGCGGGGAGGGCGCCCGGACGGTCACTTGCCGCGCGGGCGGAAGGCCGCGCTCAGCGCCTCCTGATCGAATCCGGCCGGGGTCGAACCATCCTTGGCGAAGCTGTAGAGCGCGGCCTGGATCACGCCGCGGACGGTGGCACCGAGGAGAAGCGTCACCATGACCACCGCGGCCGCGAGCACGAGCCCGATGCCCAGCGGGACGATGCTCTGGAGGGCGTAGTACGCGGCGAACGAGAGCATGATGATGCCCGCGAGGATCAGCCCGCTCCCCATGGTGAGGACCGCGCTCATCCCGACGTTCAGGACGAGCGACTCGCCCCAGCGGCCCTTCAGGACCTCCACGGAGCGCTTCACCGCCGTGACGGGACCCACGCCCTCCGCCGCCAGCACCGGCACGACGAAGTACGTGGCGATGGCCCAGCCGAAGCCGAGGAGGCGGATCACCACCTGGCCCACGACCCCCAGGCGCTCCGCGATCATCTGGAGGATGGTGCCAACCGTGGCGCTGAGCAGGGTCCAGCCGAGGATCTGCGGCAACCTGGACATGGCCAAGCTGAGCCCCGAGCCGAGGGTGGCCGCCCGCCCGCTGAACTGGGCCAGGGCCGCGCCGACCAGGGCGGTGCTGAAGAAGTTCTGCACGAAGAAGGTCACGACGTAGAAGCCGAACACCATCGGCCACACGACGGCGTGGTTGATGACGACGGCCTGGTGCCGGTGGCGTTCGCCCTCCGTGGCGAGGGACTTCACGACCTCGTCGAACGTGCCGCTGGCCACCATCGTCCCCACGAAGGATGCCAGCAGCACCAGCTGCGCCAGGCCGGAGAGCACCGGGAAGACGGCGAGCGTCGGGTTGCGGCGCAGGAGCGACCAGCTCTGCGTGAACAGCACGGTGCTTCGCTTGAGCAAACCCACGGTGACCTCCTTGGTCGCGGATCGAGGGGACCGCCACCCGGCCGCCCCGCGAACTGCGTGCGTGGGCCGCAGCGTACCCGCCGGGAGGGCGGACGGCGCGTGCGGGGGTGGCGCACTAGACTCCCCGCCATGCGATTCGGACTGATTCTGCTGTGCGCGGCGGTGATGACCGCTGCGGCCGGATGCACGCCTCTTGCCACCTGGCCGCCGGTGTCCGGCAAGCCGCCGCTGGTGCCGTCCGCGGCGCCATGCCCGCAGTGCATGGCCAGCGCCGTGCAGTACACGCGCCAGAACGCCACTCCGCAGGCGCCGCTGGTGTTCAACCTCCCCCCGGGAACCGATGCCCGCGTGTGGTATCGCGTGCAGAAGCAGCTGGGCCCGGACGCCCGTCCGATGCAGGCGGGCGATCAATCCGCGTTCTCCGTCCTGCAGCTCCGCCTGGATGGCGGGCAGGCGGAGGTGGACGTGGTCTACAGGACTCCCGAGGGCGTGTGGCAGATGGCCACCGTGCACTTCAAGGGCTGGTTCGGCGGCCCCTATCGACCGACGTACTTCCAGCGCTGGCTGATTCCGGTGGACGCGCCGTCCTCCAACGCGCCCACCCCGGAGGACATGGCCATGGCGGCGTACAAGGAAGGCGATGGTCCCAAGCCTGCCGCCGCGGCCGCGCCTGCGGCTGCGCCCGCGGAGGGGGCCGCGCCCGGGAACGCGTCTGCGGACGGGGCGGCCCCCGCGAACGCGCCGGCGCCCGCCGGGACCGCCGCCGCCACGCCGTGAGCTCCGTGGCGCGCTCGGCGCCGCCCGGGGAACGCGGCCACGGCGAAGGTGGCATCGGCGGCGTGGTGGCGGAGATCGCGGCGGACGTCAAGGTGGCGCACAGCGTCTTTGCGCTGCCGTTCGCGCTCCTGAGTGCCGTGCTCGCAGTGGCCACGATCCCGGGGACCGGCGTCTGGTCCGCCACGGTCGCCCTGGTCCTGGTGGTGGTGGTGATGGTCTCGGCTCGCACCGCGGCCATGCTGGCCAACCGGCTGCTGGACCGGCGCATCGACGCCCGCAATCCGCGCACCCGCGACCGGGCGATTCCGGCGGGTCGCCTCTCCGTGGGCGCGGCGCTCACGGCCCTTCTGGTGTGCACCGCCGCGTACTTCGCGGCGTGCGCCGGCTTTGGAGTGCTGCTCCACAACTGGTGGCCGCTGCGGCTGGCGCTGCCGGTGCTGGCGTGGCTGCTGGCCTACGGACTGCTCAAGCGCTTCACCATGCTCTGCCACTTCTGGCTCGGGGCCAGCCTGGCCATGAGTCCGCCGGCCGCGGCGCTGGCGGTGGGGCCGGAGGCGCTGGCGCACCCGGCGCCGTGGCTGCTGGCGGCGTCCGTGCTCACCTGGGTGGCGGGGTTCGACATCATCTACGCGTTGCAGGACCAGGCGGTGGATCAGCAGGAGGGACTGCACAGCATCCCCGCCCGGCTGGGCACGACGCGGGCCCTCGCGGTGAGCCGCTGGCTGCACGCGGGCTCCGCGGCGGCGCTCGGCGCCGTGTGGTGGCTGGAGCCCCGGCTCCATGGAATGGTGTTCGGGGGTGCGGTGGCCCTTGTGGCGCTGCTGCTGGTGGTGGAGCACGCCACGGTGCGGCGCTGGGGCACCACCCGCATGGCGCTCACCTTCTTCACGATCAACGGCTGCGTCTCGCTCCTGGTGGGCGGCGCGGGCATCGTGTCCGTGATCCTCGGATAGCCGCGGAGGGGCGAACGGTCCGCGCGCGACCGTAGACTCCCGCTGGTGGCAAGCTTCCGGATCAACCCGGCCCTGCCCGTTCCCCGGGAGATGCGCCGCGCCATCCTGGAGCAGGTGGAGCTGGCGGAGGCGGCGCTGCAGCATGCGGGCGGGCATGACCGGGAGCGGCGGGCCCGCGGCATCCACGACTTCCGCAAGGCGGGCAAGCGGATCCGCGCGGGGCTCCAGCTTCTCCGGCGTGCGGGAGACGACGTCACCGTCACGCTCGCCTCGCACGGCTTCCGCGAGGCTGCGCGGGCCCTCTCCGGACTGCGGGACCGCGACGCGCTGGACCTGATCCTGGGGGAGGAGGCCAAGTCGCTCCCCGCAGCGGACCGCGGCAGCAGCCTGGAGGCGTGGCGAATGCTGCTCCTGCCGCCGCCGCCGGCGCGGAACGCGGGGCGGGCGGATCGGCTGGCGGAGGAGATCGCGGCCCGGCTCCGGGTGATTCGCACCCGATGGCAGCGGGCCCACCTGGAGCGCATGGACGTGAACCGGCTGGCCGCGGCGCTGCGCCGCAGCTGGGCCCGCGCCCGCCGCCGCTTCCACGGGGAGTGGAATCCCGCGTCCGCGGAGTGGATCCACGAAACCCGCAAGCGGACCCAGCGCGTGCTGCACCAGGTGACCCTGGTGGAGTGGTGGGTGGGCGCCGCGTGGACACGGATGCGACGGGACCTGGAGCGCACGGCGGAGCGCCTGGGGGAGGCGCGGGACTGCGGGCTGCTGGTGGACCGGGCGGAGTCCCTGCGTGCCGGTCCGGAGTCCCGCCTGGAGTGGCTGCGGAAGCGGCTCTGCGGCAGGCGCGATGCGGCGCTCGCGGAGTGCCGGCGGCTGGGTCGAGCGGCCCTGCGGCGGCGCCCGGCGGAGGTGGAGAAGGCGGTGCTGCGGCCCGCGCGGCGCCCCAGGAAGACCGTGCGGAAGCCCCGCTAGCGTTCGGATCCGGACCGCGGCGCGCCCGCAGGAGCCGTTCCTGGGCTGCGAACGCCGCTTGCCAAGCGGCGCGTGGCTGCGAATACTGTCGATCCTTGCGCCCGGGCAGGCAGGCCGCGCGCGTCACCAGCACCAGAGGACACCCATGGGCAAGCCCCAGACCGCCATCACGCCGACCCGCGAGGAGAACTACGCCGAGTGGTATCAGCAGGTGGTCCGCGCCGCGGACCTTGCGGAGAACTCGCCGGTGCGCGGCTGCATGGTGATCAAGCCGTGGGGCTACGCCATCTGGGAGAACGTGCAGCGCGTGCTGGACCGGATGTTCAAGGACACCGGGCACCGCAACGCGTACTTCCCGCTCTTCATCCCGCTGTCGTTCCTGGAGAAGGAGGCGGCGCACGTGGAGGGATTCGCCAAGGAGTGCGCCGTGGTGACCCACCATCGGCTCCAGGCCGGCAAGGACGGGAAGCTGGTGCCCACCGGCGAGCTGGAGGAGCCGCTCGTGGTCCGTCCCACCAGCGAGACGATCATCGGCGCCACCTTCGCCAAGTGGGTGCAGAGCTGGCGCGACCTGCCGCTGCTGATCAACCAGTGGGCCAACGTGGTCCGCTGGGAGATGCGCACGCGGCTCTTCCTGCGCACCGCCGAGTTCCTCTGGCAGGAGGGCCACACCGCCCACGCCACCGCGGAGGAGGCGGTGGAGGAGACGATGAAGATGCTGGGCGTGTACGCCACGTTCGCGGAGGAGTCCATGGCCATGCCGGTGCTGCGCGGGCGCAAGACGGACGCGGAGCGCTTCCCGGGCGCGGTGGACACCTGGTGCATCGAGGCCATGATGCAGGACCGCAAGGCGCTGCAGGCCGGCACCAGCCACTTCCTGGGCCAGAACTTCGCCAAGGCGAGCGAGATCCGCTACCTGGACACGCAGGGGCAGCTCCAGCACGCGTGGACCACCAGCTGGGGAGTCAGCACCCGCCTGGTGGGCGGTCTCATCATGACCCACGCCGATGACGACGGCATGGTGGTGCCGCCGCGCCTGGCGCCGGTGCACGTGGTGATCCTGCCGGTGCTGCACAAGCCGGAGCTGCGCCAGCAGGTGATGGAGTACTGCGAGCAGCTCGCACGGGACCTCCGCACGCGGACGAGCGGCGGAAGGCAGGTGGAGGTGGAGATCGACGCCCGGGACGTCGGCGGTGGCGAACGCGCCTGGCAGTGGATCAAGCGCGGCGTGCCGCTGCGCGTGGAGGTCGGACCGCGCGACATGGAGCAGGACTCGGTCTTCGTGGGCCGGCGCGACCGCGGCCACAAGGAGAAGTCGTCCATGAAGCGGGCCGCCTTCATCGACGGCGTGGGGGCGCTCCTGGAGGAGATGCAGGACGGCCTGCGGGCCAGGGCCCTGGCGTTCCGCGAGCAGCATTCGCGGCGGATCGACTCCAAGGCGGAGTTCGAGGCGTTCTTCACGCCGAAGAAGCAGGGCGATGAGAACGCGCCCTCCGAGATCCACGGCGGGTTCGCGCACGCACGCTTCTGCATGGATCCGGCGGTGGAGGCGGAGGTGAAGGAGCGCCTGGGCGTCACCGTGCGGTGCATCCCGCTGGAGGGCGCGGATGACCCGGGCCCGTGCGTGGTCACCGGCCGGCCGGCCCAGAAGCGCGTGGTCTTCGCCAAGTCGTACTGAACCCCGTCCGTCGGTCCGCGTGGTTATTGGACTCGCATGAGTTCGTAAGGCCCTGCCCCCAATCTGGTGGCGCACATTTTGCGTGCCCGTTCAGGGCGCGCATACTGGAGGCACGCGGATCTGGCCGCTCGGTGGCCGGATTCGGGGGTTCGTATGTTCGGACAGGGAGAGGTTGAGGGAATGAGGATGCAGTCTGTTGCTGCGCGGACCGGTGCGTCCACCATCGCCGAAGGGCGGTCGGAGGATGTGCGATCGCACGGCGCGGGCGCCCCCGCCTCGAACGACATTCGCTCACTGCCGTCGCCTGGCGCCGCACACGCGGCACGCCCGGGACTCAGCGCCATGGAGGCGTTCCCCAGACGGCGGCAGTAGCACGAACCTTCGCGGGAGCCGGTCGCCAGGAGGGATATGGAGGCGACAGGGACCCCGTGAAATGCGTGGGTTGACCACGCCCTTTTTTACGCTCCCGGACCCGTACCCCTCGCGGGTCCGGGCGCGTTTTTGGACCACGGTGTTCCGCGCGGGCGGGGGTTCAGGTGGTGCGGCGGCGCTCGGCGCGGGCGGCGCGTTCGTCCGCCAGACGCTGGTCCCATCGGACCTGGAAGGCGTGCGGCACGCCGAGCAGGTCCAGGATGCGGGCGCTCATGAAGTCCACCAGGTCGTCGATCGTCCGCGGCTGGAGGTAGAAGCCGGGCGAGAGCGGGACCACGATGGCTCCGGCCAGCGTGACGCTGCGCATCGCCTCGATCTCCACCAGGGAGAGCGGCGTCTCGCGGTGGGCCAGGATGAGCCGGCGCCGCTCCTTCAGCGTCACCGCGGCCGCCCGCTGCAGCTGGTTGTCCGTGATGCCGGCGGCCACGCGGGCCAGCGTGTTGCCGCTGCAGGGAACGATCACCATGCCCTGGTGCACGAAGCTGCCGCTGGCGGCGGGGCCGCCCAGGTCCTGCGCGTCGTGGAGGGTCACCAGAGTGCCGCGCCCGTCCGTGAGCGCGTCCGGATCCGGGCGGCTCATCCCCAGCTCCTCCGCCAGCAGTCTCCGGCCCAGCGACGACACCAGGAGGTGGATCTCGCATCCGGCGTCCGCGAGGGCGCGGAGCACGCCGCGGGCGTAGGCCGCGCCGCTGGCGCCGGTGATGCCGACCACGATCCTGTGGGGGGTTTCCATGCGAATGGTTCGCGGCGCAGGCGTCCGCGGATTCCAAGGCTAACGCGCCGCCAGCCGCTGGCGCTCCGGAAGCGGGATGACGATCACCCTCCCGCCCACGGTGGCCAGCCCGCTGGGGTGGCCTGCTTCCGCCAGGAGGGCCAGGGCCTCGTCCTCGTCCACGATCTCCACGAACGCGGCGGTGGGCCGGGCGGCGGTGAGGACCTGCACGCGGGGGGCGCCCCCGCGCCGCGGGCTCGCCAGCATCACGGACGCCACAGCCGCCGCCACCAGGAACGCGGACGCCACCAGCCGTTCGCGCCCTCGCCGGCGCCGCGCGCCCGCACGGAGCGCCGCGAGCGAACCCTGGAGGATCGCCTCGCGCCGCGCGCGGCGCACCGCGTCCTCCGCGCCGGTCGCGCTCCCCGGGACGGGGCCCGGCGGCCGGCTCGACGCGGACTCACCCATCACGCGCCGCCTCCGGAGCCGCCTCGATCATGTCTCGAACCCGCGCCGCGAGGCGGCGCAGCCGGCTGTCCACCGCGGCGGGCCCCACGCCGAGGAGCGCCGCCAGGTTCGGGAGCGTCAGCCGGCGCACGTGCCGCAGGATGAGGAGCGAACGCTCGTCCGGCGGAAGCGATTCGAGCGCCGCGCGGAGGGACTCCATGAGCTCCGACTGCGCCGCAAGCGAGCGCTCCTCCGACGCGGGCATGCCCTCCCGCGGCCGCTCGCGGGACCAGCGCAGCTCGCGCATCCGCCGCGCCGCGTCCGCGCGGAGACGATCCAGGGCCGCGGTGAGCGCCACGCGGCGCAGCCACGCGTCCAGCGAATCGCCGCTCCCGCAGCGCACGGGCGCCGAGGCCACCCGCATCCACGCGTCCTGCACGCAATCCAGGGCGAAGCTCTCGTCCCGCCCCGTCGCGTGCCGCACGAACGCCAGCAGCGGGTCGAAGCACGCCTGGTAGAGGTCGCGCAGCGCCTCCTCCGAACCCTGCACCAGGCGCTCCGTGAGCGCCGCGGCCAGGGGATCCGGGAGGGGAGGATGCGGAAGCGGCGCCATTCGTGGGGAGTGCTCCGCGGCCCGGGAGCCAGGGGGCGGGTCCGTGCGTCAGCGGTGCCACTTGTCCACCACCTGCGCCACCAGCGCCAGCTCCTCCGGCGTGGCGGTGACGAAGAGCAGCCCGCTGGGCGGATGGAGGCGGACACGGAACGTGCGGCTGCGCTCCTCCGGCGGGATGGCCACCTCCAGCGCCGCAAGCAGGGCCTCGTTCTGCGCCGCCAGTTCCTGCCGCACCTGCGGCGTGAGCGAATCCGGCGTGGCCATCACGGAGAAGACCGCCGTCCTCGGCTCCGACGGCGAGGGCGCGGTGGCCCCGGCCCCAGCGCCGGCCCCGGCTCCTGAGGAGCCCGCCCCCGGCGGCACGTTGCCACCGATCCGATAGATGGGCACGGCCCCCTGGCCGACGTTGAGCGGATCCACGCGCGTCACCGAGAGGGTGATGGGTTCCGCGCCCGTCGGTTGCGCCACCTTCATGCCCCCAAGGAGCCGGGCCGCGGAATCCGGCGTGACGCCGCGCAGGCGCATGGCCGGGAGCAGGCAGCGCCGCACCTGGTCGCTCTCCACCACGAAGCACGAGAGGGCGGCGGCCTTGGTGAGCTGGTCGAGGTAGTCGTTCACCGAGCCTCCCGGGAAATCGAGGTCCATGGGCCGATCCAGGGGCTGGGCATAGGCGCCGTCGATGCGGCGGCGCAGCGCACCTTCATCAAGCTCCGCGACCAGCTGCATCACCTGCCTGATCTCGTACTGCGGCGCGGAGATCAGCACCTGCGTGCCGCCGAGGGAGGCGAACGTGTCGTTCGGGAACGCCACCTTGAGGCCCTTCGCGATGTCGTCTCCCATCTCGCTGCGAATGGCGACCACCGTGGGGACGACGGCCACCTTCAGGCGGCGGGCCTCTGCGGCGGCTGCGGCTTCATCGGCCTTCGCCTTGGCGGTCTCGCGGGCCGCATCGCCCTCCGCGGCCTGCAGCGCCTCATCCGCGTAGTGGCACTCCAGGAGGGCGTTGGCGTAGTCCGCCATCGCGTCGTTCCGGTCCGGCGCCACCGGGCCGCGGACGACGATCGACGCAGCGCGCTTCACGCCATCCTGACTCACGCCCTCCACCGCGGAGACGCGGTACGAAGGGCCCAGGCCGGCCCTCATGCGGTCTTCCAGGAGATCCGCGAGTCGCAGGAGCGTCTGCTGGTCGGTCTCGGTCCCATCGCGCTCACTCCCCGAGAGCTCCACGTAGTACGAGGCCCGCCTGTGCTCCGACGGTGTGCCGGGCGTCCCGGCGGTCACGGGCGCCTGGCGGGGCGGCCGGCACCAGGCCTTCACGGGCAGCTGGGCGGCCGAGGTCGCCGCGGGAGGCTCGACTCCCCGCGCCGATGAGCGTGCGGGGGACGTCGTCCCCGCCGCCATCGCCATGGAGGCCCATCCGCACGTGGCCAGAGAGAGGCGCAGGGCCCACACGCGCCGGAGGGAGCGGGACGGGACGACGGAGGAGGGCGTGGTACGGGTCATGATGGCTCCTGATCGGATCCGGGGAAGGGCGTGTGCGCGGTGGCGCCGGGCGAACGCGACCGACGCGAGGCCCGGGATGCGGGCCGGCTCCGCGCCGCCCGCCCTCAACGGAACCGGAGCGGGGGATTCGTCTCCTCCCCGGCGGATTGTCGACGATTTTCGACCGGCACCGGCGGGGCAGGCGAAGAGAGGTGAAGCCCTCCGCGCGGAGCACCGAGGTCCGAGTCAGGCGTCCGACGCGGCCGCCTGCTCCACGCGGGGGAAGAGCGCCACCTTCCGCACCTGGGTGCCGGGCCGGAGACCGCCCCACTGGAGGCGGGCGGATGCGGGCGCAGCGGCTTTGGTGGTGCCGACGCCGCTCCCCGCCTGGCCCAGGGCGCGGCCGAGCTCCTCCATGCGTTCCGGCAGGAACGGCTCCAGCATGACGCCGGCGGCGCGAACCACCTCCGCGCATTGGGCCAGGATGGCCGCGAGGCGCCCCGCCTGGGCGGGATCCTTGGCCAGCTTGAAGGGTTCCGTGGTGTTGATGAAGGCGTCCACCTGGCGGAGAAGGTCGAGCGGCGCCGCCGCGGCGTCCGCCAGCGCAAACGAGTCCAGCGACGCGCTCCAGCGGGCGGCGGCCGCGGCCACCCGCGCGGGCCATTCGCCACCCCGTTCCGGGTCCTCCGGCACGGCGCCGTCGAAGTACTTGCCGAGCATGGCGGTGACGCGGCTGGCGCAGTTGCCCACGGTGTTCACCAGCTCGCTGGTGTAGGTGTCGTGGAAGGCGTCCGCGCGGAAGTCCGCGTCAGTGGCGCCCAGCGGACCGCGGGTCACCATGAACCAGCGCCACGCGTCCACGCCGTAGCGCTGGAAGTACCCCTCGATGGTGGGGAGGTCCACGAAGTTGCCCAGGCTCTTGGACATCTTCTGGCCGTTGCTGATCCAGAAGGAGTGGGCGTAGATGCAGCGCGGCAGCGGCAGGTCCAGGGCCATCAGGATGGCCGGCCAGATGATGGCGTGGAACCAGAGGATCTCCTTGCCGATCACGTGGTAGTCCGCGGGCCAATGGGCCTTCCGCGCCGGGTCCACGCGCTCCGCCGCGGGCGCCGCGTCATCCGCCAGGCCGAGGGCGGTGACGTAGTTGAAGAGGGCGTCGATCCACACGTAGATCACGTGGTCGTTGTGGCCCGGGAAGGGGATGCCCCAGCTGAAGTTGGTCCGCGTCATCGGGACGTCCTGCAGCCCGTCGCGCAGGCGTCCCAGCACCTCGTTGCGGCGGGCGGCGGGGCGCACGAACTCAGGCTGCTCCGCGAAGAGCCGCTCCAGTGCAGCCTGGAACGCGGAGAGGCGGAAGTAGTAGTTCTTCTCCTTGGCCCGCACCAGCGGCCGGCCCGTCACCGGGCTCTTCCACTCCAGCTCCTTGGCCTTGGTGTCGGTGTGGTACTCCTCCTGGCCTTCGTCGTACCAGCCCTCGAACTCCCCGAGGTAGACGTGGCCGGCGTCCAGGAGGCGCTGCACGAACGCCTGCACCTGCCGCTCGTGGCGCGGATCCGTGGTGCGGATGAAGTCGTCGTTGGTGAGGCGGAAGACGCCCAGCACCCGCCGGAACTCCGCGGCGTTCTCGTCGGCCAGGGCCTTGGGCGACATGCCGCGCTCCTCCGCGCTGTGCTCCACCTTGATGCCGTGCTCGTCCGTGCCGGTGAGGAAGAAGACGTCCTCGCCGCGGAGGCGCATCGCCCGCGCCCAGACGTCGCAGAGGGTGGTCGTGTACGCATGGCCGATGTGCGGCCGGTCGTTCACGTAGTAGATGGGCGTCGTGATGGTGCGCCGCGGCATGGGGCGGTGATGGTACGGCGGCGTCGCCTACGGGGCGCCCAGCACGGGTCGCAGGCGGGCGGCCTCCTCCGCCGTCTCGACGATGGCGACCTGGAGCAGGGGTCCGTCGCTCCAGGCCATCGCGGCCATCTCGTCGTCCGCGCTGCGGGAGATGTCGTCCTGGTAGAGACGGTCCGGCTGGAGCGGCGTGGGGCGGCCAAGGGAGTCGAACGCCAGATACTGTCCTTCGTCCCGGATGAGGAAGAGCGCCAGCACGTCCTCGCTGCGGCCGGCGCTGCCCGGCCCGGCGTTCGGACGGTAGATGAGCTGGTACGCGGCGCGCGGCGCCCCCGGCAGCGACACCTGCCGTCCCGCCATCAGCGCCATGCCCGCGGCGGAGAGATCCGGCGCAGCCGCGTCCTGTCCGAACGTCTCCAGCAGCTGCCGCTGGATGGCCGCGAGATCCGTCGCCTGGGCGCCTTCGCGGTGGATGGCGTCGAAGAGCCACGCGCTCCGCTGCTCCGCCGCGGCGGAGATCAGGTCCGCCAGCGGCACGATCCCGCTCATGCTGGAGCGCTCCGCGATTCCGGGACCGTAGATCCCGAGGAGGACGGCACCGGCCACCAGGAAGAGGCAGGCTCCCATGGCCAGGATGCTGGGCTTCGCCGCCGGCATTCGTGCAGCTTAGGCGGAGGCCGGTGCTACGATGGATCGACATGCGGGAACCACTGCGCCACCTGACGGTCCTGGCGGCGGCCCTGGGGTGCGCCGTGGGCGCCGTCGCCCAGAACGCCCTCGACGCCAACCTCCAGCGGGGCACGGGCACCGCTCTGGACCGGAACTCCCAGCAGGGAAGCGGCGGGCAGAACTCCTACTCCGCCACGGGGGCGGACTTCCGGGCCCGCAACGCCGTGGTGACCGGCAACGTGGCGGGCGGCCGCGGCTTCCGCGGCTCCGTGGGGTACACCGCCGCGAACGACTTCCGCGGCAACACCGGCTCCGACGACCTCTACAACTTCCGCGCCGGCAGCGCCTTCTCCGATCCGCGCGTGGCCCGCGCGGGCACGGTGGGGGATCGCATGAACCTGGCCAAGCAGTTCGGCAGCGTGGAGTACGGACGGGCGTCCACGCCGGAACTCCTGAACAGCGTGCCGCAGAGCGCGCGGCTGGTGTTCGACAAGAGCTCCGCCACGCTCACCACGAGCGGGATGCGACGCGCCCAGGTGGAGACGGAGACGGCCGCGCTCTACGACGTCAAGGAGGGCGAGAAGGCCCGCCTCCTCTCCGGCGCGTACCGCGGCGTGCGCATGGTGCCGGCGGCGGACCGCGTGGACGAACTCGGGCTCGGCGTGTACGAGACCGCGCGGCTGAAGCAGGAGATCCGCTCCGGGCGCCTGGACAAGGACCTGCGCGGGCTGGACTCCAGGGATCCGTTCGCGGGCCTGGACGAGATGGAAGGGCGGATCGACACCCGCATCGACGCCCCGCTCCCGGGCGAAGCGCCCGCGCGGGAGTCCGGCGCGGGAGCGACGGGCCTCCCCGAGGGAGGCACCCCGCAGCCTGCGGCGGGTCCCTCCAGCGCCTCCTCCCGCATCGACACCAAGATCAGCCCCATGCGGCAGCTGGCCCGCGGCGTGGAGAAGAACAAGTCCAAGCTGCCGGATCGCTCCGGCAAGGGTGGGATCAGCGGCGAGAACGGCACCTCCGGCACCACCCGCAGCGGCACGGACGCGAACGGTGCCGCCGGCACCGCAGCTCCCGGCTCCTCCTCCGCCACCGGCGGCAGCCAGGCGTCCGGCGCACCCTCCCTCGCGGATGACATGGCGGCCCTGCGGCGGCAGCTTCGCGGCGGGGGCAACGGGCCCGCCGATCGCCGCGGCGTGCCCAACGTGGCCGCGGGGGCCCGCGCGGGCACCGGACCCGCGGCCGGTCCGGCCGGTGGCGCGAACGGGACCAAAGGCGGTTCGGACGGCCTGGAGCCGACCGCGGCGGAGAAGGAGAAGGCCAAGGAGAAGGCCAAGCAGCTCACCGTCGACGACTACGTGGTGCTCCTCAAGCACGGGCAGCGCGTGGACCGGTTGAGCGATGCGGAGCAGGCCCGCGTGAAGGAGCTGACGGATCTGGCGGAGATGGCCCTCAAGCGCGGCGGCTACTTCGACTCGGAGCAGCGCTTCGACCTCGCGCTCACGCTGGACCCCAACAACGCCCTTGCCAAGGCCGGCGTGGCCCACTCGCAGATCGGCGCGGGACTCCTGGGATCCGCGGCGCTCTCGCTGCGGTCGCTCCTCACCTCGCACCCGGAACTCATCGACGCCCGCTATGGCGAAGGACTCCTGCCGCCGCCCGCGAGACTGCGCGAGGTGCTCGCCAAGGCGGAGGCCCGCAGCCCCGATTCATCGGACGCGGGAGACATCGGGCTCCTCATCGCGTACCTGGGCCACCATCTGGATGACAGAGCGGCCATGGAGGAGGGCCTGAAGCGCCTCCAGGCCCAGCCCACGGACGCGGAGCTGGCGCGACTCCTCCGCGGCATCTGGCTGTCACCGCCGGGGGCGGCTGCGCCGGCGGCACCCGCCACACCCGCGGCGCCCGCGGCACCCGCCACGCCGGCCAATGCCGGCAGTCAGCCGGTCATGCCAGGAGATTGATTCGGCCGTCCGCGCGGTTCGCGCTGCGCCCCACCTGAACCCCGGCGGGGTCCGTGGCCTCCTTGGAGCCCGCGGCGCGGATGTCCACCACGTCCCCACGGGTTGCGGAGCGACGGGGGTTCCGGCGCTCCCGCCTGGATGGCTGGCGGTCCGCGGAGCCGGCGACGGTGGCGGCTGCGAACGGGCGCGCGACGGCGCCGGGCACGCCCCCGGGGGGCGCAGGGACAGCAGGAGGAACTTCCACGCACCCCTTGTCGGCGCGAAGATCGTCGGGCGTGGAGTTTTCCCCTTCGCGTTCTCCGCGGAACTCCGCTCGGCGACGCAGTGGCGTGCCGGACTAGCGGCCGCGGCGGCGGGGCGACGGCGGCGCCTCAACCAGCCGGTACCGCAGCATCACCGTGGACGGCATCGGCGGATACGGCATCAGCAGCCGCACGCCGACGAACTCTCCGGGATCCCAGCCGCAGCGCTCGAACGTCTGCGCCACGAGCGACTGGTACCGGGGAAGCTCCGGCGAAGCCGCGCCGGCGGGAAGCGCTCCCAGCGTGGAGAGCGTCTCCGCGAACGGCAGTGACGGCGGGTGCGACCAGGAGGGGTCCATCTCCAGCCCGCCGAAGGGCCGGGCGAACAGGCACGTCTCCGGCGACTTCGCCTCCTCCATGGACCGATGGACGAAGAGATCCATGAGCACCAGTTCCAGCGGCAGCGTCACGATGGCCGCCAGCTCCCCGAACTGATCCGGCGGGGCCATGAAGCGCGGGAAGGCCCGCCGCTCCACCAGGCCGTAGACGCAGTCGCTCTCCCCCATCCGGCCCAGCGGCCCGTCCGCCAGGATGAAGCTCAGGTCATCCGCGCTGCCGCGCACATCAAGGGGCGGCGCCGGCGGATCGCACCACTCCTTCAGAAGCCACGCGCCGGGATCCGCGGGATCGCCGCCGGCCAGGGGACGTGGGCCGCCGCTCGTCTGGCTGGGCTGGCCGTAGTGCGTGATGCGGAAGATGGGCCACTCGCTCCCCGCACGCAGACGGCGGAGACCGAACACGCCCGCCACCATCGCGAAGTCCAGGAGCTCCGGCGACTCCCGGTTGGGGGCCAGCCAGTTGGCGCCCACGCGCAGCCGCGCCTGCAGGCCGAAGACGCCGCGATTCCCGCGGAACGCCTGCCGCCGGGCCAGCTCCAGGCCGCGCGGGGACTCCCGACGGTTGACCAGCAGCTCCAGCGTGGCCCGGTCCCCGCCGTGGACGCGCACCATCTCCTCGAACCCGCTCGCCGCCTGCCGCGCCTCCTCCAGGGAGGCGGCGGGGGCGCCGGCCGCCTCCATCGCCCGCACCAGGAGGCCGAGCCCCTCGGCGCCGGGGATGAGCGGCACCGCTTCGAACGCGTCGTCCGTCTGCAGGACGCGGGCCACCTTCCAGGTGAGGTTCTTGTCCAGGCCGAAGCGGCGGGAGACCACCTGCGGCCGGGCAGGATCCGCCTCCACCGCCTGGTAGAGGGTGCGGATGGCGCTGCGAAGCCGGAGGACGGCCTGGCGGCAGTCATCGGAGAAGTCCCGCTGGGACGCCGGAGCCCCGGGAGCGTGTTGCCGGCCTGAAACCATGGTGTTCGCAGCCTAGCGTCCTGCGGCGCCCCCGCCAGCACGGCGGCCCGCGAGCCCTTCAGCGCAGCGACGCGGAGTCCTTGGCCCCCAGCGTCTGGAAGATCCGCCGCGTCGCATCGGAGCGGTTCAGCGTGTAGAAGTGGAGCCCTCGCACCTTGTGGTCCAGGAGGTCTCGGCACTGCTCCGTGGCCCAGTGGATTCCCACCCGGGACACGGCCTCCGGATCGTCGCCGCAGCGGCGGATGGCCCGCAGCAGCGCTGCCGGGAAGCGGGTGCCCGCGGCAAGGTCCGCCATCCGCTGCAGCCCCGCCAGCGACGCCACCGGCATGATGCCCGCCAGGATGGGCACGCCGATGCCGGCCAGTTCGCAGCGCTCGCGCCAGTCGTAGAAGGCGTTGTTGTCGAAGAAGAGCTGCGTGCAGATCCAATCCGCGCCGGCGTCCACCTTGGCCTTCAGGTGGTCCATCTGCCGGAGCGTGTTGGGGGTGTCCGGGTGGCCCTCCGGATACCCCGCCACGCCGATGCCGAAGCCGCGCGGGTGCGGGTGGCGGCCGGCCTGGTTGAAACGGCGGATGTGCGCCACCAGCTCCGCGGCGTGGCGGAAGTCCCCGCCGGTGGGGGCGCTGCCTCCGCGGGGCGGGTCCCCGCGCAGTGCCAGGATGTTGGAGACGCCCTCCGCGGCGTAGCGCTCTAGGAGGGAGTCGATCTCCGCGGCGGTGTGGCCCACGCAGGTCAGGTGCGGCACCGGATCCAGTGCGGTGGTCTTCCGGAGCCGGAGCACAAGGTCGTGGGTGTTCTGGCGGGTGGAGCCCCCGGCGCCATAGGTCACGCTGACGAACGACGGCGCCAACCCCTCGAAGTCCGCGATGGTGGCGTAGAGGGACTCCCACCCGGCGTCGTTGCGGGGCGGGAAGAACTCGAAGCTCGCCGTCAGCCCGTCGCGGGCGAAGATCTCGGCGATGTGCATCGGCGCAGTGTAGGCGGAAGCGGGCCGCGCTCCTGCCGCGCGCGGCCGGTGGCGGGCGGCAGCGGGGTATCCTCTCGCGCCGCATGCCGTCCCGGACCCGCATCCCCAAGCCCACCGCGCAGCGGCTCAGCCTCTATCTGCGGGCGCTCGAGCTGCACATGGGTGCCGGCGAGCGGACGGTGAGCTCCGGCGCGCTCGGCCAGGGCCTCGGACTGCCCGGCGCCCAGGTGCGGAAGGACCTGGCCTACTTCGGGCAGTTCGGCCAGCCGGGTGTGGGGTACTCCGTGGAGGCGCTCAGCACTCAGCTGCGGCGAATCATGGGAACGGACCGCCATTGGCCGATGGGACTCGTGGGCGTGGGCAACATCGGCCGGGCGCTCCTGGCCTACCGTCGCTTCCACCAGGAGGGCTTCAAGTTCGTGGCCGCGTTCGATCACTCTCCAGAAGTGGTGGGTCAGGAGGCCGGCTCCCTGCGGGTGCTGGGGATGGAGTCGCTCCGTGCCGAGGTCCGCGCCAAGGGGATCCGGATCGGGGTGATCGCGACGCCGGGGGATGCGGCCCAGACGGTTGCGGATCAGCTGGTGGCGGCCGGCGTCTCCGGGATCCTCAACTTCGCCCCGCGGCGCCTGCGGGTCCCCGTCTCGGTCCGGGTGGGAACGGTGGACTTCACGGTGGCGCTGGAGCAGCTGGCGTTCGGACTCTCGCCCGGAAGCGGAAAGGCAGGCGCGTGATGGGATGGTGGCGGACGAACGGCGGCGGCAGCGCCCTCACGGCGACCGCGCTCCTGGCGACACTCTCCGCCGGGTGCCACCAGGCCACGGTGCTGAACCCCTCCCCGAACGATGCCCTCCGCACCCGCGTGCAGGAGCTCGAGGAGCAGCTGGCCGCCGCGAACGCCCGCAACGAGGAGCTCCGGACGGCGCTGGCCGCGGCCCGGCCCGCCGGCGGCGCCACGCCGATCCAGGGCACGGAGGTGACGGACGCCACGCCGCACCTGGCCTCCATCGCCATCGACTCGACGAGCACCGTGGACGTGGGCCCCGCAGCGGCGAACGGCACGCACCCGGCGGTCCTGCGCCTCTGGATCTCACCGAAGGATGGGCGCCGCCGCTTCCTCCAGGTGGTCGGCTGGCTCCAGGTGCAGGTGACGTGCATGCGGATGGGGCACGAACCCACCACCGTGGGCAGCGCCCGCTTCGGTCCGCTGGCGGTCCGGGACGCCTGGCGCAGCGGGTTCATGGGCACCCACTACGCGTTCGAGCTGCCGCTCTCGCTGCCGGCGGAGTGCGCCACCGGGATGCTCGCAGTCGCGGTGAAGTTCGAGGACGCCCGGACGGGCCGGGCGTTCGAGGCGGAGTCGCGGGTTCGCGCGGCGCCGACGGAGGCCCCCGCGGAGCAGGGGCCGCTGGACGGGGAGCCGGAGGAACCCGGGCCGCAGGTGGTACCCTCCGTGAAGCCAGGGACCCCATGAGTCGACGCGCAATCAGTCCCGGACGCGGCGCCCACCCAAGAGATTGGGGGCGGATGGGCGCGGTCACCTTGATGTTGTTGGTGGCCGCCGGCGCCGCCGGCTGCCAGAAGGCGCTCTTCCCCGAGAACGCGCCGCGCACCCAGTTCGAGGCCTACGACATCATGCGGCAGAAGTACACGCCGCTGGAGGAGCCGGACGTCTTCGGCAGCCCTCGCCCCGCGTTGCGGGCCCGCCTGGCGCCTGAGCGGGAGTGATGCGGACGGCGCGCGGGAATCGCGAATGTTCCTGCGCTGCGTCAACCGATAGTGAGGCTGCCCATGGCGGCCCGAACCTCGGCAACCCGACGCAGCCGCAGTACACCGGCCGCGCCGAGGACCGCAGCGCGGACCAAGATGGTGTGGTCCGTCTTCGCCGCCGCCTGCACCGCCGTCACCGGACTCCTCATCCTGGGTGAAGGGCGGGCCCCCCGGACCTTCCTGGCCGCCAGCACCACGGTGCTCTCCGGGGGCGCCTCCCGCGCCGACAGCGTCCTCCCCTCCGTGGCCCCGCTGGACCGTGGGCGCTGGACCTCGATCGTCATCCACCACTCCGGTCTTCCCGCCGGGGATCCGGAGAGCATCGAACGGCAGCAGCGGGCGAACGGCCTCTCCGGCCTCGGCTACCACTTCGTGATCGGCAACGGTCGCGGCATGGGTGACGGAGAGGTCCACACCGGCTACCGCTGGTCGCTCCAGGAACCCGGCGCCCACGTGGCCTGCCTCCCCGCGGACCCCCAGAAGGCCGGGACCCGCCGGGTGCGGCTGGACGCGGACGCGGCCCGGGAGCTCAACGAGCATTCGATCGGAATCTGCCTGGTCGGCAATGGCGAGCGGCGGGAGTTCACCGAGCGCCAGATCCGGGAGCTGGTGGCGCTCATCCGGAGCCTGCAGCAGGAGCTGGGCATCCCCGCGACGAGCGTCCATCTTCACTCAGATCTCGCAGACGTCCGCAGTCCGGGGCGCTGGTTCCCGGCGGCGTCGTTCGAGACGCAACTCCTTCCCTGAGAGGAAGCTGCAAAATGCCGGGGAATCGCTCCTCCGCTCGTGCCGGAGGTTTGCACCCTCTGGTGGCCGGGGCTACCATGAGTCCCGCATCTCTTCGTCAGGGGAAACCCGCAACCGGGGGCGGGATGGGCCGTTGCCAGTGGGTCGGCCTCCCCTCGCCCGACAGTTGGCCCGTCAGAGTCTCCAACGGGGAGCTCTGGGGTTTCCTGTTGAGCAAACCTGGGTTCTGAGTCCGGCCCTCGCGGGTCGATGGTTCTGCTTCATGTCCGCTCCACACGAGCTGTTCGGCTACAAGGTCCTGGCGAAGATCGGCGCCGGTGCAGCCAGCGAGATCTTCGCCGTGCAGGACCCGCGGAGCAAGCAGGTCTACGCCCTGAAGCACGTGGTGAAGAAGTCCGACAAGGACCAGCGCTTCCTGGACCAGTGCGAGCAGGAAGCGGCGATCGGGGCCAAGTTCGACCACCCCAACATCCGCCGCATCGAGAAGCTCCTGAAGAACCGGAAGCTGTTCAAGGTGACGGAGGTGGGGCTGCTCATGGAGCTGGTGGACGCCGCCACCATGGATCAGCGGCTCCCCGCCACCGCCGCGGAGGCCGTGAGCTACTTCCTGCAGGTGGCACGGGGCATGGGCCACATGCACTCCCGCGGCTTCGTCCATGCGGACATGAAGCCCATCAATCTCATGGTGACGGATGACGGCACCGTGAAGATCATCGATCTCGGCCAGGCCTGCGAGATCGGCACCGTGAAGAAGCGCATCCAGGGAACGCCCGGGTACATGGCCCCGGAGCAGGCCCACCGCATGGCCATCACCCCGCAGACGGACATCTACAACCTTGGGGCCACGCTCTACTGGGTGCTGGTGGGTGAGGTGATCCCCACCGCGCTCCCGCCCAAGGACGACGGCAACAGCCTCTACTCCGGCGCCATCGACCCGGAGATGGTGAAGCTTCCCGTGCCTCCCATGGAACGCCTGGCGGACGGCGTCCGGGCCGGCAAGGGGACCTACCAGATCCCGCGATCCCTCTCGGATCTGGTGATGGAGTGCGTGCAGGTGAACCCGGAGGACCGGCTGATCAGCATGGAGCTGGTGGGGGACCGCCTTGAGCGGATCCTGGTGGAGCTTCAGCGCCCCGCGGGCGCCGCGGCCAAGTGAACCGGAATCAGTTCCCGCAGGGGGATCCCGGCTTCCGCGAGGAGCTGGCGGCTCTTCTCCAGGTTGTCCGTCCAGTGGGCGTCGCCGGGGAGAAGCGAGAAGGTCACCACTTCCGCGATCCCGGCCTGGATGATGCTGAGCGTGCAGTGGACGCACGGGCTGAAGGTGCTGTAGAGCGTGCAGCCCACCGGTGAGACGCCGTTGCGGGCGCACTGCACGATGGCGTTCATCTCCGCGTGCACCACCAGGTCGTACTTCACCGGCCGTTCCAGGCGCTCCGGGCGATCCTCGATCCCGCGCGGGAGCCCGTTGTAGCCGGTGGCGATGACCTGCCTGGCCGGGGAGACGATCACCGCACCCACGCCGCGAGACGGATCCTTGCTCCATCCGGAGATCTGCCGCGCCAGCTCCAGGAAGCGGCGCTGCCAGGTCTCCGCAGGCGTGCCGCCGGCGGGTGGGGTTCGAACGGATGATGGCGTGGGGGCGGTCATGGCGTGTGCGTCCGCGCCCATGCTACGGGCGGGCCCCGGCGCGGGACGCGCCTCAGGGGACGCGCGGCGAGGCACGCGCCTCAGGGAACGCGGCGCAGGACGAGGACCGTGCGGTCGTCCTCCGGGGGGCCCGGCGCCGCCGCGGCGATCACGCCGGCCAGGATGGCGTCGACGGCCGCGGCGGCCTCCTGGGGCGCCCGCTCGACGATCGCGGCCAGACCCTCCACCTCCAGTCGGCGGCCGCGGGGGATGGAGGCCTCCGTGAGTCCGTCGGTGTACAGGACGAGCGATTCGCCGGGTCCGAGGCGGTCCGTGAGGATCGTGGCCGCCGGGGCGTCCGGGATCACGCCCAGCGGGAAGTCCGGGCCGCCCAGCGTTCGCGTGCCGGCGCCGCCGGCGGTGCCGCGTGCGCCCGCGGTCCGCACCAGGATGGGCGGGTGGCCCGCGGTGATGGCGGAGAGCGCGCCGTCCGGGGCCACATGCACCATGGCCGCGGTGACGAAGACATCCGGCTCCGTCAACGCGGAGAGGACGCGGTTCAGGTCCGCCGCGAGCGCGGAGAGGGACGCGGGACCGTCTGCCGCGGTGAGGGCGGCATCGCCCCGCCGGGTGCGGTGGGATTCCAGGGCGGACCGCACCATGGCCATGACGACGCCGGCCCGCACGCCATGTCCGGCCACGTCCGCCACGATGGCCTCCGCGCTCCCGTCCGCGAGGATGCCTGCATGGACGAGGTCCCCGCCCATGGCGCCGCTGGCGTCCGAGCGGGCGGCCACTTCGAAGCCGCCTTCACGCAGGGAGATCTCCGGCACCAGGTACCGGTGAATCTGGGCCGCCAGGTCCATCTCCACGCCCAGCCGCATGGCCCGGCGCGAGTAGACGACGATGCAGGTGAGGAAGCAGGCGTAACCGAGGGCGATGGAGCCCACGGAGATGACGCCGATCGGGTTGTAGCCGGAGACCGGAAGGTAGAAGGGACCCATCCAGCGCCTCGGTCCCAGCATGGCTGCCGTGATCTGCGCCGGGATGGCCACCAGGAGCCATCGAGTGGAGACGCTCGTGAGGGCCCAGAGCACGCCGCAGACGCCGGACACCACGAACCAGAACGCCAGCGCGATCGGGGACGGCGACTCCATCTGCCCCAGCAGCGTCATCACCGGGGCGAACGTGAAGAACACACCCAGGAAGAAGAGGAGGGACGCCCTGGGAGAGCGGGTGAACCACGTCTTCTGGGAGGTGTTCTGGACCGTGGTCAAGGGGGGCATCATGGCCGCCCAGGCGGACGGCCGCAACTATCTGGAGCGAATGGCTTTACAGCGACCACCCCCGCTGCGGGCCGGGGCCGGGCCGGGCCGCAGTGCCGGATTGAGCGGGCAAATCTCGCGATTGCTGCCCGATTCCGCGTCACGGGTGGGCGGCCCGCTCCGGTGACTCAGTGGACAGACGGGGTTCCACCTCGGACCCCCGGACTTCCTCTTCCCGAGACGGTGCTGCGACGGACTCTTCTCCCCGGTCGCCTGCAGGCTGACGCACCCTCAACCTCAAGCAGACGACACCCGTCGCAGGACACGCCGGGAAGAGGGAGTCCGGGGGCCTGCGTGGATGGGCGCACCGACGGCGCCCGCGCGGACGCGCGGTCTTCCATGACTACGACGGACCGGGGGACTTGGGCGCGACGGCCCTGAGCCGCTGCGGACTCAGCCCGTGGGGGCCTTCTGCGGGAGCGACTCCAGCACGGCGTCGATCAGGCCGTACTCGCGCATCTCAGCCGCGTTCAGCCACTTGTTGCGTTCGCAGTCATCCGCGATGCGCTGCTTGGGCTGACCGGTGGCGCGGGCGTAGATCTCGTAGATGGAGTCGCGCATCCGGAGGATGTGCTTGGCCTCGATCTCCAGATCCGTCGCCTGGCCCTCCAGCACGCCCGAGATGAGCGGCTGGTGCATGAGGTTCTCCGAGTTGGGCAGGGCGAATCGACGCCCCTTGGTGCCGCTGCAGGCGATGACGGAGCCCATGCTGGCGGCCTGCCCGATGATGTAGGTGGCCACCGGGCAGGGCACGAAGCGCATGGTGTCCACGATGCCCAGTCCCGCGGTGACGCTGCCGCCCGGGCTGTTCACGTAGATGCTCACCTCCGCCTTCGGATCCTCATTGGCAAGGAAGAGGAGCTGTGCCACCACCAGGTTGGCCATCTGGTCGGAGACCGGACCGCCCACGAAGATGATGCGGTCGTTCAGCAGCCGGGAGTAGATGTCGTAGGCGCGTTCGCCGCGACCGGTCTTCTCGATGACGATGGGGATCAGGGTCATGGGTGGATCCGGGTGGGGTGGGCGAACGTCACTTCTTCGGGCTTCCGGACTTCTCCGGGAACGACGCGATCTCATCCACCAGGCCGTAGGCCTTGGCCTCCTCCGCGGAGAAGAACTTGTCGCGTTCGCCGTCCTTGGCGACCTGCTCCACCGTCTGACCCGTGTGGCGGGCCAGGATCTGGTTGAGCTGCCGCTTGTCCTTGATGATCTGCTCGGCCTGGATCTGGATGTCCGTGGTCTGCCCGCCCACGCCGCCCCAGGGCTGGTGGATCATCACCTTCGCGTGCGGGAGGATGTGCCGCTTTCCGGCGTGTCCGGCCGCCAGCAGCACGGCGCCGCCGGAGTAGGCCCGGCCGATGCAGTACGTGGCCACCTCGCTCGAGATGAACTGCATGGTGTCGTAGATGGCCAGCGTGTCATCCACGTTCCCGCCCGGGGTGTTGATGTAGAAGTTGATGTCCTGGCTCCGCTTCTGGTTCTCCAGGTACAGCATCTGCATCATCACGCGGGAGGCGGAGGCGTAGTTGATCTCCCCGATGAGGAAGACCACCCGGTTCTCCAGCAGGAGCTCGTCGATGGTCATCTCGCGCGTGCGCTGGTAGGAGATGGCGGCGCGCGGATCCACCGGGATGCGGGTGAGCGACGCGGCCTGTGCGGCGGAGAGTGGAGTCATGAGCGTGGGGGGATGATAGTGCCCGGGAGCGCACCGAGGAGCGACCGGCGCGCCCCGGGCGACGGTTGATCGGCCAGAAGGCGCGCGTGCTTCAGCGCCGGGCGCGCGTCACTCGAAGTCGATTCCGATGTCGCCGCCGGGCAGGGGCTTCGGGGCGCTGGTCCTGTCCGCGTCCTCCTGGGCTCCGCCGGCAGGGAGCGTCACCACCATGGAGGTGCCGCCCTCCGGGGGCGCCACGTGGCGGATCTCTCCGCCCATCTGCTGCACCAGCTTGCGGCTCACCGCGAGCCCGAGACCCGTGCCCCGCTGCCCCTTGGTGGTGGCGAAGGGCTCGAAGAGCCGCGCCTGCTGGGCGGGGGAGATGCCCGGGCCGTTGTCCTCCACCTCGATCACGCATGCGGTCTGTGCGGGTGGCGCGGGCGCCGCGAAGCGGGTTCGCAGGACCACGCGGCCGGTCCTGTCCGCGGCGGCCTCCAGGGCGTTGAGGGCCAGGTTCACCACCACCTGGTGGACTGCGGAGACATCCAGCGGGACCGGCGGCATCGCCGGGTCCAGCTCCAGACGCAGATCCACGCGGCGTCGGCGCGCCGGGGCCGCGAGGAGCTCCGCGACTTCGCGCAGGACGTCGTTGGGCTGGGCGGGCTCCAGGTCCAGCGGTCGCTCCCGCGAATAGGCCAGCATGTTCAGCGTGAGCGCCAGGATCCGATCCAGGTTCCGGGCGAGGATGGGCCAGCCTTCGCGGGCCCGCTCCAGGTCCCCTTTCTGAAGGGCCAGCTCCACCGCGTCGGCGCCGCCGCGCAGGCCCTGGAGGATGTTCTTGATGCTGTGGCTGAGCGTGGCCATCGTCTCCCCGATGGCCGCCAGGCGCAGCGGAAAGTCCCGTCCGTCCTCCGCCGGCGGGGAGCCGCCGGTGGGAAGCTGCACGCGGCCCTGCGGCGCCACCAGGCGGAGCGTGGAGTCTCCGCAGCGGAGACGGTCTCCGGGATCCAGGGCCACCTCGTCCAGCACCGGCGCCCCATTCACCCAGGTGCCGTTGCTGGAGCGGAGGTCCCGCACCCACCAGCGGCCGTTCCGCGGCGTCAGCTCCGCGTGGCGGCGGCTGATCGACGGATCCGAGAGCGGGATCGCCTCCGTCGAGCGGCCCAGGAGTTGGGGCTCATGCGCGGGCAGCTCGAATCGCTTCCCGCGGTCGGGGCCCTCGATGACTTCTAGGACGTACAGGGGAGCTCCTGTGGGAAGGCGGGCGCCCGGGGTGCCGCGGGGCCTGGGGCCGAAGACCGGCGACCGGAGGCCGGGGAAACGGTGGGCCAGGCGCCCGCGAAGCCCGGTGGCCGCATCCTAGATCGGTCCGGAGGGGGTGCCGGAAAAAGCGCTCTGACGTTTCTGCGGCTGGCGCGTCAATGGAGTGGGATCGGGCACGGCGGTGGGTTGGAACCCCCCCGCGAGTCCTTCCAGGGGAACGGTTCTCGTCGAGGTGCCCTCTGGACCTCGGCAGGACCTCGCGGTGGGGGCCGTCGAAAGTGGCCGGTGTGGAGACCGGCCCCAGGCGACGGTCCCCGGGGTCGGCGCCAGGTGTCGGTCGAGGAGCCGCCACCTGGCCCCGAACACCTCTCCGGGAGCTCCGCGTCTCCCGCACTCCGTTTCAGCGTCACAATGCCTGTGGCCGATGCGCCGGTGGGCGTCGCCCGGTCCTCCATGGACGCTGCCAGCACCAATCCCCCGCGAACCTCCGCGGCGCCGGCGGGCGACGAGCCGTTCGCGCCCCATGCGGAGGGACGGCAGCCGGATGAACGGCTGGCGGACGCCATCGACCACGACATCCTGGACCGCCTGGTGCGCGGGCTGCCGGTGGAGCTGGAGCGCTATCTCCCCGCGATCGACCCGCCGGAGCGCTGCCCGCTGTCGATCGACGCGGCGGTGGATGGGGCCCTGCGCGGCCTGGTGGCGCAGGGTCGCCCCTTCCGGGAGGCGGTGGAGGAGCTGGGGCGGCGGCACCCGCAGCTGAAGCAGGTGATCGACTCCACCGCCACCATCACCATGCTCTTCGGGCCGAGCGGCGGCGCCGGGCATGAGGGCGGGCCGCTGCGCGAGCATCGGCTGCCATCGAGGTTCGGGCGGATCCTGCCGGATGGTGGCGGGCGCTACGAGCTGCTGCAGGCGCTGGGAGCGCGGCGGCCGGCGCGGGTCTTCCGGGCCCACGATCTGCTGCTGGGGCGGCCGGAGGCGCCCAGCCAGGTGGTGGTGAAGATCCTCGGCCGCGCCGGGGACCAGGCTCAACTGGATGAGGCCATAGAGGAGGCGCGGCTCCTCCGCTCCGTGCGCCACGAGGTGACGGTGGGCCTGGTGGACAGCGGCGTCAGCGACGATGACGAGGTGTACGTGGTGACGGAGTTCGTGGAGGCGCCGTCGCTGCGGGAGTGGGTGGAGCGGGAGGGGACGCCGGATCGGACGACGGCGGTTCGGCTGGTGGCATCCCTGGCGGCGGCCGTGGGGCAGGCCCACAGGGAGGGCGTGGTCCACTGCGACCTGAGTCCCGGCAACATCCTTGTGGACGAACGGCAGCGGCCGCGCCTGGTGGACTTCGGCTCCGCCTCCCGCATCGACCAGCCGGCCGGCGAGATGCGGGTGGTGCGCGGCACGCCCGGGTTCATGGCCCCGGAGCAGACGGAGCTCTCGCGGCCGCCGCGGCCGGCGCTGGACGTGTACGCCCTGGGGGCGATCCTCTTCTGGCTCCTGACCGGCGCGAGCGCGAACGGCCGCGACAGCGAGCAGATCGACGCCGTGCTGGCGGGGCGCCAGGATCCGCGTCCCTGGCGGCGCGAGATGCTGGCCGCCGCCGCCGTGCTGCGCGGGCTGGCCACGCTGGTCCTGGACGCGACGGCCATGGATCCCGCGGCCCGTCCCGCGGATGGTGCGGCCCTGGCCGCGGCCCTCCAGGCGTGGCTCGAGGAGTCGCGGCGCCGGGCCCTGCCCGCGTGGAGGCGCGGCATGGAGTGGATGCGGCGGCGACAGGTGCTGACGCTCTTCGCGGTGGTGCTGGTCACGGTGTCGGGCACGCTCCTGGCGGTCACGCTGGCGCTGCGGCCCGGCGGGGCGCCGCGAGGCGGCGTGGAGCAGTCGCTCCTGGCCGGCAGAAGCAACGCCGCCGTCGGATACGGGATGCGCCGCTGGGATCGCTCCCTGCGCGTGGAGCGGGACGAGGCCCGGTCGCTCCTGGCCCGCGTGCCGCAGGTGCTGGGCGCCGCGCCGGTGCCGGCGGATCAGCTGATGGACTGGGCCAGATCGCGAGACGCGGAGCGGCTGGCGGAGCTGCTGCGCGGCCTCCAGGTGATCGCGGGGCGGCATGGAGAGAGTCAGCAGATGGAGGCGCTCGTCCTGCGGGTGGCGCTGGGCATGACGCTCCTCGCCCAGGACCGGGATCCCGGCAACGTGATGCGAACGGCCCGTCTCGACTGGGACGAGGCCTTCTCCCCCGGAGATCCGCTGCGCTCCCTGGGCGGCGGGCTCCAGGCCGCGGCGACCGCCCGCGAGCTCTCGCAGGGACTGCGGAGCGGACGGCTGCGCCCGGGACTGCCTGCGGAGGAGATGGTGCTGGTGCGGCTGGATGCCGCGATCCGCGAGAACCGCGCCGCGGATCGCGACCTGGCGGTGCAGCTCTTCAGCCGGGAGCGGGACCGCCTGGCGGCGGTGATGGCGGAGCGGCCATCGCTGCCAGCAGCTTCAGGCGAACCGCCTGGAGCCGCTGCCGCGCCGCCCCCGGGCTGATGCCGAGGAGCTCCGCCACCTGCTCCCAGCTGGCGCCGGAGAGGCGGGCCTGCAGGAGCGCGTGGTCCGGACCGGAGAGGCCTCCGAGGGCGCCAAGGAGCGAGGTGTGTTCGCGCTCGTCGGGGAGCGCCGCTTCGGGCCCATCCGACTCGTCCGCGAAGGGGTCCGGGCGGAGCGAGGGGCGTTCGCGATGCTTGAGCCATGTGAGCCAGTCGCGCCAGCGCGTGGCCACGATGCGCCGTCCCACCACCTGCGCCATCTTCAGCGGCCCCTCCTGGGAGCGGAACTCCACGCGCCCCGCGGCCATCATGTGGTCCAGGCGCCGGCAGATGGTGGAGAAGACCTCGTCCGTGTCGAAGAGGGCGCGGGCGGCGCCCGGGATCATCTTGGAGAGGCGGCGCCGGATCACCGCCCGCTGATCCATCAGCAGCTGCGCCACCGCCTGGCGGTCCAGCGCCGGTCCCTGCGGAGAGGATGGTTCGCTCATCCGGCCTGAAGAGTACGCTGAACGCCACCGGATGCCCAAGGCCGCGGTGCCGGCAGGACCAGGATGCAGAGACGACGGGCAACGACGTTGACGGTGGCGGCGCTCTTGGTGGCGGGTGCCATCGTCTGGTCGCAGTGGCCGGAGGTGCGGCGGGCGCCGGCGGCATCCGGCGCGGGACTCCTGGAGATCCGCGCGGAGCAGGCGTCTCCGGGGCGGCTGGTGGTGCGGATGCTGCGGCCCAATGGTGCGGCGGGGGAGCTGCGCTTCGAACGCAACGCCGCGGGCGCGTGGCGCCCGGCGGACGCCGCGTTCGCCCCGGGTGTGGCCTTCGGCGACGGCTACCCGGTGTTCGCGACGCCGCGCTTCCTGGCCAGCGTGGGGCTGCCGGTGAAGGGCGTGCTGAAGCCGATGTCGCCGGATGTGGCGAGCGAGACCGCGGAGGACGTGACGGTGCTGCGCGGGCTGGGCGACGAGGTGGTGGTGTGCCTCTGGAACCGCGGGAAGGTGACGCGGGCGTGGGTGGCGGGGGAGACGTTCGAACGCATGGTGGCGGGCGCGAACGGCGCCGCCGCGCCGGCCGGCCCGGCACCGGCGGATGCGTGCGGGCGCCTGGCGGCGTGGGCCCTGGCCGCGGGGCGCGGCGGGTCCCTGGACGTCTCCGCGTGCGAGGCCCTCATCGCGGGATGCCCGCAGTGGCGGCCCGCGGCGCTCGAGGCCCTGGTCGCGGCCTGCGAACGCGGGGACCTGCGGGCCTGCGATGCACTCACCGCCCGCGGCGACGGCGGCGCGGAGCCCTGGCCGGAGGTGAGCGACTTCTGGCGCTGGGTGCTGGACCTCCAGGACGCGGGCGGCTGAGGCGGGCGGGCGGGCGGGCGCTCAGCGCTGGAAGTCGTAGAACGAACCGAGACCGAAGAGCCGCGTCAGCGCCTCCAGGGCGTCGCGGCTGGCCCGCAGGAGCTGCGGATCCCGCAGCTGCGAGGGCTCGATCGACTCCGGCCACGCTCGCTCGACCAAGGCCTCCAGGGCCGCGTGCCGGGAGGGTTCGAAGAGGAAGGCGGGGTTCATGGCGCTCATCTCCGCGGCCGTGAGCGGCACGCGCAGGCGCAGGCAGGCGGGACCGCCGCCGTTGCGCATGCTCTCGCGGACGTCGATCGCCACCACCTCCGCGATCGGGTTCCCCGGGTCCGCCACCACGCGCTCCAGCACCGCGGCCACCCGCGGATGCTCGCGGCACTCCGCGGGCGCGACCAGGACCATTCGCCCATCCGGCCGCGTGAGGAGCTGGCTGTTGAAGAGGTAGGTGCGCACCGCGTCGTCCACCGAGGCTTCCGCGCCGGTCACCGTCACCGGGAGGAGGGCGCCGTCGGTCGCGGCGCGGAGGGCCTCCAGGGTGGCGGCCGGCTCCGCGAAGGCGCGTTCGTGGTGGAAGAGCACGCAGCCGTTGCCGACGCAGATCACGTCGTTGTGGAAGACGCCGCGGTCGATGGCGTCCGGATTCTGCTGCGCCAGCCGGAGGCGCTCCGCGGGGATGCCGTGGAGGCGGGCCACGGCGCGGGACGCATCCGCGGTCTGGCGGGCGGGGAAGATCCGCGGTCCCGGATGGGCGCCGCTCGCGTTGCCGAAGACGAAGAGATGGACGCCCGGCACCTCTCCGCCGGGGTCGTGGGAGCGGGTGAGCCGGGTGTGGTTCGCGGCGCCTTCGTCGCCGAAGGCGCCGGCCACGTCTCCCACCTGGGCGCCCGCGGCGCCCGTGGGCGGCATGAGCACGCCGGTGCCGCCGCCCGGGAGCGGGTCGTGAATGGCGAACCGCCGCGGATCCGGGAAGGCGGCCCGGAGCATGGCGGCGGTGGTTCGCGGCTCCAGGCTGCGGTGGAACATGGTCCGCAGGTTGGCGGGGGTGAAGTGGACGCGGCCATCCGCGGCATCCGTGGACGGGGTCACGGTGGCGGCGTTGGCGGTCCACATGGCGCTGGCGCTGCTGCAACGGGCCAGGAGGATGGGATCGTCCCGGCCGGCCCGGTCCACCACCTCCTCGTCGCTGCCGGAGTAGCCCAGGCGGCGGAGCGTGGGGAGGTGCGGGCGCTCGTGGGGCAACAGGTACCCCTGCGGCACCCCCAGGGCTGCCACCGCGGCCATCTTGGCCAGTCCCTGCCGGGCCGCCCGCCGCGGCTGGCTCGCGGCGCCCTGGTTGGTGGCGCTGGCCACGTTGCCGTAGCTGATCCCGGCGTAGTTGTGGGTGGGACCGACGAGACCGTCCAGGTTCAGCTCGGGCACGCGCGGATCGTACAATCCGAGCCCATGGCGAAGGCCGCACGGACGCAAGCCACGCCGAAGAACTCCGGCGCCATCGGCGCAGAGATGCGGATCGTGGTGCTGCACGGGAAGGACTCGTTCCTGCGGGTGGAGCGTTCGCGCCTGCTGCAGGAGGCCCTGGAGGCCGCCCACGGCGCGGTGGATCGCTTTGTGCTGGATGGCGCGGTGGCCCGGCTGGACCAGGTGCTGGATGAACTCCGCACCTATGGCCTGATGGCGGGACACAAGCTGGTGGTGGTGGACAACGCGGAGCAGTTCATGGCGTCTGAGGAGCGCCGCCGCGCCATGGAGCGCTACGCGGAGGCGCCGATGGCGGAGGCCACGCTCCTCATGCGGGCCCAGGGGCAGTGGCGGCCCGGCAACTTCGACAAGCTGGTGGCCAAGGTGGGCGCGGTCCTCAAGTGCGATGCGCCGTCGGATGATGAAGCGCGGCGCTGGTGCGCGGCGCGGGCCCAGAAGGAGCACCGCGCGGTGCTGGAGTCGGATGCGGCGGAGCTCCTGGTGGAGCGCGTGGGCGCGGACCTGGCCCGGCTGGACAGCGAGCTGGGGAAGCTGGCGGTGGCCGCGGCAGCCGCGGCGGCCGCGGATGCGTCCGCCTCCGCGGGGGCCGCGACCATCACCCGGGCCGTGGTGCACCAGTTCGTCGGCCTCAGCCGCGAGGAGCAGGCGTGGGAGATCCAGGAGCCGCTGCTGCGAGGCTCTCCGCCGGATGCGCTCAAGACGCTGCACGAGCTGATTCACGTGAGCCGGGCGCCGGAGGTGATGCTGGCCTGGAGCGTGACGGACGTCCTCCGCAAGGTGCACGATGCCGCCCGCATGCTGGCCCAGGGAGAGCCGGAAGGCTCCGTCGCGAAGGCCCTGCGGCTGTGGGGGCCGGCGCAGTTCCAGGTGATGAAGACGGCGCGGAGCGTGGGCAGCGCCAGGGCCGCGGCGCTCCTCGGCCGGGCCATCGACACGGAGCTGCGCATGCGGCGCGGACTCTCCGGGGACGACGAGCGGACCCTTCAAGGACTGGTGACCACCGTGGCTGGAGCCCTGGCATGACACGAAGAGCGCGTTCCGCGGCCACTCTGACGCGGCTGCTGGCGTCCATCGCGGGACCTGCGCTCCTCGTCGCGGGCGGGTGCGCGAACGGCGGCGGCGGCACCGGCGCGGGCGCAGGCGCGGGCGCCCGCGACGCCACCACCTCCATGAACGAGAGCGCCGCTGGCGGGGCCCGGCCCGCGCGCGGCGGCGCCGCGCCGCCGGCGGGCGGGTACGGTTCGCTCACCCCGGAGGAACTGGCGGCGCAGGGTGCCGCGTCTGTGGAGGAGTTCCAGCGACTCATGGCCGCCAAGGAGCGCGGCGCCGCCGGCCCGGTGAACCCCAACGGCAGCCCGGTGCCGCCGCGGGACACCATGCGGCCGGGGACGGAATCCGCGCTGAAGCCGCTCGGCGCCCCGGAGGGCACCGCGGCCAGGCCGCCGGCCACGCCGGCCGCTGCGGGTTCGGGCGGAGGCGGCTCCGGGGCTGCCACCGCGCCGCTCGCGAACGCGCCTCGCGGCGGCGACGCCGGCGCCGAGGGCGCCGGTCCGGCCATGTCCGCGGCGAGCGAGCGCGGCGGCCGGACGCCCGGGCGGGCGACGCCGCCACCCACGAACGAGGCGCTCACGCAGGCGGCCGCGGCCCTCTACCGCGACGCGACCGGAGCGGACGCCCCGCTGCAGCCGCTGATGGCGCTCGCGGCGCTCTCGATCGCGGAGCCGGAGCGTCCGTTCGATGCGGAGGCCCTGCCCGGCCTGACGGACGAGGAGCGGGCCGCGCTCACCCGCTTCCACGCCTTCTGCCGGGACCTGGGCCGGGGCCTGGCCAAGGACCAGGACCCCCGGGCGCTCACCACGGCGTCGGAGCGGCTGGCGCAGGAGCTCCGCGGGGAGCAGGGTCTGCGCGTGCCCAGGGCGGAGTTTTGCACGCGCGTGGCCGGTTTTGGCGATTACGACGCAGTGGCGGATCGGACGTTCCTGGCCCACGCAGGGGCGCGGGTGGCGCTCTACTTCGAGGTGGAGGGCTACGACTCGCAGGAACGGCCGGGCGACGGATGGAGGACGGATCTCTCCGTGGAACTCAGCATCCTCTCAGAACGGGACGGCATTCCGGTGTGGCGGCAGGAGTGGCAGTCCGTCTCGGACAAGGCCGCCAGCCGCCGCCAGGACTTCTTCGTGACGCAGATCGTGAAGATGCCGGAGTCGCTCGGCGTGGGGGCGTACGTGATGAAGGTCCGCGTCCGCGACGAGCACCGCAAGGCGCTCGCGGAGAAGACGCTTCCGTTCCGGATGGTGGCGGAGCTGCAGGGAGGGACGCCCCCCGCGGCGGCCGGCACGCGCGGAGGGACCCGCTGATGAAGACGAACGTTGCGGAGCCGGCGGTCCGGCGCGGTGCGGCGGCGGCCATGGCGCGGGTGGCCGCGTTCGCGGCGGTGCTGGCCGGTGCATTCGCCGGCGCGTGTGCGCCCAAGGCCGCCATCGTTCCGGTGGACAACGAGCCGCTCACCTCGCCGCTCGCGGCCACCATGCAGGACGAACGGACGCTCTGCGTCGCCGACGGCCGGGTGGTCCGGCTGGACGCCTCCTCGCCGTGGACCAACCCCGGTGCGGCCCGGATGATCCGCGAGCGCGGCATCGTGGAGCTGCGGCTGGGGGACTCCCCGGACCGCGTCTGGGTGGTGGTGAAGGACTCCTCCTTCACGTGCCCGGTGGATGGCCACTGCGAGGGCGGCACGCTCTCCGAGGATGGCCGCACCTGCTGGGTGCCGATGAACGAGGCCCGCGTGATCGCGGAGGGGACGCTCCTCTCGCAGGGCGGACTGCGGGCCTCGATCGTGGTGGGCGAATCTTCGCCCTGACGGACGCGGCCCGTAGACTCGCGGCATGACGCCGCTGGGCATCGCGATCCGAGCAGCGGCTCCCCCGCTCCTGGTGGCGGGCGCGATGACGCTCCTGGTGTCCGGGGCGCCCGCCGGGGACGCAGGCCGGCTCGCTGCGTTCCTGGATGCCAACTGCGTGGACTGCCACGGCGGATCCCACCCCAAGGCGGACCTCTCCGTGGAGTCGCTCCTGACGCAGGGAGCGGCCCGGGACGCGGCGCTGCGCGACACCTGGCTCTCCGTCCTGCGGCGCGTGGACGCCGGCACCATGCCGCCGCCCAAGAGCGACCAGCCGACGGACGAGGCGAGGGTGGCGTTCGTGCGGGCGCTGCGGGAGGAGGTGCCGGGCGTGCCGCAGCGCAGCGCCGGCGTGCGCCGCGTCAACCGCGCGGAGTACGTGCGTTCCGTGCGGGACCTGCTGGGCGCCGTGGTGGATCCGGCGGAGCTCCCTGCGGACGATCCCGCCAACGGCTTCAACACCGGGATGGACGCGCTCACGCTGTCGCCGCTGGCGGTGGAGCGCTTCGTGGAGGCCGCGGAACGGGTGGCGGATCAGGCGGTGGCGGTGCCGCCGGCGGAACCGCCGCGGCATCTCCTCCAGGGAGCGGCACTGGAGCGCCGCGGCAACGGCGGCTCCGCGGACGGCGCGGTGATGCTCTGGAGCGCCGGGAAGATCGTGGCCCGCGCGGACGCGGCGCGGGATGGCCGCTATCGAATCCGCGTGGTGGCGTGGGGCACGCAGGCGGGTGACGAACCGGTGAAGCTCGCGCTCGGCGTCGACGGCGGGCGCCGGCAGGCGACGTTCGAGGTGCCGCAGACGCGGGAGGCGCCGGGGACGTTCGAACACGTGCTGCAGTTGTCCAGGGGGAGGCGCTCCCTGGAGTTGGCGTTCATCAACGACTACTGGAAGCCCGACGCGCCGGATCCGGCGCGGCGCGACCGGAACGCCGCGGTGGAGAGCGTGGAGGTGGAGGGTCCCCTGGATCCGCCGCCGCCGGGAACGCTGGAGCGCACGCTGCCGGGGACGGTGACGGAGCAGACGCTGGCGCCGTTCGTGGCCGGGCTCGCAGGCCGCGCCTTCCGGCGGCCGGTGGATGCGGAGGAGGTGGCGGCGCTCCTCGACATCGCGCCGGCGGGGGCGTCGCTTCAGCGCAGGCTGCACGCGGCGGTGGTGGGGATGCTGGCGAGTCCGTCGTTCCTCCTGCGCGCGGACGCGGCGCTGCCCAGGGGCTACGGTGCCGCGGCGCGGCTGGCGGCGTTCCTCTGGAGTTCGCTTCCGGACGATGCGCTCCTGGCCGACGCGGCCGCAGGCCTGGAGACGGGGGCGGCCCGCGCGGCGGCCGCGCGGCGGATGCTGGCGGATCCGCGGGCCCGGGCGCTGGCGGAGGAGTTCGCCGCCCAGTGGCTCCAGGTGCGGGAGCTGGAGCGGCGGATGCCGGATCCGGAGCGCTTCCCGGGCGTGGACGCATCGCTCCTCGCGGACATGCGCGAGGAGACGGTGCGGAGCTTCCATCGCGTGCTGACGGAGGGGGCGCCGCTCGATGAACTCGTGAGCGGCCGCTGGGCCATCACGAACGCGGCCCTCGATCGCCACTACGGGTGGCCGCAGGACGCGGGCGCCGCGGCGGAGGACGGATGGCGCGTTCGAACGCTGCCGCCGGGGGAGCGCGGCGGCATCCTCCGCCACGCGAGCGTGCTGCTCGCGACGAGCAATCCCACGCGCACCAGTCCGGTGAAGCGAGGCCGCTTCGTGATGGACGTGCTCCTGGATCAGCCGCCGCCGCCGCCGCCGCCGGGGACGCCGCAGCTTCCCGCGGCCGCGGATCACGATGGCGCGGACGTGCCCGCGATGCTGGCCCGCCACCGCAAGGACCCCGCGTGCGCCGCGTGCCACGAGTCCATGGACGCCATCGGACTGGCGCTCGAGGGGCTGGACCCGGTGGGCCGCCGCCGCGACGCGTCGCGACCGCTGGCGGAGGAGGCACATCTTCCGGATGGGCGATCGTTCGACTCCGAGGAGGCGCTGCGAACCCTCCTCTCCGGGGATCCGCAGGTGGCCCGCACGCTGGCGCGGCGCCTGCTCACGTTCGCCACCGGCCGCGGCCTGGGTGCGGAGGAGCGCCTGGCGTGCGACCGGATGGTGGAGGCGCTCGGACCGCGGCCCGCCCTGCGGGACGTGGTGCTGGGCGTCGTCTCCCTCGACGCCTTTCTTCCCGCGCCCCCGGAGCCCGCACCATGAGCCCACCGATGCCGCTCGGCCGTCGAACCGTCCTGCGCGGATTGGCCGCCACCATCGCCCTTCCGTGGCTGGACGCGATGCGGCCCGCGCGCGGTGCCGCGAGCCTGGCCGCAGCCGGCGGCGCGGGCCCACCGCCGCTGCGCCTGGTGTGGAGCTTCATCCCCAACGGCGTCTACGCGCCGGACTGGCGGCCGAACGGCGAAGGCGAGACCTGGACCGCGTCGCCGCTCCTGGAGCCGCTCCAGGAGGTGCGCCGGCACGTGATCGTCTGCTCCAACTTCGGCCACCACAACGCCCAGGCGCTCGGCGACGGCCCCGGCGACCACGCCCGCAGCGCCGCGTGCTTCCTCACCGGCGCCCATCCGCGCAAGACTGCGGGCGACGACATCGAGGCGGGCGTGAGCGTGGACCAGGTGGCGGCGGGCGCGGTCGGGAGCGCGTCGAGGTTCGCGTCCCTTGAGGTGGGCGTGGAGCCGGGGATGGACTCCGGCAACTGCGACTCCGGCTACAGCTGCGCCTACAGCGCGAACATCTCCTGGCGCAATCCGCGCACCCCCAACGCCAAGGAGGCCAGCCCGCGGCAGTTCTTCG
The DNA here is from genome assembly GCA_046350535.1 of Phycisphaerales bacterium. Taxonomy (GTDB): domain Bacteria; phylum Planctomycetota; class Phycisphaerae; order Phycisphaerales; family SM1A02; genus VGXK01. Next base: position 128,120 of record JAXMAG010000001.1, read on the forward strand.
AGCGGCTCTTCGGCAACGGCGAGGAGGGGGCGGTGCGGGCGGAGCGCATGGCGCTGCGGCGGAGCGTGCTGGACCTGACGCGGAGGGACGCACTTCGCCTGGCCACGCGGCTGGGGCGGGACGATCGACGGCGCGTGGAGGAGTACCTGGAAGGCGTGCGGGAGCTGGAGCGGCGGGTGCAGGACGCGGAGCGGGAGCGGCCGGATCCCGCGGCCGCGGGCGTGGAGGCGCCGCGGTCCGCACCGCGCGACTACCGCGAACACCTGCGGCTGATGAACGACCTCATGGTGGCCGCCCTCCGCATCGACGCCACCCGCGTGGCCACCTTCATGTACGCCAACGAAGGCAGCAACCGGCCCTATCCGTTCCTGGGGATCCGCGACGGGCACCACGACGTGTCGCACCACGGCGGGCAGCAGGAGAAGATCGACAAGTTCCGCCAGATCAACCGCTTCCAGGTGGAGGAGTTCGCGCGGCTCGTGACGCAGCTCGCGGCGGTCCGGGAGGGCGACGGGACGCTGCTGGATCACACGCTGGTGGCGTTCGGCGGCGCCATCTGCGACGGCAACAAGCACGATCACCATGACCTCCCCATCGTGCTCGCGGGCGGGGCCGCGGCCGGGATCCGCGGCGGGCGCCATCTGGTGGCGCCGCAGCGCACGCCGTTGTGCAATCTCTGGCTCGCGATGCTGGCGCGAGCGGGCGTGGACCGAGAACGCTTCGGCGACAGCACCGGCGTCGCGTCCCTCTGACGCCCACGGGGAAGTACGATGCGGGTTTCGCCCCGCACGGCGAGGATTGACGCGTGGGCACCCCCACCCCGGAGACCACTCACTCGGCGCCTGAAGTGCCCCACTCCGCGTCCCCGCGGGGTGGACGGACCGGCGCGCTCGGCGCGGTCCCGCATTCGCACCAGGATCCCCACGCGGCCGTGTCCGGTCGGGCCCTCGCGGCTCTCGCCGTGGGCGCCATCGGCGTCGTCTTCGGGGACATCGGCACCAGCCCGCTCTACGCCGTCAAGGAGAGCGTGGAGCACCATCTGGCGCTGCCGGGGCAGACGACGGTGGAGGAGTCGTTCGTCCGCGGGATCCTCTCGCTGATCTTCTGGTCCATCGTCTTCGTGGTGAACGTGAAGTACCTCACGGTTGTGATGCGGGCCACCAACAGGGGGGAGGGCGGGCTCTTCTCGCTGCTGGCCCTGGTCCCGCGCAGCCTCAGCAAGCGGGCCACGCGCACCGTCACCATCCTGGCCACCATGGCGGCGTTCGGATCCGGCCTGCTCTTCGGAGACGGCATCATCACGCCCAGCATCTCCGTGCTCTCCGCCGTTGAGGGCCTGGTGAAGGTCTCCCCGGCCATGCAGCCGGCCGTGGTGCCGATCACGGTGGTGATCCTGGTGGGGCTCTTCCTGCTGCAGCAGTTCGGGACCGGGCGCATCGGCGCGGTCTTCGGCCCGGTCATGGTGGCGTGGTTCGTGGTGCTGGGCCTCCTGGGCATCGGGGGCCTGCTGGAGCGCCCGGCCGTCATCACCAGCATCAACCCGATGTACGCGGTGGACTTCTTCCGCGCCGCGCCGTGGCACGCCTTCACGCTGCTGGGAAGCGTGGTGCTGGTGGTGACCGGCGCGGAGGCGCTCTACGCGGACGTGAGCCACTTCGGCATCCGCCCCATCCGGCTCGGCTGGTACCTGCTGGTGGGACCGGCGCTCCTCCTCAACTACTTCGGCCAGGGCGCCAACCTGGTCGCGGCGGGCGAACGCTCCAAGGAGGCGCTCGACGCCGCGGTGCAGAACCCCTTCTTCGACCTGGCGCCGCAGGCGCTCCGGCTGCCGCTGGTGCTGCTGGCCACCGCCGCCGCCATCCTGGCCAGCCAGGCCATGATCAGCGGCGTCTTCAGCATGGCCCGGCAGGCGGTGCGGCTGGGATACCTGCCGCGGCTGCAGATCGTGCACACCTCGACGCACACGGAGGGGCAGGTGTACATCCCCTCCGTGAACATGGTGATGATGGTGGGCTGCGTCATCACGGTCATCTGGTTCCAGACCAGCACCGCCCTGGCCGGCGCGTACGGCATCGCGGTGACGGCCGTGATGGCCATCACCACGGTGCTGTTCGCCTTCGTGGCCCGCCGGCTGTGGCGCTGGAAGCGGTGGATGGTGCTGACGGTGGCGGGCGTCTTCTTCTTCTTCGACGGGGCGTTCCTGGCCGCAAACCTCCTGAAGGTGGTCTCCGGCGGCTGGTTCGCCCTGGGCATCGGGCTCATGGTGGCGGTGGTGATGACCACCTGGATGCAGGGCCAGACCCTGGTGGCGCGGCGGGTGCTGGCGGACGCCAGGAGCGTCCACGACTTCCTGGCCACCCTCTGGATCCAGGTGGTGCCGCGAGTCCCCGGCACCGCGGTCTTCCTGGCCGGGAACCGCAACACGCCGTACTCGCTGGCGGCGTTCGTGGAGCACTCGCACGTGCTGCACCAGCAGGTGATCCTCCTCAGCGTCGAGGTGACGCAGTTCCCCGTGGTGCCGGAGCACCGCAAGATCCACGTGGAGTGGCTGCCGGACGGCTTCTGGCGCGTCACCATCAGCCTGGGGTTCATGGAGAGCCCGGACATTCCCCGCCTCCTCGCCCAGGCGGCCCACCACATGCAGGGCGGCGAACGCACCTTCACCTGGGACCCGGAGACCACCACCTACTTCGCCCGCCGGATGGTCATCGTCCCCACCGGCGATGCGCCGATGGCCCGCTGGCGGAAGCGGCTCTTCGCGTCGCTCTCCCGCGGGGCCACGGACGCCATCCGCTTCTTCAACCTGCCGCCGGAGCGGGTGGTGGAGTTCGGCACGCAGGTGGAGATCTGACCGGCACCGCGCCGGCGAAGGAGCGATGAGCGCGTGTTCCGCGTGGCCCTCAAGATGCTGTTCGGCGATACGGCGAAGTTCTACGGCATCCTGCTGGGACTGAGCTTCGCCACGCTCCTGATCACGCAGCAGGCGGCCATCTTCGTGGGCCTGATGAGCCGCACGTACGCCATGGTGGACGAGATCCCGCAGGCGGATCTGTGGGTGGTGGATCCCACGCTGCTCTACGTGGACGACGCCAAGCCCATGCAGGTCACCGCGCTCCAGCGGGTTCGGAGCGTGGCGGGCGTGGCGTGGGCGGCACCGCTCTTCAAGGGGCTGCTGGTGGCCAAGCTTCCCAACGGCGCCCGGCAGCTCTGCGACGTGTGGGGGGTGGACGACGCCAGCCTGATCGGCGTGCCTGCGACGCTCCTCCAGGGCTCGCTCGAGGACCTGCGAAGGCCGGACGCGGTCCTCATCGAGACCCGCGGCGCCAACAAGCAGCTCCTCCAGCCGGATCCGGCGGCCGGTCCGGGGAAGAAGCGGCCGCTGGGTGTGGGGGAGGAGATGGAGCTCAACGAGAAGCGGGCGGTCGTGGTGGGCGTGGCCCAGACCAAGCCCAGCTTCCAGAACCTTCCCACCGTCATCACCACCTACAGCCGGGCCATCCAGTTTGCGCCCTCCAACCGCCGCACCCTGAGCATCATCCTGGTGAAGGCCGCCGCGGGACAGGACGTGCAGCAGCTGAAGCAGCGCATCCAGGAGGAGACGCATCTCTCCGCCTACACCCCCAGCGAGTTCAGCTGGCACACCATCGACTACTGGGTGAAGCAGACCGGCATCCCCATCAACTTCGGCATCGCGATCACGCTCGGCTTCTTCGTGGGCGTGGCCATCAGCGGGCAGATGTTCTACAACTTCACGCTGGACAACCTCCGCTACTTCGGGGCCCTGAAGGCGATGGGCGCCCGCACCAGGCTCCTCCTCCTCATGGTGGCGCTCCAGGGACTCACCGCGGGCGCCATCGGCCTCGGGCTTGGCCTCGGACTCACGGCCTTCATCGGCCTCTCCATCCCGGGGGAGGCGCTGGCCTTCAAGCTCACCTGGCACCTTCCGGTGATCGGCGCCGCGGCGGTGCTGGTCATCGTCACCGGCGCCAGCCTCCTCTCCATGGCCAAGGTCATCCGGCTCCAGCCCGCTGAGGTCTTCTCCGGATGAGCCCGCCCGCGTCCACTCCGTGCATCCGCTGCGCCGAGGTCGTCAAGACCTTCGGCAGCGGCGATGCCGCGGTGCGCGCCCTCCGCGGCGTCACGCTGGAGGCCGCGGACGGGCAGCTTCTGATGCTCGTGGGACCCTCCGGCTGCGGGAAGACCACGCTCCTCTCGATCATGGCGGGACTCCTGGACCGGGACGGCGGGGAGGTCCGCATCCACGGAACGGACCCGGGAGCGCTCGACAACGATGCCCGCGCGAAGTGGCGTTCGCGCCACGTGGGGTTCGTCTTCCAGCAGTTCAACCTGATCCCGCAGATCTCCGTCCTGGAGAACGTCTCCATCCCGCTGCTTCTCCAGGGGGAGGGACGGCGGGTGGCGGAGGAGCGGGCGGCGGAGGTGCTGGACCGCGTGGGCCTCAAGGGGCGCGAACGCTCCCGCCCCAACCGCATGAGCGGCGGACAGCAGCAGCGGGTCGCGGTGGCCCGCGCCCTGGTCCACCGGCCCCTGATCCTGGTCTGCGACGAGCCGACGAGCGCCCTCGACGGGGCCACCGGCCAGAAGGTGGTGGAGCTGATCCGGGAAGTGGGCTGCCGTCCCGGAAGCGTGGTGGTGATGGTGACCCACGACGAGCGTATCTTCAAGTACGCGGATCGCATCGCCCACATGGACGACGGACGCGTGACGGACATCGCCGACGTGGCCCAGGTGGCCGCGGGGCAAGGAGGACGGTCGTGAGGCTGAGGGTCATCGTGCTTCCGCTGCTGGCGCTCGCGGGCGTCGCGGCCGCCGCGTACACGGTTCGCGTGCAGAACAAGCCGGCGGTGGCGCCGCCACCGGTGGTGCCGCCGGTGTCCAGTCCCTATCCGTACCGCGTGGCCGGGAGCGGCGTGGTGGAGCCCGCGAGCGAGGTGGTCCGCCTCAGCGCCGTGGTTCCCGGCGTGGTGCAGCAGGTCCACGTGAAGGAGGGGGAGGTGGTGAAGACGGGAGCGCCGCTCTTCACCGTGGATTCGCGGGACGTGGCGTCGCGCCTCGCGGCCGCGGAAGCCAGGCTGCAGGTGACGCGGATGAAGCTGGCGCAGCTGGATTCGCTGCCCCGGCCGGAGAAGGTCCGGGAGGCGGAGGCCATCGTGGAGCAGCGCCGCTGGGCGGTGGACGACGCCCGCAAGCGCCTGGAGCGGCTGGACGCGGTCGGCACGGACGACGCCCTCAGCCGCAACGAGCGCCCGACCCGGGAGTTCGAGCTGGCGGCGGCCAAGGCCCGCCTGGAGGAGGCGGAAGCGTCGCTGGCCACCGTGAAGCGCGGGACGTATCCGGAGGATCGAGCCGTGGCCCAGGCGGACGTGGGCGTGGCGGAGGCGGAGGTGGCGCAGCTCAGGACGGATCTGGACCGCGCCACGGTGAAGGCGCCCATCGATGGCGCCGTGCTGCGCGTGAACGTGCGGCCCGGCGAGTTCGCCACCGCCGGCCCCTCGCAGGACGGCCTGGTGGTGATGGGCTCGGAGGCGCCGCTCAACATCCGCGTGGACGTGGACGAGCTGGACGGATGGCGATTCGATCCGCGCGGCCGCGCCGTGGCCGCCCTGCGCGGCGGGAAGCGGCAGGAGTTTCCCATCGAGTTCGTGCGCGTCGTCCCCCTCGTGATGCCCAAGAAGACGCTCACCGGCGAGAACTCGGAGCGCATCGACACCCGCGTGCTGCAGGTGATCTACCGCTTCTCGCAGAAGGACGTGCCGGTCTATCCAGGGCAGCTCCTGGACGTGTACATAGAGACTCGCGAGCCGGCGATGAAGACCGCGGACCTGGACGGGGCGGCCAGGTAGGGCGGGAGGGGAGGCGGACGGCGCAGCGAGCCCGCGCCGGGACGGAGCGGAGGGGGCTCGCTCCCCGCCTCCCACGCGCGGCGCTGAACGCCCCGCCCCGCACGAACGCCGCGTTCGCGTCACAATGCGGCCGTGAAGCCCCGCGCCACGCGCAGTCCCACCGCCCTCAAGCGCGCGCTGGACGACGCGGACCTGGGGCCGCTCCACTGGCGCATCTGGATCCTCTCGGCGCTCGGGATCTTCCTGGACGGGTTCGACCTCTTCGTCATCGGGATCGCGGCGCCGCTCATCGCGGAGGACTTCCACGCCTCTCCGCTCATGATCGGCGTGGTCACCGGCGCCGGCGTGCTGGGCGCGGTGGTGGGCGCGTTCCTGGGCGGCCGCCTCACGGACCTGCTGGGACGCAAGGCCATCTACCTGATGGACCTGGCGTGCTTCATCCTGTTCACGCTGGGCTCCATGGGAGCGTGGAGCCTCTGGTCCCTGGCCATCTTCCGCTTCCTGCTGGGCGTGGGGATCGGCGCGGACTACCCCATCTGCGCCGCGTACGTCGCGGAGACCGTCCCCAGCCGCCATCGCGGGCGAATGCTGGTGGCCGCCTTCAGCTTCCAGGCCGTGGGCGCCCTTGCCGCCGCCGGCGTGGGCGTGCTGGTGCTGAAGCTGGATCCATCGCCGGGGGCGTGGCGCTGGATACTGGGCGCGGGCGCAGTGCCGGCGCTGGCCATCCTGATCCTGCGCGTGAAGGTGCCGGAGAGCCCGCGCTGGTCCATGGAGCACGGACGCCTGGAGGAGGCCAGCCGCGTGGTGGAGCAGCTCATCCCGCGGAACCGCCTGGATGACCTGGAGCGCCTCGTGGAGACGGGGCAGGCCCGCATCGAGCGCGTGCATGAGCGGCAGCTGGGGCTGACGCACCTCTTTGAATCCGGGTTCCGGCGGCGGACGATCCTGGCCTCCGTCCCCTGGTTCCTGATGGACGTGGCCACCTACGGCGTGGGCCTCTTCACGCCGCTGATCCTCCAGGGCATGCTCTTCGCCCGCGGCGGCACCCACGACGACAACCTGGCCGGCTCCTTCATGGAGCGGAACCTGCTCTCGGTCGAGACGACGGCATTCGTCAGCCTCTTCCTGCTCGCGGGGTTCGGGCTGAACCTCCTGCTGGTGGAGCGGGCGGGCCGGCTTCGGCTGCAGGCCGTCGGCTTCGCGGGGATGGCGGCCGGGCTCCTCCTGCTCGCCGCGGGCGAGTGGGGCGCGGGGCCGCAGGGTTCGCCGCCCATGCCGCTCGTGCTGGGCGGGTTCGTGCTCTTCAACCTGCTGATGAACGCGGGTCCCAACGCCACCACGTTCATCCTGCCGGCGGAGCTCTACCCCACGCGGCTGCGGGCCACGGGCCACGGATTCGCCGCAAGCTGCGGCAAGGCCGGCGCGGCGCTGGGCAGCGTGGCCCTCCCGGTGGGCGTGGCCCGCATGGGCACCGCCACCACGCTGGCGCTCGTGGCCGGCGCGTGCGCCTTGGGGATGCTGGTCACCATGCTCTCCGGCGTGGAGACCACGCGGCAGTCGCTTGAGGATCTGGAGCCCACGGACGTGGGCGTGGAACCCTGAGCGCCGCTAGCGGCAGACCAGGACCGGACACGGCGCGTGATGCACCACGTCCATCGCGATGCTCCCCAGCAGCATGCGTGCGGCGGACGAACGCGGCTCGCTCCCCATCGCGATGAAGTCCACGTTCCGTTCGCGTGCGGTGTCGAGGATCGTCTCCCCCGGGGCGCCCGGGCAGACGAGCCCCTCCAGCGACACGCCGCGCCCGCCCAGCTCCTTCACCCAGCGGCGGATGTTCTCCTTCGCGGGTTCGTCCACTTCGCTCGTCTCCACCAGCGGCATCGCCGGCGCCTCCGCCCCCACGAACGCGATCGGAAGCTGCGTGGCCGCCAGGAGGAGGAGGCGCGCGTCGTGCTCCGGCGCCGCCAGCCGGAGCGCCTGCTCCGTGGCCCGGTGCGCCAGCGGCGAGAAGTCCACGCCCGCCAGGCCCGTGGCGAGCCGCACCGGTCGCTGTCCGTCCGCCGGATGCACCACCAGCACCGGCACCTGCGAGGCCCGCAGCACCGCGTCCGCCACGGAGCCCAGGAGGAGCCGCTTGAGCGCCCCCTGGCCGCGGCTGCCCATCACCAGGAGGTCCGCCTTCAGCCGGGCCGTGGCGGAGGGGATCACCGTCGCGGGATCCCCGTCCACCAGCTCCACTTCCGCCACCACGCCTTCGCTGCGCATCGGGCTCGCCAGCCCGTCCATCGCCTTGGCCGCCTCGCTCGGCGTGAGGCCGCGATCCGCGGCGCCGCCGGCGGCGTGCACCAGCACCACCCGGGCCCCATGCATGGAGGCCACGCGCCGTCCCCACGCCATCGCCACGCTCGCGGACTCGGAGAAGTCCGTGGCCACCGCGACGGTTCGAATGCGATCAAGCGCGGCGGCGGGGGCTGCGTCCGGAGTGGTCACGCCTCCATTGTGCCACGGCGCGGCGCGGCCCGTCGGTAGGCTGCCCCGCATGAGCGACGCGGACCCCCGCATCCGCCGCCTGGAGCGGCAGGCGGGCACCATCGCGGTGGTGGTGGGGGTGGTGCTGCTGGCCGTGAAGTTCGCGGCCTGGTGGCTCACGGGCAGCGCCGCGGCCTTCTCCGATGCGCTCGAGAGCATCGTGAACGTGGTGGCGTCGCTGGTGGCGCTCTGGGCGGTCCGCTCCGCCCACCGCCCCGCGGACCGGACGCATCCGTACGGGCATGGACGCTTCGAGATCCTCTCTGCGGGACTCGAGGGAGGCATGATCGCGGTGGCGGGCGGCGTGATCGTGGCCCGGGCGGTGGAGGTCTTCCTGCGCGGCGGATCGGAGCTGGGCCGCCTGGACGCGGGCGTCATCCTGATGGCGGTGACGGTCTTGGCCAACGGCGGCGTGGGGGCGTGGCTCCTCGGCGTGGGGCGCCGCTGGGGCAGCCCGAGCCTGCGCGCGGATGGATGGCACCTCATCTCGGACGCGCTCACGACGGTCGCGGTGATCGCGGCGCTCCTCGTGGTGCGGCTCACCGGCTGGACGGTGGTGGATCCGATCGCGGCCCTGGTGATGGGTGTGGTGCTGTGCGTCCTGGGCCTCCGCATCCTGCGCCGCTCTCTCGGAGACCTGGTGGACGAACAGGAGGAGTCGGATGTGTCCCGGCTGGAGGCGCTCCTGGACGCCCACTGCGGCCCCGGCGGGCGGGCCCCGCGGATCTGCGGCTGGCACAAGCTCCGCGTCCGCCACGTGGGGCGGGAGCACTGGGTGGAGTTCCACGTGCAGCTCCCGGCCCGCATGCCGCTCCAGGAGGCGCACGCCGCGGCGACGGAGATCGAGCTGGAGATCGAGGGGCTGATGGGCCCCGGCAACGCCACCGCGCACACCGAGCCGTGCGGGCGGACGGAGTGCGAACGCTGCGCCGCGGTCGCCCGCGCCTCCTAGAGGAGCAGCCACCCCACCGCCGCGCAGGACGCCACCAGCGGCACCACCGGCGGCCGCAGCAGCAGGAGCGACGCGAGCGCCAGCACCGCCAGACCCGCAGCCAGCGGGTTCGCGACAAGGTCCGTGCCGATGGGCGCGATGAGCGCCGCGGCCAGGATCCCCACCACGGCGGCGTTGGCGCCCCGCACCGCGTGCCGCACCAGCCGCCAGCGGCGCAGCCGCTCCCACCACGGAAGGGCCGCCGCCACCAGCAGCAGCCCCGGCAGGAAGATGGCCGCGGTGGCCAGGAGCGCTCCGGTCACGCCCGCGGGCGGCACGCTCCGCACCGCGCCGAGGAACGCCGCGAACGTGAAGAGCGGTCCCGGCACGGCCTGCACCAGCCCGTACCCGGCCATGAACTGGTCGGCGCTCACCTGGCCCGCGGGCACCAGGCGGCCCTCGAGAAGCGGCAGCACCACGTGGCCGCCGCCGAAGACGAGCGAACCCGCCTCCGCGAAGGGGGCCAGGCCCCACGGAATCCGCGCTGGGGCCCAGAGCGACGCGCCCAGCACGAGCGCCGCAAGGGCCGCGCACGCGAACGCCGCCGGGCGGTGGAGCCGCGCCGACTGGTGGAAGCGCGCGTCGCGTTCGAACGCCCCGCCGGGGCCCGGACCAGCGGCGGCCGCCGGCAGCGCCCCCGGCAGGAGCGGCCCGAGCGCCGCGCCCACGCCGATGCACGCCACCGGCACCCACGGCGCCGCCAGCGCAAGGCACGCCGCGGTCGCCAGGAGCGCCAGGATCCGCCGCGGTCCGTCCGGCGCCAGCTGACGCGTCATCTGCAGGAGCGCCTGCGCCACCACCGCCGCCGCCGCGGCCTTCAGACCCCAGAGGAGTCCCGCGGGCACGCCGCCGGGGAGGTGCGCGGCTCCCGCGCCCGCCGCGGTCATGAGCGCCGCGGATGGCAGCGTGAAGCCCAGGAACGCCGCCGCGCCGCCCAGCGGACCCGCGCGCCGCAACCCGAGCGCGAAGCCCGTCTGACTGCTGGTGGGTCCCGGGAGCATCTGGCAGAGCGCCACCAGCTCCGCGTACGCCGCGTCCTCCAGCCAGCGGCGCCGCACCACGAACTCCTGCCGGAACCACCCCAGGTGCGCCACCGGGCCGCCGAAGGCCGTGCATCCCAGCCGCAGGAACGCGATGAAGACCTCTGCCGCGGAGCCTTCGCGCATGGCGGGACTCTACCGGCGCGGCGGTGCTAGGCTCAGCCCATGCCTCGAAGCGATCTGGTGGAGGAGCCCGGCCGGCGCATCGGCGCCCGCAGCCCGGTGGCGGAACCGCTCAGCGTGGCCCGGCTGCGCCGCCTCTGGCAGCCGCGCCGGGACAGCTACGCACGCATGCACCTCTACGAATCCTTCCGGATCCGGATTCACCGGGCGCTCACCTGGCTTGAGCGCGCGGAATCCATGGAGGAGCCCGCGGAACTGGACGCCCGCTTCCTCTGCCAGATGATCGGCATGCGGGCCCTCTCGGAGCGCTGGGAGGCATCGAGCGCAGCGCCGGCGGCCGCGCCGGAGTCCATGCGGCTCTTCCTGGACCAGCTCCTGTCGCACGACCAGCATCTCCTGATCCCGCAGCTCCTGATGGAGCAGAGGTCGCTCGTGCAGACGATCTTCGCGGACCGCTACGTGGACGCCTTCGCGTGGGAGCGCTGGGTGCGGCTGGGCGAATCTCCCGGCCCCGCCGGCGCCCCCGCCACGCGCGGGACCGCCTCCACGCGCCGGGCGTCCGCCGCGGCCCGCGCCGCCGCCGCCGCGGGGCGCGAGCGTTCCGTCGCGTTCGACGTCCGGGGCGCCATGGCCGCGGGCCGCTGGGATGAGGTGCTGCGCCGGCTGATGGCGCGGGTGGCGTTCGTGCACGCGCAGCTCGAGCATGGCGGCGCCGCATGCGGCAGCCGTCAGAACCGCGCCGCCGTGCGCCGCGCGTCCCTGATGCTGGAGCACCTGGCGCCGGTGGCGCTCCAGGTGATGATCGATCACGGCTACGGCGACGAGTGGGGCGAGCCCTGCTTCATGCCGCCCGCGCGGTAGGCCGCCCACCATTCGCCCGCGAACCAGCCCAGCGCCGTCGCCATGACGGCCGCGGTGACCAGTCCCAGGACGCCGGCGGGCCCGGCCACGCCCATCGCCGCGTAGTGCAGGAGCGTCGCGAAGGCCAGCGCCCCCGCGAGGAGCGCGGCCTGCACGCTCCGTCCGGCGGCCTCCAGGAATCCGCACGTCCCCAGGAGCGCCGGCACCAGGATCACGAAGTGGTGCCCCCACGACACCGGCGAGACGACGAGCGTGAGCAGGCACGCCAGGCCGAAGCCCGCGAACGCGCCTCGAGTGCGCCCCGCGCGCCCCGGGCGCAGCACCAGGAGCGACGCCACCACCAGCGTCAGGCCCGCGAACGCCACCCGCAGCGCCTTCACCGCGGCGCCCAGGAGGCCGTCATCGGCGCCGTTCGTGCCGCCGGCGCCCGGATCCGCGCCCGCCCGCTCCTCGGGCGTGGCGTTGGGGAGCGCCGGCCGCTCCGGCTCCCCCCAGTGCGTCACGCGGTACAGCGCGTTCTCCAGGCTCTGGTTCCGCACGGAGTGGATGTCGAACTCCCACTCCTCCGCGAAGCGGTCGTTCCCCACCACGCCGTCCATGAAGATGCGGAGGCCGTCCAGGTTGCGCTGCCATCCGAGGAGCGCCGCGGGCACGAGCAGCACCCACAGGAGGAACCCGAGCGCCAGTCCGCCCAGCGCCGCGGCGCCCGGCCCGCTCGGCCGCCGCGGCGCGCCCGCCAGCGCCGCCGCCACCACCATCGCGGCCGCCGTTCCCACCGGCGCGAGCGGGATGAACTTCACCACCGCGGGGAAGGCCAGGAGCACGCCGCCCAGCGTTCGCACCCAGGCGGCCGGTCCGCACCACATCAGGCGGAAGCCGCACATGAGCGGGAGCACCACCAGCACACCCACCTGCCCGCGCTGAAGCGTGTTGAGGATCGGCAGCAGCGCCGCCAGGGCCACCGCCACCGGCACGATCCACGGCATCCGCGACTCCGGCGCATCCCGCGGCCGATCCAGCACGCGGCACCAGGCCCGGCATTCGAAGAGGAGGAGGATCACCATGGCGCCGCCGAGGAGCCCCCAGAGGAGGCTCTGCGTCGGGGGCGACGCGAGCGAAAGCGGCATCATGAGCGCCCCGAGAAGCGGCGGGTACTGGTAGCGCCAGCCGCGCGGGCTCTTGGCGGCGTACGCCTCCTGGCTGCTCCCGCCCTCCGCCCACACCCGCGCCGCAGCGGTGTACGCGGTCAGGTCCGTCCGGTGCCCCGTGTTGGTGATGCCGAACGGCCGGGCGCGATCCAGGCCTGCACCCGCGTCCGCGGCGCCGGCGGTTCCCGCGTCCCCCGCGTCCCCCGCCACGCCGCCGCGCACCTCCCCGCGCCGCCGGACGTCCGTGGCGGCGAAGACCACGAGCGCGAGCGCGATGAGCACCACCCCGATTCGAGCCAGACGTTCCTGCTGCTGGGCCCGCTCCCGTCCGCTCATGCGGCGGAGTGTAGGGCCCCGGGGCTCACAGTCCCGTGAAGGGGATCACGCCGGGGAGCATGCGGTTCTTGAACCACACCCAGTCCTGGGCCACGCCGTTCACCGGCGGCTCCGTCCAGTTGTGGCCGAAGGTGTCCCAGCTGTTCTCGATGCCCGGCTTCACGAAGCTGTAGGTCTCGAACGATCCGTCGCAGTAGGCCAGCGGGAAGTTCCGCGGGTCCCACGTGGCCGGCCAGTCCACCCACTTGCTGGTCACCACGGAGATGATCCAGCCCTGGTTGTTCGGACCTACGGAGTCATCCTCTCCAAGGCAGTAGATGGTCTTGGAGGGCTGCTTCACGCGGGACATGGTCACCGTGTTGAAGGAGCAGAGCGGGATGCCCAGGCTGGACGCGAAGTAGTCGTAGTCCGCCAGCTCGTCCGGGTGCGAGACGCCCACGAACGCGCTGAGCGAGTAGCTCCGGAGCCGGTTCTCCGGATCCAGCGGAGACTTGAAGACGTCCAGGCTGCCGATGTACGGCCAGATCTTCCCGTTGGTCATGGCCGTGGTCTTCTCCTTGTTGCCGGCCACGTTGGCCCCGTAGGCCGCCACCCACGGCCAGGTCACCGTGTAGTTGGTCTTCACCATCGGCACGCACTGCGTGTATCGATAGCCCTGGCCGCCCTGATCGGTCCGCGGGCTGGGCAGGTAGGTCTTGTTGTCCGCCGCGTAGCTGAGGCAGCCCAGCACGATCTGCCGCTGGTTGTTGGCGCACTTGGTGGCGCGGGCCTTCTTGACCGCCGGCTTCATGGTGAGGACCACCAGCGCGGCGATGACCGCGATGATGGAGATCACCACCATCACTTCCGTCAGGGTGAACCCGCGACCGCGGGTGGGGCGGTGTGCATGCATCGGCTGTCCTCCAGGGGTGGCTCGACCCACGACGGACCGCAGCGGTCCGGCCGCAACCCGCGAGCCATCCCAGCCGTGCAGCTTATCGCGTTCCGAGCGCGATCCAAGCGCGGCCTCCTCCGGAGGTAGCATGGTCCGCATGTCCACTCCGCCCCTTCGATCGGCCCTGATCCCGGTCCTGCTCCTCCTGGCCGCGTGCGGCGGGGATTCGTCGCAGCCGGCGGCGCCGTCCGGGGCCGGGAGCGGAGAGGCCTCCACCGCGAACGGCGGCTCGACCACCAGTGGTTCCGGGACGAAGGCGCCGCAGGGAGGGAGTGACACGCTGGCCCTGGAGACGCTCAAGGATGCTCCCGCGGAGGGCTCCCGGAAGGCCGCGTCCGGAGCCGCCGGTGCTTCCGGCGCCCGCTCCGCCGACAAGGCCAGTCCGCTCGGCGATGCGCCCGCCGCCGTCAGCGCCCCGAGCGGGTCCGACAGCCACACCACGAGCGCCACCTCCACCGCCACCAAGGTGCCGGGAGGTCGGCAGCCGGGAGAGAGTTCTCCCGGCGCAGGCGCCGTGAACACCGCGGATCCCCGCTTCTCGGAGTTCCGCCGGCTCTGCACGGCGGAGGCGGAGGCGCAGATGAAGGCCGCGCTCTACCGCAAGCAGATGTCCCGTCCCGCCACGGAGGCGGAGGCGGCGCGCTACCGCGAGCTCACCGCCGCGGTGGAGCCCTACTCGGAGAGGGTGGCCGCCTTCCTCATGGACAAGCAGTGGTCGGAGAGCGACCGCCGCGTGATGGAGGCCGTGATGGCGGAGGTCCAGGCCGAGATGATGAAGCGGCTGCAGCAGGGCTGAGGCGCCGCAAAAACCCCCTCCGGCACGAATGCACGGAGGGGGCAGAGGGGGGGGTTCGTGCCACTGCCGGGCTGAAGGAGGGCCCGCCGGCGGCTCACACCACCACTACGGGGGTGCGGCCCCGCCGTGTGAGGGACCCTGCGTTCTTCTTTTCTGTCCCACCCTGAGCGAACGCCCCCGCTGGATCGCGTCCCGCCCGAAGCGCTCCGCGATCCGATCCGCCACGGAGTCCACGGTCCGCCGCGCCTCCTGCTCCGCCCGCGGGCTGAAGAGCGGGAGCTGGGCCCCCAGGATGGGCGCACGGGCCACGTGCACGCCGATGAGTCGCAGCGGCTGTCGCCCGGAGGCGGCCCAGCGTTCGAAGAGCGACTTCGCCGCGGCCCAGATGACGTCGGTCGCGTCCGTGGGTTCCGCCAGGGCGGAGCTGCGGGTGACGGTGCGGAAGTCAGGCGTGCGGAGCTTGATGGTCACGTTCGTGGCCAGGCCCCGGGAGGCCCGCAGTCGGAAGGCCGTGCGCTCCGCGAGGTGGAGCAGCACGTCAAGGAGCGACTCCGGATCCGAGAGATCCTCCATGAACGTCTGCTCGTGCCCGATGCCCTTCGCGTCCCGATCGTTCGAGACGGGCCGCGAATCCTCCCCGCGGGCCAGCCGCCACCACTCCACGCCGTGCTCCCCCAGCACGCGGCGCACCTCCGGCTCCGTCATGCTCTGCAGGTGCCCGAACCTCGTGATCCCAAGGGCCGTGAAGCGCGGGAGCGTGGCCGCCCCCACGCCCCACATGCGCTCGATCTCGAGGGGCGCCAGGGCCTGCGGAAGCTCCTCCGCGCGGATCACGCGGAAGCCGTCGGGCTTGGCGAGATCGCTGGCCAGCTTGGCCACGAACTTGCTGGGCGCGATCCCCACGGAGCATGGCACGCCCAGGGACGTTCGCACCGCTGCGCGCAGCGACGCGGCCACCTGCTCCGGTCCGCCGTGGAGATGCGTGGTGCCCGTGAGGTCCACGAACGCCTCGTCCACGCTCAGCGGTTCCACGAGCGGCGAGAGCTTCCCCAGCTCCTGCATGAATCGGTGGCTCAGCTCGCTGTAGCGCCGGAAGTCGGGCTTCACCACCACCGCCGCCGGACAGAGGGCCAGCGCCTGCCCCGTGGGCATCGCGGCCCGGCAGCCGAAGCGGCGCGCCTCGTAGCTGGCCGCGGAGACCACGCCGCGCCGTCCCGTGCCGCCGACCAGCACCGGTCGCCCCCGGAGCGCCGGGTTGTCCAGCTGGGCCACGGACGCGAAGAAGGCGTCGAGATCGGCGTGCAGGATGAGCCGCGGCAGGGACATTGGGCCGGGGTCAGCGTTCGCGCCGCAGGACCAGCACGCGGTCGAAGGTGGCCCGCGGGCCCTCGTTGCGCCACTCCGGGTCGTGGTGGAAGTTGTAGGTCGCGGCCAGGCGCAGGCGCGGTTCGCTTGCCAGGAGCTGCTGCAGCTCCGAGCGGTCGTAGGTGCGGAAGGACCAGGTGCTCTCCAGGCGCCGGCGCCGTCCGTCCGGGTGGGTGACGGCCAGGCGGCAGCGCATCGGCTGAAGCCGCGTGGCGCGCTCCGCCGCCCCGTGCCGCAGGCTGTAGGTCACGCGCAGGCCGTCGCGGCGGCAGTTGGCCCGCTCCAGGATGGGGGTGCGGCGCCGGTAATCGGAGAGGTGCAGCCCCAGGACGTAGATGCCGCCCACCTGGAGGGCGTCGCACACCAGCCGCAGATGCCGCGGCGCCTCCTCCGGCTCCGTGGCGTGCTGGAGGCTGGAGTAGAGGCAGTGGGCGAGGTGGAACGGTCCGCCAGGCACGCGGAAGCGGTCGAATCTCCCGGTGGCCAGGCGGGCCTTCGCCCCCGCCTTCGCCAGCCGCCGGGCCGCGAATCGCAGTGCCTCCGGGCGGATGTCGAAGCCGCTCACGCGCCACCCGCGCAGGGCCATGCGCTGGAGCAGCCGGCCGCTTCCGCACGCCGGCTCCAGCACCCTTCGCGTGCCCGGACCGAGTCCCAGTCCATGCCGGGCCGCGACCGCTTCCAGGAAGCGCACCTCATCCTCCGAGGTCTGGTCGAACACCACGTCGTAGTAGCGGGGCTCGCGATACCAATCGAAGGGCTCCCAGGCGGCCGCGGCTCCGCCGGATCCGGCGCGGCGGGCGGCGCGGCTGCGCGTTGTTGGAGGGACGCGTGACGGCACTGGGAGGGGGCCCTCGGGGTTGGAACCGCCGCCGAGGCTACCCGGCAGGGGCGCGGGCGGACCGGCGGCACCGGATGGGCGCGGCCGTCCCGAACCCGCGGCTCCGCAGGTGAATCTGCGCCCTGTTCCCGGAGCTTCTCCTCCAGGATTCCCGCCGGTGCGCAAGGTTCCGAAGGGACGGAACTTGACTTCCGGCCGCTGCGGGCGAAAGTGGGGGTGTTCAACAAATTGAGAGGGAAACAGGGGGCTGAGGGTCTGCGCGCGGTTGGTGCGTGAGGCGGCCCTTTCGAACCTTGCCCCGTGAGGGGGTGGGCCTGTCTGGCCATCACCTCCGAAAAAAGGGCGTGGGCTCCCGTGGCAACATGGGAGGCTCACGCCCTTCTTCATTTTTGCCCCCTGTCGCGGGCCGCGGCCGCCGCCAGCCCCCGGCGTCGCGATCGCCGCGTGCATCCGTTAGCCTCGGCGCGACATGACGGACGCCCTGGTGACCACGATGGATGCGCTGGCCGCTCTCGCCACGTCCGCCGTCCAGGAGACGGCGGCCAACCCGGCGTCGCCATCCATCTTCGGGCCGCTTCCCGGCGGGCTTGCGGGGCTGTGGATGAAGGCGTTCGGGCACCTGCATCCGGTGCTGGTGCACATGCCGCTGGGCCTGGTGATGGTGGCGCTGGTGGTGGAGTTGTGGGCCACCGTGCGCGGACGGCCCACGAGTCCCGCGGCCGCCACCATGCTGGGATTCGCGGCCTTCGGCGGCCTGGCGGCCATGGTGAGCGGCTGGTGGAACGCGGCCGGGAATCCGGATCCGGACGAGCTCGTGGATCTCCACCGCTGGGTGGGCGTGGGAAGTTCGTGGGCCCTGGTGATCACCGCGATCCTGTGTGCGCTGGCCCGCAACCCGGAGCGGGCCAGGACGCGCCGGGCGGGTCGACTGGCGCTCCTGGTGAGTGCAGGCGGCGTGGCGTTCTCCGGCCATCTCGGCGGGGCCATGGTGTGGGGCCCGGACTACACCACCGGCACGCTCATCCAGGCCGTGAAGGCCACGGTCTCCGGAGAGCTCCCGGGCACGGAGGAGCCGGAGTCCTCGGCCGGTCGGAGCCAGCGGAAGCCTCCGACGCAAGCCTCTGGTGGCGCCGCGCCAGCGCCCGCGCCCACCGCCGCTGCGGGCGCCTCCCTGGCGGAGCGGGCCCACGCCCTCATGGTGGCGCGCTGCGCGGAGTGCCACATGGGTGGCAAGAAGAAGGGCGGGCTCCGCATGGAGGCTCGCGAGCAGTTGGTCCGCAAGGATGACAAGGGCGTGTGGATCGTGAAGGACGGGGACCCGGATGGCAGCGAACTCATCGTCCGAGTCACGCTGCCGCCGGGTGACGACGACCACATGCCGCCGGAAGGCGCGCCGCTGACCTCCGCGGAGGTGGAGCTCCTGCGGGAGTGGATCCGCGCCGGCGCGCCGTGGCCCGGCTCGAACGCGGCGCCTGCGGCGCCCGCGACTCCCCCCGCTCCCGCGACTCCCGCAGCTCCCGCGACTCCCGCAGCTCCCGCGACTTCCCCCGCTCCCACGCCTCCCCCCGCACACACCGCGCCGCACGCCCTTCCGCCGCCGCCGGATGCCGCGCGGGTGGCCACCGTCGCCGCCCGCGGTGCGGTGGTGCTCCCGGTGGCCCAGGGCTCCACGGAACTGGAGATCAACGCGTCGCAGGCCAAGCCCGCCTGGACGGACGCGGACATGGCCCTCCTTGCGGGACTGGAATCGAACGTGGTGACGCTCTCCCTTGCCCGCAGCGCCGTGACCGGCGCCGGCATGGCGTCCCTCGGCGGATTTCCGCGGCTCCGCACGCTGCGCCTGGATGGCACCGCGGCGGACGACACCGCGATGAAGGCCCTCGCCGGGCTGCCGGAGCTGGAGCGACTCAACCTCGTCCAGACCCGCGTGACGGATGCCGGCCTCCGGGAACTCTCCGCTTGCCGTGGGCTCCGGAAGCTCTACCTTGGAGGCAGCGCCGTGACGCCCGAAGGTGTGGCTGCGCTCAGGGCCGGGCGGCCGGACGTGGTGGTCGTGACCCAGGAGGTCGCGGCGCCGGCCGCAGGGAAGTAGACCTCCGGGGGTGCCGTCGTCCGCGTGGTGCGGGCGGCGCTGGAGGACCGCGTGGTGGGATTCCGCAGCGGCATTCGAACCCTGACCGCCGGCGGCGCCGTCGCCGGCGCAGTCCTTGCGCCGCCCGTCGACTTCGACCGCCAGATCCGCCCCATCCTGAGCGAACACTGCTACGCGTGCCACGGCCCGGACGCCCAGGCCCGCAAGGCGGATCTCCGCCTGGACGTCCGCGCGGATGCGGTGCGGGTCCGACCGGACGGCGCCGCGATCGTCCCGCTGGATCCGGCGAAGAGCGAGCTCTGCCGGCGAATCGCCACGGACCGGCCGGAGGACCTGATGCCTCCGCCGTCCTTCAAGAAGCCGCTCAGCGCCGAGGAGGCCGCGCTCCTCCGCCGCTGGGTGGAGGAGGGCGCCCAGTACGCGCGCCACTGGGCGTTCGAGCCGCCCGCGGCCCCTGCGCTCCCGCCGGACGCGGCGGGCCGGGAGATCGACACCATCGTGCGGGCCAGGCTGGCTGCGGAGGGGATGGAGCTCTCGCCGCCGGCGGATCGGGAGACGCTGCTGCGGCGGGTCACCCTGGATCTCACCGGCCTCCCGCCCGCGCCGGAGGAGATCGACGCGTTCCTCGCGGACCCCGCCCCGAGCGCCTACGAGCACGTGGTGGACCGGCTGCTCGCGTCGCCGCGCTACGGCGAGGCGATGGCCGTGGACTGGCTGGATGCGTCGCGCTACGCGGACACGCACGGCTACCACGGGGACAACGAACGCCCGATGTGGCGCTGGCGCGACTGGGTGATCGCCGCGTTCAACGGCAACCAGCCCTTCGACCGCTTCGTCGTGGAGCAGTTGGCGGGGGACCTCCTCCCGCAGCCCACGCTGCAGCAGCGCGTGGCCACCGGCTTCAACCGCAACCACTGCATCTCGTGGGAGGGCGGCATCATCGAGGAGGAGTACCGCTGCGAATACGTGGCGGACCGCGTCAACACCTACGGCACGGTGTTCCTCGGACTGACGGTGGGCTGCGCCCGCTGCCACGACCACAAGTACGACCCCATCACGCTGAAGGAGTACTACCAGCTCAGCGCCTTCTTCGACCAGATCCCGGAGAAGGGGTCGGACGGACTGCAGGGGAACGCCGTGCCGTTCCTCAACACGCCGCTCCCGGAGCAGGAGGCGGCGCTGCGTGAGGTGCAGGAGCATCTCGCGTCATTGGAGCGCGAGCGGGCGGCGCCGGACTCGGCGCTCGACGCGGCCCAGGTGGCGTGGGAGCAGGAGACGCGGGCCCGGCTGGGCCGGCGCTGGACGCCGCTCCATCCGGTCGCGGCGGCGGCAAGCGGCGGCGTGCTCCTCGCCGTGCAGCCGGATCACTCCGTCCTGGCCTCCGGGCCCAACCCGGAGACGGGGACCTACGAGTTCACCTTCGTGGATCCAGCGGGTCGCGCGGACGCCCTCCGCGTGGAGGTGCTGACGGACCCTTCGCTCCCGGACAACGGCCCCGGCCGCTCCTCGCACCGGAACGTGGTGCTCTCGAACGTCACCGTTTCCACCGCGCCCATCTCCGATCCCGCCGCATCCGCGCCGTGGCAGTGGCGCATGGCGGTCGCGGACCACGAGCAGCCCGGGTTCCCCGCCATCCGCGCCATCGATGCGGACGGGCGCAGCGGCTGGGCGATCGGCGGCGGCGAGGGCGCCCCGCACGAGCTGGTGCTGATCCCCGCGCCGGCCGCCGCGCCCGCTGACGGCGGCGTCGTGATGAAGGTGACGCTCGCGTTCGAAAGCCCCTTCCCGCAGCATGGGTTCGGCCGCGTCCGGATCTCCGCGGGCCACGGTCCGGACATGAAGGCGGCCATCTCGCCGGCCGCGATGGGCGCGTGGGAGATGAGCGGGCCGCACGCCCGCGGCGGCCCCGGCTCCGCCTCCGCGGGTGGCGTGCCGACGGAGGCCGCGGAAGGCGCGTGGCGCAGCGCGGACGGACTTTCGGATGGCCAGCCCTTCATGCTGGAGGGCGAGCACCAGACGTGGTACTTCCGCCGCACCATCGCCAGCGATCGGCGCCGGCGGCTGACGCTGGCGTTCGGCTCGGACGACATGCTGACCGTCTGGCTGGACGGACGGCAGGTGCATGACGTCCCCAATCCGCGCACCGTGGTGGCGGACCAGGACCTCCTGACCCTGGATCTCGAACCCGGCGAACACGTGTTGACGGCCCGCGTGCAGAACCTGGCGGGCCCCGCCGCGTTCTACGCCCGCGTGGCCGCGGATCTGGGCGTGGAGGCCCCCTACGCGGTGGCCACGGCGCTGGAGACGGATGCCGCGGCGCGGCCGGCGGCGGCGACGGCGCTCCTGCGGGACTTTTTCCGCCGCAGCCATTCGCAGCGCTACCGCCAGCTGCTGGATGAGTTCTCCGCCGCGGAGACCAGGCGACGCAGCGTGATGGCCTCCGTGCCCACCACGATGGTGATGGAGTCCCTGCCCGCGCCTAGGGACACGTTCATGCTCATGCGCGGCCAGTACGACCGCCGCGGGGAGCGAGTCTCCCCGGCCACGCCCAGCAGTCTCCCGGAGATGGACCAGTCCCTCCCGCGAACGCGGCTGGGACTGGCGGAGTGGACCGTGTCGCCCCGGAATCCGCTCACCGCGCGGGTGGCGGTCAACCGCTTCTGGCAGCACTGCTTTGGGGCGGGACTCGTGCGCACGGCGGAGGACTTCGGCGTGCAGGGGGAGCGGCCGGACCACCAGGCGCTCCTGGACTGGCTGGCGGTGGACTTCGTGGGCAGCGGGTGGGACGTGAAGCGGCTCATGAAGACCATCGTCATGAGCGACGTCTACCGGCAGCGCTCCGTGGTGACGCCGCGGCTCCTGGAGCGGGACCCGGAGAACCGCCTCCTGACCCGCGGCCCGCGCTTCCGCCTCTCCGCGGAGCAGATCCGGGATCTGGCCCTGGCCGCCAGCGGGCTGCTCGTGGAGCGGCAGGGCGGACCGAGCGTGCGGCCCTACCACCCGCCCGGCATCTACGAACTCATCATCAACCCCTTCGGCACCTCCGACGCGCGCAGCTACGTGCAGGATCACGGGGACAAGCTCTATCGCCGCACCATGTACACCTTCTGGAAGCGGACCGTGCCGCCGCCCAGCCTTGCCACCTTCGATGCGCCCAGCCGCGAGTACTGCACCGTGCGGCGCATGCGGACCAACACGCCGCTGCAGTCGCTGGTGCTGATGAACGATCCCACCTACGTGGAGGCCGCGCGCGTGATGGCCACCCGCGTCCTCCTCCCGGCGGTGGTTGCGCCGGAGACGGACTCGGAGCGGATCGCGCGGCTCTTCCGGCTGGCCACGGGGCGGGCGCCGAGCGCGGATGAGTCGCGGATCCTCCTGGAGTTCGTGCGGGCGGAGCAGGCCGCATTCGAACGCGAACCCGCCCGCGCCGCGTCCCTGGTGGCGGTGGGCGAGACGCCGCCGCCCCCGGATCTGGACCGGGCCCGCCTGGCGGCATGGACGTCGTTGGCCAGCGTGATCCTCAACCTCGATGAGACGGTGACCAAGGGATGAGCAGCAACCACCCGCCGGAGTCGCATCTCGGATTGACGCGCCGGCTCTTCTTCGAGCGGCTGGGGATGGGAGCCGCAGCGTTCGCGGCCCTGGGCGCGGGCGGCGTGGAGCGGCTGGCGCGGGCGGCCACCGGCGCGCTCGGCGCGGCAGGCTCCGGCGCGCTCGGCGCGGCAGGCGCCGGCACGGGTGGCCTCGGCGCCGCCGGCGTCCCCGCCATCGCGCCGGGCCGCAGCGCCGTCGGTGGACTTCCCGGCGTGCCGCACTTCGCACCGCGGGCCAGGCGCGTGATCTTCCTGCACCAGTCCGGGGCGCCCAGCCAACTGGATCTCTTCGACTACAAGCCGCACCTGGAGAAGGTGCATGACTCGGATCTCCCCGACTCGGTCCGCCAGGGACAGCGGCTCACCGGGATGAGCAGCGGGCAGGCCCGCTTTCCAGTGACGCGCAGCTACTTCAAGTTCGCCCAGCACGGCTCGAACGGCATGTGGGTCAGCCAACTCCTGCCGCACACCGCCAGGATCGTGGACCGGCTCTGCTTCATCCGCAGCATGCACACGGAGGCCATCAACCACGATCCGGGGATCACCTTCTTCCAGACCGGCGCCCAGCAGCCGGGGCGGCCCTGCCTGGGAAGCTGGATGAGTTGGGGCCTGGGCAGCGAGAACCGCGACCTCCCCGCGTTCGTCGTGCTGCTCTCCGTGGGAACGGGGAACACCAACGATCAGCCGCTCTTCTCGCGTCTCTGGAGCGCGGGCTTCCTTCCCTCCTGCCACCAGGGGGTGCAGCTCCGCTCCCTGGGGGATCCGGTGGTCTACCTCAACAATCCGCCGGGAGTGGACCCCGCGTCCCGGCGGCGCTTCCTGGACACGCTCGGGGCCCTCAACCGCGAACGGCTGGGCGTGGTGGGGGATCCGGAGATCGCCACCCGCATCGGGCAGTACGAGATGGCGTACCGCATGCAGATGTCCGTGCCGGAGCTGACGGACTTCTCCGCGGAGCCCGCCAGCACCTGGGAGCTCTACGGCCCGGAGGCCCGCAAGCCCGGCACCTACGCGGCCAACTGCCTGCTGGCGCGGCGGCTCATAGAGCGGGACGTGCGGTTCGTGCAGCTCTACCACCGCGGCTGGGACCAGCACGGAGACCTGGTGGGGCAGCTCCCGCGCCAGTGCGCGGACACGGATCAGGCCAGTGCGGCGCTCGTGCTGGACCTGGAGCAGCGCGGACTCCTGGACGACACGCTGGTGGTGTGGGCGGGGGAGTTCGGCCGCACCGTCTACTGCCAGGGACCGCTCAGCGCCAGCAACTACGGACGGGACCACCATCCGCGCTGCTTCACGCTCTGGATGGCCGGCGGCGGCGTGAAGCCCGGCTGCATCTGGGGAGAGACGGACGACTACAGCTACAACATCGTGCGGGACCCGGTGCACGTGCACGATCTCCAGGCCACCATCCTGCACCTCATGGGCATCGACCACGAGCGGCTGACCTACCGCTTCCAGGGCCGGGACTTCCGGCTGACGGACGTGGCCGGCACGGTGGTCAAGGGAGTCATCGCATGAGCGAGCCGCGCCGCGCCTTCCTCGCCCGCTCGCTCGCTGCCGGCGCCGGACTCGCCGCCGCCGGATTCGCGGCGGGCCGAGCCTTCGGCCAGCAGGGCGCGAACGCCCCCGGAGCCCCCGGAGCCCCCGGAACCCCCAGCGCCCCCGGAACCCCCGGCGCCACCCGCGGCGCGACCCCCCAGGTGGAGATCGGCTCCGGCGCCCACCGGTTCGCGGTGCAGCACGATTGGCTCACCCCGCCGGCTGGCCTCCTCTGGGGAGACACGCACGGCGTGGTGCAGGACGCGCAGGGCCGCATCTACGTGGCGCACACCGTCCACCCGGAGAGCAGCATTCCGCACGCGGTGGTGGTCTTCGACAAGGACGGCCGCTTCCTGCGCAGCTGGGGTGAGGCGTGGCGCGGAGGCGCGCACGGCCTGGACCTCCGCGCGGAGGGCGGCACGGAGTACCTCTACCACTGCGACACCAACCGTCGCCTGGTCACCAAGACCACGCTGGACGGCACCGTGGTGTGGGAAGTGGGCTGCCCCATGCCCAGCGGCGTCTACGCCAAGCCCGAGGCGTGGTGCCCTACGAACGTGGCCTTCTCGCCCGATGGCGACCTCCTGGTGGGCGACGGCTACGGCTCCAGCTTCATCCACCGCTTCAGCGCGGACGGACAGTGGAGGAAGGTGATAGCGACGCCAGGCAGCGGGGAGGGGCAGGTCTCCTGTCCGCACGGCCTCTGGGTGGATCCGCGACCGACGGCCTTCACGCGCGAACCCTCGCTCTGCGTCGCGGATCGCGGCAACCGCCGCATCCAGTACCTCTCCCTGGATGGCCGCCACCTGGGCTTCCTGAAGGAGGGCATGCGGATGCCGTGCGACATGAAGTTCCGCGACGGCCGGATGCTGGTGCCGGATCTGGAGAGCGTGGTGACCATCCTGGATGAGAAGAACGTCCCCCTGGTGCAGCTGGGGGATGGCCACCCGAGCAAGCTCCGCGGTGCCCCCCGCGCGGAGTTCATCCCCGGCAAGTTCATCCATCCGCACGATGCCATCTGGCTCCAGGACGGCTCCATCCTGGTTGCGGAGTGGGTGCCCGTGGGCCGCATCACGCGGCTGAGCCCCATCACCTGACGATCCGCCGCGGACCTCCCGCGGGCCACGGCGCCGGAACCCGCCACCAGTCGGGCAGCACCCACGCGTGGTGCACCTGCCGCAGCCCGCTGCCGGAGAGCGCCTCCGCGGCCGCATCCTGCAGCGTCACCGTGCTTCTGCCGGGAGCCCTGGTCCCCGCCTCCGGGATCTCCCGCACCACCTCCAGCGTGTGCGGATCAAGTTCCACACGCCGGACCGGCGCCGCGCGGTTGACCGCTCCCGCGTGGGCTGCCTCCACAAGCGCGGCCCCCCGCGACAGCAACTCCCGGTCCACGCCCTCCGGGGTGCCCGGCGCCGGCGCCCCGGCCATCAGGAGTGCCGTGAGCTCCGTCATCACCGAGAACGCCAGGGCATCCGCCCTGGCCCGCGCGGGCAGCTGCGCGCTCCCGGCCAGGATCTGATCGGCCCGGAGTCGTTCCAGGAAGTGAGCCTCACCCACCTCCTCGACGCGGACCGGCGGCCACTCCCACTCCGGCACGAACGCGTTCCCGAGGAGCGGCGCCTGCCGCTCCAGCGAATCCGTGGCCAGCTGCGCCGCTTCGTCCGGCCCCTGGTACGCCAGCGCAGCCCGCACCGCGCGGTCAAGCAGACGCCGGAGAGACGCCCGCTGCATCGGGTCGGGCGGCGGCCGCCGCAGCGCCCGCTCTGCCGCCGCCGCAATCCACTCCGCAAGCCAGCGCCGTCCCTCGTCCAGTCCTGCCAGTTCCGGGAGCGCCGGCAGGCGCCGTGCACGCAGTGCCGCCTCCAGGTCCGCGGCAAGCGTGCGAATGAAGCCTGCCTCCATGCTCGCTTCAGCCGCCGCGCCCGCCCCGCTCCGCGCCGCCCGAGCCACCTGCCGCCGCACCTCCCGGGCGAGCGAGATGCGGTCCGCAGCGGGGAGCGTCTCCGTGCGCAGAACCACCGCTGAAAGGGCTCCAGCGAGTGGCGACTCCGCCTCCGCGGCACCAGGGACGCTCTGCCCATCCGGGTCGTTCGCGCCCTCCGGGCCACCACCGGTGCCGCCCGCTGTGCCGCGAGCCGGCACGAGCGCCTCCGCGAGCGGCCAGAGCGCCGCATCCACCTGGGCGTCCCATGCGGCGTGCGGCCCCTCGTCCAGCGGCCGGGTGCCGCCCGGCAGGGCCCACTTGCGGAGAAGCGGAGGCAGCCGCTCAAGCCAGCGGCGCGCCCCGGCGGGCGTCCCCGGATCCGCGATGAGCTGGTCCGCGAGCAGGAGCGCAGGCACCCACCGCCCTGCGGAGACAAGCCGCGCGCACTCGCAGAGCCGCCACTCCACGGGCGTGACCGCGAGGGCCGCCAGCCACTGCGGCGCACACCACTCCCGCGCCTTCTGCGCCTCCCCCAGGGGGCCAGCCGCCTCATCAAGCCACGCCAGCAGATTCCGGGCCACCCATTCGTCCGGCACGCCGTCCGCGGCCAGCCGCGCAGCGAGCCTGGCCACCACCTCCGAGTGGTCCGCCTCCACGGCGGACGCGAGTGCGGCCTCCAGCTCCCGCCGCAGCGACTGGCGCGCCGACCGGGCGTTCTCCAGGCCCGCGCCGCGCCACTCCGCCCGCACCAGAAGCACGCCATCCGCGGACACCGTGAGCGTGCGCGGAAGCCCACCGTCCGCAAGGAGCTCCGCCACCATTCCACCGGGAAGGAAGGGCACCTCCGCCTCCGGTCGAGCCTGCTGCACGTCCACCAACTCCCCATCCACGCGGGCCTCACCCCTGATCGTGTGCGGCGCCTGATAGAGCAGCGAACCCGCCGGTTGCTGCACGCGGATCCGGCGCACCAGCGGCGGATCCCCGGAGAGCTCCCACTCCACGCGCTGGAGCACGCGGCCGCCACTGCCAAGGAGCGTCCACGTTCGCTCCCGCGCGGGCTCCTCCGCAGACTCCGCCACCACCACGGGCGGGGGAGTCCGCCCCGCGATCCGGAGCGTGTCCATCAGGTCGTAGAGATCCTCCGGGTTGCAGAGGAGCGGCGGCCGTCCATCGAACGCGACTGCTCGTTCCGCTCCCACCCCCGGTCCCAACCCCGCCCCCACGCCCGCCCCCGCCCCCGCGCGCACCACCGCCCCATCCGCGCGGATCACCACCTGGAGGTCCTCCGGCGTGAGCGGAAAGTCCAGCCGCCGCGCACCCAGGAAGGGCTCGAACCACTCCGCCGTGGCCGCGCCCTGGCCGTCCAGGCTCCACTCGATCAGGGCCGGCCAATCCCCGCCCGGCGCCCCGATGCGCTCCGTGCGAACGTGCGTCGGCCCGGCCCCGAGGGCGGACAACATCCCGTCCACTGCCGCCTCCACCTCCGCCCGCACCTGCGGGTGCGGTGCGGACAGCCTGAACTCCTGCGGCCGGTACTCCTCGGCCATCACCCGCAGCACCCACCCAGCGGTGGGCCCGCGGTCCCGCCACTCCCGCTCCAGGAGCAGCGGGAGCAGAGCCCCGTCGACGGACACCTTGCGGCTGGCAAGGGCGCTTCGATCGAGGCTCTGCTCCTCCGACACCTGCCGCCGCACCAGCCCATCCATCTCGCCGGACACCGTGGCCCGGAGGCGCTCCTTCAGCTCCTGGAGGGCGGGTCCGGGAGGCGGCGCCGCGGGCGGGTCCACCGCAAGCGTGGTGACCATGACGATGATGGGCAGGTGCATCGGAATCTCCGCGATCAGTCGACGTGCATGGAGACGGAGGCACTGGCCGACGCGGCGCAGCTCCCGTTCGAGGCGACGGAACCGGCCCCGGAGACCACCACGTTGCCGCGGCAGCGCCGGGTGATGGCCCGGTTGGTGAACGCGCAGTAGGTGCGATCCGGCCTGACCGCGAAGCTGGCCGTCCCCGTGGCGCTCCCGGTGCCGTGGACCTCCCAGGAGGTGTCGGCGTTGAAGGAGCCCTCGATGCTGGGCGTCAGCACGTCGATGACCGCGCCGAAGTTCCCGTCGATCGCGACCGAGTTCGAGCCGCTGTTGAACATCGCGGCACCCTGGATGGTGCGCTGATCCAGGTCCGCGTTCGCGTTCCCGCGGGAGGAGCACGAACCACTCGCTCCCGACGCGGCGCCCGCGGAGCAGCCCGCGTCCGCGCTCGTGGTCACGCCGATCGAGAGGCCGGCCCCGCCACCCGCGGCGAGCATCACGTCCCGCGGGCAGGCCGGCAGGCTGCCGCTCCAGATCTCACGCTCCACGGTCGAGAAGCTGGCCATCGCACCCTTCGCGAGGGAGCCCGCGTTCCCGAACCAGCTGCGGCCGCTGAACTGGACGGACGCGGAGGCGCTGGTGGGCTGGGCCTGGGCGGTGCGGGTCCAGTTGAACGTGTAGTTGAAGGCCACGCCCGAGGCGGACTCCTCCGGAGCGGACGGCTCCTGGAGCAGCGACGAGCTCGCGGGCATCCGGATCCACCCGCCCGGACCGCAGTCGCAGTCCAGCCCGGGGAACGCGCCGCCGCCCGGATCCTGGCGCTCACCGCAGAGGACCTCCATGTACGGAGGGCACGGATTCGGCTGGTGATCCTTGCCGGTCTGCTGGGCCAGCGCGGTCGGGGCGGCCAGCGCCGACCAGATGCAGGCCAGGAGGCCGGCGCGAGCCGCGTTCGAGTGCGAGCCGGAGCGTCCGACGGGCTGGAGCCGGCCAGCCACCGAGAGAACCTTGCGCATGTCGTTTCCCCCAGGAAAGAGGCCCCGCCCGTCGCACCAGAGCGACCGTCCGGCGGGCGGAGGCCACGGTATCGCCGCCCCGCGCCATCCCCGGGACTTCCGCCGTTTTTCACGCCGTCCGGCGCAGGCGGCACTGCCTGCACAGGTGGACTCCCTGCGCAGTCGACAACAGTCCGCCGGCGAACGAGCCGATCACTGGATGCCACCGTCACCTAGGAAAGAGGACACACCGGATGCGCGCCCGAGACGCTCGAATCCAATCCCGAGGCTTCACCCTCCTGGAGATCCTGATCGTCGTGGTGATCCTGGGCCTCCTGGCCAGCCTGGTGGTCCCGCGCGTCATCAGTGCCATGGGCGACAGCCGCGCGGAGGCCGCCAAGGCCCGCGCCTCGCAGATCTACACCATGGTGACGCGCTACAACCAGTTCAACCCCAGCAGCGCCATCCCCACCACGGACGGCGCGATCTCCCAGGCCAACCTGGACAAGCTCGTGGCTGCGGGCTACTGCGTGGCGTCGGATCTCACCAACCAGGTGGATTCGACGAAGGGCTGGAGCTTCCAGTCCAATCGGATCGTGCCCACGCCTTGAGCGGGGCCCGCGCCGCCATCCTTGCCCGTTGACTTCTTCCCGTCCTTGCGGCCCCGGGCCGCGGGCGGCTTTGCCGCTCCGCCACCCTTGGCGGCGCCGGCATCATTGAGCGTCTCGTTCAGCATCGCCCCCAGGCGCACGCCCGCCGCCTCCAGGCGCTTGTTCACCACCGGCATCCATGTGGCGTAGTAGGCGTCGTCCACGTCGTTGGGCGCCTTCGGCGGCTCCGCATACGCCTTCAAGGTGAGCGCGAACGACTCGTTGGCCCACACCAGCGGATCGGCGCTCTTCTGCCACTCCGCCCGCTCCTCCGCGCTGATCGCCTGGCGCAGGTCCGCGGCCATCACCGGCCATCCACCCTTGGTGTCCTTGAGCCGGCGCTTGATCAGGTCCGAGTCGAACACGCGGTGCATGTTGGACTTCTCGCCGAAGGACTTCACGGTCAGCATGTTGCCGCCCTTGTCGTCCTTGTAGGAGACGTGGAACGGTTGGTGCACGTCGCCCACGAAGTGGCAGAGGAGCTTGAGCGCCTCCACGCGCTCCGCCCGCGAACGGCTCTGGTCCTTCAGGACGTCGCGGTACTTCGCGATGGCGGTGATGACCTGCTCGCCGTTCGCGCCGTCACGGGTCATGTCCACGGCGGTGGCGCCGCGCGGAAGGTTGACGTAGTGAAGCGGCTTCACCCAGTCGTACGCGGTGTTGCTGCGGATCTCGTCCGCCCAACAGCATGCGTCGGCCAGGGTCTGCTCTCCCAGGAGATCACGAACGGCCCGCGCCGTGGCATCGTCCAGGGATGCCGCCGCGATGGCGCCCACGATCCTGTGCCCCTCCGCGCCCCAGGCGAAGCAGGGCGCGACGAACCATAACGCGGCAAGCACGGAAGCGGTGAGTCGTCGCATTCCCTGAGGATAGCCGCGGCGGAAGGGCGCCCGAGCCCGTCCTCGCTGGATTGCGGTCCCTGCGTCGCTGGTCGCCGGACTCGTCAGCCCGTCCAGCCACCAAGCACGATCCCGAGATCCGCGCCATCGGTCGTCCCGTCGCCGTTCAGGTCGCCGCCGGTGCCTCCCCACGAGCCCAGCACCAGGCCGAGGTCCGCGCCGTTCACGGCGCCGTCGCCGTTCAGGTCGCCCGGCAGCGGCAATGGATAGAAGCGGGCGAAGATGTCTCCGAATCCGTTGGTATCGCTCGCAACCAGATTGGTGGCCACACTGCCGAAGACGACGACGGTCCCGTCCTGCGATTGCGCACTCGTGTGCGCCGTGGCGCCGTCGGCGGGAGAGCCGTCGAAGCCGATCGAGACGAGCGTGGTCTGGCCGGTCAGCATGTCGCGGCGGAAGAGGTCGTTGAGGCCGTTCGTATCCGACGCCACGAGGTTGGTGCCATCGCTGCGGAAGGTGACGAAGCGACCCGCGGCATCGATGCTGAACGAACCGACGCCGGTCCCGTTCGCCTGCACGCCGCTCGAGTTCAGGTTGGCCATCACCGTGGTGCCCGTCGTCCGGTCGATCACGAAGAGATCCCGGCCGGCGGAGAGGTCGCCGCCGGCGGTGAGATTGGACGCGAAGCTGGCCATGATCACGCGGCGGCCGTCCGGCGTGACCTGGGGTGCGAACGAGTTCCCGTTGGACGGGACGCCTCCCACACCCACGGTCAGCAGGGCGGTGGTGCCGCTCGCCACGTCATAGGCGTAGAGGTTGAAGACGGCGGGGTCGATCGGTCCCGGCGCCAGATCGGACGACAAGGAGACGAACACCACGACGCTGCCGTCCGCCGACAGCAGCGGCCGCTGGCTGATGCCGTTCCCGCCATCGCCGTCCATGGATGCGGTGACCGTGGTCGTGACGCCAAGCTGGCGGTCGCGCATGTAGACGTTGTCGATGAAGACGTGGTCGATGCCGGCGTACGCGATGGCGTTGCTCGTGAACGCCACGTAGCGCCCATCCCCCGACACGGACGCGAACCGGCTGTACGACTCCGCCGGCAGCCCGCCGGTGGTGACGCTGACCAGCTCCGTCGTTCCAAGCTGCCGGTCCCGCAGGAAGATGTCCACCTGTCCGTTCGCGTCGCCGGGCACCAGGTTGGTGGCGCTGCTCTCGAAGACCACGAAGCGGGCGTCCGGCGTCATCCTGGCCAGCGTGCTGGGGCCGTCCCCCTCCACGCCCGCGGGTCCCACGCTCACGCGTTCGATGGCCCCGGTCTGCCGGTCCTTCACGAAGACGTCGCGCACGCGGTTGCCGTCGCCGGGCACCAGGTCGGACGCCAGGCTGGTGAAGCAGACGTAGCGACCGTCCGCGGAGACCGTGATCAGCTGCTCTTCGGAGAGGGCTGCGCTCTCGCCGTTCCCCTGGAGGCCTCCGGCGGAGGTGCTCACGAGCGTCGTCTGCGCCCACGCGCCGCCCGCGCTGCACCCCAGGAGGGCCAGCCCCGCGGCCCACGCCATGTGCGAACCCGCCGCGCGCGTCCGGCAACGGCTCCCGGATGAAAGGTACGTGGACATCTGTTCTCCCGTGCTGGCTGACGCTCGTCCGGCACGCTCGCGCAGTGCTCGCCGAGTGGGGATCGAGGCTACCCGGAGGGGCCTCCCGCACCGCGCTGGATCCGCCGGGATGGCCCGGGATCCGGCCCCTTTTCACGCCGTGCTGACCCGGCGGGGCTCTCAGCGTTCCAGAGGGAAACCCGCGGCCTCCAGCAGGACCACGGCCCTGGCCATGTTTCGCTCCCGGATGAGCATGTAGTCCGTGTCGAACGTGCCGATCACGGTCACGCTGACGCCCCCATCCGCCAGGGCGGTGGAGAGCGAACGCAGGAGCCCCACCACGTCGATCTCCACGGTCCCGCGCACTCGCAGGAGCCCGAAATCCCGGTCGCAGCGGCACCCTGCGGGGAGCGGCTCCGGCACGCACGCCTGCGGACAGAGGACGGAGAGCTCGTCGCGACTGCGGCAGATCGAGACGAAATCGCCCGAGGCCCACGTAGGGAGGTGGGCCTCGGGCGGAAGTCGACAGAAGGCGTAGCTGCCGGGAAGGCGTTCCAGTACGAACGGGGCCGGCGTCTTCTTCATCCGCCGCAGGTTACGCGGCCGCCCGGCGTCGGCGCCGCAGGGTGATCCCGCCAAGGCCCAGGAGGGCCAGGGCGCCCGGCGCCGGGATGAGGTTCCCGCCGACCACGCCCGTGCCGTCCGTCCCGAACAGGAACTTCACGTTCGCGATCGCGGACTCGGAGAGACCGGACGCCCCGCTGAAGGTGAGCGTCAGCGAGTTCTGGATGAACGGGAACTGGCTGCCGCCGAAGCTGACGTTGCTGCCGTCGAACGTGCCCGCCGCCACGATGCCGTAGTTGGGGCTGGCATTGCCGAGCGAAATGGAGCCTCCGTTGAAGGCGCCGTTGAAGCCGGTGGTGGCCGCTCCGTACTCGGCGAGCGGCGTGGAGCCGAGCACGCTGGTCCAGGAGCCAGCCAGCGGGTTCACCGTGTTGTGGGCGGTCTTGCTGGTCCAGATCTCGCTGCCGCTCGTGAGCGCGATCCCGGTCAGTGCGAGGGATGGAGAGCTGCCGTTCACGTCGAAGACGATGCCCGTCAGGGCGTTCCCCTGGGCGGTGGTGCGCGGAAGCGTGGTATTGGTGAGCACCACGGAGAGCGTGCCGCCGCTCACGGAGAAGAGCGCCGTGCCGGACGCCGTGGTGCTCGCCTCCGGGTTGTAGCCCGTGCCGGAGAAGACCACGGACGCGCTGGATGCGGCCGTACATGCCAAGGCTGCCGCCAAGGCCGCCGCCCCCACGCCACGCGGGTGGCGCCAACCGAAACGCCGGGTGAAGCTGCGTTCCATCCTGATCCCTCTCCTTCTTTGACCGTGCCTCCGGTGCCCTGGCGCAAACCGGGACACCGACGACGCCTGCCACATGGACCCTACGTAGCCCCGGTCTCCGTGCAAGACGGTCGCCCACCGGATCCCGCTGTGCGGCCGCGCCGGACGAATCCCGCAGGTTCTCCGGACGCTCCAGGGTGCTTTGCGCCTGCCTGGCACGCAGGATCGCCTGGGGACGAGATCGGACCGATATCGTGGCTCCCCTGGAGGAGGCCGGAGGAACCCGCAAATCTGCACCTAACCGGTGGGATTCACGCCGCAGGCGCGGCTCCCTGGCGCATCATGGGAGGCTCGAGAGGACAGCGAGAAGGGCAGGCGATGGGTGCATGTCGTGTGCACCGCACCGCGGGTGTCTGCTTTTCCAGGAGTTCCGATGTCCCTTCGAGTCCGTTCCTTCGCCGCGGCGGCTGCCGCGGGGTTCGCCGCCCTTGCGGCATCGTCCGCGTCCGCTTCAGTGATCTTCAACGGCAGCGGCATCAACCCGGAGGTCTCCGGTGCGGCCTCCGCGTCCGCCGTCTTCAGCATCTCGGGCGACGTGCTCACGGTGGTGCTGACGAACACCACTGCGCCGCGCACCACCGCGCAGGGGAACGCCCTCACGGGCGTCGTCTTCGACATCGATGGCAACGGTCCGGTGCTGAACTTCACCAGCATCGCGCTCACCAGCGGCAGCGAGATCTGGACCAGCAAGACCGCCCACAACACGGTGAACCCGCTGGCTGGCTCCTGGACCAGCGTGCTCGGCTCCTCCCCTCTCGCCGAGTACGGCGTGGCCACCTCCGGCTTCAACGGCGCCTTCAACGGAGGCTCGATTTCGCTGGGCAACGCCAGCCCCAACTACGGCATCGTGGCGGCGGGCACGTTCGACGGCAGCAACGTCAGCTTCGGAGGCAGCCAGTTCCCATTCATTCAGAACTCCGTGACCCTCACGTTCACGGGGATCTCCGGCATCTCCGAGTCCCAGCTCGCCAACGTGCGGTTCCTCTTCGGCACGGACGGCAGCGGAGTCATCGGCGCGAATCTGGTGCCCGCCCCTGGCGCCCTCGCCCTGCTCGGCGCTGCGGCGCTGGTCGGCCGCCGGCGGACGCCCTCCGCGCGATCGCGTTGACGCCGTGGGGGAGGTCCCCTAGGATGGCAGAATTGAGACTCAGTCTCAAAACACGCCATCCGAAAGGCACCCATGGACCCCACGCCAGCGCCGACTGATGCCGTCGACAGCACCAAGAGCCCCGCGCCCGCCGGTCGCGCCGGGGGGCGCTGCCCGTTCGCACGCCTGCTGGCCACTCCGACGCCCAGCATCGGGGAAGCGCTGCGGACCGAGACCCGCGCCGCCCACGAG
This sequence comes from Phycisphaerales bacterium, assembly GCA_046350535.1. Taxonomy (GTDB): domain Bacteria; phylum Planctomycetota; class Phycisphaerae; order Phycisphaerales; family SM1A02; genus VGXK01. The sequence goes on from JAXMAG010000001.1 coordinate 162,709, forward strand.
CGGGCGGAGCATCACCCTCGCCAGGCCCGCCTGGTGCGCGGGCAAGCTTCGCGGGCGGAGTACGCGGAGTGGCTGGGACAGATGCGGCACCTCTGGCGGGCGGTGGATGCCAGCGTGCTCGCGGCCGCCGCGCGGGACTGCCGCGTGAAGGCCCTCTGGCAGCCCTACCACCCGCATGCGGGGCGTGTGGACGCGGATCTGCGGCACCTCGGGTGTTCGCCGGATGTGTTCGAACCCGTGCGGCCGGCGGCCGACTTCTCGCTGTGGCTCCTCGCGCCCGCCGCCACCGCGGCCCAGGTGGTGGGAGCGTGGTACGTGCTGGAAGGCTCCTCGAACGGCGGGCGGTTCATCGCGAAGGCCGTCTCCCGGTCGCTCGACCTTCCCGGGCCGGACGGACTGCAGGCGCTTGATCCGCACGGAGAAGCGCAGCGCGAACGGTGGGCCGCGTGGAAGAGCGCGCTGGACGCGCAGCCGTGGTCGGCGGAGGAGCGCCACGCGATGGTGGCGGCCGCCTCTCGAACCTTCGACGCCGTCTACGAGGTGATGGACGCGATGCCGGCGCCGGCAGCGCCCGCGGTCGCATGACCTGAGGTCCCTGATACCATCGAGCGGTCCGGAGCCAGCGGGTGCGGCGGTTCCTCGTCGTGGGGTCGGCTCGATGGCATCGTTCGCAGAAAGGTTTATGCCGCGGGGGCGGGTGTAGCGGCTGCGGCACGGCGCAGGTGCCCGGCTGCTGCCCCACCGCCCAGATCCGCTCCGCGGACGCGGAGCACTGCCAGGCGCTCTGGCTCCGCAACGATGGTCACTGCGCAGACGATGCGTGGGAGCCGGGCTGCCATCAGTTCTGGGGATTCGCCCAGTACCGTCACTCCAGCACCGTCCCAGGCATCCCCATCTACGTCCCGCCCGGGGCCACCCACCTCCTGACGGTCGCCTTCGAGGCGAAGCACACCACGGAGTGCAGCGTGGCCGCCGGCGAGGAGCTCGCCACCGTGTCGCTCGCGGGCGCCGTGGGTGTGATCCCGGTGGGGGACTGGACGCAGTACTACTTCCAGGTGCCCGTCTCCAGCTGCAACGTCTTCGCGCTGAAGTTCCAGGTGGATCCTCCCTACGCGGTGGAGCCGGACGGCGGCATCCACGAGCTCTGGGTGGACAACGTCTGCGTGTTCGTGACGGACGAAGTGATGGGCGGCCTCGCCGCGCCGTCGTACGTGGTGACCCCCATCCCCCTCGGGTTCCAGTTCCCGCTGTGCGGGCAGGCCTCGCAGTGCCAGGGGCCCATCTGCGTCAACTGCGAGGAGGATCTGGATCTCAACGGCGTGGTGGACGGCACGGACCTCGGCGTGATCCTGGGCAACTGGGGCAACTCCGGAGCGGGTGACCTGGACTGCAACGGCGTCGTGGACGGGTCGGATCTGGGCCGCGTCTTCGGTGCGTGGGGGCCGTGCGGCTGAGTGACCGCCCGCGTCCTGACGGGGCGGGCCCCCGCCAGGATGCCTCCGCAAAGCGGTGAAGTCGGGGTTGCGCTCGCTGTTTCCTTGCGGGCGAGCTGCGCTGAAAGGAGGCGCGTCCGAACGGCTCCCGGGTTTTTTTGCGTTGACGGCCGCCGCCGCGTGGCCGAAAGTACCAAGGTCCGGGAGGTGAGGACGAACGCCTCCGTCGGCACCGCGCCGACGGCAGCACCCAGCGTTGACCGCCACTCCAGAAGGGGCTCACCATGCGCCACACCAACTCGCCGCGTTCCTCGGAGGCTCGCCCGCTCCGCGGACGCCCCGGCTTCACCACCATCGGTGTGGCTGCCGGGCTCGCCCTCGCCTCCGGAGCCGTTGTCATCGGCCTCTCAGGTAGCGCCGCGCAACCGGACCCGGAGAAGCTGGCGGCCGCGGACGCCATCACGGCGGCCAGGTCGTCGCTCGGCGCCATCGAGGTTGCCACCCGGCGCACCGTGCTCAGTGGCGGGCACCCGGATCAGGTGCCGGTGGTGAAGTCCTGGGTGGCCGCGAACCCCAAGGCTGCGGCGGGCGGCGTGGAGCTGCTGAGCGGTCCTGACGGACCGCGGGAAGGCAGGGTGCGCCGGGGACTCGTGGTGGACGGCATCCGTTGGAGCTGGTCCGAAGGCGGTTTCGGCGTGACGAAGAACGCCGAGCTGGGCAGCACGTTCTTCCCGGCGATGGAGTCCAACGGGATCTTCGAGATGTGGCGCTACTTCCCCATGAGCGAGCGGATCGTCGGCGCCGCGCCCGCGCCGGACCTGGTGGCGCTCCTCAAGTCCGATGCCTCCGCCCTGCGTTCGGAGCCGGATGCCGTGGACGGCACCGTCTGCCGCGTGCTGGACGTCCGCGACGCCCAGGGCCGCCTCACTCTGTCCCTCTGGCTGGATCCGGCCCGCGGCTGGCTCCCGGTGCAGCAGCGCGTCTTCATGCCGGCCACGGGTGAGATCCTCTACCAGCTGAACGTGACGGACGCCGCGACCGTGGCGCCCGGCCTCTGGATGCCCACGAAGGGCGTGCGGGGCGTGCTGCCCGCGCAGACCCGGCTCGGCGGCGACGCCTACCAGGCCACCGAGCGGTTCGAGGTGGAGCCGCTCGCGGACGGGGCGCTCTTCCACACCGGCACCCAGGTGGCCGCGTCGGCATTCGAACCCTCCGCCGTGTTTCCCGCGGACGCGGTGATCGTCGACGGCGCCGCCCGCTGAAGGCAATCCGCGGCCGCGCTGAGCCGAGCCGACGGCCGCCTACTGTGCGGGCGGCTTCCCGTCCGCTGGGGCCACCCAGGTGGCGCCGGTCTCCACCTCTTCCACCAGCGCGCCCTCCTGGAAGATCATCGCGCCGGCCACATCCGGGGCCGGTCCGCCGGTCGCGACGAACGCGCCGTTCGCGGCACCGAGGGGGAGCAGCGCCATGGTCTCCACCGTGCCGCCCGCCGCGGTGGCGGCGTCGGGGGCGTTTGGCTGCGGGGCGCTCGTCTGGCCGCCCGCGGCCGGAAGGAAGCAGCCGGGGGCGATCTCCACGAAGTTCGAGAGGTGCCACGCGGCAACCTCGACACCGCCGCCGATGACGGCATGCCGCCGCGGCATGTAGCTGACGCCCGGGTCGATCCAGATGCGTTCGAACGCCGATCCATTGCCATCGCGGCGCTCCAGCACGATGCACGGGTGGCCATCCACGTCGGCGGGTTCCGGCAGCACCTGCGTGTCCGCGGCCTTCACGATGGCCAGCAGATCCTGCGGAGACTTCGAGCCGTCCGTCTCGTCAAGGAAGTACCAGCGGAGGTAGTGCTGGTACATGGTTCGAGCCGCGCCGGCCGCCTGCACCTTGGTGGCGATGCGGCCGGTGGGACCGCTGGAGTAGACGGCCACGCCGTTGCCGAAGGCCAGTCTGGAGTCAGCGGCCACCCGAGAGCCGGTTGCCCCAGTGAACTCGTATCGCCCGTCGACGCGGAACGCGGTCCCGTTCCACGCGATGTCGTCGCGCCACACCTGCCGCTGGACGGCGCTGCTGGGCCACTGACGCTCAACGGAGCAGACGATCCGGAACGCGGGGAACTGGCTCCGCGCCGCGGTGATCGCGGTCTCCAGTTCCGCCTTCGACGGCACGCCTGACGGGGATGCCGCGGCGGCGACGGCCATGGTCAACGCCATTAGGGTGCCGGTGGTGCCCGTGTGCATGGGTTGGTCTCCTCAGGAGCCCGCAGCCTGGGGCTCATCGGGGTGAGCGGTGCTCCACGCGTCCGCGTTGGACGGGTGGGGACGGAGGATCGCGGTTCGGTCGGAGATAGCGTACCTCCGGGGCGGCGGGTGAGCGCCGGGTGGCCCGGAAATCCTCGATTGGCAACGCAGCACGTCTTTCGAGTGACCGGTGGCTACGGGCCAGCAGGGGGTGGTGATCCACCACCGGCCCGGGCGCCAGCCGGCTTCGTCAGGGCGTCGCGCTGGTCGGCGCTCAGGATGTCCTGTGCGACACGGTGGAACTCTGCGTTCGCCTTGGCGCGTTCGGTCCGGATGGCCTCCATCTGCGAGAGCTGGTCATGAGGGGTTGAGCCGGGCTTCGTGGGGACCGAATAGAGAATCCGGAAGCGCTCGACAGCGCACTCCCTCATGGCGCGCTCGTAGTCCGCGCACTTCACCTCCAGTCGTTCACGCAACGCGAGGAGTGCGGTGCGCTGACCGTCCTCGAGGGTGGCGAGCGCGAGCGCCTTCTTGAGAAACTCGCGGGCCTCGTCGATCACCACGCCCTTCTCCGGGAACATGAGGCCGTCCGCGAGTCGCTCGAACTTCTCCCGGTCCGCGGCAGGCGTCTTGGCGGTGAGGGCCGCGAGCGAACGGAGGTTGAGGTCCACCGTCCGGAACAGCAACCGGGCCTGCTGTCGTTGGAGGTCCAACAGTTTCTCCCTTAGCGCGTCCCGGGCCGTGCCCTGCGGTGTCGACTCCTCTGCGTACCCGATCTCCGCCAACTCGACCGCATGCTGCACACGCCACTCGATGTACTGGCGGCGCAACGGGGTCAACTCCTGCCAGTAGGCCTTGATGGCTTCGCGGAGCTCTTTGACGGCTGGCTGGTCGATCGGTGAAGAGCTGCACTGGATCGCAACGAGGCCCAGGTCGATTCGGGCAGACTCGACAAGCGTGATCAGCTGCGCCGCCTTCACTCGAGTTCTCGCCTCGTCGAACAAGCGGAGTGTCCTCTCCCGCTGCTCATCACCGGCGTCGAAGCCGAGCTCTTGTGCGAGTGCGACGATGGCGCGCGTGGTCGCCCCCTCCTCACTCTGAAGCGCACGGAAGTAGGGAAGCAGGCGCCGGTCGAGCTCGAGCCGCGTCGCCCTGAGCACGACAGGATCGATGGAGTTGTGCATTTCCATCACCGGCACATTCGCCTCGAGGAGCCCCGGGACATGCGCCTTGTGGACGGCCTCGAACCTGGCGGACGTGTCCGTCAGGATCTCTCCGAACACGGGCGTGTACTCCTCCGGGACGCCAAGCGCGAGTATGAGCTGCTTCCAGTCGGCTGGGCTGGGGGGGCGCCAGACCTGGACGCCAAGGCCCCCTTGGAACCCGTCGGGCAAGCAAGCGCCGCTTTGAACCTCTCCGATGACCAACAGTGGCGCTTCGCGAACGCCGTCACCCCCGGCGTCGGGGGCTGCTGGGGGCCTCGCCGCGTCGACGACGTCCAGGCGCCCCGCCGGTTCCTGTGGGAGATCGCCCGCGTTCCATGCCGGCGCCGCAGGGAGCGAACACGAAGTGGCCAGTGCAATAAATGCCGCAGCGAACATGTGTCCTCCAGAGAAAGGGGCCGGCCTTCCTGACGCCGGCGCCCAGCCACACGCAGACGCGACGCGCGCACGCCGCATCAGCGTGGCAACTCCACCGAACCCGCTGCGCGTGCCGAACGCGCTCGCAACAGCGACGCGTCCTCCTCAACGCAGTTCAACCACCACTGGGCGCGGCGGGCCGCGGGCGATGTGCCCGCTCCGTCACCCCTCTCGAGGCGAAGCCGAAGCGAGGCCCGAGCGAGCGCCGCCAGTGACCGCTCCCGCAGACGTGTGGCGGAACGCTCGAGGTGCCCGGCCTCGCGGGCATGGTCGCCTGGAACGACCATCCGGAGGACGGGAAGGCTGGCTCTCGCCCAGTGGGATGCGAGGCTCGCGGCGAAGTCCCCAGGCCGGGCAGTCGCGGCCGCCTCGAACTGTGCGGCGAGGGCGCTCGTCATCCTGTCCCACGCCCGCATCCAGTCGCCTCGCACCACACGCCCGTCGATCGAGGCGCGGACCCAATCAAGATCGGGGCGGGACTCCGGGGACCACCCGTCCGGGCGAAGCGCCGCCAGCTCTTCGAGCAAGGGCGCCGCGAGCGTTCCGAGGCGGAGATCCACCATCTCCGCGAGCGTGCGAGATGCGGAGTCTGAAGCGGACGCCATGCTCACCAGGAGGGCTTCGCGCTCCGTCGGGGCGAGTTCCGCTCCGGAAAGGACCCATCGCCATGGAAGGTGGGGCTGGGGGAGCACATCGCCGGCCGGTCCGCTTCCGAAGCGGAGCAGGGGTTCGCAGAGGGACGCGATGCGGTCCCCACACCAGAGCCGCAGCCGCGGCGCCGCGACAAGCTCCGGAGCTGCGGCCAGGATGGCTTCACGGAGGCGTTGCTCCTCCGCGATCGCGTCCACGTATGCGGCTCGGTCCGCGATGATCCGGCAGAGGGCCTGTTCCGTCACATCGATGTCCGTGGGCGGATCGTGTGGCGCCGACGGCGCGGGTTGGGGTCTGGTCGGCGCCGGGGTGGCGATCAAGGCCACGACCTCCCCCTCTCGCTCCGCCTCCAGCGGCGGAAGAAGCGACACCAATTCCCGACCCGCCTCAACGGTCCTGGGTTGCAGGGCCGGCGACGGGCTCATGAGAGGCAAGCGCGCGCGGGTCCCTCGCCGCGGTAGGAGATGGGCGAGCGTCTGCATGCTGCCAGGCCGGGCCATGGCTTCGAGGTGTCGCTCCACATCGCTCGCGTTGTCCCAGCTCCTGAGGAGGCTGACCGCGGCCTGGACCTGCTCGTTCTGCAGGAGCGGTCCCAGCAGTTCGAAGTTGGGTTGGGCCTTCCCCCCAGCCTGTGCGAGTTCCGAGACCTGCTGCTCATCGGGAGTCGCATCGAGTATCGCTCGCAAGAACCGTTGCCTCAGTTCGCGCCGTCGTTCGTCCTCCGCCTTGTGCCAGGCCCGCAGGGTGGCGTCCACGGAAGCGTCGGTCGGGAGCACGGCCCGCAGTATCGCGACCGCGCGAGTCAACGTCACATCCTGCTCCAGTCCCAGGAGTTGCAGCGAGATCAGGTCCCGTGCCGCAGCGGCCGCATCCGAATCGCTTCCTGCGGGAGCAGCCACTTCAAGGATCGTCGCCAGGGCGGCGCGCTCCTTCGCGAGGAGTGGGCGTCCATCCTCGGCCAGCCGTGAGCCGTTCCCGGGCACCTCGCGCACGGAGAGGTCGAGCAGCTCACGAAGCGCCTCGTTGGCGGTCCGAAGGCAGTTGATGGTTCGGGTGACGTCGGCCGGACCGGGCTGGCCGAGCACCGCGAGAGGATCCACCACGCGTGCACGCACTCTCGGTGGGTCAAGGGAGGCGCGAAGCACTCGATGCTGGCGAACAAGGCGGACCAACTGGGTGCAGTCGGGCGAGGCACCGACCAGTGCCGCGAGGGCGTCGATGAACTCCGAGTCCCGGGACTCCAGCGTGGCAAGCGTCGGATGGAGGTCCGGCGCCTCCTCCACGCTCGACCGCCACTGGGCGATGTAGTCATCGTGGAGAGCGTCCACGACGGGCCAGAGGTCGCGTGGTATCTGGAGGCAGCCTCGGGACCACGCCTCCAGTTCGCTGAGGCTGGCGGGTGCTGGAGGGGAGACCTCGGCATGCACCGCCCCCGCGATCGCGGCGAGCGCGCCGGCGGCCCAGAAGGCCCGCCGCATCAGCGGTCCTCGGGCGGAACGGAAGCGAACGTGAGTGGCACATGCACGCCGGCGCAGGGGCCCAATGGTCCCGTCGGGGGGGCGATCGCGGCGATCCGCATCAGAAGTTCCTTCCGCCGAAAGGGGGTGGCTCAGTCCCGGTGGCTGATCGCACGAGCGTAAGGCGGTCACCCTGCCTGTCAACTGGGCCTTCTCCGCCATTTCCTCTTGAGCTGGTTGCACTCGGCGCCGATCACTGCGATGATCCACCATCGCTGCTTCTCCTTCGGTTCTTCCTGGAGCCGATAGATGACCCCATCTCGGGGTCGAACCACCGCATCGCAAGCCGCCTGGGTTGCGATGATCACGAGGACAGAACAATGCGAATCCACAGATCAGTCGTGACGCTGGGTACCGGGTCAGCCCTCGCCGCTGCGTGCTGGAGTGTCGCGGCGGCCGCAGTCGTCGCGGCGCCGTCCGGACCGGCCGCGACCGAGCCGACAAAGGCCGAGGTCGCCAGCCTTCTCTCGGCTACTCAGCTGGAGCATCCGGGGTTCAGTGTCGCCTACTCCATGCGGGTCACAGCGGGACGCGAGGACGCCCTGGACGAGCACGAGACCCTGGCGTCGGACGGATCCAGGTGGCACTGTGCCGCGACGGCCGTGCCGCGGGGCGCTGGGATGGATCAAGCCTCCCACTCGCTCAGCGTCACCTCCGATGGTCAGTCGACGGTCGTGTTCGACTCGCGACGCGGGTCCGCCTTCATCGCGGCCGCCGGCGACGCCGTCCCGTTCACGGGGATGGGTTCCGCTGGCTTCTACTACTCGGTCTTCTCGATGCGGCCCGTGCTTGGCAGCCACACCGACGCGTACCCGCGCCGGCTGCATGCCCTTCTCGCGTCCGACCGGAGCGAGTTGCTTCCCGGCACCGAGAAGGTTGGCGACTGTGATTGCCGGGTTCTGGAGGTTCGGGCGGAGGACGGCAGCATCGACGGAAAGGTGTGGCTTGACCCGGCCCGAGGCTACCTGCCGCTCCGGCAGCTGTGGCGCGATGGCGGATCCGACCGCTTCCTCACAGAGGTGTTGGTGACGGAGTCCGTCAAGGCGGCAGAGAATTGGTGGATGCCGACCCGCGGCGTCCGCACCTCACTCGGGGGCGCGTTGGTTCAGGAGATGGCAGTCGACAGGGACCCGGTCAGCGGTGAACTCGCGTTCGCCGCCGGCGTCGCCGGCGTGACGCTGGACCCGCTCTGGGGGAACCTGCCTGCCGGCACCGCTGTGCTCGATTCGATCCGCAACTCGGAGTTCGTGGTGAGCGCTGAGGACGCTGCGGGCCGGGCTCGGGCGCTACCGGGATCGGTCCACAAGGCCGTCTGCACGGCGGACGCTCACTCCGCCGGCTCGCCGGGGAGCGCGGCGGGCCGATGACTGAATCTCGCTGCCAGTGCCGCCAGTTCACCCTTGATGGCCTCTCGACGCTCGGAAGGCGACGCATCCGCAAAGAGCTTGTCGCCCCCGATAGCGTCACGAATGACGTGCGCCGTTCGGTCGGGTAGCACCCACGTCAGGTCGCACCAGTCTGATCCAAGACCCCAATCGGCACCACTTGTGGCAGCCCTGTCCCAGCCGTTCATCAGGTCTCGATCTGTGGGGGTCGCCGTCGCAGGTGGCGACCTTTCCTTCAGCGCCACGCCGGGGCCGAGGAGCTCGTAGAGCTTGGCTCCGGCGTCAGCCGTGGCGGCGCCCTTCGTGAACCTGCCGAATCCAAGCGGGTCCGGCTCGGCCAGGGATTCGAACACCGGCCGGCATGCGAGGCGTGACTCCGGCGGCAGCGACGCGACGGCATCGATCGCACTCTGAAGAATGCGGGCGGCCGCGAGTGGTCCTGCGAGCTTCTCCTCTTTGGACAACAGCACGGCCAGTCGTACCGCCAGCTCCATGCGGTCCCTCGCGATCGCAGAGGTGGCCTCGGGAGGCACGCAGGTCAGGGCCGCACCGAGATCAGCGAGTGCCCCGCAGTAGCCCGGTACCGTGATCCAGTCCGCCGGCGCGAGACCTACCAGCGTCCCCAGGAGTGAGAGCTGGCAATGCTCGGATGCCAGCGCGGTGCGGAGTTGTGTGATGACCTCGTCGGAGGGTTCCCGCCGGGTTCGCTCGGGGATCCCGCGCGGTGGCGGCTGGCTCGGCCGTTCTCCGAATGACTCGACGAGCCACATCGTGGCGGCGCTCCGCAGCGCCCACGCCCCGTCGGGTCGCGGCTTTGAAACGAGTAGCCCCTGCCACTTCTCGTGAGCCTTCCGCATCGCGACACCGGAGCGCAACAGACCCCGGGTGGTGTCGAGACTCGCTGCAAGCGGCGCCACCAGCTTGCCCTTGGCCTCCTTGAGGATTGCGTCCACTGTGGGATCGTCCCACGGCTTGCCGGGCGTGCCGTCTGGGTTCTGGGAACGGTACAGGCACAACAGGGAGGTCGTCGCGTCCTCGTAGATCTTCTTCTGCTCACGAATCTCACTCGCGGAGAGCCGGCCGCCGTTGGAGGTTCGGAGCAGAGAGCGTCCAGCGCCATCCTGGCCTATCGCTCGCGTCATTACCTCCTTCTGGAAGCGGAGGTCGGCCTCGATCTGCGGAGCCACTGCAAACGGATCAGCCGGATCGAGGTTGGACAGGAATGACCGGACGGCCTCCGCCTCGTCGAGGTGCGCCGCGCCCCGCGAGATGGCGAGGTCGACCAATCGTTCGACCGTCGCTTCGATCGAGGGCATCTCCACCACCTCCTGGGAGAGCCTGGTCACCGCCGCGCGTCCGAGCTCCACCAAGGCGTTCAGATCTGCGGCCACCCCGTCCCAGCTACCCTCATTGAGTCGCATGACACAGTCCGCAACGAGGAGCAGGCGTAGAGGTTCGATAAAGGGTTCCACCGTCCGTGACCAGTTGAGCTGCGCACTGAAGGGATCGGTGACGGACTCCCAGCCTCCCTTGCGCTGCGATGCGGCTCGCAGACAGAGGCGGAGCGATGGTGTCAGGCGAGCAAGGTTCGACCGCACCAGTGGACTCGGTGCTGCCAGCGGTTGGCGCCCATACGCCCTCAGGAGCGCGAGGTCTACATTGCCGGCAAGAGTCTCCGCACGCATGAGGATTGCCGCGGTACGGAAGTGAGCTACCCCTCCAGTTGCGTTCGCCCTCTGCAAATCCTCTTCGAGTGGGTCCGGAGGCGCGGCTTGGAACGCGATGGAGGCGGTCCCGGGATCGGAGGCGAATGACACGCTCCCGTGGTGCATGGTCATCGCAATGAGTGACATCACCGCGGCACAGGAAGGCGCTCTGGCGCGCCGCCGGCCCGCCACGTTCTCCGCAGCGGTCCCGGCCAGATGCGACAGAATGGTTCCGAGCACCAGAAGCAGGCCTGTGCCCATCAGGGACGCCAGGCCCAGGTCCGATGTCGTTCCCATCACCAGAAAACCGCAAGGGTCGTCCCGACCAGCGACCAGCGCAAGCCCTTCCACTCCCGAGAATGCGAACATCGATCCAGTGGCGACCACGGGCAGCGCCCTCCTGACGGGCTCGCTCTCAGCGGACCACGCCATGTGACAGTGTGGGCATCGTACCTGTCTCGGCGCCCTCCGGCCCTGCTTCCGCTCCGGCTCGCGGCGCTCGACTGCGCTCCGCCGTCGCCGGTCAAGGTGAGACTGATAGCATGCGCACAATCTCGAAAGGGGTGGACTCATGGAGCGACGAGGTGCCATCCAGCTGGTGGTAGGCGCGGTCTGCGTTGGGGTCTGCTCCCCTGCAGCCATCGGTGCGGCCCGAGGTGACGAGGAGCGCCAGTCGGCAGAGCCGACACCTCGGGAAGCATGTGCGACGGCGTGGCTGGCGCTTGATCTCTCGGTGTCGAAGGAACAGGTGCCGATCAACTCCAGCGATGCAGTCCCGGGGTGGTGGTGCGTTCCACAACTGCCGTCGTGGCCCGAAGTCGAATCCCTTCTCCGACAGATCACCATCGATCCGGATGAAGAGGCTCTGCTCTGGCCAGCGCTTGTCCATGCGGTGGAGGAGACGCGCCGCCTGCACTTGGGGCCGCTCGCGGCGTTGAGGGCGGAGGCGGCGGAGGTGTTCCCGGCCTTCAACGCCATGGACAGGCGGAGCGTGATGGTGATGTCAGACCGGCTCTGGCCCCGAGGTCAGAGCCTCGACGCCGAGCTCGGCCGCGTTTCCAAGTCCGTCTTCGAGGCCATCCGCCAGTGCTGCGACTCGGACCGCGAACGACGGGCCGTGGACATCGCGGAGTTCGCGAGGACGGTGACCGACCACGAAGCCGCGTACAAGTTCCCCATTGCTCTCAAGGGCAACTTCGATGCGTTTCTTCGATCCGCGCTCCCTCCGTTGGAGGATGACGTGGTCGAGGACGTAGAGGCCATCCTGGCCGCGTTCCGGCTGGAGGCAGTCACGGCGCTGGAAGAACATGAGCGCGTCGGAATGAAGGCGATCCTCGACACGCAGCGGGCGATGTCCTCGAAAAGGGCGAGAGCCCAGGGCTTCTATGAGATGGCACGAGGCGTCAGGATCCACGCGGCGCGGTCGGAGCGGCGGCTTCTGGAGGCAGTGCTGGCGGCAGAGAGGTCGATCTGCGGTCGGCTCGGCCCGGAACGGGCTGAGGAGCTGGACAAGGGATTCCGGGAGCTGATGTTCCCGCCGGTGTACCCAGATGCAACGGATACCCGGCTGGTGTCGAAGCTCGTGGCGTCAGTGCTCCAGGATGACCAGGTCGCGGCGTTCGAGATCGTCGTCGCGGACACCGAATCGCGCCGGCGAGCTCTCTGCCAGGAGATGGAGGATGCGTACCTCGGGGCGTGTTGGGACCGAACTCTCTATCTGGGCGCCAGCGATCTTTGGGTCGCGTACTGCGACAAGCTCGCCGCCCTCGCAAGCAAGCGGCTGGCCCTTGCGCTGCAGATGACGGAGATTCTCCGGAGCTACGGTGCCGGGAGCCGTAGCCCGAAGGACGCGGAGGCGTTCATAGACTGGTTTGCGGCCGACCTCCATAAGTTCGGCTGGACGCTCAAGCCGTTTCCCACGCGCCCCGTGATGCTGAGGCTGCATCCTCCGGGGCAGGCCAGAACCCCAAGCGAACCGTGAGTGTCTGGTCCCTGCCGCTGCGCCGCGGCTGGCTCGGACACAGCCGTCCACTGGCCCCGATCGGTTGCTCCTCACTGGGCGTGGACCTCGCGGCGGGGGGATGCAGACGCGGGATCACGGGTCGGATCGGGAACGGTGTGAGCTTTCAGCCGAACTCGTGGAGGTCGGCCAGGAACCAATCAATGAACTCGTCGGCGTCATTCGGGCGTCGGCTCCCGGCACCGTAGCTCCGGAGAATCTCCGTCATCTGCAGCGCAAGGGCCAGGCGCTTGTTTGCGAGTGCGGCCATCTTGTCGCAGTAGGCGACCCACATATCATCGGCACCCATGTAGAGGACCCGGTCCCAACAGAATCCGAGACATGCCTCCTCCATCTCCCGGCAGAGGGCCTGTCGCCAGGAGTTCGTGTCCGCAACGAGGGTCTCGAACGCCGCCCGCTGGTCATCCTCCAACACCGAGGCCACAAGCCGCGGCACCAGCCGGGTATCCGTCGGGTCGGGGAACACCGGCGGAAACATCAGCTGCCTGAATTCCGCGTCCAGTTCCTCGCATCGCCCCGGGCCCAGCCGACCACAGATCGACTGCTCCACTGCCAGGACTGAGTCCAGAAGCCGTCATTGCGAACGAGCCCAGGGGGGCCGGATGCTCCTCGCCATCTCGTAGAAGCCTTGCGCTCTCGCCTTCTTCGAGGACATCGCCCGCTGTGTGTCGAGGATCGCCTTCATCCCCGCTCGCTCATGCTCGTCCAGCGCCGCGATCGCCTCCACCCGGAATGCAGCCAGGGTAGCCTCCACGTCCTCGGCCGCGTCATCATCCAGGGGAGGGAGCGTGGCTCTCAGGAATGCATCGAAGTTGGTCTGGAGCGCGGTCGGAAACTTAATGGCCTTCTCGTTGCCGGCCACGATCCTGGCGAACTCCGCGATGTCCACGGCACGCCGTTCGCGATCCGAGTCGCAGCACTGGCGGATCGCCTCGAAGACAGACCAACAGATGCGTCCGAGTGCCGCATCGAGGCTCTGGCCTCGGGGCCAGAGCCGATCTGACATCACCATCACACTCGGCCTGTCCATGGCGTTGTACGCCGGAACGACCTCCGCCGCCTCCGCCCTCAACGCGGTGAGCGGCCCGGTGTGCAGGCGTCTGGTCTCCTCCACCGCCTGGATCAGGAGCGGCCACAGTTGGGCCTCCTCGTCCGGGCTGAGCGTGATCTCCCGCAGGAGGCCCTCGAGCTCCGGCCACGTGGGCAGCTGAGGCACACACCGCCAGCCCGGCAGTTGCCCGCCGACGTTGATCGGTACCTGCTCCCCTGACACCGCGAGATCGAGCGCGACCCACGCGGTCGCACACGCATCTCGCGGCGTAGGTTCTGCGCACCGTAGGCCGCCGCCGCCCTGGTCATCACCGATGGCGAGCTGAGAGCAGGCCCCAACGCAGACCACGCCTACCACCAGTTGAATGGCACCTCGTCGCTCCATGGGTCCACGCCTTTCGAGATTGTGAACACGGTATCAGTCTCCGCCCTGACCGGCGGCTTTGCGAGCTTGCTACGGGCCAGTGGAGCATCCACGGCATTGCGTCCTACCTCCATCTCACGACGCCTTTCGGTCGACAGCGATCTCGTCACGCCGTCATTGCGCCGTTCAGCGGATGTGTGGCGGACCCGGGATCCGCAGGCAGCGTGCCATGTCACTTCACCGTTGCGAGCCGCTGCTTGGCCTCACTGGCTTGCTCCGGGGTCAGGCAGCCCAGAATCTCCTCGCGAGCTGTTTTCGCAGCGATCTCCAAATCGGCCATGACCTCGTCCCGTGACCTCGGCTTATCACCGCCTGAAGACACCAGCCCCAGTTCCTCGATCACGGCCAGCTCCTGCAGTGCCTTGGAGCCCTGGGCAACCGCCCGCACACGCCATCTCTCCACACAGTCGGTGATGCGGGTGCGTTGATCCGCATCGATGGTCTCCAGGCCGAGCACCTTGCCGGCCAGGACATCCACCGACCCGAAGCCCAGCGCCCGGCCCTGCGAAAGCGCCGTCAACACGAACCGATATCGAAACTCGTTCCCGAGCTTCACGGGGAGCAGGTTCGCCACCGTGGACGTCGTTCTCCGATTCGCGAGTCGAAGGTCCGACGAGACTTTGGCGAGATCCTTCGCTTCCTCGTCATCCTTCCGCCCCGCCAGGTCGTTCGGGTCCGGACCAATCCACGCGGTGCCGTTCCCGCTCACCATTCGCCTTGCCGCTTCGCGCTCCTTGGTGCGGACCACCCGAATCTGTCTCTCAGCGAGCTTCCGCAGCCCGGCCAGGTAGGACGGCTCGTAGGCCCGGAGCACCGGATCGATTGCCTGTTGATCGATCCCATCGGACGCCTCGCCCCGCTTCTTCCATTCCGCGAGCAGCTGGTCGTATAGCCATGACACGTCAACCGAGGCTTCACGGGACATGCTCGCGATCCTGGAAAGCTGCCTCCGCTCTATGGACTCACGGAGCCCCGGCCACCTTGCACGAGTCGGCTCCTCCAAGACCGCCGGCACGGCGTCGAGGAAGTTTCGGTCGAGCTTCGCCTGCTCATCCGCGAGTGGCGCCAGCGTCGCCTCACGCTCCGCCAAAGCCTTGAACCTCCCCTCGGCCGGGTTGTATGGGACCCGCTTGATTCGCGCGTTCCACTCCGCTACAAGCGGGTTCGCTCGAACGGTGAACGCCCCGAATGCCTCCGAGTGTGCGACCGCAAGGACGGAGAGGCCTTCCCGCTCCTTGTCCGACAACTGCAGTTGATCCTCGATCTGAGCGATCAGTTCCGGAGTGATGTGGCTCTTAAGGGGCGTCTCTATCGAGGCCACCCAGGGCCCCGAAGGAAGATACCCCTGACCGAACGCGGCATGCGCGAAGGCCACCACCAACGCGGCGATGGCGACTGCGCCGGAGGCCGATCGAGTACGGTTGAGTCCCATCGGATGCTCCTGTGCCCGGGTCGCTCTCATGGGTCCACCCCTTTCGAGATTGTGAGCATGGTATCAGTCTCTGCCTTGACCGGCGATGCGGCAGCACGGACGAGCGCAGCGAGCCGGGGCGGAGGCAGGGGCGGAGGGCGCCGAGACAGGTACCATGCTCCCACTGTCACATGGCGTGGTTCGATCGGAGCAACCCCTTCAACCGCAGCTCCCCCGGCCCGGAGATGGAGTTCACATGTCCATGATGGCTTGCGTCGCCTTTGTCGTGACCATCCTTGGCGCGAGTCATGGGCCGGCGGGGCCGGTGCCGCCCCTCCAGGCGGATGATCAGAGCGCCCGGACCGAAGATGTCGAGAGTCCCGTGCGTGTGGATGCTGAGGATGTCGAGGGACGTTTGCGGGCAGCATGCCGGCGGCTGACAGAACGGATGTCTGAAGAACCGGTGCGCTCTGGCTACAACCTAGAGTTCTTTCGTCCGCCAATCACACTGGCTGACTTGAAGGCTCTCACGGCCGGCCTTGACGAGAGAGGGCCGGCGGTGGCGTCTGTCCGCGCGGCGTACCTCGGGTACCTCCGGAGAGTCGAGGGCCCACTCCTTGAGTCCTACCCCGCGGCACGAGCCCGGGTAAGCGAGATCACGAACTCTGTCGTGGCGGGTGAGCCCCTCGCGGTCGTGGAGATGGTTTCCGAGCTTCCGAAGCGGGTAAGTCGTGCAAGCGACGAGATGCGGGCGGCCGAGCAGGAGCTGTGGCAGGTCACGGAGCCCTTGTTGCCGCCCGAGGATAGATGGCGGTGGGATCGTCTCCAGTACCACCTGACGACTGCCCAATCGGCAACTCGCGGATCCGACATTCCAGGGGCCACGATCGACATCTGTTCCGTGCTGGAGGCGTCTGTACCTGAGGTCGTTGACCTCGGCGCAGCGGCCGGACCGGCCCGTGATTGGATGGTCGAGGTCTGGAGGCGCGGAGTGTCGCTGCATCGCGAGCGAATGAAGACGGTTGTCGCGGCGCAGGCCGAGTTCCGGGTATGCATGAGTCGCGGCCCGTCCGGCAACTGGACCCCCGTTCGAGCTGCCATGGTAGAGCTCCTGGAAGCGGAAACCCGGCTGTTGGAGCACAACAGGGCTGCCTGTCTTCGGCTCTCTGATTACCTCGGACCTGGAAAGAGCCAGGTGGCCTTGGACCAGTTCCGCAGGAAGGCGTTCCCCTGTGTGTACCCCGACCCGACCGCGCTCGAAACGCTTCGGGAACTCCTTCGCCCGGTTCTTGCGGAGCAGCCACAGCGAGAGATGGTGTTCAGCGTGGTTGAGGACGCAAGCGCACGCCGCGCCGAGCTCTGCGACCGGATGGAGCGCGCCTTCATCGAGTTCAGGGCGGCGTGCCGCCGGAGCGATCCCACTGCGTCATGGCCCGACTACCGTGAGCAGATGGGGAAGCTTGGGTTGCAGCGAATCGCGATCGCGTCCCAGTGCCTGGCGTCCATCCAGGCCCTCGTTGCCGGAAGTCCCGCTGAGGCACAGGTGATTGCGCTCGTCGACGCCACGAAAGAGGATCTGATGGCCAAGGCCTCGATCCTCCGCCCGGATCCCCGGAACCACGAGATCATGGTGCTGCGACTAGGCGAGGAGCCAACGCCGTTGGACCCGACCCGGGTCGCCCCCGAATCAGCGACCATCCGGAACGGCGACAGGTAGCAGCCCGGGATCCGGGCGACTGGCGGCCTAGGTTCTGTTTGACGGATCATTTGTTCGGCGCCTGTTGGGTTGCGCCATGGCTGGAAATCCCCGAAGCTGCGGGTCGGCATGGTGGCCGACAATGGCAGCACCGATACGCAGTGGTCGAGGCGTCGATGGCAAACCCGGCAAGCGATGCGAGCTCACCGACGAGGGGTGGGAGCACATCGTCGATCTGCTCCCGGCGCAGGCGCGCGGCGGACGCTGGCGCGAGCACCGGCTGATCCTCAACGGGATGTTCTGGGTGCTCAACAGCGGTGCGCCATGGCGTGACATGCCGGACCGGTACGGGAAGTGGGAGACGGTGTACGGACGGTATCGGCGCTGGACGCGCGAGGGCCTCTTCGAGCGCATCCTGGGCCGTCTGCACGTCCCGCTCGACGAGCAGGGTCGCATCGACTGGAGCGTGTTCGACGTCGATGGCTCGAACGTCCGGGCCCATCGCTCCGCGGCGGGAGCCTCGAAAAAAAGGCGGCCGGACGAACCCTCCGACCACGCCCTGGGACGATCCCGCGGAGGCTTTGGTACGAAGCTTCATCTTGTGACCGAAGGGCGCGGAGTCCCGCTGGGCACGGTGGTGACGCCGGGGCAGGCGCACGAGTCGAAGTCGTTCGAGGCGCTGATGGACACGGTGCGCATCGCACGGCGACGGCGTCCCGACGCGGTCGCGGGCGACAGAGGGTACAGGTACCCGCGCATCCGAGCGTGGCTGCGTGGGCGGTGCATCGAGGCCGTGATCCCGACGCGATCGGACCAGCCTCGGGAGCGGCTGAGCAGGGCGAAGTATCGGCGTCGCAACGTGGTCGAGCGCTGCATCGGCTGGCTCAAGAACTGCCGTCGGATCGTGACCCGCTACGACAAGCTCGCCGTCCACTACCTCTCCTTCGTCACGCTGGCCATGATCCAGCGCTGCATGCGGCTGCTCGATCCGTCAAACAGAACCTAGTCCTTCCCAGAGGAGTTGCGATCAGGGTCCAGGGTCCACACGAAACGACGCTCCGAAACCAATCTCTCCTCGATCTTCGTCTCAGGGTTCTCGATGGCGAGAATGGTGTCCCAGCGAACGAGCCCGTCCTTGGAGAAGAACAGCACTTGCCTACCGCTCCTGTACTCATTCACGGCTTGGCCATCGAGTTCCGTCCGGGTCATGCTGGCGTCTTGAAGTATCCGCCGAAGGGAGATCGGCTGATCGGTCTCGCCGGTCGTCGCGGACGATCGGCCGATCCAAGACGTGGTGAGAAGGCCGGAGGAACACCCTTCCGCCTGTCGTGCACGCCCCATCGGAATGCACCGCAGCTTGCGGATTTCGGAGCTCATCTCGGGCGGGATGGAGCCTCCCGAGAGCTCGGTCAGAGGAGCGAGCTTGTCGTAAGGCTCGTATCGGTGGTATTCCCCCGTGGGAAGCAGGATCGCCTCCTCCACAATGTCGCCCCGGAGCGCCAGCACGTGGCCGGGCGGCGTCGTGGAGTTGACGGTGAGGTTGGGCCCGAGCGTCCATGTGCCATTTGCAAACTGCTCATTGGTCCACACCCTAAGGCGGATGTCATCGCCCGTGTACTCCGCCTCCCCGTACTCGTTGACCTGCTCGCCGGAAGGGAGTGCCTCGAACACCGAGGAGCGGACCGTGACCGACCTGGCGTTCATCATCCGATCCAGCCACGCCTCGGGCACAATCGGATCCGTTGCGGTCGTGGTAGCTGGTGTCCCTGTTCCAATCGCGTCCTTTGATGCCGCACACCCTCCAAGACCGAGCGCCGCGAGCAGCACCAGGCACGCCGAACTTGGCGCCCCGAGGGACGACGGTCGACTGCACGGCATGAGACCACCACGACCCCGTCCTCCGCGATCGTGGACCACCATGGTGGCCGCTACGGCGCACGGCGTGCTAGGCAGCATGCGCGGTCAGCGGCGCCAACGGAGCAGTCCGCCGACCCCGAACCCGACCGCGAGGGCGCCACCAACAATGCTCCAAGCCACCGCCCCGCCGCGTCCCGACACCCTTAGGTCGCCTTCGGCCCGACTGACTTGGGTTGGGTCGGGAGCTCGAGATGCGGCATGGGTCTCCCCCGGGGAATCGGGCAACGGGTGTGAAGATCGCCACATCTGCGCTTCCTTGGCGCGGGCGGCGAGCACCTTTGCGCGAGCCTCCGCGTCATCGCCCTGCACGATCGTCACCTCCTGCGTCTCTGTGTCGACGATCCTGGCACCCGCAGGGACGCCCACCCAGAGGTTGCCCAGCATGACTTCGTCGGCGCCTACCACGATCGCAGGTGACACGTCCCCGGCGTTAGCCACGGTGAGGGTGGCGGTACAGGGCCCATCCATCAGGACGCCCTTGGTTGGGAAGAACGCGCCGGGGCTCGCCTCGACCCACGATTCCACAGTGAGTGTGGAGACGGACGAGCCATCCGCGCCGTGCGATCGAATGCGCTCCTGACGGAGGGGAAGGCATCCCAGACTCGGCGCCATCCAGACTGTAGCGCGGAGTAGACCAGGAGCGGAGTAGTAGTCGACCACGGAACAGGAGACACCGTTGACCATTTCGGTCAAGTCACGGACCTGACTGTTGGGCGACTCAAGCATCGCGGTGATCGAGTACTCCGGCCAAGCCGCCATCGTGGTCTCAAGCGGACGCATGAGGAACCGTGCGTACTCGCTCCCCGGGAAGGCGTCCTGCAGCTTTGAGATCGCGCCCGTGAGGCTGATGTTCCCTCCGAACGGCTCGTTGTCGCTGTAGGCGAAGCACGTGGGTCCTGCACGCGACACCACCAAGAGCTCCGGGGGTGCCCACGCTGGGCCCTCGGGAGTGACCAGGTACGACTCCACGTGCCATCTGAGTTCGTCGTGGGCGAAGGCCATATCATGCACCCAAGGCCCGGCCGAGCCCTCGCACTCGGTCACCACACTGAAGCGGACGGAATACGCCGCGAAGGAGGTGTCCGCGACACGGGCGATGGAGAGCAGCTCCGCCTTCCCCATGGCCGGTGTCGCGGAATCAGTCGCGGTCGCTTCTCCAGCGAACCCAAGCACAAGGAGGCTCGCGAGCGCCGCTGCGGGAGTCAAAACGGCGTGTGTCGGAGTTGGGTTCCGGACGAAATGTGTCTGACGCATGCGAGATCCTCTTTCGGGATGGCAGGCCCCGCTTCGGCCAACGCGCACTCATGGGGCGCGACAGGGCCGGACCGGCTCAGCCTGAGCAAGCAACGTAATAGGGCCAGTTAACCCCGCAATTTACGTATGCAGGTGGCCACACTGGGTCCTGTGGGTTGCAGACGCATCCCTGTACCGGGTCGAGGATGCATGTGTACTTTTTTTGCGTCGCGAGAGCATTGCAGTTCGTGAGCAAGACTCGCCTGCTGCCGGCGCCCGAATCGTCCCATCCCGCTTGGGGTTTGCATGGAAATGGGAGGCACCACTGTAGCGCACACGGGCCGCCGCCTTGACACACCGAGTTCTGGCCCAGGTTCTCGCAGAAATCGGTTCTCGCTACCAGCGTGTTCAACATGGCGCAATTGACGGTCTGTCCAGCTCGCAGCCCTTGGTCGCGAGCTACTGCAGCAGCCGATAGAGCGCCCGAAAGAAGCAACAATCCTCCGGTAGCGATCGACGCGACACACAGGGCGTAACGGCGACGGGGGCGATTCACTGGCTTCATCATCTGGGCTCCACGAGTATTCGGACTCTATCACGGCCTTCGGCCATGCGGTCATGGGGCGTGCGGCTTTCGAGGAAGATTTTGCTGATTGTTGGTACCGAGTAGGCCTTCGAGGCCCGAACAAAACCCTCCCAGCGCAAGCTACCTTCGGCAAGGCATGGGTCACGGATTCCGGTGGCCATCCGCGGGAAAGGGGGCTCGGCCGGACCTCGAGGATCCGGGAGAGCGTGGAGGTGCGGGTCCCGTCCATGGGCTCGCGCTGCCACGCCCGGATGAGCGTTGCGAAGGGGTACACGACCACGCCCTGGGGCTCGATCGCCCGGGCCACGGGGGTGTCGCTTGGCCCGCGGTAGAAGATGATCGCGGAGCAGAGCCCACGCCGGGCGTGGTCCTGGAGGGCGGAGAGGGTGCGGTAAAGGGGAGGGCTCATTTGTCTGCGGTCGTCGGCTCAGCGATCGCAGAGGCGGACGTTCCATCGCTTGGTCCCGCGCTATCAGGCTTCGCCAGGGCATCGCGCTGAGCATCGCTCAGGATGTCCTGTGCGACACGATAGAACTCAGCGTTCGCCTTGGTGCGGTGGGCCCGGATGGTCTCCATCAGCGCGATCTGATCCTGAGGGGTCGAGCCGGGCTTCGTGGGGACCGAGTGGAGGATCCGGAATCGCTCCACAGCGCACTCCCTCATGGCGCGCTCGTAGTCCGCGCACTTCGCCTCCAGGCGTTCGAGCAACGCGAGGAGTGCGGTGCGCTGACCGTCGTCGAGCGTAGCGAGCGCGAGCGCCTTCTTGAGGAACACGCGGGTCTCGTCAATCACCACGCCCTTCTCCGGGAACATGAGGCCGTCCGCGAGTCGGTCGAACTTCTCCCGGTCCGCGGCGGGCATCTTGGCGATGAGGGTCGGAAGCGAGCGGAGATTGAGGTCCACCGCCCGGAACAACAGTCGGGCGTGTTGTCGCTTCAGGTTCTCTCGCTTCTCGTGGAGAGCCTTCCTGGCGGGCCCCTGCGGGGTGGATTCCTCTTCATGTCCGATCTCCGCCAGCTCCAGCGTATGCTGCCTACGCCACTCGATGTACTGGCGGCGCAACGGGGTCAATTCCTGCCAGTAGGCCACGATGGCCTCGCGGAGCTCCTTGCCGGTCGGTTGGTCGATCGGCGAGGAGCTGCACTGAATGGCAACGAGTCCCAGGTCGACCCGGGCAGCGGCGACGAGAGTAGTCAGCTGCGCCCCCCTTACTCGGGTCCTTGCGTCATCAAACATGCGGAGCGTCTTCGCTCGCTGCTCCTCGCCGGCGTCGAAGCCGAGCCCCTGTGCGAGTGCGACAATGGCATGCGTGGCGGTCTCCTCTTCGCTCTGGAGCTCGCGGAGGTAAGGAACGAGGCGACGGCTGAGCTCGAGGCGCGTCGCCGCGAGCAAGACCGTGTCAACGGACGTGCGCATTTCCCGGACCGGCACATTCGCTTCGAGGAGCCCTGGGACATGCGCCTTGTGGATAGCCTCGAACCTGGCGGACGTGTCCGTCAGGATCTCTTCGAACACAGGCGTGTACTCCTCCGGCACGCCAAGAGCGAGGATGAGCTGCTTCCAGTCGGATGCGCTGGGCGGCTGCCAGCACTGAACGGCGAGGCCCCCCTGATAGCCTTCGGGAAAGCACGGGCCGTTCTGAACCTCTCCGATGACCATCAGTGGAGCCTCGCGAACGTCGGCAGCCCCGGCGGCGGGGGCCGCCGGGGCTTGAGAGGTGGCGAGGGTCATCGCGATCGCGCAGGGAGCCAACACGTCAGGATCCCACGCAGTTGGGGGAGGCGGCAGGAGTGAATCCGTCGCACTGCGCGTACACTGGGTTCACTTCGTCCCAGCCACACGCACAACCGTCGCAAAAGGCAGGAACCCAGACGCAGTACTTCGTCACGACCGTGGTGGGGTAAGCCGTGTTCCCGGGCTGCCCCGGGTTCGCCGCGAAGGGGACCTTCGCCCGCTCATCCAGCAGGATGTCCGGATTGCAGGGAAAGGCGTCCCCATCGCAGAAGCAAAAGGTGTCAGACGGTCCGCCCGGTCCGTACTCAAGTGTGCAGCACGGCACGTCCTTGAGCACGGTGCAGCCCTGCGCGGCGGAGGAGGAGCAGAAGACGGGGAGTGCGGGCGCGGACAGTGCGAGAGCGAGGATGGTCCCGTTCACAATGTCTCCAGAAGTGAGCAGGCCAAGCGCGGGCCACGCGCCGACGCGTGGACCTGGATGTGATGGGGGTCGTGGTCCCGCCGCCCAAGCGTTCTTGAGGCGGAGCCCGGCGGTTGAGCGGAAGTCACGGAGGGCATAGTTGTCCTCCTGGGTTCGAGGCGACCAGTTGCAGGGACTGCCGCCACTCCTTGGCCTCGGCGTCGCGGACGAACTCGATCTCGGCATGGTGCTTCCGCACCACGCCGGCCACCGCGTCCACGGGCACCCGGAAGAACTCCTTGCGGCGGTTCACGCGGTTGACGCGGTGCTGGTCCAGAGCTCGGTGGAGCTCGGCCTCAAGCGACGGCGCGTCCTCCGAGAAGATGATGGCGTGGACGTCGAAGTCGAAGGGGACGCTCGCGTCGCCCAGCTCCCACACCCGGTCCATGGGGTCCAGGCGGCGGGTCATCCCCACCTTGAAGACGTCCTCGCCGAACGAACCCGGGTTCGAGATGATGTAGACGTGCCCGGCCTTGGTCATCTGGGCACGCGAGATGGCCCGCTCCCGGTTCGCCTGCGCCTCCGCGAGACGGGCCTCCAGTTCCTGGATCTTGGACTCGAGCTTGTCCTGCTCCGCGTCCGCAGTCGCGGCCGCCTCGGCCTTCGCCTTTGCGAGGGCCAGGGCGTACTGCCGCTCTTCGCGTTCCGCCTGTTCCATGGCCCGCTCCATCTCGCGGCGGGCCATCTCCTCGTCCCGCATCTGTTCGCGGATTCGCCGCTGCTCCTCTTTCTCCTGCTGCAGCTTCTCCTCGCGTTCGTGGACCAGCCGCAGCTCCTGCAGCTTCAGTTTCAGGTACTGAGGCGAGATCGCGCAGCCGTGCTTGTCTCCGAAGTTGTTGATGATCTCGCAGGCCTTGGCGATCCGCGCTGCCATAGTCTCCAGGTTGCGGTAGGTGACCCTGGCGATGGCCGCGTCCGACTCCCCGTTGAAGGCGCGGAGCATGAGCTTCAGTACGGCTCGCGCCTGCTTCTTCTCTTCCCCCCGCAGCTGACGATTGACGGAGATGGCCTGATCGCTTGCCAGGAGTGCCTTCTGTGCCTCGCGCACGCCCTCCAGACGGTAGCGGTACTCCTCGGAGGTCTTCAGATCCTGGTCCCACGCATAGAAGCCCACCTCCTGGAGCACTACCGCGGACGCGATCCGCTCGGCCTGGGCGGAGAAGTCCCGCACCTTCGCCTGGGCGTCGGCCACCTCCGCAGCCACCCGGCGCCGCTGCTGCTCAAGGTCCGCTTGGGCCCTCTGGATCTCCGCGAGGATCCGGTCCCGCTCCTTCCGGGCATCTGTCACGCCGGCGAAGCGCTCGTCGGTGGCCACCCGGAGATCGTGCTCGCGGCTCGCTGTGGTGATGAAGTGGCCGCACACCACCGCAGCCACGACAACGACCACCACCAGAAGGATGAAAAGGACGTAGATCACTGGGTGAGCCTCGTTCAGCCGTAGATGTGGCCCGGCATGCCTGTGGCGACCAGCGCGCGACAGCCGTGGCCGCCCTGGCTCACCCTGCCGTCCTGTGTGACCCGAACAGAAATCCGGAGCAGCGCCTCGCCCGCCGGCTTGGCCAGATCCTCGTCGGTCAATGAGAGACGCACGCCGGACCCCCAACCGGCCGTCGCCCCCGCACCGGGGTTCAGGCCATTTCCAGACCCGCCTCGGGAGGCGGGCCCTCGATTCCACCGGGGCCGATCCTGTCGCAGACGTGCCTGGCCCCGTTGGAGGGCACGTCATCCGCCTCAGCGGCCTCTCGGGTGGGTCCATCTCCCTGGAACCCCACGAGACGCGGCGATCTCAATCTACCCGGCCCGACCCTCGCCGCGATTCGGTCGTCCGGATCTGTCGGCCAGACCTCAGCTTTATACCACCTCCAGGGGGAATCCTGCGCCGTTGAACGCCACGGTGTGCGACCTCGGACGCAATGCAGCGGCGCTCGAACCCCACCCTCTGTGACCGCGGCCGGAATCAGGGGCCGACCCGGCCCGCCCCAACCAGCCCAACCACACCACACCCCACCACACCGGACGCCACAGGGCGGAACGCCCCGGACCGGACTCGAACCGGTGACCTGCCGCTTAGAAGGCGGCTGCTCTTATCCAACTGAGCTACCGGGGCCTTGACTGAGTGTATCGGCCGAATCCGCGGTCTCGCCGCTCCGCTCCCGCGCGGAGCGGCGCCCGCGGGACGCCGCCACCGCCAGATTTCGCAGCAGGCGCATCCGCCGATGCTCCGGGCTCCCCATCGCGGGGGCCGCCAGCACTTCGTGGACGGGAAGATCGTCCAGCTCTCCGGGGCGCGCCGCACCCGTTCGCAGGCGGCGGCGCGAACACTCCAGCAGCCCCCACCCGGGCGGCACTTCCTTGGGCCGCAGCATCCCCGCGGGCGCCGCCACGTAGAGCCGATCCGCAAGCCGGTAGCGGGCCAGCAGGCAGAACTTGGTCTGGCCGTGGAGCGCGTCGTCCACGCGCTTCAGCGACACCAGCACGCGCCGATAGGCCGCCATGCGGCTCTCCTCGAAGCGCCACTCCTCGCACTCCGCGAAGAGGCTGGTGCCGCCGACGCGCAGCTGCGGTTCGTGGCGCTTCACGAGCGTCTCCTCCAGCTCCGCGCGGCGCTGCAGGAGTCGCTCCCGCTCCTGCACCAGCGGTTCCACCTGCGAACGGTCGCGGAAGAAGTCCGCGCGGCTCTGCTTGCACTCCACGATCACCGTGCGCCCCGCGCGGAAGCCGCGGGCCGCCGCCGCGCCGCCATCCGCACGGGCCGCGCCGGACCAGAGCGTGGCCGCGGCCGAGCGCGTGTCGCGGCGGGCGAACGGCGCGTCGCCCAGCTCGCACCACCCCGCGGCGTCCACGCGGAACCTGGCGATGGGGCACGCCACCTCCGTGGCCATGGCCACGCATCCCAGGCGCTCCATGAACGCCAGGGCCAGGGCCTTCAGCTCGCGGTGATCGAGCGTCTCCACGACCCCAGTCTAGAGCCATGACCCCGCGGCTCCGCTCCGTACGCAGCGATCACGCCGCCAGCTGCTCCACACGGGCCTCGAACCGCACGCCCCGCGCCGCGAGATCCCGCAGCACCGCGTCCAGCACCCCCGGCTCCGTGGCCACGTGCTCCGGAGCCAGCACGCCGCGCCGCCGGATCCGCCCGCGCCGCACCAGCCGCAGCACCGCAGCCGCCGGGAAGCCGGTGGTGCGGGCCATGCTGCTGAAGCCGGTGGCGGGATCCTGGACGTCGTGGAGGTCCCAGGCCAGGCGCGTGGGCTTGCGGCGCAGCAGCCCCTCCACCTCCACGCGCATCACGGTCAGATCGTGTTCGTCCGGCTGGTACGTCCAGCGCGGGAAGAGCAGCTTGGAGGTGAGGTGCAGCGGCACCACCGGCACGCCGCCCACGTCCACCGGCGTCTCCGAGAAGAGGCCCAGCTCGCGGAAGACGCGCATCAGGTGGATGTGCCCGGGGTAGCGCAGCGTGCGCTCCTCCATCTCCGGGATCCGCAGCGTGTGAGCCAGGCTTCGCAGGCCGTCCGTCAGGAAGGACTCCACGGTGCCCACGCCCGGCATCGCCACCAGCTCCGGCTCCGAGAGCGCCTCCCGGACCACCACGCGCCCGCCGCGCACCACCCGCGCCGGCCGCACGTACTCCTCGATCACGTCCGCGGGGGAGAACGGCGCCTTGTATTCGAACGGCCACCGCCGCTCCCGCGGCAGTCCTCCCACCATGATGAGAAGCCGCGACGGCCGCGTGAGCCGCGCCGCGCCCCACGCCGCCAGCATGTTGCTCATCCCGGGGGCCACGCCGCAGTCCGCCACCACCGTCACGCCGCGCCGCCGCGCGAGCGGCGCCAGTTCCAGGAAGTCCTCCGGCATGAAGCTGATGTCCACGCCGCTCCGACCCGCCTGGATCACGGACTCCAGGCAGCGGAATCCCAGGCGGCCCGGGAGCGCGCCCACCACGAAGTCCGCCTTCTCGGCCAGCGTTCGAACGCTCCTCGCGTCGCTCCCGTCCGCCTCCACGCAGGTGATGCGGCCGCGGGCCCGCTCCCGCGCCCGGGCGAGAGCCCCGCGCGAGCAGTCCGCCACCGTGACCTTGGTGCCGCGGTCCGCCGCCAGGTCCGCGGCGATCACGGAACCCACCATGCCTGCGCCGAGGACCAGGATCTTGGTCATGCGTGCACGCGGAGGTGCGGGCTCACGCGGAGTCGCGGGCCAGCTGCTGGTAATGCTCCCGCTCGCCGCGGCCACGCAGGGGATAGTCCTTGCGCAGCGGGTGGGCGGGGAAGTCCTTCCACATCAGGATCCGACGCAGGTCCGGATGGTGGCGGAAGCGGATGCCGAACATGTCGAACACCTCCCGTTCCGGCCACTCCGCGCCCGGCCAGAGATCCGTCACGGAGTCCACCACCAGGCCCGGATCGGGCTCGATCCCGCGGGTGTCGAGCGTGGGCTGGAGGAAGACCTTGAGGCGCAGGCGCCGTTCGTGCCGCTGGCTCTGGAGCGGGTACACCACCGCGAAGCGGGCCGGCTGCGGCGCCGGGTAGTCCAGGTAGTCCACGCCGATCACGTCCGCCAGGAAGTTGTAGTCGCAGCGCGGATCGTCGCGGAGCCAGCGGGCCACGTCGTGGAATCGATCCGCCGGAACCGCCACGGTCGTCTGGCCGCGGAACTCTCCCGCCAGGAACTTCACATCCGGGAACGCGGCCTTCAGCAGGGGGAGCGTCGGGTGATCCAGGTTCGGCGCGGCCTTGGGGGGCATGGGAGCGGCATCGTAGCACCGGACGCCGCCGCCGCCCGCACCTCAGCGGCTCCGCGGGGACTCCAGCGGCCCCGGTCCCATCAGGTGGCCGTGTTCGTCCATCACCAGCCATGCGAACCCCGCCGGCCAGCGCCGCGGCCGCAGCACCACCCGGCCCGGCTGCGCGGACGCGCTGCGGACGAACGCCGCCTCGTCCGCCAGGAGGAGCGTCTCGCCCACCGCCACCGCGGGCGCGAGCGCCGCCGCGGCGAGCAGCAGGAAGACCTTCGCGGTGCGCCACGTGACCTCGTAGCGCGGCCGCACGCGCCCGGATCCCTGGCACTCCGGGCAGGGGAATCCGCCGCCCCTCATGGGATACGAACATCCCGGGCAGAGCCCCCGCGCCGCCCGCCGCGCCGGGAGCCGATGGAGGAACCACACCTCCGGCAGCTCCGCGAAGAGGGTGAGTCCCGCCAGGAAGAAGAGCGTGCCGGCGCTCGTGGCGGCTGCGGCCAGCGTTCGCAGCGGGGAGAAGCCCACGCCGCCCAGCACCGCGCGGAGCGCCATGTACATCAGGCAGAACCAGATGCCCAGCAGCGCCGCCACCGCGATCCGGAATCCCCACAGCGCCCACCCGGGCACGCGCGGCGGCGACCACGGCGTGGCGTCGTTCACGGCTCCAGCCCGTACTCCCGCCAGCGGCCGTCCACGAGTCGGCGCGTGGCGTCGTCCATGCGCAGGATGGGCGGGTAGCGCCGCACGGGTTCCCCGTGGCGTCCGTCCGCGCCGCGGCCCTCCACCTTGGTGGTGGCGTCGAAGGCGATTCGCGCTCCGCTGCGGTGGGCGTCCCGTCCCGGATCCGCGTTGGCGCACATGAGGAAGAAGACGCGCTCCCAGTCCCGGAGCGGCGTGCCGTCATCCACGATCACGGCGAAGTCCGCCATCCCCGCGGCGCCCGCACCCGCCGCGTCGGCCAGGCGCCACAGAGACTCCACCGCCAGCGTCCCCGCGCCCGCGGCCTTCTTCTCCACGGAGAGGAAGACGCAGCGACCCGCGCCCATCTCCGGCGCCGCCGCCTCCGTCACCCGCGAACCATCCGGGAGGGCCAGCCCCCGCAACCGTCCCAGGAGCGCCGCGACCGCCGCGGACGCTGCGCCGGGCTGCGGCGGATCACCGAGCGGCACGCCGTGGACCTCCTCCCCGGCGATGGCGCCGGTGGCGTCGAAGCCGATCTTGCATCCGGCGCCCAGCCGCGGCGCCGCGTGATCCAGGATGTCCAGCGGCCCGTGGACCAGCTCCACGTCCCGGTCGAAGCGGCAGCGGCGGAAGAGCGTCCGCCACACCTCCTCCTCCCGGTGCAGCGGGGTGGCGTCATCCACCACCACCACGGTCTTGGTCCACGCCATCTGTCCCGCGCCCCACACGGAGTGCATCACCCGCCGCGCCTGCAGCGGGTACGCCTTCCGGATCCGCATCCATGCCGCGTTGTGGAAGCAGCCGAAGCGCGGCAGGTGGTAGTCCTCCACGTCCGGCACCAGCGTCCGCAGGAGCGGCAGGAAGATGCGCTCCGTGGCCTTGCCCAGGTAGTAGTCCTCCTGCGGCGGCAGCCCCACCACGGTGGCGGGGAAGACCGCGTCGCGGGCGTGCGTGACCGCGCTCACGCGCACCACCGGATAGCGATCCGGCAGGGAGTAGAACCCGGTGTGGTCTCCGAACGGCCCCTCGAACACCGCGCCCTCGCCGAGCGGCTCCCCTCCCTCGCGCGGCTCCCATCCCGGGAAGCCCGCCCGCGGGTCGATCCACCCCTCGATCACGATCTCGCTGCTGGCCGGCACCCGCAGCGGCACCGTGGTCGCGGGCACCATGGGGATCCCGCGGCCGTTGAGGAAGCCGGCCATCAGGAGTTCGCTCACGCCCGGCGGCAGCGGCGCGGTGGCCGCGTAGGGGAGGACGCTCTCGCCGCCCAGGCAGATCGCGACCGGCATCGGTTCGCCGCGTTCGCGCCAGCTGCGCCAGTGGCGGGCTCCGTCATGGTGCATGTGCCAGTGCATCGCCAGGGAGGTGGGTCCCAGGAGCTGCGCCCGGTACATGCCGATGTTGTGGCTGGCGGGCTTCGCCTGGCCGCGGTCATCCGCGTGGATGGTGTGCATCCCTGCGAACGTGACGTACCGCCCCTCGCCCGCCGCCGTGCCGGACCGGGCCGCGTCCCACGGATAGCCCACCGCCTGCGGATCTCCGTCCAGCGGCCAGCAGCGCAGCAGCGGCAGCCGGCGGAGGTCCACCTCGCCGCGCTCCGTCAGCCGGATCACCTCCTGGCAGCGTCCGCGCCGGACGCTGCGCGGCGGGATCCGCAGGAGCGGCGCCATCCGCCGCGCCAGCCGCACCAGTTCCCCCAGGGAGCGGGGCGGTTCCGGGCGGACCAGGGCCGCGATGCGGTCCGCCAGCGCCTCCAGCCCGCGCGGATGCTCCGCCACGCCCAGCGCCATCTCCATCCGTCGATAGCTGCCGAAGAGGTTGATCGCCACCGGGAAGTCGCAGCCGCGCACCTGTTCGAAGAGGAGGGCGTGGCCGCCGAGTCCCGCGTGGTCCGGGTCGAACGCCGCCGCGGACCCGCTGGCCCGCGCCGCGGGCCGGGACACCATCCGCTGCACCACCTCCGTGATCTCCAGCCGCGGATCCACCGGCACGCGCACCCGGCGCAGCTGGCCGTCCGCGTCGAGGGCCTCCAGGAAGTGGCGCAGGCTGGGGAACACGGCCGGATGGTAGCGGTGGCGGCCGCGGGGTAGAGTCCACGCGTGGCCGCACCCGTCGTGGACATCCGGACCGTCTCCAAGCGCTACGGGCGCAAGGTGCACGCCCTGCGCGAGGTGGCCCTGCAGGTGGGCGCGGGTGAGGTGTTCGGCCTCCTGGGTCCGAACGGCGCCGGCAAGAGCACGCTGGTGAAGATCCTCATGACCGTGGTGCGCCCCACCCGCGCGGAGGGCTCGCTTCTGGGGGCGCCGCTGGGCACCAAGGGCGTGCTGGCGCGTGTCGGCTACCTACCGGAGCATCACCGCTTTCCGCGCTATCTCACCGGGCGGCAGCTGGTGGAGTTCTTCGGCGCCCTCGCCAAGGTGCGGCGCCCGGAGCGACGGCGCCGGGCCGAGGAGCTCCTGGAGCTGGTGGGCCTCAGGAAGTGGGCCGACACCCGCGTCACGAGCTACAGCAAGGGCATGCAGCAGCGGGCGGGGCTGGCCATGGCGCTCGTGAACGACCCCGCCCTGGTGCTCCTCGACGAACCGACGGATGGCGTGGATCCCGTGGGACGGCGGGAGATCCGCGATCTCCTGGTGCGGATGCGCAGCGAAGGCCGCACTGTGTTCATCAACAGCCATCTGCTGAGCGAGATCGAGATGGTCTGCGACCGGGTGGCCATCATGGTCCAGGGCCGCGTGGTGCGGCAGGGCACGCTCCGCGAGCTGACGGCCGCCAGCCGCTACGAGCTGGCCTTCACCGGGCTCTCCGCCGCGGAGGTGCCCAGCGGCCTCGGCGCCCTCGCGGTGCGCCGGGACGGTGACCTCCAGCGCGCCACCCTGCCCACCTCGGACCCGGCGGTGCTCCAGCCCGTGCTGGACTGGCTGCGCGGCGCGGGCGCCGTGGTGGTCAGCGTGGTGCCGTTCCGCGAGTCCCTGGAGGACGTCTTCATCCGCGAGGTGCAGGACCCCGCCACCGGCGCCGCGCTTCCCCCGGGGGCCGCGCGATGATCCAGGCCTGGGCCCTCTTCGTGGACGCGTACCGGGAGCTCAACGACCGCAAGCTCTTCTGGATCTCGCTCCTGCTCTCCGCGCTCGGCGCGGGCGCCTTCGCCACCGTCGGGGTGGACGAACGCGGACTCACCCTCCTCTGGTGGTCCTTCGACTCCCGCTTCTTCAACAGCACGGTGGTCCCGCCGGAGACCTTCTACAAGCTGCTCTTCGTCACCCTGGGGGTGAAGTTCTGGCTGGCGTGGCTCGCCACCATCCTGGCCCTCGTCTCCACCGCGGGCATCATCCCGGACCTGGTGGCGAGCGGATCCGTGGACCTGATGCTCAGCAAGCCGATCGGTCGGGCCCGCCTCTTCCTGCTGAAGTTCCTCACGGGGCTTCTCTTCTCCGGGCTGCAGGTGACGGTCTTCTCCCTGGCCAGCTTCGTGGTGATCGGCCTCCGCGGAAACGCATGGGAGCCGGGCCTCTTCCTCGCGGTGCCCATCGTGGTGCTGGTATACAGCTACGTCTTCTCCATGTGCGCCCTGCTGGGCATGGTGACCCGGAGCACCGTGGCCAGCCTGCTGCTCACGCTCCTCTTGTGGGCCCTCACCGTGGGCCTCTGGGGCGCGTCGCAGGCGGTGGCCACCGGGCGCACCGCGTCGCGCCTGGAGATCCAGGCCATCCAGCGCGTGATCGACGTGCGTCGAACCCGCGATGGCGACGAGGCGGACACCCAGGCGCTCGAGCGCGAGCTGACGGAGCAGAAGGAGGCGGACGGCCGCTGGGAGGTGGCCGACGCCATCGTGGGAGGCGTCGCGTCGGTCCTCCCCAAGACGACCGCCACGGTGGAACTGCTGGAGCGCTGGATCGCGGACGCCGCGGACCTGCGCCTGCAGCGGATGGACGAGGAGAGCCAGCGGCCGCTCTTCGGCACCAAGCGGGTGAGGGAGAAGGACCTCCTCAAGGCCATGAAGGAGCACCGGGACGCGCTCACGCCCGCGTGGATCATCGGCACCAGCCTGGCCTTCGAGGCGGTGGTGCTCGGCGTGGCCGTCCTGATCTTCACGCGCCGGGATTTCTGACGGCGCCGGCTCCAAGCTCCGCCCCGCGAACGGCGGCGGCGCGGATCGCGGCCACGATCGCATCGACGACCCCGCGGGCCGCGAGCACCTCGAGCGCCGCGGCCGTGGTGCCGCCGCGGCTCGTCACCGCTTCGCGCAGCGCGGCGGGATCGCGTTCGCCTGCGGCCACCATGGCGGCGGCGCCCACGAGCGTCTGCGAGACGAGCGCGCGGGCGGCCTCCGGCGGAAGGCCCAGCTCCCGGGCCGCGCGCAGCTCCGCCTCCGCGAGGAGGAAGAGGTACGCGGGTCCGGAGCCGCTCACGGCGGTCACGGCGTCAAAGAGGGTTTCCTCCACGGAGACGGTGCGGCCCACGGACGAGAAGAGCCGCTCCACCCACGCCCGCTCCGCGGCGCCCAGGCCGGGCTGGAACGCGAGCGCGGTGACGCCCAGGCCGATCGAGGCGGGCGTGTTGGGCATGGCCCGGGCCACGTGGACCCGGCCGCCCAGGGCGGCGCCCACGTCGTCCGCGCGCCAGCCGCCCATCACGGAGATGCACGTGCATCCGGCCCGCGGGGAGAGCGCCGCCGCAAGCTCGCGGAACGACTGCGGCTTCACCGCCAGGAGGAGGCGCGCCGCGCCGGCCGCGGCAGCGGGGGACTCCGAGACGCCGGCGCCGAGCGA
This sequence comes from Phycisphaerales bacterium, assembly GCA_046350535.1. GTDB lineage: Bacteria > Planctomycetota > Phycisphaerae > Phycisphaerales > SM1A02 > VGXK01. Next base: position 195,994 of record JAXMAG010000001.1, read on the forward strand.
CGCGGCCCACGTCCGGGCCGCCTCCGCGGGATCCACCACCAGCACCTCCGCGGCGCGCACCACGCCCGCGCGAAGCGCGCCCTGCAGGATGGCGCGTCCCATGTTGCCGCACCCCAGGATGGCCAGGGCGGGCGCGGTGGATGGAGTGGTGGCCATCGACGCGGCAGGGTAGCGGAGGGGAGGCAGGCTGCTACCATTGGCCCCGTGGCCAAGAGTGGATACAGCGGGTCGTTCACGCTGGATTTCGAGCAGCCGGTCCTGGAGCTGGAGCGGCAGATCGAGGCTCTCACCACGCGACCCAACGCGGAGCGCCTGGAGGAGGAGGTGGCCGCGCTGCGGCAGGCCCGCGACAGCCTCCTCACCAAGACCTACGAGGGCCTGACGCCCTGGCAGAGGGTGAAGGTGGCGCGCCATCCGGGGCGGCCGCAGACGCTGGACTACGTGGACATGATCTGCCGCGAGTGGTGCGAGCTCCACGGGGACCGCCGCTACGGCGACGATCCCGCGATCGTGACGGGGTTCGCCCGCATCGGCAGCATGAAGTGCCTCCTGGTGGGGCACCACAAGGGCCGCACCACGGAGGAGCGGCTGGCGTGCCACTTCGGCTGCGCCCACCCGGAGGGCTACCGCAAGGCGCTCCTCAAGATGCGCCTGGCGGAGAAGTTCCGCCTCCCCATCGTGACCCTCATCGACACGCCCGGCGCGTATCCCGGCATCGGCAGCGAACAGCGCGGCCAGGCCGAGGCGATCGCCGTGAACCTGATGGAGATGAGCCGCCTGCGGACGCCCATCGTCTGCGTGGTGATCGGAGAGGGCGGAAGCGGCGGAGCGCTCGGGATCGGCGTGGGGGACCGCGTGGCCATGCTCCAGCACGCCTGGTACTCCGTCATCTCGCCGGAGGGCTGCGCCGCCATCCTCTGGAAGCAGGCGAACGAGCAGACCAACACCCGGGCCGCGGAAGCCCTGGCCCTCACCGCGGAGGACAACATCCGCAACGGTCTGGTGGACGCGATCATCCCGGAGCCGCATGGCGGGGCCCATCGCGATCCGCAGGCCACCGCGGAGCGCCTCCAGGCCTGGATCACGGACACCATCCGGGAGCTTCAGCGGCTCTCCCCGGAGACGCTCGTGCGCCTTCGCTACGAGAAGTTCCGGAACATCGGCAGCGTCACCAGCCGCAACCGCAGCCGCGGCTGACTCTCAGGCGGGGGAAGCGCCGCTGCGTGCCGGCGCTCCGGAGGCGCCCCGGGAGCGCCCGCCGGGTGAGGCCGCGGGCCGCAGCATTTGACGAACGGGACCCGAACGCGGTATCCTCTGCGAACGGCAAACGCGGTGCCGAAAGGCAGTGCAGCCCGGATGCAGCGGGTTGCAGCGTCCGGTAAAATCAATGACCGCTGGCCGCCATGACGGCCAAGGTGCCAAACAGCGTGGCAGCGAAGTCCAAGCAGAAGCCTGGTGATCGCAAGGCTGCAGCCGCAAAGACGGCCGCCGCGAAGGCTGCGCCGCGCAAGGGTGCCGGCGCCGCCAAGCCCGCATCTTCAAAGGCGCCCACAAAGCCGGCGGCCAAGGCCGTATTGAAGCCCGTGTCGAAGTCGCCAAAGAAGCCCGTTCAGAAGCCCGCCGCCAAGGCCGGTGCTGCAGCGCAGACGGGCGCCGCCAGAGGCGCGTCCAGCCAGAAGCCGGGTCAGAAGGCTCCGCAGGGGAAGGCCCCCGCAGGGAAGGGGCCCGCCGGCAAGGCACCACCGCAGGCGGGCAAGTCCGGCGCCAAGGGCCGGCAGGAGCCGGCGCGGCTCTCGCCTCTCGCGCTCACGCCGCCGCCGCCGCCGCCGCCGCGCAAGAGCCCTTCGCGCGGGAAGGGCATCACCATCATCGAACCCAAGCGGCAGGCTGCCAAGAGCGCGGAATCAGGCAAGGCTCCGAAGGGCTCCCGCAAGTCCACCCCCAAGATCGACCTGGCCAACGCCCGCTCCGTGGCTGCGGTGGCCATCACCGCCAAGGCCGACTCCCACGGCTACGTCGTGGTGAACGGACGCCGCGTGCGCATGATCTCCACCAAGGGCGCCCCCACCCGCAAGGCCGTGAAGCCGGTGGCCGTGAAGCCCGCGCAGGCCTTCCCCACGGAGCAGACCATCAAGGGCATCCGGACCAAGCTGGGGAAGAAGGAGCTGGATCACTACCGGGAGATCCTGCTCCAGCACCGTCGGGAGCTGGTGGGACGCGTCACCGGCCTGGAGGATGAAGCCCTCCGCTCCAGCGGCGGCAACCTCTCCACCATGCCGCTCCACCCGGCGGACATCGGCACGGACACCTTCGACCAGGACTTCGCCCTCGGCATGGCCGCCAGCGACCGGCAGTTGCTCGCGGAGATCGATGGCGCGATCGACCGCATCGAGGACAAGACCTACGGCGTCTGCCAGATGACCGGCAAGCCCATCCCCAAGGCCAGACTGGATGCCAAGCCGTGGGCCAAGTACACGGTCGAGGCGGCCAGGTTGGTGGAGAGCGGCCAGCATCGATGAGCTCGTTGCCGGCGTGGCGCAGCCCCCGCGCGTGGGGCACCATGGTCATCGTCTTCGCGGTGGCTCTTTCCGCTGACCTCTGGAGCAAGAGCTGGGCCTTCCGGAACGTGGCGGGAAAGCCGGTGGTGCTGGTCTACGAGGAGGCCAGGAACCCGGACTTCCGCCCGCCCTACCACAACCCGATGCAGGTGGTGCCGGGGGATCTGCTGGACTTCAGTCTCGTGGTGAACCACGGCGCGGTCTTCGGCATCGGTCAGAACCGCCGCAGCGTCTTCGTCGCCTTCACACTGATCGCGGTGGCGGTGGCCGTCTGGATCTTCGGCTGGTGGACGCGGGCCGGGAGCTGGGCGGCGCACCTGGGGATCGGGCTGGTGCTCGCCGGAGGCATCGGCAACCTCCACGACCGGCTGGTCTACGGCGCCGTGCGGGACTTCCTCCACATGTTCCCGCGGTGGAACCTGCCGTTCGGATGGCGCTGGCCGGGCGGCGGCAGCACGGAGCTCTTCCCGTGGGTCTTCAACCTGGCGGACGTGGAGCTGCTCCTGGGGATGGGCGTGCTGCTGCTGGCATCGCAGCGGCACAGACCGGTAGGCTCGGGGAATGCAGAGCAAGGCCACCACGGTGAAGGCGTATCTGGCGGGGCTTCCGGCGGATCGCCGCAGTGAGCTGGAAGCGATCCTGAAGCTGATGCGGGAGAACATGCCGGCGGGGTTCCAGGAGGGGATGCAGTACGGCATGATCGGCTGGTCCGTGCCGCACAGCATCTATCCGCCCGGATACCACTGCGATCCGAAGCAGCCGCTTCCGTTCGCGGGCCTGGCGGCGCAGAAGAATCATCTCTCGCTCTACCTGATGTCCACCTACGGGGACGGCGCCCACTGGGAGTGGTTCCGCAAGGCGTGGCAGAAGACCGGCAAGAAGCTGGACATGGGCCGCTGCTGCGTGCGCTTCAAGCGGGCGGACGACGTGGCCCACGAGGTGGTGGCGGAGGCCCTGCGGCGCACGCCGCTCAAGGACTATCTCCGGCGCTACGGGGAGCTGCTGATGGCCGCCGGCGCCAAGCATGCCGCCGCCGCGGCGGTGGCCCTGGAGCTGGCCGGCGGCGGCGGCGCCCGCGCCGCGGCCTCGCCCCGCAGCGCTACTCGACCGAGCCGCTCGCAGGCCCCGCGGAAGAAGGCAGCCTCCCGCGCCACGCGGGGGGCCGCGCCGAAGAAGGCGTCCCGCACTCGGGGCACGCGCTCCCGCTGAACCCGGGCTCCCCGGGGCGCGGCGTTCGAACGGCATCGCCGTGCTCCGCGCCGCCCGCGTGGATCGCGTGCCCGCAGCGCAGGCAGCGTCCTTCGCGTTCGCGCCGCCGCGAGCGGGACCAGCTCCAGGCCCACGCGGCGGGGGCGGCCAGGAGCAGGAGGAGCGGCGCGGCGAGAGGGATCCCGATGGTGCGCACGGAGACGCCGGAGCGCAGGGCCCCCCGGGACGAGAAGCCCAGGAGGTCCCACTCCAGCGGCCCATCCCAGCGCCACCAGGGCTCCGCGGGCCACGGCGCCGGCTGAACCCCCGCGTCGAGGTGCAGGGGGCGGTCCTCGGGCCACTCCGCGAACTCCTCGCGAGTCTCCCGGAACGCCTCGTAGATCCCGCGGAAGAGCGACAGCTGGCCGCGGTGCGCGGAGAGGCTCCAGGTGACCTCCTCGCGGCGCCACATCGCACTGAAGTCTCCGGTCTGGGCGCCGGCCACCGGCGGCGTGAGGGAGCTGGCGCTCCAGCTGAGGATGTCCATCGCCGCGGCGCTGCGGACGATGAGCGCCGCCACCGCGAGGGCCAGAAGCAACGACGCGGCGGCAAGCAGCGTGAACCACGAACGGCGGTGGAGCGGCACCAGTGGAGCGGCGGCGGCGTGCATGGAGGAGCGCTCGATCCTACGGCACGCGTCCAGCACCCGCGTTCCGCGGCTCCGCGGCGCCGCATCCCTCGGCCCGGCCCTACCATCCGCCCATGCCCCGCAACGTCCCTGCCTTCGCCGCAGCCACCGCCACGTCGCCGCTCGCTCCGCACTCCATTCCCCGCCGCGATCCGCAGCCGGACGACGTGGAGATCCAGATCCTCTACTGCGGCGTCTGCCACTCGGACCTTCACACCGCGCGGGGCGAGTGGCCCGGAGTGACCTTCCCCTGCGTGCCCGGCCACGAGATCGTGGGCCGCGTCGCCCGCGTGGGCAGCGCGGTCAAGGGCTTCAAGGCCGGGGACATGGCGGCCGTGGGGTGCATGGTGGACTCCTGCGGCGCCTGCGACAACTGCCGCACGGGCGTGGAGCAGTACTGCGTTCGCGGGATGACCCTCACCTACAACAGCCCGGATCCGCGCATGCCGGGTTCGATCACCTGGGGCGGCTACTCCGCGGCCATCGTGGTGCGGGAGTCGTTCGTGCTGCTGGTGGATCCGCGCCTGGATCCCGCGGCGGCGGCTCCGCTCCTCTGCGCCGGGATCACCACCTGGTCTCCCTTGCGGCACTGGCAGGCGGGACCCGGCAAGACCGTGGGCGTGGTGGGCCTGGGCGGCCTGGGCCACATGGGGATCAAGTTCTCGCACGCCCTCGGGGCCCGCACCGTCCTCTTCACCACCTCACCGGGGAAGGCCGAGGACGCGCGGCGCCTGGGTGCGGACGAGGTGGTGGTGAGCCGCGATCCCGCGGCCATGGCCCGGCAGGCCGGTCGCTTCGACTTCATCCTGGACACCGTCGCTGTGCCGCACGATCTGGACGCCTACACCGCCATGCTCCGCCGCGACGGCACGCTCTGCCTGGTGGGCGCGCCCGCCTCGCCGCATCCGTCGCCGGGAATCTGGAACCTCATCATGGGCCGCCGCAGCATCGCGGGCTCCGCCATCGGCGGCATCCGCGAGACGCAGCAGATGCTGGACTTCTGCGCGGAGCGAGGGATCGCCTCGGACATAGAGAAGATCCGGATCCAGCAGATCAACGAGGCCTACGAACGGATGCTGAAGGCCGACGTGCGCTACCGCTTCGTGATCGACATGGCGTCACTTTCCGCCTGACGCGCCGCTGGCCGCACCACCCTTGGACTGCTCCGAGAGCGCCTTCTCCACGGCGGTGGCGAGCGCCTCTCCGCGGAGGTCCGCCCCCAGGATCCTGCCGGTGGTGCCGTCCACCAGGAACGTGGCCGGGATGCTGTCCACGGCGTAGAGCTGGGCCACCTCCGCCTTCCAGCCCTTGCCATCCGCCACCTGCCGCCAGGTCATGCCGGCCTTCTTCATCACCTCCGGCATGCGCTCGATGGACTTCTCGTTGTCGAGCGAGATGCCCAGGACCTCGAATCCCTTGTCGTGGAATCGTTCGTAGGCCTTCACCACGTTGGGCATCTCGCCCATGCACGGTCCGCACCAGGTGGCCCAGAAGTCCACCAGCACCACCTTCCCCTTGTAGTCCGCGGGGAAGCTCACGGCCTTGCCGTCCGTGTCCTTGGCCGTGAAGGGCAGCATGGGCTTGCCCTTGGAGAGGTCCGGAGGCGTGGGGATCTCAGGCACGCTGGCAGTGCTGCGGGCCACCAGGAAGGAGCCGCCATCGCGGGCGACGTCCCGGATCTCCCAGGTGGTGCCCCCCACGTTGAAGGGGGCCGCCACGTCGAAGGACTCGCCGCGCCGGTCGAAGCGCCCGTTGCCGTTCACGTCGAGAAGGAGATTGACGCCCGAAGCGGCCTTCCCGGCATCGCCGGCGGCGGCCGCCTTGGGCCGGAAGTCGCCGGCGGCGCGATCATCCACCAGCAGCGCCTTCATGGTGCGGCCGCCGATCGTGAGCTCCCCTTCGCGCACCCAGTCGCGGTAGAAGAGGATCACGTTCTTCATCGCGGCGCGGGAGGGATCGTTGGGATCGAAGCGGTACGCCAGGATGCCCACCTGGACGGGCGCGCCGCTGCCGGAGGCGAGTTCCACCATGGCGCTGCCGTTCCACGAGGTGCGGGACGCGCCGTTGGCCTCCACCGTCCGGGCGGTCCACTCCGCGGCCGGGTCGTCCGTGAAGTCCCCGTTGCGGTTGGTGTCCACCCAGAGTCGCGCCGGCTTGCCCTCCGACTCATCCAGCAGGAAGAGGACGCCGTCGCCGATCGGCAGCGTGCCGTAGTGCGGCGCCGCCGCATCCGCCGGCACCTTCTTCACGCCGTCCGGCCTGGTGGTGTCGAAAGTGGCCTTCTGCGGCTGGTAGTAGCCCACCTTCGCGGAGCCGCCCTTGGGGACCAGCGTCAGCTTGGCGGTGGTGCCGTCCGCGCCATCTCCGGCGGAGGCGGACGCGCAGATCCCGGCCAGGCCCAGCAGGGCCCAGGCAGTGGCAGTGCGAACGTGAACGTGCGTCATGGCGGCAGCTCCTCTGGGGAACGCGGCTCAGGCGGGAGCCGCGGTCCCAGCCTACCGATCCGGGACCCACGGAGCCCCAACCGGGTGCGCGGGGCTGATGCCTTCGACCGTCGGAGCGGACTCGCCGCACACGTCGTGCCCGAACCGGCTCCAAAAGCAGACAACCCTCGGTGTGGCCGAGGGTTGCCGAGTCGGGCTGGCGGGATTTGAACCCACGACCTCTTGACCCCCAGTCAAGCGCGCTATCCAAGCTGCGCCACAGCCCGTCGAGATGGACCGACCAGTCTAACCGACGCTCGGCCGCGCCGCTCCTGCAGCAGCGCGGGCTGGAAGCGGACAGGGTGGGATTCGAACCCACGATACGGCGTTAGCCGTATACAGCATTTCCAATGCTGCTCCTTCAACCGCTCGGACACCTGTCCCGGGGCGGCTAGTGTAGCCGGGCGGAACCGATGCGGCAGCCTCCTTCCAGCCCCCCGGACCTCCACGGAGTGCTTGTCCTGGACAAGCCCGCGGGGATCACCAGCATGCGTGCCGTGGAGATCGTCCGCCGTCGGGCCGGCGGCGCCAGGACCGGCCACGCCGGCACCTTGGATCCGCTTGCCACGGGCGTGCTGGTGCTGGCCCTGGGACGGGCCACGCGTGCCATCGACGCGCTCATGGCCGGCCCCAAGCGTTACGAGACGGAGATCGACCTCTCCGCCACCACGCCCACCCTCGATGCGGAGGGCGAGCCGACGCCCGTTCAGGTGCTGAACCCGCCGTCGCGCGCCGCCGTAGAGGAGGCCCTGCAGCACTTCACGGGCACGTTCGATCAGGTGCCGCCGGCCTTCAGCGCGGTGAAGACCGCGGGCGTCCGCTCCTACGCGGCGGCCCGCCGGGGGGAGCTGCGGGAGCCGCCGCCGCGGTCCGTGACGGTCCACTCGCTCCAGCTGGCGTGGTTCGAGTATCCGCGGGTGGCGCTCCTGATCCGCTCGGAGAAGGGCTTCTACGTCCGCAGCCTGGCGCGGGACCTTGGACGGGCGCTGGGGACGGGTGGATACTGCACCGCCATCCGCCGCACGGCGGTTGAACCCTTCACGCTCGCGGATGCCGTGACGCTGGAGGCGCTTCCGGAACGCGTGGAGGCGCAGCATCTGAGGCCGCTGCCGCAGGAGCTGGAATCCCGGGTTCGCATGCCCACGAAGGGAGACGCCTGATGAGACCCCAATCCATGACGCACCCGAACGCACCCGCAGCACTCTCGACCCGCGGCGTGGTGGTTCGCGCCGCCATCCTGGTCGCCGCGGCCCTGGCCACCCTGGCCGCAGCCTTCATCGCCGATCCACCACAGGAGACCCCAGCCGCCATGCCCGCCCGGAACGCGCCCGCCGCGCCTGCGTCCTCCACCGCCCGCGTCTACTCCGCCTCCGGCCACGACATCACGCCGCTCTCCAAGGAGCGCGTGAAGGAGCTGGCCGCCGCCCTCACGCCGGATCAGTACCGCGTCACGCAGAACGCCGGCACGGAGCCCGCGTTCTGCGGCAACCTCACGGACAACAAGAAGGACGGCACCTACGTCTGCGTGGTGTGCGGCCTGCCGCTCTTCACCAGCGAGGCCAAGTTCCACTCCGGCACCGGCTGGCCCAGCTTCTTCGCCCCCGCGGATCCCAAGCACATCAACTACATCAAGGACGGTTCGCACGGCATGGATCGCGTGGAGATCACCTGCGCCCGCTGCGGCGCCCACGGCGGCCACGTCTTCGAGGACGGCCCGCGCGACAAGACCGGCCTCCGCTACTGCCTCAACTCCGCCAGCCTGAACTTCGTGGAGAAGGGGCAGCCCGTGCCCAAGGCGTCGCAGCCGGCCATCACGCCGCAGACGGCGTACTTCGCCGGCGGCTGCTTCTGGGGCGTGGAGCACATCTTCGCGCAGTGCCCCGGCGTGCTGGACGCGCAGAGCGGCTACATGAACGGCAGCAAGCCCAACCCCACCTACGAGGACGTCTGCTCGCACACCTCCGGGCACGCGGAGGCGGTGAAGGTGGTCTTCGATCCCGCCCAGGTCACCTACCGCCAGCTCCTGGAGGGATTCTTCATGCTGCATGACCCCACGCAGCTGAACCGCCAGGGGCCGGACGTGGGCGATCAGTACCGCAGCGCGGTCTTCACCACCTCGCCGGAGCAGGCGACGCAGGCCGCGGCATTCGTGGCGGAGCTGAACGCCCGCGATGCCTTCCGCGGCCGCAAGGTGGTGACGGTGGTGGAGCCGGCCAAGACCTTCTATCCCGCTGAGGCCTACCACCAGGACTACGTGGAGCGAACGGGCCGCGCCTGCCACAACGTGAACCCGTGGCCCAAGGTCCTCGGTGCCGGCGGCGGCGCCGCCGCAGCGCCCGCCCCGAAGGCGGCGCCCGCCGCTCCGACCGCACCGGGCACGCCCGCGCGGTAGCGGGGGGCACCTTCGTGGTGGGAGCCGCTCCGCTCATCCTTGTCGCGGCGCTTGTGGGCGCCGACGGTCCCGCGAAGGCACGGGATGCGGCCGCGCCGGGCGCCACGCCGGCCGCACCCGCGGCCGCCGTCGCGCCCGCGGCCGGCAGCGTGACCGCCCGCGCGGAGGCCGGTCGCCTGCGGGCGTGGCACGAACTCCTGGGCAGCGAACCCCACGTGGCCGGCAGCGATGGCGACCGCCGCCAGATCGAGCGCCTCCGAGCCGCCTTCTCCGGGATGGGACTGGAGACGCGCGTGGAACCCTTCTGGGCCATGCTTCCGGTGCCCGTGCGGGCCACGCTCGAGATCGTGGAGCCGGACGGGAGCTCGCCGCCCGCGCCACCCGTCCGCCGCGGCGTGGTCCCGCTGACCATCACGGAGCGGAACCTCCTGGAGGATCCCGCCACCGCGCACCCCGATCTCACCTGGGGCTGGAACGCATTCAGCGCCTCCGGCGACGTCACCGCAGGCGTGATCTACGCCAACTACGGCACGCGCCAGGATTTCGAACGCCTCCGGTCGCTGGGCGTGGAGTGCCGCGGCCGAATCGTCCTGGCCCGCTACGGCGGCAACTTCCGCGGCTACAAGGCCAAGTTCGCGGAGGAGGCGGGCGCCGCCGGACTCCTCATCTACACGGATCCGAAGGACGCGGCCCAGGGCCCGGTGTGGCCCGAGGGCGGCTGGGCCAACGACACCTGCATCCAGCGCGGCAGCCTCCTCACCCTCGACTGGCCGGGCGATCCGCTCACGCCGCTGCGCCCGGCCACCCGCGACGCCGAGCGGCTCAGCCCGGATTCGATTGCGCTTCCCAGGATCCCGGTGCAGCCCATCGGCTACGCGGCGGCGGCCCAGATCATGGCCCGCATGGAGGGCGGCATCCTTGCGGACGACGACCCATGGAAGGGCGGCATGCCGGTGCCGTACCGCATCCAGGGCGGCGGCCTGCGCGTGCGGCTCGCGGTGGAGCAGGAGCGTCCGGTGCGGGAGAGCGCGAACGTCATCGGCATCCTCCGCGGCGCGGAGCGCCCGGACGAGTGGATCGTGGTGGGCTGCCACCACGACGCGTGGGGCTTCGGCGCCGCGGATCCGCTCGCTGGCACCATGGTGCTCATGGAGACGGCGCGGATCTTCGCGGAACAGGCGCAGGCCGGCCATCCACCGGCTCGAACCATCGTCTTCGCGGCCTGGGGCGCGGAGGAGTTCGGCATCATCGGCAGCGTGGAGTGGGTGGAGGCGCACCTCGCGGAGCTCTCGGAGCGCGCGGTGGCGTACCTCAACCTGGACATGGCGGCCATGGGAACGCAGGCGGGGTTCGCGGCCTCACCCAGCCTGCGGGCGGTGGTGCTGGAGGCGGTGAAGGAAGTGCCGGTGGCGCGGGATCCGGAAGGCCGCAGCGTGGCCCGGCAGATGACGCAGGACGGCGCCAAGGAGCCGGCGATCGGCGTGCTCGGCGGCGGCAGCGATCACATCGGGTTCCTCTGCCTCGCGGGCGCCCCCTGCATGTCGATCGGCGCGGGCGGCAGCAAGGGCACCAGCTACCACAGCAACTACGACACGCTCGCGTGGTACCGGCGCGTGGTGGGGGAGGACTACGAACCCGCGCTCATGGTCACGCGGCTCACTGCGGAGGTGGTGCGGCGGCTGGCGGACGGACCGCTCCTGCCGCTTGGCGTCGCCGCCACCGGGAGTGCCGTGGCGGGGTGGCTGGACCCGCTGATCGCCAGAACCCAGGACGTGGAGTGCCAGGCCGCGCTCCGCGGCCTTCGGCTCCGGGCGGAGGCGCTCGCACAGGCCGGCGCGACCGTGGATGCGGCGCTCCCCGGCGGAAGTCCGGACCCCGCCCGGGTGAACCGCCTCCTGATGAGCCTGGACCGCGCCTGGCTGGACCCCGCGGGCCTGGAGGGCCGCCCGTGGTTCCGCTCTCTCCTGGTGGCCAGCGACCGCGACTCCGGCTACTCCGCGGTGGTGCTTCCGCTGGTGACGGAGGCCGTGGACTCCGGAGACCCGGCCCGCATCAAGGCCGCCTGCGCGCGAACGGCCGACGCGCTCGACCGCGCGATGGACGTGGTGTCCGAGCTCCTCGAGGCTGCCCGCCCGGAGTAGCGGCTCGCGCGATCGAGGGCCGGATATCGGACATTCACGGGTCGAGCGCACTTTGGCGGCGGCCTTGCCGAAGTCAGGGGGTATATTTGCCGGTCCCCCGAGGCTGTTTGTGCTCGGGGGCATTCGTTCCGCCGCCTGATTCAGGGACCCCTCGATGTCGATTCGAACCAGCCTTCTTGGCCTGGCCGTCGTGGCCGCCGCGTCGTTCGCAGCCACCAGCGCCGCACAGGCGCCGCCGGCTTTGAAGACCAAGCAGATCGCGACCGGCTTCTCGTACCCCACCTTCGTCACCGCGGCTCCCGGAGACAGCTGCCGACTGTTCGTGACGGAGAAGAAGGGCGTCATCAAGATCATCGACCTCTCCTCCGGCACGCCGACCGTGCTGGCGACGCCCTTCCTCAACATCGACTCCCTGGTGGTGGGCGGCAGCGCGCTCAGCGAGGAGCAGGGCCTGCTGGGACTCGCGTTCCACCCGGACTACGACACCAACGGCTACTTCTTCGTCTACTACACCGCCAACGGCGGCGCGAACACCCTGGCCCGCTACCAGGTGGACCCCAACAACCCCAACGTGGCCCTGACGACGGGGCTGGTGCTCTGGGCGCAGGCCGACCCCTTCACGAACCACAACGGCGGCTGGCTCGGCTTCGGTCCGGATGGCTACCTCTACGTGGCCATGGGTGACGGCGGCAGCGGCAACGACCCCAACGGCAACGGCCAGAACCTGAACACCAAGCTGGGCAAGATCCACCGGATCGACCCCAACGTGACCGGCAACTCGCCGCCCTACTTCATCCCGGCCAGCAACCCCTTCGCCGGTGGCGCCACCACCGACGACACCATCTGGGCCTACGGCATGCGGAACCCCTGGCGCTGCAGCTTCGACCGCCAGACCGGCGACTTCTGGATCGGCGACGTGGGCCAGGACGCGGTTGAGGAAGTGGACTTCCAGGTGGCCGGCGCCCCGGGTGGCCGCAACTACGGCTGGCGCTGCATGGAGGGCAACAACTGCACCGGTCTCACCGGCTGCACCTGCAACGCTCCCACCATCACGCTGCCCATCAAGACCCACACCCACTCCGCGGGCACCTCCGGTGGCTTCTGCGTGGTGGGCGGCTACGTCTACCGCGGCTGCGCCATCCCGGACCTGCAGGGCTTCTACATCTACGCGGACTACTCGCTCAACAACGTCTGGGCGATGCGCTACAACGGCGGCACCATCAGCAACTTCACGGTCCTGAACTCCCAGGTGAACCCGGCCATGAACGGAGCCACGGTGAACACGGTGGTGTCCTTCGGCGAGGACGCCAACGGCGAGCTGTACATGGTCAAGCATGGCGGCGCCACCACGGGCACCATCTTCAAGATCGTGCCTGCCTCCGGCGAGGTCCTCTGCCCGATCACCGGTGACCTCAACGGGGACGGCAAGGTGGATGGCGCGGATCTCGGTCTGGTCATCGCCGGCTGGGGCACCCCCTCCGGCGACCTCAACTGCGATCGCACCACCGACGGCGCAGACCTCGGGATCCTGATCGCCAACTGGACGCCCTGAACGGACGATCCCACTCACGGTCGCTCTCGCGGGCGGCGGACCAGCGTCCGCCGCCCGCTTCATTCCAGCCCTGTGGATCCAGGACAGGAGACGCCATGCGAGGCATGAAGAACGTCGTTTCGCTGATCGCCGCGACCTTTCTGCTGAGCGCCTGCGAGAAGGGGGCCACTCCCGCCCCCGCGCCGCCTCCCGCCCCGGCGCCCGCGCCAGCACCCGCGCCAGCCCCAGCGCCCGCGCCGGCCCCGCCTTCCGCGCCAGCGCCAACTCCGGTGCAGCCGCCCGCGCCGGCCGCGGCCGCTCCTCAGGCCGCCACGCCGCCCGCGCCCGGGACGCCGGCGGCTCCGGCCGCAGCCGCCGCCAAGATGTGGCGGGAGGTGTGGCCCAACGGCAAGCCGAAGGCGCTCTGCCCGATGGCCAAGGATCCCGCGACCGGCCGCTGGGCCAAGCACGGCAAGTGGGAGAGCTGGCACGAGGACGGCACCCTGGCCAAGACCGGCACCTACATCTACGACAAGATGGATGGCGAGTGGAAGATCTGGTTCCCAGGCGTCTCCACTCCCTATGTGGAGATCTGGCAGAACGGGGTCAAGAAGCCCGGCTGACTACACTCCGCCCATGCTGCACGCCCTACTAGTGCTCGCGGTCGGGGTTCTTCTCCAAAGCGCGCCGCCGGCCCGCCCGGCGGGACCGGCCGCCCGCCCCGCAGCGCCCGCAGCCCCCGCGGCGCCCGCGGCGCCCGCAGCGCCCGCCCCAGGTTCGCAGGGCCGACCCTCCGCCGGACCGATCGCGGTGGAGCCGCCGGTCATCGATTTCGGGCCGATCGGGCCGGGGAGCCGCCACGAAGGCAAGTTCCAGCTCCGCAACCTCACGCAGCAGCCGCTCACGGTTCGCAGCGCCATGCCGAGTTGCAAGTGCACGGCGGTGTCTCCGATCGTGGGGAAGGTGATCCCCGCCGGCGGCACGCTCGAGCTGAGCGCCACGCTGGAAGCGCCGCGCACGCCAGGTGACAAGGACGCCAAGGTCTTCGTGGTGTGCGACGGCATGGAGTCTCCGGCCGTGGCCATGCTGAAGGGCGTGGTCACCCTGCCGATCGCGCCGGAGCCCGCCTACTGCGAGGCGCTCAAGGGCGTCACCAAGGGCGTGGTCCGGCTGAAGGCGACGGATGCGAAGCCCTTCACCGTCCTTGGGTGCGACGGAAAGCCGCCGGTCTTCGTGGGCTTCGATCCCGCGAAGGATCAGCCGCGATCGGAGTACATCCTGGCGTGGGACTTCACCGGCGTGGCCCCCGCGGACCTGAAGCTGTGGTGGGTGGTGGAGACGAACCGGGCGGACTGCCCGCTCATCCCGCTCCGCGTCCGCAACGAGAACACCGGCTCCAAGTTCGACCAGGCCCGCACGGGCCGCTTCTGGCACGTGCCGGAGTCGCTGGTGAGCGCGGGCCTGCTGGCTCCGGGGCAGCCCTTCGAAGGCTCCGTGGAGATCGAGCACTACAACCCCAAGGCCCGCGGCGCGGTCGAGAAGCCGGAGTGGAGCAAGGTCCGCGGCGTGAAGTCGCTCTCCCCGCTGGCCACCGCGGAGTTCCTGGGATCGCAGATGGATGGCGACAAGTGCGCCATCCGCTTCCGCTTCACCCCGAGCGCGGCGGCGGCCGGGCGCTTCATCTGGGTGCCCATGGAGATCCAGACGGCCACCGGCAGCGGGCCCTTCTTCGTGGTTGCCAGCGTCCGCGCTCCGGCCGGGAGCGCGGTGCCGTCCAAGTGAGGGCGGAGCTCGTCGATCCGTCGCTGGTGTCGGACCTCCTGGAGGAGGCCGCGGATGCGCTGCTCTCCCATCCCGGGCGGCGGGGCGGGTCCGTGCATCTGCCGGATTCCGGGCGCCTCCTGGTCACCGGGGACATCCACGACCATCCGGTCCACTTCGACCGCATCCGCAGCTTCTCCCGCCTGGAGCGCCCGGATCAGCACGTGGTGCTCCACGAACTGATCCACGGCGACCGCCTGGTGAACGGCGTGGACCTCAGCTACCGCATGCTGGCCAAGGTGGCGTGGCTGGTCACGCGCCACCCCGAGCAGGTCCACCCCATCCTGGCCAATCACGAGCTGGCCCAGGCCTTCCGGCAGCCGCTCTCGAAGGGCGCCGGAGAGAACGTCTCCCTCTTCGATGCGGGCCTGGAGTGGGCCTTCGGCGACGACGCCCAGACCGTCGCGGACTCCATCGAGTCGTTCGTGCGGGCGATGCCGCTGGCGCTCCGCTGCGCCAACGGCGCCATGGTGTCGCACTCCCTGCCCGGTCCGTACTCGATGCCGCGCTTCGACCCCGGCGTGCTGGAGCGAGATCTGGTGGATGCGGACTACGTGGCCAACAGCGGCTCCGCGTGGATGATGGTGTGGGGACGCGGCCAGACGCCGGAGCAGGTGGAGCAGCTCGCCTCCCGCTGGAACGTGGAGCTCTTCCTGGCCGGCCACATGCGGGCGGATGCGGGCGTGGACGTGGTGGGCCCGCGGCTGGTCATCCTCAACAGCGATCACGAAGGCGCGGTGGTGCTCCCCATGGATCTCTCCAAGCCGCCGCCGCGGGCGGAGGAGTGTCCCTTCCAAGTGGTGCCGGTGGCCAGCCTGGAGGCGCTCACGTGAACCGGCCGGCGGGGGCGCTCCTGGCCTTGGAGGCATCGCAGCGGATCGGCGGCGTGGCGCTGCGGGCGCCGGACGGGCGGACGCACGTGGAGCAGATCGGGGAGGCGGTTCCGGATCAGGAGCGGCTGCTTCCGGCGGTGGACCGCGCGTTCGCCGCGCTTGGCGTGGCCCCCGCGTCCCTGCAGGCGGTGTTCGTCTCCGCCGGTCCAGGGGGCTTCACCGGGCTGCGCGTGGCCATGGCCACCGCGCAAGGGCTCTCCCTGGGCACTGGGTGCGTCACGGTGTCTGTCCCGAGCGCCCTGGTGGCGGCCTGCACCGCCGGGCTTCCGCGGGATGGACGCGTCCTGGTGGCGCTGGCGGCAAAGGAGGAGGAAGCGTGGATCGCCGGCATCCCCGCCGGCTGCTCCGCGGCCAACCTCGCCAGCGCCGCAGCGCCAGCCGCGGACGGCACGCTGGTCACCGCCGCCACGCTCCCTGCGCTCGCCGCGGGCGCCGCGGTCCTCCTGGCGGACAGGCACCTCCCGCGAACGCTCGCCGAGGCGGCCGCCTCCCTGCGCCTCCCTCTGGAGCCCCTGCGCCTGAATGCGCTGGCGTGCCTGGAAGCCGGCGCCGCGATGCTGGAGGCGGGCCTGGTGACGCCGGCGGACCTGATGCTGCCGATCTACCCGCGCATCCCGGAGGCGGTCCGGCTCTGGCGGGCCCGGACGGGGCAGCCTGCGCAGCCCGCACAGCCCGCGCCACCGGCACAGACGGAATAGACGGACCGTCCCGCGTCCGCGACACCCCCCGGGTTGGACCCGCCGCGCCGGCGGCCCGATGTCTCGCGGACGGCATGTCCCAGCCCCCGCACCGCCCCCAGGGATTCAACGACGACCGCCACGGAGATGGCCAGCGCGTCTCCGGCGCCACCGGGGAGATCCTCCTGGTGGGCAGCCTGCACGCAGTGGGCGCCCTCCTGGAGACGCTCGAATCCGATGGCCACCGCGTGGCGCTTGCCGCGGACCTTCCGGCCGCCCGGCGCATGCTCCTGGAAGCCCGCTACCACGTGGTGGTGGCGGACCTGGACGAGTGCGCCGCCGCCGCGATGGAACTCTCGGAGACCACCCAGCGGCTCTCGCCCGGCACGGTCTTCATCCTGCGCAGCCGCAACACCACGGTGGAGGTCATGGCCGCCGCGATGCGGGCGGGCGTGGGGGACTACCTGGTGGGGAGCGTTCCGGTGGCGGAGATGCGGGCCCGCATCCAGGCTGCCGTGGAGCGCGGCCGTGAGGGGCGCGAACGCATCGAGCGCGTCACGCGCCTTCGCCATCTCTGCCGCCAGGTGGTGGCCCGGCGTCATGGCGACGGGAGCGACCTGGAGCGACTGGCCTCCCTGATGGGCGACGCGAGCGCCGACGGCGACGCGGCCCGGGCCCATCTGCCGCCGCCGCGGAGCTTTGACGACCAGGCCGCGATGCACCTGGATCCGGAGTCCCTGGTGACCGCCGCGGTGGAGCACCTGGCCCTCGTCCTGGGTCCGGTGAACGTGGCCCTCTTCCTGGGGACCGGCGAGTGCCGCTTCGGCCTTGCCGCCTACGCCCGTGCCGATCTTCCGCGGGCCCGCATCGAACCGCTCTTCCTCCAGTGGGCCGCGGAACTCTGTCCGACGGTCGCCGCCGGCGGTCGGCTGCTCACGGTGGGGGACGCCTCCACGATGGCCCACGGCCAGGCCGGGGGCGAGGTGCTGCTGCGTCCCGCCATGGTGGCGCCATGCCGCGATGGTGACGTGTGCGACGCGGTAGTCCTGATCCTGGGGGCGCCGCGGGTGCCGTTCCTGCCGGGCGCGGGGGAGGCGGTGGATCGCTTCCGGCACGCGTTCGCGCGGCAACTGGCCCGCATCCACAGGGTGCATTCGCGCCACCGGTTCCAGTGGCCGCGAGAGGACGAGTGAGGCTCAGCCCCGCTCCGCCAGCAGCTCGTCCAGGCTGAGGGCCGCGTGCCGCAGGTGGGGGATGACGATGCTGCCGCCCACCACGAGCGCCACGTTGAGGGCGTCCTCGATCTCCGCGCGGCTCCACCCGGCCTTCACCGCCTGCTCCAGGTGGTAGTCGATGCAGTCGTTGCAGCGGAGGACGGCGCTCGCCACCAGTCCCAGCAGCTCCTTGGTGCGGCCGGGCAGGGGGCCGTCCTCGTAGGCGGCGCTGTCCAGCCGGAAGAAGCGCTTGATCCCCAGATGCTCCGTGTCCAGCACCCGCGCCTGCCCCTCCGCGCGGCGCCGGCGGAACTCCTCAAACCTGCCGCCCATGTCCGCCTCATCCGCCAACGCTGGCCAGGATGGTCACGCCGCCCACCACGCGGTCCCCGGGCTTCACGCGCACGGCGACCTTCTCCGGGTGGGCCAGGATCAGCTCCGTGGTGGAGCCGAACTTGATCATGCCGTAGCGTTCGCCCCGCTCCAGCCGGCGTCCGGGTTCCACCGGGCAGACGATCCGGCGGGCGATGGCGCCCGAGACCTGGCGCACGCCCACAGGGTCGCCCCAGGGAGTGCGCAGGACCATCAGGTTCGATTCGTTCACCTTGGCGCTCTCCTCCAGGCGGGCGTCCAGGTATCGGCCCGGCGTGTGGGTCACGCGCTCCACCACGCCCTGGCAGGGAGAACGGTTCAGGTGCACGTCCAGCACGCTGAGGAAGATCCGAACCACCATCGCCGGCCCATCCGTGGCCGGGTGGTGCTCCGCGCGGAAGACCGCGGAGATCTTCCCGTCCGCCGGGCTCACCATGTCCGTCTGGACGTCCGTGCGCGGCGTTCGCCCCCAGGGATCCCGGAAGAAGGCGGCGCCCGCGAACCAGAGGACGAACGCCACCGCCGCCAGGGCCCACCACGCCGGGTGGCTCCGCAGGGCCATCACCGCTCCCGCGCCCGCGAGCGGCAGGAGGACGAGCGACAGGAGCCCCCACTCCCGCAGGCCGTAACGGGTCAGTCCCACTCGAGGCGCCCTGCGCCGAGGTTCACTCGGTGGCCTTGCCCACGAAGAAGCCGATGACCATCAGGACCGCGGTCACGAGCGCGAACCCGCCGGTCCAGTACATCCAGCTCTCGCTGAAGGTCCGGGCCAGCGGCGAGCTCCCGCCGCCGATCGTGAGGAGCACCACGAGGCCCATGGCGATCAGGCCCACGGTGGCGGCCACCATGCCGGCCACGGCGACGCCCGACCAGGCGCCGTCGTAGGACTCCATGTAGGTGCCCAGGGGCATCGGGGTGATGCCGGCCGTGGCGGCCGCGCCCACCAGGTTCCCGCCGCTCTCCGCGTCCGGGCGGTCGAAGAGTCCGCTCGCGTTCGGAAGCGGCTCGGGGTTGTCCTCATTGGAGAACGCCTGATCCAGGAGCTCCGCGCCCAGCGTCGTGTCGTCCGACTCCCGGGTCAGATCCAGGATGCCGCTGCCGGAACCCACGTTCTCAAGGTCCACCTTCTCGCCCTGGCCGGGCCGCACGCTCGAGCCGGCCACGCTGCCCATGCTGTCGAACGCGCTGGCCGACTTGCCGCCCTTGGCGGCGGGGGCACCGCTGTCCATCAGCGTGATGCCGGTGTCGCCCGGGTCCGCAGGCCGGGAGGGCGCCTTGCCGGCGGGCCTGGCCGGCATGGCGGGCATTCCCGCGCCGGACTCTGCCAGGGTGATCCCGGCGTCCTTGTCGTCCCCGAGGTTCATGCTGGAACCGCCCGCGCCGGCGACGCTGTCGCTGAGCTTCAGTTCGCCGATCTCCAGCTCCTCCTCGCCACCCGCCAGCAGGTCGATGGCCTCCACCTTGAAGACCAGCTCGTCCTTGTGACGGATCTCCTGGAGCTGCCCGCTCTTGACCATGTCAAGGATCTGCTCCTTGCTCTTGCGGAGCTTCTGGGCGGCTTCGTCGACGGTGTAGAAGAGCTTGGCCATGTTGGGGGGTTACTCCAGGATTCCGTAGAGTACGGGATGGCGGCCCGCACTGGCAAGGCAGGCGCGGCCCTCCCTCCGATGCCTCCATCCCGCCGCTCTCCAGACTTCGAACCCGCCCGCCCGCGGGTTCCTCCGCCGCTCCCGTCTTCCGTCCCGGCGGCGGTCGGACCGGCGCTCGAGCGCTGGTTTCCGGGGGCGGCAAGGCCCTTTCCCTGGCGGCGCCGCCGGAGCGCGTGGCGCTCGTTCGTCTCGGAGATCATGGCCCAGCAGACGCAGGTGGGGCGGGTGGCGGAGCGGTTCGAACGCCTGCTGCGGCGCTTCCCCACCCCCGCGGCGATGGCGGCCGCGCCGCTGGCGGACGTCCTGGAGGAGTGGCAGGGGCTGGGCTACTACCGGCGGGCCCGCATGCTCCACGCCGCGGCGGCCGCGATCGTGGAGCGGCACGGCGGACGCGTGCCGAGGCAGCTGGAGGCGCTCCTGGATCTCCCGGGCGTGGGGCCCTACACGGCGGGCGCGGTGGCCAGCATCGCGTTTGGGGCCCGGGCGCCCATCGTGGATGGGAACGTGGCCCGCGTGCTCCTGCGGGTGGCCGGGGTGGAGCTCGCGGCGGATTCGCCCCGGGCGCAGCGCTGGTGCTGGGAGCGGGCGGAGGCGCTGGTGGCGCGGGCGGGTTCGCCAGCCATCCTCAACGAGGGCCTGATGGAGCTGGGCGCCACCATCTGCACGCCGGCGGCGCCGCGCTGCGGGGAGTGTCCGCTCGCGGCCCGCTGCGAGGCGCGGCGGACCGGGCGGCAGCGGTTCATCCCCGCGGCCAAGGTGCGGAGCGGGCGGCGCGTTCGCGTGCTGCACCTCCTGGTGGGGACCCGGCGCGGAGCCCTGCGGCTGCGGCAGCGACCGGAGGGCGGGATCTGGGCGTCGCTCTGGGAGCCGCCCACGCTCGAGGCGGCCGCGCCGCGAACGGCGCAGCAGGTGGCGGAGTGGGCGGCGCGGGAGGGTGCGGCGGGGACGCCGCGCCTGGTCGGGGCGTTCGAACACCTGCTGAGTCACCGGCGGCTGCGGCTGCGCGTCTACCGCTGCCGCTGGTCCGCGGCGGCGGAGGGCCCGGGAGGCGCGAACGGAGATCTCTGGGTGGAGCCGCGAAGGCTCGAAGGCACGGCCATCTCCAGCGCCTGCCGGAGGGCGCTCGAGCTGGCGGGGGTCATCCCGCGGAGCGATGGAGCGCGGGGAGCGCCGGCTGCGTCGCGGGCACCTCTCCGGGCAGCTCCGGGCGGCGGGAGGCGTCGTCCGTCGAGGGGTAGCTGATGCGGCCGTGGTAGAGGGCGCAGAGGCTCTTGGCGAGCGAATCCTCCACCGCGCGCAACTCCCGGAATGTCATCGGGCACTCGTCGAACTGGCCATCCTCCAGGCGACGGCGGGAGATGGTCCGCACCACCTGCTCGATGCGGGCGGGCGTGGGTTCGTGGAGGGCGCGGGTGGCGCTCTCCGACGCGTCCGCAAGCATGAGGATCGCGGCTTCGCGGGTCTGCGGGCGGGGGCCGGGGTAGCGCCAGGGGGCGTCATCCAGCTCCGAATCGTCGCCCTCGCGCTCGGCCCGCCGCTGCGCTTCGTGGAAGAAGTACTCCACCAGCGTGGTGCCGTGGTGACTCTCGATGAAGTGGCGGATGGCGCGGGGCAGGCGGTATTCGCACGCCAGCTCCACGCCGTCCTTCACGTGGCCCACGATGACCAGATGGCTCATCGCGGGGCGGAGCTTCTCGTGGCGGTTCTCGCCGTTGACCTGGTTCTCCACGAAGTACGAGGGCTTGTTCATCTTGCCCACGTCGTGGTAGAGGGCGCCCACGTAGGCCAGCAGGCCATCCGCGCCGATCGCCTCCGCCCCCGCCTCCGCCAGGTTGGCCACCTGGAGCGAGTGGGTCCACGTGCCGGGTGCCTTCTGCTGGAGCTGCCGCAGGAGCGGCTGCCGGGGATCCCGAAGCTCCGCGAGCGTGAGTCCCGTCACCACGCCGAAGAGCCGCTCCAGCGTGGGAAGCAGGACGAGAAGGATGACGCCCGCCACGGTGGCGCCCACGCCGGCCAGCACGGCCGCGGCCAGGATCTGCCATGCGCCGCCGCGCCAGAGCGGCGTCTCCAGCAGCCCCAGGGCCAGGAAGGCCGCGGCCGCCACGAAGGCGGTGGCCAGGGTGGCCCGGATCATGCTGGAGCGGTTGCGGATGTCCCGCAGGAGCACCACGCCGGACGCAGCCGAGAGGAGGAGCGCCAGCAGGAAGCCTTCATCCGCGTCGAGCGCCAGCGTGAGGAGGGCGGCCTGGGCGCAGGCCGCCACGGCGCCGGTGCGGCGGTCGTAGAGGAGCGCCACCGTGCTGCCTGCGAGGAGCGCGGAGGAGACCGCGAGCAGGACCGCGAAGCGTTCGAAGCTGGCGGACGCACCCGCGGTGAAGAGGCTGAGCGCCAGCAGGCCTCCCAGGAGGAGCGCCACTTTGCCGGGTTCCTGGAGAAGGAGCGGCCGGAAGAGCCAGAGGGCGGCGAAGATGGAGCCGGTCAGGATGGCGTAGAGGCCGAGGAGTCCCAGCGACTGCGTCCACCGGTCAAGCGCCGGAGTCCGGGCCAGCGTCTGGGCCACCTCCTCATCCACCCGCTGCATGCGCTCCGGCGTCAGCGGATCCCCGGGCATGAAGATCACTTCCCCGCGCGGGTGGGACTCCAGCACCGGCCGCACCGCCGCGGAAGCCGCCTCCGCCCGCAGGAGCGTGGCTGCCTCGTTGCATCGCAGCGTGGGCTGCGGCGCGTTGGCCAGGTACGCCGCCACCACGCCGGCGGCATCCGGCGGGAAGCCCGCCTCCACCGCCTCCGTGAAGATGCGGGTGCGGAAGGAGCCGCGGTCCGCGTCGGGAAGCTCCACGGCCGCCCGTCCCACCGGCTGGGTTCGGATGGGGGATCCATCCGGCCCGGCCTCCAGGATCACCTCCCGCCCGGCGGCGGTCGCGAACTTCTGGAACTCCTCCCGGGTGACCACGGGACTCCGCACCTGGAGCGCGGAGACGAATCGCTCCGTCCAGCGCTTCCACGAATCGGTGGGCCCCTCCTTGTCCTGATGCCGCTGGAGGGCGAGCAGAGCGCCCTGATCCAGGGAGAAGGCCCGCACCAGCTCCTCCTGCACGTCCCGGACCGCCTGCTTTCCGGCGGCGGCCTGGGGCAGACCCTCAATGGCCGCGCGGAGCGCCTCAAGGTACGAACGGTCCACGTCGTAGATGCGCGGCGCGTTGCGCCGGGCCAGCTCCCTCTGCTGCCGCGTGAGGGCCGAGTTCTCCAGCTGGTAGTCGACCCGGTTCAGCCGCGCTTCCGTGGCCAGGTCCCCCTCCACCAGACGGATCTGCTGACGGGACCAGGAGCCCGTGAGCCAGGCCAGCAGCATGAAGACGGCCCCGGCCGCCAGACACTGGAGGAAGACCGGACTGCGGGGAAAACCGCGCCCGGGCATGAGCTTCCGGCGAAGCTCGCTTCGTCGGCTGACGGGTCCCCCGGGTCGGGCTGCCTTCTCCTGATTGGGCATGGCGTTGGCGGCTGACGAACCGCTCAGTGTAGCATCGGCCCCATGTCCTCCCGCCTTTCGGAGCCTCTTCCGCCTGCGGCCGCCGAGCGGCTTTTTGCAGCGATGGGCCCGGAAACAGGGCCTACTCGGACCTGCCGGGGCGGGAGTGGCGCAATGTCTGCCGGTGGCGGGGTGGCCGGGGCGGTCCGAGCGGCCCGGGCCTTCCGGGCGGTCCGGGCGGCCTGGGCTGCGGGGACGGCGGTTGCGCTCCTGGGAGGCTGCTGGCACAGACCGCCCAACGACGCCTGGATCAACGAGACGAGCGCCAGTGAACGCGTCCCCGCGGACCGGGTGCCCACGGCAGCGGAGAACGAACGGATGCTGGCCGCGATCCGCGATGCCGCCACTCCCGCGGACGCCACCCAGGACGCGGCCGCCGCCAATCCGCCGGCGCCCGGCGAGACGGTGGCGCCCGCCCGCTGGGGCCGCCGCTGGCATGACGTGCTGCCCGCCGTGGGCTGGTCCGCCGGCCTCTGCGGCATGGCCATCTGGCAGAAGGAGCTCTCGGATGACGGCCGCGTCTGGACCTTCCAGCTCATCACCGCGGAGGACGAACGCGGCACGCTGGTGGTGACGCGGCAGCCTCCGCCGGGGATCTACAAGGCCACAGCCACGATCGGCATGTTCGGAGAGAAGGGCGACAAGGCGCGGAAGCTCCTCGAGGCGCTGGACGCCACGATGCTGCGCTACGGCGAGAAGCCGGAGCCGAAGATCTTCGACGACTGAGGGCGGGCCCGGCCGCTCAGCCGGCCGCGAGCGCCCGCTCCAGCATGCGGGCGATCCGCAGGAGCTTGGCATCCTGGAACGCGGGGCACTGGAGCTGCACGCCCACGGGCAGAGTGACGCCGTCCGCGCCGGCAGTGCCGGCGGGCAGCGAGAGGCCGCAGATCCCCGCGATGTTCGCGTTCACGGTGTAGACGTCGCAGAGGTACATCGTGAGCGGGTCGGCGCCCGCGCCGAAGCGGAAGGCGGGCGTGGGGCTGGTGGGGCCGATGATGGCGTCGCAGCGTTCGAACGCCCGGTCATACTCCTGCTTGATGAGCCGCCGGACCCGCAGCGCCCGCGTGTAGTACGCGTCGTAGTAGCCGGAGCTGAGGACGTAGGTGCCCAGCATGATCCGCCGCTGCACCTCCGGGCCGAAGCCCTCCGCACGCGAACGCGCGTAGAGCGCCATCAGGTCGTCGCCGGGCCTGGGAGCCGTGCGGTGGCCGTAGCGGATCCCGTCGAAGCGGGCCAGGTTGCTGGAGGCCTCCGCCGGCGCGATCACGTAGTAGGTGCTGATGCCCACGTCCGTCAGCGGCAGATCCACCTCCACCACGGTGGCGCCGCGGGATGCCAGGGCCTCCACGGCGCGGGAGGTGATCCGGTTGACCTCCGGGTGGTTGGCGTCGCTCACGTACTGGCGCGGGAGGCCGATCCGCAGTCCGTCGACGGGCGTCTCCAGCCCGGCGACGAACTCCTCCGCCGGCAGCGGGGCGCTCGTGGAGTCCCGCGGGTCCGGACCGGAGAGCACCTGCAGCACCAGGGCCGCGTCCCGCACGGAACGCGTGAGCGGCCCGATCTGGTCCAGACTTGAGCCGAACGCCACCAGCCCCCAGCGGCTCACGCGACCGTAGGTGGGCTTCATGCCCACGCATCCGCAGAGCGCGGCCGGCTGGCGGATGGAGCCGCCGGTATCCGAGCCCAGGGCCACGCCGCACAGGTCTGCGGTCACCGCGGCCGCGCTGCCGCCGCTGCTCCCGCCGGGGACGTGCTCCGCGCTGTGCGGGTTCCGAACCACGCCCCAGGCGCAATGCTCCGTGGAGGAGCCCATCGCGAACTCGTCCAGGTTGGTCTTGCCGATCACGATGGCGCCTGCGGCGGTGAGGCGCTCCACCACCGTGGCATCGAAGGGCGAACGATAGTTCTCCAGGATCCGCGAGCTGCAGGTGGTGCGACCGAGGCGGGTGGCGATGTTGTCCTTCACCGCCACCGTCACGCCCGCCAGCGGGCCGGCGCGACCGCCGGCCTTCAGGGTGCCATCGATCCGGCGGGCGGCCTCCAGGGCCTCGTCGCGGAAGACCTCGTGGAATGCGTTCAGGCCGGGATTCGCCGCGTCGATGCGGCGGAGGGCGGCCGCGGTGACGGCCTCCGCGCTGGTGGCGCCCTGGGCGATCGCGTCGCGGAGCGCCGTCGCGTCGGGGGTCTCAGTCGCCATCCGCCAGCACCTTCGGCACGGCCAGGAAGCGGCCTTCCACGGCGGGAGCGTTCATGAGGAGGTCCTGGAGCGGCATGGCCGGCTGCGGCACGTCATCCGCCAGGGCGTTGACGCTGGGGAAGGGATGCGCCATCGGCTCCACGCCCTCCACGCTGACCTGGTTGAGCTTGGCCACGTGACCAAGGACGCCGGCCAGCTGCCTGCGGAACGTCTCCACCTGCTGCGGGGAGAGCGCCAGCCGGGCCAGCTTGGCCACGTGCGTCACGGCCTCGGATGAGAGCGGTGCGTCGCTCATGGCGCGGAGTGTAGCTGCGGGGTGCTGGTATGGTTCCCGCATGCCGGAGCGAAGCAGGAAGGGACCAGTGGCGGGCATCGACCTCGGCGGCACCAACATGCTGGTGGGCGTGGTGGATGAGAAGGGGCGCGTGGTGGGGCGCTGCAAGCGCAAGACCAAGGCGGGGGATGGACGCGAATCGGTCCTCACCAGACTCGTGGAGGCGGTGGACCGGGCGTGCGTGGAGGCGAAGCTGGAGCGCAAGGATCTGGCGGCGGTGGGCATCGGGGCGCCCAGCGCCATCGACGTGGACAGAGGCGTGGTGCTGAACGCGGGGAACCTGGGCTGGAAGAACGTGCCGCTGCGGGACCTGCTGGGCAAGCGAACGGGCCTCCCCGTGGTGGTGGACAACGACGTGAACGTGGCGGCCCTGGGCGAGGCCCGCCTGGGCGCCGGGCGGCAGCGCCCGGACATGCTCGCGGTGTGGGTGGGCACCGGCATCGGCGGCGGCCTCGTCCTGAACGGCCAGCTGTGGCGCGGCCCCCTCTTCACGGCCGGGGAGATCGGCCAGACCATCCTCTTCCCCAACTGCTCCCCGGGACACCAGACCGTGGAGGAGCACTGCAGCCGCACGGCCATGGTTCGCTCCATGGAGACGCTCCTCGGCTTCTATCCCAACTCCATGCTGCGGGAGTTCCTGATGCAGGAGGGGCGCGAAGGTCCCATCGGCTCCGGCGTCATCCGCGAGTGCTACGACAAGGGCGATCCACTGGTCCGCCGCGTGGTGGATGCGGCGGGGGACCTCCTGGGCCTGGCCATCGCCAACTGGGTGACGCTCCTCTCCCTGCGGACGGTGGTCCTGGGCGGCGGCGTCTCCGAGGCCATGGGCAAGGTGTGGCTGGGACGGATCCGCGAGAGCTTCGAGCGCCACGTCTTTCCGGCGTCCCTCCGTCGCTGCGACATCGTGCTGGGGACGCTGGGCGACGACGCGGGCATCCTCGGCGCCGCGATGCTCGCCCGCGAAGGGATCGGGTGATGGAGGATCGCGGCTAGCGCGCGGGGGTCGCGGGGGCCGCGGGCGGCGCGAGCTGGGTTCGGAAGGGTGAGGCCGGGAGGCCTGCGGCGTTGACCAGGTTGGCGCGGGCCGGGTTGTCCTGCCAGGCGTAGACCACGGCGGCCGGCTCCGTCACGCCGGCGGCGCGGAGGATCACGGCGCCGTCCTCGATCACGCCCTCCGCCCAGGCGAAGCGTCCATCCGGCCCCGCGAGCGCAAAGCCCCGCGGCGGCGCGCCGTCGCGCGTGGCCAGGCCGGAGGCGTGATCGAACGTGAGTCGCACGGAGTCGCCGCGTCGCTCCGCGGCGCGGAGGATGGGGCCGCTCCATTCGCCCTCCTGCTGGTAGACGCGGGCCGCCGCCCACGCGGCCAGGCGCCGGCCCACCGCCTGCTTGTTGCGGGGGTGGATGTCTCCGGCGTCTCCCACGTCCACGGCCACCGCGAGGCCGCATCCCGGCACCTCCGCCGCGGTGCGGCGCTGCACCTCGCGGATGGCGGGCCAGAGTCCCTCCACGGGCTCCTGCGACTCCCCCCGGAACGCCGCCAGCTGCACGATGCCGAACGCGAGCTGCGAGCCCCACGCCTCCCGCCACGACTGCACGAGGAGCGGCAGGAGCTGGGCGTAGCCGGCGGCGTCGTCCTCGTTCGACTCTCCCTGGTACCAGATGACGCCGCGGGCGGCGTACGGCACGAATGGCGCCACCATGCCGTCGTACATGGCGCCCCAGGCGCGGAAGGAGAGCGCCGGGTCGCGCTGCGCCGCAGGCGGCGTGGGGGGCCGGGGCGCCTCTGCGCTCCGCGGCGTGCCGGCGTGGAGGAGCCACTCGCCGGAGAGCGGCAGGGGCGCGGCGCCGTCCACTCCCGCGGGCCGCACCCAGAAGGACGCAGCGTCTCCCATGAGTCCGCCGCTCCCCGCGTCATCCACCAGGGCCACGAGCACCTCGTTCTCACCCGCCTGCACCGCGTCCCTGGGAACGGCGTATCGGCGGGGCGTGCCCGGCTGGCAGGTGACGCGACCGATGGTGCGGCCGTTCCACCAGGTGGTGTCGGAGTCGTCGATCGAGCCGAGCGACACCTCCAGGTCGTGCCCGGCCCACTCGGGCGGCAGCGTGACGGTGCGGCGCACCCACACCAGTCCGTCCGTGGAGCCCAGTTCCGGCAGGGCGCCGGGCACGCGGCAGGCGCTCCACGCGCTGCGCGGCGAGCCCGGCTTCCACGCCTCCGCCTGCCAGAGCGGATCGCGGGCCGCGTACCAGCACCAGTACTCGTCGCAGAGGGCGCCCCAGGCCTCGCCGTTCTCCCAGCCCTCCACGGCCCGGTCATGATCCCCGGCCCGCTGGAAGGCCGCCCTCTCCGCCACCATCCGGGCAGCCTCCGTCGCGAACGCCGGGTGCCGCGCGAGCGCTCCCATCGGGATCCACGGCTGGATGTGCGTGCCGCCCCAGTTGACGGAGACGAGACCCACCGGCACGTCCAGGCGCTCCTCGATGGCGCGGGCGAAGAACCAGCCCACGGCCGTGAAGCCGCCCACGGAGTCGCGCGACGCCACGCTCCAGCGGGCGTCGATGGTGAAGCGCGGCGAACCCGCCAGCCGGTGCGGCGCCTTGATGCAGCGGATGCGCGGATGGTCACCCGCGGCCACCTCCTTCGCGGCGTCCATGGCGGCGCCCAGGGGCCACTCCATGTTCGACTGCCCGCCGCAGATCCACACCTCTCCCACCAGGAGGTCCGTGGAACGGAAGGGCGCGCCGCCCGCGGACCCGCTCACGGTGAGGGTGAGCGGGAGAGTGCGCGCGGGGAGCGCCGGGAGCCGGGTCTGCCAGGCGCCGGCCGCATCGGCGGTGGCGGAGCCGCGGGCCACGGCGGCCCCCGCCGCATCCGCCAGGAGCACCTCCACGCGCTCCCCGGGCTGGGCCCGCCCCCACACCGGAAGCGGCACGTCCCGCTGCAGCACCGCGTGGTCCCCGAACACCGCCGGGAGCGTCACCTCCGCGTGGAGCAGGGGGGCGGGGAGGAGGAGCGCAGACGCGGAAGCCGCGAGGCACGCAGCGGCGGAGGTGCGGGACATGCCTCCATGGTACGGACGCGCGGCGGTGCGCCCGGACCGTCGGGCGCCCGGGGCGGAGCGTGCCGCGGCGCCCGGGGGCCCCGCGCGGGTCACGCCGCCGGCGGCGAATCCGCCCGGCTGCGGAGGAAGCGCACGCCCGGCAGGGCCTCCGAGAGGCGGCGGAGGTATCGATCGAGATAGCCCCGCTCCGTCTCCGTGTGCCCGGCCAGGAGGAGCGTGCAGCCCAGGGCCGCCGCCTCCAGCTGTTCGTGGTGGCGGGCCTCGCCGGTCAGGAAGAGCGTGCACCCGCGGGCGGCGGCCGCGGCGATGAAGCCCGCGCCCGCACCCGGGCAGAGCCCGATCGCGCTGTGCCGGGCGCTCCGGGAGGTTCGTGCCGCACCGCGGGCGGGCGGAGCGGCCGGCGTCGGCCGCACCACCTGCATCCGCCGCACGCCCAGGTGCGACGTCATCCGCCGCAGGAGGGCCTCGGTGGTGGCGGGGCGCAGCAGCCGCAGGATCCGGCCCTGTCCCTCGGAGAGGCTCGGTCGCGGCGCGAGCGATGTCACCTCGATCGGCGGCTCCTCGTACGGATGCGCGGCCCGCAGCGCCGCCAGCACCGGGCCCAGCACGGCCTCTGCGCAGACCATCTCCAGTCGCGACTCCTCCGCCCGCTCCAGCACGCCGCGGCGGCCGACGTGCGGAATCGCCGCGGGCCCCGGGCGGAAGGCGCCGCGGCCGGAGAGCTCGAACGCGCACTCCGCGTACTCGCCGATGCGGCCCGCGCCCGCGAGCGCCATGGAGGTTCGGATGCGGTTCACGGCCGCGGGCGGGCACTTGGTGACCACCATGAACGCCTCTCCCGCGGGTCGGTGGGAGGCGGGTTCGATCGGCTCCAGCGTGCCTTCTCCGGCGCCCTCCGCGAGCCAGTCGGTCATGCCTCCGGCGGCGGCGTCCAGCGCCGTGTGCGGCGAGATCAGCGCCAACCCCGCCCGGGCCGCGTCCAGCAGGATGGCCTGCCGCGGATCCGACGCCACCAGCCGCTTCAGCGGATGGAAGAGGGGCGGGTGATACGCGACCACCGCGTCCACCTGGCGGTCCAGCGCCTCCGCCAGCACCGGCCCCGTGAGGTCGATGGTGACCAGGGCCCTCCGGAGCGGCCCCTCCTGGTCCCCCAGCAGGAGACCCACGTTGTCCCAGGAGGCGGCCAGCCTCAGGGGACTGATGCGATCGACGGCATCGACGAGGTCGCGGACGCGCGGCGCCATGCGCCGGAGGCTACGGGCACGCGCCCCACGCCGCCAGCACGATGGCCATGTCCGCGCCGTTCACGATGCCGTTGTGGTCCAGGTCCGCGCTGCCGTTTCCGCCCCACTGGGAGAGCACCACGCCGAGATCCGCGCCGTTCACCAGGCCGTCGCCACCGGCGGGCGCCAGGTCCGCCACGCACACGTTCGAAGGCGTGCTCTCCGGATCCGCGGGGTTGCTTCCGGCGTCGAGCTCGTCGCGATCCAGGAAGCCGTCGAGGTCGCGGTCGATCCCGATCCGGACCTGGGAGCCGAACGGCACCATGGTCCACGTGAGCTCGCTGCCGGGCTGGGCCAGCGCGATGAGCGCCGCCGGGGAGATGGTCTCGGTGGCCCGGTCCGACTGGAACGAGCCTCCCTGGAAGGCCCAGCCGCGGGCGATCCCGCCGCTGCGGCCCTTCACCACCAGGCCGACCTGGCTCTGCCCGGCCAGTGTCAGCATCTGGTTGACCAGCGTGACGTTGTCCCCGGCGCCGCCACCGTTGGCGAGCGTCGCCTGGGCGCCCACACCGGCGTGGGTGTCCACGGAGAAGCTGAGGAGGAAGGCCTCCACGTCGCGGCGGCCCTGCACGCCGGGCGCCCCCGGCGGGAAGGCGAACCCGACGTTCAGGAGCTCCTGGAGCGTGAAGAACTCGCTGTCATGGTTGAAGCCGAAGCCGCGGTTCCCCTGCAGGCTGTTGTGGTCCGCGCCGGTCTTCTCGTGCATGTTGCGGAGCTGGGCGATCTTGCGGTTCTGCGGCTCCGGGCCGATGGGCGGATCGATGGTGCGATCCGTGCCCGTGGGGAGGGCGTGGCACTGCGTGCACGGCCCGCCGCCCAGCGTGGGCGCGGTGGTGAAGATGGTGAAGCCGTTCTGGGCGTTGCCGGTTCCGCCCGCCACCGGGATGGAGGTCTTGAGCGTGTTGTCCAGGTTGCGGTTGGGGTTGGGGGGGAAGCGGATGGAGGCGACGAACGCCGAGAGCTTCTGCATGTCGCCGGCGGAGAGCTCCGCGTCCGCGCCCATCAGGCCGGTGAAGGCCACGTTGAACTCGCTGAGATCGGCCTTCTCGCCGCGCCAGTGGAAGGGCTCCGTGCCGATGATGCCCTGCAGGGTCTGCGTCACCATCGGACCCTTCATCGGGTGCCAGGCGATGCAGGTCTGCGTGCGGCAATCCTCGTCGAACGCCTGCATCGCGCCCGCGGGGTTCCCCAGGTCCCACGCCAAGTGGTCCGTGCGCCCGTCGACGTGGCAGGACGCGCAGCTGGCCTGGCCGAGGCCGGAGGTGAGGTGCGTGTCGTAGAGGAAGGGGCGGCCGTCGCGGATGGCGGCGGGCGTGGGGTCGTAGAAGGAGGTTCGCGCCACTTCCTGCATGGCGGCGGGATCCACGGTGGAGATGGAGGCCTCGAAGCGGTTGAGGACCCAGAGGCGGCTGCCGTCCGCGCGGATCGCCACGCCGGTGGGACCCGCGCCCACCGGCACCTGGCCCAGGCGGGCGCCGCTGGCGCTCGTGTGGAGAAGGGTGCCGGAGCCCATGCCGCTCACCCACGCGCTGCCGTCCGGGCTCCGCGCGATGCCGCGGGGATCGCCGATCGACTGCTGCCGCAGGGCGCCGGAGACGGAGGGCTGCGAATAGTCGAGGTGCGGGTTGAGGTCCGTCCGCGAGGTGGCGCCGGGGTTGCCGGCGGGGAAGGAGGCGGCCACGGCCCGGATGAAGATGCCGTTCACGTTGGCTTCGAAGCGCTTCTCGTTGATCGCCTCCGTGCCCACCGCGAGCACCGAGCCGTCGGGACCCGCGGAAACCGCGGTCACGGTGGTCATGAGGCCGCTGGCGTAGGTGACGGCCAGGGTCTGGGCGTCGATGATCGCCACGTCGTGATCGTGCAGGTCCCAGTTGACGAATGCGTTCCAGCCGGTGCCGTTGTCGTCCCGCCACACGTTGTCCGCGCCCTTCCGCACGATCAGCGAGACGCGCGGCGGCGTGGGAAGCCCCGGGGTCATCGGCGGATCGAAGCCGCTGCCCGCGTTGGGCGGCGGATTCTGCCCGCCGTAGGGGCCGTTGGGATTGTTGAGCGGTCCTTCGCCCAGGATGGTGGTGTGATTGCCTGATTCGAAGATGGCCGCGTAGACGGTGGCCCCGTCCGGGCTCACCGCCAGGCTGCGCGGATCCTCGCCCTGGATCGGGATGCTGGTGGGGGGCGCCGCGGGGTTGAACGGATCCAGGCGCACCAGCCGGTTCTGCTGGCTCATGGAGACGAACGCCCGCTGCGGGTTCCCCGCGAACACCACGTCCGCGGGTTCGTCACCCACGGTGATGGTCCGGATCACGCGCCGCGACGGGAGATCCACCACGCTGATGGAGTCCGAGACGTGGTTCACCACCCACGCCTCGTTCTCCGTCCGGGCCCGCACGGAGACTGGGTCCAGGCCCACGGGGACGGAGCCCACCGCGACCGGGACGCCGCTGGAGACGTCGAAGATCTCCAGTCTGTTGTCCGGCGTGTTCACCGCCAGCAGCGTGTTGCCGGAGGGGGTGAGCGCCAGCGGGCTCACATGCGGCGTCTCCCAGTTCACGAACGATTGCGCCGCGGCGGTGGCGGCGGGCACCAGGGCCAGGGCCAGGATTCCCCAGGCGGTGCGGGCGGGACCAGGGCGGGCTCCACGAGTGTGCATGGCAGGATCTCCGCGGAGGCGCCGGGCGCCACCCATGACGGGGCGGGGCCGGGAACGTCTCCGGTGTGAGGTAGCGTGGGCAATCCACACCGCATCCCCGCGTTTCCGCGAATCACCCGGATCGCCCCGCAGCCGGGTCGAACCGCGCGGAACCGGGGTCCGCTCGATCTCACGCAGTGCCTCCCCCGGAACCACCATCCCCGCCCAGCCCGCTCGGCGCCGTGGATCTCGCGGCCTGCGTGGCCGGCGCGCCCGCCGCATGGGAGGTCTTCGTGAGGGCGTCCATGGGGCTCGTGCACGCGGTGGCGGTTCGCGTGGCGCCGCGATACGGCGTGGACGCCCGGGACGTGGAGGATGCGGTGCAGGAGGTGTACGTCCGCCTGCTCCGGAACGACTTCCACCTCCTGCGGACCTTCGATGCCTCCCGGGCGCCGCTGGCCAGCTTCCTCACGGTGGTGACTCGTTCCGTGGTGCACGAACGCGGGCGCCGGCGCCGCCTCCCCATCTCCCCCGGCGTGGATCCCGCGAGCGTCAACCGCCCGGCGGGGCCCGGTGCCGACGGCGCCGACGGCCGTGAGGGGTGGCAGGAGCTCCCATGGCACGCCCTGAGTCCCCAGCAGCGTGAGGTCCTTGAACTGGTCTTCGACGGCGGGCTCAGCGTGGAGCAGGTGGCCCAGCGGCTGGGAATCAACCCCCAGACGGTCCGCAGCGCGAAGCACAAGGGACTGGAGCGGCTGCGGCAGGAACTGACGCGGATCCGCGGGGATGAACCGCCCCCGGGCCGCATACCCCCACAGGAGTCGAACCATGGACCCCCACAACGGTCATCGCCCCAGGCCTGACACCCGACGCGACGGAGCGGGTTGTCCCTCGGCCATGGACCTGGCCGCCTGGTCCAGCGGCCTGCTCTCCGAGGAGGAGCTGGCACGGATCGACCTTCACGTGGCGCGCTGCGAGCGCTGCGTGGAGATCGTGGCCCGCATCGACGAGCCCGTGGCCTTCGGGGAGAATGCCGCGGAGCTCGTCGATCGGGCCGCGTCCCTCGTGGTGCATCGTGCCCCCAGGCTGCCCGGCGCCCGCGGACGGCGGAGGACGCGGAGCGGCGGATGGCGCTGGATCGGCGCCGGCGCCGGCATGGCCGCGGCCATCGGCGTCGCGTGGTGCGGCCTCTCGCTCGGGATGCGCCTGGCCTCGGAGCAGGCGTCGCCGGCGAAGGCTGCTGAGTTCACCGCGAGTTCGCAGCAGGGCAGCACCACGGATGGCGCCGCCGGCGAGGACACCGCGTTCGTGCAGGCGCTCTGCTTCGGGTTGACGCAGCCGGTTGAGACTTCCGACGGTTCCGCCGTGGATCCGCTCGACGCATTCGTGGGAGGCGCGTCCAGCGCCGACAGGGAGACCGTGCAATGACCAGGATCACATCACGCCGGCCGCGCGGGATCACCGTGGCGCTCGGCCTCTCGCTGCTCTTCAACGCCACCGTGCTCACCGGCTTTGCCCTCGGCCTCGCCGAGCGGCAGCAGCCGCAGCGGGGCGGCCCGGACGATGCAGGTCCCGGCGGTCCGGGCGGCCCCGGGCCTCTGGCGGCCATGGATCGCGCGGTGGAGCTCCTCGACCTCGATGAGGCGCAGAGCGCCTCGTTCGCGCAGATCCATGAGGAACTCGCCTCCGCCATCGGCGAGCTCGACGCGGAGTCGATGGAGCTCCGAGAGTCGATGCGCGGCGAGCTGGCGAGCGAGAGCGCGGACCTCGATCGCGTGCGGGAGCTCGCGGACGCGCAGGCCGAGGTGGCCCGCGATCGTCGGCGGGCGCAGGCCGATGCGTTCGAACGCTTCCAGAGGATGCTCCGTGCCGAGCAGCGCGAGCGGCTGCGGCGCGAGCTCGGCCCGCCCCCGCGCTTCGGTCCGGGCGGTCCCGGCGGCCCGGGTGGTCCCGGCGTTCCGGGCGGCCGCGGCGGTCCCGGCGGTCCCGGCGGTCCAGATTCGTTCGGCGGCCCGGGTGGTCCCGGTGGTCCGGGCGGCCCCGGTGGTCCCGGTGGTCCGGGCGGTCGTGGCCAGGCTCGCGGTCCCGCGGGAGACGCGCTCCCGCCGCGATTCGGCCCCGGTGGTCCCGGCGGTCCTGGCGGTCCTGGCGGTCCCGGCGGCGGCCAGGGCGGCGGCCCCGGACCAGATCGCGGCCCGCGCGACGCTCGTCCGCGCCGCTTCCCGCTCACGCCTCCCGGCTCCCGCGAGTCACCGGCGGCGCCGCTGTGGGTCTACTTCGATATCGATGGCGACGGCCGCCTGAACGACGGCGAGCGTGCGGAGCGTGACGCGTTCCTGCAGAGCCATCCGCTCCGTCATGGCCCGGGAGCCCAGCAGGGCGAACCCGGCAGCGCGCGGCGCAACGGTCCCGGCCCGCAAGGCGGCCCGGGCCAGCAGCGGGGCCCCGGCCCGCAGGGCGGCCCTGGCCCGAAGGGCGGCCCTGGCCCGCAGGGAGGCCCCGATCAGCAGGCCGCGCCGGACGATCGCGGAGGCGCAGGTCCCCGCCCGCCGCGAGGCGCCGGCCGCGAAGGTCCGCCCGCTGCGCCCCGTGACGGTGGGCGCGGCCGACCCCGTGATGGTGGTGATGGCCCGCGTGATCGCGGCCGCGGAGGCCCGCAGGATGGCGGTCCCGGCGGCCCGGGCGGCCCCGGCGGTCCGGGTGGTCCGCCCCCGCCGCCTCCGGAAATGCAGGATGACGTCGCAGACGCCGGCTTCCCCGGCGCCGAGCGCTGAGTCAGGAACGTTCGCATGCCCCACGCGCCGCCGCGCCCCGTGCGCGGCGTGCGCGTTTTTGCGGGCGCCGCGTCAGAGGATCTCAGCCGCCAGGCTGGCCAGGTCGCTCCGCTCCGTCTTGCTGAGCGTCACATGGCCCGCGATGCGGTGGCCCTTCATCCGCTCGATGAGGTGCGACAGGCCGTTGCTGGCCGCGTCCAGGTAGGGATTGTCGATCTGGCCGATGTCGCCGGAGAGGATGATCTTGGTGCCTTCACCCACGCGGCTGACGATCGTCTTCACCTCGTGCGGCGAGAGGTTCTGGGCCTCGTCCACGATCATGAACTGATGGGGGATGCTGCGACCGCGGATGTAGGTGAGCGGCTCCATCACCAGCTTGCCGCCGGCCACCAGCTGGTCCATGCGCTGCTCCGCGGTGCGGCTGTCCGCGTCGGACGTGCCGCCGCCGCGAGTGGAGAGCAGGTACGACACGTTGTCGAAGATGGGCTGCATCCAGAGCGAGAGCTTCTCATCCTTGTCGCCCGGGAGGAAGCCGATGTCGCGTCCCAGCGGCATGATCGGCCGGGCCACCAGCAGCTTGTCGAAGCGCTCCTCGCGGAACACCTTGTGCATGCCCGCCGCGATCGCCAGGAGCGTCTTGCCGGTGCCGGCGGGGCCGATCAGGGAGACCAGCTTCACCTCGTCGTCCAGCAGCAGATCCATGGCCATCGTCTGCTGGAGGTTGCGGGCCATGATGCCGTAGACCGGCTTGCGCGGCCCGGTGACGGGAATGATGTGGCCGGTGTCGGAGAGGAGCCGCGCCAGTCCGGTGTGGCCTTCGTCCGCCGCGTCCTGGAGCACCAGGTACTGGTTGGGCACCAGTTCCGTCGCGGGCTGGTCGTTGCCGTCGGGCGTGCGCGTGGTCAGCCCCTCCAGGCGGGAGACCGGGAGCTGCCGCTCCTCGTAGAGCTCGTCGATCAGCTCGCCCGGCGCGGAGAGCGTCGCGTATCCGGAGTACAGCCAGTCCGCATCCACGCGGTCCGCCTCGAAGTCCTCGCTGGGGATCCCCAGCGCGTCGCACTTCACGCGGGCGTTGATGTCCTTGGAGATGAAGATGGTCCGCTTGCCCTGCGCGTGCAGGTGGTGGGCCACGCCGAGGATCCGGTTGTCGGCGAGATCCAGGTCCAGCGCGAACGGCGTCGTGCGGTCGCAGCGGTCGATGCGGACGCTCCCGCCCTGCTCGTTCCACAGCACGCCCTCGAAGAGCCGCCCGATCGAGCGCAGCTTGTCCAGCGAGCGGATGACGGAGCGGGCGTTGCGGCCCGTTTCGTCGTTGTTCTTCTTGAACTTGTCCAGCTCCTCGATCACCTGGAGCGGGATCACCACCTCGTGCTCCTCGAACTTGAAGATCGAGTTGGGGTTGTGCAGCAGCACGTTCGTGTCCAGCACGAAGTGCTTGCGCAGTCCCTGGGGCTGGATGGTGGTGCTCGCCTCCCGGGGATCCGGATGGCGAATGGTGGGGCGGGCGTGCGGGGCGTGTGCGGAGGCCTTCGCCGGCGTGTGCTTCAAGAGTGGCTCCCCATGCGGGCCAGGGCGCCTGGCGCCGCGTTCACTGTATCGGCCCGCGGGGCCGCGGATCCGGCGTTTGTGCGGTGAGGAGGGCGCTTGGACGGCGCTTCGCCACGTTCCCGGGCCGCGAACCCGCGCTCCACCGCCCCGGTAGACTGCCCGCGAACCCGGAGGAACCCCCCGATGACGGCACTTCAGTCCTCGAACCCGATCCTGGGCGACACCAACCTCGGCCCCGTGGTCAGCCAGGTGGCCGACCGCAACGACGTGGCCACCGTATCCGGCGTCATCAACCGCACCACGCTCCTGGTGGGTGCGGCGGTGGTGTCCGGGGCGGTCGCGTTCTCGCTCGTGCAGCCCGGCCCGGCGGTGTGGGTGATCAACCTGGTGGCGTTCGGGGTGACGCTCGCGGTCTTCTTCGCGATCCGCGGGAAGGCGTTCGTCCACCCGGGCCTGGCCTTCACCTACGCAATTGCTGAGGGTGCGGCCCTTGGCGCCGTGAGCCGGCTCCTGGAGACCATCCTGGTCCAGCAGGGCATCAAGATGGCGGCGGGGGGCCTGGCCCTCCAGGCCTTCGTGGTCACGGCCGGCGTCACGCTGGCCACGCTGGCGCTCTACCGCCTCGGGATCGTCCGGCCCACGGAGCGCTTCGTCTCCATCATCAGCAGCGTGGTGGGCGGCATTTGCGTCACCTACCTGGTGGGGTTCGCGCTCTCGTTCTTCGGGATCCAGCTGCCGTTCCTCAGCCTCGGCTCCGCGCTCCAGGGCGGCACGCCGGCCCTCATCGGGCTCGGCCTGAACGCCGTCATCCTGGTGGTGGCGGCCCTCACGCTGGTGATCGACTTCGGTCAGGTGGACGCCGCCGTGGAGGCGGGTGCACCGCGACGCATGGAGTGGTACCTGGCGTTCGGGCTCACGGTCACCCTGGCGTGGGTGTACATGGAGGCCCTGAAGCTGGTGTTCCGGCTGGCGCTCCTCTTCAGCGATCGTCGCTGATCGGCCCGGGCCCCGCGCCTCAGCGGGCGGCGCCCACCAGGCGCCGCGCGGTGGGCAGCACGTCCGCGGCGCAGGCCGCGTGGCCGTCCGCGCCGATCACCTGCCAGAGATCCGGCACCAGCGAGAACGGGAGGCCTCCCACCATCACCGGGAGCGGCGCATCCCGCCCCGCGGTGGCCGCGCGAACGGTGGCCACCGCATCCGCGGCCGCCCGCACCATCAGCGTCGTGCTCGCGCCCAGCGCCAGGAGGTCCGGTGCCGGGCGGCCGTCCGTGGCGCTCACCGCCTCCGCGAGCTCGAGCGACGGCATGTTCGCCCCCAGGTACTCGACGCTCCAGCCGTCGTCCGCCAGCAGGTCCGCGACCATCCGCACGCCGAGGTGATGGAGGTCACCGGCCACCGCCGCGGCCACGGCGCGGCGGCCGTTGGGCGCCACCGGCGGCGCCTCCGCGCGGAGCCGGGCCAGGACGTCCAGCGTGCAGGCGCTGCAGTAGTGCTCGTCCGCCACCGTGGCTTCCTGCATCTGCCACATGCGTCCCACCTCCACCAGCGCCGGCGCCAGCACGCCCCCGAGGACCTCCGCCAGCGGCGTGCCGCGGCGGCGCAGCTCCAGCACCCGGGCGGCGGCGCCGTCAGGGCGCCGCTCCATCAGGTCCAGGAGGTAGCGGCACGCCTCCGGCGCGAGCCGCGGGCGCGGGGGCGCGCTGCCGGCGGCCTGGGCGCGGGCGGCGCTGGGCGCGGTGCTGCGGAGCATCTCCACCGCGGCGCGGGTGCATGACTGCGGCAGGCGCTCGGAGAGGACCTCCGCGTGGCACTCCGTGCTGCGGGCCAGGTCCTCCACCGTGCAGTGCCGCGCCTGGAACGCCTGCGTCGACCACTCCGCATGGGCCTGGAAGAGGCGCGGCCGATCAGCGGCCACGGCTTCCGCGAGATGGGCGGTGCGGATCTGGACCTCGGAGCACCAGAGCTGCCGCCCGCGCGGGCCGTAGCGGTCCGCCATCGTGGCGTCACGCTGCCAGTGCAGGTCCACGGACCACTCCGCCACGGCGCGCGAGACCGCGTCCAGGGCGTCGGCAGCGTGGCGTTTGTCGAGATCCACGGAGACAGCTTCGCATGGAATGCGGTTTCCGGATTCACCGCTCCGCATGGGACCCGAACCGCCACCGAACGGGCCCGCGCCATCCCACCCCTGGGTCCCGGGCGGCCCGGCGGCGGTTCAGCCCGGCCTCGGCGCGGTCGATGCCCCTCCGGCGGCCCGGCCGCGCCCCCATGCCCCGAACGATCCCCATCGGCAACGGCGAGATGCTGGTCTCCTTCGACGAGCTCTACCGCATCCGCGACCTCCACTGGCCCCACGTGGGCACGCCCAACCACACCTGCGGGCACGTGCAGCGCTTCGGCGTGTGGGCGGATGGTGAGTTCGCCTGGGTGGACGCGCCGGGGTGGAGCCGGGAGCTGCGCTACCGCACGGACGCCCTGGTGACGGAGGTGCGCCTGCGGCATGAGCGCCTGGGCCTGGAACTGGAGTGCCGCGACGCGGTGGACTACTGGAGCCCGGTGTACCTGCGCCGGGTGACCGTGCGGGACCTCCACGGCCGGCCGCGCGACGTTCGGCTCTTCTTCCACCACGACATCTCCGTCGGCGAGAGCCCGGTGGGAGACACGGTCAACTACGACCCCGCCACGGGCGGCCTGGTCCACTACAAGGACGACTGCTACTTCCTGATCAACCTGAGCCACGAGGGCGGCAGCGGCGCCTCCACCTGGGCCACCGGCCAGAAGCGCATCGGCGACGCGGAAGGCACCTGGCGGGACGCGGAGGATGGCCTTCTCTCGCGGAACGCCATCGCCCAGGGCTCCGTGGACGGCACGGTGGGCGTCTCCCTCACCACCGCCGCCGGCGGGTGCGCCACGGCGTACCACTGGATCGCGGCCGGGCGCGACTACGCCGCCGTCCGGGAGCTGGACCGCAAGGTGAAGGAGAAGACCGCCCAGCGGATGATGGACCGGACGGAGGCGTACTGGCGGCTCTGGGTGGACAAGGAGCCGCTGGATCCGGCGCCGCTTCCGGCCCACCTGCGGGAGTTCGTTCGCCGCTCGGCGCTCGTGGTCCGCACGCAGATCGACCACGGCGGGGCCATCATCGCGGCCAACGACCACGACATCACCCGCTTCGCCGGCGACACCTACAGCTACATGTGGCCCCGGGACGGCGCCCTGGTGGCGCATGCCCTGGTGCTCGCCGGGCACGGAGAGCTCAGCCGGAACTTCTTCCATTTCTGCCAGCGCGTGGTGCAGCCGGAGGGATACTTCCTGCACAAGTACAACCCCACCGGGACGTTCGCCTCCAGCTGGCACCCGTGGGTCATTGACGGCCGCAAGACGCTCCCCATCCAGCAGGATGAGACGAGCCTGGTCGTCTGGGCCCTGCGGCGCCACTTCGAGGTCTTCCGCGACGTGGAGTTCATCAAGGGCCTCTACGGACCCCTGGTGGTGCAGCCGGCCACCTGGATCCTGGGCTACCGCGACCACAGCGGTCTCCCGCTTCCGAGCTGGGACCTCTGGGAGGAGCGGCGCGGCGTGCACCTCTTCACGGTGGCCGCCACGATCGGCGCCCTCCAGGCCGCGGCGGATTTCGCGCGGGACATGGGCGCCCACGACCGCGCGGCGGAGTTCGGCGAAGGCGCCTCCCGCATGCGCGGGGCCATGGTGCGGCACATGTGGTCGCCGGAGCGGCAGCGCTTCGCCCGCAGCGTCCTTGCCGATGGAGACGGCCGCTACCAGGCGGACTGGACGCTGGACTCAAGCGCGGCGGCGCTCTTCATGTTCGGCGCCCTGCCTGCGGATGACGAACGCGTCCAGTCCCACATGCGGGCCCTGCGGGACCGGCTCTGGGTCCGGACCGGCGTGGGCGGCATGGCCCGCTACGAGGGCGACGCCTACCACCGCGTGGAGCACGCCAACCAGCACGACGTCCCGGGGAACCCGTGGGTGATCTCCACCCTCTGGCACGCCCTGTGGCTGGTGGAGCGGGCGGCCTCGCTCCAGGAGCTGGGCGAGGCCCTTCCCTACCTGGAGTGGGCGTACCTGCGGGCCACCCCCGCCGGGGTGCTGGCGGAGCAGTACCACCCGTGGGAGGGGACGCCCATCTCGGTGAGCCCGCTCACCTGGAGCCACGCCACGGTGGTGACGTTCGCGCAGAGCTACCTCCGGCGGCACGCGGCCCTCGCGGGAGGCGCGGCGGCCCACGGCGGCACCGCGGCAGGCGTTCGAACCCCATCCGCCCGGGCCGCGTGAGCGGCTTTTCCGCAGCAGCCACCCGGTCCGGACCGATGAGACGGAGCGTGGCCGCGGATCTCGAGTCCATCCTGCGCCTGGAAGTCCCGGTGATCGTCCAGATCGGCCGGCGAACGCTCCCGGTGAGCGAGGTGATGCGGCTGGTCCACGGCTCCATCGTGGAGCTCCCCAAGCGGGCCGATGAGGACCTGGAGATCCTGGTCAACAACAAGATCGTGGGTCACGGCCGGGCGGTGAAGGTGGGGGAGAACTTCGGCATCCGGGTCAGCGCCGTGGGGCAGCTGGCGGAGCGGGTGGAGGCCCTTGCGGGCGCGGAGCCGGCGCACGCCGACGGCGCCTGACCTCCCGGCGGACGGAGACGAATTCAGCGGAAGCGGGCGAACACCAGGCTGGTGTTGTGGCCACCGAAGCCGAAGGAGTTGTTCACCGCGTACTCCAGCGTGCGCTCCTGCGCCGTGTTGGGCACGAAGTTGAGGTCGAACCCCTCGTCCGGGTTGTCCAGGTTGATCGTGGGGGGCAGGACCCCGTCCCGGATGGCCAGGATGGTGGCCACACTCTCCAGGCCGCCCGCGGCGCCCAGGGTGTGGCCGGTGGTGCTCTTGGTGCTGCTCACAGCCAGTTTGCGGGCGTGATCCCCGAACACCCGCTTCACCGCCGCCACCTCCGCGGCGTCACCCAGCGGCGTGCTGGTGCCGTGGGCGTTGATGTAGCCGATCTGGTCCGGGTTGATCTGGGCATCCGCCATGGCCAGCTGCATGGCCTTGGCCGCGCCCGACCCCTGCTCCTCCGGGGCGGCGATGTGGAACGCATCGCCGGAACAGCCGAAGCCCACCAGCTCGCCGTAGATCCGGGCGGAGCGACGGCGGGCGTGCTCCAGCTCCTCCAGCACCAGCACCGCGGCACCTTCCGCCAGGACGAAGCCGTCGCGGTCCCGGTCGAAGGGCCGGCTGGCC
Organism: Phycisphaerales bacterium; assembly: GCA_046350535.1. GTDB lineage: Bacteria > Planctomycetota > Phycisphaerae > Phycisphaerales > SM1A02 > VGXK01. Next base: position 238,203 of record JAXMAG010000001.1, read on the forward strand.
TTCTCCGGAGCGTCGTTCCGGGTGCTGAGGGCCTTCATGGCCGCGAACGCGGAGACGCAGATCGGCGTCACCGCCGCCTCCGCGCCGCCGGCCAGCATCACGTCCGCGTCGCCACGCTGGATGAGGTGGTACGCGGCGCCGATCGCGTGCGAGCCCGTGGCGCACGCGGTGGCGGTGGAGGTGTTGGAGCCGCGGAGGTCGAAGCGGATGCTCACGTTCCCGGCGCAGGCGTTGACCATGAGGCGCGGCACCACGAACGGGCTGACCTTGCGGGGCCCGGTCTCCAGCAGCTTCAGGTGGTGGGTCTCGATGGTGTCGATCCCGCCCACACCGGAGCCGATGGCCACGCCGCGCCGGTACGGATCCCCGGTGGTGAAGTCCATGCCGCAGTCCCGCGCCGCCTCCGTGGCCGCCGCCAGGCCGAGCTGGCAGAAGCGGTCCATGCGCTTGGTCTCGCGCGCTTCGATGACGGTGGTGGGGTCCCACTCCCGGACCTGGCCTGCGAACCGCACCGGCCAATCCGCGTCCTGCCTGAAGGTCGAGATGGGCCCGATGCCGGAGCGCCCCTCGGTGAGGGACTTCCAGGTGGCGGGAACGTCATGGCCTACGTCGGTCACGGCGCCCAGGCCGGTGATGACGACGCGACGGAGCTGGATGGTCCTCATGGAAAGCGTCGGGCGGGCGAAGGGACCGTCCGGACCGAGGCGAACGCCTCGATCGACCGGCTCAGGCCTTGCTGTCCTTCTTGTGGAAGTTCTTCACGATGTAGTCGATCGCCTGCCCGACCGTGTGGATCTTCTCCGCCTCGGTGTCGGGGATCTGCGTGTCGAACTGGTCCTCGAACTCCATCACCAGCTCCACCGTGTCGAGACTGTCCGCGTTGAGGTCGTTGGTGAAGCTGGTGTCGCGCGAGATCTGCGCCTTGTCGACGCCCATCTGCTCCGCGACGATGCTGATCACCTTCTCTTCGATTTCCTGTTCGGTCACGTCGAGTCTCCTGATCCGGTCTCAGCCGGCAGCGGGACTATACAGGAAGCGCTGCCACCCGCCAACAGCCCCCCTGGGGTCCCGTTCTCGGGGTTACATGGCCATTCCGCCGTCCACGACCAGGACCTGCCCGGTCATGTACCCGGCATCGTCGGAGGCCGCGAACGACACCGCCGCGGCCACGTCCTGCGGCGCTCCGAAGCGCCGCATGGGGATCCCCGGAAGCACGGCATCCTTGATGGCCTGCCCCAGGGTGCTTGTCATGTCCGTCTCCACGAATCCGGGCGCCACCACGTTCGCGGTGATGCCCTTCGACGCGAACTCCCGGGCCACCGTCTTGGTGAAGCCGATCAGGCCCGCCTTGGCGGCCGCGTAGTTGGCCTGCCCGGCGTTGCCCATGATCCCGGAGACGCTGCCCACGTTCACGATGCGGCCGAACTTCCCCCGCATCATGGCTCGGGTGGCGGCGCGGCACGCCACGAACGCGCTCCGCAGGTTGATCCGCAGGACGTCGTCCCAGTCCGCGTCGGACATGCGCAGGAGCAGGCCGTCCCTGGTGATGCCGGCGTTGTTGACCAGGATGTCCAGCCGCCCGAAGTCGCTGGCGGTCTTCTCGACCATGGCGGCCAGTGCCTCTCCATCGCCGACGTCGCACGCCACGCCCTGGAAGGCGCCGCCGGCGGCGACGATCTCGCTGCCCACCGGCTCCATCGCCTCCACGGTGCGGGCCACACCCACCACCTGGCGGCCTTCCGCCGCGAGCCGGAGAGCGATGGCACGGCCGATGCCTCGGCTTGCGCCGGTCACGATTGCCACGCGCGGTTGGATGGCTGATCCCTCCTGAGGGGTGATGGCTGCGAACGGGAGGTGGGGAACGGGGGGCCTGGCTCAGCCGCCGCCCGGGTTCAGACCGGGTCCGCGCGGCGGCGGGACGTTGCCGGGGCCGACGGGCTTCTTGCCCGGCCCGCTGGGGGCCTGGCCGGGGCTGCTGGGAGCGGGAGCGTCACCGCCGCTCTCGGGGTTCCCTTCCTTGTCCTTCTCGGAGACGTCCCGCTGCGGAAGCTGGACGTCCTCATCGGGCTTGGCCGCAAGGGCGAGCTCCGCCACGGTGGTGTCGAGCCACTGCTTGATGCGCGGACCCGCCTTGATGCCGGAGAGCTTCTCCATCATGCCGGGGGGACAGGGGACGGAGGAGAACGTGGGCTGCCCATCGTCGCGCAGCTCGAACGTCCACAACTGCGGCTGGAAGGTGCCGCCGGTCTCGATGACCGCGAGGCAGCAGTCCTTCATGGCCAGCCCCACCTTGCCCTGGCCACAGCCGAGGGTGGCCTTGGTGATGCCCTTGGTGGCATCGGCCCACATCTTTCGCTTGACCAGCCCCGCGAGGACGGCCTGATCCTCGGAGGACATCATCGGCTTCACCTTCTCGTCTGAGCCGCGGACCATCGCGTCGAAGAACTGGAGCACCGCGACCAGCTTCTTCTCCGCCAGGGCCGGGTTCTCCTCGTCCACCGGGACCTCGTCCGCGGCGATGACGATGCGCGGATCGATGTTGTACTTCTTCATCAGGTCCGCCGGATTCGGCGGCGGCGGCGGCGGGGGCGGGGCGTCCTGCACCACCGGAGGCGGTGGAGGCGGCGGCTCTTCGCCGCAGCCCCACAGGAGGGCGGACGCGGCCAGGGCGGTCAGCGCCAGCGCGGTGTGGAGGTCATGCCGTCGCACGTTCGGTTCGCTCCGCTTGATCATGACTGGTCACCTCGCAGGATCGGTCGATGCGCCGGAAGAGCCCCTTCAGGACGGTGCCCGGGGCGAGCTCGTGGAACGAAGCGCCTCCCGTCGACGCGACGGCGGCCGCCAGGTCCTGGCAACTCTGGCTCCATCGTACCGGGGAAACGATCTGGTCGACCAGCAGCTTCTTGAGGAGCGCCGGGTTGTTGCGCTCGTGGGGACGGGCCGTCACGTTGCTCCAGACGTCGCAGTTCAGAGGTCGCAGCTCCACCCGCTCCAGGGCCCGGGCCATGCCCTCCGCCGCGGGGGCCATCAGGGGGCTGTGGAAGGCGCCCGCCACCTTGAGGCGGGTGGACCGCACGCCCATGCCGCCGGAAACCTCCACGGCCCGTTCGCATGCGGAGGCATGGCCGGAGAGGACGATCTGTCCCGGGGCGTTGAAGTTGGCGGCCACGAGGACCTCCCCCTTCGACGCGGCCTGGCAGATGGCCTCGGCCTGGGCCTCGTCCGCGCCGATGAGGGCCACCATGCCGCCCTCGCTCGCCTCCGCCGCCCGCTGCATCAGGCGTCCCCTGGTGGCCACCAGCCGCAGGCCGTCCTCGAACGAAAGGACGCCGGCGAGCGTGAGGGCCGTGTACTCCCCGAGGCTGAGGCCCGCAGCGGCCCGGAGCGGCAGGCTTCCGTGCTGCTCGAGCAGCCCCTCGTAGCAGGCCATGCCGCAGGTGAAGAGGGCCGGCTGGCTGACGTCCGTGCGGTCCAGGTCCGCGGACGGGCCCTCCGCGCAGATCTGGCTGAGGCGGCGTCCGCCGCCGATCTCCGCGAGGTCCACCAGGTTGTCCGCGGCCTCGAAGACCCGGGCGCTGGCCGGGTGCGATTCCGCCCAGCTTCGTCCCATCCCGACGCTCTGGGCGCCCTGGCCAGGACAGAGGAGCACGTAGTGGTTCATGTCGTTTCTCCCGTCAGACGTTCCACACGGAGCTGGCCCAGGTGAGGCCGCCGCCGAAGGCCACCAGCACCATCGGCTGCCCCCGGGGCACGGCGCCCTCGCGCCACAGCTGGTCCAGGACCAGGCCGACGCTGCCGGCGGACGAGTTCCCGAACTCGTCGATGTTGATCCGGACCTTCTCCCGCGGGAGCCCGATCTTCTCCACCGCGCTATCGATGATCCGGACGTTCGACTGGTGGCAGATGAACTGGCTGACCTGCGTGGGTGCCAGGCCCGTGCGGTGGAGCGCGTCCTCGATCACCTCGCGGAACTTGTTCACCGCGAACTTGAAGACTTCGCGGCCGTTCATGCGGAGGTATCCCAGGCGGATGGGGTTGTCCGCGTCCTGCGGCGGGACCTCCTGCTTGCGCCGCGGGATGTACAGCGAATGCCAATCCCGGCCATCCGCGCCCAGCCTCTGGTAGATGCAGCCGATCTGGGGATCCGGGTGCCGCTCCAGGACCACGGCGCCGGCCGCGTCGCCGAAGAGGATGCTCACGCTGCGGTCGCAGTAGTCCACCGCGGTGCTCATCGCGTCGCACCCCACCACGCCCACGCGGCCGAAGCGCCCGGAGCGGATGAGGGAGTCCGCGACGTTGATCGCGTAGACGAATCCGCTGCACGCGGCCACCAGGTCGAACGCCGCCGCCGGCACCGCCCCCACCGCCGCGGAGATGCGGCAGGCGATGCTGGGGCAGGTCATCTCCTGCGTGCAGGTGGCGCAGATCACCAGGTCCAGGTCCTTCCCCTGCACGCCGCTGGCCTGGAGCGCGGCGGTCAGGGCATCCCGGGCCAGCGTGAAGGTGCCTTCGACGGTGGGATCGCAGATGCGGCGGGAGCGGATCCCGGTGCGCTGGAAGATCCACTCGTCGCTGGTGTTGACGATGCTCTCCAGGTCCCGGTTGGTGAGGGCCCTAGGAGGAACCGCAGATCCCGTCCCCAGGATCCTCACGCCGCATGCGGCGGGAGCGGCGGTCATGCGGCCAGTTCTTCCATCCGCGCCAGGCCGCGGCAGATGGCGTCGTTGACGCCGGTCTGGACGAAGGCGCGGGCGCGCACGATGGCGTTCGTGATGGTGCGGGCCACGCTGGACCCGTGGGAGATCAGGCAGACGCCGTTCACGCCCAGAAGCGGGGCGCCGCCGTACTCGTGGTAGTCGTGCTTGGCGTAGAGCCGCTTCACGATCGGCTCCAGCCGCGTCGCGAGGTGCGGATCGTGCTCCAGGATCTCCCGGCCCAGGGCCCGGAAGATGCCGCTTGAGAGGCCTTCCGCCAGCTTGATCATCACGTTGCCCACGACGCCGTCGGTGATGACCACGTCCGCCTCTCCGTCGAAGACGCCGCGGCCCTCGACGAAGCCGATGAAGTTGAGGCCCTCCTGGGCGCGGAGGAGATCCCGGGCCTGGCGCATCTCGTCCGTGCCCTTCTGCTCCTCTCCGCCCACGTTCATGATGGCCACGCGGGGATTGGCGACGTTGAGGATCTGGCGGGCGTAGATGTCGCCCATCACGCCGTACTGGGCCAGATGCATCGGCTTGGGCTCGATGTTGGCGCCGACGTCGATGAGCACCATGGCGCCGGCGAACGTGGGCACCGTCACCGCGATGCCGGGACGCACCACGCTGGGGAGGCGCCGCATGTGCATCTGGGCGGCGCTCACCATCGCGCCGGTGTTGCCCGCGCTCACGATGGCGTCCAGGCGGTTCGGCTCCTTGGGGCTGGCCATGCGGGCCATCACCACCAGCGAGGAGTCCTTCTTGGAACGGATCGCCTCCACCGGAGGCTCATCCATGCCGACCACTTCCGTGGTGGCCACCACCTGGATGCGGGGATCCCGGATGCCACGCTCGGCGAGCGTCTCATGGATCGTGGGGCCGTCTCCCACCAGGACCAGCTCGTCCGTGGGGGGCAGCAGCGGAAGACACGCCAGACAACCCTTCAGGATTTCGTCAGGGGCGTTGTCGCCCCCCATCACGTCGACGCCCAGGCGCATGGGGTCACGCCTCGGACTGGATGACCTTCACCTGGAGGCCCGGACGCAGATATCCGCAGCTCTTGCACGCGTGGTGGGGCCGGCGGGCGGCGCCGCATTGCGGGCAGAGGGCCGTGTGCTCCGGCTTGATGGCGTGGTGCGCCCGGCGACGACGCTTGCGGCCGGGGGATGTGCGGAAACATGGGTTCATGGCGGGGCTCTCGCGTTGCGCGGGAAGCCTCACAGGGTAACGGGATGGCTCGGGGTGTCAAGGTGGAGGGTCCGGACCCGCCGTCCCCAGGCGCCCGGGAGGGCGTGCCGGCGGTCCCTACACTGCGGCCCCATGCACTCCAGGTTCGAGCTGTACACCGATGGGGCCTGTTCCGGGAACCCCGGCCCGGGCGGCTGGGCGTTCATTCTGCGGGGGCCGGGTCTCCCGGAGGAGATCGTGGCCAGCGGCGGGGAGCCGGCCACCACCAACAACCGCATGGAGCTGATGGCCATCATCCGCGGGCTGGAGGCCGTCTCGGCCGAACGGGCGGAGGTGCGCATCACCTCCGACAGCGAGTACGCCATCAAGGGACTGCGGGAGTGGCTGGACAACTGGAAGCAGCGCGGCTGGAAGAACAGCAAGCGGGAGCCGGTCAAGAACGCGGACCTCTGGCAGCTGCTGGACCAGCTGCGACACCGCCATCACCTGGACCCGCAGTGGATCCGGGGGCACCAGGATCACCCGGAGAACGTCCGGTGCGATCGCCTGGCGGTCGCGGCGATCGAACGGTTCGTGGCCGGCCCGCGCAGAGGCTGATTTGAACGCCCGCCACCCGGCCGGGTCGAAGGAGCCACCCATGCCTAGATCTGTGATCGTTCCCGCCGGCGCCCTCCTGGCGGCGCTTCTTGGAGGGGTGGCCGTCCTCGGGGCCGCGGCCCCAGCCCCGGCGGTCCCGGAGCCGGCGGCCCCCGCCCCCGTGCAGTCCACAGCCGCCCTGGAGAAGCCTCTGACGCTGGTGGTGTTCGATCGGGCGGACATCTCGTATGTCCCGCCAGCTGAGGGTGTTGCGCCAGCGCCGGTGCCCCGCGGTGACGTGATCGTCTCGGATTCCGGGCAGACGCTGGAGCGGACCGTGACGCTGCCGGCGGACCCGGGGGTGCGGGCTGCGGTGGGCGTCACCGGCGTTGTGACGGTGGAGCCCCTTGTGGATCCCAACCAGCCGCCGCGACCGGGGGATCCCTGGACCCGGATGGGCTCCGTGGGCGTGATGCTGCCGGTGGGCGGCGGAAAGCCGCCGATGCAGGTGGAGCTCATGCGCTTCGTCACCGGGTTCGGCGCGGCCAGCCGGTTCGAATGCGACCTCACCGCGTTCATGCCCGTCCTGTGGGGGGAGCGGACGCTGCGCCTGCATCTGGGGACGTGGAAGAGCCCGGGATGGCGGGTGACGTTCGAGTTGAAGTACGAACCGGGGGCTGCCGGGATGCGCCGGGCGTCCACGGTGGTGCCGCTCATGTGGGAGGAGAAGGTGACGGCGGCCGCCCCCCGTCTGCAGGGGGCGTTCACGCTCCTGCCGGGGACGGATCGGCCGCGGATCCGGGTGGTGTCGACCGGTCATGGCAGCCAGAAGGGGGATGAGTTCCACCCGCGGACGCACGTGCTGCGGGTGGATGGCGTGGAGGTGGCCCGCTGGAGGCCCTGGCGCGAGGATGGAAACCGGGCCCGGGGGGCCAATCCATGGGCGGAGCGGCGCAAGGCCGACGGCCGCGAGGTGTGGGCGAGCGACGCGGACCGGAGCGGATGGATCCCGGGGCGGCTGGTGGATCCGTTCCTCCTGCCGCTCGATGACTTGGCCCCCGGCCGGCATCGGGTGGAGCTGGAGGTCCTGGACCTGAAGCCCGCGGGCCCCGGGGAGACCCCCAACAGCTGGTGCGTCTCCGTCTGCCTGCTGGCGGACGAGGCCTGGCCCAGGAGTGCCGCCCCCTGAATCCGCCGGGATCCCGGGCCGCCATGCCCGCCCCGCTCTTGCGGCTCCCGCCGCAATCCGCTACTCTCGACGATCCGCCCTCGAAGGGCGTCGCTCCACCATGCCCACGATCAACCAGCTGGTTCGCAGGTCCCGCCGGATGCCCGCCGGGAAGAGCAAGGTCAAGGACCTCGCGGCATGCCCGCAGAAGCGCGGCGTCTGCCTGCAGGTCAAGACCGTCACCCCCAAGAAGCCCAACTCGGCGCTTCGCAAGGTGGCCCGTGTCCGCCTCTCCAACGGCAAGGAAGTCACCGCCTACATCGGCGGTGAAGGCCACAACCTGCAGGAGCACTCGATCGTGCTGGTGCGCGGAGGTCGTGTCCGCGATCTCCCCGGCGTGCGATACCACATCGTTCGCGGCGCGCTGGACTGCCTGGGCGTGGATGGCCGCAAGCAGGGCCGTTCGCTCTATGGCGTGAAGCGGAAGGCCGCAGCCGGGGCCGCCAAGGCCGCCGCCAAGAAGTAATCCCCCCGTATCCAGAACCGCAGCGAGCGCAGGAACCCGACGATGCCGGCCCGATTCACGAAGAGCAGCGACCAGTTGAAGCCCGATCCCCGCTACCAGGACATGACGGTGGCGAAGTTCATCAACTGCATCATGTACGACGGCAAGAAGGCCACCGCGCAGAAGGTGGTCTACGACGCCTTCGAGTCCATCCAGACCCGTCTGGACAAGGAAAAGCCCGAGGCGCTCCCCAAGACCGCCATCGAGGTCTTCCAGAAGGCCCTCGACAACGTGCGGCCGGTGGTGGAGGTCCGCTCCAAGCGCGTCGGTGGCGCCAACTACCAGGTGCCCATGCAGCTCAACCGCCGGCGGCAGCAGAGCCTCACGTTCCGCTGGATCATCGAGGCCGCCCGCGACGAGAAGGGCCGCCCGATGCACCTTCGGCTGGCGAAGGAGCTGTGGGACGCCTGCCGCAACGAGGGCAAGGCGGTCACGACCCGCGAGAACACGCACCGAATGGCCGAGGCCAACAAGGCCTTCGCGCACTTCGCCTGGTGACGCCCGGTGACGCCCGGTGCGTCGCCTGACCGGTACGCACGACAGGAACTCCTTCCGTGGATGGGTCCGGAGGGGCAGCGGCGCCTCGGGCGTTCGCATGCGCTGGTGGTGGGCTGCGGGGCCCTGGGAAGCACGGCGGCGGAGCTGCTGGTGCGGGCCGGCGTGGGGACGCTGACGCTGGTGGACCGGGACGTGGTGGAGTGGAGCAACCTGCAGCGCCAGTCGCTCTACGCGGAGCGTGACGCGCGCGAACGGACCCCCAAGGCCGAGGCCGCCCGGCGCCGCCTGCGCGAGATCAATGCGGAGGTGACGGTCCACGCGTGCGTGGAGCACCTGGACGCGGAGAGCGCGCCGTCGTTCCTGCGCGGAGTGGACGTGATCGTGGACGGGTTGGACAACGCCGGCACGCGCTACCTGCTGAACGACCTCTCCGTGAAGCACGGCGTGCCCTGGATCTACGCGGCCGCCGTGGGGATGGAGGGACGCGGCCTGGCGGTGATGCCGGGCGGCGCATGCCTGCGATGCGTGTTCCCGCAGCCGCCGGGACCCGGCGTCCTGGAGACGTGCGACACGGCCGGTGTCTTCGGGCCCGTGGTGGTGATGGCGGGGGCGCTCGCCGCGTCGCAGGCACTCAAGGTGGCGGCCGGCCGCGCGGACCTCGTGGATCGCGGCCTCTGGGCCCTGGACCTCATGAGCAACCGCTGGCAGCGGATCTCGCCGCCCGCGCCGGATCCGCAGTGTCCCTGCTGCGGCGCCCACCGGTTCGAATGGCTGGACGCCGCGGAGGAGTCCCTGGTGACGCCCCTGTGCGGGAGGAGCGCCGTGCAGGTCCGGCCGGAGCGGCGCGGCGATGGCGGGACGGAGCTGGATCTTGATGCGCTGGCCGGGCGTCTGGCGGCGCATGGCAGCTTCGAACGCGTCGAGGGCCGTCTCCAGGGAACGCTCCGCTCCGCGTGCAACGAAAGCGGGGAGCCGCTTTTCCTGACTGTGTTTCCCGATGGGCGGGCCATCGTGGGCCGCTGCGTGGACCCGCTCCTGGCCCGGGCCGTCTACGACCGCTTCATCGGCGGGTGATGCATCGGGGGCGGGGGCAGCGGGGTAGCATGCGGACGGAGGAACCAGCATGAGCACCGCCACCGCCGTTCGCAGCACTTCCTACATCGCCCCCGTCCTGAAGATGTGCCTCGGGTACGCCGACGCGCTCGTGAAGGACGTGCCGCCGGAGCAGTTTGCCCACTCCCCGATGAAGAACCTGAACCACGCGGCCTTCAACCTGGGGCACCTGACCATCTACGCGGAGCGCCTGCTGGAGCTGGTGGGCCGGAAGGACCTGGCCCGCCCCGACGAGAACCTGACCAACCTGTTCAAGGCGGGCCAGCCGTGCGTGGATCGGGATCCGCGCTATCCGTCGAAGGACGAGCTGGTGGGCCGCTTCCAGGAGCGATGGGGCGTGGTGCTGGAGGTCCTGCCCACCATCTCCGACGAGGTGATGGCCCGTCCCAACCCCGCGGAAGGCCGCATGCGCGAGATGCTGCCCACGATCGGCGCCGTGGTGGCCTTCATGTGCGGCAGCCACCTCATGATGCACCTGGGGCAGATCAGCTCCTGGCGGCGCGTCATCGGACTCGGTCCTGTCATGTGAAGCGCCCTCGGGGCGCGGAGGTCTCCATGTCTCGTCAGCACTCCGGTCGCGGCGTCGGTGCGCCTTCCTTCCTGGTCGCCCTGCTGGCGCTCCTCCTGCCGCTGGCGGCGCTGCGCTCCGCCGCGGCGCAGTTCGGCGAGGGGCTGTTCGCCCCGCCCATCTCCACGGAGGCGCTGGAGCGCTACCTGGGTCGCTACGTCCAGCCGCCGGAGTCGGCCCACGCCGCCATCGAGCAGGCGCACGAACGCTACCTGGAGGCGTATCGCAAGCTGCGCGATGCGGACCTGGAGCCGTTCGAGCGCGAGAAGCCCCCGCCCATGACCGGCGGCAGCATGGCGCCGTGGATGAAGAAGATGGAGCAGCTGCGCGGGAAGGTGATCTCCCTGGACACCTCGTTCTTCGACGCCGTGCGCCTGGCCGTCCCCGCGGAGAAGCAGGCGGGCGTGGAGCGCATGCGGGCGGTGCGGGAGGTGGACGTGCTGGGGAGCGGGATCGGGCGCCAGTTCACCATGGGGATGATGGGCGGTCCGGGACGCGTGCGGGTGTCGGAGCTGGTGTTCACCTCCGGCCTCACGGCGGAGGACCTGGCCAAGGCCGACGTGGTGCTCCGGGAGCACGAGCCGCGCATGCTCTCCGCGTCGCGCAAGGCCGATGACCAGTCCAGCAAGCTCTTCCTGGAGCTGACGGAGGAGATGCAGAAGATCGGGCTCTGGGGCTCCAACCTGGAGAACGCGGAGCGGGACCCCGCCAAGATGGCGGAGATGGCCCAGCAGATGCAGACCCTCATCCAGCGAACCATGACCGGCATGCGGGAGGCGCAGGCGCCCATCGGGGAGCTCAACCGCCGCAGCTTCCGCCAGGTGCGGGACACGCTCTCGCCGGATGGCGTGGTCACCGTGGAGCGGAAGTGGGTCCAGGAGGGCTTCCCCGGGATGTCGGGGGAGTGGCCGCGCGAAGTGGAGACGCTGGTCAAGCGGGCGTCCAAGCTGGACGGATTCACCGCGGAGCAGAAGCAGACGCTGGAGCGCCTGACGCAGGACTTCTGGCGCCGCTACTGCGGGGCGATCGACTCCGCGGAGACGATCGAGGAGCAGCTGGGCTACGCGCGGATGTCCCAGATGATGTCCGGCCAGGACCCCGGCCAGGCGAGCGGGATCCAGGCCCTGGAGGAGTCGCGCGACAAGGCCCGCGACGAACGACGGGCGATGGTCGAGAGCTCCATGCAGGCCATGATGGCGGTGCTGACGCCGGAGCAGGCCCAGGCGTTCAACGGCGCCAAGCAGGCCGGCCCGGATGGCGGCGGCGTGCCGGATCCGGAGCTGATGGCGCAGGCGGAGGAGGAGGAAGGTGAGACCGTGGTGGCGCCCATGCCCGGTTCGCCGGTGGAGGGCGGCATGCTGCCGCTCCAGCAGTGGGGCAGCAGCGGACAGATCTCGGTGGGGGACGTGGCCAGGATCTGCACCGCGCTGGGCCTCCCGGAGGCGGAGCGCGGCACGGTGGAGTCCCTGCACGCGGACTATCTGAAGCAGTGGGAGGAGCAGGTGGCCCCGCGGGCCATGGAGTACGCGGAGTCCGATGCCAAGGTGTGGACCCAGACCGATGGTGGCATCGCCACGATCGATACCGCCATGCTGGACCAGGCGGCGGCGCGCGGCAGGACCCTCCTGACGTCGGCCAAGACCGCGGACGGGTCCTTCTTCGACGGGATCGCAGCCATCGCGACCCCGGACAAGGCCGATGTCCTGGCGTGGGAACGGCTGCGGCGGGTGTCCGGGCTCCTGGGGCGGCAGCGGTCGGACCGGGGCGGGTGGTTCACCCAGTTTGGCGAGCAGCCGGTGGACGTGCCGAGCGTGCTTGACGCGGCGGATCTGACGGATGAGCAGCGGGCCGCGGCGCGGCGGGCGGTGCTGCCGATGGTGACGGAGATGGAGGCCGCGCTCATCCAGGCCATGGAAGCCACGCTGGACGCCAATCGCGACATCATGAAGCTCCAGGGGGAGCTGCAGGCTGCGCAGCGGGGGACGCAGGAGGAGCAGGTGGCCGCCAGCCAGGGCTACATGAAGAAGATGGCCGCGATCCAGAAGCGCCTCCGGAGCGGGACGGCCGCCCGCACGGAGACGCAGCACAAGGCGATGGATGCGGCCCTCGCAGCCATGCCCGCGGAGACGCGGAGCCGGGTTCGCAGGCTTTTCAGTGAGCAGAGCTTCCCGGAGGTCTTCCAGGACCCACGCTCGCTCTTCGCGGTGGTGGAGAAGGTGGCCGCGATGAACGACCTGACTCCCGCGCAGAAGACCCAGGTGGCGGAGGTGCTGGCGGAGTACCGGCAGGGCTACGACCTGGCGTGCGACGCCATGCTCGCCGCCGCCATGACGCCCTTCCCGGAGGGGGACGACGAGATGAACCGCGAGTACTGGCTGGCGCTCCAGCAGCGGCAGCGCTCCATCGAGCAGATGCGGTTCGAACGCGACGAGACCACGGCCCGGGCGGCGGCGAAGCTGCGGCGGGTGCTCAACGCGGAGCAGCTGGGACGCTTCCCGCAGCTGAAGGCGCCGGCGGAGAAGTCCGAGCACCGCAGCCTGCCGTTCTGACGCAGGGGCCTCCGCGGCGGGTAGCCTCCGCGGCATGGCGGGCACGCACGTCCTGGCGCTGGATCAGGGAACCAGCAGCTCCCGGTCCGTGGTGGTGGATGGCCACGGACGCATCGTGGCCTCCAGCCAGCGGGAGTTCCGGCAGCACTTCCCGCGACCGGGATGGGTGGAGCACGACGCGGATGAGATCTGGGAGACGCAGCTGGCCACCGCGCGGGAGGCGTTGACGCAGGCGGGACTCTCGGCCCGGGACCTGGCGGGCGTGGGGATCACCAACCAGCGCGAGACGGTGCTCCTGTGGGAGCGGGCCACGGGCCGACCGGTGGCCCATGCGGTGGTGTGGCAGGATCGGCGCACCTCCGAGGCGATGGACGCGCTGCGGCGCGACGGCCACGAGGAGCAGGTGGGCGCCCGGACCGGGCTGCGCCTGGACCCGTACTTCTCCGCCAGCAAGCTCGCGTGGCTCCTGGACAACGTGCAGGGCGCCCGGGCGCGGGCGGCGCGCGGGGAGCTGGCGGCGGGCACCATCGACAGCTGGCTCCTCTGGAAGCTCACGGGTGGCGGCATGCACGCGACGGACGTCACCAACGCCAGCCGCACGCTCCTGATGGACCTGCGCCGCGGAGCGTGGGACGAGGAGATGCTCCGCCTCTTCCGCGTGCCGCGCGAGGTGCTCCCGGAGGTGCGGCCGAGCGCCGGCGGGGCGGCGTTCGGGGAGACGGAAGCGGGGCTCCTGGGAGGGGCGGTCCCGGTGGCCGCCATCCTGGGTGATCAGCAGGCGGCGCTCTTCGGGCAGGGGTGCGTCACGCCGGGGATGGCCAAGAGCACCTACGGCACCGGCTGCTTCCTGCTCGTCAACACCGGGGAGCGCCTGGTGCCCAGCCGATCTCGGCTGCTCACCACGGTGGCATGGCAGATGGCGGGGCAGCCCGCGCAGTACGCGCTGGAAGGCAGCGTCTTCGTGGGCGGGAGCGCGGTGCAGTGGCTCCGGGACGGGCTGGGCATCATCCGCACCGCGCCGGAGGTGAACGAACTCGCGGCATCCGTGCCGGACTCCGGCGGCGTGGTGGTGGTGCCCGCGTTCACCGGCCTGGGCGCCCCCTACTGGGACGCGGAGGCCCGCGGCACCATCCTGGGACTCACCCGCGGCAGCACCGCCGCCCACGTGGCCCGCGCCACCCTGGAGGCGGTGGCGATGCAGGTGGCGGACGTCCTGGTGGCCATGCAGAAGGACATCGGCGCCTCCGTGAGCGTGCTCCGGGTGGATGGCGGCGCGAGCGCGAGCGACCTTCTCATGCAGTTCCAGGCGGACGTGATGGGCGTGCGCGTGGAGCGTCCCTCCGTCCTGGAGAGCACCGCGATGGGCGCCGCCCTCATGGCGGGCCTGGCGGCCGGACTCTGGAAGGACGTCTCCGCGCTCGAACGGGTGCGGCGCGTGGATCGGAGCTTCAGCCCCCTCATGACGGCCGCGGAGCGCGAGCGCCGCATGCGGGTATGGCACCGGGCCGTGGAGCGATCCACCCACTGGGCGGAGCCGGCATGAACCGGGACGCGATGCGTGCGGCGGCGGAGGACGGGACGCATGACGTCCTGGTGATCGGCGGCGGCGCCACCGGCCTCGGCCTGGCTGTGGACGCGGCCAGCCGCGGCTGGCGAACCGTGCTCCTGGAGGCGGAGGACCTGGCGAAGGGGACCAGCAGCCGCTCCACGAAGCTCGTCCACGGCGGCGTTCGCTACCTGGAGCAGCTGGACTTCAGTCTGGTGATGGAGGCCCTGCGGGAGCGCGGGCTGATGGCCCGCAACGCGCCGCACCTGGTGCACCACCTGCGCTTCGTCGTTCCGCGCTATTCGTGGTGGGAGGGGCCCTTCTACGGCGTGGGGCTGAAGCTCTACGACGCGCTGGCCGGGAAGCTGAACCTGGCGCCCAGCCGTTCGCTGGGGAGGGAGCAGACGGTGGCGGCCATCCCCAACGTGCATCTGGATGGCCTGCTCGGCGGCACGGAGTACCACGACGGGCAGTTCGACGACGCCCGCATGGCGGTGGCCCTGGCCCGCACCGCGGTGGAGCACGGCGCCGCGCTGGTCACGCGCTGCCGCGTCACCGGGCTGCTGCGGGAGGCGGGGCGCGTGGTGGGCGCAGAGTTCGTGGACCAGCTGACGGGACGGAGCGGGCGGGTTCGCGCCCGTGTGACGATGAACGCCACCGGCATCTGGAGCGACGAAGTGCGGCGCATGGAGGATCCCGCGGCGCCGGCCATGGTGGAGCCGGCGCAGGGCGTGCACCTCGTGCTTCCGGCCTCGTTCGCGCCGGGCGGGAACGCCATCATGGTGCCGCACACGGACGATGGGCGGGTGCTGTTCGTCATCCCCTGGCATGGGCGGGTGCTGGTCGGGACCACGGATACGCCGATGCCCAGGGCGGAGCTGGAGCCGCGGCCGCTGCCGGAGGAGGTGGAGTTCATCCTGCGGAATGCCGCCCGGTACCTGGAGCGGCAGCCCACGCGGGCGGACGTGCTGAGTGCGTTCGCGGGCCAGCGGCCGCTGGTCCATCCGGGCGGCACCAGCGGCACCACCAAGAGCGTCAGCCGCCGCCACGAGGTGGTGACGAGCGCCGGCGGCCTGGTGAGCGTGATGGGCGGCAAGTGGACCATCTACAGGAAGATGGCGGAGGACGGGCTGGCCCATGCCGCGGAGGTGGGCGGCCTGGAGCCGCGGCCGTGCGTCACGGAGTCCCTGCGGCTCCACGGCTGGAGCGACTCCCCGGTCCAGGGCTGGGGCGGCGTCTTCGGCGCGGAGGCCGCGGAGGTGGAGCGATTCCTGCGGCAGACGAAAGGCTGGGAGGCGCCGATGCATCCGCGCCTGGAGCTGCCGCTCGGACTGGCGGCATGGGCGGCCAGGAACGAGATGGCGCTGGGCGTGGAGGACGTGCTGGCGCGACGCACCCGGGCCCTCCTGCTGGACGCCCGCGCCGCGATGGAGGCGGCGGAGCCGGTGGCCCGCGTGCTGGCGGCGGAGCTGGGGCGGGACGGCGCCTGGGTGGCGGATGAGGTGGCGCGCTTCGCGGCGCTCGCCCGCGGCTACCTTCCGTGACGCCGTTACACTCGCCGCATGACTCCATTCGTGGGTGAATTGGTCGGCACCGCGCTCATGGTGTGGCTGGGGAATTCGGCGGTGGCCAACGTGCGGCTGGCCCGCGGCCGCGGCGAGTCCGGCGGCTGGGTGCTGGTGGCCACCGGTTGGGCGATGGCTCTCTTCGTGGGCGTGGCGGTGGCGGCGCCCGCCAGCGGCGCCCACCTCAATCCCGCCGTGACGCTGGCCTTCTGGAAGGCGGGCCGACTCCCGGCCGCGGAGATCGCCACGTATCTGGGCGGACAGTGCGCGGGCGCGGCGCTTGGCGCCTTCATGGTGTGGCTCTGCTGGCTGCCGCACTGGGCCCGCACCGAGGAGCCGCAGCGCATCCTGAATTGCTTCTGCACCTCGCCGGCCGTGCGGGCGCCCCTCTCGAACGTCCTCTGCGAGTTCGCGGCCACCTTCGCCCTGGTGCTGGGGATCCTGCTCTTCACCTCCGCGTCGCTGCGGCCGGCGGCGGGCGCGGCGCCGAGCGCGGCCCAGATGCTGGCCGCGGTCAACCTGGACATGGGTGCGCTGGGGGCGCTTCCGCTCGCGATCCTCCTGTGGGCCATCGGGCTGGGGCTGGGCGGGCCGACGGGCTTCGCCGTCAATCCGGCCCGGGACCTGATGCCGCGAATCATGCACGCGCTGCTGCCGATTCCCGGCAGGGGCGGGAGCGACTGGGGCTACGCGTGGGTGCCGATCGTGGGGCCGCTGCTGGGTGGACTCACTGCGGCGCTGGTGGCCGGAGCGATGGTGCGATGAGCGGGCGGACGCGGCGGGCGGCACGGTGGCTGGCGTGCGCAGCGCTCTCCGGGGCGATGGTGGCGGCGGCGCCGCAGCAGTCCGCACCGCCGCAGGGAGCGGGGCAGCCGCTTCCGTGGTCCGTGCAGCTGGGCGTGCGGGTGGCGGAGGTGGAACACCGCGTTCCGCTCGTGGACCGCGTCGTGCTGGTTCCGGACGAGGCGACGTACCTGGATGAGATCAGCCGCTGGAGCCCCGCGGGGCAGTGGCCGGTGCTGATCGAGGATGAGGTCTTCGCGCCGCTCTTCATCCGCGGGTTCGTGCCCGCGAAAGTGGTGCGGCGGACGGACCGGGCGGCGCCGCTCCCTTCGGATGACGCGGCGCGGCGGGCCCTCCTCCAGGCCGCGGTGCGCAAGGCGTGGAACGTGGACGTGCCGCCGCCCGGGATCGTGGTCACCTCCATGTCCGATCCCGCATGGACGGCGGCGGTGGCGCTCGCCGCGGGGCGCGGTCAGCCGGTGGCGTTCCTGGACGGGGCGTTCGGCCAGCCTCACGAGGTGCTGGATGCGGCGGCGTTCTCCCGCCTGAACGCCGCGATCAACGACTGCTTCAAGGCCACGGGACTGCCGTATGCGCGGCTGGGCGACGTGCTGGATGCATGCACCATCTGCCGCGTGGTGGCGGCCCGATGCACGCCGGACCTGCCGGACTCCCAGCGGTTCCGCGTGGCGGGCGCGCCTCCGACCAATCCGGCGGACCCGCTCGCGGTGACGGACTGCCTCTGCCGCGGGGAGAACGGGCAGCGCTGGGCCTTCTGCGGCACCATCGACGGAGACTCCATCCGCGCCGCCTACACCGCCCAGTGCGCCCTCTTCATGCCGCGGCAGAACCTCTGCTTCTTCAGCGCGTATCCGCGCGAGGGCACGTTCGAGCCCTTCATGGTGCAGGACCTGGAGACGCAGCTGGAGCCGCCGGGGTATCGCGCCAAGGTCCACGTCGGGTCCAGCGCCACGCTCAACTCCTGGCTGCGGCTGATGGCGGCCGGCTCCACGCCGGACGTCCTCTTCATCAACTCGAGCGGAACCTGCAGCGACTGGGATCTGGGCGAACCGGGAAAGACGCCGCCCTCGGACCACGCCTCGTGGCTGGACGTGCCGCCGCTGGCCCGGCCGGTGGCGGTGCACATGGTGCACAGCTTCTCCTTCCAGTTCCCCAACTTCGAGAACACGATCGCGGCCCGCTGGCTCCAGCACGGCGCGTACGCCTACGTGGGATCCGTGCAGGAGCCCTTCCTCTCCGCGTTCGTCCCGCCGCGCTTCGTGGCGGAGCGGGTGGCCAATGCGGTGCCGTTCCTGGTGGCGGCGCGGCAGTGGGACGGGCCGTTCTCCGTGCCGTGGCGCGTGGCCACGTGGGGAGATCCGCTGATGCTGATGGTGGCGCCGGCCCGGCCGATCCGGGTTCGAGTGCCGCCTGCGGATGCGGCGGATGCGGCCAGGAGCGATCTCTCCGCGGAGTTGAAGGAGCTTGCGCGTGAGGCCCTGAAGTCGTGCCAGGCGACGCCCACGCCCGCGGCCTTCCGCGATGCGTTCCGCACGCTGTCGCTGCTGGGGGACGATCGCATCGCGGCCCAGTTGTGGCGGGTGGCCGCGGGACACGCCGCGGAGTGGGGCGCGGATCCGGCGGGCGCCTCCGCAGCGGCCCGGGCCGCCCTGGGCGCGCTGGCCCGCACGCGCGATGCGGACTCCTTCATGCAGGCGTGGGCGCTGGTGTCGTCACCGGACGATCAGGCGAAGGACCTGCTCTGGTTCCTCATGACCCCCAACCTGTCCGCGCTGAGCGACGAGTCGATCGTGAAGGCGCTGGCGGCGGCTCCCCGGAAGCTGCGTCCGGACGTGGACCTCATCCGGCTGGCGCCGGCCTACGCCCGCGTGCTGGGACCGCCCGCCACCAAGGAGATGCTGCTCAAGGCCGCCGGGGGCGCGAAGGATCCCGCGGCCCAGCAGGCGCTGCGCCGCGCGGCCGTGGGCTATTGACCGCCTCCAGGACGCGGGTCCGCACCACCGCAGGGTCCAGCGTGAAGAGCCCGTTGGTGGATCCGGGGAACATGCTCTCCACCTGGTTCACCGCTTCCGCGAACATCGCCACCAGGCCTGCGAACGTCGGATGCAGGTGGTCGCGCTGCACCAGCGCGCCGTCGTCCTTGCGGGACCAGCGGCGACCGCCGATCTCGATGGTGTCCTCCGTCTGGAACGCGGGCACCAGCGTGGAGAGCGACACCACGCGGACGTTCCTCCGCTCCGCGGCCCAGGCGCGGATGCGGGAGTTGATGGCTCGGAGCGTCTCCGGCTCCGGCACCTGCGACTCCGAGAGGATCCCGCCGGCGGCGGCCCGCATGTCCGGGAGATCGCTCACGACGAGCGGGATGCCGGCGGCCGTGATGCGGTCCAGCTGCCGCAGTCCCTCCTCCAGCAGCTCCAGCCGCTGCGCCTCGCGGGTGATGGGGCGGCCGTGGAGATCGTCGTTCCCGTAGCCGTACCAGAAGAGGAAGTCCAGCCCCAGCACCAGCGTGGGATGCGACGCGAGCACGCGCGTCACTTCGTCATCGCCGGTCTGGATGGGCGTGGAGAAGAAGAACATGGTGCCGAACAGGCTCACCACCGGGCTCGCGTTCGCGGCCGCTCGCACCACGTCCGCGAGGTCTGCGCCGGCGGAGGTCTCATGGGCCTTGCCGGGGGCGAGGACGAGGACGCCGAAGCCGGCGGTGGCGCTCGCGCCGATCACGCCGATGCGGGACCAAGGTGCGGCGATGGTGGCGGGTGCGGAAGGAGTCGCGGGTGCGGCGGCTGCGGGCGCGGCGGGTGCGGCAGTTGCCGGCGACGGCGCGGGAGTGGCGGGCGAAGGCGCCGCGGCCTTCGCAGGACCGGCGGGGGTGGCGGCGCCGGCGGGGTGGCGTTCGCAGGCGGCGGCCAGGAGTGCCAGGAGCGCGGACGCGGCGCCGGCCCACCAGGCCATGCGGGACGGGCGGGAAGCGGCGTGCGTGCGGGCGGGCATGGGGTCAGCGGCTCAGCGGGGTCAGCGGATCACCGGGGCGCAGCGGCGAAAGCAGCTCAGCGACCGGCCGCAGCGGCGGCGGGGTGCGCGGGCGCCGCGGCGGCCGCGGGTGCGCCGGCGGGGAGACCCAGGGCCGCCGCCATGGTGCGGCCGAGGTCCGCGGGACTCTGGCAGACGGTGACGCCGCAGGACTGGAGCGCGGCCATCTTGGCCTGGGCGGTGTCATCCGCGCCGCCGATGATGGCGCCCGCGTGACCCATCCGCTTGCCCTTGGGCGCGGTCCGGCCGGCGATGAACGCCACCACCGGCTTGCGCATGTGCTGCTGGATCCAGCGGCCGGCGGCGGTCTCGTCGCTGCCGCCGATCTCCCCGATCATGATCACGCCGTCCGTCTCCTGATCGGCGTTGAACATGTCCAGGAGTTCCGTGAAGCCCAGCCCGCGCACCGGATCTCCACCGATGCCGACGCAGGTGGTCTGGCCGAGCCCGAGCTGCGAGGTCTGCCACACGGCTTCGTAGGTGAGGGTGCCGGAGCGGCTGATGATGCCAACGCCGCGGCGCGTGGCCGCATCCAGGCGGTGCGTGTGGATGTAGCCGGGCATGATGCCGATCTTGCAGCCGCCCTCGTAGCGGCCGGGCGTCTCGGTGCGGCGGCCCGGCGTGATCACGCCCGGGCAGTTCGGACCCACGAGGTGCACCTCCGGCCAGCCGGACTCGAGCGCCGCACGCACCTTCACCATGTCCTGCACCGGCACGCCCTCCGTGATGGCGCAGATGGTGCGGATGCCGGCGTCCGCGGCCTCCAGGATGGCATCCCCCGCGAACGGCGGCGGCACGAAGATCATGCTCGCCGTGGCGCCGGTGGCCTCCACGGCCTGGCGCACGGTGTCGAAGATTGGAAGGCCGTTGGCATCCTTCTGGCCGCCCTTTCCGGGCGTGGTGCCGCCCACCATTCGGGTGCCGTATTCCAGGCAGCCCTTGGTGTGGAAAGCGCCGGCGGCGCCTGTGATGCCCTGGCAGATGACCTTGGTTGCACCGTCGATCAGAATGGACATGGGGTTGGGCAGGATAGCAGGTGCCGCCGCCGCCTCCGCTACCATCCGGGCATGAACCCATCGACCAGCGCGGGTGCCGCGTGACGGCGGCGCCCGAGGTGAAGCCCGGCCTCACGTACGCCCAGGCGGGCGTGGACATCGACGCCGGCGACGAGGTGGTGGACCGCATCAAGCCGGTGCTCAAGCGGACCCACGGGCCGCGCGTGCTGGGACGGCACGGCGCGTTCGCGGGCATGTTCCGGCTGGACTACAACGAGAAGCTCTTCAAGCGCAACTACCGGGATCCCGTGCTGGTGGCGTGCACGGATGGCGTGGGGACCAAGGTGCTGCTGGCGGCGGAGCGCCGCATCTTCGACACCGTGGGCATCGACTGCGTGGCCATGAACGTGAACGACCTGATCGTCCAGGGCGCGGAGCCGCTCTTCTTCCTGGACTACCTGGGGCTGAGCAAGGTGACGCCGGCGGAGACGGCGGCCATGATCGAGGGCGTCGCCCGCGGCTGCGAGATCGCCGGCTGCGCCCTGCTGGGCGGCGAGTGCGCGGAGATGCCGGACATCTACCGCGCCGGGGACTTCGACATCGCGGGCTTCGCCGTGGGCGTGGTGGAGCTGGACCGGGCGATGGACGCGGCGCGGGTGAAGAAGGGTGACGTGGTGATCGGGCTAGCCTCCAGCGGCATCCACTCGAACGGCTACTCCCTGGTCCGCCGCATCGTGAAGGACGCGGGCCTGGATCTGGACCGCGCCTACCCCGAGCTGGCTGCCGCCGCGGGCGGGCCCGCCGCCGCGGGCGGCGACGCCCCCGCGGGCCGCCGGCTGATCGACCTCCTCCTGGAGCCGACGCGAATCTACGCCCGGCCGATCGTGAAGCTCCTCAACAGCTATCGACGGAAGAAGGTGGTCTCCGGGATGGCCCACATCACCGGCGGCGGAATCCCGGGCAACCTCTGCCGCGCCATGCCGGCCAGGCTGGACGCCGTGGTGGACCGCGGCGCGTGGACGGTGCCGCCCCTCTTCCGCTTCCTCCAGCGCCACGGCGGCGTGGAGGAGGAGGAGATGTGGCGGGTGTTCAACATGGGCGTGGGCTACATGCTGGTGGTGCGGCCCACGTTCGTGGACGGCGTGATGCGCAAGCTCCGCAAGTACGGAGAGACGCCCTTCGTCTGCGGTCAGGTGGAGAAGGGCCAGGGCGAGGTGCGCTGGGCCTGAAGCGCGCAGCGCCCGGGCACCGGAGGAGCCCGGGTGCGCGGGCGGCGCTCAGTCGTCCTTCCAGCGCCGCCGCTCCTTCTTGCGGCTGTCGGACTTCTTGGCATCCAGGCGGCGCTGACGCGATGCCCGCGACGGCTTGGTGGCCCGCCGCGCGCGTGGCCGGACCGCGGCCTGCGACACCACCGCCCGCAGGCGCCGCAGGCACGCCTCGCGGTTGTCCAGCTGCGAGCGGCGTTCGTCCGCCTGGATCACGAGCTCCCCGGCGCCGGTGAGCCACGCGGAGGCGATGGCCGCCAGCCGCTCCAAGGCGTCCGGCCAGAGGCCGCCCATGTCCGTCAGGCGCACCCGCAGCGTGGCCTTGCTGCTGGTGGTGTTGACGTGCTGGCCGCCGGGGCCGCCGGCGCGGCTGAAGGTCCACTGGAGGGACGAGGGGAGCACCCACGCGCCGCCGCCCAGGAGGAGCGCACCCGGCGGCGCCGGCGCGGGCCGCTGCGGCGGCGGGGGAGGATCCGGCCGCGGCGCAGGGTCCGGCGGTGGCGGGGGTGTGGGCGGCTCCGGGATCATCGGGATCATCGGGATCATCGCGGGCGTGGGGGCGTCGGAGGCGGAAGGACTCTCGGAGGCGGCAGGATCAACGGGATCCCGGCGGACGGCGCGTACAGTACGCGAACATGATCCGCCGACGCCTCATCGCCGCCGCGCCGCTCCTGACGGCCGGCCTGCTCGCCACCGTGACCCGGGCCGAGGGCACGCCACCGGACGCGCCGCCGCAGAGCGCGGATTCCAAGGCCGACGGCGGAGCGCCCGCGACCACGGAGGTTGCGGGCGTGATGCCCGCCGGGGAGGAGCCCGCGGACCCCGGACCGCGGCCGAGCGACGGCTTCCGCGTGGATCTGGCGGCGGCCCTCTGGCTGCCGCGCGTCACCGGCACGGTCCAGGACGGCGCGTATCAGTACGACCTGGCGCCGGACCTCGGTCTCACGGACAACGCCGCCAGCTTCGCGGGGGAGCTCGAGCTCAGCTGGGGACCCTGGCACGTCTCGATCGAGGGCGACCAGTTCTCCACGGACGGCACCAACGCGTCGACGGGCGGCAACACGTTCGCGGGCGTGACCATCAACGCCGGAGATCCCACCGCGACCAGCTTCAGCTACTGGATGGCGGGCGTGGACCTGGGGGCGGATCTCTACCGGCCATTCGCGGATCAGCCGTTCGCGCTGGGCAAGCGGAAGTACAACGCCGCCAACGTCAACTCCGAGGGCGGCTACAAGCTGGACTTCGTGCTGGGCGGATTCGTGGGGTTCCGCGGGGTGGGCGTGTCGCAGCAGGTCACCAATCTGCGCAGCGGCCTCAGCGGCTCGGTGGATCCTGACTGGGGCATTCTCCTCGCGGGCGCCCGCGTCGGCGCGGACGTGTGGCTGAAGGACGTCTTCCCGCTGCTGCGCAGCATGAAGGTGGACGCGAGCGCGGGCTTCGGGCCCGCGTGGCCCGGTGGAGGTTCGTTCACCGCGATCCAGGCCAGCATCACGCTCTATCCCTGCCGCGAATTCGGCATCCAGATGGGCTATCGCCTCCAGGCGCTGGACATGGAGAGCGGCAGCTACCAGATCGACTCCAAGGTGGCCGGCATGTTCGTGGGAGGCGTGCTGCACTTCTGATGCGCCGCAAGCCCGCCAAGGCGAGCGGGGGCAAGCTGGCCCGGGCCAGGATCCGCCACTTCCTGCTGACGGTGGCGCCGGATCGGCTGCTGGGCGGGGCGCTGCGGCGGCGGCATCTCTCGCAGGAGGTGCAGCTGCGGGAGCTCACGGTGCACGTGCCGGGATGGCCGGAGGCGTTCGAAGGGCTGCGCATCGGCCACGTGAGCGACTTCCATCTCGGGGAGCTGATGCCGCTGGAGAAGGCGGAGGCCGCGGTGGCGCGCGTGGCGGCGGCACGGCCGGACCTGCTGGCGTGCACCGGCGACGTGGTGGATCTCCGCTGGCATGGGTGCGAACCGCTGATGCGGGCGCTGGCGAGCGTCCCCGCGCGGCTGGGCCACTTCCTGGTGCTGGGGAACCACGATCACCTGGAGAGCGCCGCAGCGGTATCGCGCGCGGCGGCGGCCGCGGGGATCCGCGTCCTTCGGGATCATCGCGTCTCCGTGGAGCACGGCGGGGCCCGGCTGCTCGTGGGCGGCGTGGATTGGGACCGCACGCGGCGCGGCCTGGCGCAGCGGGTTCGCAAGGTGGCGGGCCGGACGCCGGGGCGCGAACCGGGCGCCCTTCCGCACCTTCTCCTCGCCCATAATCCGAAGGCCTTTCCCGCCGCCGCGGCCGCGGGGATTCCGCTCACCCTCTCCGGCCACACGCACGGCGGCCAGGTGGATCTGCCCAACCACGCCCACGAGCTGCGCCATGCGGTGCGGCGACTGCGGCGCGGCCTCTACGCGGAGGGCCAGTCGAGGCTCTTCGTGACCGTGGGTGCCGGGTCGTGGTTCCCCGCGCGGGTGAACTGCCCCGCGGAGGTGGTGGTGCTCACCGTGACCGGCGGGCGCTCCCGCGAGAGCCGGCCCAGTTGAGTTCAGCTGACTGTCCGCCGCCGCCGTGATCCCAGCGCTGCGAGCGCCGCGACCGCCAGCGCCGGTGGCGCCGGGATCGTGGGGAACCAGAGGTCGTCGACGACCGCGTTTCCAAACGGCATCGGTGCAATGACCACCTTGTCGAATGCCAGGTCCGAGACGAGGCCGGAGAAGGTCCAACCGGTGCTGGGGGGGCCGCCGGGCATAAAGATGTTGCTGGCTACCAACTCACCACCGAGGTAGAGAGCGGCGGTCTGGTTGTGCGGGGCCGCTCCAGCCCACGGCCGCGAGAGGTGCGCCGAATTGGAACGTAACGGTGGGTGGCCCGAAGGGCATGCTCTGGAGAGTCCAGATGCCATTGTCCAGCGTGATCACGTCATTTCCTTCGGGGTCCGTGACGCCGAAGGATGCGTACTGGTTGTTGAAACCGGTTCCGCCCGGCCCGATCCCCTGGAACGTCAACTGCGTGATCTGCGGTCCGGCCGCCGCCTGCCAGTCGTTGTAGGACGTGGTGACGGCGACGCTGGCGGGGGCGGTGGCAGTCGCGGCAAGGACGAGCGCGGCAGCCGAGATGGTGGGACGCATGGTTGGTGCAAAGTCTGGCGTTCAACGAAGGGCGTGGACGAGCGCGGCCACGGCCTCGCCACGCGAAGATACGGAATCGGACTCTGCCTGCGCGCCCCATTCCGCGAACTCCGCAGCATCCGCGAATCCTGCGTAGGCCAGGGCGGTGTCCAGGAGGGCCACGGAGCTCGCGTCATCGAGGGAGGCTCCGCACGGGGTGCCCAAGGCGTCGTGGTGCGGAGCACCGAAGCAAGCGCTACGATCGCCGCTCCGCCGCTCCGCCGCTCCGCCGACTCTCGCGCACTCAACATGGATGGTCCTCCGGGTCCCCGGGCTTGCAAAGGCGATCCCCGGTCAAAGCCAGAGCGGCTCCCGCGCGGCGTCAGGAACGGAGCGGGGACTTGCTCGCGGTGCTTCCGTGCCCGTCCACTGCGCCGGACGCGCCGGCCGCGCCAGCCGCGCCGGCCGCCTGGAGCAGCCGCCATGCCTCCTCGACGTGGCGCCGTTCCACCGCGAGGGACCCCACGGAGAGCCGCAGCGTGAAGCGGCCGTCGCGGCGGGCGTGGCTGAGGTAGGCGCGGCCGGAGGCGTTGACGTGCGCGAGGATGCGTTCGTTCACCGTGTCTCCGCCGCGGTGGCGGAAGCAGACGAGCGAAAGCGGAGACGCGCCCGCCACCTCCCACGCGGGATCCGCCTCCACCCAGCCGCGGAACTCCTGGGCCAGCGCGACGTGGTTCCGCACCAGCGCCTGGAGTCCCTCCGCGCCCATGTGCCGGATGACGAACCAGAGCTTGAGCGCCCGGAAGCGCCGCCCCAGCGGAATCTGCCAGTCGCGGTAGTCCGTGACGGCGCCGCTCTCCGTGGCCGCGTTCCGCAGGTACTCCGGGAGGATGGAGAGCGTGCGCACCAGCGCCGCCCGGTCCGCCACCCAGAAGCAGTCGCAGTCGAAGTTGACGCCGAGCCACTTGTGCGGGTTGATGCAGAGGCTGTCCGCGAGCTCCACGCCGTCCAGGATCCAGCGGAACTCCGGGCAGATGGCCGCGGACCCGGCGTGGGCCGCGTCCACGTGGAGCCACGCGCCGTGACGCCGCGCCACCTCTCCCACCTGCGGCAGCGGATCCATCGCGTGGCACCCGGTGGTGCCCACGGTGGCGCCCACCATGCAGGGCACCCAGCCGGCGGCCGCGTCGCGGCGCATGGCGGCATCGAGGGCCGCGGGATCCATCGCTCCGTCCGGGCCGCACGCGACCGCCACCATCCCGTCCGCGCCCAGGCCCGCGATGCGGGCCGCCTTGGCGAAGGAGCTGTGCGCCTCCTGGCTCGCGTACGCGCGGAGCCGGGCTCCCGCGGCGGCCATCCCCATGGCGTCCGAACGGAATCCGGTGCGCCGCTCGCGGGCCGCAAGCAGGGCGCAGAGCGTGGCGCTGGACGCGGTGTCCTGGATGACGCCGCCGCCCGCGCCGCCACCCGCGCCGCCGCCCGCGCCGCCACCCGCGCCGGCGCGGAACCGGCCCGGCAGCGCCAGGAGCGACGCCATCCACTCCATCATCACCGTCTCCACCTCGGTGCACGCGGGGCTGGTGGCCCACAGCATGCCCTGCACGCCCAGCCCGGCGCTCACCAGGTCCCCCAGGATGGACGCACCGTCGGCGTTGGCGGGGAAGTACGCGAAGAAGCCGGGATGCTGCCAGTGCGTGATGCCGGGCATCACCACGCGGTCCAGATCCGCCAGGATGCGTTCGAACGCCTCTCCCTCACGCGGCGGCTCCGCCGGCAGCGACGCCGCCACCTGGCCCGGGCGCGCCTGCGAGAGCACCGGGTAGCGCTCCACCTCCTCCATGTAGCGGGCGATCCACTCCACCACGGCACGCCCGTGCCGGCGGAACTCCTCCGCGGACATGGAGCGGCCGGCGCGGCTCACGCGTAGTGGCGGCCGAAGCGGTTGGCGATGAAGTCGGAGAAGACCGCGTCCTCGTTGCGCACGAAACCGCGCTCCGGCAGCCGTCCCTCCGCCAGCAGGTCCAGCATGGCGCAGATGCCTGCGGCGGTGGTGATCTGGATGGCGGTCCAGTGGTGGCCGCCGAACGTGGCGTGCCGAACCACCTTCGCGTACGCCCGCTCCGTGAAGTGGTGGCCCACCGTGCCGTTGGCGCTGACGTACATCGCCACCAGGTCCTGCCGCGTGGTGGGCAGGGCCCGCTCCAGGATGGTGCGGAGGTCCTGCGGATGCTCGCGGAAGCGGAGGTCGTTGAGCAGCAGCTTCATCCCGGCGTTGTGGCCGGGGTAGCGCATGGTCTTGTAGTTGAGGTGGCGCACGCGGCCCTGGAGCGTCTCCGCCAGCGTGCCCAGGCCGCCGCTGGTGTTGAAGGCCTCCAGCTCCATTCCTTCCACGCGCAGCAGCTCCAGCGACTCCAGCGCCGGCACGTGGGTGAGCACGCCGTCGATCACCGCCTCGCAGGGCTGGATGTACTCGTTGATGAGGCCGTCCGTGGACCAGGTGAGGTAGTACTTCAGGGCGTTGGCGGGGAACTCCGGCAGGGCGCCCACGCGCATCCGCACCTCGTGAAGGTCCGACAGGCCCTCGATGACGTGCATGGCCGCGATGGTGATGAAGCCCGGGGCCAGCCCGCACTGCGGGATGAACGCGGTGGACGCGCCCTTGGCCAGCTGCTTCACCTTGCGGGTGACGGCCACGTCCTCCGTGAGATCCAGGTAGTGCACGCCCGCGGCCTTGGCCCGCTCGGCGATCCGTTCGTTGCAGAAGAACGGCGCGGCGCTCAGCACCGCCCACGCGCCCTTCAGCACGCGGTCCAGGGCGCCCGCGTCCTCGAAGCTCCCATGCACCGCCTTGCAGCCGGGCGCCAGGGACTCCACCTCCCGCAGGCTCCCCTCATGGGTGTCCATGACGGTGACGGCATAGCTCCCGGAGCTCTGGAGCATGTGGACGATCATTCGGCCGATCTTGCCGGCCCCGAGTACGACGACGTGTCTCATGCGTGGCGGTGCGGTGGAGATCCGGAGCGGTGTCCGGAAGAGGCGGGAGGGGTGGGGACGCGAACCGGAGGGACGCCGCGATCACGGCCGGCGCCCGCGCGGACTCAGGCGGGGAGCCGGGAGAGCTCTCCCGACACCTCCTCCATGAGGCCGCGCATGGTGTCCGGTCCGAAATCGAACTTCAAGCCCGCCGCCGCGAAGAGCTGCGGCAGGGGCCGCGAGCCGCCGAGGGAGAGGCCCTTCTTGTAGGCCGCCAGGGCCTTCGCGGGGTCGCGCCGCGCCGCCAGCCAGAGCTGCAGCGCGCCAAGCTGGGCGATCCCGTATTCGATGTAGTAGAAGGGGACGCCGAAGAGGTGGAGCTGCCGCTGCCAGCTGGTGCGCAGGGAGGGTTCCAGCCCCTCCCAGCTCACGGCGGGA
Organism: Phycisphaerales bacterium; assembly: GCA_046350535.1. Taxonomy (GTDB): domain Bacteria; phylum Planctomycetota; class Phycisphaerae; order Phycisphaerales; family SM1A02; genus VGXK01. The sequence continues at coordinate 266,823 of JAXMAG010000001.1, forward strand.
CCGAAGCGGTCGTTGAGGTGCACCCAGTACTGCTCCCGGTCCTTCCGTGTGTGCGTGGGGTTCTGGTAGATCCACTGCTGGAACGCGTCGATGGTGGCGATCCACGGCAGCATGGTGGCCAGGTTCTCAAGGTGCGTGCGCCGCGAGCGGTCCGCATCCTCCTTCGAATAGAACTCGTCCAGCACCGGGTAGGTGAGGAGCTCCATGCTCATGGACGCCACCTCCGCGAACTCCATCGGGCTGCCGCGGTAGGCCAGCACCGGATCCGCCCGGGAGAGCAGGGAGTGGAAGGCGTGGCCGGCCTCGTGGACCATGGTCTCCAGGTCCCGCTGGAGGCCTGCGGCGTTCATGAAGATGAACGGCGTGCGGCTCCACTGGCGCTGGTACTGGTAGCCGCCGGGCGCCTTGCCCTTGCGGCTCTCCAGGTCCAGGCACCCGCCGCCGCGCATGCTGTCGAACATCTCCCCCAGCTCCCGGTCCATCCGGTGGAACGCGCGGCTGGTCCGCTGCACCAGGTCATCCGCGTCCTTGAACGGACGCAGCGGCGCCCGGCCGTGGATGTCCACCTTCAGGTCCCACGGCCGCAGCGGCTGGGCGCCGAGGGCGCCGGCCCGCTCCGCGTTGAGGCGCCGCATCACCGGCACACAGACCTCCTCCGCGCCGCGGTGGAAGGCCTCGCAGTGGGCGGGCGTGTAGTCGAAGCGCTGCAGCCGCTGGTGCTGGAAGTCGCGGAAGTTCTGGAATCCCGCGTTGCGGGCGGCCTGGTGACGCAGGGCGAGCATCTTCTCGTAGATGTCGCTGATGCGGTCCGCGTCCTGGAGGCGGCGCTCGGCGGTGGCGCGCCAGCTGCGTTCGCGCACCGCACGGTCCGTCACCTCCAGGTAGCGGGCCATCTGCGGCATCGTCTGCTCGCGGCCCTCGAAGGTGATGGTCATGGCGCCGTTGATCTCGCTGTACTGCTGGTCCAGCTTGGTGATCTCCGTCTCCACCGGCACGTTCTCCGGCCGGAAGAGCTCCACCGCGCGGCGAAGGGAGCGGAGCAGTACGCCGTAGCGCTCCTGGTCCAGATCCTTGGCGAAGGGGCTCTCCGCGATGCGCCGGTCCAGCTCGAAGCCCGCCTTCTTCAGCTCCGGATCCACGTGCTCCACGAAGTGCAGGAAGCGGGCCTTGGCCTCCGCATCGTCGGTGTGGCAGGTCATCCGGATGTAGGCGTTGGCCTCCGCCTCGCTGGTGGCGGCGTCCAGGTCGCTGCGGTCCAGGATGAGCTCCTCCAGGCAGCCGGCGCAGCGGAGGGGCCGCTCCTGCAGCGATCGATAGAGCGGCTCCAGGTTCTCCCAGCGGGTGGCGTCCAGTCCCGGGGGCACGAACCGTCCGGTGCCGTCCGGGCGGGCGGCGGGGCGGGGGGCGGAGGCATGCGACGCGTGGACGGCGGCGGTGGGCGTGCTCATGGGGGTGTTCAGCGTAGCCCACCAACCCGCGGTCATGGAGCGGGTTGCGTGCGAACCGCCACCGCGGGCAGGGCCAGCGTGCGTTCCACCGCCGCCGCCAGCAGCTCCGCCTCCGTGGGCCCGTTGCAGAGGAAGAAGAGCGTCGAACCGCTGCCGCTCACGTGGACCGGCCGGTCCACCAGGGCCGCGATCTCCTCCGCGTCGTCCAGGATGGCGGGGGCCACCACGCCGGCGGGGGCCGCCAGATCGTTGAAGAGGGCCTGGGGCGGCGGCACGCGGGCGCCATCAGCGGCCAGCGTTCGAACCCGCGCCGCGTCCAGCCGCGCGTCCGGCCGGGCCGCGTCGAACGCGCGGTAGACGGCGCCCGTGGGGCACGCCCGATCCGGGAAGACCAGCACCATGTGGAGCGGCGGCGTCTGGGAATGCCGTTCGAGCCGCTCTCCCAGGCCCTCCACCAGCGCCGAGCCGCCGTGGACCAGGAATGGAACGTCCGAGCCCAGCGCGGCGCCGATCTCCGCGAGGCGCTCCGTGGGGAGCCGGAGATCGAAGAGGTCGTTGACGCCGCGCAGCATCGCGGCGGCGTTGGAGCTTCCGCCGCCCAGGCCGCCGCCGACGGGAATGCGCTTCTGCAGCCGCGCCTTCACCGGCAGTTCCCTCCCCACCGCGGCCTGGAGCGCCTGATGGGCGCGCACGCCGAGATCGCTGGTGATGGGCCAGTCGATGGGCGAGCGGCGCTTGGCGTCCTCGGCCCAGTCGATGGCGAAGAGCGAGAAGGACTCCGGTTCCAGCGCCGTGAGCCTCAGCCTGTCCCCGAAGTCCAGCGTGACCATCCAGCTGGAGATGGGATGCATGCCGGTGGCGTCCGGCGCCCCCACGGAGAGGGCCAGATTCACCTTGGCGGGACTGTGGATCTCGAGCGTTCGCCGCGCGGACATGCGGGGAGCGTAGGGCCTACCATCGTGCGCATGTTGTGGCAGCCGCAACTCCCGGAGTCCTACCGGACCGCCTCGGATGAACACCTGGGGCAGGTGATCGAACGGCGCCGCCGCGAGCTGGGCGGCTCCCTGCTGATCCTGGGCCACCACTACCAGCAGGACGACGTGATCCGCCACGCGGACCTGACCGGGGACAGCCTGAAGCTGAGCCAGCTGGCGGCCCGGGAAGCGCCGCGGCGCGGGACCACCACCATCGTCTTCTGCGGCGTGCACTTCATGGCGGAGACGGCGGACGTCCTCACGGAGGAGACGGTCCGCGTGATCCTGCCGGACCTCTCCGCGGGCTGCAGCATGGCGGACATGGCGGCGTACGAAGACGCCCAGGTGGCGTGGGAGGAGATCCAGGACGCGGTGAAGGGAAGCGCCACCCGCGTCATCCCCATCACCTACGTGAACTCGAGCGCCGCGGTGAAGGCGTTCGTGGGCGGCCACGGCGGCGCCTGCTGCACCAGCAGCAACGCGGCCCAGGTCTTCGCGTGGGCGCTGAAGGGCGGGGACCGGCCGCTGGCCCGCGGGGAGCGCGTGAAGCTCCTCTTCCTGCCGGATCAGCACCTGGGACGCAACACCGCCCGCGCCGCCGGCATGAAGAGCGAGGCTGACGCCGCCCGCGCCGGTCGCGGCGCCGTGGCGGACACCGCGCTCTGGGATCCGCGGAAGGAGCGCGGCGGACTCACGCAGGAGCGCATCCGCGAGGCGAAGGTCCTTCTCTGGGCCGGTCACTGCTCCGTGCACAAGCTCTTCCGGCCGGAGCACGTGCCGGAGGCGCGGGCCCGCGTCAAGGGCGCGGAGGTCACCGTGCTGGTGCACCCCGAGTGCTGCCAGGAGGTGGTGGAGCAGGCGGACCAGGTGGGCAGCACGGAGTTCATCATCGGCGCCATCCGCGGCGCCCGGCCCGGCACCCACTGGGCCGTGGGCACGGAGATCCACCTCGTCAACCGCCTGGCGCAGGAGGCTGCCGCCCGCGGCGTGCACGTCCGGATCCTGAGCGACTGCCAGTGCCTCTGCACCACCATGTACCGGATCGACCAGGCGCATCTCGCCTGGGTCCTGGACAACCTGGCGGAGGGCCGCGTGGTGAACCAGGTCAGGGTGCACCCGGAGGCCCGGGCGCTGGCCCGAACGGCACTGGACCGCATGATGGCCAATGCGGCTCCCGCGGCGCCCCGCGGGAAGCCCGCGCTGGTCGACTGACGTCCCGCACGCACGGTCCCGGCGGGGCGCAGCACCCGCAGGATCCGACCCCGGTGCTGCTAGGCTTTTGTCCCCATGAGCGCAGACACCCCGTCCTCTCCGCGGCCGGCCCGCTCCCGTCGGTTCCTGAAGGTGCTCGCGGCCCTGGTGATCCTGCTGATCCTCGGGGTGGCGTTCGCGCCGACGCTGATCGGCGCCACCATCGGTCCGCGCCTGGTGGCGGGGGCGCTGCGGGACGCCGTCAACGGCGACGTCTCCGTGGACGGCGTGCGGCTGGGGTGGACGGCGCCGCAGCGAGCGGAGGGGGTGCGGATCCTGGACAAGGCCGGCGGCACCTCCATCCGCGCCAACGTGTCGCTCGACCGTTCGCTCCTCTCTCTCGTGACGGATGCGATGGGAGAGCTCTCGCTCACCGCCGACGCCGACGTCACCACCACGGAGGACGCGGACGGCACGCTGGGGATCTCGCGCCTGGCCAAGCCGACGCCGCCGTCCACGAGCGCGTCCGCGCCGCTGCCGCCTGGATTCGCGGTGAAGCTGGCGCTCGCGCCCTCGAGCCTCACCATAGACCGGGGCGCCCGCGGCAAGGTGGCCCTCACCAACCTCGCCGGCAGCGCCGCCTTCGCCGCCCGCGACGGACGCGCCACCGTGCAGCTCAAGGGAGATCTCGCCAGCAGCGGCGGGCCCGGCACGCTGCGCCTGGACGCGGATCTGGCCAAGGTGGTGGACGCGGCCCAGAACCCGACGCTCCACGCCATGGAGGGGAAGGCGTCGCTCGTGGCCGGGCCGCTCTCCGTGGCCACGGCGGACGGGACCGCGTCGATCGGGCAGGTGTCGGTCACCATCGCGGCGGACCCGGGGAAGCCGGTCAGCGTTCGAATGGAAGTCCCCTCGGCCGCGGCCGCGGACGTGCAGGCGACCGACGTGGTGGCCTCGCTCTCGCTCTCGCGCGATCCCGGCGCCGCCGCCGGCGTCTCGCTCGCCGACGTGACGGCGCTCCTGGAGCGCGGCTCGCTCCGCGTGGCCCGCGGTGAGCAGCCGCTCACCGCGAGCGGGCTCTCCGGGCGCGTGAGCACCACGAAGGATGGTTCGCTCTCCTTCCAGCTTGCGGGGACCACCATGGTGGGGGCCCAGGGCGGAAAGGTGAGCGCCACCGGCGCGTTCGCGCACGCCCTCTCTCCGGAGATGAAGCCGACGCCGGGCGTGATGACCGGGAGCGCGAACGTCCTCATCGAGAGCGCGATCCTTCCCGCGCGGGACCTCACCGTCACGGTGGACCGGCTCTCCGTGGACGTCGACGCGAAGGATGCGGCCGCGCCTTTCCAGGTGACCGCCAGCGGCAACGGCAGCGTGCGCGAACGGAGCGCCGCCGCGCCCGCGGCACCCGCCGCCGCCGCCGCCCCCGCCGCGACCGCCACCGCGTCCCTCCCATCCACGCTGGCGGCCCAGTTCTCCGTGGCTCGCGACCCCGCCTCCGCCGCGGGCATCTCCACGGACCTTCGCACGCTGCGCGGCCGCGTGGAGGCCAAGGGCCTTCCGACCGGGGCGCTGCAGCCCTTCCTGGGCGGCCTTCCCGCGGAGGTCTCCATCGTGCCGTCACGGGACGTTGGTCCCACGGTGGACGTGACGCTGGCCGCCGCCGGCGGCAGCGCGCCGCTCCAGGCCTCCATCCGCGCCCGCAACCTCACGCTGGACGCGAACGCCGTGGTGGACGCCGGCAGCGGCGCCATCTCCGGCGGCGACGTGACGCTGAACACCACGGTGCAGCCCGGGCTCCTCGCGAAGGGCCCCGTCAGCCTGCCGGCGCCGCTCCCGCTCGCCGTCAGCGCCAAGGGCGTCACGCTGCCCCGGGGTGCGGGCGGGTACCAGCTCGAAGGCGCCGCGTTCGATCTCCAGGTCTCCACCCGCGGGAGCGTCTCCGTGGTGGTGTCCGAGGGGAAGCCGGCGAACCTCGGCCCGCAGGAGATCCACCTCCGCAGCGCTGGACTGGGGCGCGGCGCGGAGGTGAACCTCGCGGGGACCGTCGACGCGATCCCGTTCAGCGTGGACGGCACCATCTCCTCGCTGGTGGGGCCGCAGGGCTTCACCCTGGATGCCGCCCGGGCCAAGGCCCGCGCCAAAGCCGGTCCGCTGGACTGGAACAACCCGCCGCCGCTGACGCGGGCCACCGCGGGGCAGGAGGCGGCCACGGACATCGCGGCGCTCCTTCGGGCCCAGGGGCTCAGTCGCACCAGCGCCACGCTGGACTTGGATGCGGGGATCGCGTCCGGGCGGGTCACCGCGCATGCGGAGGATGGCCCCCAGAAGGTGGACACCACGGTGGAGTGGTCGGAGAAGGCGCTGAACGTCCGCGCCGCGAGCGCGGTCCTGATCGTTCGCAACGAATCGCTCCAGGCCATGCATGTGGACGGCGTGACGCTGGCCGCGCCCGCCACGGTCACGCTCACGGTGGAGCCCTGCTCGCTCCAGCGCGACTCCAAGGAGGGCTTCAGCCAGCTCCCGCCGCTCCAGGGGACGCTGGCCTGCGAGTCGCTCTCCGTCACCGCGGCCCCGGGCATCCACCGGCCCGCGACGCTCTCCTCCTTCAACGCCACCTGGAGCGTCGACATGCGCGGGGACCTGGACGCCTCCGTGAAGGGCACCACGCTCCTCGCGGATGCGGGAGGCTCCCTGGGCAAGCTGGGCTTCTCCTTCCAGGGCCAGCGCCTGCGTCTCCCGGCGCGAACCTGGAACGCATCGGTCGACGGCTCGGAGCTGGCGGGCGTGCGGCTCCTCTCCGTGGCCGGCGTGGAGAACGTCCCGGTGCCGGGCGTCACCGCCGCGGATCGCGGCACCGTGAAGGCCACCGCGGCCGCCGCCGCCAACGGCACGCTGGCCACCACCCTCAACCTGGCCATGGGGGATCTGGCCGCGAACGGCGTGGCCACGCTGGCGCCGGATGGCGCCATCCAGATCCCGCAGGCGTCGCTCAAGGTGACCATGGACGCGGCCCGCGCCACCGCCTTCTTCGCCGCGGAGAAGGACGAGGAGGGCGCGCAGCTCGTCAGGACCAGCACCGCGCTCCCGATGGAGCTCACGGTGAGCGACCTGCAGGTGCCCGCCGCGGGAGCCGCCGGACGCCCGCTGGGGCACGCCAAGGGTTCCGTGCGGTTCAGCGCCCAGCCGTTCACGCTGGAGATGGCCACCGGCGAGCGCCTGGCGGTGCAAGCCACGAGCGCCGCGATCTCCGTGCCCGGCGGCGGCGGACCGGCCACCATCAGCCTCGCGTCCGGCATCCAGGACAAGGATGGATCCACCCGGGCACTCACGCTGAAAGCGAACGTCTCCGGGTACGCCGACGCAGCGGGTCACCTGGAGGATGAGGCCGTCGCCTTCGACGGCGAGCTCCACGGGAACGGCATGGCCGTGCCCATCGTGGACGCGTTCCTCCCCGGCGACGCCACGCTCACCACCGCCATCGGACCGTCGGTGCAGACGCACATCGTGGCCTCCAGGGCCAAGGGTGCCAGCGGCACCGTGGTGACCGGGACCGCGCAGAGCAAGTACCTCACCGTGGACCTGGGTCGGATGGAGTTCAGCCAGGGGGTCCTGGAGATCGGCGAGCAGGCTCCGCTCCAGGTGCAGCTCATCCCCAACAAGAAGCTGCGCGCCTCCCTCCTCAAGAACATCAACCCCGTGCTCGCCGACATCCGCACCGCGGGCAAGCCGATCTCGTTCGTGGTGCATCAGCTCTCCTTCCCGATCGACGGGGACCTGCGGCGCCTGGACAGCCGGTTCGTGCTCACCGTGGGAGACGTGGAGCTGGAGCGCGGCGACCAGGTGCTGAACATCCTCAAGCTGGTGCGCGAGGACGACGACGGCGTCATCCCCGGCAACGTGGGTCCGCTCAACGGCACGGTGACGGAGGGGCGCCTGGAGTACGAGAACTTCGTCCTCTCCCTGGGCCGCATGGGACCCACAAGCTGGCAGCAGCAGGTCTTCTTCTCCGGCGACGTGGATCTGGGAAGCACGCCTCCCTACGCGAACGCGATCAACGTCGACTACCCGCTGGAGTCGATCGGCAACCTCGCCACCGGACAGACGCCCTTCAGCGGCTTCTTCGGGCGCGTGAACACGCTGCTCTCCAAGACGCCCATCATCAGCCGCGGCAGCATCCGCGTGCGGGTCACCTTCAGCGGCCCCATCGAGAAGGACAAGGACCTGGCCATCGCGTTCGAGCCGGTGCTGGTCTTCCCGCCCGGGCAGGGCAGCCTGGACGCGATCGTGGATGGCGTCTTCGGGCAGAACGGGATCTTGCGGATCCCCGGGCTGGGCGGCTCCGATCAGGGCGCAGGCGGCACGGGCGGCAGCGCCGGCTCCACGGGGCAGGGCGCCCCGGGCGCCCAGGGGGGCCAGAGCGGCCAGCAGGGGCAGGGCGGGCAGAACGGTCAGGGCGGCCAGGGCGGCGGAATCCTGGGTGGCGTGAAGGGGACGCTCGATGACCTCTTCGGAGGAAAGAAGAAGAATTAGCCCGGTCGCTGCCCGCGCCTTCCGTATCTCCGGGGGTGAAAGGGTTCCCCCGCGCGGGAGACCCCTTCGCCGGGCACTCACCCAGGAGACCCGGACATGACGGCGAACACATCCCGAGGCGTCACGCGGCTGGAGACGCTGGCCTGCGCCGTCGCGGCCCTGCTGCTGCTGGCTGCGGTGCTGCCGCTCCTCGCGGCGGGGCGCTCCCGCGGACTGGAGACCGTCTCCCTCAACAACCTTCGAACGCTCCTGGGCGCCCACACCGCGTACGCCGGGGACTACAGCGGCGCCCAGTTCACCAGCGTGCCGGACGTGTGGGGCCAGTACCCGGAGGGGTACCAGGGCTACGCGCTGTACGTGCAGCAGCACGGCTGTCCGCCCTCCGTGGAGCTCGGCTACGGCTGTGCAGAGAGCGGCACAGGATGCGGCGACTGGGGCTATTGGCTGCCGTGCGTCAACGGCGTGCCGGGGAACATCATCACCATCCTGCCCTTCGCCTTCCATGCGTCGGTCGACGCCGATTGGGGCTTCGGGGGATGGCGGCTCCACAACGCGAAGGCGTTCAACAGCTACGTCTCCGGGCGCTTCTACGACCCCGCGTTCTATGCGCCTGCCGACGGACAGGCGATGCGCTACGCCGGCCCGGGGCTCTCCAGTCCCCACCCCTTCACGCTCCTCTCGAGCAGCACGGGGCTGGAGCCGAGCTCCTACTGCCGCAGCGCCGCAGCGCTCTTCTCGCCCACGGTGTTCGGGGGTGGCGCGGGAGGCGAGTTCGTCCTCCCGGCGGGTCTTGCGGACAGCTACGTCACGCCCTCACTGGCCCAGGTGGCCACGCCGGAGCTGAAGACGTGGTTCATGGAGTATCGGTGGCTTCAATCGCCGCCGGCGCGGCTGGGGAGCCTCGGTACGTTCGATCCCTTCTTCAACGGCGGCGCGGACAGCGTGCCCATGACGCTCTTCTACGACGGGCGGGTGGGGGCGCTCCCCATCCGGAAGGTGCTGGCGGACAACGAGACCGCGATGGCGGGGGGCGGCGCGGCTGCGTCGCTCTGGCTCAGCACGGTGCAGAAGGGAGCGTCCGGCGCACTCACCACCAATGGGTACTACGAAGATCTTTCCGTGGACGGCGCGAAGACGAGCGTCCACGTCTTCACGCGGAACGGGGTCCTTGGCCGGGACGTCCTGGCCCCATGAGCCCGGCGAAGGGCCCGCGGCGGGCGCTTCGACAGGAGACGCACACATGAAGAAGACGACCATGGCTCGAACGGCTGCTGCCCGGATGGCGAGGGCCGCATCCTGGACCGCGCCGCTCTCGCTTGCGGCGGCTGCCCTGGCCGGCCCCCCGCCGGGAGCGGTCCGGGTGACGCTGGGCGCTCCCGTGCCCTCGGATTGCCTCGGCACGGCCGTGGCGGTGGACGGGGACCGCATGGTGGCCACCATCCCCTGGCGGCTTCCGCCGATCTCCACGCCCGGCGTGCTGGGGATGTGCGCCATCTTCGAGAAGGATGGGAGCACCTGGACGCAGGTGGCGGTGGTGACCTCTCCCGCCACCGGCGACGGATTCGGGAGCTCGGTGGCGATCGACGGCGACGTGCTCCTGGTGGGCGCGCCTCGCTGGTCGGCCAGCACCGCCAACCTCGCCGCGGGGCGCTACCACGTCTTCCGGCGCGGTGGCGACGGCGTCTGGACCCAGGTGGCACAGGGACAGGGTGCAACCCGCGACGCTCTCGGCTGCGCCGTCGCGGCGCACCAGGGCCATGCGATCGTTGGTTCACGGGGCTATTCCGGGCCCGCGGCCGGCGCCGGGCGGGTGCTGTTCCTCTCGTACACCGGAGACTCGGTGGAGCCGACAGGCTCCATCACAGGTGGCGGACTCGGGAACCAGTCCGCGCTCGGCACCAGCGTGGCGCTCTGGGGTGAGTGGTCGGCCGCGTCCGCCACGCCCACAGGCAGCACCAGTGGCGTGGTGTGGATGTTCCGGCGGGCCACCGATGGCGTCTGGTCCGCGGAGCAGCAGCTCGTGCCGCCGGCGTCGTTCGCAGGGGATGGCTTCGGCCTCGCGCTGGCGATGGCCGACGATCTGGTGGCGGTGGGCGCCCCGGCGCCAGGCCAGGTGGGCGCGGCGGCGGATGGCGCCGTGCATCTCTATCGCCTGGTGCAGGGCGTGTGGCAGATGGAGGAGACGCTGGTGGCGCCGGATCCGGCGGCGTGCGCCGGCTTCGGCACCGCAGTGGCGGTGAGCGATGGCCAGGTGGTGGTGGGCGCGGCGGAGGTGGATCCGGCGGATCCGTGGTCCGGCGGCATGTTCCGCTTCCGGAAGGAGGGCGAGCGGTGGGTGCTGGTGGGCGCTTCGCAAGGAGACCAGGAGGCGGCCTACGGCACGGCGCTGGCGTCCCGTGGCGGGACGCTCGTCGTGGCGGCGCCCGGCGCCACGCTTCAGGAGTCCGTCCCGAATCAGGGCTTCGTGGACATCTTCACCACCCTCCTGCCGGGTGACCTCAACGGAGACGGCGTCGTGAACGGCCTGGACCTCGGGATCCTGCTGGCGGCGTGGGGCCCGGCGCCGCCTGAAGGGAGTCCCGCGGATCTGAACGGGGACGGGCAGGTGAACGGTGCAGACCTCGCCATCCTGATCGGAGCGTGGTCGTGACGGTTCGCAGGCCGGACCGCGGTGCCGGTCCATCGCGGCGCCCGGCGGTGCGGGGCGTGACGCTGGCCGAGACATTGGTGTGCGCGGTGGCGGCGCTGCTGCTGCTGGCGGCGGCGCTGCCGCTCCTCGCGGCAGGACGTTCGCGTGGATTGGAGACCGTCTCCCTGAACAACCTCCGAACGCTGCTGGGCGCGCACACCGCATACGCGGGGGACTTCAACGGGGCTCAGTACACCACTGTTCCTGACGTGTGGGGCGCGCTGGGAGGCGGGTTCTCCGCGTACTACCCGTATGTCCAACAGTATGGCTGCCCACCGTTCGTGCAGCTCGGATACGGGTGCTCTCAGGCTGGCGGCGAATGTGGCGAGTATGGCTACTACCTGCCATGCAGTAGTGTGAACGGATTGATCACGAACGTTGAGACCATGCTCCCGTTCGGATTCTCGAACCCCTATGCATGGGGCACCGGCGGCTGGCGGCTCCACAACGCGAAGGCGTTCAACAGCTACGTCTCGGATCGCTTCTACGATCCGGCGTTCTACGCGCCGGCCGACGCGCGGGCGATGAGGTTCGTCGGGCCCGGCCTCTCCAGCCCGAACGCCTTCACACTGCTCTCAAGCGACGGGGCGATCGAGTTGAGCTCCTACTGCCGCAGTGCCGCAGCGCTCTACTCGCCGACCGTGTTCGGGGGCGGGCCGGACGGCACGTTCCTGACCCCGTACGGCATGGCCGATGGATATGTCACGCCGTCACTGCCCCAGGTGGCCACACCGGAGCTAAAGACGTGGTTCACGGAGTTTCGGTGGCTCCAGTCCCCGCCGGCGCAGGTGGCGAACTCCACCGTGCAGGATCCCCTTTTCAATGGCGGCGCGGACAGCGTGCCCTTGACGCTCTTCTATGACGGGCGCGTGGGACCGCTCCCCATCCGGAAGGTGCTCGCGGACAACGACACCGCGGTGGCGGGGGGCGGGGCGGTGGCATCGCTCTGGCTGAGCGCGGTGCTGGGGGGAGCCCTTGGTAGCCCTCCGGCGGACGGCTACTTTGAGAGCCTCTCGGTAGATGGCACGCGCACGAGCACACACGTCTTCACGCGGAACGGCGTGCTGGGGCGCGACGTCCTCGCGCCGTGACCGCGATGCGACGGGGCTGATTCGCCCAGCGCCACGCCGCTTGACGATCGCGGACGGGCGCGGGAGGCTCCAGCCCACCATGCGCCAAGAGCCCGCCGAGAACCATTCGCCAGAGCAACCCCGCTGCCCGGTGGGCCGCACGGCACGCCGTGTGGGCGTGGTGGTGTTCCTCTTCTTCCTGGTGAAGGGCCTGGCGTGGCTCTCCCTGCCGGCTCTCGCGTATTTCTTCTGGTAATGCCCGATTCGGGCCGATGGAGAAGCTGGAGCCGCTATGATGCGGCCACGCATCTGCGTCGTTTCGACACGGGGGCGTTCGTCGGCCACGCTGTCGCCGCTTGCAAGATGCACGCGGGACCGCAGTCGGACATAGGCCGTCGCAGATCCGGTCGCCTTCGTCGGAACGCGTTCGCGTTCAGGAGCATTCCGGGTCACAAGGTGCCGGAAGCCTGAAGTCGCCGGAGTCGGAGTTCGACCGTTTTGAGCACATTTGAAGGTCTCGGGCTCGCTGAGCCCATCGTTCGCGCGGTTTCGGCCGCGGGATACACCGTTCCCACCCCCATCCAGGCTGCCGCCATCCCGCACGTCATTGCGGGCCGCGACGTGCTGGGCTGCGCCCAGACGGGCACCGGCAAGACGGCGGCGTTCGCGCTGCCGCTGCTGCACCGTCTGGCGGATCCCGCGCGGCGCCCCGCGGCGCCGGGCCGTCCTCACGTGCTGGTGCTCTGCCCCACGCGGGAGCTGGCGTGCCAGATCGGGGAGAGCTTCGCCGGCTACGGCGCCAACCTGCGGGTGCGCCACACCTGCATCTACGGCGGCGTGAGCCAGCATCACCAGGAGCGGGCGCTCCGGGGCGGCGTGGACGTCCTGGTGGCCACGCCCGGCCGCCTGCTGGATCTGATGGAGCAGCGGGTGGTGGATCTCGGACAAGTGATCGCGCTCGTCCTGGACGAGGCGGACCACATGCTGGACATGGGGTTCATCCCCGCCGTCCGCCGCATCCTGGCCCGCGTGCCGCGGGAGCGCCAGACGCTCCTCTTCAGCGCCACCATGCCGCCGGAGATCCGCGACCTGGCCCACTCCATGCTGAAGGATCCCACGCACGTGCAGGCCGCTGCGGCGGCCACCGTGGCGGACGGCATCCGACAGGCCGTCTACCTGGTGCAGTCCGCGCGGAAGCCGGAGCTCCTGCAGCGCGTGCTGCGGCGCCCGGATCGCGGACGCACGCTGGTGTTCACGCGCACCAAGCGCGGCGCGGACCGCGTGGCCAAGACGCTCCGCACCGCGGGCATCGCCGCCGGCGCCATCCACGGAAACCTCAACCAGAACCAGCGCAACCGGGCCCTCGACGCCTTCCGTTCGCAGGCCAGCCCGGTGCTGGTGGCCACGGACGTGGTGGCGCGCGGCATCGACGTGGACGGCATCGCCCTGGTGGTGAACTACGACCTGCCGGACGTGGCGGAGGCGTACGTGCACCGCATCGGACGCACCGCCCGCGCGGGGGCCTCCGGACGGGCGCTCTCGCTCTGCGCTCCGGACGACGTGGACAATCTCCGGGCCATCGAGCGGCTGACGCGGATCGAGCCGGAGGTCCTGGAGGACGAACCTGAACTGGCGCCGCCCACGGGCCTGCGGGACTTCGCCCGCATGGCGCCGGCGGACGCAGGCGGCAGCGGCGGTGGCCGCAACGCCCGCGGCGGGCGCAGCGGACGCGGTGGTGGCGGACGTCGCGGGCCGAGCGGCGGCGGACGCGGAAACCGCGAGCCTCGCGGTGGTGGCGGACGCCGCGGCGACGCGGCGGCTCCGGCCGAAACCGGAGGCGGGCGCGAACGCCACGGAGGCGCAGCGGCCACGGGCGGTGCGACCAAGGGTCGTGTTCCGCACCCGGTGCAGGCGGCGCGGACCGGCCTCTACAGCAGCAGCCGCAGGTCCCGCGGCCCGGCCTTCAGCTGAGCAGCTGACCAGCTGAGCGGAACGGTCAACGGGCCGGGAGGCGCCGCTTCACGGGGCGCCCACTGGATGCACGGCGCGGTGCCGCGCGGCCTCAACCGCCCGCGGACACCCGCACGCGCCCGTTGGAGGTCTTGACGGTGGCCGTGGCCTTGGCGGCATCGCCGAGCTCCATGCTGCCCTTGTCCCACTGCACGGAGAGGTTGCGGGCGCGACCGGTGCCTTCCAGCTTCACGCCGCCGTTGCTGGTGTCGGCGCTCACCGTGCCTTCCCAGGTGCCGGGGAGGTTCACGCTCACCGGGCCGTTGGAGGTGGTCACGTCCACGTTGCCGGTGGCGCTCGGCGCGAGCGTGACGGTGACGCCGCCGTTGGAGGTTCGGACGACCGCAGGGGCACCCACACCCACGGCGGACACCTTGCCGTTGGAGGTCTGGATGTTCACGGGACCCTCGTTGCCATCGACGTCCACGCTGCCGTTGGAGGTCCGGAGCGTCAGCGGACCGCGGAAGCCGCCCACCTCGATCCGGCCGTTGGTGGTGGTGGCCTCCACGCCGTTCAGCATGGGCACGCGGACCTCGATGGACGCCGCGTCCTGCGGGAAGGAGCCGCCGTCCCGCTGCGGGAACTCCACGCGAACGTGGACCTTGCCGTCCGGGTCGCGGGTGGCCACCAGCTTGGCGCCCTCCGCGCGGGCCTTCGCATCGGCTTCGCTGCCCGCGGCGCAGCGGACCTTGGCGTCGATGCGCATGGCCACGCCCACCAGCTCCCGCTTCACCACGATGCTGCCGTTCTGATTCTCCACCACCAGGGACTGTGCATCCTGCACCGTCTCCGTGTGGGTGGTGCTCCAGGCGGGAGAGCCGTCCCAGCGGCCGCCGGCACTGGCGCACCCTGCGGCCAGCGGCAGCGCGCCCGCCGCGGCCAGGAGCGCCAGGCCTCTCCGGAGAACCAGGGGAAGGACGCGAACGCGGGCGGCGGAGGCGGAAGGAGCGGACATCGGGAATCTCCGGGAGCGGGGTGGGAGGTCGGCGCGGGATCGTACTTCCGCGGCGCCTGCTCCGGGGCCGCCGCTACGCTGCGGCTGCGTCGGGTCCGCAGCCTTCGGGAGTCACGTCATGCCACGTTCGCGCCGTCAGGTCCTGGCCACG
The DNA here is from genome assembly GCA_046350535.1 of Phycisphaerales bacterium. GTDB lineage: Bacteria > Planctomycetota > Phycisphaerae > Phycisphaerales > SM1A02 > VGXK01. The sequence goes on from JAXMAG010000001.1 coordinate 281,841, forward strand.
CTCGGCGGCGCCGCGTTGGGCGCCGCACCGCTCCTCTCCGCCATCTCCGCGGCCGCGGCTCCGGCCGCGCCGGTCACCGCGCCGCGGGCGCCTCGGGCGCCGCGCCAGGCCGGCGGCCCCGCTCCCGCCGGCGGCGAGGACGGCATCCCGGTGCAGGGGCGGGCACTCCCGGGACTGGAGTCCATCGATCAGGTGATGCGGAGCTTCGTGGATTCGCACTCGCTGGTAGGGGCGTCGCTGGCGGTGGTGAGCGGCGGAGCGCTCAAGCTGGCCCGCGGCTACGGCCACGCGGAGGTGCAGCCGGATCGCCCCATGCTGGCCCGCACGCCGATGCTGCTGGCCAGCGTCAGCAAGGTGATGACGGCGCAGACCATCCTGAAGCTGGTGGACCAGGGCCGCATCTCCCTGGACGAACGCGTCTTCCCGCACTTCGCCGCGCTGCGGCCGCCGCCCGGGCGCCGCGAGGATCCGCGCCTCGACGAAATCACCGTGGCCATGTGCCTCTGGCACACCGGCGGCTGGAACCGCAAGGTGACGCCGCTGGCCGGGCCGCAGCAGGTGCGGCGGGCCCTGCGCCTCAACCGGGAGCCCACGCCACTGGACTTCATCGCCTACCAGAAGGGCGTGCCGCTGGACTTCGCCCCCGGCACGCAGCAGGCGTACTCGAACTTCGGCTTCGTCCTGCTGGGCGCGCTCCTGGCCAAGATCGCGGATCGGCCCTACCCCGAGGTGGTGCAGGCCACCACGCTGGGACCGGCGGACGTGGCCGGGATGCGGATCGATCCATCGGCGCCGGAGTACCTCCCCGGCGAGGCGCACCGCTACACGCCGCCGATGGACCACGCCGTCCCCGGCGGTCACCCGCTGATGACGATGGCCGCGGGCGGCTGGATGGCGTCCGCGGTGGAGCTCGTGCGGCTGATGAGCGCCATCGATGGTTCGCGCACCGGCACGGCGTGGCTCACGCCCGCCACCACGCAGGCCATGCTCTCCCCCGCGCCGGGCATCCAGCGCCCGGATGGCGCCGCGTGGTTCGGCCTCGGATGGGACCGCGTGCAGGCGTTCCCCGCGGGCGGTGCGGGTGGTGCGGGCGGCCCCGGCGGCGCGAACGCCTCCGGCCCGCGCTGCAGCTACTGCAAGGGCGGCGACCTCCCCGGCATCTGGACGCACCTCGCCCATCTGGCGATCGGTGTGGACTACGCGCTCCTCGTGAACTCCTCGGGCGAGGAGGGAGAGAAGCAGCTCATGGGGCCGCTCGAGGACGCGCTGCGGGCCGTGCCCTCGTGGCCGCAGGGGGATCTCTTCCAGGAATTCGCGTCGGGCGGTTGACTCGATTCGCACGGGGTGGCGCTTGTGGAGGCGCGGCCGCCGGGGTAGCGTGCGTCGCGGCTGCAGGGCGTGGCGTTCGCGCCCCGCGGCCGGCAACCTGAGGAGGTGAGAGATGAGTGGACGAACGATCACTGCGCCGGGCGTGCGGCGCGCCGGCGGCATCATGACGGCGGTCGCGGTGGGCGCAGCCACGATCCTGGCGGGCGCTCCCGGCGCCTCCGCGGACGTGGTGCGGCACTTCTACCTCAACAGCACGGTCTACGACTACAAGATCACGCAGGTCCCGGATCTGGATCAGCGCCGCACCACGCTGGGCGCGGATGGCTCGATGTACTGCGTGCCCACGGCGGCGCTCAACATCTTCGGGTACGCCGCGAACCACGGATTCCCCGACGTGAACCCGGGGCCCGCCAACTGGCAGCTGCAGTCCAACTACGTGGCCGCCACCCTGTGGATCAACTCCATGGGGTCGTTCATGGGAACGGATCCCATCGACGGGACGACCGGCGGCGCCGGCAACGGCTTCGACGCCTTCCTCCAGACGGAGCCGTTCCTCAAGAAGGTCATTCGCCGGCGAACCGCCTCCTACACGCCCAACGCCGCCCGCGCCGCCCGCCTGGGGTGCCAGGGGTGGGTGCTGGAGATGGTCTACGGCAAGTACGAGGTGGTGGATGAGGTGGGGGGCATCCCGGTGGTGGACCGCACGGGCGGCCACGCCGTCTCCCTGGTCCGGGCGTATCGCGATGCCAACACCTGGATCGTGCGGTACCGCGATCCGGCGGATGACGAGGCGGACCTGACCACGCAGTCCACGTTCGTCAACAAGGAGCGGTACCCCTGGACCTACGTGGCGTACTTCGGCTCCGCCACCCTCCAGAACTTCCGGGCCATGACCGCGATCTTCGCGTCCTCCGGGAAGACGCGGATCATCGACGAGCTGCTGGGCATCCGGCCGCTCTACGGCCTCAGCTTCACCAACAACGGCGACACCGCCGCCGGCGGGCAGGTGGATCTCCTGGATCCCATCCCGTTCACCGGGTCCCCGACGGAGATCGTCCCCTGCGTGGTGATCTCGAACGGCCTCACGGTGATGGACATCGGGTTCGATCCGGACTTCGAGGACGCGCTGCTGCTCACCAAGAGCGCCATCCTCCCGCTGCCGTCGCGCCTGCAGCGCCTGGACATCGGGACCGGCGCCCTGTCCATCATGGATCCCGCGCCGCAGAACCTGGTGAAGTTCGTGACGGACCGCCACGGCCACATCCACGCCTTCGACATCGAACAGTTCCTGTGGCAGCTGGACGGTGACGGGACGCCGCTCGGGGATGCCGTCTCCGTGCAGAATCCCACGGCGCTCTTCGTGGACGACAAGGAGGACGTGGTCTGGGTGCTCTCCGTCCCGCAGCGGAAGCTCTTCAAGCTCTCGCTGGATCACACGCTCACCTACCAGACGATCTCCATCCCGACCGCGGTGCCCATGTCCGGCGACGGCTCCGTGTTCATCGACCGCACCACGGGCGTGCCGTGGATCCGCACGGCCGCCAGCCCGAACCTCTACGGGATCGTGGTGCGGGCCGTGGGCGTCTCCGCCCAGACCTTCTCGCACCCGGCGCTGAACACCGCCACCCGCGTGGAGCCGGGCGACTCCGGCGAGATCTTCGTGCTCGGCGACGGCTCCGTGAAGGTGATGTCCAAGACCTCCACCTACGCGTGGGCGCTGGACCCCACGCATCCCTTCCACGGGAAGCCCGCGGGATCCAGGCTCGCGCTCCTGCGCAACAGCGACAACTACGATCCGGCCCTGCATGAAGGCCCGGGCTGGTTCAACCTGCCTGCCGCGGAGATCCAGGACTTTGCCCCGCTGGTGGGGGACTGCCTTGCGGATCTCAACTCGGACGACATCGTGAACGGCGCGGACATCGGGATCCTGCTGGGGAACTGGGGCGCGGCCGGCGGCCCAGCGGACCTGGATGGCAGCGGCCTGGTGAACGGCGCAGACCTGGGAGTCCTGCTGGGAACCTGGGGCGCCTGCCCGTAGTCGCGGGAGCCCCGGTCGGATCCCGAACCGGCGCCAGGCGACGGCCTGGCGCCGGCACGGGGTCCGGCGTCAGAAGAGGAACTGGATCTGGAAGCGGCCCACCCACTGGCCGCCGCCCGGCTGACCGCCGTCGTTGCGGTAGTCCGAGCCGTTGACGCTCTGGCCGTAGATGCCGTTCTGGAAGAGCACGGGACCCACGCTGTAGGAGCCTTCGCCGGTGACGCGGAGGTTCTTGAACTTCACGCCCGCCGGGTACCAGTTGGCGCCGAAGGTGAGGATGCTGTTGTGCTGCGCGCCGTAGGGGTTCGCGCCCAGGTTGTAGTCGTAGTACGGGTTGGTCTGCCCGCCGATGTAGCCGTCCGTGGGCGAGTTGATGCCCTTGTTGGGCCCCGGGAAGCCGGGGGCGGAGCCGTTGGCCACGGTGTTGTTCGCGAAGGGCGAGCTGCCTCCGGGGAGGAAGCCCCAGAAGCTGGCGGTGTTGCCGGCGTAGCCGTTGGCGCCGTTGTTGACGGTCAGGTACCACTCGTAGCGGCCGTAGAGCTCCACGTCATCGGTGATGAACCAGCCTCCCTGGAGGATGGCGCCGTAGCTGAAGATGGGCGAGTCGCCGTAGCCGTAGCCGGGGATGAACACCGCCGCCGGGGGCGCGGGCTGGCCGTTCGCGAGCAGGGCGCCGCTGGGGACGGCCGACCAGTTGCCGGGGACGTTGTTGGCGGGGCCGCCCGGGCTGGCGGGGTTGGAGCCGAAGCCGCCGGAGGGATTGGCCACCCAGCCCGCGGGGATGTTGTAGGCGATATTCCCCACCATGGCGCCGTAGATGGTGAAGCCGCCGAAGTCCACCATCGTGTCCGCCGTCCACGTGATGTTGTTCACGTCGTCGTCGGCGTTGCTGGGGATGTTGTTGGGGTACTGGAGCGTGGTGATGGGCACCAGGGCGCCAGCGCCCACGTTCCCGTTGTTGACCACCGTCCCGCCCTGGTTCTGGAACGTGCCGCTCGGAGTGACGGTCCAGGTGTTCGCGTATGCAGGCGGATCGTCGCCGCCGCCCTTCTGCCAGTTCACGCCGCCGCCGACGTACATCGCGAATGACTCCCCGCGGTAGCTCGACATGTCGTCGAACTGGCTCCACGCCCCCGCGATCTTCCACTCCGCGCGGCCGGTGAGGGCGTACTGGGTGAAGTCGCCGGCGAAGGCGTTGGTGCCGATCATGGCACCGGTGTTGATGTTGTTCCCGCCGTCGTTGAAGGAGCCGATGAAGCGGAACATGTCGTTCTGCCAGGTGACCTCCACGCCCTGCGTCCGCTTGGCGGTGAAGAACTGGTTGACGAGCGAGCGCTCGGTGGTGAGGAGGCTGGTGTCGGAGACGAGCTCCTCGCGCAGCAGCGGGCTCTTGAACTGCCCCACCTTGATGGCCAGCTCGTCCGTGACCTGCTTCCGCACCCACGCGTCCTCCAGCCCCGCCAGCGCGCCGCCGGTGCCCGGTCCCGCGGAGGCGTTGCCGGCCGTGGGCCCCGTGGAGGAGACGCCGGTCTGGGACGCGGCGCTGCTGACGTTGGGGAACCCGGTCTGCGAGGTGGTCTGGCTGTAGTCGAGGTTGAACTTGTAGGTCCAGCTTGGATCCACGACGTTCCCGCTGAAGGTGAGCTTCAGCTGGCGGATCTCGAACCCGCGCGCCGTCCGCTGCAGATCCTGGTTGCTCCCGAAGAAGCCCTGGTAGCCGCGGATCTCCGTCCCGCCGGGGAAGCCGTTCTGCGGGCCCGTCACCGGGGGCTGGTAGGTCCCCGGGTCCAGCTGGTGGAGCGAGCGCGTGCTGAGCCGGCTGAAGGCGTAGCGGGCCACGATCTGGCCGTTCAGCTTGAGCCGGAAGTTCCCATCCGGGCTGGCGATGAAGAAGCCCTTGTCGTACCCGGAGGTGGCGCCGTCGGCCGCCAGGCTGGCCCTGCCGCCGGAGTCCGCCAGCACGTCCTGCACGATGCCGCGGATCTGGGCCGCCCGCTCCGCGGTGAGCCATTCGTTGTCGCGATCCGTCTGCAGCTCGTTGATCCGCCGGGCCTGGTCCTGCACCGTGCTGTTGAGGGCGCTGATCTGGCGCTGCATCTCCTGGATCTGCTCCGGGGTGATCGGCGCGGGCGGGCCCTCCGGCCCGGCGGCCGCGGCCATCACGGAGAGGGACGTGAGCGCGGCGCCGACAAGGAGCGTGGCGCCCGGTCCGTTCGCTGCGGAGTGCTTCCTGCCCATGAGCGGTTCCCTGTGGGTGGGTGCGGGGATCGCGGGAACGACCAGCGCCCCGCGGCGCGGAGCGTAGCACCCGGCCGCAGGGGGCGCCCGGCGGTCGACTCCGTCCGCCCGGGAGCGAGGTCAGCCCCAGTGGCCCAGCAGGATGGCGAGATCTGCGCCGTTGACCAGGCCGTCGCGATTGAGGTCCGCTTCGCACCCGTCGCAGCTGCCCCACCACGCCAGGAGCGCACCGAGGTCGGCGCCTCCCACCTGCCCGTCGCCGTTGAGATCACCGGGGATGGCCAGGGCGAGCACGGTGACCGTGACCTCGGTCGTCCCGTACTCCACGCCGAAGACGGCAGGCCCGTTCACCACGTCGAACGCCCCGGTGACGCCGCCGGTGGCCGTCAGCACCACGAAGGACTGCCCGACCTCGAGCTCGAACCCGTCGAGCGCGGAGAGGTCCAGGGTGCCCGCGAGCTGGGCGGCGCCCTGGACCGCCAAGCGGTCATGTCCGCTGGATGGGACGAGGCCCCCGAGCTCCACCGCGATCACGCCGGTGTCGTGCTGGACCAGCGTGCCCACCAGGTTGAAGGGGCCGGCGGCACCCGCGCCACCGGGCGAGAGCGTGCCGCGGTTCTCGAGCGCCGGAGTGGCCAGGAGGGGCTCCGCGGCGCCCTGCAGCGAGAGAACGGTTCGCTGCTCGATCTCCCCCAGGATCCCGTTGTCCACCGGGTCCCGGGACTCCACGCTGCCCGTCCCCTTGATGAGCAGGCGTCCCTGGTTGAGGAGCGGCGCCTGCAGCTGGAGGGAGCTCTCTGTCTCGTAGGCGGCCTCCTCCTCGATCTCCTCCAGACTCACGTCATCCAGGCTCGCGCCCGGCCCGAGGACGAGGACGGTGCCGGACCCCACCGTGGACACGAGGGCGCCCGTGAACCGGAGCAGGGCGTTGGGCCCAAGTTCCCAGCGCCCGCCGGCGAGCGTGCTCCCCTGGACCTGGGCCACGTGCGGGAGCGACAGCAGGCCGGACTCCACCCGGACCGTCCCCTGGTTGTCCAGCGTGGCGGCCATGACCGGGCCGGTCCCGTCCGGCAGCTGCGAGATCAGCGTGCCGCCCGCCTCGTTGTTGAACGCGCCGCCTCCGCGACCCACGAAGATCCCGCCGGTCGTGAGGAGCATGTACGTGCCGCGATTGGTGATGGTGCCGCCGTACAACTGCACCTGGCCCGTCTGCGAGAAGAGATGGCCGGCCTCGTTGACCAGCGTGCCTCCCACGGAGGTGAAGCCGGTGGTGGACGCGTTCCCCTTGTTGACCACCATGGCCGCGGGGTTGTCCTCCGTGCCGAGCTTGGCGCCGACCAGCTCCATGGTGTGGAAGTTGACGAGCGCGCCCTCTCCCTGCCGGGTGACCGTGCCGCCGTTGATGGACAGCCTGGCGCCCGGGGCCAGCGGGAGGATGTGGTTCTCCACCACACCACCGGCGCACGCCAGCACCGCGCCGGACTCCACCGTGCAGCGTCCCTGCCCCGTGAACTTCAGCGTCCCGGCGACGGTGGCGGTGCCCGCGTTGAACCCGAACCGGCACTCCGCCTCCGTGTACAGCACGTTGCCGGGCCCATCGAAGGAGCTGTCCGCCGTGAAGGCCAGGAAGCCGGGGCCGGCCACGGAGACGATGGCATCCACGCAGACCGTGGGGACGGACACGAACGAGTACTGGCCGGCCGTGCTCCCCGTGCGCGCGAGCGTCCCCGCGTTGACGAACACGGGCTGCGAACCGGAGAGCGCGGTGATGTTCCCGGCGGCGAGCGTCCAGAGGGCGCCATCCTCGTTCGTGACCACGGCGTTCCCGACCGTGAGCGGGCCCGCCTGCGACACCGTGCCGCCCTGCTGGTTCTTCAGGTCCAGGAGGAGCGTCCGGCTGGAGGCGGTGAGCTCCAACGCGCCGCCGTTCAACAGCTGGCCACTCCCCTGGAGGACCAGGTAGTCCCACGTCATGGGGCCGAGGTTCTGCACGGTGCCGTCCACGTTCACGGGCAGCGCGGACTGCAGCAGCAGCCCATGGGGACTGTCGGCGTGGAGCGAGGCGGTGAGCGTGGCCCCGGCGTGCACGTCGAGCGAGCCGGTCACCACCACGTCGCCGCGGCCCTCCAGGGACAAGTCGCCCGGGACATCGGCGCTCCCGCCGGAGGGCGGCTGGATCCGGATCGTCGCGTCGTTCGCCAGCACGAAGGCTCCCTCCAGGCTGCTGGGACCCTGGAGGCGCAGCTCTCCGGCGCTCACCTGGGCGGTGGCGCGGGGGCCGTTCGTGAAGGGGGACTGGATGCTGAGCGAGCCCGTGCCGTCGCGCGTGAAGGTGCCGCCGTTGACGAACGCCGCCGGCGAGGAACCGGAGATGGTGAACGACCCGGGCGCGAGCGCCTCCATCACCGCGTCGTTCGTGAGGATGGCGCCCGACTGCAGCGAGATGGAACTCCCGAGGGAGAGGAGCCCCGAGTTCCGGAACGGCTTCTTCAGCGACAGCGAGCCTCCCGCCACCAGGGTGCAGACGCCCAGGTTCTCCACCTCGCCGACGGGCGGACCCTGGATCACGGCCGCACCGAGCTGCGTGGAGCCGCGGAGGAGCAGCGCTCCATCCAGGGTCATGATGCTGCCGGCCAGGAATTGCAGGTCCGTGGTGTCCCCGCCGGCCAGGGTGAGGCCGATCCCCGAGAACTTCACCGCGGTGGACGTCTGCAGCGTGTTGAGCGTGATCGGTCCGCCCGTGCTGGCCGTGACCACGCCGGCCGCGGACTCCACCACGGCGTCCGCGCCCCGCACCTGGATGCCCGGGACCTGGGCGGGAGACCAGTTCTGCGGCGTGTTCCAGTTGAGGCCGTTGCCTCCGATCCACTGGAAGGTTCCCTGCGCGCCGGCCGTGGCGCCGCACGCGAACATGAGGAGGAGCGCCGCGCCGCGCGCGGATGCGCGCGTTCGTCGGGCTGGCTGGCCGTGAATCCGCAGGTCTGCCCCCACGCACCCATGGTGACACCGCGCCGCCTGCGGGCAAGCACGCATCGCTCCGACGCCCGGGGAATCCGCGGGGACCGGCCCGCCGCTCACTCCGGGAGCGTGGGGGCGCTGGATGGACGTTCGCGCGAGAGGACCCTGAACTGGATGCGCCGCGTCAGCTGCGGCGGGGTGCCGTCCGCGGCGGGGAGCGGATCCACGGGCGTGCCGTCGATCTCAGCCCAGCCGGAGGTCATGGTGTGGATTGGACCTGCGCTAGAGGAGGGTGTGAGCTGGAAGCTGCGGCCGCTCCAGAGCCACACCCGGCCGGCGCTCAGGGAACCCCACTGCGCGGGGTTCGCGCTGCCCGCGTTGTCCGACGCGACCACGTCCGTGGGCACCCAGCCCAGGCCCGGCACGAAGTACTCCACCCAGCAGCGGTAGCCGGGGTCGTACTCCTTGCCCTCGCGGGAGTCCACGGCGCGGAAGCCGTACTGCATGCGGGCCGGGATCCCGCGGGCGCGGGCCATGGCGATGAAGAGCGAATGCAGATCCGTGCAGCAGCCGCCGCCGTGATCCATGCAATCCGACGCGGCGCCGCGGCCGCAGGTGGGCTTGCTCGGGTCCTTCGAATAGTGGTCCGCCACCTCGGAGACCTTCTGGAGGAGGAGGAGCGCCTGCCGCGCCGGGTCGCGTTCGGAGCCGCAGGCCTGGTCGGCCAGTTCCCGCACGCGGGCGTCCGCGCCCATGAGCGGCGCCGCGGTGTCGAGCTCCGCGTGGAAGAGGCGGGGATCCGGCGCGGAGGCGGGTGCGCCGGCGTCGCCGGCGGGCGGCGAGGCGAGATCGAAGAGAACCCCTTCGCGCTCCACCACGCTTCGCACCACCACCTTCACGGGACCGGCGGGATCGGCGACGTCCGCCACCAGGAAGGTGCCGCGGCCATCCTGCTGCGGCACCATCCGCCAGCCCGCCGGAGCGTCCACCACGTCCTGCCGGAGCACGCGCTGGAAGGCCGCGTCGCCCGGCACCGGGACCCATACCCGCACACTGCGCGAACCCGCCGGGATGCGGTCGAGCGTGACGGTCTGCGTGAGGTCGATCACCCGCCGCTCCACGACCCGCGGCTGGATGGAGCCGGCGGCGGAAGCAGGGGTCGATGCGGCCGCGGCTGCGGCGCCGCCGGGAGCCTGCGGCGCGGGGGCCTGGGCCGCGGCGAGCGCCGTGGAGGCGGCCATGGCGAGGAGCGCGCATGCGGACAGGGTCCACCGGTGGGATTCGTGAGTCATCTGGGGGGCTCCGGAGCGGCACCGCATCCTACGGCCCTCACTCCCCGCCCATGCCCTGGGAGTCTCCGCGATCCGCGAGTTCGCGGTCCTCCGGCTCCAGGAAGCCCCGCTGGACGGAGCGCTTCAGGAGTTCCAGCTCCCGCGCCAGGCGCGCCGTCCGGCCGGGCGGGAGCACGCCGATGAGGTCTTCGAGCATCGCCCGCAGCCGGCGCGCCACCTGGATGCTGTCCTTGCCGTAGAGACGGATCTCCGTGACCGCGAGGCCCACGAAGTCCTTCCAGTCGGGCGTGCGGTAGACCAGTCTGAGCGCGCCCTCCGCATCCCGCACCAGGCCGCTGTCCAGCCGCCGCCGGCCCACTGCGCGGAGCATGTGGTGGAGCTGGTCCAGCGCCAGCACCGCCGTGGTGGGGTCGTTGACCGCGGGAGAGAGGGCCTTGCAGGCCACGTCCACCACGATTCGGAACGCGAAGAGCGGATCCTGCTCCATGGTCCGCTCCGCGCCGAACGCCACGGAGCGGCGGAGGGCGCCCTCCGGCACCCGCGTGCCGCCGTACACCCTGAAGAGCGTGCTCTCGCGGGAGACGAAGTCCCCGACCCGCGGGACCAGCTCGATGGCGATCGCGTGCTTCCGCGCCAGCTCGAGGAGACCCTTGAAGTCGAACGCAAGCAGCACGCCATCCGACTTCTGCAGCACCTCCGTGAACGGGATCTTCGGCACCGGCGGCGACTCCTCCGCCTCGGCCTGATCCATCGGCCCCAGCCGCTGCGGGTAGACCGCCTCCACGATCCTGCGGCCGGTGTGGGCCACCGAGGCCAGCTGCCGGACGGGCCGGAGGTGGGAGATGACGTGGTCGATCATGAAGAGGTAGGCCACCAGGCTCGCCACGCTCGACAGCATCACGACCCCCGTCGTGAGCTGCGGCACCCGGTCCTCCACGCGGAGCAGCAATCCCAGCAGCAGCACGAACGAGAAGACGAAGGTGCTCAGCGCCGCCTTGGTGGCGGAGTCCTGGAATGCAGTGGCGATGATCCGCGGCGTGAGCTGGGCGCTGGCCAGCTGGGCCGCCACCAGCAGCATCGAGAAGACGAAGACGATGAAGCTGAGGAACGCGGAGGCGAGGGCCCCATACACCACGCGGGCGGACTCCACGGAGAAGCCGGAGTCCCACCCGAGCCACGCGTCGGCCACGGTGACGGCGCGGCACACGAGGAGCGCCGCCACCATGCCCACGGCGGGCCCGAACCAGATCGAGGCGGTGAGGAAGTTCCGAAGCCGGTGGCGTTGGATCCAGGTGAGCACGCGCAGCCGCCAGCGTCACATCGGCTTTTCGCCGACCGTCTCGTCGTACACCTGGAGGAGCTTGGACTTGTCGAAGATCAGCTCCTGGCGGCTCAGGCCGGTCACCTCGTAGTGCGGCGTGAGCTCGATGGCGTCGCAGGGACACGCCTCTTCGCACATCCCGCAGTAGATGCAGCGCAGCTCGTCGATGTCGAACTGCTTGGGGTACTTCTCGCGGTCCTCCCAGGGACTCTCCTCCGCCACGATGTGGATGCAGTTGGCGGGGCAGGCGGTGGCGCACATGAAGCACGCCACGCAGCGGACGCGGCCCTCCTCATCCTTGTTCAGCCGGTGGACGCCGCGGAAGTAGGGGCGGTACTGGCCGCCGTCCTCCACGGAGCGGTCGTCCCGCTTCTGCTCCGGGTACTGCACCACCCAGAGCGTCTCCTTGTTGGAGCCGTTGCGTCCCACGTTCTTCAGGGCATGCCGCAGGGTGGTCCCCAGGCCCTTGAAGACGTTCACCACGAAGAGGCTCTCCGTGCGGTTGAGCCGCGTCGGGGTGACGTCCACGATGTCCTTGTCCGGGATGGCCATGCGGGCTGCATCGTACGGGGTCGGCTAGGCTGCGGCGGCAGCGCCGATGGCCGTCCCAGATCCCCATTCGAATCCCTCCCGCCCGGATGGGGCGCCTCCCGGCGATCCAGGCCCAGACCCCGGCACGCTCGGCGGGGCGCAGGCTCTCGGCCTGGGGATGGAGGTGGCCTCGCAGGTGGCGGCCGGCGCGTTCCTGGGGTGGCTCTACGACTGGGCCTTCGGCGGCGGGAAGACCGGGCTCCTGGTTGGCGGCATCATCGGGATCGTGGTGGCCATGTGGACCTTCATGCGGGTGGCGATGCGGCTGAGCAAGGAGCCGCCCACCCGGGGGGGCCGACGGTGACGGCGGCGGCGCCGCAGCCGGCGGGGAGGCGTTCGCGCGAGCGGGAGCCGTGGCTGCAGATGCCCACGTTCGCGCTCCTGGCGGCCTCCGTGGGGCCTGGGGTCCTGGTGGTGGGGGGCGCGGGGGCGCTCGCCATGGCATTCGAATGGCCCCTGGCGCGCATCCAGGGGGTGGGGCTGGGGGCGGCGGTGGCCGCGGGAGCCGCCCTGGCCGGGACCATCGTGCTCGCGCCGTGGAAACGGCGACGGGCGGGGGACTTTCCGGTGGCCTGGATGGGGGCGACGCTGGTTCGGCTGCTGCTCACCCTCACCCTTCTGCTTCTGCTATATTCGTCGACCCCCTCGGCGGAGGGATTTCTCCTCGCCGCGGGGGCGACGTATCTCTCGGGCCTGGCGGCGGAAGCCGCTGTGATCTCCCGGTCGATGCGCCGGACTTTTCCCCAGGCGGGCCCGGATCAGCCGGCGCCGCCGAGCCTCTGACCGTCCCTTCCCCCATGTTCGAACCCAGCGCCACCACCTTCCTCGCCAGCGGCTCCAATCCGCTCGGCCACGTCGTGGACAAGTACTTCCTGGGAAGCCCCGTCCCGCTCTCCGCGATCATGGTGGTGGTGGCGGGATTCGTGACCGTCTTCTTCCTGCTGCGGGCCGCCAAGGCCATCGCCACCGGACCGGAGTCTCTGGGGGCCACTCGCTACGTGGCCCGCACGAGGCTGGGGCAGCTGGTGGAGTGCATCATCGTCTACCTGCGGGACCAGGCGCTGGAGCCCATCCTGGGCAAGGCCAACACCCGGCGCTACATGCCGATCCTGCTGACCATCTTCTTCTTCATCCTGACGATGAACCTCTTCGGGATGGTGCCCTTCGCGGACCTCCAGCACTTCCTGGACGAGGCATTCCGACTGAAGGAGAAGCTCCACATCGATACTGATGCGGAGTTCATCTTCCTTGGCGGCACCGCCACCGCGAGCATCTTCGTCACCGGCGGCCTGGCCCTCATCAGCCTGGTGCTCATCTTCGCCCACAGCTTCCGGGAGCTGGGAGTGGCGGGCACGTTCGAGCACCTCTGCGGCGGCCCCGAGCTGGTGCGCGGCCCCAAGGGCCTGCTGCTCGTGGTGCCGATCATCTTCATCATCGAGCTGTCGGGCATGTTCATCAAGCCCGCGGCGCTGGCCATCCGTCTCTTCGCGAACATGGTCGGCGGCCACACGCTGATGGCCACGCTCCTCATGTTCGGCGGGATGGCGCTCCAGGGCGGCCTCAGCATCGGGGCGGCCTTCGGCATCTCGTTCGTCTCCGGCGCCTTCGCCGTCTGCATCTCGTTCCTGGAGCTCTTCGTGGCCTTCCTCCAGGCGTTCATCTTCATGTTCCTCACCGCGGTCTTCATGGGTGCCATGAGCCACGCGGAGGAGCATGGCCACGGCGATGCCCACACCGAACACGGCCATGACCACGCGGGTGGTCACGGCCAGCCGGCCGCAGCCGGCGCTCACCACTGAACCCCGGCGCCAACGGCGCCACCCCGGACCCCGTTTCACGTTGGAGAACCCATGAAGAGCCTGCTTGCCAAGTCCATCGTCGCCTTCGCCGGCCTGAGCCTCCTCGCCTCGAACGCCGCCCTGGCCGCCCCCGAGGGCGCCGCGCCGATGAGCCTGAACGGCCTCGGCTTCGGCCTGGCCGTCGGTCTGACGGTGCTGGGTGCCGGCATCGGCATCGGCCGCATCGGCGGCAGCTCCGTGGAGGCCACCGCCCGCCAGCCGGAGATGGCCGGCCGCATCAACACCATGATGCTGCTCACCGCCGCCCTGGTGGAAGGCGTGGCCCTCTTCGCCGTGATCGTCGGCCTGCTCAAGGGCTGATCCATGCACCTCCTGACGCTTCTTGCGGCAGAAGGCGCGGGGCACGCCCAGGATCCCAACCTCTTCCTGCCCTCCGTCCTCCCGTCCATCACCGCCATCGTGGTGTTCGGGGTGGTCTTCCTGATCCTGGCCACCAAGGTCTGGCCTCCGATCGTGAAGGCCCTGGACGCGCGGAACGAGAAGATCCTGGCGGAGATCCGCGCCGCCGAGGACGCGCAGGCCAAGGCCCGCGCCGCCCAGGCGGAGTTCGAGAAGCGCCTGGCGGAGGCTCGGGATGAGGCGGATCGCCTCATCCGCAGCGCCAAGGCCGAGGCGCAGCGGCAGGCGGAGGAACTCCGGGCCCGCAACGATGCGGAGCTGCAGGAGAACCTGAAGCGTGCCAGCGCGGAGATCGAGGCCGCCAAGCGTCAGGCCGTCGTGGACATCCACGCCCAGGCCGCCACGCTGGCCACCGCCATCGCCGCCAAGATCCTGAAGCGGGAGATCTCCTCCGGGGACCAGCAGCGGCTGGTGGAGGAGTCCCTCCGAGAGCTGGCCGGAAGCCGCAACTGACGCACCCCGCAGGTCAGCCACCCACATGGCCACCCACGTCGACGAGATCGCCAAGGTCTACGCCCGCAGCCTCTTCGAGCTGGCCTCCGCCGGCGGGGAGAGCCGCGTGGGCGAAGTGGGGGACCAGCTGGAGGCCGTGGCGGAACTGGCCCGCGGAGACGCGCAGCTGCGGGAGTTCTTCGCCTCCCCGATCGTGGATGGCGCCGCCCGGGGCGATGCCCTGAAGCGGATCTTCGACGGTCGGGTGGACGATCTCCTCTACCGATTCCTCATGGTCCTCAACGACCACGGCCGCATGGGGCACCTGCTCCAGGTGGCGGACGCGTTCGATCTCCTGGTGCAGGAGCGCTTCGGCCGCGTGGAAGTGGACGTCTTCACGGTGTCCGGCGGGCGCCTGGAGGGCGCCGTGGAGACCAGCGTGAAGCAGCGGATCAAGGAGACGTTCGCCAAGGAGGCCGTGCTCCATTCGTACGCGGATCCCCACATGATCGGGGGCATCAAGCTCCGGATCGGGGACCAGCTCATTGACGGATCCGTGGCCACCCGTCTGCGCCGCATGCGGGCCGCGCTCACAGAACGAGGCACCGCCGACCTGGGCCGCAGCACCAGCGAGATGAACCGCTTCCTGGCCTGAGCGCCCGTCAACCGTCCCCAGCCCACCCAGCCACCCCCGCACCCCGACCCGACCCCGGAAGACCCCCGTGAAGATCAAGACCGACGAAATCACATCCGTCATCAAGCGCGAGATCGAGCAGTTCTCCAGCCAGCTTGAGGTGAGCGAGGTTGGCCAGGTGATCGAGGTGGGCGACGGCATCGCCCGCATCTACGGCCTCAGCAAGGTGATGGCCGGAGAGCTCGTGGAGTTCGAGACCCAGACGGGCACCGTGACCGGCCAGGTGATGAACCTGGAGACGGACACGGTGGGCGCCGTGCTCTTCGGTCACGCCAACAGCGTGCGCGAGGGCGACGTGGTCCGCTCCACCGGTCGGCTGCTGGAAGTGCCCGCGGGACCGGAACTCCTGGGCCGCGTGGTGGATCCGCTCGGCAACCCGGTGGACGGCGGACCGGCCATCAAGGCCAGCGCCTCCATGAAGGTGGACATCGTGGCGCCCGGCATCAAGGAGCGCCAGCCGGTGAAGGAGCCGCTCCAGTTCGGCGTGAAGGCCGTGGACAGCATGATCCCGGTGGGCCGCGGGCAGCGCGAGCTCGTGATCGGCGACCGCAAGACCGGCAAGACCGCGGTCTGCCTGGACTGCATCATCAACCAGAAGAAGTACTGGGGCACGCCCGACGCCGTGGTGTGCGTCTACGTGGCGGTGGGGCAGAAGGACTCCACCGTGGCCGCCGTGGTGGAGACGCTCAAGAAGCACGGGGCCATGGACTACACGATCGTGGTGGCCGCCACCGCCGGCACCAGCGCCCCCATGCAGTACATCGCCCCCTACGCGGGCTGCGCCATGGGCGAGTACTTCATGTGGCAGGGCAAGGAGGGGAAGACCCCCAAGCACGTGCTCTGCGTCTACGACGACCTCTCGAAGCAGGCCGTGGCGTATCGCGAGCTGTCGCTCCTCCTCCGCCGCCCGCCGGGCCGCGAGGCGTACCCGGGTGACGTCTTCTACCTGCACTCCCGCCTGCTCGAGCGCGCCACCAAGCTCTCCAACGAGAACGGCGGCGGCTCGCTCACCGCGCTCCCGATCATCGAGACGCAGGAGGGAGACGTCTCCGCGTACATCCCCACCAACGTGATCTCCATCACGGACGGCCAGATCTACCTGCAGCCGGAGCTCTTCGCCGCGGGCATCCGTCCCGCCGTGAACGTGGGCATCTCGGTGAGCCGCGTGGGCGGCAACGCCCAGATCAAGGCCATGAAGGAAGTGGCCGGGTCGCTCCGCCTGGACCTGGCCGCGTTCCGCGAGCTGGAGGCGTTCGCCCAGCTCGGCACGGAGCTGGATCCCGCCTCCCAGCGGCAGCTGGACCGCGGTGCCCGCATGGTGGAGCTCCTGAAGCAGGGCCAGTACACGCCGTTCGATGCCATCGACCAGGTGATCTCCATCTTCGCGGGCTCCAAGGGCCTGCTGGACGACGTGCCGCTGCCTCGCGTCCGCGCGTTCGAGTCGGATCTGCTGGAGTACTTCCGCGGTCCGGCCAAGGCCCTGCGCGACCAGGTGGTGGAGAAGAAGAGCTTCAAGGGTCTGGAGGAGCAGGTGCTCTCCGCCATGAAGACGTTCAAGAGCAACTGGCGGCCGCCCGCCTGATCCGTCGTCAGCCGTCGCCGGGACCGCCGCGGAGGAGAGTGCGGTCCCGGCGGCGGCGCGGCGCTGCGTGCAACCCATGATCCTTCCCGCCGACGCGACCAAGGCCTACCAGAGCGCGTTGCGCGGCGCCACGGTGTGCGTCACCGGCGGCGCAGGCTTCATCGGATCCCACCTGGTGGAGACGCTGGTGTCGCTGGGGGCCGAGACGCGGGTGCTGGACGATCTCAGCTCCGGACGGCGCGAGACGCTGGAGGCCATCCCGGGACTCCGCTGGGAAGCGGGATCCATCCTGGATGACACCCACCTCAACCGGGCGGTGCGCGGATGCAGCGTGGTGTTCCACCTGGCGGCGGTGGCCAGCGTTCCGGAGAGCCTCGATCGCCCGGAGCGGGCGGTGCAGGTGAACACGGTGGGCACCATGCGCGTGCTGCAGGCGGCGCGGCGGAACGGCGTGAAGCGGGTGGTGTACGCCGCCAGCTCCAGCGCCTACGGCAACGCGGCCCAGCTGCCGTGCCGGGAGTCCCAGGCCCCGGATCCCGGCTCTCCCTACGCCGCGGCGAAGCTGGCCGGAGAGCACCTGATGCGAGCCTGGTCCGACTCCTTCGGCCTGGGCACCATCTGCCTGCGGTACTTCAACGTCTTCGGACCGCGCCAGCGGGCGGACTCCGCCTACGCGGCGGTCATCGCCCGCTGGATGGATGCGCTGCGGCGGGGGGAGCCGGTCGTGATCCACGGGGACGGCCACCAGACGCGGGACTTCGCGTTCGTGAGCAACGCCGTGCATGCCAACCTCCTGGCCGCCACGGCCCCCGCGGCCCTGACCGGGCAGTCCGTGAACGTGGGGAGCGGCCGGGCCACGTCCCTCCTGGATCTGCTGGCGGTCCTGGAGCGGGTGACGGGGCGGCGCGCGGAGCGGCGGCAGGAGGCGGAGCGGCCGGGGGACGTTCGCAACAGTTGTGCGGATCTCACGCAGGCGGAGTCGCTGCTGGGCTATCGTCCGGTGACGTCGCTGGAGGAGGGCCTCTCGATCCTGGCGGCGGCGCCGATCGCGGAGGCCCGGGCGCCGGCCCCGCCGCCGGCCGGGAGCCGTCATGCTGGGGCCTGACGCGATTCGAACGGGACTGGATGCGGCCATCGCGGAGGCCGAGCAGGGCTGGCGCGAAGGCGGCATCCCCATCGGCTCGTCGCTCCTGGACGCCTCCGGCGCCGTGGTGGCGGCGGGCCACAACCGGCGCGTGCAGCAGGGAGATCCCACGGCCCACGCGGAGGTGGACTGCATCCGCCGCGCCGGCCGCCGGCGGGACTGGCGGCAGCTGACGCTGGTGAGCACGCTCTCGCCCTGCCCCATGTGCAGCGGGACCGCCATCCTCTTCAAGGTGCCGCACGTGGTGATCGGCGAGCATCGGACCTTCATGGGCGCGGAGGAGTGGATGCGGAAGGAAGGCATCCGGCTCACCGTGCTGGACGATCCGCGCTGCGTGGCCCTCATGGAACGGCTCCAGCGGGAGAAGCCGGACCTGTGGGCGGAGGACATCGGACTGTGAGCCCCACCCCGGTCTTCGTGGCCAGGGGAATCACCAAGGTGTATCGCATGGGGGACGTGGAGGTCCACGCGCTGCGCGGCGTGGACCTGGAGCTGTATCCCGGGGAGTTCGTGGTGCTCCTGGGTCCCTCCGGGAGCGGCAAGAGCACGCTCCTCAACATCCTGGGCGGCCTTGACGTCCCGACCAGCGGACACGTCTCGTACCTGGACCACGACCTCACGCGGATGGACGACCGCACGCTGACCCGCTACCGGCGGGAGCACGTGGGATTCGTCTTCCAGTTCTACAACCTCATCCCCAGCCTCACCGCCGCGGAGAACGTGGCCCTGGTGACGGAGATCTCCGAGCGCCCCATGGAGCCGCGGCAGGCCTTGGGGCTGGTGGGGCTCTCCGAGCGCGCGGACCACTTCCCGTCGCAGCTCTCCGGCGGGGAGCAGCAGCGCGTGGCCATCGCCCGCGCGGTGGCCAAGCGCCCGGACGTGCTCCTGTGCGACGAGCCCACCGGCGCCCTGGACGTGCACACCGGCGTGATGGTGCTGGACGCGCTGGTGCGCGTGAACCGCGAGCTGGGCACCGCCACCGCGGTCATCACCCACAACGTGGTGATCGCCGGCCTGGCGGACCGGATCATCTCCCTCAGCGGCGGGCGGGTGGCCTCCGTGGAGCGGAACGCGGAACGGAAGCGGCCGCAGGACCTCAGCTGGTGACGGCGTGAGCGCGCTCCACCGCAAGCTGCTGCGGGACGTGGTGCGGCTCTGGCCGCAGCTCCTGGCGGTGGGACTGGTGATGGGCTGCGGCGTGGCCACGCTCACCATGAGCCTCAGCACGCTCTCGTCCCTCACCGCCACCCGCGCCGGCTACTACGAGCGCTACCGCTTTCCGCACGTGTTCGCCCACGTGAAGCGGGCCCCCAGCGCCATCCGCGGCCGCCTGGAGGAGATCCCGGGCGTGGCGCGGGTGCAGACCCGCGTGGTGGTGGACGTGAACCTGGACGTGCCGGACTTCCCGGAGCCGGCGGTGGGGCGGCTCATCTCCGTGCCGGATGAGCCGCCGTACGGACTCTCGGAGCTGCACCTGCGCCGCGGGCGCCTGCCGGATCCGCGGCGCGAAGGCGAGGTGGTGGCCAGCGAGGCCTTCGCGGATGCGCACGGGCTGCAGCCCGGGGATGCCGTCAACGCGGTCATCAACGGCCGCCTCCAGCGCCTCACGCTCGTGGGAACGGCGCTCTCTCCGGAGTACATCTACCAGGTGCGCCCGGGTGACCTCCTGCCGGACGATCAGCGCTTCGGGATCTTCTGGATGCCGTACCGGGAGCTGGCCCCGGCGTTCGACCTGGACGGCGCGTTCAACGACGTCGCGATCGCGCTCCTGCCGGGCGCCGACGAGCGGGACGTCATCTCCCGCGTGGACGCCCTCACGGAGGAGTACGGCGGACAGGGCGCGTACGGCCGGCGCGACCAGGTGTCTGACCGCTTCATCAGCAACGAGCTCCAGCAGCTCCGCGCCATGGCGATCATCCCGCCGTCCATTTTCCTCTTCGCGGCGGCGTTCATCCTCAACATCGTCTTCAGCCGCCTCATCCGAACGCAGCGGGAGCAGATCGCGGCCCTCAAGGCCTTCGGCTACACCCGCGCCGCGGTGGCCCTCCACTACCTGGAGATGGCGCTCCTGGTGGCCATCGTGGGAAGCGCCGCGGGCACCTTCACCGGCTGGCAGCTGGGGATGGAGCTGACGCGGATGTACACGCGCTTCTTCCGATTCCCGGTGTTCGCCTTCTCCATGGACCCGGGCGCCGTGGTGGCGGCGGTGGCGGTGGCGCTCCTGGCGGCGGTGGCGGGCACGCTGGGCGCGGTGGGCCGCGCCGCCCGGCTGCCGCCCGCGGAGGCCATGCGCCCGGAGGCGCCGCCGGACTACCGCGAGACGCTGGTGGAGAAGCTGGGCATCCAGCGGCTCTTCGGTCCGGCCGGCCGCATGGTGCTGCGGCACCTGGAGCGGCAGCCGCTGCGGGCGCTCCTCTCCAGCGTGGGCATCAGCCTGGCGGTGGGCGTCCTCATCGTGGGCAGCTTCATGCACGGCGCCATCACCAGCCTGATGGAGTTCATGTTCTTCACGACGCAGAAGCACGACATGACCGTGACGCTGGTGGAGCCGGCCACGCCGCGGGCCGCGGAGGAGCTGGCCAACCTGCCGGGCGTCATGGGGTGCGAACCCTTCCGGACGGTGGCGGCCCGCATTCGTGCGGGCCCGCGCTCCCGCCTCCAGGGCATCCTCGGCCTGCCTGCCGTGCCGCAGCTCAACCGCGTGGTGGACCGCGCGGAGCGGCCGGTGGCCATGCCCGCGGAGGGCCTCCTCCTCAGCGACATCCTGGCGGATCTGCTGGCGGTGAAGGCCGGGGACACGGTGACGCTCGAGGTCCTGGAGGGGCAGCGGCCGGTGGTGGAGCTGCCGGTGGCCGCGGTGGTGTCCACCTACGTGGGGACGTCCGCGTTCATGGACGTGGCGGCGCTCAACCGGCTCATGGGCGAAGGCGCCGTGGTGACCGGCGCGTTCCTGGACGCGGACCCGGCCCAGTCGGAGAAGCTCTATCGAACGCTGAAGGAGACGCCGCGCGTGGCCTCCGTGACCCTGAAGCGGGCCGCGATCGACTCCTTCAACCACACGGTGGCGGAGAACCTGCTGCGGATGCGGCTCTTCAACCTCATCTTCGCCACGGTGATCGCGTTCGGCGTCATCTACAACAGCGCCCGGGTGGCCCTGGCGGAACGGGCCCACGAACTGGCCACCCTCCGCATCCTCGGCTTCACCCGCGTCGAAGTCTCATCCATCATGCTGGGAGAGCTGGCCGTCATCACCGCAGTGGCCATCCCGCCGGGGCTCCTGCTGGGGCGGCTCCTCGCGGGATTCCTGGTGGCGTTCACGGGCGGGGAGACGGTGCGGATCCCGCTGGTGGTGCTCCCCGGCACCTACGCCTTTGCCGTTACAGTCATCGTCCTGGCGGCGCTCTGCTCCGCGGTGGTGGTGCGGCGGGCGGTGGCCCGGCTGGACCTCATCGCGGTCCTCAAGAACACGAGCTGACCCAGTGTCGCGACTCCTCCGCAGAATCCTCCTTGTCACCCTCGCCCTGGCCGTGGTGGCCGCCATCGCGTGGGCCCTGCTTCCCGGCCCGGTCCCGGTGGAGATGGCGGCCGCCGCCCGCGGTCCGCTCCGCGTGACGGTGGACGAGGACGGTCGCACGCGCATCAAGCAGCGGTTCATCATCTCCGCGCCGCTGGCCGGCCGGCTCCAGCGCGTGACGCTCAAGGAGGGTCATCCCGTCAAGGCGGGGGAGACGCTCCTCGCCGTGATCGAGGCGCCGGACCCGTCGCTCCTGGACCCGCGGGCCAAGGCGGAGGCGGAGGCCCGCGTGGCGGCGGCGGAAGCGGCCCTCGAACGCGCCGAGGCGGCGCTCAGCCGCGCCGAGGCGTCCCTCAAGATGTCCAGCGACGAGCTGGCCCGCATCCGCGCCGCCCACTCCGATGACGCGGTGACGCGCCGCGAGGTGGAGCGGGCGGAGTCGCTCGTCTCGATCGACACCCAGGATCGCCGCGCCGCTGGCCACGCCCGGGACGTGGCCCGGTACGAGCTCGCGCTCGCCCGCGCCGCGCTCACCCACCGCTCCGGGCGGATGGACGCGGCGCCGCCCGGCGGGCAGGGGGCGCCGCCGGCGGAGGGTCGCGCCTCCCCGGGGGCCGCGTCGGATGCCGGCGACTGGAGGTTCGAGCTCATCTCGCCCATCGACGGACGCGTGCTGCGCCTCCTGAAGGAGAGCAGCACC
This sequence comes from Phycisphaerales bacterium, assembly GCA_046350535.1. Taxonomy (GTDB): domain Bacteria; phylum Planctomycetota; class Phycisphaerae; order Phycisphaerales; family SM1A02; genus VGXK01. The sequence continues at coordinate 303,932 of JAXMAG010000001.1, forward strand.
GTGGTGACCGCGGGCACGCCCATCCTGGAGATCGGCGACGCGGAGGACCTGGAGCTGGTGGTGGACGTCCTCTCGAGCGACGGGGTGGCGGTCCGGCCCGGCGCCGCGGCCTCCCTGGAGCACTGGGGCGGAGAGCGCCCGCTGAACGGCCGCGTCCGCCTGGTGGAGCCCTCCGCGTTCACCAAGATCTCCGCGCTGGGCGTGGAGGAGCAGCGCGTGAACGTGATCATCGACTTCACGGATCCGCCCGCGGAGCGCTTGGGCCTGGGAGACGGCTTCCGCATCGACGCCCGCATCACGGTGTGGGAGGAGTCGTCGGTGCTGAAGGTGCCGGCGGGCGCGCTCTTCCGCCACGCCACGTCCTGGGCGGTGTACCGCGTGGTGGACGGCCGGGCCACGGTGCAGGACGTGGAGGTGGGCCGGCGCTCCGGCACGGAGGCCCAGATCCTGCGCGGTCTCCAGGAGGGGGATCAGGTGATCGTCTACCCGAGCGACCGCGTCCGCGGCGGCGTGCGCGTGGCCCCCGCGACGACCTCCGTGGGATGAGCGGCGCTCAGAGCGCCTGGAGGACGAGCAGGCTCTGGTCGTCCGTGGGCGGTCGCCCGCCCTCGAACTCCCGCAGCGCGGTGGAGATCCGCTCCGCGGCGCACCTGGCGGTTCCGTCGCAGCAGCTCAGGGCGCGGATCATGCCGTCCGTGCCGAACTCCGCACCGTCCGGGCTGCGGGCCTCGTTGATGCCGTCGGAGTAGACCACCAGCGTGTCGCCGGGATCCATCACCAGGGACGCCTCGTGGTACGTCACGTCCGGTTCGATCCCCAGCACCAGGTCTCCCACCTCGTTCAGCACGCGAACGCGTCCCACCTGACCGCACGCCTCCTGCCGGGGACGCAGCAGCGCCGGCGGATGGCCCGCGCTCGCCCAGCGCAGCGTCCGCGTCGCGGGATCCACGAGCGCCGCGAAGGCGGTGACGAAGGTGGACTCGATCGAGTGGGCCGCCAGGTAGCGGTTGAGCGTCTCCAGCAGGGCCGCGGGGCCGTCGAACGGCTCCGGCACCGTGGAGAAGATCGCGTGCACCATGCCGGACATCACGGCCGCCGCGGGGCCGTGGCCGGAGGCGTCCGCGAGGAGGAGCGCCAGCTGCGGCGCGGGAGCGTTGCGCACGGCGATCATCCGCGCCGCGTAGACGTCGCCGCCTGCCTGGTCGAACGCCGCGGTGTGCGCCGCGAGGTCCAGTCCGGGCACGTCCGGCATGCGGCGGGGAAGGAACGCGGCCTGGATGGCGGCGATGCGCGTGAACTCCTCGCGGGCCCGTTCGTCCGCTTCGCGGAGTCGCTGGGCCGCGAGCACGTTGCGGACCGTGCCGCCCACCAGGTTGGCCTCCAGGAGCATCTGCTCCAGGAACTGGAGGTCAAAGCGGCTCGGACCGCGGCCCAGGAAGATCACCCAGTTGAGCGGCTGGCCGTCGTCGTAGAGCGGCACCGCCGCCAGCGATCCGAAGTCACCCATGAGCGGCCCCAGGATGGGATCCCGCACCGCCCGCAGGTTGGAGAGGAGGAGTGGCTGCCCGTGCTGCACGATCTCCCCGATCAGACCGCCGCGCCGCTCCGGGATGGAGTCCCAGTCCCGCCATGGATCGGGAGCGCTGGAGGCCGCGATCCGCTCCTGCGGCACGGCCCGGCCGGTCGCCGGATCATCGAGGTCCAGGAGGCGGAAGTCCGCCATCACCCGCGTCACCTTGTAGGAGCCCGGCGGGAGGCCGCGAACGCTCACGGAGACGGAGGCGTCGATGGGCCTGATCCGGCGGATGCCGGCGCCGAAGCGCCGCTGCACGTCCACCGGGGACGACGCCTGGCTCACGCTCCGCACCAGATCCACGAGGAGCGGCAGATCGTGACTGCCGCTGAGGTCCAGCGCATGCCCCCATGGCGCAAAGGGTGACGCGGAGGAGGTGCTGGCGCGGGCGGCGGGCAGGTCCGACGGATGAACGCTCATGGCCGGGAGCGATAGCGTAGGTCCCCGAGCGCCGGAAGGAGGAAGGGAACCGCAAGGGATCCACCGGAGATCGCGCCGCCCAGCGCCACGGACCAGGCGGGAAGGACCGCCCCCATGTTGAACACCGCCACGGAATCCGCGGCCACGTGCCCAAAGCCGGCGAACGCCAGCACTCCCACGAGCGCGGCTGCCACCATGGCAGGCACCGCGCTCCCCAGACTCCTGGGGGCCTCCGCGTCGCTGCGCAGCCTGGCGCCCACCACCACGGCGCAGGCGGCGGCCGCAGCCAGCATGGCGGGCGTGCCGATGCGGACGAACTGGAAGGCCACGTCGCGGAAGCCGAACCCGAGCGACGCCTGCCAGGTGGTGTCGGCGGAGACCATCGTCGCAACCCGGGCCAGCGTGTAGACCAGCTGAAGCCCCAAGGGTGCGAACGCCATCACCCGCATCGCCTGCCCCGCCGGGCCGGCGGCCCGGACCCAGGGAGCGCCGCGGTGCATCATGACGATCGCGGCCAGCAGGGCCGGCACCGGGAGGAACGACCACTCGAAGAGGAGGGACATGAGGAAGCGGCTTCCCAGCCCGCCGCCGAACGTCGTGCCGGCGTTGAGGGTCAGCGCCGCCACCACGCCGGTCATGAGGACCACCATGAGGAGCCATGCCGTGGCCACCACCCGCATGATGGTGGCCATGCGGGCGCCTGCCGTCAGCGGCCACACCGGGCGCCACACCACGCCAAGCGCAATCAGGTTGGAGAGGGCCGCGGCCGCCAGCACGGAGCCGGTGCCGCCGATCACCAGGCCGAGTCCCGCGCCGGGCTCGCGGGAGGGAAGCGAGGCGAGCGCGCTGAGCGTGGTGGACGCCACCGGCGGCAGCGCCACCGCCACGCCGATGCCCGTCGCCGCGCTGCGGAACTGGGCGCGGGTCCACTCCGGGCCGCCCCACTTCTCCCATGCCGCCAGCGAGCTGGCGACCGGGAAGGCGCACTCCGGGCAGTCCCGCTCCTGCGCGAGGCCGGTCAGCGAATAGCCGCAGCGCAGACAGGTGTGCGGCTGCGTGGCGGATGCGCCCGGCGCGACGGCTCCGGAAGGGGGCTCCACGGCGAGAGGGTACCGGCGCGTCGCCGCGCAAAAACAGCCCCGCCGACCGGTGGACCCGATCGGCGGGGCGCTGTCGTTGAGGGCCGCACCTGAACCGTGCGGTCCCCGTCGGGGGCACGGGGTTACCGGTGCTGACCCTTCAGAAAGTCACACGTCACTGGACCACCTCCTTCTGTGGAAAGCGCCAGACCAAGCCGTCACGGGGTGAGACTCCCGCCGCCTGGCTCTCATCTCCGCAGCGTCCCGCGGAGCCCATCGCCCGGGTGCCGGGTCGCGAACGTGCATGCTCGTCCGCGGTGGCCACTCGGTCGGCCGTCATCCGCTCCGGGCCGCCGCACCGCATTCTGCGCGGGAGGCACTCGAGGCATCCGACGACAGGAGCAGAGTATGTCCCGCCCCGGGCACGTGGCAAGCGGCCAGCGCGCGAAAGCGCCCTGCCGCCCGATAGCATCCCGGCCATCCCCGCCACGGCGCTCCGGGTGTCGCAGCTCCTCGCCGTGATCGGACTCGCGTTGACAACCCCGGCCCGGGCGGCGCCGCAGTCAGCCCCCGCAGCGCCGCCGCTCCCGGCCGGCCGCCAGGGACCGGCGGCGCCGGCCGGCCCGGCCGCAGGGGAGCAGTCGGCGCCATCCGGCGCACCGGTGGTGGAGGTGACGGAGTCCACGGTGACGGTGGGGGCGCGGAGCGCGCCGGTCTTCAAGGCCACGGGGCCTGCGGGGCTGCCGTTCGTGCGCGGGAAGAGGGGCGGGCGGCTGCGCTTCGAGGTGCACAACGCCACGTCCCTCCCCATCACCATGCATCCGCACGGCGTGGTCCTGCCGTGGACGCAGGATGGCGTGCCGTTCGTGACGCAGGTGCCCATTCCGCCGGGCGGCCGCTTCCTCTACGACTTCGCACCCCGGCAGGCAGGGACCTTCTTCCTGCACTCGCACTATGGGTGGGAGCTCCAGGATCAACTGGTCATCCCGCTGCTGCTGGATGGAGACGTGCCCGCCGGTCCAACCATGCGCGACGTGCCGGTGGTGATCACGGACTTCACCTTCCGCAGCCCGCCTGTCATCTTTCGAACTCTGCGCGAGCGCTCCATCCCCATGCCCGCGCCCGGCGCCGCGATGCCGCCGCCGGACCTGAACGACGTGGAGTACGACGCCATCCCCGTCAACGGTCGCCCTGCGGAGGCCGCCGACGTGATCCGCGTGGGACCGAAGGAGCGCCTCCGCCTGCGGCTCATCAATGCCTCCGCCGCCACGAACCGTCGCGTGGAACTGGGCGGCCTCTCCGGTGCCGCGATCAGCGTGGACGGCACGGACATCCAGCCGGTCCCGGGCGGTGTGTGGGAATTGGCGGTGGCGCAGCGGTTGGACGTGCGGGTGGAGGTCCCCGCGAGCGGTGGACCGTGGACGCTGAAGGTGCTGGGGGAGGGGAGCACGCTCCGCGCAGGCGTGGTGCTGGCGCTCCCGGGGCAGGTGCCGCCGGCGGTGCCGTCCCGCGCGGCCGCGCCCTCCGCCGCCATCGGCACCGGATACGAACAGGAGCGGCGCTTCCGGGCGGCCACGCCGCTGGCGCCGCGCCCCGCGGCCCGCACGCTGCAGGTGCCGCTGACCGGCGAGATGCGCGGCTAGTAGTGGAAGATGGGAGACGCGCCGTGGCCGGCGCTGCCGCCATTCACCGTGGCCAGGGGGGAGCGCGTGGAGGTGGTCTTCCGCAACCAGACCATGATGTCCCATCCCATGCACCTGCATGGCCATTCGTTCCAGGTGACGGAGCTGGACGGCGCCCCGGTGCAGGGCGCGGCGCGGGACACCATACTGGTGATGCCGCACGGCGCGGTGAAGGTGGTCTTCGACGCGGACAATCCCGGCCTGTGGATGATGCACTGCCACATCCTGTGGCACGAGGCGGCGGGCATGATGAGCCTGGTGCAGTACGACGGCGTGGAGCACCCGCCGTACTACCTCCGCGCGGAGACCTTCTCGCTGCCCAGCTCGCTCCCTCGTCCAAAGGCGGAGCCGCCGGGCTGACGCTGGCGGAGTGATCCCGGATGCCCGCGCCGCCGCCGCGATCCCAGCGCTGCGAGCGCCGCGACCGCCAGCGCCGGTGGCGCCGGGATCGTGGGGAACCAGAGGTCGTCGACGACCGCGTTTCCAAACGGCATCGGTGCAATGACCACCTTGTCGAATGCCAGGTCCGAGACGAGGCCGGAGAAGGTCCAACCGGTGCTGGGGGGGCCGCCGGGCATAAAGATGTTGCTGGCTACCAACTCACCACCGAGGTAGAGAGCGGCGGTCTGGTTGTGCGGGGCGCTCCAGCCCACGGCCGCGAGAGGTGCGCCGAATTGGAACGTAACGGTGGGTGGCCCGAAGGGCATGCTCTGGAGAGTCCAGATGCCATTGTCCAGCGTGATCACGTCATTTCCTTCGGGGTCCGTGACGCCGAAGGATGCGTACTGGTTGTTGAAACCGGTTCCGCCCGGCCCGATCCCCTGGAACGTCAACTGCGTGATCTGCGGTCCGGCCGCCGCCTGCCAGTCGTTGTAGGAGGTGGTGACGGCGACGCTGGCGGGGGCGGTGGCAGTCGCGGCAAGGACGAGCGTGGCAGCCGAGATGGTGGGACGCATGGTTGGTGCTCCAGTCTGGCGTTCAACGAAGGGCGTGGATGAGGCCGGCCATGGCCTCGCCAAGCGAAGATACGGAATCGGACCCTGCCTGCGCGCCCCATTCCACGAACCCCGCAGCATCCGCGAACCCTGCGTAGGCCAGGGCGGTGTCCAGGAGGGCCACGGAGCTCACGTCATCGAGGGAGGCTCCGCACGGGGTGCCCAAGGCGTCGTGATGCGGAGCACCGAAGCAAGCGCTACGATCGCCGCTCCGCCGACTCTCGCGCACTCAACATGGATGGTCCTCCGGATCCCCGGGCTTGCGAAGACAATTCGCGTTCAAAACTAGAGCGGTTCCCTCGCGATGTCAAGAACGGGGGCGGAACTTGGTCGTCGGGTTGCGAGAAGGGACCGAGCTGGCTCGGAGCGATGGAGCCTCCCGACTGCGGTCGAGAGGCAGGCGCACCGTGCGGCGACCAGCCTCATGGTTGCCACGTTCGGGGTCCGGCCACCAGCCCTCGAGGTGGCCACGCGACACGCCGGGATGAAGACCGCCAAGGCTCTGCCTTCGAGTGATTGCGGCGACGGTCCCGGAGCGATTGCTCGGGCCAGGAATCCGCTGAAATCCTGCGTGCGTCGCCGCAACCGCTGCGTATGTTGGGCGGAGCGGGCCTCTCGTGGGTCCGCGGGGACAACGCGTCAGGAGCGCCGGGAGGCGCTGGTGACGGGGAACAGGCACCTCAACGGAGGTGGGCAATGAGGCATGCGAGACTGCTCGGGCTGATCGCGACTGCTGGAACGGCGCTCGCACGGACGGACTCCGCGAACGCGGAGGTGACCTGGACCTTGGATCAGGCGGCGTGGACGAGCCAGGTGGGTGGCCCCGGAGCGGTGACGCAGATCGACTTCGGGACGGTGGCCAACGGTCAGTTCCTCTCGGAGCAGTTTGCCGCGCAAGGGCTTCACTTCACTGATGGAGACGACTACAGAGTGGATGTTGGTCAGGAGCCCCCCGTACCGGGTGTGTGGGGAGGGCCGACGCCCCCATGGGTCGCTCGCCCCATCACTATGAAGTTCGACCAACTGCTCACTGGCATTTCTGCAGTCCAGTTCACCGGAGACTTCGCACTGCAACTCTATCTCGATGCTGCGTTGGTCGGTACCGCCAGCGTCGACAGCTTGGCCGCGTTTCAGGTCGTGGGGTTTGTCTCGGACGTGGCCTTCAACCGTGTCGTTGTGATGGGGAACGTCGGGGCGAGCAACTACGTCGCGGTGATCGGCAACATCTCCTTCGCGGTGCCGGCGCCTTCCGCGCTGGCGCTGCTCGCCGTGGCGGCGGTGTCGGGCGGGGCCCGGCGGAGGCGCCCGTGACGCACGGAGGTGGGATGTGATGCGACGAACGGCATGCGCGGTGACGGTCACGGCGGCGGGGGTCTGCGGAGGTGGCGCTTGCGCCGAGGTGACCTGGACGCTGGATCAGGCGGCGTGGACCAGCCAGGTAGGCGGGCCCGGAGCGGTGACGCAGATCGACTTCGGGACGGTGCCAGGCGGTAGCTACATCGCAGAGCAGTTCGCGCCTGAAGGTCTGCACTTCACGGATGGCGATGACTGGCGGGGGGAAACGGCAGGGTCCCCTGCGCCGGGTCAGCCGGTGGTACTTGGCGGCGTGTTCCCTGCGTTCACCGGGTACTACCCGATCACGATGAAGTTCGACCAGCACCTGACCGGCTGGTCGACCGTCACGTTCAACCAGCTGCTGGACCTCGAGCTGCGCCTGGACGGTGCGGTGGTGGGACAAGTCACGATCACGGGGCTTGGGACCTACCAGCCGTTCGTGGGGATCTCCTCCTCCGTTGAGTTCAACGAGCTGACCGTGAAGCCCAACATCGGCACGCCGCCGAAGACGGCGGTGATGGGCAACATCCAGTTCGCCGTACCGTCGCCGTCCGCGCTGGCGCTGCTCGCCGTGGCGGCGGTGTCGGGCCGAGCCCGGCGGAGGCGGCACCATCCTGAACGCGCGGTTCGCCGCGCAGGGGCTGCACTTCACGGAATGGAGAGCGGCGCGATCAGGCGCCGCCGCGTTCGTCCGCCTGCTGCCCCTTGTGGAAGGTGGTGTAGACCCACACCGGGATCTTCAGTGATCCGAGATGCTGCACCACCAGCGGATGGACCGTCTTCCAGTCCAGGCCGCCCACGCCGGTGGCCAGCCGCGGGAGCGCCAGGCTGGCGAACTTCTCCTGCACCGCCAGCGCATGCAGCGCCTTCAGGGCGTGGTTCACGAACTCCAGGTGGGCGCGGCCCGGCTTCTCGCCATGGCCGTAGGCGCCCTCCTGCGTGAGCAGGTTGATGATGTGGATGGGACCGTGAGGCCCGGTGCCAGACCACTCCCACAGCGTGCCCGGCTTGGGGTGCGTGCTCTGGCAGTAGTGCCGGAAGTCCTTGTACATGGAGGGCCACTGCTCGCGGAGCGAGAGGGCCAGCCCGGAGTGGAACGGGTCGTTGGGGGCCACGCCGTGGGCGATGGCGGAGGCTCGCGTGAGAAGGATGTCGCCGGAGACTTCGTGGATCATGGTTCCGGCAGCGTAGCCGCCCAGGCCTACTGGCGATGCTCCCCGGGGAACTCGTCCGGCACGCCGTCCTGCTCGGGGATCTCCAACTCGCCGGACTCCTCCGTGATGCGCCGCATCGAGGAGGACTCCTCCGCGATGGCGGCCGCCGCGGCGCCCTCCACCACGTCGCCGTTGGCCTCCGCCTCCTCGATGGCCTTCATGCGCTTCCAGTCCTCGAGCGTCAGCAGCACTTCGCGGGCCACGGAACCCTTGTGGTCGCTGAGGATGCCGGCCACACCCATCTGATCCACGAGACGGCTGGCGCGCCCGTAGCCGATGGCCAGGCGTCGCTGGAGCAGACTGACGCTGCCGCGGCCGGACTCGATCATGATCTCCACCGCCTTGTCGAAGAGCGGATCGCGCTCGTCCGGCGAGCCCTCGCCGCCGGCGCCTTCGGTCCCCGCACCCGCATCGCGGGCGCCGGGTCCGCGGATCGCGATGAGCTGGCGCTCGAAGCTGGGGCCGGCCACCGTCTTGAGGAAGCGGGCCACCTGGCGCGTCTCGGAGTCCGTGACCAGCGTGCCCTGGGCGCGGCGGAGTTCGCTGGAGCTGGGGGTGAGCACCAGCATGTCTCCCTGGCCCAGCAGGAGCTCGGCGCCTTTCTGATCCAGCACGATCCGGCTGTCCATCCCGCTGGCCACCTTGAAGCTGACGCGGCAGGGCATGTTGCTCTTGATGAGGCCGGTCACCACGTTCGCCTGCGGGCGCTGCGTGGCCAGGATGAGGTGGATGCCCACGGCCCGGGCCTTCTGGGCGATCCGGACGATGGAGTGCTCCACCTCCTTGTTGGTCATCATTAGGTCCGCCAGCTCGTCGATCACGAACACCATGTACGGGAGCTTCCGCGGGATCTTGGCCTTCTCCAGCTCGTTCTGCGGGTTGAGGCGCTCCAGGAGCTCGGCCTCGCCCAGATCGTTGTAGCTGCGGATATCGCGGACGCCGGCGTCCTTGAGGAGCTCGTAGCGCTCCTCCATCTTCTCCGTGGCCCACTCCAGGATGCCCGCGGCCTTCGCCATGTCCGTCACCACCGGGCACATCAGGTGGGGGATGTCCGCGAACTGGCTCATCTCCACCATCTTGGGGTCCACCAGCACCAGCTTCAGCTCGTCCGGGCGCTTGGTGTAGAGCCAGCTCATGATGATGGTGTTCATGCAGACGCTCTTGCCGCTGCCGGTGGTGCCGGCGATCAGCATGTGCGGCATGCGGGCCAGGTCCAGGACCAGCGGTTCGCCCGCGGAGTCCTTGCCGAGGAACATGGGGAGCGTCATGCCCTGGCTGTGGCCGCCGGACATCAGCTCCTTCAGGCGGACCTTCTCCTTCTGGCGGTTGGGCACCTCGATCCCCACCGCGGTGCGCCCCACCATGTTGGGGATGATTCGGATGTTGGGGGCCTGCAGGGAGCGGGCGATGTCCTTGGAGATGGTCTCCAGCCGCGCCACCCGGGTGCCCGGCGCCAGTTCCACGGAGTACAGCGTCACCACCGGGCCGCTCTCGATCCCCACCACCTCGCCATCGATCTGGTAGGTCCGCAGCGCCTCCGTCAGCACGCCCGCCTGCTCCCGCACGAAGGTCTCCATGCTCTCGGAGAAGTTGCCCTCCGGCGCCTCCAGCATGTCCAGCCCGGGGAACTGGTACCCGGTGTAGTCCACCTCGCGGGGGATGTCCTCGTCGCGGGCCACCTCCGTCTTCCGGCCCGCCATGCGAACGGGGAGCCTGGAGATGCGCTGGCGGAGCTCGTCCGCGGAGAGCGGTGCGGCCGGCGCGGCGGCCACCGCACCCTTCTCGCGGTCCTCCGTGTCCTCCGCGTCCGCCGCGTCCTCCGCGTCCTCCGTGTCCACCGATGCGTCGTTCGCGAGCGATCCCTCCTCCTCCTCCGCGTCGGTCGCGTCCTCGAGGTCCCCCTCGTCCTCCTCCTCGTCCGCGATCACCGCCGCACCGCCGCGACGGGCGGGCGACGCGTCCTCCGTCTCGACCTCCTCCGTGCCGTCCATCTCCTCCTCCGGGAACGCCTCCGCCGCGTCCTCGTCCGCATCCACCACGACCGCGGCGGACGCGACGTCGGGTTCGAACGCTTCGGGCGCATCCGACTCCGGATCCTCCAGGACCGCGGCCGCGCGGCGCTCCCGGTCCAGGCGCTCCATGACCTCCCGGTCCGCGTCCGTCACCTTGCGGCGCGCGGCCTTGGCGCCGGTGGGGGAGGGGAAGACGGAGATGGCGGCTCCGCTCGTCACGGGCGCCAGCCGCCCGCGCGAACGGAAGCGGGCCAGGAGCGGGCGCGGGTCCAGCTGCCACAGCGGCTCGAAGAGCGTCATGCTCCGCAGCACCACGCCCGGCACCGCCACCAGCAGCTCGTCCATGGCCACGATGGCCCCAAGGAGCAGACCCGACACCAGGACGAACCCGGTCGCGAAGGGCGAGAAGCGGATGAGCAGCTGTTCGAATGCCCACCCCGGAACCAGGCCGCACTCCGCGCCCACGATCGGCGCGAGCCGCGGGATCCACCAGCCGATGAGGGAGCTGGCCGCCACCGTCATCAGGGCCAATCCCAGCAGCCGCAGGAGCGGATGCGGGATGACGCGGCCGGAGGCGGTCACGGAGAGCATCCACGCGGCCGCGATCATGGGCACCCAGATGCCCGGGCCGAAGACGCAGTAGAGTTGATACGCCAGCAGGGCGCCCGGGGTCCCCAGGAGATTCGCGGGCGGCGAGCGGTGGTAGGCCACCATCTCGGAGGGCCAGTCGCTGCGGCTGAAGCTCGCGAGCGCCGCGAAGAGCGCCACCCAGGTCAGGGCGGCCACCAGCCAGGCCGCCCGCCGCCACCACCCGGGAGCGGGGAGCGCGGCTTCAGGAGCCGCCGTGCGTTCCGGGCGCGTGACATCCGAGGCAGTGCGTCGAGCCATGCAGTGGATATCGGAGACCGGGACGGGGGCCGATGAAAACCCCACGCGCGGACGCGCCGTCTCCCTGCTACGATCCCGCCCTCTCCGGAGGCGCCGTCCCGCTGGACCGGCGGCCCGGGTGATCCCGCCCCATGCACTTCTGCCTCATCGATTCGGTCATCCAGGTGGAACCCGGGCGGATCGTGGCCCTCAAGAACGTCTCGATGGCGGAGGAGTACCTGGGGGATCACTTCCCGGGTTTCCCCGTCCTTCCCGGCGTCTTCATGCTGGAGACGCTGGTCCAGGCGGGCCGGGCGCTGCTGGAGCGACAGCCGCAGGGCCCGGGGCGCTGGGTGCTGGGGGAGGTGCGGGCCCTCCGCTACGGCAGCTTCGTCCGCCCGGGGGAGAGCCTCCGGGTGGAGGTGACCCTGGAAGCCCCTCCTGCGGACGGGATGGCCAGCTTCAAGGGAAGCGGGACGGTGGTGCGGGCCGGGACGGCGGCTGAGACCGCCGTCAGCGGTCGCTTTACAATGCGGCCGCTTCGGACGGCCTGACGGATCCGAAGGACCAAGGAGGACACGAGTGGCGTTCACCAGAGAGCAGATCGAATCCGGCGTCCGCGACGTGCTGTGCGACGCACTGGGCGTGGACGCGGAAGAGGTGACGCCGACGGCCACCCTTCAGGGGGACCTGGGGGCGGAGAGCATCGACTTCCTGGACATCGTGTTCCGGCTGGAGAAGCGCTTCAGCACGCCGGAGAAGCCCTTCAAGGTGGCTCAGGGGGAGCTCTTCCCGGAGAACATGCTGACGGACCCCAGCCTGGTGGACAACGGCAAGGTGACGGACAAGGGGATCGCCATGCTCCGCGAACGCATGCCCCACGTGGACCTCTCCGCCCTGGAGAAGGACCGCAGCGTCACCAAGCTCTCGGAGACGTTCACGGTGAAGAGCCTGGTGGACTTCGTCGAGCGCAAGGTGGCCGCCTGACCCCGGCCGGGGGGCCGCGGAGCCGTCCATGCGCTGGATGTGGATCGACACGGTGACGGAGTTCGAAGCCGGCCGCCGCATGGTGGCGGTGAAGAACGTCTCCATGGCGGAGGAGCACCTCCACCAGCACTTCCCGGAACAGCCGGTGATGCCGGCCAGCCTGATGATCGAGGGATTCGCGCAGACCGCAGGCGTGCTGGTGGGCGCGACCCGGGGCTTCAAGGAGAAGGTGATCCTGGCCAAGATCGCCCGTGCCACCATCGAGCGGGACGTGGTCCCCGGCCAGTGCATCCGCTACACCGCCGTCATCGATCGCCTGGATGATGCCGGCGCGGGTACCTCCGGCACCATCGAGCGGATGTCGCATGCGAACGGCGTCTGGGAGCCCGTGGGACAGGTGGAGATGGTCTTCAGCCACATCGACCGCAACCGCGGCGGCGCGGTGTTCCCGGAGGAGAACTTCGTCTTCGGCGAGAACTTCCGGGCCCTGCTCCGCGGTGCGGGGCTGGACCGCTTCCTGACCGCACGGTCCTGAGCCGCAGCCGCGGAAGAGCGCTTGTGGCGCCGGCGGCCGGGGTTAGCATGTCCTCATGCTTTCGGCACTTGCGCTCACCACGGCTCTGTTGGCTCCGGGTTCGGACGTCCTCCAGCTGACCAACGTGCCCCTTCCGGGCGTGGGACCGGTCACGCTGGAACTGCACAGGACCAACACGCTGACGGACGATTTCCGCGTGGAGGTCCGCGGCGCGGGCGTCCATGGCCGGGATGCCGGAGCCGCCACCGGTGCTGATGCCACGGATGCCACGGCTGCCACGGCTGCCATGCGTGCCGCGGCCGCGGCCCGCTCCGTGGCCACCTTCGCGGGCCCGGTCGCGGGATTCCCCAACGGACACGCGATCATCTCGCTCTCGCCGTGGGGCGCCTCCGGGCTGGTGGAGCTGGAGGGGCGGCGGTTCACACTCGTGCCGCAGGCGGCGGCGGGCGCGGGCGGCGCGGGGCTCGTTCGCGGGCCGGCCCGGTGGGTGGAGAGTCCCGGCGCCGGCGCTCCGGATGCGCCGGAGCCCTGCCGGGCACTCCGGAATCCGGATCCGTCCCGCGGTGCGAACGATGGCGGCGTGGCCGGCACCGGCTCCGGCTCCGGGATGCGGGACCTCCGCGTGCGCATCGCCGCGGACTGCGACCAGGAGTTCACCGCCATGTTCGCGGGGGAGGCGGAGGCGGCGGCCTACGTCACGGCGCTCTACGCGGCCATCGACGACGTCTACCGGCGCGAGTGCGGCGTCCGGATCCAACTGTCCTACGTTCGGCTCTGGACCACGGAGACGGATCCGTACCAGGATCCGGACCCGCTGGGGCAGTTCCGCGACGTCTGGGAGGCGGAGCAAGGCAGCGTGGTGCGGGACGTGGCCCAGCTCCTCACCGGTCGGCGCAATCTTCCCTACGGCGGCGTGGCATGGCTGAACGCGGCGTGCGGCAGCTTCGGCTACTCGGTCTGCGGCTACCTCATCGGCCAGTTCGCGGATCCGGGCCGCACCGATCCCGGCAACTGGGACGTCATCGTCACGGCGCACGAGCTGGGGCACAACATCGGCACCCTGCACACGCACGACTACGGCATCGACACCTGTGCCTCCGGGACGGTCCTGCGCGGGACGATCATGAGCTACTGCCATACCGTCTCCGGCGCCACCGCCAACGTGGACATGGGCTTCCACGTCATCTGCCGCCAGGCGATGGAGTCCTTCATGGTGACGGCGCCCTGCCTGGGGCACGATTGCGACGGCGACGGTGTGGAGGACCTGGAGGCCATCACCGCCGGTCTGGTGGCGGATTCCAATGCGGACGGCATCCCCGACTCCTGCCAGGACTGCGATGGCGACGGCGTGCTGGACCCGGAGGAGATCTCCGCCGGCGCCGCGGATCTCGACGCCAACGGCATTCCCGATGCGTGCCAACCGGACTGCAACGGCAACGGCGTTCCCGACTCCATCGACATCGCCGCTGGCACCAGCCAGGACCTCTGGGGCAACGGCATCCCCGATGAATGCGAACGCGACTGCGACGGCAACGGCACCTCCGACTACACGCAGATCCTGGCGGACATGTCGCTGGACCGGGACCGCAACGGCCTCCTGGACTCCTGCCAGGATTGCGATTCCGACGGCATCCTGGACGCCGCGGCGCTGGGGGGCGCCCGCCACTGGTGGCTGGCCTCCGCCGCAGACGGTCGGATCCGGGAGCTCCACGGACGCAGCGGCGTGAAGCTGCGCGAGACGCCGGCCCTGGGGGCGCCCGCGTGGGACGTGGTCCTGCGGCCCGGGCACGAACGCCAGGCGGTGGTGAGCTGGGGCAACCGCGTGACCATCCTTGACCTGGAGACGGCCACCTTCCCCGCCGACCTCGTGACGGAGGCGCTGGGCGGCCTCTCCGATGCCCGCGGCCTGCTCTGGATGCCGGACGGCACGCTCCTGGTGGCCAGCAACGGCAACCGGGCCATCCTCCGCTACGGCGATGACGGCGCGTTCCTGGGGACGTTCGCCGCGTCCGCGGCCCTGGGCACCACGCGGCCCGTGGGCCTGGCACTGCGGAGCGATGGCGCGGTGGCGGTGAGCTGCAGCGACGGGCGCGTGCGCGGCTTCAACTCCGCGGGTGCGTCGATCGGCGTCCTGGCCGACCTGAAACCGCTCAACTCCTCACCGGATCTCACGGGCGTGCTCTACCTTCCCTCCGGGGATCTGCTCGTGGCGTCGCGGACGCTGGACACGGTGGAGCGCTTCGACGGCGTCACCGGCGCGTACAAGGGTCGCTTCGACGTCGGACCGAACGCCGGTTCATCCATCGCCACCAAGGACCCCGTGGGACTGGCGCTTGTGGACGGAGGCGCCGCGGTCCTCGTCACGAACACCGCTTCCGGTGCGCCGATCGTGGGATATGACCCCGGCACCGGCTACCACCTGCGGACCTATCGCGTGTATCCGCTGGATGCGCCGCAGCCGCGCGGCATCCTTGTGGTTCCGCCGTCCCCGTTCGATTGCAACCACAATTGGCTTCCGGATTCCTGCGACATCGCGCAGGGCGTCAGCCAGGACGTGAACGGCGACGGCGTTCCGGACGAGTGCCAGAGCGCCGCGGAGCTGGCGGACCTCAACGGGGACGGCCACGTGGACGGCGCGGACCTGGGCCTGCTGCTGGCCGCGTGGGGCTCCTCCGGGCCAGGGGACGTGAACGGAGACGGCGTGGTGGACGGCGCGGATCTCGGTCAACTGCTGGCCGCGTGGAGCGGCTGATCGCGGCGCGGCCCGTCCCGGGCGGGTGATTCGGCGCCGCACGGCGCTCCTTGTGCTTGCCCGCACCGGGGACGGCCCTACACTGCATGGTGAATCCCGGGGTTCCGGAGGCACTTCTCTCCCGCGGATTCTCGGCCCGGCTCCCGCTTGGCCATTCGAACGGCGGCAGCAGCGCATGAACCGAGTCGATCCCAGCCTCTGGTCCCGCGCCCTGCGCGCCAGTGCAGCTCGGTCGCACATGGCGCGACGAGCGGCGGCCGGGATCACCGCGCTCGGCATCGGCATGGCGACGCTGGCTGGCGACGGCCCGCCGTGCCCGTACACGGTGACCGTGGCGGGCACGGCGCCCAACTGCGGGTTCTGGGGTTACTCGAACCTCCACCCCACGGCGATCAACAACCTGGGCCACTGGGTGGGGTTCCGGAACAAGTGTCCGGACAACGAGTCCCTCTACCAACACGCGCTCCGCTGGACGCCGGAAACCGGGCTCGAGATTCTTCCGGTGCCGCCGAACACGACGAGCGCGGCGGCCTATGCCATCAACGACCTGGGGACCGTGGTGGGCTGGCGCGTCGGCACGACGAACGGCGAGTTCCATGGATACTGGGCGTGCATCTGGCTGCCGAACGGCGAGTTCGTGGAGATCCCGCCGCTGGGTGGCAGCCCGCCGGAGAGCACGGCCCTCGCGGTGAACAACGCGGGGGTGGTGGTGGGGTGGCGCAACGGTCTGGGTGGCACGAGCGCAGCAAGGTACGCCTTCATTTGGCACGACGGTCAAGTGACGGACCTCGATCCGCTCCCCTTTGGCTCGTGGACTGCTGAGGCACGAGACGTCTCCGACACCGGCTGCATCGTCGGCCAGTTCGGGAGCGACAGTAACGGCACCGGCCGCGGCTTCCGCTGGAAGGACGGCGTGGTGGAGATCCTCCAACCGCTGCCGGGAGCGATCACCTCGAACGCCAAGGCGGTCACCGACGCGGGTGTGGCCTACGGTGAGTGTCAGTTCGTGAACGGATCGACCATCTACTACCGAGCGGCGTGGTGGGGCCTCGATGGGGTACCGGTCGAGCTCCCCCCGTTGCCCGGGGAGACGGGGTCCGGCTGTGTCGGTGCCAGCAACACCGGTGTCGCGCTAGGTAGCTCAAGGTCGACCAGCCAGTCGGGACTGTCGGTCTGGGTCGATGTCGTGTGGGTCGATGGTGTGCCGTACAAGGTCAAGGACTACGTGTCCACCCCGATCCCGAGCCAATATTCGACGGGTCACGCCATCAACGATCTCGGCCAACTTGCCTGCAACGCGACGGGGGTCCCCGGTGGCGTGGTCTGGATACTGAATCCGACCGGCTCCTCCGCGGATCTCAACGGCGACTGCGTCGTGGACGGGACGGATCTCGGCGTGCTGTTGCAACAGTGGGGCGCGGCGCCGGACGCGCCCGCACCGGCGGATCTGGACGGGGACGGCGAGGTTGATGGCCGCGATCTCGGAATCCTCCTTGGCGCATGGGGCGGCTGATCGCGGCGCGACCCGTCCCGGGCGGGTGATTCGGCGCTGCAAGGCGCTCCTTGTGCTTGCCCGCACCGGGGACGGCCTTACACTGCATGGTGAATCCCGGGGTTCCGGAGGCACTTCTCTCCCGCGGATTCTCGGCCCGGCTCCCGCTTGGCCATTCGAACGGCGGCAGCAGCGCATGAACCGAGTCAACCGCAGCCTGTGGTCCCGCGCCCTGCGCGCCAGCGCAGCTCCGTCGCACATGGCGCGACGAGCGGCGGCCGGGATCTCCGCGCTCGGCATCGGCATGGCGACGCTGGCCGGCGACGGCCCGCCGTGCCCCTACACGGTGACCGTGGCGGGCACGGCGCCCAACTGCGGGTTCTGGGGTTACTCGTACCTCCAACCCACGGCGATCAACAACCTGGGCCACTGGGTGGGGTACCGGAACAAGTGTCCTGACAACGAGTCCCTCTACCAACACGCGATCCGATGGACGCCGGAAACCGGGCTTGAGATCCTTCCGGTGCCGTCGAACACGACGAGCGCGGCGGCCTATGCCATCAACGACCTGGGGACCGTGGTGGGCTGGCGCGTGGGCACGACGGACGGCCAGTTCCATGGATACTGGGCGTGCATCTGGCTGCCGAACGGCGAGTTCGTGGAGATCCCGCCGCTTGGGGGGACTCCCCCGCATAGTTGGGCCACAGCTGTGAACAACAAGAACGTGGTGGTGGGGTGGCGCAACGGTCTGGGTGGCACGAGCGCCGCAAGGTACGCCTTCATTTGGCACGACGGTCAAGTGACGGACCTCGATCCGCTCCCCTTTGGCTCGTGGACTGCTGAGGCACGAGACGTCTCCGACACCGGTTACATCGTCGGCCAGTTCGGGAGCGACAGCAACGGCAGCAGCCGCGGCTTCCGCTGGAAGGACGACGCGGTGGAGATCCTTCAACCGCTGCCGGGGGCGGTGACCTCCACGGCGATGGGCGTGACCGAGACCGGCATCGTCTTCGGGCAGAGCCGATTCGGGTCCGGCGCTGGGGTTACCCACCGCCTTACGATGTGGGCGCTCGACGGACTGCCGGTGGAGCTTCCGTCCCTTCCGGGGTACCCGTCGTGGGGCTGCAAAGCCGTCAACGGCTCAGGGGTGGTCCTAGGACTCGTTGCGAAGCAGTCGCAGCCAGGTCTTTGGACGACAGAGGAGGTCGTCTGGATCGACGGCGTGCCCTACGCGATCAAGCCGCTCGTCAGCGCGCCGGTCCCGAGCCAGTACTCCGGCGCTCTCGCCATCAACGATCTCGGCCAACTTGTCTGCAGGGCCTCGACGCCTCCAGGTGGTGGTGCCTGGATACTGACCCCGACAGGGTCTTCCGCGGATCTGAACGGCGACTGCGTCGTGGACGGGACCGATCTCGGCGTGCTCCTTCAACAATGGGGCGCGGTGCCCGGCGCGCCGGCCTCGGCGGACCTGGACGGGGACGGCGAGGTTGATGGCCGCGATCTCGGAATCCTCCTTGGTGCATGGACCGGTTGATCTTGACTGCGATCGGTCCCGCGCCCTGCGCGCCAGTGCAGCTTGGTCGCACATGGCGCGACGAGCGGCGGCCGGGATCACCGCGCTCGGCATCGGCATGGCGACGTTGGCTGGCGACGGCCCGCCGTGCCCGTACACGGTGACGGTGGCGGGCACGGCGCCCAACTGCGGGTTCTGGGGTTGCTCGAACCGCCACCCAACGGCCATCAGCAGCCTCGACCAGTGGGCGTGATAGGGGTGGGGCTCGGGCCCGGGCGGCTCGGAGGAGATGATGATGGCGATGTCCGGCGGCGAGACCGGCCTCACGCCCGAGTCGTTGATGGAGCTGTTCAACGTGAACTCGATCGAGGCGCTGGTGGAAGCGCTCATGTCGATGGACGAGTCCGCCCGAAACGCCCTTCTGAGCGCGATGGAGGGGAGCTGATTGCGGACGCAACCGAGACACCCGCGCAGGCGCCGTCAGCGCCTGCGGGGCCTGCCTCCCCCACGCCCAGCCCGAGGGCGGGTTGATGCGGTCCCCAGACGAGGCGCAATCCGTCGCCAGCGCGTAGGCTGAGGACCTCCCCAGGAGCCCCCTATGCCCCAGACGCGACGTTCGTTCCTGAAGCACTCCGCCCTGATCGCCCTGGCTGCGGGACCGGCGTCCGCAGCGGCGGCCTCAAGCCTCACCACCCTGGTGGCGCGGCGCCCGGCCCGGCTTGGACCCAACGGGAAGCTCGCGGTGGCCAGCGTGGGCGTGGGTGGGATGGGCGGCACGGACATGCCCACGGTGGCCGGCCATGGCGACGTGGAATTGGTGGCCATCTGCGACATGAACCGCGCCGTGCTGGAGGAGGCGGGTTCCAAGTACCCAAAGGCCGCCCGCTTCCAGGACTGGCGCGAGATGCTGGCCAAGCTGGGTGACAAGGTGGACGCCATCACCTGCAGCACGCCGGACCACATGCACGCGCCCGTCGCGATGAGCGCGCTCAACGCGGGGAAACACGTCTACTGTCAGAAGCCGCTGGCCCGGCTGGCGTACGAGAATCGGCAGCTGGCCCAGGCCGCGGCTCAGAAGCCCACCCTGGTGACGCAGATGGGCACGCAGCGCTACGCGAAGGCCGAGCGCCGCCAGGGCGTCATCCTGATGGAGCAGGACGTGGTGGGGAAGATCAAGGAGCTGCACGGCTGGACGGACCGGCCCGCCGGCTGGTGGCCCTGCGGGCAGCCGCGCCCCAAGGGAAGCGACGCGGTGCCGGACGGCCTCGGCTGGGACTTCTTCCTCGGCGTGGCCCCGGAGCGGCCCTACGTGAAGGACGCGTACACGCCCTTCCGCTGGCGCGGCTTCTACGACTTCGGGACCGGCGCCATCGGTGACATGGCCTGCCACATCATGGACGTGCCCTTCTACGGCCTGGGGCTCACCTATCCCACGTCCATCACCTGCGAGTGCACGGATGCCACCGATGACGAGTACCCCACGCAGGAGACCATTCGAATGGTGTTCCCCGGCACCGCGAAGACGGCGGGCGGGCCCTTCAGCTTCACCTGGTACGACGGCGGCAGGAAGCCCGATTTTGCGTCCCTGGGACTGCCGAAGGACCTGAAGCTCCCCAACGACGGCGCGGCGGTCATGGTGGGGGAGAACGGCACGCTGGTGCAGCCCTGCGACGGCATGTCGCCCATGGTGTTCCGCGAGGGGCGCAAGGTGGACATGAAGCTGCCGGAGTGCACCACCACCAACCACTGGCACGACTGGGTGAACGCCTGCATGGGTCGCGGGAAGGCGCGGTCACCGTTCCAGATCGCGGGCCTGATGTGCGAGACCCTCTCCCTCGGCGCCATCTCCAGCCGCTTCCCCGGCGCCACGCTCAGCTACGATCAGGCGTCGATGGCCTTCAAGGGCAACGCGGAGGCCACGGCGTGGGTGCGGCGGCCGTATCGCAAGGGCTGGGAGGTTCCGGGCCTCAGCACCTGAGCGGCGGCGCTCAGTTGCCGCGGCGCGGCCGCTTGTCCGGCGTGGCGGGCTGGTTCTCGTAGAAGTCGCGCGTGCCCTCCGGCAGCACGGCGATCAGTCCCACCAGCGGGTCCGTGTCGTTGAACTGCATCTGCACCAGGGCGATGGGGGTGGGGGCGAAGTAGCGGAGGATCCCGCCCTCGAACGGCCCCTCCCCGCGCCAGTCCCAGAAGCTGCCAAGCGGCACCGTGAGCGTCTTCCCGGCGGGCATGGCGTCCACGTGGGTCACGTAGCGGTGGTTCAGCCAGAGATCGAAGTTGTTGTAGTCCACCGCGGTGGCGTTCACCAGGTCGATGGAGGTGGGGCCGGGGATCACCTGGATCTGCACCACCGTCTTCTGGGTGAGTTCCTTCGGATACGGCCGGGTGGCCTTGGCGGGATCCACTGGGACCACGTTGCAGCCGGCGGCACCGGCGGCCAGCGCGACGAGGCTCGCGGCCGCGGCCCGGGCGGCCCGGCGGCGGCACGCAGCCGCCTCCGATCCGGCAGGCGCGGTCTGCATGCGAACGATCCTGGAGCGGGCGGCCACCATCCGGGCCGCACTGTAGCACTGGCGGCGGGGGACGCGGGGTCCGGGTGTCACGGCCCTCTACACTTCGGCGGTGAGCGTTGAACTGGGTCCGCCTGAGGGTCTCCGTCGCGACGTGGCCGAACTGGCACGCCGGGTGGCGCCGCGCGTCCGCCTGGACCCGCGGGTGAGCGCCCTGGTCCCCGGCTTCGATGTCCCATTCTTCCAGGCCGGCCTGGCGGGCTATTCCGATGGGGCCATGCGGCTCCTGGCCAGGCAGCACGGCGCACCGTTCTGCGTGACCGAGGCGCTCCTGGACCGCACCCTGATCAACGGTGGGAAGGGGCGCCGCAAGGAGGATCCGGACCTCCTGGCCACCGAGTGCGGCATGGGGGAGATCCAGGACAACGTCGCGGCCGGGCTGGACGACCACCCGATCGCCGGGCAGATCATGGGGACGCATCCGGCGGAGATGGCGGAAGGCGCCCTCATCCTCTGCGGGATGGGATACGAGGTGATCGACGTCAACCTGGCGTGTCCAGTCAAGAAGATCCGCAAGAGCAACCGGGGCGGCCACTTCCTGGCCTTTCCCGAGGAGGCGGAGGCGGTGCTGAAGGCGGTGCGGGATGCGGTGCCCGCCTCCATCCCGTGCACGGTGAAGCTGCGGCGGGCCTACGACGATACGCCGGAGATGGCCCGCAGCTTCGAGCGGGTCTTCGACGCCGCGCACCACCACGGCTACGCGTGGAGCACGGTCCACTGCCGCACCGTCCAGCAGCGCTACCTGGGCCCGGGACGCTGGGAGTTCCTGGCGGACCTGACGCGCCGCCATCCTGATCGGTTGATCTTCGGATCCGGCGACGTCTGGGGCGTCGATGACATCTTTGCCATGCTGGAGCTCTGCGGCGTCCAGGCGGTGAGCGTGGCCCGGGGCTGCATCGGGAACCCGTGGATCTTCCGCCAGGCGCGGGACATGATGGCCGGGCTCCCACCGCGGGAACCCACCATCGCGGAGCAGCGGGAGGCGCTCCTTCGGCACTTCGATCTGGCGGCGGTGATCCACGGGGAGCGCTCCGCGGGGCAGAGGATGCGGAAGTTCGGCATCAAGTTCGCCCGCCACCATCCGGCGCAGGAGGAGGTGAAGGCGTCGTTCATCCGCTGCACCACCCCGCAGGAGTGGCGGAGCGTGATCGACCACCACTACCCCGCCTGACGGCCCGGCGGGCGGGTGGGGCTGGTGGGAGGCGGGGCGCCGAGCCCCGGGGACGCATAGAGGTACGCGGCGCCGGGCAGCGGATCCCGCTCGGGGTTGCCGCCGCGCCCGACCAGGAGGCGTCCGCGCACGAACGCCAGTGCTGCGCCCACGTGGTCCCCCTCGCTCAGCACAGGGATGGAGAGCGTCTCCCCGGATCCAACGCCTGCGCCGCCGCGCCGGCGGTGGACGAACACCGCGCCGGCGTCCTCGCCGAACTCGTCGTCGCCGGTGGCGCCCACCACGGCCCACTCCTGGGAGATGGCGACGGCCACGCCGAAGCCGTCGCCCGCTTCGAGCAGGTGGGGCGCAAGCACGCCAGTGCGGATCCAGGCGGCGCCGCGCCGTTCGAAGAGAAAGGCCGCGCCCGCGGAGACTCCAGGGCTGCGCCCCGGCCGCTCCGCGCGCGGGGCGCCGACGAGGAGGGAGTCCCGGTCGAGCGCCAGCGAGTATCCGAACCACGCGGGGCCGGGCCACGGCGGGGTGAGCGTGGCCTGGAGCGTCCAGCCGCCCTCCGCGGCGCGGCGGAAGAGATAGACCTGGCCTGCCGCCGAGCCGCCCGCGTGGTGGCCATGCGCGCCCACGGCCAGGAGATCCCCCTGCACCGCGACCGCCGAGCCGAACCACGCCGAGGTGTCCGGCACAGGCGCCGTGAGCGTGGCCGCACGGCGCCAGCGGCGGCCGTCCTGCTCGAAGACGTCCACCGCGCCCGCATCCTGCGAACCGGCCACGTCCCGTCGCGGGGAGCCGACCGCCAGCACGCGCCGGTCCACCGCCACCGCCGCGCCGTACGCGGCCGCCACCTGCGGCTCCGCGGCCTCCAGCGTCTGCGAGAGCTTCCAGGTCCGGGCGCTGCGGGCGTAGACGTGCACGCGGCCGGCCTCGAACGCCCCCTCGCTGTCGCGCGGCGCGCCGACGATCAGGTGGTCCCCGTCCATGGCGAGCGCCGCCCCGTAGTCCGCGGCCACGGCGCCCTGCGGCTCCTGCAGCACCTGGCGGAGGGCCCACCCGTCCGTGACCAGGTCGTAGCAGTGCACGGAGGCGCTGTCCCGCCCGGTGTCGTGGTTGCGTCCCGCGCCCACCGCGGCGCGGCGCGCGGAGAGCGCCACGGCCGGACCGAGGAGGCCCGGCGGGGGCCCGGGATCCGGCTCCAGGTACGCCTCAAGGACCCACGGCCGCGCGGCGGATCCACCGTCCCCGCCGCCATCCGCGCTGAACGCCATCCCCGCCGCCGCAGCGCATGCCGCGACTGCCCCCAGAATCCCCGGTCTTCCGTGCATGGTGTGCCCCCGTGTCCATCACCTGTCCGTCCACCGGCGCAGCCCGCCGCTGGCCCCGGCCCGCCGGACTCTACCAGCCGCTGGCTCGCGATCCGCGTTCGCGGCCCAACTTCAGTCCCGCGCCCATGCCCGCCGCCACCGCCCCGTACGATGCACGCCCCATGCACAGCGAGACTCTCGACTACTCCGACGGCACCACCACCATGGAGGCGTACCTCGCCTTCGACCGCTCCCGCCAGGGCCCCCGTCCCGTGGTGGTCATCTGCCACGCGTGGGCCGGCCAGGATGACTTCGCCCGCTCCCGCGCGGAGCACATGGCGTCCCTGGGGTACCTGGGCTTCGCGCTGGACGTCTACGGCAAGGGCCGGCGCGGCAACTCGCCGCAGGAGAACGCGGCCCTGATGGAGCCGTTCGTCAAGGATCGCGGGATGCTGCTCTCCCGGCTCCGCGCCGCCGTCCACACCGCCCGCCACCACGACCGCGCGGACCTGCATCGCGTGGCGGTGATGGGCTACTGCTTCGGCGGGCTCTGCGCCCTGGACGTGGCCCGCGCCGGCCTGGAAGGCGTGGTGGGCGCGGTGAGCTTCCACGGCCTCTTCGCGCCGTCTCCGCTTCCACCCGGGCCGCGCCCCATGCGAACCCGCGTGCTGGCTCTCCACGGCTGGAACGACCCGATGGTGCGCCCGGATGCGGTGCTCGGCCTGGCCAAGGAGCTCACGGACGCCGGTTGCGACTGGACGCTGGAGGCCTACGGCCATCGCGGGCATGCGTTCACCAACCAGGCCGCGAACGACCCCCAGGGCGGCATGCGCTACTGCCCGCGCGCAGAGCGCCGCGCCAACGCGGCCGCGGAGGAGTTCCTGCGCGAGATCTTCGCGGACGCCCAGCCCGAGGTCGGCGCCGTTCGCGCCCCGTGACGCGGGGACGGGGCGCTCAGCAGCTGCCCCAGTTGCCCAGCATCACGCCCAGGTCACCGCCGTCCACGATGCCGTCGCCGTTCAGGTCGCACGCGGGCGTGCCCCAGTTGGCAAGCAGCAGGCCCAGGTCCGCGCCGTCCACGATCCCGTCGCCGTTGAGGTCCACCTCGAACTGCGACTCGGCCGCGGGCGTGGAGAAGAGCAGGTTCACCTCCCAGCAGGTGAGCGCCCGGCCGTAGATCTGGAGGTCGTCGATGAGGCCGTCGAACGCGTTGGTGGGCACGCCGCCATTGGTGTATCCGCCGACCAGGAGCGAGACGCCGTTGGGCTGCACGTTGGTGAGGGGCTTCACGTCCTCCGGCGGGCCGCCGTCCACGTAGATGCGGCTGCCGGTGTTCGGGTGGGCGGTGATGGCGATGAAGTGCCACTGGCCGTCAAGCACCGCGGTGGTGCCGATGGATTCGCCGCCGCAGACGTTCGATCGATAGCCCCAGGCGCTGCCCGGCGCGCCGTAGCACGCGGAGCCGCTCCCCAGGCCCACGAACCAGCCGTTGAGGGTTCCGGCCGCGTGACGCGACACCGGGATGAACGGCCCGCTGGATCCCTGCGGGCACTTCACCCAGCACGCGACGGTGCATGGCGTGGCGCCGAGCAGCGGGAAGACGTTCCCCATGTCCACCAGGGAGCCGGTGGCGCTCGAGAGCTGCAGCGCTCCGCCGGAGACGCCGCCCGCCACCATGGCCGCGCCGCCCACCAGCGTGCCGTTGGCGCCACCCACGCCGTCCACCGCGGTTGCGGAGCCCACCTGGTCGAACGTCCAGTGGGCCAGGATTCCCGGCGGCGGGGAGGCGACCGCCGCTGCGGCCGCGAGGGCTCCGGCGAGGGAGGCCACGAGGGCGGGGCGGACGCGATCCGCGGAGATGAGCGAACGGCTGTGCTGCTGGCGCATGGGAGACTCCTGGGGAGCCTCCAAGTGTGGCGGTTCCGGCCGCGCCGATCAAGCCTCCAGCGGGCGAATGCCCGCAGCGCGCGTCCACGCCTATCCGCGCCGGCCGCGCCGTCCCTGCTTGAATCCGCGGCCCTTGCCCGGGAACCGCCCGCGTTCGTTGCGGGAGAGGATGTCGCGGCGCGGGTCGCGTCCGCCGGGTCCGCCGGTGCCGTCACCCTCCTGGACGCGGCGCCCGCCGGTCCCGCGGCGGCCACCGCCGGCGGCGGGCGCGGCGCCGCCGTTCGCATCCCCCTCGGCGCGGACCTTGAGCGGCTCCGCGAGCGCGAGCTCCATGCTGCGGCTGCCCAGATCGATGCCGATGATGCCCACCTTCAGCAGGTCGCCGAGTCCCACGCTCGCGCCGGAGCGGAGCGCCACCAGGCGGCCGGAGCGCTCGTTGAGCGTCCAGCGCTCCGGCTTGCCGCCGCCGCGGCCGCCCACCGACGCCTCCAGCCGCACCACGCCGTCCACCAGGAACTTCTCCAGGCTGACGAAGACCGCGGATGAGCCCAGCAGCCCCGTCACCACCGCGGGGAAGACGTCCCCCATGTGCTTCTCGTGGAGCAGCTGCAGCACCAGGAAGGTGCGGAGGTCCCGCTCCGCGTCCTCCGCGGAGATCTCCCGGTCCGTGCAGTGGCGGCCAAGCTCCAGCAGCCGCTGTTCGTCCGGCACGCGCGGATCACGCGAAAGCACCCGCGACACCTCCCGCCGCCGCCGTCCGCCCGGGACGTCCGCGCCGTTGGAGGTGGTCTCCAGCCACGCCTCCAGGGCGCGGTGGACGGAGAGATCCGGGTAGCGGCGGATGGGGCTCGTGAAGTGGGCGTAGTGATCGCTCGCCAGGGCGTAGTGGCCCACGAGCGCCGGGCTGTAGGTGGCCTTGGCCAGCGTGCGCAGCACCGCGAAGTGGACGGCGCGCGTGTCGTCGCGGTGGCGCGTGGCCTCCAGGAGGGCCTGCAGGTCCTGGCGCGTCGGCTCTTCCGGCAGCCGGAACTGCACGATCCGCGCAAACGTCCGCAGCTCCTCCAGATCCGCGAATCCGGGATCCGGGTGGATGCGCCGCAGAAGCGGCAGGTTGAGGTCGGCGAAGACGCGCGCGATCGCCTCGTTCGCCTCCACCATGAACATCTCGATCAGCTTGTGCGTGAACGCATCGTCCTCAGGCACCGCGTCCACCACGTGGCCCTGGTCGTCGAAGCGCAACTCCACCTGCGGAAGCTCCAGCGAGATCATCCCCTGGCCGCGCCGCCGCTTCTGCAGCAGTCTGGCCAGCTGATCGCTCTTGCGGAGGGCCGCCACCACCGCGTCCGAGGGCTCCGTCTCCGTGCGGGCGTGCCGGGCGGCCTCCGCGGTGTGGCCGTCGATGAGGTGCTGCGCCTCCAGGTAGGTCAGGCGCTTCGTGGAGCGGATGACGGCGTTCGCGGTGCGCACGGCCCCGGGGCGCCCGCGGCCGTCGAAGGTGATGAAGACGCTCTTGGTGAAGCGGGGGACGCCCTCCTGGAGGCTGCAGATGCCGTTCGAGAGCGTCTCCGGGAGCATCGGGATGACGTGGCGCGGCAGGTAGACGCTGGTGCCGCGCTCGCGGGCCTCCCGGTCCAGGGCCCCGCCCGGCGGCACGAACGCGCTCACGTCCGCGATGTGCACACCCAGCGTCCACTCGTCCGTCGCCTCGTCGTGCCGGATGGAGATGGCGTCGTCGAAGTCCCGCGCATCCGGCGGGTCGATGGTGAAGGTGAGCTCCCCGGTGAGATCCAGGCGATCCGGCCACGGCCCGTGGGCGCGGCGTTCGAACGCCTCCGCGGCCAGCCGCGCCTCCTCCATCGCCTCCGCGGGGAAGCCTTCGCGCAGGCCGAAGGCGTGGATGACCGCCTGCGTCTCCACGTCCGGCCGCCCGGCCTCTCCCAGCACCTCCACGATCACGCCCTCCGCGGCGTGGACCTCCGTGGGGAACGCGACCAGCTCCACCACCACCTTGGTTCCGGCGGTGGCGTTGCGGGCATGCGGGTCCCGCACCAGGATCGGCTCCCGGAGCCGGCGCCCGTCCGGCATCACCATCCACTGCCGTCCATCCTTGACCAGCGTGCCGGGGAAGCGCTGCTGCCGCCGCTCCAGCACCTCCACCACCCGGCCCACGGGGCGCGAACCTCCGCCCGCGCCGCCGGCGCCGGCCGCGCCCGCATCGCGTCCCCGCCCGCCTCCCGCGCCCCGGCCCGGGGCGCTGCGGCCGCGGAACCCCCAGCCGCCGGACCGGCGCACCACCTGGCAGCGCACGCGATCGCCGCTCAGCGCGTTCCCCGTCTGTCCCGCGGGGACAAAGAGGTCTCCGTCGCGCGTGGGCGTCTCCGGCACCACGAAGCCGAACCCCTTGGTGGTGATCTTGATCACGCCCTCCACCACGTCGCCCAGGCGCGGCAGCCGCAGGCGTTCGTCCTCCCCGACCTCCAGCACGCCCTCCGTGGCCAGCTGATCCACGGCCTCGTCGAAGGCGGGGCGATCCTCCCGCTCCACGCGCAGCTGCCGCGCCACCTCCGCTGCGTCCGCGGGGCGGTAGCTGTCATGCGAGAGGTGATCCAGGATCCTGGCGCGGAAGCGCAGCGGCATCGGCGGAGTGTAGGGGTTCCCGGAAGGCGGCCCCGTCAGCGGCCGCGGCGTGGCGGACGGCCCGTGCCGCCCTGGCGCCCGCGCCCGCCGCCTCCGCCCTTGGGGAAGCCGCGCTGCGGTCCGCCCTTCAGGAGCGAACGCATGTTGCCGATCCCGCGCCCTTCGCGCGATGGATGCGTCGCCTTGGAGCGCCACGCGTCCCGCTCCGGGTCCCCGGCCTTGCGGCCTGCGTCGCTCGCGGCGCCCGCGCCGCCCGCGCCGCCGCTCGCGCCACCAGTGCCGCCAGCGCCGCCAGCGCCGCCGCTCGCACCGGAGGCGCCGCGCGAATCCCCGCCGCCGGGCCCCGCGCTCCCCGCGCTCCCGGCGCCGGCCGCGCCCGCGGGCGTTCCGCCTGCGGCGTTCGCGCCCCCACCCGTGGCCGCCGGAGTCGCGGCGCCGCTGCCGCCCGCGTGGCCGCTCCCGCTCTCCGCGCCGGACCCGGCGCCCCCGTCCGATCCGGAACCGCCGGAGGAGCCGCCCACGAGGATCCCTGCGCCGCCGGTCACCACGCGCTCAAGCGAGTTCTTCCCGCACTTGGGGCAGCGCCGCAGGGCGCTCGCGGTGATCGGCTGGAAGGCGTCGAAGCCGTGGTCGCAGCGGGAGCATCTGTAGGCGTAGGTGGGCATCTGAATGGTCGTCCTTCCGGGGAAGCGGGTGTCCGGGCCCTCGGGCCGCGGAGTGAATCGACGCGCCGGCGGCGCGGTCAGGGCGCCACGGCCACCTTCGCGGGCCGCAGCACGGTCTCGCCGAGCCTATACCCGGCCTGGAAGACCATGCTCACGCGGTCCGCGCCCACGCCCTCCGCAGGCTGGCGCATCACGGCCTCGTGCTGGCGCGGGTCGAACTCATCTCCCGGCCGCGGCTCGATGCGCTCCACGCCGGACTTCTCCAGGGCCTTCAGGAGCTCCGTCTGCAGCATTCGAACGCCGGCCGCGGCCTGCTCCGCGCTCATGGCCGCGCCCTGCCCGAGCGCCACGTCGAAGTGCTCCAGCACCGGAATCACGTTGCGAACCACTCCCGCCACACCCGCCACCTTGGCCCGCGACTCGTTCTCCAGGCTGCGACGCTGGTAGTTCTGGAAGTCCGCGAGGACGCGCAGACGCGACTCCTGCGCCTCCTTGAGGTCCTGCGCGAGCCGGGTCAGCGGATCGTCCGAGGCCTCCGCGGCCGGTGCGTCTCCGCAGCAGCCGCCGTCGCCCTGGCCGCCGCAGCAGCCGTGCTCGCGGGCGGCGCCGCCCGCCGGATCGCCGGCGCGACCGCGCTCCGGCTCCGCCGCCTCCGGCCCGCGTCCGCCTTCCGTCACGTTGACCTTGTGGGACTTGCTCATGGCTGCCTCATGTCCCGGAGAACGTGTCCTTGATGCGCTGCCAGAAGCCGGGCTCCGGGGCCCGGACCTCCACCTTCTCGATCCGAGCCAGTTCCTGAAGGAGCTGGCGCTGCTTCTCCGTCAGCTTGCGCGGCACCACCACCTGGGCCAGGCAGAGGAGCGAGCCGCGCCGTCCGCTCCGGAAGTTGGGCAGCCCGCGCCCCGGCACCCGGATCACGTCGCCGTGCTGCGTCCCCGCGGGCACCTCCACCATGGCCTCTCCATCCAGGGCCTTCACCGGAATGGACGCGCCCAGCGCCGCCTGCGCCAACCCGAGCGGCAGGGCCGTCACCAGATCGTCGCCGTCGCGTTCGAACGCCCGCTCCTCCTGCACCGACACCACCACGTGCAGGTCTCCGCGGACGCCGTCCCCGCTGGGGCTGGCTTCCGGCGGCGGCGGCTCTCCCTCGCCCTGCACCCGGAAGATGGTGCCGTCCACCACACCCGGCGGGATGCGAACGGTGACCTTGCGCCTCACCGGCGTGCGGCCGCCTCCGCGGCACGCGCCGCACGGCTCGGTGTTGACCTTGCCCGCGCCGCGGCAGTTGGGGCAGGTGGCCAGCATCCGGAACATCCCTCCGAACCCGACCTGCTGCACCTGACCCTGTCCGCCGCACGTGGGGCATCCGATGGGCTGCGTTCCCGGCTTGGCGCCATTGCCGCCGCAGGTGCCGCACACTTCCAGGCGGCGGAACTCCACCTCCTGCTCCGTGCCGGCAAGGACCTCCGCGAGCCCGATCTCCACCCGCGTCTCCAGGTCGTAGCCCCGCGGCACGCCGCCGCGCCGCCCGCGCTGGCTCCGCCCGCCGCCGCCGCCGCCGCCCAGGATCTCCTCGAACATCGAGAAGATGTCCTGCACGTTCATGTTGCGGAAGTCGTGGCCCGGCGTCTGCCGCAGGCCCGCGTGCCCGTGGCGGTCGTAGCGACCGCGCCGCTCCTGGTCGGAGAGCACCTCGTAGGCCTCGGCGCACGCCTTGAACTCCTCCTCGGCCTTCGCGTCACCCGGATTGCGGTCCGGGTGGTGCTTCATGGCGAGGCGGCGGTAGGCGCGCTTGATCTCCTCGGCGCTTGCGGTGCGCTCCACGCCGAGGACTTCGTAGTAGCAGCGGGTTGTGGCCATGCGGCATCCCGCCCGGCGGACCGTGGCTCAGCCGTGGAAGCGGCTCAGTGGACGGAGCCCTCCACCGGGTCGGCGTCCTCCTTCAGCTCCGTGACCAGCACGTCGGTGGTGAGCATGAGCCCGGCCACGCTGGCGGCGTTCTGGAGGGCGGTCTTGGCCACCAGGGCGGGATCGATGATGCCCGCCTTCACCAGGTCCTGGTACTCGCCGGTGGAGGCGTTGAAGCCCCAGCCGTCCTTGCCGGAGAGGGACTTCTCCACCACCAGGTCTCCATCGTGCCCGGCGTTCTCCGCGATCTGGCGGCAGGGGGCCTGCATCGCCTCGGCCACGATGTCGAAGCCGAACTTCTCGTCGCCGTCCGCCTTCCGGCGGGACTCCTGCACGCGGGCGATGGCCCGGAGGAAGGCGACGCCGCCGCCGGGGACGTATCCCTCCTTGGCGGCCGCGCGGGTGGCATGGATGGCGTCATCCACGCGATCCTTCTTCTCCTTGAGGGCCGTCTCCGTGGCGGCGCCCACGCTGATGACGGCCACGCCGCCGGTCAGCTTGGCCAGCCGCTCCATCAGCTTCTCGCGGTCGTAGTCGCTCGTGGACTTCTCGTGGAGCGTGCGGATCTGGGCCGCGCGGGCCTCGATGTCCTTCTTCTTGCCGGCGCCCTGGACGATGGTGCAGTCATCCTTGGTGACGATGATCTTCTTGGCACTGCCCAGCTCCGAGAGCTGCACGTCGCTCAGGTTCCGACCCACGTCCTCGGAGAGGAACGTGCCGCCGGTGAGGACGGCGATGTCCCCCAGCATGGCCTTGCGGCGGTCGCCGAAGCCCGGGGCCTTCACCGCGCAGACGTTCAGCACGCCGCGGAGCCGGTTCACCACCAGGGCCGCCAGGGCCTCGTTCTCCACCTCCTCCGCGATGATCAGGAGAGGCTTCTGGCTGGTGGCCACCTTGTTGAGGAGGGGCAGCAGGTCCGCCAGGTTGGAGATCTTCTTCTCGTTGATGAGGATCAGCGGGTTCTCCAGGACGCACTCCGCCTTCTTGGGATCCGTCATGAAGTAGGGGGAGAGGTATCCCTTGTCGAACGCCATGCCCTCCACGTAGTCCAGGGTGGTGTCCGCGGTCTTGCCCTCCTCCACCTCCACCACGCCGTCGTGGCCCACCTTGTCGATCGCCTCCGCGATCAGGGCGCCCAGCTGCGAATCGTGGTTGGCGCTGACGGTGGCGATCTTCTCCAGGTCCGCGCGACCGCGGCACTTGGCCGCCATCTCGCCGATCGCCTCCGCGGCCACGCCGGCGGCGGCGTTGATGCCGCGCTGGAGGGCCACGGTGTTGGCGCCGCTGGCCACGAACTTCAGCCCGCCGTTGAAGATGGCGGCGGCCAGGACGGTGGCCGCGGTGGTGCCGTCACCGGCCACGTCCGCGGTCTTCTTGGCCACCTGGTGCACCATCTTGGCGCCCATGTTCTCGAACGGGCACGGCAGCTCCACCTCCTTGGCGACGCTCACGCCGTCCTTGGTGACGGAGGGGCCGCCGTAGCTCTTCTGCACCGCCACGTTGCGGCCCGTGGGGCCCATCGTGACGCCGACGGCATGGGCGATCTGGTCGACGCCGCGCTTCAGCTTCTGCTGCGCGGCCTGGTGGAACTTCATCTGCTTGGTGGCCATGGTGGTGTCCTTGCCGGAAGCGGTGTCGTCAGCCTTCGATCACGCCGAGCAGTTCGCTCTCGCGCACGATGAGGTGGGGGGTGTTCTTGATCTCGATCTCCGTCCCGGAGTACTTGCCGAAGAGGACGGTGTCGCCCTTCTTGACGAGCATCTTCTGGCGCTCGCCGTTCTCCATGAGCTTGCCCGGACCGGTGGCCACCACCTTGCCCTGCATGGGCTTCTCCTTGGCGGACTCCGGGAGGAAGATGCCGGAGGCGGTCTTGGTTTCGGGCTCGATCGGCTTGATGAGGATGCGGTCCTCGAGGGGACGGACGGACATGTCGGTTCTCCGTGGTCGTGATGGGGTGCGGACGCTTGGTTCGAACGACGCGGTGGATGCGGGGGGACGCTGCGGGGCGCGGGCGGCCGGGCTCAGAAGCCCATGCCTCCCATGCCGCCCATGCCTCCCATGCCGCCCATTCCACCCATGCCGCCGCCGTGGTCGTGGTCATGGCCGTGTCCGGCCTTCTCGTCGGCGGGCTTGGGGGCGTCGGTCACGATGCAGTCGGTGGTGAGCAGGAGGCCGGCCACGCTGGAGGCGTTCTGCAGCGCGGAGCGGTCCACCTTGGCGGGCGTGATCACGCCGGCCTTCATGAGGTCCTCGTACTGGCGGGTGAGGGCGTTGAAGCCGAAGTGGCCGCTTCCCTCGCGGACCTTGGCGGCCACGACGGAGCCCTTCTCGCCGGCGTTGTCGGCGATGGTGCGGAGCGGCACCTCCAGGGCCTCCGCCACCACGTCCACGCCGAACTCCTCGTCGCCGCGGCACGCGTCGCGGACCTTCGCGAGCACCTTCTGGGCCCGGATGAAGCTGACGCCACCGCCCGCCACCACGCCCTCGGCGACCGCGGCGCGGGTGGCGTGGAGGGCATCCTCCACGCGGGCCTTCTTCTCCTTCAGCTCAGCTTCGGAGCCGGCGCCCACCTTGATCTGGGCCACGCCGCCGGCCAGCTTGGCCAGGCGCTCCTGGAGCTTCTCGCGGTCGTAGTCGGAATCGGTGATCTCCACCTCGCGGCGGATCTGCTCGCAGCGGCCCTTGATGGCGGAGGTGGAGCCGGCGCCCTCCACGATGGTGGTGTTGTCCGCGTCCACCACGAGCTTCTTGGCCTGGCCGAGCTGGTTGATCTGGATCTTGTCCAGCTCGATGCCCAGGTCCTTCATGATGGCGGTGGCACCGGTGAGGATCGCGATGTCCTCGAGCATCGCCCGGCGGCGGTCGCCGTAGCCCGGCGCCTTCACCGCGCAGACGTTCAGGACGCCGCGGAGCTTGTTGATGACCAGGGTGCTGAGGGCCTCGCCGGTCACGTCCTCGGCGATGATCAGGAGCGGCTTCTTGGTGTCCATCACCTTCTCGAGGAAAGGCACCAGCTTGGTGATGGAGTCGATCTTGTCCTCGTAGATCAGGACCAGGGCCTTCTCCAGCTCCACCGTCATCTTCTCGGGGTCCGTGACGAAGTTGGGGCTGAGGTAGCCGCGGTCGAACTGCATGCCCTCCACCACGTCCACGTAGGTCTCGAGGCCCTTGCCCTCCTCCACGGTGATGACGCCGTCCTTGCCCACCTTCCGGAAGGCCTCGGCCATGATGCCGCCGATCTCCTCGTCGTTGTTCGCGGAGATGGAGGCGACGCTCGCGATGCCGCCGTCCACGTTCGCCACCGGCTTGGCCATGTCCTTGATGGACGCCACCACGGCATCCACGGCCTTCCGCATGCCGCGCACCAGGGCCATGGCATCCACGCCGGAGGTGACCTGGCGGAGTCCGGCCCGGAAGAGCGCCTCCGCCAGCACCGTGGCGGTGGTGGTGCCGTCTCCCGCGTCATCGGAGGTCTTGCTGGCCGCCTCCTTCACCAGCTTGGCGCCCATGTTCTCCACCTTGCAGCGAAGCTCTATCTCCTCCGCCACGCTCACTCCGTCCTTCGTCACGGTGGGTCCGCCCCAGCTCTTGTCCAGCACCGCGTTGCGGCCGCGGGGGCCCAGGGTGCTCTTCACGGCGGCGGCCAGCTTCTCAACGCCGGCCAGGAGGCGCTTGCGGGCGTCGGTGTCGAAGGCGAGTTCCTTGACGGGCATGACTTCGGATCTCCAGGGTGGGAGGTGCGGAAACGCGAGGGCGGGAGCCTCTACAAACGGCTTGCCACTCCGGAATAGCGGCCCGGATGCCCCACGGGGGCCCGGGAGCGCGAAGAACGGGCCCCGGCTGCCAAGGTGGCAGGCCGGGGCCCGTGGGTCGCCGACGTTCGTCTCAGGCCGGGCCGCCCGGCTGGCCCCGTGAAGGAGGACACGGGGGGCGGGCGGGTGGCCGGGGCGGGGCGATCAGAAGCAGTTGTTGATGACCGTCAGCTTGTAGTTGCCGGCGGCCCCGTTCCAACCGCTGACCAGGAAGTAGTAGACGGCGCCCGGGCTCGCCTGGAAGCTGACGCGGGACTTGCGGTACTGGCCATTCAGCAGGCAGGCGTCCGCCTCCGTCCAGTCGTCGTTGCACGCCAGGATGACGTCCCAGCAGTTGCCCTGGAAGTCGTAGCGGAGGACCGTCAGGATGGTGTCGTAGTCGGTGGCCGGGTCGCAGGTGTAGGCCACCACGGTGCCGCTGCAGTTGGACTGCCAGCGGATCCACTCGCCCGGGCCGGCGTTCGCCGGAGAGGGCACGCACGGCGGGAGGTCCGTGACCGGGTTGTCCTCGGTGTTGCCGATGACGTCGAAGGTGGTCTGGTTGCTCGGGATCAGGATGGGGTTGGTGCAGTCGGAGCCTTCGCTCACGAAGTCCACCTGGAGCGTGCCGCTGCCGCCCTCGTCGAAGAAGCTGCCGAGGCGGATCTTGTAGAAGTGGCCCGCGAGGGTGTCGATGGTCACGGAGCTGGCGTACTGGGTGGAGCAGCCGGGGAAGTCATCGGAGCAGCCCAGATAGATGGCCAGGCCCGGGCCCTCCGTGGGGCACGGCGCGAAGTTGGGCAGCGCGGAGCCGTAGACCGCGATCACGGTGTCCAGGTTCGTGAGGCCGCAGGTGGAGACGGTGAGCTTGCCGTCGCTGAGCGCCTCGTACTGGTACCACACGTCGTGGTAGATCGTGCTGGGATTCGCCACTCCGCAGGTGCCCTGCGGGATGGAGGGGCCCTCGGTTCCGGCCAGCCCGGTGCAGAAGTCGTAGAAGCCGGGGAGGACGGTCATGGCGTTGGCGCAGGTGTCGTTCTCCGGCGGGACGCAGACGCCCCAGTTGCCGATCAGGATGCCGAGATCGCCACCGTTGACCAGGCCGTTGCCGTCAAGGTCCGCGACGGAGGAGGCGGTGCCCCAGACGCCGATCAGGGCGCCCAGGTCCGCGCCGTTCACCTGGCCGTCCAGGTTCAGGTCACCGGTGCAGGTGCAGCCGGAGACGGCCCCGGCGAACACCGGAGCGCTGGCCAGCGCGGCCGCGGCGGAGGCGAAGAGGAAGAGACGAGTCGATCGCATACGGAACTCCATGAAAGCAGTGGTGCGGACAGCCGGGACGCGCAGCCCCACGTTGGCGCCGCGCATCCAGATCACGCAAGGTAAGGAGGAAAGGCGCAACCCGAGCTGGAATTCAGGCGTCCCCAGTCTCCCGCTGGGGGGGTCGCAGCCCCGGCACCAGCGACTCCACCGGTGGAAGCGGCCACGCCAGGCTGCTGGCGATCCACCATGCGTTGGCCACCAGGTAGACCAGTCCAAGGGCCAGGATGGCGGCGCTGGCGCCGGCCAGCGTCTGGGCCAGGGTGTGGAAGGTCTTGAAGCCGTAGCTGGCCATGATGGGGGTGGCGGTGCTGAAGACCAGCACGCCCGCCGCTGCCGCCAGGAGCGAATCCACGCCCTGCCGGCCCTGCCGGGCATGGCGCCACTGGAGGCTCCGGCGCCCCAGGATCATGAGGAGCACGCGCAGTCCACCCAGCGGCAGGAGCGCCACCAGGAGCTGCCACGCCAACGTGAGGATCTGCACGAACGGCCCCGGTGCGGCCGGCACGCCCCGCCAGCCGAAGCCCCACGGCAGCGACGCGATCGCGCCGCCCCAGAGGAGGAATCCCACGATGGTGGCGATGCGGCGCCGGCCCCACTCCGCGCGGAGCAGCGGCTCCGAAGGGGGCGCCACCATGGCCGCGGCCACCGCCGCCACCGAGAGGAGCGCCACGGCCGCGAACCACCCGAGCGCGGTCACGCGGGCCGGGAGGGGCCCTTCGCGCCGGTTGACCTCCTCCATGACGGCCAGTGCCGGGCCCACCATCTGCACCAGCACCGCGGCGGCGAGCGCCGCCACCGCAACCAGGAGGGAGGCCGCCACGCGCCGCGGGTGCCGCAGGCGGACGAACTCCTCCAGGCCCGGATCCGTGGCCGTGACCAGCGTGGTCATCGCCTCCGCGCCGCACTCCGGGCAGCGGCCGAGCGCCGAGAGCCCGCGCAGCTCGTAGCCGCAGGTGCGGCAGGGAAGCGGGCGCGTGATCGTGAAGCGTTCCACCGCCGGGAGCGTAGCGGAGCGGGCGGCGCCGCGGCCGCGCGGCCTCCGTATACTCGCCCGCCCATGGACAGCCTGGACCGCCTGCGTCGGAGCATCGTCTCCGTCTTCATGGGGAACGCCCAGGCGGTGGACCGCCTTCTGATCTGCCTGCTGGCCCGCGGCCACGCCCTCATCGAGGACGTGCCGGGCGTGGGCAAGACGGTGCTCGCCAACGCCCTCGCCCGCAGCATCGACTGCACCTTCGGCCGCATCCAGTGCACGCCGGACCTGCTGCCCTCGGACATCACGGGGACCAGCGTCTTCAACCGGGAGACGGGCCGCTTCGAGTTCAGGCGCGGACCCATCTTCGCCAACGTGGTCCTGGCGGACGAGATCAACCGCACCACGCCGCGTACCCAGAGCGCGCTCCTGGAGGCCATGAGCGAGGGCACCGTCAGCGCGGAGGGCTCCGTCCACGAGCTGCCGCAGCCCTTCATGGTGGTGGCCACGCAGAACCCCTACGAGTTCGAAGGGACGTACTTCCTCCCGGAGAACCAGCTGGACCGCTTCCTGATGCGGATCTCCCTGGGGTACCCGTCACCGGATGATGAGGCGCGGATCCTCTACACCCAGCCGGGCCGCACCGTGCTGCGGCACCTGGAGTCGGTGACCAGCGGGGCGGAGGTGCTGCGGCTCCAGCAACTCGTGGACGCGGTGAAGCTCGAACAGGGGTTGGGGGACTACATCATCGCTCTGGCCGCCGCCACCCGCCGCAACGAGGAGCTCCAGATCGGCATCTCCCCGCGCGGCGCCATTGCGCTCGCGCAGGCCGCAAGGGCCCACGCGCTCCTCCAGGGGCGGGACTACTGCGTCCCGGAGGACGTGGTCACGAACGTGATCCCGGTCTGCGCCCACCGCGTCATCAGCCGGAGCTACATGCACGCCGGGGACACGCAGACCACGCGCCGGATCATGCAGCAGGTCCTGGAGACGGTGGCCAGCCCGGCGTGAGCGGCGCGGCCGCAGGAGCGGGTCCGCCGCGGGTCCGGGAGTCGCACGGGAAGGTGGATTCCCTTCGCATCCGGCACTGGACTGGCGCCGCCGGCCCTGCAACGATGGCGTCATGCGACTCCACGAGATTGCCCGGGGCTCCACGCCCGCCGTCCCGGCGAACCACCGCTCCCGCCGCACCCGGCTCCACGCCCTGATGGCCGCCGCGGGCGCGGCACTCGCCGCCTCGCTTGCGGTGGGCGCGGATCCGCCGGCGCACGTTCGCGTGGGTGCGGCGGCGCCGGTGGGTCCGCACGCGGATGCGCACCACGAATGCGTGCCGCCGGCGGTGGCGGCCCTGGCGCGGCAGCAGGCGGACCTGAACCGCGGCCTCCTGGGGCTCCTGCCGGTGCCGTGCGTGCAGTGCCCCGCGGAGGGCGGCGTGGCGGGCGGCTCGAGCCCCGCGTACGCGTTCTTCCCGCTGGCGGGCGTGATCGGCTCGGACATCATGAACGGCCAGTTCGTGGACCTCGACGCCACTTCGCCCGGCTTCCACGACTTCGACTGCCGCCCCTGGACCTACGACGGCCACCGCGGCACGGACGGGGGGCTGCGGAGCTTCGGCGAGCAGTTCGTGGGCATGCCCGTCTTCGCGGCGCGGGATGGCGTGGTGGTGTTCGCCCAGGACGGGTACCCGGACACCAACCTCAACGGCGGGTTCATGGGGAACGTGATCTTCATCGACCACGGGGACGGCTACGAATCGCAGTACTGGCACCTCAAGAACGGGAGCGTCCTGGTGAGCGTGGGCCAGGCGGTGAAGGCGGGTCAGGAGATCGGCCGCGCCGCCTCCAGCGGCAACAGCTTCGGACCGCACCTGCACTTCGAGACGGTCGTGAACGGCCCCGCCGGCTGGGAGGTGTACGAGCCGTTCGCAGGCCCTTGCCGGCCCGGCGACAGCGGCTGGGTGGACCAGGCGCCGCTGGACACGGAGGCGCCGTTCTTCGTGGACTTCGGGATCACGCGCACGTTCCTGGATGGACTCCAGCCGCCCTGGTGGGAGCCGTGGCCGCTGCCGACGGACGGCCAGCTGGGCGTGGCCGACCCGTACGTGGTGTTCTGGTGGCAGGGCTACAACTTCCCGGTGGACGCGCTGGTGCGCGTGAAGTTCACGCGCCCGGACGGCAGCGTGGCGGATGACGCCCAGTGGAACTGGGGCAACACCGAGATCTATCGATACTTCAAGAACTGGTTCGCATGGGAGATCCCGTGGCTCCAGCCCCAGGTGGGCACGTGGCGCCTCCAGTTCTGGCTGGACGGCATCCAGATGGTGGACGCCCACTTCGAGATGGTCGCCACGCCGGATCCCGGGTTCAACCGGCCGCCGGCGGCGGTGGGGGCGGTGCTCGTTCCCGGCACGCCGGAAGCCGGCGCACCGCTCGCGTGCCGCGTGGTGGGGACGCCGCTCCAGGAGGATCCGGACTGGGACCTGGTGCAGTACCACTGGGTGTGGCGCATCAACGGTGGCGTGGTGCGTGACGTCACCACCGCCGCGTGGTCCGACATGATCCCCTCGAACCTGGTGGTGCCCGGCGCCGCGATCCAGTGCACCGTGACTCCGAGCGACGGACTCCTGCAGGCCGCGCCGGCGGTGGCGAGCGCCACCGTGCCCGGCGGCGTGCCGGGGGATCTCAACGGAGACGGCCACGTGAACGGCGCGGACCTGGGACTGATGCTGGCCACGTGGGGACCGTGCAGCGGCTGCCCCGGGGACATCACCGGAGATGGCTTCATCAACGGCGCGGACCTGGGCATCCTCCTGGCGGCGTGGACGGGTTGAGCGGCGCAGCGGGTCATGGCGGCGGCCGCGGCTCCCTCCCGGGGGCGGGGAGCGCGCTCCCGGCGGCGCAGCCCGCGGTCCCGGCGGCGCAGCCGGCGGTGGTGCTTCTCTCCGGCGGCATGGACTCCGCCGTGGTGCTGGCGGAGCTGCGCCACCAGGGCTTCAGTTGCACGGCGCTCAG
Source organism: Phycisphaerales bacterium (assembly GCA_046350535.1). GTDB lineage: Bacteria > Planctomycetota > Phycisphaerae > Phycisphaerales > SM1A02 > VGXK01. The sequence continues at coordinate 343,616 of JAXMAG010000001.1, forward strand.
CTTCCGCTACGGCCAGCGCCACGCCGCGGAGCTGGAGGCGGCCGCCCGCGTGGCCAGGCACCTGGGCGCGGTGGACCACCGCGTGGTGGCGCTGGATCTGCGGGCCTTCGGCGGCTCCGCGCTCACCGCGGACATCGACGTGCCGAAGGACCAGCCCCGGCCCACCGGGCCCGGCGAGCACGTCCCCGTCACCTACGTCCCGGCCCGCAACACCATCTTCCTGGCCATGGCCCTGGCCCTCGCCGAGACGGTGGACGCGCGGCACGTGGGAATCGGCGTCAACGCCATCGACTACTCGGGCTATCCCGACTGCCGGCCGGCGTTCGTGGAGGCGTTCGGGCGCCTGGCCAACCTGGCCACGCGGGCCGGCGTGGAGGCGGCGGAGCGCGGCGAGGCGTGGCTCACCATCCACGCGCCGCTGCTCCGGATGTCCAAGGCGGCCATCGTGCGCCGCGGCGTGGAGCTGGGCGTTGACTTCGGTCTCACGCTGAGCTGCTACGACCCGCGGCCTCAGCCGGGCGTGCCGGCGGGCGCGCGTCCGTGCGGCCACTGCGATGCGTGCCGCCTCCGCGCGGCCGGCTTCGCGGAGGCGGGCGTCGCGGATCCGGCGCTCGCGCCCGCGGCTCCGCTCACGTCGCGGCGGTGAAACGGATGCAGATGGGGGCCCGGCCGGACGCCTCCGTGAAGGAGAGGGTGGCCTTCAGGGCGTTCGCCCGCCGTTCGTAGTGAATGGCCGTGAGCGACGGGGAGCCGCTCCTCAACTCGAACCGCGCGTTCCCGCCCTCAGGGCCGCCGCTCGCGCTCGCGAGCGCGAGGACGAGCGGCGCGTCCTTCTCCTCCCGGGCCACGAGGGCGGCGTTGAAGTGGCGGATCCGGAGCGTCACGACGGGGGTGCGCGGGGCCTTCGCGGCATCGGAGCCCGTCGCCCCGGCCGGGCCGTCCCCGCCGCCGGCGCCGGGGGCGGCCTCCGCGGCGATGGTCATCAGCTCCAGCATTCGAACGCCACCATCCGCGCCCGCCCACAGGAACGTGCCCACCATGGTGTCCGCGGCCGGCGCCGCCCAGGTCTCCACCTGGAGCTGCCCCTCATCGCGGCTGATCCAGCGGCCCTCCAGGAAGCGGAGGGCCGGGAGGCCGGCGGCGGCGTCGTCCGGCGCGGTCACGAGCCCTCCAGGCTCTGGTAGAGCATCAGGGCGTTGCCGTCCGGATCGAAGAAGGTGGCCAGCCGCACCATGCCAGGGTACTCGCGGGTCTTGCCGTCGAAGCGCACGCCCGCGCCCTCCAGGCGGCGGCGGGCGGCGTCGATGTCCTTCACGCCGAAGGTGGGCACCGGCCCCGCGCCCACCTTGGGGCGCTCCACCTGCGAGAGCCCCACGTTGACGCGGGCCACTTCCGTGGCCAGCTCGCACCAGCCGATCTCCTCCACGTCGTAGAGGAGCGTGAAGCCGAGGACGTCCCGGTAGAAGGCGATCGAACGCTTCCGGTCGCTGACTTCCAGGGCGATGGTGAGGCCGCCGTCGTAGCCGAGTGGTGATGCCATGGGGTTCTCCGTGGTGAGCGCGGAGTCTAGCTGCTATACTTTCAGTGTCAATGCTCCTCCGCGCCCTCGTCCGTCGCCGCTGGGCCATCCCGGTGCTGGCCCATCTGCTCCGCGAGGAGGGGGACCGCTTCATCCCGATGGCCCATGCGCTGGGGGCCTCTCCCCCGGTGCTGCGGGAGGCCCTGGCGCACCTGATCGCCGAGGGGCTGGTGATCCCCAACCCGGGCCACGGCCATCCGCTGCGGCCGGAGTACGTGCTCACGCCGGCGGGGGAGCGGGCCGCGCCGACCTGCAGCCGGGTGGACCAGCTCCTGGCCCGCCTGGACCTGCGGGAGGTGGGGCTGCGGCGCTGGACGCTGCCGGCCCTGCTGGCGGTGCGGCAGGGGGCGCATCGCTTCGGCGACATCGCCGGTGTTCTCTCCCCGGTGACGGATCGAGCGCTTTCGCAGGCGCTTGTGACCCTCACCGGGGCCTCGCTCCTGGGGCGGCGGCTGGTGGACCGCCGCCCGCCGCACGCAGAGTATCGGTCCACGCCGCTGGGACTTCGCATCGTTCGCGCTGTGGAGCCACTCGCGCTCAACTGACGCTGCTACCCTCACGGCAATGGGCGCGCCCGCTCCCAATCCGTTTCAGGGGGCGGACGCGCCCGCGCTCGCGGCGCTCCTGAGGGCCCTCGCGTGCTGGCTGGAGCAGCATCCGGAGCACGCGGCATCCCTCGGGCAGGCCCTCCACGCAGCGTCGGGAGCGCTCCCCGCGCCGCAGCAGGGCGCGGGGCCGGTCCTGGCCGGTGCGCTTGCCGTCTCCGCCGCTCCCGCCGTGTCCGCCGTTTCCGCCGTTTCCGCCGCTCCCGCAACTCCCGCCACTCCCGCTGCTCCCGCAACTCCCGCCCCCGCCGCCCAGCCCGCCCCGCGGCTGGAGCTGGCCACGGAACCGAAGCCCCGCGCGGAGCCCGCCGCGGAACCGAGGCCGGCCGCGGATCTGGCGACGGGGCCGGAGGGGCACCCGGAGCCCGCGTCCGCGGCGGCCCACCCCGCGCCGGAATCACGCCACGCGGAGGTCGCGCCGCTCCGGCCCGCGCCGCCGCGCATCTCCGGGCCGCGGGTGGTGCCGGAGCCGCCGCTGAGTCAGGATGACGTTCGCCGTCTCCTCGGCTCCTCCCCGATCGGCGGTGGCCTCAACGTGCGGACCCGCGCGGGCGAGGACGCGGCGCCGCAGCCGCCGCCGCCTCCACCGCACGTCCGCTGGCAGTCGGAGCTCCTGGCGCTCGAGCACCGCGCGGCCAGCATGTCCGCGCTCATGCGGCTGGAGCGCCGCGTGCGGGCCGCCGCCAGGGAGCACGGCCGCACGCTCATGGACGCGCGGATCGCATTCGAACGGGAACGGCCGGACCAGGCGGAGCGCCGGACCCGCGAGCTCCGGAGCCTCCAGCAGCACGGCGTGCGGCCGTGGCCGGCGGAGCTGCCGGAGAGCGTGGAGCGCACGCACCTGGTGGAGGGGGAGCGCGTCTACGCGAATCTCGCCCATGCCCTGCGTGTGGTGCGAATGGAACTGGACCGCAAGCCGCGGCTCCCGGCGCGGGAGGGCGGTCCGCTGCCGGCGCCGCGCCGGAGGCGCCTGGAGGCGGCGCTGGAGGCGTTCGCGGAGGCGCAGTGCGCCGCCAAGACGCTGGCCGCGGATCTGCGCGTCCCCCACGTCTCCGCCGGACGCGCCCTCACCGGCCGCTGCCAACTCCAGGACATGGCGTTCAACGCCCTCCGCGCCCTGGTGCACACCGACTGCCTGGCCATCTTCCTGCCCAGGTTCGTGCGCGCGGAGGAGCGCGTGGAACCGCAGGAGTACCAGGGCCTGTCGCGAAGGCTGGAGCGGCTGGAGGCGTGGCTGGAGGAGACCGCCGCGGAAGGCGCCGCCGGTGCTGCGCCGCCGCCGCGGGGCGGCCAGGAGGTGGACGCGGCCGGCACGGCGGAGGACGCGGAGAATGCGGCCAGCGGCGGGGAAGGGCGCTTCAGCACGGTGGCGGAGGCGCTCGAGGATGTCATGGAGACGCGCTGCGTGCCGGGCGGCCCGCTCGAGTTCCTGCCGCGGGCGATCGAGTCCGCGGAGGCGTCGCCCTTCGGTCGCCCCGACGAGGTGCACGCGCTTCTCACGGCGCTCGCGGACGTGGCGGAGGAGTGGCGCCGCAACAAGGGCGTCCTCGGCCAGTCGTTCCACCAGGCCCTCGCGGCCCGCGGCTATGGCGAGAAGGCCGTCTCCGAAACGGTTCGCAACCGTCACCGCGCGGAGTACCTGGCCACCTGGCGCGGTGAGTCCATCCTGCTGGAGCCTCACTGGACGCTGGGCGCCGGGAGCGCCAACACCTGCCTCTCGGTGCACTGGTTCCGCGACCCGCGTTCGCTCACCCTGGTGGTGGGCCACTGCGGCCGGCACCTGCGCAACACCATGACCTGAATGGACTTGGGGGCGGTTCAGGCGGCGCGTGGAGCGCTGCTGCGCGGCCGGCCCCACGGATGGCATCCCGGAGCGCCCGCCGGGGAAAGCGCCGGAATCCATGATCCCGGGTGCGCCCGCCCGGCGCCTCCATCGGCAGCCGGCCCATCCACCAGCGTGGTGGCGGGACCGGCCCACCCGCAGGAGTCAGCCATGCGTTCCGCCGGCGCCGTTCGCCCCCGTCACTCATCCTCCCGGTCCGCCCCATTCGCCGCGAAGGCCCTCCTGGCCTGGATGGCCCTCGGGGCCTCCGGTGCGGAGGCCGCCATCATCTACGTGGACGTCAACAGCCCGGGGCCCGTCCACAACGGCACCAGCTGGAACAACGCCTACACCAACCTCCTCTCGGCTCTGGTCTTCGCCAGCCCCGGGGACCAGGTGTGGATCGCCGACGGCACCTACAAGCCCACCGGCTCCAGCGACCAGACGGCCACGTTCCCCCTGGAGACGGACGTGGAGGTCTACGGCGGGTTCGCGGGCGGTGAGGTCAGCCTGACGCAGCGCAACCCGGACGTCAACGTCACCATCCTCTCCGGGAACATCGGCAACCAGGCCGCCGCCGCGGACAACTCGCACCACGTGATCACCTGCGACAACAAGGACGGCGTGGTGCTGGACGGCCTCCGCATCCAGGCCGGCCATGCGGACAACGGCAGCGCCGCCAACGGCACCAACGGCGGCGGGCTCCTGGTGGTGGACTCCACCATAGAGGTCCGGAACTGCCGCTTCTCCAGCTGCAATGCCAACGATGCGGGCGGCGCCATCTACGGCTCCGCCAGCGGCATCCGGCTCGTGGACTGCACCTTCATCGTGAACTCCGCGGACTCCGGCGGCGCCGTGGCCGCGTCGCAGGGCACCGTGAACGCCGCCAACTGCCGCTTCCTGCAGAACGACGCATCGGTGCAGGGCAGCGCCCTGTGGGCCATCAACTCCGCCACGGGTGGCATCACGAACGTGGAGTTCTCCGGCAACACCTCCGCGGCCGGGACCGTGTCCGCGGAGCTGGGCGGCGTGCTCTTCCTCCGCGGATGCACCATCGCCGACAACCAGGGGGCGGCGGCGGCCACCACCAGTCCCGCGGCGGTGGCGCTCCTCAACTGCATCGTGGACACCGGGACGCAGATCCCGCTGGTCGCGGGCGCCGGCTCCACCATCAGCGCCAGCTTCACCTGCTTCCACGGGCCGTCCACTCCCTCCGGATCCGGCAACATCTTCGTGGATCCGCTCTTCCGGAACCCACTGGGACCGGACGGCGTGGCGGGCACGGAGGACGACAACCACCGGCTCCTGGGGAACTCCCCGTGCCTTGACCGCGCCAACTCCAACAACGTGGGCCTGGACACGCTCGACCTGGACGGGGACGGCATCACCTCCGAGAACGTCCCCTTCGACCTCGACGGCAACCCGCGCCGGACCGACGACCAGTTGGCCGCGGACCTGGGCGGCGGCGCAGCCCCGCATCCGGACATGGGCGCCTACGAGCTGGACCGCGGCGCGATCTGGTTCGTGGACGCCAGCGCCTCCGGCACCAACGACGGCTTCAGCTGGGCCAACGCCTTCACCTCGCTCCAGTCCGCCCTCACCGCCCAGGCCGACGTGAAGTTCGGCGGCCCGGCGGAGATCTGGGTGGCGGACGGCACCTACGTGCCCTCCCTGGGAACCGGCCGCGCCAAGACCTTCAAGATCAACTTCGGCGCCCGCGTCTACGGCGGCTTCGCCGGCGGCGAGCTCGACCGCTCGCTGCGGGATCCCTTCGCCAACCCCGTGATCCTCTCGGGCGAGATCGGGCTGCCGATGGCGTCGGACAACTGCCTGCACGTGGTGACCTTCGACGGCGCGTTCGTGGGCCAGGAGACGCTCCTGGACGGCGTGGCGGTGATCCGCGGCGCAGCCAACCTCAGCCCGGACATCATGGGCGGCGGCGTGCTGTTCAAGAACGGCGCCAGCCCCGTCATCCGCAACTGCCGCTTCATGGACAACATCGCCACGACGGGCGGGGCCATCCATGGCAGCACCACCAGCGAGCCGCAGATCTCAAACTGCATCATCGTGGGGAACGGGGCCGCCCAGGGCGCCGGCCTGCTCCTGAGCGGCGGCACGGTGGCGGACTGCACGGTGGTCGCCAACGACGCCACGCAGGCGGGCGGGCTTCAGGTCTTCGGAGGCGGAAGCGGCGTGACCGTGGTGAACTCCATCATCCACGGGAACACCTCCAATGCCTTCACGGGCGAGAAGTCCCAGCTCTCCTGCGCGGTGGGCGCCTGCACGCTCAACCGCTGCATCGTCCAGTGCTGGAGCGGCATCGTCCCCGGAACCTTCGTCACCGGCGAGGCTCCCATCTTCGCCGACGCCGACGGCCCGGACGGCGTGATCGGGACGATCGATGACGATCTCTCTCCCGCGCCCGGCTCTCCCGCCATCGACTTCGGCGACGCGACGCTCCTTCCCGCGGACCAGGATGACCTGGACGGGGACGGCAATGCCGCGGAGGGCCTGCCTCTCGACGCATCGCTGGGGGCCCGGCGGCTGGACGACTCCGGCACGCCCAACGTGGCGGTGGGCACCCCGCCGCTGGACCTTGGCGCCCTCGAGTTCACAGGCACCACGCTGGTCATCCCCAACGTGGCGGACCTCAACAACGACGGCGTGGTGAATGGCGCAGACCTGGGTCTCCTCCTGGCCAACTGGGGCACCGGCGGTCCGGTGGGAGACCTGAACTTCGACTGCACCGTGAACGGCGCGGACCTCGGCATCCTCCTGGCCAACTGGACCGGCTGAGCCGCCAGCGCAGCGCCCGGGCCCCGGCACACGCCGGGGTCCGGGCCTTTCCAGCACGATCGTCGGGGGCTGGCGACCGCCGCGGATCCTTCCCGCGGCGGTTCCGCTTCAGACGTCCAGGTTCTTGGCTTCCAGGGCGTGCCGCTCGATGTACGAGCGACGCTGCTCCACGTCCTCTCCCATCAGGACCGCGAAGAGCGAATCCGCCTGGCTGGCCTGGTTCCAGCTCACGCGCAGCAGCGTGCGGCGGGCGGGGTCCATCGTGGTGACCCAGAGCTGCACGGGCTCCATCTCGCCCAGGCCCTTGAAGCGCTTCACCTCGATGCCGCGCCGGCCCACCTCGTGGAGCGTGCGAAGGATGGCCGGGATGCTCGGGGCCTCCACCATCTCCGCGGGCTTGCCCTTCTCACCCTCCACGATCCATCCGTAGCGGGTGGGGAGCTTCTCGCCGGTGACGGCCTCCTCCTGGACGAGCGACCAGTCGTCGATCGAGAGGCCGCTCTCCGAGAGCTGGGCGAAGAGCCGTTCCAGCTCGCGGTTCTCGTGGAGCGTGCGGATCTGGGCGGCGCGGGCGGGAACGGCGCCGTTCCCGGCGTGGCCGTTGGCGCCCGTGGCGGCGCCGGCGGCCTGCGTGGCGGGCCGGGCAGCGCCGGTGGCGTGCGAACCCGCCAGTTCATCCAGCAGGAGTCCCCGCTCCTCCAGGACCTTGCGTGCCTCCGCCTCGCTGAAGCAGAGGGCGTCGCCATCCTGCCAGACCACCTGGAGCGTGGGGAGGCGGCGCTGGCCGGAGGGGTCCCGCTCCCGGGCCTCGAGCAGGGCCGGGAAGGGGATGCCGCGGAGCTGCACCACCTGGACCAGTTCGTCCACCCGGTGCAGCGCCCGAACGACCCGGCGCAGCTCGTCTCCCTCCACCCGCTCCGTGACTTCGCCGCGATCATCGCGGATGGCCAGCACGGAGTTCCTGAGGGCCAGCTCCACCAGCACCTCGTTCATGCGGCGGTCGTTGAGGACGTACTCCTCGGACTTGCCGCGGGCCACCTGGTAGAGCGGTGGCTGCGCGATGTAGATCTTGCCCTGCCGCACCAGCTCCGGCATCTGCCGGAAGAAGAACGTGAGAAGCAGTGTGCGGATGTGGCTGCCGTCCACGTCCGCGTCGGTCATGATGATGACGCGGCCGTAGCGCAGCTTGGCGATGTCGAAGTCCTCGCCGATCCCGCACTGGAGCGCCTGGATCAGCGTGCGGATCTCCTCGAAGGCCAGCACCTTGTCCAGGCGGGCCCGCTCCACGTTCAGGAGCTTGCCGCGGAGCGGAAGGATGGCCTGGTGGATGTGGTCGCGGCCGCCCTTGGCGCTGCCGCCGGCGGAGTCACCCTCCACGATGAAGAGCTCGGTCTTGTCCACCTCGTTCGAGCTGCAGTCCGCCAGCTTGTGCGGCATGCCGCCGGAGTCCAGGGCCCCCTTGCGCTTGATGAGCTCCCGCGCCTTGCGGGCCGCCTCCCGGGCCTCCGCCGCCAGCTTGGCGCGGCTGACGATGCCCTTGGCCTCCTGGGGATTCTCCTCCAGCCACGCCCCCAGCCGCTCCGTCACCACCGTGGCCACGAAGGCCTCCACCTCCGGGTTGAGGAGCTTCTCCTTGGTCTGGTTGTTGAAGGTGGGGTTGGGGAGCTTCACGCTCACCACCGTGGTCAGACCCTCGCGGAGATCATCCCCGGTGGGCACCAGGTCCTTCTCCTTGAAGAGGTTGGCCCGCTTGCCGTAGCCGTTGATGGCGGCGGTGAGCGCCCGGCGGAAGCCGGTGACGTGCGTGCCGCCGTCGCGGTTGGGGATGTTGTTGCCGAAGCAGAGGAGCGACTCCGCCATGGAGTCCGTGTACTGGAGGGCGATCTCCGCCCGCAGGCCGTTGGCGTCGTCCTCACGCCGGATCGAGATGACCGGGCTGGTGGTGGTCTTGCTGGCGTTGAGGAAGCGGACGTAGCCCGCCAGGCCGTCCTCCGCGTGGAAGATCTCCTCGCGCCGCTGGCCGTGGGCGTCCACGCGCTCGTCGACCAGGCGGATCCGGCAGCCGGGGTTGAGGAACGCCAGCTCCCGGAGGCGGTGCTGGAGGATCTCGAAGCGCAGCTCCGTATCCGGGAAGATCTCCGGATCCGGGCGGAAGGCGATCTTGGTGCCGCTGCGCGAACCGGCCGCCGCCCGCTCCGCGACCACGTGGAGCGGCTCCGTCACTGCGCCGCGCTGGAACGCGATGCGCCAGGTCTTCCCCTCCTTGACCACCTCCACCTCCGTCCACTCGGAGAGGGCGTTGACGCACTTGACGCCCACGCCGTGGAGGCCGCCGGAGACCTTGTACGCGCTGCCGCCGAACTTGCCGCCCGCGTGGACCTCCGTGAGGATGACCTCCACCGCCGGACGGCCGTCGATGGCCGGGTTCTCGTGCCGCATGGGGTCCACGGGCATCCCGCGGCCGTCGTCGATCACGGTGCAGCTTCCGTCCACCCCCAGCATGACCGTCACGGTGGTGGCGTAGCCGGCCATCACCTCGTCGATCGCGTTGTCCACGCACTCGTACACCAGGTGGTGGAGGCCCTCCATCCCGGTCCCGCCCACGTACATCCCGGGCCGCTTCCGAATGGCCTCCAGGCCCTCCAGGACCTGGATTGACCCGGCGTCATAGGAGCCGTTCGCAGGGGGCGAATCCGGCTTGGTGGGGGCAGGTTCTGGCATGGGTTCCTTGAGGGCGGTGGGCATGTGCACAGGGCCCGTCGGGAAGGGCCGATTCTACCCGGAAACCCCCATCTCCGGCACCGGTCACACCGGACTTCGCCGTGCCCGTAATCTCTGGAGGCAGCCTTGCGGCGGCGTCGATGATTGAAGGCTCCAGGAGTACCGCCATGACGCACCAGAACCCCCAGAATCCGGCCCCTGCGGAGTCGCCAGACGGCAACGGGCCGCGGGGGTCTGCGCCGCTGCGGCTGGACGGCGCCGTGGCGCGGCGCGGCGTGCTGGGGCTGGGGATCCTGGCGTTCCTGGCCGCGTGCGCGCCCAAGCAGGGCGGCACCATGCCGGAGCCGCTCTGGACCTCCATCGATCCACCGCCGCCGCCTCCCTCTCCGGAGCCTGCAGGCAGCGGCGCCCAGGTGATGCCGGCGCCGCCGCCGGACTACGGCGGCGTGATCGGCCGCTCCTTCTGGGCCCAGGGCGTGCCGGTGCCGGCGCTCATGAACCCCATGCTGCCGGTTCGCTTCATCACCGTCCATCACGACGGGATGACGCCCTTCACGGCCACGGACCAGGAGTCGAGCGCCGCCCGCATCGAGGTGATCCGCACCGGCCACCGCAGCAAGAAGTGGGGCGACATCGGCTACCACTTCGTGGTGGATCGCGGTGGCCGCGTCTGGGAGGGACGCTCCCTGCGCTGGCAGGGTGCCCACGTGGAGGCGCAGAACGAAGGAAACGTCGGCATCTGCTGCCTCGGCAACTTCGATGAACAGAGTCCCAGCCAGGCCCAGCTGGATGCGCTGGAGGGCCAGCTCCGCACGCTGATGCGCCGCTACGGGGTGCCGGTCTCCCGCATCAGGACCCACCAGGAGTGGCCCACCGCGCACACCGCGTGCCCGGGTCGCAGCCTGCAGTCGGCCATGGTGAAGATCCGCCGTTCCGAGCTGGCCTGAGGCGCAGGCGGCCACGGCGTGATCCCATCCCTCGTCATCGCCACCAGCATGCTCCTCCTGGGGCTGGTGGTGTGGAAGACGCTCGCGAAGCAGGAAGAGAACGATCCGAAGCTCCGGCGGGAGCTGGACGCGGACGACCGCCGCGCCCGCATGGGCCGCGCCCGCCAGTCCCGCGGGGAGTAGCGGCTTCCCGCGGCTTCCCGCGGCAACCCGCGGAATCCCGCGGCGTCGCGCCGCGACCCGGAGTTGCGGCGCCACGCGAAGGGGGTGCGAACGCGATCAGCGCGGCGCCGCGGCGCCCGCGCCGGGACCGCAGAGCGGGCGGAGCTGTTCGTAGAGGCGGGCGTAGCGCGCGGGGAGGGCGGCGAGCGCCGGCGCGTCCGGTCCCGGGAGGAGCGCGTCGCCGGTTCGCACGCAGGCGCCCACGGCCTGCTGCACGTCCGGCCAGCGGCCCGCGCCGACGCCGGCCAGCATGGCGGCCCCGAGCGCAGCCGCATCCGCGGTGGTGGTGGTGACCACCGGGGCGCCGAAGAGATCCGCGCAGAGCTGCCGCCACCACGCGCTGCGGGCGCCGCCGCCGGAGATGCGGACTTGGTCCACGCGCACGCCGCGGTCCCGCACCAGCTGGAGGCACTCGCGCATGCCGAGCGTGACGCCTTCGAAGACCGCGCGGGCCAGGTGCGCCGGGCCGTGCGAAGCGGAGAGGCCGGCGAACGCGCCGCGTGCGTCCGGGTCCGGATGCGGGCAGCGCTCGCCGCTCAGGTACGGCAGGAAGAGGAGGCCGTCCGCGCCGGGCGGCACCCGCGAGGCGGCGCGGGTCATGCGTTCGTAGGGGTCCTCCCCGGCCGCGCGGGCCTCCGCGACGAAGGATGCGCCCATGGCGTCGCGGAACCAGCGGACGCTGCCGCCGGCGGAGAGCATCACCCCCATGAGGTGCCAGGTGCGCGGCACCGCATGGCAGAAGGCGTGGAGGGAGCCGTCCGGCGTGGGCGACCAGCGGCTGGTGGCGGCGAAGACGACGCCGGAGGTGCCGAGGACCGCGCTCACGCACCCTTCGGAGATGACGCCCGTGCCGATCGCGCCCGCCGCCTGGTCCCCGGCGCCGGCCACGATGGGGATTCCGGCAGGGACGCCCAGTGCCTCCGCGGCGTCCGCGCGGAGGGTGGCGCAGGGCTCCGGGCCCTCATGGAGCGTGGGGAGCTGCGCGGGACGGAGGCCGCAGCGGTCGAGCATGGCGCTGCTCCAGGCGCGGCGGGCGCCGTCCATCAGGAGCATGCCGGCGGCGTCGCTCAGGTCGCTCGCGGCGGTGCCGGAGAGGCGCCAGCGGAGCCAATCCTTGGGCAGGAGGACGAGGGCCGTGGATGCCCAGATGTCCGGTTCGAACTCCTGTACCCACAGGATCTTGGGTGCCGTGAATCCGGGGAGGGCGCGGTTGCCGGTGGCGGCCACCAGGGCGGGGAGGCCGGGGTCCTGGTGGAGGCGTTCGCACTGCGGGGCGGAGCGCTGGTCGTTCCAGAGGATGCAGGGTCTGAGCGTGCGTCCGCGGGCGTCAAGGAGGACCAGTCCATGCATCTGGCCGGTGAGGCCGATGGCGCGGATCGCCTGCGCCGGCGCGTCGGCGGCGCGGAGCGCGCTCTTCACCGCCGTCTGCGCGCCCTCCCACCACAGCGCCGGGTCCTGTTCGGACCAGCCCGGTCTGGGCGTGGACGCCGGATACGCGCCCTCGCCGGTGGCGAGCACCGCGCCATCCTCCGCCAGCACCACGCACTTGGTGGAGGAGGTGCCCACGTCGATCCCGAGGAAGCACGCCCGCATGCGCGCATCGTACCCGTGCGTGTTGCCGCGCCTCGCACCGGAGGTATGCTGCATGCGTCGCCCCCGGCGGAGCCGGAGTCACGCGACGACATCACGACTCTGGAGGCGCCGCCTCCGGAGACGGCGCCGCCAACCGGCGCAAGGAGTGGCCCATGCAGGACGCGCAGGCCTTCACGCTGATGATCGACTACATGGGCCGGGGCCTCTATGGCCTCTTCCGCGAGGACCGGGATGGCCGCCGCGTGCTGAAGCGCAGCCGCTCCATGCTGCGGCTGATCGACTTCATCGGGCGGAACTTCCACGCGGAGCAGCCGGTGCAGCTGAGCCACGGTGCGGAGATGAGTCTCCGCATCGAGGGCCGCATCCCGATGCACGTCAGCCTGTCGTAGCCCCGCCCGCGGCGGGCGCCGCGTGGTGGGAAAGCTCCAGCAGATGCCCCTCCGGCGTGGCGATCCACGCGGTGAACCCGCCGGTGCCGTCCCGGGCCGGCGGCGACAGGGTGCCGCCGCCCAGGTCCGGGGCCCGCGCAGAGGCGGCGCGGACCGCATCCTCCGACGCCAGTTCCAGCGTCACCAGGGAGCCCCCCGCCCGCACGCGGCCATCCTTGTAGAGCTCCCGCGCCCCCGCCGGGAGCGCCTCCGGCGGGCACGCCGCCAGCTGGCAGCCGTGGAGCCGGGCCACCATGACGCCGGGCCACGGCGTGGCGGCGAATGAGATCCCCAGCACCTGCTCCAGGAACCTGCGGGAGTGCTCCGCGTCCGCGCAGACCAGGGTGACGAACCGAACGGCAGGGGGCGTGTTCACGGCGGGCTCCTGAAGGTGCATCCCACGGCGGCGGTGGTGGCTGGGGCGGGCACGGCGCCGGCGGCGACGGACTCCAGCACCTGCTGGAGGTCGTGCGTGCCGGGGGCGGCGCGGCGGGCGCCGCGAGCCGGATACCAGTCGTCGATGCGGCCGCGGTAGACGAGGACGCCTTCGCCCAGCTGCGGCACGCCGCCGATCCGCGGTCCGGGCGCCGCGGGCACCAGCACCGCGGCCTCCGGGGTGACGGTGGCGCCGCACGCGGCGGCGAGCGTCATCCGCGGGTCCAGCGCCTGCGGGTAACGGATTCGATAGCTCCGGGCGTGCGTGGCCAGTTCCTCCGCGGTGGCTCCGCGCTCCGGGTAGACGCCCACGAACGCGATGCCCGCGGGCTCGAAGCGGGCCCGCAGGCGTTCGATCTCCGGCTGGTACGCGTTGGCGATGGGGCAGTCCGTGGCCAGGAAGAGGAGCACCACGGCCCGTGGCGCGGGGGTGGTGGGAGTGGCGGGGGCGGCGGGTGCGGCGGGGGCGTTCGCCCCCGGAGACGCCGGTGCGGACGCCGCGGACGGCCCGGACGGCGCGGACGGCCCGGCACAGCCGGTCAGCAGGAGCGCGCACGCCGCCACCGCGGCCAGGCCGCAACGGCGGAGAGGTTGGCATCGGCGGGCAGCCATGTCAGCCGCCGCGGATGGTAATCCGCGTGGCGTTGACCACGAAGGTGCCGGCGTCGTCCCGCTCCGCCACCGTTCCTTCCACCACCACCTGCGCCAGCGGCGAGAGACCGGGGGCGCCGTCCAGGCCCACGCGCAGCGGGCGTCCCGACGCGTCCACCACCTGGATGGTGGCGGTCTTCATCCGCAGTTCGTCCGGGTCCTCGCAGCAGAAGTCCCAGGGAGTGCGGCAGTGGTCGTCGCCCCTGGCGTTGCACGCCTTCAGGCGCGGATCCGCCACCAGGACGATGGCGCGCTCCTTCACGAACGGCTCCTCGCGGCCGCCCACCACGCCGCGGAAGATCACGCGATCCCCCACCTTGGCGGAGGCGCGGACGTCCGCGAGGGCCGCCGCTTCCGGGAAGGACGCGGCGGCCGCGGTCACCACGGCGCCGGCCGGCAGCGCGGTCGGCGCAGCGGGCGCGGAGGCGCCGGCCTGCGCGTTCGCGGGCGATGGCTTGGAGGGCGCCTCGGAGCACGCGGTGGAAAGGAGCGACGCGGCAAGCGCCAGCGCCGCGGAGGCGCGGACGCTGAGAGCGGGAAGAGCGCGGGATGGCATGGGTGGACTCCTCGAGTCTGGAGATGGGTGGTGATGCGAAGGGCGCTGCACTACGTCGCGCGGAGCGCCTGCGGGATGGGGGTTCTGAGGCAGGTGATGGCGGGCACGGCGGCGCCCACCACGCCCAGGACGAGACCGGTGAGCAGGCCGGTGGCCACGGCGCGGGCATCCACCAGGAACGCGAAGGTCCCCATGGAGAAGGCCACGCCCACACCGGAGAGGAGGAGCCACGCGGCGGCCACGGCCAGCAGGCTGCCGCTGCCGGTGAGGAGGATGGACTCCTGGAGGAAGCTGATCAGGATGGCCGCGCGGTTGAAGCCGATGGCGCGGAGCGTGCCGATCTCGCGGGTGCGCGAGAGGAACGCGGCGTGCAGCGTGTTGAGGCCGCCCAGCACCGCGCCCAGGCCCACCAGGCCCGCGGTGAGGAGCACCATCCACCGGACCGGGCCGAGGAAGCGGGAGAGGCCGCCGAGGTACTCCGTCTCTGAGACCACGCTCAGCTCCAGGTCCAGGCGCCGCTGCGCGAACGCCTCCAGGTCCGCCTGCTCCGCGGCCTCCGGCCCCTCGTCCAGCGCCACCACCACGCATGAGATCGTGGTGCGCTTGGCCGCGAGCAGCACGTCCGCGAGAGGCGCCCAGAGCTCCGGCTCCATCACCGTGCCGGGCGCCTCGAAGCGCCCGGATACCACGAAGGGCGTGCGGTCCACCATCACGGTGCGTCCGGGCTCCAGGTCCCGGGCCGCGGCGCCAAGATGCTCCGCGCTGCGCGGGCCCACGAGCATCTCGCCGGGACCGGGGAGGCGGCCCGCCACCAGCCGCACGCCCGTGTGCACCATGAACGCAGCGGGAGTGATGCCGCGGATCATGCCGTTGCGTTCGGGCGCGTCCTCTCCGCCGATCCGGACCGGGAGGGCCATCACCGCCTCCGGGCTCACCAGCGTCTGGCCCGCGAGCGACGCCAGCCCCGGCACGGACGCGGCCACCACCGACGCCACCTGCGGACCGATCTCGCTGCGCTCGAGGCTCTCCTCGCTGCCCGCGCCCAGGAGGATCACGTTCCGCGGGTTGGCCGCGCTCACCAGGCTGCGCTGCATCCCGCCCACCAGGGCGGTGGCCGCGGTGACCAGGAAGGAGACGAGCGCCGCGCCCGCGACCGTCATGGCCAGGCGCCCGGGCGCCCGGCCCGCGTTCCGCGCCGAGTATTGGAAGGGGAGCGTTCTCATGCGGCGCGGAATCCCTGCGGGAGCGACTGGAACGCGGACTGGATCGCGGGCACCGCGCACGCCAGGAGGCCGATGAGGAGGCTGAGCGCCACGCCCACGCCCGCCACCGCCGGACTGGCCGCGATCTCCACCACCGCCCCTTCCGCGGAGAAGGCGGGCACGAACCACGCGAGCGCCGCCCATGCGGAGATGGCCCCCGCGGCGCCGCCCGCCACCGCGAGCGCCGTGCCCTCCACCAGCACCATCCACGCCAGCGTCCAGCCGCCGAACCCCAGGGACTGGAGGATGCTCGTCTCGCGCCGGCGGGCCTGCATGGCCAGCACCACGGCGTTGGCCACCAGGCCGAAGACGGCCAGGAGCGCCGCCACGCCGACCCATCGCGCGAATCCCGTCAGCCGCACCACGTCCGCGGCGGCCCGGGCGACGAATCCCTTCTCGGGACTCGTGCTGGTGGGCGCCTGGTCGTGGGAGAAGAGTTCGTCGATCGCCTCCGCGACCGGCTCCAGGCGGGACGCATCGTCCACCTGCACGCTGAACTGCGTGACGATGGCGCCGGTGCCGCCGCCGCCGGCCTGCTCCTGGAGGAAGGGCAGGTGCACGAACGCGCTGTTCCGCGTCTGCGCCTCCGGGCCGTCCACGATGGCCGCGACCGTGACCGCCACGCCTGCGGAGACGAAGCGATCCCCGGGACCCAGGCGCCGCCTTTGGGCCAGTGCGCTTCCCACCAGGGCCGCATCGCCGCGCCGGAACCACGATTCCGCGTCCCCGGCCACGACGGTCACGGATGGGAGGAAGGCCGTCCTGACGGCGTCATCCGGCAGGCCGCGGAAGGTGACCACGTCCAGGCTGGCGCGGCAGTTGGAGACCACGATCTTCACCGGCGTCACGCTCCGCACGCCGGGGATCCGGCCGATGGCGGCGTCGTAGCGCTGCGGGAGCCGGCTGGCGAACGGGCAGAAGCGATTCTCGCGGTAGACGATCAGCGTGGTGTCGTCCGCGGTGCGCTCCGTGGCGCGGCGCACGCCCGCATCCACGGCGCCCACCACGGTCCAGAGGAACATGGCCACCGCGATGCCGGCCACCGTGAGGCCGCTCCGCACCGGGTGGCGGAGGAGCTGACGCCGCACGAACGAGAGGACTCGCACCCATCTCATGCCGCCACCTCCGTGGCGATGCGGCCCTTCTCCAGGTGCAGCATGCGGCCCGCGCGGGCCGCGGCCCGCGGGTCGTGCGTCACCATCACGATCGTGCGGCCGCGATCGCGGCTGAGGCCCTGGAGGAGATCCAGGATCTGGTCCGCGCTCTCCCGGTCCAGGTCTCCGGTGGGTTCGTCCGCCAGGAGGAACGCCGGATCCGTGACGATGGCGCGGGCGATGGCCACGCGCTGCTCCTGGCCGCCGCTCAGCTGCCGCGGGTAGTGGTCGTGCCGTTCGGAGATGTCCGTCTGCTCCAGGGCCTCCACCACGCGACGGTGGCGCTCCCGGCGATCCAGCGGATGCAGGAGGAGCGGCAGCTCCACGTTCTCGTAGGCGGTGAGGACGGGCACCAGGTTGTAGAGCTGGAAGATGAAGCCCACGGAGCGTGCCCGCCACGCGGCGAGCGCGCCGCGCGACAGGCGATGGATCTCCTGACCGTCCACGCGGAGCGTCCCGGAGGTGGGCGAATCGATCCCGGCGAGGAGGTTGAGGAGCGTGGTCTTGCCGGAGCCGCTGGGACCCATGAGGGCCACGAACTCGCCGCGCTCCAGGTCCAGGTCCAGCCGCTCCAGCGGCGTGACCACCTTCTCTCCGCGGCGGTACTCCTTGGTGAGCTGGCGGCACTCAACGAGCGGCATGGTGCACCTCCACCTCCACCAGCGTGCCCGGCAGGAGGGATGGATCCGGGTCGAGCACCACCAGGTCCCCGGGGCTGGCGCCGGAGCGGATCTCGCGCCAGCCATCCGCGCGGCGGGCGCCGAGCGTGACCCGCCGCGCTTCGAGCGTCGCCCGGCCCTGGAGGAGTCCCGCGGCCACCAGGAGGTCGGCGCTCGCCGCGTCGTCCGCCGCCCGCACGGCTGACTCCGGGACCGCCATCGCGGCCCTCGGCCCAGCGGCCGGCCCGGCGCCGGGTGCCGCGGGTGTGGCGGGCGCCGCGGGGCCCGCCGGCCGGGCCACGTGGATCCGCACCCGGGCGATCATGTCCGGCTTCAGCTCCGACGACGGATCCTGCAGCGTCACCTTCACGCCCACCGTGTTCTTCTGGATGTCCGCCTTGTGGACCAGGCGCGAGACCACGCCTGCCAACGTCCTCCCCGGCAGCACCTCCACCTCCACCTCCGCCCGCTGCCCCACCTGGAGGCCCGCCGCGTCCGCGAGCGGCACGTCCGTGCGCACGCGGAGATGCCGCGGGTCGTACACGCTCACCACGCCGCGGTTCACGGAGTTGTCTCCCGCCATCAGCATGTGGCCGGGCGTCGTGAGGACTTCCAGCACCACGCCGTCGCAGGGGGACTTCACCTCGCTGCGCTCGAGGATCAGGGCGGCGTCGTCGCGCTGTGCGGCGGGAAGGGCCAGGATCGTCGCCGCCTCGGCGCGGGCGGCGCGTTCGGCGGCCTCGAGCGCGGCGCGGCGGGGTTCGAGCGCCTGCAGCTCCGCGCGGGCCTCCTCAGCCTGCGAACGGAGCCGCACCACCTCCGCCTCGCCGATCGCGTTCGATTGGGCCAGCCGGTCCGCCCGGGCGGAGGCATCCTCCGCAGCCGCCAGCTTGGCGCGGGCGGCCGCTTGCCGCAGCGGCAGCTGGGCCAGCTCCGCGCGGGCCTCCTCGGCCATGGCGATGCGACGTTCGCGCTCCGCGCCCGCACGGGCCAGCTCCGCATCCGCCCGGGCGAGTCCGATGGCCGCGGTGCGGGACTCCAGCCTGGCCACGGTCTGCCCGGCATGGACCTGATCCCCGTCCAGGACGAGCACCTCCTCCACCACCCCGTCACGGAGGGCGCTCACCACCACGTGGAAGGGGTCCGGCTCGATCCAGCCGGGGGCCTGCACGAGACGGGCGGGCGCGGTGGGTGCGGGGGGTGCGGGGGGTGCGGCGGGTGTGGCGGGCGCGCCCGGTGCGGCGGAGGCCTCGGGTGCCGCGGCGCCGCCCTCCAAGAGCGGGAGGAGGGCCACCGGCACCGCCCGCACGCGCGGTGCGGGAGCGATGGCCCGCCAGCCGGTGCCCACCAGGAGCGCAGCGGCGGCAGCGAGGAGCGACAGCGGCAGCACCAGGCGGAGCAGCCAGTGGCGCGGCGGCATGGGGACGGATGTGGGATGTGCGGACATGACTCCTCCAGGAGCGGGGCCCGGAACGCGCAGGAACGACGACGACAACCGCCGCGGGGCCCTGAAGGCACCCGCGGTGGACGGCGCGAGTCGCGCTCACACGAGGAGGAGGACGCAGAGCCGCAGCGGCGTGCCCGGCGGCGGCTGCGGATCCGGCCGAGGCCGGTGGACGGGCGCGGATGCCGGCGCCGCTGCCTCCAGCACCGGGATGAGCGGCGGCAGCGCGAGTCCCACCAGATCCACGGGCACTTCCCAGCGCTCGACCGCGTGCGCGGCCTTCAGGCAGCAGGCGCCGCAGCCGCTGCCGCCGGGGCACGGCGCCGGCGTGCCGGAGTCGTCCGTGTCCGGGGCGCCGTCATCGCCCTGGCTGCAGCAGCCGCCGCAGCAGTCGTCCGCGCGCTCCGCGGCGTCCGCGTCACCGGAGTGAAGGGCCGCCAGTCCGCGAACGTTGCAGCAGCACAGCGGCATGGCCAGGGCCACGAGCAGTGCGGCAGCGGTGTGCAGCCAGCGGGGCATCGACCCGCAGCCTACGACGGAATCCCGCGGGAGGGAAGGTCGGAGGCGCCGTCAGCGGGGTTATCCAACTCGGGAAGTGCCGCGCCGTCCGGGTCGCCCGCCGGGAGGAGCGCCTCGGACCCGCGCTCCACCGTTCGCAGGGCGCGCTCTATGGCACGCGAACGCACGCCGGTGCCCTCCAGCTTCTGGTGGGCCTTCTCCAGGTGCGCCTTCACATCCTCCAGCGCCGCCGCGAACTTCCCGAACTCCAGCTTGGCGCGACCGAGGATGTCCCACACCTCGCTCGAGCGCTTCTGGATGGCGAGCGTGCGGAAGCCCACCTGCAGGGCGTTGAGGAGCGCGGCCAGGTTGGACGGGCCGGCGAGCATCACCTTGTGCTGCCGGCGCACGGTCTCCGCGAGTCCCGGCTGGCGGAGGACCTCCGCGTAGAGGCCCTCCGTGGGGAGGAAGATGATGGCGAAATCCGTGGTTCGCGGCGGGGCCACGTACTTGTCGCCCACCTCCTTCGCGAAGCGGCGGATGGAGTTGGCCAGTCCCGTGGATGCCTCGCGCACGCCATCCGGGTCCGCGCGCTCCGCCGCCAGGAGGAGGCGTTCGTAGTCCTCCCGCGGGAACTTGGCGTCGATCGGGAGCAGAAGCGTGCCGCCGTTCTCGCCGCCCGGAAGGCAGATGGCGTACTCCACGTGCTCCCGCGGAGCGGCGCGGATCTCCACGTTCCGCTTGAACTGCTCCGGCGCCAGGTACTCCTCCAGGATGGAGCCGAGCTGCACCTCTCCGAACGTGCCCCGCACCTTCACGTTCGCGAGCACCCGCTTGAGATCCCCCACGTCCCCCATGAGGCCCTTCATCTCGCCCAGTCCCTGGTGGACCTGCTCCAGCCGCTCGCCGACGCTGCGGAAGGCGGCGCCGAGGCGCTCCTCGAGCATCGTCTGGAGCTTCTGCTCCACCACGCCGCGCATCTCGTCCAGCTTCCGCTGGTTGCCCTCCGCGAGCGTTCGCAGCTCCGTGCCCACGCGCTCGCGCATCTCCGTGAGTCCGGCGCCCAGGACGCGCTGGAGGGATTCGAGCGCGGCCCGCAGGTCCGCGAGCTGCCGCTGCTGCGCCTCTCCGAGCTCCGCGGTGCGGGCCACCTGCAGGGCGGAGAGCTTCTCGTCCGCGTCGCGCAGCTCCCGGGTCATGGCTTCCACGCGGCTCTGCAGGGTGCCGGAGAGCTCCGCCCGCGCCCGCTGCTCCTGATCCGCCTGCTCCCGCCGCGCCAGCGAGAGCTCCGTGCGGACCTGCGACGCCTGCTCCGCCAGGAGATCCCGCAGCCGGTCCGAGACCTCATCGGAGATGGCCTGCCCGCGGCCGCCCGCGGCGCTGCGCTCTCGCCAGGTGAGGAGCAGCACGCCGCCGATCGCCAGGAGCGAGGCGCCGGAGAGGACCACGGCCAGCACCAGGAGCGCGTCAGTCATGGAGGGAGCGGAGGGCGCCGCCGGAACGCCCGGCCGCGCCTCCAGCGTAGGGCACGGGGGCGCCGGCGCGCGGACGCGGGGCGCGAACCGGCGTGGTTCGCGCCCCGCGTGGGTGGTCCGGACTCCGCGCACTCACTGACCGGGGCAGGGGCCCCAGCGGGAGAGGAGGAATCCAAGGTCTGCGCCATCGATCACGGCGTTCCCGTCGAAGTCCGCGGGGCTGCCGAAGGCCGGGCCCCAGCCGGAGAGCAGGATGGCCAGATCTCCGCCGTCCACCTGGCCGTCCAGGTTGAGGTCCCCCAGGCAGATGGGATCCACGAGCGGCACGCCGGGGAGGAGGTCCACCGGATCGATGTTGTTCCACTCCGGCGTGTCGTGGTAGCCCGGCACCAGGTTGGAACCATCCTCGTCCACCGCCAGCCGCATCACCTGGCAGCCCACGGAGGCGAACGAGCTCCCGGAGACCGGCGCCCAGCCGCGCGGGGCGGGTTCGAACTCATGGATGGAGCCGCCGGCGGCCACGATCATGTGGCCGTCCACCAGGAACTCCGTGCTCTCCGGCGCCGCGATGCCCGGGAGCGTCTCCACGTGCGGGGCGTAGAAGCCGTCGCCCTGCGCGTTGGTGGTGAGGAAGACCAGCTCCGCGTGCCCCTGGCTCACCAGGACCAGCTCCCCGGTGCCGGGGCGGATGGTGGCCTGGCCGGTGGGTCCGAGCGGCGCCGCGGGAATCTCGAGCTCCGCCACCTCCGCGAGATCCGCGGAGATCCGCATCACGCGGCCGCCGCTGAAGGAGACGGCGTCCACGCGGGAGGCCGCGGGATTCCAGCAGAGGGCCTGGGCCGGGTGCGGCAGCACGGTGGTGATCGGCGCGGGCGGCGCGCCGCCATCCGGCTGCGCCTCCTCAGCGCCGCTGGGAAGCTCCAGCCGCGTGAGCGTGGTGCCGCCGGAGAGGACGTAGACGCCGCGATCCGGGCCCACGCAGATCCGCTCCGCGCCGGGCACGTCCGCCACCACCGTCACCTGGCCGGTCTCCGCATCCACCAGCTGGATGTTGCCGCCGCGGGCGCCGGCGATGCCGTCCTGGTTGGCCGCGATCACCACGGCGCCGTTGAGGTCCGGGGCGCTCGCCATGTCCACCACGCCGTCTCCGAACGTGAGCGGCTGGCAGACCAGATCCGCGGCGGTGACGAAGCCGCCGTCCATCCAGTTGACTGCGGGGCGGATCACCACCAGACCGCCGCCGGGAGCGCGGCCCAGCACGTTCCGCGGCTTGGCGTAGACCACCGCATCGATGATCCGCAGCGTGGAGCCGAGGGCGGGCGGCGCGGGCGGCCCGGGGTTGATGCGGCTCACCCAGCGGAAGACCGGCGCCATGGGCGGCTGGAGGACCAGCACCCATCCGGTGTCAACCTGATAGAGACCGTCCGCGAACGGCGACTGCGTCGCATACGCGGGCGGCTGCTCGTTGGCGGGATCCCGCACCCAGAGGAAGCCGCTGTTCCCCACGCGGCGGGCGCCGCTCACGGCCACGAAGTGCCCGCCGGCGCGGTTGACCACCGGCACGTTCCCGTAGACGAATCCGGTCACCTGGTAGTAGCCGTAGGCCATGGCCATGAGGCCGTTGTTGAGGCCGGTGGCGGCGATCTGGTTCAGATGCGGGGAGTAGGAGCCGTAGGCCGCGAACCCGCTCACCGTGATCGGCTGCTGATGCGCGGTGATGGCGGCCCGGAGACCGTTCACGAACCCGACGAGCCCGGTCCCGCCGGTGGGGCTGCACCCCATGAGGCTGCCCATGGTGAAGATGTTGGCGGTGCCGGCAGCGAAATTGGCGGGCGCCTGCCAGTCCAGGTTGAGCTGGCCCGGCAGGAGCGCCGGGTAGCCGTTGTCGGCCATGAACGTGTAGAGGTCCACCGCCGTGGTGGGGCCGCAGTACATGCCGCCCGGATTGCCGGCGGGCGGGAGGCCGAAGCGCTGCTGATCCAGGTCGGGGATGCCGGAGAGGCCGTAGGAGTAGTCCGTGGGGCTCTCCCAGAAGCTGAACGGGGGCGCCGCGAGCGCGGTGAGCGTGGCCGTGCACGCCAGGGTGGCGGCGGCCGCGCGGGCGGCGCGGGCCGCGTTCGCGCGGCGGGCGGTGCGGGCGGTGGGGGCGTCGGGGGGACGAACGTTCTGGTGCATGCGGGACTCCTTCTGCTGCCGCGGAAGCGCGGCCGCACCGCCACCTAGCGGGGTGGCTGGAGGTCCTGACAGGAGAGCCGCGGAATTGTCCGAACGCATCGCCGCAGGGCCCGCGAGGCCGGCGCGTTCGGACACCGCGCGCCCGGCGGCCGGGCGCACCCCCGCCGCTACACTCGGCCGCGTGCTGCCGGCGCTCCAGTACGCCTCCATCCGCTTCGAGAAACTCGTGGAGGAGGTCCTCCTCCCGGCCGCGGAGACGCACGCCAGCCCGCTTCGCGTGGAGGTGTGGCGCCCGCAGGGCCGGGGCGCGTCCGCGGAGCCGGCGGCGCTGCCGGCGCGGGAGCGCCTGGCGCGGGCGGAGCGGGCCCGGCGCCAGGGACGGTTCGCGCCCGTGGAGCCGGGCTGGAGATGGGGGCCCGCGTGGAGCACGGCGTGGTTCCGCCTCAGAGGCGACGTGCCGCGCGAGTGGCGCGGACTGCCCGTCGAAGTGGAGATCTCGACCGGTACGGAGGCGCTCCTCTGGCTGGACGGCCAGCCGCATCAGGGACTGGATGACAACCACCGCCTGGCGGCGCTCCTCCCGCGGGCCCGCGGCGGAGAGCGCGTGGACCTCCTGGTGGAGGCCGCGTGCAACCTGCCGCTGGGGATCTCCACCTTCTGGTGGGATCATCCGGAGGTGCGGACCCGCTGGCAGGAGGCCGCGCCGGGCCGGCTGGGCGCGTGCCGGCTGCTGGTGCGGGAGCGTGCCGCGTGGGAGCTCGCGCAGCGCGTGGACGTGGCCCGCAAGCTCCTTTGGACGCTGCCGGCGGACGATCCGCGCGGACAGCGCCTGGACGCTGGGCTGAGGCGGCTCTCGCTCGCGGTGGATCCCGCGGCGCCCCCGCGCGGCGAGCAGGCGGCGGCGCTCCTCCGCCAGGTGGACGGCATCCTCCGCGGAGCGGGCGGCCCGGCGGCCACCAGCGTCACCGCCATCGGACACGCCCACATCGACACGGCGTGGCTGTGGCCGCTGCGGGAGACGCGCCGGAAGTGCCTGCGCACGTTCGCCAGCGTGCTGCGGTTGATGGAGCGCTTCCCGGAGTTCCACTTCGTCTGCAGCCAGGCCCAGCAGTGGGCGTGGGTGGAGGAGGAGGCGCCGCATCTCTTCAAGGCCATGGGCGCCCGCGTGCGCGAGGGGCGCTGGGAGCCGCAGGGCGGCATGTGGATCGAGCCGGATTGCCACGCTCCGTCCGGAGAGAGCCTCATCCGCCAGATGGTCCACGGCGTGCGCTGGTTCCGGAGCCGGTTCGGGGAGGCGGCGCCGCAGCGGGTCCTCTTCCTGCCGGACACGTTCGGCTTCCCGGCCACGCTGCCGCAGCTGGCGCGGCAGGCGGGGTTCGATTCCTTCGTCACCAACAAGATGAGCTGGTGCGAGTCCAACCGCTTCCCGCACGTCACGTTCCTGTGGCGCGGACTGGACGGCACGGAGCTGCTGACGCACCTCACGCCCGGGCACAACTACAACAGCCCGGTGGAGCCGGCGGATCTGCGGACCGGCGAGCGCCACCTGGTGGAGGCGGGCGGCGTGCACTCCCCGGAGTGGCTGCAGCCCTTCGGCTTCGGCGATGGTGGCGGCGGTCCCACGGAGGAGCAGGTGGAGCGGATCCGGATCGCGGCCGCATGCGACGGCCTGCCCGCCGCGTCGCAGGGGCGCATGGATGAGTTCTGCGAACGCCTCCACGACGCCCGCCGCCGCCGGCTCCGCGCGGGCGGCGCGGACCTGCCCGCGTGGGACGGGGAGCTGTACCTGGAGCTCCATCGCGGGACCTACACCAGCCAGGCGTGGATCAAGGCCGCCAACCGCGCCGCGGAGGATCGGCTGCGAATGGTGGAAGCGCTCGCGTGCGGCCTGGGCGAGGGGGCCCGCGTGCGGCCGCGCCTGGACGCCCACTGGAAGACGCTCCTCCTCAACCAGTTCCACGACATCCTCCCGGGCTCGAGCATCGGCGAGGTGTATCGCGAGGCGCGGGAGCAGTTCCAGGCGATGGGCGAGGCGCTGGAGGAGGAGCAGGGCGGCCTGCTGTCGCGGCTCGCGGCCCGCGTGGATCCCGGCAAGGCGCGGCGTCCGTGCCTGCTGGTCAACCAGGCATCGCGGCCGTGGAGCGGCGTGGTGGATGGGCCGGATGGCCCGCGTCCCGCGCATGGCGTGCCGCCGCTGGGCGTCTCCGTGGTGGATCTCTCGCAGCCGCCTGCGCCGCCGGCGGTCCCGGTGGAGGCCCGCGGCGGGATCCTTCGCAACGAACACCTCTCCTGCACCATCGACGCCGCCGGGCGCATCGGCCGCCTGGTGCGGCTGCGGGACGGCCGTCACGCCGGCACCGCGCCGCTCTGCCAGCTGGTGCTGTACCGCGATCGGCCGCGGCGCTGGGAGGCCTGGGACGTGGACCGGGACTATCGCGAGGGCGCGGTGCCGGTGGAGGGCCGGGCCGCGGCCATCAGGACGGAGTCGCGCGGGCCCTGGCGCGGGGAGGTCCACGTGGATCGCCCCATCGGCGCCGCAAGCCGCCTGCGCCTCACCTATCGCCTGGACGCGGGCAGCCGCCGCGTGGACGTGCTGGCGGAGGTGGAGTGGCACGAGGACGCCACCTTCCTGCGGGCCCTCTTCCCCTGCGACGTGCGGGCCCGCCACTGGACCAGCGGCATTCAGCTTGGCTGCCTGGAGCGGCCGTGCCACGCCAACACCAGCTGGGAGGCCGCGCGCTTCGAGGTGCCGGGCCACCTCTGGATGGACCTGAGCGAGCCCGGCTTCGGCGTGGCCATCCTGGACGACGGCAAGATCGGGCGCAGCTGCCACGACTCCACGCTCGGGCTCTCGCTCCTGCGTTCGCCGCGCTTCCCGGATCCGCAGGCGGATCGCGGCACGCACCGCTTCCGCATGTCGGTGCTCCTCCATGACGGGGACTGGCGCCGCGCGGGCGTGGACGCGCAGGCGGAGCAGCTCTCCCGGCCGCCGCTCCTGGTGGAGGTCCCCGCCCGCCCGGCCGGGGCGCGAACCCGCGCCGCCGCGGCCGCGCGCCCCGCCGCCCGCCGACTCGACGCGGGCTGGGCCCCGGTGTGGCTGGAGGTGGAGGGCGCCGCGGGCGTCGAACTGACCGCGCTCCTCCCCTCCGACGAGGTGCCCGGCGCGAGCGTCCTGCGGCTGGCGGAGACGCGGGGCGGCCGCGGGCATGCGGTGATCGGCTGGAACCTGCCCGCGGGGACGGTGACGCCGGTGGACCTGCTGGAGCGCCCGGCGGCGCTTGACGGCTTCCGGCACGACGCCGCCTCCGGCGTCAGCGTGGTGGAGCTGCGGCCCTTCCAGGTGGTGAGCCTGCGGGCGGGGCCGGCGGCGCCGCGGCTCTCCGCGGGCGCCCGCTCGCGCCGCGCCGAGGAGCGCCCGCCGGTCCGGTCCCGGAGAGGTCCGCGCCGATGAGGCTCGGGCTGCTCGACTGGTCCATGGTGGCCGGCCTGGCGCTGGTGCTGGTGGTGGCCGCGCTCTGGGCCCGCCGCTACAGCCGCTCCGTGGCCGGGTTCCTCTCCGCGGAGCGGGCGGCCGGCCGGTACCTGGTCACCGTGGCCTACAACATGGCCCAGGTGGGCGTGATCACGCTGGTGTGGTTCTTCCAGGTGGGCTACGACGTCGGGTACACGCAGATCTGGTGGGGCTTCCTGGAGGGCCCGTCGCTCATCGTGCTGGCGGTGACGGGGTGGGTGATCTATCGATTCCGTGAGACGCGGGCCATGACGCTGGCCCAGTTCTTCGAGCTGCGCTACAGCCGCCGCTTCCGGATCTTCTCCGGCCTCACCGCGTTCCTCGCCGGGATCCTCAACTACGGCATCTTCCCCGGCGTCACCGCCCGCTTCTTCATGGCCGCGTGCGGGCTTCCGGAGATGGTGGCCGTTCCCGGCACCAGCGTGGCCGTCCCGCTCTTCCCGCTGCTGATGCTGCTCCTCCTGGGGTTCGCCATCTTCCTGATCTTTGCGGGAGGGATGGTGTCCATCATCGTGACGGACTTCATCCAGGGGGTGTTCTGCTTCGGGACGTTCGTCTTCCTCTGCTTCTACCTGCTGGGACGCTTTCCCTGGCCGCGCCTGGAGGCGGCCATGCTGCAGATGCCGCCCGGGACCAGCATGGTGAACCCGCTGGGGCTCGCGAACGAGGCCAACTTCGATCCGTGGTACTGGGCGATCGGGGCGTTCATCCTCTTCTACGCGGCGCGGGCGTGGCAGGGGGACCAGGGCTACAACTCCGCCCCGCTCAATCCGCACGAGGCCCGCATGGCCCAGCTCCTGAACGGCTGGCGCTACCGCGTGCTGATGCTGGTGACGATCGTGGTGCCGCTCGCGGTGCGGGCGTTCCTCACGCTGCCGGAGTACGCCGACCAGGCGGCGCCCATCCACGAGGTGCTGGCGGCCCAGCCCACGGACGCGCTGCGGGCGGAGCTGCGAACGCCGCTGGCGATGGCGGTGATGCTCCCCGCGGGGATCCTGGGTCTCTTCGTGGCCGCCATGCTGGGCGCCGCCGTCAGCACGGACGAGGCGTACCTCCACAGCTGGGCCGCGATCTTCGTGCAGGACGTGGTGCTTCCCTTCCGCAAGCGGCCCTTCACGCCGGTGACGCACGTGCGGCTCCTGAAGCTGGCGGCGCTCGGCGTGGCGGTCTTCGCGTTCTTCTTCTCGCTGGTGGTCCAGCCCACGCAGTACGTGGCCATGTTCGCCTCGCTCACGGCGTCCATCTTCGTGGGCGGCGCCGGGGCGGTGATCATCGGCGGCCTCTACTGGCGGCGCGGCACCACCGCGGCGGCGTGGGCGGCCATGATCACCGGGATGGTGCTGAGCGGGGTGGGGATGTGCGCCAAGCAGTTCGCCGGCGCGGCGGGCTCCGATTGGCCCGCGTTGCTGGCCCGCCTGAGGCCGGCGCTCGCGTGGATCGACGGCCACTTCACCGGTCAGGAGCTGAGCTTCTTCGCGATGATGGGCGCGTCGCTCGTCTACGTGGGCGTCAGCCTGGCCTCCAAGGCGCCGGCCTTCGACCTGGAGCGCATGCTCCACCGCGGCAGGTACCGCGTGGAGGGGGACGCCTCGCTCGACGAACGGCCGCAGACGCTCCTCGAGAAGCTCGGCTTCGACCGCGCCTTCAGGGGCTGGGACCGCTTCGTGGCGTGGATCACGCTGGCGTGGCCGCTCTTCTTCACGGTGCTCTTCGTGGTGGCCACGCCGTGGCTCTTCTGGCGGAAGGCCGCCGGCGACGGCGTGGCCGACGCCACCTGGGCCTCCGCGTGGCACGGCTGGACGTGGATGGTGCTCCTGGTGAGCGCCGTGGTGGTGGTGTGGTTCTCCATCGGCGGCATCCGCGATCTGGTGCGCATGGTGCGGATCCTGCGGGCGCGGGCCGTGAACGTCCGCGACGACGGCACGGTGGTGGACGGCGTGAACGCAGACGAGCGCTCATGAAGCTCCTTCTCACCGGACCGGGCTGGGAGCTGGAGGTGGGGGAAGGAGCGCCGGCGGCGCTGCGCGGACGGCGCATGGCCGCGTTCGTCCCCGGATGCGTGCATGGGGACCTGATGGGCGCGGGCGTCATCCCGGACCCGGACCGTGGAGACGGGGAGGCGGCCCAGGCGTGGGTGGGGCGGACGGAGTTCATCTACAGGACGCGCGTGGAGGTGCCGGCGGCGTTCCTGGAGGCGGCCCGCGCCGGGCGCTGCGACCTGGTGCTGGAGTGCGTGGACACGGTGGCCCGCGTGGAGGTGAACGGCGTGCCGGTGGGGGAGTGCGCCAGCCAGTGGGTGCCGTGGCGCCTGGACGCGCGCGGGCCGCTGCGGGAGGGTTCGAACGAGATCTGCGTGGCCTTCCGCGCGCCGGTGACGGAGGTGGAGCGGCTGCGCGGGATCCTGGGGGAGCGGCCGGTCAACGGAGATTGGACGCCGTATCCGTTCCTGCGGAAGAGCGCGGCGAGCTTCGGATGGGACTGGGGGCCGCGCGTGCCGGGATGCGGGCTGGCGGGAAGCGTGTATCTGGAGGCGTGGCGCGGGGCGCGCGTGGAGGCGGTTCGCCCGCTGGTGCTTTCATGCACGGCGGAGATGGCGCGGCTGCGCGTGGTGGTGGATGCCGTGGCGGAAGTGGAGGGGCGGGCGGCGCCGCGGCTGGACCTCCGCGCGGAGCTGGAGACGCCGGATGGGCGGCTCTTCCACGCCGCCGGCAGCGGCTCCGTGGAGCTGGAGATCCCGCGCCCGCCGCGCTGGTGGCCGCGCGGCCACGGCGACCAGGCCCTGTGCGACCTCCGCGTGGAGGCGGGCGGCACCCGGACGCGCATGCGCGTGGGATTGCGGAGCGTGTCGCTGGAGACGCAGCCGGAGGAGCGGGGGAGTTCGTTTCTGCTGCGCGTGAATGACCGGCCCATCTTCTGCCTGGGCGCCAACTGGGTGCCGGCGGGGCTCTTCCCGGCGCTGGTGGAGCCGGCCCGCGGTCGGGCGCTCCTGGAGCGCTTCTGCGATGCCGGCGGCAACATGCTGCGGATCTGGGGCGGCGGGATCTACGAGCCCGCGTGGTTCCACGAGTGCTGCGATCAGCTGGGGATCATGGTGTGGCAGGACTTCATGTTCGCGTGCGCCACCTATCCGGAGGAGCCGCCGTATCCGGCGCTGGTGGAGCGGGAGGCTCGCGCCCAGGTGGCGCGGCTGTCGCGGCACCCGTCGCTCTGCCTCTGGTGCGGCGGGAACGAGGACGTGCTGGCGTGGTGGAGCTGGGGATGGCGCGAACGGCTGAAGCCCGGGCAGAGCTGGGGCCGCGCGTACTGGATGGAGCTGCTGCCGCGCGTGGTGGCGGAGCTGGATCCCACGCGGCCGTACTGGGTGGAGAGCCCGTGGAGCGGGTCGCTGGAGCTGCATCCGAACGATCCGGACCGCGGCGACCGCCACACCTGGGACGCCAAGGTGGATGACTATCGAACGCTCGTGCCGCGCTTCGTGAGCGAGTTCGGGCACCAGAGCCCGCCGACGCTGCGGACGCTGCTGGAGGCGCTCCCGCTCGGCGTGCCGCGGGAGGTGCCGCCCGCGCCGTCCACGGACCCGGCGTGGGATGCGCTGGAGGCGCGGCAGCGCGCGTGGGGAGGTTCGACCTTCCAGTACCGGATCATGGCCGAGTACGTGACGCCCGCGACGGAGTTCCGCGCGTGGCTGCGGCAGGCGCACGTGCTGCAGGCGCGGGCCATGCGCGTGGGGATCGAATGGCTCCGCGCGAACCGCCCGCGCTGCATGGGGGCGCTCTTCTGGCAGTGGAACGACGTCTGGAGCGGCCACAGCTGGAGCGTGCTGGACGCGGCGCTGCGGACCAAGCCGGCGTTCTTCGCGGTGCAGGAGGCGTTCCGGCCGCGGGCGGTCACGCTGCATCCGATGGATGGCGCCGTCACCTGCGTGCTGCTCAACGACACGCCGGAGCCGTGGCGCGGACACCTGGTGCTGGAGCGCCGCGATGCGGCGGGCGGGCTCATCCGCCGATGGCGCGAACCGCGCATGGTGGAGCCGTGGAGCATCTGCCGCGCGGTGACGCTCGCGGAGGCCGGGCTCGCGGGCGCGGCGCATCCGGCGGAGGGGACGTTCGTGGTGGGGCAGATGGACGAGGCGCGGGGGTGGTGGTTCGACGCGCGGCCGCGGGACTTCCACTGGGTGGCGCCGCGCGGACGCGTGGAGGTGCGCGGGGCGGATGCGGAGTGGAGCGTCCGCGTTCTCGCGGAGACGCTCATCCGCGATCTGGTGGTGGACACGGAGGCGGCGTGGCGGACCATGGAGCCCAATCTGCTCTCGCTCCTGCCGGGCGAATCCGCGGAGGTGCGGCTGCGGCTTGAGCACGCGGTGACGGCGCCGCCGGTGGTGACGCTGCTCGCGGAGGGCGGCGAGGTGGGGGCGGATGGCGTCCGCGCGGGCTCCGGGGCACCGCTGCCGCGCCCCTAAAGAGGATTGGAAGAAGGGGGCGCTTTCGCGGGCAGGCCCTTGGAGGCGGATAGCTTCCCGGCCCCGGCGGCTGCCGGGACCAAGGGGGGCCTGTGCAATTGACGAGCAGACGGGACGAACGGCGGCAGCGCCTGCGGCAGGCGCGGGACGCGGCGATCGAACGCCTGGCCGCGGAGGGGGCGGCGCGGGGGGAGTTGCGGGACCGGGCCTACTGGTCGCTCGTGTACGACCTGGAGCTGGCCCCGGTGACCACCAACCGGCGGCAGCTGGAGGAGCTGGGCGTGCCGCTGCCATCCGCGGAGTCGCTGGATGACGCGGCGCTCGCGGAGGCGCTGTGGCGCGTGATCGAGGGACTGGCGGAGGTGTACACCTTCCTGGTGAACACGGACCACCTCACGGACCGGGAGCTGTACTCGCGCCTGGTGGGGCAGATCCTGGATGAACCGCTGCACGAGATCGTGGAGGGGAGCGGCGGACAGGAGTACATCGATCTGCGCGCGGCGGGGGCGGGCCCGGTGGCGGAGCACTCCGGGCAGGGGACCCCGCGACGCCGCGATCACCTGCTTCCGCGCCCCGGTCCGCGGCGGCCGGAAGGGTTCGACGGGTAGCGGGCGAGCCCCCGGCTTGGCTGGGTAGCGATTGGGACCGCCAAGGCTCGTGACCACATCCCACGACACGCGCTCCGGCCGCGAAGGCGCTTCGACCCTCAACATCTCCACCGAGCGCGTGGAGCGTCAGGCGAGCCGCGGCTGTTCAGCCGCGGAGGCGGCGGCGGCAGACGAGGCCGCCAGGAGGCGAGCATGCTTCAATGGGGCCGCGGCTGTTCAGCCGCCGAGGCGCGGAGCACCAACACCGGATTCGACGTCGCAGGCGCGCTTCAATGGGGCCGCGGCTGTTCAGCCGCGGAGGCGGAGACCGGGCCACATCCAGCGGTGCGGCGGGTCGATGCTTCAATGGGGCCGCGGCTGTTCAGCCGCGGAGGCGGGACGCGGATGCCGCAGCGGGCACTGGTGGAATAGCTTCAATGGGGCCGCGGCTGTTCAGCCGCGGAGGCACCGCTCCTCCAGCCACCGCCGCAGGTGGCCGCAGACCTTCAATGGGGCCGCGGCTGTTCAGCCGCGGAGGCGACTCCAGCGCGGTCGCGAACACGACGACCGAAACCCTTCAATGGGGCCGCGGCTGTTCAGCCGCGGAGGCGAGAGGCAGGGTCGTCATGCCCGCCCCCCACCGGACCTTCAATGGGGCCGCGGCTGTTCAGCCGCGGAGGCACCAGCGGCATCAGGAACACGGCGACCACGGTGGCCCTTCAATGGGGCCGCGGCTGTTCAGCCGCGGAGGCGATGTAGTGGATGTTGCCCTTGCTGTGCTTGTTGTGCCTTCAATGGGGCCGCGGCTGTTCAGCCGCGGAGGCGTAGGAGACCTGGACGCCGTTCGCCTCCGTCGTGGTGCTTCAATGGGGCCGCGGCTGTTCAGCCGCGGAGGCAGGAGCGGGTTGCGGCGCTGGAGGAGTGGTGCAGCCTTCAATGGGGCCGCGGCTGTTCAGCCGCGGAGGCGGGACGCGGATGCCGCAGCGGGCACTGGTGGAATAGCTTCAATGGGGCCGCGGCTGTTCAGCCGCGGAGGCTGCCCCGCGAGGATGGCCCGCACGCTCTCGGCGTCGCTTCAATGGGGCCGCGGCTGTTCAGCCGCGGAGGCGCCTCCGCCCACGTGTAGGCGGTGCCCGCGATGGTGCTTCAATGGGGCCGCGGCTGTTCAGCCGCGGAGGCGACGAGGCCTGGAACAACGCCGTCAACGCGCTGTGGCTTCAATGGGGCCGCGGCTGTTCAGCCGCGGAGGCGTCCCCGTCCACGTCGAGGTCGCCATGCACCGCCATGCTTCAATGGGGCCGCGGCTGTTCAGCCGCGGAGGCGTCACCTGCCGCAGCACCGGCGCCTCGGGCTCGCTGCTTCAATGGGGCCGCGGCTGTTCAGCCGCGGAGGCGATTGACGGGTACACCGGTGGGCACAGGAAGCTCTAGCTTCAATGGGGCCGCGGCTGTTCAGCCGCGGAGGCACCCTCGGCCTTCGCATCCGCCCCCGTGATGTCCTGGCTTCAATGGGGCCGCGGCTATTCAGCCGCGGAGGCGCCAGCCAGGTGCCGAAGGTGTGCCGGAGCGCGTGCCTTCAATGGGGCCGCGGATGTTCAGCCGCGGAGGCGGCCACCCTCGCAAACCACGCACTCGCAGGGCTTTGGAGAGGCTTCTGCGAGCGTGTGCCTTGCAGGGACGGGCGGCGGCGGGGGGATAGCAACGACGCTTGTGTGGGACCGGGGATCTTACGGCGCTCCTATGGCCGCGAGCGCGCCCGGCCCCCCCCTTCAGTACCTTCGCGCTCGCGGCCAGCATTCTTCGGATGGAAAAGAGCGGTCCCGTCTGACACGCTGACTTCACTTCGCGGATCCTATCGCCATGACGCCTAGCCCGCAATGACGGCCAGCGCCCAGAGAGAGAGGGCCGGCGACGGGCGCTCGCAACTGGACTCGGACGTGGAAGGCAGGAAGGTGCTCCAGGTACCGGGGTCGCTTGAACGCGCGGAGGGGCGCGGTCGCCGCGGGGTCCCAGGAGGACGGGCGCGACTCGATCGAGGCAATGGCGCCGGGGTCGATCCCCGCAAAGCACAAACAATCGCGGAGGAGCCTGTCCCTCTTGGCGGGCTTGCCGTCGTCGTAGCCGTGCAGAATGACGGGCGTAACGGAAGTCCAGCCGGTCGCCGCCTCACTCGATGTTCGCGCAGCGTAATGCCGAAAGACCGTGGCAAAGTCGGACTCGTCTGGCTCGATAGGTTCCAACCGCGCGACGGGTTGCTTGGTGTCCCTGTTGATCAATTCTGCCCCCGCGAGACGCTGCGCGGCCCAGCGGGCGGACTGACCATCTCCTCCCCTCCCAAAGAAGGGTTCGGCGATGAGGACGCGGCGGATAAGGCCGCCCGCGTTGGCGTGCCCGATGGAGGGGAGCGGCATGTAGGAGAATCGGGGCCAACTGTCAGCGATAACGCGTCCATTCTGCTGCCTCGGGCCATGCCCGGCGACGAACTGCTCGGCCCACTGGGGGCTTCGCCAACCAGCCGCCTCTAGATCGCTCTTCGCGGCTTCACATGCGGCGTGGCGGACCATCGCGGCGACACACACGGCTCGCGTTGCCGGAAACGCAGCAACTTCGCTGTCCGACCCAGGCGTGCGCAGTAGGAAGGCGGCAAAGTGGCGGTGAGGAAGGTCGTTCGCGCGGCGGTAAGCGGCCGTACGAAATGCCCACAGCGGCGGCACGGGGTGGAAGACGCCGTCCTTCAGGCGGTTGAGAAACGCGGCGTTCCGACGCTCGAGTGCGTCGAGCGTTCCCGAGACCGGGAGCCGCAGGCCCGGCGTTCCGCCCGCGTGCGTCTGCCCCGGCACCCAGCGCTCACCGCGCAACACGGCGACCTCGGCATCGTCGACTAGGCGCGCATCACCCACGGCGACGTCGATTCCCCAGCCGATAGCGACGATGCATCGTGCGGCCGCGATGACAGCGGGCGAGTGCAGGCGGGCCTCGGTCACCTGCGACTCGTCCAGCTCCCAAAGATAGTGAACGCTGGATCCGTCCAGCAGGTGCGTCGGACGGAAGACCTTCTTCGTGCGATCCTCGAATGACACCAGCGCGTCCCCACTCTGGCGGCGCGCCCACTTCGCGGCGACGACATCGGTGGAGTTGTTAGGAACCCATCGAGGCACGGCCTGGCCGGACACGGCGCGGGGGGCGAGGATTGTCGGCGGCCTCACCTCGCATAGGGCCTCGAGCCAGCGAAACGCCGCGAGCGGACCTGAGGCCATCGGCGATACCCGCCCCACACCGTCACCGCTGGCCCAGCGTGCGGCGGCCCCGGCGACCATGGCCTGGAAGAGCCTTAGGGGCGAGGGGGGCCACTCGTTGGGCGCGCTGTCCTCCTTGCCTAGGCGCGCGTGGCACGTTGGCTGGAGGAAGGTAATGGAGATGAGTAGGTGAGCGGGCATGAGGCGCGCTACTCCGCAGCCTCCGTGTTCGGCACCTTCTCCCTACCCTTCCTCTTGGTCTTCTTGTCAGCCTCAGCGACATCCTTCTCGGCGGCTTGCTTGTCGAAATCGACGGACTTGGACTCACCGACGCCAAACTGCTTCGCAGCGGCCTGAGCAAACGTCAGCGCGTCGCTGTGCTGGATGCTCAGCCGGTCGCGTCTGCCGTCGGGATAGACGAGCGAGAATTCGCGCGGCGAGGGCTTCGCGTCAGGGTCAAGTACGAGGGTACAACCCTGGCGCAGGTAGCCGACATAGGCGCTGGGGTGCGTGAGGGCGACGAGCGAGAGGCCGAGAATGTAGCGGCGCAACTTCAGTGTCGCGGGCCCGTTGGAACCGGCCTTGAGCAGTCGAAGCGCCGCGAGGTTCAACGTCGCATCGCGGCGAATGCCCCCGGTGGCGATGATGCCGCCGTGTGAGCCAGATGCGGGGTTGTGGACGAATCCGCGCATAGCCAGAGGGCTTTTCTTGTTGCCCTCGGCCTTGGCTTTGTCGGCCTCGCTGAACACCTCGAGAGCCGAGTAGTCGAGCGGTGGGATGTAGACTGCGCCACGAGTCAGCCGGCGAACGTTGAAGGCGCGGATTGTGGAGCCCATGATGCGCGGCAACTTGGCTTGGGTGTCTCGCGAGTCCCACACGCCGAAGACGAGCGAAGTAGGAGCGATCTTGGCGAGCTGCTGGGCGTCGCCCCTGAGCACGCTGTTGAACGCCTCCCTGAGGTCCTTGGCGAGGATGGTGCACCGAGCGATCGCGTCGCCTGCTCGATGACCGGCGTCCAGGAGGTTGACCTGCTTTTCATCGCCGACCCTGATGATGACCTGTGGGACGAGTTCGCGGTACATCTGCTTGGCGAACTCCGGCTCCACTCTGTTGGCCTGCGAGCCGACGGAGTCGATGAGACAGATGTTCTCCCCGTGAGTCTGGCCATCTGAGGGGCCATCGATGTTGTAGCCACCTAGAAAGCCATCCCCGGCGGCGTAGGTTGGCGGAAAGAGCACGCCGTCCCGGCCTTCGACGGGCATGAGCTGCTCGCGGACGACAAGCGCAGCAGGCCCTCCGTCGTCAAGCCAGAGGTCGGTCGTGGCCAAGTGATCGCTCATTGCGTGTCTCCTTCGCTGATACGGGTAGCGGACAGAAACCCCTTATGCTTACGCTGGTCGGTGCGAAACGCGTTCTCGAAGCGGTAGATGTCGCCGCCGACGCCCGGGAGCATGCCGCAGGCGGCTGCCGCAGCAGTGCTCGGCGGCAGGGAGGTCGTCCAAGCACGGTACACAAACACGCGGGGCTGTTGGGTGGGCATCGGCCGGAACCGCTGGAGGCCGACGACGCAGAGCGACTCGACTGCCGGGCAAGCGGCGGTGGTCATCCCGAGGCGGTCGGGCGAGAATCCCACATCGAGCGACTTAGCGCTCGCGCCACGTCGCGAATCAAAGTAGAACGGCTCGCGCTTCTTCGGCGTCGCCTTCTTCGAGCCCGGCGATGCGGGTTCGGCTGGATCGTGGACAACACTGAGGTGATTCAGTGGGTCGTCGGCTTCTGACCTGATCGCCCCGCGCATGGCGGTGAAGATCAGCCTGGCATTCATTGAACCCGCCCAAGGCTTGAGTTGTTTGTCGGACCACCAGCCGAGCGCCATGTTGAACGGGGCGCCGAGCATCATCGGCGCGACTCGGCCGCTCTCATTGTCATCGTCTTCGGCTCCCGCTGCGTCCACCGCGTCATCGACGCTGAGATCAGCGCGCTGAAAAGCCTCGAGCAGTGATTGTAGAGAGGCGCCCCTGGCTGCCGCCTGAACCGCAAACAAATCACAACAGAATCCCCCCGCAGCTCCCGGCCACAACAGGCTGGCTAGCTCTAGCAGCCCGCAACAAGCGAAGAATTGACCCGGATTGGTCACATCGACGGGAATGTGGATGGGCTGGCTCACGCGCGACCTCCCGGGATGCCATCACCGATGCGACTGGTTGGACGGCCGCGGTCCCCGTGCGTTGCCGACTTGGAGGCTTCCGCGTCCACGCAACGGAGGATTGATTCCAGCCAAGCCAAGGCCCATCGACCGCAGCGGCGTTGAAGCCGGCCGAATCGCTGTATCGTGTCGACCGCCATCCGCTCGTTCTCGGCCGTAGAGCGAGGCTGCCCGCCGATACGGGACGGATCACCGGGGTCGAAGTGGCGCGGCTCGAAGTGCGGACGGGCCCAGCCGTGGTGGGCGGCGATGAGGTGGAGCACGAGGTCACGCGTTTCGGCGTCGAGTTGGCGAATCTCGTCGGCCGCCGCCGCGTCGTGCAGCGAGCCGAACTCGTGCCGGTATCCGGCAAGCTGCCTCCAGGTCCCGTAGCGATCGCTCTTGGCGACGGGATCGGCCCCGTTCGGGTTGTTTGCGTAGCGCTGCCAGGTGGACCGAGCCTTGCCCGCATCGTGCCACCTTCCAGCGATCCGCAGTGCCGTCACGGCGTGATCGGAAAGCCCGAGCGCCCTTCCGATGCGATCCGCTCCCTCGCTTACCGCATTATTGTGCTGACAAAGCAGCACTCGCTCGCCAGGCTCGTTGTCCTCACCCTTGGCGACTCGGTACTCAATCCGCTCCGTCTCCGCATCCGCTGCGGCCGTGGCGAGTGTCACGGATGCCTTGTTTACACCGGCGGCGATGGCGCCGCCGAGCAAGGGGCG
This sequence comes from Phycisphaerales bacterium, assembly GCA_046350535.1. Lineage (GTDB taxonomy): Bacteria > Planctomycetota > Phycisphaerae > Phycisphaerales > SM1A02 > VGXK01. Next base: position 381,340 of record JAXMAG010000001.1, read on the forward strand.
TGACGCATCGCCCTTCAGAACGACACGCTGGCGGGTCGGACCGGCGTGGACAGCCAGCTCGGCCACGTCGAGGGAGCGTGCATCCCTTGGCGGGGGCTCCTTGCCGTTGAGCATGCCGGCCTCCAGCCCGCCCGCCTCGGTCGGTAGGACCACCGTGGCGAACGCCAGCCGCGGCTGGGCGCGCTTCGCATCGTCGTGGTCCTCGGGAGCAACGTCCTCAAGCCGCACCCAGCGGACCGCGCCCGCGCGCACCAGTACGACCCATGGGTTGGGGCCGAGCGGAGTGTTGTCGCCTCCCGCGGCCGCCAACTCGGAGGCAACACCCGTGTCGTGCGACGCCTCCGACTCCGCGTGGCCCGCGCGCGGCGGGGCCGCACGAGCCCGAGCTCCATGCCTCAGGCGTTGCGCGATTACCCTCAGCTCCTGCTGCACACGATCGGTCCGGTCGCGCAGGCGCTCCGCCGATCTCAGCGGGAACGCCTCAAATGCCTGCTCGATCTCGTCCCTGGAGCACGGCGCGCCCTCGCCGGAGTCACGTTCTCCGCCCCGGCGGGCGAGCAGTGCGATGTCGGCGCGCCAGGCGACGTGCGTGTCTGGCGGCTCCCAGTCCGCGACACCGTGCAGATATGGAGCGACCTCGGGCCGTCCGGGCATCTCGCCGGTGATCGATGTGAGCGACCATGCGTCAAACAGGATGTTCGTGGTGGGTAGGATCGTCGGCCGGGGTGAGAACGCCCTCTGGGCCGCGGGTGTCGCGAGCAACTGCGAGAGCGCAGCGGGTGAGGCGTCAACTCCGTTGTCGAGCGCGGGGAGTGAGCGCAGCCATCTCGCGGTCTCCTCGAGCTCGGTCTTGAAAGGACTCTTCTCCCCGATCGGCTCAGCGACCGCCGTAATTGTCGCGGATCGCCCGTCACCCCCTAGGCGATTCACACGGCCGAACCGCTGGGCCATGCTGTCGAGTGTGGTGAGGTCGCACACAAGGTGGTCGGCATCCCAGTCTGCGCCGACCTCCCCGGCGGAAGTAGATACCAAATAAAGCGATTGCGGGAGCGGTACAGATCGATCGGCGCCGGAGGAAAATGCACGAAACACTTCACCCTTGGCCAGTTGATCTCGCTCGTGACCCCTGAGGGTACCAGTCAGCCTCGCAATTCGCGTCCCGCCGCCGTCGCCCAGCTCCCTCTCGATTGCATCCGCGATGTGAGCCACGGCTTCAGGGGAGCGGACATAGACCAGCACCCGCGCGGGATATGCGCCCAGCCTCAGGGCTTCCCCGGCAATCCTCGCGACGGCCGTGCCCCCGTTGGTGTCAACGATAGTGAGCGCCTTCCGCGCGCCCAGCCGCTGCGAGACAACCCCATCCCGCCGATCCTCATCCTCGATCCCGAACGACAGGTCGGCGTCCGCCCCATCGTCTCGCTGGACTCCCGTCGCTCGCGTGGTCGCCGACAAGCGCATCACGCGGATCGGTCTTGGCTCCGCCGTGCGGCGCTGCTCTTCGACGATGCCTGTCAAGAGTTCGTCGAACGCCGGCTCCAAGTGCGCCTCGTCGTGAACCACGAGGGCGTCCTGTCCGACAAGCCCCGCGTGATGAGCGCGGCCGTACCGCCCATCGCCGTAGCCAGAGAAGAGCAGTTTGCTCCCCACCATGTCGACGGTGCCGACGATGATCGCCGGGCGAGCGGGGTTCTCCTTCCAATCACCGTTGTCCGCGAATTCTCCGCGAAGGGTACTCACGGCCAATGGAACCAGCCCGCTCTCACCCGCGAGGGCTGAGAGAGCGTCGCGTAGAAGGCACAAAGTAGCCTCATGCACGCCGCTGGAGGCTGGACATTCGAACAAGCGTCGTAGCCGCGCCGCCTCGTCGGTGGCTTGATCGACTACTGTCCGGCGGTTCACGACGTAGACCAACCGCCGTGGCAACGTTCGACTCGACTGCCGCCAAAACGACAGGGCCACCAGCCAAAGTGCCATTACAGAGGTCTTGCCGAGACCGGTGGGTAAGTTGCAGACACTCGGGACTCTGCCCTGGACTAGCAGGTCGAATAGGCGGCGCTGCCAGTGAAATGGATCGCGGCCACCCCACAGGGCGCGGAATGCACTGTCGAACGCGCGGGGAGAACCGGGCACGCGGGTCACGAGGGACACTCTACCGAATCGGCACTGTCGCCGTCATACCGATCCCCGTGGGGTGAGGTGGGCGCGACCACGCTTCCTCAGATGACCAACACGCCGCTCTCCTGCTCCGGGATCCCGACGTCCATGAAAGTGGACGCCCCCTGGCGGCCTCCTCGTTGGACCCGAGGTCCACGATGAGGAGTTGATCCTCTTTCTGGTTCATGATCTCTCGCAGTCCGTTCTCCAGGCGAACACGATCGATCGCCTTGAGCGTGCAGCAGAACACCGAGTACTGCCACCCTTCGCCATAGGCTGTCATCAACTTGTGGACGCGTCGGAGCCGCTTCTCATCCCGGATGTCGTAGCAGACCAGGTAGGAGCGGCGCATGGCGTCACCTCGTGGTCAGGAACGCGAGCGCCGGGATTTCGCCCAGGAGCCACGCGGCGACCAGGCGTGCGTGGAGCATGATCATCCGCCGGTAGCTCAGGCGGTAGTCGAACGCTGGATGCCGGACTTCCGTGTCCATGCGCCGTCCGTACGCGGAGCAGAATCCCTTCCGGCCGGAGTCTGTGAGCGCGCATCCAGCGGCAGTATCCAGGAAGTGGCCCTCGGTGAGCTCGCCGCGGTTAAACGCAGAGACCGCCACGGAGTCCGCGATCAGTGGTTGGAACGGCTCCATGAGATCCAGCGCGAGAGCCGGGCGCCCAGGCCGAGTGGCGTGGAGTGCCCCCAGAGTCGGCTCAAGGCTGGCCACCCTGCAGGCGGCGGTGCATTCATGAACGAGCATCGAGTACCCGAACGAGAGCACAGCGTTGATCGGGTCCGGCGGCGGCCGGCGCCTTCCTCCGTATCCGCGCTCGGCGCGAAGATGCCCTCGACCGTCATGTAATAGAACAGCCTCGGGCAATAGGCGAACTCTGCGACTCCGCGGGCAGGCCACATGGAGGCTCCTCCTCACCTGCATCGGCCGCCCGCGCGGGCAACAGAGCTTCCGGATCACCTGAGAGCGCGGAAAGCAAAAAAGAAGCGGCCGGCCCCCTCGGACCGGCCGCTCCTATCCGACGGGGTGTGTTGCGCCACTGCTCCGCGCCGTCGGTGATCGCCCGTGCTGCCGTCCATGACGCAGACGGGACACGACACTCTCCAATCCCCGCGTGGGGATGGAAGCGGCGGATGGAGATTCCGTGCCCGCAGAGGTCCGGTACCCCGCGCAGGCTGCAGGTGCAGCGCGGGAAGGGCCGATACGTTCGCGTGCGAACGCCTCTCCCAGCGCGGCGCCGGGGTGTGAATGGCGCCGCCGCCGCTGCCGCCGCTGCCGCCGCCGTTGCGGGTGCTGCGGGCGCCGCCGCCGCCACCGCATGCGTGGCCGCGCTCCTCCTGCATCCCTGCGCGGCGGCGCATCCCGCTGCGCCGCAGGGGTATCCGCCCAGGCCGCCGCCGCAGCGCAGCCTGGACGTGCCGCCCATCGCCGATCCGCAGAAGACCTGCGTTCTCTCGGGAAAGGCGCCGCTGAAGGCTCGAAGCAAGCCCGGGAGCGGGGATCAGGCACCGGGGAGCGGCGGAACGGGCGGAGCGGGCGGGCCGGGCGGAACTGGCGGGACGGGCGGAACGGGCGGGACGGGGGGGACCGGGGGAGCCGACGGAGCGGGCGGAGCGGCCGCGCCGGCCGGGACAGATGAATCGGGCGGAGGCGGCGCACCCGCGGCAAAGCCCGCGCCGCCGCGCGACGGCGTGGACCCCATGCCGCCGGACGCGCCGCGCAGCGTGGTGTGGATCCCCAAGCCGCAGGGACACGGGCCCGTTCGCGCCCTGCAGGACCAGCCACTGGAGATTCGCGGCGGGCAGTTCCGGCCCGGAATCATGGCCGTCACCGTGGGAACCCGCATCACCTTCCGCAATCACGACCGCGCCCAATGGACCATCCGGGGCAAGGGCGACGGCATCTCCTTCGAACGCCGGATCGCGCGCGACCAGAGCGTGTCCCCCGTGACGTTCGACCGCCCCGGCACCGTGACGCTCCGGATGGCGGAATCGGACGCGGTGGTGGGCACGATCGTGGTGGTGGACACGCCGTTCTTCACGGTCACGGATCCGGGCGGGCAGTTCCAGATCGTGGGGATTCCTCCGGGGGAGCGGAAGGTGCAGATCCGGATCCCCGCGGGCAAGATCCTGGAGGAGTCCGTCTCCCTCCGGGCCGGCCGGGAGCTCACCGTGGATTGGCAGGCGCCTCACCCGTAGACTCCGCCGCATGTGGGGTGCGGCACTTCTCGCGTTGATCGCGATGGCGGCCGATGGTCAGGGGGCTTCCGCCGCCCCCGCGCCTCCCGCCCCCGCCGCCACCTCCACCCCCGCGCCGCCCGTCCCCGCCGCGAACGCCGCCACCGGCACGCTGGTCGGGCGCGCCCCGCTCCCCAAGGTCCGGCCGCTCAAGCCCACCAAGGACCACTACGGGAGCAAGGTCACCAGCCGCATCGATCCGCCGGATGCGCCGGTGAGCGCGGTGGTGATGCAGGGAACGTTCGCGCCCGCACCTCCGGGTTCCCTCCCGGTGGCGCGCATGAGCCAGCGCAACTACCAGTTCAAGCCCGCCACGCTGGTCATCCGCACCGGCACGTCCGTGGTCTTCCCCAACCAGGACGACATGTACCACAACGTCTTCAGCCTCTCGCCCGCCCGGAAGTTCGACCTGGGCAAGTACCGCAAGGGCGAGGAGCCGGAGCCGGTCCTCTTCGACAAGCCGGGAGTGGTGAACCTCTATTGCGAGGTGCACGAGCACATGCGCGGCGCGATCGTGGTGGTGGACTCTCCGCACTTCACGCTCACGGACGCGGAGGGGCGCTTCCGCCTGGAGGGGCTGCCGCCTGGCGAACACGTCTTCCAGGTGGTGATGCCCCCCAAGGACGCAGTGGAGTTCCGGGCCCGCGTGGAGGCGGGGCGGGAGACCACCGTGGACTGGACGGTCCCGGCGCCATGACGTTCGCGACCAGACTGGTCCTGGCCATGCTCGCCGTGGCGGTGCTCGCCACCGCGGTGGGGCTGGGGCTCAGTCTGCGACAGGTGCGGCAGGATGCGGCGGCGTCGCTCGTGGCCCTCTTCCGCGCCACCATGACCACCGCGGCGGCGGTGCAGGATTCGCAGCTCGCGGCCATCTCGGAGGAGTGCCGCAACCTGGCCCGCGCCCCGCGGGTCCGCGCCGCTCTGCGGGACGCGGATCCGCAGGCCCTCTACCTGGCCGCGGAGGATCTGCTCCTTCCCTTCTTCCAGGGTGACTCCGTCCCCGGCTTCTCCCCGTACCTCTTCCTGGACGCCGGAGGCGCGGTGGTGGCGCCCGGCAGCGGGTTGCCCGCGGTGGACGCGGCGGTGGCCCGGCTCCTCCCGCGCGGCGGGGAGCCGTGGCGCCAGCGGGTCGCCTATCTGGCGGCCCTGGAGCGTCCGTGGATCCTCCTCCTCACCGCCGTGGACGAGGAGGACGAACGCCTGGGCACGCTGGCCACGCTGGTGCCCTATCGAGTGATGGAGCCCGCGCCCGGCGTCGCGACCGGCGTGGCGGATGGCGGCGCCGGCACCGTCGGCGCGGAGCCCGCGCTCCGCAGCGGCCTCCTCATCGGTTCGCAGCTCTTCACGCCCGCGGAGTCCCCGCTGCCGCTCCCGGCGGCGGCGCTCCTGGAGATCCCGGAGCGCGGCGAGGGCACGGAGATGTCCACACCGGAGGGTGGCGTGCTGGCCTTCTCCACGCTGCTTGCGGCGCAGGAGCCGCCGGTGCGGCTGGTGACGCTGGCCAGCCTGGCGCCCGTGGCGGCGGCGCAGCGGCGCCTGTCGCTCTTCGCGCTCGCCGGCCTCGCGGCCGCGGCGCTCCTCGGTCTGGGCGCCAGCGTGCTGATCGGCCGCGGACTGGCCCGGCCGGTGGGGGACCTCGCGGAGGCGGCCAGTCGCGTGGAGCGGGGCGAATACGACGTGCGCGTCCCGCTCCGCGGCGGACGCGAGCTGGCCCTCCTCGCAGATCGCTTCAACCACATGGCCGAGGGACTGGCCCTCCGCGACCGCTACCGCAGCGTGCTGGACGCGGTGACGGATCCGGAGGTGGCGCGGGAGCTGGTGGCCGGCCCCGCGGTCCCGGGCGGACGGATCCGGCGAGTGGCGATCCTCTTCTGCGACATCCGCGGCTTCACCGCCCTCACGGAGCGGCGCGGCGCGGAAGAGGTGGTGGGGCTCCTCAACCGCCACATGGAGGCCATGTGCGAGGAGATCCGGCGCCACGGCGGCGTGGTGGACAAGTTCGTGGGGGACCTGGTGATGGCCACCTTCGGCACGGTGCGGGAGGCGGCGGACGACGCCCGCCGCGCCGCCGCCTGCGCCGTCGCCATGCAGCGTTCGCGCGCGGCGCTGAACGCGGCGGACGCCACGCCCATCCAGGTGGGAGTGGGCGTCTCCTTCGGCGACGTGGTGGCCGGCTGCATGGGCGGCTCGCGGCGCCTGGACTACACGGTGGTGGGGGAGCGCGTGAACCTCGCCTCCCGACTCTGCGGCGCCGCCCGCGCGGGCGAGGTGGTGGTGGACGACGCCACGCGGGCCGCCCTGCCCGCGGAGTGGCCCGCGGAGGCGCTGCCGCCCATGCAGGTGAAGGGCTTCTCGCAACCGGTGCTCGCGTTCCGCCTCCCGGTGGACTCCGCGCCATGAGCGCGAACGCGTCCCGCCGCGCCGCCCGTCCGCTCGCCCTCGCGGCGGCCCTGACGGCCGGCGCCCGCGCCGCGGAGCCGCCCGCCGCGCCCGCCACACCGGAGCCGACCGCCGCGCCCGCGCCGCACCAGGACGCCACGCCCATCCTGAGCGCCTTCGACGACGGCGTGCAGGAGCTGAAGGACGCCACCAGCTGGGCCACTCCCGATGGCGACTTCCGGCTCTCGCTCGACTTCTGGTTCACGAACGACCTCTACGTGATGAGCCTCCCGCCACCCGGCTTCATCCAATCCGGGAGCCAGGTGCTGGACGCACCGCGACTCAGCGGCCTGTTCACGGCGTCCATCCTGGACCACTTCGACGTGGTCTTCCTGGGCAACGTGGATCGCGGCTTCGACCCGCAGGATTGCAGCATCCAGGCCCGCGCGGATGAGTACTTCGGCGTCTACACGCCCTTCGACGACCCGGTCCTCCGGCTCAAGGGCGGCACGTTCGCCACCTGCTTCGGGCAATGGGTGAACCGCCACTTCAGCTTCCAGAACCCGCTCATCACCGCGCCGCTCATGTACGACTGGGAGGGCACCGTCGCGGACGGCATGGGTGGCGTCAGCGCCACACCGCCGCTGCCGGCCTTCCTCAACCGCAAGAATCTCCCCACGAACGTCCCGGCGTGGCTCCCCATCGTCTGGGGGCCGAGCTACGCGAGCGGCGCGGGTGCGAACGGACACCTGGAGTGGCTGGACTGGGCGTTCGAGGTGAAGAACGCCTCGCTCTCCTCCCGGCCGTCGGAGTGGGCCTTCTGGGAGCGCAGCCTCGCGTATCCCACGGTCACCGGCCGGCTGGGGGTGCGACCGAGCGCGGAGTGGACGCTCGGCGTGAGCGCGAGCAGCGGCTCATACCTCTCGCAGGACGCGATCGACACGCTGCCGTCGCGCTTCGACGCCTCCGACGCCACCCAGCGGGTCCTCGGTGCGGACGTCTCGTGGGCGCACGGGCCGTTCGAGGTGTGGAGCGAGATGGCCTTCTCCACGTGGACCACGCCCACGCAGGGAGCGCTCACCTCGTTCAGCTGGTTCGTGGAGGGGCGCTGGAAGCTCACGCCGGAGCTCTGGCTGGCCGGCCGCTTCAATCAGCAGGTCTACGACGACATCGCCTCGCCCTTCGGGCAGACGCCCTGGGCCAATGACGTCTGGCGCGCGGAGGCGGGAATCGGCATGAAGCTGGGACGCTTCATCCTTCTGAAGGCGCAATACAGCCGCGCGGAGGAACAAGGCCCGGTGCGGCAGGGCCAGGACCTTGGAGCCTTCCAGCTGGTGATCCTCTTCTGACCCACGCCGTGCCCGCGCTGGCGGGGGCCGTGCCCCGCGCGCCGGTGGCGCAGTCGCCGGTTTTTCCGCACCCGGGCCGATTGCCGGGTCGAATCATGTTCCGTACGCTCGCGGTTGGTGTGCGGCCGATGTTCGTGTCGGCCCCCGCCGGCGGGCCGCCCGCAGGAGGTGATGCATGCAACCGTTGACCTCACGTGGATCGAACCCGGCGACTCGCTCCGCGAGGCTCCCGTGGTGGCTCCGTCGCGGCTCCCGTCCGGTCGCGGCGGCATCCGCCGCGTGCTGTGCGGCCCTGCTGGCGGGGGACGCAGCCGCATCCCCTCCGCCCGCCAAGGCGCAGCTCTCCGCAATCGCCCGCTCCAACGAGATGCTCACGCGCTCGTACGCGGTTCGCTTCACGGACGACCCCACGCTCAACGGGGCCCCGGTGCTCCAGGAGACCGTGCTCTCCACGGACCCGGACGCTGGCCGATGGGGGCTCTTGGTGGAGACGTTCGCCACGCCTCAGCAGCCCGGGATCGCGGAGCGGAAGCTGGCGTCCTTTGACGGGTCCAGCGGCGTGGCCTTCAGCAACCGGCACTCCTTCGGCTCCGTCGGAGTGTCCCAGGAGTATCTGAAGGACTTCATCGGACACGAGTTCCCGGGGATGGAGTACTCGCAGTTCCTGATGCGCTGGATCTCGATTGGCGAACCCGGATCGCCGTGGCGGGATCTGCTCGCGGTGCTGGATGCACCCTCCACGAGCGTGCGGGCTCAGTTGGAGGAGGTCGACGGCGTGGCCTGTGCGGTCCTTGATGTGTTCGATGAGGATGGACTTCACCGCGGATCGGTGTGGCTTGACGCGGATCGCGGGTGTCTTCCCGTTCGGCAGGAGTGGTATGGCGATCCGAGCCACGCTCCGGAAGCCACCTATTCTCTTCGCATTCTCCAGGCGGCCCAGGTGGCGTCTGGCGGCTGGATGCCCACAAAGGGAGTCCGCGCGCTGCCGGGCGGAGCCATCGTCACGATGGAGGTTGCCGCGGATCCGGCCACCGGGGGCGCCGCAATCAGGACCGGAGGTTCGCAGGACCTGATCGCCAATCCCTGGGATGGGTTCCCGGCGGGGGCGGAGTTCCTGGATGTGTCGACACGCGCCCTGGTCATCGTCCGTGCCGACGATGCCGCCGGCTGTGCGGAGGACGAACCGATGCTCGCGCAGCGTCGGACGCTGAACCCGTCGCCTGCGGCGACAGTCGCCGCTTCGCCATCCCGCGGTCAGGGATCGATGGCGCGAAGGACGGGGAATGCCGCTCCGGATGCGGGCGTGGAAGTCGGCACGACCTCGGTCTCCCTCCTCGCGGTTGGGCTCGCGGGTGTCGGTCTGACGTTCGTCCCGAGGCTGCGCGGGGTCCGGCAGAGTCACCGGAGTGATGTGGACTCCGGTCGCGCGTCAGGCTGAGTCTGCCGCTTGAGCGCCTCCCGCTGCTCCAGCGAGAGGACCCCCTCCGCGACGAGGTACCACTCTCGATTGGCCTTCTTGCGGGCAGCCACGATGCCTGCGATCACGTCGTTCTGCTCCTTCAGGGTAAGGCCGGGCTTGGGGGGTGCGCCATGCATGATCAGTCCGCTGTCCACCCAGGCCTGACGGAGTGAGGCCTCGAACTCGGCGCACTTCCGCTCGCTTCTATCGAGAAGTTCCGAGAGAGTGGCGCGCTGGCCGGCATCGAGGGATGGCAGGAGGAGCGCTCGCCGCATGTAGCTCAGGTATGGCACGAGACGTCGCTGGATCTCGTAGATGACGTCCGACCGAACCCCGGGGTCCGGATTGGGGTCGGAAGCCACAGCGGCGTTCGCTGCGATGATCTGAGGCACGCCGTGCACCTGGATCAGCCGGTGCCGGTCCGCCTCCGATGGTGATCCGGGTCTGGAGGACACCGACCACCAGGAACGGCGGTGGCGGAGGGGGCGTCTCCTCCGCGCCCTGCGGCGCCGCGGACACCATGGTGGCGAGGACGATCGGAGCGAAGAGCTGCAGCATGGCTCAGGGGCTCGGGGGGAGTTTGCAGTCGCATGTGCCGACAGGCACCCGGACGCCTGCGCACCGGCGGTCGCTGAGGTTGACATCGTAGTGGAGCCACAATCGAGGCCGCACTCCGCGCTCTTCAGCACGCACTCCGCCGCTTGGGTCTGGAGCGAGGCGTGGGTCGATGCCGGATCCGCGCCTGTGATGGCGTGCGCAAGGAAGCTCCCCCCGCATGCGGGATCCACCCGGGTCCAGGGACCGAGCGGCGTCTCCCACGCGCTCCCCAGGCCTCATGTCCCACGCCCCACGCCGCACGCCCCACGCCCCGCGCCGCAGCCCGCAGGACTCGGCGCCGGCCGGCGCGCTGACGCATCGCGCCAGCAGGACGCGTTCCGCGTGATTCGACCGCTGCCGCCACGGCAGCCTGCTACGCTCCGCCCATGCGCGTCGCCGAGGCAGCCCATGTCGTCTTCCGCGCCGTCACGGCGCTGGTCCCCGCGGCGCTGGTGACCCTCTCCGCAGGCTGCGCCTCCATGGACAAGCCCAAGGACGTCTCCCTGGCCGGCGAGTGGCGCTCCACCGCAGGCGCGGTGCTCACCGTGGAGGAGGGAGGCATCTTCGTGCTGGACGGCCCGCCGAGGCTGGAGTCTCCGGAGTCCCCGGGCGCCGCCGCGGATGACAAGAACGCGCTCCACTCCGTGCTGGGCACGGTGCGGTGCAGCGGCACGCAGGTGGAGTTCCTCTTCCGCCCGGAGACGCGGGTGTGCGTTGGAGACTCCGGCACCTACGAGGTGGACGTGACGGAGGGCCAGCTGCGCATGACGCTGGTGCGGGACTCCTGCCTGGCGCGGAAGTCCGTGCTGGAGGGCACCTGGAGCCGCGTGCCCGCCGGCCGCGCCATGGCCGGCATCATCCCAGCCGGAACACCCTGAGGAGCACGCGCCGCAGGCCGGAGGTGCGGCGCCGCGTCCGTCTGCGCCTGGGTGCGGGGAGCGCGAACGCGCACTCGCTCCGCGGGACCGTGGCCCTGGGGATCACGCCCGCGCCCGCCACCAGCGCCCGCCACTCGCGGCCATGCGGCCTCGCCGCGCGGCCGTGACGCTCGTGGGCCACCAGGTGCGCCGCCTCGTGGCAGAGGACTTCGCGCAGGAGAGGTTCGGACCCCGGCTCCAGCAGGCGAACGTTGAGGCGGATCAGCCGCTCCTGGAAGTACGCGCGGCCCAGGGAGCTGGTCATCCGCCCGCTCAGCTCCACGCGGATCTCCTCCAGGAGCCACGACGCGTCCCATCCGCGGAGCCATGCGGCCAGGTGCTCCCGGTACTCCGCCTGCAGCTGCGGCGGCCAGGTGCGGGTCACCGCCGCACCGCCATGGAGAGCGGATCCTGGAAGCCCAGGAGCCGGAGGCCGTTGAGGACCACCACCACCGTGCTGCCTTCGTGGAGGATCACCGCGAGTGATATTGGGAGTTTCCCCATGATGGACAAGGGGATGAGGCACGCCACCGTCCCCATGGAGATGGCCACGTTCTGGAGGACGATCGAACGGGCCCGCCGACCCAGGGAGATGGCGAACGGAATCCGCGAGAGATCGCTGCTCATCAGGGCCACGTCCGCCGCCTCCAGGGCCACGTCCGTGCCGCCGCCGCCCATCGCGATGCCCACCGCCGCCGCGGCCAGGGCGGGGGCGTCGTTCACGCCGTCGCCCACCATCGCCACCGCGCGGTGCTCCCGCTCCATGGCCGCCACGAGCTCGATCTTCTGCTCCGGCAGGAGCCCCGCCTTCACCTCGTCCATCCCGATCTCCCGCCCCACGGCCTCCGCCACCACCGCGTTGTCGCCGGTGAGCATCACCACGGGCCGGACGCCGATCTCGCGCAGGCGCCGCACCGCGTGGGCCGCATCCGGGCGCGGGCGGTCCATCAACCCCAGCATGCCCGCGAACGCGCCGTCCACCGCCACCACGATCACCGTTCGCGCCGCCCGCTCCATCTGCAGCGCCGCCTCCGTGACCTCCGGCGGCACCGGTTGGCCCTCGAAGAGCCGGAGCGCGCCCGCGCGGACGCGCCGCCCCTCCACCACGCCCACCAGGCCCTTGCCCTTCACCGCCGTCAGCTCGGAGGCGATGGGGACGGCGGCGCCGCGCTTCTCCGCCGCGTTCACCACGGCCCGGGCCAGCGGGTGGAGCGACTGGGCCTCCAGGCCCGCGGTGAGGCGGAGGAGCGTCTCCTCCTCCACGCCGTGGAAGGTGCGCACTTCCACCACCTCCGGCCGGCCGATGGTGAGCGTGCCCGTCTTGTCCATCGCGATGGCCTTCACCTGCGCCAGGCTCTCCAGGTGGATGCCGCCCTTGATGAGGACGCCGCTGCGGGCGGCGCGGGCCACTCCGGCCAGGACGGCGGCGGGCGTGCTGATCACCAGGGCGCAGGGCGAGGCGCCCACCAGCAGGGTGATGGCGCGGAGGAAGGCCACCGCCCAGGCGGATTCGTTCCCCTGCGGCCCGATCCAGCCCATGAGCGGCGGGAGGACGGCGGTTGCAGCCGTGGCCACCAGCACCAGCGGCACGTAGATCCGCGTGAAGCGATCCGCCGCCCGCTGCACGTGGCTCTTGCGTCCCTGCGCCTCCTCCACCAGCCGGATCATGCGCGACATCGTGCTGTCCGCGGACGCGCGGAGAACGTCCACCTCCAGCGTGCCGTCGCCGTTGAGGGTGCCGGCGAAGACCTCGTCTCCGCGTCCCTTCTCCACCGGGATGCTCTCGCCGGTGATGGGGCTCTGGTCCACGCCGCTCTGGCCGGCGCGGATCCGGCCGTCCACGCTGATGCGCTCTCCCGGCCGCACCAGCACCACGTCCGCCACCTGCACCTCCGCCACCGGCACGTCCACCAGTTCCTGCCCGCGCTTCACGTGGGCCTCGCGCGGCGTCAGCTGGCCAAGGGCCCGGATCGCCTTTCGGGCCTGGCCCATCGCGTAGTGCTCCAGGCCGTGCCCGAGCGAGAAGAGGAAGAGGAGGAGGCCGCCATCCAGGTACTCCCCGATGAGGGCCGCGCCGCCCGCCGCCAGCACCATCAGGAAGTCCACGTCGAACCGGAGCCGGGCCGCGGCCCGCAGGCCGTCCTTCACCGGCTCCGCGCCCGCCACCGCGTAGGACGCGCCATAGAGGATGAGCGCCACCCAATGCGGCACCCCGGGCGGCGCGTGCCGGTCCGTGAGCCATGCCAGCAGAAGCGCCACGCCGGCCACGACGGGCGTCACCAGGTCCGGCGGGATCGGGAGCCATCGCTTCATGGTGGGGCGGTGCGGGCCGCGTCTCGCCGCGGCGGGCGGGCGGAGCATATCGGTGCCGCGCGCCGCCGGTGGGGGCCTTCCATGCGCGGGGTGGAGGCCCCTCCGGGGGTACGATGCGGTCGTGACGCCCGACGCACCGTTCCCGCCGCCCACCCCCTCGGACCTGGGAGATCGTGAAGTCCCGTGCGACGGCAGCCTCCTGGACGGGCGCCGCGTGGCCCTCCTGGTGACCGGCGGCATCGCCGCGTTCAAGGCGCCGCTGGTGGCCCGCGCCCTCCGGCGGCAGGGGGCGCTGGTGACGGCCTTCGCCTCCTCCGAGGCCCTGCGCTACGTCACGCAGGAGGTGCTCGAATGGAGCACCGCGCGCCCCGCCGTGGTGGCCCTCACCGCGCATGCGGAGCATCTCTCGGACGACGCGCCGTTCGACGCGTACCTCGTGGCGCCCGCCACCTACAACACGATCGGCAAGATGGCCGCGGGGGTGGCGGACGGCGCGGTGACCGCGGCGCTCGCCTCCGCCCTGGGCCGCATGCAGCAGGGGCGGGCCGCCGTCCTGGTGGCACCCACCATGCACGGCTCCATGCACACCGCGATCCTGGAGCGGAATCTCTCGCTCCTGGCGGAGTTGGGCGTCCGCGTCATCCGCCCGCGCGACGACTACGGCAAGCACAACCTCCCGCAGGAGTCGGTGCTGGTCGAGGAAGTGGCCGCGGCGCTCGCCGCGCAGCGACGCACCAGAACCTGATCCGCCCCGTACGCCCGCCTGGAACCGCCCATGCCCTGCATCACTCCACTCCTGGCCGTGCTCGCACTCCAGCCCCAGACCGCGGCGCCCGCCGCACCCGCGGCACCCACCGTCCCCGTGCTGCACGAGACGGCGCTCCTCGCGCCGCCCGGCCCGGTGGTGTCGCCCACGTTCGGCCTGGTGGTGGCGTGGGCGGATCGCGCGCCGCTCGTCACCGGTCCCGTCCGCAGCCGGCAGGGCGGATTCGACGGCCAGGTGGCCACGTTCGAACGGAAGGACGGCGGCTGGGTGGCGCGCAAGGAGATGCCCGGCATCGACGGCTTCCGCGCCGGCGACCTGGCGTTCCAGAAGATCGCCGCCGCGCCGGGCCTCTTCGCCACGCAGGTGGAGCGGCGTGCGGCGCTCCGCAGCGACGTGGTGGTGTTCGAACCCTCCCCGACGCCCGCGGGCTGGGCCCGCGCCGGCACGCTCACCACGCCCGGCGGCCAGGAGGCGCCGGCGTTCGGGAGCGCCATCGCCACCAACGGCACGTTCGTGCTGGCGAGCGACGTGGACACCCGCATGATGCAGGGCAAGCCCGAAGTGCTTTCGCCGACGCCGGCCGTGCACGCCTTCGCCAAGGACGGCGCCGGCAAGTGGACCCGCACCAGCGTGATCCGCCGCGATCCCAAGGGCGTGAGCACCTGGTTCGGCTGCTCCCTCTCGCTCGACGGGGATCTCCTGGCCGTCGGCTCGCCCAAGGCCATGCTGCCGGTGGCGGGGGATCCGCTGCGGCTGGCGGACGAGGCCCTCGTCTGCCTCTACCGCCGCGAGGGCGGAGACTTCAAGCAGGTGGGAGAGGTGAAGGGAACGTCCGTCACCGCATTCGCGGGGTTCGGCACGCAGGTGGTGCTCCGCGGGGATCTCCTGGTGGTCCTGGCCACGGAGGCCACCGGACCGGGCCGGAAGGTCTTCGTCTTCCGCCGCGCGGACGGCGCGTGGGTGCCGGACGGAGAGCTGGTCTGCGCGGGCGGCATGGACGTGGGCGCCGGCTGGGGCGCCGGGCTCGCGATCGCGGGGGAGCGGATCCTGGTGGGCGCGCCCAACGCCACGCTGCCGGGCGGCCCGGAGCGCGGCGGCGCGGTGTGCGTCTTCCAGAGGAAGGACGGCGCCTGGGCGGAGACGCTCCGGCTCCTCCCGCAGGCGAAGAGCGCGCCGGCCGGGTTCGGAGGCGGGATCGCCGTGCAGGGGGACCAGGTGCTGGTCAACCGCACGCGGAACGAACGCGCCGGCGTCGATCCCGGCGGGGCGTATCTCTTCACGCTCCCTGCGCCGTGAGCGCGGCCACCGCGGCGCCGCCGCGGGGCCCTAGCGCCAGAAGCGGATGACGTAGACCGCGGCGAGAACGCCGCCGCCGATCGCCCGGGCGGCGGCCTGGCTGGCGGGCATCTCCAGCGGCCACACCGGATTGAAGGCCACGGCGCAGGCGCCGAAGATGCCGCACCACGCGGCGTGCGATTCGCGTGCCGCGCCCACGGCCATGAAGACGAAGGCCGCCGTCACCGGCCACAGCACCAGGTGCCGCCAGTCCGCGGCCAGTCCCCAGTGCCATGGCACGAACGGATGGGCCAGCAGCACGATCGCGGTCATAGCCGCCACCACGAGCGCCGGTCGCTTCATGACGCGGGAGGATATCGGCGCGTGGGGCGGGGCGCCGGTATCCTCCGCGCGATGGAGCCCGTCCCAGAGCCTGCGGCGGAGACGCGGACGCGGCGGATTCCGTTCGCGAGCAGTCTCGCCGGGCGGATGATCCTCTACGGCGTGGCGCCGATGGTGGCGGTGGTGATCGCCATGTACGTCATGGGCGCCACCACGCGCTACCAGGCGCTGCGGGACGATGCGGAGACGCGGCTGCGGGACGGCGCCCGCCTGAGCGCCGCCCTGGTGGAGGACGCGAACAACAACGCCGCGGCCCTCGTGGAGATGCTCGCGGAGGCCCAGGAGGCCGGGCTCTTCGGCGAGCGGCGCCGCACCCTGGCGCTGCTGGCGGTCATGGTGCAGCGGACGCCGTGGTGCGAAGGGGCGTTCGTCGTCTACGAGGAGGACGCGGACGAGGGCGACGCCACGCACGCGGAGAGCGGCCTGCCGGACGCAGCCGCGGGACCGGGCGGGCGGTTCATGCCGCGCTGGTACCGCGATCGGATGCAGGGCGGGAAGGTCGTGCTGCGGCCGTTCCACGACCCGGAGCAGGACCAGGGCTTTCTGGCGGCTCGGCGGCTGGTGCGCGAATCCGGCCGGGCCGCCCTCGCGGTCTCCGACCCGCAGGTGCGCGACGGCGTGGCCCTCGTGCGCTACGAGATGCCGATCGTGCTGGATGGGCGCTTCCTGGGCGCGGTGGGCGTCGACCGTTCGCTGCGGGATCTGGGGGAGCTGCTGGCGCCGGTGGCGGAGCGGATGGACGCAAGAGTGTTCGTGGTGACGTCCCGCGGTCAGGTGGTGGCCGAGTGCGCGCCCGGCAAGGAGGCCGCCCGCAGCCTGGAGACGCTCACCACGGGGGACGGCGATGGCGGGTACGGCCCGGTCTTCCGGGCCCTGCGCATGGAGGGGCGGGAGACGGTCCTGATGCGGCTCCCGGACCCGGTGAGCGGCGAGGACACGTACTTCGTGGCCTCCAGCGTGGCCACCGGGGACTGGCGCCTGGTGCTGGCGCTCCCCTCCGCGCAGGTGCTGGGGCCGCTGCGGCGGGAGATGATGCAGATCGGCGCGCTGGCGCTGGTCTGCACCTCGCTGGTGATGGTGGTGGTGATCGTCATGTCCTCCCGGGCCGCGCGGGACGTGCGCGGCGCGGTGCTCCTGGCGGGGCGCGTGGCGGACGGCGATCTCACCGCGGAGGTGAAGGTGAGCCCGCGGGCCGCGGCGGAGGCCCGGGTGCTGGGCGAGGCCCTCTGCGGGATGACCCGCAACCTGGACCGCCTGGTGGGCGGCGTCAAGCACGCCGCCATCCGCATGCACTCCACCGCCACGCAGGTGGCGGCCACCAGCAGGGAGCAGGAGGGCGCGGCCCAGGAGTTCGCCCGGAGCTCGAGCGAGATCGCGGCCGCGGTGCGGGAGATCACCCACACCGGCGACGAGCTGGTGGGCAGCATGCGGGACGTGCGCGGCGAGGCGGAGCGCACCGCGTCCATGGCCACCAGCAGTCGCGACTCGCTGGAGCGGATGGAGCAGTCCATGCGCAGCCTGGACAAGGCCACCGCCGCGGTCGCGGAACGGCTGGCCACCATCAACGAGAAGGCCACCGGCATCACCGCCATCGTGGAGACCATCAACCGCGTGGCGGAGCAGACCAACCTCCTCTCCGTGAACGCCGCCATCGAGGCGGAGAAGGCCGGCGAATCCGGCCGCGGCTTCCTGGTGGTGTCCCGGGAGATCCGCCGCCTGGCGGACCAGACCGGGCGCAGCACCGTGGAGATCGACCGCATGGTCACCCAGATGCAGTCCGCCGTCTCCGCGGGCGTGATGGAGATGGACCGCTTCGCGGATCAGGTCCGGCGCGGCGTGGATGAGGTGGACCGCATCGGCGGGGAGCTCTCGCAGGTCATCGGGCAGGTGGCGGCGGCCACCAAGCGCTTCCAGTCCCTGGACGAAGGGCTGGCCCAGCAGACGGAGGGCGCCCGCCGCATCGACGAGGCCATGGGGCGGCTCGCGGCCACCGCGTCGCAGACGCAGAACTCGATGACGGAGTTCGCGGGCGCCGCCACCGCGCTCCAGGAGGCGCTCGCCTCCCTCCGGACCGTGGTCGGCGCCTTCCGCTTGCGTTCGTAGGGGCGCGGTACCATCCCCGCGCCATGGACACGGCGCGCTCCGAACGGCTGCGTTCGCTCTTCCAGGAGGTGAAGCGGCTGCCGCGCGCGGAGTGGGACGCGTGGGCCACCACCAACTGCGCGGACGCGGAGGAGCGGGAGGCGCTGCTCAAGCTGCTGGAGGACGCCACGGACGTGGGATCCGCGGCCCCGCAGGAGGGGAGCCCGCGGCGCGGCGGCGTGGGTTCGAACACGATGGCGGAGGCGGCCGCGTTCCGGGAGGCGGCCGCGGACGTCTCGCGGCAGGCGGCGGGGCTGCGCGCCGTGTCGGATCCCATCCTGGGGCAGACGATCGGCGGCGCGAAGGTGACGGCGTTCGTGGGCGAAGGCGGCATGGGCCGCGTCTACCGCGGCACCTGGGGGGATCCGCCGCGCGACGTGGCTATCAAGCTGCTTTCGCGCGGCTTCGGCAAGCCGGAGGCGGTGGCCCGCTTCCAGCGCGAAGCCGCCATCCTCGGGAAGCTCCAGCATCCCGGCATCGCGGAGATGATCACCAGCGGCGTCTGGGACGACGGCTCCGGCGGCATGCCGTTCATGGTGATGGAGTTCGTGGACAAGGCGCGGGAGCTGGCGGACTACGCGGCGGAGAAGAAGCTGGACCTGCGCGGGCGCCTGGAGCTCTTCCTGCGCGTCTGCCAGGCGGTGGGGCACGCCCATGCCATGGGGTTCGTGCACCGCGACCTCAAGCCGCCCAACCTGCTCGTGGATCCCTGGGGGCGCGTGAAGGTGATCGATTTCGGCGTCGCCCGCGCCTCCGGCGGGGACCTGGGCATCGCGAGCGTCCGCACGGACACCGGCCAGCTCATCGGCACGCTCCAGTACATGAGCCCGGAGCAGATCGCCGCGGATCCGCGGGCGATCGACGTGCGCACGGACGTCTACGCCCTGGGCGTCATTCTCTACGAGCTCCTCTGCGAAGCGCATCCCTACGACGTGCGCGGCCTCCCCGTCCACGAGGCCGCCCGCATCATCACGGAGACCAGGGTTCCATCGCCGCGCGAGGTGGATCCGTCCGTGGACGCCACCATCGACGCCGTGCTCATGCGCTGCCTGGAGAAGGACCGCTTCAAGCGATTCGACTCCGCCGGCGCCCTGGCGCAGGAGCTCGAACGCTATCTCGCGGGCCCGGGAGTCGCGGCCCGTTCCCCGGCGCCGCGCGCGGGCGACGCGGCCGGCGTTCGCGCCCCGGCCGCCCCGGCGCCGCATGCGGCCCCGGATCCGGACGCGATCCCGCTGGACAACCAGGGGTCCGCCGCGGGGGAGGACCTCCGCGTCTCCGTGCCCGGCGTGGCCACCAGCTTCCTTCCGAAGGCGCCTCCCGCGGGCGCGCGGGCGGCGCCCGCGCCCGCGAAGGGCGGACCGCTCGGGTGGATCCTGGTGATCATCGTGGTGGGTGCCGTGGTGGTCGGGAGCCTGGTGATGACCGGCGTGGTGGACGTGAAGGCGCTCCTCGCCAGGGCCGGCGGTGGCGGCGGCGCGGGCGGCGCCACGCCCCAACCCGCGCCCGCGGGGACGGGCGCGGAGAGCACGGAGAGCGCCCAGATCCTCAGCGCCCCGCCGGGGGCCCAGGTCCTCGTGGACGGCGCGGACGCCGGCCGCACGCCGGCGCGGCTCACGTTCGCATGGACCTCCGCCAGCAAGCCGCGCCAGGTGGAGGTGCGGCTGGGCGGATGGACGCCGGCCTCCGCGGTGGTGGTGCCGGATCCCGGCGGCCGTCGCGCGGAGCCGGTGCGGCTGGTCTTCAACCTCAAGCCGGAGGGAGCGCCGCCGGCGCAGCTCCCGCGCCTCCTGGCCCTGCGGGTGGAGGGCGGCGCGGTGCAGGTGACCGTGGCGGGCGGCGCCGCCACCTCCCTGCAGCCCGGCCGGCACGAGGTGCCGCTGAGCTTCCAGCGCGGGTCGGATGGACGCATGGCCCCGGTGACGGTGACGCTGAAGGCGCCCGGCCGCCGCGTGGAGATGGGCGGCCGCTCGGGCGCGGACGAACTCCGGGTGGATCTCCAGCCGGAGGCGGTGACGGACGAACCGGTGACCGTGCGCGTGGCGGCACCCTGACGGCGCCGCGCGGCCCCTCCGCCGCGCGGCACCGCCAGGTGCGCCTCAGCGCATGCCCTTGCTCATGTTGAAGATCGGGAGGAGCATCGCGGACGCGATGCCGCCCACCACCACGCCCATGCCCACGATCATGATGGGCTCGATGAGCGACGTGGTGGCCTTGATCCGGATCTCCATCTCCTCCTCGGCGTAGAGGGCGATGTTCGACAGCACCTCCGGGAGGCGTCCGCTGCGCTCGCCGGCGTTGAACATGGCGCTCACGTTGGGGGGGATGAACCACGCGGAGCGGAAGGCCGCGGACATGTCCTGGCCCTTCTCGATGCGATCCCGGAGCTCGTCCCACATGAGCGAGTAGTAGTGGTTGTTGGTCACAGCCCGGCAGATGCCCACGATGTCCAGCAGACTCACGCCGGCGGCCAGCAGGGTGGCCATGGTGTTGGCCATGCGGGCCAGGTACATCTGGCGGAACATGCCGCCCAGCACCGGGGCCTTCAGCTTGGCCCAGTCCAGGGAGCGGCGCCCCACGGTGGTCCGGGCCCACAGCAGGAACGCCACCACGGCGCCCACCACGGCGGGGACGTAGTACATCCACTTGAACTGGAGGAACTCGCTGATCCCGATGAGCAGCTTGGTGGGCGCGGGCAGGCGGTCACCCTGGGACTGGAAGATCGGCATGAACTTCGGAAGCACGAAGATCATGATCACCGCGACCGCGGCCACGGCCACGGAGAACATCAGGGCGGGGTAGGTCATGGCGCCCTTGACCTGGCGGGCGGTCTTGCGTTCGCGGGCCAGATCCTTGGCGACGCGGGCCAGCATCTCATCCAGCATGCCGCTGGCCTCGGCCGCCTTCATCAGGCTGACCAGGAGCGGAGGGAAGACGCGCGGCCACTTGGCCAGGGCCTTGGAGAAGTCCTCGCCCTCGCAGACCTCGTCGTGGATCCGCTGGACGATCTCCCGCACCTCGCGGCGCCGGGCCTGCTCCGCGAAGGTCTGGAGACCCTCCGCGAGCGGCACGCCGGTCTTGAGCATCACCGCCAGCTGCTGGCAGAGAGCCACCACGTCGTCCTTGGAGAAGCCGGCGGAGAGCCGGCGCGGGCTGCGGGTGGCGGTCACGCCCACCGGGGCGGCGGAGTCCGTGAGCTCCACGGACAGCACCGTCATGCCCTGTCGGCGCAGCTCGCGGACCGCGGTGGCGTGGGAGGCGGCCTCCACCACGCCGCGAACCAGCTCGCCGTTGCTGCGCCGGGCGCGGTAGCTGAACTTGCGGGCGGGACCGGCTTCCGTCGGGATGGGAGTAGCGTCAACCGCGGCAGGCACCATGCACCTCCTCGCTCGTGGTGAGTCCGGACAGGACCTTCAACATTCCGTCGTCCCAGAGCGTCTCGAAACCCTTGCGCTCCAGGAGCTTCCTCATCGCCGCCGGCTCGGCCCGGGCGCTGATCGCGTCCAGCACCTCATCGTCCGGCGCGAACAGTTCGTAGAGACCCACGCGGCCCTGCATGCCCGTCTCGCGGCAGCGCTTGCAGCCGGCGCCGCGGTAGAGGCGGGAGGCCTTGTCCGCGTGGCGGCCCAGGGCGCTCCGTTGCGCGGCATCGGGTTCGAACTCCGTGCGGCACTGCGGGCAGATGCGACGCACCAGGCGCTGGGCCAGCACGCCGCGGATGGACGCCGCGATCAGGAAGGGCTCCACGCCCAGGTCCTGCAGACGCGTCACCGCGCTGGGCGCGTCGTTCGTGTGCAGCGTGCTCAGCACCATGTGGCCCGTGAGCGCAGCCTGCACCGCGATCTGGCCCGTCTCCTTGTCGCGGATCTCTCCCACCATGACGATGTCCGGGTCCTGCCGCAGCAGGGCCCGCAGCGCGCCCGCGAAGGTGAATCCCGCCTTGGGGTTCACCTGGGCCTGGTGGACGCCCTGGAGGTTGCTCTCGATGGGATCCTCGACCGTGGAGACGTTGAGACTCTCCGTGTCGAAGGTGGAGAGCGCGGCGTAGAGCGTGGTGCTCTTGCCGGATCCGGTGGGACCGGTGACCAGCACGATGCCGTGGGGCAGCTCGATCAGGCCCGTGAAGAGCTTGAGCGTCTCCGGGCGGAAGCCCAGCTTGTCCAGGGAGGGGCGGTTGCCGCTGGCATCCACCACCCGCATCACCACCTTCTCGCCGAACTTGCCCGGCAGGGTGGAGACGCGGAGGTCCACGGGGCGGCCGTCGATCTTCACGCTGATCTCGCCGTCCTGCGGGACGCGGCGTTCGCTGATGTCCAGCTTGGCCATGATCTTGATGCGGCTGGAGACGGCGGCATGCATCCGGTAGGGGGGCTTCACGCGCGTGTAGAGCGTGCCGTCCACGCGGAAGCGCACGCGGAGCGTGCCGTCGTCCGGCTCGATGTGGATGTCGGAGGCCCGCTCCTTCACCGCGGAGCAGATGATGAAGTTCACCAGCTTCACCACGGGGCCGGCGTCGGCGTCCGTCTCCACGCCGATCATCTCCGTGTCGTGCCCCTCGGAGAGGCTGAACTCCTTCTCGTCCACGTCCGAGAGGATGTCGTTGTCGAGTTCCTGGGTCTCCGCGGGCGCGGCGCCCAGCGCCGCCTCGATGCGGGCGCCGGGGCTCGCGACGAAGCGGATGCGGAAGCCGGTGACCTTCGCGAGCTGTTCGCGCACGAAGAAGTTCTGCGGCTCCGCGGTGGCCACGGTCAGCTCTCCCTCGGAGAGCGACAGCGGCAGCACGCGATGCTCCGCCCGCAGGGCCTCCGGGATGAGGGCCATGGCGCCGGGATCCGCCACCGCGCCGGGATCCGGCACGTACTCGATCCCGCGGCTCACCGCGACGGCGCGGATCAGCGTCTCCTGATCCACCAGCCCCATCTCCAGCAGGATCTCGCCCAGCATCAGGCGCTGGTTGCCCTGCGCCTGGCGCTTCAGCGCCTCCTGGAGATTGGCTTCCGTGAGCGCCCCCATGTCCACCAGCACCTGCCCCAGCGGGGTCACGGTGCGGGTCGAGGGTCCGGGAGTGGAGCCTGGATTGGGTCCTGGGTTCGTCATGCCGGCCGGGGCCTCCTAGCCCCCCAACTCGATGTCGAACGTTTTGCCCCGCCACTCAAGCACGGCTCGCCGATGCGCCACTTCCTTCAGCACGATGGGCGTTCCATCCGGCCCCTTGCCCACCGGATCCCCGACCTTGAAGGTGGTCCCGCCGATGATGGCCCAGGTGGCGTCCATCGTGGCCCGCAGCGTGTAGGGGGTCAGGTCGAGCGTCGGCATCTCCTCCGGCG
The DNA here is from genome assembly GCA_046350535.1 of Phycisphaerales bacterium. Classification (GTDB taxonomy): domain Bacteria; phylum Planctomycetota; class Phycisphaerae; order Phycisphaerales; family SM1A02; genus VGXK01. The sequence continues at coordinate 404,659 of JAXMAG010000001.1, forward strand.
TGGGGCCGGCGGCGATGTTCCGCACCGGCGGCGGCGGCTTCTCGATGAAGGATGCGAACGGATCCCGCGCCGGCGTCGTCTCCAGGTGGAGGACGAGCGTCCCCTCCTCGCTCGTGCCGCCCGCGGCGGGTGACGCGGCCCCTGCGGCGCCTGCGGGCCCGGCGGGCGCTGCGGCGCCTGCGTCCCCCACCGGCGCCGGCGCCGCGGCATCCGGCGCGGCCTCCGGCGGCGTGGACGCGGACGCGGCGGCGGGCCCGCGCAGGACCGCGAACTTCAGGACCAGGAGCAGCAGACCGCCGCCCCCGGCGCCGGCCAGGATGGCAAACTGCCGAGGATTCACCCCCAGCCGCGCGGAGAGCGCTGCCCACCTGGCCTTCAAGTCGTTCACTTGGCGCCCTCCGCGGGGCGGAAGTACTGCGCCAGCTCGATCGTGGCGCGAACGCCGCTCGTGGAGTTGGCGCTCCCGCGGCTCACGGCCATCTCCACGCGGGCCGGCACCACCAGCTGGTTGAGCCGCTCCGCGTCGTCAAGCACCGCGAACACCGCCTTGAAGCTGCCGTCCATCTCGATCGTGACCGTTCGCTTCACCACGTCCTGCGGCCGGACGGAGTCCTTGGCCAGGCGCTCCGTGGTGCCGATGCGGATGCCCTGGTTGCGAACCTCCTGGCCGTCCACCGGCCGCGCCACCTTGTCCAGCAGCTTGTCCGCCGCCAGGTCGCAGAGCGGCCGGACGTCCGTGGCGTGCACCTCGCGGAGCGCGGCCACCTCCTTCTGGAGGCTGGCCAGCTGCGACCGCATGATGAGCTGGTCGTTGGCGTTCGCCTCCAGCGTGCGGCATTCGTTCCGCAGGGCGGCGGCCCGCACGTAGTTGGGCACCACGAACGCGCCGATCACCAGGAGCGAGATCGCCGCCGGGACGATGAGCGTCAGGTGGCGTTCGCGCCCCTTGAGCCACGGGGGAAGGGCCGTCACCGGTCACCTCCCATCGCCACCGGGGCGCTCGCCTGTCGCTTGAAGGGTCGATCCAGGTTGACCTCCGCCGTGATGACGAACTCCTGGAGGCGCCCGTCCGGCGTCTCCACGGAGCGGTTCTCCGCCTGGGCCACCTTGTCGAAGGGCGGAGTGCCGGCCAGGGCCCGTTCGAACGAGCCGATCTCCGCGTTGCCTGCGGCCAGCCCCCGGAAGCGCACCTCCAGGGTCCGGCGCGGCGGTGCGGGCGGCGCGGTGGCGCCGGGCGTGGTGGGGGCCGCGGCCTTGGCCACGGGCTCCCGCGTCACCAGCCGCATCTGCATGTCCACCAGGCTGGCCTGCTTGGGGAGCAGACCGCTCACCGTGGCCACGAGATCCGAGAGTTCGAGCGGCAGCGCCAGGCTGCGGTAGGTGGTCAGCGACTCCGTGAGCGTGGTCCGCTCCGCCATGAGCGTGCGGAGCGACTGCTCCAAGTCCCCACCGGTCGCGCCGGCGCCGGCCATCGCGTCGCGGACCGCGCGGGCCCGCCGCGCCTGATCCCAGGAGTGGATGGCCACACCCACCAGGGAGAGCGCCAGGAGCGCCACCAGCAGCAGCGTCCGGCGTCCGCGCCCGCGCTCGTGGACCTTGGCCCGCGTGTCGGCCGGAAGAAGATCGACGAGGAAGTCCCTCATGCGGCCTTCGCTCCTGCGGGCGCCGCGGCCGCGGCGGGCTTCGGCTCCACCCGCGTGGACACGTCCATGTCGACCGCCGCGGCGCCGAGGGCCGCGGCCCAGGTGCCCGGCGGCAGCGTCGCCGGAAGGGCGTGCACCAACCCCGCGCAGGTGGCGGGATGGACCTTCACGCCGCAGACGCTCTCGAGCGTGGCGTGCAGCTCCACGTCGCCGCTGGACGGGCCGGACACCATCAGCCCGGAGGGCCACTGGCCCGGCGCCTTGCGCTCCACGTGCCGGAGGCACTGGAGCACTTCATCCGCGAGGCCGCTCCACTTCAGGGCCCGGCGCCCGGAACCCACGAGCGGCATGTCCACCGGAATGGCGTTCGGATCCGCAGCCGCGGGCGCCACGATGCTGGGCGCGTACTCGCCGGTGCTGGCCCTCTGGAACGCCACGGTCCCGTCCCGCACCAGCAGCAGCCACGCGCAGGTCGGCTCCACGTGGACGAACCCGAAGGGACCCGCGCCCTGCCGGCGCCACCAGGCCCACGCGGTCCGGAGACCGGCGAGGGCGGCGCACTCCAGGCGCACCGGCACCAGGCCGGCCGCGATCACGGGATCCACCACAGCCGAGACGGTGGTCCGGCGCACGGCCATCAGAAGATGATCGGGGCCCGCGGAAGGAGAGGTCGGCGGCAGCGGTGCCTGGCCGGCGGGCGGCGGCGGAGGATCCGCGAGCCGCAACGCTCCCACGCTCATGGCCTCCCGTTCCAGTCCGAAGCGATCCACCGCTTCCCACGCCAGGCTCTCCATCCGCTCCTTCCCCTCCAGCTCCGCGATGGGCGCGGTGTCCGTGAGGAAGCAGGACGCGGGGAGCGTCAAGCTGCAGCGGGCGCCGCGGAACTCGCCGTCCGCAAGCGCCGCGCGGAGTCCGGCGCCCAGGCTGCCCGCGTCGGGCGTACCGGAGACCGGGTCGGACTGGAAGACCTCGCAGGGCAGCTCCCGGGCGGCGACACGCTCCCCATCCACCTGGAACAGGCGAAGCGTGGCCCGGCCGACGTCGAGCGCCACCAGCGAAGTGTTGCGGCGAACCGCCATGCCGTTGCCTCCTCCGAGGGGCTTCACACGGACGCATCTCCGCCCTGGTTGCGGATTGAGGCGCCGCAGGGGGAATCCCCTGCGGCGCCTCGTCGATGCGTCAGTGCGTCGTCTCCGTCACTGCATCACGGAGTGGGGACGACCTTGCCGCTGGCGAAGCTCCAACCCTTGGTGGAGTCCACCTGGTTGGGGAGATCGCTCGCGACGCAGTAGCCCGCCGTCACCAGCTTGTCCAGGTTGGCCTGGGAGATGGCGCCGTCCGTGGTGGGGATGGCGGTGCTGGGGTTGAACTGGTTGTAGCGGGTGATCATGGTGAGGATCTGGCTCGCGCGGGCCTTCGCGGACTCGCCGCGGGCGTCGCTCAGGGCGCTGGTGACGCTGGGCACCACGAGCGCCGCGAGGACGCCCAGGATGACCACCACGATGAGCACTTCGATGAGCGTGAAGCCGCGCTTCCCGCCACGCCGCGTGCCGTTCCTCGTTCCGTTCCGATTGCCGTTGCTGCGCATCGCTGTTTCCTTTCGGTCGAACGACCTTTGCCCAGGGGCTCCGAGCCCATCAAGGCTGACTCGACCGTCGGATGCCGTCATCGGCGGTGCAACCCGACTGCTGAAGCGTCCTTCGAGGCAATTTGCTCTGTGACGGCGTGGACGATCGTGCGGCCGCAATCCACGCTCAGGCAGTGGTGGCTTCAAGCGGATGCCGAGAACCACCGAGGGAGGGGAGCATGGGAGTCGAACGCAAGGTGCGGGGACGGCGCGGACTGAGCCTCATCGAGGGCCTGGTGGCCAGCGTGGTGCTTTCGCTCACCGCGGCTGGTGCCGGCGTGGGACTCGCGGTGGGCCTGGACGCCCAGCGCGAAGCAAGCCTGCAGATGCTGGCGGGGCTGGCCGCGGAGCAGCAGGTGTCCACCATGCTGGTCTGCGACTACGACAGCGTGTCCGGTTACGCGGGCTCCGAGGCCGTCGGCGCCATGCTCACGCCGCCGCGCAAGAACTCCAGCGGCCAGGACGTCCGCGATCCGATGGGCGCCGCGTACTCGAAGCTCGGACGCACCACCGCCGCGGTCGCGGAAACGCGGACCTTCTCGCAGTACAACAACTTCTCGGTTCCCGGATGGAAGATCACGGTGACGGTGACGGACGCGGCTGGACGCGTCTACGCCCGCATTGAACGCTTCCGTCCGAAGGAGATCGCCCAATGACGGTTCGCAGGGGCACCACGCTCGTGGAGATCCTGATCGCCACCGTGGTGGCCACCCTGGTGGCCGCCAGCGTGGGGAGCCTGATGACCATGCTGGCCGGCGCGATCACCGAGCAGGATCGCCTGGGAGAGCAGCTGGTCCGCACCGCCGGCAGCCAGGCCAGGATCGCGGACCACATCCTGCGGGCCCGCTGCATCCTCCATCTCTCCAGCACGCAGATGCTGCTGTGGGTGCCGGCCGAGACGTTCGAGGACAGCAACGTCTTCAAGGACGCCTACGACACCATCAACACCAACGAGCTCCGCTGGTACACGTGGGACCCCACGCTCAAGGCCGTGGTCTGCTCCCGCCGCTCGGATTCCTCGGACACCAGTCCGTGCGCCCTCTCCACCAACTGGGCCGCGCTCTACTCGACCCTGAAGGAAGCCAACAAGCTCTCGTCCACCTCGGTGATCGACGGGCTTTCATCCGCCAGCTTCCTCGCCACGGGCTTCGACCCGTGCGCCACGCGCCGCGTCAACCTGGATCTTGCGTTCGACGCGGCACACGGGGGCCAGGCGTTCCGGATCTCGGAGGCCGTGCAGTTCCTCCAGAAGCACAAGGATTGCCCATGACCCGCGTCACCGTCCCCAAGCGTCCGCTGCGCCGCCGAGGCGTGGCCCTCATCATGGCCCTCTTCGCCATGGCGGTGGTCGGCACCGCCAGCTACGCCTTCGTGGCGGGCAGGGACCACGCGGTCCTGGCCGGCCGCAACGCGGCCGCGGTGAGCGAGGCCCGGGTGCTGGCGGAGAGCGCGCTGGCGCTCTCCAAGGAGATCCTCCGCAGCCCGGACACCTCCTGGCGCACCAAGCACGTCAACGGCGTGCTCCTCAACAACTACTCGCTGGACGGCGGCACCACCACCGTGTCCCTGGTGGACATCGCCAAGCGGAGCGCGAACCCCGGCGGCGTGATCTGGCCGGACGCCAACACCACGCAGGTGGAGATCACCGCCGTCACCTCCAAGAACGGCAGCACCTTCTCCTCCGTGGCCCAGATGTCGCTGCCCTCGGTGAACAAGGGCCAATTCGCCATCTTCGCCAAGAAGCTCTTCCTGATGGACGGCACCAACTTCGTGGGCCGCTGGCAGGCGGCCCCGCAGACCGTCAACAAGTACCGGGTGAACCTCGGAACGCAGGCGGAGCTCTCCTTCTGGGGCAGCAACGGCGTCTTCATCAACGCCAACGCCTCGTTCGAGCCGGACTACACGCCGCCCAATGCCGCGGATCCGGACCAGGACAAGGCGACGTGGTTCTACTACCCGTACAACGCCAGCAGCTTCACCATCACCGGTGACGGCTCCGGCAAGGTGGCCAAGCACAAGATGACGGCGGAGGAGTCCATCACCATGATTCCGCCGCCCGCGGCGCCGGCCTTCACCACCGGCACCACCCAGTGGGGCGGCATCACCCACAACGGCGGTACCGCCACCTACACCACGCCCTTCCGCCTCCGGCAGCAGACGTTCCTCGGCTTCCCGTGGGGCCCGCCGGCGGACTTCGCCCTCCTCAACGGCGCGGTGGTCACGCTGAAGAGCGGCGTCTACAAGATCGACAACACGCTGAAGGTCTACAACAGCCGCCTCATCATCGACGGGGACGTCTCCTTCATCGCCGACGCGCCGTTCTTCACCATCTTCAGCCTGGACCTCCAGAACGGCGTGATCGAGCTGAAGGGCAACTCCACGCTCAGCCTGTACACCAGCTACGGCGTCCGCATGACCGGCAGCTGGATCGGCTCCTGGTATTCCTGCGCCGCGGAGTCGGACCCCGCCAAGAAGGAGGGTGACCCGCACCGCAAGGCGTGGCTCAACCAGTGGGTGGCCAACGCCTGCTCCACGGCGGCGCCGGCGGAGCCGCTCTACATGGAGCCGTGGCGCATGCGCATCTATCCGGTGCCCGCGTTCCTCTCCAACTACTTCGTGTGGGACATCCAGAACACCTCGGTGATCGGCTCGCTCTTCCTGCCCACCAATCCCATCCTGCTGCGGGGCAAGACCAAGGTCTTCGGCCGCGTGGCCGCCAACCACGTCCTGATGTACGACACGGCCGCCGTCTACTACGACCACGCCCTGGACCTCATCTCCGGGCTGACCGAGGGCACCACGCCCAGTCGCGGCGGCGATCCCAGCCAGATCTGGCCGGTCCGGGTCAACAGCATCGGGTTCATCACGGAGTGACCATCATGGCCAGGCATCGCGGCTTCACGCTCGTGGAGATCATGGTCTCCGTCATCATCATCGCCATGATGGCGGCGCTGACCATCCCGTTCATGGGCCGCAGCAACCGCGACCGCCTCTCGGCGGCGGGGGAGCTGCTGGCCTCGGACATGCGCTACGCCCGCCTGGCGTCCATGGCCAGCCCGCAGGACCCGGTGGTGGTCAGGTTCAACGCCAACGGTGACGGCTGGATCCTGGCCCGCGCCTCCACCCCCAGCACGCCCATCGTGCGCAGCGACACCGGGGCGGCCTGGAGCGTGGTGATGGGGCAGGACCGGGCCGCATCCAGTCCCGGAGTGAAGCTTTCGCTCACCAACGTGGCGGCTTCCACGATCGCGTTCTCCGTCTTCGGCGCGGTGAAGAACGCCTCGGGGACCCCAAGGATCACCTTCAACACCGACACGGTGCAGGCCGGTCAGAGCCCGCTCGTCCTGGAGGTGACCACCGCCACCGGAGAGCCGCTCATCCAGTGGTGAGGCGCGGTCGCCGCGCCGGCGGCCGCAGGCTTCGGGAGGGGCGTTCGCGCCCCGGACACGGCGCGGCCGGCGTCCAGGGACGCCCGACGGGGGAGTGACCGGACGCGCAATTTTTGTGCCCTCATGGGCCTCCTGCGTCGATAAGCCGGGCACACCGCTCATGGATGGGCGGTCGGATCGGCGGTCGGTGCCGTGTGGGCCGGCCAATGGATGGAGCCTTGCCGAGCGTGCAGAACTCGATCCTGTTGCGCCCAGGACGGCGTCGGACCGCCCACACGCTCGTGGCGGTCCAGATCGTTTCGCTCCTGGTCCCGCCGGTCGCGGCCGCCTGGCCGCAGGGAGCGCCCCCCGGGTTCCCCGCGCTGCCGCCTCCGCCAGCCGTTCGCACCCCTGGAACCACCCCGCCCGCCGCCGGAGGCGCGAACCCCTCCGGCGGGGCGGGAGGGGGCGAGAAGGCCGGGCCGGTGGCGGACGTGCGCGTGAGCGACGCGGGCACCTTCTCCGTGGCGGCCCAGCAGGTGGAGGTCGGCCGGCTGCTGGAACTCCTGGCGCTGCGCAGCCGCAAGAACATCGTGGCCAGCGACAAGGTGGCCGGCACCGTCACGGTCAACCTCTACGACGTGCCCTTCGAGCAGGCCCTGGAGGCCGTGCTCTCCGTCAACAACTTCGTCTCCGTCCGCAGCGGGGAGTTCATCTACGTCTACACCCGGCAGGAGATGCAGGAGGCCGCGAAGGCTGCCGCCAGGCGCGAGGCCCGCGTGTTCGTGCTGCAGTACCTGGCCGCCAAGGACGCCACGGAGTTCATCAAGCCGCTCCTGAGCGACGGCGGCACCGTGGTGGCGCGGGGCGAGGTGCAGCCCGGCATCACACCCACCAGCGAGGACGGCGGCGCGGACGACTACGCGTTCAGCACCAAGGTGGTGGTCAACGATTTCACCCCCAACCTGGATGCGGTGCAGGCCCTCCTGGAGGAGCTGGACGTCCCGCCCAAGCAGGTCCGCGTGGAGGCCACCATCCTCCGCACCACGGTGGACGAGGCCAACGCATACGGTCTGGACTTCTCCGCGGTGGGGAGCATCGATTTTGCGCAGGTGACGTCGCCGCTGAAGTCCTTCGACGATCTCCTCACCGGCGTCATCAAGCCGGACAACGCCCAGACCGGCGTGATCGACTCCTTCCCCATCGTCGACAAGAACCCCACCCTCAAGGTGGGCATCATCACGAACGACGTGGCCATCTTCCTGCGGGTGCTGGACGAGGTGACGGACACCAGCGTGCTGGCCCGCCCCACCGTGACGGCCCTCAACCGCCAGCGGGCGCAGGTGCTGATCGGCGAGAAGGTGGCGTATCTCTCCACCACCCAGACGCAGACCAGCACCACCCAGGAAGTGAAGTTCCTGGATACCGGCATCAAGCTCACCTTCCGGCCCTTCATCTCCCAGGACGGGATGATCCGCATGGAGCTGCACCCCAGCGTCTCCAGCGCCCGGCCGGTCAACCTGAAGGTGTCGGGGGGCGGCGAGGCCACCGTCCCGAACGAGTCGACGCAGGAGCTCCGCACCAACGTCCGCGTGAAGAGCGGGCAGACGATCGTGCTGGGCGGCCTCTTCCGGGAGGACACCACCATCGACCGCCGGCAGGTGCCGTGGCTCGGTGACGTCCCGATCCTGGGCGCCATCTTCACGGGCCAGTCCGATCAGGTGAAGCGGGAGGAGATCATCTTCCTCCTCACGCCCACGGTCTTCGAGGACAAGGAGCTCTACGCCAAGGGTGCGGAGTCGCTCGAGATCGTGGAGGCGGTCCGGGTGGGGGCCCGCGCCGGCCTGCTTCCCTTCTCCAACGAGCAGATGGTGTCGGACTACCAGCGGCAGGCGATGGAGGCCTATCGACAGGGGGACCTCCATCGCGCCCTCTGGTATGCGGACAACGCGGTGCGCCTGCGTCCGAACACAGCCACCATGATCCGGATGCGGGAGGCGGTCCGGACCGGGGACAAGTCCACGTTCCAGAAGCAGCTGGACGCCCGCCTCGGCGCCTCCTCGGACGTCCAGGCGGATCGCCCCGTGGCGCCTCCTCCTCCCCCGGGCGCGGAGTCTCCGCCGCCCGGGCTCCCGCCGGCCGCGCCTGCGGATCCGGAGGCGGGCGCCGCCCCGCCGCCGGAACCGGCTCCCGCGCCTCCCCAACCCGAGGGTGCACCATGACCCGATGGATCCTGGTCCCGCTGACGGCTGGCGCGTTCCTCATCGCAGGCTGCACCGGCCCGCCCCAGCGCGGCATCGAGGCCCGGCAGAAGGCCAACGACCGCTTCGACCGCGCCAACACCCAGGTGGTCTACGACCAGGCGCGGCAGGCGCTTTCCACCGGCCAGTTCGAGGTGGCGCTCAGCAACATCGATCGGGCCATCGAACGCTATCCCAAGTCCGCGCCGTACCTGATCCTCCGCGGCCGCATCCTGATGGAGCAGCGGCGCATGCAGATGGCGCGGGAATCCCTGGACCAGGCCCTGGTGGTGGACCCCAAGAGCGCGGAGGCGGAGTACTTCCTTGGCGTCCTCTTCCAGCGCTGCGGCGACAACCCGAGCGCGCTGGAGCACTACGCCAAGGCATCGGAGCTGGACCCCAAGAACCTCCAGTTCCTGGCCGCGTGCGTGGAACTGCACCTGGCCACCGGCGACACCGTCGGTGCCCGGGAGCTCCTGGACTCCGCGGCGCCCAGCTTCGAGTTCAACCCCACGCTGCAGCACCTGCGTTCGCTGGCCCTCTCCATGGAAGGCCGGCACGACCTCGCGGTTCCGGCCCTGGAGACCGCCGTCGCCCACGCGCCGGACGACGCCCGTCTGGCGGAGGACCTGTTGCTCGCGCATTTCGATGCCGGCGACTGGTCCACATGTCTTTCGCTCCTCCAGCAGCCCGTGCTGGGAACGGTGCGGGATCGGCCGGACATGATTCGCCTGCGGGCCCGCTGCCTCATCATGGTGGGCCGGGCCGTGGAGGCCCGTGACCTTCTGCTCGCCAACACCCCGGTCGGGGAGCCGCCGCCGGAGTACAGCGTGGTGCTCGGCTATGCGTCATGGTCCGCGCGCGACTGGACGAGGCTCCAGCAGCTGGGCGAGCGCCTGGTGGCCGCGAACCCCGGCCTCGCGGAGGGATACCTCTTCCTGGGTGCATGCGCCCGCGAGCGCGGCAGCCTCCAGGATGCGGAACGCTGGCTCTCCGAGGCGGAGAGCCGGTCCCACGGCCGGCAGCTGGTGACGCGCCTCCGCACGCAAGTGCAGGCGCAGCTGGTCACGCGCGGCGCCACGGCGCAGGGAGGCTGACGTGATCCCGCGGCGCGGGCGCCGCGTGGCCTGGCGCATCCTGGCCCTCGCCATCACGCTGCTGGTGGCCGCCGGTGCGATCCTCTGGACCCAGCCGTATGCGTTCATGGCGGTGGCCCTCCGGGCCGCCTACGCGTGGCGCGGCGTCTCCGCGCGCGCCATCGACGTGGGTGGCGAGACCTGGCCCTACCTGGAGTGCGGGGATCCCTCGAAACCGGCGGTCCTCCTCCTGCACGGCTTCGGCACCAGCCGCGAGGCCATGATGGAGTGCATGTCGTGGATGTCGGCGGACCGCCACCTGGTGGCGCCGGACCTTCCCGGGTTCGGCCAGCATGCACTGGATCCGGCGGTCACGCCGGACGCCGCGTTCTACGTGTCGCGGATCGTCTGCTTCATGGACGCCATGGGGCTGAAGACGGTGGACCTGGTGGGGACCTCCATGGGCGGCGCCCTGGCCGCGGAGCTGGCCATCCGGCATCCGGATCGCGTCCGGCGCGTGGTCCTGCTGGCGCCCGCGGGCGTCACTCCGCCGGTCCGCAACGACTTCATGCGCCGCATCGAGGAGGGCTTCAACCCGCTGGATCTCCACACCGCGGAGGACTTCCAGCGCGTGACGCACCTGGTGTTCCACCACCCGCCTCCTGCGCCCACGCCGGTGGTGCGCTACTACGTCGCGGAGGCGCAGCGCCGCAGCGCCACCACCGCCCGCGTGGTGGAGGCCATGGGGCCGTTCCTGCGCAACGGGCTGGACGGCCGCCTCGGCGGCGTGCGGGCCCCGACGCTCGTGGTGTGGGGAGAGCACGACCAGGTGACGGATCCCAGCATGCTGCAGGTCTTCCGGGACGGCATCCCCGGCGCCGCAGGCCACCTGGTCCCGGACGCGGGCCACGTGGCCACCTGGGACAACCCCGGCGTGGTCCGGCCGCTCGTGGTGCCCTTCATCCTGGCGCCGTGAGCGCGGTTCCTGCGGCTATTCTCGCGGCATGACCCAGGGAGCATCCTCGGCCCGGCCGCGCCCGCTGGATGGCGTGGTGGTGGTGGACCTCACCCGCGTGCTCGCGGGTCCGTTCTGCACCATGACGCTGGCTCAGCAGGGCGCCCGCGTCATCAAGGTGGAGGTGCCGGGCCGCGGCGACGACTCGCGGGCCTTCGGTCCCTTCGTGAAGGGGCGTTCGCTCTACTTCGCCGGCGTCAACTGCGGCAAGGAGAGCATCGCGCTGGACCTCCGCCGCAGCGCCGACGCCGCGGTGTTCGAACGCCTCCTGGACCGCGCCGACGTCTTGGTGGAGAACTTCCGTCCCGGCACGCTCGCCGCGTTCGGCTTCCCGCCCTCCCGGCTCGCGGAGCGCTGGCCACGCCTGGTGTACGCGCACGTGACCGGCTTCGGCCACACCGGCCCCCTGGCTCAGCGCCCCGCGTACGACGTGGTGGTGCAGGCGATGGGCGGGCTGATGAGCGTCACCGGCCACGAGGGGCAGCCGCCGGTGCGGGTCGGCGTCTCCATCGGTGACCTCACGGCGGGGCTCTACCTGGCCTTCGCGGTGGCGGGGGCGCTCTATCGACGGGCGCAGGACGGGCGCGGATGCCGGATCGACGTCTCCATGCTGGACTGCCAGGCGGCCCTGCTGGAGGCGGATCTCACCGGGTGGCTCAACGCCGGCGTGATGCCGCGGAAGCGCGGCACGCGCAACCCCTACATCGCGCCCTTCCAGGCCTTCCGCAGCGCCGACGGCCACTTCGTCCTGGCCGCGGGGAACGACCGGCTCTTCCAGGAGCTCTGCCGCGTCCTGGAGCGGCCGGATCTGGCCGCGGACCCGCGCTACCGCACCAACGACGACCGTGTCCGGAACGTGGACCTGCTGGAGGCGGAACTGGAGACCACCCTGGCCACCAGGCCCACGGCGGAGTGGCTGCGCATCCTGGAGGCGGCCCAGCTCCCGTGCGGCCCGGTGCAGTCCATAGACCAGGTGGCCGCCCATCCGCAGCTCGCGCAGCGGAAGATGATCGTGGAAGTCCCGGACCGGGCCCTGGGGACGCTGCGGGTGCCGGGCAACCCCGTGAAGATCGACGGCGTCCCGGACGTTCCGCCCTCGTGCAGCGCGCCGGAGCTGGACGCGGACCGGGAGGCCATCATGGAGTGGCTGGGGATCCCGGCTACAGAAGCGTGCCGCGCAGGATGATGGCGGCGGCGGCGAAGTAGATCACCAGACCGGTGACATCCACGAGCGTGGCCACGAACGGCGCCGAGCTGGTGGCGGGGTCCAGCCGCAGCAGGCGCAGGAGGAACGGCAGCCCGCTGCCGGCCACCGTCCCGAAGGTGACCACGCCCACCAGGCTCACCAGGATCGCAAGGCCCACCAGGGCGTAGTGCGGCCCGTAGTCCGCGAAGCCCGCCCACTGCCAGATCACCACGCGCAGGAAGCCCACGACTCCCAGCCAGAGGCCCAGGACGGCGCCCGATGCCAGTTCCCGCCCCAGCACGCGCAGCGCGTCGCGGAGGCGGATCTCCCCCAGCGCCAGCGCCCGCACCACCAGCGTGGAGGCCTGGGAGCCGGAGTTTCCGCCGCTCGAGATGATCAGCGGGAGGAAGAGCGCCAGCACCACCGCCTTGTCGATCTCGTGCTCGAAGTGGCCCATCACCGTGGCGGTGGCCATCTCGCCCACAAAGAGCACGGAGAGCCAGGTGGCCCGCTTCCTCAGCAGGGTGACGAACGGCGTCGCCACGTACGGCGTGTCGAGCGCTTCCATGCCGCCGATCTTGTGGATGTCCTCCGTGGCCTCGCTCCGGGCCACGTCCAGGACGTCGTCCACGGTGATGATGCCCACCATGTGGCCGCGATCGTCCACCACCGGCAGGGCGGTCCGGTCGTACTTCTCGAACGCCCGCACCACCTCCTCGCGATCGGTCCGCGCCGGGATGGACACCGTGGCCCGATCCTCCAGGTCCCCGACGAGCGTCTCCGGCCTGGCCCGCACCAGCGTGGCCAGCCGTAGATCCCGGATGAGGGCGCCCGCGGAGTCCATCACGTAGAGGACGTTCAGGGTCTCGATCGTCTTGGGAGAGCGCCGCAGGTGCTCCATGGCCTCCGCCACGCTCATCTCCGGCCGGAGCGTCACGAACTCCGGCGTCATGAAGTGCCCCGCGGTGTCCGGCGGGTAGCCGAGCAGCGTGCGGGTCTCCCGCAGCTGCCGCGGATCCAGCCCCTCCAGCAGCCGCCGCGTCACCTCGGAGGGCAGCTCGTCCAGGAGCTGCACGCGGTCGTCCGGCGTCATCCCGTTCAGGAGGTCCCGGGTCTGATCGCTCGAGAGGGAGGTGATCAGCTCCTCCTGGCGCTCGAGCGGCAGGTAGCTGAAGACCTGTGCGGCGCGTTCGCGCGGGAGGAGCCGGAAGATGACGCCCTCGTCATGCTCCGGCAGGTCGATGAGCAGCTCCGCCACGTCCTGGTCCGTCAGCGCAGCCAGGATCTGCCGCAGGCTCTCCCAGTCCTGGGCCTGGATGAGCTGCTCCAGGTCGGTCTGGACCAGGTGGCCGATCATGGGGCGCCTGCGGGGAGGAGCGGCCGCTCAGGGCTTGGGTGCCGCCGCCGCCGCGGGCGTGCCCCGCAGGGAGATCAGCTTGTTCATGGCCTTCACCACCACGAACGCGCTGAAGGCGACGATGACGAACTCGATGCACGTGTTGAGGAAGGCGCCGTAGCGAATGGCCACCTTGGCCGTGATCTCCTTGCCGTTCTCCTTTACCGCCTCCTGGATCACCACCTGGAGGTCGTTGAAGTCCACGCCCCCGATGAGCACGCCCAGCGGCGGCATCAGCAGGTCGCTCACGATGGAGTTGACGATCTTGTTGAACGCGGCGCCCACCACCAGGCCCACGGCCATGTCGATGGCGTTGCCCTTGATGGCAAACTGCCGGAACTCCTCGAGGAAACCCATGCGCTGCTCCTTGGAAGCGGACCGGATGCGGGCCACGATCCCGCGACCGCGCGGAGCTTACCCCACGGTGTCGGCTACCGCGCGGTGCTCGTGGACTCCGCCTCCACCTCCTCCACGGGCCGCCGGGGCTCCGTCACCCGTCCCAGGGTGGCCAGCTGCGGGAAGGCCCAGGCGGTGAAGGCCACCACCAGCAGCGTCCCGGCGCCGCCGCTCACCACGGAGATGACCGGCCCGAAGAGGCGGGAGACCAATCCGCTCTCGAAGGCCCCCAGCTCGTTGCTGCATTCGATGAAGAGGCTGTTCACGGCGGAGACGCGCCCGCGGAGGTGGTTGGGCGTCCGGGCCTGCACCAGCATGTGCCGCACCACCACGCTCACGTTGTCCACCGCCCCGCTCACCGCGAGCAGGATGACGCTGAGGAGCATGGAGGTGGAGAGTCCGAAGCCGATCATGCACAGGCCGAAGAGCGCCACGCTGGCCAGGAGCGCCGGACCCGCGCGGCGCATCTCCGGCTTGGCCGCCAGCCACGCCGCCGTGCCCAGGGCCCCGATGAACGGCGCCGCCCTCAGCAGGCCCAGCCCCACCGGCCCGGTGCCGAGGATCTCGTCCGCGAAGATGGGCAGGAGCGCCGTGGCGCCTCCGAAGAGGACCGCCAGGAGATCCAGGGTCAGGGCCCCGAAGACCGTCTTCTCCTTCCAGATGTGGCTCATGCCCGCCAGCATGGAGGAGACCGTGAAGCCGCCGGTCGCCCGGACCGCGGGCGCCGGCTTGAGGGAGATGGCGATCACCGCGGAGCACGCGCAGAGCCCCGCCGCGCAGATGTACACCGGCGACGCCTCGTGGGTGATGCGGAGGATGCCGCCGGCCAGGAGCGGTCCCGCGATCGCGGAGAACTGGAAGATCCCGCTGTTGCAGGCCACCGCGTTCGGGAAGGCGGCTTCCGGCACCAGGAGCGGCAGGAGGGACGCGCGGCTCGGCCCGTTGAAGGCCCGCACCACGCCCGACACCACCAGGATCCCCAGGAACACCGCTGGATGCGCCCCCATCATCGATGCGGTGGCGAACGCCGCGGCCACCAGCGCGAACCCCGCCTGCGTCAACCCGAGGATGACGTGGCGGCTGCGAACGTCCGCGGCGTGGCCCGCCACCAGCGCGAGCCCGACCACCGGCAGCGCCCGCGCCAATCCCACCCAGCCCAGCCACAGCGCGTCGTGCGTCCGCTCCCAGACCTCCCACAGCACCGCGGTGGTGAGCATCTGCAGGCCGGTGCTGCTTGCGACGAACGCCAGCGCGAAGCGCTGGTAGTTGACGATGCGCAGGGCCTCGAACGCCCGGTGCGGCGCCGGCCGCCCCGGTTCCGAGGCGTGCCGGGCTGCGCGTCGACGACCCATGGGACCGTCACGGTACCGGAAGCGCGGGATGCGGTTCCGCGGATCGCGCGGCTTCGGCGGCGGTCGTCACCGCGCCGCCGGCGCGGGCGGCGCCACCGCCCATTCGTACTGGGGCACGAACGTGCTCCGTCCGCCCAGCGCCTCCGCCGCGTGCCACCCGAGCCGCGGGTCCCGCAGCGCCCCGCGGGCCACCGCCACCGCGTCCGCCGCGCCGTCCTGGAGCACCTTCTCCGCGAGTCGCGGATCCTGCAGCTCTCCCACCGCGAACACCGGCCCGCCCGCCGCGGCGCGGACCGCCGCCGCATGCGGCACCAGCCAGCCCGGCGACATCGGCGGCGCCACCGGCGCGTTTCCGGCGCTCGAGACGTGGAGCACGTCCACGCCCGCCGCGCGGAGCGCTCGCCCGAATTCGCACGCCTCCTCCACGGTCCAGCCGCCCTCGGCCCAGTCGCTGCCGCCGAAGCGCACGCCCAGCACCCGGTCCCGCGGCCACTCCTCGCGCACCGCCCGCACCACCTCCAGCGGGAAGCGCATGCGTCCCTCCAGCCCGCCGCCCCAGCGGTCGCGCCGCTGGTTGGAGAGCGGCGAGAGGAAGCTGGCCAGCAGGTAGCCGTGCGCCGCGTGCACCTCCAGGTAGTCGAACCCGATCCGCGCCGCCCGCGCCGCCGCCGCGCGGAACGCGTCCCGCAGCGCCGCCAGCTCCGCCTCCTCCAGGGCCCGCGGTGCGGGCAGATGTCCGAACGCCACGCTCGAGGGACCCACGCTCTCCCAGCCGCCGGCGTGAAGCGGGACCGCGCCCTTCGGTTCCCCGCGGAATGGGCGGTAGGTGGACGCCTTTCGGCCCGCGTGCGCAATCTGGATCCCCAGCGGCGTCGACGACACGGCGCGGATGCGACCCACGGTCTGCGCGAGCGCCGCCTCCTGGGATCCGCCCCAGATCCCCAGGCATTGCGGCGTGATCCGCCCGCGGGGTTCCACCGCCGTGGCCTCCATCACCACAAGTCCGAAACCCCCGCACGCCAGCCCGCCGATGTGCACCGCGTGCCAGTCCGTGGCGCAGCCGTCAACGGCGGAGTACTGGCACATGGGGGCCACGATCAGCCGGGCGGGAAGGGTGATGGCGTGGATCCGCAGCGGCTGGGTGAGCAGGGGGGTGGACATGCGGCAAGAGTATGACCGCGGTACCATGCCGCCCATGGCCCAATTCCAGTCACCACCGGCGGGCGGTCAGGAGAGCAAGCGAATCGTGGCAGGGGTGCTCGGCATCCTGCTGGGAGCCCTCGGACTCCACAAGTTCGTGCTCGGCATGACCAAGCCCGGACTGATCATGCTGCTTGTGAGCGTGCTCTCCTGCGGCATCATCAGCCCCGTGATGAGCATCATCGGACTCATCGAGGGAATCATCTACCTCACCAAGTCCGACGCGGACTTCATCCAGACCTACCAGATCGGCCGCAAGGAGTGGTTCTGATCGCCGCGGGCGCGGGATGACCGCGCCCGTGGACGGCATCCGCCGGCAGGAGCGGGCGCGGCACGGTGCGCGAACGCCCCGGCGGCGACACCGCCGCCGCTGGAATCCGCGGTTGCCCCGCGGCGGCGGCTGGGGTAGAGTGGCGGGTTCTGAATGGGCGTTTAGCTCAGCTGGCTAGAGCGTACGGATCACACCCGTAAGGTCGAGGGTTCGAGTCCCCCAACGCCCACTTGCTTGAAAGGCGGCACCGATGGTGCCGCCTTTCTGCGCTTGTGGGCGCTTGCGTTCCGCAGCGGCCCCGCTCCCGAACACTGAGCTCGCATCACCCGCTCGGGGCCGCCGCGGCCCGCTGCGTCGCTGCGCGACGCGGGGTCCGCCGGCCCCCGGCCCGCGGGCCGTGCACCGAGCACCACACACCGGCATCCAGCCCGCGAGCCGGGGGTCGAGTCCCCCAACGCCCACTTGCTTGAAAGGCGGCACCGATGGTGCCGCCTTTCTGCGCTTGTGGGCGTTTGCGTTCCGCAGCGGCCCCGCACCCGAGGACCGTGCTCGCATCACCTGCTCGGGGCCGCCGCGGCCCCGCTCCCGAAGACTGTGCTCGCATCACCGGCTCGGGCCGCCGCGGCCCGCTGCGTCGCTGCGCGACGCGGGGTCCGCCGGCCCCCGGCACGCGGGCCGTGCACCGAACACCACACACCAGCATCCAGCCCGCGAGCCGGGGGTCGAGTCCCCCAACGCCCACTCGCTTGAAAGGCGGCACCGATGGTGCCGCCTTTCTGCGCTTGTGGGCGTTCGCGTGCCGCAGCGGCCCCGCTCCCGACGATCGTGCCCGCATCACCCGCTCGGGGCCGCCGCGGCCCGCTGCGTCGCTGCGCGACGCGGGGTCGAGTCCCGCCTTGCACCGTGCACGGTGGTCCGTGCACCGCGCACGGTGCACGGGTTCCGTGGCGGCGGAGGTGGTGGGCCCCGGGACGCGGTGCACTGTGCTCGGTGCGGGGGTGCGGGGCCCGCGGCGCGGCCGGGAGGGGTGGCGGGAACCGCAGAGTGGAGCAGATGCGAAGAGTCAACCACGGGGGGAGCAGGAGCGAGCATGAAGCTTGTGCAAGGAGGCCGGTCCGTGTGGTGGATGATGGCGTGGATTGCAGGGGCCTATGGCGCGGTGTGCGCGGCCGCGTTCGTGTTCCAGCGTTCGCTCCTCTTCTTTCCGACGCATGAGGAGCCGGCGGGCCGGCTGGCGGCGTGGAGGGAGGATGGCCGCGTGATCGGGTTCTGCCGGGAGGCCGCGGAGCCGCGGGCGGTGTGGCTGATGATGCACGGGAACGCGGGACAGGCGTCGGATCGGGAGTACGTGCTGGAGTGCGTGCCGCGTTCGGACTCCGTGTACGTGCTGGAGTACCCGGGATACGGCGGCAGGCCCGGGTCGCCGTCGCAGGCGTCGTTCGATGCCGCGGCGGCGCACGCCTACGACGCGCTCCGTCGGCGGCATCCGGAGACGCCGGTGTGCGTGATCGGCGAATCCATCGGCAGCGGGCCTGCATGCGCGCTCGCCGCGCGGGCGCAGCCGCCGGACAGGGTGGTGCTGATCGTGCCCTTCGACTCGCTGCAGCGGGTCGCCTCGCGCCGCTTCCGGCTCCTCCCGATGGGCCTGCTGCTGCGGGACCGATGGGACAACGTCGAGGCCCTGCGCGGCTACGCGGGACCGGTGGAGATCCTCGGCGCCCGGGATGACGCGGTGATTCCGTGCGAACACGCCCGCGCGCTGGCGGAGAGCCATCCCGGCGCCCGCTACCACGAAATGGAGTGCGGCCACAATGACTGGACCGCCGGTCCCGGGGTCTCCGCCCTCTTCGGCCCGCCGGGGTGATGGTCGGATTGCAACGCCCGTGGCGGCACGAGCCGATCTAGGCTCCATGCGCCGATCCGCGCCACCAGCCGTGACACCCGCCACCCTTCCCACCGCGCAGCCGCTCGCGCTCGCCGCCCTGGCTGCGGCTCTCGCCGCAACTGCCGTCATGGCAGCTCCGGTGACGAACGGCCCCGGCGCGCCCGACACCCGGGCCGCACTCGCGGCGCCGCGGGCTCCCTCCGACGGCGCGCCCTCCCGCCCCGCGCCCGCGCCGTCCAAGACGGCGTCACCCGCGTCCACCGCGTCCGCGCACCCGCCGCTCGCCTGGTCCGCAAGCCGCAAGCTCACGTGGGACGATTTCCAGGGCCCGGTGCCCTCGCCCGCGCCCGCGTTCACGGCGGAGTCGCACTGCACGCTGCGGGCCCAGGCCACCGCGGAGGTGACCTCGCGCCGCAGCGGCAACGGCTTCGAGGCGGTGGCGCGGATCGCCGCGTGCGGGGCGCGGGCCACGTTCGAGCCGGATGGATCCTGGGCCCGGCCCGCCGGCCGCAGCGCGGCACTGCTGGACCACGAGCAGCTCCACTTCGACCTCACGGAGATCCAGGCCCGGAAGCTCTGTCGCCGCCTTTCCACGGAGCTCAGCAAGCGCTCCTGGACCGCGCAGGGCGCCACCGCTGCGGAGGCGGAGAAGGCCGCGCAGGCCGCCCTCCAGCAGGCCGTGGATCGCGTCACGCAGGAGGAGAGCGACGCCCTCAGCGACGCCAACAAGCGCTACGACGCGGAGACGCAGCACGGCACGAAGCCGGCGGATCAGGCCCGCTGGAAGGAGAGGGTCGCCGCGCTCCTTCGCTCCACGCCGGCGGTCAAGCCTCGGCGGCGTCGTCGAGGAGCGGCAGCAGCCGGGTCCGAATGCGGCGCAGCGCCTCCACGCGGCGGGCGTCATCCATGTCCACCGGTCCGTTGAGCGTGCTCCAGGCCGCGGACGGCGCTCCGGAGAGCAGCTGGGAGGTGGCGTCGCGAACGCGATCCCTGTCCTGGCGCTGAAGCAGCCGCCCGCTTCCCGCCCGCGCCGGCGCCTCCGCGGGCGCCGCGTGCCCGCGACCGAGCAGCCCGCGCACCAGTTCCACCTGCCGCAGGCAGAGGACGTCGATCGCCTCCGGCCGCAGCCGCGCGTCCCGCTCGCCCATGCGCGGCACGTCCACCAGCTTGTCCCACGCCGCCATCGTGCCGCCCACCAGGCCGCCCACCGCGCCGCCCACTTTGGCGCCCAGCAGCGTGGCCGCGCCGAGGGAGGTGAACATCGTGGCCAGATCCAGCACGAATCCCACGGCCCCGCCCGCGGCCCCGCCCAGCACGGCGCCGGTCGCCACGCCCGCCAGCAGGCCCGGCATCAGCCGCCCCACCTCCTGCGCGGACCAGGGATTCGTGAGCTGCGTCTCCTCCGAGAGCCCCACGGACGCCAGGGCCACGTCGCCGCGCCGGAACCCCAGGCGCGACAGGAGGGCCTCCACGCACGCGGCTTCGCGCCGCCGCGCCAGCTCCAGCAGCTCCGCGGCCGCGTCGCGCCGCTCGCGTTCGTCCTCCGCGCTGCGGACCGGGCGCCGCATGGCCGCCAGGTCCACCATCAGCTCCGCCAGCTCCATGGCCACCGCGTTCACGGCGGAGGTCCTGCGGCGCGAACGGTCCCGCTCGATGCGGGCGATGGTCCCCGCGGCGCCCGGCGTGCTCTCCCGCACGCGCCGCCAGAGCGCGGCCTCGTTGGACCACGCCAGGTGCCACGCATCGAAGGGGATTCCCGCTCCCGCGCCTTCGCGGGTGAGGAACTCCTGCCATGCCTCCACGCGGGCGCCCTCCTGGGCCGTGAAGTTGAGGAGCACCACCGGCGCCACGCCGCAGAGGCGGCGCAGCACCCGCATCTCCGCCCGCACGCCTTCGCCGGGCGGCTCGCGCGAGTCGATCACCAGCAGCAGCACCCCGCACTCCCGGGCATGGCGGATCACGAGCTCCTCGTGGCGGAAGTCGCCCCGTCCCGCGAGCGCCGTGCAGAGCCGATCGATCGCCGCGTCATCCGGGCGGCCGGGCGGAGCGCCCGCCGGGCCCAGCTCCCGCGTCACCTCCACCTCGAGCGCCTCCGCCCGCTGGAAGCCCGGGAAGTCCAGGAGCCACGCCACCTCCTCGGAGCGGCCGGCCTCCTCCACCACCAGGGACATCCGCCGCACCTCGCGGGTCCATCCCGGCACGGGGCTCACGGCCTGCGGATCCCGATAGCGCAGCAGCGTCTCGTGGATGCTCGTCTTCCCCGCGTTCACCTGTCCCACCAGGCCGATCCGCAGCGGCGCCGGGGCGCCGGACCCGCCCGCGCGGTCGCCGCGACCCGCGTGGTCCCCGCCGGATGCGGGCGCGCTCACCGCGCACCTCCCGGCGCCAGCACCCGCGCGGCCCGCGCCATGAACTCCCGCAGCGCGGCCGCGTCGCCGGGCGCCTCCGCCGGAAGCGCCTCCGCCGCGGACTCGAGCGCCTCCGCCATCCGCGCCTCGCCCGTTCCCTGGAGCTCGAGCTCGAGCGCCAGGAGCAGCGCATTCCGCAGCACCAGCGCCCGCACCTCGGTCCGCACGCCGGCCTCCACGCCGTCCTCGCCGCGCCACGCCTCGCGGGCGGCGTCGCGGGCCCGCGACCAGCGTTCGCGCACCCAGGCGGTTTCCCCCGGGCGCAGGATGGCGAACGGCGCCTCTCCCACCCCCGCGGGTGCCTCGAAGATCCTCGCCACCGCCGCCAGCGCCGACCGCTCGCACGCCGCGTCGACCGTCGCGGGCCAGCCCACCGCCACGTCCGTCAGGGCGTCCATCGCCTCGCGGATCGAACCTGCGGCGCCCGGCGCCACCAGGTGCCCGGTGGCCGCCGCCGCCAGCATGGATCGGGTGCGCCGCGTCAGCATCCACAGGTCCAGCTCCAGCGTGGCGTCCGCGCCGGCTTCCGAGGCGAGATCCCGCCACGCGTCCAGGAGCGTTCGCAGCCCGGCCCCATCCAGGGAGCGCCGCAGCAGGCCGCCGCTGCTCAGGACCACCGTGAGGCCGGCGGCCGCCTCGCGGAGCGGCCGCACGTAGTCCAGCAGTCCGCGCCGCGGCGCCAGCCGCATGTCCGCCAGCACCACCACCCGCGTCTGACCGGCCCGGGCGGAGAGACGGGCCGCGAGGGTTCGCGCACCCTCAAGCCCGCCGCCATCCAGGGCCCCCAGGTCCTCCCACGCGCCGGGTGGAGGCCACGGGCCGGGCTCCCCCAGCTTCACCACCGCCGCGCGGGCCTCGGAGGAGGCGCCGCCGCGGGCCGCCGGTGGCGCCGCGCGGGAGCCGGGCCGCTCCCGCTCCATCACCTGAAGCCGCGGGCGCGACCCTTCGATCGCCGCGCGCGTGGCCGCGAGGCGCGGGTCGTCCCACGGAATCCGCCAGCCGCTCCGCGCCGCCCGCAGCCACAGCACGCTCCCGCCCCACGCCAGCACGCGCGGCAGGAGCCCCCACACCGCCACGGCCGCCACCAGCAGGCAGCCCCACTGCCAGCTGTCCGCCGGGGATCCCTGCGGCAGCCGGCCCGCCCGCTCCATCGCCTCCGCGCCCGGCAGCACGCCCGCGGGCAGCGCCCAGCGGAGCGACTCCGCAAGCCGTGACGTCATCTCCTCCGTCACCGCGGGACTCAGCAATCCGCTGTGGAGCGTGTAGGTGCGGCTGGAGACCAGCTTCAGGGAGAGCATGGCCAGCACCAGCAGATTCGCCGCCACCCACGCACCGTTGGACCACGCGCCGTACACCAGGGCGGCCAGCCGGGAGTGGCGCGGGGCGTACGCCATGCGAACCGCCGCCGCGCACGCGAGCGACATCGGATGGTGCCGGCGCAGCATCCGCAATCGGCGCATCGCTCCCTCCTGGAGCCTGGCGCCCGCGGCGCTCCCGGACGCCGTCTGAAGCTCCTCGCGCATCCACGCGCCCGCGGCCCCCAGCGTCCGCGCCGGTCCGGCCATCAGGCGGGAGAGCGCCCGCCGCATGAGGGGCCCGGTCACCGGCAGGAGCGCCAGCACCCAGCCCGCCAGCAGGAGTGTCTGGAGCCCCAGCGTCCCCACGATCACGGACGGCACGCTCACCACCTCCTGCCAGCTCACCACCGCTGTGATGCCGCCCGCCGCCATCACCACCAGGACGGCCAGCGCCACCCGGGCCGCGTGGCGCGGCCACGAGCCCTGCTGCTCCAGGAGCGTTCGCACCGCCTCGCCCTGGGGGAGGACGTCCAGGCGCTCCAGCGCCCGTTCGTCCAGGGATCCGGGGCGCAGGCCATCCACCGCCTGGGGCTGCGGGCCTTCCGCCAGCGCCAAGGCAACCACCGCCACGCGATCCTGGAACGTCATGGGGGCTGCACCCGGACGGCCGGGCGATCAGCCCTGGTTGCCGGTCTTGGCCTCGGAGGCCTCGCCGCGGGCCACCGCATCCGGCTGCCGGGAGAGCTGGGGCCGATCCGCCGGCTCACGGGCGGACTCCCGCTCGATGTCCGTGGAGACGTCCTTCAGCCCCTTCTTGAACTCCACGATGCTCTTGCCGAGGCTCCGACCCACCTCTGGGAGCCGCCGCCCGAAGAGGAGCAGGCCAACCACCAGGATCATGATGATCTCCCACAGGGTGGGGGTCCACCCGAACAGGAGCATGGGGATCGAATCGCTCAGCGACATCGTGGGGCCTCCGTGGTGACGGGCGTCCGGCCTGATGATAGCGACCCGGCTGGGGCGCTGGCGGCCCTCCCGGGCCATCGGTAGGCTTCCCGCCATGCACGGATGCACCGAGAACATGACTCATGCTGCGCTCCGGGAGCCTTCTTCGCCCTTCGCGGGACGCGGTTTCCCGCTGAGGACGCCGCTGGCCGCGGCGCTGGCGGCCCTGGTCCTCCTGGCCGGGGGCTGCGAAACGGAGCCGAAGCCGGTGCCCGCCGGGCCGGACTACGCGCGGGAGCTGGCGCCGGGGGAGAACGCCCTGCGCCTCCTGGGCCCCAACGATCCGCTCCCGGATCTCGGCACGCCCTATCGACTTCGTGACCCCTTCCTGACGCAGGCGCTGGATCGCAGCATCCAGTGGTTCGAGGCGCCGTCGAGCCGCCAGCGCATGGACGCCTGGAAGCAGTACTGCACGTGGGAGCAGGCGTCCGCCAGCGTGCGGGCGTTCAAGCAGCTCCTCCAGGAGAGCCCGGACGAGGCGACGTTCGTGGCCGCGGTGAAGGAGAACTTCCAGGTCTGGCAGACGATCGGCTACAACCGCAAGGGCGTGGTCCTCTTCACCGGCTACTACACGCCGGAGTTCAAGGGCAGCGTCACGCAGAGCGACGAGTTCAAGTACCCGCTCTTCAAGCGACCGGCGGATCTGGTCACGGATCCGGTCACCGGCGAGCCCAAGGGACGGCGGATGCCGGACGGCAGCACCGGGGAGTGGCCGGGCCGCCGCCAGCTCATCGAGTCCGGCGCATTCAAGGGCACGGAACTGGTGTGGCTGCGCTCCGCGCTGGACGTCTACATCATCGAGGTCAACGGCAGCGCCAAGGTCCTGCTCCCGGACGGGCGTCCCTTCTACGTGGGATACGCCGGGAAGACGGGGCGCCCCTACGTCGGGCTGGGCAAGTCCATGGTGGACGCGGGCCTCATCCCGCGCGACAAGCTGAGCCTCAAGGCCATCATGGACGCGTACGAGAAGAATCCCGCCCAGGTGGAGGCGCTGATGTGGAAGAACGAGAACATGGTGTTCTTCTCCACCTACGACGGCGGCAACTGGCCCGCGGGTTCGCTGGGCGTGCGGGTGACGGAGAAGGAGTCCCTCGCCACGGACAAGAAGGTCTATCCCCCCGGCGGCGTGGTGCTCGTCAACACCCAGGCCATCAACTTCGGCGGCACCTGGCAGCCGTTCGCCCGCTACATGCTGGACCAGGACACCGGCGGCGCCATCAAGGCCCCGGGCCGCGCGGACATCTACATGGGCATCGGCAAGGCCGCGGAGATCCTCGCCGGCGGCCAGTACTCGGAAGGCACGATGTTCTACTTCTTCCTGAAGCCGGAGAAGGTCGCGGCGTTCAGTGGCGGAAGTGCCGCATCCCGGTCAGCAGGCAAGTGACGCCGCGATCCCGGCAGAGATCCAGCGTCTCCTGATCGCGCTTGCTCCCGCCCGGGTGCACGATGCAGGCGACTCCGGCGTCGATCAGCACGCCGGGACCATCCGGGAAGGGGAAGAACGCGTCGGACGCGGCCACCGCGCCGCCCTGCGTCACTCTGGCGCCCGCCTTCTCCACCGCATGACGGCATGACGCCACGCGGTCCATCTGGCCGGCCCCGGCGCCCAGCAGGGCGCCGTCGCGGGTGATGCAGACGGCGTTGCTCTTCAGGTGCTTCACCACGGTGACGGCGAACCCCGCCTCGCGGCGCATGGCCGGCGTCGGCGCGGGACCCGCCGCGTGCACCCAGCGGTCCGGCGTGCACGGAAGGGAGTCCCGCTCCTGGAGGAGCATCCCGCCGGGGACGGAGCGGAAGGCCAGGGAGCGCCCCGCCACCGGCGCGGCCGGCCCCGTGGCCAGCATGCGAACGTTCTTCCACCGGGCCGCGATGGCCGCCGCCGCATCCTCGTCGAAGTCCTCCGCCACGATCACCTCGATGAAGCGCTCGCCCTCGCAGATGACGCGGGCGGCCCCGCCGTCGACGCGGCCGGAGAAGGCCACGATCCCGCCGAAGGCCGCCACCGGGTCACCATCCCAGGCCCGGAGGAACGCCGCCTGGGCGCTCTCGGCCACCGCCGCGCCGCAGGGGTTCGTGTGCTTCACCACGCAGGCCGCGTGGGTGGCGTCGCGAAGCTCGCGCAGATCCTGGACCGTCTCCAGGGCCGCGGCCGCGTCCAGGATGTTGTTGTAGGAGAGCGGCTTCCCGTGGAGGAGCTCCGCGGTCACCACGCTCGGCTCGCGGCTCGCGGGGTCCCGGTAGAGGGCGGCCCGCTGGTGCGGGTTCTCGCCGTAGCGGAGATCCCCGGCCACCACGAACGACATCTGCAGCGTGTCGGGGAACGCCTGCCCGGCCTGGCCGCCCATCCAGGCGCCGATGGCGCTGTCGTACTCCGCGGTGCGGGCGAACGCCGCCGCCGCCAGCTCGCGCCGCAGCTTCAGCGTGGTGCAGCCCTCGTGGGCCCGCATCTGGCTGATCACGGCGTCGTACTGGCGCGGGCTGGTCACCACGGTCACGAAGTCGTGGTTCTTCGAGCCGGAGCGGATGAGCGCCGGGCCGCCGATGTCGATCTGCTCCAGGATCTCCTCCGCGGACGCGCCTTCGCGCCGAACGGTGCGCTCGAACGGGTAGAGGTTGATGCACACCAGGTCGATGCCCCGGATCCCGTGCTTCTCCATCGCGGCGGCGTGGCTGCCCTCGTCGCGGCGGCCCAGGAGACCGCCGTGGATGAGCGGGTGGAGCGTCTTCACGCGGCCGTCGAGGATCTCGGGGAATCCGGTGATCTGCTCCACCGGCGTCACCTCCACGCCCGCTTCGCGCAGGGCCGCGGCGGTGCCGCCCGTGGAGATGATCTCCACGCCGAACTCCCGCAGGGAGCGCGCGAACGGCACGAGGTCGCTCTTGTCGTGGACCGAGAGGAGCGCGCGGCGGATCCTGGCCAGCTGACTCATGGAGTCCCCTCAGCAGTGCCGCTCAGGGCTTCCCCGGAGCGACGGGCGCCGGGGCGGTGCCGCCGGCGGGCGCGGGGGCGGGAGCGCCGGTGGTGGCCGCGGTGGCGGGGGCGTCCGGCACGGACACGGGTCGGCGGGCGAGGGGCGTGAGGCGCTGCACGCGGCCGTCCGGTCCGCCCAGGATCAGGTCCCCGTCGATGGGCGCCGTCACGCGGATCAGGGAGGTGCCGGGGAGGTTGAGCGTCTGCACCACGTCGCCGTTCCGCTCGTCCAGCACGCGGAGCACGTGCTGGTCGTCGGACCACACCAGGAGGCCCGCGCGGCAGAGGCCCAGGGCCTGGCCGGTGACGTTCTTGGAGCGCCAGCGGACGGCGCCGTCGATCTTGTCGGCGGGCAGCGGGTCAAAGCAGACCAGGCCCTCCGTGGGGATGTCCAGGTAGAGGGCGCCATCCAGGTGCACCGGCGAGTTCGTGAGCGGCGACTCCGTGAAGTACTTCCAGAGCGTGCGGCCGTCGGCCATGGAGAGGCACCACAGGTACTGGTCCTTGCACGCCACCCAGGTGGCCGTCTTGTCCGCGGCGGGGGTGGCCACCACGGCGCCGTTGAGGCGGCGCTGCCACACCGGTTCCGCCCGCTCCGCCGTGTAGGCGCCCACGGCGCCGCTGATGGTGCCGGCCACCACCTTGTTGCCGGCCAGGGTGGGAGAGGCCACCATCTGGCCGTCCAGCTGGGCCGCCATGCGGTCGTAGCCCACCAGGTACTGGTGCCACACGAGCTGTCCGGCGCGGGTGCCGTACACCAGGAACGGCGGCACCAGGATCGCGGGCGTATTGGCCAGGCGCTTGAAGGGCTGCCGGCCGGCGAAGAAGCCATTCCCCTGGTCCAGCATGAGGCACTGCGTGTCCGTGAGGACGGCGGCCTGGGGGCCCTTGGGGGTGGGCACCATGGTGACGGAGAGGATCCGGTCCAGTCGGCTGTTGGTGCTGCCCTGCCAGAGAAGATCTCCGTTCGCGGGCCGCAGGCGGGTCACCACGCCATTGGTGTCCCAGACGAACGTGCTCTCGCTCTCCACGTCCAGTCCCTTCAGGCTCTGCTCCGGCGCCAGCCGGATGCGGGTCTGCCAGAGGGTGCGGTAGCCGATGGGGTCGGAGATGCTCGGGCCGGCCAGGTAGTCCCGGTCCAGGGCGCTCCGCAGTTCCTTGATCCGCTGGGCGGGGTCCGGCCCGGACGGGGGGGTGGTACCACCGGCCGGAGAGGCCGTGCCCTGGGCCAGCGCAGATGACGCGGCGAGAACAACCACCGGCGTCAGGAGGCCGCCGGCGAGGCGGCGTGCGAGCGTGCTCATGGCGGGAATATACGCGAGCGGTCCCGCGCCCGCCGCAGCGCGTCCAGCGTCCCCGGATGGGCCTCCGCTCCCCCGGCGGGTGGTGCCTCAGGCGAGCCCGGCGCCCCCTTCGGAGGGTCTGCGCCCGCACCCGGGGGCCCGGTCCGTGCCGAACCGCCCCGGATGGCCGCCAGCGCCGCGCGAATCTCCTCCTCGCTGGCCGGCGCCGCCGCCGGCGGGGCGCGGCCGGCCGCGCGCGTGGCCCCGGCGTCCGATCCACCCGCGCTGCCCGCTCCCTGCACCGCCGGCGCGGGGCGCTCCGCCGGCGCCCGGGCGGCCGGGGCGGCGGCCGTCGCGGGGGCCGTCGCGGGCGCGGCCGGAGTGGCACGGCGCGAGGCGAGCGTTCGCGCCCCGGTGGGGTCCGCGGACACCACCCGCGTGGCGTCCCGCAGCTGCTGCCGCCGCACCGCGAGGCGGCGCACCGCCACGTCTCCCACGAGCAGAATGGCGCACGCCGCCAGGAGCCACGCTGCGATCGGCGACTCGCTCGTTCCCATCCGCAGGCCGTCGCGGCTGAAGAGCCCGGCGGCACTCAGGGTGCCGAGCGTTCGCTCCGCGCCGCCGCTCGCGCTCCGGATCTTCCGCAGCAGATCCGGATCGGAGCGCGTACGGCGGTACTCCGCTCCCTCCGGCGCCGTGGCGGACGCCAGCATGGGCGGCAGCGGGCCGCGCGGGCCCGTCGGCGTCAGCACCGCCATCCACGTGCCGCTCGCCTCCGCAGGGATCCTCCCTTCGAAGCGCCGCGGCGACACCCGCCGCAGCGTGAGCGGCACTCTCGCCCCCTCCGGAGAGCGGGCCACTCCCGCGATCTCGCTCCCCGCCACCGCATCCGCCGCCGCGGCCTCCACCACCACCTCCATCACGCCATCCGCGACGCGGGCGTCGGCCGCCACCGGCGCGGAGGCGGGAGAGCGCGCCGTCCACCGCAGAAGCGCCTGCCAGAAGCCCGCCGCGCCGGGCCACTGCCGCCACGGTTCGCACCACGGACCATCCGGCGCCGCGGTCACGAGCGCCACCCGTCCCGTGCCCGCCTGCCAGCGGGCCACGAGCGGATCCCCCAGTTCGCTCCTCGCGTCCACCACCGCGTCCGCGCTTCGGGGCGGGCCGACGATCACGCTGCCGGCGAGCGCCGGCGCTCCTTTGAGGAGCGGACCGACTGGGCCCTCCTCCGCCGGCACCACCGGCACCGGCTCCAGCCGCAGGAGCGGCCGGTTCACCTCCTGCACGGCGTCCACCAGGATCCTGGGCAGCACCCGCGGATTGCGCACCGCGTGGAAGACGCCGCCCGTGGTGGCGGCCACCTCCGCCAGGAGGCCGTCGTCCGCTTCGTCCCCCACGGAGATGGTGGTGACCTTCACGTCCGCGTCGCGGGCCCGTGCGCTCTGCGCCCGCAGCAGCTGGTCATCGCTCCCGCGCCCATCCGTGAGCAGCACCACCAGCCGCCGCTGCACGCCGTCCGCGCCCTCAAGCTGGTCGAGCGCCGCCTTCAGCGCCGCGCCGATCGCGGTGCCGCCGTCACTCGAGATGCCGCGGATCTCCTCCGCCACCGCGGCCCGGTCATCCAGGGGCCGGAGCGGCACCAGCACCTCCGGCGAGTTGGAGAAGGCCACCACCGTCACCAGGATCCTGGTGGCCACGCTCTCCACCGCCAGCGCCGCCGCGGCGTTGGCCACCTCCTGCTGCGAGGCCCGCGCGCCGGCCACGCCGGCGCGCATGGATCCGGAGCGATCGATGACGAACGCCACCGCCGCCTCCGGGCGCCGCGCCTCCGTCGGCGGCTCCACCTCCACTGGCAGCAGCGACCCGAGCGCCGATCCGCGCCACCCTCCGGGTCCGAAGGTCTCCGGCCCTCCCAGGCAGAGGAGTCCGCCGCCCACTCGCTCCACCTGGTCCGCGAGGAGCTCCTGTCGCGCCGGGTCCATCGCCGCGGCGGGCACGTTCTCCAGCACCACCAGGTCGAACCCCGCCAGCCAGAGCGGGTCCTCCGGGAGGGCGTCCGCCGGGAGGGTTCGCACCTCCAGGCCGGAGGCGCGCAGCAGCGCGGCGGTGGGGGAGTCCGGCCCCGCGGCGCCCACGAGGAGTGCGCTGCGTCCGCTCGGCACCGCCACCAGGCGGGCGGCGCGGCTGTTCTCCGGGATGCGGTCCAGGGCGGGGTCCGCGCTCTCCACGATCGCCTCCACCCGATGCACCGGTCCGCCGCCCAGCGGGAGCGAGAGCCGCACCGTGGTGGGACCTCCGGGAAGCCGGAGCTCCGCGCCATCCTCCTGCGGGGCGCCGCCCTGGAGCGCCACCGGCCGCCCATCCATCCGCAGCTTCAGCCGCACCGTCGCCGGGTCCGTCGAGTCCAGCAGGATGGTGGCCTCCACGGTGGAGAGCGGCAGCGCCGCCGCCGGCAGATCAAGGGCCGCCACGCGAACGTCCGGCACGCGCTCGAGCGGCACCTCCACGCTGTCCACGGGCACGCTCCGCGCCCCGTCCCGCTCCACCGCGTGGAGCGCGGAGCCGCGGTTCTCCAAGCCATCCGAGATGAGCACCACGCGGCCCGCCTCTCCCGCGGGCACCAGGGCGCGGGCGAGGGTGATCGCGCCCGCCAGGTCGCTCCCCTCCGTGCCGGAGACGGGCGCTGCGGTGAGCGCGGGCAGCGGCCCCGCGGTGGGCAGGATGGCGGCGGAGGCCTGGCCGTCAAAGACCACCACTCCCGCGCGATCCCCTGCGGGGCGCGAACGCGCGGCCTCCGCGAAGGCGCGGATGGAGGCCTCCGGGGGCGTGGATGGCGCCAGGCGGCGGACGGAGCCGCTCGCGTCCACGACGCCGATCACCGTGAGGGACTCCTGCGGCAGCACGAGCGACGGCCGGGCAATGGCCAGTGCCGCCGCGGCCACGGCGGCGCTCCGAAGCACGCCCGCCGCGATCCGCCGGCTCAGGGGCAGGGAGCGCATGAGGAGCGACGCCACCAGGAAGAGCGGGGCGGCCGCGGCCACCCACAGCAGCACTGGATCGTCGAAGCGCAGGCTCACGGCGCTGGCGGCGCTGGCGGCGCTGCGGGGCGGCGCTCGAAGTAGCGTCGCAGGAGCGGGCGGAAGCGCGGGGCCGCGGCCGCCTCCGCGGTGTTGGCGGGACCGTTCGCGCCCCCAGCGAGCGGCTGCGGGGCCTGCACCGGGACGCCGGCATCACGCGGGCGTGTGCCGTCGAGCGTGCCGCCGGGCCGGTCCGGATCCGGCGGGAGCGCGGTGAGGTCGTAGGTGCCGGCGGCGGAAGGGGACGCGGGGCTCTCCCGGCGGATGGGGGCGTCCGGCCCGGAGTCGCGGCCGTCCGGCCCGGAGTCGCGGCCGTCCGTTCCAGGTTTCAGTCCGGCGCCATCCGCGCCGGAGCGTTCACCCGCGACGCGCCGCGAAAGCTCCTCCAGGCGCTGCGAGAGCGCCTCTCGCGCCTCGGGCGATGCGGACCACTTCTGCGTCTGGCCCTGCGCCTGGCGCTCAAGCTCTCCCGGAGCGGGCGTCGGATGTTGGGTACCCCCAAAAACAGGCTCAGCCGCGCCCTTTTCTGGTCGCGGCTGGCCTCCCTTTCCCTCACTGCCGTGTGGCCGCAAATGGGCCGGTTCCGTGGAGTCAGGTGACTTGTGATCACCAGACTGAGGCGTCCAAGTGTTCCCTTTCCCTTGAGCCCCTTCCGTCTGTCGCGAGCCCTTTTCTTCCCGCGTCAGAAGACCTTGGTCAGGAACCGATCCGTTTGCTGACGAAGGTGACTGGTCCCTTTCTCCAGTCGTCCCTCGCTGGTGCACATCTTCGCGTATGGAGGGGGGGGTGTTCCAGTCCCTGCCTCCGTTTTTCTGCGAAATCGGCCCTGGTGCGTCAGGATCGGGGCTTTTTGCCGGGCCGGAAGGGGCCTCCGAACGACTTCGCGTGCCATCGGCGGCGTCCGTTCGGGTCCGTTCGGGAGTTCTCGTGCCCTCCGATTCGCTCTGCGCGGGCTGCGCGGAAGGCTCCGCTGGGTTCCCGGGCGGCCTGGCCTCCCTGAGCGCCGCCGCCGCATCGCCCAGCTTCGCCGCACTCCGGGCCCGCTCCCGCGCCGTCATCGGCTCCGCGGGTTCGTCCTGCGGGTTCGCGCCGGCGGCGTTCGCATCCCGGGCCGCGGCTTCCGCGGGAGGCTGCGCCGGCGGGCGGTCCGTCGTCGGTTCCGCGGGCTCGCGCTGCGCCGCCAGCGCCGACGGCGGCGGGGAAGCCTGTTCCGCATCCCGCAGCGTGCGCTCCATCGCCTCCATCTCCCGCGCCAGCCCGGAGAGATCTCCCGTCCGGGCCAGCTCGCGGATCCGCTCCGCCCGGCGTTCGATCGGCGTCGTGGGCGGCATCGGCTCGCTGCGCGGGGTGCTCGCATCGCGGCCCGCCAGCTTCGCCGCGTCATCATCCCCCGGCCGCGCCGGGCCACCGGCGGGCTTCGGCAATGGCACCACGAACGCCGCCGCCAGCGCCGCGAGCGCCGCACCCGTGAGCCACCACCACCCCCGGCCGGGCATGCGCCGCCCCAGCCGCCGCAGATCCAGCTGACCCGCCATCCGCTCCGCCGCCGCACGCTGCAGTGACGCGAACGCGGGATCCGCCACCGCGCCGTCCCGGAGCGCCACGGCGGTCGCGAGGGCGTCGTTGAAGTCGTGGGAGCGGTCGATGCGGCGGGCCGCAGCAGCGTCCCCCGGCCGCAGCCACCACGCGGAGATGAGTCCCGTCACCACGCCCGCCGCCGGGAGCAGCAGGCTCCACAGCGGCGCGGCTCCCTCCAGCCACCGCAGTCCCAGGCAGGTGGGCACCGCCGCGGCGGCGCCCAGGAGCGTCCAGCGGCACACCTGCCGCGCGGCGCCCTCCAGCACCATGACCGCCTGCGCACGCCGGATGGAACGATCCAGGGCCTTCATCCACCACCACTATAGAACTGGCGGCAGCATCCACATCGCCTCAGCGCCGCGGGGTTCCGCCGCGCCGCCGGCGGGATCTGCCTCAACGGCGCCGTAGACTTCGGCCATGCCGCTCCAGGTCTTCCGCGCCGTGGCCTTCGCCGCTGCACTCGCGGCCCCCCTCTGGGTGGCGCCGGACGCGCTGATGCGGGCGGTGGCGCCGGAGCCTCAATCCGGTCCCCTGCGCCAAAGCTGGTGGGACCGCACGGATCCCGGCGCCGGGCGCGCCCTGCCGCGCAGCCGCTTCTACGCGATCCGCAGCGACCTGCCCGCCGCGGAGACCAAGCTCTACGCGGACCACCTGGACACCATGTACGCGGAGTACTCGCGCCTCACGCAGGGCCTGCGCCGGCGCGGGAAGGAGTACCTGGACGTCTACATGTTCGCGTCGGAGCGGGACTACCTGGACACGCTCCGCACCAAGATGGGCGCCACCGCCACCGGCTCCGGCGGCATGTTCTTCGTGGGACCCAAGGGCGCCGGATTGGCGTTCTTCACGGAGGGCATCCCTCGCTCCCGCGTGGAGCACGTCATCCGCCACGAGGGCTTCCACCAGTTCGCCTACTCCTTCTTCGAGAACGACCTGCCGCCCTGGGCCAACGAGGGGCTCGCGGAGTACTTCGGCGAGGCCTCCGTCGTGGACGGCAAGGTGATCGAAGGGCAGGCGAGCCCCCGCGCCGTGACGGAGGTGAAGAAGGCCCTGGAGGCGGGGACCGCGATTCCCTTCCTGGACATGCTCACCCGCGACTCCAAGCGCTGGAACGCCGCGGTGGCGGAGGGACGCGCCGGCGTCCAGTACCCGCAGGCGTGGTCCATGGTGCAGTTCCTGCTGTGGGGAGAGGGCGGCGCGCTCAGCCGCAACTTCAGCGCCTACCTCCGGCACGTCAATGACGGCCGTGATTCCGTGAGCGCGTTCCGCATGGCCTTCGGCGGAACGGACGACCGGGCGGTCGCGGACTTCGAACGTCGCTGGCGGGCCTTCGCGGCGGTGCAGGTCCCGAGCACCTTCCGCGCGGCTCGGGAGCGGATGGAGTTCTACGCCGAGGGGCTCCAGTACCTGCGGGCCCGGAACGTGGTGCCGGCCACCATGGAGGAGCTGCGGGAGGCGCTCGTGCGCGAGCGGTTCACGTCCGTGGTGGGGGGGCACGGCCAGGGCGTCACGCTCCGGCCGGAGGACCCCGCGATGTGGGAGCTGGCGGCGGATTCGCTCCAGGACGCCAGGAAGCCCCCGGTGTTCGACTACGTGTGGAAGGGGCCCAAGCCCAGGAAGGCGGCCTCTCAGGAGGCCGCCGCGGGTGAAGGCGGCGATGCGGGCGCGGGAGGGAAGGAGGATCTCACCTCCAAGCCTGCCGGGAAGCCCGCAAAGACGCCGCCTCCACCCGAGGTGATCACCCGATCGTTGTTGCCGCGGAACCTGAAGCTGACCTGGATCCGCGGCAAGGGTGATCAGTGGACGTACGACATCAGCGTGAAGTAGCCGCGACGATGCCGGCCCCGCCACCGCGGGGCGCCACCGGAAGCTTGGCGGGAGCGGAGGGAGCGATGGGCCGGATGGCCGGGACTTCCACGGCGGGCTCGCCGGCGCGGATCGCGTCCTTGGCCGCCGCCTCGTAGGGATCTCCCTGCGGAGCGTTGAGGAGGCTCTCCAGCTGGGCTTCCTGCTCCAGGCGGATCTGCTCCAGGCGGCCTTCCAGCTGACCCAGGTTCCCGACGCGGCCGGTCTTCTCGTACTCCTCGAGCACCGCCGCCTGCTCCTTGGCCATGGCGATGAGGCGC
Source organism: Phycisphaerales bacterium (assembly GCA_046350535.1). Lineage (GTDB taxonomy): Bacteria > Planctomycetota > Phycisphaerae > Phycisphaerales > SM1A02 > VGXK01. The sequence goes on from JAXMAG010000001.1 coordinate 439,060, forward strand.
TTGTTGCGGCCCACCGCGTCGATCTGGCGATCCAGCGCCGCGAGCTTCACCTCGAAGTCCGTGTGCTCCCGCTCCAGCTTGGCCATGATGGCGCCCAGCCGGGTGCGCTGCTCCCGGAGGAGCTGCACCTGGCGCTCACCGGCGCCCAGGCGGTCCTGGTGCGAGCTGCGGATCGTCTGGATGCGGCGCACCTCGGAGCGGGCGCTCGACTCGTCGAAGCGCTCGCCGCGGATCCGGATCGACACGGCCTGGACGCCGCTCGTCGGGGGCGCCTGGTCCGCGAGCGCGGCCTGGATCTGGTCGAGGTCGGCGGTGGTCATGGCCACCACGCGGCGACTCACGTCGCACTCCTGCTCCAGCTGGCGGAGCTGGCGGTCCGTCTGGGCGATCTCGCCGCGGAGCTGGCCGATGCGGGTGGGGTACTCGGACCCCAACTGCTCCAGCTGGCGGCGGAGCGCCACGGGGTCCTCCACCATCGTGTCGACGGCGTTCTGGCCCCAGGCGCGAACCTGGTCGAAGGCGGCGCCGACCCGCTGCGGGCCCACCAGCAAGGTGATGGCCCCCAGGCCGAGTCCAGCGAAGAGTGCACCGCGGAAGAGTGAACGGCAGATGGGCATGGCAAGCTCCTTGACAGTCCCGGAAGCGGACCCCAGTGGTCCGTTGCGGGGTGATTGGGAGGCCTTGCGGCCGGTTTCAGCCCTCCACTTGCCCGGCGGGCATTCTTGCGCCCTCTTCTAGAATGATCTCCCCGCTCCGCGGCGGACGCGGTCGGAGGAGCCTGAAACGCTCCGCCCGGGATCCGGATAAGAGCGCGTGCCGGTCATGCACCCAATCACCACCACCTTCGTGCAGCGCCTCCGCCAGAGGGATGAGGCCGCCTGGTTCGAGCTCTGGGAGGTGTTCGGGCCGGTCATCCGGGCCCAGTTCTCGCGCTGGGGTGCGGGAGCCATCGGCCCGGAGACCGCCCGCGACCTCACCCAGGAGACGCTCGCGCAGCTCTCCGGGGCCATCGAGCGCTTCGATCCCACCCGCGGCGTGCGCTTCAGCACCTGGCTGCTTTCGATCGCGCGCCACGTCTTCGGTGACGAAGTGGACCGCCGCCTGGCCGCCAAGCGCGGTGGCGGCCGCCGCGCGGTGAACATCGATGACGCACCGCCGGCATCGGCCCGCACGCTGGACCCGGATGATGCCTACGAACGCGAGGTCTTCCGCGCCAAGGTCCTCGCGGCCATCCGGTCGGTGGAGGCCCGCAGCGAGTTCCTGCCGTTCGAGGTCTGGCGCTCGCGCGTCCTCGAGGGCCGCAGCGGCCGCGAGGTGGCGGAGCAGATCGGCGCCAGCGAGCCCACCGTGACGCGACATCTCCAGAAGGTGCGGGCCCAGCTCCGGGAGGAGCTCGTTCGAACCGTGGCCGCGTACAGCTTCACGGAGGACGAATCCCGGGAGGCGGAGCGGGCCGGGCTCGCGGCGGCCGACGCCGCGTTCGATGCCGCGGTCGCGGAGATCTATCTCGCGGAGCAGCGGCGAGCCGCGCCGGGCGGGGGGTCCGCAGGCTGGGGCGGCGTTCGATACGGTCCTCGAAGGAGCCACTCGTGAACCCGACAGGAGTCTCGGACAGCGCCCTCGGAGTGATCCTGATCGTCCTCGGCGCCCTCATCGCCGTGGGGATCGTCGTTCCGTTCATCATCTTCGGCATCGGCTTCTTCGTCCGCCTGATCGGCCGGACCTTCGCCTGCATCGGCGGCGTCATCGGGGACGTCTGCTGCGCCGTGGGCAACGTCGTCGCGGCGCCCTTCTCGCTGGGCACGGCCCTGGTGAACCTCCTCTTCGGGCGCATGGAGCGGGCGGACCGCGCCGCCCGCATGTTCCAGGAGCGGCTGGTGTGGCTCTGCCGGCGGGTGTGGAGCGCCGCCGTGCAGCGGCCGCTGCGGGTGGTCGGCATCCAGGTGCCGCCGCGCATGCCGCGCGTGGTGGTGACGGTTCCGCCGCCGCCGCCCTTTCCCGGGCAGAAGGCCCCGCCCGCGCCCGGCGCGGCGCCGTGGCCGGATCCGGCGGTGGCCCTGGGCACCTTCCCGGGCTACCAGGTGGAGAGCCGGCTGCCCACGGGAGGAAGCGGCGCCAAGCTCTACGTGGCCCAGCCGGACCAGGCCACCCGCGCCCGCCTGCCGGGTCGGCCGGAGCGCGTGGTCATCAAGAGCTTCGCCATCGGCGAGGGTTCGACCGTGCCGCAGATCGTGAGGGAGAACCGCGCCCTGGATGCGGCCCGGTCGCTCGGCCTGGTGCTGGAGCATCGGCTGGAGCCTCACCGCTTCTGGTACGCCATGCCGCACTATCCCGGGCAGTCCCTGGGGACGCTGGCCACCCAGAAGTACAGAGCTGCCGGGGCCGCCATGCCCCAGGATGGAGTGCGCGAACTGGTGGGCTACGTGGCGGACGTGGTGGCGTCCCTGCGGGACTACCACCAGGGCGGCCTGTGGCACAAGGACGTCAAGCCGGACAACATCATCGTGGCCAACGGGCGCGCCCACCTGATCGACATCGGGCTGATCACGCCGCTCGCCAGCACCTTCACGCTCACCACCCACGGCACGGAGTACTTCCGCGATCCGGAGATGGTCCGCCAGGCGCTGCGCGGCGCGAAGGTGAACGAGGTGGACGGCTCCCGGTTCGACGTCTATTCAGCCGGCGCGGTCCTCTACTCCGTGCTGGAGAACACCTTCCCCGCCCACGGCGCCCTGAGTGCCTTCGAGCGGCCGTCGCCGGAGGCCCTCCGGTGGATCGTTCGCCGCTCCATGGCGGAATACGGGAAGCGCTATGCCTCCGCGGCGCACATGCTGGCGGATCTCCGCTGGGTGCTGGCGGCGCCCAACATGGACGCCGTCCGTCCCGCGGAGCTGCCCTCCATGCGGGACGGCGCGGCCGCGGGCATGCCCGCGCCGCCGGCGCCGGCGGCTGCCGCGGCGGCCGCGGCCGCGGTCCCCGCGGGTGCGGCCATGGCCCACAACCTGCGCGAAGCCTTCATGCACTTCGGTCTCGCGGCCCGCCGCGCCGCCCACGAGGCTCGCGCCCGCGTGCAGGAGCACAAGGCGCGGCAGCAGGCGGCCCGGATGGTGGTGGGCGTGCGCGTGCCGCCGGGCACCCGGGTGCACATCGGTCGTTCCGCGGCGGCGGTGGCTGCGGCGGCGAGCGCGTCCGCGCAGGCCCAGGCCAGACAGGCCGTGGCCGCGGCGCGGAAGGCGGCCAGCGGCGGCCACTGGTCCCCGTGGGCCACGGCCGCGGTGGCCACGGTGGCGGTGGCGGCCGGCACCGGGTTCCTGGCCACCAGCGTTCGCGCTGTGAAGCGAGGGCCGGCGCCCGTCACCACGGTGACGGAGCGGGCCTCCTCCGCGTCCCCCATTCCCAAGGGCAGCGGCCGCCTCCTGGTGCAGCGCGCTCCCGGCGCCACCGGGCTCCAGGGAGACGCCAGCTCGCGCATGCAGCGCACGCTGGACGCCTGGGGCACGCGCGGCTGGGAAGTGGTGGACGACGACACGGACGCCCTGGCCTCCGTGGCCCTCCTCACCGGCGCGGAGCCGGCTGCGCTCAAGGCGGAACTGGAACGGCGCGGCTACGCCGGGCTGCTGCGGGTGGACGTGAAGGGGAGCGCCGTCACCACGTCGCTCGTCAAGCCCTGACGGACGGCGAAGGATTGGGGAAGTCCCACTCGCGTCCCGGGGTGTAGCCCAGCAGGTCGTAGAGTTCCGCGCGGGTCTGCATCTGCGGGAGCACGCCACGAACGCTCCCGTCCTTCCGCAGCGACTCCAGGGCCCGCGACACGGCGCCCATCGCCACCCGCATCATGCTGAGGGGATAGATCACCAGGCGGTAGCCCAGCTCCTGGAAGCGGGCCGCCGTGACGTCCGGCGTCTTCCCGAACTCCGTCATGTTGGCCAGGCACGGCCCGGGGCTCTCGCGGGCGAAGCGGGCGAACTCCTCCTCCGACTGCAGCCCCTCCGGGAAGATCACGTCCGCGCCGCACTCGCGATAGAGGTTGGCGCGGCGCACGGCGTCCTCGAAGCCGCTCACGTGGCGGGCGTCGGTGCGGGCGATGATCACGAAGTCCGGCGAGAGTCGGTGTCTCGCCATCGCGCGGACCTTCTCGGCCATCGCCTCCGCGGGGATGAGGTCCTTGCCGTCCAGGTGGCCGCAGCGCTTGGGGAAGACCTGGTCCTCCAGGTGGAGGGCGGCGGCGCCGGCCCGTTCGTACTCCACCACGGTGCGCACGCAGCACTCCACCTCTCCGTAGCCGGTGTCCGCGTCGACCACCACCGGGAGCCCGCTCGCCTGGGAGATCTCGCGGATGGTGCGGCACATCTCCGTGAGCGTGATGAGGCCGATGTCCGGGTAGCCCGCCACGTTCGCGGTGGCTCCGCCGGAGACGTAGCAGGCCTGGAAGCCGGCCTTCGCCACCGCCCGCGCCACCAGGGCGTTGAATGCGCCGGGAATCATCACCGTGCTCCGCTCCCAGGCCTGCCGCAGGCGGGAGCCGGGATGCGGAAGCTGGGCGCCCGCCGTGGCGGCGGCGGCCGTGCGAGGTGCTCGCTGGCTCATCTGGAGGAGGGTCCCGTCGGGAGCGGAGCGGCCGGGTCCGCGGAGATGCGGATGAACTCGTAGGGTCCTGCGGTGGCGCCCCACACCTGGGTGCCGGCGGCGTTGAAGCCGCGGTCCCAGGTCCTCAGCGTGGCGCCCTGGAGCTCAACGTCGCTGCTGGTCCACGCGGCGCCGTCGCGGGTGCTGGCGCAGCCCTGGCCGCGCGTGCCGCCCTTGAAGCGGCCGGGCGCCTCGCGCGTGAGGAAGACGGTGCAGCCGAACGCGGGGTCCATCAGGTCCGGCGAGAGCTGCTCCAGCGGATGCGGCGTCTTCCACGCGCCGGCCCACTGGAGCGGATCCCCCTGGAAGCGGTAGACGATGCTCTCCACGCCGTCCGCGCCGTTCTGCACGCGGTAGACGCGCTGCCGGTAGGGCTGCCCGGGTGTCTGGGCCATCGCCTGCTCCACGTAGAGCCAGCAGGCGTCCTGCCGGTCCGTCCAGATGGGCGCGATCCGCAGCTGCACGTCGCGGAAGGCGGGGTCCCGTCCGGCCTGGGCGGCGCTCGACCAGGCGCCCACCATCAGGTTGGCGGCCTCCGCGGCGGGTCCGCCGTTGGGCGGAGGCGGCCCCGGTGGCGGGGAGGAGCAGGCCGCCAGAAGGAGGAGGAGCAGCAGGACCGGCAGCGGCGCCGGACGGGGCGTGCAGGGGCTTCCCGAGGCGTCGGACATCGGTGGGGATGGTACCGGCAGGGGGGGTTCGCGTAGCATGCCGGGCTCGACGTCACATCCGCGCCGTCCATCCCCGAGGTGATCCATGTCCTCCGCATCTCCCGCCGCCGCTCCCAAGCCCGTCGACACCCGTGGCCTCGCCGGCCAGACCGTGGGTGACACCAGCATCTGCGCCGTCACGCAGACGCAGCTCATCTACCGCGGGTACGAGATCGCCGACTTGGCGGAGCACGCGACGTTCGAGGAGGTGGCCCACCTGCTGCTCGTGGGACACAAGCCCTCCGCCGCGGAACTGAAGGCCTTCCGCGAGGAGCAGGGCCGCATGCGGGCGCTGCCCCCCTCCGTGCGGGACGCCATCGTCCGCGTGGCCAAGGAGAGCCCGAAGGCCCACCCGATGAGCATCCTGCGCACGGGCGTCAGCCTCCTTTCGCACCTGGACCCGGACTGCGAGGACAACTCGCCCGCCGCGGAGCTGCGGAAGGCGAAGCGCCTGCTCGCCCAGATCCCCTCCATCATCGGCACCTGCCAGCGGACCCTGGACGGGAAGCCGCCGGTGGACCCGGATCCCTCCCTGGACCACGCGGCCAACCTGATCTGGTGCATGAGCGGCCGCAAGCCGGAGGCCCTGGAGGCGCGGATCATGGACGTGAGCCTGATCCTCTATGCCGAGCATGACTTCAACGCCAGCACCTTCTCCTGCCGCGTCATCGCCAGCACCGAGACGGACATGCACTCCGCCGTGTGCGGCGGCATCGGCGCGCTGAAGGGCCCCCTGCACGGGGGCGCCAACGAGATGGCCATGGAGATGCTGAAGGACATCGATCGCGACTGCGCCGGCGGCGCCATGACCGTGGACCAGTGGATGCAGCGGGCGTTCACGGAGAAGCGGAAGCTGATGGGCTTCGGCCACCGCGTCTACAAGAACGGCGACCACCGGGCCGGGATCCTCCGGGGCTGGGGCCTCAAGCGGGCCGCGCAGCTGGGACCGCAGGCGCAGAAGTGGTTCGATCTTGGCGACCAGGTGCAGGCGATCATGCTCCGCGACAAGGCGATCCACCCCAACGTGGACTTCCCCTGCGGCATGACGTACTTCATCCTGGGCATCCCGGTGCCGCAGTACACCCCCATCTTCGTGGCCAGCCGCATCACCGGATGGTGCGCCCACGTCATGGAGCAGCACGCCAGCAACCGCATCATCCGCCCGCTCGCGGAGTACAAGGGCCCCGCGCTCCGGCACTGGCAGGGCTGAGCCGGCGCCGGCGGGCGCAGGCGGCGGGAAACCGCGGCCTGGAGGCCGGGGATTCGAACCCCGAAACGAACACGAGGGGTCGCGGAACGCTCCGCGACCCCTCGTTGGTTTCGTCGCCGCCGCGGCGGACCCGGGCCGCCGCGGATCAGGTCAGGGCAGCTCCACCACCGCCACGACGTTGGCGCCGCTGGGGATGCCCGCGCCGGCGCCGCTCATCCGCAGGCTGAAGGTGCCCGCGGTGTTGGTGCCGGTGGAGGTGGGGGTGAAGCGCACCAGATCCCGGCCGTCGCCGGAGACGCCGCTCACGGAGTACGCCCCGCTGGTGGAGAAGGTGAGGAGGCCGCCGGCGGAGACCCATGCGGCGTCCACGTTCTCGCTGGTGGTCGAGACGGCCACGTCGCTGCCGTCGAACCAGTAGGACCAGGTTCCGGCGGTGACGGAGCCGAGCGAGGTGGCGGTGAAGCCGATGATGTCCTCGTCGCCCAGGCCGGAGAGCCCGCTGACGGAGGGGTTGCCGCTCGTCGAGATGAGGATGCGGCCATCCGGGTGGAAGGCCACCGCGTCGATGTTCTCCCCGGTGGTGGTGAGTCCCACGTCGGAGCCGTCGAAGTAGAACGTCCAGGTGCCGGTGGTGGTGCTCCCCAGGGAGGTGGGGATGAACATCAGCAGGTCCTGGGCCGCGAAGGTGGTGCCGCTGGGACCACCCTGCAGGCCGGCCAGGGATCCGGAGGCGGTGGTGGAGATGATCAGCTCGCCCGTGGCGCGGACGGTGAAGGCGTCGATCGAGAAGCCGCTCAGCCCCACGTCCGACCCGTCGAAGTAGAGCGACCACTGGCCGGTGCCGGAGTCGTACTGCACCACGTCCTCCGGTCCCACGGTCCCCACGCCGGGCAGGGAGGGCGAACCGGAGAGGACGAGCAGGTACTTCTGGCCGCTCGGCGGCGGCGGCGCGCTCCCGCCGAGCGCCTTGTTGAGGTTCACGCGGCCGGAGCCCATCTTGCCCACGTAGGCGGCGTTGAGGGAGTCGATGTTGTCGGTGTTGAGGCGCACCGCATCCCAGACCTGCGTTCGCGTCCAGGAGGGGTTCTTGCTCCACACCACGCCGGCCACGGACGCCACGAGCGGCGTGGCCATGGAGGTCCCGTCGAGCGACGCCACGTAGTCGGACGAGGGCGCCGCGTGGTTGTGGTAGGTGCTGTAGATGCCCACGCCCGGCGCGGAGATGTCCGCCCAGGTGCCGTAGGTGGAGAAGGAGGCCTTCTTGTCGGAGGCGTCCGTGGCCACCACGCTGTACACGTCGGACCGGCCGCACATGTAGTCCGCGGTCTGGGTGCCGTCGTTGCCCGCGGCCTTGAAGACCAGTCCGCCGGAGGCGATGAAGTAGTCGAGCGCGGCGGCGATGCCGCCGGAATTGCTGGAGCCCCAGGAGCAGCTGGCCACCTTGGCGCCCTTGGCCGCCGCGTAGTAGAAGGCGCTCGCCGCGTAGTCCATGCGGACGAAGCCCGCCTCCTGGCCGCCGTAGTTGGCGGAGTGGCCGATGCGGAGGCACATCACCTTCACGCCGTCTCCGGTGGCGGTGTTGGTGCCGGGGCCGAATCCGCCGCCGGCGCTGGCCACCGCGTACCCGTTGTTGTTCATGGCCGTGACGATGCCGGCGCAGTGCGTTCCGTGGCCGTTGAAGTCACGCGGATCCGCGTCCGCGGTGGTGCAGTCCTCGCCGGACCAGCAGGTGTAGATGGCGGAGGAGACGAAGTCGTAGCCGATCCAGTCGTCCACGTAGCCGTTGCCGTCGTCGTCCACGCCCGCCGCGCCGTTGAACTCCGCCATGTTCCGCCAGACGTTTCCGTCCGTGGCGCCGGGGGTGCTGTAGCTGGTGTTGACGCCGCCCAGATCCTTGTGGAAGTAGCGGACGCCCGTGTCCAGGACCGCCACCGCGATGGACGGGGACCCGTTCTCCACGTCCCAGCCTTCGGGGGCGTCGATGTCCTTGTCGCTCGTCTGGCTGAGGAACCACTGGTTGGCGAAGTTGCCGTCGTTCGGCACCCCGCAGAGGGCGTGCACGCCGATCGGCTCCACCTGGGTCACGAAGTCGCTGGCCCACATCGCCTCCATGGCTCCGGCGAGGTCGATCCGGTCCGTGTCGATGTGGACCACGTACCAGCCGGTCATGTCCGGCAGGCCGCGGGCCTGGTCCGCGGCGCGGTCCGCGCCGGGGTACATGGGCCGGAGCCCCTGCGCCGCCAGGGACGCAAGGGTGTCATCCACCGGGCCGAAGCCGGTGATCGCGGCATCGAGCGCCGCCGACTGGCGGATCACGTCCGCAGCCTCCGCCCGGAACTGCACCACGAACTCATCCTGCACCACCCACGCGGCGGGCAGACCGGCGCGGGCGGCGGCGGCCGCCTCCTGGGCGGGGCCGAACCCCTGCCGCGCGAGCGTCAGGTGCGGCTGCGATTCGGGGACGAAGGTGGGGCACTGGTCCGCGGGGGCGGGGTCGGCCGCCGCCGCAGCCAGGAGCGGCAGCGAGGCCAGGGCGATCGAGGCGCGGGCCAGCAGGCCGGTGGGCGCGGGGGCGCCGGCGGCGCCGGCGGCGCAACGGGAAGCGTGGTGCATCGGTGTTCCTCCACGAGATGGGGGCTCCGCAGGCACACGGGGTCACCATGACCCGTTGCCGGAGCATGAGACGCAACGCCACTATCATGCGCGCTTTCCGCGCCATCGCAACCCAGGAGCCGTCCGTGAGCACAGTCAAGCAGATCGCCGTCATCGGGGCCGGGACCATGGGGTCGGGCATCGCTCTCACCGCCGCCCAGAGCGGATTCGCAGCCTGTGTGGTGGACGTCAGCCCGCCCCAGCTGGAAAAGGCCCGCGGCTACCACCAGAAGACGCTCGCCCGGGCGGTGGAGAAGGGCAAGATGACGCAGGCGGACGCGGACGGGGCTCTCAAGCGGCTCTGCTACGCGGGTTCGCTCGCGGAGGCCAAGGCCGCGGATTGGGTGGTGGAGGCCGCCACGGAGAACGTGGAGCTGAAGAAGAAGATCTTCCGGGAGATGCAGGCCACCTTCCGGCCGGACGTGGTCCTGGCCACCAACACCTCCAGCATCTCCATCACGGATCTGGCGTCGGCCGTGGGCAAGGACGCGCCGCGGGTGATCGGGATGCACTTCTTCAACCCGGTGCCGGTGATGAAGCTGGTGGAGGTGATCAAGGGGATCGCCACCAGCGAGGAGACGACGCGGCGCACGCTGGAGCTGGCCACGGCGATGGGCAAGACGCCCGTGCCCGCCAACGATCGGGCCGGATTCGTGAGCAATCGCGTCCTGATGCCCCTCATCAACGAGGCGTTCCACGCCTGGATGGAGGGTGTGGCGGCCCCGGAGGACATCGATCGCATCATGCTCCTGGGCTGCAACTTCCCAATGGGGCCGCTGCGGCTCGCGGACTTCATCGGTCTGGACGTCTGCCACGACATCATGATGGTGCTCCACCGCGAGCTCGGGAATCCCAAGTTCTTCCCGTGCCCGCTGCTGCGGCAGCTGGTGCAGGCGGGACGGCTGGGTGACAAGAGCGGCCGCGGCGTCTTCGAGTACCCCGCGAAGTAGGACCGCCGTTCGTGGGGTTCCACCTCCGCAAGTGGTACCTGGACGTCGTGGACGGCCGCGGGCTGGCCACGGTGATGTACTGGGTGGACCTGAGGTGGGGCGCGCTGCGGGTGCGCGCCGCCGCCCTCCTCATGGAGCGCGAACGCGGCGCCCCGCTCGAGCGCACGTCGCTCCGCGGCGGCGCCGGGCCGCAGATCGGCGCCGACGGCCCGGAGTGGAGCCACCGCGGGCTGGGCGTGCGCGGACGGTGGCGGCGCGAGGCGGCGCCGGTGGCGTTCGAGTACCCGTCCGCGGTGGAGGGGGGCGTGCGCTGGTGCGCCGAGGCGCCCGCCGCTGCGGTGGCGCTCGAGGTGGCCGGTGAGCGGCGCGACGGACGGGGCTACGCGGAGTGCATCCAGATGACGGTGCCTCCGTGGAGCCTGGGACTGAAGGTGCTGCGATGGGGGCGCTTCGTGCCGGACTCCGGAGGGGACTTCGCCATCTGGACCAGCTGGTGCGGGGACACGCCGCTGGGTGTGGCGCTCACGCCGGATGGTGCGGCGCCGCTCTCCTGCGCGGACGACGCCTGCGCCGCGTGGGAGGGAGGACAGGTATGCCTCGCGGGGCGCAGGGTGCTGCGGGATGCGCCGCTGGCGCAGGGCGCGCTCGCCCGGCTCCGGCACGTGCTCGGGGCGGCTCCGCGCCGCTTCCTGGAGGCCCGGGAGCGCCGCGAGCATGCGGCCGCGGTGCTGGAGCGGCACTCCGCCGCGGTGCCGGTTCCGAGGCGAGGGCACGTGATCCAGGAGTGCGTCTCCTTTCCGGAGCCAGGCCTCCCGGCCGGCGGCGCGCCGCGGCCCCGGTAGAGTCAGCGTCGGGACCGACGTTGGGACGCTTCGCCTACGGGTTTCTCTTCACGGTGCTGGTGCCGGTGGCGCTGGCGCTGTGGGCCGCTCGGCTGGACGGGATCCTTCCGCTCCCGCCGGTACCGCCGCAGCCGTGGGCGTGGTGGGGCGTGGCCGCGGGCGTGGGCATCACGCTCTGGGGCATGTGGACGCTGCTCCGGCTGGGCGGCGGCCTGCCGATGAACGCGTTCCCGCCGCCGCGCCTGGCCCGCGGCGGGGCCTACGCCTGGTTCCGGGATCCGATCTACCTCGGCTTCTGCGTCGCGGCGGGCGCCATGAGCCTGGCGGTCGGCTCCGCCGCGGGCGCGTGGGTGGTGACGCCGGCGCTCTGCCTGGCGTGCCGGGCGCTCATCCACGGACATGAACGGCCCGGACTCGAACGCCGCTTCGGCGGCCCGGCGGGCGCGGCGTGGCGCTCCCTGGCGTCGCTCCCGCCGGACGAGGACGCGCCGCCGGGCGTGCGCGACGTCGTCTCCATCTGGCTGTGCGTGCTGCTGCCGTGGGCGCTCCTCTTCGAGGTGGTGGCCCGCCTCGTCGGCGCGGGCGGCGCGGAGGGCGCGGGCGGCACGGACGGCGCGGCCCCGGCGGGGGCGTGGCCCGCGCCGGCGTGGTGGTCCCCGCCGGGAGCGGCGCTCCTCCTGGTGCCGTGGTCTCTCTTCCTCGCCCGTTCGCGGGCCCGGCTGCGGCGCTGGGGCATGGACGCGCTGTGGATGATGGTGGTGGGGTTCGTGGGCTGCCTGGTCATGCCGGACGCGCTGCCGGCCTTCGTGGTGGCGTGGGTGCTTCTCGCCGCGTCGCTCGCGGGAGAGCGCTCCCTCGCGTGGCGGGTGGTGGCGTGGGGACTGGCGTGCGCTCTGCTGGCGCCGGTCGCGTTCGCGGGCGCACTGCAGGTGGTGGCGGGCGGCGTCCTCTTCGCGCTCGGTCGGTGTCGGAGGCGCGCGTGGATGGCCGCGTGCGCCGCGGCGGAGTGCCTGGCCAACTCATGGCGGGAGCGGAGGGTGGGTCCCGTGCGCTTCATCTCCCACGGCGCCTACGCCGGCGCGGCGGCGGGCGCGGGCGTGCTGATGGTGGCCATGCTCGCTCCGCACCAGGACCTGTGGGCGGTGGCGCTCGTCGCGGCGGCGTCGCTCCTGGGCGCCGCGCTGTGGGGCCAGTACTGGGTGGGCTCGCGAACGCTGCTGCGTCCCTTCGGCTACTTCGGCAGCCTCCTGGGGATCCTGGTGACCATCGCGCTCGCGGCGCCGTGGATCGACGCGCCCTGGTCGCTGGCCGCCGCCGCCGCGGTGGCCGCGCCGTGGGTGCAGGCGATCGGCCGTCTGCGCTGCCTGGTGCAGGGCTGCTGCCACGGCGCCCCGCACAGCGGCGGCATCCGCTACTGGCACGAGCGATCGCGCGTCTGCTTCGTCTCCGGATTGCGCGGCGTGCCGCTCCATCCGACGCCGGTCTACTCGATGCTCGGCAACGTGCTGACCGGCTGCCTCCTGGGGCGGCTCTGGGCGCTGGGAGCCCCGGCCTCCTTCGTGCTTGGCGCGTACCTCCTCCTGGCGGGGTTCTGCCGCTTCGTGGAGGAGGGGCTGCGTGGCGAGGTGCAGACGCCGGTGGTGGCGGGATTGCGGCTCTACCAGTGGTTCGCCATCGCTTCCGCGGTGGCCGGCGCCGCGGTCACCTGCGTGCGCGCCCCGGACGCAGGACCGGCCTCGGGCTTCTCCTGGATGGGGTTGGCGCTCGCCGCCGCGGTGGCGGTGATCCACTGGATCGCGATGGGCGTGGACCTGCCGGAGGGGCGCTGGCGCTTCTCCCGCCTGGCGTGACGGCGGCGCCGCGGCAGCGGCGACCGTCGGCGCGTACCATGTGCGGATGTTCCGCGGCGGCCCACCAGAGGGGCTCGACCACCTCATCTATCTCGCGCAGGATCTGGATGCCGCATGCAGCGATCTGGAGCGGCGGACCGGCGTGCGCCCGGTGCGGGGCGGTACGCATCCCCAGTACGGCACCCACAACGCGCTCCTGGGCCTGGGGCCGCGCATGTACCTGGAGGTGCTTTCGCCGGATCCCGCGGCCGCGAGCTTCCCCGGCCGGGAGCTCTTCGGCTTCGAACGGCCTCCGCTGCCGCGCCTGGCCACCTGGTGCGCCGCGGTGGCGGATCTGGACGAACACGTGGCCCGCGCGGAGGCGAAGGGCGCGAACCTTGGATTGGTGGAGGCGGGCGGGCGTCGCCGGCCGGACGGCAGCGAGGTCCACTGGCGCATCACCCCGCCGCTCATGCAGGCGGGCGGACTGGTGCCGTTCTTCATCCAGTGGGGTGACGCGGCGCATCCGGCCACCGGGGCCCCGGCGGGATGCCGGTTGCGGCGCCTGGAGGCGGAACACCCGGATCCGGAGAGCGTGTGGAAGCTCCTCAACGCCGTGGGCGTGGAGCTCTTCGTGAGCAGGGGCCCGCGGGCCCGGTTGGTGGCCACCATCGACTGCCCCGCCGGCGCGGTGACCCTGGTGTAGGAGCGCGTGACGCCACCGTGGCCCACGGATACGACGTCATCGTGCTGGGCGCCGGCGCCATGGGGGCGGCGGCCGCGTTCCATCTCGCATCGCGCGGAGCGAGCGTCCTCGTCCTGGAGCAGTTCCTCCGTGGCCACGCGCGGGGCAGCTCCCACGGCGGCTCGCGCGTGGTGCGGCGGGCGTATTTCGAGCACCCGGACTACGTTCCGCTCCTCCGGGTGGCCATGGACGACTGGGAGGATCTCCAGTCGCGAACCGGGGCGAGGCTCCTGCACCGGTGCGGCGTCCTCTACGGCGGAGACCCGGATGGCCGCGTGATCCGCGGCTCCGCGGAGAGCGCGGGCCGGCACGGGATCCCGTTCGAGCTCCTGGATGCGGACGAGGCGATGCGCCGCTGGCCGCAGTTCCGCCTGCCCCCGGGGATGGCGGCGCTCTGGGAGCCGGAGGCGGGATTCGTCCGCCCGGAGGCCTCCGTCTGCGCCTTCCTGCGACTCGCGGAGGGGCACGGCGCCGTGGTGCAGGAGGGGGAGCGCGTGGAGTCCTTCGAGGAGGCCGGCCGCACCATCCACCTGGAGACGGACGCTCAGCGCTACGAATGCGAACGGCTGGTGATCGCCGCGGGCGCCTGGACCGGCGCCCTCTGCCAGGTGCTGGGGGTGCCGCTGCGCCCGACCCGCCAGGTGATGGGGTGGGTGGAGCCGGAGGGGCCGGAGGCGCAATCCGCGTCCCACGAGTCACGCCTCCCGGTGTGGCTGCTGGAGGACGGGCCCGCCGGACCGCTCTACGGCATCCCGACGGCGGACGGCCAGGGGGAGCCGGGCGGCGTGAAGGTGGCGCACCACCTGCCGGGACCGGTGATCGATCCGGACGCCGGCGCAGCGCCGCCCAGCCCGCGCGAGCGGGAGGTGCTCCAGCGGGACGTGGCCCGCATGGTGCCGGGAATCGCGGGACCGGTGCGCCACGCGGCCACCTGCATCTACACCATGAGCCCCGACGAGCACTTCGTCCTCGACCGCCTCCCCGGCCACCGGCGCACCTTCGTCGCGGCCGGGTTCTCCGGCCATGGCTTCAAGTTCGCGCCGGTGATCGGCCGCGCCCTGGCGGACCTCGCCCTGGAGGCGGAGACGGAACTGCCCATCGGCTTCCTCTCGTGGCGCCGCTTCGGCGTCTCGAGGGCTCCGGACCTGGCGTAGGCCCCTTGCCCCGGCGGCTCGCCCCGTCCGCGGGCGCCCGCCCCGAACGGGAGCGAGAGGTAGGGCCGTCCGTGGCCCGTGGGTGGTGTGTGCCGCAGCGCCCCGCTCGTCCCGGGAGCGACCGCGCCTCAGGATTCCTGCGTGATCGAGCGCCGCAGGCCGTAGAGCAGGCCGCCCACCGCGGAGAGGGACTCCCGGTAGGGCTGCCGCGCCGCCGCGTCCATGGAGGACTCCTCCGCGTGGAGCGTGAAGAGCCCGGCCACCGCGTTCGCCTCGTCCTGGGCCGCCATCAGCCGGGCGGGCAGCTGCTCCCGGGCGGTGGAGACGGCCGAGGCCACCGCGCCCACCAGCCGCACGCTCGCCTGCCGCAGCGCGGCGCCCGTCGGCGACTCCGCCGGCACCTCGTGCAGCACCCGCCGGCCGAGCTCCATGGCCGCGGCGAAGGCCTGGCTCTTCTCGAACCAGAACTCCACCGGGCCCTCGCGCCGCTCCCGCGGGCGGGGTTCGCGTGCCGTCACCGCCGTGCCGGCGGCGCTCCCCGCGCCCGCTCCGCCCGAACCGCCCGAACCTCCCGCGCCGCCCCGCTGACCTGCCTTCGCAACCATCGCGTGTGTCCCCTTTCGATCGCATCTGGCGATCCGGGCCCACGGTAGTGGCCTGATTCCCCGATCCGCCGAAGCGCCCTCTTTTTCCTACGATCCGTCCCGCGGCCTCCGCCGCCCACGAACGCATGTCGCATCAGGACCTCGCCCATCGACTCGTCCGGAGCATCGAGGCGGACCACCGCACGCATCGCACCGGCGTCCTCCCGCCGCCGGCCGCGGAGGAGGTGGTCGCGGTCACGGAGCGGCTCCGCTGGCTCCTCTTCCCGGGCTTCCTGGGGCCGCGCGAGCTGGCCCAGCACTCGGCGGAGCGCTTCGTGGCGGACGTGCTCTCGGAGGTGCGGGAGCGGCTGCTGCCGCAGCTCGTGGCGGCCTTCGCGGCGGGAAACGCGGGCGCGGCGGAGGACGTTCGCCCGCAGGCCCGCCAGGCCATGCTTGGCTTCCTGGACGCGCTGCCGCAGGTGCGGGAGCTCCTGGGTCACGACGTGCAGGCGGCCTTCGACGGGGATCCCGCGGCCCGCAACCTGGATGAGATCGTCCTCTGCTATCCGGGCATCCTGGCCCTCTCCGTCCACCGCCTCTCGCACGAGCTGTGGACCCGCGACGTGCCGCTCGTCCCGCGCATCATGTCGGAGCACGCCCACCGGCAGACCGGCATCGACATCCATCCAGGCGCCCGCATCGGCCGCGGGCTCTTCATCGATCACGGCACCGGCGTCGTGGTCGGCGAGACCACGGAGATCGGCGAGTACTGCAAGATCTACCAGGGCGTGACGCTGGGCGCCAAGAGCTTCGAACGCGACGAGACCGGGCGGATCCGCAAGGGCTACAAACGGCATCCCACGCTCGAGGACCACGTGACCGTCTACGCGGGCGCCACCATCCTCGGCGGAGACACCGTGATCGGGCGCGGCACCGTCGTGAACGGCGGCGTCTTCCTCACCACCTCCGTGCCCGCCAACCACGTGGTGCGGGCCCCCAAGGTGGAGCACTCCGTGCGAACGCGGGACGACCGCGGGTGAACGCCGGCCCCGGCACCGCGCGGGAGTGGCTGCAGCCGCGTTCGCTTGCCATGCTGGCGCTCGGCTTTGCGAGCGGCCTTCCCAACACGGTGGTGACGGAGAGCGCGGGTCTCTGGCTCGCGGCGCTCAAGGCCCCGCCGGCCACGCTGGGCTTCCTGGGCGCCGTCGGCGGCATCTACTCCTTCAAGTTCCTCTGGGCGCCGCTGGTGGACGCGCGGGCGGTGCCGGGCGCCGCGTTCCTGGGCCGCCGGCGGAGCTGGCTGCTGGCGGCCCAGCTGGCGTGCATGGCGGGGATCGCGGCGATGGCCCTCGCCGGGCCGGAGGATGCGGATTCGTCGCTGCGCCCCATGGCGGCGGCGCTCCTCGCGACCGCGTTCGTCTCCGCCACGCTCGACGTGGTGGTGAACGCGTGGACGGTGGACGCGTTCCCGCGCAAGGCCCTCGGCATCGGGAGCGCCATGAGCGTCACCGGCTACCGGATGGCCATGCTCGCGGCGGGGGCGGCGGCGCCCTTCGTGGCGGTGCACGCCGGGTGGCGCGCGGCCACCGCGGCCATGGCCCTGTTCCTCCTGCCATCGCTCGCCGCGGCGCTCCTTTCGCGCGAACCTCCCGGCAGTCCTCCGCCGCGCCGCGGACTCCGCGAGTCGCTCGCCGAACCGGCGCTCGACCTCTGGCGCCGCATCGCCCGCGGCCCGGGCGGCGGCGCGGGATCCGACGCGGCGGCCGCACCCGATGCGCGGCGCCGCGTGATCGCGGGGCTTGCGTTCGTGGCGCTCTTCCGCCTGCCGGACCAGCTGGCGGCCGCCATGCAGAAATCGCTGATCCTCACCACGCTCCAGTACTCGCCGGACCAGTACGCGGTCCTGCGGAACGGCGTGGGACTCGCGGCCACGCTCGCGGGAGCGGCCCTGGGCGGCGCCGCGGTGCTGCGCCTGGGGCGCGGGCGGGCGCTCCTCCTCGCCGGGATCCTGCAGGCCCTCTCGAACGGCGGGTTCATGCTGCTCGCGCAGCTCCCGCACGGCGACGGCGTCGCGCGACCCTGGAGCAGCATGGACATGGTGTCGCTGGGCGCGGTGGCCACCGTGGAGAACCTCTGCGGCGGCCTCGTCGCCACGGTCTTCGTCGCGTACCTGATGTCCCTCTGCAGCCACGCCTGGTCCGCGGCCCAGTACGCCATTCTCACCGGCGTGATGGCCGCGGCCGGCGCCATCGCCAGCGCCGCCAGCGGTCCGCTCGCGGAGCGGCTCGGCTGGACGGTCTTCTACGGACTGACGATCGCCGCCAGCGTGCCGGGACTGCTCCTCATCCCCGCCGCCGCGGCGCTGGTTGCGCCGTCGTCGCAACCACGTGCGGAGGAGTGACGGAGGGGCCGGTTCGCGGTAGGATGCGGGGTCCAACGCATCCCTCCAGGAGAGACCCATGGCCGCCACGCCGTCCGCCGACCGCTTCCAGGCCCGAGCCACCCTGAAGACGCCCGCCGGGGAGCGGCACATGATGCGGCTGGATGCGCTCAAGCGCTTTGCGCCCATCGAATCCCTGCCCTATTCGATCCGGGTGCTGCTCGAATCGTGCCTGCGCAACTGCGATGGACACACGGTGACGGAGGCCCACGTGAAGGCCCTGGCGCACTGGTCGCCCAAGGGGGCCAGCACGGAGGAGATCCCCTTCATGCCCGGCCGCGTGGTGCTGCAGGACTTCACCGGCGTGCCGTGCGTGGTGGATCTCGCGGCCATGCGGGCCCAGATGAAGCGGATGGGTGGAGATCCCTCCCGCGTGAACCCGCTGGTCCAGTGCGACCTGGTGATCGACCACTCCGTGCAGGTGGACGCCTTCGCCTCCGGGGTCGCGCTCACCGTCAACAGCCAGCACGAGTTCGAACGCAACCGCGAGCGCTACGAGTTCCTCCGCTGGGGCCAGAAGGCCTTCCGCAACTTCAGCGTGGTGCCGCCCGCGACCGGCATCGTGCACCAGGTGAACCTTGAATATCTGGCCAAGGTCGTCTGGGAGCGGGACGGCATGCTCTTCCCGGATTCGCTCGTCGGCACGGACAGCCACACCACCATGATCAACGGCCTTGGCGTGGTGGGCTGGGGCGTCGGCGGCATCGAGGCGGAGGCCGTGATGCTGGGGCAGCCCATCTACATGCTGGTGCCGGAGGTGATCGGCGTGCGGCTCACCGGCCGCCTCTCGGAGGGCACCACGGCCACGGACCTGGTGCTGCGGGTGACGGAGCTCCTCCGCAGCGTCGGCGTGGTCAACAAGTTCGTCGAGTTCTTCGGTCCCGGGCTGGCGGAGATGCCGCTCGCGAACCGGGCCACCATCGCCAACATGGCGCCGGAGTACGGCGCCACCATCGGCTTCTTCCCGGTGGACGAGCAGACGCTCGCCTACCTGCGGCTCTCCGGGCGTCCGGAGGCGCTCGTGCAGACCGTGGAGGCCTACTGCCGCGCCAACATGCTCTGGCGCAACGATGCGGACCCCATCCAGTACACGAAGGTGGTGGAGCTGGACCTGGGCAGCGTGGAGCCTTCGCTCGCCGGCCCGGCCCGCCCGCAGGACCGCGTCACGCTCAAGCAGATGAAGTCCGGCTGGCATCGGGACCTCGCGAACGTCTACGGCAAGCCCAACGCGGTGGAGGGCGTCCGCGCAGACCGCATGGCGGCGGAGGGCGGCCGCCCGCAGCAGGAGACCGGCAGCGTGGCGGTCATGGATGCGGACCGCGAAGGCGTGCTGGTGAACAGCGACGGCGCGGAGTTCATCCTCCGTCACGGGAGCGTGGTGATCGCCGCGATCACGAGCTGCACCAACACCAGCAACCCCAGCGTGATGGTGGCCGCGGGCCTCGTGGCCCGGAAGGCCCACGCCCTCGGGCTGCAGCGAAAGCCGTGGGTGAAGACCTCGCTCGCCCCGGGCTCCAAGGTGGTCACGGAGTACCTCACCAAGGCGGGCCTGCTCTCACCGCTGGAGGCCCTGGGCTTCCACGTGGTGGGATACGGCTGCACCACCTGCATCGGCAACTCCGGCCCGCTTCCGGAGGCCATCAGCCGCGCCATCCAGGAGAACGACCTGGTGGCCGCGAGCGTCCTCTCCGGCAACCGGAACTTCGAGGGCCGCATCCACCAGGACGTGAAGGCCAACTACCTCGCGTCCCCGCCGCTCGTGGTGGCCTACGCCATCGCGGGCACGGTGAACATCGACCTCACCACCGATCCGATCGGCAAGGCCCGGGACGGCCGTCCCGTGTACCTCAAGGACCTCTGGCCCACGCAGCGGGAGATCGACGAGACCGTGAGCGCATGCGTCACCCGCGAGCAGTTCCAGACGCAGTACGCGGACGTCTTCAAGGGCAGCGGCGAGTGGCAGTCCATCAAGGTGACGGGCGGAGAGATGTACGCCTGGGACGAGGCGAGCACCTACATCCAGGAGCCGCCGTTCTTCTCGGAGATGCCCAAGGTCCCCGCGCCCATCACCTCCATCCGCGGCGCCCGCTGCCTGGTGAAGGTGGGTGACTCCGTGACCACGGATCACATCTCGCCCGCAGGCAGCATCAAGAAGGATTCGCCTGCCGGCCGCTTCCTCACGGAGCATGGCGTGCCGGTGAGCATGTTCAACAGCTACGGCGCCCGCCGCGGCAACGACCGCGTCATGACCCGCGGCACCTTCGCCAACTCCCGGATCCGCAACCAGCTGGCCCCGGGAACCACCGGCGGCGTGACCACCGATCCGCTGGACGGCCAGGTGAAGCCCATCTACGACGCGGCCATGAACGCCCGCGGCCGCAACGTGCCGCTCGTGGTCCTGGCCGGCAAGGACTACGGAATGGGCAGCTCCCGCGACTGGGCCGCCAAGGGCACGTTCCTGCTGGGTGTGCGGGCGGTGATCGCGGAGAGCTTCGAACGCATCCACCGCTCCAACCTGGTGGGCATGGGCGTCCTGCCGCTCACATTCCGTGCCGGCGAGAACGCCGAGGCCCTGGGACTGGATGGCTCCGAGACCTTCGACATCGAGGTGCCCGCGGATCTGAAGCCCCGGCAGGAGATCCGCGTCAAGGCGGTCGGCCGCACCGGGAAGGCCACGGAGTTCCTCACGCTCTGCCGCGTGGATACGCCGGTGGAGGTGGACTACTACCGCCACGGCGGCATCCTCCAGACCGTCCTCCGCAAGATGGCGGAGTGAACGGGGCCGTCGCGGACCAGGCGCGCGAACGCAACGAAAAAAGGCCGCGTCTCCCCGGAATCCCCGCGCCGGCCTCTAGCATCCGGCGGTGCGGTGGGAGTCCGTGCGACGCTGGATGGCGGAGGAGGCCGCGGCCTGGGAGATGCTGCTCATGGGCCGGGGGATCGCCCGCGAGGAGGCCGCTGCGCGGTTGGCCCACGTCTCCCCGGACCCGCTGGGGACATGGTGCCTCGCCTGCGGCGTCACGCATCCGGCGGGACTCGTGCGCACGGGTCGGTGCGATGCGTGCCGGCTTCGCGGGCCGCGGCCGAAGCCGTGGCCGCTCGTCCGGATCGGTCGCTATCACGGCCCTCTGCGGCGGCTGATCCTGGAGTGCAAGGGTGGGGCGGCGCCGGAGCTCGGCCTGGAGCTCGGCCGGCTGCTGGCCGCCCAGTGGCGTGCGGCCACGGGGGCGTGGCCCCGGCCGGGGTGGGTGGTGCAGCCCGTCCCCGGCCAGTGGCTCCGGAGGCTGGAGCGGGGCGGGGATCACACGGCGGCGCTGGCACGGGGGATGGCGGAGGCCCTTGGGGTGCCGCGGGCGCGTCTTCTCCGCCAGCCATGGGGGGCGCCGCAGGGGGGTTCCAGCGGAATCAGCCGGAGATCCGCCACCGCGGACAAGTTCCGGCCGGGCCGCGTCCCAGCCCATGGGCCCCCCGCGGGCGTCATCCTGGTGGACGACGTCCGCACCACCGGATACACCCTCCGGCGGGCCGCAGAAGCTCTGGCGGGGGTTGGGGTTAGGTTTGTGGGGGCGGCGGTGGTGGCCGTCTCCCACGACACGCCCGGGGCGGCGGGGGCCGCTTCCGGGAGGGGTCGGCGGTGAAGGGACCGGGCCAAAAAGAGCGCTTCTTGTGCCGGATTGAGGGGAGCACACCCCTTGACAGGGTGGGGGCCTTCGCTATCTTTACCCGTCCGCCACTGAACACCAGCGGCGGCGTCGCCTCCGAGTTGTGTGGAGGGACGTTCCTCTCTGACAAGTGAACAGTTGGGTACGCCGCGAGGATGTGGCGACCGGTTCGATGCTCACGGCATCGGCTCCGGTCGCGATCGAACCTGGTTGTCACAGCAACCGGGCTTCAACATCCTCCGTGATGCCAAATAGAACGGTCAGTTCCATTCCACCGCAGTTCGCTGCGGTGGGAGAACCCGTGCTTCGCATCGGTTCGCCGATGCGGGCAAGGGATGTTGGAGACACTCAATCCGGCAGGTCAGCCACCTGCCGGCGCCGCCCCGCCCGGGTTCGCCCGGGACGCACGGGACGGCGGGACCGGCCGGACGTACGGATCCGCAAGGAACCGTTCGGACCGGCTGCCAGGCAACCTTCATTCGAAGCAAAGCGGGCTTGCCCGCATAGCAACGAACTCAATTGAAGAGTTTGATCCTGGCTCAGATTGAACGCTGGCGGCATGGCTAAAACATGCAAGTCGAACGCCTGGAGCAATCCAGGAGTGGCGAAAGGGCGAGGAATAGATTCCTACGTACCCCAAGGTCGGGGATACCTCGGAGAAATCCGAATCAATACCCGATGTGGTCAGAAATGATCAAAGGCTTGCTGCCTTGGGAGCGGGGAATCTCCTATCAGGTTGTTGGTGAGGTAACGGCTCACCAAGCCTAAGACGGGTAGCGGGTGTGAGAGCACGGCCCGCCGCATCGAGACTGAGACACTGCTCGGACTCCTACGGGAGGCTGCAGTAACGAATCTTCCGCAATGCGCGAAAGCGTGACGGGGCAATGCCGCGTGCAGGATGAAGCCTTTCGGGGTGTAAACTGCTGTCAGGGTTTAGGAACACAATGACCAGACCCAAAGGAAGAGCCGGCTAACTCTGTGCCAGCAGCCGCGGTAATACAGAGGGCTCGAGCGTTAATCGGAATCACTGGGCTTAAAGCGTGCGTAGGCGGGTGTGCAGGCACCTTGTGAAATCCCACGGCTCAACCGTGGAATCGCTTGGTGAACCGCACACCTTGAGGCAGGTAGGGGTGGCTGGAACGATAGGTGGAGCGGTGAAATGCGTAGATATCTATCGGAACGCCAAAGGAGAAGTCAGGCCACTGGGCCTGTCCTGACGCTGAGGCACGAAAGCGTGGGGAGCAAACGGGATTAGATACCCCGGTAGTCCACGCCGTAAACGATGCGCACTAGGTCGGGGAGGCTTCACGCCCTCCCGGTCGAAGCAAAAGTGTTGAGTGCGCCGCCTGGGGAGTACGGTCGCAAGGCTAAAACTCAAAGGAATTGACGGGGGCTCACACAAGCGGTGGAGCATGTGGCTTAATTCGAAGCAACGCGAAGAACCTTATCCTAGGCTTGACATGCACGGATTAACTCCTTGAAAGAGGAGCCACGCCCTTTGGGTGGAACGTGCACAGGTGCTGCATGGCTGTCGTCAGCTCGTGCTGTGAAGTGTCGGGTTAAGTCCCTCAACGAGCGAAACCCCTGTTGCTAGTTGCCAACGAGTAAAGTCGGGGACTCTAGCAAGACTGCCGGTGTCAAACCGGAGGAAGGTGGGGATGACGTCAAGTCCTCATGGCCTTTATGCTTAGGGCTGCACACGTGCTACAATGGTGCCGACAGAACGATGCAAGAGCGCAAGCTGGAGCAAACCGAAAAAAGGCACCCCAGTTCGGATTGGAGGCTGCAACCCGCCTCCATGAAGTCGGAATCGCTAGTAATCGCGGATCAGCTACGCCGCGGTGAATATGTTCCTGAGCCTTGTACACACCGCCCGTCAAGTCATGGGAGCTGGCAGCGCCCGAAGTCGCCCCGATCCAGGGGTGCCCACGGCGAGGCTGGTGACTGGGACTAAGTCGTAACAAGGTAGCCGTAGGGGAACCTGCGGCTGGATCACCTCCTTTCTAAGGGATTTACTTAGACGGAGTTCTGGAGAGATCCAGAACCCGAAAACGTGAACACACCCTCGCCCGCGTACCCCGCCTGGCCATCCATCCTGCCGGTCGACGCATGCCTTGTGCATGCCGGCCGTCTCGACGGGTCGCCGGGCGTCGCGGATCGCCGTGCGGCAACGCACGGCCAAGTGCACCCAACTGTTCCTTGACTTTCTGAAGCCGCCCCGGTCTTTGCCGGGGCGGCTTCGTTTTTGTCCCGCAGAGGCGCTGGCGTGACGTCGCGGAGCGCCGGGCCACGCCGCGGGGAGAGCGGCCAGCCTCCCACGGGTACATTCCCGGCGTGATGAGCGGCCGTGACGCAGGTGGGCGGGCGGCGGGTTCGAGTGGTGCCGGGGGGACCGCAGCGCCGGGCCCGGCGGGAGCAGGCGGAGATCGCCGCATCATGCTGGCGGTCGTCGTGGCCGCGCTCGGCTACTTCGTGGACCTCTACGACCTGGTGATCTACTCCGTGGTCCGGGTGCGGAGTCTGGGGGCTCCGGATGGACTTGGGCTGCCGCCCGCGGAGCCGGGGCGCGGGGCCACGTTCCTGGAGCAGCTCCAGGCCCTGCTGGGGATCCTCACCGGCCAGCAGCCCGGGGACGTGACGAGTGCGGGGCTCGTGATCCTCAACGCTCAGCTGGTCGGCATGGTGCTGGGCGGCATCGCGTGGGGCGTCCTGGGGGACCGCCGCGGCCGGCTCACCGTGCTCTTCGGCTCCATCCTGCTCTATTCCGTCGCCAACCTCGGCAACGCGTTCGTGCAGACCGTGCCGCAGTACGCATTCCTCCGCTTCGTGGCCGGCTTCGGGCTGGCCGGGGAGCTGGGGGCGGGCATCACGCTGGTCAGCGAACTGATGAGCCGCAGCGGCCGGGGGTGGGGCACCACCATCGTGGCGGGCGTGGGACTCCTGGGGCCCATCGCCGCGAGCATCGTGGGCCAGGCCGTGCACTGGCGGACCGCCTACATCATCGGCGGGATCATGGGTCTCTCGCTCCTCGTGATCCGCATCGGCGTGGTGGAGAGCGGGCTCTTCGAGGCGACCCGGACCACGAGCGTCCGGCGTGGCAGCCTCACCATGCTCCTCTGGCCGCCGTCGCGCCTGCGCCGCTACCTGTGCGTGGTGTTCACGGGCGTGCCGATCTGGTTCGTGGGCGGCATCGTCTTCGTCTTCGCGCCGGAGCTCGGCCGGGCCCTGGGCCTCCCGGCCGGGGAGCACGGACGACCGTCCGTGGTGGACCCTGCAGTGGTGATCCTCTGCGGCTACGCCGGCGCCGCCACCGGCGACATCGTCAGCGGCGTGATCAGCCAGCTGCTGCGGAGCCGGAAGTGGACCATCGGGGCGTTCCTGACGCTCCTGGGCATCAGCGGCGCCGTCTTCTTCAAGGCCGGCGGCAACTCACTCGTCGGGTTCTACGCCCTCGTGTACGTGATGGGACTGGCCACGGGCTACTGGGCCATCTTCGTCACCGTGGCCAGCGAGGTCTTCGGCACCAACCTGCGCGCCACCGCCACCACCACGGCGCCCAACTTCGTGCGCGGCTTTGCCGTGGTGATCACCACGGCGTGGGAGCTCCTCAAGGGTCCCGTCGGCTCCGTCCCTGCGGCTGCCCTGGTCGGTGCGGTGACGCTCGCGCTCGGATTCGCGGCGCTGGCGGGGTTGCCGGAGCCGTTCGGACGCTGCCTGGATTTCCAGGAGGAGTAGCGGCGGCGGCGGCCAAGGTCCGCGATCCTCCGTTCCGGGCCCGCGAACCCCGGCCAGGGTCCCTTGTTCTCACGCCATCGTGAGCCATAACGCCGAGGAAGCGCACATCGCCGCGGGAAACGCCACTCCACGTCTTGACCCTCTCCGGGGCGCGGCTAGGTTCCGCCCGGAGGAGGAGAGATCCGCGGCTCGCCGCGGAACGGAAGAGGGACGCACCAACGCGCCACGCAGGTTCGAGGGCTTCGGGCTGATCCCCTGGAGCGCACGAACGCCGCCTGGACGGCCGGACAATGCCGCGATCGTTCGGGTGGTTTGAACGCCTTCGCGAGCCCTTTTCATGTCGAGGGCGGGTCCCCGCACAGCCGGGGGCCCGCCTCGTCTTTTTTGTCTCCATACACTGGGCCCATGCCGCCAGAGCCGCACGCGGGCGAGGACGCCGTCCCTCATCCGGGCAACCACCGGAGCGAGCACCGGCCGGAGCACCGGCCGGAGCACCGGCCGCACGCCCTCAGCCGCATCCGCCACCGCACGCTGCCGATCATGCTGGCGCTCCTGGGCCTCCTGGCCACCTACCCGCTGCTCGATACGCCAGGGAAGCCGACGCCGCTGGCCGCCACCGCGCTCTTCGCGGCCGTGCCGCTCTTCGGCGTCTGCATGCTCTCGCACCGACTCTGGATCGTGGTGAGCATGATCCTCGCGTTCGCGGCCACGGCCAGCCTGATCTTCCTCTCCGGCGGAGACACGGAGCATGCGCTGGGCAGCTGGGGCGGCGTGCTGGTGCTCGTCTTCTACGCGGTGGCCACGGCGGCCATCGCGCGGGCGGTGTTCGCGAGCGGCGGCGTGCTGGATGACCGCGTCTACGGCGGCGTGGCCGTCTACATCATGCTCGGCATCATCTTCGCCGTGATCTTCCACCGGACGGGGGTGCGGGATCCGGGCGCCTTCACGCGAACGCTGGCGGAGCGCGCCGGGCAGCCCCTCAACTGGGCGGACTACCTCTATCTGAGCTTCGTGACGCTCACCACCATGGGCTATGGCGACATCGTCCCGTCGAGCAGCAGCACGCGCAGCCTGGCCATCCTCGAAGGACTCGTGGGGATCCTCTTCCCGCCCGTCCTCATCGCGCGGCTGGTGAAGAAGGGGACCTGAGCGGCGCCGGGCGCCGCGCGTCGCGCGATCAGTCGTCGAAGCCGGCGATGTAGCCCTCGCCGCCATAGACGTACGGGTTCCACGCGCCCACTCCGCCCTGCGTGCCGCTCCAGTACTGCTCGCCAACACCGGTGTAGGTGTGGGAGCCGACGAACGCGTTGCCGTCGTTGGGATCTCCGGAGCCGAGCGGCTCCGGATTGCCGGGACCCGTGCCAAGCGAGTACATGGAGGCGGGATCGCGCGCGTTGGGGGCGTTGGCTGGGTTCATGAGCGTGGTCCCCGCGTATCCCGTGCCGCCGTAGTAATGGAAGTGGTAGTGGACCCCGCCCGTCGCGGCCTGCTGGAGCGTGGTGGCGTCCACCATGCCCGCCTGGGAGGCGTAGCCCGAACCCTGCTGGCTGGACGGCTGCGGCTTGGGGGGCCCGCGCAGCTCCTTGTCACTGTCTCCGTTGGAGCTGCCGGCGCCCTTCGGTGGGCCCTTGAACGAGGTGTCGGAGTCCGGCACACCCTGGAGAGGGTGCGATGCGCCGACCGCGACCGCCGCGGCCACGAGGGCCAGGCCCGCGGCAGCGCCGAGCGCGCGAACGAGGGAACTGCGGGGGGTGATGGTGGGCTCCATGGAAGACTCCTCCTGGTGGCGGTGCCTGATGGCGGTCGCCGGTGCGATCCGACGCCGCAGGTAGGATACCCCGCCTCCGGCCCGCACCGCGACTCCCACCCACCATGAGCTCAGCACCAAGCGCCCCGCTCCGGATCGTGATCGGCAGTGACCACGCCGGATTCGACCTCAAGGAGGTGCTGGTGCCGTTCGTGCGGGAGCTGGGGCACGCCGTGACGGACGTCGGGACGCGTGACCGGAGCCCTGTGGACTACCCGGATTTCGCCGTGGCGGTGGCCCGGGAGATCCTCGAGGGCCGCGCGGACCGCGGGATCCTCCTCTGCGGCTCCGGCGTGGGTGCCAGCGTGGCCGCCAACAAGATCCCCGGCATCCGGGCCGGCAACTGCGAGGACTACTACTCCTCCCACCAGGGGGTTGAGCATGATGACATGAACGTCCTGGTCCTGGGGGGCCGGATCGTCGGCAGCGCCCTGGCCCAGGACATGGTGCGGGCGTACCTTGGCGCCCGCTTCACGCGGGAGGATCGGCATCTCCGCCGGCTGGCCAAGGTGGCCGCGATCGAGGCGGACCCCGCCCGCTTCAA
The DNA here is from genome assembly GCA_046350535.1 of Phycisphaerales bacterium. GTDB lineage: Bacteria > Planctomycetota > Phycisphaerae > Phycisphaerales > SM1A02 > VGXK01. Next base: position 466,547 of record JAXMAG010000001.1, read on the forward strand.
GCCCGCCCGACCCGCCGCCCGCGCCGCGGGTGGCTAGAGTCATCGCCCGCGGGACGCCCCGCATTCCGCATCTCCCGAGTCTCCTTCCCATGAGCATTCGCATGCGTCTCACCTGCTCCCCGGGCCGCGCCTTCTGCGCGGCGTCGCTGCTCGCAATCGCCCTTGCCGGGACCTCCACCGGGCAGGGCGCCGGCACGCAGGGCGTGGATTACGAAACCGTGCCGCCGGAGCCCTCGGCGCTGGAGCAGCAGCTGGCGGCCGCCGCCGTGTCCATGCCCAAGGCGATGAGCGCCGCGGAGAACGCGGCCGGCGGCGTGGCCATCTCCGCCCGCGCCGTCACCGGCGCGGACGGGAGCGTGACCTACGAGTTCCTCTGCACCGCCGGCGGCGTGATGAAGCGAGTGGAGGTGGATGGCGCCACTGGCAAGGTGACGGCCGCCACCCTCACCCTCAACAGCGCCGTGCAGAAGGCCCTGGAGAAGGTCCCCGGGGTGGTGCGCTCCGCCGACGGCAACATGCTGGCGGATCCGCCGATCTACAAGGTGGTGATCCTCACCGATCACCGCACCCACGAGGTCTCCGTGGACGCCACCAGCGGCGCCATCGTGGCGGATGACGTGAAGGGCCGGTTCCCCGGAGTGTTGACCGAGGCCGAGATCAAGGAGACCCCCAGCGGCCTCCGCTACATCGACGTGGTGGAAGGCACGGGCGAGGCACCCGCCGGCGCGAGCGCCGTGGTCAAGGTGCACTACACCGGGTACCTCGTGGATGGAAACAAGTTCGACAGCTCCGTGGATCGCGGGCAGCCGGCGGAGTTCCCCCTGAGCGGCGTCATCCCGGGCTGGACCGAGGGCGTGGGCAGCATGAAGGTGGGCGGGAAGCGCAAGCTGATCGTGCCCTACAAGCTGGCCTACGGCGAGCGCGGCCGCGGCCCCATCCCGCCCAAGGCCACCCTGATCTTCGACGTGGAGCTGCTGGAGACCAAGGCGGGTGCGCCCCCCACGCCAGGCGGAGCCCGCTGAGACGCAGGCGGAACCGGGCCCACCGCGCGGTAGGCTGCCGGTCATGATCAACAACTCCGGTAGGGCCCGGACCGGGACCGGGCGGTCCGCTGGGCACGCGCTGACCGCCGCAGCCGCGATCGCGGCGGGATGCGCGCTCGCCTCTGGATGCGAGGAGAAGCCGCCTCCACCCAGGGCGCTTCAGCCGGTGCAGGGGGCGGCCGGCGTTCCCGGAGGCAAGGGCTCGAACCGCGACGCGGGCCAGGGCCGCACCGGCCGTTCGAGTGCCCTCGGCAAGGCGCTGGACCAGGCCGAGGGGCTCCAGGGCCAGGTGGACGAATACAACAAGCGCATCGAGGACGAGCTGCCGAAGAAGCCGTGACGCCGCGTTTCCGCGGGGACGGCGCCGCCGCGGCGGCCATCGGTGGACACCAAGGCGCAGGCGAGGCCTGCCGGACACGGAGGTGGACATGCGGCGGTCACTGAGGATCACTTCGCCGTGCCCCATGGACTGGAACGCCATGCGGAGCGCGGAGGGCGGGCGCTTCTGCGAGCACTGCCGCAAGACCGTCCTGGATCTCTCGGACTGCACGGAGGCGCAGGCGCTCGAACGAGTGGGCTCCGGGCCCGCGTGCGTGCGGATGCGCGTGGACGCCGCGGGCCGGCCGCTCTTCGTCGGCCTCACCGTGGCCGGAGTACTCGCGCTCGCCGGGTGCGGCGGCTCCGATCCCGGCACCGACGGCGGCCCTGGTGCTGGAGACGGGACGACGCCCTTGGCCGGCGTGGCGGGCTCCGGCGGCGTCCCTGTGCCGGCTCCGGTCATGATGCTCGGAGCGATCGCGCCGCTCCAGATCGAGGCCCGGGATGCGGTCCAGTGCGCCCTGGAGCACATGAAGAAGGTGGTGCCCTGGGCGGATACCGCCAGCTACAAGGCCGCTCGATGCAAGGAGGGGTGGCGCGTGGTGGTGCGGCGCGTCACGGGGTACCCCGGCGGTTCGCCCAGCCTGGCGGATGAGGACCCGTGGCGAGTGATGGTGGACACGGATGGCATGGTGATCTCCGCCACCGTCCTGGCCCGGAAGGAGTGACCGCGTCCGTGGCGCCGCGCACGCAGGTCCGGACCACGCGTCGACTGGTGCGCGCCATGTTCTGCGGCGCGGCCGCCCTCCCGCTGGTGGTGGGCGTGGCGTGGTGGTGTGCGGCCCGATCGCCTCTCGACGCCGACACGCTGATCCAGATGGGCGCGCAACCATGGCCGGTGGACGTGCCGGCCGCCTGGGGCACCTGCAATGCCGTGGCGACGAGGGAGGGCCGTGGCGTGACGGAGATCACGGCGGAGACCCGCCTCTCCACCGGATTCAGCGGCGCGGTGGGCGCGGGGGCGCCGCCCTGGCGCCGGGTGATGGTGGTGGGGGCCGGCTGGCCGCTCCCGGCGCTCGCCACCTGGATGGAGTGGGGGGACGACGTCGAGATGCGTTGGCGCTGGGGAGTGGCCACGCCCGACTGGCTGCTGCCGGACGAGCGCGCCCGCGTCCCCGGGGACCCGCAGCTCCATCTTCCGCTCCGACCGATGGCGGCGGGCCTTCTGCTGGACTGGGTGGCGACGGCCGTGGGGCTCTGGCTCTCCGCGAGCGGCGTCTCCGTGCTGACCGACTGGTGGCGAACGCGGCGCGGCCGCTGCCGCGACTGCGGTCACCCGCTTGCCGGAGCCGCCCGCTGCCCGGAGTGCGGCGCGGTCGTCACGCGGAGAGCAGCGCCTTCGGGTTGAGCGGCTCCAGATCCTTCACCACGAAGAGGCCGTCCTTGCGGACCACCTCCCCGTCGAAGGAGATCGTGCCGCCGCCGTACTCCGGCCGCTGGATGCACACCAGGTCCCAGTGGATCTCGCTCTGGTTGCCGTTGTCCGCCACGGCGTAGCAGCGCCCGGGCGTGAAGTGGAAGCTCCCGGCGATCTTCTCGTCGAAGAGGATGTCCTTCATGGGCTCCATGATGTGGGGATTGAAGCCGATGGCGAACTCGCCCACGAAACGCGCCCCCGCGTCGGTGTCGAAGATGGCTTCGAGCGTCGACTGGTTCTGGTCCGCGGTGGCGCGCTCGATCCGGCCGCCGCGGAACTCCAGGCGGACGTTCGTGAAGGTGTGGCCGTTGTAGAGGGTGGGCGTGTTGTACTGCACCACGCCCTCCACGCTGGTGCGCACCGGCGCGGAGAAGACCTCCCCGTCCGGGATGTTGAAGTCTCCGCAGCAGGGCACCACGCCGATCCCCTTGATGCTGAAGCGCAGGTCGGTGTCGCCCGGGCCGCGGATGTGCACCTGGTCCGTGCGGCGCATGCGGGCCGCCAGGGCGTCCGCGGCGCGGGCCATGCGGGCGTAGTCCAGCGTGCAGACGTCGAAGTAGAAGCGCTCGAACTCCTCCGTGCTCTTCTGGGCCAGCTGGGCCATGGACGGCGTGGGCCAGCGGAGCACGCACCAGCGGGTGTGGTTGACGCGGCGCTCGAAGTGCACGGGCTTCTGGTAGAGCCGCGCCACCTGCTGCATCTGGGCGTCCGGGATGCCGGCCATCTCGCTCACGTTGTCGCTGCCGCGCACGCCGATGTAGCACTGCATGCGGCGCATGCGCTCCAGGTCGTACTCCCCCCACACCCGGAGGTTGTCCTCGCCGGCGTCCTTGTTGAGGGCCCGCATGACGCGGTTGCGGCGGATGGCGACGTGCGCGTGGCCGCCGGCGCGACGGGCCTCCTCCACCAGGGCGATCGCGATGTCGTCCGGGCAGTCGAAGGTCTCGATCAGGAGATGCTCGCCGCGGGCGAGACGGACCGAATGGTTGACGAGCCCGTGGGCCAGGCGGGTGATGCGGGGATCCATGGTCCGCGGATGCTACGGCGCGGGCGGCCGGGGCAGGGGAAGCGGCAGGGCCGGATCCCCGAGCAGGACGAACTTCATCCCCTGGAAGAAGACGCTCGGCGGGTACCAGTCCGGCGTGGGACGCAGCTCCATCAGCCGCTCCGCGCGGACGTAGTGCCGCAGCGCAGCGCACCACGCCTGCCCCACGGTGGGCGGCGGACCGGGCCGCGCCGCCAGCTCCGCCATCGCGGCCGCGAAGCCCTCCAGGAGCGTGACCGCGCAGGGCTGGGAGCCGGTGTCGCAGCCGATGACGGCGATGGCACCGCCGCGCGGCCGGCGCAGCAGGTGTTCGCTGAGGGAGCTGGTGTTGGCGGCGCCGTGCTGCAGGCACACGGGTGGTGGTGGCGGCGCGGAGAAGACCTCGCCGGCGTTGGTGCCCCGATGCTCCGCACCTTCCGCGTCCGTGTAGGGCTGGTAGGGCGGCTGCGTGCACCACTCCGCGGTGGAGCAGCCGGCGGAGAAGAGGATGGGCTCCGCGCATGCGGGCTGCGCTGCGGCGTCCACCACCGCCTGGTCCAGGCAGCCCTCCCAGCCCCACGGCTGTCCGTGGCCGCTGTGGAGGATGACGCGGGCGCCGGCGGAGAGCTCCGCGGCCATCGCGGCGCCGTCCGGCGCGGGCGTCGCGGGATCGTCATGGATGCGAAGCTGGACGGACGCAGCGGGCGCGAGCGTCTCCGCCATGCGGCGCAGGCGCGGCCGGACGTCCACCCAGCCGCCCACGCCGAAGATGGCCACTCGCGGCGGCCCGCCCGCGGAGGCGGCGAGGGCCCGCTCCCACGCCACGGTCTTGGCCGCCACCACCGTCGCCTCCTCCGGCGTGGAGACGGGCCAGCGCCCCACGGCGATCTCCGGCGCGTAGCTCACGCCATCGTGGTTGATGACGCCGTCCTTGAGCGTCTCGCCGTGGACCTCCCCCAGGTAGCCCTCGTGGAAGCCCTCGCGGTCCGCGTTCCAGTCGTCGAACGAGCCGTCCTCCCTGGCCAGGTCCGCGTAGTAGAGATCGCACGGGTAGAAGGCCCAGTTGGCGGCGGCGGGCGTGCCGCGGTCCAGCACCATGAAGCGCACGGGGCAGACGTCCGCGTCGCCCACCAGCAGGCAGGTGCCCACGCCGCCGCGGCGCCAGCGTTCGTGGAGCCAGCGCTTGAGGCGCTCCGGCGCATCGCGCCCCGGCGTGGCCGCCGTGATGGACTCGATGGAGGCGAAGACGACGCCGTCGTTCTGCGGCGAGCCCGCGCGGTGGGCCAGGTACGGGGCGAGCGCCTCCTGCCACGCCGCCGGCGCGATCACCACGTGCGGGAGCGGGGCGCCGACGGGTTCCGCCGCGCCCGCGGACGCCGCGGACGCCGCGAGCGCCGCTGCGACCGCGGCACCGACGCGACCGGCAAGCCCGGCTGGGCGCGCTCCGCGGCTCATGCGCGGGCCCCGGGCGCCGCGTTCCAGACGAGCACCTCCTGGAGCGGGCGGCGCTCCAGCCGCGGCACCATGCAGCCCTCCGCGGGGCGGCCCACCGGGAGCAGAAGGAAGGGGCGTTCGAACTCCGGCCGCCCGAGGATGGGTCCGAGGAAGGCCATGGGACTGGGCGTGTGCGTGAGCGTCACCAGGCCGGCGGCGTGGATGGCGGCGATGAGGAAGCCGGTGGCGATGCCGACGGATTCGTTGACGTAGTAGACCTGGTCGCTGGCGCGCTCCGGACGCCGGTCCTTCATCCGCTTGAAGACCACGATGAGCCACGGCGCCTCCTCCAGGAAGGGCTTCTCCGGCCCGGTCCCGAGCGGATCCAGGTCCGCCAGCCACTCGGCGTTGGCGCGGCCCTCGTAGAAGCGCCGCTCCTCCGCCTCCGCGCCTTCGCGGATGCGACGCTTCAGGGCGGGATCGTCCACCGCGACGAACGTCCACGGCTGCTTGTTGGCGCCGCTGGGGGCGCCCGCCGCGGCCGTCACCACCCAGCGGATCACCTCCCGATCCACGGGCTCCGGCGAGAAGTGCCGCACGGAGCGGCGGAGGGAGAGCCGCTCGGCGAACTCGCGGGCCGCCTCCACGGAGGGACGCTGCGGCACGGAGGCCGCGCCCGGCTCCGCCCGCGGCAGCGGGATCATGGGCCCGCTCACCGCGCGGCTCCCGCCTGGAGCGAGGCCAGGAGCGCAGGCTCCAGGCCGTGGAAGGACTCCACCACCAGCTCCGCATCCGCGAGCTCCGTGCGGCTGCGGCCCGGCCCGAGGATGGCCACGCACGCCATCCCCGCCCGGTGGGCCGCCTCCACGCCGGGCGGCGCGTCCTCGAAGACCACGCACTGGGCGGGCGGCAGGCCCAGGCGCGACGCGGCGGTCAGGAAGACCTCCGGATGCGGCTTCCCCTCGCGAACGTCCGCTCCCGTCACCAGCGCGTCGAACGGCAGGCGCGACCCGAGTCCCTGCATGAAGGCCTCCACGTTCGCGGGCGGCGCGGAGCTTCCCGCGGCCAGGCGCCATCCCGCGGCCGCGAGTCTCGTCACGAGCTCCACGGCCCCCGGCATGGGCGTCACGCGGCCGCTGAGGCGCTCGCGGAAGGAGGCCTCCTTCTCCTCGCCCACGCGCTCCACCAGGTCCGCGGCCGGCGCCGGCCTCCCGGCCTGCCGCCACAGCTCCGGGATGATGGATTCGTTGCGGCGGCCGAAGCTCCAGATGAACTGCTCCCGGGTGAGCGGCACGCCGTGGCGCTGGCAGGCGTGCCGCCACGCCTCCCAGTGGTGCTCGAAGGTGTCGAAGAGCGTGCCGTCCAGATCGAAGATGGCGCCGCGCTTCACGCGAGGCTCCTCACCGCGGCCAGGGCGGCGTCGATCGCGGCGGCGTCCACGTCCCGGTGGGTGACCGCCCGGACGCGGTCCGGGTCCATGTCGATCATGCGCACTCCCTTCGCCCTGAGGGAGTCGCAGAAGGCGGCGGCCCCGCCGAAGCGCGGCTCCAGGAAGAAGAAGACCATGTTCGAAGGCGTCTCCTGCGGCGGCACCTGGAGGCGGATCCCGGGGATGGCGGCCAGTCCGGCGGCCAGGCGGCGGGCGTTCTCGTGGTCGCGGGCGAGCGGCGCCACGTGATGCTCCAGGGCATGGAGCGCGGCCGCGGCCAGCAGGCCGGACTGCCGCATGCCGCCTCCGAACATCTTCCGGAAGCGCCGCGCCCTGGCGATGAAGGGCGCGGGTCCCGCGAGGGCGCTCCCCGCTGGGCAGCCGAGGGCCTTGGAGAAGCAGACGCTCACGGTGTCCGCGGCGGCGGCGAACTCCGCGGGGGAGTAGCCGCCGGCCACCGCGGCGTTCCAGAGCCGGGCGCCGTCGACGTGGACGTGGAGGGCGCGTTCGCGTGCTGCGCCGGAGACGGCCTGGAAGGCGCGGAGCGGCCAGATGGTGCCGCCGCCGCGGTTGTGGGTGTTCTCCACCACCACCATGCGGGTGCGCGGCGCGTGCACGTTGTCCGGGCGGATGGCGGCCAGGAGCTGCGGCGCCTGGAAGAGTCCGCCCGGGCCCTCCAGCGGGAGGATCATGCAGCCGGAGAGCGCCGCGGGCGCCCCGGTCTCGTAGTGGATGATGTGGCTGTCGCGGTGAGCGACGATCTCGTCCCCCGCCTGGCATGCGGTGCGGATCGCCAGCTGGTTGGCCATGGTGCCGCTCGGCACGAAGAGGGCCCGCTCCTTCCCCAGCCGGGCCGCCACCGCCTCCTCCAGACGGGTCACCGTGGGATCGTCGCCAAGGACGTCGTCGCCGAGCGGTGCGGCCCGCATGGCCTCCCACATCTCGGGCGAAGGCTGCGTGACCGTGTCGGAGCGGAGGTCGATCACCCGCGGGGTAGGCATGGGACGCAGGATACGGACGGGGAGGCGGAGTCGAGCGCCGCACGCCACCCGGCCGATAGAGCGTCTGTGGCCGGCTCCCTCCTAGCCGCGATCGTGGTGGCCTGCGCGGTGACCTCGCCGCAGGAGCCGCACCGGCTTCTGCAGGAAGGGTTCGAACCCGATCCGCGGGTGCCGGCGGAGCTGCCGCCCGGCTTCTACCGCGTGCTCACGAGCGCCTCGGGGCGCCCGGGACTACCGCCCTTCGGCGCGGTGGGCGTGAGCGACGAGCGGAGCGCGGTGGGTTCGTGGAGCCTTCTGTTCCGCCTGGAGGGCGGCGGCATGGCGGTGGCCACTGCGCCCACCAGACTCCCGGCGGCCGCGGGTCAGGTGGTGGAGGCCTCCGTGATGGTGCGGAGCGACGGTCTCGTTCGCAGCCGTCCCGCGCTGCAGGTGCGGGCACTGGATGGCGCCGCGAACCCCGTCGCCGGCGCCGCGTGGAGCGATGGTTCGAGCGTTCCCCCCGGCGCCGAGGCCGCCGCGCCCGCGGCCCAGGCGGGCGCCGCCGGCGGCGATCTTCCCGCGGGGTGGAGGCTGCTGCGCGTCACCACGCCGCCGCTCCCGCAGGGCACCACCGCGGTGGAGGTGGCGCTCGAGGTGGGCACGCCCGCCGGAGTGGACGTCGGGGACGTCTCCGGGCGGGTGTGGTTCGACGAGCTGCAGGTGTGGCGGCTGCCGCGGCTCACCTGCGAGCTGTGGCGGGCGCGGGAGGCGTTCGAATCCCCGGCCCGCGTGACCGTGAGCGCGGAGGGCGCGGAGGAGGGCACCCGGCTCCAGCTGCGGATCCTGGATGCGGATGGCCGGACCGTGGTGCAGCAGGACGCAGGGAGCGCGAGGCTCGCGCTCGACCTCGCGGCCCTTCCGCCCGGCGCCTACGAAGTGAGGGTCCTCTGCCGCACCGACGCGCGGGTCCTCGCCGAGACGTCCCGCACCTTCGCGGTGCTTCCGCCGGTGGCGGCCGGCGCGGCCACGGAGCCCGCGGCGGTGCGCTTCGGACTGGAACTGGAGCGGCCATCCGCGGCGGCGCTGCCGGGAGTGGCGGCGGCGGTGGAGGCGCTGCGGCCCGCATTCGTGCTGCTGCGGATCGGCGATCCCGCCACGGATGGCTCCGGACGCGCAGGATTGCCCGCCATCCGCCGCTGGGTGGATGACATGCGGCGACAGGGGACGGAGACGATCCTGTGGCTGGACCAGCTGCCGCCGGCCGCCGCCGCAGCCCATCGACTGGAGCCGGGGGCGCCGGCCGGGCTTCTCGCGTGCGAGGAGTCCGCGTGGCGCCCGGTCTTCGGCCCGTGGCTGGAGTCCATGGGTCACGTCGTGCCGCGCTGGGTCATCTCCGGGCCGGGGACGCCGGAGGTGCGCCGCGCGTGCGAGACGCTGGTGCCGGCGTTCGAACGGATTCCGGAGGAGCGGATCACCTTCGTGCAGGCAGGGGCCACCGCGGCCCGGCGGGAGGCGGACGCCGCCGCCGTCGCCGGCGTCCTGGCCTGGGAGCGCGGCGCCGCGGTGGTGGCGCTGCGGGGCGGAGTGGACGTCTCCCCGGACGGCGCGGAACCCACCGCCGCCGGCATGGCATGGCGAACCCTCGCCGCCGCCGCCGCGGGCGTCTCGCGACTCGCGGTCCTCGACGCCGGCAGCGGCATCGAGTGCCGGCTGCTCTCGCGCTCCGGCGCCGCCCGCGTGCTTGCGTGGCTGTCGGGGGAGGGGGCGGCGCGGGACCTTCAGCTCCCGTTCGACGGCGTGGATCTCTCCGCCCGCGATCTGCTGGGGGCCGCGACGGTGCTCGAGCGCCGGCAGGGCACGGTGGTGGCTTCGCTCGGAAGCACGCCGGTGGTGATCGACGGGGTCGATCCCACGCTCGGCGCCTTCCTCGCCTCGGTGCGGACGGAGCCGGCGGCGCTCGCGGGCAGCACCGCGGAGCAGCCCCTGGCCATCCGCTTCCGCAACCCGTGGGAGGTGACGCTGGAGGGGTCGCTCCGCTTCGTGGGGCCCGTGGAGTGGGGATTCGTGCCCCGCTCACAGCGCTTCACGCTGCCGCCGGGCGGCGAGGCCACCGTGCGCACCAGCACCACGCTCCCCAGGACGCAGCCGACGGGCGCCGCCCGCGTGGCGGCGGACTTCGAGTTCACCGCGGACCGCGGCTACCGGCTGCGGATGGAGCCGCCCATCGAGATCGGCGTGGACGCCTTCTCCTGCGAAGCGGGTGTCCGCGCCATCCCGCTGCCCGCGGGCGGCGTGGCCACGCTGGTGGAGCTGGAGGTGCGGAACCGCAGCGCCGCAGCGCTCGAGCTGGAGGCGACGGTGTCCGCGGAGGATGGCCGCTCCCGCCGCGACGGGCCCTTCCGGCTGGAGCCGGGCGCGGCCGCGCGGCGGACGCTGCGGCTGGAGGGGGCGGCCCCGGCGGGAGTGACGCTCGCGGTGAGCGAGGCGAACGGACCGCTGCGGCTCGTGCGGCGCCTGGAGGCCGCGACGCTCACCACGGTCGGGCGCCCGGCCGGCGCCCCGCCAGCGAGCGGCACGCCATCTGCTCGATGAGCCAGCGGCCATCGGGCTGACGGCGCACGCGGAACATCCACTCGCTGGGGACGGGTCCGAAGCTGCCCTGCGTAGTGGTGAGGCACGCGAGTTCCGTCACGCCGGCGCCGTTCTCGGCGCCGGCGCCGCGCAGCCGGGTGACGGCGTTCGAGACGATCCGCTGCGGGCCCGCGAGGGCGGCGAAGCCGCGTTCGATCTCTGCGCGGTCCAGCCCCGGCGCCGTGAGGGAGCCCCAGTGGATGGAGGCCTGGTCCGCCAGGAGTCTCTCCATGGCGGCCACGTCCCCGCGCTCCGCCGCATCCACCAGCGCCGCGGTGACGCGGACGGCGTGCTCTCCCGGCGTGACCACCAGCCAGCCGCAGAGGAGCGCCGCGCCCGCGCACGCCAGGAGTCCCGCCGCCACCGCGAGGCGCCGCGCGCTGCCGCGGTCCAGGGCCGTCCATCCCAGGATGGCGCCGGCCACGGTGAGGAGCACGGCCAGCGGACACGGGTTCTCCAGCACCCACCTGGTCAGCACGCCCGATTCCGGAAGCGAGTCCATCCCCGCATCCTCCCGCGCCCAGGGCGCGGGTGCTACCCTCCGCGCCGCCATGGATGGCCATCCTCCTCCTCCGCCATCGCAGCCGGTGACCCCGGAGGCGCTGGCGGACGGCCGGCTTCACGCCCGCATGCGGGAGTGGCTGCGACCCTGGCAGGGCGCCGGGCGCAACGTCCCGGGCGTGGTGCTCGGCGCCGGCCCGAGTCTCCCGGCGCATCTCCCGTGGCTGCGGCAGGCGTCCTCCGAGGGATGGTGCCTGGTGGTGGCGGTGCCCGCGGCGCTCGAGGCGCTCCACGAGGCCGGCGGCCACGCGACCGCGACGATCGGCAGCGGACACGAACGGCAGACGATGGCGGAGGCGCTCCAGGCCCGCGCGGTGCCCACCGCCTTCCTGGCCCCGGAGGAGGCGGGCCTTCCCTCCAGCGTGTGGGCGTGGCTCCTCCTGCGGGCGCTGGACTGCCAGCCGATGGTGCTGGCGGGGCTGGACCTCGCGTGCACGGATGGATTGGTGCACGGCGCCGGCCACGAGGTGGACCGCGACTGGGCCCCGGAGCTCAACCCGTTCCGCACGATGGAGGATCTGCACCTGGCCAGCCTCCGGCACGACGCGATCCCGCGCGAGATCCGCGACCGCAGCGGCCGCACCATCCTCTCCACGCAGGCCCTGGAGCTGGAGCGGCAGCTGCTGGAGACGGCCATCTCCGTGGACGCGGCCGCGGGGATCGCGGTGCTGGACGTGGATCCTCGCGGACCGGTGAAGCGCGGTTCGCAGGCCATGGCGCCGGCGGCCGCGGTCCCGAGGCGCGGCGAGGTGACGGTGCCGGCGTGGCCGCTCCCGCGCGGCGTCGATGGCGTGGTGGCGCTGGATGACGGCGCGGACCCCGCGGCGGCGCCCGTCCGCGTGGACGTGCGTCACCGCGCCAGGGTGGCCGCGGTGGTGGCGGTGGATCCGGAGACGGGCGGCACCGGCGCGCCGCGCCACGTGGATTCGGAGCTCGCGGGCCGGCCCGTCCTGTGGTGGGTGATCGAACGGCTGCGCCGCGTCCGCGGCCTGGAGCGCGTGATCGTCCTGGCGCCGGATGCGGCCCAGGTGGCCAGCCTCCTTCCGCCGTCGACCGAGGGCACGCCGGTCGAGGTGGAGGCGACGCAGGGATCGCCCTTCCCGCCGGAGCAGGTGGCGATCCGCACCGCGCGCCTGTGGGCGGACTCCGCGTGGCGCGGCGGCATCGGCGGCGCCGCGGCCCACGACGAGATCGTCGCCCCGGCCGCGACCCTCCGGGCCCTGCGGGCCCGCGGCCTGGATGCGGCGCTCCTCTGCGGGCCGGACTGGCCGCTGGTGACGGTGGAGGGGCGCGGCGGCGCGAACGACCTGGTGGCCCGCTGGCGCGAGGCCGATGGCGCGCTGGACCCCGTGTTCGCCCCCGGGCCTCCGGGTCTGGCGTCCTGCGTGGTGGGCTGCCACACCCTGGAGTGGCTCGCGGCCCGCAGTGGCCCGGGGACGCTGGGGGCGCTCTACGTCTCGCTCCCGCGGCCGGAGCGGGACCGCCGCTGCGTGCGGCCGCCGCCGCGCATCCGGCGCAGCCTCGTGCGCGCGGTCTTCGACACCGCTCGGGGCAAGCTCCGCATGCGGCGGGGGCTGGAGCCGATCGTGCTCGCGGGGCAGGAAGGGGATCTCTCGCGCCTGGACGCGATGGACGCGGTGACGGCCCTGGAGCAGCAGGCGTTCCATCTGCCGCCGGCGTTCGTGGCCCAGCATCTGGTGGTGGAGATCAACACCGGCCGGCGGGCCAGCGGCCTGGTGAGTCCGCACCGCTGGGGCAGCATCCAGCGGCCGCCGATGAGCCGTCGGCTCCTGGACCGCGTGCTGGAGGAGGTGGAGGCGCCGCGCGACGTCGTGGTGACGCTCGGCCACGTGGGGGATCCGCTCTGGCATCCGGAGCTGCCGGACTTCATCCGCGCCTGCCGCGCCGCGGGGGTGCGCGGCGTGCACGTGCGCACGGAGCTGCTGGCGGACCGGGCCAGGATCGACGCGATGATGGCCGCCGCGCCGGACGTGATCAGCGTGGATCTCCACGGAGAGAGCCGCGCCACCAGCCGGGCCCTCATGGGGATCGATGCGCTTCCGGTGGCGCTCGCCAACATGGAGTACCTGCAGCAGCATCGCCAGCGCCTCTCCGCCGGCGGTCCCGCCTTCCAGCGCCCGCTCCTGGTGGCGCGCCTGCAGCGGCGGGAGCAGAGCGCCCATGAGCTGGCGTCCTTCGTGGATCTATGGCAGCGCGTGGCCGGCTGGGCGGTGATCGAACCGCCCCCGCCCGGCCCGGAGGAGGTGGCGGGCGGTGCGGATCCGCTGCTGCCGGCGGGCATGCCCACACCGGCGCGGTGGCGCGAAGGCCTGCGGCGGATGGTGATCCTCTCGGATGGCCGGGTGCCCGCCTCCGAGCTGGATCTGCGCGGCGATCGGGCCGCGGCGTCCGTGGCCCGCGGCGGCGTCTTCGACGCCTGGCGGGACCTGGTGGTGCGGCGCCGGCAGGTGGCGCGGGAAGAGGACGTGCTCCACCCGGAGCTGGCCCTCTGGCAGCCGTGATCGGGAGCGTGCGGCGCGGAGTGGCGCCGCGGCGGCGGGGGCCGGCCCGCGCGCACTCACCGCGTCACGCGGCGTCCTGAAGCGGGCCGGCGGCGGCGTCCGCGGCCTGCGCGGGGGTGATTCGGAGGCACGCCCACGCCGCGGGTGGGATGTCCGTTCCGTCCAGGTCTCCGTCCCAGCCGTCGGTGGCCGCGGCGGCCAGACGGTCCGCCACCAGGGCGAGCCACGCCGCGGGCTGGAGCGCCTCCGGCGCCTGCTCCGGCGTGTGGTGATGCCTGGCCGCGGCCTGGAGCTCCGTGGGGAAGTGCCACGCTTCGCAGAGGGCACCGCCCACCAGCGTGTGGTCCGTTCCCAGGTGGGCCCGCTCCGCCTCCAGGAAGGAGGAGTGCTCGCGCCGGGCGTGGGCCAGGACGCCCAGGCCGCCGGCGCGGTCCGCGTGCAGGATCGCCACCACGCCCACGTCGTGGAGGAGTCCGCAGAGGAAGGCCTCCTCGCGCGGCGCCGTGGGAGAGCGCTGCGCCAGCCGCCGGGCGATGGAGGCCGCGGCCACGGAGTGGCGCCACAGCCGCTCCGGCTCCAGGCCGCTGCCGGCGGGACCGCCGCGGAAGAACGGATCGAGCGTGGCCGCCACCACGAGGTCCCGCAGGACGCCCACGCCGAGCAGGCTGATCGCCCGCTGCACGGAGCCGACCCGGACCGGCAGCCCCCAGCACGCGCTGTTCACCACCCGCAGCAGTCGCGTCGCCAGGGCGGGATCCCGCTGGACCGTCCGCTCCATGTCGCGAACGCTGCTCGCCGGATCCGCGAGGTGCCGCAGGATCTCCGTCGCCGTCGCCGGGAACGCGGCCAGGTCGCGGATGGCGCGGACCAGGGCGCGGGCGCGTCCGAGGGCCGCGTCTCCATGCCCGGATTGGGGACCCTCCACGAACACGACACCTCCAGGTGGACCCCGCGACGGGCGGATCCGCTCCTCCTCTCGTCGGCCGGAGCGGTGCGGCACTTGAGCCGGGAACGGCGGGGCGGGCTCCGCAGGCGGCTACCATCCCGACGCGATGACCGACGTCATCACCGTGGACTTCAAGCAGCCGATCCCCCTCTTCCCGCTGCCGTCGGTGGTGCTGCTGCCCCACTCCATGCAGGGGCTGCACGTCTTCGAGCCCCGCTACCGGCAGATGGTGGAGCACTGCCTGCGGCGCGGACGGGGGAATCTCCTCCGCTCCGGCCAGATCGCCATGGCGGTGGTGCGGCCGGACGCCCTGGGCGACAGCGGCTGGGAGGGGCTTCCGCCGCTCCGCAAGGCGGTGTGCGTGGGTCAGATGGTGCAGCACGAACAGCTCCCGGACGGCCGGCACACCATCGTCCTCCACGGCGTCTGCCGGGCGGAGATCGTGGAGATCGAGGAGCCGGAGGGGGACCGCCTCTACCGGCAGGCGCTCCTGGCGCCGCTGGAGACGCCCGGGCGCGTCTTCCCCACCATGCGGAGCGCCCGCCGCGCCATCTCCGGACTGCTGCACGGTCCGAGGCTGTCGCGCATGACCTCCATCAAGGCCGTGCTCCCGTGGATCGAACGAACGGACCTGCCCACCCACGCGGTGGTGGAGATCGTGGGGGACGCGATCGTGCGCATCGAGGAGACCCGCTATCGATTGCTCGAGGAGAGTGATCCGTGGAGCCGGGCCCGGATCCTCCGCGACCACCTGGTGGCCATGGACCGGCTGGTGGCGGCGGCGGAGCGGCAGGGGAGCCGCGACTGGCCCAAGGGCCTCAGCTGGAACTGAGCGCCTCCCGGCGCGTGGAGGGACGCATGACTCGCGACGCCGGCGCAGGAGAGACGGGAGCGCGCTGCCCCGAGTGCGGCTGGCACTCGTCGCAGCCCGCGTGGCGGCGGATCCGCTGGTGGTCCCCGCTGCGAACGGTGCCGCTGCTGGCGGTGGGGCTCCTCATCGCCTGGGGCCTCCGCGCCTCCGCGTGGGAGCAGTTCACCGCTCGCCAGAACGCCGGCTTCCCGGAGATCTGCCAGCCGCCGGTCACGCGGGCGGAGGTGGAGGCGGTGGCTGCGGGGACCGCGACCCCGGAGGTGGTGGCCACCTTCCGCCGGGCGTTGGAGGCGCTCTGCGCGGCGCCGCGAGGGTTCGGAACCATGCCGGAGCAGCCGCGGGAGCTGCAGGTGGGGTTCGTGGCGCCACCAGCCTTCCAGCGCACGGACTTTCGCGGGGGGCTCTTCACCACGTGGCTCTGGTGGGCGCGGACCACGCCTGCGGAGGATGCCGTCCACGCGCTCCCCTCCCGGGAGCGGCCGCCGCTGGCGCTGCCGGGGCGCGGCGCCCGCGTGGCGTGGTCCTCCGCGGCCTGGGCGTTCTGGATCACGGACGGCCCGGGCGTCTGGACGATCGACGCCGTGGAAGTCCGCTTCGATCTCCGGAACCAGCGGGCGTCCGAACTGAGCGCGACGCTCAACGTCGCCAACTCCGGAGACGTGGCCCTGGCGGCGATCGTGGCGGGCGTGGTGTGCAACCGGCTTCTGGCCCGCTGGCGCCCGGCGTGGCGCTGGAAGCGGAGGGCGCTGGCCACGGCGGCAGGCGTGTCGGTGGTGGCGGCGGCGTTCACCGGGGCGGCACTCCTGGGCGGCATCCACGCCATCTCCACGCGCGGCTGGGCGGAGGGGACGGGCGGAGGCTGGGCAGACCTGCGGGCGTCCGGGTGGAGCGCCGAGGAGGTGCGGGAGGCAGCGGGAGAGCCGCAGCGAACGGCGACGCTGGCACGGGACATCCTGGCCCGGGCCCCGGTGGAGGGCGGTGACGGCGCCACCTATCTGGCCGGGGTCGCGTCCAGCGCGGCGCCGGTCGCCGTCACCTGGTGGCGAACCGGGGAGCGGTTCACGGTGGCGGACCACACGCGGTCGGAGTCCCTGGCCGTGCACGACGGGCCGGCGCCCCACGGCCTGGGCGGGTGGCTCGTGGCGAGCAGCCACGGCTCCCCGCGCATCATCTGGCGCAGCGACGACGGTCGCGTCGCCACGCGTCTCGCGATCAACCCGGGTCCCTGCTGCTGGCTTCTGGCGGCGGGAGTGGTGGCGTGGTGCGCGCCGGGAGCGTTCGTGGGGGCCCTGCGGGCGCGGCGGGCCAGGCGCCGCATGGCCCGCGGACGCTGCCCCCGCTGCGCGTACCAGCTGGATCAGGCGGGCGGGACGGTCGTGAGCACGTAGTGGAGCCGCGGGCTCAGCACGCCCGCCACCATCACGTCCTCCTGACGGTCCAGCCGGGCGCCGAGCTTCTCCAGGGCCCGCCGCGAGCGCATGTTCCCCGGGCTCACGTGGAACCAGACGGAGTCCGCCCAGCGCAGGGCGTGCTCCACCAGCATCCGCTTCATCTCGCGGTTGACGGGCCCGCCCCAGAGGTCGCGCACCAGGAACGTGTATCCAAGCACCACGCTGCGGGCCCGCGGGTTCCAGTCGTAGAAGCGGGTGGTGCCGATCACGCGGGCGGAGGCGGCATCGAGCGCCACCAGGCCTCCGCCGGAGTCGAGGGCGCCCTGGAAGAAGCGTTCGAACACCGGGCGAGTGTGCCGCTCCCGCTCCGAATGCTGGGCCCAGATGAGCGGATCCGCCGCCGCCGCGAAGAGCGGCTCCAGGTCGTCCGGCCGCAGCGGCCGCAGCCGCACCAGGCGGCCTTCAAGCGTGGGCTGCCAGTCCGGGGCGCCCGCCGCGCCTGCGCCGTCCGCGCTCACGCCTGCGGCCCGCGAACGGCAGCCGCGGGCGCCCTGTTCCCGGAGGCCCCCTGGGTTCCGGAGGGGGCCGTCGCCGGCGGCGTGGCCGCGGGAGGCGGTGACGCCGGCGGCTGCTCCTCGTGCGGCGGCGCCGCCGGTGGATGGCTGGGGGCGCCGGAGCCGGGCGGCAGCAGCGGCGGTCCCGCCTTGGACGGCGGCAGCGGCGGCGGCACGTCGCCGGGCTTCCAGCCGGTGGCGTCGATGGCCGCGTTCCACGCCGCCAGCCGATCCGCGTACTTGGCGAAGAGAGGCGAGGGATCTCCCACGATCTTCACGCTGCGGATGAGGCTGCCGCGCTGCAGCTGGTTCACCACGGGCTGGCCCTCCGTGATGGTGCCGAAGGCCGTGAAGTCCAGGTGCCAGCGCTCCTGGTTCTTGATGGTGACGAACCACTCCGTGGAGTGGTTGCCCGCGTTGGGCAGCTCCGACGCCTTCATCATGGCCACCGTGCCGGGTCCGTCGAACTTGATGCGCGGGGAGAACTCGCGCTTGAACGTGTACTGCGGCGTCCCGTTCTCCTTGAAGCGGCCCATGTACTTGGCGACGCGGTTGTTGCCGAAGACCTGGGTGCCGTCGAAGTACCCGCGCTTGGCCAGGTTGCAGAAGTTGGTGACGGTGAGCGGCGCCTCCCGCGCGTGCAGCTTGAAGCTGAAGACGCCGAACTCCGTGGTCACCACGGCGCTCAGCTCCGGCACCTGCTCCTGGGCCGCCGTGCCCGCGCCCTCCGCGGCGGCTGCGGGCGGATCCGCGGCGGCACCGGCGAGCATGGTGGCGGCGGCAAGGAGCAGGGCAGGCAGGGTTCGAATCATCACGGCGTGTTCTCCGGGGCGCCCGTCGGGCCGGGCCTGACATTGTCCCCGGGAGGCTCTTCCGGGGGAAGCGGTTCGACGGGACGCGCCAGTTCCATCAGGCGCGTTTCGAGCTGACTCCGCCGGGCCGCATCGTCCCGGCCGCGGGCCTGGAGCGAGGCCAGGGCGTCGTCCAGCTGGGCCGCCACCGCCAGTGGCTCCGTGGGAACCAGGCCGCGGGCCATGCGCAGCAGTTCCTGGACCGCCCGGCGCCGCTTCTCCGCGTGGCCAAGCATGGTCCGCTGGAGCTCCAGCACCCGGACGGCGCCCGGAATGGAGGATGGCTCCATCTGGAGGGCCTCCTCCGCATCGGTGAGTTCCGCCGCGGGCTTGAGGGCCGCCAGTTCGAGCGGTGCCAGGCGCGTGGCGGCCTCCGCGGCCAGGCCGCCCAGCGCCGCCCGCTGGTCCTCGTCCAGGCCGGGCGCCTCCGCGAGCCTGGTGAGGAGGCGGCGGAGGGAGCGGGAGTCGTCGAAGACCAGGGGATGGAGGAGCCGGCCGGTGCGTTCGTCCAGCTGGCGCTGGGCCAGGGGTCCCATCCGCGCCCGCATGGTGCGGAGCGACGCGGCGTTCACGTCCGCGGGGGTCGTGTCCGCGTTGCGCTCCGCGCGGGAGATCAGCTCCAGCGCCTCCTCCCGCTGCAGCCGCAGATCGGGCGACGCGCCTTCCCGCCACCACGCGCCCCAGCGGGCCTCGAGGCGGGCCCGCTCGAGCGCCAGCTGCTCCAGGCGCAGGCGCCGCTCCCGCAGGGCCGCCGCCGCCCGCTCCTTCCAGAGGTCCACCTCCGGCGCCAGCGCCGCCCGCTGCGCCGCGTCCATCTGGATCTGGCCGAGGACCTCATCCAGCCGCAGGGCCGCCAGCGGATCGTGGACCGGCCGGTCGTCCCGCTCCAGCGCCCGTTCCCACCGCAGCTGGAGGGCCGGCGCGGAGCCGTCGCTCCGCGGCAGAAGCATCCATGCCTCCAGGAGCGTCTTCTCCGCGTCGTCCAGGGCGGCGTTCCAGCGGCGGCAGCCTTCCAGGAGCGCCACGTACTCCGAGCCGTAGCGAGGCTGGTAGGCGCGGCTCACCGCGTCCCACGCGTGCGCCGGCTCCACAAGGATGGCGGCGGGGCGGCGGATCCGCTCCCGCGCCTCGGCCGTGGCCAGGAGGTACCGCTCCGCCGCGTCGAGCGCCGCCAGATGCTCATCCCCGCGGGGCCACCAGCGGCCGGAGAAGTCGAGCAGGCGTTCGCGACCAAACGGCTCCGGCAGCAGCAGCGCCACCAGGCCCGCCAGGGCTTCCTCCCGCGCCTGTTCCGTGTCCCCGAGGGCGGTCGCGCCGGCCGCGGCGCCACCGCGCCCGCCCTGCGCCGCAGCGGCCTTGGCGGACTGGGCGGCCGCGGCGGCTTCGGCGCTCCAGGGAAGGAGCACCGCCGCGAACGCGACCAAGAGTCCACGGCGCTGCCTGCGGGTGGGGACGCGAGCCGGCATGCCGCGAGGATATCTTCCACCCATGTCCTCCCGCGCCCAGCCGCACCCAGGAGCCGCCTCGCGGCTGGCGGTGTTCGACGTGGATGGCACGCTCACGCACACCAGCGGGATCGACGACGCCTGCTGGATCCAGGCGGTGGAGATGACCTTCGGCGTCTCCGGGATCTGCACGGACTGGGGCTCCTATCGCCACTCCACGGATGAGGCGATCGGCGCTGAGATCGTGGAGCGCCACCTGGGGCGGCCGTGGACCCTGGAGGATCGGGACCTGCTGCGGGAGACGTTCGCCACCCTGGTGGAACACGCGGCCCGGGAGGACCGGCGCCACTTCCAGCAGGTTCCGGGCGCGGCGGCGCTCCTCCCGCACCTGCAGCGGAGCGGCTGGCGCGTGGCCCTGGCCACGGGCGGATGGAAGCGAACGGCCCTCCTGAAGCTTCGCACGGCCGGCGTGCCGGTGGAGGGGCTGCCCGCCGCGTTCGCGGACGATGCGTGGCCGCGGCAGACGCTCATCCGCCTGGCGGTGGCGCGGGCCATGGGCTGGCCGGAGCCGGAGCCGGATCCGGTGCCGGAGACGGAGCCGACGGCGGGGCGCGGTGCGGAACCGGGAGACGGCACCTCCCAATCGGTTCGGACCACGGACGCTGCCGCTCCGCCGGTGCACGTCGTCTACGTGGGCGACGGAACCTGGGACGTGACAGCGGCCCGCGCGGGCGGGTATGGTTTCGTGGGAGTGGCCTCCGGCCAACGGGCCGAAGCGCTGCGTCGTGCAGGGGCAGCCGTGGTGCTCCCCGATCTCGCGGACGCGGCCGGCGTGCTGGAGTGCCTGGCGGCGGCAACCCCACCGGGACCGCCGATGGAGAACCGAACATGTTGAGCACCATCGCGCCGTCCCTCCTCCTCGGTCAGGCCCTCGCCGGCGCCGCCATCGTGGGCCTGCTCTTCTTCGGCGGAGCCGTGGTGGTGGCGTTGATCGCAGCGGTGTGGGGCGTGGGGGTCTACAACAACCTCCAGCGGCTGCGGATCGGCGCGGAGGGGGCCTTCGGCGACATCGACGTGCAGCTGCGCCGCCGGCACGATCTCATCCCCAACCTCGTGGAGACGGTGAAGGGGTACGCGGGGCACGAACGGCAGACCCTGGAGGCCGTCATCTCCGCCCGCGCCCGCGCCACCGGCGCCACCTCCCTCCCGGACCGCATGGCGGCGGAGGGCGAGCTCTCGCAGGCTCTGGGTCGCCTGATGGTGGTCACGGAGGCCTACCCGGAGCTGAAGGCCAACCAGAACTTCCTCCAGCTGCAGGCGGAGCTCTCCAGCACGGAGAACATCATCGGCAACTCCCGCAACGGCTACAACGCCGCCGTGGGCGCGTACAACGAGGCGCGGGTGGTCTTCCCCAGCAACCTGGTCGCGGGCATCTTCGGCTTCCAGCCGCTCACCTTCTTCGAGCTGAAGGATCCGGCGGCGCGGGAGGCTCCGGTCGTGAAGTTCTGACCCGGGCAGGGACGCCCGGAGAGAGGAGTCGCGGTGGCCAAGGACCGAGTGGTGTCTGGTTCCGTGCACGGCGATGAATCGGACGAGGAGCAGGCCCAGCTGGCGCCGGCCATCCGCCCCGCGCGGCTCGCGGACTACGTGGGACAGCGGGAGCTGGTGGAGCGGCTCGGCGTGGCGCTCGACGCCGTCCGGCAGCGCGGCGATCCGATGGAGCACGTCCTCCTGCACGGTCCCCCGGGACTGGGCAAGACCACGCTGGCCCACGTGATCGCCCACGAGATGGGGACCCGCGCGGTGGTGACCAGCGGACCTTCGCTCACCAAGGCCGGGGACCTGGTGGGCACGCTCACGCGGCTGGAGCGGGGCGACGTCCTCTTCATCGACGAGATCCACCGTCTCCCCGCGGCGGTGGAGGAGTACATCTACCCGGCGATGGAGGATTGGCGGGTGGACTTCACCGTGGACAGCGGGATGCACGCGAAGGTGATCACGCTGGAGCTGAAGCCCTTCACGCTCATCGGCGCCACCACCCGCGCCGGCCTCCTGACGGGCGCCCTGCGGAGTCGCTTCGGGATCAGCCACCACCTGGACTTCTACGGCCAGCCGGAGCTCCTCCGGATCCTCAGCCGCGCGGTGGGCATCCTGGGCATGAGCGAGGTCCCGGCCCGGAGCCTGGACATGGTGGCGGCCCGCTCGCGGGGGACGCCGCGCGTGGCCCTGCGGCTCCTGCGGCGCGTGCGGGACTACGCCCAGGTCCGCGCCGGGGGCCGCGTGGATGACGCGATCGTGGAGGCGGCGCTCCGCCTGGAGGGCGTGGACGACGCGGGCCTGGACGAGCTGGACCGCAAGTACCTCCGCACCATCGCGTCCACATTCGCCGGCGGTCCGGTGGGCGTGGAGGCGGTGGCGGCGGCGCTCGGCGATGACGCCGGCACGCTCGAGGATCTGGTCGAGCCGTTCCTGCTGCAGGCAGGATTCGTGGCCAGAACGCGGCAGGGACGGCGACTCACGCCGCTCGCCTACACCCACATGGGTCTGCCGCTCCCCGCGGAGCCGCTCAGTTTCGAAGAAGCCCGGTGAAGGGCGAGGCGAACTGCGGCTGGGCCTGGCTGAAGCCCCAGCCGCCCCGCTGGTTGGGCCCGCCCACGCGGAGCTTGGCGTTGAAGGAGTACTCGCCGGTGATGGCGTCGTAGCCGACGCCGACGCCGAAGTCGAAATCCGGGAAGACGCGCACGATCTGGGCGGTGGCGCTGCGGAAGTCACCCTGGCCGAGGTCGATCTGCGGGCCGAGCGAGATCTCGTAGAGCCGCGTGATCTTGTAGGTGAGTCCGATGGCCAGCAGCTCGTCCGAGGGGTAGACGCCGGTGGGATCGAAGTTGTTGATGTAGCGGTACTCCACGAAGGTGCTCACCTCCGGGGAGTGGTACATCGCGGCGCCCACGGAGCCGCGGGCCAGCCAGTCCGAGGCGCTGCCGCCGCCCGGCCGGGTTCCGTCCAGGAGCGCCACGGCGCTGCCGGTCAGCATGAAGGTGCTGCTCACCTGCCAGGAGGCGTTGCCGTACATGTGGCTGCCCCACTGCGAGTACTCCGGCCTCCAGCGGTAGAAGACCGGGGCCGGGCTCTGGGCGTAGTGCAGGGAGTTGGGCTGGTTGTCCCGCTGGTAGGTGTTGTTGTGGTCCGTGGCCACGGCGCCCACGTCCAGCGTCACCCAGTCCACGCTCCGCCAGTCGCCGGGACCGCCACGCTGCGTCTGGAGTCGCTGCGTCACGCCCACCTGGGCCACGCTGGCGGCCGAGATGCCTTCCACGTCCTGGTCGTAGATGGGGTAGTCGTTGACGCTCGCGGTGTCGTAGCCGGACCAGAGGGTGGCGTTGGGCTGCACCACCCAGCGGAGCCGGTTGAGGTCCAGGAGCCGGCTCTGCACGTCGCCGAGGACGCGGGTGAACTCCGTGCTGATCCGGGCGCCGCCGCCAACCACGCCGCGGTAGTCGTCCGCGTCCGGCGAGTAGTCGTTGAAGTCGTCCCCCAGGTAGCCCATGGCACTCGCGGAGGCGAAGGGCACC
This sequence comes from Phycisphaerales bacterium, assembly GCA_046350535.1. Classification (GTDB taxonomy): domain Bacteria; phylum Planctomycetota; class Phycisphaerae; order Phycisphaerales; family SM1A02; genus VGXK01. Next base: position 489,596 of record JAXMAG010000001.1, read on the forward strand.
ACCTTCACCTTGCCCAGGAGGAATGGGATCGCCAGCTCCTGCCGGGTCCAGAGGCGGGCCCGCAGGTCCTGGTCGTAGCCCGCGCTCGTGTAGGCGTTCCCCAGCGGGATGTTGTTCTGGTTGAACGGCGCCGGCGGAATGGCGGTGGGGGGGAAGAACGCCGCGTTGGGCGCCGCGATGGACTCCGGAGTGCCCTTGGTCACCCGGATCTGCATGGTGTTGGCGCTGTACTCCTGGGTCCAGCTCAGCAGGTCGAAGAACTCGTCGCCGAAGCGGCGGTAGCTCACCTCCGGCAGCTTGTCCACGGAGTAGGGGCGGCTCGCCAGCTGGTAGGAGTTGACCACCGCGTTGTCCAGGTCGTACTTGCCCAGCAGGTCGAACGCGGAGTTGCCCGTGCTGGCGCGGAGGAAGAGGCTGGACTCGTACTCCCGGTGCTGGGCGAACTCCTGCTGCCGGAAGGTGGAGAGGAACGCCGGGTCGCTGATGTAGTTGAGCTGGCTCTGCACCAGCAGGTCGTTGGTCACCTTGGAGGAGTACTCCGCGGAGGCGATGCCGCGGAAGGAGTTGCTGGAGATGTATTCGCGTCCGGCGGAGCTCTGCTCGGTGTTCTTGAAGTCGTCGAAGCCGTAGAGCTCCAGCCCGCCCTGCTCCGCGCCGCGGCTCAGGCTGAAGGTGGTTCCGCCGCCGAGACCGTTCTTCGAATAGACGTCCTGGATGATGGCGCCTTCGACGCCGTCCGGCCGCTGCAGGCCCAGAGCGTCGAAGAACTCCAGCTTCGACGACTCCTCGAAGCCGCGGTACTCGTTGTAGCCCACCTCGACGCTGCGGATGGGCATCCGGTCCGGGGAGCCGCTGAAGCGCGGCAGGCCGATGACCGGGGTGCCGCCGACGCGGAAGGTGGCGTTGCGTCCCTCGATCCAGGTGCCGCCTTCGGACTGCGGCCGCTGGGTCACTGTGACCCGCTCCGCCCCCACCGCGAGATGGGGGGTGAAGAACTCGCTCGTGGAGACCTGCGCCTGCTGGGCGGTGAACTGGTTGGCCGCCACCTGGCGCATCTCCGCGGCCCGGGCGTAGACCGGGATGCCGCGGCGGATCTGGGTGCGGAGGACCGCATCCACCATGAGGGCCTGGTTGGTGCGGAAGTCGTAGTACACCTGCTTGGCGCGGACCGTGTAGCGGAAGTCCGTGGCCACCACGTTCCCCTCCAGGTACACGCCCTCCACCCGCTCCGCGGAGAGCGACGCGCCGCCCTGGCGGAACTCCTTCAGCGTTCCCGGCACCGTGAAGATGACGGCGCGGTCCGCTCGCAGCTGCACCGTTCCCTGCGGGTCCGCGGGGTTGCGGTTCAGCCAGTCGATCACCACGGAGCCCTCCACCGTGATGGTGTCCGTCGCCTCGTCCACCACGATGGTGCGGCCGTAGAAGCTCACCAGGCCGTTCACGGCCAGCACCGCGGGGCCGCCCAGCGGCTGCTTCACGTTCCCCACCGCGGCCGGCGGCGCCGGCATCACCTGGTCCAGGCTCCCGCCGACCTCCAGCGTCGGCACCGGCGGCGCCGGCGGGCGGCTGACCGCGGGGCGCGTGCCCAGGGCGGCCTTGCTGGCGGCCAGCTGCTGGAGGTAGCGCTGAAGCCTCGCCTCCGCGACCGCCCGCTGCGAATCGCCACCCGGAGTGCGGTCCTCCCAGACCGGCGCCTGCATGGTCACCTTGCCGCGGGTGCTGGCGGTCACGAGCAGGTCCTTGCCCTGCACGCCCAGGCCGGCGCGGCGGGTGGGCTCCTCCACCTCCGGGAAGTAGATGGCCAGCTGGTTGATGAGACCTTCCGCGCTGGGGATGCGGTCGATCCAGAGGAAGGCCTTGCGGCTGTAGAACTCGTAGGACGCCACGGAGATGCGCACGTCCCCCTCCAGCTGGAGGCGCTGCGTGTCGTCCACCTTCCAGGCCCACGCCTTCACCGAGGTGATGCGGATGTCGCTCGTGACCGGTTCGATCGGGAGGACGAAGCCGCCCAGGCGGTCCCCGGTGATCGCCACGTCCGTGAGTTCCCGCGCCGGACCCTGCCCCCACGCGGTCGCGACAGTCATCGCCGCCACCAGGGCGGCCACCAGCGACGCTGCGGTCCTTCGCGCGGTCATGGCGCCGCGGATGCTACCGTCCGGCGCAGGGTCACGCCCGGTACATGGGCGGCCGGAGCACCAGCGACACCAGCTCCCGGAGCATGGTCATCACCGCGAAGCCCGCCAGCGCCAGGAGCGCCAGCCACCAGGCGCCCTGCCACTGGCCGAGCGCCGCCATCCACGCCACGCCGTAGACCACCTGCCACAGCGACCCGTAGCGCAGGAGCTTCTCCGCGGCGGACGCGGCGGGGGAGCTGCGGGACTTCCAGCGGGCCACCACCACGAATCCCGCCACCGCGAGGATGGGGAACGCCAGCACCGCGGCGTGCCGCCCGGCGGTGACGCCCGTCTCCTGGTTCCACTCGCCGCGGGCGAGGAGCACCGCCGACGCCGCCACCAGTCCCACCACCAGCACCAGGACGGATCGGCCGGTGATGGGCGGCCGCTTCTCCTCCAGCCGGTAGACCGCGGTGTGCACCGCCACCGCGTGCACCATGGCCAGCCAGAGGGGCAGCGTGAAGGTGAGCTGCTGGTTGGGGATCAGCATGTGCCCGGCGTGGACCACACCCACGGTCAGGAGGCCCACCCCGGGGAAGTGCTTGCCGGCGGCGTTCAGGAAGAGGATGGCGGCCGCCACCACAACCATGGTGAGCAGGGCCGCCTGCCCGAAGAAGTTGGCGGCGATGACCGCCACCATGAGGGAGCTCACCGTCACCACCACCGCGTGACCGGAGCGGATCCGGCCCGCGGGCAGCGGGCGGTCCGGGCTGAACGCCCGGTCGTGGCGGATGTCCATCAGGTCGTTGAGGCTGGCCCCGAAGGCGTAGAGCCCCACCGCCACCACGGCCGCCACCGCGAGCGCCTGGATCAGGGGCATCCGGCAGACCGGCAGGGCCGCGAAGGCCGGATCCGCCCGCGAAAGCAGGACCGCCAGCCAGAGATCCCCGACGGCGCCGACGGCAAGGCTGAGCCGCACCAGCTGGAGGGCACCCAGGAGGCGGGCAAGCGGGCGGGTCACGGAGCCGATGGTAGCGGGTACCATCGTTCCCCCCATGAAGGGTGACCAGACGATGGCGGTGTCGGCCGCGGGTCTGCGGGTGGCGCTCCTGGTGAGCGGCTACCACGCGGAGGTGGCGGAATCGCTGCGCCGCGGCGCGGTGGAGGCGTTCGCCGGCGCGGGCGGGGACGCGGATGCGATCGTCACGATCGAGGTGCCGGGGGCGTTCGAACTGGTGCCCGTGGCGGCAGTTGCCGCGAGGCGGAAGGACATTCACGCGGTGGTGGCGCTGGGGTGCATCATTCGCGGGGATACGCGGCATGACCGCGTGCTGGCCGGCGCCGTGGCCACCGCCCTGGCGGGCCTGGCCGCGGAGTGCGGGAAGCCGGTGGCCCTCGGGGTTCTCACCGTGGAGTCGCTGCGGCAGGCGCGGGAGCGCTCCGGCGGCAAGCACGGCAACAAGGGTCAGGAGGCGATGATGGCGGCCATCGCGGCGGCGCGGGCCGTGGAACGGGCCCGGGCATGAGCGCGGAGCGGGAGCCGGACACCCGCCGGGACGCCAGGCGCTGCGCCCTGCAGGGGCTCTACGAGCGGGACGCCGGGGGCGCGGACCTGCGGCGCGAAGGCGACGAGGCGGAGCCCGCGGGCGGCGCCACGCTCGCCGGCTGGTTGGGGCCGGAAGGTGAGCGGCTCGCGGCCGGCGGCGCCCGCGCAGAGGGCGAGCGGCTGGCGGCGCTCGCGTGGGAGTTCCGCGAGGACGCGGACCGCGCGGTGGCGGCGCTCTCCACGGAGTGGTCCACCCATCGACAGCCGGTGGTGGATCGGAACGTGCTGCGGCTCGCCTGGTACGAGATGACGCACGGCGGCGTGCCGGCGCCGGTGGCGATCAACGAAGCGGTGGAGCTCGCCCGGGAGTTCGGCAGCGAACGCAGCGCCGCGTTCGTGAACGCCATCCTGGACGGCATCCACCGCGGCGGGCGGAGCGCGTGACGTGGCGGGCCTCTTTCGATCCGTGCTGGACGCGGTCAAGCGCGGGCTCTCCAAGACCGCGCAGGTCCTGGGCGCCGGGCTGCGGAGCCTGCTGCACGGGCGATCGCTCTCGGAGGAGCTGATCGACGAGATCGAATCCCGCCTGATCGCGGCGGACGTGGGCGTGAAGGGCACTCGGGCCGTGGTGGACGCCCTGCGAACGGAGTTCCGCGCCGGCCGCGTGCCCCGCGGCGAGGACGCCCTGGAGTTCCTCAAGCGCCAACTGAAGGCGCGCTGGGGACCGGAGGACCGCACGCTCGCGACGGCGCCGTCGCGCCCCACGGTGATCCTGGTCTGCGGCATCAACGGCGCGGGGAAGACGACGAGCGTGGCCAAGATCGCGGCCACCCTCCGCAGCCAGGGCCGCAGCGTCCTGCTGGCGGCGGCGGACACCTACCGCGCGGGCGCGGTGGCGCAGCTCTCCATCTGGGCGGAGCGGCTCGGCGTGGACGTGGTGAAGGGCCAGCAGGGCGCGGACCCGGCGGCGGTGACCTTCGACGCCGTGGACGCGGCCGTCGCCCGCGGCGTGGACGTGCTGCTGGTGGACACCGCCGGGCGCCTGCACACGCAGGATCACCTGATGCGGCAGCTCTCCAAGATCCGGAACGTCATCGCCCGGAAGATCCCCGGAGCACCGCACGAGACACTCCTGGTGCTGGACGCCACCAGCGGCCAGAACGCCATCCAGCAGGCCCGCGTCTTCCGCGAATCCGCGCAGGTGACGGGCATCTTCCTCGCCAAGCTGGACGGCACCGCGCGGGGCGGAATCGTGGTGGCCATCCGGGACGAGCTGGACGTCCCCGTGAAGCTGGTGGGGGTGGGCGAGACGCCGGCGGACGTGCAGCCGTTCGATCCGGACCGCTTCGTGGAGGCGATGTTCGCGGAGTGAGCGGCCGGGGGCGTGGCGGCCGCAGCGGCCGCAGCGGCCGCAGCGCGGGGGCCCGGCACCCGGTTTCGTCCGTTCTCCTGGGAAACCCGCGGACCGACCGATCGGTAGGGGGAATCGGAGTGGGCGCCACTATCATGAGAGCCGTGATCGAACCCTGCCTCCGCGGATGCAGTGCACGCCGGGTGGGCCGCCGCGGGATGCCGCGCAGGCCGGACGGGTTCACACTGGTGGAGATGATGGTGGTGATGGGGATCATCGGGGTGCTTCTGGGGATCATCCTGCCCGCCCTCTCGTCGGTGCGCAAGAGCAGCCTGAACACGCAGTGCCTCAGCAATCTGCGGCAGCTGTTCGCGCCCCTCTCCAGCTACATGACCGCCAACAAGGGCCTGGTGCCCGCGTGCGAGTTCCTCCCCGCCGCGAGCGCCAACGGACCGGTGGGAGGGCTGCCGCCGATCCTCGCCGGGTACCTCGATCCGCAGGCGGAGATCTGGAAGTGCCCCGCGGATCTGGACGAGGAATCCCTCTCGACCGGCACCAGCTACTTCTACCTGCCGGGCCTCCTGCGCCTGGTGCCGCCGGTGCAGATGGAGGTGATGGCCACCACCGCGCAGTACCCGCCCGGCTCCATCTCTCCCAAGGAGCTGGAGCGCATCCAGCACGAACTTGAAAGCCGCCTGGTGACGCGCCTGATCGAGAAGGACCAGAAGAGCCAGTACCCGCTCCTCATGGACAGCCAGGATCGGCACGGCGGCGGGCGCAACCCGCGCAACGCCCTCTACCTGGACGGCAGCTCCCGCGAGCTGATCAGCGAGACGGAGTCCGCGGCCGCGGATTGAACCCCATGACCACACTCAACATCGACCGTCTCCGGGATCTCTTCGACGAACGCGGCCGGCGCCTCCTGCCCGCGGCCGCGGCGATCCTCCTCCTGGTGGGCGGCGCCGCGGGCACCTGGTGGTGGATGTCCACGCGCTGGACGCCGCCGCCGTCGATCTTCGATCACCCGGTGGATGACGCCCTGGGCTACCTGGCCCTCCCGGACTTCAACAAGCTCCCGCTTCAGGAGCGCATGCGCTTCCTGATGGAGCTGGCGGATCGCTTCCGCGGGCTCCAGCCGGGAGAGTCCGCCACCGCGGCCGCCTTCCTGGCCGGCGTGGTGGGACCCGCGCGGGAGCAGCTCACCCAGAACGCCCGGCTCCTGGCCAAGGACATCCTGGCGGAGGGCGCCGCCACCTACATGGACCTGCCGGACTCGGAGAAGGGCAAGTACATCGACGAGTGGGTGGTCAAGTGGATGAAGACCGGAGAGCGCCTGGCCACCGGCAAGGAGGGGAAGGCGACGGACGAGGAGCGCCTGGCGGACATCCGCGAGGACATGGGCAAGGAGCGGGATCGGGCCGCGCGGCGCATGAGCGGAGAGGGCGGCGGCGGCGGACGCCCCAAGCCGGAGCTGAACGATCGCTCCGCCGGCCGCTTCATGGACTTCTGGCAGGGCGAGGTGGAGAAGGCGTCGACGCCCAAGGAACAGGGCCAGATCGTTCGCTTCATGGACGACATCCGCAAGCACTTCAGCCGCTAGCGCCGCGCCGGGTGGCGGCGCGGCGCAGCGTCTACGCTGCAGCCGCGTGAGCGCAGACCCAGGCCAGCTTCCGGTCCGGCGCATCGCCGCCCAGCTCCTGGAGCACGTGGCGGCATCGCCGCGCGTGGTGCTCACCGCCGAGACCGGCAGTGGCAAGACCACCCAGGTCCCGCAGATCCTCTGCCACTCCCCCGCGGTGCAGGGGCAGATCCTGGTGCTGGAGCCGCGCCGGCTCGCGGCCCGGATGACCGCGGCGCGGGTGGCGTCGGAGCGGGGCGTGCGTCTGGGCGCGGAGGTTGGCTACCAGACCCGCTTCGACGGCGCGTGGAGCCGGGAGACGCGGATCGGGTTCGTGACGGAAGGCGTCTTCCTGCGGCGCCTGCGGGAGGAGCCGGGGCTGCCCGGCGTGGGCGCGGTGCTGCTGGACGAGTTCCACGAGCGCAGCATCCTGGCGGACCTCTCGCTGGGGCTGGTGCGGCGCATCCAGTCCGGGGCGCGGCCGGACCTCCGGCTCCTCGTGATGAGCGCCACGCTGGATGCGGAGCGCCTGGCCACGGAGCTCCAGGCACCCGCGCTGCGGGCGGAGGGGCGCACGTTCCCGGTGGAGGTGGTGCATCGGCCCGCGGAGCCGGGCCGCGCCGCGTGGGAGCAGGCGGCGGATGCCCTGGACGAGGCGCTCGCCGCGGGCTCCGATGGTGACGCGCTCGTCTTCATGCCCGGGGCGTGGGAGATCGAACGGACCGTGCAGGAGATCTCGTCCCGCCGCCGATCGGGGGAGACGCTCGCGGTCCTGCCGCTCCACGGCGGGATGCCGCCGGAGGCCCAGGACCAGGCGCTGCGGCCGCGGCGGGAGCGCCGGGTGATCGTGGCCACGAACGTCGCCCAGACCTCGATCACGATCGAGGGCGTCCGCCTGGTGATCGACTCCGGCACGGCCCGCGTGCACCGGCGGGACCTGGCCCGGGATCTTGACGCCCTGGTGCTTGAGCCGATCAGCCAGGCGGCCGCGGATCAGCGCGCGGGCCGCGCCGGGCGGACGGCGCCGGGCCGCTGCATCCGCCTCTGGAGCCGGCAGGAGCACGCGCGCCGCGCCGTGCACGACGCCCCGGAGGTGGAGCGGGTGGACCTCTCGGATGCCATGCTGACGCTCGCGGTTCTCGCGGCGCGTGAGGGGCCGGGAGTCGCGGCCGCGGCGTTCGAGTCATTTCCGTGGGTGGATGCGCCGCCGGCCGCAGCGGTGGCGCGGGCCCGCGAGTGCCTTCAGGCGCTGGGGGCGATCGACGCCGCGGGTCAGCCCACGGCGACGGGCGCGGCGATGGCTCGGCTCCCCCTCCCGCCGCGGCTGGCGCGGGCGATGGTGGAGGCGGGGCGGCGCGGTTGCACGGAGCGGGCGGCCATCTGGTGCGCGCTGGCCGCGGAGCGGGAGGTGCTGGAGGAGCGGCCGTCGCCGGCGCTTCTGGCCCGGCTGCGCGGCGACGACGAACCCGGGGATCTGGTGGTGCGGGAGCGGCTCCTGGAATCCCCTGGGCGGGACGGCGACGGCGGCGCCGTGGCGGAGGTGCGCCGCGCCGCGACCCAGGTGGCCAGGGCCGCGTCCGCCGTGGGCGGGCGGGCGCCGCGCCGCGACGACTCCCTGAAGGCCGTCACCATCTCGCTGGCCGCGGGCTTCCCGGAGCACGTCGCGTGGCGCCCGGACGGAGCCCGGCCGCACGCCTTCCTGGCCGGCCGCCGCAAGGTGTCGATCCATCCGCAGTCGCTCGCGCGCGGGTCGGGGTTCGTGCTGGCCCTGGAGATCCGCGCGGACGCGAGGGATCCATCCACGCAGGTGCTGTCGCTCCTCTCCCCGCTGCGCCAGGAGTGGGTGGAGGAGGCGTTCCCGGAGCGGTTCGAGACCCGCGTGGAGCAGCGCTGGAACCCGGAGCGGCGGGCCGTGGAGGAGGCGGAGGAGCGCTGCTTCGACGGCATCCCCATCCAGGCCACCCTGCGCCCGCCGCGGCGCCTGGCGGCGGCCGGACAGCTCCTCGCGGAGCGCATCTCGGCGGGTGAGGTGGCGCTGTCGCAGTGGGACGAACGCGTGGAGCAGTGGCTGGCCCGCGTGCGCTGCGCCCGCGCGTGGTTCCCGGAGGAGGGGCTCCTGGCCTACGACGAGCAGGACCTCGCGGTCATCCGCGCGGAGATCGTGGGAGAGCGCTTCCGCGCCAGCCAGGTGGAGGACCTGCCGTGCCTGGACGCGGTGCGGGCGGCGCTCGGGGACGCGGGCTGCCGCCTGGTGGAGCGGGTGGCGCCGGCGGAGCTTCCGCTCCCGAACGGCCGCCGCCTCCGGCTCCGCTACGAACCCGGCCAGCCGCCGCGCGGCGCCGCCCGCATCCAGGACCTCTACGGGCTGGACTCCTCTCCCACGGTGGCTCGGGGGCGCGTCCCGGTGCTGCTTGAGATCCTCGGGCCCAACCAGCGGCCGCTCCAGGTGACCAGCGACCTCGCCGGATTCTGGAGCCGTCTCTACCCGCAGCTGAAGCCGGAGCTGAAGCGTCGCTATCCGCGACACGAATGGCGCTAGAGGGCGCCGCGGCCCCGCACGCGCCGGGCGGCGCAGAGGCGTCGGCGGCCCCTGACCCGCGCGGGCGTCAGTCGATCCCGAAGAGTTCGTCCGGCACCGGGCCGCGCCGCCGGTGCAGCACGCCGGAGCGCGTGCCCTCGCCGAACTGCGACTCGTCGTCCTCCAGCACCGGAAGCGTCTCGCCCCAGCGGCGCGTGCCCTGGTGGACGTCCCGGATGAGATGCACGGCCTCCTCGACGTCGTCGGTGAGGTGCACGAGCGAGAGATCCTCGCGCGAGATCGTCGCGTAGCGCTCCGCCAGGGTGCCGCGGCACCATTCGAGCAGCCCCTCCCAGAACGCCCGCCCCACGAGCACCACCGGCATCGGCCGGATCTTCAGCGTCTGCATGAGCGTGAGGGCCTCGAACGCTTCGTCCAGCGTGCCGAAGCCCCCGGGGAAGATCACGGATCCGCAGGCGTACTTCACGAACATCACCTTGCGGATGAAGAAGTAGCGGAAGTCCAGCTCCACGTTCTGGTAGGCGTTGGGGGTCTGCTCGTGCGGCAGCGCGATGTTGAGTCCCACGCTCACGCCGCCCGCTTCCGCGGCGCCGCGGTTGCCGGCCTCCATGATGCCGGGACCGCCACCGGTGATGACCGCGAACCCGGCCTTCACGAGTCCGGAGGCGCACTGCCGCGCCATGTCGTAGTAGCGGCTGTCGGGCGTGGTCCGCGCGGAACCGAAGATGCTCACCGCGGGCCCGAGCGACGCGAGCGTGTCCACCGCCTCCACGAACTCGCTCATGATCCGCAAGGCGCGCCACGCTTCATGCCTGACCGCCTCGCGGTGTCCTTGGGTTTCCATTGGTGGGCCGAGTCTAGGAAGCGCGGTCATGCGGCGCAAGCCCATGCAAGAGCTGCACTTGCGATGCCCTTCGTTGAATCTGAATGGCGGCTCCGATATCATCCGCCGATCATGTCCAAGGCATCCTCAGCCCGGCCCGGCGGCCGGGCTTCTTCTTCGGGTAAGGGCGCTGGATCGGGGGAGCGGGCCGCGGCGGCCGCACCGGCCGCCAAGTCCGCGGCAGGCCGTCCGGCCGTCTCCAAGCCGGCCGCAGGGCGCGAACGCGACGCCGCCGCGCGCCCGCCGGCGGCGCGGACCGGCGACGCGGCGGCCACCCGCGCCGCCCGTCCCGCGGCGCCCAAGGCGCCCGCGGCCCGGGTGGAGCCGCGCACCAGATCCGTGGACCTGGCCACCTACTCCGCCGCCGTGCGCTGGCTCCACGACCGCACCGACATCGAGCGGATGCGGGTGGTCAAGCTGACGGACGAGGCCTTCAAGCTGGACCGCATGCGGCGCCTGCTGGAGCACCTGGGGAACCCGCACCAGCAGATCAAGACCGTGCACGTGGCCGGCACCGTGGGCAAGGGCAGCACGGTGGCCATGATCGCCGCGATGCTGGAGAGCTGCGGCTACACCGTCGGCCAGTACGTGAGCCCGCACCTGGTGGACGTGCGGGAGCGCATCTCCATCAACGGCACCATGATCAGCCGCCATGACTTCACCGAGACGATGAAGCAGGTGGCGGCCGCCGCGGCCAGGCTGGACTTCGAACCCACCTTCTTCGAGCTCATCACCGCCGCGGGCTTCAAGTACTTCGCGGAGCAGGCGGTGGACATCGCCATCGTGGAGGTGGGGCTGGGGGGCCGCCTGGACTCCACCAACGTCGTCACGCCGCTCGTGAGCGTGGTGACGCAGATCGACTTCGACCACACCCGCATCCTCGGCAACACCCTCACCGCCATCTCCCGTGAGAAGGCCGGCATCTTCAAGCCCGGCGTGCCGGCGCTCCTCTTCGAGCAGGCGCCGGAGGTGGAGCGCACGATGCGCGAGATGGCGGAGAAGAGCGGCGCGCTCCTCAGGGTCGTCAACAAGGACATCGAGTTCAGCAGCCGCTTCTGCTCCACGCCGGACCTGGGCCCGCACACCAGGGTGTGCCTCTACACCCGCACCAGCCGCCTGGAGCATCTCCCGGTGCCGCTGCAGGGGGAGCACCAGGCGTCCAACTGCGGCCTGGCCCTGGCGGCGGTGGACATCCTGAAGGGCTGCGGGTTCGACTGCGACGAGGACCGCGTGACCGCGGGGCTGGCCCGCACCCGCGTGCCCGGCCGCATGGAGATGGTGAGCGAACGTCCCCGCATCCTGGTCGACGGCGCCCACAACCCGGCCTCCGTCAACGCCCTGATGCGCTGCGTGGGGGCCCACGTTCCCTACGACAGCATGGTGTGCATCTTCGGCTGCTGCGCGGACAAGGACGTGGGGGCGATGCTGGACCGCGTCAACCTGGGCGCGGACAAGGTGATCTTCACCCGCGCCGCCACCACGCCGCGGGCCGCGGACCCGGAGGAGCTGCAGAAGGCCTTCCAGGAGCGCTCCGGCAAGATGAGCCAGGTGGCGCGTTCCCTCGCGGACGCCCTGGCCCTGGCCACGCGGGCCGTGAGCCGGGACGACCTCATCGTGGTCACCGGGAGCTTCTACCTGGTGGGAGAGGCCATCAAGCTGCTGCACCACGAACGTCAGCGGGCCGAGGCGTGAGCGAGACGCCCCACCGCTACACGGCGGCGTTCGCCAACGCGACGGAGGCAAGGTGGCGCGAACGCTGGGCCCGCGAAAGGACGTTCCGGGCCGTGAACCCGGGCGATCCCGGGTTCGATCCCAGGCAGCCGAAGTACTACGCCCTGGACATGTTCCCGTACCCGTCCGGCGCCGGCCTCCACGTGGGGCACCCGGAGGGCTACATCGCCACGGACATCCTCTGCCGGTTGAAGCGCATGCAGGGCTTCAACGTGCTGCACCCGATGGGATGGGACGCCTTCGGCCTGCCCGCCGAGCAGTACGCGGTGCAGACCGGCGTGCATCCCGCGGTCACCACCAGCAAGGCCATCGACACCTTCCGGCGGCAGCTGCAGGCCTTCGGCTTCAGCTACGACTGGGACCGCGAGTTCTCCACCATCGACCCCGACTACTATCGATGGACTCAGTGGATCTGGCTGCGCTGCTACCACGCCTGGTACGACCGCGCGGCCCAGCGGGCCCGCCCGATCCACGAACTGGTGGCGGCCCTGGAGTCCGGTGCCATGCAGGCCACGGTGGGGGAGGGCGCGGACGCCGTGACCCGGCCCTGGCGCGACTGCACGCCCGAGGAGCAGCGGGCCTTCATCGACGGCCGCCGCCTGGCCTACCTGGGACAGCAGACCGTGAACTGGTGCCCCAAGCTGGGCACCGTGCTGGCCAACGAGGAGGTGATCGACGGCCGCAGCGAGCGCGGCGGCCACCCGGTGAAGCGGCTCCCGCTGCGGCAGTGGATGTTCCGCATCACCGAGTACGCGGAGCGGCTGCTGAAGGACCTGTCCACCGTGGAGTGGCCGGAGAGCACGCGCGTGCAGCAGACGGAGTGGATCGGCCGCAGCGAAGGCGCCGAGGTCCGCTTCCCCGTCCGGGTGGGAGGCGAGCCGCTCGGGGAGCTCACGATCTTCACCACCCGGCCGGACACCATCTTCGGCGCCACCTGGATGGTGGTGGCGCCGGAACATCCGCTCGTGGAGGAGGCCGCCCGCCGGGCCGGCGCCGCCGGGAGGCGGCTCCGCGACTACGTGGCCGCGGCCCGGGACCGGAGCGACGTGGACCGCCAGGCGGATTCGCGCCGCAAGACCGGTGAGGACACCGGCCTGGTGGCCCGCAACCCCGCCACCGGGGAGGACGTCCCGGTGTGGACCTCCGACTACGTCCTCATGGGCTACGGCACCGGCGCCATCATGGCCGTGCCGGCCCACGACCAGCGCGACTTCGAGTTCGCGCAGGCCTTCCGGCTGCCGGTGCGCCAGGTGGTGCGCCCCGCGGACGGGAGCGCATGGGACGGCGCGGCCGCCTGCGCCGAGGAGGGCGTGGCCTGCAACAGCAGCGGACCGGAGCTCTCGATCGACGGCCTCCCCACCGCGGGTGCCAAGGAGAAGGTGATCCGCTGGCTGGAGTCCAGCCGTCGCGGCGCCCGCCGCATCAACTACAAGCTGCGGGACTGGCTCTTCAGCCGTCAGCGCTACTGGGGAGAACCGTTCCCGGTGGTGTTCGACCGGCAGGGCCGCCACTGGCCCGTCTCGGAGTCTGCGCTTCCGGTGCGGCTGCCGGAGCTGCAGGACTACCGGCCGATCGAGAGCGACGAGCCGACGCCCCCCCTTGGCAAGGCCGTGCAGTGGGTGAACACCACCGCCGGGGAGGCGGGCGTGGATCCTGCGCTCCTGCCGCCGGAGACTCCGGTGCGGCGCGAGACCAACACCATGCCTGGATGGGCCGGGAGCTGCTGGTACTACCTGCGCTACTGCGATCCGAGGAACGCCACGCGCTTCATCGGCCGCGACGCGGAGCGCTACTGGATGGACGGCCGCGGCGTGGACCTCTACGTGGGCGGCGCGGAGCACGCCGTGCTGCACCTCCTCTACGCCCGCTTCTGGCACAAGGTCCTCTACGACCTGGGGGAGGTGGGCACGCCGGAGCCGTTCGCGCGGCTCTTCCACCAGGGGATGATCACCAGTTTCGCCTACCAGCGGAGCGACAAGTCGCTGGTGGCGGTGGATCAGGTGGAGGAGCGGCGCGATCCGCAGGGGAATCCGCACTGGGTGGAGCGCGGGAGCGGCGAGACGGTCACGCAGGTGGTGGCCAAGATGTCCAAGAGCCTCCGCAACGTCATCAACCCCGATGACGTGCTGGAGGAGTACGGCGCAGACACCTTCCGCCTGTACGAGATGTACATGGGGCCGCTCGAGGCCAGCAAGCCCTGGAACACCCGCGACATCTCCGGGATGTTCCGCTTCCTGCAGCGCGTGTGGCGCCTGGCCGTGGACGAGCGGACCGGGGAGCTGCTCTTCGCGGCGGTCCGCGATCCCGCCCTGGAGCGGCAGCTCCACCGCACCATCCACCGGGTGGCGCACGAGACGGAGCGGCTCAGCTTCAACACCGCCATCGCGGCCATGAACGAGCTCGTGAACGCGGCCACGCGCCCCACGGAGATGAGCGATCCGTCGAAGGGCGGACTGACGCGGGACCAGCTGGAGCGGTTCGTGCTCATCCTCTCGCCGTTCGCGCCGCACGTGGCGGAGGAGCTGTGGTCACGCCTGGGGCACGAACGGTCGCTCGCCCGCGAGCCGTGGCCGCAGGTGGATCCCGCGCTCCTGGTGGACGACGAGGTGGAGCTGCCCGTCCAGATTCTGGGCAAGGTGAAGGCCCGCGTGATGGTGCCCGCGAAGGCGGACGCGGGGCAGATCGAGGCCCTGGTGATGGCGGACGGCGGCGTGAAGCAGCAGATCGGCGGCCGCCCGGTCCGCAAGGTCATCGTGGTCCCCGGCCGCATGGTCAACATCGTGGTGGGCTGACCCGGACGGCAACGCCGCGCACTGAAAAAGGGCGAGGCCCGCTGACGCGGCGCCTCGCCCCCGGGGAGAAATGCCTGCACGTGGCGCCCGGAGAGGTCAGTGGCTCGGACGCCGGAGGAAAGGCCGGAGGAGAGTGGGGACTCCGGCGTGTTCGTGCGCTCCCGCAGAGATATACGGAACCCGCGCCGCGCGGATCGAGCCGGTTGACGAAAATTTCCGGGACGACCTGCGGCGCCGGCCCCGCGGGATCAGCCCTCCTCGCCGTGCCAGGAGCGGCTGGGCAGGTCGTAGATGAGGCTCACCGCGGCGGGGTGCCGCTCCGTGGGTGCGGAGCAGCAGCATCCGACGTCCACGAAGGTGCTCGTGAGGAGCGCCTCCTTGGGGTGCAGCTCGAGGTGGCCGGAGACGCCCAGGAGCTGCCCGATCCGCCACGCCTCCGGGCGGGCCACGTCGCGGGACGGGGCCCCCAGCTGGCAGGCCACGAAGAGGGCCGTGGCCTCCGCCGCCAGTTCGTGGACCACCGCGCGCCGACGCGACGCGATCGTGACGGCACCGCCGTCGGCGAAGCGCAGCCACGCGATGGTCCGGAGATCCGCTTCCAGCGGCGACGCCTTGGGCGTCATGGCCGCTGCGATGACGTTCTGGAGATCCCACGCCTCCACCCGGTCCGTGGGTCCCGGCTCCACCCGGATGGCCTGGGTGAAGCCCGCCAGGCCGTGCCGGAGCGCCCGCATGAGGGCCACGTCGTCCAGCACCAGGAACTCCGGTCCCGCGGCGGCCGCGGCCCCCACGGTCTCCACGAAGTCCGTGAGGTTGCGGGCGGTCTCGCCCGCGGCGGCGAGCGCCCCCTCGGCGCCGCCGGGAGTCCGTTCGAACCCGATCAGCACCGTCCAGCCGGGCCGGGCGGCGCGGGCCGTGAGGCACGCCAGGGCGTCCGCAGGGTGCAGCGGCCGCAGGTCCATGACCCAGCGGCGGCCGCGCTCCTCCTCCGGCGTCCACTGCTCCCACTCCCCGCCCTGCTTCAGGGTGCGTTCCTGGAGGTGGATGCGCAGCGGCAGGAACTCCGCCCGGCGGTGGCCCGGCAGCGCCGCCGGGTTGAAGACGCTCGAAGTGTCCGCGATTCCAGGAGTGGTGGGCTTCATGGCTGCCTCCAGAACGAAACAGGCCCTGTCGTCTGGACAGGGCCTGCGGCGAACGGACGGGAAAGATCCGTCAGCGCGCAGGTCCTGTCCGATTGCGATTGAAGCGGGGGAAACGGGTGCCCCGCGTCCGCACCTGGCATGCGCACCAGTGCGGTCCGGAGCGCGGGGTGCGCTGCGGCGCCGTGCGGCGCGCCGTGGCGTCCGCGATGCGATGCGCGAGTGATGTGAGGAAGGTCACCAACATCTGCACAAAGCTAGCCGTGGGTGCGCCTCCGGCAACTGCGCGGTGGCGCTTTCGCACCTTTCTGTTCGTCGGCGCGGTGCCCTGTGTTCCGGGAATCTGCTCCGCGGGCGTGTCGGCGCGGACGCGGCGTCGCTCCTCCGTCCTGCGCCGGACCGGCGCTGGACCTGCGGTGAACGGGGGCCACTATGATCGTGGCGAGGGGATGAGCACCACACCTCCACACACACCCGGCGATCCGGCTCCCGGACCCGGCGAGGTCGGTTTCGAGCGCCGGACCGCGGAACCCTCCGGCTGGGTGGCCTTCTGGCCGCACCAGGAGGCGCCCACCAGCGAGGAGGTGGTGCAGGCGTTCGCGGCGTGGGTCGGTGCGCCGCTGGACGCCTCGCAGGCCGAGAACTCGGACGACACGCGAGACATGCTCTGGCACGCGATCGTCCAGGTGCCGTCGATCGACGCCGCCGTGGTGGCGTGGGCGGAGGCAGCGGAGCCCCTGCGGGCGGAACTGCCGTCGGATCATCCGCTGAGCGCCTGCCGCTGGGTGGTGCGCATCCAGAGCGTCCTGGGCACCGGGGATCCAGCCGCGGACTACTTCCTGCTGGTGAGCATGCTGGCGGGGGCGCTCGTGGACTCCCCCGCGGTGCTGGACGTGGTGACCGGACAGGTCCTGATGCGCCCGGAGCTGGAGGCATGGTTCCTGGCCCCGGAGTCCCTCCCCAGCGACCACTTCCTGTGGCGCGTGGGCGGAGTGATGGCGGAGCTGGGGGATGGAGATCAGCGCCGCCGGCTGGCCATGCTGCACACCACGGGCCTGGCCCGCTGCGGTCGCCCGGAGCTGGAGATCCTGGAGATCCCGGAGGATCACGTGCAGGCGGGACTGGCGCTCCTCAACGCCGCGGCGGGACTGGTCCTGGATGGACCGCTCCCGGCGCCGGGCGAACCGCTGGAGCTGGGACCGGACCTGGCGGTGGTGCTCCAGCCCTGGCAGGCGGTGGCCGCCACCATGGAGGACGCCGCGCCTGGCAGCCGCGCCTTCCGCGCCGCACTGACCGGCGACGCCGGCGACGCCCTCGCCGGCCCCCGCGCCGTCCTCTGCGACCCGGCCCCGGCGGGCGCCTGGACGCGGGCCTGGACCTGGCCCCGCAGCGCCATCTCGCGCCTGGAGTCCGGCCGCGCGGTCATCTACTCCAGCGGCCGCGCCACGCTCGCGGCGGCGCGGCGGGCGCAGCGGACGTGGCCGAGCTTCGCCACCGCGTTCGCCAGCCTCAAGCGGAGCGATGACCCGGGCCTCCGCAAGCTGGCCACGGACTCCTTCATGGTGCAGGCGCCGCTCGTGGACGGCAGTGACCCGGAGCGTGCGGAGCAGGCGTGGTTCCTGGTCCAGCGGCTGGATGGCGAACGCGTGGAGGGGCGCCTCACGGCCGCGCCGGTGACCCGCCCGGACCTCTCCGAGGGCGACACCGTGCCGATCGAGCGCGAGGCCATCACCGACTGGCGGGCCTCGCTCTCCGACCACGAGTTCGGACCCGACGAACCCGCCGCGCTCCTGAGCGAGGTTGACAGATTGCGGGGACTCTGAATGGCCGTGTTCAACGATCTCCCCGACGATCCCCTGGTGACCGTGCACGAGGCCCGGAACGAGTTCGAGGCCCGGACCGTGGCCGCCGTGCTCGAGGCCGCGGGCGTGCCGGCCAGCGTGTTCGTGCTGGCCAACTTCGGCCTGCCCACCCCGCTCTCGCCCGGCGCCACCGGGATCGCGGTGCAGGTGCACAGCTCCAGGCTGCACGCGGCCAGGGCGGCGCTCGAGGCCAACCGGGAGCTGGGCGCCAGCGTGGACTGGGACAGCGTGGACGTGGGGGAGGCGGAGGCGGAGCAGCCGTGGCCCCTGATGGCCGGGAGGTTCGCGCGGCTGGCGGCCCGGGTGCTGCCGGCGCTGGGCGTGGTGGCGCTGGGCCTCCTGCTCCTGATCGCGGCGGGTCTGGCGGCGGTGGTGCTGCTGCGGCCGTGATACCCTGCCCGCATGCACGTCGCTGCGCTCCGCATGCTCCGTCCGCTTGCCGCCGCGCTCGCCGTGGGCGCCGGACTCGGGAGCGCCGGTTGCAAGGACTACAGCATCCAGGGACGCGTGCTGGAGACCGGGAGCGACACCGTCTCCATGGTGCCGCAGGATTCGCTCCTCCTGGAGGATGGCACGCCCGTCTCCGGAGCACGCGTGCTCCTCTTCCGCGATCCGGACTCCCTCAACCGGACGGAGGTGGCCACCACCGTGGCGGACCGCGCCGGGCGGTTCACGCTGAAGGTGGGGGCGTTCGGCACGGGCTGGATGGACGAACGCTGGCTCATCCAGGTCCGCCGCGGCGGCTACACCGGCGCGGAGGACATGGTGGAGATGCCGCTGGATCCGGAGAAGTGGCGCGTCCTGGCCACCCTGAGCCGCGGCACCCCGCGAAAGATGGCGGATCCGGTCCGCGGCGCCGATGTCCTGGACAATGTTGAACAGTTCAAGGGCAGTGCCAGCGGAGGCCGCTGACGCGCCGCCGCGGAGGCGCATCCGCTACCTCTACCACGTGCAGTGGGCGGGGGTGGCGTACTTCCTGCTCACGGTGCTGCTGGGCGTGGCCGCCGCGTATCGCCCCAACAACCTGCTGGTGTGGAGCTTCACCGCGCTGCTGGCCGGGGTGATCGTCTCCGGCGTGGTCTCCGGGTGGATGCTCATGTCCCTGCGGGTCACGCGCCTGGAGCCCCGGGACGCCCGGGTGGATCAGCCGCTCGTGATCCGCTACGCGGTGCGCAACCGGGCCCGCTTCTGGCCGCTCTTCGACGTGCAGCTGGGGGAGGCGAAGGCGGACGACCGCCTGGGGTGGCAGCACCACGCGGGCCTGGCCGCCGCGTGGCTCCTCCATGCCGGGCCGGGCGAGCACGTCCACGCGGAGGCGGTGCTTCTTCCGCGCCGGCGCGGCCGCTGCGTGCTGGAGGCGGTGGAGGCCACCTCGGGGTTCCCGTTCGGGCTGCTCCGCAAGACGCTCATCCTGGCCCAGCGCGCGGAGGTGCTGGTCTTCCCGCGCATGCTGGAGCTGCGGAGGGACCTGCTGAGGGACGTGGTGCCGCGCGGCGCCGGCGGCGTCCGGACCAGCAGCCGCCCGGGTCCCGGGGAGGACTTCCTGGGTGTGCGCGAATACCGGCCGGGCGACAGCCTGCGGCAGGTGGCGTGGAAGCGCCGCGCCGGCCTGGACGAGCTGGTCACGATCGAACGGAGCACCCCCAGTCCGCCGCGGCTCCGCGTGGTGCTGGACCTCACGCGACCCACCGCGTCCCTCCGCGTCTCCGGGGATCCGGCGGAGGAGGGGCGGGCGCTGGAGGAGTCCGCGATCAGCATCGCGGCCAGCGTCGCGGCGCTCGCGGAGCAGGAGGGCTTCGAGTTCGCGATCGACGTGGAGGGCTTCGATTGCCCGCGCACGCCGCTGCGGCGCGGCTGGTGGCACCTCCAGAAGGTGCTGGCGGTGCTGGCCTCCCTGGATCTGGATGCGCCGCGGACGCCTGCCAGCCGCCCGGACCGGGACGAACGCTGCGCTGCCCTCATCGTCCATCCTGACCGCGTGGACACCGTGGTGGACCGGCCGGGGGCCATCCACCTGCCCGCCACGCGACTCGCGGAGGTGCTGGCGCCGGGAGCGTCCGCGTGAACATCCTCAGCCGCTTCCCGCTGGTGGCGTTCAACACCACCGTGACGGCCATCCTCGCCTACGGCGTGTCGCAGCGGCGCGTGGACCTGCTGCTGGCCTCGGCGCTCCTGGCGGTGGTGAGCTGGTATCTCACGGAGGGGCCGCGTCGCATCACGCTGCCGTCGTGGGCGGCCACGCTGCTGGTGGTGTGCGTGCTGGGCTGGTCGCTCCTCGAGTGGCCGGCCCGCTCGGATCCGGCGGAGCTCGCGTCGCTCGTGGGGCGCTTCGTCCTCTGGACCACGGTCATCAAGCTCTTCGAACGAAAGGGCACGCGCGAGTGGCGGCAGCTGATGGCCCTTTCCTTGGTCCTGCTCCTGGCGGGCTGCCTCGTGAGCACGGACCTCCTCTTCGCCCTGCTGCTGGTCATCTACACGGTGCTGGGCGTCACGGCCACCATGCTCTACCGACTGCGGCGCGGGCAGGAGCGGGCGGCGGAGGCCCGGCGCTCGCTGACGGGCGGCGCCCTCCCGCAGTCCTCGGCCATCACGGGACGCCAGGCGTCGCGGCACCTGCGGCGCCTGGTGGTGGCGGCCACGGTGGCCGGCGCGGTGCTGAGCGCCATCCTCTTCGTCCTCTTCCCCCGGGATCTGATGCGGCGCTTCGAAGGCGCGGGCGGAATCACCAGGCTCAGCGGCTTCAGCGGGGAGGTGGACCTCATGGCGGGCGGGCTCATCGAGCCGTCGCGCCGCGAGGTGATGACCGTGGAGTGGCTGGACGTGCGCGGCAAGCCGGAGCCGGCGGTGGACGTGCTGCGGCTGCGCGGCGCCGTGTTCGACCGCTACAACCCGACGGACGGGCGCTGGTCCTACGTCCACTCGCGCCGGCGGCAGCGGCCGGTGACGCTGGCCATTCCGGGCGGGTTCACGCCCCTGGGCCGTCCTGCGGTGGACACCCGCATCCAGACGTGGACGCAGGTGGTGGAGATGCGCGGCCTGGCCACGGACATCCTCTTCTCCGCGTGGGCGCCGGTGGCGGTGGCCAGCGACGAGCCGCGAGCGATCCTCCTGGATACGGACACCCTGGAGCTGCGGGACGGCGCCGCGGATCGGGGCGGCCGGCTCTGGCGCTACGAGGTCCGGGTGCAGCCCTTCCCGAACGACGCGGCGCTCCAGGCCCTCTGCGGGCCCGCGGAACTGGTGGAGCGGCCTTCGTTCCCGGTGCCGGCGGTGGTGCGGGAGGCGCGGCTGGTGGTGGAGGCGGCCGGGGAGCGGGCCCCCACGGAGGCGGAGATGGAGCGCGAACCGGCCCTGCGCTGGCAGTGGGCCCGGCGGGCCGCGCGGCTCCTCTCCTCCCACCTCCAGAGCAGCTCCTTCACCTACACGCTGGATCTCTCCGGCGTGGTGCGGCGCCGCGGCGAGGACCCCATCGAGGTCTTCCTGCTGCGGCGCCGGAGCGGCCATTGCGAGCTCTTCGCCTCCGCGCTCTGCGGCATGCTGCAGGGTCTCGGCGTGGAGGCGCGGCTGGTCACCGGGTTCGTGGCCGCGGAGTACGACGCGGCCCTCGGCCGCTACATCGTGCGCGAGGCCAACGCCCACGCGTGGGTGGAGGTGCGCACCGGCGAGTGGGCCTGGACCACCTTCGATCCCACCCCGCCGGACACGCTCGCGGCCATCGCCACCGCGAACCGCACCTGGTCCGATTCGCTCCGCTGGCTCTACGACGGCCTGGACTTCCTCTGGCGCAGCCGGGTGGCCACGTTCGACTCCAGCTCCCAGACGACGCTCCTCCGCGGGGCGGGGGAGCGGCTGGGGAGGACGCTGCAGGACCTCACCACCACCGTCTCGGATTGGGCCGCCACCGTGGGCCGGCGGGCCCAGTGGGCGGCGATCGGCCCGGTGTGGCTTGGATCCATCGTGATGACGCTCGCCGGGGCGGTGGCCATCACCGTCCTGGTGATGCGGCGCGAACGCCGGCTGCGGCGCCGGCTGGGCCTCATGGGTCTTCCGCGGGCGGCGCGCCGAGCCCTGCGGGCCCAGGCGACCTCCTACCTCGAGGCCCTGGAGGCGCTCGAGCGGCACGGGCTGGGCAAGCCCGAGCACCGGCCGCCGCTCGCCCATGCGGAGGTGCTTGCGGAGGGCGCGCCGGAGGCGGCGGAGGCGTTCGCGCACCTGACCCGCGGCTACTACGAGGTCCGGTATGGCATGCGCCAGCCCGCGCCGTCCGCACAGGCGGATGCGGAGAGGAGCCTCCGGACGCTGGAGGCGGCCCTCCGACGCGCCCCGCGGCCCGGGAGTGCCGATGAGTCGTCGCACGCGGTAAGAGGGGCCGCGCCGTGAAAGGATCGGCACATGCCCGCTTCTCGATCTCGCACGACTGAATGGCGCCGGAGCCTGTCCCAGGTCTTCGAGCGCGGCGGCTGCCTGGAGCTGTCCGTCTCCCGCCCGGAGGACGAGGGCGCGGTGGGCGAGGCTCGCGGCGGCGATCTGGTGTGGCGCGTGAAGATGCTGGACCTGGCTCCGGACCACGTGGCGGTGGAGGCACCGCAGACGCTGGGCCGCAGCGTCCTCATGACGCCCGGACTGGACCTGATGGCGGCGGTGGTCATCGGGCAGAACCGCTGGATGTTCCGAACCCGCGTCCTCAGCAGCCGTCCCTCGCGGGACCCGCGCCGCGCCGGCACGCTGGCCCTGCAGCTTCCGGATCACGTGGAGCGCTGCCAGCGCCGCCATGGACGCTTCGACGCCCGCGCCCTCAACCTGCCCCAGGCGGAGGTGTGGCCGCTCCTGGATCCGCGCAGCGTGGTGGCCGCGGAGCGGGCCAACGAGCTGGCGGTGGAGAGCTTCCGCACCACCGGGCGCGCCCCCGCGACGGATCAGGAGAGCCTCCTTCCCACGGTGGGGCCGCGCTTCGGCGGCACGCTCCTCAACCTCGGCGGCGGCGGCGTGGGCATCCGCGTGGCGCCGGCGGAGTCAGGCGTGTTCAATCACCACCGCGTCTTCTGGCTCCGGATCCCGCTGGGACCCGAGATGCCGGTGCCGGTGTGCGTGACCGGCAAGGCGGTCCACACGCACCTCGACAGCTCGCAGATGACCTACGCGGGCATGGCCTTCGACTTCAGCTTCAACCCTGGCCACCTGGCCACGGTGGCGGAGCAGATCGGCTCCTACGTGGATGCGCTCCAGGCGCGGCAGCGGCTCCGCGCCGCCTGACGCCCTGGACCCTCCCCAGACGGGCGGCGGCAAGGCGGAGCACCTCCATCTTCTGGAGGCTCTCCGCCAGTTCCGCCTCCGGGAGGGAGTCCGCCACGATGCCGCACCCGGCGGCGTAGAGCGCCTGGCGCGGAAGGCCGGGGGCCGCCGGAGGCACCACGATGGTTCGGATGGCCACGTTCAGGGCCGCGCCGCCGCGCAGGTCCACGAAGCCCACAGCCCCGCAGTAGGGGCCGCGCGGAAAGGCCTCGAGCGACTCGATCACCTGCATCGCGCGGATCTTGGGGGCGCCGGTGACGCTGCCCGGGGGGAACGTGGCGGCCAGGAGCGACGTCACGTCCACCTCGGGCCGCAGCACGCCCTCCACCTCCGCCACGCCGTGGTGCACGGTGGGATGGCTCTCCATGCGTCGCGGGCACACCACGCGCACGCTGCCGGTGCGGCAGACGCGGCCGAGATCGTTGCGCACCAGATCCACGATCATGTGCAGCTCGGCGGCGTCCTTTCCGCTGCGCAGGAGCTCCTCCACCGGACGGCCCGCCGGCAGCGTTCCCTTGATGGGGCGCGAACGCACCCTGCGGCTCCGCGGGTCCACCTCCAGGAAGAGCTCCGGACTCATGGACACCACGGCCCCGCCGTCCGGGAGCTCCACCACCGCGCCGTAGCGCGGCTGCGCGGCCTCCAGGGCCGCCACCGCCAGCGTCCGCAGCGATCCCTCGACCGTGGCGGTGAAGCGCTGGGCCACGTTGGCCTGGAACAGGTCTCCCGCGTGAATGAGCTCCACGCAGCGGGAGACGGCCCGGCGGTACTCCTGCGGCGTGGACTCCGGCGAGATCCGTCCCAGGCGGCAGGGCTCCATCGGCGCGTCCGGCGGAAGGAGCTCCGGCTCGCCGCAGCCGCCTGTGAGCCACCAGCGCCCGGAGATCGCGTCGTGGACGAGAGCGCCGTCGCAGCGCCAGCCGGCCACCAGGGGGACGCCGGGGAGGCGGCGGCGCTCCCGCAGGGAGGCGGGTTCGAACGCGGCGCCCAGTTCATACGAGAGCACGCCGATCCAGCCGCTGCGGAAGGTCGGCTCCGCGATCGCGGCGTCCGCCGGGGGCGCGGGCGGGGCGTCGGGGTGGCGCGGGAGGGGTTCGAACGCCGGCAGCTCCGTGGCCCAGCGGGCGCCGAGCCCGAAGATGGACCAGCGGGCTTCCGGATCCCGCGGGGCGCTGAGGAGCGCCGCGAGCGGCAGATGCGCCGGCCAGCGCCGCAGCACTTCCAGGGGCGACGAACGCCATGGCAGGAGACGCGCGTCCACGGCCGCAGCATAGGTTCCACGCTGGATACACTCCGGGATTCGCCTCCAGCAGGAACCACGCATGCCTCCCGTCACGCTCTCCGCCCGTCGCCGCGCCGCCCGCAGTTCGTCCGCCAAGGTGGCCGGCGGTCAGAAGTCCGCCAGGGGGGCCAAGGCCTCCAGGACCTCCAGATCCACCGGGGTCTCCAAGGGATCCAGGGCCTCCGCGGCCCGGGGCGCCAAGGCCACCGGCGCGAAGGGTGCCGCCGGGCGCCGCGGCGCGACGCCGTTCATCTACCACTTCGGCCGCCTGCGCTGCGATGGACGCGGCGACATGAAGGCCCTGCTGGGCGGCAAGGGCGCCAACCTGGCCGCGATGACCCGCATCGGTCTGCCGGTGCCGCCGGGCTTCACGATCACCACCGAGGTGTGCGGCGCGTTCTACAGCGGCGGCAAGAAGCTCCCCAGGACCCTGCTCCCCGAGGTGAAGCGGCACATCGCCCTCATCGAGAAGGAGACGGGCAAGCGCTTCTCGGATCGGCGCAACCCGCTCCTGGTCTCGGTGCGTTCGGGCGCCCGCGACAGCATGCCGGGAATGATGGACACCATCCTGAACCTGGGCCTCAACGACGTGACCGTGGAGGCCCTGGCCACGGCCACCGGCAACCCGCGCTTCGCGTGGGACAGCTACCGGCGCTTCGTCCAGATGTACGGGGACGTGGTGATGGGCGTGCAGAAGAAGCACGAGCACGACCACGAGCCCTTCGAGGAGGTCATGGACGCCCTCAAGCGCGAGGTGGGCGCCGCCCAGGACACGGATCTCGGCGAGGAGCACCTGCGGGAGCTGGTGAAGCGCTTCAAGGCCCTGGTGCGGCGCTGGACCCATCGGGACTTCCCGTCGGATCCCATGGAGCAGCTGCTGGGCGCGGTGAGCGCCGTCTTCAGCAGCTGGATGAACCCGCGGGCCATCCTCTACCGCCAGAAGTACCGCATCCCCGCGGAGTGGGGCACCGCGGTGAACGTGCAGAGCATGGTCTTCGGCAACATGGGCGACGACAGCGCCACCGGCGTCGCGTTCACCCGCGACCCCGCCACCGGCGAGAACGTCTTCTACGGCGAGTACCTGGTGAACGCCCAGGGCGAGGACGTGGTGGCCGGCGTTCGAACGCCGCTTCCGGTGAAGGAGATGGCCTCCGATCCGCGGATCGGCGCGGCCTTCCGCGAGCTGGAGAAGGTGCGGCGCACGCTGGAGCGGAACTTCGGCGACGTGCAGGACTTCGAGTTCACGATCGAGCGCCGCAAGCTCTACATGCTCCAGACCCGCAACGGCAAGCGAACCGCCCGGGCCTACGTCCGGATCGCCCACGACATGGTGAAGGAGGGGCTGATGACCGCGGAGCACGCGGTGCGCTCCGCCGATCCGGAGGCCATGAACCAGCTGCTGCAGCCGGTCTTCGACACCCGGGCCCACGAGGCGGCGCGGCAGGAGGGCCGTCGCCTCACCCGCGGCCTCCCCGCGGGACCCGGCGCCGCCACCGGCGAGGTGTGCTTCAGCGCGGAGAAGGCGGAGCAGCTGGCGCGGCAGGGCCGCCCGGTGGTGCTGTGCCGCATCGAGACCAGCCCGGAGGACCTGCGCGGCATGATCGCCGCGGAGGGCATCCTCACCACCCGCGGCGGCGTCTCCAGCCACGCGGCCCTGGTCGCGCGGCAGATGGGCAAGGTGTGCGTGGCCGGCGCCGGTGAGATCACGATCGACTACCACGCGGGCACGCTCGCCTGCGGCGCCGCGCTCCTCCGCGAGGGTGACGCCATCTCCATCGACGGCACCACCGGCGAGGTCTTCACCGGCCGCATCGCCACCGCGGACAGCGAGTTGAAGCAGGTGCTGGTGGCCCGGACCCTGGAGCCGGGGAAGAGCGAGCTCTTCCAGTGGTACGACTTCGTCATGAAGCTGGCGGACCGCTTCCGCCGCATGGGCATCCGCACCAACGCGGACACGCCGGAGCAGGTGCGCAACGCCGTGGCGTTCGGCGCGGAGGGCGTGGGCCTCTGCCGCACGGAGCACATGTTCTTCGAGGGGGACCGCATCGACGCGATGCGGGAGATGATCCTCTCGCAGGACGATGACGGCCGCCGTCGCGCCCTGGCCAAGCTGCTGCCCTTCCAGCGGAGCGACTTCGAGGGGATCTTCCGGGCCCTCGAGGGCCGGCCGGCGTGCATTCGCCTGCTGGACCCGCCGCTGCATGAGTTCCTTCCCCACGACGCCGCCCAGCAGGAGGAGCTGGCCCGCGTGCTCCGCGTGCCGCAGGCCCTCATCGCCCGCCGGGTGGCGGAGCTGCACGAGTTCAACCCCATGCTGGGCTTCCGAGGCTGCCGCCTGGGCATCGGCCACCCGGAGATCAGCCGCATGCAGGCCCAGGCCATCTTCGAGGCCGCGGCCACCGTGCAGCGGGCCGGCATCCCGGTGCATCCGGAGATCATGGTGCCGCTCGTGGGCTTCAAGCGCGAGCTGGACCTCCAGGTGGAGGTGATCCACCAGGTGGCGCGGGCCGTCTCCGAACGGAGCGGCGAGCGCTTCACCTACGCCGTGGGAACCATGATCGAGGTGCCGCGCGGCGCCCTCACGGCGGACGAGATCGCCACCAGCGCGGAGTTCTTCTCCTTCGGCACCAACGACCTCACCCAGACCGCGCTCGGCATGAGCCGCGACGACTCCGGCAGCTTCCTCCCGCGCTATCAGGAGCTGGAGATCATCAAGGAGAATCCCTTCGCGTCGATCGACGTGGGCGGCGTGGGTCAGCTGGTGCGGATCGCGTGCGAACGCGGCCGCGCCGCGCGGCCCGACCTGAAGATCGGCATCTGCGGCGAGCACGGCGGCGACCCCGCGTCCATCCGCTTCTTCGAGGAGTGCGGCCTGGCCTACGTGAGCTGTTCGCCCTTCCGCGTGCCGGTGGCGCGGCTGGCGGCGGCGAAGTGGGCCCTGGACCTGGGGACGGCGCCGGCGCGGCCGGCCGCGTCCCGGCGGAGTTCGCCGCGCGGCGGCAAGCGGCGCGGAGGCCGCTGAGGTGCCGCGGCCGGGCCGGCGGGTGGGCGCGCTCATGAGCGCCGCCGCGGCGGTCGCGTCGCTCTCCGCGGGGTGCGCGGCGCCCAGGGCCACAGTGCCCGCCACGGAGCCGCCGCGCCACTACGCATGCCCGCGCTGCCCGGTCCCGCCGCTCCTGGACGGCCGGCTGGACGACGCGGCGTGGGCGGCGGCGGCCTGGACGAGCGACTTCGTGGACATCCAGGGCCCTGCGCTCCCCGCCCCGCGCTTCCGCACCCGCGCCAAGATGCTCTGGGACGATCAGTACCTCTACCTGGCCGCGGAGATGGAGGAGCCGGAGCTGTGGGCGGAGTACACCCAGCACGACCAGGTGGTCTTCCACCAGCATGACTTCGAGGTCTTCATCGACCCCGATGGCGATGGGCGCGAGTACTACGAGCTGGAGGTGAACGTCCTGGGGACGATCTTCGACCTCTACCTGCACCGCGCCTACCGGGACGGCGGGCCCGCCGTGCACGAGTGGGACGCGGTGGGACTCCGGACCGCCATCGCCACCACCGGGACGGTGAACGATCCGCGCGACCGCGACGCGGGGTGGACGCTGGAGTGGGCGGTGCCGTGGAGCGCCCTCCAGCCGCCGGAGCGACCGGCCCCCGGAGGCGGCACCTTCCGGGAGGCGGCGCGGGACAGCGCCCGCTGCGGGGCGCGGCCGGCGCCGGGCAGCACCTGGCGGCTGAACTTCTCGCGCGTGGAGTGGCGGCTGGTGGTGAAGGACGATCCCGCGGCGCCCGCGGGCCGACGCTACGTGAAGGTGGAGGGCGCGCCGGAGGACAACTGGGTGTGGAGCCCGCAGTGGGCGATCGACATGCACCGCCCGGAGCACTGGGGATTCGTCACGTTCCAGCCGTGAACGCCGGGGACCGCGTTTCCTCCGCGCCACGGCGCCACGGCTCAGCGCGTGACTACGCCCCGATCGCGTCCCTGATCTGCGCCGCCAGCTCCGCGCCCTCCTGGGCGGGCAGCGACCCGGCCTTCCAGACGAGGCCGAGTCCGCGACCCTGGGCGTCCCGGGGAATCACGTGCAGGTGCACGTGCATCACCACCTGGTGGGCGTCCGCGCCGTTGTTCTGGAGGACGTTGTAGGCGGTGCAGCCGGTGGCCTTCATCAGGGCCCGGCAGAGTCGCGGCAGGACGCGGCCAAGCGCCGCGGCGGCGTCGTCGGAGAGCTCGTGCATGTGGGCCCGGGCCTCCCGCGGGATGACCAGCAGATGTCCGCGGGAGAGCGGCCCCACGTCCAGGAAGGCCAGCACGTGGGCGTCCTCGTAGACGCGGTGGCAGGGGATCTCGCCGCGGAGGATCTTCGAGAAGACGGTCTCCATGCGGCGGAGGCTAGCATGTGCCCGCAGTGGCACCGCGGGCAACGGCACCCATCCGGCGTTCGAACGCCGCCTCCCGGCGCCGCGACGGCGGCCGTGCCCGCGCGGCGCCGCGCGAGCGCGGCCGCTCGCGGCTCCCGGATCTCGACCTGCTGCCGCTCGCCGAGCTCTTCGAGACGCTGCTCCCGGAACCGCTCCTGGTGCCGATGCTGCGGCGCTTCATGGAGGAGGACGTGGGGCCCGGCGACGTCACGAGCCGCGCCACCATCCCGGCGTCCGCGCGGGGGACGGCGCGGGTGGTGGCCCGCCGCGCGTGCGTGCTCGCCGGGCTGGATGCCGCGGCGCTCCTGGCCCTTGATGGCGGGCGGGACCTCATGGTGGCGGCCCGCGTGGAGGATGGCGACCGCATCGCCGCGGGAGCCACGGTGGCGGTGCTGGAGGGGAACCTCCGGGACATTCTCGCCGTGGAGCGCTGCGTGCTGAACCTGCTGGGGCGCCTCAGCGGCGTGGCCACCGCGACGGCGGCGTTCGTCTCCCGTCTTGCGGGCACCGGCGCCCGCCTCCTGGACACGCGGAAGACGACGCCGGGCCTGCGGCTCCTGGAGAAGTACGCGGTCCGCTGCGGCGGCGGCTCGCTCCACCGGCTTGGCCTCTGGGATGCGGTGCTCATCAAGGACAACCACCTGGCCTCGATCGGCCGCGCGGACGCCGTGGCGCGGGCCCTCCGCGCGGTTCGGCGCATGCCGGGGCGCGGGCGGATGCGGTTCGTGGAGCTGGAGGTGGACACGCTGGACCAGCTCCGGCAGGCGCTGCGACTGCCGCGCGGGATGGTGGACGTGGTGCTTCTGGACAACATGACGCTCCCGCAGCTGCGGGCTGCGGTGGCGATGCGGCGCCGACTGGCGCCGCAGGTGGCGCTCGAGGCCTCGGGCGGCGTCACGCTGCGGAACGCCGCGGCCATCGCCCGCACGGGCGTGGACCGGATCTCGACCGGCGCGGTGACGCACTCGGCGGCGTGCATCGACTTCGGCCTGGACTTCGCCGTGGATCTCTCGGCGCTCGCGCCGCGTCGGAGGGCGCCCTCGCGGCGCGCCGTCGTCTGATTCCCATCGAGGCATGGCCGGAGGCGCTGGAGGCGGCGCTCGCCGGCTGCCGTCATCTGCGCCGCGCCGTGGTGATCCGCGAGACGGCCTCCACGCAGGACCTGGCCCGCGAACGCGGTCCCACCGCCGGCGACGTCGTGGCCGCCTGGCGCCAGACCGGCGGCCGCGGGCGACTCGGTCGCCGCTGGAGCGACACCGGCGAGGAGGGTGTGGCGGTCACGTTCGTGGTGGAGGCGCCGGCCCCGGAGCTCCTTGCGGCCATCCTTGCGGTGGCGGCGTGCGAGGCGGTGGAGTCCGTGCTGCAGGCCGGCTCCCCGCGCCCCGGCATCAAGTGGCCCAACGACCTCTGGGTGGATGGCCGCAAGCTGGCCGGGATCCTTGTGGAGCAGCAGGGGGCGCTGGCCGCGTGCGGGATCGGCGTCAACGTGCGGCAGCGGTCGTTCGAACCCGGGCTGGCGACGCGGGCCACGAGCCTGGCGATGATGTCGCCGCATACGGCGCCGGACCGCCTGGAGGTGCTGGTGGCGCTCGTGGGGGCGGTGGACCGCTGGCTCGGACGGGCCCCGGAGGAGATCTGCGCCGCGTACGCCGCCCGGGATCTGCTCCGAGGTGCGCGGGCGCGTCTGCAGGGCCCGGAGGGCGCTCGGGAGGGAACGGTGGAGGCGGTGGACCCGCTCAGGGGCATCCGGATCCGCGACGATGCGGGCGTGCTCCACCATCTCCCGGCGGCCACCACCAGCGTGGAGTGGTTTCGGGGCCGCGGGGGTGCTGGAACCCAGGCCGCCCGGCCGACATAATGGGACCCTCATGCCGGTGCGACCCGCCACTCCAGCCTTCCTGCTCGCGGCCCTTTTCTCCGCGGGCGCGGCCATGGCGGCGCCGCCCGCCACTCCCGCGGGTCAGGTGCCGGTGGATGAGGTGAACGCCCGCCTGGTCTCCGCGCGGCGCGATCTGCGGCTGGTGCCGATCGAGCAGGGCGTGGCGGACCGCAACGCGATGAGCACCAGTCTCCGGATGATGCCTTCGGATCTCCGCCAGCCGTCCGCCTTCAAGGAGGTCTACGCGGTGGAGGGCCGGCCGGACCTGCTGGTGCGCGGCGATGGCGCCCTCTATGCGGTGTTCCCGCAGAGCTCCTATCCGCGCATCATGGTGAAGAAGAAGGTCATCACGCTGGTCGGCGTGCCGCCCGGCACCGTCTACTACATCGGGCGTCCGGACTTCCGTCGCGTCTCCACCACCGGCATCCGGGCCGCCCAGCCGCGGCACCTGGATGAGGAGGCGCAGCCTGTCTCCTCCAGCGCCGTGGACACCCGCGTGGTGCCCACGATGCCCAAGTCCTTCGCGGACGGCATCACCGCTGCGCCGCTCATGGACGAGATGCCGGGGGCGCGGGTGGCGGACGGCCGCATCGACACCTGGGTCGGCGACGCATCGGATCCCGGTGCGGTCCTGCGGAACCGGGCGAAGCCCGCAGCCGACGAGGGGCGGCGCGGTGCGAGTTCCCGCTCCTATCCCGGGCGGCCGGGTTCGCCCGCGTCGGCCATGCCCGCATCTCCCGCGGCGGCGCCGCCGCAGCGCGGAGCGTCCGTGGAGCTGGCGGCCCCGCTGGATGAGGACGGGCTTCCCCGCGCCGGAGTTCCCGGTGCCACCAAGCCGCGTCTGATGCGGGACTGGCTCTACCGCCAGGAGCGCCTGGACAGCCTGATGCAGCGGGCCGCGGGCTGAACCGCGGTCGCCTGGTCAGGGCTTGCCGGGACCGTAGTCCGTGGTCTGCGTGAGCTTCCCGGTGGCGTCGTAGAAGTGCCAGACGCCCACGCGCTTCTCATCGCGGTAGTTGCCTTCCCGCTCCACGGTGCCGTCCTCGTAGTAGGCCTTGAACCAGCCGTTGCGCTTGTACACGCCGTTGGCGCCGCGCTTCATCTGGTACTCGTACTTCGCGTGGCCGCTGGGCCACATGTCACGGAAGACGCGGGTGCCTGGATCTGACTCCGCGTGCTGCACGGCGGCCGGCGCGGGCGGAGTCGCTGGTGCGGGCGGCGTCGGAGGGGTCGCAGACGGGATGGTCGGCGTGGCCGCGGGTGCGGGCGGAGTCGCGGGTGCGGGCGGCGTCGCGGGTGCGGGCGGCGTCGCGGGCACGGACGGCGTCGCGGGCGCGGGCGTCTGCGCCGGCGTCTCGGGCGTTGGGGACGCCGACGGCGCGGTGGGAGGGGCGGGCGCAGGCGGCGCCGGCGGCGCGGCGCTCCGTTCGCATCCTGCAGGGCAGAGCGAACACGCGATCAGGACGCAAAGCAGAGGAGCGCGCGGCACGAACGCATCCTATCGGCCTTCCCGCGCGAATTCACTACCATCGATCCGATGGCCCCCGCTCCCGCAGGGATCAGAGCCGCCGCGATGGTCGCGCCGTTCCTCGCGGCCGCGCTGGTCCTGCCCTGCGCGGCCCAGGGGGCGGCGTGGCGCGTGGTGACGGATCGGCCCGCGGCGGTTCGGGGCGGCGTGCTGGCGCTGCAGCTGGCATGCGACCTGCCGCCGC
Source organism: Phycisphaerales bacterium (assembly GCA_046350535.1). Classification (GTDB taxonomy): domain Bacteria; phylum Planctomycetota; class Phycisphaerae; order Phycisphaerales; family SM1A02; genus VGXK01. The sequence goes on from JAXMAG010000001.1 coordinate 521,755, forward strand.
CGCAGTGGCCGCGAACGCTCGCCGCCACGCTCGACGGCGGGACCACCGTGCAGGGGCCGGTGGCCCTCATCCTCCCGGAGCCGCCGCCGGATGCGCCGCAGTGGACGTCACCGGCGGAGGAGATCTGGGTGGGGGATCCCGCATCGCCGCCGGCGGGGCTGCGCGGCGCGGTGGATGCGGCGATGGTGCTGTTCCTGCAGATGCCGGAGGGCTTCTCCGGAGGGCTCGACGTGGGCGGCACGCGCGTGTCGCCGGCGTGGCTCGATCCATCACCGCCGCCCGCGTCCAGCGCGGAGCCGCTGCAGTGGCCGGGGACGCCGCGCGCGGACCGGCCGGCGGGGCGCGGCATGAACGAGTGGTGGCGCTGGGTGCTCCTTGGCCGCCGCCTGGAGGCGGCGCCTCCCCCGGAACGAGGTTCGGAGCGGGAGCGCCTGCACGCCCGGCATCTGGCCCAGCTCTGGTGCGCGGGCCTGGAGCGGGTGGGCCGCGCCAGCCCGGGCGTGAAGGCGGAGCTGCTGGAGCTCCTCACCGCCACGGTGAAGGACGAGGCCGCCGGTGGCGACGTCGCCGCGTGGATGGCGCGGCCGGGGGATCTCACCTCGCTCCTCTCCCTCCTCGTGGATCCCGGCCGCGGCGATCAGGACGTGATGCGGGCGGCGCTCGCGTGGTGCCGCGCCCGCACGCCGCTCACGGTCTGGGTGGAGTCTGACGCAGGAGCGGAGGTGCGCGTCGCGGTGGCCAATCCGCAGGCGGAGGAGGTCGTCGTTCGCGCCACCTGGCTCGGGGATCCAGGTGGCCTGCCGGAAGCCATCCTGGTGCCGGCGCGGAGCGTGGGACGGGCGCGGCTGGAGCGGCCTGCCCGAGCCGCTCCGCCCGCCGGGGAGGCGCTTCCCGGAGAGGTGATGATCCTCGCCGCCCAGGGCTGGCAGGGGCGCTTCCCGGTCGGCCCCGCGTCGTTCCCCGTGCGCCCGCCCGGACTCTCGCTCGCCCAGTTCCTTCCCGCCCTCACGCTCGCCGGGGCCCAGTCGCAGCGGATCGAGCCGGCGCCACCGGACGTTCGCACGCTGGCCAGCCTTCGGCGGCTCGGCCCGCACTGGGAGCTCTTCGCGGAGTGCCTCTCGCCGGGACGCCTGGAGGGGGATTCGCTGGAGATCCGCGCCGGAGACCCGGCCCATCCGGCGGCACGGGTTCGAATCTCACCCGACGGTCGCGTGGAAGCGGTGGAGGGCAGCGTGCCCGCGGATCTCACCGCCCACTGCCGCGTGGCCGCGGACCGGTGGCGCTGCCGGGTGGAGCTGCCCGCCTCGTGGATGCCGCAGGTGGAGCTCGGGCGCCCGGGTCGGCCGCTGGAGGTGGCGGTCTCGCGCCTCCCCGGAGCGGCGCGGGGGCGGCAGACGGCGGTGCTTGCGGTGCCGCCATGGGTGGCGGTCCCGGCGGTGCGGGCGGAACTCTCCACCTGGGTGGATCTGCCGGAGCCGTGAGAGGGGGCGCAGGCCGGAGCGGCCGCAGGTCTATACTCGCGCGCCATGGAAGGCCAGCCGCATCTCCGCCGCCGGGTGGTGGCCATGCTCAATCAGAAGGGCGGCGTCGGGAAGACCACTTCCACGGTGAACGTGGGCGCGGCGCTCGCGGACGCGGGCCTGCGGGTGCTTCTCGTGGACCTGGACCCGCAGGCGAACCTCTCCCTCCACTTCGGCTTCGAACCCGGCGACGACGCGCTCACCGTCCATGACCTCCTGCTGGATCCGGAGTCGCGGGCGGCGGATGCGATCGTCCGGCCCTCGGAGCGGGTCGCGGTCCTGCCCAGCGTGACGGAGCTCGCGCTCGCGGAGGGTGCGCTCGCATCGCTCCCGGACATGCAGCGGACGCTGGCCAGGGCGCTCGAACCCGTGCTGGACGGGTTCGACGTGGTGCTCCTGGACTGCCCGCCCAGCCTGGGCGTGCTGACCGTCAACGCGCTCACGCTCGCGGATGAGGTGTTCGTGCCCATGCAGGCCCACTACCTGGCTCTGCGGGGCCTGGAGAAGCTCCTCTCCACGGTGCATCTCGTCAGCCAGGGGCTGAACCCGCGGGTCCGGGTGACCGGGATCGTCCTCTGCATGCACGAATCGCAGTCCAGCCACGGCAAGGCGGTGCTGGAGGAGATCCAGACCCAGCTCGAGCAGTACCGCGGCAGCGGCCTGCCCTGGTCCGACTGCCGCGTGCTCCTGCCGCCCATCCGCCGCAACATCAAGCTGGCGGAGGCGCCTTCGTTCGGGAAGACCATCTTCGAATACGCCCCGCAGTGCCCGGGCGCCGCGGACTACCGCGCGCTGGCCGCGGGACTGCTGGAGCGGTGGGGCCGGGAGGATGCCGCCCTGGCCGCCTCCGACGGCGCCGCGGAGGCCGCCCTTGCCGCAGGCGAACCCGCGGCCGTGCGCTCCGGCGGCATCAGCCTCGGATGACGCGCAGCCTCCAGGGAGCCCGCGCGGTGCTGCGGGTGGCGTTCGTCGCGGCGCTCCTCATCGTCACCGCCACCACGCACTGGCCCAACCTGGCCATGGGTTCTCCCGAGGATCCGGCGCCGGACAAGATCATCCACGCCCTCGCGTTCGGATTCCTCACCATGGGCGCGTGGCTCACCGGCTGGTTCCGCAGCCGCTGGCTGCTCTGGTTCGCGGCCCTCGGCTGGACCGCGGTGGACGAGTGGTCGCAGTCCCTGCCGGGCCTGGGGCGGGACAGCAATCCATCGGACTGGATCGCGGATGCGGTGGGGGCCACCGTCGCCATGGCGTGGATCGCGGCGCTCGCACCCGTGGGGGGCCCCGCGGCCCGCTGGCACCAGCGGCGGCGGCGCGAAGCGCTCCTGGGGCTCCTCGTCACGCCCATGGGCTGGATCAACGCCGCCTGCGCCGCGGCCGTGGGCGCGGTGGCGGGCGTGCCGGTGATGGTGCTCCTCGATGGCCGCTTCCCGCGGCCGCAGCCCTTCCAGGCCGCGGTGGTGGGTGGCGTGGTGGGCGCGGTGGCCACGCTCGTCTTCGTGCTGGAGGTGGGGATCCGCGGCGCCATCCGCCGCGGCATCGCCAGGGGCCGTCCGAACGTGGCCGTGATCCGGCCGGAGGCCCTGGGACGGCTCTGCGTCCTCCCCTCGGCCGCGGCCCTCGGAGGCATCGTGGGGCTGGTGCTCCTCTCGATCCTGGTCCTGCTCCTGCGGCCAACCTCCCTCGGCGCCGCGTGGATCGACGAATCCTATCGACGGATGGAGCCCACGCTGCGCTCGTGCCTGGACTTCGCGGCCATCCTGCTCGCGGCCGCGTGGGCCACGGGCTGGATCCGGATCCGCGTGGCGGGCCGGATCGACCAGGGCCATCTCCGCTGCCTGACCTGCGAACAGCTCCTCACCGGCCAGACGACGGCGCCGCTCCGGGATCCCGGGGACCCGCTGGCGGAGGCTCCTTCGCCGGCGGAGGCGCCGGGGGCGGGAGCATCGACGGTCCCTCCGGATCCCGGGTGGGCGCGGGTTCCGCTCCTCCAGGGGCGCTGCCCCGAGTGCGGCCTGGCGTTCCTGGCCCCGGTGGAGTCTCCCCTGTCCGCGTGACGTCGACGGTGCCGCTGCCCATGGATGGGTCCAGGAGATTGGCCTTGAGGTCCACGTACACCGTCCGGTCGTCCTTCACGAACACCATCCGGCCGCCGGCGCTCCCGATGTTGCTGGACTCCAGGGTCCACCCATGCTCGCGGTAGATCTTCGCCGTGTCCGCGGCCATCTCCGCGGGGTTCGCCACCTCCCCGCGGTAGACGAAGTGGCCGCCCATCAGGACGTCCCCTTCGCGCTCGATGCCGCTGGCGTGGCGGCTCTCCAGCCCCACGATCTGGGGGACGTCCGAGTCCACCACCGTCTCCGGCTGCGAGTTGCACCCGCCGGCGAGGAGCATCACCGCCGCCAGCATCGCGCCCGGCACGCGCGGAGCGGCGGGCGCCGGCATCGGACCTGGCCGGTGGCAGAAGCTGGGCATCGGGACGCAGGCTAACCGATGCACTCGTCCATGGGCAACCGCGCCGCAGGCTTCGAGCGACACGCGCGAACGGTCACCGCGCTGACGCTCGTCAGCCGCATCACCGGGTTCGCGCGGGATGCGCTCCTGACGCGAGTCTTCGGCGCCGGGCCGCTCATGGACGCCTTCAACTTCGGCTTCCAGGTGCCCAATCTCTTCCGCCGTCTCTTCGGCGAAGGCGCCCTCTCCGCCAGCTTCCTCCCGGTCTACGCGCGGCTGGAGGCGGAGTCGCCGGAGAAGGCCCGCCGCCTGGCCGGCGTCACGCTCGCGTGGCTCGCCATCCTCCTGGCCGCGATGACCGCGGTGGGAGAGGCGGCGCTCGTCTTCCTCCCCGCCACCGGCGCGGACGGGGGGATCGGCGTGCGGCTGCTCATGCTGATGCTGCCGTACATGCCGTTCGTGTGCCTCACGGCACTGCTGGGCGCCATCCTCCAGGTCCACCACCGCTTCGGTCCCACCGCGGCCAGCCCCATCATCCTCAACCTCATGGTGGCGGGGACCGCCTTCTGGGGAAGCGGCTACGCGGCGTCGCTGGGGCTGGGGAGCCGGATGGAGGGCCGCGCCCACGTGCAGCTGGTGGCACTCTCGGTCCTGGGCGCAGGCGTCCTCCAGCTTCTCTGGAGCGCGGCGGCCCTCCGTCGCTCCGTGGGAGCGGAGGCGAGGCCGGACCTGGGAGCGTGGCGGCGCCCCGGCGAAGTGGCGGCGCCGCTGCGGGAGGTGGTGGCCAAGGCCCTTCCGATGCTGGTGGGGCTGGGGGTCTTCCAGCTCAACACCGCCATGGACAGCCTGGTGGCCAGCTGGCGGACGATCGTCGGCCCCACCATCCTGGGCGTGGAGTGGCCGCTGCCGGAGGGCAGCATGACCTTCCTCAGCTGCGCCCAGCGGCTCTACGAATTCCCGCTGGGCGTCTTCGGCGTGGCGATCGCCACCGCGATCTTCCCCGCGCTCGCCCGGCTCCGTTCGGATGCGGAGGGATTCGGCGCCGTCCTCCGCCGCGGCCTCCGCCTCACGGTCTTCATCGGCCTGCCCGCGAGCGCCGGGCTCATCGTGGTGCGGACGCCGCTCTCCGCGGCGCTCTTCCAGGGCGGGCGCTTCTCCGCGGAGGACTCCATCGAGACCGGCCGTGTGCTCCTCGGCTACGCGCCCGCCATCTGGGCCTACTCCATGCAGCAGGTGGTGACGCGGGCCTTCTACGCCCTGGGTGACTCCGCGACGCCCACGCGCGTGGCCGTGGGGATGGTGGGCCTCAACTTCGTCCTCAACATGACGCTCATCTGGACGCCGCTGGGGGTGGCGGGGCTGGCGTGGAGCACGGCGATCGCGGCCCTCGTGCAGGTCGTGATCGTCCTGCGGATCCTCTCGCGGCGCCGCGGCCCGCTGGTGGACGCCACCGTCTGGCGGAGCTGGCGCCGCAGCCTGCTGGCCACGCTCATCTGCGCCGCCGCCACGTGGGGCGCCATCCGCGGCGTGGACATGGTGGCGCCGTGGGCGCAGGGGAGCTGGGCCCTGGCGGTGGCGGAGCTGGCCGCCGCGGCCGCCGTGGGTGTCGCGGCCTACGCCGGCGCCGCGCGGGCACTGCGCATGCCGGAGCTCTCCTGGGCCCTGGCCCGCGGGCACAGGGGCAGCCCGGAAGCGGATGACGCGGCGGCCGGCGGGATCTGAGTTCACCAGTTCGGAATGACGCTGCAGGCGTCACACGGCGGCCGGTCCCGGCCATAGGGAGGCTGCCGGGATGGTCCTGGCAGGTTCCCGTCCCGCCCACGCGGGAGCCTCGGTTCCGCCTCAATCCCATTGGGGCGGAACCATTGCGCCCGGCCCCGGTGGCGACGAGAGGTGGGTCGCCATCGGGGCGGCGCGCCACGCCCCGCTCCTGATCACGAACGCGGGTCGCTCACGCGCCGCGCGGCGCCACGCGCCAGCGGGCCCCGTCCCGCTCCACCGGTCGATAGAGCGTGTCGCGCTCCACCGGGCGGAAGCCCGCATCCTCGATCGCCCGCCGCAGATCCGCGACGGTTGTCTCCTGGTGCGTGCCGTCGCCCACGGCCTTGGTGATGTCGTACCAGACCACGGTGCCGTCGATGTCGTCGGCGCCGTTCTGGAGCATCACCTGGGCCATGCCCAGGGTCTGCATGATCCAGAAGGCCTTCACGTGCGGCACGTTGTCCAGCATCAGGCGGCTCACCGCCAGCGTGCGCAGGTTCTCCAGGCCCGTGGGGGCCGGCAGGTGCTCCAGCGCGCTGGCATCGGGAAAGAAGGGGAGCGGGATGATCGTCTGGAACCAGCCTCCGTCGGCGCCCGCCGCGCCCGGCTCCGGGAGGCGGTCCTTCGGGTAGCGCTCGGACGGGCCGGTCAGCACCACGGGGGCCGGCCCCGCTCCCGCGGCCGCCGGCTGCGGGATGCCCTGGGCGCGGGCCCAGCCCGCCAGGGCCCGATCCTGCTGCTCGCGCACGATGAGCATGTGGTTGAGGCGCTCGTCGCGGCCCTCGATGTGGCCGTAGAGCATGGTGACGTTCGAGTTGAGGCCCAGTTCATGCGCCGCCCGATGAACCTCCAGCCACTCCTCCGAGCGGATCTTCCCCTTGAAGGCCTCGTCGTGGACCCGGTCGTCGAAGACCTCCGCGCCGCCGCCCGGGAGGGAGCCGAGCCCGGCCTCCTTGAGGTCCCTGAGCACCGCCCGCACGCCCTCCATCCGATCCCCCCAGCGGCGGGAGATGCGGCAGAGATGGACGATCTCCACCGCCGTGAAGGCCTTGAGGTGCAGCGACGGCGCCGCGGCGCGGATGGCCCGCAGCATGTCGGTGTAGAAGGAGAACGGGTGCCACGGATGGAGCCCGCCCACGATGTGCAGTTCCGTCGCGCCCGCGTCCGCGGCGGCGCGGGCCTGGCCGACGATCTCCTCGATCGAGTGTTCGTACGCCCCCTCCTGGCCGCGCTTGCGGAAGAAGGCGCAGAAGGAGCAGCTGAGGGCGCAGACGTTGGTGTAGTTGATGTGGCGGTTGACGTTGTAGTAGGCCACGTCGCCGTGGAGCCGTCGGCGCACCAGGTCCGCCAGGGCGCCCACGCCGTGCACGTCAGGCGTGGCGTACAGGAGGCGGCCGTCGTCCAGGGAGAGGCGTTCGCCCCGCATGACCTTCTCCGCCAGCGGACGGAGGGCGGGATCCCGGAGCGCGGGAAGCTCTCCGGTGCCGCCGACAGGCGCAGCGTGCGCCGGGGCGCGGGCGGGGAACCGTGTGGCGGAAGCGGCGGTGGCCATGGACCGGCAGTCTAGCGCCCGCGGCGGTGCGCCGTCCCCCGGGGAGGGCGTGACGGCGCCGCGGAACCGCAGTAGCCTCCCGGCATGAGCACGCCTCCAGCCTCCGGCGCGGGAGATCCCTGGGAGGCCGCGGCGGAGCGGACGGGTGGGGTGGTGGTCCGGGATGCCGGCGGAAAGCCCCTGGAACTGCTGATCCGCCACGGTCCGTGGACGATCCGCGTGGAGGAGAACTTCAACGCCGCCACCAAGAGCGTGGACACCAGCGCCAGGGCGGCCTTCGCGGGCTCCGACTGGTTCCGCTGCTCCATCCGGCGCAAGACCGTGATGGCGGACCTCCTCGTCTGGCTGGGGATGCAGGACGTGCAGGTCGGGCACCCGGAGTTCGACTCGGAGTTCGTGGTGAAGGGGAACGACGACGCGGAGATCCGCCAGCTCTTCGCCGATGGCCGCCTCCGCGCCCTGCTCCTCGCGCATCCCGGCGGCCGGCTCCAGGTGACGGATCCGGAGCAGTCCATGCACGCGGCGCCGGAGGACGCCACCCACGGCCTCGGCGAGGTGGTGTACGAACGCCCCGGCCGCGCCCCCGACGCCGCCGATCTCCACGCGATGGCGGCGGTGGTGGGGGAGACGCTCGATCAGCTTCTGCGCATGGGCGCGATCGCCGAGTGCCCCGTCTGGCCGGCGGCGTGCCGCGGCTGCGGCCAGGCGCTCATGCACCAGGCGGCATGCCCGGAGTGCGGACGCCCCGCGGTGGCGCCCGGCCGGTGAGCGGCGCGGGTCAGAAGACGAAGGAGACGCCGAGGAACGGGCCGGAGAGGGCGCCGTTGAACTCGAAGCCCTGCGGCTGGCCGGTCGCCTTGTAGAGGATGTCCAGCGTTCGATAGCCGGCCGCCACCCGCATCCAGCTGCAGGGGGCCCACTCCACGCCGCCCTGCACGCACCAGGAGTAGTTGCTGCTCGGCTGGAAGCCGCCCACGTCGCCGCGGCACCAGATGCGCCACTGGTCGTTGAACGCCATGGCGATGCGGCCGCCCACGATCGCGTCCACCCACTCGTAGCGCTCGTTGGTGGTGACGATGGTCGGGAGGATGTTGAACGCGTCGGGCGTGAAGGTGACGGTGGAGCTGTAGCCCATGTTGTAGTAGCGGGCGCCTGCGAGGAAATCCAGCTTCATCACCGGAAAGAGGAGCGAGGAGGTCGCCCGCGTCGGCGTCCCCATGCCGTCGAGGAGATGCTGCTCGGAGAGCGGTCGCCCCATCTCCCACTCGATCAGCCGGTAGCCGCCGCCGAACTCCGCGATGTTGAGCGTCATGCTGGAGTCGAGCGTCTGCACCTCCGGACCGGGCTTGAGGGCGGAGAGGGCCGCGAGGATGGCGGCCTGCACCCGGGCCTCCTTCTGACCGAACGCCAGCTTGGCCTGCTCCACGCGGTTCGAGGCCCGGTCGCGGGCCAGGCGGGCCAGGATGAGCCGCTCCTCCGGCGTCAGCTGCTGGAGGGCCTGGCGGATCTCGCTGCGGATCGTGGGCAGGAGGGCGCGGATCTGGTCCATGTTCCCGCTGGCCTGCTGCAGGGCCTGCGAGAACTGCGAGGAACCGAACGACGGATCGTTGGCCTCGATGGCCCCCAGGAGTCTCGGCACGTCCGCGCGGGTGAGGAGCGGCTCGTCGATGTCCACCGTGGTGCCGAGGTCGATGTACTCGTAGTCGCCGAAGAGGAACGCCCTTCGCCACGCCACCTCCGCATGGATCATGAAGGCGAAGTCCAGGTTCTTCAGGATGTCGTCGAACCCGACGTCGAAGGAGGTGGTGAGGCCGTAGTTGGAGACCTGGCCGTCCACGCCCGCAGCCCACAGGTAGGGCGTGATGCTGATTCGCACGGCGTCCGGGTTGGGGGCCTCGGGCAGTCCCTTCGCGTCCTTCTCGGCGCCGGTGGTGGGCTGGGTCGCGGGCGCAGGGGTGGCGCCGCCCACGGGGGGCGCGTTCGTGTCCACCTGACCGGAGGCGATGCCGGCCAAGGCGCCGCCCAGCACGGCCGCGAACGCGGCGGCGCGGACGGCGCGGGGCCGCCGCGCGGCGCCCGTGTCCGCGGGCGGAAGGGGCAACCTGGAGGGAGTGGATGCGATGGGGGCGGCGGGCGCGAGGGGGGTGTTGGTCTGCATGGTGAGCCTCGGAGTGGCGGGATGCTACCGTGCCACCCATGGACTCACTCCCTCTGTTCCATCGCGTTGTGCGCGGGGGGCGGATCGCGCTCCTGCCGCTCCTCCTGCTGACCGGGGCGTGCGCGTCCCGCCCGCAGCTTGAGATGAGCGCCGCCGCGCTCGCCCCGGTCCCCGGCTGGAAGGAGATGACCCCCAGGGCGGGCGGCGCCTCCGTCTGGGTGTCGCCGGACGTGGTGATCACGAGCGCGGACGTGGAGCGGGCCAGCCGCGGATTGGCGGAGGGGCACCCGGCCCTGCAGCTCACGCTGACTCCCGCCGGCGCAACCAAGCTGGCGGCGCTCTCGGAGAAGCAGCTCGGTCAGCCGCTCGCCATGCTGGTGGATGGAGAGCTGGTCTGGGCGCCCCTGATCCGCTCCAAGCTCGGCGGGGACGTCACCATCGCCGCGGCGGGCGCCGGTCTGAGCGAGAAGGACGTGGACCGGCTGGTGGAGGGCCTCAACGGGCCGGACGACTCGCGCGGCGGGCCATGAGCGGCTACTGCACGGTGGCACCGGGGCACCCGCTCCACGGGCCCTACCACGACCGCGAATACGGCTTCCCGATCCGAAGCGACGACCGCCTCTTCGAACGGCTGGTCCTGGAGATCAACCAGGCGGGACTGAGCTGGGCCACCATCCTGGCCAAGCGGGCGGCGTTCCGGCGGGCCTACGCGGAGTTCCGCGTGGAGCGCGTGGCGGCGTTCGGGGCGGCGGATCGCAGGCGGCTCCTCGCGGACGCGGGCATCATCCGCAACCGGCTGAAGGTGGACGCGGCCATCCACAACGCGCGCTGCATCCAGGAGATCCAGCGTTCGAACGGCTCCTTCCGGCGCTGGCTGGACCTGCACCATCCGCGACCGCTCGAGGAGTGGGTGCGCCTCTTCCGCAGCACCTTCCGCTTCACGGGCGGCGAGATCGTCAACGAGTTCCTGATGAGCACCGGGTACCTCCCGGGCGCCCACGCCCCCGGCTGCCCGGTGCACGCCCGGATCCTCTCGCGGCGGCCGCCCTGGGTGCGGGCCGTCGAGGCCGCCCGCGGCGGCGGTGGCGCCGGGCGCACCCGGCGCCGCCCATGATCTCCGGTACCATCGTGTCGACCGGGCCGATGCCCGGGCTCCGGCGGCGCGGAAGGCGTGGACGCGGGACCGGTGGAGCGCGGCGGATCGGATCACGCCAGGAGATCTCTTCCATGACCGGAATCACTCGCACTCGGATCGGGCGTTGGTGCGGCTGCGGCGCGGCCGCGGTGCTGTTGGCGGTGGCGGCGGCGGGCGTGGGCGGCTGCAAGGAGGAGAGCGCCGCGGACAAGGCGAAGAGCGGCATGAACGACGGCGCCAAGAAGGTGGGCGACGCGGCCAACAAGGCGGCGGACGAGGGCGGCAAGGCCGTGGACGCGGCCGCCAAGGCGGCGGAAGGCGCCAAGAAGCCCTGAGCCCTCCCGCCACGGCGATCGAACCTCGCCTCCGCGAGTTCATCGAACGGCAGCGGATGTTCTTCGTGGCCACCGCCCCCTCAGGGGACGGTGGCCACGTCAATTGTTCCCCCAAGGGGATGGACACCTTCCGCGTCATCTCCCCCACGGAGGTGGCGTGGCTGGACCACGTGGGGAGCGGGGCGGAGACCATCGCCCACCTGCGCCAGAACGGCCGGATCGTGGTGATGTTCTGCGCGTTCGAGGGGCCCGCCCGGATCCTGCGCATCCACGGGCGCGGTGAGACCGTGGAGCCCGCGGATCCCCGGTTCCCGCCGCTGCGGTCCCGTTTCCCGGCGGAGGCGCCGGCGGTGCGGAGCGTCATCCTGGTGTCGGTGACGCGGGTGGCGGAGAGCTGCGGCTGGGGCGTGCCTCTCTACGCCTGGCAGGGGAGCCGCACGCAGCTCCAGGAGTGGGCGGACAAGAAGGGTCCGGACGGCCTGGAGGAGTACCAGCGCCAGAAGAACGGCAGCAGCCTGGACGGGCTGCCCGCCCTCCGTTGGGTCGCCCCGGGCCCCTGAAACCGGCCTCCCAGCCCGCACCGGCGGCAGAAACGGACGCAGCCGCTGAAGTCATGGCCCCGCCACGCCGAGGAACCTCCCGGGGAATCCGAGGCTTCTCTTCGTGGAGGGAAACATGGTCCAGCCCAAGCCCGCAACATCTCCGTCGCTTCGACTCGTCGGGACCTTCGAAGGTCACCAGCCGGTTCCGTCGCACCGCGCCGCGGCAGGCGTGCGAACCCACCTGGCGCTCCGCCCGGCAGCGGGCGGGTTCGAACGCGGACCGCTCCGCGCCATCCTGCCGGACGACGGCCGCCCCCGCGCGGCCTGACGCCGACGGCGCGGCGTGACGCCCGCGCCCGACGGCGACAGCGACGACATCCGCGCCGCAGGCCCCGCGGCCCCGCTCAGCCGCCCTTCGCGGCTGCGGCCGGCGCCGCCGCGGGCTGCTCCGGCAGCGGCTCCATGGTCATCGGATCCCGCAGCGGCAGGTGGGTCACCTTGCCGCCGAAGAAGTCCGCCATCTTGGCCCGCCCGGTGGGATCGCCAGGGGCGATGGTCTTCCAGTCGCCCACCACCAGGATGGCCATCCTGGTGGGGTCCAGGTACTTCTGGGCCACGCGCTGCACGTCCGCGGCGCTCACCGCGTTCACGCGGTCGCGGAACGCGGTCCAGTAGCCTTCGGGGCGCTTCGTCCACTCGTCGGAGACGAAGATGCCCAGCACGGCCGGCTTGCTCTCGAACTGCCGCGGGAAGGTCTCGATGAACCCGCGCTTGGCGGTGGCCAGCTCCTCCTCCGTCACCGGCTCCGTCCGGATGCGGTTGAGCTCATCGAAGATGAGCCGCGTGGCCAGGGCGCAGGTGGCGTTCTTGCTCTGGAAGCCGGCCTGGAACTCGCCGGGGTACCACACCTTCGGCCCGTTGCGGCTGAAGGCCGAGTAGGCCAGACCCTCGTTCGAACGGACGCTCTGCACGATGCGGCTGGTGAAGCCGCCGCCGCCCAGGATCTCGTTCATCACGAGGAGCGGGAAGAAGTCCGGGTCGTCGCGCTGGATGCCGCGGCAGCCGATGAGGACCTTGCCCTGCGGGATGTCCTTCTGCACGTGGTAGACGCCGGGCTCGAGCGTGGCGCTCGGCGGCGGGGGATCGCTCACCGGTTCGCCGCGCTCCCAGCCCGCGAGCGCCTTCTCCAGCTTGGCCTTCATGGTCGCGGGATCGAAGTCCCCGGTCACCGCGATGATGAGGTTGCCGGGGTGGAAGATCCGCTTGTGCATGGCCCGCATGGCGTCCGGCGAGATCGCCTTCACGCCCTTCTCCGTCGGCTCCGCGGCCTCGAAATGGTCGCGCCCGTAGAGGAGCGCCGGCCATTCGCGGCCCTGGATGGTGCCCGCGTCGTCGTTGCGGGTCTTGAGCTTCTCCAGGTACTGGCCGCGGGCCACCTCGAGCCGGGCCGGGTCGAACCCGGGGTTCCGCAGCATGTCGATGAAGAGCTTCAGGCTCTCGTCGAAGTTGCCGGCCAGGCAGTTCATGGAGGCGGTGGTGGTCACGTCGCCCACGCTCACGCCCGCCTGCGTGGCCAGGAAGTCCAGCTGTTCGTCGAGATCGGCCGGCTTGATGGTGGTGGTGCCGCCGTCGCGCATCTCCCGCCCGGTCATTCCGGCCAGGCCGACCATGTCCGGTGGATCCAGGAAGTCCCCGCCCTTGAAGGAGAACACCAGGTTCACCAGCGGGAACTCCTTGGAGGGCGCCATGTAGACGGGGGTCCCGTCCGACAGCGTCTGCCGGAAGGCCGAGGCCTGCGGGGGCGTGAACTCCAGGGCCCGGAAGGAGAGCTCCTCCGGCCGCTTGGGGATGGCACCGCCATCTCCGGCGGGCATGCCGGCGAACGCGGAGAGCGAGGCCGCTGCGGCGCCCGCCAGGACGATGACCGCGCTGCGGCGGCGGGACGGGGTTCCGATTGAAATCACTTGGCGCCTCCCTTCTCCAGCTCCGCGATGCGCTCGCGGATCTTCTTCTGCATGAACTCGAACATGGGCTTCATCTGCGGCGGCACCTGCTCCGCCTGCGACTCCATCTGCTGGAGCCCCGCACGGAGCTCCTCCAGGTTGGTCTGCTGCCTGAGCATCGCCACCATCTGCTTGGCCCTGGCCTGCATCGGCGCGGGCAGGGCCGCGATCTCCGGATCCGCCGCCTCGCCGGCGCCGGCCGGGGCCGCCTTGCGGGTGTAGGTGGCCACGCTGCGGTTGGTGGGATCGAAGTAGGTGCGGGCCACCCGCTGGATGTCCGCTGCGGTCACCGCCTGCAGCTTCCGCGGGCCGTCGTTGATCTCCTCCCAGCCGCCCAGCGCCTCCGCGTATGCGAGCTGGATGAGCAGGAAGAAGTTCGACTGGAGCCGGCGGTAGCTGTCGGCCGCCGCCTGGTTCTTCACCTTCTGCAGCTCGCGCTCGCCCACGGGCTCGTCCTGGAGCTTCTTCAGCTCCTCGTACCAGGCCTGCTCCAGCTGGGCCGGCGTGGCGTCCCCCTTCGTCTCCGCGCGGAATTCGAACGCCCCCGCGAAGCGCCGCGTGTCGTTGTTGGCCCGGGCGCCGGAGGCGATCCCGCGGCCTTCGACCAGTCCCTTGTAGAGCCGCCCGGTGCGGCCGTTGAGGACCTCCGCCATCATGTCCAGGGCGTAGCTGTCCGCGTGCCGGAACGGAACCGTGTGGTAGCGGATCTCCACCTGCGGCGTCACGTCCGCCTCCGCGTTCATCCGCATCTCCGCCATCTGCTTCACTTCCAGCGTCACCACGGGCGGAGGCGCCTCGCGCCCCGCCTCCAGGCGGCCGAAGTAGCGCTCGATGAGCGTCCTGGCCTCCGAGGGCTTGAAGTCACCCACCAGCACGCCCACCAGGTTGTTGGGGCGGTAGTAGGTGTTCCAGTACTTCATCGCCTCCTCGATGGTGTAGCTGTTGAGGTCGCTGGGCCAGCCGATCACCGGCCAGCCGTAGCCGGAGCTCACCCAGAACATCGCGTCGAACTGCTCCTGGAAGCGGCCCGTCGGCGTGCTCTCGGTGCGGAGGCGCCGCTCCTCGTGGACCACGTCCCGCTCGGAGTAGAACTCGCGGAACACCGAGTCGTTGAGGCGATCGGACTCCATCCACGTCCAGAGCTCCAGCTTGTTGGAGGGGATGTTGATGAAGAAGAAGGTGATGTCGTGGCTGGTGAAGGCATTCATGCCGGACCCGCCGCCGCGCTTGTACACCTGGTCGAACTCGTCCTTCACGATGCTGGCGGCGGCCGCCTGGTCCATCTCCAGCTTGGCCATCTCGCGGCGGATCTCCTCCGCGCGGCTCTTGCCCTCTGCGGTGGAGGCGTCGGCGGCGGCCATGTCCTTCTTGAGCTGGGCGATCCGGTCGCCGAAGGCCCGGCCCTGCTGCTCGTCCATGAGCTTCTTGAGCTCCGCCCGCTTCGCCGCCAGCTCCGGGGTGTCGTTCTTCGCGTTCCACGGATCGTCGATCTCGCCGCGGAAGAAGCGTTGGTACTGGGTCCCCCACACCATCGCGTTGATCTGGTCGCGCAGGGCCTTCTGGCGGTTGCGGAAGTCGGCGTCGCGGGCGGCGTCCCGGGTCCCGATGGTGTTGGTCCCCTTGAACATCATGTGTTCGAAGAAGTGGCTGATGCCGGTGATTCCCGGGCGCTCGTTCGAGCTCCCGACCCGGGCCAGCCAGCCTGCGGAGATGGTGTTGGGTTGGTCGTCCCGCGGGACCAGCAGGAACTTCATCCCGTTGGGGAGCGTGACCACCTCCGCGGCCACATGCTGGGCGGACGCTGAGATGGTGAGAGTGCCGGCCAGCAGGGCGGCGGCGAGAGTGGGGGAAATGAGTCGCATCAAGGGTCTCCTGGGTCGGCAACCCGGCGGCGCGGGCGGAACGAACCGAGGGTTATACAGAGGATTCGGTGCTTCTTCCGGGAAAGCGGCCTTGGCGGGCCCGAAGCCCGGGCTATCTTCAGGCCATGCGAAGATTGCTCGCCCTGGCCGCCGCGGCGGCTGCGATTGTCCTGCCGACGCACGCGTTGGCGCAGCTCAGGGTGGGGTTCTACAACGTGGCGCACCTTCAGGGGGATCTGGGGACCATCCAGGCGGTGCTGGAGGCCATGCACGACGATGACAAACCGGGATTCGCGGTCCCGGTTGACGTCTTCATCTTCACGGAGGTCCGGCAGGCGGACGTGGCCACGCTCCAGTCCCTGGTCAACGCGGCGGCGCCCCCCGGGAGCTCCTACGCCCTGGGCACCTTCACCACCAGCGGGACGGAGGACAGCGCCAGCGGCGCCAACGCCATCTTCCTCCGCAACGGCCGCGTCTCGGAGGTCGCCTCCGGGCATGCGGATCTCGCCACGGGCGCCAGCCGCAAGACCGACCGCTGGCTGGTGGCGCTCGCCGGATACCCCGCCTCCGCGCGCTTCTACGTCTACGGCTCGCACCTGAAGGCCAGCACCGGGAGCGCCAACGAGCAGGATCGCCTCGCGGGCGTCCAGGTCATCCGCGCGGACGCGGATGCGTTCGGACCCGGCACGCCGATCATCTACGTCGGGGACTACAACTTCTACAAGGCCGCGGAGCCGGGCTACCAGGCGTTCATCGCCGCCGGCAACGGTCAGGCGGTGGACCCGATCCCGGGCGAGTGGACCGGCGCGTCCAACGCGTGGAAGCACAGCCAGTCCCCGCGCGACGTGAGCGGCGGCCTCACCGGGGGCGGCATGGATGACCGCTTCGACCTCGCGATCTCCACCGGCACCCTGAACGACGGCGCGGGGATGTCCTTCATGTCCGGCTGCTACCGGGCCCTGGGCAACGACGGCAACCACTACAACCTGGCCATCAACGCCGGAAACAACACCTACTACCCGTCGGAACTCGCCCGCTCGAACGCCCTCGCCGACAACCTCTACGACTCCTCCGACCACGTGCCGCTCCTGGTGGACTACCAGCTTCCGGCGTCCCAGACGGCGTGGATCCACGCCCAGCCCGGGAAGGTGATCCGCTTTGCGCCGGTGCAGGTGGAGGCGCGGGTGCGGAACGATGCGGGCGCGGTGGTGCCGGATGGCGCGGACCAGCTGGACTTCATCGCCAGCGGGAGCGGCTCCGTGAGCGGCTCCGTCCCCGGGAGCGCACCGCTGGCCCCCGGGACGGCCTCCGCGTTCCTCAGCGTGGCCACGAACGTGGTCGGCCCGATCGCGGGGAGCGTCCTGGTCACCTGCACGAGCGAGTCCGCGGCCAACGCCTCCATCTCCCTGCCCGTCAGCGGGCAGGTGGTGCGATCCTCCAACGCCAGCTGGTCCTCCACGCTCAACGTGGACGTGACCACGCAGACCTTCCAGGCCTCCAGCGGCGCCCCGGTGCAGCTGCAGGTTCCCATCTGGAACTTCGGCTGGGACGCCAACCAGGCGCTCCTGGACCTGGACTCCGTGACGCCCGGTGCCGGGACCGCGGCGATCACCTTCGCAGGGGGGCTCGCGAGCGGACTCGGCGCGGTGCCGGGTTCGCTGGCGTTCACCTTCAATCCATCAGGGCTCACCCCCGGCAGCTGGTCGCGGACCTTCGCCGTGGGTGTGAGCGATGAGAACATCCCCGGCGCCTCGCCCTCCACGCTGACGCTCACCGTTCAGGTGCAGCTGGCGGGCAACACGCCGTGGGACGTCAACGCAGACGGGGCGGTGGACGGCGCTGACTTGGGACTGGTCATCGCCGCATGGGGGACGGCGGGTGGACCCGCCGACGTCGACGGAAGCGGTGTGGTCGACGGAGCTGACATCGGTCTCGTGATCGCCCATTGGGGAACTCCATGAACCCGCATCGGATTCGAACGTTGACCCGCGCCGGATCGGCGCTGGCCGCCCTCTCAGCCGCACTGCCCGCCCTCGCCGTCGACCTCGCGGTGTCGTCGATCGAGGTGAACCAGGGCTTCCAGGGCGGCACCACCGGCCTGGTGGGGGGCCGCTCCACCATGGTCCGCGTGAAGGTGACGGTGACCGGCGGCAGCGGCGCCGTGGCCGGCGTGGACGCGGTGCTGAAGATGCTCGTGGGCGGCGTGGAGGTGGCGGACGGCACCTTCTTCTCCAGCAACGGTCCCATCTCGGCGCCGCTCTCGCCGTCCATGGCCAACCTGAACGACACGATCAACTTCCACGTCATCCCGCCCCAGGCCGCGAACGTCACCTTCCGGGTGATCCTCAACCCGACGGCGTCCGTGGTGGAGACGAACTACGCCAACAACATCTGGACCAGCGGCAACTACGCCTTCAACTGCCGCAAGATCCTCGACGTCGCCTACGTCCCCATCAACTACACGCCGGGCGGCGGGCTCCCCCCGCAGTCCATGATGGACCCGGGGAACGGCGACAACTACCTGCGGGCCGTCTACGCGGTGAAGGAGCTCAACTACCACCGCTCGCCGGTGGGCAACCTCACCTGGACCTCCGACGTCAACAACTCCAACAGTTCCCTCCTCAGCACGCTGCTGGACATCCGCAACAACCAGATCCCGGCCTCGGGCCATCCCAAGCCGGACTTCGCCTTCGGCTTCCTTCCGGGCAACCCGTTCAGCGGGAACGGCCAGGCGATCGGCATCCCCGGGGACGTGGCCTTCGGCAACACGGAGTCGTCGCGCTGGCAGCGGACGTTCGCCCACGAGATCGGCCACTGCTGGGGCCAGCCCCACAACAGCGCCACGCTCGGCACGCCGCAGATCGACGTGGAGCACGGCCTGAAGGATCCGCTCAACCTCTCCCAGCTCCACGTCTCCACGCAGTACGACGTGATGGTGGCGGGGCAGCTGACGAACGTGGCCTGGATCTCCTCCGTCACCTACAACGACTGCCTCGGTGACTCACGGGCGCAGTGCTCGTCCTTCGCACCGCCGGAGGACGGTTCCGGCGGGGAGTCCGATGCCGCCCCGATGGGCAGCCAGTGCCTGCGCGTGTGCGGCGTCATGACCCACGCCGGTCGCACGCTGGCGCTGGACCCGGTGACCCGCTTCGACGCCGCGGATCCCACTCCGGACGATCCGCAGGGCGACGTGCGCGTGGAGGCGATCGACGCCACCGGCGCCGTCGTCTGGTCCACCCGCTTCCTCACCGGCACCACCCGCGAGTCCTGCGCGGGAGACGGCGTGGTCTACCCCACCAGCCCGCTCTACGTGCTGGTGCCGGAGTTCCCGGAGGGCAAGGGCGTGGATCGCATCCGCGTGACGGACGTGGATCAGGGTCGCATGCTGGCGGAGGTCACCCGCTCCGCGAACGCGCCGCAGGCCTTCCTCGTCTCCGCCCAGGTGGTGGCCGCCGCGGCGCCCGCGGGCCGCGAGGCCTGGCTGGGACAGCCCGTGGAGGTGCGCTGGTTCGCCTTCGACGCGGATCGGGATCCCGTCCAGGCGACGCTCCTCTACAGCCCGGATGGCGGACTCAGCTGGTGGCCGGTGGTGGTCGGCGTGGAGGGCGACGGCGTCGTCTTCGACTCCGGCAACCTGCCCGGCGCGATGGGTGAGCAGGGGCTCTTCAAGCTCCGCGTGACGGATGGCATGAACGTGAGTGAGGCCGAGATGCCGGTGCCCCCCATGATGATGATGCCCAATCCGCCGGACGTGCACATCATCTGCCCCAACGCGGACACCTACAGGAAGGGCGCCTCGCTCCTCCTCCACGCATCCGGCTGGGACATGGAGGACAAGTACCTCCCGGACACGGCGTTCACCTGGTCCAGCAACGTCTCCGGGAGCCTGGGGACCGGCCGGCTGCTCATCAACAAGACGCTGCCGCCCGGCGCCCACACCATCTCCCTCACGGGGACGGATCTCTCCGGAGCGTCCGTGGTGAAGACCATCAACGTCACCATCTCCGATCGCTCCATCCCGGGGCCGGACCTGAACGGCGACGGCGTCATCGACGGCGCCGACCTGGGCGCGCTCCTGGCCAACTGGGGTCAGTTCGGCAAGGGTGACCTGGACTTCAACGGCGTGGTGGACGGCGCGGACCTTGGCCTCCTGCTCTCCAAGTGGGGCTCGTGATCATGGGTTCTCACATCCGTTCCATCCGCGCCGGCGGACCAGCTGTGCGGGCTTCCGCGGCGGGGGTTCTGGCCCTCGCCGCGGGGCTTCCCGCGGCACCGGCCGCCGCCGACTCCGTGGTTCTCGTCTCCGACCGCGACAACACCCTGATCCAGCCGATGTCCGGGCAGCCGGAGAACAGCCTGGGCGCGGGCTGGCAGTTCTACGCGGGGCGGGTGGGCAACAACGGAGGCGGGACCATCCGGAGAGGGCTGCTGCGCTTCGACCTCTCCTCCATTCCGCCCGGCAGCACCATCACCGCCGTGAAGCTCAAGCTCTACATGAGCCAGGGGAACGGCGCCACCAGCACGGTGTCGCTCAAGCGCTGCCTCGCGGACTGGGGCGAAGGCGTCAGCTTCGGCTTCGGGGGCGGCGGCGCCCCTGCGGAGGAGAACGACGCAACGTGGACCAAGCGGTTCTATCCGGGAGTGGCGTGGGGCGCGGCCGGTGGCTCCTTCAGCGCCACCGCGAGCGCGAGCACCAGCATCCCTTCGCAGGCCGCCTTCTACACCTGGGGAAGCACCGCGGCGATGGTGGCGGACGCCAAGGCGTGGCACGCGACGCCGGGGAGCAACTTCGGCTGGGTGGTCACCGGCAACGAGGCCACCATCCAGACCAGCAAGCGCTTCGAATCCCGGGACTCGCTCACCGCGGCGCAGCGCCCGCAGCTCACCGTCTGGTTCGTGCCGCCCAGCCAGATCGTGGGTGATCTCAACGTGGACGGCGCGGTCAACGGCGCGGACCTGGGTCTCATGCTGGGCACCTGGGGTCAGGCGAACCCCTCGTATGACCTGGACGGAAGCGGCACCGTGGACGGCGGTGACCTGGGACTCCTCCTGGCGCACTGGACGTGAGCGCCCTCCCGGCCATCACCGCCACGTGCCCTCGGGCGCGAACGCGCCCGGCGCCGCGGAGCGCCCCGGCCCTCGCCGCGGCCTCCCTGTTCATGGCGGTCTCCGCCGTCGCGGACTCCGTGCAGCTCGTCGCCGACCGCGACGCCACGCTCATCCAGCCCACGGCGGATGAGACGGCGAACGGCGCAGGCTCCGCGCTCTTCACCGGGCGCGTGGGCGCCTCCGGTGGCGGCACCATCCGCCGGGGGCTGCTCCGCTTCGACGTGGGCGCAGCCATTCCCGCCGGGAGCGTCGTGACGGGCGCGTCGCTCGCCCTCGTCATGGTGCAGGGTCAGGCGGCCGTGCGGGGCGTCTCGCTCCACCGCGTCGCGGCGGAGTGGACGGAGGGCCCCTCCGTGAGCGGCGGTGGCGGCGGCGTGCCGCCCGTGGCCGGAGACTGCACCTGGACGAGGCGATCGTGGCCGGATCTCCTCTGGTCGCAGGCGGGTGGAGACTTCGCGGCGGCGCCGAGCGCCACCTGCGCGGTGGGGGGCACCGGGACGTTCGTGTGGAGCACCACCATGGCGCTGGCCGCGGACGTGCAGGCGTGGGTGGACGACCCCGGGGCCAACCGCGGCTGGCTCCTGCGCGGGAACGAGGCGGTGGCGCAGACCAGCAAGAGCTTCGCGTCGCGCGAGGCGGAGGATCCGGCGGTGCGCCCCAGCCTCACGGTGTGGTTCGTGCCGCCGGGCGGCGTGGTGGGGGACCTGGACCACAGCGGCGCCGTGGATGGCGCAGACCTCGGCCTGCTCCTGGGCGGCTGGGGCGGAAGCGATCCGTCGCTCGATCTGGACGGGAGCGGCAGCGTGGACGGCGGTGATCTGGGGCTCCTCCTGGGCCACTGGGGCTGAGCCCCGCGCCGCGGGAATCGCAACGGAAGGTGAGCGCGGCTCAAAGCGTTCGTTCACCTGATCCTCATGGACGCGGATGAGCATCCCCACTCCCCTCAGGAGTGCCATCGATGCCCCACGACCCGGTTCCCGCCCTCACCGCCCGGCCCGCGACCCCTGCGCCCGCCAGCCGTCCGTTCGCGCCCGCGGCCTTCGCGTTCTCCCTGGCCCTCGCCGCCACCGGTGCGGCAGGCGCCGCGGACGTCATCCTGAACGAGTGGAACTGCGTGGGGAGCCAGAAGTGGCTCAACAACCCCGGCTCCGCGTCCCCCGGCTGCCCGCAGCCGGATGGCCCGCAGGGCTCCGGATGCGCCACGGAGGAGGACACCTTCTTCGGCCGCGTGCAGGGCAACGGCGGAGACTGGATCGAGCTGGTGGTGGTGAAGGACCACATGGATCTCCGCGGCTGGAGGATCCAGTGGCAGGAGCTGGGCGGCGGGGACGCGAACGGCCAGGACGTCTGGGTGGGCGACGGCTCCGTCCCGCAGGGGGAGATCGTCTTCAGCGCCTCCCCGGTGTGGGCTGATCTCCGGGCCGGCACCATCCTGACCATCACCGAGCACACGACGGCGCTGGGCGGCCTGGACACGGATCTCAGCTTCGATCCCTGCAACGGCGACTGGTGGATCAACGTGAACGTCTTCGACGCGGCGCTCATCTCCGCGAACGCGAACGTCGTCGACGCCGCGAACCCCACCTACGACGACCCCTTCGACGTGGGGAACGACGAGTGGCAGGCCCGCCTGGTCACGCCGCAGGGCGCGGTGCACGTGGACCTGGTGGGGGAGGGCGCGGCAGGCTGGGCCGGCAGCGGCGTGAACAGCCGCGAGGTGGTCCGGCTGGAGGAGAACCCCTCCGCGGCCATCAACGCCTTCAGCTTCTGGAACGACGCCAACTCCAGCAGCTTCGGTTCGCCCAACGGTTGGACCGACAACGTGACGCAGTGCCGGAAGTACCAGGACTTCGAGGCCCTCCGCGCCTCGGTCCGCGCCGAGCTCTGCGACGAGTGCCATCCGGTGTGGCTCAATGAGTACAACGCCGTGAAGGCGGACCTCTTCCTGAACGGCGGCAACGCCGGCGCGGACTCCGCGGGCGGGCTGGCTTCGGATTCGTTCTTCGGCCGCGTTGCCGGGAACGGCGGGGACTGGATCGAGCTCGTCGTCTCCGAGGACCACCTGGACATGCGGGGCTGGATGATCGAGTGGGAGGAGCCGCTCCAGGCGCACGCCGGGACCATCACCCTCACCACGAACGCGTTCTGGAAGGATCTCCGCGCCGGCACCATCCTCACGCTCATCCAGAAGACGAGCGCCCAGGGCGGCCTCGACACGGATCTCTCCCTGAACCCGGGCGCCGGAGACCGCTGGGCGAACGTCAACACCTTCGATACGGCGCTGGTCGCCGGGACCACCAGCACCACCCCGGGCCACATCTCCGGGAACTTCACCACCAGCAACGACCGCTGGCGCATGCGGATCCGCGACGCCGGCGGGGCCCTCGTGGCTCCGTGGGCGGGCGAAGGCAGCCCCTGGTACCACCGCGGCCGCGTCGGCAACACGGAGGTCTGCCGCCTCCGGCAGGACGCCACGCCGGGAATCGACGCCGCCTCCGCCTACGACGACTCCAGCACCGCGAGCACGTTCGGCTCCGCCAACACGTGGACCCTCTGCCCGGGCGGACAGACGGCCACCCAGTCCTTCGCGTCCCTTCCGGACGCGGCGTGCGTCGCCAGGGCGGCGCTGCCGGGCGACGTGAACGGCGACGGCCGCGTGGACGGCGCGGACATCGGCCTCCTGATCGGCGCGTGGGGGAGCTCGAACCCCGCGGCGGACCTGAACGGTGACGGGGTCGTCGACGGCGGCGATCTCGGCATCCTGCTCGGCGGGTGGACGGGCTGATGGACCGCGGGAAGGGATCCGCCATGAAGCGAACCAGCGGCTTCACCATCATCGAGGTCCTCGTGGTGGTCGGCATCGTGGCCGTCCTGATGGGCCTGCTCTTCCCCGCGGTGGGGATGGTGCAGAAATCCGGCCGGGCGTCCGCCAGCCAGTCCAACCTGCGGCAGTGGGCCACCGGCACCATGGGCTTCCTCAACATCAACCGGGAGCAGCTGCCCTGGGAGGGGTTGAAGGACGCCAACGACATGCCCACCAACCTCGCGGAGCGCCGCTTCTGGGCCAACGCGATCCCGCCGATGGTGGGGCAGCGGCCCTACCGCGAGATCGTGGATCAGTGCTTCGCGGAGTCGGTGAACGTGCCCATGCCGGAGGACGGCACCATCTTCTGCGATCCGGCGGCGGTGCCGGAGGGAGATGCGCCCTACGCCTACGGCCAGCCCGGCGCCAACGGCTGGCGCCGCCAGTTCTTCTTCAACTACGTCCCCAACTCCCAGCTCAACAACACCTACCTCGCGGAGAACGGCTTCGCGGAGTACACGCCGGACAAGGCGATGCGGCTGGCGCAGATCCCGCGTGCGGACGCCACGATCCTGATGGTGGAGATGCGGGCGTCCAAGCGGGAACTCCGCTCGGACGATCCGTTCTACGACAAGGACCTCAAGCGGCACCGCTGCGACTGGAAGCGCTTCGCGGGCCGCCACTTCGATGGCGGCCACCTGGCGTTCGTGGATGGCCACGTGGCCCACGCCAGGAACGCGGACGTGATCACCAACATCCAGGGCACGCAGGATCCCTCGCAGCCGGAGGGCGACTGGAACCACCCGGAGATGATCTGGGATCCGCAGGGCCCGGCGCTGGACGAAAACTGAACCGCGGGGCTCGCGCAACCTGAGCGCGGGACACACGGGGACACCACCGGGGTGCGGCATTCTGCGGGTCCCGGCCTGTTGCCGGGATGACGCTCCGGAGCGCGTGCGGAAGGGGACAGGAGATTCTCGATGCGAACGTCCATGCTTGCAGCAATCGTGTCCGCAGCCGCCCTTGCCGGCGTCGCCTCCGCGGACGTCGTCACCCAGTGGAACTTCAACGGCTCCTCCGCCACCACGGTGCCGGGCGGCGCGTCCTCGCCGACGGCATCGGTGGGCTCCGGCACGGCCTCCCTGCTGGGCGGCGTCACGGCGTCGTTCGCCAGCGGCACGTCCAACGGCGGCTCGAGCGACCCGGTGACCACCACGCCGTCCAACTACGGATGGAACGTCACCGGCTTCGCGGCCCAGGGCGCGGAGGATCAGCAGCGCGGCGTCTCGTTCGCCGTCTCCACCGTGGGCTATGACTCCGTGGTGGTGAGCTGGGATCAGCGGCACTCCAACACCTCCAGCGCCTGGGTGCAGTTCCTCTACACCCTGGATGGCGTGAGCTACACGAACGCCGGCCTCGCGAACGGCGGCCTCTTCCAGGGCACCTCCGGCGACACCTGGTTCAACGGCCGCACGGTGGACCTGAGCGGCATCTCGGGCGCGGCGAACAACGCCAGCTTCGGCTTCCGCATCGTGGCCACGTTCGCCCCGGGTTCCTCCGCCTATGCGGCCTCCAACTCCGGCAGCAGCTACGCCGGGACGGGGACCTGGCGCTTCGACATGGTGACCGTGGCCGGCAACGTGGTGCCCGCCCCGGGCGCTGCGGCGCTCCTGGCCCTGGCCGGCCTCGTGGCCTCCCGTCGGCGCCGCTGAGCCCACCAACCCACCGGCGCGGCGCCCGCAGTTCGCGCCGCGCCCGGAGGGGAGCAGAGACGAACGGAGCCGCGCCCATCCGGGGGCGCGGCTCCGTTCACGTTCAGAGGGACCCGGTCCGGCGGCTGGAGACGCCTTCGCCAACGAAAACGCCCCGCCCGGAGTCGGGCGGGGCGAAAGGCCGAGGCGGGATTTGAACCCGCGAATAACGGATTTGCAATCCGTCCCCTTAGGCCACTTGGGTACTCGGCCGCCCGTCCCGGATGGGTCCCGTATAGTGGCACCACCTTGAGCATCCGTCAATGCACGGAATCGGGAATCGGGGTCAGGACGGCCCCCTTCATCGCGCAGGCCGCGGTGCTGATCTCCGCGGTCCTGTCCGCGGGGTCCGCGTACGGGCAGGCGAAGACTGCGCCCGCCTCACCCACGCCTCCCGCGGCCACCGCGCCAGCCGCGCCAGGCGGCACCGCTGCACCCGCAGCCCAGCCGGGCGTCCCCAGAAGCGCCCCACCGGCGCCCGCCGCGCCCCGCACGGAGCCGGACCGCGGCACCGGCGAGGATGAGGCCGCGCTCGAGGCGTCCAGCGGTCCCTTCAAGCTGCCGCTCCTCCGCGATGGCGCCCTCCTGGAGCGGGCCGTGGGCACCATGCGCCGCGACGAACGGCACGGCACCTGGGTCTACCGCCTGCGCGATGATCTGGACACCGCGGAGGATCGCGAGATCTCGCTCCTTCCCTGCCAGACGCTGGAGGACATGATCGGCCACGTGCGCGGCAAGCTGGAGGCGCAGTGGTTCGAGCTCTCCGGCATGGTGCTCCTCTACCGCGGCCAGAACTACCTCCTGGCCGCCATGGCCACGCCGCTCTCGGCGGAGCCGCCGCGTCCCGCGCTCTCCGCCCCGGTGCCGCCCGGCGGCGACCCGGCGGCGTTCCTGGCGCCCGCGGCACCCGTCCGCTGGAAGCTCCCGCCCTCACCGACGGTGGCGGTGATGGCTCCGGACCTTGCACGGCGAACCTCCCGCCCCGCCCCCGCGCGAGTCGCGGCACCGCCGCCCGCCTCCGCCACGGCGGTCGCGGCCGCTCCCGCGCCGCCGCCGCCCGCCGCCTCCGTGGATCCGGAGACCTTCGCCGCGGACATCGAACGCCAGCTCGAGGCCCGCATCGCGGTGGTGCCGCGCAGCAGCGACGCCGCCCAGCCCGCCTCTCCCTTCTCGCCCAAGCCTGCGGGGCCGGCCCTCTCAGGCGACGAGTCCCGCGTCCTCCTGCCCGCCGTGGTTCGCCTGCATGACCGCCGCGGCAGCGTCTCCCGCGACCCGGTCACCGGCACCTGGATCTTCGTCTTCCAGAGCGACCGCGCGGAGATGGGCGAGCGGGCGGTGGAGCTCCTGCCCTGCAAGGTGCTGGAGCGCCTGGAGAGACTGGTGCGGCAGAGCGAGGCTCCGCCGCCACTGCTCGTCTCCGGGCAGCTCACCGCCTACCGCGGCCGCAACTACCTTCTTCCCTCGTCCTTCCGCTACGCGGACACCGGTCGCTGGGTCTACCCCTGAGCCGCCGGTCCCGCTCTCACCCGGAGCCTGCATGCCCAATCCAACCGTCACCATGGACACCGACCACGGCACCATCGAAGTGGAGCTCTGGGAGGACGTCGCACCCGGCCACGTGGCCAACTTCCTGAAGCTCACCGACGCCGGGTTCTACGACAACCTCTCCTTCCACCGGATCCTCCCCGGCTTCGTCATCCAGGGTGGCTGCCCGCGCGGCGACGGCACGGGAGGGCCCGGATGGACGGTGAAGGCCGAGTTCAACAACCGCCGCCACGAGCCCGGCGTCCTCTCCATGGCCCGCTCCGCGCACCCGGACTCGGCCGGCAGCCAGTTCTTCATCTGCCTCACGCGCGAGAAGTGCCAGCACCTGGACAACCAGTACACGGCGTTCGGGCAGGTCACCAAGGGCATGGAGGCGGTGAAGAAGATCGCCGCCGTCCCGGTGGACGCCCGTTCCGGCCGGCCGGAGGGCACTCCGCCGCGAATGCAGAAGGTGCGCCGCAGCGGCGCCCCCAAGGCCTGAGCGGCGCCGGGCGTCAGCGGGGACTGTTCGGCACCGGCGCATCCGGCGGCAGGAGCGGCGGGTCCCGCGTGATGCGCTGGGCCCAGCGATCCACGCCCGGCGTGCGCGGCGGCGCCGGCACCAGTTCCACGGAGAGGAGCCTGGGCGCCGTCACCGGTCGACCGGTGGAGACGTCGGCGATCTCCACGTCCGCCAGTCGCTTGATGGCCGCCCGTCCCTCCACCGTGTAGCCGAAGGCGGCGTACTGCCCGTCCAGGCGCGCCGTGCCCTCCCGGCTCAAGGCCAGGAAGAACTGGCACCCGGCGGAGTGCGGCTCGTCGGCGCGGGCCATGGAGATGACGCCGAAGTCGTGCTGGAGGGTGCTCGGCTCCAGGGCCAGGTTCCAGCCGGGGCCGCCATCTCCGCTCCCGGTGGGATCTCCGCCCTGCACGACGAATGGCCGCCCTTCGCGGTCGAGCGGCACCACGCGGTGGAAGACGGTCCCGTCGTAGAAGCCGCTCTCCGCGAGCATGAGGAAGTTCCACACCGTGGCCGGGGCCGCATCCGGCGCCATCGCCACCCGCACGTCGCCCTGGTCCGTGTGCAGGACCGCGTCGCGGTCGCGCAGGATGCGGAAGCCGCTCGTGATCACCGGGTCCCCGGCGATCCACCCCGCCTTCGCGTCGCGGGCCTCGCGGTCATCCTCGTTGAGGAGCTTGTCGCCCCAGCCCACCACCCGCGTGTAGCGGGTCTTGCCGTCCGGGCGCAGCGAAGACACGGTGCGGCAGGGGGGCGGCGAACGCAGCGGCACCACCACCAGCGGCGTTCCCACCGGCGCGCCTCCGGCGAGGAGCTGGAGCCAGCCGGCCCGCTCCACGGTCAGGAGCGCCGGCAGCATCTGCGCCGCGTCGTAGATGCCGGCGTCGATCGGCGCGCTCGCCACCAGCGTGCCGTCCGCGCGCAGGAGCGCCAATTCCAGGGCCGGCGCGCCGCGCGGCCTGGTCACCTCCACCTGGATCGGTCCCTGGGCCCTAGCCCACTCGAGCGGAGCGCGAATGGCGGGCTCCGCCGCCGCGCCGCCCGCCGGCGCCTGCGCCGCCGCAGCCTCCTGCGCCGCGCCGCCCGCCGGCGCACCCGCCGCGGGGGCCGACCCCTGCGGCTCGGCGTTCGCGGTGGGCGGGGCGGCCTGGAGGAGGAGGCACAGGAGCGGGAGGGCGGTGAGCATGCGCCCATTGTGACCGCCCCGCAGGTGCCGCCGGGCAAGGACTCCCTCCGTATCATGGGCGAATGCCGCCGGCCACCGCCGCTTCCATCGTCCGCACCACGCTCAAGGTGGGTCTGGAGATCCACGTGGAGCTGGCCACCCGGACCAAGATGTTCACGCGGGTGGCCAATCCCGCCCATCCGGAGCACTTCGACCGCGAACCGAACTCCCTGGTGGATCCGGTGGTGGCGGCCCTCCCCGGCACGCTCCCGGTGATGAACCGCCGGGCGGTCGAGATGTCCATGATGGTGGGCCTGGCCCTCGGCTGCCGCATCGCGGAGTTCAGCAAGTGGGACCGCAAGAACTACTACTACCCGGATCTGCCCAAGGGCTACCAGATCAGCCAGTACGACCTGCCGCTCTGCGCGGACGGGGCGTTCGAGCTGCGTGACGCCGCCGGGACCACGCGGCGCATCGGCATCATCCGCGCCCACCTGGAGGAGGACACCGGCAAGCTGGGGCACGAACTGCCCGGCGGCGCCCGCTACGACGGCTCGCTCGTGGACCTCAACCGCGCGGGGACGCCGCTCCTGGAGATCGTGACCGCGCCGGACTTCGACGACGTGGAGCTGCTCGTCTCGTTCGCGCAGGAACTCCGCTCCCTCTGCACCTTCCTGGGCGTCAGCGAGGGCATCATGCAGAAGGGGCACATGCGCTTCGAGCCGAACGTGAACGTGCTCCTGGAGCTCCAGGACGGGAGGCGCGTGGCCACGCCGGTGGTGGAGATCAAGAACCTCAACTCCTTCAAGGCCCTGCGGGCCGCCGTGATGCACGAGCTGGAGCGGCAGCCGCGGGCGTGGCTCGAGGACGGCCGCGAGATGGGCCGCGGCATGAAGAGCACGCGTGGCTGGGACGACGTCCGCGGGGTCACCGTCCTCCAGCGGGAGAAGGAGGATGCCCACGACTACCGCTACTTCCCGGATCCGGACCTCCTGCCGGTGGCGGTGGACGCGGCCTGGCTGGCCCGGGTCGGGGCGGAGCTGCCGGAGCTGCCCATGGCCCGGAGGGAGCGCTATCGGGATCGTTACGGTCTCTCCGCGGTGGACGCCCAGGCCCTCACGGAGGAGCGGGCGGTCTGCCTCTTCTTCGAGGCGTGCGTGGCGGCCGCGGGCGGGGACGGCAAGGCGGGGTTCGCCTGCGGCAAGCTCCTCCTCAACGCCGGCGCCAAGCGGGCCAACGAGCGCGGCGTGCGGATCGACCAGCTGGGCATCACGCCCGCCCGAGTGGCGGAGCTCGTCTCCCTGCGGGAGGCCGGCACCGTGGGGCCGCAGGCCGCGGACCAGCTCTTCGGGCTCCTCTGCGAGACGGATCGCCCGGCCGCGGAACTCGCGGAGGCGCACGGCCTGGTGCAGGTCCGGAACGAAGGCCAGCTGGACGAATGGGTGGCCGCCGCCATCGCGGCCCAGCCGCAGGCCGCCGCGGACGTGGCCGCCGGCAAGACCGCGGCCGTGGGGCGCCTGGTGGGGCACGTCATGAAGCTCTCAGGCGGCAAGGCCGACGCGAAGAGCATCAACGAGAAGCTGCTGGCCCGTCTCCGGGGAGACGGCGCGTGAGCGGGGCGGGCACCGGCGCCGGTCGCCGCGGACCGCCCACGGATCGGCGCGTGGGCGAGGTGGTGGTGAGCGCGGAGCAGATCGCCGCCCGCCTGCCGGTGCTGGCGCGGGAGATCGGTGCGGACCTCCTCCAGGGGGACCGCGATCCGGTGCTGGTGGCCGTGATGACCGGGGCCCTCATCTTCGCCGCGGACCTGGTGAGGCACTTGCCGGTTCCGCTGAAGCTGGAGCTGGCCACCGTGAGCAGCTACCCGGGCACGGCGGTCTCCAGCCAGGGCGCCGCGCTCCGCGGCCAGCTCCCGGAGGGGCTCGCCGGTCGCGACGTGCTCCTCGTGGATGACGTGCTGGACTCCGGCCGCACGCTGCGGCTCCTCCAGGCGGAGATCGGCGAGCGCCAACCCGCGTCCCTGCGGACCTGCGTCCTCCTCCGCAAGCGCATCCCCAGCGCCCTCGGCACGCCCTGCGACTACGCGGGCTTCGACATCCCCGACGTCTTCGTGGTCGGCTACGGCCTCGATTACGACGGCTACTACCGCAACCTCCCCGCGGTGCACGCGATGGTTCCCGTCTGAAGTCGGCGCCACCGTTCGAGTGCCGCCGCCCCGGGTCCGCCCGCTATCGCCAGCGCCCTGCCCGCGGATCCGGCAGCCGCGCCGCCATCTCCTTCAGGGCCCTGCGATCCTCCGCGCCGAGGCCCGTCGGCCCCTGCACCTGGAGCACCGCGTAGAAGTCCCCGGCGGTGCCGCCCGCGTCCACGATGCCCTTGCCCTTCAGCCGCAGCTTCTGGCCGCTGCCGGCACCCTCGGGAATCCGCAGCGAGGCACTCCCGCGCAGCAGCGGCACGTCCACCGTGGCGCCGAGCGCCGCCTCCGCGATGGTGATCGGCACGTCCAGCAGCACGTCCAGTCCGTCCCTGCGGAACCACGGATGCGCGGCCACGCGCACGGTGATCAGCAGGTCCCCCGGGGGGCCGCCGCCCTGACCGGGGCCGCCCTTCCCCTTCAGGCGGAGTCGCCCGCCATCCGCGATGCCCGCCGGGATGCGAACGTCGATCTGCTGGACCGCGCCCTGCCCGTCCCGCACGCCGATCTGGTGCTGGCCGCCCAGCGCCGCGGTCATGAACGCCACGGCCGCCTCCGCCTCCAGGTCCGCGCCCGGGGCCGCGCGGCGCCCGCCACGGGTGGCGCCGGCGGCGCCGGCCGCCCGTCCGCGCCGGCCCGCGCCGCCGAAGAAGTCCCCGAAGTTCTCGAAGATGGACTCGAACGTCTGCGGATCCACCTCCGCCCACCGCTGACCCGCGGCCTCCCCGGGATGCGGCCTGGCGGCGCCGGCGCCCATGCCCGCGTGGCCGAACTGGTCGTAGCGCTTCCGCTTCTCCGGATCCGAGAGAGCGTCGTAGGCCTCCTGGACCTCCTTGAAGCGCTCCGCCGCATCGGCGCTCTTGTTGAGGTCCGGGTGGTACTTGCGGGCCAGCTTGCGGTGCGCCTTGCGGATCTCCTCGTCCGGGGCGTTCCGCGGCACACCGAGGATCTCGTAGTAGTCGCGGGCCATGCGGAGCGGGGGAGTATATGGGCGTCGCCACGTCGCCACGGGGCCACGTCGCCGCGTGGCCGGCGCGCGGCGCGGATACCATCGGCGACATGCCGTCACCGGCCCGATCGGCGGATCGCTCCTGCGGGGACGTGCCGCTGCCCGTCCTCCGGTCGCAGGGCAGCCCGGCGCCGCGGGTGAAGCATGGATCGATCTCGGCCTGGCGTTTCGGCGTGCTGGGATTCATCCAGCTGCTCATGGTGGTGCACGTGGTGGCGTGGCTGGCAGGCGGCCGCGGACGCACGCTCTCGCCCCTGGAGCCTTCGGAGGCCATGCGCACGGTGAAGGATGGTGTGGTGAACGCCGGCGCCGTCCTCTTCGGCGTGGCCCTCCTCTCCACGCTGGTGCTGGGACGCTTCTTCTGCGGCTGGGGCTGCCACATCCTGCTCCTGCAGGATGGCTGCGCGTGGATCCTCCGGAAGCTGGGCGTGCACCTGGCCCCCTTCCGGTCGCGGCTCCTCCTCTGGCTGCCGCTGGGGCTTGCGCTGTGGATGTTCGCGTGGCCGGTCGTCTACCACGTGGCGGTGGCGCCGTGGATCCCGGATCACCCGCGCTGGCCGGGCTTCTCGCAGGAGTTCATGGTCACGGACTTCTGGCAGACCTTTCCCGGGGTGGTCATGGCCGTGCCCTTCCTCCTGGTGTGCGGCTGCGTGGCCGTCTGGTTCCTGGGCCAGAAGGGCTTCTGCACCTACGCCTGCCCCTACGGGGGCTTCTTCGCGCCGCTCGACCGCTACGCCCCCCTCCGCATCCGCGTCAACGACGACTGCGAGCAGTGCGGCCACTGCACCGCGGTCTGCACGAGCAACGTTCGCGTGCATGAGGAAGTGGCCCGCCACGGCATGGTGGTGGATCCCGGGTGCATGAAGTGCCTGGACTGCGTGCATGCGTGTCCGAACGACGCCCTCCGCGTGGGATGGGGGACGCCCGCGGCGTTCGCCCCGGAGCCCGCTGCGGCGCCGGCGGCGGGACGGGCCCACTCCCTCTCCTGGACGGAGGAGATCCTCGTGGCCGCCACGGCCCTGGTGACGCTCCTCGCCCTGAACGCGCCCTTCGCCGCCGCGGACGGCATCAAGGTGACATTGCCGCTCCTCTTCGCGGGCGGCGTCGCCGCATGCGCCGCCTTCTGCGTCTTCAAGGGATGGCGCATCCTCACGCGGCGCGACGTCTCCTTCCACCGGCTGCCGCTCCGCCGCGCGGGCCGCGTGGCGCCCGGCGGCATCCTCTGGCTCCTGGCCTGCGCCGCCGGCGGCCTCATGGTCCTCTCGGTGGGGGCCCAGAACGTCGCCCTCGCCGTCGCGGACCGCGCGGACCGCGCCATCGTGGCGCCGGTCGGCGTCGTCTTCTCGCCCGCGCCCTCCGATGCGCCGGCCAGCGTCATCGCCTCCGCCCGCCGTGCGGACTGGTGGTACCGCATCGCCTCCACCGTGGAGCAGGGCGGCGTGGCCATGCTGCCCGTCGCGCAGTCGGCGGTGGACGTCCGCCGGGCGTGGCTGGCGGCGGTCCGGCGCGAGTGGAGCCTCTGCCGGCAGCTCCTGGATGCGGCCTGGGAGCGCAGCGGGCCCACCCCCGCGGTGGCCGCGGACATCGCCCGGACGATGCTCGCCCAGGGCCAGACCGGGGAGATGCGGGCCTACCTCGATGCCCAGGTGGGCGCCCATCCGGAGTGGATCCCGCTCCTGCGGGAGCGCGTGAGTCTCCTCATGGTGGACGGGGACGTGGATGGCGCCGTCGCGGCCTCGCGGGACTGGCTGCGGCGCCACCCGCAGAACCTGGAGGCCAAGCGGCAGCTCTCCCTCCTCCTGGTCCAGTACGCGGATGAACCGGGAACGGAGGAGGGCCTCGCGCTCATCCAGGAGACGCTCCAGGTGGAGCCGGACAATCCGTTCGCCTACCGGGCGATGGCCATCGGCCACGCGCGGCGGAACCGGCTGCCGGAGGCGGAGGCGGCGCTTCGCAAGGCGCTCTCCATGCAGCCCGATGACCCGCGCCTGCGGCTCTCCCTGATCGAGTTCCTGCAGAACCTCGGCCGGGACGAGGAGGCGGAGGAGGTGCGGCGCCAGGCGCCGCCCGAAGGCGATCAGCCGCCCTCGGCCTTGCGGAAGATCTCGTAGAGCGCCGCGGCGTCCGGCGCCGCGTAGCTCGTCTCGCGGAGCGCGGGGTTGCTCATGATGCGGCTCACGCGTCCCAGGGCCTGGATGTGCATCGGGATCTGGTCCGTCGGGGAGACCAGGAGGACCAGCAGCCGGACCGGCTTGCGATCGATGGCGTCGAACGCGAGCGGCTCCCGCGGCATTCCCACCGCCATGGCCAGCCGCTTCACCGCGGCGCACTTGCCGTGGGGGATGGCCAGACCTTCACCGATCCCCGTGGAGCGCTGGCTCTCACGCTCCCAGACCGCCTGCTTGACGCTGGCCGCGTCCGTCACCTGGCCCGTCGCCGCCAGCAGGTCCACCAGCTCCTCGATGGCGCCGCGCTTGTCGCTGGACGTCAACGGCACCTTCACGCATCCGGGTTGCAGGATCTCGAGGATGTTCATGAGTGGAGGCTGGAGTCTGACACGTGGCGCAGGGAGGGCGAATCGTCCATGGTATCAACCGCGCCCGCACTTCACGAAGAGCACGGAGGCGCCTCCGTCGGCGTATTCGGCGGGATCCGTCCCGGGGGTGCCGCTCGGGGTCCGCCGCTCCAGGGCGCCCGCGGTCCCCACCCGTGCGCGGAGCCACTCGGCCATCCCTTCGTTCTCCGCGGGCTCCAGGCTGCAGGTGATCCAGAGGAGCGCCCCGCCGGGCGCCAGGAGCGGCAGGTACTCCCGGGCCACCGCCTGCTGCCGCGCCACCATGCCCGCCAGACGCCGGGGGTCGAATCGCCCCTTGGCCTCCGGGCGGCGCGGCAGCACCCCGGTGTTGGTGCAGGGGGCGTCCAGCACCAGCAGGTCCACCCGGCCCGCCACCGTCACCAGCTGCCCGGGCGCCGCGACGCGAACGTTCGCATGCCCGCCGGCGGTGCCGCGCAGCGCCTCCGCGCGGGTCTCCTCCGGCTCCCATGCCCACACCTCCGCGTCCGGGTGCAGCAGGGCCAGCTGCCGCGTCTTGGTGCCGCGACCCGCGCAGGCGTCCACCACCACGCGCGGTCGCAGTCCCGCGGTGCGGGCCACCGCCGCGCCGCTCCCGGGATCCTGCACCCGCAGCCCCGGCGTGGCGCCGAGCAGACTGCGCAGTTCCGCGATGGTGCCGTCCCAGAGGTGATGGCCCGCCTCCTGATGCGGCCGGCACTGCGGCGGAGCGCCCGTGCCCGCCAGGATGATCGGCGGATGCACCAGGCTGTGGGCCGCGCGCCGCAGCGCCTCCTGCCACCCGGCGGCGGCGGTCCATCCGGTGAGGAGCGCCTCCGCGTGGCTCGTCTGCACCGCCACCCGCGGCAGCGCCTCCTCCGGCAGCACGGAGTCGGAGAGCCGCAGGGCGCCGCCATCCTCGAGGGGCACCAGGTCGCGGCGGTTCCACCACTCGTGGCCGCCGGGCCACGCGGCGCCCGTGGGCGGGAGCCGCTCCGCGCAGAGCGAAGCCACCTTGCGCAGCACCGCGTTCACCAGCCCCCCGGCGCCCGGCCGCACCCGCCGCTTGGCCCACTCCACGCTCTCGTCAATGGCCGCGAACGCCGGCACGCGATCCATGAACGCCAGCTGCGCGGCGCCCACCATCAGGACCGCGCGGACCCGCGGCTCCACCGCCGCGAACGGCTGGCGCAGGAACGGCACCACCAGCGCCTCCAGGGTCCGCCAGCGCCGCACCACCTGCTGGAGGAGCTGCTGCGCGAACGCCTCGTCGCGGGCGTCGAGGCCGCTCCACGCGGTCGGTGCAAAGTCCAGGTCGGGCCACTGGACCGCCAGATGCGCCACCCGCTCCGTCACCTGCGCCCGGGCGCTCGCCGGAGCCTCGGTGCCGTGCGGGGGCACCCGTTCAGGCCTTCTTCGCGGCCTTGGTGGCGTCGTCGTGCAGGGCCTTCGCCTTGTCCGTCTTCTCCCAGGTGAAGGTCCCCGGGCCGCCCTCGCCGGGCGTGCGGCCGAAGTGGCCGTGCACGGCGGTGGGGGAGTAGATGGGCTTCAGCAGCTCCAGCGAGCGGGTGATGCCGCCCGGCGTGAGCTGGAAGTGGCGGCGCACCAGGTCACCGAGCAGGGCGTCCGCGACGCGCCCGGTGCCCTGGGTGTCCACCAGGACGCTCACGGGCTCGGCCACGCCGATGGCGTAGGAGAGCTGCACTTCGCAGACGTCGGCCAGGTCCGCGGCCACGATGTTCTTGGCGATGTAGCGGGCCATGTAGGCGGCGGAGCGATCCACCTTGCTGGGATCCTTGCCGCTGAAGGCGCCGCCGCCGTGGCGGCCGCGGCCGCCGTAGGTGTCCACGATGATCTTCCGGCCGGTGAGGCCGCAGTCTCCGTGGGGACCGCCCACCTCGAACTGCCCGGTGGGATTCACCCACACCTTGATGCGGTCGTTCCACCACTTGCCGAGGACCGGCTTGATGACGTGGCGGATCACCTCCTGCTTGAGCTCCGCCTGCTTCTTGGAGCCGTTCCACATCGGGTCGTGCTGCGTGGAGAGCACCACGGTGTCGATCCGCACGGGACGGAGGCCGTCGTACTCCACGGTCACCTGGCTCTTGGCGTCCGGGCGCAGGCCCTTCAGCAGGCCCTTCTCGCGAGCCTCGGCCTGCCGCTTCACCAGGCGGTGGGCCAGATCGATCGCGAGCGGCATCAGCGAGGGCGTGTCCTTGCAGGCGAATCCGAACATCATGCCCTGGTCGCCGGCGCCCTGCTCCTTCTCCTTGCCGTTCACCTTGGTGTCGACGCCGCGGGCGATGTCGGGGCTCTGCTTGCCGATGCACACGCTCACGCCGCAGCTCTTGCCGTCGAAGCCCTTGGCCGCGTCGTCGTAGCCGGCCTTCAGGATGGTGGCGCGGACGATGGCGGGGATGTCCACGTATCCGTCGCAGGTCACCTCGCCCGCGACCACCGCCAGTCCCGTCGTCACCAGCGTCTCGCATGCCACCCGGCTGCGCGGATCCACGGCGAGCATGGCGTCCAGGATGGCGTCGCTGATCTGGTCCGCCAGCTTGTCCGGGTGGCCCATGGAGACGCTCTCGCTCGTGAAGAGGTAGGTCCGGGCGGCGGAGGGGTCGGTAGCGGTGGAGCGGCGGGTGGAGCGGGGCATCGTGGCGTTGGGCACTTGGAGGACCTGGTGGGGGGTGATGGAGGGGGGCCGTTCTCGGCCTGTCCGCGGGGAACGCAGCATCCTACTGGCGGGTCGCGGCTGCCGGAAGGGGCGCCTTTGAGGGGCGGGGTCACACAATCCCGGTCGCGGAGCGTGGCAGCGGGTGGCCGTTCGGCTAGTGTTCCCCGGACCCATGCCTGCACCTCTGCCCACCCCCGTCCTGCGCCTGGGGGCGCGCTCTCCCGGCCGCGGTCGGGTCGCGGCCCGGCTGCGTCCTGCGGCCTGCGGGGTGGCGCTCCTGGCGGCACTCGCTGCGGGCGCGGCCTCCCCGGCCGCCCCACCGGCACCCGCGGCGCCGGATGAGATCGGCGGCTACGCGACGGATCACGTGCTGGTGAAGCTCCGGCCCGGCATCCGAACGGGGGTCGATGCGGCCGGGCGACCATGCTTCGTGGCCGCGGACGGCCCGGCCGCGGAGAGCGCCGCGCTCCTGGCGGGCGTGGGGGCCCTGGGGGCCCACTCCGCGAGCCCCATCACGCCGGCGCGGGCGGCGCTCGCGGCCTCGATCGGCATGGACCGCTGGGTGATCGTGCGCGTGGCTCCCGGGAGCGACACGCCCGCCATTGCGGCGGCACTGGCCAGGCTCACGCATCTGGTGGAGCTGGCGGAGGCGGATGGCATCGGCGGCCTTGCGGAGGTGGTGCCGGACGATCCCTCCTTCCCGGAGCAGTACAACCTGCGCAACACCGGCCAGGTGGTGGGCGGCGTGCCCGGCGTGCCCGGCGCGGACGTGAGCGCCACGGACGCCTGGGGCATCACCACCGGAGGACAGGCCGTGGTGGTGGCCACCCTGGATTCCGGCGTGACGCCGGTGGCGGACCTGGAGGGACGGGTCCTTCCCGGCTGGAACATCCCGCTGCAGAACGCGTCCACCAACGACGTCTGCAACGGCCACGGCACCCACGTCGCGGGGATCATCGCCGCCTCCGGCAACGACGCCACCACGGTGGCGGGCCTCTGCTGGGACGCCCGCATCCTCCCGGTGGTGGTGGTCAACCCATGCAGTGGACTGGAGTCCTACGCCGCGGATGGCCTCGTCTGGGCCACGGACCAGGGCGCCACGATCGTCAACATGAGCCTGCAGTACTCCGCGGGCACGCAGTACTTCAAGGACGCGGTGATCTACGCCGCCGCCTCCGGCGTGGTGATGCTGGCCGCCACCGGCAACTCCGGGATCACGCCGCCCTCCTTCCCCTCGCGCTGGCCCCAGACCATCGCCGTGGCCGCCACGGACAACACCGATCACCGCTGGCCCAACTCCAACTACGGGCCGCAGGTGGACGTCGCGGCGCCGGGCGTCAGCGTCCTTTCGCTGTCCCCGTCCGGTGGCGTGGCCACCAAGACCGGAACGAGCATGGCGGCGCCGCACGTGAGCGGCACGGTGGCGCTCCTGCGCGGGATGAACCCGACGCTCTCGCCGGACCAGATCCGCACGCTCCTCACCATGTCCGCGGACGACGTGGAGTCGCCCGGGCCGGACGACTACACCGGCGCCGGCCGGCTCAACGCATTCGCCGCGATCCTGGCGGCCCAGGCGTTCGAACCGCCCGCGGATCTCAACCACGACGGCGTGGTGGATGCGGCGGACCTCGGCCTCCTCCTGGCGGGCTGGGGCGCCTGCGGCGCGTGCGACGCCTGTCCCGCGGACGTGAACGGCGACTGCCAGGTGGACGGACTGGACCTCAGTCTCCTCCTGGCCTGGTGGACCACCTCCTGAACCTCCGGCCCGCGCCCCCGCGGCGGCTTCGTGCCGGCCGATCCGGCGGTGCGCCTGCGCGCCGGTGATACCATCGTCCCGGGAGGCCTCGCGATGGCAGTCCGGATGCAGCTCTCTCGGATCTTCATCCGCGAGATGAGCGACATGCAGATCATCGAGCTCACGGACCCGGCGTCGGGCCGCAGCTTCCCCATCGTCATCGGCCTGCCGGAGGCCTTCGCGATCGAACGTCGCCTGAAGGGCGCCGAGGTGCCGCGCCCGCAGACGCACGACCTGCTGGCGGCCGTGATCCGCGAGCTGGGGGCGTCGCTGCAGCGCATCGTCATCGACGATCTCCGGCAGGGCACCTTCTTCGCCAAGCTGGTGATCGAACGGGACGGCCGCACCCACCTCGTGGACAGCCGGCCCAGCGATGCCATCGCCATCGGCGTCGCGATGGACGTGCCGATCTTCGTGGAGGAGGAGGTGCTGCGGGCCGCCGCCGCGGACGCAGCGGAGGGGGGCAGTGCGGTCCCGGAGATCGACCAGGACGAGGAGGAGGAGCAGGATTGAGCACTCCGCCGCGCGTGGCCTGCTTCGACCTCGGGGGCGTGGTGATCCGCATCTGCCAGTCGTGGGAGGAGGGCTGCAGGGCCGCGGGCGTGCCCATGCGCTTCGACGCGGACCGGGAGCTGGACCGGGCCCGCATGTCGGAACTGGTCCACGCCCACCAGACCGGCGCGATGGAGTCGGAAGAGTTCCATCGCCGCGTCTCGGACCTGATGCGGCAGCGGCATTCGCCCGCGGAGCTCCGGCGCATCCACGACGCGTGGATCCTCGGCGCCTACGACGGCCTGGAGCCGCTCCTGGACCGGTTGCACCGCGCCGGCCTGGAGACGGCCTGCCTCAGCAACACCAACCACGACCACTGGGCGGCCATGGAGTCCATCCCCGCGTTCCGGGCCATCCGCCGCCGGCACGCGTCGCATCTGCTGCGGCTGGCCAAGCCGGATCCCGCGATCTACCGGGCGTTCGAGGCGGCCACCGGGTTCGACGGGCGGTCCATCATCTTCTTCGACGACCTCATCCCCAACGTGGAGGCGGCGCGGCAGGCCGGGTGGACGTCGCTGCTCGTGGATCCCTCGAGGCCGACGGAGCCGCAGATCCGCGAAGGCCTGGAACGACATGGCGTGAGGCTGCCGTGAGCGTGCCGGACGTGGACGGGTCGGCGCTCGAATGCTGCCGCTCCATGCCCGATCCGCTTCCGCAGGCGTACCTCCTGGGCGGCCCGGTGCTGGCGGGCCGCATCAAGGAGCGGCCCGAGGACTTCCTGGTGGACGAGCTGCCGCTCTACGAGCCCTGCGGCAGCGGCGAACACCTCTACCTGGGCGTGCAGAAGACGAACATGCCGCACGGCGAGCTCCTGCAGGTCCTCTCGCGCCACTACGACGTGGGCCTCGGGGACATCGGCTTCGCGGGCATGAAGGACAAGGTGGGCGTCACGCGCCAGGCCATCTCCCTCCACCTCCCCGGGCGGGCGGACCCTCAGCCGCCGCAGCACGAACGGCTCGCGGTGCTCTGGCAGGCCCGGCACACCAACAAGCTGCGGCGCGGCCACCTGGCGGGGAACCGCTTCTCCATCCGCATCCGCGGCGTGGAGCCGACGGCGGCGCCGCTGGTCTGGCGGGGCCTCCGCCGGCTCGCGGTCACAGGCGTGCCGGATTCGTTCGGGCCGCAGCGGTTCGGCTACCGCCGCAACAACCACCGCATGGGTTGGCTGCTCCTCAAGGAGCGCTGGGAGGACGCGATCGCGGAGCTGGTGGGCTCCAAGGGCTCATGGCATCCGCCGCACCAGGAGACGCAGCGCCGGCTGGCGGACCAGGGCCGGTGGGCGGAGAGCCTGCCGCTCTGGAGCCGTGCGGACGGCGCGGAGCGGGCGGCGCTGCGTGCCCTCGCCTCCGGGCGGGATGCCCGCCGCGCGTGCATGGCCATCGACCCGGACAACCGGCAGTTCTGGATCAGCGCCCTGCAGTCGGCCATCTTCAACCGGGTGGTGGACGCGCGGCTGGGGAACGGCACGTTCGCCACCCTGGGAGAGGGCGACGTGGCGCTGCAGCACCACAACGGCGCGGTCTTCCAGGTGGGGCCCGAGGCCCTCGCGGACGCGACGCCGGAGAAGGCGCTCGCGGGCAGGCTGGAGCGATTCGAAATCTCCCCCAGCGGCCCGCTGCCCGGACCCGGCATGGTGGAGCCGCGCGGAAGCGTGGCGGCCCTGGAGTCCGAAGCGGCGGCGGCGTACCACTCGGATGCGGCGCTCTTCGCATCCGGCCTGGTGGCGGGAGCAAGGCGTCCGCTGCGGGTGCGGGTCTCGAACCCCGAGATCGATGCCGGCTTCGACGAGCACGGGCCGTTCGTGCGCACGGCGTTCGACCTCCCCAAGGGGGCCTACGCCACGGTGCTGCTGCGCGAGATCGTCGGCGACGCGAGTGCCGCGGCCGCGGATGAGGGGCACTGACGGGGGCCGGACGGCGCGGGGCTCAGGCCCGGCGGCGTCCGATGGTCAGCGCGCCGGCCATGCCGAGGAGGATCAGGGCGCCGGGGGCCGGCACCGGAGGCGGACCGCCGCCGCCGCCACCACCACCGCCACCGCCGCCACCACCGCCGCCGTTGTTGTTGATCACCGGGACGTTGCCGTTCACGGAGCCGGCATCGGCGCCGTAGAAGCCGCCGTCGCCGGGGACGTAGCCGGGGTAGTAGCCGGGGGAAGGCAGGGAGCTGCCGCTGTACTCCCCGTAGCCGTCGAGGGCGCCCGCGTACACCTGGGCGAAGCTCTGGCTCGCGAGGTCGCTCAGCATGACGTCGCGGTTGACGCCGGTGAACCAGCCCTTGAAGCCCACCGGCGGGCCGGGCTCCACCTCCACGCGCACGCCCACCAGCTGGCCGTCGCTCGCCACGCCCATGTCGCCGCTGAGGTCGAGGCCGAGCATGTCGATCGAGAGCGGCTGGGCCATGCCGGCCAGGATGACGGAGATGCCGGTCGCGGCCTCCGCCGCCTTCTCCGCGGGGATCGGCCGGGGCGAACCCAGGGTCGGGTTGTCCACGTCCCCGCCGGTGATGGGGGTGACGGAGAAGCCGCCGCCCTGGAGCGAACCGGCCAGCACGAACTCGGGGGAGGGCTCGTCGGTGTCGGGGTCGTTGTCGGTCTGGGGCGCGGTGGCCAGCATGTCCACGCGCAGCCGCAAGGAGCCGTCGGAGCGAAGCAGGCGGGAGACGCTGAAGCCGGTCAGCACGTCGAGCGCGGTGGTCACGTTCGCGCCGTCCACGGATCGGCCCACGCCGAGACCCACGGGGGACGCGGGGTTGGCCAGCTGATCGTCCGTGAGCAGCGTCCAGGTGTCGCTGCCGGGAGGCGCGGTGTAGATGCGGGCGGTGGAGATGTTCCCCAGGCCGCCATCGAGCGCCGCCATGGTGCGTTCGCCGACGGTCACGCTCACCAGGTCCACGTCATCGCCGAACACGCCGCTGGTCACGCTGCGGCCCTGGGAGTTGAACTCGCCGGTCTGATAGGTGGCCACGATCGCGGAGGCGCTGAGCGTGCACCCCAGCACGGCGCAGAGAATCCCGGGGAGCGTGCTCCGCCGGTCGTGCCATGAGGTGTGGTGTTGCTTCCGCATGATGCCCTCCCTAGAACCACCTGGAGTGCCTGCACCCGCGATTGGCGGAGTGCGGACGGGTGGCCCGGATCACCTAGGGGCCACCGGCATCAACTCTGAAAAACAATCCCCCGGGTGCCTCATGGGGCAGACCGCAATCCCCTGCAAATGGCCCGGTTAGGACGGCAGGGCGGGTCAGGATGGTCCGAGAATCAGGACGAACGCCTTCGGCGGGCCCCGAAGAAGCGCCGCAACTGCCGGACCGCCCTGGCCTTGTAGACGCCGCCCGCCACCAGAAGCCGGTGGTTCAGCCGCTCGTCGCAGGGGATCTCGAAGAGGGTCCCGCAGGCGCCGGCCTTGGGGTCGTAGGCGCTGAACACCAGGTGGTCCACCCGGGCGTTCACCAGGGCCCCCGCGCACATCGGGCAGGGCTCCAGCGTCACCGCGAGGCGCGTGCCGGAGAGTCGCCACGCCCCCAGGCGCCGCCCCGCCTCCCGCAGGGCCACCACCTCCGCATGCCCGGTCGGATCGCCGGTGGCCTCCCGGTCGTTGGCCGCCTCCGCGATCACCTCACGACCTCGATAGACCACGGCGCCGACCGGCACTTCGCCCCGTCGCGCCGCCCGGGCCGCCAGCCGCAGCGCCCGCCGCAGCATGGCCAGGTCGATCGGACCCACCCACGGATGGGCGCGGCGCACGCGCCGCAGCTCACCCCACTCCCGCAGGGCGCGGCGCCGTCGCCGCAGGGCGGCCGCGGTCACGGCGACACCCGGTGCCGCCCCAGGAGCACGTCGCGCACCCGGCGGAGCACGCGGCCCTCCGCCACGGCCCGCGGCGGCGCCACCACGAGGAGCAGGATGCCCAACTCGTAGAGCGCGTAGAGCGGAAGGCCCATGAGCGTCATGCTGATGGGATCGCCGGTGGGCGTGATGAACGCGGAGACCACGGCGCACACCAGCACCGCGTGGCGCCGGTAGTGCCGCAGCGTGGACACCTCCACGATGCCCACCCAGCCCAGCAGCATCACCACGATCGGAAGCTGGAACGCCACCGCTGTCCCCAGCATCAGCATCAGCACGAAGTCGAGGTACTCGCTCAGCCGGTACTGCTGCGCCAGCGTGCCCGCCCGCACCAGCTGCATGGAGAGGATCTCCACCGTCCCGCCATCTCCCACCGGGAGCGCCACCATGAACTGGTGGTCGGGCGTGATCCACGCCTGCCCCGGCAGGGGATGCTCCGGCGGCTGCGTGAGCACGGGAAGGAGCGGCGCCGCGGGCCCGGCGGCGGGAGCCTCGGACGGCTGCGCCACCGTGCGCATCTGGGCGTCCGGCATCCCGAAGCCCACCAGCACGTGCATCATCGCGGGGAGGAGCACCCACTGAAGGAGCGCCAGTCCCAGCACGGAGAGCGCGGCGCTCATCGGGACCAGCAGGTGCACGAAGCGCCGTTCGCTCGCGTAGAGCCCCGGCTCGATGAACTTCCAGAGCTGCCAGAGGATCCACGGGGCGCTCACCACGAGCGCCACCACCAGCGAGAGCTGCATGTCCGTGGAGAGCGTCTCCGCCGGATTCAGCACCTGCAGCTGGGCCGGCAGCTCGTTGGCCTTGAGGGCCTTGAACGCCGGCTCGCAGAGGAAGGAGCGGATGTGCTCCGCGAAGTAGAACGCCGTCACCGCCACCGGCACCGGCACCAGGAGCGACAGGATGACCCGCTTCCGCAGCTCCTCCAAGTGATCGCCGAAGCTCATCACCGCTCCCCCGCGAGGGGACTCAGGCTGCTCCGTGCTCACGGGGAGGATGCTAGCACCGGGCCGCGGGGGGGTTGAGCGCCTCCGGGCCCGCGGCCGGGAGCCCGAAGAAGCGGCACGCGTTCAGGTCCAGCTGCCGGAAGAAGTCCTCCTCCTCCGCGGCTCGCAGCCGCGCCAGGAAGCGGGCCACGTGAACCACGTGCGCGGGCCGGTTCGGCCTGGCGGTGCGGATCGGCTCCGGGGACAGGAAGGGGGCGTCCGTCTCCACCATGATCCTGTCCTCCGGGACCAGCGTGGCCGCCTCCGCCACTCCCGGGGCGTTGGCGTACGTCACCACGCCCGTGAAGCTGATCCACGCGCCGAAGTCCAGCACCCGCCGCGCCTCCTGCGGCGTGCCCGTGAAGCAGTGGAAGACGAATCGCTCGCTCGGAAGGCCGCTGGCGGCCAGGACCGGCAGCAGGTCGTCGAATGCATCCCGGCAGTGCACGATCACCGGCTTGGCGCCATCCTCGTGGTTCCAGCGGAGGACCCGGTCCAGCTGCTCCTCCAGCACCCGTCGCTGGATGGCCTGCGGAGGATCCGAGTAGTGGCGGTCCAGGCCCAGCTCGCCCCACGCCACGCAGCGGGGGCTGCGGGCCGCGTCGCGCAGATCCCCCCAGTTGACCGGCTCATCGCTGTGCAGGGGATGCACGCCGGAGGAGTGCCAGAGGCATTCGTGCCGCGCCGCCAGGGCTGCGGCCTTCTTCGCATCCTCGCTCGTGGTGGCCACCGTGATCGCGCCGCGAACGCCCGCCGCGCGCATCGCCTCGAGTTCCTCGGCGATGCGCTCCTGGAAGACGGTGAAGGTGAGATGGCAGTGGGTGTCGATCACGGGAGGTGCGAACGCTACCACCGGCCCTTGGG
The DNA here is from genome assembly GCA_046350535.1 of Phycisphaerales bacterium. Classification (GTDB taxonomy): domain Bacteria; phylum Planctomycetota; class Phycisphaerae; order Phycisphaerales; family SM1A02; genus VGXK01. The sequence continues at coordinate 566,418 of JAXMAG010000001.1, forward strand.
GAGCGGTTCGGAGTCGAGACTCCGTCGCAACGCCGCGCCTCGGCGACGATGTCGGCCGCAGACGATCGCTCTGTCGCTTGACGCTTGGGCCGGACGGCCCGTAGCATCAAGTTTCAGACTTTGTGAAAAAAGGCACAGAGGCGATTCCGCACCCAAGGGCCGCCCATTCGATGAGCCGCTTCCTCTTCCCCCGCTGGTCCAACGCACTCCTCCCGTTCGTGCTGGTGGTCGGTGCGGTGCTTCCGCTCTACGCAGCCATGTTCGTCGCCTACGGCTTCAGCCCGAAGACGCTGGAGGTGGGCTACATGCCCAAGCAGCCGGTGCCCTACAGCCATGCCCTGCACGCGGGCACGCTGGGCATCGACTGCCGCTACTGCCATTCGACCGTGGAGCAGACCGGGTTCGCCGCGATTCCGCCCACGCAGACGTGCATGAACTGCCACACCCAGATCCAGCGGGCCAGTCCCCGCCTGGACCTGGTGCGCAAGAGCTACGAGACGGGCATGCCCATCGAATGGGTGAAGGTCCACAAGCTCGCGGACTACGCCTTCTTCAACCACTCCGCCCACGTGAACCGCGGTGTGGGCTGCGTCGAGTGCCACGGGCGCGTCGACCAGATGGAGGAGGTCTACCGCGTGGCACCGCTCTCCATGAGCTGGTGCCTCGAGTGCCACCGCAACCCCGACATGGCGCTCCGTCCCGTCGACCAGATCACCAACATGGCCTACGACCAGCGCACGGCGCTCTCCGCGGATCAGCGGCAGGCCCTGAAGGACCGCTACCACATCAATCCCAGCGAGGCCTGCTCGACATGTCACCGCTGAACAGCCCGCCCGAATCCACCCCCGAGCACGGCTGCGACTCCCGCGCCCGCGACGACGGGGCCGTCCCCGCCGGCGCGCCCGTCCGCGCGGCCCGCTGGTGGTGGCGCTCCATCGAGGATCATTCGCCGTCCCCGGAGCTGCTGCGGGCGGCGCAGGACGAGTTCGCCCCCGGAGCCTCCGACGCCCCGACGAGCGAGGAGCGGCGCACGTTCATGAAGCTGGCCGGCGCCTCGATGGCGCTTGCGGGCATGGGCCTGGCGGCGTGCCGCCGCTGGCCGGAGAGCAAGCTGGTGCCGTTCGCCAGCCAGCCGAGCAACCGGGTGCCGGGCGTGCCCGTGCGCTACGCCACCGCGATGGAGATCGCGGGCGTGGGCAGCGGCATGGTGGCCACCAGCTACGACGGTCGCCCGATCAAGCTGGACGGCAATGCCGAGAGCTGGTCCGGCGCCGGCAGCAGCACCTTCGGCCAGGCGCGGATCCTGGAGATGTACGACCCCATCCGCAGCCGCACCGTCCTGCACCAGGGCAAGCCTTCGAACCACGCGGCCTTCATGGAGTGGGCCGGCGGGGCGTTCAAGGAGTTCCGCGCCAGCGGTGGTGAGGGTCTCGCCTTCCTCACGGAGGCGTGGTCCGGCCCCACCATGGACGACGCCAGGGAGCGCCTGGTGAAGGCGTTCCCCAAGGCCACGTGGACCACGTGGGAGGCGCTCGCGCCGGATGAGTGCGTGGCCGGTCTGGCCGCGGCCATGGGAAGCGCGCGGCGGCCGATCCACGATTTCTCCAAGGCCGACGTGGTGGTGAGCCTGGATTCGGACTTCCTCAACGCCTGCCCGCTGAGCGTGCGCAACGCCCGCGAGTTCGCCCGCACGCGCCGCTGCGAGGAGACGGATCCCAGGAAGCAGAACATCTCGCGGCTCTACGCCTTCGAAAGCAACGTGACGGTCACCGGGATGAACGCGGATGAGCGCTTCGCGGTGAAGTCCGGTGACGTGGCGGCCCTCGCCGCAGCCCTCTGCGCCAAGCTGGGGGCCGGCGCCGCTTCGCCCGCGCTGCAGTCCGCGGTGGCGGCCCTCGCGGCCACCCGGGATCCCGCGAAGCTCCTGGGTGGAGATCGGCAGCAGGCCTGGGACGCCCTGGTGGCGGACCTCCAGAAGAGCCGCGGCCGGTGCCTGGTGCTCTGCGGCCCGCGGCAGCCCGCGGCGGTCCACGCGATGTGCGTCCTCCTCAATGACTTCCTCGGCAACGCCGGCACCACCGTCCGCTATGGAGCGCCGCTCGCAGGCTGCCGCGACGGCATGGCCCGGCTGGCGGCGGATCTGGGCGCGGGGAAGGTGAAGACGCTCGTGATCCTCGGCTGCAATCCGGTCTACACGGCGCCGGCGGATCTGGACTTCGGGGCCCTGATGGCCAAGGCCGGAACGGTCGTGCGGCTGGGAATGATGGTGGACGAGACCAGCCGTTCGCAGGCCTGCACCTGGCATCTCCCGGCGGCGCACTTCCTGGAGAGCTGGGGGGACGTCCGCACGTGGGACGGCTCCATCTGCATGCAGCAGCCGCTGATCCTGCCCATGATCGACGCCGCCCAGGGCGGGCACAGCCCGCTGGAGCTCCTGGCCATCCTGGAGAACGCCGGAGTCGAGAAGCCCGGCCCGGTGGACGGCTACACCCGCGTGCGCGAGGTCCACATGGCCCGCAGCAAGCTCAAGGGCCCCGCGTTCGAGGACGCGTGGCGCGGCTGGCTCGACCGCGGCGTGGTGCGCGACACCGCAGCGGCGCCGGAGGCCCGTCCCGCGATCGACCCGGCCTCCGCGGCGCGGGCGATCGCCGCGGCGGTGGAGCCCTCCACCGCTGCCGCGGGGAAGAGCGAGATCGTCCTCGCCTGGGACATGAAGGTCTTCGACGGCCGCTACGGCACCATCGGCTGGCTCCAGGAGCTGCCGGATCCGGTGACGAAGATCACCTGGGACAACGCGGCCCTGATGAGCGTGGCCACCGCGACCCGCCTGGGCGTGACCAACGGAGACATGGTGACACTCTCGGCCAACGGCAGGAGCGTGGAGGCGGCGGTGTGGCGCGTCCCCGGACACGCGGATGACTCCGTCACCATCTACCTGGGCTATGGACGCGGCGACGCCGCGGGCCCCATCGCGGCCAACGCCGGCTTCAACGCCTACCGCATCCGCACGAGCGGCGGCATGGACATCCTCGCGGGCGGCACCGTGGCCAAGGCCGCGGGCCGCTACGCGTTCGCGCACACGCAGGACCACGGCGTCTCGGAAGCGGTGATGCCGGAGGTGCCCGCGGGCAGCATCCAGGACCGCCTTCCCACGCTGGTGCGGCAGGGGACCCTGGAGGAGTACCGGGAGCACCCGGACTTCGCCCGGCACGTGTCGCACGTGGCCCATCGGCTCTCGCTGTGGGAGGAGACCAACCTCGACGGGGCGGCCCACCGCTGGGCCATGTCCATCGACCTCGGTGCATGCACCGGCTGCTCCGCGTGCATGGTGGCCTGCCAGGCGGAGAACAACATCCCGGTGGTGGGCAAGGACCAGGTGGCCCGCGGCCGCGAGATGCACTGGCTCCGCATCGATCGCTACTTCCGCGGCCGTGATCCCGCCCATCCGCAGGGCTTCGCGATCGCCCCGGTGACCTGCATGCAGTGCGAGAACGCGCCGTGCGAGCAGGTGTGCCCCGTGGGGGCCACGCTCCACGACGCGGAAGGCATCAACAACATGGTCTACAACCGCTGCGTAGGCACGCGCTACTGCAGCAACAACTGCCCCTACAAGGTGCGGCGGTTCAACTTCTTCGACTACCAGCGCCGTCCCCCGATCCGAGAGCAGGAGGGGCCGATGGCGGTGCGCCCGGAGTACTACGTGGAGACCGGGCCGGACCAGTGGCTGCGGATGCAGTTCAATCCGGAGGTCACCGTTCGCATGCGTGGGGTGATGGAGAAGTGCACCTTCTGCACGCAGCGCATCCAGGCCGCCAAGATCCAGGCCAAGAACGCCTGGGCCCGGGCCGGCGGGAGCGCGAACGGCGGCGGCCAGGGCCCGCACATCCCGGACGGGACCATCCGCACCGCATGCCAGGATGCATGCCCCGCGGAGGCGATCGTCTTCGGCGACCTCCTGGATCCCACGAGCCAGGTGTCCAGGCTCCACCGCTCCGGCCGCAGCTACCAGATGCTGGAGGAGCTCAACACCAAGGCCCGCGTCCGCTACCTGGCCCGGGTGAACAACCCGGCGGTGCAGACGGAGGGCGGAGGGGGCCATGGTCACGACCATGACCATGACCACGCCGGCGGCAAGGAAGGAGCGGTGAACGGTTGAGCGGGTCCAACTACACCACGGACCGGGACGCCTCCCAGCGCGGCTTCATGGAGGTGGACAACACCGCGGAGGTCCCGGGGACGCGGGCCACGCTGGTGGCCAACATGACCCGCTTCGGTGAGGTCACCCATCAGGTGGCGCGGGTCTCGGAGGCCCGTCGGGCCCCGGTGGCCTGGTACGTCGCGTTCGTCATCAGCCTGGGGATGCTGGGCTTCCTGGGCTTCTGCGTCACCTACCTCATCTTCACGGGCGTGGGCGTCTGGGGCCTCAACAACCCCGTGATGTGGGCCTTCGACATCACCAACTTCGTCTTCTGGGTGGGCATCGGCCACGCCGGCACGCTCATCAGCGCCATCCTCTTCCTCTTCCGGCAGAAGTGGCGCACGGGCATCAACCGGTTCGCCGAGGCCATGACCATCTTCGCGGTCATCTGCGCCGGCCTCTTCCCGGGCGTTCACATCGGGCGCGTGTGGCTGGCGTACTGGCTCTTCCCGATCCCGAACCAGATGGACATGTGGCCGCAGTTCCGCAGCCCGCTCCTCTGGGACGTCTTCGCGGTCAGCACCTACTTCACGGTTTCGCTGCTCTTCTGGTACGTCGGCCTGGTGCCGGATCTCGCCACGCTGCGGGATCGGGCCAAGGGGACCATCCGCCAGCTCGGGTACGGGCTCTTCGCGCTCGGCTGGCGCGGCAGCAACCGCCACTGGCACCGCTACGAACGGGCCTACCTGCTGCTGGCCGCCCTGAGCACGCCGCTCGTCCTCTCGGTGCACTCGGTGGTGTCGTTCGACTTCGCGGTCAGCCAGCTTCCCGGCTGGCACACCACCATCTTCCCGCCCTACTTCGTGGCAGGCGCCATCTTCAGCGGCTTCGCGATGGTGGTCACGCTCGCGGTCCCGGCCCGTCAGCTCTTCGGGCTGAAGGACCTGATCACCATGCGCCACCTGGACAACATGAACAAGATCATCCTGGTGACGGGATGCATGGTGGGCTACGCCTACTCCATGGAGTTCTTCATCGCGTGGTACTCGGGGGCCATGTACGAGAAGTTCGCGTTCGTGAACCGCGCCTTCGGCCAGTACGCGTGGGCCTACTGGATCATGGTGAGCTGCAACGTCATCACGCCGCAGCTCTTCTGGTTCAAGGCCCTCCGCACCAGCATCCCCGCCATGTTCATCCTGAGCCTGGTGGTGAACGTCGGCATGTGGTTCGAGCGCTTCGTGATCATCGTCACCAGCCTGGCCAACGACTTCCTGCCCTCCTCGTGGGATCAGTTCACCCCCACCTGGGTGGACATCGGCACCATGCTCGGCGCCTTCGGCCTCTTCGGCACGCTGTTCCTGCTCTTCTGCCGCTTCCTGCCCATGATCGCCATCGCGGAAGTGAAGGCCACCATGCCCCAGGCCAACCCCCACTGGGAGGGCTACGGCCACGGACACGCCGACCGCGACCACGGCCATGGCCACGCCGGGGCCCCGCGCGTCGCGCCGGCCTCCCCGGACGCACCCCTTCATCCGCAGCCGCCCCTCGATGCGTGAGCCCATCAAGACCCGGAGCCACCAGTGACCACGCTCGCACCACACTCAGATCCGCTCAAGGCGCCGGACGCCGGAGCGACCCAGCGCCGCCTGTGGGGGCTGGTCGCTGAATTCGACGACCCGTCGAAGCTGCTCCACGCCGCCGAGAAGGTTCGCGACGCCGGCTACCGCTGGTGGGACTGCCACACGCCCTTCCCGGTCCACGGCCTGGACGCGGCCATGGGCGTCCGCCGCACGCTCCTTCCGGTGCTGGTCTTCGGCGGCGGCCTCACCGGTGCCACGCTGGGACTCGTGCTGCAGGCCTTCACCAACGCCAGCAACCTCACCATCTGGGCCCTGGTGTGGGTCACGGGATACCCGTTCCTCATCAGCGGCAAGCCGCTCATGAGCCTGCCGGCGTTCATCCCGGTCATGTTCGAGCTCACGATCCTTCTCTCCGCCCTCTCCGCGGTGGGTCTGATGTTCCTGCTGAACGGCCTGCCCCGGCTCCACCATCCGCTCCTTGGCAATCGCCGCTTCCTTCGGGCCAGCGACGACCGCTTCTTCATCTCGGTGGAGGCGCGGGATCCGGCGTTCTTCCGGAGCAAGACGGAGCAACTGCTGAAGTCACTCGGCGCCCGAAGCGTCGAGGCGGTGGAGGACTGACCCGTGCCACGCGTCCTTGTCTACGGCGGTCTTCTGGTCGTGCTGCTGCTCCTCATTCCTCCGGCGGTGGTGGCCCGGGTCCGTGCCGCGCCGTCCCCCAACCAGCCGGTCCGGATCATCCAGGACATGGCCTTCCAGTCGAAGTTCAAGCCGCAGTCCGTCAACCCGGCCTTCGCAGATCTGCGGGCCATGCGTCCGCCGGTGGTGGGGGCCGTCGCCCGCGGCGAGACCTACACGGACTCCCATCTCTACGACGGAGTGGTGAACGGCGCGTGGGCCGCCATGACGCCCGCGGAACTGCCGCTCACGATGGAGCTGCTGGAGCGGGGCCGCGCCCGCTTCGACATCTACTGCGCGGTCTGCCACGGCTATTCCGGCGGCGGCAACGGCACGGTCAACCAGCGGGCCATGGAGCTGGTCTCGAACGTGAACGGCCCCGTCAACGACACCCAGTGGGTCCAGGCCAAGAACCTGGTCCAGGACGAGACCGTGACCGTCCAGCCCATGGGGCAGATCTTCCACACCATCACCCATGGCATCCGCAACATGGCCGGCTACGCCTCCCAGGTGCCGGTGAACGACCGCTGGGCCATCGCGGCCTACGTGAAGGCCCTCCAGCGAAGCCAGAACGCCCGCCCGGACGACGTGCCCGCCGATCGGCGCGCCACCCTGAACTGAGGAACGAATGAGCCACTCCGCAGCTCGGCAAGCACCGGATCTCTCAGACGCTTCGCTCGTCGGCACCCGCCTCGGGGGCTGGGGCCGGCTCGCGGCGGTCGTGGGCGTGGGCTGCCTGGCCACCGCCGTCTTCCTCGGATGGCGCTCCGGCGACACCGGTCACCTGGCCCGCGTGTGGCTCCAGAACTGGCTGTTCGGCCTGGCCATCGCCCTGGGGGGCCTCTTCTTCGTCTTCGTGCAGCACCTGACCCATGCCGGGTGGAGCGTCGCGGTTCGGCGTCCCGCCGAGGCCATCATGTCGAACCTCCTCTGGCTGTGGCTCGGCTTCCTCCCGTTCGTGGCCATGTACTTCTCCGGGAAGCTCTCGCAGCTCTTCCCGTGGTTCGACCTGGAGGCGATGCGGGCCCACGATCCCGCGGAGGCCGCCCTCGTGGAGGCTAAGACGGCCTACCTCAACCCGCAGTTCTTCTTCATCCGCGCCGCCGCGTACATGGCGGTGTGGGTGATCCTGGCGTTCACGTTCTGGCACCACTCCGTGCGACAGGACGTGGACGGCAGCGTGGCCCGCACCAAGTTCCTGGAGCGCTTCGCGGCGCCCGCAGCCCTTCTCTTCGGCCTCTCCATCACCTTCGCGGCCTTTGACTGGATCATGAGCCTCAGCCCGGCGTGGTTCAGCACCATGTTCGGCGTCTACTTCTTCGCCGGCTGCTGCACCGCCGGCTTCTCCGTCATCATCCTGGTGTGCCTGCGGCTCCAGCAGCTCGGGTACCTCAAGGGCGTCATCACCGCGGAGCACTACCAGGACCTGGGGAAGATGCTCTTCGCCTTCGGCATCGTCTTCTGGGCGTACATCGCCTTCAGCCAGTACATGCTGATCTGGTACGCGAACATCCCGGAGGAGACCGGCTGGTACCTCGCCCGGCAGCTGGGCGGCTGGGGCTGGATGAGCCTGGCGCTCCTCTTCGGCCACTTCGTCATCCCGTTCCTCTTCCTGGTGAGCCGGTGGACCAAGCGCATCAAGCTGTGGCTGGCCGTCGGCGCCGTGTGGATGCTGCTCTTCTCGTGGATCGATCTCTACTGGCTCGTCATGCCGGAGATCCCGCCGCATCTCAACCAGTACGAGACCTACGACCAGGTGGCGGCCAAGTACGGCGACACCTCCACGCATCTCGCCGATCCCGTGAACTGGTTCATGCTGGTGGGGATCATGGGCTGCGTCGCCTCCTTCACCATCTTCCGCCTCCGCGAGCACCCGCTCCTCTGCCGGCGGGATCCGCGCCTCGCCGAGAGCCTGGCGTTCGAGAACATGTGACCGGGAGCCCAATCATGTCCGCCGCCCACGAATCCCCAGCCCACGTCCGAAGCCAGCTGATGCCGTTCGATGATCCCGAACCGGGATCGACGTGGCTCGTCTCCCTGGCCAGCATCATCCTCCTGGTGGTGCTGGTGATCCTTGTCAGCGTCGTCTTCTTCCGCGCGGATCACCACGAGGTGACGCTCAAGGTGGTGGACGCGGGGCAGGGCCAGGTCCCGCCCGCGCCGTCGCAGCCGCTGGACGCCAAGAGCTTCGACGCCATGCAGCGGGACCTCCGTGGGAAGCTCGACGAGGGCATCATCACCAACGCCCAGTTCTCGCAGGCCTCGCAGCGCCTGGAGCTGGCCACCTACATGAAGTTCTCCTGGCCGGACGCCAAGGGCGTGCCGCAGCCGCGGCTGCGGATTCCGGTCACGCGGGCCATGGAGGCGATGGTCGCGGAGTCCGGGCCGAAGGGCGCGGACGCGGGCAAGGGAGGCGGCGCCAAGTGAGCCGTTCGTCCGCCATCGCCCGTGCAGCAGCTCCTGCGGCGCTCCCCGCCTCCGGCCCGTTCCGGATGGCGGCCGCGTGCGCCGCGGCAGCGGTGCTGGCCATGGCGGCGGCCGCGGCGGCCCAGGGGATGCGTGGCGGGTACGAACCCGCGGCGGTGCAGGCGGAAGGCACGCCGAAGGAGCTGGAGGGCGTGACGATCGACGCCTCCAAGCTGGGCGCGTCCATTCCGATGGACCTCCGCTTCAAGGACGAGAACGGCCGCGACGTCACGCTGCGGGAGGTCTTCCCGAAGGACCGACCGGTGCTGCTGCAGCTCGGCTACATGCGCTGCCCCATGCTGTGCAGCCTGGTGCTGAACGAGCTGGTGCGCGGCCTCAAGGGCGTGGACTGGAGCGTGGGGAAGGAGTTCCACGTGGTCAGCGTCAGCATCAACCCCGAGGAGGGGCCGGCCCTGGCCGCGGCCAAGAAGCAGGGCTACGCCGTGGATTACAACCGGCCCGGGAGCGACGCCGGCTGGCACTTCCTCACCGGGCCCGCGGAGTCCAGCAAGGCGCTCGCCGACGCGGTGGGCTTCCAGTTCCGCCGCCAGCCGGACGGCGAGTACGCCCACGCCGCGTGCATCTTCGTGGTCACCCCGGACGGCCGCGTCTCGCGGCAGGTGTACGGCGTGAAGTACGAGCCCTCCACGCTCCGCATGGCCCTGGTCGAGGGCGCGGAGGGGACCGTGGGGAGCATCATGGATCGATTCATCCTCTGGTGCCACCAGTACGACCCCACCAAGGGCAGCTACACGCCGTTCGCGCGGCGCCTGATGCAGCTTGGTGGCGTGGTGACGGTGGTGGCCATCACCGTCGGCGTCGCCTGGCTCCGCATCCGCGAGGGACGCGCTCACCGCCTCCAGCCGCCCGCCGGCCCCACCTCGCACACCCCGCCCACCACATGAGTCACCTCAGCGCCATCATCGCGTCTGTGCTCGCGGCAGACCCCAAGCCGATCCCGTCCACGGGCTTCTGGTTGCCCGTCCCGGCCTCCACCTTCGGGCCGGGCTACGACCAGATGTTCAACTTCATCAACTGGCTCTGCTACTTCTTCTTCGCGCTGGTGACGGTGCTGATGCTGGTCTTCGTGGTGAAGTACCGGGCCCCCAAGGGCCACGCCTTCCGCACGGACGGCCCCACGCACCACATGCCGATGGAGCTCACCTGGCTCATCATCCCGCTGATCCTGGTGGTGGTGATCTTCTGGCTCGGCTTCGCCGGTTCCCGCGCCCTGGGCGTGGAAGGCTTCATCGGCATGCGGACGCCGCCCCGGGGGGCCTACGAGATCCAGGTCACCGCACAGAAGTGGGCGTGGAGCTTCAAGTACCCCAACGGCGTGCTCAGCGATGACCTCTACGTGCCGGCAGGGGAGCCCATCCGGCTGGTCCTCCGCAGCCAGGACGTGCTCCATTCGCTCTACATCCCGGACTTCCGGGTGAAGCAGGACTGCGTGCCGGGCCGCTACGGCTCGCTCTGGTTCCAGGCGGACGAGCCCACCGGCACCGACACCTACCACCATCTCTTCTGCACGGAGTACTGCGGCACCGGCCACTCCAACATGAACCGGCGGGTCTTCGTCCTCGCCCGGCCGGCGTTCGAGGCCTGGTTGAAGGACCAGTCAGAGTGGCTGGACAAGATTCCGGAGGAGGAGCTCTACTTCAAGGCCGGTCCCAAGCTCTACGCCCGCTGCCAGCAGTGCCATTCGCTGGATGGCACCAACGGCATCGGTCCCAGCTGGAAGGGGCTGGTGCAGCGGGTGCAGTCCGGCACGGAGGCCTTCACGGACGGAAGCACGACCGCCAGCCTGATCGGAGCCGGCAAGCGCTTCGCCACCCCCGAGGACTACATCCGGTCCTCCATCCTCAATCCGGGGGAGTACGTGGTGCAGGGCTACTCCAACGCCATGCCCACATTCAAGGGCCAGCTGAACGACAAGGCCCTTGACGCCATCATCGGCATGATGAAGCACCTCGACGAGTTCGATCCCAAGACCGGCCGCTGGCTCAAGGGTGACTCGGGAGCCAAGCCATGACCACGCTGAACGCTGAACGCGACGCCGTCCTGGACACGCACGGCAGCACGGACAACTACCTCACGCACACCAGGGGCCTGCTGAGCTGGATCTTCACGCTGGATCACAAGCGGATCGGCATCATGTACCTGGCCGGCGTGCTGGGGTCCTTCCTGGGCGGCGGCGTCATGGCGCTGCTGGTGCGGACGGAGCTGCTCACCCCCGGTCCCACCATCACCGCCAACGCCGACACCTACAACCAGTGGTTCACCCTCCACGGGGCGATCATGGTGTTCCTGGTGATCATCCCCAGCATCCCCGCGGCCCTGGGGAACTTCATCCTCCCCGTGATGCTGGGAGCCAAGGACGTGGCCTTCCCGAGGCTCAACCTCTTCAGCTTCTGGCTGTGGATCGGCGGCGCCATCATGGCGGTGGTGAGCCTGCTCATGGGCGGATTCGACACCGGCTGGACCTTCTACACCCCGTACAGCACCACCACCAGCACCGGCGGCGTGATCCCCGTGCTCGCGGGCGTCTTCATCCTGGGCTTCAGCTCCATCTTCACCGGCCTCAACTTCGTGGTGACGGTGCACAAGCTGCGTCCGCCGGGAATGACGTGGTTCCGGATGCCGCTCTTCCTCTGGGCCCTCTACGCCACGGCCCTCATCCAGGTCCTGGCGACGCCGGTGCTGGGCATCACGCTGCTCCTGCTGATCGTGGAGCGGGCGGTGAACATCGGCATCTTCGATCCGAGCATGGGTGGAGACCCGGTGCTGTACCAGCACTTCTTCTGGTTCTACAGCCATCCGGCCGTCTACATCATGATCCTGCCCGGCATGGGCATCATCAGCGAGATCTTCGCCGTCCATGCCCACCGGCACATCTTCGGGTACCGCTTCATCGCGTTCAGCTCGGTGGCCATCGCGATCTTCAGCTTCCTGGTCTGGGGACACCACATGTTCGCCAGCGGGCAGTCACCGCTCCTGAACACGCTCTTCAGCGCCATCAGCTTCAGCGTGGCCATCCCCAGCGCCGTGAAGGTCTTCAACTGGCTGGCCACCCTCTACAAGGGGAACATCAGCCTCACCACGCCCATGTTCTACGGGCTGGCGTTCATGATCCTCTTCACGATCGGTGGCCTGACCGGCCTGCACCTGGCCACCCTCAACACCGACATCCACCTGCACGACACCTACTTCGTGGTGGCCCACTTCCACTACGTGATGATGGGCTCCGCGCTGATCGCCATGATCGGCGGCCTGCACCACTGGTGGCCCAAGATGACGGGCCGGATGTACAACGAGTTCCTGGGCAGCACGGCCTGCGTGATCATCTTCATCGGCTTCAACGTGACCTTCTTCACCCAGTTCATGCTGGGGAGTCAGGGCATGCCGCGGCGGTACTACGACTACCAGCCGGAGTACCAGATCTACCACGTCATCTCCACCATCGGCTCCTACATCATGGCGTTCGGCTTCGTGCTGACGGCGACGTGCCTCCTGGGCAGCCTCTTCGCCGGCCGGCGTGCCCCCGCGAATCCGTGGGGTGGCCGCAGCCTGGAGTGGCAATGCGCCAGCCCGCCGCCGCACGACAACTTCTCCACCCAGCCCCGGGTGGGCGACTGCTACGACTTCTCCTGCGTCCGCTGGAGCGATGAGGAGCAGGGCTACTACGTGGATCGCAGCATGGATCCGGAACTGATTCCCAACGCCCCCAAGCGGGCAGGGGCACACTGAGCCGTGAGCAGCATCAGCGCACCATCCTCGTCCGGCCACGGCGGTTCCGATCACGGCCACGCCGACGGGCACGGCCATGACCACCCGCCGTTCCTGGCCCACCACTTCGAGAACCCGGCCCAGCAGTTCGACAGCGCCAAGCTGGGCATGTGGCTCTTCCTGGCCACGGAAGTGCTCTTCTTCGGCGGCCTCTTCGTGGCCTATGCGGTGCTGCGGGCCCGCTTCCCGGAGGTCTTCAGCTACTCCAGCCACTACCTGGACACCATCCTCGGCGGCGTCAACACGGCGGTGCTGATCGCGTCCAGCCTCACCATGGCGCTCGCGGTGCGCTTCGCCCAGCTGGGCAAGAAGGCCGCCATGCTGCTCTGCCTCTGGCTCACGCTGGGTGGGGCCTTCGGCTTCCTGGTCATCAAGTACTTCGAGTACACCCACAAGATCCACCTGCACCTGGTGTGGGGAAAGACCTTCTACGTGCCGCCCCATGACGCGGCCGGGGAGGCGGAGGCGAAGGCGCTCTCGACGCCGCTGCCGGCCCCCACGGTCTCGCTCGTGCCGGTCAACCCGGCGCCCGCCGCGGTGCCGACGCTCGCCAAGGTCCCGGCCGTGGACGCCCCGGCGATCAAGCCCGCCTCCACCGGCCCCGCCGGCCTGGCGACCCTGGCCCAGGAGGCCCGGACGGAGGGCCTGCATGAAGACCACACCGCGCCCAAGGAGCACCTGCCGCATCTCGAGGATCCGAAGATGCCGGCCAACACCCACGTCTTCTTCGGCATCTACTACGCCATGACGGGACTCCACGGCGTCCACGTGCTGGTCGGGATCGTGGTGATCGTCTGGCTGATCATCCGCGGCACGCGCGGGGAGTTCGGGCCGGAGTACTACACGCCGGTGGACGTCGGCGGCCTCTACTGGCACATCGTCGACCTGGTCTGGATCTTCCTGTTCCCGCTCTTCTATCTCATCCACTGACGCCCCAGAGACGCCCCATGGCCCACACCACCCAACCCCACGCAGCCTCCGGCGGTCACCACGGCCACCCCTCCGTGGGTCATCTCGTGCCGGCGTCCACCCTGATCGCGACGGGCTTCGCCCTGCTGGTGCTCACCTTCATCACGGTGGCGGTGCGATACATCGACGTGGGAGAGTTCAACATCATCATCGCCATCGGCATCGCGGTGGTGAAGGCCACGCTGGTGGCCCTCTTCTTCATGCACCTCCGATGGGACCGTCCGTTCAACCTGCTCACGTTCATCGGCTGCGTGGCGTTCGTGGTGCTGATGATGGCCTTCTGCATGATGGACACGGCCCAGTACCGGCACCTCCAGTACGTGGGGAACGCACCGGACGTGGAGTCGACGCTCCAGAAGAACGCGCCGGGTGCCCCGGTGGCCCGCTACGTCCCGTACACGCCCTGACACGGCGCCGCGCGCCGTGGCCATCAAGACCGCCACCCGCGTCGACCCGTTCGCGGATCCGCGGACGCGCGGAGATGCCGCCCGCATGGGGATGGGGATCTTCCTCGTCGGCGTGGCCATGCTCTTCGGAGCCAGCATCCTGGGATACCTGGTGGTGCGGCTGGACCCGGAGCGGCACGAACCCTGGCGGGCCATCGCGGATCCGGAGCTGCCGCATTCGCTCATCCTCTCCACGCTCGTGATCGTGGCCCTCAGCGCGGCGCTCCACGCCAGTCGTGCCGCGGCGGCGCGGGACGATGCCCGGGCGTGCGGCCGCTGGGCCCGAGCGGCGGCGCTCCTCGCCGGCGGCTTCCTGGTCTGCCAGGCGTACGCCTGGTGGATCATGGTGCGTGAGGATCTGCGGCTCCAGGATGGCCTCTACGCCTGGACGTTCTACGTGCTCACCGCGCTGCACGCGGCCCACGTGCTGGGCGGGCTTCCATCGCTTGGCGTGGTGGCGGTGCGGGCCGGCGCCGGACGCTACCGCGGTGCGGACCGCACCGGCCTGGACCTCTGCACCATGTACTGGGATGCCCTCGGCGTCATCTGGGGCATCCTCTACCTGGTGCTCTGGCTGGGCTCCTGAGACGGCGGCGCGCCCGGCACGTCGGTCGGCACCGCGTCCGGGTGGAAGGCGAACCACGCGAACCAGAGGCACGGCACCATCAGCGGCTCCTCCCCCACGCGCATCAGAAGGGCGCCGGCGGGGTCCCGGGTCACGAGACCGCGCAGGGGCCGTCCGTCGGGCGCGAGCCATTCGCACGTTCCGTCCGGTGCGGCGGCGAGGAGGCGCGAAAGCGGCACCACCCCCCACGGTCCCTGCGGACCGGCCGCGGAGATGGCCACCACCGGGCTCTTGAGGTGCAGGCCCGCGTCCTGGAGGAGCGCGGGCGGCGGCAGCGGCGTCACCGGGAACTCAAGCGAACGGGCCAGGAAGTAGCGGGCGTAGCTGATCGCGGGGTAGCGCCGCGCGGAATCGGGATCCGGGAGGATCACCTCCGTGTCCGGGTGCTGTCCGAGCCAGGCGGCCCATGTGGTGAGCGAGACGCCCGGGAGCGGCACAAGCGGCGTGCCCGCGAGCGGGCCCGAGATGGCCCCCATGCCCAGCTGGCTCCAGAGACTGGGGACGTGCGCGGGCGCCTCGTCGCGGTCGTACATCACCAGGTTGGAGCGGAGGAGGAGGCCGCTGATGCCGAAGCGAAGCGTGCGCCCCGCCACGACGCGTTCGAACACCATGGCGCAGTCGCAGAGCGGCGAGTACGTGACGGCCACCGGGACGCCGGCGATCTTGTCGTTGGCCACCTCGTGGGCCTGGAGGATGCGGAGCGGGTACGCCCGCGCGGTGCCCCGCACCACCACGCCAAGCACGCGGTCGGTGTTGACCAGGACGGGGCGGCCGCGGGCTTCGTTGATGTTGGAGATCTCGCGGCCGTCCACCACGGTCGGGTGGTCCAGCGTGGGAAGGAAGTCCCGTGGCTTGCCGCTGGCCACCAGATCCGCGGCCGGCACGCGGAGCGACTGGAGCTGGAAGCCGTAGCTCTCCACCGTGTGGCCGTCTCCCACCGGATGCCTGCCGAAGAAGACGCCCGCCAGGCCCCAGCCCGCCACCAGCAGCACCACAAGCAGCGTCGCGACCACCAGCCAGCCACCGCCCCGGAAGGTGAGCGTGGCGGTGCCGCCGCTTCCGCCCTCCCTCGATCCCGCGGCCTCGTTCATGGCGCCGCCGGCGCCGCCACCTTGGCCCCGGCACGGAGGGCGGCGCTCAGCGTCATCGGGCCGCGGTCCGCCACCATCGCAGCCAGGAGGAGCGGCAGGTAGAGCACCGTGGCCAGGAAGACGCGTCGGGCCGCGGCATCGGATGGAGTCCGCCACAGGCGCAGGGCCCGCCAGGAGAGCCACACGCCCAGGAGGATGGCGGCCGCGGAATAGATGGCCCCGGCCAGTCCGAAGAGGGTGGCCAGCAGGGAGAGCGGCACCATCAGGAGCGAGGTCATCAGGATGGTGTCGGTGGTGGTGCGGCCGCCATCATCCAGTACCGGCAGCATCATGAACCCGCCGCGGCGGTAGTCGTCCCGGTAGACCCACGCCAGGGCGAAGAAGTGGGGGATCTGCCAGACGAAGAGGATCGATCCCAGCACCCACGCGCCGGGCTCCAGCCCGCCGGTGGCGGCGGCCCAGCCGATCATGGGCGGCGTGGCGCCGCAGACCGCCCCCACCAGGGTGTTGAAGGTGGTGAGCGGCTTGAGCGGCGTGTACATGAGGACGTACACCAGGATCGTCCCCGCGGTCAGCGCCGCGGCCAGCACGTTGCTTGCCAGGGCCACCAGCGACACGCCCGCGTAGCCCGCCGCCACGCCCACCACGAAGACCGTCATGCGCCCCACGTGTCCGGCCGGAAGCGGGCGGGTGCGGGTGCGATGCATGAGCGCATCACGACGGACCTCCACAAGCTGGTTCAGCATCGCAGCGCTGGCCGCCGCCAGG
Source organism: Phycisphaerales bacterium (assembly GCA_046350535.1). GTDB lineage: Bacteria > Planctomycetota > Phycisphaerae > Phycisphaerales > SM1A02 > VGXK01. The sequence continues at coordinate 582,965 of JAXMAG010000001.1, forward strand.
GCGGTCCCCAGCACCACGCCCGCGGCCTGCCACCAGGTCCACGCCGCGCCCGGCGCGACGGCCAGTCCCACCGCCGTGGTGGCCACCACCAGGCCGGACAGGCGGGCCTTCGTCAGCGACATCCACACGTGCCGGTGGCCCGGATGCGCCGGTGTCTCCAGCGTCGACGGCGCGGCGCCCTGTGGTGCCTGCGGCAGGGCGGCCGTGATGCCGGGCGTGGAGGTGGCGGAACTCATGGCAGCAGGCGAGAGGGGTCTAGTATAGGTTCCGCCCCATGCTCCCCATCCTCGCAGTCGCGTTGCCGGTCCTGGCCGCTCTCCTGGCCGCGCTCGCCCTGGTGGTGCCGCTCCTGGCCGGCGTGGTGGTGCGGCTGGTGCGGCCGATGACGCTGGCCCTGGGGTTCGCGGCCGCCGTGGCCATGTGGGCGGCGGGCTACGTGGCCATGATGGCGCCGGGGCTCCTGGTGGGAGAGGTCCTGTTCGCGATCTGCATCCTCTGCGTGCCCGCGGTGGCCTTCATCGCCGGGCGGCGGAGGGATCCCGGCACCAGCGGCGTGCAGATCGGTGCGGTCGCGGCATTCGTCAACCTGCTGGTGGTGGGCAGCCTCTTCGGAGGCGGCCCACGCGTGGGAGTGGAGGTCCTGCGGCACGGCGCCCCGGTGAAGGCGCCTCTCTTCCTGCCGGGGGCGTCCACGGACGCATCGCAGGACGGCGCGGTCCTCGGGATGGTGCTGGACGCGCCCGGCGCGGATGGCGGCGCGGTGGTCACGGAGGTGCGGCCCGGATCTCCCGCCCACGACGCGGGGCTCGAACGCGGGGATGTCCTGATCCGCGTCGACGGACGCCCCGGCGCCACCGTCGCGGCGCTCTCCGAAGCGATCTCCCGCGAGCAGGGGCGGCGCAGGTCCCTGGCCGGGGAGGGCGCCGCGTGGGTCTCCGGACTCTTCGGCGTCTGCCTCTTCCTGGGCGCGGTGGGCTTCCGGATGGGACGAAGGCGGCCCGTCTCCGCGCCGCTTCCGGATCCCGTGTCGCTCTTCGCCGCCGTCACCGCGGGCGCCATCCTGCTCCTCCTCATCACCGGCGGCCTGGTGACCGGGATGGAGGCGGGGCTCGCGGTTCCGGACTGGCCCAACAGCTTCGGCCACAACATGCTCCTCTACCCGCTGAGCGAGATGAAGGGCGGCATCTACTGGGAGCATGCCCATCGGCTCTTCGGCATGCTCGTGGGGCTCTGCGCAGCGGTCCTGCTGGCGCTCTCCTGGCGCAGGGGCGGCGGGGTGCGCTGGCTCGCGCTTGCGCTCTACGCGATGGTGGTGGCGCAGGGCGTGATGGGCGGACTCCGCGTCACGGGCTTCCTGAGCCTGGCCTCGCAGCGGGAAGCGCTCTCACCCAACCTCACGCTGGCCATCGTGCACGGCGTGTTCGGGCAGCTGGTCTTCGGCGGCGCCGCCCTGGTGGCCGCGGCATCCAGCACCACCTGGCGCGGTTCGACCCGCGCCGTCTCCACGGCGGTGGGGCCGTCGCTCCTGCGCTGGACCCCCGTGCTGGTGGCATGCGTGGTGCTCCAGCTCATCCTCGGGGCGTGCGAACGCCACCTGCAGGTGCCGGGCACGGAGGACGCGCCCGCAAGGCACCCGGCCTGGGCCCTCCACCCGCACATCGCGCTCGCGTTCGGGATCCTCGGCCTGGCCCTCTTCACGGGCCTGCGGGCCAAGTCGCTCGCGGGGGAAGGGCTCCCGGTGCTTCCGCGCCTGGGGCGCCTCATCCACGCGCTGGTGGGGCTCCAGATCCTCCTGGGCGGCCTGGCGCTCGTGGCCGTCATCGTCCGGCGCAGCCCCGTGGTGCCCACCTGGGAGGTGGCGGCCACGAGCGCCCATCAGGCGGTGGGCGCCATGGTCCTGGGCGTCTCCGTGCTGCTCGCCGCATGGTCCATGCGGCTGCTCTCCCGCGCGGGCGGGACGCGCGCGGCGATCACTCCGCCTGCATCACCGGCTTGAGCGCCTCCTCCAGCGCCAGCAGCATGTAGACCGTGGCCAGCTCGGGCTTGGCCTCCAGCCAGCGCTCGTGCGTGTTGGCCCAGCTGCCGTCCGCCCGCTGGCGCTTCACGATCGCGTCGATCAGCTCCTCCCGCCAGTTGTGCTCCGCGCCCGCGGCGTCGGCGACGCGCTGCTGCTGCGACGCGAGCAGCGCCCTGGCCATCGCGTGGAGGTAGTAGAAGTGTCCCTGGGCGCCAAGGCCCGGGTTCTCGTCGAAGGTCCAGTGCCGGCGCATCCAGTCGAACGCCGCCCGCACGCGCGGATCGTCCGCGGGAAGTCCCGCGTAGAGCATGCTCTTGAAACCCGCGTAGGTCATGCTGCCGTAGCTCCGAAGGGAGCGGGGCGTGCCCTCCGGGCGCTTCTCCCCGTAGCGGCCCTCGCCGGCGGCGTCGCTCGCCATGCTCTCTCCGCCGTTGGCGGGGGAGTAGATCATGCCGCCGTCGTCGGATCCCTGCTGGGCCCACTCCGCCCCGTTGGTGGCCTTCAGGTTCTGGCAGCGGGCGATGAACACCAGGGCCCGCTGCACCGCGGGATCATCCGGGCTCACGCCGGCATCGTGCAGGGCATCCATCGCCATCTGGGTGTTGCTCAGGTCCGGCCGCTTGCCGTTGCCGTACCCGGAGCCACCGAACCAGTCCTGCTCCGGGCCGATGCCCTGGCTCTGGTTCCACTGGTTGCGCTTCAGCCACTCGACGGACTCCTGGAGGAGCGCGCCATGATCGCCATCCGGCACCGCCGCCAGGGCCTGCGCCACCGCGGAGGCGACGTAGTTGCCCACGCCGCCATCCACGTCCGGTTCGAAGCGTCCATCTCGCCGCGTCAGCGTTCCAACGTACGAGAGCGCCCGCGTCACCGTCGGATCCGCGGAGAGCCCCCGCTGTGCGAACGCCTTCACCGCGAGCGCACTCACCGCCACCGGGGCTCCGAGGGACGGCTTGGGCTGATCCGTGCCCGCTGCGGGAGTCGTCTCCATCCATCCGCCCTGCGGGCCCTGCGCCTTGCGGAGCCAGGCCAGCCCGCGGTCCAGCGAGGCGATGGCGGCGTCGAACCGCTCCCTCGAGATCGGCACCTGCTCCGGGCGCTCCGCGATCCGCCTGATGGCCGGGAGCGGCTGGACGATCCGCTCCGGGATGGCGGGGGCGCCCTTCAGGGTGGTCATCTTGCCGGCGTTCACGCGCGGGTCGAGCGGTACCGCCGGCGCACCCAGGATCCGGTCCGCCAGTCCGGCGGGCGGGCCGATGGTGGCGCCGGGCGTGGAGCTCTTCGCAGGCGGGGCGGGTGGGGTGGGCTGGGCTGGCGGGGCGGGTGCCGCGGGCGCCGCGGGTGCCGCAGGCGCGGCCGCAGGCGCCGCCGGCGCGGCCGCGGGCGCAGGCGCCGCCTGCTCGGCCTTCGCATACACCAGAAGATCCGCCGTCAGCGGAGCCGTCTGCCCCGGCTGCGACGCGCTGAACGTGACCGGGAAGAGCATCACGCCGCGGAGCGGGCCGATGGGCGTCACCTTCACGGTGGCCAGGACGCTCTTGCCATCCGCCTTCTGCGACACCAGCTCGGCGGTGACCCCGGGGTGCTTGCTCTGCACGCCCGTGACGCGCATCGCGTTCATGTCCTTGATCTCGATCTCGAAGGTCCCCGGAGCGTCGGCGGAGATGACGCCGGCGTTGGCGCGGAACTCGGCGAAATTGAGCCGGGGCGAGATCTTGGTGGTCTCGTGCCGCACCCGCATGTCGATCAGGCGTGCCTCCGGATGCGACGTCTCGATGATGAGGTACGGGGGCACCGGCGTGCCTCCGGCGGGCGAGACGTCGTACGCCACCCGGTAGCTGGGTCGCGGCGGCTGCGCCGGATCCCAGTCCAGGAAGACCGGCGGCTTGCCCTTCACGGAGAGCACCGTGAACGGGGTCCCGTCCAGGGACTCCACGATCACCTCTCCCTTCACCTTCGTGGGATCCGCGAAGGCGTCGATGAAGGGCTCCTTCTCCCCCTTGGCATTCACCGAGACGCCGCGAACGGGGTATGCCACCTCGGCCTTCATGCCCACGCGGACCAGCTGCTCGCTGCCTTCGAACGCGATCTTCACGTCCGCGAGCTTCACGCCGGTGGAGGACACCTTCATCGTGACCGGGAACGCCAGGCGGCCTCTCGGCGGCACGGTCTTCCCCACCAGATCCACCGTGGTGCACTGGCAGCTGGGCACGGCGGCGGCGATGCGCACCGGCTGGTCGGAGGCGTTCACCAGGGCGAAGTCGGCCTTGAGCGTGGAATGCGGCTTGACCACGCCGAAGTCCTTCTGCGCCGGCTCCGCCCGGATGGGTCCGGGGGCGGCGGCCGCGCCCTGCGGGATCGCGGGCTGGGCCTGCGGCGCCGGGGTGGCGAAGGCGGGCAGGGCCGCCGCGCCGAGGCACGCGGCGAGGGCGAGGAGGGCGCGGAGTCTTCGAACGGAGCGGGCGGCTGCAGCGGTGTTCGTCATCTCAGTGGTCTCCGGGCCGCGATCCTACACTCGCCCCCATGAAGGCCCTGGAGATCCAGCGCGCGGGCTCGCCCGTCACGCCCAACGTTCGTTTCACCGAGACCCGGCCGTCGCCGCAGCCGGGCCCCGGTGAAGTGCTTGTGAGGACGGAAGCCGCGGCGCTCAACCAGCTGGACCTCGCCGTGGGGCGCGGGCTCCCGGGCGTGGAGACCGCCTGGCCGATGGTGAGCGGCTCGGATGGCGCGGGCATCGTGGAGGAGGTGGGTGTTGGGGTGGCGCCGGCGTGGAAGGGGCAGAGAGTGCTCCTCAACGCAGCCGTCCACGCGGCCCAGGAGGGCGTGCCCGGGCGGCGGCCGGCCGGGGAGGACATCCGGATGATCGGGGAGCACTCGCCCGGATGCCTCGCCGAGTACTTCGTGGCGCCCGCCACCAACGTGCTCGCGATCGGCGACGCGGATCCGGTCCAGGCGGCGGCGTTCGGCCTGACGTTCCTCACCGCATGGCGAATGCTGATCTCGCGCGCCGCGGCCCGCTCGGGCTCGAGCGTGCTCATCACGGGCATCGGCGGCGGCGTGGCCCTTGCGGCGCTCGCCATCTCCCGCTGGCTGGGTTGCACCACGATCGTCACCAGCCGGCACCGGTGGAAGCTCGAGAGGGCCCAGCAGTTGGGTGCGGACCATGCCGTCCTGGACACCGGAGAGGACTGGTCGCGGGAGGTCCGGATGCTCACGGGGAAGCGGGGCGTGGACGTCTGCATCGAAAGCGTCGGCAAGGTGGTGCACGGCGCCTGCATCAGGAGCATGGCCCGCGCGGGAACGCTCGTGACGTGCGGCGCCACCAGCGGGTTCGACGCCACCACGGATCTGGGGCGGATCTTCTGGAACCAGCTGACCATCTCCGGCTCCACAATGGGCAGCATGGAGGAGTTCCGAGAAGTCACGGCACTCTTCCGCAGCGGGTCCCTCAAGCCGGTGGTGGACCGCGTCTACGCCGCCCCAAGGGGTGTGGAGGCCTTCGCGAGGCTCGAATCAGGGGAGCAGTTCGGGAAGCTGGTCGTGGATTGGCGTCCAGGCGCTTGACGCTGCGTCCCGGCCGGATGTAATGGGGGCATGTCCAGCAGCGCCCCCGCGGATCCCCCCGCAACCCAGCGAACCCCCGCCCCCGCGCCGCCCGCCCGGCGGGCCCTTCGGCCGTGGAACGTCATCCTGCACAACGACGCCCAGAACACCATGGACTTCGTGGTGGCGGCGCTGGTGGACGTGGTTCGGCTCCCCGTTCCGGCCGCCATCTCGCGCATGCTGGAAGCCCACCGGAAGGGCCAGGCCCTGGTGGCCACCACCCACCGAGAGCACGCGGAGCTGGTGGCGGAGCAGCTGCGGTCCAAGCGGCTGAGGGCCACGATCGAGCCGGTGGAGTAGGGCTGGCTGTTCGGATAGTCGGGAATGATGGAATATTCGGCGGAGAATGAGTCTATTTCCGCCGTTTTGTTGCTATCTGCCGCCGGCATCCGATGGTGCCGCGGAAGTGGGCTGGATGGCCGCAGAGCCTCAAAAATGGGCCCCCAGGGCCGCGCCGATGGCCCCTCTTTCCGCCGGATAATGGTTGGAACATGGTCAAGCCGGGAGTAAGTTTCACCGAAGCTCTCGACAGGCGAAGCCTGGTTCCCTACGCCGCGGTTGCGTTACCGCAGCAGAGAAAGACAGGCGATGACTTTGTTCCCAAGGAGGACTGACATGTCGAAGTGCCGTTTCACGCTGGGAGCGGGCGTGGGTGCGTTTGCCCTCGTTCTGGCCCAGGCATCCCTCGCACAGGTGTGCGACACCACCCCCCAGGGCGGTGACCAGACCAACAACGACGACTGCACGCAGGCCGGGACGCTCGGCTACGTGGACCCGAATGGCGGCTGCAATTTCGGTGGCGAGCCGCAGCAGGATCTCGGAACCTTCTCCGCGGGTCAGAACTTCGCGGTGGATGGGACCTTCGGTACGTTCATTCCGTCCGGCGCCACCACGTACACCAGCCGTGATCTCGACTGGTACACGTTCACCCTCTCCAACAACGCCAAGGTCAGCTTCGACCTGCAGGCCCTCGACCAGTTCAGCGTCGGCCTCGCCGCCACGCAGCTGTTCATCGGCGCGGGCAACACCTGCCCGGCGGACTTCTTCTACGCCTTCCAGGTGAATGGCTGCCAGCACACCGTCACGGACGTCTACCTGACCGCGGGCACCTACCGCGTGGTCGTGGCGACGCCCTTCGAGACGGACGCCACCCTGCCGGTCTTCGCCTGCCCGTCCACCTACCGTCTGGCCATCACCACGGTGCCCGGCCAGTTCGCGGTGTGCAACACCAGCACGGACAGCTGCATCGAGCTCCATGCCGCCGGCGGCTGCAACGACTTCGGTTGCTGCAACGTGGTCTGCGGCTTCAACCCCGACTGCTGCAACGTGGCCTGGGATCAGGCCTGCATCGACCTCGCGGTCAGCGAGTGCGGCTACTTCATCTACAGCTGCTCCATCGTGGGCGGCGCTCCGGCCAATGACTGCGCCGTGAACGCCACCACCGTCGAGATCGGCGACTGCCTCGTGGCGGACAACACCAGCGCCACCACCGATGGCAACAACGGCATCGGCAGCGCCTGTGCCTCCGACATCGGCAATGACCTCTGGTACCTGGTCCAGGCGCCGGCGGACGGCCAGTTGGGCGTGAACTACTGCAACGCCAACTACGACTCCATCATCATGCTCTACGCCATCGGCAATTCGCCCGCCTTCGATCCGGCCCTGCTCCAGGAGTACCAGATCGGCTGCGCGGACGACACCTGTGGCACCGTGGGCGGCCCCTCGCAGGTCACCCTGATCGACGCCGTCGGCGGCGAGTGGTACCTGGTGCGCGTCGGTGGCTTCATCGACCCGCAGACCCAGGTCCCGTCCACCGGCAGCGGCGACGTCTGCTTCGAGTTCCAGAGCGTGATCTTCGACACCGGCGCCCAGAAGTTCGCCTTCAACAGCTGCTCCAGCGCCAACGTGAACCTGGGCCTCTCCAGCGGCAACCTGGGTGGCGCGAACACCCAGCGCTGGGTCGCCCTGCCCTTCACCGTTCCCGCCGCCGCCTCGGGCTACACCCAGTGGCGCGTGAACCAGGTCATCGGCAAGGGCTTCATCGCCGACGCGGTGAACTTCCCCGTGCCGAACCTGGGGATCAAGTTCTGGAAGCGCAACGCCGGCAGCCCGGCTCCCGTCGCGGCCGACCTGGTGGCCACCTACATCGTCCCGGCGCCGACGCCGTACGACGATCCGAACGACTCCGCGGCGACCGCGGCGTTCGCGGTGGACCTGCCCGTCCCGCTGGACCTGAACCCCGGCGACTACTACATCACCATCTACGGTGACAACAACGGCGGTCTCTCCAACTGGGCGTGGTTCCTCTACGCTCCGAACGGCGTCAACCTGACCAACGGGTCCGGTGCGCCCAAGGGCTACCGCTCCACGGCGTTCCCGACCCCGGGCTTCGCCGACTACCTCGGTGTGACCTCCGGCTGCGGCACGTTCAACCTGACCGTGCAGGCCGGTGACGATCAGGGCAGCGTCTACACCAACGCCGTGACCATCCTGGGCGAGCCCACTGGTCAGGTCACCAACCCGTGCCCCGGCGACGCCAACAACGATCACATCGTGAACGGCGCCGACATCGGCGTGGTCATCGGTAACTGGAACACCGCTGGCCCGACCGGTGACCTCAACAACGACGGCATCGTGAACGGCGCCGACCTCGGCATCGTCATCGGTAACTGGGGCTGCACCTGGTGATTCACCAGGGCTGAGCCCGGGTCTGGACGGCCAGACCTTCGCAACGCTTCGTCATGTCAAACCCCCCGGCCCGCAAGGGCCGGGGGGTTTTCGTTCCCCGGACCTGCCCCTTTCGCAACTGAAGCGGGAGCCGGGCGAACAAGTAGACTCTCGCCCTCACCATGCGCCGCTCCATCCTCATCGTCCTGATCCTGGTGGTCCTCGGCGGCGCCGGGGCCGTCTTCGCGGGCGGTGCCTTCAGGGGCATGGCGGAGCCCGAGGGCACGGCGGTCCGGATGGAACCCGTGAAGGCGGGAACCTTGGTGGAGACCGTCTCCGCCCCCGGGACCGTGGAGCCGATCAGCAAGGTGGACATCTCCGCGGAGGTTTCGGCGCGGATCGTGGAGATCCCGTTTCCGGAGGGGAAGAGGGTCACGAAGGGCGCCGTCGTGCTCCGGCTGGACGACCGGGACCTGAAGGCCGCCCTGGCCGCGACGGAGTCCCGTCGCGACGGCGAGCGCTTCCGGATGGAGGCGGAGAAGGCCCGCATCGAGGGGCCGCTGCAATCCCTCGCCAACGCCCGCCAGAACATGGAGCGTCAGCAGAAGCTCTTCGACACCGGCGACGTGAGCCGTGGGGCGCTTGACGACGCGATCACCAAGGTCCGCGACCTGGAGGCCCAGGTCCTGGCCAGCCGGAACACCATCACCGTGATCGAGAAGAGCCTGGCCACCGCCGAGGCGCAGATCGAGCAGGCCAAGGAGGCCCTCCGCAAGACGGTGGTGGTCTCGAACATCGACGGCATCATCACGCAGTTGAACGCGGAGGTGGGGGAGCTCGTGGTGGTGGGCACCATGAACAACCCGGGCACGAAGATCATGACCATCGCCGATCTGAGCCGCATGCAGCTGGCCGGCAAGGTGACGGAATCGGACATCGCGAAGGTGGCGGAGGGCCAGGCCGCGGAGGTCCGGGTGATCGCGTACAAGAACCGCGTCTTCAAGGGCACGGTCACGGAAGTGGCGCTCCAGCGCACCACCGAGAAGGACGGCACGGGCTACTTCAAGGTGGAGGTGCTGCTGGACCTGGAGGGGGATCAGCTCTTCTCCGGCGTGGGCGGCAACGTGGACATCGTGATCGGCACCCACCAGGGACTGGTGCTGCCCAGCCAGGCCATCGTGGAGCGCAAGGTGGATGACCTCCCCGCGGACGTCCGGGACCGTCCGGAGGTGGCCAGCGGCCGCAAGACCACGCCGGTGGTGTTCCGGGTGGTGGACGGCAAGGCGGTGGCGACGCCGGTCGAGACCGGCGCTTCGAACCTCACGGAGACCGTGGTGAAGAGCGGCCTCTCGGAGGGGGACGTGATCGTCACGGGCCCGTACAAGGTGCTGGAGAAGCTGAAGAACGGGGACGCCGTCCGCAAGGATGAGGGAAGCGAGGAGCGCCGCGGCGGTGGTGGTGGCGGCGGTGGCGGCGGCGGTGGTGGTGGTGGCCGCCGCGGCGGAGGCATGTCTGTCCGCTTCTGAGCCGGCCAGGACGCGCCCAATGGCTGGAGCCCTCATCCAACTCCGCGGCATCGAGAAGATCTACCGCGTCGGCGTGGAGACCATCCATGCGCTTCGTGGCGTGGATCTGGACATCCAGGAGAACGAGATGGTGGCCATCATGGGCTCCTCCGGCAGCGGCAAGAGCACGCTGATGAACACGCTGGGCTGCCTGGACCGGCCGACGCGCGGGGAGTACCGACTGGCGGGGAGACTGGTGAGTGCGATGGGCGCCGGAGAGCTCGCCCGCGTGCGGAACGAGCAGATCGGGTTTGTCTTCCAGAGCTTCGAGCTGCTGCCGCGGCAGACGGCGCTTCAGAACGTGGAGCTGCCGCTCATCTACGCCCGCAGCGGCGGATGGTGGGGCAGCCGGCGCCGCAAGGCGCTCGCGGCCCTGGAGCGGGTGAAGCTGGGCGATCGCGTCCACCACCGTCCCAACCAGCTCTCCGGCGGTCAGAAGCAGCGCGTGGCCATCGCCCGGGCGCTCCTCAACAACCCGCGCATCCTGATGGCGGACGAGCCGACGGGGAACCTCGACTCCGTGACCACCCACGAGATCCTCGGCCTCTTCCGGGAGCTGCACGCGGAGGGGCAGACCATCCTCATCGTGACCCACGAGGATGAGGTGGCCGCCAACTGCCAGCGCGTGATCCGCCTGCGGGACGGCCGCGTGCTGAGCGACCTGCCTGCGGCGAAGGATCCCTCCGTGGGCCGGCTGCTCCGCGGGGAGGCGCCCGGCGCCGGAGGGGCCGCGGCGTGATCCTCAATCCGCTCTTCTATCTCCAGGCCATCGGTCTGGCCATGAGCCAGATCTGGGCCAACAAGACCCGCAGCGTCCTCACGGCCCTCGGGATCATCGTCGGCGTGGCCAGCGTCACCGCGGTGATCGCGGCGCTCACCGGCCTGAAGACCCGCGTGCTCACGGAGTTCGAGACCTTCGGCGCGGCGCGCCTCTTCGTCTTCCCGAGCCGGCCGGACAACGCGCCGCGGAACAAGTTCCCCTGGAGCAGGATCCGCCTCCGGTCGGAGGAGGCGCTGGCCATCCTGGAGCAGTGCCCCTCCGTGCGCTGCCTCACGCCGATCAGCGAGATGGGCATGAAGGTGGAGAGCGAAGGGGCGGTGCTGGAATCCATCCAGGTCACCGGCATGTGGCCCGCATGGCACCAGACGGAGAACCGGCAGGTGGTGCGCGGGCGTCCGTTCAACCAGATCGACGTGGACAACGCCCGGCAGGTGTGCCTGGTGAACGAAGGTGCCGTGGAGGAGCTGAAGCTCCCGCAGGATCCGGTCGGGGAGCACGTCCTTCTCGGCGGGCGCCGCTTCCTCATCGTCGGCGTGGTGGAGACGCTCCAGGCCCGCATGTTCGGGATGGACGCCAACACCAGCGAGATCTTCATCCCCTTCTCGATCGTGGAGAAGCTCCAGGAGCGGGACTTCTTCATGCGCTTCGCGGCCATGGCCCTCAGTCCGGACCGTGCCGAGGAGGCCAAGGCGGAGATCACCTACGTGATGCGGCGCCTGCGCGGACTGGCACCGGAGGATCCTGATACCTTCCGGGTGGCGGCCATCGACCAGTACATCGACCAGTTCAAGACCCTGGCTGCCGGCATCACCGCCATCGCCGGAGGCATCGTGGGGATCAGTCTCCTGGTGGGCGGCATCGGCATCATGAACATCATGCTCGTCTCCGTCTCCGAGCGAACCCGAGAGATCGGCCTCCGCAAGGCCGTGGGTGCGACGCCCGTGGCGGTGCTGCTGCAGTTCCTGCTGGAGGCGGTGACGCTCTGCCTGGTGGGCGGACTGATCGGCGTGGCCATCGGGAAGGGCCTGGCTTTCGGCATGAGCCGCATTCCCGGCGCCAAGCTGGACCAGGCGGACGTGCCCCTGTGGGCGGTGATGATGGCGTTCGCATTCAGCGCCCTGGTGGGGGTAGCGTTCGGAATGTTCCCCGCCATCAAGGCGGCCCGCCTGGATCCGATCGAGGCGCTGCGGCATGAGTGACCCGCGTCGACGGCCCCAGCCTGCGGCGGCCCGCGGTGCGTGGGCGGCGTGCCTGCTCGGGGCGCTCGTCACCGGCGTGCTGGGCGGATGCCAGAACGAGCTCTTCGCGGACCAGGAGGAGCCGTGGCGCGCCCCCGCACAGCGGCTGAAGGAGATCGGCACCTTCCATCCGGAGGCGGAGTCCACCGACACCCCCATCTCCCCGGATGCGCGTCTCAAGGAACTGGAGGCCTCCGGTCTGCGGCTGCCGCGGAAGGAGTACCCCTCGCGGATGGACGTGACCCTGGCGGACGTGCGCCAGAAGTCGCTCGTGAACAACCTGGAGCTGAAGGTGGCCCAGGTGGATCCGGCCATCGCCCGGGCCCGCGTCTCCGAGGAGGAGGCCAAGTTCGAGGCGGTGTTCTTTGCGGACTACACCCGCAACGAGAACAACCTGCTGACGGACTTCGAGGAGGGCAACCCGCTGGTGAGCGACAGCGGCGACGCCGGCATCCGCTTCCCGCTGGCCACCGGAGGCGAGTTCACGGTGAACTCCGAGTCGCTCCGCGGCGATCCCACCGCGGCCGCCCTCACCAACTCCCCGCTCTGGGAGAACGGCGTGGCATTCTCGATCAGCCAGCCCATCCTGCGGAACGCCGGCGTGGAGTCCAACACCGCCAGCATCCGGATCGCCAAGCTCCAGGGGCAGGCGGCGGATGCCCGGATGAAGCTCGAGGCGATCCGCGTGCTGGCCAACGCCGACCGGGCGTACTGGTCCCTCTACCGGGCGTGGCGCGAGCTGGAGGTCCGGCAGCAGGAGTACGACTTGGCCGTGGCCCAGCTCCAGCGGGCCCGCAACCGCGTGGCCGCCGGCGAGGCCGCGGAGATCGAAGTGATCCGCGCCGAGAGCGGCGTGGGCACCACCATCGAAGCCATCATCGTGGCGGACAACGCCCTCCGCCTGCGCATCCGCGACCTCAAGCGGATCATGAACGATCCTTCGCTGCCGCTCGACTCTCCCACGGCGCTCATCCCCGCCACCCCGCCCAACCCGCTGAGCCTGAAGCTGGACTCCCGGAAGCTCGCGGAGCGGGCGGTGCAGGACCGCATGGAGATGCTCGAGCTGGAGCTCCAGCTTGCGGTGGACGCCAACACCATCGATCTGAGGCGGAACCAGGCGTTGCCGCTCTTCGTCATCGACTACCAGTACCAGGTGCTGGGGAGCGCGAACGGCTTCGGAAGCGCCTGGGCGGACATCGGCGACAACGACCAGTACGTGCTGAGCGCCCGGGCGGAGATCCCGCTGGGGAACGAGGCGGCGAAGAGCCGCATCTCCCAGGCCATCCTCGCCCGGCTCCAGCGCCTGGCCACGCGCGACCTGCGGCGGCAGTCCATCCGCACGGAGGTCTTCAACGCGGTGGACAACCTGGAGAACGCCTGGCAGCGCATCCTGGCGGCCCGGCTGGAGACCGCTCTTGCGGGCCGGACCTACGAGGCGGAGAAGCGGCAGTTCGACGTCGGCCTGCGGACCAGCACCGACGTGCTGGATGCGGCGAGCCGCCTCGCGGACGCGCAGAGCCGCGAGGTGATCGCGCTGTCCGGGTGGCAGATCGCGCTCGTGGACGTGGCGTTCGCCACCGGCACGCTGCTGGGCGGCTCCCGCGTGCAGTGGGAGGAGATGCTGCCGCCACCGCGCGTGGATCCGGATCAGCCTCCCGCGCGGCTGCCGCACGGGCCGCCCGCGGCGCTCCCGGTGGCGTCGGGGAGCCGGAGTGCTCAGCCCACGCCGGTGCCGCCGCCGGCGGAACCGGGACCGGGGCCCGCATCGGGGCCGGCGCCCGGCGGGACCGCTGGTCCCGGGGGCACCGGCGTGCCGGAGCGCGCCGGAAGCTGAGAGGACGGCCGCGGCGGTGGCCCGCAGTGGCGGGTTCGCAGGCGCTGGTCTCCAGCCACACCGAGCTGGCGCAGGGCGTACGGCATCGCGGGATCCCGGGCCAGCCGCGAGAAGGCGCGGAGGAGAGCCCACGGACGCTGGCGGCTGATGCGGCGGTTGAAGTGGACGAGCGCCGAGGCGATGGTGGCGGCGTAGAGCCGGGCGCCCAGGTGACGGTCCGTCTCCGTCTCTCCCTCCAGCCGCAGAGCCTTGAAGGCGTGCTTGGCCCGCTCCAGCGCCGCCACGTCCGGGGAAGGCCGCAGCAGCAGGCCGAGGGCGCCGTCGCAGGATGGATCCGCGTCACGGGCCAGTTCATCGGCGAGGGCCCATGCCGGATGCTCCGTGCTCTCCAGCACCCACGCCAAGGTGCCGTCCATGGAGCCGGGATCCACGATCTGGAGGCGTTCCGGAGGGTTCATTCGTTCCGTCCTTCCGTGGTGTGTCCCCGCAGCAGCGAGAGCAGGTCCGCCAGCTCGTCGCGGCAGCGATCCGGCTCGCCCGAGGTGACGCCTGCGGCGTTCATCACGAGCGTGGCGAAGCGCCGCTTGGCGCAGGCCAGCCAATGCGACGCCTGACCGCGGCTGGCGGCGCCGGCTTCGATCATGGATTGCTCGAGCGATGGCGTGGGACCCCCGGAGAGGGCCGGCCGCAGCACGCGAACCTCGAAGAGGCGCCACGCCTCCTGCCGCCCGCTCGCCTCCAGCTCCCGCCGCAGCGCCTCCGCGGCATCGCGCAGGAGCACCGCCACCCATGCGGCGCTGAACGCCACGCGCGGATCGGTCCGGTCCTCCACGCAGCGGACCGCGGGTTCGTCCCCGGAGAGCGGGAGAAGGGGGGTGGACGGGGCCCGCGAACGCGCGAAGCGGCGCCGAGCGTCGTCCCGCAGGAAGTTGCCCACCGCGTGCATGAGGAGCGACCGGAAGCGGCCTCGCGCCGGCGACGCCACCTGGAGGAGACCTCGACCGTAGAACACCTCCGCCAGGAATGCCTGCGTCAGTTCCGCGGACTCGTCGTGGCTTCGTCCCGAGTGGCGGATGAACGCGTACACCATCGGCCAGTAGCGGATGGCCACGGCCTCGCGGCTGGCGTCGTGCCGGGTGGCGTCGGGGTTCCCGGCCCACTCGAGTTCATCCCAGTTGGTCCTGCTGCCGGAGGCGTCCGGCAGGGGCGTGCCGTGGTTCGAGCTGTCCAAGGCGTGGGCCATGACGCGGAGGGATACGCAGCCGCCGGTGACATGCGCGCTGGAAGTATCACATTTCCCATGGTTGGCCGGAACTGCTGATCGGGCCGCCGGGCGGTCGGCCGGGGGTTCCTCCGCGGAATTGGGCCCAACGGGGGCCCGGGTGGCGGTGGAGGCCGGCGGTGGACAGCGATCTGTGGCCATTATGGCCAATTGGCGACAAGCGAGGCTCGCCGCCTCGCCATTGTCTGAGATCGCCCGTGGGCCTACTCGGGCGGCGCCACCCCAAGGGACAACACGCCATGCATGAGCACGCCCTCCCGATCCAATCCATCCCGGCAAGCAGGTTCTCCCAGGCACGCGAGACCCGCCGCTGGCCCCGGATCGGCACGCTGGCCGCGGTTGCGGCGGCTTCACTCCGGATGGCGGCGCCGGCGCTGGGTGGACAAGTGGAGGAGTTCATGTCGTTCCAGGCGCGGCTCACGGATTCGCACGGGGATCCGCTGCCCGATGGCGATCACATGCTGGACTTCTTCGTCTACGACTCCGCCGTCGCCGGCCAGCTCATCGGCGTCGTACTCAACGTCCAGGTCCACACCACCGGTGGAACCGGCATCGTCAGCACTGCGATCGGGCCGGTCGATCAGAGTTGGTTCGACGCGGCACCGCGCTTCCTCGGGCTCACGATCGACGACGCGGACGACGATCCGACCGGCGACGAACTGTCGCCCCGAGTTCGCCTGACTGCGGTGCCATTTGCCCTCCGTGCCACAAGCCTGGTCCCCACGGGAAGCGTCACGGTGCAGAGCGGCAGCTTCGCAGCGGACCTCACGGTAGGTGGAGCGATCGGCATAGGGACGAACGCGCCGAGCGCACAACTCCACCTCCGCTCGGCCACGAACAACGCGGTGCTCCTCGAGTCAACGGGGGCGAACACGACACCCGCCTACATCATCCGCAACGACGCGCGCGAATGGCAGATGCGCGTCTCGGGTGATGAAGGAGATCAATTCGAGCTGCGCGACGCGACGGCAAGCGAAACGAGGCTCGTCGTCGACGCGAGCGGCCGCGTGGGCATCGGTCATCCCTACCCCTACGTGCGCCTCCACGTGCGTCGCAACACCTCCGCGGAGAGCTCCAGCTCGACGTTCTGGGATTGGTCGCATGGCGGGGGCATGCTGCTGCAGAACACGTCGACCGGTACCAACGCCGTGACGGGCCTGGCGTTCGCCGGGGGCGCCAGTGACCACGCGCTCGGCGGGATCGGACTGCTCCAGGAGATCGCTGACGTGCAGGGGGCGCTCGCCTTCTTCACTGGTGGTGCGGGGCAGGGAAATCTCGTGCCCGAGCGATTGCGGATCAGTGCTTCGGGGAACGTCGGCATCGGCACGGCGTCACCCCTCTCCCGGCTCCAGGTCAACGGTGATCTCCGTCTTGAGGGCGGCGACCGCAGCATCCTCACGAACACGGCCGACGGGTCCGACACCGAGTATCTGTCCATTTCGGGCGCAGGAGCCACATCCTACGAGCGCGGCGCCAACCTCCGGATCCACGGGAACGAGGCGTCCGGCGCCGGCGGAGTCATCAGCTACCAGGCGGGGAACGCGGCCGGCGCGCAGCATCGGTTCTACACCCACGACGGATCGCAGAACGCCATCCGGATGCTGATCGATCGGAGCGGTCGCGTGGGCGTGGGCACGGCGAGTCCGTCCACCACGCTCAACGTGTCCAGGGCCGACTCGACGGCCAGCTCCGCCGGCACGTTCTGGAATCAGACGTATGGCGGTGGACTCCTGCTCGAGAACAAGCAATCGGCACCCAACGCGGTCACCGGGATCGGGCTCGCGGGTGGCAGCGGCAACGGCGCGATCGCCGGTGTGGGCATGGTGCAGGAGACGGCGAACAGCCTTGGCGGGCTGGCGTTCTACACGGGCGGTCAAGGCATGGCCAACGCCGTGCCGGAGCGGCTCCGCGTGACGGCCGATGGCAACGTCGGCATCGGCACCTCCGCGCCGGTGTCGCGCCTGCACGTGAACGGCACCATGACCACCAAGGTGATCACGATCCTGGGCGGATCCGATCTCGCGGAGCCATTCAACGTCGGCACCGCGGGGGACGAGGCCGGCCGGGCGCTCCCGGGCATGGTCGTCGTCATTGATCCCGCGAGCCCGGGGCGCCTCAAGGTCTCCTCGCAACGGCACGATCGGAAAGTGGCGGGCGTCATCTCCGGCGCCAACGGACTGTCGCCGGGACTGGTGATGAGCAAGGACGGCGACGCGCTCGCCGACGGGGCGCATCCGGTGGCGCTGACCGGTCGCGTCTGGTGCTGGTGCGATGCAAGCCCGAGCGCCGGCGGCGAGATCGAACCTGGCGATCTCCTCACCACCTCGGACGTGGCGGGCCACGCCATGAGGGTCACGAATCTCCCGCAGGCGCAGGGCGCCATCATCGGCAAGGCGATGACCCCCCTGAAGTCTGGCGAGCGAGGGCTCGTCCTCGTGCTGATCAGCCTGCAGTGACCGCGGCGCCACCAAGGACTCCACCATGACCTCCCTCGCGTCCAGGCTCCGATCCGCCCTCCTCGTCGTGCTGGTCCCGTGGCTGGCGGCGGGCGCCCAGGCACGCCCCGCGGAACGCCCGGTCCAGACGGCCCCGTTGCGAATCATGTCGGCGAAGGCCCAGGGAGGCGGCCCGCTGCACCTTCCCCCGGGCTGCGGCGCGCCGCAGCGCGTGGCCGTCGACCTGGCGGCGCTTGCGACGCTCGAGACTGGCATGCGGGTGGATCTCGCCAGCACCGGATCCGTCCCCGCCACAGGCGTCGTGGAGCGAGTGGTGCGCACCAGCGACCGGCAGTTCACGATCGGCGGCCGGATCGAAGGCGAGTTGGACGGCTTCTTCAACCTCGTGGTGGAGGAGGACGTCTTGGTCGGGACCATCGACCTGCCCTCGCGCGGCAAGCGATACAGACTCCAGCTCGCCGGTCCGGGGGATCAGGTCATCGGCGAAGTGGAGCCGGCCGGCCTTCCGCCGTGCGGTGGCGGTGTGCCGTTCAACGGCAACGCTCGCGAGCGCGCCGAGGCGCCTGCGCCGCCGGCGGGCCGCATCGCAGAGGCGGCCAATGATGTGCCGGAGTGCGCCGGTGTGGTCTTTGACGTGATGATCGCGTACACCAGCCTGGCGAGGGCGGCCGCAGGGGGCACGAATGCGATCCGCGCTCTCTGCAAGCTTGCGGTGGCGGACTCGAACGTCGCCTACACCCTGAGCCTCGTGAATGCGCGGGTCCGACTGGTGTGGTGCGACGAGATCGTCTACGGCGAGAACGGGACGTACCTCGAACACCTGAACAGGCTCACGGACACCGCTGACGGGATCATGGACTCCGTGCACACGATCCGCGACCAGTACAAGGCGGATCTTGTCGATCTTTGGGTGGACGACGGTGAATACTGCGGACTCGCGTGGTGCTGGAGCGGCAACCAGAGCCTGGCCTTCAGCGTCACGACCTGGTACTGCGAGAGCGCCATGGCCTTCGCCCACGAGTTGGGCCACAACCAGGGGTGCAACCACGATCGCGAGAACGAGATCAGCGGTTGCAACGCCTCCACCTACTCCTACGGCTACCGAGTCACGGGCAACAACGGCGTCCTGTATCGCACGATCATGTCCTACGCGCCAGGGCAGTCGATCGCGCGCTTCTCGAATCCGGACGTCACCTATCAGGGCGTTCCGGTGGGGGTACCCATCGGCCAGCCGCTCGAAAGCCACAATGCCCAGACGATCAACAACACCGCATCGATCGTCGACTCGTTCCGCAACAGCGCCTTCGACGTCTGGGTGGACTACCCCTTCGGTGGCAGCGAACTGGGCACCTTCGCCAACCCCTTCAACACCACGGCGGAGGGCGTGAACGCGATCGGCGTTGCCGTGAACGGGACGGAGATCGGCACGCTTTGGATCAAGAGCGGAGCCACACCGCAGGGGGTCACGATCTCCAAGCCGATGCTCATCAAGCCATGCGGCGGACCGGTCACGATCGGAGGCTCGCCATGAGAGAGTGCCAATCCGCAGAATCCGCGCGCGCCGCGAGGGCCACACGTGGGTGCCGGCGAGCTGCCATCATCCTGTTCACCGCGATGGCGACGGCCGGCGCAGCCTCACCGCGCTCGGCGCCGTCGGGCGGCAGCGAAGTAGCCTGCGCGGTGGTGATGCCGGGCGCCGTGCTCGATCAGGGGGCGTTCGTGCTGATCGGCGCGCCGGCCGTCGGCCAAGCGCAGCGCGGGAGGTTCGGCGCGGCGGTCGGGCCGCTTGCCTGCTTCGAGGTTGGTCTCCCCGGCCCGGTCCTGGGCGACGTCAACGGGGACGGTCGGGTCAACGGGGCGGACCTCGGCACCCTGCTCGGGCAATGGGGACCGTGTGTGGGATGCCTCGCAGACCTGGACGGGAATGGCGCCGTGGACGGTTCGGACCTCGGCACCCTTCTCGGCGCCTGGACCGGCTGACCACCACCGCCCGGCGCAGGAAATCGAGTGTGCGGGCGCAGCCCGCTACGGAGCCCCCAGAACCCGCGCGTCCCGCACCTCCCGGCGCAGGAAAGCGAGTGTGCGGGCGCAGCCCGCTACGGAGCGCTCAAAAATGGACCCGAGGGGAGTCGAACCCCTGTGCCGAAACAGCCATCCAGCCGCCTCTACGCGCGTATCCGCTGTTGATTGTCGACCCACCTACGGCCAGCGGAAGCCTCGGTGGGACCAAGACCGACTGAGTGTCACCCGGGCGGGTCTGTCAGCCGCCTCAGGCCTGCCCGATGTGTTCGGAACGTCACCCTACCGGGCATCGGATGGGTTCCGTGCAGCCTGAATCAGGCTGCGAGAGAGTACTGCGTGTTGGCAGTCGTTATTGTGCATGCTTTTTACGTGGCCGGCATGCTCCACGGCGCGCCACGACTGGACGGGATTGTCCGGTCGATGCCAGTTCGGGCCCAGGGTGTCAAAGACGCCGTGATTCTACCCGGCGGACGGCGCCGGGGGCGCCGAATCCCCATCCGGGCGCGCCGCACCGGCGGGCGGTTCCGCGGCGGGCGGCGTGAGATCCACGGAGGCACCCGTTCGCAGGCGGTTGCGGGCGTTCAGCGCGGCGGCCTTGTAGCACTCCGCATAGGTGGGGTAGTTGAAGACCGTCTCCAGGAAGTAGTCCAGCCCGCCGCCCAGCTTCAGCACCGCCTGGCCGATGTGGATGAGCTCCGTCGCCTGCGAGCCGATGATGTGCACGCCCAGCAATTGGCGGGTCTCCCGGTGGAAGACCAGCTTCAGCAGGCCATCCTCGTCGCCGCGTATCTGGCCCCGGGCCGTCTCCGCGTAGCGGGCCACGCCGATCTCGTACGGGACGCACGCCTCCGTGAGCTGCTCCTCGGACGCGCCCACCGTCGAGATCTCCGGGATGGAGTAGATGCCGTACGGGTAGTGCTCCGGCATGGGTCTGGCGGCCTCGCCGAACATGTGCGCCGCGGCCAGGCGGCCCTGCTCGTAGCTGGTGGCGGCCAGCCCGGGGAAGCCGATCACGTCGCCGGCGGCGTAGATCGTGGGGACGCTGGTGCGGAAGAAGCCGTCCACCTTGAGGCGCCCGCGTTCGTCCGCCTGGATCCCCACCGTCTCCAGGTCCAGGCTCTCCACGTTGCCCTGCCGGCCGGCGGAGATCAGGATCACGTCCGAGGCGATCCGCTTGCCGCTCTGCGTCACCACCGCCCCGCGACGCGGCGGGCCGTCCTGGATCTCGAAGCCCTTCACCGCCTCCCCGAGCCGGAAGGTGACGCCGTGGGACCGGAGCTGGTGCACCAGCTCGTCGACGATCTCGCGGTCCACGAAGGAGACCGGGCGATCCGCCTTGTCCAGGACCGTCACCTGCACGCCGGCGGCGGCGAACATGGACGCGTACTCGATCCCGATGACGCCCGCGCCCACCACGGTCATGGTCCGCGGCAGCTCCGCCATCTGGAGGATGGTGTCGCTCGTGAAGACCGTCTCGCCGTCGCTCCGCACACCCTGGGGAAGGATGGAGCGGCTTCCGGTGGCGATGAGGAAGTGGGACGAACGCACCGTCCGCGTGGACTCCGGGCTCTCCAGCCGGATGGTGTGCTGGTCCACGAACGCCGCCAGCCCCCAGAGGACGTCCACCTCGTTGCGGTCGAAGGCGTCCCGCACCGACGACGCTTCGGATTCCGCCACCTGCTGGACGCGCGAGAGGAGCTGCTGCATGCGCGGCCGTACCCGGTGCATCCCGACGGAACTCATCGCCCGCAGCACCGTCTCCCGCGTGAGGCTCCGGACCGCCTCGCGGAAGGTCTTGCTGGGAATGGTGGCGCTGCGGAGGCAGGCGCCGCCCAGCTCCCGGCTGCGATCCACGACCGCCACGCGCCGTCCCATCTTGGCCGCCTGGATGGCTGCCCGCTGTCCCGCGGGGCCGCTGCCGATGCACACCAGGTCGTATTCGTACTGGAGGTCCATGGAGCCTCCGAGGATATCGCCCGCGCCGCTTGCCGCCGTCCCCGGCGCCGGGCAGAATCCCGGTCATGCCCGAGCGGATCCGAGTCGTCTTCGTCTGCCTCGGCAACATCTGCCGCAGCCCGGTGGCGGAGGCGGTGATGCGGCACCGGGTGCGGGAGCGTGGAGTGGAGGCCCGCTTCGACCTCAGCAGCGCCGGGCTGGGGAGCTGGCACGCGGGGTCGCCGCCGGACGAGCGTTCGCGAGCGGTGGTGCAGCGGCACCGCATCGAGATGACCTCCCGCGCCCGCGTGATCGACGAGGAGGACCTCTCCCGCGCCCACTGGATCATCTGCATGGACGAGTCGAACCGGCGGCAGCTCCTGCGTCGCGGGGCGGCGCCGGAGCGGGTGCGCCTGCTCCGATCCTTCCACGCGGAGGCGGAGTCGACGGAGGTCGACGACCCGTACGAGCATGGGCCGGAGGCGTTCGAACGGATGTTCCGGGAGATCCGCGCGGCCATCGATCCGCTCATCGACGCCATCCTGGCCGGCGGCGCGGGTCCGCGGGCCGGCGGGTCCGCCCGCGCCGCGGGAGGCGCCCTTGGAGATTGACCCCGCCGCCCTGGAGGCCTCGGAGCGCTACAAGCTCCTGATCGGCGGCATCGTGCCGCGGCCGATCGCCGTGGTGGGGACCTGCGCCCCCGATGGCTCCAGCGTCAACCTGGCGCCCTTCAGCTTCTTCGCCGGCGCGGGCAGCAACCCGATGTCGCTCCTCTTCTGCCCCGCCAACCGCGACGACGGCGGCGAGAAGGACTCGCTGCGCAACGCCAAGCCGGTGGCCGAGGGCGGGCAGGGGGAGTTCACGGTGAGCGTGGCGGGGGAGGAGATCCTGCGTCGCGTGGTGGCGGCGGCGGAGGCGCTGCCCTACGGCGAAAGCGAGTTCGCGCTCTCCGGGCTCACGCCCCGCGCCTCCGCGCGGGTGCGTCCGCCGGGCGTCGCGGAGAGTCCGCTCACGTTCGAGTGCGTCACGCGGCACGTGCTGCGGCTGGGGCCGGGGCGCCACGGCGGCGGCAACGTGGTGGTGGGGGAGGTGGTCCACGTGCACGCGCGTGACGGCGTGGTGAACGAACGCTTCCACGTGGACCCCGCGCTCCTGGCCGCGGTGGGCCGCATGGGCGGCCTCACCTACTGCGGCACCGGCGACCGCTTCGAGGTGCCGTGGGGCGTGAAGGCCCTCGCGGCCGGCGCGGCGGCGCCCTTCGACGGGCGGGGCGCGGGACCGCACCGCGGCGCATGAAGAACGGGGCGCCGCGGGGCGCCCCGTTCCAGGTTCGATCACGATCCGAAGGGACGTTCACCCGTTGCGGCGGGCGAACTCCTTCATGAACTGGGCGAGCGCCTCGCATCCCGCCTTGGGGAAGGCGTTGTAGATGCTGGCCCGCAGGCCGCCGGCGTCGCGGTGGCCCTTGAGGCCGTCCATGCGGGCGGTGTCCGCCTCCTTGAGGAGCTTCTTGTCCAGCTCCTCGGTGTGGCAGCGGAAGACCAGGTTCATCACCGAGCGGCAGTCCGGCCGCGCAGGCGCCTTGTAGAAGCCGCCGGAGCCGTCCACCGCGTCGTAGATCACCTTGGCCTTCTCGTCGTTGCGGCGGGCCATCGCGCTCAGGCCGCCCTGCTTCTCGATCCACTTGAACATGAGCCCCATGCAGTGGATGCCGAAGGTGTTGGGCGTGTTGAGGCGGGAGCCGTTCTTGGCGTGCTCCTGGTAGCTGAGGATCCCGGGGAGGTCCTTCTTCGCCGTGGCCAGGAAGTCCTTGCGGATGACCACCAGCACCACGCCGCTGGGCCCGAGGTTCTTCTGGGCGCCCGCGTAGGCCATCACGTGACGGGACCAGTCGATCGGCCGGGCGAACATCTCGCTGCTCATGTCGCAGACGAGCGGCGCCTTCACCGAGGGGGCCTTGGGGAAGCGGGTGCCGTAGATGGTGTTGTTGGAGCAGTAGTGGACGTACGCGGCGCCGTCCGTCAGCTTCAGCTCCGCGTCCGACGGGCAGAAGGTGTGCTTGCTGGGCAGGCCGTCGAACGCGGTGTTGACGGTGCCGAGCTTCTCCGCCTCCTTGCGGGCCTTGTGGGCCCAGACGCCGGTGTCGACGTAGTCGGCGGTCTTCCCCGCCGGGAGGAAGTTCATCGGCAGCATCACGAACTGGAGCGTGGCGCCGCCCTGGAGGAAGAGGATCTCGAAGTCGTCCGGGATCCCGCCGACGCGGCGGCAGGAGGCGACGGCGTCATCGATGATGCCGTCGAACACGGGGCCGCGGTGGCTGTGCTCCAGGATGCCGATCCCGGAACCGCGCACGGACCAGAGGTCCGCGGCCAGCTGGTCCAGGACCTCCTCCGGCATGCAGGCCGGACCGGCGGAGAAGTTGAAGATGCGGGCGTCGCGGGCGGCCACGTCAGCGGCACCCAGGGAGGCTGGCGAACGAGACGGCGAGGACGTGGGGGTTGCGGCGGATGTGTGCAAGGTGCTCCTCCGAGGGCTGCGAGTCCAGCTGGATGCGGGCGAGGGCGGCTTCAGCGCCCTCGTAGATGATGTTCTCCATCTCCTCCACGTTGATGCCGGACTGGCCCAAGGTGTAGAAGACGTGGGCGAGGACGCCCGGACGGTTGAGGTGGCGCACGGAAAGCAGCGTGGTGGCCGGGGTGCTGGCGGCGCGGTTGACGCAGTTTGGCACCTGGCCGCGCTCCACGTACGCGCGGATGATCCGGACCGTCTCCGCGGCCACGGCCTGCTGGGCCTGCTCCGTGCTGGCGCCCACGTGGTGCGTGCCGTAGACCCCCGGCTCCTTCACGATGGGGTCCTCGAACGTCCCGGTGCCGCCCGACGGCTCCTTCGCGAAGACGTCCAGGCCCGCCCGGAGCTTCTTCTCGCGGATGGCGGCGGTGAGGGCCGCCTGGTCCACCACGCTGCCGCGGCTCGTGTTCACGAAGATGGAGTTGGGCTTCATGGCGTGGAAGAACTTCTCGCCGATGAGATTCGAGGTCTCCTCGTTGGCGGCCACGCTCACGCTCACCACGTCCGCGATCTTGGCGAGGTTGACGATGTTGGAGCAGTAGTGGGCGCCGGCGGCCTCCGCGCGGGCCTCCGTGAGGTTGCGGCTCCACGCCACCACCTCCATCCCGAACGCCCGACCGCGCTTGGCGATCTCCTGCCCGATCTGCCCCAGGCCCACGATTCCCAGCGTGCGGCCGAAGAGGCCCTGCGCCGCCGAGTACTCCTTCTTGTTCCACTGCCCTGCGCGGAGCTGCGCCACCTGGTCCGGCACGCGCCGGTCCGCGGAGAGGATCAGGGCCCAAGCGAGCTCCGCGACGGCCATGGAGTTCTTGCCCGGGCAGTTGGCCACGAAGATGCCCCGGCGGCTGGCCGCGGCGACGTCGATCGTGTCGTAGCCGGCGCCGGCCCGCACGATGAGTCCCAGGCGCAACGCCTGCTCGATCGCCTTCGCGTCCACCTTCCGGCTCCGCACCACCAGCACCTCCGCCTCCGTGGCGGCGAGCAGGGCGCCGAGACCGTCCGGGGCCACGTCCGCCTGCTGCGTCACCTGGCACCCGAAGGCCTTCAGCCCCTCGATGGCGGAGGTCTCGAGCTTGTCCGCCACCAGCACGCGGGTGCCGGCGGTCACGGGGGCGGCGCCGGCGTTGGCCGACGGGGTGGAGGCGGTGGTGGGCATGGCGTGAAGTCTAGCGGTGCGGGGATGGTGGCCCGGAGCGGCGGGGAGCGGAACGGAGCGGCCTGGGAGCCGGAACGGGCCTAGAAGCTGTGGACGAAGAGGCCGCTGCGGAGCTTCGGATCGAACCAGGTGCTCTTGGGCGGCATGATGCCGCCGGCGTCGGCCACCGCGAGGAGCTCCTCCATCGCCGTGGGATGCATGGAGAACGCGACCGCAGCGCCGCCCTCGTCCACGGCCGTCACCAGGGCCCCCGTGCCGGCGCTCCCGCCCACGAACGAGATCCGCTGATCCCGGCGCGGATCCCCGATCCCCAGGATGGGCGCAAGCACCAGATCCTGCAGGAGGGAGACGTCCAGGCGGCCCACCGGATCACGGCCCTTCCTGGCGTCCGGATGGAACTGGATCAGGTGCCAGCGACCCTTGCCCTGGGCGGGGCGCGGCGAGAGGTAGATGCAGACGCGACCCGGCCCGCCCGGCTCCGGGTGGTTCGTCGGCACCACCTGCGCCACCTCCGCGAGGCGTCCCAGGAAGGCCTCCGGCGTGAGGCCGTTCAGGTCCTTCACCAGCCGGTTGTACGGGAGGATGACCAGTTGGCCGGCGGGGAACAGCACCGCCGGGAAGTGGGCGTGGCTGCCGTCCGCGGCGGGCGCCGCGCGGCCGGCCTCCACCGCCGCAGCCACGCGTTCGGCGGCTGCCGAGCGATGATGGCCGTCCGCCACGTAGACGATGGGAAGGCGGGCGAACGCCCGTCGATAGGCCTCCGGGTCCCGCGCGTGCCAGAGGGTGTGCGTGACGCCGTCGCCGCCCAGGAAGTGGTAGAGCGGCCGTTCGTTCATGTCGGCCATCATCATGGAGACGATGGCTTCATCATCGCGGAACGCCAGGTACACGGGCTCCGCGTGGGAGCGGGTGGCCAGGATGTGCTGGACTCGATCCTCCTCCTTGTCCGGCCGCGTCTTCTCATGCACGCGGATGATGCCGCGGCGATAGTCGTCGACGTCCACGCATGCCACCAGGCCCGCCTGCCGGCGCCCGCCCTTGGCCAGGCGGTAGACGTAGAAGCCGGGGGTCTGATCCTGCTGCAGGACGCCCTGATCGATGAAGGCCTTGAAGTTGCGGCTGGCCCGCTCGTAGACGGGCGCGGAGTGCGGGTCCACGTCATCCGCCATCTCCAGTTCCGGGCGGATCACCCGCAGGAACGAGGCCGGCTTGCCTTCCGCGAGGGTCCTCGCTTCGGCGGTGGAGATGACGTCGTAGGGGTCGCAGGCGACCTCGGCCACGCGATGGTGCGGGGGACGCCACGCAGCGAACGGATGGATGCGGAACACGGGGGTTGGGTGCCGGCGGAAGGCCGGATGCTGGGTGGAGGAGGCCGCCTTCCTGGGCCCACAGGCGGAAGCGGGGATTGTAGCCGGTCCGGGAATGGCCTTCCGCGGTGGAGCGGCACCGGCTGCGCGGGGCGGGGCGGGGCGGAAGAGGCTGGTGGCGGGAGCCGGGGTGGAGGGACCCGGCGGGGGGGCCGATGCGAGGCTCGGGTCCATTCGTGGGGAGTGGACCGTCAGCGTGGGAAGGAGCTCGAACGTGCTGGAAGATGCGACGCGGAGCCTCTGGAAGGCGGGACTGGTGCTGGCGAGGGTTCAGCCGGGGGCGGAGGTCACCTGGGCCCAGGGGATCCACGACCCGGTGGTGCAGCTCCTCTCGCGTTCGGACGCCTGCGCCAAGGCCGTCCAGGGGGTGGTGGCCCGCTGGAACGGCCAGGTGACGCCACTCCCGGCGGAGGCGATGCACGGTCTCTGGGTCCTTCCCGGAACCTCCCGTCCCACCCGCGGCAGTCTCAGCTGGCTGGTCGGGGTCCTCCCGACCGCGGAATTCACCGCGAACGTGGAGCAGCTGGCGGGCATGGCCGCTGCGGCGGAGGTCTGCCCGGATGCGATCCGGATCCTGCTCAAGCACTCGCTCACGCCCGGCGCCGTGGAGCTGCAGCGGCTGCGGCTCCTGGTCTCCCTCGCGGTCAAGCCTCTGACGGGGCCGCAGCACTCGGAGTCGCTGGCCGCCGCGGAGGCGGTCCTTGCGGCGATCGAGCTCGTCGACCCGGAGACGGCATCGCATGGTCGGCGCGTGGGGGCCCTCTCCGAGCGACTCGCCCAGGAGGCGGAGCTGCCCCCGGAGGTGGTGCGGGACGCGTTCGTGGCCGGCCTGGTGCACGACGCGGGCAAGATCGTGGTGGGCCGCACGCTTCTGATGAAGCCGGGGCGCCTCACGCCGCCGGAGCGGGCCCAGGTCCAGGAGCACGCCGCCGCCGGGGCCGCCCTGGTGGCCAACGTGGCCGCCCTGGCGCACCTGACCGGCGTGGTCGCACATCACCACGAACGCTGGGACGGCGCCGGCTACCCCATCGGGCTGGTCGGCGACTCCATCCCGCTCGTCAGCCGCGTGATCGCGGTGGCGGACGCATTCGACGCGATGGTGGAGAACCGCTGCTACGACGACCCCAGGGAGGAGCGGGAGGCGGCGGAGGAGATCCTCCGTTGCGGCGGGAGCCAGTTCGACCCGACGCTCGCCTCCATCTTCGTCCGCGTGGTGGCCCCCACCGTCGATGGCGCCCTCACCCGGCAGGCGGCCACGCCGCCGCTCCGCGCCGTGGCGTGACGCGCGGTAGCATCCCGGCCGTTGGAGGGATGCGACGCCATGGACGGCGACGAAGCGAAATTCCTGGATCAGCTTGAGCCGCGCGAACGGCTGGTCCTCATCCTCCGCTGGGCCGATGGATTCACGGTCCCGGAGATCGCGTGCGTGCTGGAGTGCAGCGAGGCGGAGGCCGCACGGCTCCTGGAGCGCGTGGAGGCGCTGGCTGCGGACGCGACGGCCCCGCCGGTGCCGGTGGGCGCCTGCGTCAGCCCGTCCAGCCTCCGATCAGCACTCCGAGATCTGCACCGTTGACCACGCCGTCGGCGTTGAGGTCTCCGGTGCCGGAGCCACCCCAGTTCCCGATCAGCACTCCCAGGTCCGCGCCGTTCACGGCGCCGTCGCAGTTGAGATCCGCGGTGGCGCAGAAGGGACCCGTGCGGGCCTGGAGTTCGATCGACGCGGGGAAGGCGAAGCCCAGCGGCACCAGCTGGTTCTCCTTGGAGTAGAAGGACGGGAAGGGCCCGCCCTGCTGAACCACGGCGGTCATGCTCGTGATGGCGAACATCAGCCGGCCGGAATCCAGGCCCGCGCGCAGATACGACTGCACCGCGGGATCCGAGACGTTCACCTCGAAGGTCATGAAGGTGTAGAGCGGGATCGGGTCGCCGGGGGCCAGTCCATCCACGGTGCCGATCGCCCACGGCGTGGGATCGAACTGCTCGCGCACGTTGTTGCTCACGTCCATCGTCTGGCCCTCCGCGCCGAAGCCCATGACGTAGGCGTTGCGGACCCCGGGCGTCAGCGGGCTGTTGGGGGAGACGGTGAACGGCGAGTTCTCCAGGAAGGTCTGGAGCGAGTAGCCGTTGCGGAAGCCGCAGCCGTAGAGCTCCACCGGCTGGCCGGGATCCGCGTCCTCGACGTGGTTCGGATCCCCCTCCGCGGTGAAGCACTGCCAGGGATCCTGCGTGTCGTCGTAGATCGCCACCATGTCGTTGGCGAACTGCACCGTGATCCGCAGCGAGTCCACCGCGTAGAGCCCGCTCCCGAGCCCGGTGGGGATGGTGCCGCCGGTGTCGAAGCGGAGCAGCATCTGCCCATCGCGCACGTCGAAGTCCGTTCCGCCGGGCGTGGACGCGAACGTGGAGATCGTGGGACGGATGCCCGGCGTCGGGTTGAACGGGTACATCCAGCGGTCGAGGGCAGGCGCGGCCTGGTTGACGGCGTAGCTCTGCTCCGCCGCCGCGCCGCTGGCGGCCAGGAGCGGCGCGCCGATGGCGCCGAAGGCGGGAAGGAAGCGGCGGGTGCCGTTGCGTGCGGAGGTGGTGGTGTTCATGGCTTCAGGAACAGGGGACCGAAGGAAGGTGCATCAGCCTCAGGCGCCCGGACGCTGAAAGTCGCGGGCAACCGTGGAGTATGGACGTCCGAAGAGGCGTATCATTGGCACCTTCCATGTGCGGGAGGCGGCCCGGCGTGAGAGAACGAGTGCGTAAAACCACCGAAAACGACATCCGCAGGCGGTCTGCGCGTCTCCCGCAGGGGGCCCGGCCGCGCGGCTTCACGCTGGTGGAGCTCCTGGTCGTGATCGGCGTGATCGCGGTCATCGTGGCGTTCTCGGTCCCGGCCTTCCGGAGCATGGTGGGCGGGGCCCGCCGCAGTCGGGAGATGAACGCCGCCCGGCAGCTCATCGTGGCCTGGACCAGCTACGCCGCGGACGCCAAGGGTCAGGTGCTACCCGGCTTCAAGACGGGTCTCCCCGCGTACCAGGCCAACGGCGATCCGATCCCCGCGTCCAGCTACGGCGGCGGTGCCACCATCTCCGCCCGCTACCCGTGGCGCATCGCCAGGTACCTGGGCCACAACTTCCACGGCCTCTACGTGAACGACCAGGAGCCGGAGCTCTCCCTGCTCGAGAACGGCGACTACCAGAAGTACCTCTACTTCGGCAGCCTCTACCCCAGCTTCGGGATGAACAGCACCTGGGTGGGCGGCGACCAGGAGCGCTACGGCTTCCTGCCGCCGCCGCCCCCGAACTCGCCGCCCAGCCCCTTCAACAACTTCTACGTGTCGCGCCTCTCGCAGGTGAAGCACGCGGAGCGGCTGCTCGTCTTCGCGAGCGCCCGCACCGACGCCACCAGCGACGGCCGCATGGTGGAGGGGTACTTCCGCATCGATTCGCCCGCCATCATCAGCACCCAGTGGGCCTCCACCTACGACCCCGCGGCGCCCTCCAGCTACGGGAACGTGAGCGCCCGCCAGGACGGCGAGACGGTGTGCGCGTTCGTCGGCGGCAACGTGGACCACAAGCCCGTGGACGAGCTGCGCGACATGCGCTACTGGGCCAACCAGGCCGATGCGCCGGACTGGCGCCTGGTCCCCGGCTCCTGAGCCGCGGCCCCTGCGGCGCCGCCGCGCCCGCTACTCCTCGCTCTCGAACAGCTTCGCCAGGACCGTGTAGTCCTCGAGCGTGGTGGTGTCCTGCTGCGTGGTGTGGCGCCCGGAGGCGACGTCCCGCAGGAGTCGCCGCATGATCTTCCCGGATCGCGTCTTGGGGAGGGCGGCGGTGAAGCGCACGGAGTCCGGGCGGGCGATGGCGCCGATCTCCTTCGTCACGTGCTCCTGCAGGGCCTTGCGGAGCGCCTCGTCCCCGCGGGAGGCCCACTCCGGCGCCAGCGTCACGAAGGCCGCGATGCCCGTGCCCTTGATTTCGTGCGGCATCCCCACCACGGCCGCCTCCACCACCGCATCGTGCGAGACGAGGGCGCTCTCCACCTCCATGGTGCCCAGGCGGTGGCCGGAGACGTTGATCACGTCGTCGATGCGGCCCATGATCCAGAAGTAGCCGCGCTCGTCGCGGCGGGCGCCGTCGCCGGCCAGGTACATGCCGGGCACGCGGCTCCAGTAGGTCTCGCGGTAGCGGCCCGGATCGCCGTGGATGCCGCGCAGCATGGCGGGCCAGGGGCGGCGGATCACCAGGAGACCGCCCTGGTTGGGGCCGCGTTCGCGCCCCTGCTCATCCACCACCGCGGCGTCGATGCCGAAGAAGGGAAGCGTGCAGCTTCCCGGGACCAGGGGGGTGGCGCCGGGAAGCGGCGTGATGACGTGGCCACCGGTCTCCGTCTGCCAGAAGGTGTCCACGATCGGGCACCGGCCGCCGCCGATCACCTCGCGGTACCACATCCACGCCTCGGGATTGATCGGCTCTCCCACGCTCCCCAGGATCTGGAGGCTGCGGAGGTCGTGCTTCGCTGGGTGCTGGTCCCCCCACTTCATGAAGGCCCGGATGGCGGTTGGCGCGGTGTAGAAGTGGGTGACGCGGTGCCGCTCCACGATCGACCAGAAGCGGGCCTCGTCCGGAGCGTTGGGGGCGCCCTCGTACATGAGCGTGGGGACGCGGTTGGGGAGGAGGCCGTAGACGACGTAGCTGTGACCGGTCACCCAGCCGATGTCGGCGGTGCACCAGAAGAGCTGGCCGCGGTCGGGCACCAGGTTGAAGGTGAGGCGGGCGGTGTAGGCGGTGTAGATCGAGTAGCCGCCGGTGGTGTGGCGGATGCCCTTGGGCTTGCCGGTGGAGCCGCTCGTGTAGAGGAGGAAGAGGAGGTGCTCGCTGTCCACGGGTTCGCACGGGCACTCCGCGGACTGCGACGGGACCAGGTCGTGCCACCAGCGGTCGCGCTCCCCGCTCCACGCCACCTGGTTGCCGGTGCGGCGCACCACCAGCACGTGCCGGACGTCCGGCAGCTGCTGGCAGGCGCGGTCCACGTTCTCCTTGAGCGGCACCACCGCTCCGCGCCGCCAGGCACCGTCGCAGGTGACGATGATGCGGCTGCCCGCGTCCTTCACCCGGTCCACGATGGCGGAGGGGGCGAATCCGCCGAAGATCACCGAGTGCGGCGCCCCGATTCGGGCGCATGCCAGCATGGCCACCGCCAGCTCCGGCACCATGCCCATGTAGAGCGTGACCACGTCGCCGCGGCGCACGCCCAGCGCGCGGAGGGCGTTCGCGCAGCGGGAGACCTCGTCCTGGAGCCATCGATAGCTGAGGCGGCGGATCTCCGGGGCCGCGGGGCCGCCGCCGGGCCCGGCCACCAGCGGTTCGCCCTCCCAGACGATGGCGGTCTCCTCCCCGTGCCCCGCCTGAACCTGCCGGTCCACGCAGTTGAAGCAGGCGTTGGTCTGGCCGCCGACGAACCAGCGGGCGTCCGGCAGCTCCCACTCCAGCACCCGCGTCCACGGGCGGAACCAGTGGAACTCGCGGGCCCGCGCCGCCCAGAAGCCCTCCGGATCCCGCAGGGACTCGTCGTGGAGCCGGCGCCATTCGTCCAGGCTCCCCACGTGCAGGGGACCCACGCGGGACGCGAGATCCGCGGGCGGCGGGAAGAGCCGCCCCTCGTGGAGCACGGAGTCGATGCCGCCGTCGCCGTTCATGGTTCCTCCCGCGCCCGCCGGGCGCGTGCGGCCGGTTCCGCCGCCGTCATGCGAATCGGGATGCGAACGCCTGCGCCGCCTCGAGCGCCTCCGGCGCCTTCGCGGGATCCTTGCCGCCGGCCTGGGCGGAGTCCGGGCGCCCGCCGCCGGAGCCCCCGCAGGCGATGGCCGCCGCCCGGACCCATTCGCCGGCCTTGAGGCCCGCATCGATGAGCGGCTTGGGCACGCCCGCCACGATGGTCACCTTCCCACCGGCGCTGTCGGCGGAGACGAGGAGCACTGCCGCGTCCTGCCGGCGGGCCCGGATGGCATCCAGGGCGGAGAGGAGCGAGTCGCGACTGGCGTCGTCGATGCGCGCCACCACCACGCGGCCGCCGGCGGCGCCGGCGATCTCGCGGGCCCGCTCCACCACCTGGGCCTGCTCCAGGCCCTGGGCGTCGCGCTTCCAGGCCTTCACCTGATCGCGGAGCTGGGCCAGGCGCGGCTCCAGCCGCTGGCGGAAGATGAGGCCGGTCGGCAGGGACTGGAAGGCATCCGCGATCGCCGCGATCTCCTCCGCCAGCTCCTGGCCCGAAAGGGCGGTGGCGCTCTCCACCCGCGCCGCGAGGTCATCCGCGGTGGCGGAGGCGGCCTGGGCCGCGGCGCCGGCCAGGGCCGTGATGCGGCGAACGCCCGCGGAGACCGCCCCCTCCGCCAGGATGACGAAGCGGGCCGCCTCCTGCGAGTTGGCGAGGTGCGTGCCGCCGCAGAACTCGATGCTGTGGGCCATCCAGCGTTCGTCCTCCGGATGGGCCACCAGCGTCTCCACCGGCACGCCGATGCTCACCACCCGCACCGGATCCGGATAGCGCTCGCCGAACACCGCCCGCACCCCGCGGATGGTGCGGGCCACGGCCAGCGGCGCCTCCGCCGCGTGGACCTGCATGTGCCGCCCGATCGCGGCGTTGACGAGCACCTCCACCTTGGCCAGCTCATCCGCGCTGACGGCCCGCCCGAAGGTGAAGTCGAAGCGCAGACGGTCCTCCTCCACCAGCGAGCCGCGCTGCTCCACCTCCGCGCCCAGCACGGTGCGGAGGGCGTGGTTCAGGAGGTGCGTCGCGGTGTGGTGGCTGCGGATGAGCTGCCGGCGGCCGCGATCGAAGGAGACGATCGCCGGATCGCCGCGCTTCACCCGGCCGCTCACCACGTGGCCGACGTGCATGACGTATCCGCCGACGGACAGCGTGTCCTCCACCTGGAAGCGCACGTCCCGGGCCTCGCCCCGGTGCGACACCGTGATGGTGCCGGTGTCCCCGCGCTGGCCGCCGGACTCGGAGTAGCAGCAGGTCCGGCGCAGGATCAGGGCCACGCGCGCGCCCGACTCCGCGTGCTCGTCGAAGTTGCGGCCGTTCCAGATGGCGCCCACCTCCGTGGGAACCTCGTGGGTGCCGTACTTGTCCGCGTCGGCGGTGGGGTGGACGCCCATGTGGGCCAGGCCCGCGATCGCATCGGGCGGCAGCGGTTCGAGCCCGCGCTGCGTGCCCTCCGCCGCCGCGCGGCTGGTCTCCCGGGCCCGCTCCATGAGCGTCTCGTACCCATCCTGGTCCACGGAGAGACCGCGCTCGCGGGCCATCACCGCGGTGAGATCGATGGGGAAGCCCCAGGTGTCGTGGAGGCGGAAGGCATCCTCGGCGGCGATCGAACCGCCCTTGGTGCGGGCCCGCGTCGCGGACTCCTCGAAGAGCGCCAGCCCGCGCTCGAGCGTGCGCCCGAACGCCGCCTCCTCCTCGCGGATCACCTCCTGGATGCGGTGCAGCTTGGTGCGCAGCTCCGGGAAGACGCCGCCCAGCGTCTCCGCCACCGCCGGCACCACCTGGTGCAGGAACGGCCCGCGGGCGCCCAGATGCTGATGACCCATGCGAACCGCCCGGCGGAGGATGCGCCGCAGCACGTAGTTGCGGCCCTCGTTCCCCGGCGCCGCGCCGTCGGCGATGGCGCTGGAGAGGCAGCGGGCGTGGTCCGCCACCACGCGGTACGCGACGTCCACGGGGTCCTCCAGGGAGCCGCCGTAGGCCTTGGCCCCCGTGACCGCGCGGGTGAGGGCGAAGATGGGGGACCAGAGATCCGTGTCGTAGTTGGAACGGCGGCCCTGGAGGACGCTCACCAGGCGCTCCAGGCCCATGCCGGTGTCCACGTGCTTCGCGGGCAGCGGCTTCAGGCCGCGGTCGGACTCCCGGTTGAACTGGATGAACACCAGGTTCCAGATCTCCAGCACGTCCGGGTCGCCGGTGTTGACGAGCGCCGCCGCGTCGCGCTTCCCGATGCGGTCGAAGTGGATCTCGCTGCAGGGACCGCAGGGGCCCGTCTCGCCCATCTCCCAGAAGTTGTCCTTCATGGAGCCGGGAAGGACGTGGGACTCGGGAAGGACGCGGCGCCAGAGGTCGCGGGCCTCGTGGTCCGGCGCCAGGCCGGCGGACGGGTCGCCCGCAAAGTACGTGGCGTAGAGGCGGCTGGGGTCGATCCCGTAGACGCCCGTGAGGAGCTGCCACGCCCATTCGATCGCCTCGGCCTTGAAGTAGTCGCCGAAGGACCAGTTCCCCAGCATCTCGAAGAAGGTGTGGTGATAGGTGTCGCGGCCGACGTCCTCCAGGTCGTTGTGCTTGCCACCGGCGCGGATGCACTTCTGGGTGTCCACGGCCCGGCGGTAGGGGCGCTGTCCGCGGCCCAGGAAGACGTCCTTGAACTGGTTCATCCCCGCGTTCGTGAAGAGGAGCGTGGGGTCATCCAGCGGCACCACCGGGCTGGACGGCACCTCGGTGTGGCCCGCCTTCGCCACGAAGAAGCGGATGAACTCGCGACGGATCGCTTCGGCCGTGAGCATGGGACGCGGATGGTACGCCTTCCGGCGGTATCCTCCGGCCCATGCACCCGGAGCGGATTCCGTTCGTCGGCGGCAACTGGAAGATGAACGGGGACCTGGACGCCGCCCGCAGGCTGGCCGCAGCGCTGGTGGCGGGCCTCCCGCCGGAGGTCGAGGAGGGCGCCTGCCAGGTGGGCGTCTACCCGCCGTTCCCTCACCTCGGCACAGTCCGGGACGCGCTCGGAGAGAGCCCCATCCTCCTGGGCGGACAGGACGTCTCCGCGGAAGCCGACGGGGCGTTCACCGGACAGGTGAGCGCCGAGATGCTGATCGACTGCGGATGCGGAAGCGTCATTATTGGACACTCTGAGCGGCGCCACGGCCTCGCGGAGAGCGATTCGCTCTGCGGGGAGAAGCTCGCGATGGCCCTCGAGAGCAGCCTCTGGGCCCTCCTCTGCGTGGGGGAGACCTGGGAGGAGCGGGAGGCGGGGCGGACGGACGAGGTCACCACGCGGCAGCTGATGGGGGCGCTCGAACACGTGACCCCGGAACACGCGGACCGGCTCCTCATCGCCTACGAGCCGGTCTGGGCCATCGGAACGGGACGCTCAGCCACCCCCGACGACGCCCAGCGGGCCCATTCCGCCATCAGGGGGGTGGTCGCTTCCCGGTATGATGCCCGGCTCGCCGCGGCGGTCCGGATCCTCTACGGAGGCTCCGTCAACGCGGGGAACGCGGCGGCGCTCTTCGCGCAGCCCGACGTGGACGGAGGCCTGATCGGCGGCGCATCCCTGAAGGCCGCGGACTTCCTCGCCATCGTCGCCGCCGCGGTGCAGGCCCATCGGAACGCTCAAGGCCGGAACGCCCGCGCCTGACCTGGAACCCGGAAACGCTCATGTCCATCCTCTTCACGCTGCTGACCCTTCTGATGATCGTGGCTGCCGCCGGACTGGTGCTGGTGATCCTGGTCCAGCGCCCGCAGGGAGGCGGCCTGGCCGGCGCATTCGGCGGCGCCGGCGGAGGCGGCACGGACACGGCCTTCGGTGGTCGAACCGGCGACGCGCTGACCGTCGCCACCTGGATGGCGGCCGGCTTCTTCGTGCTGGTGGCCATCCTGATCAACGTCACGAAGCCCGGCTCCGGCCCGATCCGTCCCGAGACGGTGCAGGCGCCCGTCGCGCCGGGTGATGGAACGACGCCCACCACGGCTCCGACGGCGCCGACCGCGCCGACGGCACCCGCGACCGCGCCGGCAGCGCCCGCAACGGCACCTGCAACGCCCGCGACGGCACCGGCAACGCCCCCGGCAACCCCGCCGGCGACGCCGCCTGCCGCGCCGGCGACGCCTCCAGCCGCGCCCGCCGCGCCGCCAGCCGGCGCCGCGCCCGCCACGCCGCCCCCGGCCGCCCCATGATCCGGTCCATGACCGGCTTCGGCGCAGCCACCGCTGAGGTGGACGGCGCCCGCTATGCGGTCGAGATCCGTTCGGTCAACAACCGCTTCTTCAAGGCCACGCTGCGCCTGCCGGAGGCGCTCCTCTCGCTGGAGGCGGAGTTGGAGTCGCAGGTGGCCCGCCGCCTGGTCCGCGGAAGCGTGGTGATCGGTGTGCGAGTCGTGGATGCCAGCGCCCGCGCCGCCGGCCACATCAACGCCGCTGCGCTCAAGTCCTACATGTCGCAGCTGGAGGGGGCCCTGGGGCGCGCGATCCGGGAGCAGGTGCCGTGGAGCGCCCTCTTCACGCTGCCCGGCGTGGTAATGGATGACTCCGGGGAGACGCTCTGCGAAGCGGCCCGGCCGATCCTGCGGCGCCTCGCGGATGAGGCGTGCGACCGCGTCCTGCAGATGCGGCAGAAGGAAGGCGAGGGACTGCGGGCCCAGCTCGTCAACTTCGGAGAGGACATCCGGCGCGGACTCGTCGCGATTCGCGAGCGGGCGCCCCTGGTGGGCGAGCAGTACGCCATCCGCCTCCGGGCCCGCATGACCACCATGCTCGCGGAGGCGGGGGCGGCGGTTCGCGAGGAGGACATCCTGCGGGAGGTGGCGGCCTTCGCGGAGCGGGCGGACATCGCGGAGGAGGTGGCCCGGCTCGCGGGACACGTCGAGCAGTTCGAGACGATCATCGGCGCCGGCAATCCGGAGCCCGCGGGGCGGACGCTGGACTTCCTGGCCCAGGAGATGCTCCGGGAGGCCAACACCATCGCCAGCAAATCCTCCGACGTGGAGATCAGCCGGCGCGTGGTGGAGGTGAAGACGGCCATCGACCGCATCAAGGAGCAGGCGCAGAATGCCGAGTAGCCGGCCCAGGGAGCGGTTCACCGTTCCCGAGCTGGCCGAGGTGCTCCGGCGATCCACGCTGGGTGCGGTGGAGAAGGTGACGGAGTTCGGGCGCGGTTCCAGCCGCAGTCCGAAGCTGGTGGTGACGGCGCAGGGGCGCCGCTGGCTCCTGAAGCGGCGGGCGCCCGCCAACCGCCTTCCGGGTCGCATCGAGTACTGCCAGGGGTTCCAGCGGTTCCTTGCGGGGGCCAGGCTGCCGGTACCGGCGCCGCGCCCCTTCGCGGATGGACGCACGTGCCTGGAGCTGGAGGGCGGGAGCTACGAGATCTTCGAGTTCGTGGAGGCGTCGCGCTGGAGCCGCACGCCCCAGGAGGCCCGCTCCGCCGGGCGGATGATGGGGCTCCTGCACGCCCGCGCGGAGGGCTACGGCGGTCCCGGGGACCCGGCCCATGGTTCGTACCACGCATCGGAGCTGGTCCTGGGGGCGCTCTGCCTCTGCGAGGAGTCCATCCCCCGCGCGGATCCGGCCGCGGATCCGGACGCGCTGACCGTGATCACCTCCGGTCTGCGCCGCGCCTACCGCGAGGCCGCGGAGACGGTCATGGAACTTGGCCTGCGAACGTTCCTCCCGCAGGCGATCCACGGGGACTACCACCCGGGGAACCTGCTCTGGCGGGAGGGCGACGTGGCGGCGGTGCTGGACTTCGACTCCGCCCGGGAGGAGCCCCGGGTGGTGGACTGGGCCAACGCGATCCTGCAGCACGGCGCCCCCTCCCTGGCGGGACTGGAGCCGGCCGCGTGGCCGGGGGCCCTGGACCCCGTCCTCGTGGAGGCCCTGGCCGCCGGCTTGCGGAGCGCCGCCAACCGTCCGGATCCGCTGGAGTGGCAGATGGCCCCGTGGCTTATGATCGAGTCGTGCATCTCGGAGTGTGCAGTCCCCATTGCCAACCGAGGCGCGTTCGCGGACGTGAGGGGCATGGACTTCCTGGCCTTCACGGAGCGGCGCGTGCAGTGGCTGCGCCGAGAGGCGCCGTCGATCGTCGAGCGATGTTCGCAGGCGTGATCCTGGGTGCCCTGGTGGGCGCGGGTGCCGGCGCTGCGCTGCCGGATGCGGTGGCCGCGCCCGCTGCGGCTCCGCCGGGGAGCGCCCCGCCGCGGCAGCCGGATCCGCGCGATCCGCTCATTCCCCGGCAGAACGGGAACGGCGTCATCCGCCGGCAGCAGTGGATGGGTCAGCCCTATCCGGAGATCCGTTCGGACGATCCCCGGTGGGCCAGCTCCGTCCTCGAGCGGGTCACGGTGGACGCGGAAGTGGAGGCGCTCGTGGCCCGGCTCGACGGCGCCACCTGGGCGGAGCGGCAGGACGCCACAGAGGCGCTCGTCGCCCTGCCCGTGAGCTCGGATCAGATCTGGGCCCGTCTTGATCGCGGCGGTCTCTCCCCGGAGCAGCACGAGCGGCTGCTGGAGGCGGCGTGCCGTCGGATCGTGGACCGGCCGCGCGGGGCGCTCGGCATCCGCATGGGCATGATGGCCGCGGACCGCGGCGGCGTGCTGGTGGACGGCCTGCTCCCCGGGCTTCCCGCCCGCGCCGTCCTGAAGGTGGGGGATCGGATCACGGAGATCGACGGCCGTCCCATCGCCGACAGCGGCGACCTCATCGAGCTGGTGCAGGGGATGGCGCCGGGCGCCGTGGTGCACATGGTGATCTTCCGGCCGGAGCGGGATCCCGGCGGCAGACTCCAGCTGGGCCCCAACGGCCAGCCCGCGGAGACGCGACTCCAGGTGGAAGTCCCGCTCGGCTCGTCGGTGGAGCTGGAGCGCGTGGAGCGGGAGCAGGAGGCTGGAGGCATGGCGCTCCGCGGACGCGTGACGGACCGGCGCGACCAGGAGGCGCGGGCGCTGCGGGAGCGGTTCGGGGGCTATCGCGGCGCGGTGCGGGTGCCCGGCCGTGCGTCGGTGCCGGGGGAGAACGACTCCTTCGAGGCGGCGCTCAGAGGCGTGGAGGAGCAGCTTCGGCGCGGTGGCGGTTCGCCACCCGGCGAAGCGGAGCTCCGGGCGATGCGCGGGACGCTGGAGGAGCTGCGGCTGCGGGCCGCGGATCCGGAGGTCACCTCGGAACTCAGGGCCAGACTCGGGAGCGCCATGGTGCTGTTGACGGTGCGGATGCGCGAGGCCATCGATGCCCCGCAGCCCGCCCCGGTCAACGAGCCTTAGCGCTGCGGGTGCCCGTCCTGCCGCGGCCGCCCCCGGCGGGCGCCTTTGAGTCGGAGTCACCGCCCGCCAGCGGATTGCGGAAGTGGGCGTCCTGGACGGGCACCACGTGGGTGAGGATCTGCTGGAGCACGGCGGCTGGGGAGCGCATCGCGTCCACCTCGTGCATGATGGTCGCCGGGTAGTGCTCCAGAACCGGCGCCGTCGTCCGGCGGTAGACCTCGAACCGCTTGCGGATCACCTTCTCGTCCGCGTCGTCCAGGCGATTCTCCTTGAGGGCCCGGCGCCGCATCCGCTCCACCATCGCGGTCTCGTTCCGGCAGACCAGATGGATCACGTTCAGTACCTTCACGTGGCGGTCCAGGGCCCGGGCCTGGGCGACGCTGCGCGGAATCCCGTCAAGCACCAGCAGATCGCTGTTGGGCTTGTAGAGGCTCAGCACCGTCTGCGCGTGCATGTTCTGCCGCCACATCTCCACCGTCAGCTCGTCCGGCACCAGCTCCCCGCGGCTCGAGTACTCCAGGAACTTCTTCCCCAGCGGGCTGGTCATGTCGAGCGACCGGAAGACGTCCCCGCATGCGAGGTGAAAGAAGCCGGGGATCTTCCCGAGGATCTTCCCCTGGGTCCCCTTGCCGGCCCCCGGGGCGCCGAAGAGGAGGATGGTCTTGTAGCGGGGGTGCGAGGCCATGCGACGGTTCCTTCTCCTGGGTGAGGGCGGCCAGTGTACGGCCTGCACCCGTCGGCGCGGCCCGTTCGGCGGTTGCCACCGGACGGGCGGCGCACTACGGTGGCCGCGTGCAGGGCCTCTCCTATCGATGGCGGGTGGCGTCGCTCCCCGGCGCCTCTTCCCTGGGGATCGCCGAGCGGCTGCTCCTGGCCCGGGCCGGAAGCGAGGAGCGGCGCCGGCGCATCTTCGAACGACCGGAGATCCGGGACCTCCACCCCCACGC
This sequence comes from Phycisphaerales bacterium, assembly GCA_046350535.1. GTDB lineage: Bacteria > Planctomycetota > Phycisphaerae > Phycisphaerales > SM1A02 > VGXK01. The sequence goes on from JAXMAG010000001.1 coordinate 623,416, forward strand.
ATCGCTCCCCGGCGCGACGGCCGCCGCCGCGGCCCTGGTCGCGTCGCTCCGGGCGGAGAGGACCCTGGCCATCTACGGGGACTACGACGTGGACGGCATCGCCGCCACCGCGATCCTCTGGCACGCGATCCGGCTCATGGCCCCGCAGGTGCGGGTCCGGATGGTGATCCCGGACCGCATCGAGGACGGCTATGGACTGAGCCAGGCCGCGGTGGAGACGCTCGCCGCGGAGGGCGTGCAGACCATCGTCACCGTCGACTGCGGGATCACCGCCATCGAGGCCGCCCGCCGCGCCCGCGAGCTGGGCGTGCAGCTCATCGTGACGGACCACCACGAGCGGCGGACCGGGCCGGATGGTTCGCACCTGATCCCGGACGCGGAGGTCGTGGTGCACCCCGAGGCGCTGGAGCCCACGGCGCCGTGGACCGGACTCTGCGGCGCGGCCGTGGCGTGGAAGCTGGCCATCTGCCTGGCGGCGGAGTGGTATGGCAGCGAACGCATCCCCGAGGTGGCCCGCACGCTCCTGGGGCGGCTGCTGTCGCTCGCCGCCCTCGGCACGGTGGCGGACGTGGTGCCGCTCCTGGACGAGAATCGGATCATCGTCGCCGCCGGACTGCGGCGTCTCGCCGGCAGCGGCATCCCCGGCGTGGAGGCGCTCCTGGCATGCCGGGCCCTCACCGGCGACGTGAGCACGGAGGAGGTGGGGTTCCGGCTGGCGCCGACGCTCAACGCCTGCGGCCGGCTGGGCCACGCGGCGGAGGCGCTGGAGCTCCTCACCACCGCGGACGCTGCGCGGGCCAAGGCGATCGTCGGGCGGCTGGCGAAGATGAACGAGGAGCGCAAGACGCTCGAACGCGGCTGCGCGGAGCAGGCGATCGCGCGGGCCCGCGCGGAGGGGTTCGCGTCCCCGGAGCGGCGGGCGGTCCTGCTCGCGGATGCCGGTTGGCACGAGGGCGTCCTGGGCGTCGCGTGCAACCGAGTGGTGGACGCACTCGCGCGGCCCGCGATCCTCCTCCAGCAGCGCGGCGACCGCTGCAAGGGCTCCGGCCGCAGCGTGGAGGGCGTTCATCTCCTGGAGTGCCTGCGCGAATGCGACGTCCCCTTCCTCCGCTGCGGCGGGCACGCGATGGCCGCCGGGCTGGAGGTGGCGGCCGCGGATCTTCCGCGCCTGGTGGAGTCCTTCGTGGCCGCGGTCAACCGCCGCCTTCCGCCGGAGTCGCTCGTGCCGGAGCTCGCCGTGGATGGCCGGGTGGCGCTCGAGGAGCTCTCGCACGGCGCGGTGAGCGGTCTCTCCCGGCTGGAGCCGTTCGGCAAGGGGAATCCCCGGCCGCGACTCCTGGTGGAGGGCGCCCTGGCGGGCATCGCCACGGAACTCGGGCGTGATGGGCGCCACGCCCAGCTGGAGCTTCAGCTCCCGGCGGCCGGCCACCGGACGCTCCGTGCCGTCTGGTGGGATGGCCTGGGCAAGGCCCGCGCGCTGCCGCGCGGGGAGCGGCTGGACCTCGTCGTGGAGCCGCGCATCGACACGTTCCGCCGTCGCAACGAGGTCATGCTGACCGTGGTGGACGTGCGCGTGGCGGGACGCGCCGCGGCGCCGGCCGCGGCGTCATCCGGGGCCGGGGTCGAGGCCGGGGCCGTCGGCGGCGCCGGACTCTTCAGAACACCAGATCCGCACCGCGGGTGATCTCCGCGGGAAGCGCGGCGCCGCGGAGATCCTCCGCCGCCAGGGCCGTGAGCGGCCCGATCTCCAGGCGGGCGTCCACGGAGCCGTCGGGACGGCGGGGGATGCGAACGCCGCAGGCGGCGAGCCAGCGGGCGGCGCGTTCGCTCTGCATGCGGTGGCTGCTGGCGGGGCTGTCCTCCCCGTCCGCGTTCTTGATCGGCGCGAACTCCTCGTCGCGGCTCGTCTCCAGCACCAGCGGCCGCTCCGCCCGGGTCAGGGCGTCGAAGACGAAGGTCTCGAACTTGATGCCGTTGGGCGCCGCCGGCTCCACCACCGCGGCGCTGGCCAGGTCCACGCACGGGATCTTCTTGAGCGCCCGGTGCCACGGAAGGCCGAAGTGGCCTTCGTCCTGGTTGAGGCGGGCCACGAACGCCACGCTCAGGACGTGCACCGCGATGTTGCCCGCGTCGAAGCGCAGGCGGCCGGCGGCGTCGCGGGCCTCCGCGAGCTGCCGCGGGAGGTCGCTGTACTCGATCACCCGCACCACGCTGGCGCCGCCCGGACCGGGGCCGCGGCAGAGGACGCCCACCTTCTCCGCGGCGTCGCGCTTGGGCACCACCTTGCTGGACATCTCGCCACCGGAGGCGGGATGGGCCGCGTGCATCCCCAGGAAGAGCGGATCCATGATCCGCACCAGCGGGTTGTCCACCTGGAAGTAGCTGATGTGCCGGACGCCCCGCTGCGACATGTCCATCAGGGCGCCGCTCGCATGAAGGGCGCGGAGCGATCCTCCGTGGCCGTCCGGGTTGGTGGCCACCTCCGAAGGCGACGCCAGCAGCGCCCGGCCCTGCGGGTCCACGCTGGGCACCACGCCCTGCGGGAAGAGGAAGTGATCGGAGGCCCGCCGGCCGAAGTGGTTGTTGTCCTGGAAGAACGCCCGCGTCTCCGCATCGTTCTGCGGGCTGGTCATGATGTACCAGGGGATGGAGACGCCGTAGCGCCGCTCCACCGCCAGGAGCTGCTCCGCGAAGGTCCGGAAGAGCGGCTTGCCGGTCAGCACCGTGGCCGGGTAGGTGCCCTTGGGCCCGCGCCACCCCAGCCGCGTCCCCTGGCCGCCCGCCACCGTGAACGCGGCCACTTCGCCGGCGCGGATCATCGCCTCGCCGGTCAGGGTCCAGCGTTCGTGCTCCGCATCGCTCCGGGTGACGCAGGAGACCGGGGAGAGGGACGCCGGATCCGGCGCCTTCTCCGCGCCGCTCCGCGCCAGCATGTCGGGGATCTCCTCCAGGGGCAGCTGATCAAGCTGCGTCAGGAGCGCCGTCCGTGCGGGGCCAGAGAGGGATTCCCAGAAATGGAGGAGATGGCCCTGTCCGCAGGCGTCGAGTCGGGCTCGAGCCCGCGCCAGGGCGCCCTGCGCGGTGGCGTCGGCGGGAGCACTCATGATGAGGTTGGTGGCGAAGGGTCGGACCAGCCCTCGGGGCGATGCCGCACGATGAGGCCGGAGGCGAGGTAGATGACCTGCTCGCAGATGTTGGTGCAGTGATCGGCCATGCGCTCCAGCGCCTTCACCACCGCCAGCAGCCGGAACGCGAACGGCGCCGCGAGTCGCCCCGCGGCCACCTCCTCCTGGGCGTTCAGCAGGATCTCGCGCTTGAAGCGCTCGATCGTGTCGTCGAAGAGGAGCACCTGGCGGGCCAGGGCGGGATCGTGCCGCTCCAGGGCCCGGACGGAGTCCCGCAGGACGCCCAGCACGCTGTTCGCCATAACCCGGAAGGTGTTCGGGATGCGGCCGCCCGGGGAGCCCGGCTCCAGCACGCGCTCCGCGATGGTCACGCCATCGTCGGCCACGCGCTCCAGCTCGTTGTTCACCTTGACGATCGTGAGCACCCGCCGGATCTGATGCTCGTCCGTGACGCCCATCGCCAGGAGCGGCACGCTGCGCCGCTCCAATTCCACGTCCACGCGGTCCACTTCGTCATCCGCCGCCAGCACCGCGCGGGCCTTCTCCTGGTCCAGGTCGAAGAAGCAGTCCACGGCCCGGGTGCAGAGGGCCAGGACCCGTGCGCCCTGGGCGGCCAGGTCGCGGTGGAGGGCCTCCAGGCGTTCGTGGAAGGCGTTCACGGCGGTGATCCTAGCAAGGGGCCGCAGGCGTTCGAACGTCCTCCGCGCCGCGCCGCCGCGGCCGCCGGGATGCCGCGAGCGGATACGCTCCGGCGGTGCCCAGCCTCTGCGTCAACGTGGACCACGTGGCCACGGTCCGGCAGGCCCGCCGAGGGGCGGAGCCGGACCTGGTGGCCGCGGCGCTGGAGGCGGAAGCGGGGGGTGCCGCCGGCATCACCGTCCACCTCCGGGAGGACCGCCGCCACGTGCAGGACGCGGATCTGCCGCGACTGAAGGCGGCGGTGCGCACCCACCTCAACCTTGAGATGGCGGCCACCGCGGAGATGGTCGGGATCGCCTCGTCGCTGCGGCCGCGGACGGCCATGCTGGTCCCGGAGCGGCGCCAGGAGGTCACCACGGAAGGCGGACTCGACGTCGCGGGGAACGGGGCCGCCATCGCGGACGCCATCGGCCGGCTCCACCAGGCGGGCATCACGGTGAGCGTCTTCATCGACCCGGAGCCGCGCCAGGTGGAGGCTGCGGCCGCCGCGGGCGCGGACGTCTGCGAGCTGCACACCGGTGCCTGGGCCCATGCGGTCGGCGCCGCGCCGGGCACCCCCGCGGCGCCGGCGGCCGCGTCGACCCTCGCCGCGCTCCGGGGCGCCGGCCGCCTGGTGCTGGCCGCGGGGATGCGGCTCAACGCGGGTCATGGACTCGCCACCTGGAACGTCGGCCCCGTCGCCTCGCTGCCGGGCCTCCAGGAACTGCACATCGGACATTCGATCGTCTCGCGTGCCCTCTTCGTGGGCCTGCGGCGGGCGGTGGAGGAGATGGCGCGGGCCATCGCCGCCGCGATCGCCGCCGGCGGAGCGGGTTCGCGCGCCACTGCACCATGAGCACCCCCTCCGCCTCCCGCCCGTTCCCGGAACCGAAAGGACCTGTCGTGTCGAGAGTCTCCGGCTGCTGGACCGCCATCGTGACGCCCTTCACCGCCGACGGCACGGAGGTGGATCTCGAACGCCTCCGGAGCCAGATCGCCTTCCAGGCCCAGGGCGGCGTGACGGGCATCGTCCCCTGCGGCACCACCGGCGAGAGCCCCACGCTCACGGAGGCGGAGCACGCCACCGTCGTGGAGACGGCGGTGCGCGAAGGCCGCGACCGCGGTCTCAAGGTGATGGCCGGTGCCGGCAGCAACAGCACCGCCCACGCGATCCACCTCCACCGCACGGTGGCCAGGCTCGGCGCGGATCTGGCGCTCCACGTGAGCCCCTACTACAACAAGCCTTCCCAGGAGGGGCTCTACCGCCACTTCATGGCGGTGGCGGACAGCGCGGAGCTGCCCATCTGCCTCTACAACATCCCTGGCCGCTGCGGCGTGGCCATCCATCCGGAGACGGTGGAGCGGCTCGCGCGGCATCCGAACATCGTGGCGGTCAAGGAGGCCACCGGCAGCATGGACTCCGCGAGCGAGATCCGGGCCCGCTGCGGCATCACCATCCTCTCCGGCGACGACTCGCTCACCCTGAGCTTCGCGGCGGTGGGCAGCTCCGGCGTGGTGAGCGTCCTCTCGAACATCGTGCCGCAGCAGGTGCAGGCGCTCTGCCGCGCCTTCCTCGCCAACGACTTCGTCGCCGCCCGCCAGGAGCACGAACGCCTCTTCGCGCTCGCCCGCGGCCTCCTCACCCTCGACACCAATCCCATCCCCCTCAAGGCTGCCATGGAGATCCTCGGCCGGGACTCCGGGGCCCTGCGTCTCCCGATGTGCCGGGCGTCGGATGCGGCGTTCGGACGCATCCGCGAACTCCTGCAGCAGACGGGGATCGCGGGCGGGACGCGCGGCGCGGGGGCGGGGCGTTGAGCGGGCCCGGCGGGGATCCGCACGACGTGCGTTCGCGCCCCTACCGGGTGGCGGTGCTCTGCTACGTGTGGGACGAGCGCGGGCGGCTCCTGATGCTGCACCGGCGCAAGCTCCCCAACGTGGACATGCACTCGCCCATCGGCGGGAAGCTGGAGGTGACCATCGGGGAGAGCCCCCACGAATGCGCCCTGCGCGAGATCCGCGAGGAGGCGGGGCTGGAGCTGGAGCAGGGGGCGGTGCGGCTCTTCGGCATCGTGAGCGAACGCGCCTACCAGAACGAGGCCCACTGGCTCATCTTCCTCTTCGAGACCACGCGCCCCGTGAGGGCGGAGCTGGTGACCGCGGTGGATTTCGACGAGGGTCGCCTCCACTGGGTGGAGCCGGAGCGCGTGGAGTCCCTGCGGATCCCGGAGACCGACCGCGCAGTGATGTGGCCCAACGCCCTCCGCCACCGCGGCGGCTTCTTCATGGTGGAGATCGACTGCTCGGTGGATCCGTTTGCGTGGCGGGTCGTCGAGAGCCGACCCGCTCCAGCCGCTCCGCGATCCTGACCCAGCGCCACGCGAGCCAGGCCACGCCACTCGCGAACACCATCGCGAAGAGCCCCACCGCCGGCGGGATCCAGTCCAAGGGGCCCGGACCGGTGCGGAGGACGGCAAGGGAGGGATCCGCGGGATCGTGATGGACGGGCACGATGGCGCCCACCGGGAACGCGGCCGCGTCGTCGCGGGCCTCCCGTTCGCCCCCGCCGGTCCGGAAGTCGATGCGATCCCCTTCGAAGCGCTGGCCGCCCACCCGGTACTCGTAGCGCACCACCGCCCGCCAGGTGGGGGAGCGGGCGCCGGCACGGCGGCCGGGACTCGAACCCTGCGCGACGCGGCTTTCCAGGATGGTGCCGTCCACCGCGGGCCAGCCGCCGCTCGCCACGCCGCGGCGCCACTCCCGGAGCCCCATGATCAGGAAGAAGGCGCCCAGCAGCACCAGCACCGCGCACCCCGCGGTGACGAGCCAGGTCACCGCCCGGAAGATGCGGAGGCCGCCAGGCCCGCTGCGGTGGCGCATTGGTCGACAAGCTCCCGGGCCCGCGCTTCATCCGGGCCCTCGGCGATGATGCGGACGATCGGCTCGGTGTTGGAGGGACGCAGATGGAACCAGCCGTCCTTGACGTCCACCCGGACGCCGTCGGCGCGGTCCACGCGTTCGGCGGCAAAGGCCCTGGCCACGCGCTCCACGGCCAGCGGGACCGCCGCGGCGCCGCCCACGCCCGCCAGGTCCAGCTTCTGCTTCACCATCGAGTAGGCGGGAATCTCCCGCACCAGCTCCGAGAGCGGGCGCCGGCGCAGGGCCAGGAGTTCCAGCACCAGCCCCATGGCGCTCAGGGAGTCCCGCACCCAGCAGGTGCCGGGGAGGATGACGCCGCCGTTGCCCTCGCCGCCGCCGATGCCGCGCCCGGCGCGGATCGCGGCGGCCACGTTCGCCTCCCCCACGGCGGTGCGCACCACGCGCGACCCGGGGAAGCGGGCGGCCAGGTCGTCGATCATGCGGCTGGTGGAGAGATTGGCGGCCAGCACGCCGCCGCCCGTCCGCTCCAGCATCCGCAGGGCCGCGAGCGCCAGCGTGTACTCCTCGCCGATGAAGCGGCCGCGCTCGTCGCAGATGGCCAGCCGATCCGCATCCGGATCCTGCGCGAACCCGCACGCCGCGCCCGCGGTGGCCGCGGTGCTGCGCCGCAGGTCCTCCAGGTTCCCCTCGAGCGGCTCCGGCAGGTGGCCGAAGACGCCCGTCTGCGCCCCGTGCACCAGCGTCACGCGGCAGCCGAGGCGCTCCAGGAGCATCGGCCCGCCGATGCAGCCGCTCGCGTTCACCGGATCCAGCACCACGTGGAAGCCCGCGCGGCGGATGGCCTCCGCGTCCAGCTGGGAGACGACGCGCTCGACGTGCACGCGGGCCGCATCCGCCTCGTGCGCGCTGGTGCCCTGCTCGAGAGGCGGGCACCAGCCGAACCTCCGCTGCGTGAAGCCCTCCACCAGGCTCCGCGCCTCCTCCGGCGGCGGCGCCAGTCCGTCCCGGTCCAGGGCCTTCAGTCCGTTCCACTCCTGCGGGTTGTGGCTGGCGGTGACCACCATGCCGCCGTCCGCGCGGTGGTGGCCGATCATGACGGCCACCGTGGGGGTCATGGCCACGCCGAGGTCCACCACGTCGCATCCGCTCGCCAGCAGGCCGGCGCTCACCGCCTGCAGGAGGGCCTCCCCGGAGCAGCGGCCGTCGCGGGCCACGCAGATGCGGGGCCGCCGCCCGCCGCAGCCGGGCCGGATCCACGCCGCGAACGCCGCCGCGTAGGCCGCGGCCACTTCGGGAGTGAACGAAACGCCAACGATTCCCCGAAGGCCGGAGATGCCGAGCATGAGCGGTGCTGCACTGGACGCCATGACGGAATGAGCGTAGCAGCTACACTCGTTTTCCCGGCATGTACCAGCTCACGGTGCGTCGAACCTTCTCCGCCGCCCACGCCATCTCGGTGCGGGGCGTTCGCGAGCCTCTCCATGGTCACGACTGGGAGGTGACGCTGCGCGTGGAGGGACCCTCCCTGGATGGCGACGGACTCCTCTGCGACTTCCACGCCCTGGAGGCGACGCTCGACGGCGTGATCGCGCCGTTCCGGAACGCGTCGCTCAACGAGGTGCCGCCCTTCGACACCCGGAATCCCACGGCGGAACTGGTGGCGGACTTCATCGCGTCGCGCGTGGCGGGCTCGCTCCCGCGCGGCGTGCATCTGGGTTCCGTGAGCGTGCGCGAAGCGCCCGGCTGCGTGGCCACGAGGGCCGGCCCGGCGCCCGCGGGAGGCTCCGCATGGAACCGCTGACCACGCCGCCCACCGGCTCCGTCCCGCCCGCGGCGCCCGCCGCGCCAGGCGCCGCCGCCGCGCCCGGCACGGCGCCGGACGCCGCATCGCCGCCGCCGCCCGGCGATCCCGCCCGCTTCCTCAACCGCGACGTGGAGTGGCTGGAGTTCAACCGCCGCGTCCTGGAGGTGGCCCGCGACCCACGGACGCCGCTCCTCGAACGGGTCCGCTTCCTCGCGATCTTCTCCAACAACCTCGACGAGTTCTTCATGAAGCGCGTCGGGGTCCTGCGCCGCCAGATCGAGATGGGCGTGACGGGGCCCGTCCCGGAGGCGATGACGCCGGCCCAGATCATGGAGCGGATCCGGGCCATGGTGCTGCACCTGGGGCATCTCCAGGCCGAGGCGCTTCGCCAGCACCTCCTTCCCGCCCTCGCGGAGCACGGGATCGCCCTGGTGCCGTGGGCGGAGCTCTCCGAGCCGGAGCGGAAGGAGGCGGAGGCGTGGTTCCATCGCAACGTCTTCCCCATCCTGACGCCGCTCGCCGTCGATCCCGGTCACCGCTTCCCCTTCATCTCCAACATGAGCGTCTCCCTGGGCGTGATGCTCCGCCGGCCGGGAGAGAGCGAACAGCTCTTTGCGCGGGTGAAGGTCCCGGAGATCCCCAGCCGCCTCTACCAGATCCCCGGCACCCGTCGCTTCGTGACGCTCCAGGAGATCATCGAACACAACCTGGACGAGCTCTTCCCCGGGATGCAGATCCTGAAGGTGCTGCCCTTCCGCGTCACCCGCAACGCCGAGATCGAACGGGACAACGAGGACGTCGAGGATCTCCTGGAGGCCATCCAGCAGGCGCTGAAGGAGCGCCGCTTCGCGCGGCCCGTGCGGCTGGAGGCGGGCAGCCATCCCAACCCGCGGATCCTGCGCTTCCTGATGGATGAGCTCCAGATGGAGCCGGAGGACATCTACGAGACGGAAGGCCTCCTGGACTACGCGGTGCTCCACCAGATCGCGGACCTGGACGCGCCGGAACTCCACTGGCCCAAGTGGACGCCGCTCCGCCCGCGCGGGATGGAGGACGACGAGGGTGACATCTTCAACCTCATCCGCCAGGGGGACGTGATCGTCCACCATCCGTACGAGAGCTTCGAGGCGAGCGTCGAGGAGTTCATCGAGCAGGCGGCCCGCGACCCGCGCGTCCTCTGCATCAAGCAGTCGCTCTACCGCACCTCGGGCGACAGCCCCTTCGTGTCCAGCCTCATCCAGGCCGCGGAGAGCGGCAAGCAGGTGGCGGTGCTCGTGGAGCTGCGGGCCCGCTTCGACGAGGCCCGCAACATCGTCTGGGCGCGGAAGCTGGAGGATGCGGGCGTCCACGTGGCCTACGGCGTCGTTGGCCTCAAGACCCACACCAAGACCGCCCTGGTGGTTCGGCAGGAGTCCACCGGAATCCGCTGCTACGGTCACGTGGGCACCGGCAACTACAACTCCAAGACGGCCCGGCTCTACGAGGACGTGGGGCTCTTCACCTGCGACCCCCTCATCACGGAAGACCTGGTGGGCCTCTTCAACTACATGACCGGGCGCTCCCGCCAGAAGGAGTACAACCGGCTCCTGGTGGCCCCCGTGGCCATGAAGCGCCGTTTCATCGAACTGATCGAACGGGAGACGCTCCTCCAATCGCCCGGCCGCCCCGGGCGCATCGTGGCCAAGATGAACCAGCTGGAGGACCGGGGCGTGATGGACGCCCTCTACCGGGCGAGCCAGGCGGGCGTGCAGATCGACCTCATCGTTCGGGGCTTCTGCTGCCTCCGCCCGGGCGTGCCCGGCCTCAGCGACAACATCCGCATCCGCAGCGTGGTGGGGCGCTTCCTGGAGCACAGCCGCATCTTCTGGTTCCAGGCGGGCAGAACCGATCCGCTGGAGGGGGACTTCCTGATCGGCAGCGCGGACTGGATGTACCGCAACCTCCAGACCCGCGTGGAGGCCGCGGCCCCCATCGACGGCCGCCACCAGCGGGCCCTCCTCTGGCAGATCCTCCAGGTCTGTCTCGAGGATCGCGGCAGCAGCTGGGAGATGCAGCCGGACGGCACCTACCAGCGCGTCCACGCGGATGGACTGGATCCGTCGGACCCCCGAGCCATCGGTGCGCATGCCCGCTTGATGCAGCTCACGCTCGCCCGCCACCAGGCGTCCGCGAGCCGCGGGCCCGCTCCCGCCTGACGTGCCCGAGGGCCGCCCTCACTCCTGGCGGCCCAGGTCTCCCGCGGCGCTGGGCACCTCGCCGCCACGCCCGGCCCCCGTGCCGCTCCCGGAGAAGGTCTGCGTGGGGCGGCTCAGTCCGATCTCGTACAGCACCTCCGCGAGCCGGCTCGGCGCCAGGAAGGTCACGCTCCCGCTCGTGCTCCAGGCCCAGCCTTCGCCGGGCGGCACTGCGCCCGGCACCACGGCCGGGATGGACGCCACCACGGTCTCGCGCGGGGGGAGGGTCATGCCCGCGGACCAGCGCCCGGAGTACACCTGCTGGCCGGCACCGGTCAGGCTGTACTCCCACATGTCCAGCTTGACCGGCTCATCCGAGTCGTTGCGCATGTCCATGCGGATGGCCACCTGGACCGCGTTCTGTCCCTGGGCCACCACGTCCACGGAGCGCACGGTGATCTGGGGCGGCACCGCGCAGCCCCCCAGCACGGTCAGCCCGAGAACGAACCCGGCCGCCCCGCGCTTACGGGTCGTAGGATGCCTGCGCAGGCCGACCTCCATGCTGTCCGTCACTGGCCGCCATCGCGTCATTTCCAAGAATGTAGCCGGAGGCTGGTGGCGCCGCACGGCAGCGTGCGGCCCCTGTGGCGTCGCCCGCACCACCAGGGAGCGTGCATGACCCACGTCTGTGCATCGCGGTGCGGTCCGGGGCCGGCGGAGGCCGTGGGTGGCGGCGCGGCCCGCGCCCGGGCTCTCGCGGCGCTGCTCCTCCCGGTTCTTGGGCTCCTCCTTCCCGCCGCACCGCTGCGGATCGCGGCCGCCCAGGATGTGGCGGTGGCGTCCGTGGCGGACAGCCCCACGGCCCAGCAGCTCCTGCGCCAGGTGGAGGATCTGGCGGCCTCCAACCCCGAGGAGGCCGCGCGCATCCTCCAGGCCGTCCTGGAGCAGCACCCGCAGAAGCTGGTGCCCATCGACGCGGCCGGGGATCGCTTCATCACGGCTCGCGAACGCGCCCTGGCCATCCTGCGCGCCTCGCCCGGCTTGCTGGAGCGCTGGCAGCGAACGGCGGAGCCCGACGCCCGGCGCCTCCTCCAGGAGGGGCAGCTGGAACTCGCGGTGGCCAGTCGTCCCGGGACGCCATCGGCCATGGAGGCGGCGCTCCGACTCGCCCAGGCGGACCTGGAGGCCGGACGCTTCGCCGCCGTCGCGGCCGGACTCGCGGAGATCCGCCCGGAGGACCTGAAGGAGCCGCGGGCCCGCACCTTCGCCATCTTCATGCGCGGCATGGCGCTCGCCCGGCTCGGGGACGCCGTGGCCGCGGCCACCGCCGCAGCCGAGCTCGAGTCGATGGACGCGAATGCGGACGGAAACGCCGCCGCGCACGCACGGACCCTGGCCGCGGCCGTCCGGGCCGCGCTCCCGGTGGCCGCGTCGCCTGCCCCGGATCGCGCCCCGGACGCGCAGCCCTGGCACCGGATCTGGCGGCTCCCCATCGCGGGGAGCGCCTATAGCCGTCGTTACCTGGATCCGGAGGGACCGCTCGTCACGCTCCCCACGCCGGAGGCCGCCGCGGAGGAGGGTTCGCTTCTCACCGTGCTTCCGCTGGTGAGCGGGGAGACGCTCTTCGTCGCGGACGGGCCCACCGTGAGCGCGGTGGACCGGCTCAGCCACCGCGTGCGCTGGACGCAGTCGTTCGCGCCGCCGATGGGTGACCGGGACACGGCCGCCATCGGCGACCTGACGCAGGTGGTGGCGGCCGCGGATTCGCTCCTCTGCATCACCGGCCACGCCACCAGCGGCAAGCGCAGCGGCGCGGGCCGCCTGATCTGCCTGGATGCCGCCACCGGCGCTCTCCGCTGGGAGCGGCGCCTGGACGGACTGGGCGGAGACGACACGGAAGGCCTCTTCCCGCACGGGACGCCCGTGGTGGTGGACGACACCGTGGTCATGATGGCCCGCAAGGTCAACTCCCGCCTGGAGAGCGTCGGCTTCGTGGTGGGGGTGGATCTGCACACCGGCGGCATCCGCTGGATCACGCACCTCGCCGGCTGCGGCGGCGTGCACCTGGGCGGCATCCGTCCCTTCGGCTCGCCGCTCGCTGCGGCGGGGGGGATCTTCGTCTCGTCCAGCCTGGGCGCCGTGGCCCGCCTGGATCCCGGCACCGGCGCCATCCGCTGGCTCACGCGCTTCCCGGTGCCCATCCGCGATGCCAGGTATCCCTGCATGCCGTGGGAGCTCGCGGAGCCGGTGCTCCTGCCGCAGGGACTGCTGGCCATCGCCCCGGACCAGACCCGCGTGGTGCTCCTGGATCCGGAGACGGGGGAGGAGCGGCGCTCGTTCCCGATCGGAAGCGGGGAGGCATGGGGCATCCCGCGGTACCTCGTCGCGGACAGGGAGCGTTCGCTCCTGCTCGCGGTGGGAGAGGACGTCGTGGCCTTCTCGCCAAGCGACCTGGAGCGTCCGCGCTGGACGCTCACGGGCGTCCTGCCGGCGCCGCTGCGAGGGCAGTCGAACCGCTCCGGCATCCGCGGCCGCGTGCAGATCCTGGAGAGCGCCGCGGAGGGACCCGCGGTGGTGGTCGCGGGCCTGGACGAGGTCCTGGTCCTCTCCGCGAAGGACGGCACCCCGCTCCGCCGCATCGAGACCGCGCAGCCCGGCAACCCGCTCCTCGTGGATGACCAGCTCTTCCTGGCCGGGAACGAGCGCCTGGAGAGCTTCATGCCGCTCGGCCGCGCCGAGGCCTCCATCCGCGGCTGGCTGGAGAAGGACCCTGCGGATCCGGAGCGGGCGATGGCCCTCCTGGACCTGGGTGTGCAGAGCCGCAACCCGGCCCTCGTCCTGGAAGGCGCGGAGCGGGCCCTCGCCGCCCTGGAGTCCGGCGCCCCGCGCGTGGAGCTGCGCGGAGAGCTGCTCTCACGGCTCCTCGCCGCCCAGGCCTCCCCGCTGGGGGCGGCGGACGCAGCGGGCGAATCGCTCCTCGCGCTCGCCAGCCGCACCGCCAGCACGGCGCCGCAGCAGGTGGCCGCGCGGCTGGCGCTCGGCGACTGGATGGAGCGGCACGGCCGCGCCATCCAGGCGGTGCAGGCGTGGCAGAGCATCCTCTCCGATCCCTCCCTCCGAACCGCGTCCGTCGCGTCGCGCGACGACGAGGCGCTCGCCTCGGCGCTGGCGCTGGCCCGCATGGCGGCGCTCGCCCGCGCCGCCGGCCCCACCTCGCTCGACGCCCGCGAACAGGACGCCGCCCAGGCGCTGCAGCAGGTCAAGGCGGACTCCGCCTCGGACCTCGCGGACTTCGCGGCGGCGTGGGTGGGCACCGCGGCCGGGGCGCGGGCCGCCATCCGGGTCGCGGACACGCTCGTCGCGGCCCAGCGGCGGGTGGCCGCGTTCGCGCTCCTGGCCTCCACGATCTCCACCACCAGCCGCCTTCGCGGCACCGCCGGTGAAGTGGCCCCGCTCCTGCAGCGAATGGTGGAGCTCGCGGACACACCGGCGCTCCGCGGCGCCGCCGGCGTGGAGGTGGCCGCGCTCCTGGCCCGCAGCGGGGACGCCAGCCTGCCGCCCGCGCTGCACGGCTCCGTCTCGCGCCTTCTCGCCTCCATCGCCCCCGGTGACGGCGCGGTGCGGAAGTTCCCCGCGGTGGGGACGCAGCCGTCGCAGCCGGTCCGCGTGGACGGCCGCCTGGCCACGCTCTCCGCGGAAGCGGCGGATGAGCGTCCGGACGATCGGGCGCTCCTCGTGGAGCGGACTTCCAAGGGCCGCCGCGTCACGATGCGGCGCACCCCCGACCTGGGTCAGGTGTGGGAGCACGCCGTGGACGTGGATGACCCGGTGGTGGCCGCGTGGGGCGAGCGGATCGTCCTCTGGCAGCGGAACCCGGGAGACGATCCGTCGCTCCTGGCCCTCGCCGCCGGCGACGGCAGCGTGGCCTGGAAGGTGCCCTCCGTCGCCTCGCTCTTCACGGCGGACCGCCTCCTCGAGTCCGGGCCGGGCCTCACGGTCTCGCCGCGCGACGGGCGGCTCACGCAGGCGTCGGACGTGGTCGCGGTGCGGGCGGGGGAGACGCTTATCCTGGTGCGCCGCAACGGAGACCTGGTGGGCGTGAACCTGGGCGACGGGAGCACGCCGTGGCGGCGCGAACACGTCTTCGACGTCGTGGACGCCAACGTGGATGGCCGGGTCAGCCCGATGGCCGGCAGCTCGCACGCCGCCGCCATCACCGGGCGGGTCCGGCAGCCGGATGGAACCCTCCGAACGGTGGTCGCCCTCATCGACCCGTCGAGCGGCGATCTCCTCGGCAAGCTCGAGCTCGATGGTGGGCGCGACGTCGCGTGGACCGCGTTCGCCCCCGGGCCCTCCCTGGTGGTGGGCACGGACATGGGACTGGAGTGCGTCTCCATCCCCTCCGGCGTCCGCCTCTGGAGCCGCGAGGATCGGCGCCTGCGGGGGGCCACGCCGTGGACGGTGGTGGGCGACCATCTGCTCCTCGGGGTCCAGCGGATCGGTGGAATGCTGCGCGAGGAGCCGGTGGCCATCGACCTCACGGACGGCCAACCGGAAGGCACCCGCTTTGCGCTCCCAAGCCGGCACGGATGGGTGGGGAGCACCATCCGCCAGCTCACCCGGGCGGGCTCGGGCGTGCTGCTGGCCTTCGAGGATCGGATCGTCCTCTTCGACTCCGCCGGCGCCATCCAGGGGTCGGACGCCGTGGCGGCGGACCGCAGCTACACGGGCGTCTTCCCCGCACGGGACACCATCGTGGCGATCGACGGCGCGGGCCTGCGGCCCAACCTCGCCAACCCCGAGCGATTCGGCGGCGTGGAGGGCGGCGGGGTGCTCTACCAGTTCTCCCGCGTGGACGGCGGCCGCCTGATCACGGACGGCCTGGAGATCCGGTCCGGCGAGCAGTCGCCGGATCGCTGGCTCCTCGTGGAGGGCGGGGTGATCGGCAGCACCCAGGGCTGGACCGTCTCCCTTCCGCTCCTCCCGGAAACGGGTCGTTGACTTTTGGTGGCGGCACGCAGATAACTCCCCGGCCTCGGGACACTGACCGAGTCGGGAGACCTCTGCATGACGCTGCCGTGCCTTTCCCCAGTCGCCACCACATCCGACGCCGAGCCCTGGTGGGCCCTCGCGTTCTCTTCCTCGGGCTGCGCTGCGCTCGCGGCCGTCGATGACGAAGACGACGTTCCGGAGGACGAAGACGAGGACGACGACCTCGACGATGACGAGGACGACGAGGACGAAGACGAGGAAGACGAGGAAGACGAAGAGGAGGAGGAAGAAGAGGACGAGGAGGAGGAGGAGGAGGAGGAGGAAGAGGAGGAAGAGGACGAAGAAGAGGACGAGGACGAAGACGAAGAAGACGACGACGAGGACGACGACTACTTCGACGACGAGGAAGACGAAGACGACGACGAGGACGACGACGAGGACGAAGACGAAGACGAGGAGGGGGAGGAGGAAGAGGAGGTCTGACCCGTCTCCGCTGGCGCGGCACCCCCGAGGAGGAGCCATGCCAGCGTGAGAGTCGCCTTGTTGTCCGGCCTCACAAGCAGCACCCGTCGCGGATCCGTCCCGGTCGCAGCCCGGGCGATCCATGGGGACTCAAGAACCCGCAGGGGGGAGTCCGCGGGTACCGGCGGGAAGCTCTGGTCCACCAGCCGGGCCGGCAGCGTGACCAGCATGGAGTCGCGTTCGCCACCGGTGGGCGGCAGCGGGAGGGCGGCCACGGAGCCCTCCGCCAGGAGCACCAGGAGGTCCGCCCGGGGGTCCCAGCAGGCCATGCGGCCGAAGTCAGGGTCGTAGAGAAGCAGGCCCCCCTGGGGGGTCACGCTGCGGCCTGCGTCCACGCAGGCGGTGCATTGAAACGCCCGTCGCGAGGTTCCCCGCATGGACAGCACCCGCGTCAGGAGGGCCGGGCGCAGCGTCTCCGCGTCCTCCGAACGGCCGTTCCGGAGCGGGAGGAATCCCGCCGCCAGCGTGCCGTCGAAGAGCCGCAGACAGAAGAGTCCCTCTCCATCGGGTTCGAACGCCGGAAGCAGCCAGGACTGGCCCCGGCCGGTCGAGAAGGTCACCTTCCCCTCCGGGCGTTCCACCACCAGGTCGAACTGCAGCGCGTCGCGCTCCCGCCGCGAGTAGGCCAGCTCCCCGCGCGGCCCCTTCGCCGCGAACGCGTTCACTGCCCCGTCCGTCACCAGCCAGCGGAGGCTTCCATCCTCCCACGCCACCTCGCCGATGTCGCGGCTGCCGTCGGCGTTGACCCGCTCCAGCAGGAAGCCCTCGGCCGTCGCCTGGCGCCCCAGGAGGTACGGGCCCTCCAGGAGCGGACCCAGCTCCGGGGCGCCGCGGTCGCGGAGGTGCAGGAGCCGGATCCGTCCTCGCAGGGACCGCGTGGCTGCGGGCTCGGCCAGGATGGTCGGCCAGTCCGCGTTGCTGTCCAGCTGCACCGCCAGGTGCCGGCCGTCCGGGGAGGCAAGCGGGAGGTTGAAGGAGTCGTACGGCGTGGAGCCAAGGGGCTCCAGGCCCAGCCTCAGGTAGCGGTCGATCTTCCGGGCCGTGGAACCCCCCGGCAACGGCTGACCCGGCGGTCCGGATGGCTGCGGAGTGCTCCCGGCGGTTCGTGGAGGCGTCACCACGAACGGCCCCTCCTCCTGCCGCGTCTCGACGCAGCCGGCAAGGGCCGTCATCAGAACGGCCGCCGCCCGGAGGCCGTGCCGCCGTGTGCGCGGGTCCCTCAACAGGCGGGCCCAGGCCATCCTCCGCCGCCTAGGGGCCGCCCACCGGCTGCGACGGGGAACCCGACGCCGGCGAGGAGAGGTCGTCGCTCACCGGGGGCGGCGTCGGCGAGCTCGCGGGCGCCACCTTGGGGGCGGCGGGCTCGCCCGTCTTGGCCGGGTTCGCCGGGGGCGTCACAGAGGACCCGCCGGCGCCGGGGCGGCCCTCGAACGAGGGCCCGACGCCCTTCGGCGTCACCACCTGGCCCAGCGGGTCCCCGCCGTCCGTCTGGCCGCCGGACTGCCGCCACAGCTCGCGACTCTTCTCCTGCAGCGGCTCCGCCAGCTCGCGCAGGCGCTCGCGGTCGCGGGCGTTGAAGTTGGTGTCGTTCTCGTCCGGGTTGTCCACCACGATCGGCGTCACGAAGACCACCAGCTCCTTGGTGGCGGTGCTGTCGTCGGTGAACGCGAAGATGGCGTCCAGACCCGGGATGTCCCCCAGGATGGGGACCTTGATCTTCTTGTAGTTCCGCTGCTCGCGGCGGATGCCGCTGATCACGATCGTCTGGCCGTTCTTGATGGTGACCGTGGTGTTGGTCTGGCGGCGGTCGATGACCGGGTTGCCACCGACGCCCTGCGGGCTGGTGGTGTTCTGGTTGGAGAGCAGCACCTCGATCTCCATCGCCACGTTGCGGTCCTTGGTGATGCGGGGCCGCACGTTGAGACCGATGCCCACGGAGATCTGCTCGAACGCGGCGGTGGTGCCGCCGGCGGTGCCGCTGTTGGACTGCTGCGTCTGGAAGGGGATGTCCTGGCCGTCGAAGAACACGGCCTCCTTGTTGTCGCTCGTGAAGACCCGCGGCTGCTGCAGGATGCGCACCGTCGTCACCTGGTCCAGGGCCTGGAGGATCACCGTGGCATCCACGCCGAAGGCCAGGATGCTGGTGGTGAGATCTCCGACGAAGTCGCCTTCGCGGCTGCCCTGGTACATCGCTCCGGAGCCGCCGTCCGCGGCGGCCGCGCCGTTGACCACGATGGCGTTGTTGGGGTTGGTGGGCTGGAGTCCCGCCGGTCCGAACTGGAGACCGAACGCGAACTGATCACCCAGCTGCACCTCCGCCAGGATCGCCGTGATCATGACCTGGCGTCCCGGGGAGTCCAGGTCGGTGATGATCTTGACGAGCGCCTCCTGGATCTCGGGCGTGGCCAGGACGAGCAGCGAGTTCTGGGTGGCGTTCGGCACCACGCGGCTCTTGCCGACGATGGCGCTGACCTCGGTGGCGTCCTCGCCGCCGGCTCCTCGCCCGTTCTGCCAGGGGAACTGGATCTGGTTGGCGCTCCCGGCGTCCCGGCCCTGCGTTCCGCCGGAGCTCGAGCTCCCGCCGGAGCTCGCCCCGCTCGCCGCGCTGTTGAGTCCGCCGCCGCCGGCGGTGGCGAAGTCCACGCCGCCGAGGCCGGTCTCCGGAGCCGTGATGCCCGCGCCGGAGCCCGCCTGTGCCAGCAGGGCGTTGAGGATCTCCGCCATCTCCACGGCGTTCGCGTGCTTGAGCGGGATGTTGACCGGCAGACCCACCTGGAGCGGCTTGTCCAGCTCCGTGATCATCTTGTCCAGCCACTCGAAGTTGTCCGGCGTCTTGCTGATGACCACCAGGCGGTTCGAGTCGGGGTAGGCCTCGATCCGGAAGATGTTGGCCACCGCGGCATCCGCTCCGCTCTCGCCACCCGCGCCGCCGGAGCGACCGATGGCGCCGGGCAGGCTGTTGCGGCCGGAGCCGCCGCTGGAGCGGCGGGCGCTGCTGCCGCCGCTGCCGCCGGACTCGAGCAGGGCCTCCAGGACGTTCCGAACCTTCAGCGGGTCGGTGTATCGCAGGTCGTAGTAGCGGAAGAAGCTGCCGTTGGCCGCGGGGTTCACGTCCCACGCGGTGGTGATCAGGTGCTCGATGTCGCGGAGGACGTTCGGCTCCGCCCGGATGGTGATGGAGTTGGTCGCGGGGAGCACGGTGACAAGGAGTTGTTCGCTCGTTCCCACGAGTTCACCGCCGCTGCCGCCACCGGCGTTCGGGGCACCCTGGCGGCGGGCGTCGTTGCCGCCGCGGGCGGCATTCTGCGGGGCGCGAGCCGCGCCACCCGCGCCGCCGCCGGTGCTGCGGGCGGAGAAGAGGTCCTGGATGATCTGGGCGATGGTCTGCGCATCCGCCCACTGGAGGCGGAATGTGCGGGTCTGCACATCCACGTATGCCGCCACGTCGAGGATCGCCAGCAGTCGCTGCACCCGCTTGGCGGTGGCCACGTCGCCCACGAAGATCAGCTGGTTGCTGTTCACGTCGGCGGTGATCGTGGTGGGATCCGGCATGTTCTCACCCAGCTTCTGGGCGAGGGGCTCCGCCTTGGTGTTGACCACCCGGAACACCTTGTAGACGAACTGGCCGTCCTCCTGGAGCGAGAAGACGTCCACCTCCGGGCCCAGCACCGGGAAGGGCTGGAGCTTGCCCACGTCGCTCAGCAGGTCGATCAGGACGTAGCGGTCGTTCTCCACCACGCCGATGTTGTTGATGCGGAAGGCCTGGAAGATCAGGTCGAGCGCCTCCCGCTTCGTCACCTCGCGGTCGCTCACCACGGTGATCGGCGTCTCGCTGACCGCAGTGAGGCGGGGGATGACGGTCTTGCCCGTCACCTCCGCGATGAAGGCGATGAGCTCCTTCACCTTGGTCTGGTTGAAGACCAGCTTCACCTTCTCGTCGCCGCCGATGCGGCGCGTTCCCACGCCGGCCTCGCGGACGGAGCGCTCCTCGCTGCTCGGGCGGGAGCCGTTGGCGCCGGGCGCGCCGGCCGGTGCCGCACTTCCGTTCCCGTTGGCGGGGCCGGTCTTTGGGGCGCCCGCGCCGTCCTGCGGCGCCGCTGCGGGGCCCGCCGCCGGCACGCTTCCCTGGGCCGCGGGCACCGGACGAGCCGGGGCCGCAGCCGGGTTCGATGCCGGCGATTCCGGCTGCGCCTGAGGGGCCACGCGCGGCCGCTGCACGGGCGCCGGCACCGCCTCACCCGAGTTCGCGGGAGGTGGCGCGGTCGGCTTGGCGTCCTGGGCCGAAGGCTGAGGCGCCGCCACGGGGCGCGCCGGCTCGGTCGAGGAGGCCATCGCGGCGCAGAGGCCGGTGACGGCGAGCAGGGCGGGCACCGCGATCGCGGCGAGGGGCATCCTGGCGTTCATGAGCCTTCGGTCTCCATTGGCGCGCACTGTAGCGGCGGGCCGGGCAACGGGCGAGTTCCGCCCCCCATTGCCCACCGCCACCGGAAGCCATTCATTTGCGCTGACTCCCTCGGAACTCGGCGCGGGGCGCTACTTGGCCACCCGAAGGCGCGCCAGGAGCCACTCGTGCTCCTCGTTCAGGCGCGTCCTGGTCGCCTCATCCAGATTCTTGTTCAGTCTGGCCTTGGAGACCGCGAGGAAGGCCGCCTGGGCCGCCTTCTTGTCCATCTTCTCGATCTCACCCTTCCCCAGAGGCGGCGGAACGTCCGCGGCCGGCGCGGCACCGGCGGGCGGCGGGGACCCCGCGGCGCCCTCCTCCGGCGTCTTTCGCGAGTCGCCTGCCGGTGTGATCCCCGACGGACTGGAGGTGCCGAAACTGGCCAGGTTCCCCGCGAAGAGCGTCTCCGAGGGCCGATCGAAGATGGACACCTCGTAGTCCCGCTCCATGTGGTGGAGCGTGACGTTCCATGGCGGGTTGGTGGACACGACGCGCACGCCGGACTTCTCTTCGCCCACGCCGAGACGCATGCCGTCCGCGAAGAAGACGATGGGACCAACGCAGGCGGCAGGCTTCGGGCCGGTGTAGGTGGCGGGTGGAGGCGGCTTCACCGGCTCCTTGGGCTCCACGGGCGGCGGCGGCGGTGGATCCTTCGGCGGCGGTGGGGGCGGTGCCGGCGGCATGAAGAAGAAGCTGCGCCCTTCCGCCCGCTTGCGGTGGACGGCCTGGGCGTCCGTGTGGCTGGCCAGCAGCTTGGTGAGCGCCTCCTGCCCGCTCGCGTCCGCACTGGGCTCGAACGCGGCCATCACCACGCCACCAACGCCGCGCAGGACCACGAGGGCCGCGATCACGATGAGGACCACGCCGACCACCAGTGGTCCGGACCAGCGGACGCCGGAGGCAAGTCGCCACTTCACCTTCACCACGCGCCTCCGTTCATGCCGACCCCCGGGACGCGGGGCCTGGGGATCCAAGGACCCACGCTTCCACCACCAGCTTCACTTTCACCTTCTTGGAGGCATCGACGCGGGTCATGCGGATGGACGAGATCCCATCCACCTCCGGGCGGGAGTCGAGCTCCGCGATGATCTTGAACGCCTCGTCGGGAGTGGACTCGAACTGCACCTCGCCCACCACCCGCTCCGCGCGTGCGTTGCCGGGCAGCACCCCGGAGAGCGCGGAGGCGGGGAGCTTCCCGCCGGTGCGGGTGTCGAAGCTGAAGTTCGAGACGGCGTGCCCCTTCACCACGTCGTTCACGGCGCTTCCCAGCCGAGCGGAACCCTCCGCCGCGTTGAACGGCACCCGCGCCGGGCCGAAGGCCACGACCGACTCCCGGAGCGAACCGGTGAGGCGCGTGGACTGGTTGCGTCCACGGTCCAGGAGTTCCTCCAGGCGGGCCGCTTCGTCGGAGTAGGAGCGGGCCCACGCCCACACCGTCTCCTCGCAGCACCACCACGCCACCAGCAGCGCGGCCACGAGCGCGGCGGCGTGCCACGCCCGGGGAAGGCGCTTGAACTGCTCGATCTGCGACTGGAAGGGGAGGTCCATGCTCACGAACCCTGCTTCAACTGCTTGATGTGCTGCATGAGCTGATCGAATTCCTTCTTGAGCCGCTCCTTCACCGCATCGTCGACGCCCGGGTCGTTGCGGGCCTTGCTCACCTTGCTGATGGCCTGGAGCGCATCTTCCTTGGTCATGGCCGCCACCTGCTCCGGGGTCAGCGGATCCGGCACCGGGTTGGCCGCTTCCGCAGCGCCGGGCCCGCGGACATGTCGCTCGCCATCGCCTCCGCCCCGTCCCGCGAGCCCGCGGTCCTGGGCCTTTCGGCGCCCCTCCTCCGCGGAGCCGCGGCGGTCGCCCTCGCCCTCCGCGCCCTGGGCGGGCGCGGCCACGCTGGGCTTGCTCTTGTCGCCCTCGGCGGCTGGGCCGGCGCCACTCGCCGGACCCGGCTTCGCCGCCGCGCCGTCTCCGGCGTCCGCGACATGGTTGGAGCCGCCGCGGGAGCGGCCTGAACCCGACGGAGGCGCCGGCGGCCTCGGACCATCGCCGTCGCCCGACGCCACCGCGCTCGATTCACCGCTGGCGCCGGCGCCCTCGACGGCCTTGGGGGTGCCGGAGGCACCGTCGTCCTTCCTTGCGGAGGGGTAGCGACGCTCCTTGAGCGTCTTGGCGCCGTAGTCCCGGTCCTCCTTGTACGCCACCTGCCGCGTGGGGCTGGTCACCGCCGCGGAGAGCGTGAACTGGTAGACGCCGCCCTGGTTGGGAGGCTCCCATCCCTTCACGATCCGGTCGAAGACGCGCGACTCCTGCATCTGCCGTTCCATGAGCAGGATCACTTCCGGCCCGGAGAGCTTGGCTGCGGGGTTCGGCTTGGCCTGGCCGCGCACGGAGACCCCTTCGTTGTGCACCACGTTCACCTGCTCCAGCTCGATCCCCTCGGGCGTGTTGCAGGCAAGGTCCGCCAGCACCTTCGTCATCGGCCACGTCTGCTTCCCCAGCTCCCGGTAGACGGCCTCCAGGCGTTCGCCCTCCTCGACCTGCTTCCGGTACGCGGCCACGTCGCCCACCTTCCACTGGACCACCTGCAGGTGGATCCAGGAGGTGATCACGGGTCCGAACACCGCGGCCGCGATCGCGACTGCGGCCGTGGTGATGAGCACCCGCGGCGCCGAGAGACGGTTGAGCACCCGGCCGAAGATGTCCGGCTCCTCGCCGGGCTCGTGGGCCAGGAGGCGCGTGAGCGGCGCGAGCGGGCCGCTGGCGGCGAGGGCCACCCCGGCGTCCACCCCGAGCCGGCGCCACCACGAGGGATCGGCCTGCACGCCGAAGGCCGCGGAGAGACGGGCGAGATCCGCGGGAGCCGCGCCAAGCCCCCCGGGTCCCGCGGCGGCAAGCGCGGCTTGCGTTCGTTCAACGATGGCATCAAGCGCGCTCCCGGGAATCCCGGCGTGGAGCGCCGTCTCCGCCACCAGCCGCGTCACCGCGTCCTCGAAGCCGGCACTCGGCTCCTCGCGGGCGGAACGGAGGATCACGCCTTCCGGTGCCGGCAGCGCCACCGCCACCACGCCGCGGGCGCGATCCACCGCCAGGAGCGGACCGGAGACACCAGGCACGCACACCAGCGCCGCGAGCGCCGCCACTTCGCCCGTGAATCCCACGGCGCGGCCGGCCACCAGGGCGGGCGGCACGGCGGGGACGGCATCGGTTCGCGGCCACTCCAGCACGACGCCGGTGCGGGCGGTGCCGGGGACGCGCGGCAGCACGGCCTGCGCGCTGCGGTGGGGCGGAACCATGCCCAGCTGGAAGCTCTCGGCGTGAAGCCGCAAGGCCACCGCCAGCTGCTCATCGGACGCCTCCGGAAGGTCGGTCGGGCGGCAGATGACGGTGCCCGCCGGCAGCACCATCACCAGGTGCGAAAGGCGGCGGTCCGCCATCTCACCGGCCAGAGCTCCGGGCTGGCAGGTGAATTCCTGCTCCAGCCGCACGCCGTTGGGGCCGCGGCGCCAGGTGCTCACCGCGAAGTCCTCTCCCTGCGCGGCAGGGCGGCTCACTCCGATCAGATCCGGGTCCGGCATCATCCTGGGGCGTCGGGTCACGGCTCGCGAACCTCCAGGATGGTCACCGGATTCGTGGAGCGGTCCACCACCACGAACAGGTCCACCTCCGTCCCCGTGCCGCGGGCCCGGCCCCGGCTGGAGATGGAGTAGACGCTGCTCTGGACGTCCACGAGCCCCGCGATGGCGGCGATGGTCTCCGGCTTCACTGCGGGAATGTCCAGCAGGTCCACCAGGCTTGTCAAGCCTTCGGGCTTGGCGTTCCGGCGCTGGACGATGGCATCCGCGGTCTTCGGGTCCAGTCCCAGCGCCTTCTTCAGCACGTCCGCGGAGGCCGTGTTCAGGTTGAGCCGCCCGGGCGCCGGCTTGGCCGGATCGTCCAGGGACGCCTCCTGAAGCACCGCCCGCAGCTGGGGCGTGTCCAGGGGCTTGGTGCCGGAGCCCTGTGCGGACGAGGCGCCACCGGAGTTTCGGCCCCCGCTGCTCCGCCCGCTGGAGCCGCGGCTCCCGGAAGACTGGCCGCCCGTGGCTCCGCCAGTCGATCCGCCGGACGAACCCCCGCCCGTGGTGGCGGAGCCCAGGGACGAGAGCGGAGCCAGCAGGAGCGTCTCGAGCTTGGCCGTGGGGTTCTTGGCGTAGTTGATGAGCGCGGTCGCCTGCTGCTGGTCCACGCCGAGCCGCTCCACGATCTCATCCGCGGTCGCGTTGCGGAGGTAGAGCTTCGGCTGGCCGCTGGGTGCGGTGTGGGTTCCGCGGCTCAAGGCCGTCAGATAGCCGCTCCAGCCGGCGTCCAGGATGTCGTCGGGCTTGTCCTCCGGAGCGCTCACCTTGCCGTCGTTCTCGTTGGGGTCCAGGCGGCCGTTCAGGTTCCAGTCCTCGCCGCGGAGGTACTCCGGCCAGACGCCGGCCACCAGCTCCAGCTCCGCGATGCTCCGGAAGTCCGCGTTCCTGGGACGGTACTTCATGCCGCGGTTGGCGTAGTAGTCGCTTTCCGCGCCCATGCCTTCCACCTCGTCGTTCGCGTCCCGCCAGTCCACGATCGCGTCGGCGGTGTCCGGGGTCATGTAGGGGAGATTGACCAGCTGGGTGCGAGTGGCCAGGTTCACGTTGAGCTTGCCGTGCTCATCCATGGGGCCGGCGTACTCGCGACCGTCGAAGAAGTGGCGGATGTCGTACTCGCCCGTGTCGGTCTCGCCGATCGCGTGATCCTCCATGTCGCGCACCAGCGAGAACGCGTCGTCCGGATCCGGGTTCTCCGCGTGGTACTCCATGATGGCGATCATGGTCTCCACGCCGGCCCGCGCGGCCCAGCGGGCCTGGACGCGGGCCAGCGCCTCCTTGCCCTGCGTCGCCTGCCGCCAGGAGAGGACCTGCGTGGCCGCCACCACGATGGAGGCGATGGCCACCGCCCAGATGACGATCACCACGGTGCTGCCGCGTCGCCCTGGGGCTCCCGTCCCTGACGCGTTCATCGCGCGCCTCCCATCGCCCCGCCGCCGCCACCGCGTCCGCCGCGGCCTCCTCCCGGCGCCGATGCGGCGCCGCCCACCGGGATGCCTCCGCCGCCGGCAGCACCGCCGCCGCGGCCTGCGCCGCCGCCGGTGCCGCGGCCCGGAGTCGCGGTGGCGCCGCCCGTGGCGGCCCCGGTCGTGGCGCCGGCCGCCGCTGCGTCCGCCGCCGCCGCGGCCGCCTCATCGGTGCGGGCGGCGTCGGTCTCCGCCTGATCCGCCTTGGCCTCCGCGGCCGTGTCCTCCTTGGGCGCCGGCACGCGGTCCAGCGGGATCGTGGTCCTCAGCGTCACCAGCTGCTCGCGGCTGTCGAACGCGTCCTCCCCCGGCGCCGCGCCCGTCGCCACCACCGTGGCCCGCAGCGCCAGCGGCAGGCCGTCCACGTCCGAGTCCCACTCGTCGTACCAGGACTCCCCGTCGTAGGCCTCGAAGCGCACGGCGAGCACGCCGTCCACGACCGGCTCCGCGACGCCGCCGCCATCCAGCGTCTCGTCCGGCACGGGGTCGCGCCGTCGCCACAGCACGCTGCCATCGCGATCGTCCATCACCCGGAACTGCGTCTCGTACTCCTCGCCCTCGCCGTTGTAGACCACTTCGCGCACTGGATGCAGCCGGTTGGCGAAGATGACCAGATCGTCGCGGTCCAGCTCTCCCAGCGGGCTGGAGACGCTCGCGTCCGTCAGCAGCACGCGGCAGGCGAAGAGGTCGTCGCTGCGGACCACGCTGGTGAGATCCCGGCGGATCGTTTCGAGCGCCTCCATGGCCCGCAGATGGGCGGCCAGGCGGACCCGCGCCAGCTGCCGCGTCTGACCGATGCGGCTCATGGCGGTGGTCACGGCGGTCAGCACGATCGCGGTGATGATGAGGGCCACCACCAGCTCCACCACGGTGAAGCCGCGGGCGGCCGTTCGCATGATGCGCGCGTCAGACGGAGCCAAGGCGTCGCTCCTCGTTGCGCTGGTCCCGGTCCAGCGGCGTGGTCGGCTTGCGGGTGGGGCGGGGCTCGTCGTTGGTCCGCGGGGCCATCAGGGTGGCGCAGCGGTGTTCCCCGCCGGCCGGGTCCCGCACGATCGCCGTCACGCGATGCGGATCCCCGAGGCCCTGGGCTTCGATGACCACCTCGAACTCCCAATCCTCGAACGGCGCCTCGCACGCCCCGGCGGTGTCGAAGACCTTCGGATAGTCCACCGGCCCCTCGACGAGCACCTCGGTGAGGATCTCGTCCAGCAGTGCCGCCGCCACCACTTCGCGTTCTCCGCGCCGCTCCATCTGGAGGCTGCGCGACGCGAGCGTCACTACCGCCGCCAGCCCCACCGCCAGCAGCACCCCGCCGAGGATGGCGTCGAGCATCGCGAAGCCGCGGCGCATGGCGCGGTGACTCACCATGGTTCGCGATCCCTTCCGGCGCGATCAAGGTCCACGCGCTGGCGGAGGACGGCCTCCGAGCGCCCGCCCTCCACCACGTACGGAGAGTTCGACGTGGCGTCGAGCACGACGGTGACGTCCGTGGTCTCCCCGGTGAGGCGCATCTCGATCCGCGGTCGCTCCATCCCGGGGGCGCTGATGATCCACCATTCGTCCGGCGCCAGGCGCTCCGACCCCACCACCAGCTCCGCCAGCTCGATCCCCTCCGGCAGGGCGATCGAACGCATGAAGCGGTCCGGGCGCCAGTCCGGGGGCGCGTCCGGATGATCCTGGTCGACGTCCTTCACCCACACTTCCAGGTGCCCGGTCTCCCCGTCGCGCATCAGCGCCACCTGCTGCGAGGTCATGCTGTCGCGGAACGCGAACGTCGCCAGCGCCTCCGTCACCTGCTCCACCGCCAGCTGCCCGGTGGTGCGCGAGCTGCCCGCCAGGCGCGGAATGATCATCGCGCCCACGATGGCGAGGATCACGCCCACCACGACAAGCTCCAGGAGCGTGAATCCGCGATGGCGGGGGTGGGCTCTGCGCATGGGTCCCTTGGGGGATCAGGCCTGGCCGTTCACGACGTCGTCGGCGGTCTCGAACTGCCCGTCGTCGCCGGCGCTGCGGATGTCGAAGTCGCGGTTGATCACGCCGGGGATGCGGATCTCGAACGGCCGGCCCCACGGATCCTTGAGCTGCTCCCGGTTCTTGAGCAGCGGGTCATCGCCGTCAGCCAGCACGTCCAGGGCGAAATCGTCCGGGAGGCGGCTGATCCCGAAGGTGGTCATGTAGAGCTCCACCTGCTGGGCCAGGGTGGCGGCATCGGCGCGGGCCCGGCGGTCCTTGGCCTGCCCGATGTACCGGGTCAGGCGCGGCACGATCAGCGTGGCCAGGATGGCCACGATGGTCACGGCGATGATGACTTCCAGCAACGTGAAGCCGCGGGCGGCCTCGCGGCGACGGGATCGGGAACGGTCCATGGGGGAGAATCCTCGGAGTGCGGCTGCGAACGCGACCCGACAACGGGCCACGGCCGCGTTGGTTGCGACCGATTCTGGATCCTACGACGGCAGCCCCCCGGTCGTCCGATACTTGCCGGGTGAAGTCCCGGTTCAGCCGCCCATGGCGGCCTGCAGCTGCATGAGCGGCAGCAGGATCGCGGAGAGCACGAAGGCCGCGAGGCACGCCATCACCACCAGCAGCAGGGGGGGAAGCGCCTTGGTGAGCACCTTCAGCGAACTGTTCACCTGGCGGTCGAACGCCGTCGCCGCGTGCAGGAGCATCGGCTCCAGCCGCCCGGAACGCTCACCGATGTTCACGATCTGAACCAGCAGAGGCGGAAAGAAGCCGCAGCGCTCCAGGGGCTCCGCGAGGCTCTGGCCCGTGGTGACCTTCTCCTGCACCTGGTCGATGGCGGTCATCAGGACGGTGTTTCCCAGCGTGTCACGCACGATCTTGAGCGCCGAGAGGATGGGCAGACCCGCGGATGCGAGGGTGCCCAGGGTCCGGGTGAAGCGGGCCACGGCCACGTCCCGGATGAGCGGGCCCACCAGGGGGGTTCTCAGGATCAGCCGGTCCACCAGGTACCGGTTGCCTGGCTTGGCCACCCAATAACGCCACGTGACCCAGCCCACGACGATGGCCAGCAGCACCGCCCACCACCACGACTGCATGAACCCGGCGAACGCGAGCAGCACCTGGGTGGGCCACGGCATCACCATCTTCGGCTGGTTCTTCAGGGGCTCCAGGAGCCGCGGCAGGATGAACGTCACCAGCACCACCACGCTGGCCAGGATGAGCCCGGCGACGATCATCGGATAGATGGTGGCGCCCACCAGTTCCCGACGGAGTTCCACGCTGCGCTCGAGCAGGTCCGCCAGCTGATGGAGCACCTCGGCCATGCGGCCGGAGGCATCCGCGGCGCGGACCATGCCGACCACCATGTCGTCAAAGGGCGCGCCGTAGTCGTGCATCGCCTGGTGAAGCGGGAGGCCCGCCTCGACCTTCTCGATCAGGAAGTCCAGGATCACCAGCTGCTGCCGCTGCGCCCCCTGCTTCCGGACCGTTCGCAGGCCCTGCATGAGCGGCAGACCCGCTTCCAGGGCGGTCGCGAGCTCGCGGATCAGGTTGGCGAGTTCCGTCCGCTTGAGCGAGGCACGGCGGCGCCCCAGGAGGGCGGAGAAGTCGAACGATCCCGCCGAGGGTTCACGGCGGGTCCGCGCGGGTGCCGATTTCGCGGCGGGCGCCGCCTCCGGCTCCATGGCCTCGAGCTGGAGGGGCCTCTGTCCGCGGCCTGTCAGCTGGCGGATCGCGGCGGCCCGGTCCGGCGCAACCACCACGCCGTTCACGACGGCGCCCTGCCGGTCCAGACTCTGGTGCCGGAAGCTGGCCATCGCTGCGATCAGCCCTCGGAATCCTCGACGTCCTGGGTGGCGCGGAGCACTTCGGCGATGGTGGTCATCCCCGACGCCGCCTTGGCAAGACCGTCGGCGCGCATGGTGACGAAGTCGTCGTCCACCAGCTCCCGGAGCTCCAGCACGGAGCGGTTCTGGGAGATGGCGCTGCGGAGCGTGGGGTTGATGCGGGCCAGCTCGAAGAAGCCAAGCCGGCCGCGGAAGCCGCTCTTGTTGCACTCCTCGCAGCCGGTGCCGGTGGTGCACATGCCGTCGAAGAGGGCGGCCTCCGCCGGCGTGATGCGGGCGGCCCGCTCCTCCGTGAGCGGCACCTTGGTGGCGCAGCGGGAGCAGATGCGGCGTCCCAGGCGCTGCGCCAGCAGGCCCTCCAGCACGCTGGCGATCAGGTACGGCTCCGCGCCCATGTCCACCAGTCGTCCCACGGAGGACAGGGCGTCGTTGGTGTGCAGGGTGCTGAAGATCAGGTGGCCGGTGAGTGCGGAGCGGATGGCGATGTCCACCGTCTCCGCGTCGCGGATTTCGCCGACGAAGATCACGTCCGGGTCCTGGCGGAGGATGGAGCGGAGGCCCGTCGCGAAGGTCAATCCGCGCTTCGGATTGACCGGGATCTGGTTGATGCCCGACAGCTCGTACTCGACGGGATCCTCGATGGTGATGATCTTCTTGCGCGGGTCGTAGAGCTTGCTCAGCGCCGCATACAGGGTGGTGGTCTTGCCGCTGCCGGTGGGGCCGGTGACCAGCACCATCCCGTGCGGCTTCTCGATCATCCGGTCCATCATGGCCCGGTGCCGCTCGGACATCCCCAGGCTCCGCAGGTCCAGCGGCAGCGAGCTCTTGTCGAGGATGCGCATCACCACGCTCTCTCCGTAGATCGTGGGGACCGTGGAGACGCGGATGTCCACCTTCCGCCCTTCGAATCGCAGGGTGATGTGGCCGTCCTGCGGCACGTAGCGCTCCGCGATGTTCATGTGGGCCATGATCTTCACGCGGCCGATGAGCGCTGCCTGCAGATGCTTCGGGGGCGGCTGCTGCTCCAGCAGCACGCCGTCGATGCGGTACTTGATCTTGAGCTCGTTCTCGAACGGCTCGATGTGGATGTCGCTGGTGCGGTTCTGGATGGCCTCGAGGATCACCAGGTTCACCAGGTTGATGAGCGTCGGCTGCTCCGCCATCCGGTGGACGTCGTCCGCCTCGATGGCGTCGAGGTTGTGCTCCACCTGGCTCGACGCCAGCTCGTTGTCGCTCGCGAGGCTCTCCGCCATGCGTGCGGCGGTGGTGCCGTACTGGGCGCGCATCAGCTCGCCGAAGGCGGCCGCCTCCACGCCCACGCGAACCAGGACGCGGCCGACCAGTGTGGAGATCTCGTCGACGGCGCCCAGATCGAAGGGGTCCGCCATGGCCACCACCAGCCTGGCGCCGTCCACGCGGAGCGGCACCAGCCGGAGGCGTACGGCCAACTCCGCCGGAACGAGGTCCACGGCGTCCGCCTCCGCGGCGGGCGGCTTCTCATGCCACTCGATGCGGAACAGGGCGCAACGGTCCTTGAGGGACGCCTCGGCGAGGCCCGATGCGCTCTTCAATGCCGCAAGACCCGAGACGTCGGGGACGCCTCGGGATCCGGAGCCGTTCTCTGAGGATGCTTGGTGCACGAAGGTCAGTCGGCGGTGCGGGCGGGAGGCGGAGCGGTGCCGCCGCCGCCGCCGGCGTCGCGTCCGCGCCCACCTTCGCGACGCTGGATGCCGCCCATCTGCGCGGCCCGGCGCGAATCCGACGGCCGCGGCTTCTCGCCACCGAGCATCTGCCGGACCTGCTCCCCGGCGACCGCCTCGCGCGGCGTCTTGGGCCCGGACTTGGCGTCCAGCTTCCCGGCGCCGGGAAGGCGGGAGGCCTGCTCCGGCGTGAGGATCGACATCAGCTGCTGCCTGTACTTCTCGGAGATCTCGCCGCGCGAACGCTTGGCAGCGTCCACCTCGGTGTTGCGAGCGCCGGCCGGGTTGGGGACGGTGTTCGCGCTGCCGCGCTTGGAGACTGCCTCGTAGCGGCGACGCGGCTCCTTCGGTTCCTCCGTGCGGATCGCCGTGAGGAGGCGGCCGTTCACGTCATCCAGCTCCTTCTGGAACGCGGCCTTCAGGTTCACGATCGCCGTGAGCTGATCCTCCGAGAGATCCGTCATGTGGAGCGCGGCGTCCACCTGCCGCATCACCGGATCCTCCACCATCACCTCGGGATAGGCGCGGCGCATGGCCCGGTCCTGGAACTTGGGGCCCCACTCCTCGCCGAGCGCCGCGGCGATGAGGAGCACCGACTGGTCCTGCACTTCGCGAACCGCCACCCGGGCGGCCATGATCTTCTCCTGGGCCTGGAGTCCCTTCTCGAAGTCCATGGCGGCCATGGCGTCGCGGAGCGCGGGCACCTGCTCCTCCATCTTGCTCTGCCGCATCACCAGCGCCTCGTCGAGGCGCGTCTCGTAGGTATCGAAGGCGGCGGACGCGCCCTCCAATGTCTCGTGCGGAACCTGGAGATCACGGGCGATGCCGAGGAGGTTCACGCTCTCACCCGCGAGCTCGCCCTGGTCGAGGAGTCGTTCGCGGCGGATGGCCCGCTCGAGCTTCGGCCAGCGCTCCATCTGCTGCTCGCTCAGCTGGCTCCGCAGGTCCTCCAGGAATCGCTTGTGGAGCGCGTCCTTCTCGCGGGTCCAGGAGTCGATGGGCTTCAGGATGGCGTCGATGTCCGGCGGGGCCTGCTTGCCCGGACCGCCCTTGGCCTCGGACATCTTCTGCTTCACTCCCTCGACGCCGGCCCGGAACGAGTCGCGGTAGTCCTGGATGAGGGACTCCACGATCGGGAGCTGCCACTCCTCCAGCTGGAGCGTCTCCACGAAGAGCGGCATGTCGCGCTCCATGATGTCCGGGGTGAAGGCGTCCGCCATGCTGGTGCGACCGCCGAACTGGGCGGAGGCGGTGGTACCGACGAGGATCGAGAAGGCGGTGAGGCAGGCGGCCGCGAACGTTCGCATGTGCATGGGAAACGACTCCTGGGGGCAATGGCTGACTTGGGCGGCGGGCAACGAGCGATGGTCCCGCCTATGGCCCGGAATCGGCCGGATGCAGCGAGCGCATAAGCCCCCGACGCGAGGGGAGCCCACGATACCGCGCGGGATCGCTGGGGTTCCGGGCCGGGTTCAGCCGGGGCTGACCGTTCGCTGTTCGATCCGCTTCTCGGACTTGGTCTTCACGATCCGCTGAACGAAGATCCCGGGGGTGTGGATCTGGTCCGGGTCAAGGGAACCCACCGGCACCAGCTCCTCGACCTCCGCGATGGTGACGCGCCCGGCGGTGGCCACCAGGGGATTGAAGTTGCGGGCGGTCTTGCGGTAGACGAGGTTGCCGCTCTCATCACCCTTCCAGGCCTTCACGAGGGCCAGATCCGTCACGATTCCGCGCTCCAGCACGAACGTCTCGCCGTCGAAGACCTCGTGCGGCTTGCCCTCCGCCACCGGGGTGCCCACGGCCGTCCGCGTGTAGAAGCCAGCGATCCCGGCCCCTCCGGCTCGAAGCCGCTCCGCCAGGGTGCCCTGGGGGGTGAACTCCACCTCCAGCTCCCCGGAGACGAACTGGCGCTCGAACTCCGCGTTCTCGCCCACATAGCTCGAGACCATCTTCCGGATCTGCCGCCGCTGGAGCAGGAGGCCAAGGCCCCAGTCGTCCACCCCGGCGTTGTTGCTCACGCAGGTGAGGCCGCGGGCGCCGCTGTCGCGCAGCGCCAGGATCAGCTGCTCCGGGATGCCGCACAATCCGAACCCGCCCACCGCCACCGTCATGCCGTCCCGGGCCAGCCCCTCAAGGGCCGATGCGGCACTGGAATACACCTTCGACACGCTCATGCGTCGGAGTGTAGTGGCCGGCCGCCGGGCCTGGAACGGATCAGTTGTCGGTGGTCGCCGGCGGCGCCGGCGGAAGGCCTTCGATGGCGCCGCGGATCTTCTCCAGCGCCTTGTTCTGGATCTGGCGCACCCGCTCCTTGGTGACGCCGATCAGCTGGCCCACCTGCTCCAGGGTGAGCATCGGACGGTCCGCCGCCGCCTGGTCCAGGCCGAAGCGATGGAAGATGACCGCCCGCTCGACCTCCGAGAGGTCGCAGGTGTTGGACATCACCACATGCCGGACCTCGGCCGCGGCTTCCTTCTCACCGGTGGCCCGCACCGTCTCCAGGTGGTTCGAACGCTCGAACTGCGGGTCGAACTCGCTGGGGAAGCGCTGCCGGTACTTGCTGAGCTTCATGCCCTGGCGGCTGAAGGCCTTGATGATGGCGCGGCAGGCGTAGGTGGAGAACTTGAAGCCGCGCCCGCAGTCGAACTTGTCGACGCTGCGGAGCAGGGCCATGTTGCCCTCGCTGATCAGGTCTGCGAAGTCCACCTCGCTCATGCGGGTGCGCTTGGCCATGGCCAGCACGAGCGCCAGGTTGGTCTCGGCGATCTGCTCCCTGAAGCGGCGCGCCGTCCGGTACCAGCGGATCATCTCCCGGGCCTCCGCGTCGCCAGGGAGGGTTCCGGCCAGCTTCTTCTGCAGCTCTGCCACCCGGAAGCGGGCGTAGTTGTACTGAAGGAACAGCACCCGCTCCTGCGCACCGGTGAGCAGGACGGAGCCCGGGCCGCGGGTCCCGCGGCGGTTGTTCCGGTCACCCAGGGCGAAGGCGTCCATGAGCGGCCGGTACCAGGTGACGTCCGGCCGCTGGATGCTGGGGGCCTTGTCGTAGATGGTCCGCTCCGCACCCGGCTTGCGGAACTCCGGGGAGTCCATGTAGTCCATGGGCTCCGCCATGATCTCCCTCAGCAGGCTCTCCTCCTCGCGGGTCAGGCCCGAACGGTGCGGCCGCTCGCCGGCGCGGCGGAGGACGACAGCCCTCTGGCGCTGACGCAGGCGGGCAAGGGGTGAATTGGTTCCGGCGGTGGGGGGCGGCATCGCGGCGTCCTGATGAGGCGTCGGGGAGCGGCGGTCGCTCCTACCGGCTCCGCATATGGAGTGTTCGCAACGGCGTGAGAAAGGGACGCAGGCGCTGGCGCAAAAAGTCAGTCGATCGTGCCGGACATGCGGGCGCCAGCCGCTTGGAAGCAGCCCAACGGCACCGCCCGCGCCGGTGTTATCGGCGGCGACACGCAACCCCTTGTCGGGACTCGCTCTACTCCGGCTTGCCGCCGCCGTGGTCGTAGACCCAGGCGTCCATGGCTCGCGGCCACTCCATCACTTCCTCCGGGCGGAAGAAGAGGGAGAGCTCCCGGGTGGCGGCTTCCGGGCTGTCCGATCCATGGATCAGGTTGAAGCTGTTGCTGACGCCGAAGTCGCCCCGGATCGTCCCGGGCGTTGCCTTGCTGCCGAAGGTGGCGCCCATCATGGAGCGGCAGATCGTGACGGCGTTGAGGCCGCGCACGGCCAGCACCACCACGGGCGAGCTGGTCATGAACCGCACCAGGCCCGCGTAGAACGGCTTCGACTGGTGGTCCTTGTAGTGCGTCGCCGCCAGCTCCGGCGAGATCCGCATCAGCTTCGCTCCCACCACCTGGAGGCCCTTGTCCTCGAAGCGGCTGATGATGCGGCCGATGAGTCCGCGCTGGACGGCGTCCGGCTTGAGGATGATGAGGGAGGTTTCCATGGGGGCGGAGAAGATACCAGAGGCTGGCCCGATGCAGGAAATCGAGGGCTTTTCCGCGGCCGCGGACCGATGCTGGTAGGGTTCCGCCGGGGGTGGACGTCATTCGCATGGAGGTGGTCATGGCCGGCACGGAGGCGGCACTCGCAGAGATGGAACGCGCGACCGATCGAGCGGCCGGGGGGCGGAAGCCCCGTGCCCCCAGAGTCACCGCGGAGCAGATGGCGGAGCGGCAGCGGGAGATCTCCGTCAGCGAGTTCTTCGCCAAGAACCGTCACCTCCTGGGGTTCGACAGCCCCCGCCGGGCCCTCCTCACCACGGTGAAGGAGGCGGTGGACAACTCCCTGGATGCGTGCGAGGAGGCGGGGATCCTTCCGGATCTGGCGGTGATCATCGAGGATCTCCAGCCGGACCGGACCGCCACCGCCAAGAGTTCGCGCTACCGGGTGACCGTGGTGGACAACGGGCCCGGGATCGTCCGCAAGCAGGTGGAGAACATCTTCGGCCGCCTGCTCTACGGCTCCAAGTTCCACCGGCTCAAGATGTCGCGCGGGCAGCAGGGGATCGGCATCTCCGCGGCCGGCATGTACGGGCTGATCACCACCGGGCGCGCGATGCTCATCCACACCAAGCCGAAGGCTGCGCAGAAGGCGCACCACATCGAGCTGGCGATGAACACCAAGACCAACCGGGCCGAGGTGATTCTCGATGAGGAGACGAACGACTTCCCGCCCGCCCGCGTGCGATCCCTGACGCCGGGCACGCGCGAGCTCTCCTCAGCCGGGCAGTTCCTGGATCCCGGCGCATTCCCCAC
The DNA here is from genome assembly GCA_046350535.1 of Phycisphaerales bacterium. Classification (GTDB taxonomy): domain Bacteria; phylum Planctomycetota; class Phycisphaerae; order Phycisphaerales; family SM1A02; genus VGXK01. The sequence continues at coordinate 659,375 of JAXMAG010000001.1, forward strand.
GGGCACCAGCGTGTCGATCGAGCTGGAGGGCCGCTACCAGAAGGGGCGCGGCAGCGTCGACGAGTTCCTGGAGCTCACGGCGATCGCCAACCCGCACGCCCGGATCGTCTTCGTGCCGCCGTCGCGGGAGAGCGGGGCTGACGAGGAGGAGGCCGGAACCCTGCCCGCCGCTGCCGCTCCCGCCGCCGCGGCGGTGCCGGCCGTGACCACAGAGACCGGCGGCGTCATCGTCTTTCCCCGGGCGGTGGAGGAGCTCCCGCCGGAGACGCGGGAGATCCAGCCCCATCCGAAGGGGATCGAGCTGGGCATCCTGCTCCAGATGCTCAAGGACTACGAAGCCTCCGAGAAGGGCGGCACCCTCTACCAGTTCCTGCAGGACCGCTTCTGCCGCGTCTCCGCGGCCACCGCGTCCTCCATGTGCGCCGCGATCAAGGTCACCTCCCGCACCAAGGTGTCGGACATCGAACCGCGGCAGGCGGAGCAGCTCTTTCATCACTTCCAGGAGGCGAAGCTGGCACCGCCGCCGACGGACTGCCTGGCGCCGATTGGTGTGCGGCAGCTGCTGGCCGGTCTCCTGAAGGGCGTGCGGGCGGAGTTCTACGCCGCCAGTTCGCGGAGCGCGGAGGTGTACCGCGGCCGGCCGTTCCAGGTGGAGGCGGCGATCGCGTTCGGAGGGGAACTGCCGGCGGATGAGCCGGGGCGCGTGATCCGCTTCGCCAATCGCGTGCCGCTCCTCTTCCAGCAGAGCGCGTGCTCCAGCTTCAAGGCCGTTGCGGAGACGAGCTGGAAGAACTACGGCCTGGCGCAGCCGCGCGGTGGCCTTCCGGTGGGACCGCTGGTGGTGGCCATCCACATGGCGAGCGTGTGGGTGCCGTTCACGAGCGAGTCGAAGGAGGCGATCGCCGACTACGACGAGATCCGCAAGGAGATGCGGCTGGCCCTCATGGAGTGCGGGCGCAAGCTGGGCACCTACCTCCGCAAGCGCCAGCGCATGCAGCGGGAAGGCGAACGGCGCGACATCTTCGAGCGCTACATCGGGGAGATCGTCCAGGCGCTCCACGACCTCAACGGGGCGGATGCCAAGGCCCTCTACGAACGGCTCCAGTCGCAGGCCCGGCAGCGAACCGCCCAGGCCGACCAGGTGCTGAACGAGGATGGCAAGGTGGTGAAGGAGGACGATCCGGCGGATCAGGAGGGCGTCATCGTGGTGCCCCTGGCGACCGCCGCTGCGCCGGAAGCGTCCGCACCGTCGCCGGCGCCGGGACCGGCCGGGAAGGGGGGACCGGCCGCGAAGGGGTCCCGGGCCCCACGCGGCGGCGGATCAGCGGCAAGGAGCGGGGCGAGCGGCGCGGCGAAGGGCCGCGCGGGCGGACAGGACCAGGGGCGGTTGTTCTAGGCGGCGAGGTTCACGCGCACGCCGGCGGCGTGCGATCCATCGGAGGCTCGAATGGCACGGAAGTCGGGTGATGCGGGCGGCCGGAAGGGGGCCGGCAAGGAGCGGGATGCGGTCACGGAGCGGAAGCTCGTGGCCCTTGCCGACGACATGGTGAAGAAGGTGAACGCGGGCCGGGAGCCGGTGATTTCGATCCCGACGCGTTCGCGCAGCAACACGGTGTGGAACCGGAAGCGCGGCATCCTGGAGATGGGCGACGCCACGCAGGAGCGCCAGCTCTTCAACCTCAACCAGGCCAAGCAGTTCATGCAGACGCTGCTGCACGCCAGCACCATCAAGGACCTGATCGCGGCTTCCAAGACCTCCAGCCTCCGCGGCGTCTTCTACAAGGCCAAGCACACGGTCGCGGGGACCAAGGAGAACACCTTCGACGACCAGGACGAGTCCGATCCCATCCTGGAGGATCTGGAGGTGGCGCTCGGCTCCCTGCGCGAGGAGCTGCACATCTTCGCGGAGAACCGCGGCTCCCTGGTGGGCAACATCACGCTGGTGGACAAGGGCGACGAGATCGACTGCCGGCGCATGGGAAGCGGCGGGTACGCCCTGCCGAGCATCGTGGAGCCGGACGTCATCCAGTTCGGGAAGTGCGAGGCCAAGTTCGTCCTCCACGTGGAGAAGGGCACGGTCTGGAACCGCTTCAACGAGGACCGATTCTGGGAGAAGAACAACTGCATCCTCACCCACGGCGCGGGCCAGCCCCCGCGCGGCTGCCGCCGGCTGCTGCAGCGGCTGAACCAGGAGCTGAAGCTCCCCATCATCTGCCTGCTGGATTGCGACCCGTGGGGACACTACATCTACAGCGTCATCAAGCAGGGCAGCATCTCGCTGGCGTTCGAGTCCTCCCGCCTGGCCATCCCGGAGGCGAAGTTCCTGGGGATCCGCGCCAAGGACTACCGGGAGTGCCAGCTGCCGGAAGCGGTGAAGATCACGCTGAGCGAGAACGACGTGAAGCGGGCCAGGGAGATCGCCGCGTATCCGTGGTTCGAGCAGAACAAGGCGTGGCAGAGGGAGATCGACGCCCTCCTCTCCAACGGCTTCAAGATGGAAGTGGAGTCCCTCATCACGAAGGACATCAGCTACGTCACCGAGACGTACGTTCCGGAGCGGCTGCGCCGCCGGGACTGGCTGGATTGAGCGGCAGGTGCACCACGAAGTCCGTGCCCACGCCGGGCTCCGTGAAGAGCATGATGCGTCCGCCATGCTCCTCCGCGATGCGGCGGGCGGTGGCCAGGCCGAGGCCGGTGCCGCCGGGCTTGGTGCTCGCGTAGGGACGGAAGAGCGTTTCGCGCCGCTCGGGCGGGATGCCCGGGCCGGTGTCGATCACGTGGATCCGGGCCTCCGGGAGCTCGGAGGCCTTGAGCGCCGGCGGGTCGGATTCGAGCCGCATGAGGAGCTCACGCCGGGCTGAGCTGGACTCCATCGCCTGGACCGCGTTCAGCAGGAGGTTGAGGAGGGCCTGCTTCAGGAGGCCCGCGTCCACCGGGGCCACCACCGGGCGCTCCGGGAGGTCCACCCGCAGGAGGACGCCGGCCTGCTCCGCCTGGGGGCGGAAGAAATCGCAGAGCTCGTCCAGGAGCTCGCGCAGGTCCCGGGGCTGCCGGTCCAGCTGGACCCGGCCGGCGAACTTCAGGAAGTCCTCGAGGATCTCCCGCAGGCGGGCGGACTCGCGGGCCAGGGCGTCCACGCGCCGCACCACCCGGCCCCGGGTCTCCTCGTCCAGCTCCATGTCCAGGATGTCCTCGCGCATCAGCTGCGCGTTGAGCACCAGGGTGCTGAGCGGGTTCTTGATCTCGTGGGCCAGCCCGCCCGTCATGGAGCGGAGCTCCGCGGCGTGGTCCCGGGCGGCATCCCGGGCCTCCAGACGGCTCTGCCGCTCCCGGCCCGACCGGGCCCGCAGGAGAAGGAGTGCGGCGGCGGCCGCGCCGGCTCCGGCACCCAGCGTGAACGTGGCGACCAGCGGGAGTGCATCCATGGTCAGGCCACTCCACCCGCAGGGAAGACGGGGCGGCTCAGTTGCCTGTGCTGGTGGGAACCCGCGTGAGCGACCGGACTCGAGTCGCCGACCAGCCCTTGGCCCCCTGGGCCGCGGAGTAGTTGACGCGCTCGCCGTCCTTGAGCGTGCGGAATCCCTCCTGCTGCTCGATCACGGAGAAGTGGACGAAGACGTCCTGCCCCTCCGGACCCACGATGAAGCCGTACCCCTTCCTCGGGTCGAACCACTTCACATTTCCTTCGACCTGATGCAGCTCGGAATTGGACATGAGTTGATGCTCCACCCACACGTTGTTGAGCGGCGCCCTCGCACCCAAGGGCGCCAACCATTGGCGCCATTGTGGGCGCCCGGTTCAGGTTCCGCAAGCGCAAGGGACCGCCCACCCCTCCGGGGGAGGGGTGGGCGGCGGGTGTTTCCCTGGGTGTGGCGGGTCAGCCGCCCTTGACGACGGCGTCGACCATGAGGGCCTTGCGGCTCAGCTTGATGCGGCCGTTCTCATCCACGTTGATGACCTTCACCTTGACCATGTCACCCACGCGAACCTCGTCCGTCACGCTCTTCACGTAACCGGCGGCCAGCTCGCTGATGTGGCACATGCCATCGGTGCCCGGAACCAGCTCGATGAAGGCGCCGAACTCCTTGACTGCCACCACCTTGCCTTCGAAGACGGACCCCACCTTGATCTCCGCGCCGAGGGCCTCCACCTCCGCCTTGGCCTGGGCGCCCTTGGCGGCGTCCGGGGTGGCGATGAAGACGGTTCCATCCTCCTCGACGTCGATCTGGGCGCCGGTCCGCTCCTGGATGCCGCGGATGGTCTTGCCGCCCGGGCCGATGAGCTTGCCGATCTTCTCCGGGTCGATCTTGACGATGATGATCCGCGGGGCGTACCGGCTGATGTCCGGACGGGGGGCGGAGAGGACCTTCTCCATCTCGCCGATGAGGAAGAGCCGCCCCTCCCGGGCCTGGTCCAGGACCTTGCCGATCTCGTCGAACCAGAGGCCTCGGGCCTTCAGGTCCAGCTGGATGCCGGTGATGCCCTGACGGGTGCCGGAGACCTTGAAGTCCATCTCGCCGAAGAAGTCCTCCTCGCCGATGATGTCCGTCACGTGGGTCACGGTGCCGTTCGAGCTGGTGAAGCGGCCCACGCTGATGCCCGCGCAGGTGCCCTTGATGGGGACGCCCGCGTCCATCAGTGCCAGGCAGCCGCCGCAGACCGACGCCATGCTGGACGAGCCGTTGCTCTCGGTGATGTCGCTCACCAGGCGGATGGTGTAGGGGAACTCCTCGGCGGTGGGCAGGATCCCCAGCAGCGAGCGCTCCGCCAGGGCGCCGTGGCCGATCTCGCGCCGGCCGGGGGCGGCGATCCGGCCCGCTTCGCCCGTGCAGAAGGGCGGGAAGTAGTAGTGGAGATAGAACTTCTTGGCGTACTCGGGCAGCAGCCCGTCCACGATCTGCTCGTCCTTGATGGTTCCGAGCGTGCAGCTCACCAGACTCTGCGTCTCGCCGCGCTGGAAGAAGGCGGAGCCGTGCGTCCGCGGGAAGACGGCCACGCTCATGTCCAGCGGTCGGATCTGCCGCAGGCCGCGGCCGTCGGCCCGGATCTGCTGCTCGGCGACCAGCTCGTGGGTGATCTTCTTCTCCAGGATGCGCAGGGCCTCCTTGGCGTCGCGCTGCCGCCGGTCCGCGGCGACGTGCTCCGAGTAGCTCACGCCCTGCGGGATGGGGAAGTGCTTCTCCAGGACGGCCTTCTTGAGGGCATCCACGGCGTCGTTGCGGGCCTGCTTGCCCTTGATCTGGCGGGCGGCCCGCATCTCCGCGGCGGCGTGCTGCTTCACGAGCGCCACGACGGCCGGGTCCGGAAGCGTCAGGGTGCCCATGGAGGGCTCGGGTGCGCCGCAGGCCTTGCGGAGCTCCTCGACCATGTCGAGGATGGGCTTGATTCCCTGCTCGTACCCGAAGCGGATGGCCTCCAGGACGGTGGCCTCATCCATCTCCGCGGCGCCGACCTCGATCATGTTGACGCCGTCGCGGTGGCCGGAGAGCACCAGGTCCAGGTCGCTGAACTCCATCTGGGCCTGGGTGGGGTTGATGACGAACTGGGAGCCCTGCTCGGTCATGATCCGACCGACGCGCACCGTGGCGGACGGGCCCTGGAAGGGCGCGTCCGTCAGGACGAGCGCCGCAGCGGCGCCGGTGCAGGCGAGGACGTCGGAGTCGTTCTGGGCGTCGTGGCTCATCACGAACGCCTGCAGCTGGATCTCGTCCACGAAGCCGTCCGGGAAGAGCGGCCGGATCGGGCGATCCATCATGCGCATGGTGAGGATCTCCTTCTCGCTGGGAGGTCCTTCACGCTTCTTGAAGCCGCCGGGGAACTTGCCGGCGGCCGGGGTCCGCTCGCGGTAGTCGCAGGTCAGCGGGAAGAAGTCGATGCCCGGGCGGGGATTCGCGCGGACCGCGGTGGCCAGCAGGGCGGTGTCGCCGTAGCTGATGAGGACGGCGCCGGACGCCAGCTTGGCGACGCGGCCGGTCTCGATGCGAAGGGTGCGTCCGCCGATTTCCTTCTCGACGACCGCAAAACGGGTGGCTGCCATGATGTGTTCTCCAGGGTCAGGGGTGACGGGGGTGGCCGTTCCGCGAACCTGGGGGCAGAAGGCACGCCGCAGCACGACTGCCGGGCCCGAAGGCCGCGCCGTCTGCGAGGTGCCGACTGCCGCCGAAGTGCGGCGACCACCGCCCGGGTCTCACTTGCGGAGACCGAGCTTCTTGATGAGGTTCGAATAGGCGTCGCGATCGGACGCGGCCAGGTACTTGAGGAGGCGGTTCCGCTGCCCCACCATCAGGAGCAGGCCCCGGCGCGACGAGTGGTCGCTCGGGTGGGTGCGGAAGTGGTCCTGAAGGGACGCGATGCGCTCCGTGAGGAGCGCCACCTGCACTTCGGGGGATCCGCTGTCGGTGGCGTGCCGGCGGGCGCCGGAGATGGTCTTGGTCTTCTGCGCGGTCGTCATGGGTTCTGGCCCGGTGCCGGGCTCTGTCCTTCCGATGGTGTTGAATCGCGAAGAATAGCGGGAGCCACCCCGGGATGGCAAGGACCCTCCCGCCCCGTTCGGGGGCCGCCCCCGGGCCCGCTATCCTCCCTGCCATGTCGAAGTCCGCCCCCGCAGCCGCCCCGACCGGCCTCAGGAACGCCGTGGCCGCCTATCTGGCGGAAGCCGCCCGGATCGAGCAGGGAGGCGGACCGTCCGGGATCGAGCGCCAGCACCGCCATGGCCGGCTCACGGCCCGGGAAAGGATCGAGCGCCTGGTGGACCCGCGTTCGGATCAGATGGAGCTGGGGCTCCTGGCGGCGTGGGGCATGTACCGGGAGTACGGCGGGGCGCCGGCGGCCGGGGTGGTGACCACCATCGGCGTGGTGGCGGGGAAGCCCGCCATGATCATCGCGAACGACGCCACGGTGAAGGCCGGTGCGTTCTTCCCGATGACCTGCAAGAAGATCATCCGCGCCCAGGTGGTGGCGGAGCGGGCCCGGCTGCCGCTCATCTACCTGGTGGACTCCGCCGGCGTCTTCCTCCCGCTGCAGGAGGACGTCTTCCCGGACACCGACGACTTCGGCCGCATCTTCCGCAACAACGCCGTCTTCAGCGCCAAGGGAATCCCGCAGATCGCGGCCATCATGGGGAACTGCGTGGCCGGCGGCGGCTACCTGCCGGTGCTCTGCGACACGCTGCTCATGACCGAGGGGAGCGGCCTCTACCTCGCCGGACCCGCGCTCGTGAAGGCGGCGATCGGCCAGGAGGTGGGCAACGAGGAGCTGGGCGGCGCTCGCATGCACGCGGAGATCTCCGGGACGATCGACTTCCGCGAGGCGGATGACCCGGCGTGCATCGGCCGGCTGCGGCGGCTGATGGAGGCCAACCAGGCGGCGCCCGCGCTCGCGGCGCCGCCGTTCGCCCCCGTGGCGCCGGCGACCGGACCGGAGGGGGTGTACGAAGTGGTGCGGACGGAGCCGGGGCAGCAGTACGACGTGAAGGACCTGCTGGCGTGCGTGGTGGATGGCGGCACGCTCGACGAATACAAGGCGGACTACGGCCGCTCCCTGGTCTGCGCGTACGCGAGGATCGGCGGGTTCCCCTGCGGGATCGTGGCCAACCAGCGGCAGATGACGCAGCGGACCATGCCGGGCGGCCGGGCGGGGCCCTCCACCGCGATGAACATGCCGGCGGTGATCTACGACGACAGCGCCGACAAGGCGGCCCGCTTCATCATGGACTGCAACCAGAAGAGGGTGCCCATCGTGTTCGTGCACGACACCACCGGCTTCATGGTGGGCCGCGACAGCGAGCAGGGGGGCATCATCCGCGCCGGCGCCAAGATGGTGAACGCGATGAGCAACAGCGTGGTGCCGAAGATCTCGCTCATCGTGGGCGGGAGCTTCGGTGCCGGCAACTACGCGATGTGCGGGCGGGCGTTCGATCCCTTCCTCACCCTGGCCTGGCCGGGGGCCCGCTGCAGCGTGATGGGCGCGGCGCAGGCCGCGGGCACGCTGCTCCAGATCGATCTCGCCGCCCGCGAGCGGAAGGGCGAGAAGGTGGACGAGGCGATGCGGACGCAGCTCCTGGCCGCCATCACCGCCAGCTACAACGAGCAGCAGGACGTCCGCTACGGCGCGAGCCGCGGCTGGCTCGACCGGATCATCGACCCGGTCCGCACGCGGGAGGAACTGATCTTCGCCCTCCGGCTGGCGAGCGCAGCCCCGATCGAGGGACGCTTCTCCACCGGCGTGCTGCAGACGTGAGGGGTGCGGCGGGGAGGACGGCGCCGCCGGCGCAGGAGGCAGCGTGATGGACGCATCGCAGGAGGTGGTGGCCGCCACCGGGAACCCGCACAAGCTGGAGGAGATCCGCGCGGTGCTCCTGCCGCTGGGGCTTGCGGTCATCTCCCTGGACGAGGCGGGCGGGCCCTACCCGGAGCCGGACGAGCCGGGGGAGACGTTCGAGGAGAACGCGGCCATCAAGGCGGTCGCGTACGCACGGATGACCGGTCGCACGGTGCTCGCGGATGACTCCGGGCTGGAGGTGGATGCGCTCCAGGGAGCGCCCGGCGTCCACTCCGCGTACTGGGCGGGCCGCGAGGGGAGCCGCGCGGAGCGGGATGCCCGCAACAACGCCCGCCTGCTGGAGGCCCTGCGCAGCGTGGCGCCGCCGCTCCGCACCGCCCGCTTCGTCTGCGCCGCATGCCTGGCCTCCCCGGCGGGCGAGATCCTCCTGGAGACCCGGGGAGAGTTCGAAGGGCGCATCGCGGAGTCCCCGAGCGGCGGCGGCGGCTTCGGCTACGACCCGCTCCTGTGGCTCGACAGCCACGGCTGCACCAGCGCGGAGCTCCCGCCGCAGGTGAAGAACGAGCTCAGCCACCGCGGCAAGGCGATGCGCCGCATGGCGTGGCTCATCCGACACAAGAAGGTGCTGCCGACGGCCTGACCTCCGCGCGGACACGCGCGGCGACGCATCGCTCCAGGGACCACTGCGTGACCTCCTTCCCGCTGAACGTGCTTCCGCTTCCGGTGCAGCGCTACAGCTGCCACGGCTGCGGCGACTGCTGCCGGGACTTCACGGTCCAGTTGACGGCGGAGGACGAGGCCCGCCTGGCGGCCCAGGGATGGGAGGCCGTCATCGGCGAGCCCGTGACCGTGCGCTTCCGCGGCGGCGTCTTCCTGCGGCAGCGCGAGGATGGCGCCTGCGTCTTCCTCCAGCCGGACGGACTCTGCCGCATCCACGCGGCGCTGGGCTTCGAGGCCAAGCCGCTGGCGTGCCAGGTGTTTCCGTTCTCGCTGGCGCCCGGGACGGAGGGGACGGTCGCGGGCATCAACTTCGCGTGCCGTTCCGTGCAGGAGAACCGCGGGGCGGCGCTGCCGACGCACGCGGCGGAACTCCGCCGCTTCCAGGCCGCGGTGCCGGCGGCGCAGCGTCCGGTGGGCGTGGCGCTCGCGGGCGGGATGGAGGCGAGGCGCGATGAGGTGGAGACGCTCGCCGCCACCATCGACCGCTGGCTGACCCGGCGCGACGAGTCCTGGACGGACCGGATGGACGGCCTGGCGTGGTTCGCGCAGCAGCTGATGGCGGCGCGGCTGGAGTCCGTCCGCGGCCCACGCTTCCGCGAGCTGCTGGACCTGCTGGTGAGCGTCCTGCCGGGGGAGCTGCACCTCGCGCCGGTGGCGGCGCCGTCAAGAAGGCAGTCGTCGCTCCTGCGCCAGGCGGTATTCGCCCGCACGGAGGATCCGCGGATCCCGCGCATGGCCCGCAGCGGGCGCCTGGTCACGGTGCTGGGACAGCTCGTGCGAAGCCGGCGCTTCGCGCGCGGCAGGGGGCTCATCCCCCCGGTGGGGCGAACGTGGCCCGCGGGGGCCACGTTCGAGGCGCGGGCCGCGACGAGCCCGCTTGCGGCGTCACCGGAGGCGCCCGCGATCGATGAGCTCCTGACCCGCTGGCTGCGGGCCACCATCCTGGGCGGGCGCGCGTGGGGCTCCGGGTTCTACGGATGGCCGATGGTGGACGGCGTGGCGGCGCTCGCCCTGAACGCGGTCGCGGTGGCCTGGTTGACGCGGGCCCGGGCCGCCGCGGAAGGACGGCGAACCGTCTCCCTGGAGGACGCGCGGGCCGCGGTGGGCCGCATCGACCGCACGGCGGGGCGGGCGCCGTGGCTGGCCGGCGCGGCGGAGCGGCTGCGGCTCGAGTACCTGGCGGACGGCGATGGACTCAGGCGGCTGATGGCGGCCGAGCTCGTGGGGCCGCCCGGCGCCAGCCCCGCCGCAGGATGACCAGGGCGAGGAGGCCGGCGGGCACGGCGACCACGAACTCCCCGGCGCTCTCCACCACCGCAAGCTGGCTGCAGGTGTCCACCAGGTCGCCGCCGCTCCCGCTGGTCATCGCCGCAGCCACGAGCGCCACCGTGGCCTCGCGGAAGCCGACCCGCCCCAGCGGGTTCAGCGTGATGGCGAGGTTGGCCATGGCGAGCATGAAGCTCTGCTGGGCGGAGAGGTGGATGCCCAGGATGGACACCGCGATCATCATCCGCAGGGACCAGAGCGAGAGGTCCACCACGCGCAGAATCAGGCAGCCCCAGAGGGCGAACGGATCCGTGAGCACCTTCTCCGCGCCGTGAGCGCGCCGGCGCACCGCGGGAAGGGACGCCAGCCGCGGCAGGATCAGGCCCGCGGCGATCACGAGCACGGCCAGCACCAGGAGGAAGAGGCCGTCCAGGCGCCGCGCGGTCATGGCGGCGGCGACGGCGGCGCCCAGCGGCACCAGGACCGTCACCGTGACGGACGCGAACCACGCCACGATGTGCCGCACGTGCATGCGGTCCACCCGGAGATGCCACGCGATGCGTGCCACCACGCCCAGCCGGACGGGGGCGTAGTTGAGCATGCCCGCCATGGCGTTGACCCACTGGAGCTCCAGGAACGGAAGCCGGTGCACCGGCCGCACCGCCAGCCAGAAGATGGCACCGTTGATCACCAGGCTGGCCAGGGAGCAGCCGAGGAGCGCCACCACCTGGCCCGCGGAGGCCTCGCGGAGCCGCTCCCACATCTGGGGATTGCTGGTGGCGCGGTAGACGAGCCAGGCCACCAGGGCGGCGCCCACCACGAAGGCCGCCGCCTGCAGAAGCAGCCGCCGCCACGAGAGGTAGCGCCGGCGCGTCTCCTCGAGTTCCGCCTCCACCTCCTCCGGTGCGGCGAGGGACTCGTCGTCCACGCCCGGCGCAGGCTCCGGCGGCGGCGCCGCGGGGGGCGTGGTGGCGGGCGGCGGGGCGCTCATCGTGCGGCTCCGGGCGCCGGAAGACGGCGGAGTCGTTCGCGCACGATCACCCAGACCGCGCGGAGGGCGTCGCGCATGCCGATCTTCTTCCCGGCGGAGAAGCCCCGCGGGGCATAGCGGACGGGGACCTCCGTCACCGTGACGCCCAGCCGGGCCAGGAGTGCCGTCACCTGCGGCTCCACGCCGAAGCGATCCTCGGTGAGCAGGGGGACGAGTTGCCTCAGGAGCGGCACCGGGAGGAGTTTGTAGCAGCACTCCATGTCCCCGAGCGTGTAGCCGGTGAGGAGGTTGCTCATGCCGGTCAGCAGGCGGTTGCCCGCGCGGTGAAGCGTTCGAACGGCTCCCGGCGCGGCCGCGCCGCCCCAACGGTTGCCGTACACCGCGCAGCGTGCCGCCGCGGCGGGCGTGCGCGGCGACGGGAGCGCCGCGAGCAGGGCCGCGTAGTCGGCGGGGTCGTATTCGAGATCCGCATCCTGGATCAGGACCGCGTCGTCCTCGTCCGCGCATCGCTCCAGCACGCGCCGGAACCCGGTCCGCAGGGCGGCGCCCTTGCCGCGATTCACCAGGTGCGAGAGCAGCTCCAGGCGGCCGGGGTGGCCACCGTGGAGCGTGGCGAGGCGCCCCGCGGCGGCGCGGCTCTCGGCGTCGGACGCGTCGTCCACGAGCACCACGGACAGCGACCAGGAACGCGGCAGCTCCGCCGCCAGAACGCGCGTCACGCACGGTTCGAGCGTGCCGGCTTCGTTGAAGAAGGGAATGACGACGAAGAGGACGGGCACGGGAGGCGGCGGCCCGGACGGGACGGGCTCAGCCGGCGGGCGGCTGTCCGATGGCTTGGCGCATCTGGGTGTCCGCCGTGAGGTTCTGCATGCGGTAGTAGTCCATGGCGCCCATCTTGCCGGTGCGGAGCGCCTCCGCGAGGGCCTTGGGCACTTCCGCCTCCGCGAGGACCACCAGGGCGCGGTTCTTCTGCACTTCCGCCTGATACTCCGCCTCCTGGGCGATGGCGGCGGCGCGGCGCTGCTCGGCGTGGGCCTGATAGCGCTTGCTGTCCGCCTCGGCCTGGGCGGTCTGGAGGTTGGCGCCGATGTTGTCGCCCACGTCGATCTCCGCGATGTCGATCGAGAGGATCTCGAACGCGGTGCCGGAATCCAGGCCCTGGGCCAGCACGGTCTTGGAGATGCGGTCCGGATGCTCCAGCACCGCCTTGTGGCTCTCCGACGCGCCGATGGTGGCCACGATGCCCTGTCCGACGCGGGCGATGATGGTCTCCTCCGTGGCACCGCCGACCAGTCGTGCGATGGCCGTTCGCACGGTCACGCGCCCGCGGACCCGCAGCTGGATGCCGTCCTGGGCCACGCCGTCCACGGTCATCTTGCCGCTCGAGGGGTTGGGGCAGTCGATCACCTTGGGGTCGACGCTGGTCCTGACCGCCTCGAGGATGTCCCGGCCCGCCAGGTCGATGGCGGTGGCCCGGTCCCACCCGAGGTCGATCTTGGCCTTGTCGGCCGCGATCATGGCCCGGATGACGCGGTCCACGCGCCCGCCGGCCAGGTAGTGGGCCTCCAGCAGGTTGGTGGGGATGTCGAGGCCCGCCTTCTTGGCCGCGATGCGGTTCAGCACGATCACGCTGGGCGTGACCTTCCGCAGCCGCATCATGATGAGGTCCAGGAGGCTGACCTTGGCCCCGGAGAGCATCGCCTGGAGCCAGAGCTGCAGGTACTGGCTGATGACGATCAGGACCACCAGGCCCACCACGCCGACGGGGGCCAGGATCCACCACCAGCTGAAGCCGAGATCCGCGAGCAGGGGGACCGGAAGGGTGCCGTGCATGCCGTGAGCGTAGCAGACGCCGGTCAATCGCCGGCCCGGGCCGTCACTCCGCCGCCCGCACCCGGAGCTGCTCATCCGTGACGTCCACCACCGTGATGGCGGCGCCGGCGTCGATCAGGCCGGTCTCCGCGAGCGCGTCCACGCGTTCGCCCGCGATGCGCACGAAGCCGACCGGCCGCAGCGGGGTGACCGCCACGCCGCGGGCTCCGATGAGGGCCCGCAGCTTCGCCTTGCGTTCCGCGGCCTGGGCGGCCCGGGGACCGGTCTCCTCGTCCACCTGGTCGTCGAGGATCATCCGGCGGGCGAGCGGCGTGCTCTGCCACACCTTCAGGCCGAACACCACCGCCGCCGGAGCGCCGGCCGCGTAGAGGGAGACGGCCACCACGCCCCAGCGCCAGTCGTGGACGAAGAACGCGATCGCGCTGCCCACGAGCGAGAGTCCGCAGCAGGTGGCCAGGAGTCCCGCCGACGGAAGGAAGAGCTCCGCGGCAAAGAGGACGATCGACAGCCCCAGGAGGACGAATCCGACGATCAGCCAGCGTTCGTCCGCCGCGCTCGCAACGGCCACCGCGTCCACGGCGAGGAGCAGGTTCATTCGCGCACCGCCTCCACTTCGAACTCCGCAGGTCCGCGCCGGACCACCCGCACGGCCGCGCCGCTGTCCAGGAATCCGTCCACGCTCCGGACATCGTACGGGCGACCGTTGAACTCGCCCTTCCCGGCCGGACGCAGGCTGGTGATGGCCACGCCGAGGCTGCCCACGACGGGGCCGCCCGCCGGGCCGCCGGCGCCGCCGCCACCCATCGCATCCGCCTCCGCCGCGGACACCATGCCGACGCCCGCCACCTCCGCCTGGAGGACCAGACGGCGCATGAACCACGGGCCGCCCAGTCTCCGGAGCAGCCACCCGCCGACCACCGAGGAGGCGACCGCGACGCCGAACGTGATGGCGATCCCGCTGATCAGCTCCCGCTGCCCCGCCGGCGTGGAGAATTCGCTCGTGACGAACGTGGACCCGATCCCCACCAGGATGGCCACCACGCCGCAGATCCCCAGGATGAGCGTGCCCGGAAGCACCACCAGTTCCAGGGCCACCATCAGCAGGCCGCCGACCACCAGCACAAGTTGCCACCAGTTGGCGAGGCCCACGAGGAACGGCGTGCCGACGAGCACCGCGAGGCAGAGCGTGGCCACCACGCCGAAGATGCCGAACCCGGGCACCGCCAGCTCCACCAGGAAGCAGATGATCATCACCGCCACCAGCACCAGGCGCACCGGCATGGACATCAGGAGCCGCACCAGCTCCTCGGACCACGTCTCGTCATAGCGGTCCACCCGGGAGGCGCCGAAGTAGCGGGCCAGGTCCCGGTCGTCCGCCACCAGCGAGTCCACGAGTCCGGCCGCCATGCCCTCCGCGGCCCGAAGCGTGAGCAGACGGTCGGCGCTGTCGATCTGCGTCACCAGCCGCCATCTGGCCCGGTCCGCGGCGCCGAGCATCGGGCGGCTGGGCGGGAGCGACTGCTCCATCTCGAGCCGGGCCTTGCGGTCGGCGGCATCGGGCGGCGGGGGAGCTCCCGCGCCGTTCGGCAGGCGCTGGAAGAGATCCGTGAATCGCGGGCGAACCTTCACCGGCGCGCTCGCCGCAGGCGGCGTGGCGGCGGTGAGCGTCTGCGGCGGCTCCTCCCCGAAGACCGCGCGGTACTCCGCCCGGTCCACGAAGACCCGCTCCCCGCTCTGGACATCCTCCAGCATCCACAGCTCGACGCCCACGGCGACGAAGGCCTGCACCAGCTGCTCATCCACGTGGTTGCGGCGGGCGGAGTCGATGACCTCGGAGAGGAGAGGGCTTTCCAGCTTGGCCCGCTCCGCAGCCGGAAGCTCCATCATGCCGACGCCGGGGATCGCCTGGATGGGGGCCGCGTCCCCGAAGACGCCGGACGGGTGGACGATGATGCGCCTGGCCGCCAGGGCCAGGATGGCCCCCGCCGAATACGCCTGCGGGTTCACCCACGCCACGGTGTTGGGCGGACACTCGCTCTTCACCAGGCGGCAGAGATCCAGGGTGGCCTTCATCTCGCCGCCGGGCGTGTCCAGCTCCAGCACGATCGCGTCCGCTCCCGCCTCGCGGGCCCGGGCCACGCGCCGCTCCACGCTCTGCAGGGTGATCCCGTCGATCGGACCCTTGATGGTGATGACCGCCACGCGGTCCGCCCGGCGCGCCGGGGGGATGCCCGTGGCGAGATCCCCAGGGGCCTGCACCGCGGCCAGTGCAGACAGGGCGAGGGTGGCATGCAGCACGCCGCGAGTATAGCGCACGCCGCGCCGGCATCCCCAAAACGCACCGCGGCCGGCGGTTGGACCGCCGGCCGCGGGAGATGCGTTCACTGCGGTGACGAACTCAGTCCCAGGTGGCCTGGAAGGTGAGGTTCGACGGGCTGCCGTTCACGGCCTTGACCATGTTCAGCAGGATGTCGCCGCGGTTCTTGGAGGAGGACTCGGTCTCGGACAGGAAGATGTTGTCCAGACCGGTGCCCGCTGGGCAGTTGGCGTCGCTCGAGGTCACGGTGGAGCCTTCCACGCAGGGCGTGCCCTCGGGGTAGAAGGTCTTCTCGAACTTCACGTGCCCGTCGTTGTAGCACATGTTGCCTTCCCACTCGTTCTTGGCACCGTGGATCTCCAGGGTCTTGGAGTTGGTGTACTGGGTGCCGTTCGTGATGCCGTCCTGCACGCCGCGGTTGCCGACGACGATGAAGGCGCTGTCGGAGGAGTTCCGCCAGTGCATGTCGCGGCGGCAGGGACGCTTGGCGTTGCCATCGCGAGGCAGAAGCGGCATGGTGCCGTAGCTGGTGTTGCAGATGGCCGCCAGGTCCGCCTTGAAGTTGCCGGGAGTGCTCGTGCCGCCGGCGTCGGAGACGTCGCCGTCCCAGTACGTGTCGTTGGCGGGCTTGTACTTGGTGTAGTCGTAGTTGGAGCACACCGCCACGCGACCGCTGGACTCGGAGGGGCTGACCAGGATCTGGGGCGTGAACATCTCGCGGGCGATGCACGCGGAGTAGAGGTTGGCGTGGCTGTTCTTCAGCTCGTTGGGCTCACCGCGGCCCGGCAGGATGCCGAGGCGGTTGATCTCGCTGGGCAGGGGGAACTTGCCGTTGCCTTCGCCGGTGGCGTAGGTGAGGAACGCCTTGTGGACCTGCTGGATCTGCGTGGCGTCCTTGTTCTGGCGGGCCACGGAGCGGGCCTTGGCCAGTGCCGGGAGCAGCAGGCCAAGGAGCAGCGCGATGATCGCCATGACCACCAGCAGCTCGATGAGGGTGAAACCGTTGTTGCGCTTCATTGTGAATTGACCTTGTGTAGGGTTCGCGTGGAAGTGGCTGTTCAGGTACGCATGGATGCGGACGATGTGTGGCGCTCGCTCAGGGGAGGAGCGGGTCGTACGCGGGGGCCCCGAGCAGGCAGCCGGTCATCGTGTTGGGGAAGAACCCGAGCCACGTGTCGCCGGCGCTGTGGTTGAGGACCTGCGTGGGGTTGGCACCTGCGGCGCAGGTGGCGATGCAGCCCTTCTTCCTGCAGTTCGCCTGGGCGGAGAAGGGGCCCGGGGCGAAGATGTTGTCCTTCGTGTTGCCCAGGTTGCCGCACTCGAAGGTCACCCCTTCCGGAGTGAAGCTCTTGGCGAGATCCATGTGGTTGTCGCCGTAGCAGAGGTTGCCCCACCAGTCGTTCTTGGGTCCGATGAGCAGGAGGGTGTAGCTCTTGTTGAAGTCATCCGGGGTCACCACGCCGGTGTCCAGGTTGACCTTCGGGCCACGGGTGCCCATGAGCGGCTTGCTCGAGTCCTGCGTGTTCCGCCAGGAGGTGTCCTTGCGGAGGCCGAAGAGGGCCAGGTGGGCGTAGGAGACGTTCGACACGCCGTTGCCCGGGGTGGCCGAGATGTTGGCGGCGAAGTTCGTGTCCCAGTAGGAGTCGCTGACCGGGTTGTAGCTGGCGAAGTTGTACGGCGTGGTGCCGTTCTTCCCCATCTCGATCACGGCCGGGTTGACCTCCGTGGGCCCGATGAGGAGGTCGGGCTTGAAGTAGTCCGCCGCGATCATCGAGGAGTAGAGGTTCTGGGTGGTGTTCAGTGAGGGGTCTTCGGTGCCCTGGTTGGCGAAGTTGCCGCACCGGTTGATGTAGCCGGGGACCGGCAGACGGCCGGCCTTGTCCTTGGACGCCCACGAGAGCATCGCCTGGTGGATCTGCTTGATCTGGGTGGCGTCCTTCGTTTCCTTCGCGCTCTGCTGGGCCTTCGCCAGGGCCGGCAGCAGGAGCCCGACGAGCAGGGCGATGATGGCAATCACCACCAGGAGCTCGACGAGCGTGAATCCACGGTTCTTCATGACTTTGGTCTCCATCTGGTTGACCGAACGCGGGGCGGCCTGGCCGACCGCAACTGAGTGAGCCTGGGTCCGCGCCGGGGCCAGTCCGGCAGGGACCTTGTCCGTGCCCCGGCTGCTGCCGGGGGGGCAAGTCGAAGGTCGTGATCCGCGAGAGCGGTGGCGGAGCGTGCACCGGCCGTGCGCGCCGAGAAGACTCGGTGCGGGGTCACCTAGGCGGCTGGAACGAGGGCGTGTGCCGCCGTGGTGCGGCCGTGGGTGCCCAAGGATCGCCGCTGAGGGCATCCTGAGTCACTGTCGGGCCGTGTCGGGCCAGATGCGGGCTCCGTTCTGCACTCCTGCCCACGGAATCGTCAACGCGGCGACCGAAGTTGCCGGGCCGGGCCTCGATCGAGGCGCACAGGCGGGAGGTGCTCTGCGGAGGTCGGATTGTCGGCTGTTGCGGACGGAATCAGTGTCGGTGGAGCCGACGAATCAGAGCGGGTTGAGCGACCGAAATCTCGGTCAGACTCGGAATGGCTCCGCAACAGGCCAGATGGCGGTGTGACCCGCCACTGAGAATGTACGCAACCCGGTTGCACTTGCAACCGGGAATGTTGGCAAAAACTCATGGATCGGGGCCGCGATTCGCGCTGTGGCCGCGTAGGGGTCTGCGGTCCGGTCCAGGCGGCACGCGTCTATCCCGCGGTGGTTCAGCGGGTTGCATGAGGACTTGCGGCGTCCCATGATGCCGCCTCCCCCGGAGCGACACGATGACCCCAAGCAACGCAGAGACAGCCCTTCCCCCGCCGGAGCCGCACGAAGCCATCCTGGCGAAGCTGCAAGCGATGGGTCTGGCGCTCCCAGCGGCGCCCACCCCGGTCGCGGCCTACGTTCCATCCGTCCGGACCGGGAATCTCGTGGTGGTGAGCGGCCAGCTCCCGTTCCGGGACGGGCAGCTCACGTCGCCGGGACGCGTCCCGTCGGTGGTCCCGCCCTCTGAAGCCAAGGACGCCGCCGGGCGGGCCGCCCTGAATGCGGTGGCGGTCCTGGCGGCGGCCTTGGGAGGGGACCTCGGACGAGTCCGGCGGATCGTCCGCGTCGGGGTCTTCGTCGCCAGTGACGACGGCTTCTCGCAGCAGCCGGCGGTGGCGAACGGCGCCAGCGAACTGCTGGCGGCGCTCTTCGGCGAACGGGGCCGGCACGCCCGCGCTGCGGTGGGCGTCAACGCACTGCCGCTGGGGGCGAGCGTGGAGGTGGAGCTCATGGCGGAGGTCGCGTGAACCGGGCCAAGCTGATCGGGACGCTGGTGGTCGTTCCCCCGCTCGCCGTCGGGCTGGCGTGGGTCGGTGCGACGGTGATGAACGCCATGGACCGACCGCCGCCCCCAGTGCCCGTCGAGTGGCACGACCCGCGGCTGGTGGTGGAGCCGGCGGAGATCGTGCTGGGCCAGCGTTCGCAATGCGATGGGCTGCTGCGGACCAAGGCCCGTCTGCGGAACGCCTCCCGGGAGCCCGCGGTGGTGGAGGACTGGATGGGGACGTGCGGCTGCACGGTGGCGGCGATTCCGCGACCGAAGGGCTTCACGCTGGCTCCCGGGGAGGAAGTGGAGTTCGAAGTGGCCAGCGACTCCTGGGTCGCCCCCGGACCCAAGCTCTACCGCGTGGACTTCGTGGAGAAGCTGGCCCGGAAGCAGGTGGGGACGGAGATCCGCTACGAGGTGGTGGGGGACCTGTTCACGGATCCGGCCTACGGCTATCGATATGACGAACCGTCGGCGTCCTTCAAGGTGGCATCCCGAGGCGGCACGCCGTTCCGCGTGACGGGCGTCGCCATCGGCGGCAACTCCGCGCCCTTCCGCGTGGCCGAGGGCGGGCCGGCGCCGGAACATCAGGTGGTGGTGGACTGGAGCGCGGTCGATGCCCTCGCGGGACCGGACTGGAGCGAGCAGGACGTCGTGATCTCCACGGACGTGCCGGGGTGCCCGTCGCTTCATCTGCGGCTCTGGAACCCGGCCGAGCAGCGGAAGGGCGGCGGGGCGTCCGGGGGCGCTACTTCGCCGCCGGCGCCAGGAGCAGGGCCAGGTTCAGGGCCAGGCTCACCACCAGCACCACCAGCAGGGTGATCAGGATCGCGGCGCGGTTTACGCCGCCGCTGCCCTGCGCCCTCGCGATCGGCACGGGGGCGGCCACCGGCGCTCCCGGCTGGACGCCGGCGAGGCCCCCCAGGTCCAGGGACGTCCGGGCGTGAAGCGGGGCGCCGCCCGCGGCGACCGCGTCCAGATCCTCCAGCAGTTCGCCCGCGGTCTGGTAGCGGTCCCGCGGGTTCTTCGCCATCAGCATCTCGATGATCTGGGCGGTCCCGCCGGAGATCCCGGGGTTCACCTGATCCGGCGGCACCAGCGCCGCCTTGAGGTGCTTGTGCATCACCTCGGACGGGTTGCGGCCCTCGAACGGAAGCTTGCCCGTGACCATGTGATAGAAGGTGGCACCGAGGCCGTACAGATCCGACGGGGGCCCGATCTCCACCTGCCCGCGCACCTGCTCCGGGGAGATGTAGTACGGCGTGCCGTAGGCCTTTCCCGCCTCCGCCTCCGCCGCCTCAGTGTCCGTCACCGCGCGGGCCAGGCCCAGGTCCGCCAGCTTCACCACGCCGGCCTTGTTGATCATGATGTTCTTGGGCTTGATGTCGCGGTGGATGAAGCCCTGGGCGTGGGCGTGCTTCAGGGCCTTGGCGACCTGGCGGACGATCCCGATGGCCTCCGCCTCCGGGAATCGGCGGTTCTTGACCAGCCGGTCGTAGACGGTCTCGCCGTCCACGAACTCCATCACGAAGTAGTGGCTCTCGCCCGCCTGGCCCACGTCGTAGGCCTGCACCACGTGCTGGTCGTTGAGGCGGGCGGCGGCCCGGCCCTCCTTGTAGAACCGCTCGATGAACTTGGGGTCGTTCGAGAAGCGGCGGGGAAGGACCTTGATGGCCACCAGGCGGTCCAGGCTGAGCTGCCGCGCCAGGTACACGGTGGCCATGGCTCCCGCGCCCAGCTTGCGGATCAGCTTGTAGCCCGGGATGCGCTGCTGCGTGCGCTCCGCCTCGAACTCCTGCCGCAGCCTCTGGAGCTGGTTGCGGGTGACGAAGTGCCGCTCCACCAGAAGGTCGGCGAGGGCGGACGCGGGGTTCTTCTTCTGCACCTCCCGGCAGGCCTCCACCTCCTCCTGGGCGGCCAGCCCGCGATCCACGACGATCTTCCCCACCAGCGTCTCGAAGCCGGCGCTCCTGGAGCCGTCCCCGGGAATCGCCGTGCCGCCGAGGCTTCCGCCGGCCACGCTGCCGGCCGCCGCCGCGGAGGCGGTGCGCGCGTCGCTTCCGGACGGGCGCGCGGGATCTGGAGGTGTCGGAGCGGGATGGTCGGGCACGCGGGGTCTCGGAGGGACGGTGGAGGGATCAACTATACTTGGACTCAGTCGCAGAATGCCAACGGACCCGCGCCGGATCCTGCTCATCAGGCCCAGTGCCCTCGGCGACGTGTGCAGGACCGTCCCGGCACTCGTGTCGCTGCGGCGGCGCTGGCCGGGCGCCGAGATCCACTGGCTGGTTCAGGATTCGTTCGCGGAGGCGATCCGGGCGCACCCGGATCTCGATTCGGTGGTTCCGTTCCCGCGCGGAGCGTGGCGCCGCTGGTGGAGTCCCCGCGTGATGTGGAGCGCGACCTCCTGGCTCCTGGAGCTGCGGGCCCGGCGATACGACCTGGTGTTCGACCTCCAGGGCCTCGGCCGCAGCGGTCTCTTCGCCCTCGCGACGGGAGCGCCGCGGCGGGTGGGGTTCCGGGACGCTCGGGAACTCGGCTGGCTCGGGGTGAACAGGCGGGTGGACCGGCGGGGCATCCTCCACACCGTCGACCAGATGCTGGCCCTCCTGCAGGCGGAAGGCGTGCCCCCGGTGGCGGATCTGCGCTTGACCGTGGCCCCGGACGGCGATGCAGCCTGGCGCGAGCGCAGGCGGAGCCTGGACCTGCGGGAACCCTACGCGGTGCTGGCGCCGACCAGCCGCTGGCGCGGCAAGCAGTGGCCCGCTGACCGCTGGGCCGGCCTCTCCGGGCAGCTCGCCGCCGCCGGGCTCCGCGGGCGCGCGGTGGTGGTGGGGGCGCCCGGTGAGCAGGCGCAGACGGCGTGGAGCCGCGGCGTGCGCCAGTGCGTCGATCTCTGCGGGGCCTGCACGGTGGGGGAGACGATGGCCGTGATCCGCGATGCCGCCCTCGTGGTGGCGAACGACTCCGCGCCGCTCCACATGGCGGCCGGCATGGGCGTGCCGTACGTCGGGCTCTTCGGCCCCACGGATCCGGAGCGGGTGGGGCCCTACCGCGGACGCCGCTGGGTGCTGGGTGGCCCGGCGAACGAGGAGGAGCGGCGCCGCAGCTACCGCGACGTGCAGGACGACGCGATCATGCGCCGCATCGAGGTGGAGCCGGTGGTCCGGCTCGTCTCGGAGGCGCTCGCGGCGCGGGAGTGGTTCGAGGCCGCTGCGGAGGGACGGGCATGACGCCGACCTTGGTCCTTGCGAGCGCGTCGCCCAGGCGGAAGCGCATGCTGGAGGAGGCGGGGTTCCAGGTGGAGGTGATGGTCCCCGCCATCGATGACGCGGACCTCTCCGGCGCGGAGACGGAGCCGCGGCGCTGGACCTGCACCCTGGCGTGGTTCAAGGCCGCGCAGCTGATGCGGGAGAGGCCGGCGCTGCGCGGGCAGCCCCGGCTGCTCCTGGCCGCGGACACCATGTGCGTGCTGGACGGAGCCATGATCGGCAAGCCCGCCGACGCGGCGGAGGCGGAGTCCCTGATCCGCGGGTTCCAGGAGCGAGCCCACCAGGTGACCACCGGCGTGTGCATCGTGGATCTGGCCTGCGGCGCGCGAACGCTCTTCGCGGACACCGCGGAGGTGCGGCTGGGCGCGCTGCCCCCGGACCTCCTGCGTTCGCACCTGGAGACCGGGGCCTGGCAGGGCAAGGCCGGCGGCTACAACCTGGCGGACGCACTCGCGGCGGGGTGGCCCCTGGAGGTGCGTGGCGACCCGACGACGGTGATGGGGCTCCCGATGCGGCGCCTGGCGCCTCGGCTGTCGGCGGGGGTGGCGCCGTGAGCGGCCCGGTCCCATGGCTGCCGGCGGCGGTGGGCGTCCCGCTCTCCTGGTGCTACGGCGCCGCGGTGGGGCTCCGCAACGCCTGGTGGGCGCATCGAACGCCGCTGGAGGCCCGCGTGCCCGTGGTCAGCGTGGGCAATCTGGTCGTCGGCGGCAGCGGGAAGAGCCCGATGGTGCGCTGGATCGCGGAGCGGCTCGCGGCATCCGGACGGCACCCGGCGATCGCGCTCCGAGGCTATCGACGGAGTGAGGATCCTCGCCTCCCGGCCGGCGACGAGGCGGCGGAGCACGCCCGGCTCCTCCCCGGAGTCCCGCTCGCGGTGGGCGCGGACAGGAGCGCGGCGATCGCTGCGCTCCTGGCGCGGAGTCCGGCCGTGGACGTGGTGGTGCTGGACGACGGATTCCAGCATCGCCGCCTGGCCCGCCGCCTGGACGTGGTGCTGGTGGACGCCACCCGCGCGGGGCTGGACGACCGGCTCCTGCCCGCGGGCTGGCTCCGGGAGCCGCCGTCCGGGCTGGCCCGCGCCGATGCCGTCGTGGTCACGCGGGCCTCGGCCGTGGACGCGGCGTTCGCGGACAGGATCGAGGAGCTGCATGGGCGCCCGCCGGTGGCGTGGTGCACCCATGCGCTCCAGGACGTCACGCTCTGCGAGGGCGGGCGCGAGGAGCGGTGGGGCGTGGAGTGGCTGGCGGGGCGGCGGCTGGGCACCGTGAGCGCCATCGCGCGACCGGAGACCTTCGATCTCGCGCTGCGGGAGGCGGGCGCCCGCGTGGTGCCGCTGCGCGCCCTTCGAGACCATTCGGCCTTCAGCGACGCGGACCTGGCGCGGGCCGCAGCTGCGGCGAGGGACGCCGGGGTGGACGCGGTGGCGTGCACCATGAAGGACTGGGTGAAGCTGGCGCCGCTGGCGGACCGGCTGGGGCTGCCGGTGGCGGTGCCGCGGGTGGGGATCCGGATGGTGGCGGGGGAGGCGGCGCTCGTGGAGCTGGTGGTGGCGGCATCGATGCCACCGGTACACTGAGCCCAGTGGCGAATCTTCACGAACGTCTGCTGGAGCGGCTGGCGCACGTGCGCCCGTTCCGGGCGATCATCGTCGGCGACTTCATGCTGGACGAGCACCTGCACGGCGATGCCGAGCGGCTCAGTCCCGACGCGCCGGTCCCGGTGATCGTGGCGGACCACGACGGTCTCCGCTCCATGGCGGGCGGAGCCTCCAACGTGGCCACCTGCCTGGGGGCGCTGGGTGGAACCGCGCTCTGCGCCGGCGTCACCGGGGCGGACGCACCGGGCGCCACGCTGCGGCGGATCCTGGAGCAGGGCGGCGCGGACACCTCGCTCCTGGTGGAGGATCCAGGGCGCCCCACCACCGTGAAGCGAAGCATCGTGGGACTGGCGCAGCATCGCCACCCGCAGAAGATGTTCCGCCTGGACTTCGAATCGCGGGCCGCGCTGCCCGCGGCGCTCGAGGAGCGCCTCCTGGCCCGGCTCGAGGCTGCCCTTCCCGGCGTGGACGTGGTGTGCATCGAGGACTACGAGAAGGGCGTCTGCACACCCTCCCTCTGCCAGGCGCTGGTGCGCATGTGCCGGTCCGCTGGGAAGCCGCTTCTGGTGGATCCCGCGGCCAGCGCGGACTACTCCCGGTACCGCGGCGCCACGGCGATCACGCCGAACCGCACGGAGGCGGAGCGGGCCACCGGCCTGCCCACGCCGCGCGAGTTCTCCGTGGAGGCGCTGCGGCCGCTCGCGGAACGGCTTCTCACGGATCTCCAGCTGGAGGCGGTGGTTCTCACCTTGGATCGGCACGGCGCGCTCCTGGTCCGCCGGGACGAGGCGCCGCTCCACGTGCCGACCGTGGCGCGGACCGTGTACGACGTCACCGGCGCCGGCGACATGGTGCTGGCGGCGCTCGCCGCCGGCGTCGCCAACGGCATCGCCTGGCCGGAGGCGGTGGCCTTCGCGAACGCGGCCGCCGGCCTGGAGGTGGAGGTCTTCGGCACGCAGCCGATCCCGCTCAGCCGCGTGCGGCAGAGCGTTCTCTCCCTGGCCCGCGGGGAGCAGGGGAAGGTCCGCACGCTCGAGGACCTGGAGGTGGAGCTGGCGGTCCACCGCGAGGCCGGGCGTCGGGTGGTGCTCACCAACGGGTGCTTCGACGTCCTGCACGCCGGACACGTGGCGTACCTGCGCGAAGCGAAGCGGCAGGGCGACGTGCTCGTGGTGGGCGTGAACGACGACGAGCAGGTGCGGCGGATGAAGGGCGCGGAGCGACCCATCTTCCCGCTCCAGGAGCGGCTGGAGGTGCTGGACGCGCTGGAGTGCGTGGACTACCTGGTCGCGTTCGCGGAGCCCACGGCCCACACGCTCATCCGGCGCATCCACCCGGAGGTGTATGCCAAGGGCGGGGACTACCGGCCGCAGGACCTCAACGAGTGGGACCTGATCCAGGAGCTGCGTCTTGACCTGCGCATCCTCTCCCACCGGCCCGGCCGAAGCTCGACCGGCACCATCGCCCGCCTGCGCCAGTCCGAGAAGGTGTGACCCGGCGGAACAGGCCGCGCCGCCGGCGCCGGATCACCCCTCCGGGCCGCCATTCGAACGGTTCCCTTGCAGTCGGGCGGGAGTCGCGGCATCAATGCGCGTGGCGGCGAGGCACCGCCCGGGAGCATGCCAATGAAGATCAGCACAGCCATCGCGGCGGCACGTTCGCTGCGCCCCAGCCGGACCGGTGGTTCCTTCCGTGCGCCATGGTCGATCCGACGGTGCGCGAACGCGGCGGGAGCGGCGGCGACGGCGGCGGCGCTCCTCGCGCTCGCAGGCTGTGCGGCCGATGGCGGCGGAGCGGCGCAGCCGTGCGTCACCGAGGCGGCTCCGCCGCGCATCCTGCCCACCCTGGTCCTTGCCGCGCCGTTGCCGCAGGGCGAGGATGACGCCACCGGCGCGGAGACGCTCGCCCTCGCGGGCCGACTGGATCGCGACATGGGCGCCAAGCGGCCCGACGCCGTGGTGTGGGATGTGACCGACACGTGGATCCTGGACCAGCAGTTCACCTGGAACGGCCGGCCCTACGACAACTACGTGAACCAGCAGGTGACGCGCCGCCGCACCGTGCGCTGAACCCGGAGATCGTTCCGGGTCGCATGCGCTCGATTCGCCCGTTGTCAAGGGCCGCTGCTGCGCCTGGAGGCGGTGTGCACGAATTGGGAAGAACCTGTGCCGCCAAGAGAAGCCTTGACGCGGGCCACGCGAGGCGCCGATACTGACGCCGTCGCGGACCCGGTCGTCGGGCCCGCGTCCCGGCACTCGCCAAGCGACTCCCTTCTGGAGGTTCTCCCATGGCCACCACCACCAAGCGAGAGATCACGGAGCGAGTCGCCAAGACCACCAACCAGCACCGGGACGTGGTCCGCTCCGTCATCCAGTCCTTCCTGGACGAGGTGATCGAGGAGCTCTCCCGGGGCAACCGGCTGGAGTTCCGCGACTTCGGCGTCTTCGAGGTGCGCGAGCGGGCCGCCCGCACGGCGCAGAATCCGAAGACCCTGGTGCAGGTTCCGGTCCCCGCCCGACGGGCGGTCCGCTTCAAGGCGGGTCGCCTGATGAAGGAGCGAGTGGAGCATCCGGTCAGCACCCTCGGCCGCGGCTGAACCACGTACATCAAGGAGCCGGCGCATGGATGAGCCACAGACGCTGCCCAGGAAGGCGCGGGGGGATCGACGGCCGCTGCTGGACGAGCAGGCGCTCGCGAGGCTGTTCCAGGCGCTGCCGCCGCACGCGATGGAGGCGGAGGCGGCCGTGCTGGGAGCCATCTTCCTGGATGGAAGCGTGGCCGGCGACGTGCTGCAGGTGCTCCGCTCCGGCTCCGAGTTCTTCAAGCCGGCGCACGGGACCATCTTCGACGCCATGGTGTCGATCTACGACCGCACCGGCAGCATGGACATCGTCCAGCTGAACGCGGCGCTCGAGTCGCGCGGAGTGCTCGAAGAGGTGGGGGGCGTGGACTACCTGGTGCGGCTCGCGGAGAGCACGCCCACGGCTGCGAACGCGGTGGAGCACGCCCGGCTGGTGCGCGACAAGGCCACCATCCGCGATCTCATCCGCGCCGCCGGTGAGATCCTGCACGACGCCCACTCCACCACCGCCGGCGCCGATCAGGTCCTCCAGGAGGCCGAGTCCCGGATCTTCACCATCGCGCAGCGGCGCGAGACCACCTCCGCATCGTCGCTGGAGCAGCTCCTCCAGGAGACGATGGAGGTGCTGGAGCGCAACGAAGGGCGGCACACGAGCGGACTCACCAGCGGCTTCTCCGAGCTGGACGAGATGACGAGCGGCCTGCAGCGGGGAGAGCTGCTCATCCTGGCGGCCCGGCCCTCCATGGGAAAGACGGCCCTGGCCCTGAACATCCTGGAGGGGATCGCCCGCTCCGGGAAGCCGGTGGCCCTGTTCAGCCTGGAGATGGGCCGGCAGCAGCTGGCCCACCGCCTCCTCTGCGCCCGCGGCGGGATCGACAGCCACCGCCTGCGGCGGAACATGCTCCGCCGGGAGGACTACCAGGCCCTCTACGGCGCCTGCGACGCGCTCCGGCAGCTCCAGATCCACATCGACGACACGCCCGGACTCACCCTGCTCCAGCTCCGCTCCAAGGCCCGCCGGCTGCGCGAGAAGGCGGGCGTGGAGGCCATCGCGATCGACTACCTCCAGCTGATGAGCGCGGGGACCCGTACGGAGAGCCGGCAGATGGAAGTGAGCGAGATCAGCCGCGGCATCAAGGCCATGGCCCGCGAACTGGGCGTGCCGGTGCTCTGCCTCTCGCAGCTCAACCGCGCCAGCGAGCAGCGGGACGGGCACCGTCCCCGCATGAGCGACCTGCGGGAGTCAGGCTCCATCGAGCAGGACGCGGACGTGGTGATGATGCTTCACCGGGAGGAGTACTACCACGCCCAGGAGCCCGGTTGGGCGGAGACCAACCCCGAGAAGGTGGGCGTGGCGGAGCTCATCCTGGCCAAGCAGCGGAACGGCCCCACGGGCACCGTCCGCCTGGTGTGGGATGGGCGCCACACCTGCTTCCGCGACTACACGAGCGCGTCTCCACCGCCGGGGATGGACGACCGCGGTGGCGATTTCGACGCGGGATTGCCGGTCTAGGCCGCAGGCCGACGGCAGGCGTGCGGCGCCGCCCCGCCGATACACTCGCGGCGGCGGATGGATCCGGAAGCCGGCGACAACATCGAGCCCGTGCTCCTGCGAGCCGCCCAGGGCGACGTCGCGGCCTGGCAGCGCATCGTCACGCAGTATCTCCCGCGGGTCCATGGCCTTCTCCGGGCCCAATGCCATGACGCGGACCTGGCGGAGGAGATCGCCCAGAGCACGTTCTGCACGCTCGTGAGCAAGCTGGGGGAGTACACGGAACAGGGGAAATTCGAAGCCTGGCTCTTCCGGATCGCGATGAACCGCCTGCGGGACGAGATGCGGCGCCGCAAGCGGCATGCCCGTCCCGCCGAGGAGTCGACGCTCACGGCGTTCGGACCCACGCACGAGGATGACGGCGACCGGGCGGAGCCGGCGGAGCTGAAGGCCCTCGAGGAGGCCATGGCGGAGCTCTCCGCGGCGGATCGGCTGGTGGTGGACCTCCGGCACGTGGGGGGGATGAGCTTCCGGCAGATGTCCGAATACCTGAACGAACCGCTTGGGACCCTCCTGGCCCGTCACCACCGGGCTCTCCACAAGCTCCGGGCGGGCATCGAGGCCCGCAGGAAGCGGGAGCAGCCATGATCGAGGGGAGCCGGATGGTCCACAGGCGCCCCGGGCCGTCCCATATCGGGCGTGTTCCGGCTGTTCCGGCGCGAAGTCCACTCTCCCGGTCGCGGGCTGCAATCGGGCCCGCCTGGCCGGCGTTCGCGGACGGCCGGTGTCCCACCTGCACGAGGGTTGTGCCATGATGAACAGGTCGCACGACATGCACGAGCACGAACCACACCTCGACCTCGACGCGGCGTCGGATCCGACGCTGGCGGCGACGCTGCGCCTCCTTGAGGCCCGGAGCCGGGCGTTGGCGCCGCGGGCCGGGTTCGCGCAACAGGTCATGGCCGCCTCCTGGGCGGAGCGCGAAGCGCCCGCCGTGCTGGCGCGTGTGGGTCCCCGTCTTCCCTGGCGTCGCATGGCCGCGGCGGCAGCGCTCCTGCTGGCCTGCGGCGGGCTGTCGACCCTGGGCATCTCCCTGGGCGCGAAGCCGCTCGCGGAAGCGATGGCGCGGCACGGCTCCGGCACCCGCGTGGCTCCGCCGCACGCGGCGCCCACTCGAACCGCCCGCGTCAGTCTCCCCGAGGGAACCAGCGCCGAGTGGTTCCTCGTGGCCATCATGGAGCCGGGCCGCGCGGTCCGCGCCTCCGCGATGGAGGGCCCCGATCTCGCGGGCGGCCTGCTTCCCGGCGCGTCTCCGGCCATCGATGACGTGGCTGCCGAACTTCGGCTGATCCTTGGCGACGCACCCGGACCGATCGAGGGATGAGCGTGCACCGACCCTTCCGCGTCTTCCAGCTCGGCGCCGCTGTTCCGCTCCTTGCAATCGTCCTCACCGCCTCCGGGTCTCAACCGCCGCCGGAGGCGGTGTCGCCTCCAGCGGCGCCCGGCCGTCCTGGCGACCCGCCCCCTCCCGGCGCTCCGGGACAGCCGCCGCCCGATGCGGATCGCGGCCCGGGTCGAGGTCGTCGCGACGCCCTCTCCCAGGAGGACGTGGACGCGGTGATCGCCGTGGCGGAGGACATCTCGCCGGAGTGGGCCAAGGCGCTCCGCGACAGGCGGGAGAGCGAGCCGCGCAAGTTCTTCGAATCCCTGAACACCAACGCCCGGCGGCTGATGATCCTGGCGGTCCTGAAGCGCCGGAATCCCGAGATCTACCAGCTGCGCGTGGAGGATCTGCGGATCCAGAACGACCTCAAGAAGCTGGCGGACCAGTACCGGGCCGCCAATTCCGCCGGTGACGCGGCGCTCGCCGGGAACCTTGTGGAGCAGATCCGCTCCAAGGTTCGGCGCCAGGTGGACCTGGATCTGAAGGCCCGGGCCATGGAGCTGGCGGCCCTGGACCAGCAGATGAAGCGGATGCGGGAGGAACTGGGCGAAGAGACCCGGGCCCGCGACGACAAGGCGGAGCGGATCGTCGAGGGCATCAAGGCCGGCGAGGATCCCAAGCCGCTCATGCGTCCCGGCGGGCCGCTGGGTGGCGAACCGCGCGAGCCTCGCGACGGCAAGGACGGCAAGGACGGCAGGGACAACCGGGACAACCGGGACGGCAAGGAGCCCCGCGAACCGCGCGGGGAGGGTCGTCCACGCGACGCGGACCGCTCGCCGCCTGCCGGCGCGCACCCCGCGGCGCCGCCTGCGGCCCCCGCCGGCTCGCGCTGAACGCGACCCTCCGTAGACTCCAGTCCGTGCAAGACGCGCGGGGCAACGATGTCGGTGTGCGCGGCGCGGAGACTCCGGTCGACGCGGGCCAGGGCGGGCGCGGTTCGCGCCCCATGCGGCCGTGGCGGACGAGCGCCGGCGCGTGGATCCTGGCCATCATCGCGGGGGCGTGCCTCCTCTCTCTGCCGTGGAGCTGCGGCGCGGTGAAGCCCGCGGGCGGCGGCGGCCAGGTGCCCCGCTACGAGGCGGGCGACTACGCCAATGCGCTGCAGCCGCCATGGTGGTGGCCGGGCGCGAGCGCCGAGGGCGGGCGCTGGTGGCTGGGAACGGATCGCCAGGGTCGGGACGTGCTGGCCCGCTGCCTGGCGGGCGGCGCCGTGAGCCTCCTCATCGGGTTGAGCGCAGCGGCCCTCACCGTGGCGATCGGCACGGCCTACGGCCTGATGGCGGGCTACGCGGGCGGCCGGACGGACGCCCTCATGATGCGGGTCGTGGACATCCTCTTCGGGCTGCCCACCATGCTGCTCGTGGTGCTGCTGGCGGTGGGCGCGGATGGAATGATGGAGCGCCTGGGCGCCTCGGACCGACCCGGGGCGCGGGCCACGCTGAACCTGGGCGTACTGCTCATCGCGATCGGCGGCGTGAGCTGGCTCACGATGGCCCGCGTGATCCGCGGGCAGGTGCTTTCGCTGCGGGGACGGCCGTTCATGGAGGCGTGCAGGGCGCTGGGTGTTCCCCGCCGGCGGCAGCTGCTCCTCCATCTGCTGCCGAACCTGGTGGGCCCGATGGTGGTGTACGCGGCGCTCGCAGTCCCCGCAGCCATCCTCTCCGAGAGCTTCCTCAGCTTCCTGGGGATCGGGGTCCGCCCGCCGGTGCCCAGTTGGGGAAATCTGGCCGCGGATGGGCTCCCGGAGTTGAACTTGGTGCACAGCCGCTGGTGGCTGCTGCTCTTCCCGTGCCTGCTGGTGGGCGTGACGCTCCTCTCCCTCAACTTCATCGCCGACCGGCTGCGGGAGCGGCTGGACCCGGCGGCCAGGGGCCGCGTCCCGGCCTGAGCCGCCGCCCGGCGGAACCACGGTGGGCCCGCGAGACATTGCGGCGCCGTGCTACGCTCCCCCACCCCGAGGCAGGCGCATGCAGAACCGATTCACATTCAAGGACCTGGTCTTCTTCGCGACCCTCCTGGCCGTGGCTGTGACCACCTGGCTCAACATGGCCCAGCTCAACCGGATGGAACAGCTCATCCGCGGGGTCGGGGAGACGCTCGCCCGGGGCATCACGGTGTCCCGCGGCCCGGAAACTCCGCGGGAGTCGCCTGCGACGCCGGCGCCGGCCGCCGGTGGCGGGGCCGCGGGGGCCGGCCGGGTGGCGGTGGCGCCGGCGGCACGCGACGAGCGCTGGGCCAGGGCGGGCGTCCGCGTCGAGTGGCAGCCGGAGCCGGCGTTCGCGACGGATCCATCGACGGTCCCGGGCTTCCAGACCGGTGGCGAGTTCGTGGACGTCTTCGAGGCCCAGCCGCAGAAGGTGACGCCCTTCCTGTACGCGGACGTCTACGGCACCCGCGTGCTGGACCGCGTCTGCGAAGGCCTGGGGACCTTCGATCCCGCCACCATGAAGATGGTGGGGGCCCTGGCGGACGCGTGGCAGATCGACCCGGACGGTCTCTGGATCCGCGTGCACATCAACCCCCGCGCGGTCTTCAGCGACGGCAAGCCGGTGACCGCGGAGGACGTCCGCTGGACCTACAAGGACTTCATCCTCAACAAGGCGATCGACGCGGATCGCGCCCGCTCGGTGATCGAGGACGTCCTCAAGGACGTGGTGGTGGTGGATCCGCAGACGGTGGAGTTCACCTTCAAGGACGCCGTCTTCAGCAACATCCTCATCACCATGGGGGAGCCGATCCTCCCCAAGCACTACTACTCGCAGTTCGAACCGTCGCAGATCAATCCATCCACGGGGCTGCTCATGGGCAGCGGCCCCTTCCGCATGCAGCGGATCCCCGCCGGTCCGCAGGACCTCGCGTCCCAGTGGACGCCCGGCAACGACATCGTCCTGGTCCGCAACGAACGCTGGTGGGCCGGCAAGGCGCCCCTCGACGGGATGCGCTTCCGCGTGATCACCAGCGAGCTCCCGCGCCTGGTGGCGTTCCGCAACAACGAGGCGTCGATGATCGTCCCCACCTCGCCGCAGTACAACACCGTGCTGCGGAGCGAGCCGGACTTCGAGAAGTCGGCGTACGCCCTGAAGTGGGTGAACATGCGGAGCGGCTACTCGTTCATCGCCTGGCAGGCGGGGCCGCGCGGGGAGACCGGCCGCACCACCCCATTCAAGGACAAGCGGGTCCGGCAGGCCATGACGCTGCTCCTGGACCGCGAGAAGATGATCCGCGACATCTGGGACGGGATCGGCATCGTGGCGAAGGGGCCCTTCAATCCGGAGAGCCCCGCCTCGAACCCCGCCGTGAAGCCCTGGGCCTACGACCCCGTCCGGGCGAAGGCGCTCCTCAAGGAGGCGGGGTGGGAGGATCGGAACGGCGACGGAATCCTCGAGAACAAGGACGGGGAGAAGTTCGAGTTCGAGTTCACCTACGCCTCGGGCGGCGAGATCGCGGAGCGGATCTCGCGCTTCGTGAGCGACTCCTACACCAAGGCGGGGATCGTCTGCAAGACCCGGCCGGTGGATTGGAGCCGCTACCAGGACATCACCAAGAGCCGCGACTTCGACGCCATCACCATGGCGTGGGGCGCCAACGCGCCGGAGAGCGACCTCCGGCAGATGTTCCACTCCGACAGCATCGCCAAGGGCAAGGACAACTTCACGCAGTGGAGCTCCAAGGAGGCGGATGAGCTGATCGAGAAGGGCCGCCGCACCATGGACACGCCGACCCGCATGCTGATCTGGCAGCAGCTGGAGGCGGTTCTCGCGGAAGAGCAGCCGTACACGTTCGTGCGCGTTCCGCCGTGGCTGCGATTCGTGAAGCGGGACTTCGGGAACGTGCGCATGTACAAGACCGGCCTGGTGCCGGACGAGTTCTTCCACCTGCGCGCGTCCATGAGCCCCGGGACGTGAACGCAACCAGCCGCCTCCGCACCTGCCGGACCGGATGCTGACCTACATCGCCCGTCGCATGCTGCTGATGATCCCCACGCTGCTGGGGATGACGCTGCTCATCTTCATGCTGGTGGCGCTCTCCCCGGGCGGGCTCACGGCGAGCGCGCTGGCGGCGGCGGGCGGCGGGAGTCCCTCCGGCGCGGATCCGCGCGTGGCGGACGCCCGATTCCGCGATCGATTCTCGCTCGATGATCCCGTGCTGGTCCAGTACGGACGCTGGCTGGGGCGAATGTCGCCGGTGAAGATCGGGCCGCAGGCGCTCATCGCCTCCACCGGGGACCGCATCTACCCGCCACGCCCGCTCCCGGTGCTGCCCGTGCCGCCATGGGCCACCGCCGCAGCCGGACTCTCCGACGCGCTGCCGCAGGCGGAGGCCTCCGGCGCCGCCTCCTACCGGCCCGCCGAGGACGCCACGGAGCGGCGTCAGCAGTTCCTGCGGCTCCAGCGCGCGGCGGCGGAGGCCCGCGACGAGTTCGTCGGCCGGCGCGCCGCCGCGATGACCGTCCTGGGGGACTACGCACTCGCGATCGGCCGCTCGGGCGCGGTGGACTCCATCGGCTTCATCCGTCCCGGCGAGGTGGCGTCGCTGCCGGCGGCGCCGGAGCGCCCGCAGTTCGCGGCGGCGCAGGCGGCGCTCACCGCGGCCGCGAAGGCGTGGTGCGAGGCAGCCTCCGCGCGGGCGATGCTGGAGGTGGCGTTCGAATCCCGTCCCTATCCGGCGGCGGGCTGGGCCATCATCCCGGGCGTGCTCTCCGTGGGCGCCCCGGATCTCGGGTGGAGCCGCAGCCGGAACCGGCCGGTGGCGTCGCTCATCATGGAGGCGCTCCCGGTCACGCTCCTCCTCAACCTGGTGGCGTTCCCGATCATCTATCTGGTGGCCATCCCCACCGGCATGCTTGCGGCGTCCCGCCGGGGCAGCTGGTTCGACGTGCTGACGGGGGGCCTCTTCGTGGCCCTCTGGTCCGTTCCGGTGGTGTGGGCCGCCACGCTGGCCGTGGGTTTCCTGGCGAACTCGCAGAACCTGGGCTGGTTCCCGGTGGCGGGTCTCCACGACAAGAGGGCGGAGGACTTCCTCTTCCTGCCCACGTGGGGATCCGGCGGGTTCGAGCCCGGATGGCTCCTGGACACGCTGTGGCACATGGTGCTGCCGGTGGCGTGCCTCATCTACACAGGGTTCGCGGTGCTGAGCCGGCAGACGCGGGCCGCGATGCTGGACAACTTCAACGCCGACTACGTGCGGACCGCCAAGGCCAAGGGCGTTCCGCGCCGCGACGTGGTCTTCCGCCACGTCTTCCGCAACAGCCTCCTGCCGCTGATCACGATGTTCGTGTCCATCTTCCCGGGCATGCTCTCCGGCGCCGTGGTGGTCGAGCGGGTCTTTTCGATCCCGGGGATGGGCTCCCTGATGCTGGACGCCATCTCCCTCCGCGACGCGGAGATCATCCTGGCCAATGCGACCATCGTGGGGTTCGTGACGCTGCTGGCGCTGCTGCTGGCGGACATCCTCTACGCCGCAGCGGACCCGCGGGTGACCTATGGCTGAGGCAGCGGCACCGCGGGTGATCTCCGGCATCGAGGCCATGCGCGGCGTGGGCGCCCAGCAGGCCCGCGGCTTCTGGGCGGACGCATGGTCCCGCGTCTGGGCGAGCCTGCCCGCCCGCGTGGCGATCGGCTGGGTGGTGGTGATGGGGATCGGCGCGGTGGTGGGGCCGCTCCTGGCCAACGCCCATCCGCTCTGGATGCAGCAGCTGGATTCGAACGGCGCCGTCGTCTCCTCGGGGTCGCCGCTCTGGCGGAGCCTCTCCGCCGCGGACCTGCTCCTCCTCCTCGCCCCGCTCCTGGCCCTCTGGGTGGCGCTGCCGCTCCGCCGGCCGCGAGGGGAGCGCCTGGGTGCCGCCGCGGCGATGGGGATCCTGGCCCTGGTGGTGGTGATCGCGGGCGCCTCCGCCGCGGACTGGCTGGACAGCCCGGCCCGGACCGGAGCGCTGCGGGAGTTCGACCGCTGGATCAACGAACCCGGGTTCTGGTGGCGGCGCAGCCTGCCGGTGCTGGTGATCGGCGCCCTGCCGGCGCTCGCGGGCATGCTCATCCCGTTCGGGCCGCGGGCGGGAGGCCGCGCGGTCGCGATGACTGCGGCGCTCGTGGTGTCCTCCCTGGCGGTGGGGGCGCGCTGGACGGAGCGCCCGGCGAACTACGACGCCTACCTGGCCGCGGAGGCGGATGGCACCGCGCGCACCTGGTACACGCTGGTGCCCTGGTCCCCCAACCGCGTGCGGAGCGAACTGATCAGCGTGCCGCCGATGACCACCGTCTCCGGCGCCGTGCAGATGAAGCTGGTGGCCCTGGAGCAGGAGGCCGCGCGCCTCTCCCGCGATGCCGCCGCCGCCCGGGCCGCCGGCCAGGAGGACCTGGCCCGGCGCAAGCTGGACGACGAGGTCCAGGCGACGCGCCAGCGCGACCAGCTGGCGCGGGAGTGGGCGGCGGTGGCGGACACCGCGTTCGCACGCCGGTACTTCATCCTCGGCACGGATCCGAACGGCGTGGACGTCTTCTGCCAGCTGCTGTGGGCGTGCCGACTCAGCATCAGCGTGGGTTTCGTCTCCACGGGGATCGCCGTGCTCATCGGTGTGACGCTGGGCGCGGTCATGGGCTACTTCGGCGGCTGGCTGGACCTGATCCTCTTCCGCGTGGTGGAGATCTTCATGTCCATCCCGGTCCTCTTCCTGCTGATCGTGGCCGCGGGCGTGCTGCCGCGGAACACCTACGTGATGATGGCCATCATCGGCTGCGTGAGCTGGACCGGTGCGGCCCGCTTCACGCGGGCGGAGTTCATGAAACTCCGCTCCCTGGACTTCGTGCAGGGGGCGAGGGCGGCGGGCCTGCCGCTGCGATCCGTCCTCTTCCGCCATGCGCTGCCCAACGGGGTGACGCCGGTGCTCGTGGACACCAGCTTCGCGGTGGCCGGCGCGATCCTCGCGGAGGCGACCCTGAGCTTCCTCGGGCTGGGGCCGGACAACCAGGCCAGCTGGGGCAAGCTGCTCTCCAGCGCCCTGGCCACCACCGGCACGTTCATCTGGTGGCTGGCGGTCTTCCCCGGTCTGATCATCTTCCTCACGGTGCTGGCGTACAACGTCCTCGGCGGATCGCTCCGCGACGCCATCGATCCCAAGCTGCGGAAGGCGGCCCACTGACCATGAGCGCCGTGCAGACAGGCCCGCTCCACACCGCACCGTCGACGGAGGCGCCGCTCCTGGAGGTGGCGGACCTGGCGGTGAGCTTCGGCAACTCCGGAGATCCGTCCGCGCCCAGGGTGCAGGCGGTGGCGGGGGTCAGCATGAGCGTCTTCCCGCGGCAGACGCTGGCGGTGGTGGGGGAGTCGGGCTGCGGCAAGAGCGTCACCGCGATGAGCACCATGCAGCTCATTCCCTGCCCCCCGGGGCGCATGGACCGCGGCTCCATCCTCTATGGAGGCCGCGACCTGCTGACGCTGGGCGAACGCGAGATGCTCCGGATCCGCGGCGGCGAGATCGCCATGATCTTCCAGGAGCCGATGACCAGTCTGAACCCGGTGTACTCGGTGGGGGACCAGATCATGGAGGCGGTCCTGCTCCACCAGCAGGTGAGCGCGCAGGAGGCGTTCGAGATCTCGGTGAAGGCCATGGAGTCCGTGGGGATCCCGCGGGCCCGCGAGCGGATGGCCGCCTATCCCCACCAGTTCTCCGGCGGCATGCGCCAGCGCGTGATGATCGCCATGGCCCTGGCGTGCCAGCCGAGGGTGCTGCTGGCGGACGAGCCCACGACGGCCCTCGACGTGACCATCCAGGCCCAGATCCTGGAGCTCCTGCGGCGGCTGCAGGAGGAGAAGGGGATGGGCATCATGCTCATCACCCACAACCTGGGCGTGGTGGCGGAGAACGCGGACGTGGTGTGCGTGATGTACGCGGGCCGGGTGGTGGAGTACGGCCCGGTCTATCCGCTCTTCGACGCCCCGCTCCATCCGTACACGCGCGGCCTCTTCAACTCCATCCCGGGTCTGCACACGCACGTTCGCCGCCTGACGACGGTGGAGGAGGTGGTCAACGATCCCGGCCAGTTCCGCCGTCTCCCCGGCGCCGATCGGGGCGTGATCCCCTGGTGGCCCTTCATGGCGGCGGAGTCCAGGCCGGCGTTGGCGCGGGAGCGGGATCCGTACGTGCTCCACGAGATCGAGCCGGGCCGCTGGGTCGGCTGCTGGCGCACCCCCGAGCTGGACGCCGCGCCGTCGCGGCGGCCGGACCTGGCGTTCCGGCGATGAG
Organism: Phycisphaerales bacterium; assembly: GCA_046350535.1. Classification (GTDB taxonomy): domain Bacteria; phylum Planctomycetota; class Phycisphaerae; order Phycisphaerales; family SM1A02; genus VGXK01. Next base: position 696,745 of record JAXMAG010000001.1, read on the forward strand.
CGGGGCGGCGCGGGTGGAGATTCGCGTGCAGCGGCTGTCGCCCCTGGCGACGCTGCCCGCATACCAGAGCGAACACGCGGCGGGGATGGACCTGCACGCGGCCCTCGCCGCGCCGTGCACGCTGGAGCCGGGTGCCATCGCGGTGTTGCCGTGCGGCTTCGCCCTGGCGATCCCGGAGGGTTGGGAGGGCCAGGTGCGGCCGCGGAGCGGGCTTGCCACGAAGCATGGCATCACGGTTCCGAACGCACCCGGCACCATCGACGCGGACTACCGCGGCGAGGTGCGGGTGGCCCTGGTGAACCTCGGGTCCGCGGCGTTCACGGTGGAGCCGGGGATGCGCGTGGCGCAGCTGGTGATCGCACCGGTGGGGCGGGCGGAGGTGCGGGAAGTGGCCTCCCTGGACGCCACGGCGCGGGGCTCCGGTGGCTTCGGCAGCACCGGCACGGGCTCCATCGCCACCGGCCGCGACCGCTGAATCCGGGAGGCGTTGGCGGCGGGTGCGTGCCGTACAATCCCGGAATGGCCACCGCCACCGCGTCCACCGCACCCGTGTCCGACATCGCCGTCCCGCTGCTTGACCTGAAGGCCCAGTATGGCCCGATCCGCGCGGAGATCGAGCCCGCGATCAAGGCCGTGGTGGAGTCCCAGTACTTCATCGGCGGCCCCGAGATCGACCAGCTGGAGCGCGAGGTGGCCCAGTACTGCGGCACACGCCACGCCGTCGGGTGCGCCAACGGCAGCGACGCCATCCTGCTGGCCATGATGGCCCTGGACGTGGGCCACGGCGACGAGGTGATCCTGCCCACCTACACCTTCTTCGCGACCGCCGGGAGCGTCCATCGGCTCGGTGCGACGCCGATCTTCGTGGACGTGGATCCGGTGACCTTCAACATGTGCCCGCAGAGCACCAGGGCCGCGATCGCCCGCTGCAAGCGGCTGAAGGCGATCATGCCGGTCCACCTCTACGGGCAGGCGGTGGAGCTCGCGCCGATCATGGAGCTGGCCCGCAAGGCCGGCGTCCCCGTGGTGGAGGACGCCGCGCAGGCGATCGGATCGGAGGACACCACGGGCCGGCGCGTCGGCGGGACCGGGGCGATGGGGACCTTCAGCTTCTTCCCCACCAAGAACCTCGGCGGCTTCGGCGACGGAGGCCTGGTCACCACCAACGATGACGCGGTGGCCGCGCGGCTCCGCCGGCTGCGGAACCACGGCATGGAGCCGCGCTACTACCACGACGAGGTGGGCGTGAACTCGCGGCTGGATGCCCTGCAGGCCGCGGTGCTGCGGGTGAAGCTGAGGCACCTGGACGCATGGACGGAGGCGCGGCGCCGCAACGCTGCGTGGTACGACCAGGCGTTCGCCGCCCTTGGCGCCACCGACGGGCGCAAGCCCATGGGCAGCGCCGGCCTGGCGGTGCAGACGCCGGCGCCGGCCCCGGCGGGCGCCCGGCACATCTACAACCAGTACGTCATTCGCGTGCCCGCGGCCATCCGCGACGCGGTGCGCACGGATCTCACCGCCCGCAAGGTGGGCACGGAGATCTACTACCCCGTCCCGCTGCACCTCCAGAAGTGCTTCAGCGCGCTGGGAGGCACGGTGGGGAGCCACCCGCACTCCGAACTGGCCGCGAAGGAGACCATCGCGCTTCCGATCTACGGCGAGCTGACGGAGGCCCAGCGTCGGCACGTGGTGGACGCGGTGGCCGCGTCGGTCCGGGCCCGGAGCTGATCGGGCGTGGCGCGGCCGCTCTCCGTCCTGGTGGTGGGTCCGCATCCGGACGACCAGGAGCTTGGCATGGGGGCCACCGTGGCCCGGCTGGCCGCGGAGGGTCATGCCGTGCACCTCCTGGACCTCACCAACGGGGAGCCCACGCCGCACGGCGATCCGCAGACTCGGGCCCGCGAGGCGGCGGAAGCGGCCCGCATCCTGGGCGCCACGCGGGAGTGCTTGGGGCTGCCCAACCGGGAGCTGGTCCACTCGATCCAGGCCCGGCACGCCGTGGCCGCGGTGATCCGCCGGGTGCGTGCGGACGTGATCTTCGTGCCGCATCCCGAGGACGCCCATCCGGACCACGTGGCGGCCACGCGGATCGTGGAGGACGCCCGCTTCGATGCGAAGCTGACGAAGAGCAGCATCCCGGGCGAGCCGATCCATCCCTTCTGGCTCTTCCACTACTGGGCCACCCACCTGCGCACGGTGCCGCAGCCGAGCTTCATCGTGGACGCGAGCGGCTACCAGGACGCCAAGCGGCGCGCCATCCTGGCCTATGAGAGCCAGTTCGTCCGCAACAGGAGCAACGCCGCGGTGGTGGAGTGGGTGGATGCGGCGGGCCGCTACTTCGGGAGCCGGATCGGCGCCGAGTACGGCGAGCCGTTCCACGCCCGGGAGCCGCTGCGGGTGGGGACGTTCGCGCTCTTCGAGCGGCCCTGATGGCCGTCAGGGCTGCCGCCCGCGTCGGGCCGGCTGCGAGTCGTTGACGGCACCGGCCTGGAGCCGCACGGCCCGCGCCTCCGGCGTGATGGTGCCCTCCGCGGCCAGGAGCTCTCCGGCCTTGGCGCGGATCGCAGCGGCGAGCGCCTCCGTGAGGGCGTCGTCCGAGCGGCGCTGCGCGTAGAGGTACTCGCGGGACGCTCGTCCGAGGAGCGCGAGCGCGTCGCGCTGCTCCGCGAGGAAGGCCCCCGGCGGGGGCGACGCGGCGGCCCGTCCCATGGTGCCGGCGAGTCCGGTGGGGAGCGTGGATAGGGCGGGGCCCAGCCGCGTCAGGAGATGGGCCCGCAGCCGCCAGAGCGGGGCCTCCCGGGCCAGGCGATCGAGCGACTCCCGCAGGGAGGCGTCGTCGTTGCGCACCACGGCGTCCACCGCAAGGGCGATCCGCGCGTGCATGGCGTCCGTGGACCCCGGGAGGCCGCCGAAGTCGTCCCAGCCCGCCCAGCGCCCCAGGAGTCGCGGGTCCAGGCCGCTGCCCGCCAGCGTGGCGTGCTCCTCGATCAGGAGTCCCACGCGGGCCAGATCCATGGCGCTTCGAACCGCATCCGCGTTGGGGTTGCCGCGGCCCCAGGCATCGGCCCACGCATCCCGCCTCGCGTCCATGGCGGCCAGCAGCTGGTGATCGTGGCCGGCGCAGCAGGCCAGGGCCGCCTCGTTCCGGTGCCGCACCAGGTTCTCGCCGGGGAATCTCCCCACGAACGCCCACTGGTGGCAGAGGGCGTCGAGGGCCGCCTCCGCGTCCGCCGCGCGGGCGGGGTTCGAGAGGAAGGAGAGTTGACGGCGCGCCTGGGTGGCCACCGGGCCCGCGCGGTCCGCGAGGCGCGACTGCATGTCGTCCAGGACCTGGCTGAGGCGGGCAAGCCGGGCCAGGTTGCGGATGCGGCGGCGCTGGCTGTCCAGCAGGCTGCCCACCGCGGGATCCGTGGGTGACGCCCCCGGCGCCGCCAGCGTCTCCACCTGCCGCAGCACGGGATCCTCCGTGCGACGGGCGTCCTGGAGGAGTTCGCGCTGCGCCGAGCGCAGGTCCTTCCGCACGTCGCTGCGCTCCGCTCGGCGCACCTCCTGCACCGTCTCCAGGAGCGTCCGCATCATTCGCAGCCGGGCCTGGGACGCTCGGGCCTCGTCCGCATCCGGAGGCGCCGCTTCGAACGCCTCCAGCGCTCGAGTGACGCGCCGCGGATCGACGGGCCCGCGCGCGCCATCCGCGCCACCGGAGGTCACCAGTTCCTGAGCCACCTGGACCACCTCGCCGAGGCAGCGGAGGCGCTCCAGCCGGGCGCGGGCATCCACCCGCGTGGACGCCTCCATCCACGCCTGGATGGACTCGGCGGCCTGCACGGCCACGGCATCGCGGAAGCGCCCGGGGAGCCACGACGCGCTGGCGATGGCCGCGAGCGCCGCGGGGAGCCCCTCCAGTTCCGCGCGGGCCGCGAGGGCCTCGCCGCGCAGGTCCGGGAAGGTCTCCGCGCTCTGGAGCCGCCGGGCCGCGAGGGCGAACGCGCCCCGCACCGGCTCGGCGAGCCGCTGATCCGCGGCGGCGGCGGCGAGTGCGTCCTGGCCAGGTGTGCCCGACTCCCCGGGTGGTGCCGCGGCGGGTGCCGCAGCTGGTACCGCGGCGGGTGCCGCCGTCGGCGCCGCCGCCGGAGCCCCTGACGGGGCCGCCGGATCCGTGGTGGGGGCGGGCGCCGGGCCCGCGGGCTGCGGGACAAGGGCGTCCACCCAGTGCTGCCCGGCCGCCGGCTGGCCCAGCGCGGCCAGCACCGGTGCGAGTGCCGCCAGCGCGCCATCCGCGATCACGAGGAGCTGCGCCGGCTTCGCGGCCCGGACCGCGCCGGGCGCCCGGTCCACGAAGTTGCGGAGGGCCGCTGCGGCCTCCAGCGCCTGCGGCGTGCCACTGGGCAGGGCCGCCATGGCGGCGTCGAACTCCGCCCGCGCCTCCGCGAGCCGGAACCCGCCCACGATCACCGCAGGCGACGCGCCGCTTCCGGCGTCTCCGCGCACCAGGAGCTCGTGGGCCACGCGGCGCCACGCGACGGAGGCATCCCGCGCAAGCGCCGCATCCGGGTCCGCCGCCGGCGCCTTGCGGAGCGATTCGATCTCCCGCGTCAGGACGCTGGCGAGCGCGGTGGCGGCGTTGTCCTGCGGCAGCGCGGGGAAGGACGGCGTCGGATCCAGGTTGAGCTTCTGCGCAGCGGCGGCCGGAACCCACGAGGGGGCGAGAACGAGCAGGCACGCGGCGATGGAGGCGCTACGGCGCATGAACCCCGGCCAAGGGTCCGAAGCCCGGACCGTAGTGGATCCACGAGAGGCACAGACCCTCCGGCGGAAGCGTGGGACCGGCGCGTTCACGCGCCGGTGCCGCCAGGAGGGCCGCGACCTGTTCCGGAGTCATCCGTCCCCGCCCCGCCTCCACCAGCGTCCCGGCGATGATGCGAACCATGTTGTAGAGGAACCCGTCGCCGGAGACGTCGATCTCGATCCGATGGGGGCCGGTCGCATGCACGGTGCAGGTGTGGATCGTCCGGACCGTGCTTTCGCGCCCATGGTCCGCGCGCGTGAAGGAGGCGAAGTCATGGCGCCCCACCAGGCGGTCCGCCGCGGCCTTCATCCGGGACGGATCCAGCTGGTGCCACGTGGAGTAGACGAGCGTGCGGTCGAAGAGGGGCGGCGGCACCTCGCTGGGGCGGCCATGCTGGAGGGAGTAGCGGTACCCCTTGGCCCGGGCATCGGAGATGGGATCGAACGCCTCCGGCACCACCATCGCGCCGCGGACCTGGACGTCCGGCGGGCAGCGCGAGGTGATGGCGAGCGACAGCCGCTCCACCGGAATGACCCGGCTGGTGGTGAAGGCCGCCACCTGGCCGCGGGCGTGCACGCCGGCGTCCGTCCGACTCGCCCCGAGCAGGGTTACTGGCTCCCCGACCACGGTGCGGACGGCCTCCTGGAGGACGCCCTGCACGGTCCGCAACGGTTCCGCGCCCGGGGGCTCCTGCCGCTGCCAGCCATGGAAGGCCGTTCCGTCGTAGGCGACCAGGAGTCCATATCGGGGCACCCCGCCATTGTGCGGGCTGGCTCGCCGCAGCGGAAGGTGGGCCTGCGAACGCATCCGCCGGGATTCCGTTGGCGAAGGCGGGAGGTGGCCGTAGCATCTGTTCCAGCGCCACCGGACGGGTTCCAACCCCCGGGCGGCCTTCACCCCATCCGGATTCAAGGAGAAGATTGACATGCGATGCTCGATGACCGCGGTCGTGGCCGTCACGGCCCTCACCTCCCTCGCCCAGGCCCAGATCGTCGTCGACGGGACGGCGGAAGCGGCCTATGGGCCGGCCCGGGCGGTGCAGAACACCGTGACCGGCTTCGGAAACTCCACCCTGGGCAACGTCGGTTTCGCCGACGGCTCGGAGCTTGATGCCGGCTACGGCGTGATCGACGTCAAGGGCGGCTACCTCTACCTGGTGCTCGCCGGGAACCTCCAGAGCAACTTCAACAAACTGGAGGTCTTCATCGACTGCGTGCCGGGCGGACAGAACCAGCTCCGCGGCGACAACCCGGACGTGGATTTCAACGGCCTGAACCGCATGGGTCGCCTCGATGACAGCAACCCCGGTCTCAAGTTCGAGGAGGACTTCGCGGCGGACTTCTGGTTCAGCTGCACCGGCGGCAACGACCCCTACGAGTTCTACGCGAACGCCTCCCAGGTCCTCACCGATGGCGGCGGCAACGGCGCCTACCTGGGGATGAGCGGCGCCGGCGGCGTGATCGTCTCCGCGCTGGGCATCGAGGCCTCCATGAACAACTCGAACACCCGCGGCGTCGATGGCGGCAGCAGCGGCCCGAGCGATGGCAGCGGCGTGGTGACCGGCGTGGAAGTGAAGATCCCGCTCTCCCTCCTGGGATGGACCGACGGACCGATCAAGGTCTGCGCGTTCGTCAACGGTAGCGGGCACGACTACATGTCCAACCAGATCCTGGGCGGTGTGGACGGGGCGCAGAACCTCTCCTGCGGTCCCGACAGCTGCAACTGGGTGGACGTCCGGACGATCGACTTCGGTGCTGTCTCCGGTACGCAGTACTTCACCGTGGAGCTGGCGGCCGCCTGCCCCGCGGACCTCAACAACGATGGCGAGGTCAACGGCGCGGACCTGGGCCTGGTGATCGGCAGCTGGGGCACTCCCGGCGTGGGCGACATCAACGGCGACGGCAACACCGACGGTGCGGACCTGGGCATCGTGATCGGCACCTGGGGCCCGTGCTGACGCCCCCCGCGGACCCCGGCGTCCGCTGAACGCGTGCGACACGCAGGGACCCCGCGGCGACGCGGGGTCCCTGTTCTTTTCCGGGCGCTTCACTCCGGGAGGCGGGCGCCCGCCTCGTCCGCCGCAAACCAGTGGGCGGCCGCGAGGCCCGGCACGACGCCCAGGACCGCTCCGTCCGTCGCCGGTGGCGTGGCCCCCGGGGTGCGGCAGGTCCAGCGTCCGAACGGGGTCTGGAGCGCCAGGTCCACGCGATCCCCGAGGGACTCCGCGGAGATCACGGTCGCCTCGAGGCGCGGTTCGCCAGCCGGCTCCCCGGTGGGGGGGCCCGCGGGACGGAGGGCGTCCGGGCGCAGGCCGAGGACGACGGCGGAGCCGTCCGGGACCGCCGGCGGCCGCGGCACCGGCCAGCGCACGCCCGAGGCGAGGAACCACGCCTCCGCGCCCCGCCGTTCCAGCGTGCCGCGGGCGAAGTTCATCGCCGGGCTCCCCACGAACGACGCGGTGAAGCTGTTCGCGGGCTGGCGGTAGACGACCGCCGGCGGCGCCGCCTGCTGCACCACGCCGTCCCGCAGCACCACGATCCGGTCGCCGAGGCCCATGGCCTCCTCCTGGTCATGGGTGACGTAGATCATCGTGGCGCCCAGCCTGCGGTGGAGCTGGCGGAGCTCCACGCGCATCTCGTGGCGGAGCTTCGCATCGAGGTTGGAGAGCGGCTCGTCGAAGAGGAAGACCCGCGGCTCCCGCACGATCGCCCGTCCGAGGGCGACCCGCTGCCGCTGGCCGCCCGAGAGCTGGCCGGGGCGCCGCGCCAGGAGTCCGCCGATCCCGAGCAGCTCCGCCGTGCGGTGCACGCGCTCGTCGATTCCGGCCTGCTCCAGGCGGGCCGCGGCCCGGTAGGCCGGGGAGAGGAGCGCCCGCAGGCCGCTGCCGTGGCGGCGCCGGCGCATCAGGCCGAAGGCCATGTTGCGGCGCACGTCCATGTGCGGGTAGAGGGCGTAGTTCTGGAAGACCATCGCCACGTCGCGGAGGCGGGCGGGCACCTCGTTCACCACCGTGCCGTCGATGGCGAGCGTCCCCTCGGAGATCTCCTCCAGCCCCGCGATCATCCGCAGCAGCGTGCTCTTCCCGCAGCCGGAGGGTCCCACGAGCACGACGAACTCGCCCTGGGCCACCTCCAGGTGCACGTCGCGCACGGCGCGGACGCCACCGGGGAATCGCTTGCCCAGGCCCTTGAGGGAGAGTGCGGCCATCGGTCAGCCCTTCACCGCGCCGCGGCCCAGGCCCTGCACGAAGTGGCGCTGGGCGGCCAGGAAGAGGATGATGCAGGGGAGCATTGTGGCGAGTGTTGCGGCCATGAGGAGATTGAGGCGGTTCACGCCGCCGTACTGGTTGCGGAAGGAGTTGAGGGCCACGCTGAGCGTGGCCTCCTCGTTGCTGTGGAGGTACACGAGCGGCGCGAGGAAGTCGTTCCAGGTGTAGATGAAGGTGAAGACCACGCAGATGGCGGTGACCGGGCGGCACATGGGGAGCACGATGCGCCACCAGATGCCCAGCCAGCCGAGCCCGTCCAGGCGGGCGGCTTCGAAGAGCGCCTCCGGGATCTGGGCGATGAACTGGCGATACATGAAGATGAAGAACGCGCTGCCGAAGAACGCCGGCACGATGAGCGGCAGCAGCGTGTCGATCCAGCCCGCGCCGCGGAAGAGGAGGAAGAGCGGGATGAGCGTCACCTGGGCCGGGAGCATCATGGTGGCCAGCGTCACCAGGAAGAGGACCCCGCGCCCGCGGAAGCGCAGCCGCGCGAACGCGAGGGCCACCATGCTGGAGCTGAGCACGGTCCCGAGCGTCACGAGCGCGGTGACGAGGATGGAGTTGGAGAGCGCGTCCAGGAAGCCCATCCAGGGTTCGGACCCCATCTGCCGGAGAGCCTCCGCGAAGTTCCCCACGTGCGGTGTGCTCGGCACGAGGGCGAGGAGGTCGCTGCTGGCGGTGGCCTTCATGGCGCCCTGCTCGTCCTGGAGCGCCACCAGTGCCATCCACAGGAGCGGGAGCAGCATCAGCACCGTGCCCGCGAGAAGCACGAGGAAGGAGGCCGCCGCCGCCAGCGGGGAACGGCGGGCCCCGCTCCGCGCGGGCCGGATGGGTGCGACCTCCGCGGCGGCGCTCATGAGCGCATCCCCTCGTAGTACACCAGCCGGGCGCTCGAACGCAGGATGAGGAGCGTCACCGCCAGCGTGGCCAGGAGCAGCACCCACGCCATCGCGGACGCATATCCCATCTCGAAGAACTCGAAGCCCTGGTTGAAGAGGTACAGGACGTAGAAGCGGGTGAGATCCTCCGGGCCGCCGGCGGTCATCACGTACGCGGAGGTGAAGACCTGGAAGGAGCCGATCACGGCCATCAGCGTGTTGAAGAGGATGACCGGCGACAGCATCGGCAGCGTGACGGACCAGAGGCGGCGCCAGCGTCCCACGCCGTCCATGTCCGCGGCCTCGTGGAGCTCCTCGGGGATGGCCTGGAGCCCGGCCACGTAGATCATCATGCTGCCTCCCACGCTCCACAGGCTCAGGAGCGCGAACGCCGGCACCGCGAACGTGGCCGCGTCCCGCCCGAACCACTCCGGAGGCGTCAACCCGACGAGCCCCAGGAGCGGCGCCAGCAGGCGGTTGAGGAGGCCGTACTGCGGGTCGAACACCCAGCGCCACAGCACCGCCACGCCCACGCCGGCGAGCACGCTGGGGAGGTACCACGCGGCCCGGAAGAAGCCCGTGGTGCGCCCGTTCCTGGCCATCAGGAGCGCCGCGGCCAGGGCCACCACCTGTCCGCCGGGCACCGCGAGCAGGACGTACTCGAGGGTCACCAGGACGCTCGTGGCGAGGCGCCCGTCCTGGGTGGCCATCGTGGCGTAGTTGCCGCCACCCACCCACACCGCCTCGCCGATGGACGAGAGGCCGTTCCAGCGGCAGAGCGAGAGGAGCGCGGAGGTGACCACCGGGAAGGCGGTGAAGAGGAGAAGCCCCGCGAGCCATGGGGAGGCGAGGAGCAGCCCGTGCACCTCCTCGCGGCGGCGCGCGGGCGAGGCGGGCCGGCGCGTCCACCACCCGATGGCCATGGGAAGCAGGGCGCATCCGGCCAGGATCGCCAGCGTGACGGCCACCGTTCGCCAGGGCATGCGCGGGGCGCCCTCCGCGGCGCGGGACGCCTTCGCCTGCCGGCTCCAGAGGCGCGAAAAGTCCTCCGCCGCCTGCGGCACGGTCATCGTGGCGTCCTTGAGGGACGCCTCCAGGCGGTTCGCGAGGAGCGGGTCGTAGCTCGGGTCCGGCGGCCAGTCCAGGGGCGCGGCGTGCTCGGCGGCGCGGAGGTAGCCGGCGTCGTTCGCGGGCGGAAGCGATGGATCGAGGAACGCCGGGCTCTCCGCCACCGCCCGCAGAGACGGCACCGCGAGTCCCAGCCGCGACTGCTCCGCCTGGCCCTCGGGGCTGGTGAGCCAGCGCACCAGCCGCCACGCCTCGTCCTTGTGGCGGCTGGCCGCGGAGATCCCCCACGCCACGGTGAGGACGATGTTGGTCGGGGCCCGGTCCGCGGCCCGCGGCAGGGGGCGGAAGTCCCACTCGAAGTCGCGGATGCGGCGGTACTCCGGCACCACCCAGCGTCCGAACGGTCCCGCCATCCCCAGGCGTCCATCCACGAACGCGGCGGCGCCGGCCGTCAGCTTGGAGCCGCCGGCGGTGAGCGTGTGGGACTCGTCGTGGCGCCAGGCGCGGAGTCGTTCGAGTGCCGCCTGCACCTCCGGGGTGCCGAGCGTCACCTCGGAGAAGTCTCCGCCGCGCACGTCCAGGCCGTGCGTGCGCAGGTACGCGCGGACCATCGCGGACCAGACCACCAGTTCGCTGCCCGTGTAGTGGCGGCCTTCCGCATCCGTGAGGGCGCCGATGCGGCGGGCGATGCGGATGAAGTCGTCCCAGGTCCAGTCATCGGGTGGCAGCGGGATCCCGGCCTTCCGGAAGAGGTCCACGTTGAGGTAGAAGCCGACGGGCGTGAAGTCCTTGGGGATTCCCCAGAGCGTGCCGCGTCCGGCGCTGCGGCCGTCGAAGCGGAAGGCGTCCACCACCGCGGGATAGAAGTCCGCGAGTCGGATGCCGCGGGGGTCCGCGGGATCCTCGGCGGCCACCCGCCCGTCGAGCGGTTCCAGCAGCCCGATGCTGGCCCAGTAGGGCGTGCGCTCGAACGGGACGTAGAAGACGTCTGGCGGTTCACCCGCCGCGAGCATCGTCTGGAGCTTGGTGACGAAGCTGTTCGAGTCACCGGCGTTGATGCGCCGGATGCGGATCCCGGGGTTCGCGGCCTCGAAGCCGCGGAGCGACTGCTCGACGATGGCGTTCTCCTCCGGTCCGCCCTCCCCGGACCAGTGGAGCACCACCAGCTCCACCGAACCTTCGCCGCGGCGCCGCTCCTCCGCCCGCCCCGCCCAGCGCCACGCCTTCCACCCGGCGGCCCACACGACGGCCACCAGCGCCACCCCGATCAGGAGCGTTCGGACGAGCCCCGCCACGCTACGATCCGCCTGCCCGCCCGAAGGCTGCGCGGCCGGACCAGGGCGGGGAGCACTCATTGGCGCGGAGTATAGAGATGAGAGGAGTTCGAACCCTGCGGCCCGCTGCGGCGCTCGCCGCCGCGCTCGCGGCCGCTGCGTTCGCCTCCGCTGCGTTCGCCATCGCCGCGCCGCCGCCCTGGCCGCCCGTGGAGCCTGCGGCCAACGTGGATCCCGCCGTGTTGGACAACCCCGGGGTGCTTCCGCCCTCGATCAGGGTGGTTCGCGCCGCCGGCGGCGGATGGAGCGCCACCTTCAGGCTGGTTCCCGCGGAGAAAGTGGCGTCCGTGGCCCTGGCCGGGGACTTCAACGGCTGGAACACCCAGCGGACGCCGATGCAGCGGACCCGCGACGGCGCGTGGGAGGCCACCGTGCCGCTCAAGGACGGCACGACGCTCTACAAGTTCGTGCTGGATGGGAGCCGCTGGATCCCGGATCCACGCAACCCCGACGGGGCGGACGATGGCCACGGCGGCCGCAACTCGCGGCTCGTCCTCGGGCCGGAGGCGGCCCTCGCCAAGGCCGCGTCCACGGCCGCGGTGGGGGACGGACGGATCACGGCGGAGGCGCTCCTGCATGCACCGTCGGAGCGGCGCTTCCTGGATCGCGGCGCCGCGTCCACGGTGATCCGGGTGCGAACGCTGGCCGGGGACGTGCAGGCGGTGGAGCTCCGGGCGCCCGGGCGGGAGGCGATGCCGCTCCGTCCCGCCCTCCGGAGCGGGCCCTTCCAGTGGTGGGAGGGGACGCTGGGGCCGGGGGATGCGGTGACCGAGTACACCTTCGTGTTCCAGGATGGAGACGTTCGCGTGAAGGACCCAGGGACGTACGCACTGAACCGGGCGGAGCTGCCCGGATTCACCACGCCGGAGTGGGCGAAGCACGCCATCTGGTACCAGGTGATGGTGGACCGCTTCCGCAACGGCGATCCCTCCAACGACCCCTCGCCGGTGCGACCATGGCGCAGCGAGTGGTACGCCGCCTCGCCCTGGGAGGGGCGCGACGGCCAGACGTTCTGGAAGCACTTCGTCTTCGAACGCCTCTACGGCGGCGACCTGGCGGGCCTGGAGGAGAAGCTCCCGTACCTGAAGGAGCTGGGGGTGAACGCCCTCTACCTGATGCCCATCTTCCAGGCGCCCGGGCCGCACAAGTACAACGGCCGGAACTACCTGCACGTGGATGAGCACTTCGGGGCCACCGGCGACTACGAGCAGGCGGAGGCGAAGGAGGACCTCCTGGACCCGAAGACCTGGACCTGGACCGCCAGCGACCGCCGCTTCCTGGCGTTCCTGGGGAAGGCCAAGTCCATGGGCTTCCGAGTCATCATCGACGGCGTCTTCAACCACACCGGCACGCAGCATCCGGCCTTCAAGGACGTGAAGGCCCGCGGCAAGGCCAGTCCCTATTCGGACTGGTACGAGATCAAGTCGTGGGATCCCTTCGACTACGACGGCTGGTGGGGCTTCAAGGACCTGCCGGTCTTCCGCAAGGACGACGCGCACGGGCTGGCGTCCGCGTCGCTGCGCAAGCACATCCTGGACGTCACCACCCGCTGGATGGATCCGAACGGCGACGGCGATCCCTCCGACGGCGTCGATGGCTGGCGCCTGGACGTCCCGAACGAGGTGCCGCTGGCGTTCTGGAAGGAGTGGCGCCGACACGTGAAGCGCATCAACCCGGAGGCCTACATCTCCGGGGAGATCTGGACCCGCGCCGACCAGTGGCTGGACGGAAGCGCCTTCGACGCGGTGATGAACTACGAGTTCGCGAAGCCCGCGCTGGCGTGGATCGCGAATCGGCAGGATCGGCTGCCACCGAGTGAACTGGACCGCCGCCTGGCCGAGCTGCGCATGGCCTACCCGTCGGAGGCGACCTACGCCCTCCAGAACCTCGTGGACAGCCACGACACGGACCGCGTGGCGAGCATGATCCGCAACCCGGATCGGCCCTACAACGAGCGGAACCGGGAGCAGGAGGGGCATCCCTACGACTCCGGCAAGCCGGAGGAGGCCCAGTACCGCCGGCAGCGTCTCCTGGCGCTCCTGCAGATGACGGGCGTGGGCGCCCCCATGATCTACTACGGCGACGAGGCGGGCATGTGGGGCGCCGGCGATCCCGGCAACCGCAAGCCGATGCTCTGGAAGGACCTCGAGCCCTACGAGCAGCCGGAGGAGAACGCGGTGATGGAGGACCACCTCGCGTTCTACCGCGGCGCGATCGCGCTGCGGAACCGCTTCGAGGCCCTCCGGACCGGTTCGTTCCGCACCATCCTGACGGACGACGGCCAGGACCTCTGGGTGTTCCTGCGGGAGTCGCCGCGGGAGTCCGTGCTGGTGGCGCTGAACGCGGGCGAGCGCGCCGCCCGGGCCCGGCTCCCGGCGGAGCTCGGCAGCGGCTGGACGCCGGCCTTCGGCGAGACCGAGGAGGGCGGCGTCCCGGAGAGCGCCTTCCCGGAGGTGGAGATCCCGCCGGTCTCCGGCCGCGTGTGGGTGCGGACCCGGTGAGCGGCGCCGCAGCGGCTCCCTTCCCGCTCTTCCAGTCTCGCCGCGCCGGCGTGCTGCTGCACGTCACGTCGCTGGACGGAGGGCACGGCATCGGTGACCTGGGGCCCGCCGCCCATGCCTTCCTGGAGTGGCTGGCCAGGAGCGGCAGCACCATCTGGCAGATGCTCCCGCTCGGGCCGGTGGGGGAGGGCAATTCCCCGTACAGCGCCCGCTCCAGCTTCGCCTGCGAACCGCTCCTGGTGAGCGCGGAACTCCTGGCGGAGGACGGTCTCCTCACCCGGCGCGAAGCCCGTCCCGACGGGCCCCGCGCGTCGAGCGCCCGTCGCGTGGAGTGGGAGGAGGTGCGGCGCCGGAAGGGGCGCCTCTTCTCGCTCGCGTACGAGCGCTTCCTGGCCGCCGGAGGCGCCGGCCGTCCCCAATGGCACCGCTTCCTGCGGAACCCGTGGCTCCGCGGCTGGTGCGCCATGGCGGCGGACGAGGGCGGCTCCCCGGGCCTGGCCGCGTTCCTCCAGTTCCAGTTCGAGCGCCAGTGGATGCGCCTCCGCAGCCGCGCCCGCCGCCTGGGCGTGCGTCTCCTCGGGGATCTGCCCATCTTCGTGCCGCTGGACTCCCAGGACGTCCGGGACCAGCCGCGACTCTTCCGACTGGACGCCCGTGGCCGACCGGAAGTGGTGACCGGCGTGCCGCCGGACTGCTTCTCGCGCGACGGCCAGCGCTGGAACCACCCGCATTATCGATGGCGTGAGCACCGGCGGGACGGCTTCCGCTGGTGGATCCGGCGCGTCCAGCGGGTCCTGGAGCTGGTGGACGCGGTCCGCGTGGACCACTTCGTGGGGTTCGTGAACGCCTACGAGATCCCCGGGGCCGCCGCCACCGCACGCCGCGGACGCTGGCGGGCCACCCCGGGGGCCGAGCTTCTGGCCGCCATCGCCCGCGCGGTCGGGCCGCTCCCCTTCGTCGCGGAGGACCTGGGCGCCGTCACCCCCCGCGTCACGGCGCTCCGGGAGGCCTGGGGCCTGCCGGGCATGCGGCTGGTCCAGAACGCCTTCGGAGGCGGGGATTCATGGGACCTGCCGCACCGCCATCCGGCGGCCTGCGTCGCCTACCCCGGCACGCACGACAACGACACCACCGCCGGCTGGTGGCGAACGCTCCCGGCGCCAGCCCGGCGCCGCCTTCTCGACTACGCTGGCGGGCCCGCCCGAAGCGCCGTGGAGTCCATGATCCGCATCACCATGACCTCACCGGCCAACACCGCCATCATCCCGATGCAGGACCACCTCCGGCTGGGATCCCGGGCCCGCATGAACGTTCCCGGGAAGGCGGAGGGCAACTGGACGTGGCGCCTTCCAGCCGGATGGCACGGAAGCGCGGACGCCCGCGCGGTGCGGCGGGTCATCGAGGCGGCCGGCCGCCTCCAGGAGAATCACTGACGTGCTGGCCAACGGAGCAGGACGCGCTGCGAGAACGGACATGGACGCCCGACACATCGACCTTCCCCGGGACATCGCCCGGCTGAAGCGGCTCTCCCGCGATCTCTGGTGGACGTGGAACGACGTGGCCCAGCGTCCCTTCCGGGCGCTCGATCCGGAGCGCTGGGAGGCATTCCGCCACAATCCGGTGGCGCTCCTCAAGGCCCTGGAGCCGGGCGTGCTGGAGGCCCGCTTCCAGGATCCGGAGTTCCGCGTGCTGCTCGACGCGGCGGAAGCGGCCCGTCAGTCGGTGAAGGACGAGTCCACCTGGTTCGAGAGCCGCCATCCCTCGGCGCGCGGGCTCCGCGTGGCCTACTTCTGCTCGGAGTTCGCGCTCCACGAATCGATGCCGCAGTACGCGGGCGGCCTGGGCGTGCTGGCCGGGGACCATCTGCGCTCCGCATCGGACCTGGGCGTGCCGATCGTGGGCATGGGGCTTCTGTACCGCCACGGCTACTACTCCCAGCAGCTCCGCCGGGACGGGAGCACGCGCGTGGTCTACCCGCGCTACGACTTCCTCGAGTGGCCCATCAAGGACACCGGCGTGGAGGTGGACTGCCCCATCGACGGGCGCACCGTCCGGGCCCGCATCTGGCGCGTGCGGCTCGGCCGCGGCCGCTTGTACCTGCTGGACACGGACCTGGCCCACAACCGGGCCAAGGACCGCCTCCTCACGCAGGGGCTCTACAAGGGCGAACCGTCGCTGCGCCTCCGCCAGCAGGTGCTCCTCGGCGTCGGCGGCATCCTGGCGCTCCGCGCCCTCCGGGAGCGTGTGAACGTCTTCCACCTGAACGAGGGACACGCGGCGTTCGCGTCCCTGGAACGGGTGGCGCGCCGGGTCCGCAAGGGGCGTTCGCTCGAGGACGCGGTGCAGGAGGTCCGCCGCACCACCGTCTTCACCACGCACACGCCGGTGCCGGCGGGCCATGACCGCTACGACGGGGCTGCAGTCTCCAAGGCCCTTCGCAGCGTCTGGCAGCACACCGGTCTCTCCGAGGACGCGTTCCTGGCCCTGGGGCGCGAACCCGACGGCGACGAACGCCGCTTCTGCATGACCGTGCTGGCGCTCCACCTCGCGGAGCACGTGAACGGCGTCGCCGGGATCCACGGTCGCGTCACCCGCGAGATGTGGCGCAAGATCTACGGCTGTGCGGATCCGGCGCTCGTGCCGATCTCCCATGTCACCAACGGCGTCCACCTCCGGACCTGGATCCACCCGCTCGCGGAGGCCTTCTGGCGCCGGCACGCCGGGATCGATCTCCGCAACCCGAACCTGGACCGGGACCCCTGGCATGACGCGGCCCACACCGATCCGGCCGCCCTCTGGGAGCTGCGGCGGGCGCTCCGCGGCCAGCTGGTCCACTTCGTGCGGCAGCGCCTCCTCCAGCAGGCGCGCCGCCGCGGCGACGGACCGGAGGTGGAGGCGGAGGCCCTCTCCGCGTTCCGCGAGGACGCGCTCACGATCGGGTTCGCGCGGCGGTTTGCCACCTACAAGCGGGCCCCGCTGATCTTCCGGGATCCCGCCCGCCTGGAGCGGCTGCTTGCGAACCAGGACCGTCCGGTGCAGATCGTCTTCGCCGGGAAGGCGCATCCGCGGGACGCGGACGGCCAGGCCTACGCCCGGGAGATCCATCGCCTGAGTCGCGAACGTGCCTTCGCCGGCCGCGTGGCCCTGATCGAGGAGTACGACATGCACGTGGGCCGCATGCTGGTGAGCGGCTGCGACCTGTGGCTCAACACGCCGCTTCGACCCTACGAGGCCAGCGGCACCAGCGGCATGAAGCCGCCGCTCCACGGCGGGATCAACTGTTCCATCCTGGATGGGTGGTGGCCCGAGGGCTACGACGGCACCAACGGATGGGCGATCGGCGATGGCTCCGAGTCCGGCGACCGGGATGCGCAGGACGCCCGCGACGCGGAGAGCCTCTACGGACTGCTGGAACGGGAAGTGGTGCCGGCCTTCTGGGAGCGGGACGCCTCGGGGATCCCGGCCGCATGGATGGCCAAGGCCCTCCGGAGCGTCGCCTCCATCCCGGGCCGCTTCAACACCCATCGGATGGTGGCGGAGTACGTGGTGAAGTCCTACCTCCCGGCCCGCGGCGGCTGAAGTCGCCGGGGCCGCGCGGCCGCGCGGAGCACTGCCGAAAGAAGCGAACCCGGGCGCCAGGTGGATCCTGGCGCCCGGGTCCCATTCGTCGGGTCCGCGCCCGGAGTGGCGCGGCCCGTCAATGCATCTGCGGCCTCCGCCACTCAGTCGCGGCGGCGGCGTCCGGCGACCACGCCCGCGACGCCCAGGAGCGCCAGCGCGCCGGGCCCCGGGACCACCGTGTACTTGAGGAACTGGCCCGCGGTGGCGGGGTTGGTCCACCAATCCGTGGCCTGGGTGTCCCGGCTCAGCAGGTCCACCGTGGTGTCGAAGTCGCCGCCGCCGGAGGTGCCCACATCGAAGAGCAGGGAGTCACCAAGCTCCAGTCCGAGACCGGCGAGGGAGATGGTCCAGGAGACGCGGTTGATGCCGGTCTGCGACTGGTCGTTGCTGAAGGTGGAGGTCTGGTTCCAGGCGCCGGTGTAGGACCAGAGCTGGGAGTTGTCGGAGCCTGCGTCCACCCAGCTGCCCACGAAGTGGTCGATGGTCTGGCCGTTCAGGTTGACGGGTCGGTTCCAGGCGTTCGTGCCGGTCTGGTCCGCGCCGCCGGTGTTGAAGAAGAAGAGATACTTGGTCCACGGCTGGTAGCCGCGGGTCTCGACCGTGAACGTGATGTCGGTGGCGGTGTTCGAGACCGACACGCCGACGATGTCCAGGTTGGAGTTGAGGTTGTCGAAGATGTCGAACGTCGCGTCGGCGTAGTCCGACGGCGCAGCCATCGCGGCACCGGTGATGGCGAGGGGGACCAGGCAGGCAGTGAAAATGTGGCGCATGGGGAGGGGGGAACGAAAGGCGACCCTGCGGCGGAATCGCCGCGTGCCCTTTGGTCCCAGCCTCCTGATCACCCCGAATCTACCACCGCAAGTGGCTGGGAGCAAAGAAACTTGCGCTTGCAGGTCAGGGAACGGGGCCCCATGAGGCCAGGAGCAGGCCCAGGTCAGCACCGTTCACCACGCCGCTGCCATCCAGATCCGCGGTCCCGGGCCAGCCCCACTGGGAGAGGACGAGGCCCAGATCCGCTCCGTCCACGGTGCCGTCCCCGTTGATGTCCGCCGCGGAGCCGGGGCTCTGCGAGTAGATCAGGGCGGTGTAGGGCCCGATGGTGAAGACGCCGCTCTGGGCCATCCCGTCGTAGGGGACGGCCTGCGAGTTCACGCTGCCGCTCGCAGTGTTCTGGTAGTCCGGCGAGTACCCGTTCCAGTCGCTGTTGAACCGCACCTTCCAGGTTCCCGGCCTCGGAAGCCCGATCCGGTACCCGGTCCAGGTGGTGTTCGAGAAGTTGCACAGCACCACCACGTCGTCTCCGGCGCCGCCATCCTGCCAGCGGTGGAACGCCACCACCTTGCCGGAGTTGTTGGTGTGGTGGACGTTCGTCCACGGGCCCGTGAGCCCGCGGGTGCGGCCGGCCAGGTTCCGTCGCAGCGCTATCAGGTCCTTGTAGAGCGAAAGGATGCCGGGGAACTCCGAGACCTTGCTCCAGTCCAGCGGGTCCTCCGCGGCGAACCAGCCATCCTCCAGGAACTCCTGCCCCATGAAGAGCATCGGGATGCCTGGTGCCGTCATGACCAGCGCCGCCCCCAGCGTGGAGCGCTTGCGCGACCAGTAGGAGTCCGCATGCCCCGGCCAGATCTCCTCGGGGAGTCGCTGGTGTCCGTTGGCCACCTCGTCGTGGCTCTCCGTGTAGATCACGCGCTGGAGGTACCAGTCGTTCCATCCATGGGTGAGGGCGTACTGGATCTTCCCCATGTCCCGCGCCGCATCGGAGCCCTGGATGAGCACGTCCCGGACGTTGTGGTTGAAGCCGACGTCCCATTGGGAGTCGAACCCGGCGCCGCCCTGGGCCGTGGGCTTCCCCAACCAGGCGTTGTCGTCGTGGTCCTCCGCGATCACGATCTTGCCCGGGCTCGCGGAGTCGACCGAGTCGTTGATCCACTGCAGCAGCGACCATCCATCGGGGATGTCCGGTCCTGCGACGTCCACCTTGCGGATGAACTTGGTGCCGTCCACGCGCAGGCCGTCCATGCGGAACTCGCCCAGCCAGCGCAGGGCATTGTCGCGGAGGAACTGCCGCACCTCGCCGCGGCCATAGTCCGGGCGGGTGTCGCCCCAGGGCGTGACGGCCCGCGAATCGTTGTAGAAGTAGATGCCGCCCAGGCCGTTCTGGCTCCACCCGTCGAACTGCCACAGGTCCAGGTCGCTCGGCCCCAGGTGGTTGTAGACCACGTCCGCGATCACCGCGAGACCGCGGGCATGGGCCTGATCCACGAACGCCTTGAGATCGTCCGGGCTCCCGTAGGCGCTCTCCGGGGCGTAGGGGAAGGAGCCGTTGTAGCCCCAGGAGACGTCGGCGGCGAACTCCGCGAACGGCATGATCTCCACCGCGTTCGCGCCCAGGGACTTGACGTGGTCCAGCCGGGCCACCGCGGCGTTCCAGCCGGACGGCGGCGAGCCGCCCTGCGGGACGTTGAAGGTCCCCACGTGCATCTCGTAGATCACCAGCTCGTTCCAGGGCGGAGACTGGAAGGCCGGCTGCTGCCAGACGTAGGCGTTCGGGTTGTACACCACGCTGTTGCCCGCGGAGTTCGTGAGGTCGCGGGCCATCGGATCGTTCCGCTGGAGCGTGGTGGACCCGTTCTTGATGCTGAACTTGTACTGGGCGATCCCCGGGATCACGCCGACCACGTCCCCGGACCAGAGTCCGTTGCCCTCCGACGAGAGGACGTGGAGCGTCGGGTTCCAGAAGTTGAAGTTGCCCACCACGGACACGCTGCTGGCGTTGGGGGCCCACACGCGGAAGGTGCAGCCGGTGCCCTGAGCGTCGCTGTACGGGATGGCCCCCATTCCCGGGCGTGCGGAGGGGGGCAGGATGGCAGCGGAGGCCGCGGCGGCCAGAGCCAGGACCGCGGCCGCGGCGGCCAGGCCGCGACGAAGGCCCGGTCCGATCGATCGGCCGGGCCGGTGGCGCCGGGTTGCTGGCTGGGTGGAGTCCGTCATGCGTCCCTGGTCAGTTGATCAGGCCAGGGAGCATCATCCTGCGGAACTGCTCGTAGTCAAGCGCCGGAGGCGGCTCCGTGAAGTCATGACCGTCCTGGTCGGCGTCCAGGAGGCTCTTGTCGAACAACTGGACCTGCCCCGTGGACCCGTCCACGTAGGAGACGTTGATCCGGTCATCGTTCCACATCGCCGGCAGGTCGAACCAGAACCGGGTGGAGGGTTCCGGGTTGACCAGGAAGCCGTTGAAGTTGTAGTCGCGCCCCTGCGAGAGGTCGAAGCGGTCCCACTCCACCACCGAGAAGAGCGTGCGGGACGGCTGCGGGATGCGGGAGAGCGTGCGGGTGTCGAAGCGGTACGCGGCCGGGATCTGGCTCACGGCGCCGCTCAGCGTGTCGTCCGGCTTCTCCACGCCCACGAACCCGTTGAGCGAATAGCTGCGGAGTCGGCTCGTGGGGTCCTGAGGAGATCGATAGGAGGAGATGTTCCCCACGTAGGGGAAGAGCGAGCCGTTCTGGAGCGCCTTGTCGGTCTCGCGGGCGGGCGACCCGGTGAGATTGGAGCCCGTCGCCGCCACCCAGTAGTGCTTGTAGGCGGGTGCCAGGTTCGGCGCCGGCCAGTCCCCCGGGGCGTCCGTGCGCGGGCTGGGCAGCCGTCCCTTGTTGCTGGCCGCGTAGGTGTTGGCGGCCTGGGCGAGCGAACGCTGGTTCCCCTGGCAGACGCTCGACCTGGCGCCGTAGACCACCTTGGGGACCGCCACCACCACCAACCCCACCACCAAGGCGATCACCGCGATGACCACCATGAGCTCCGTGAGCGTGAAGCCGCGGGGCCGCGGGCCTGCCGGGAGGGGGTGGTGGTGCCGCGCGGGCTGCGGGCGGGGAGTGGTGGGCATCATCGGGCGCGACTCCATGGGTCGGGTGCCTCCTCGGGTGCGATCAACGCTCGGTCCCCGGACGATACGAGGGTATCCGACGGAGCGGCCCGGCTGGGTTCCCGGTTTCCGGCCCCCACCCCGGGGAACCCGTCAGTGGCCGAACAGGTTGGTGGTGGCGAACATCCCCCGGGCCTCGAAATACTCGAGGGCCTGGGGCACGGACTTGAAGATGCGGGTGGCGGTTTCCGTGATGAACGGGCTCGGGTTCTTCCTGGGCTTCCACACCACGTAGACCTCCTTGGTGTGCTCGAAGGCATGCTGGAGCTCCCGCTCCACCCCCGAGGAGAGCCCCGGCACCCCGCCCGGCAGCTCGGGGACCAGGGAGACGATCATGTCGCTCTGGTCGATGAGCTTGAAGTCCCGCATGTAGATCTGGCCATCCACGTCCCCGGCGATGTCCAGGACCTCCCTGACGCTGACCCGGATGGGGGCCGTGCCGGCGCGGCCGCCGAAGGTGTGCGGCGCCACTTCGATGAAGTCCTCGCTGCGCCGGGCCGCCTCGATGGCGCGGTCCAGGAGGAGCTTCTCATCCACGTCGCCCGGATCGAAGCAGATGAAGTGGCGGGCCAGCTCCGCGCGGAACGAATCGATCTCCGCCAGCACGTCCGGCATGTCCACCACGTGGCTCATCGGGAAGCTCGGGTACACCTTCCGCATGTCCGGGCGGGTGACCAGTCGGAGGCACGTCTCCGTCGTCTCCTTCTGGCGTCCCCGGCTCAGGATGTAGAAGCGGTGGTGGCAGTTCATCGCCTGGGCCAGCAGCTCCGTGGCCAGGATCTCCTCCTCGCGCCACACCATGCAGTCCTTCAGCGTGGCGTCGATCACGTGCTCCGCATGCAGCCGCTGGTGCACCACCTCCACGTTGTCCACCACGCAGATGAACATCTGCGGCTCCAGGCGCCGGATCAGGTCGAAGTCGAAGGCGCTGAAGAGCCCGTGGCGCCAGCGGAAGGTGGCGTGCGTGTTGACGATGACGTTGCGGTGATCGGCGGCCGGCGTGGTGCTGGCGATGATGTCCTTCATGGCCGCCCGCCGCAGCGTGGCCAGCCGGGAGATCGGCAGGTCCAGGATCCGGCCTGGACGGACGTCCGGGGCCTCCTGGTACATGATGTCCCCGACGTTGAACACTTCGATCGACTCACCGCGCTGCCCACCCAAGTCCTGCACGGCCCGAAGGTAGGGCTTCTTGTCCACCCCGATCTGTCCGGTCACGACGGCTCGCATGGGGCCGAGTATAGGGGTCGCGGGGCTGAGGGCCCGTCAGCGTGCCGCGGCCCGCAGGAGCACCACCGCGTGGACCTCCACGGCCCGGCCCTCGCCCACCGCGTCCACGCGTTCGTGCGTCTTGCCCTTCACGTTCACGCGGCTCTCCGGCACGCCGAGCATGCCCGCAAGGGACCGCACCAGCTCCGCCTTCCGGGGCCCCAGCTTCGGCCGCTCGCAGATCACGGTGGCGTCCAGGTTGCCCAGCTCCCATCCCGCCGCCGTCATCCGGGCCACGGCCGCCTCCAGGAAGCGGCTGGAGTCCGCGCCGTGCCAGCGGGGATCGTCGTCGCGGAAGAGCTGCCCGATGTCCGGCTCTCCGAGCGCCCCCAGGATGGCGTCCGTCACCGCATGCAGGAGGGCGTCGCCATCGGAGTGACCCACGGGCCCCGTGGGATGCTCGAAGCGCAGGCCGCCAAGGACGAACGGACGCCCCGCGCCTTCGGGAGGCGGTGGTTCGAGGCGATGGAGGTCGTAGCCGTGACCGATCCTCACCGGAGGCCGATCACTTGTCGTAGATGTACTTCCCGCCGGCCTCCGGGAGCTGCCCGCCCTTGGGCGTGAAGTAGGGCGGACGGTCCGCGGCTTCGTCGGTGCGCAGCCGCACCTCGTTGTCCGGCGTGGACCACTCGGGGGCCTTGCGGAAGGTGACGTCGATCCGCCGGCACGATGCGGGCGGGCAGGTGAGCTGGTTGTCCAGCGTGCCGATCTGGTTCCCGATCTCCCACACCGCGTACACCATGCGGTCCGGGGTGTAGACGGGATCGTCGCCGCCGCCGGAGAGGAAGTTGAACTGCAGCTGCTTCCCGGGCGGGATGTCCATGGAGAAGAACGCCTCCTGGGTGCGGGTGTCGATGAGGCTCACCGTCGTGGGCTGCATCGGCGTGGACTGGTACACGAACCCGCGCCCCGTGCTGGGCATCAGTCCGCCATCCGGCGAGTAGCAGCCGGCGGCGAGCATTGCGACGAGGGAGGCCAGGAACAGGCACGTTCGTCTCATGGTGGTGTGATCCTACAGGCTTCGAACCAGCTCCGTGAAGCGGCGGCCCCGCTCCTCGAAGTTGGTGAACTGGTCCCAGCTTGCGCAGCCCGGCGAGAGAAGCAGCACATCCCCGGGGCTGGCCCGGCGGGCGGCCTCCGAGACGGCGCCCTCGAGCGTGCCGCACGGCATGGCGCCCGGGCCCCCGACCAGCTTGGGCGCCGTGGCGCCGATCGCGTAGAGCCCGCCGATCGTTCCCGCCAGCTCCCGGATGGGCGTGAGGTCCGCCTGCTTGTCGTAGCCGCCCGCGACGAGATGGACGCGACGCGGCTCGGGAAAGGCGTTGACGGCCAGGAGCGTCGCCTCGGGCGTGGTGCTCTTGCTGTCGTTGAAGCAGCGCAGGCCGCGGAACTCGCCGATGAACTGCAGCCGGTGGGGCAGGGGCTCGAACGCCTCCAGCGCCGTCGCGAACGCCGCGTGATGATCCGCCTCCGCGGCCTCGAGCGAGAGTGCGGCGCACGCCGCGTCCATCGCGAGCGCCGCGTTCCGCCGGGAGTGCTCGCCGGGCATCGGGAGCCGGATTCCATCCGCGCTGGAGGGGCCGCGGGCAGGCTCCCAGGGGGCGCGCCACCAGCGGCCCAGCGGCGTGTCGCCGGCGGCGGCCGCGGCGGCGGGGGACTCGCGTTCGAAGCGGGTCACGAAACGGTCGCCAGGGCGCTGGAAGCGGCGGATCACCGCCTTGCTCTGGCTGTAGTGCGCCATCGTCCGGTGCCAGTCCAGGTGGTTCGGCGCCAAGTTGGTCAGCACCGCCACGCGCGGCGACCAGCCCAGATCCTCCGGCGTGCCGAGCCAGTGGAGCATGAAGCTTGAGAGCTCCAGCACCACCCAGTCCTTGGGGGTGATGCGATCCAGTTCCGCCAGCAGGCTCCCACCGAAGTTGCCGCCGATCCATGCGGTGGCGCCCGCGGACTGGAGGAGGCGCAGCGTCATCGAGGTGACCGTGGACTTTCCTGCCGTGCCGGTGATCCCCACCACGCGATCCGTGGGAAGGCGGTCCACCAGCAGCCCCACCTCCGTGGTGATGGGCACGCCCTTGCGCCGCGCTGCCTCCAGGAAGGGGTTGTCCCAGGGCTGCGGGACGGCGGGGTTGGCCACCACCAGGTCCGTCTCGGTGAAGTCCCGCTCCTCGTGGCCACCCAGCACCAGGCGGAGGCGTCCGGGCGGCGCCACCTCCCGCACGGAGGCCACGGCACCGGCGAGGAGACTCTCCGCCGCCTTGTCCGTCACGGTGACGTGCGCGCCCTGACCCAGCAGCCAGCGGGCCGCGCCGAGCCCGCCGCCGAACTGGCCGAGGCCCATCACCGTCACGCGAGCGCCGTCGAGCGAGGCCGCCATGCGCTCAGGATATCGGCCGGGACGCATTCCGGACCGCAGCGGGCGGAGCCGTCCGCCCGCGCCCGGCGCCGTCACGCGTTCGAATGCGGGTCCGCAGCGTCAGCGGCTGGGCGTGATGGCGGCCATCGACTGGGGCGCCGGCACGAATCCCAGGAGGTCGTCCGCGTAGTTGGTGAGGGCCCGGCGCCGCGTGATGGGGCCGTTGGCATCGCCGCGAAGGAACTGGCGTATCAGCTGCTCCCGCTCGGAGAGCGCCTCCGCCTCCTTGTCGGAGCACTTCCGGAGGGCGTCGAACTCGTCCCGGGTGCCCACCATCAGCACGCGCCCCTTGTCCAGCATGGCCATGCGGTCCGCGATGGTGAAGGCGGAGTCCATCTCGTGGGTCACCACGACGCTGGTCACGCCCAGCTTGCGGGTGAGGCCCAGGATGAGCTGGTCGATCTCCGCGCTCGTCACCGGATCGAGGCCGGCGGAGGGTTCGTCGTAGAAGAGGATCGCCGGATCCATCGCCAGGGCCCGGGCCAGGCCCGCCCGCTTCTTCATGCCGCCGGAGATCTGGGCCGGGAACTTGTTGCCGTGTTCGCGGAGTCCCACCAGCTCCAGCTTGATCTTGGTCATGATCTCGATCGTGGAGGCGTCGAGATCCGTGTGCTCGCGCAGGGGGAGCGCCACGTTGTCGAAGACCGTCATGGAGTTGAAGAGGGCTCCGGACTGGTAGAGGATCCCGAACTTGAGCCGGAGGCGGTCCAGGCCGTCCTCCTCCAGCTCCTCCAGGTTGTGGCCCAGCATGGAGATGCTGCCGGAGGTGGGCCGAAGGGATCCCACCATGTGCCGCAGGAGCGTGCTCTTGCCGCAGCCGGAACCGCCCATGATCACCATGGTCTCGCCCTGGCGGACGTCCAGCGTGATGCCGTCCAGCACGCGCTGGCTCCCGAACTGGCGGGCCAGGTTTCGAATCTCGATCATCGCGGGCGCGGTGGTCACCGAGGGCTCCTGGGGGTGCTGCGGGAAGGATACGCGAGCGTCCGGTCCGGGCCATCCGGCACGGTGATGGCGCCCAGCTTCAGGGTGGCCCGACCATCCTCCGGATCCTTCAGCACCAGCTCCACCGCGGCTTCCACCTCACCGGTCTCGAACGCAAGGCGGTAGGAGAGCGCCGCGACCGGGGACCTGGCCTCCGGCTCCTTGCCGCGCCGGATGATCGAGGCCCCGCGGAATGCACCGTGACGGCTCCTGAGCGCGTCGAGGAAGGCTGCCGCCTCCGCATCCTCCGCCCGCGCCCCCGGTCCCGCGAACGCGGCCCGGAACGCTCCCGTGTCTCCCGCGAATCCCGCCCGCAGCGCCTCCTGCGGACCGGTCGCCAGGAAGTGGAGCCCGTGGTACCAGTAGGGGGTGAAGAGCGCGGTGAGCAGAACGCCCAGAACCACCGCGGCGCCTGCGAACGCCCGTCCCGACAGATCCCGCCGCCGCCGGCAGCGGACCCAGGCCACCACACCGAGCAGCGCGCTCCCGGCGCTGAAGATCGGGATGAAGAAGGGGATGTCCAGGATCAGCGAAAGCACCGCGAGGCGGCTGAGCCGCGGCGCGGGACCCGGGGTGGCTGCCGCGAGGCTCACCGGGGACCTCCGGCGGGGGGCGAGGAGCCCAGCGTCACGTTGCCGGCCTGGCTGTCCATCACCGTGGCCTCCAGAAGCGCCGGCTCCACAGGATCCGCCGGAACCAGCCGGAAGCGGACGGACCCGAGGCGCTCGCTGCGCTCGAACTGGAGCGTGACGCTGCCGGCGATGATCGGTTCAAGGAACGTGCCCTCCTGCGTCATGCTGGTGATCGACAGCCAACGCAGGGCACCGTAGCGGCTCCGGAGTTCCGTTGCGAACCGGTCGAGGGCCTCCTGGTCCGGAGGCTCGTCCGGGGCCAGCCAGAGGAGGGACTCCCGCTCCTTGCGGGCGATCGAGGGGTCCGCGAGGCGCTGCATCACCACCAGCAGGCGCCGCTCGAGCATCTCCGTGGTGCTGGCGTGGAACCACTCCAGCGCCCAGGTCCATCCGACGAGGCCCACCACGCCCAGGATGGTGGCCGCCCAGCCGCGTCGCCAGCCCCGCGCGTCTCCGCGCGTCCGGGCACCGGGGAGCGCCGCCACCCCCAGGCAGGTGCCGGCCAGACTGGGGAGCAGGCAGGGGATCACCAGCCCGCAGATGGAGACGCCCAGGGCCCACGCCGCCAGCCGGGAAGAAACCGGCCTCGCGGGCCGTGGGTGAGACGGCCCGCGAGGCGCGGAAGCTGGCGGGGGAGGCGGCGGGGGTTGAACGGCAGGCTCAGGCGTCAGCACGGGCCCCAGGCCGCGATCAGGAGGCCGATGTCCGCACCGTCGACCAGGCCGGAGTCATCGATGTCCGCGGCCGCATCGTTCGTGTTCCACTTGGAGAGCAGGTAGCCGATGTCGGCCCCGTCGACGGTGCCGTCGCCGTTGGTGTCCGCCGGGCAGAGCTGCCCCACGGCCACCGTGACGTCGTCGATGTACCAGTCGTCGGTGGCGTCCGAGCCATCGGTGCGGAACCGGATGCGGAAATCGTTGTGCAGGGCGTTCGCCGGCAGCTGGAACTCGTGGAAGACGAAGTTCGTCTCGTCCGTGCCGTTGGAGACGATCGTCTCCAGCGCGGTCCAGTCGTGGGTGCTGTTGAGGTACTCCACGAACAGCGACTTCCCGGCCTCCACGCCCTTGTGCTGGGTCCAGTACGACGCGTACGCGGAGCCGACGCCGCCGAGGAGGATGAAGTTCGAGCGGACCTCGTCGTCGTCGTAGGCGTTGGACCCGGCGGAGTCCAGGTTCATGGAGACCGTGGGGCTGGGCTCATTGGTGGCGGAGGTGGTCCCGGTGGCGCCCTTGTTGTAGATCCACTTGGTGGTGCTGATCGTGAGCGACGGGAAGTTGTCCGTGAACGGCGGGGCCGTGGGGCCCGGCAGGGGCGGCTCGCAGGCCACGGAGTTCTTGTAGTTCGTGATCTCGGTGATGGAGAGCGGATCGAACTTCAGGTTGGAGCCGGCAACGCCGCCGCAGGCGTCGTTCGCGGAGCACATGATGTGGCAGTTCGCGTTGCCCTGGGCGTCGCAGTGGGTGGCCTCCCAGTTGTGGCCGATCTCGTGGCAGCTGAGGCTGATCCGCAGGTAGAGCGGCGTGCTGGACAGGTACTTGCTCTCCACGATCCCATAGGCCAGGTTGCCGTTGCCGCCGCAGTTGTTCCCGGAGACGTTGCAGGCCACGCCGAGGTAGGCCACGCCGATGACGCCGCCGGAGAAGGAGACGCCGGAGAACATGTGGGCCAGGTCGCGCTGGATGGCGCTCTCCGGGGTGGCGTTCCACTTGTTCCGGAACTCGCAGAGGCGGTCCCCGATCACGGTGGCGGAGTAGGGGTCCGAGACCGTGCTTCGCACGATGATGGTGCTGACCTCGTAGGCGATGTTGACGTCGCGGTCGTAGATGAAGTCGACGTTGTTCATCACCAGCTCGATGTCGTTGACGGTGGTCGCCACGTTCGAGCTGTTCTTCTGGAAGAACTCGTAGTCGGAATCGATGCCGATCACGGCGTAGTTGGGAGTGGTGCCGGCCACGCCGCCCTCGGCGGGCGGAACCACGATGCCGGAGGTGTCCAGACCGCAGTGGTGATCCGTCATCACCACGTCCTCCGCCCGGTAGACCACGTGGCGGGTGTCGCCCACCGCGTCCGGCGCCAGCCGCGTGAGCGGCTCCACGATCCACGTGCTGCCATCCTCGAGGCGGATCATGCCTGAGAAGCCGTCCTCCAGGAGCGACCCGGCCACGCCCGACGTCTCGTCGTCCGAGAGGATCCCGCGGTACGTCCGCACCGGCGGGGGCGTCACGGAGTTGAGGGCGCCCTGGCCCTCATCGACCAGGACCTCGAACCCCGAAGCGCGGATCGAGCGCTTGTAGAGCGTGACCTGCCGGGGCTGTCCGTCGAGCTCCACCGTGAACGAGGTGTAGTTCGGGGTGCCGGCCGGCAGCGAGAGTTCCTGGAGCGACCATGCCGACAACTGAGCCGGGGTGTCGGCCGCGAACGCGGCCTCCACGGGTGCGAGCAGGACCACGGTGGCGAGAGCGAACAGAGGACGTGACATGGGGACTGGATCCTTGGGGGGGCCAGGCAGGGGGACCGTCGGCGCAGCGGCACAGCCCTGGCAGGGGGCGCCACAGGAAGTATTGCGCCTGCGGCCCGATTGTGAAAGAAAAAACGCGGGGTCCCATCCGGGACCCCGCGTTGAGTTCAGGGACATTCCGGTCGTCTGGCCTATCCGGGCGACCGGCCGGGGGTTCAGCCCCAGTTGGCGATGATCAGGCCGAGGTCCGCGCCATCGGTGATGTTGTCGCCGTTGAGGTCGCCGCCGGCGGTGCCCCACTGGGCGATGCCGTAGCCGAGATCGGCGCCGTCCACGTGGCCGTCGTAGTTGTAGTCACCCAGGATGCCGGGGTCCGGCACCTTGGCGGTGAAGCTCACGCTGTCGGGGCTGCCGGTCTTGAAGAGCGCGATGCTCCCGGAGCCGGTGACCGGAGGACGGGTCGAATCGAAGGCGATGTTGTAGAGGGTGGCCCAGCGGAGCGCGTTCGCGTTCGGGTTGGCCGCGAACGTCTCCGTGCAGGCGCAGGTCAGGTTGCCGCCGAGGTTGCTCCAACCCCAGTCGATGCTGTTGTAGGGCTCGCCGGAGTGATAGGCGATGTCGATGAAGGTCTTGTTGGAGACCCCCATCCACGGGAAGACGTTCTGGAAGGTCATGCCCGCGCCGGAGCGGTCGGAGTTCAGGTTGTAGAACGCGTACTCGTAGTGCCAGCCGCCGGCGATGGCGGTGACGTCGTAGGCCACGTAGAAGGTGCCGTCCCCGGGGACGGTGATCTTCTGCACCGTCACGGTGGGCTGCACCGTCTTCCAGTGGGTGATGGCGCTCTTCTGCTGGATCGTGGAGCCGGTCAGCGTGAGCGTGTACGCGCCGCTGGTGAAGGAGCCGATCGTGAAGGTGCGGAAGCTGGCGTTGTTGTCGCCGTTGCCCGCGGCCGCGTCGTCCGGGTGGATGTACTGGCACTCCGCGACGTAGACGGCGCCGGAGTTCAGGGCCGGGTCGAAGTCGTTCTTGTTGACCTGCACGCGGCGGCCGATGACGGCTGGCGCGGAGGGCGCAGACCACGGATAGGGGAAGTTGCCGCTGCTGGCGTTGATCTGCGAACGCGGCCCGAGCCCGGACTGATCTCCGTTGAGGCTGGAGTCGTAGGGGTCCGAGCACCCGATGCCCAGGAGAGAGGGGCAGCCGGCGCCGGCAGGCTGGCAGCTGCCGCACAGGGTCTGCTGGAGGGCGCAGAACCCGTGCTTGCACCAGCTCATGCCGACCTGCTGGATGCGGCCGTTCTTGATGCGGTAGACGTTCTGCGGGATGACCGGGTGCTGATTGGTGCCGGCGACCCAGTCGAGCTGCTGCGTGCCGATGTTGCAGCTCGTGCTTCCGAACGAATAGGCCATGATGGTGTCAGCGCCCTGCACCACCGAACCGTACTTGGAGTAGTTGGGGATCGCGCCGACGATCACGTCCGCGCCGGCGGCAACGCCGCCATCGTCACCGCCGGGGAGCGCCGTGGCTTCCACCTGGCCCATCACCACCGCCATCCCGCCGAGAGCGAGGCCGCCGAGAATCAGTCCGATCTTCACGCGTATCTCCTGTCTGTAGGTGCCCTGAGTCGACAACGACCCACCCGGCCCCAGGCGAAGCCGGGGCGCACGTCGACCCGAAAATACCCCCGTTCCCCCGGTCGGGTAAGGGCAAATCTCAACTTTCGGGTTGATCCGGACCGGAATGCCACCGACTCACCCGGAAGTTGGAAAACAACGCCGCCGTCCCCGGGTGGGGACGGCGGCGTGAGGGTTACATCGATTCGGGACCGGTCCAGCGATCAGGCCCGGCGGCGACGGGCAGCGAAGCCCGCGAGGCCGAGGAGCGCCAGGGCGCCCGGAGCCGGGACGTAGGTGAACGTCTTGGCGCTGGAGCCGTTGGCACCGGTGTTGAACGACGCGAAGCCGTTCACCACGAGGGTGCGCTGCACGTCAGCCACGCCAGCCAGGACGAAGCGGCCGATCATGACGCCGAGCGTCGCGCCGGTGTCGTTCTGGTTCACGGTCACCGCGCCAGCGGTCGCCGTGAAGGCAGACGGGTTGCCGTTGTACCAACCGGCGTTCGGGGCCGGCGGCAGGGTGCTGAAGTTGTTGGAGAAGTTCGGGTCCAGGGCGGTCGTGTTGGAGAAGCCCGGGGCCTGGCCGATGGTGACGTAGGAGTCATCGACGGCGGGGTTGAAGTTCGGCAGGGGCTGCCAAGCGCCGCCAGCCACGTCGTTCTGGATGAAGTTGGTCGCGCCACCCAGGGTGATGTTCATGTTGAACACGTTCAGCAGCTTGTCCGTGCCGACGGTGAACATGGCGTACACGTCGACGGCGGCGTTGCCGTTGCTCGTCGCGTAGCTGTTCGCCGCCCAACCGGCGAAGCCGGCGGAAGCAGCAGACGTCAGGGCGCAGGCGCCCAGAAGGCCAGAAAACACAAGCTTGTTCATTCTCTTCCCTTTCTTCATGGACCGGTGTGAGCCACGAACCACGGCCCAGCAACCCTCTGTTGCCAAACCGAGGCCCCCACCTCCGAGGGTCAAGATAAGGGACGGATCGCTTGAGTCAAGAGGGGGGAGCAAAAAGGGGCCCGATTATTCACCGGGCGCGGGTTGTGAGGCGCACCACTTCCGCGGCGACGGCGGCGGCCGCCTGGGGTCTGGGAAGCCGTTCCAGGGAGGCTCGTATGGCCGTGCGGCGCAGAGATTTAGACACAAGTTCCAGGAGACTTCCGCCAAGGGCGTCCGCGGTCTTTTCCGGGTCCCCATCCTCCAGAACCATGGCTGCCGCCCCGGCATCCAGAAGAGGTTGGACGTTCCGGATCTGGTGAAGATCCTTATGGAAGGGGTAGGGGATGAAAAGTGTGGGAACCAGGTTCGCGGCTGCCTCCGCCACCGAGTTGGCGCCCGCCCGGCTCACCGCAAGATCCGCCGCCCCCCACGCCAGCCCCATCCGGTGCATGAACGGCACCACCGCCGCCCGGACTCCAGCGGCGCGGTAGCTCTCCGCGAGCGCGGAGAGGTCCTCGGGCCGGCGCTGGCCGCAGAGGTGGAGGATCTGCCACTCGTCGAGAAGCCGGGTGTTGCGCTGGGCGAACATCGCCATCGCGGCGTTCATCCCCGCGGATCCCTGCGAAGCGCCCGTGATCAGGAGCGTCTTGCGGTCCGGCTCCAGTCCAAGCTCCGCCCGGCATTCCGCGGCGGAGGCCGGCGCGAGCGCGATCCGGCGGATCGGCATTCCCACGATCCGGGACGCGAACGCCGGCAGCCCGGGGGTCGGGACGGCGCTGAGGACGAGCGCGGCGCGGCGCGCGACCCAGCGGTTCGCCTTCCCTGGCGTGGCATCGAGATTGAGGAGGAGCAGCGGGATCCGCAGGCGCCGGGCGGCCGTGGCCACGGGTGGCGTGACGAAGCCGCCGAGGCTCACCACCGCCCGTGCTGCGTGCGTCTCCAGGATCCGCGACGCCGCCTTCACGGAGCCGCGCCATCCCAGGAGGAACTGCGCCAGCAGGCGCGGCCGCAGGGAGAAGGGGTGCGCCGCCAGGGGGTCGAATGCCGCCCCAGCCTGCGTGAGCATCTGCGAATCGATGGGCCGGGTGGAGCAGATGAAGCGCGGGAGGACCGCTGCGTTCGTGGCCTGGAGCTCCTCCGCGACCGCAAGCCCCGGACTGATGTGCCCGCCGGATCCGCCGCCGGCGAACACCACGCAGGGGCCGTTCGCCGTCATGCGCGTCAACCCGAGAGGGCGGGGGTGCCGCCCTGGTCGCCTGACTCTGCCACGGGGGGATGCGGCTCTGGAGCAGTCGCCAGAGCCTCCGGAGCGTGGATCGCGTGGGCCTTCAGGGCTCGCCGCTCCATCCCCACCAGGAAGCCCAGAGAGCAGCCGGTGAGGAGCCAGCCAGTGCCGCCGTGGGAGATGAGGGGGAGGGCGATCCCCTTGGTGGGGGCCAGCCCGGTGACCACGAAGATGTTCATCACCGCCTGCACGCCGATCGTGAGCAGGATGCCGAAGCCAAGGAGCTGTCCGAACGCGGGAAGGAGCAGCTGGCGCGAACCATCCGGCCGCGTGCGTGCGGTGCGGAGGATGGCCCATCCCGTGAGCAGGAGGACGGCGTAGAGGGCGCCTACGGCGAGTGCCCCCACAAGACCCAGCTCTTCGCTCACGATGGCGTAGATGAAGTCTGTGGTGGCCTCCGGGAGGTACCCGAACTTCTGGATGCTGTTGCCCAGCCCGCGGCCGGCCAGTCCGCCGCCGGAGATGGCGGCCATGGATTGCACCACGTGGTAGCCGATGCCCTGGCTGTCCGCGTAGGGGTCGAGGTACGCCAGGATGCGGTTCACGCGGTACGGGCTCACCACGATCAGCAGGGCGGCCGCAGCGAGCAGCACCGGTGCGATGAGCATGGGGTAGAGGATCCGGGCTCCGCCCGCCACCAGCATGGCGATGGCCACCACCATGATGAGCACGGCCGTCCCCAGGTCATGCAGGGCGATCATGCCGCAGATGCCGCCGACCACGCCGCAGGGCAGGGCGAAGC
This sequence comes from Phycisphaerales bacterium, assembly GCA_046350535.1. Classification (GTDB taxonomy): domain Bacteria; phylum Planctomycetota; class Phycisphaerae; order Phycisphaerales; family SM1A02; genus VGXK01. The sequence goes on from JAXMAG010000001.1 coordinate 730,451, forward strand.
CGATGGTGAACTCACGCATCCGCGCGGCGCGATCGCAGCAGTACCAGGCCACGACGACCGGCACCATCCACTTGGCGATCTCGCTGGGCTGGAGACCAATCGGTCCGAGCTGGAGCCAGCGGCGGGCGCCGTTCACCTCACGGCCGAGCCCAGGGACGTAGACGGCCAGGAGCGCCACCACCACCACCGCCAGGAGCCATGGAGCCGCGGAGCGCCTCCCAGGGGTCGGCGCCAGCCGTTCCACCGGGATCAGCGAGCCGGCGAGGAGGCAGATGAACGCCGCTACCGCGAGTCCGCTCTGGCGGCTGGCGAGGAGGTCCGTGAGGGAGGTCTGGCCGCCAAGGTCCAAGGCGGCAGAGTTCACCATCACCACCCCGAACGCCAGGAGCGCGGCGGTGAGCAGCATCACGATCTGGCCGTTGCGGAGCACGTGGCTCTATCGGCGCAGTGCTGCGCGGGAGCGGAGTTTTCAGTCTCGCCCGCCTTGCGGTCGATCTTCCCCCACCAGTGGGTGGCGAGACGCACCAATCCGCCGCTGGGGGCGCAGGCGCTGGAGTGGAGCGACCCGGGGGCGGGCTGTCGCCGCAGCGGTTCGTGCTGGTGATGGCGACGGTAGCCGCGATCGGCGGCTTCCTCTTCGGCTACGACGTGGGGGTGATCTCCGGGGCGCTCCTCTACCTGACGCCTGCATTCAAGCTGGCGCCGCTGGGCCAGGAGATGGTGACGGCGTCCGTTCTGGTGGGGGCGCTCCTGGGGGCCCTGGCGGGCGGCGCGGTCGCGGATGCGTGGGGGCGGCGGGCGGCGAACCTGGCCTCCGGGGTGGTGTTCGTCCTGGGGAGCCTGGCGGCGAGCGTCGCCCCGGACGTGTGGCTCCTGGTGGCCGGGCGCGTGGTGGTGGGGGTGGGCGTGGGGCTCTCGAGCGTGGCGGGGCCGCTCTACATCTCCGAGGTGACCCCGCCGGAGCGGCGTGGACGCATGGTCAGCCTCTACCAGTTGGCCATCACCGCCGGGATCCTGGGGGCCTATCTGGTGGACTGGGCGTTCAGCGGCTCTGGGAACTGGCGGGCCATGTTCGCCCTCGGCGCCGTTCCGGGCGTGATGCTGATCGGCGGGATGCTGATGCTCCCGAACAGCCCGCGCTGGCTCCTGGCCAGCGGGCGGAAGGACGAGGCGGTCCGGGTGCTGGCGATCACGATGGGGGCGGAGCGGGCCGCCTCCGCCGCAGGGGAGATCGAACGAGACCTGGAGGCGGTGCGGGAGGCGCAGCGGGATCGCTGGCTGGCCCTCCTCCGGCCCGCGCCGCGGCGGGCGCTGGTGGTGGCGGTGGGATTGGCGGTCCTCCAGCAGCTGGTGGGCATCAACACCGTGATCTACTACGCGCCGTCCATCTTCGAAAGCGCCGGCATGCAGAGCGACGGTGCCCGGCTCGCAGCGACCGCGGGCGTGGGGGCGGTGAACATGCTCGCCACCTTCATCGCCATCTGGCTCGTGGACCGGGTGGGCCGGAAGCCGCTGCTCGTGGCGGGCCTGATCGGCATGGCCGCCAGCCTGGCGGTCCTGGGGGTCGCGTTCCTCCGTGCCGGGACGGCCGGAGCGGCGGCCGGCGCCAACGGGATGGGCGCCGTGACGCTCGCATGCCTCATGCTCTACATCGTCTGCTTCGCCTTCAGCATGGGGCCGATCGTCTGGCTCATGATCAGCGAGATCTTCCCGCTGGGGGTCCGCGGGCTCGGGACCAGCCTCGCGGCGGGCAGCAACTGGGCCGCCAATTTCCTGGTGGCCATCACCTTCCTCAGCCTGCTGGACGCGCTGGGAGCACCGATGACCTTCGGGCTCTTCGCGGCGCTCGGGGTGGTGACGCTCGGGTTCGTCCTCCTGGCGGTCCCCGAGACCAAGGGGCTTCCGCTGGAGGAGATCCAGGCCAGACTCATGGGGAACCGGCGGGGTCGCCACTAGAATGGCCGCCCCTCCGCGGCCCGCCGCGCGGGCCCCGCATGGCCACCGTCTACCTCGAGACCTTCGGCTGCCAGATGAACGAGCTCGACAGCGAGCTGGTCCGGTCGCACCTCCGTTCGCTGGGCCACTCGTTCGTGGAGCGCTGGGACGAGGCCGAGGTGGTGCTCCTCAACACCTGCTCCGTGCGTGAGCACGCGGAGAACAAGGCGTACAGCAGGCTGGGAATCGTTGGCCAGCGGAAGAAGCGCGGCGAACGCGTGCTGCTGGGCGTCCTGGGCTGCATGGCGGAGCGGGACGGCGCGGACATGCTGCGGCGCTACCCGCAGGTGGACCTCCTCTGCGGGCCCGGGGAGCTGGACCGCCTTCCGGTCCTGATCGACAACGCCAGCCGGGCGGAGCGAGCCTCCATGGAGGAGCGCGTGGCGCTGGCGGGGAACCGGAGTCGCCGCAGCGCGACGCTCGCGGCGGCGGAGGACAACCTGGAGATGCTGGACCTGGCGCGGGCGTTCGAACCCCGCGACGGAGAGGAGGCGCAGCGGAGCGCGTACGTGAGGATCACGCGCGGGTGCAACAAGTTCTGCACCTACTGCGTGGTGCCGTACACCCGCGGCGCGGAGGTGCACCGTCCGCCGGATCACGTGGTGGAGGAGTGCCGCAGGCTGGCGGATGGTGGCGTGGTGGAGGTGACGCTCCTCGGCCAGACGGTGAACCACTATCGCTACGTGCACGGCACGGCGGTGGGCGTCGATGGCGGCGAGCGTCCGCAGGTGGGCGTGCCGGTGGCGCCGGGGCGGGCGGCCAGGAGCACCGGGGCCCGCGTCACCACCTTCGCCGAGCTGCTCCGGAGGATCCACGAGGAGGTGCCGGAGATCCGCAGGCTCCGGTTCGTGACCAGCTATCCGCGGGACTTCGGGCAGGACGTGCTGGACGTGATGAAGGCCAGTCCGCGCATCTGCCGCTACATCCACGCGCCGGCCCAGTCCGGGTCCGACCGCATCCTGGGGCTGATGAACCGCGGCTACGCGGTGGGGGAGTACCGGGAGTTCGCGGCCCGCGTCACCGAGACGCTGCCGGACGCGACGCTCGCGGGGGACATCATCGTGGGCTTCCCGACGGAGACGGACGAGGACTTCCAGGCCACCGTCTCCCTGGTGCGGTCGCTCCCGTTCAAGAACAACTTCATCTTCAAGTACTCGCCGCGACCCGGCACGGTGGCGATCGACCGCTTCCAGGACGACGTCCCGATGGAGGTGAAGAAGCTGCGGAACAACCTGCTCCTGGCGGTGCAGGCGGAAGTGAGCCGGGCGGTGCACCAGGCATGGGTGGGCCGGACCGCGGAGGTCTTCTTCGAGGCCCTGGATCAGGAGGGTGGCGAGGCGCGGGACGCGGATGCGGCAGAGGCCAGGGGAGCGGCGGGCGCGACGGGACGCGCCGGCGGGATCGCGCTGACCGTGGGTGGGGCGGTGCCGGGTGGGGCAGGAGCGGCGGCAGAGGTGGCCGTGGCAGGGACGAAAGCCTCCGGGCCCCCGACAGTCGGGACCGGCAACCCCGCGGAGGGGAGCCGGAGCGGGAGCGCCGCGGGCGGGCGGTGGCAGTGGAGAGGACGGACCCCGGGCGACCTGATCGTGGTGGTGGAGGGGCGGGGGGCGCCGCCCGTCGGCCTTTCCGGCCAGATTCGGCCGGTGATCCTGGAGTCCGCGGGGCCGCTCCTCCTCCGTGGCCGCCTGGCCTGACCGCAAGGATCGAGGCCCTGGGCGGGCTAGGACCGCCCCGGCACCCCAGGGATGACCCGGCTGTCCGCCGGGAGGCGGTGGAAAGTCAGGCTGAGAGGGCCTGCGACGAACAATTTCGATGCGGAAGTGAAGAAAAACGGCACTCCGGGTTTTGACCCGCGTGCAGCCTCGGGTAACTTCATCACTGGATTCCAAGGCGCCCTGGGCTGATCGCCAAGGTTTCCACCGTTCCCTGAACGCGGGTTCCCTTCCCTACTCCCCGCGTTCGCAAGACCCTTTTCCCCAGCCCGACAAGAAAGGTCAGTGTGGTTATGAAGGCGACTTCATTCGTGGTGGTTGGCCTGTTCGGGGCCATCTCTGCCGCTGCCAACGCCGGTTTCGCCGGTTGGGCGGCCAACAGCTATGCGTCCAGCAACGGCAACGCCGTGATCGACGTGTACGCGATGTTCACCGACAGCGGTGACAAGCTGCTCAACGTGTTCAACATGAACATCACCCTGGGTGGCGCGACCAACTTCGTCCAGAACGACGTGGCTGGCGGCGCGTGGCAGCCCCTGCCGAACTTCAACCCCGCCGTCGATGACTCCTACGTCACGATCGGCCAGGCCCCGGGCTTCGCGAACACGACGGCCCTGGATCCCAACTTCTCCAACAACTTCAGCACCCTGCCGCCGGCCCCCAACGCCGGTTGGTACAACGGCAACCCGTCGTCCTTCACGGCGACTGCCGGCGCGGTGACCACCAACCAGAACACGACCGGCGCCACCCTCGGCGTCATGATCGGTCGCTTCGTGCTGGCTGGCGTGGCTGACGTGGTCCGCACCCTGAACGTGGGCGGCAAGGCCTCGTTCAACAGCGGCACCAACGCCTTCGACTCCAAGAGCTTCACCTACGTCCCGGCTCCGGGCGCCCTGGCGCTCCTCGGCCTGGCCGGTGTGGCTGCTCGCCGTCGTCGCGCCTGATCCGCTCGCGGGATCGACGCCCCTGGGAGCCGATCCCCGGGACGAAGGTCCGGGCCCCTGAGGGCCCGACAACCGGGAACGATCGCCGCTGGTCCTCTGGGCCAGCGGCGTTTTTTCTTTTGGCGGGTACGCTCCCTTGCACGCGGTCACGGATGACATGCGATGACGCCCCATCTCGATTGCCGGCGGAGCGGCGCGTGATCGCAGCGGATGCGTGGTCGCTCGAGGTGTACCTGGGCGACGCGCCGGTGGCTCCTGCGGCGAGCGTGGAGTCCGGGGGGGCCGGGGCGTCCGGGGGGTCCGTGCGACGGGCGGCCGATCCGCTGGAGGCGTTCGTGCTGCTGCTCCTGCATGAGCGCAGCCGGCGTCTGGCGGTGGAGCGCGGACGGGGCGGTCAGGGGCGGGCGCGGCTCTGGCTCCCGCCGGAGGGGGCGCCGCCGCGGCTTCTGGAGGCCCTGGCTGCGTACCTGCCGGAGGTGGTGGTGAGCGGAGGGCACTCGGCGCCGCACGCCGCGGGACCTGCGGCGGATTCGGCGGCGGAGCCGACGGCGCGCGAGCTGCGGCCGGAGCCTTCGGCAGTGCCGTTCCCGCCCGATGGCCGGCGGGCGGAACTGACGCCGGGGGAGCTGGCGATGCTCCTGGCGCCCATGGAGGAGGCCTGAAGTGAGTGGCGCGGGTGCTGCGCGGACGCTCCCGCCGGAGTGGCGGTCCTGGGCGGCGGAGGAGCCGCCGGAGGATCCCAGGGGCACGCTCATCCTCTCGGATCTCCACCTGGGACGCGGCCCGTGCACGGCGGAACGGCTGGCGCCGCTCCTCGCGGACGCAGGCACCGTGGTGCTGAACGGAGATTCCGCGGAGATCCTCCTGCCCTCCGCGAGGGACGCGGCCCGGCGCGAGCTCGACGCGCTGCGGACCCGCATGACCCGCGAAGGAGCACGGGCGGTGTTCCTGGAGGGGAACCACGACCTGGGGATCTCGAACGCACGGCACGCGTTCCTGGCGGGAGGCCGCATCCTGGTGACCCACGGTGATGCGTTCGACCCGCGGGTGGCGCCCTGGACGCCGTGGGCCCGCGAAGCGGCGACCGCGGCAGCGGAGGCCATGGAGCGGCTGCCCGAGTCCGCACGGATGACGATCGACGCGAGGTTCTCCGCGGCGCGGGCGGCCGCGGAGTGCGAGTGGAGCGATCCTGCGCGGGCCGAGCAGCACGGCGGCGTCATGGCGCTCCTGCGCCGGCCGCACGCGGTGGCCCTCATCCTGGCCTACTGGCGTCGGTACCCGCGGCTGGCGGCGGAGTTCGCGGCCGCGTTCGCCCCGGGGGCCATGGCGGTGGTGTGCGGGCATTCGCACCGGCCCGGGTCGTGGAAGGTGGGAGACCGCTGGATCCTCAACACCGGCCACTTCGAGTTCCCGGCGCGGCCGTTCGCGGTCCGTGTGCGGAACGGCGCAATGGCCCTGGAACGCATCCGCCTGGGGAAGCGGGGCTACGAGTTCGCGTCCACCGTGGCGGCCTGGACATCCCGGGCTGCGGCCGCCGCGGCGGAGGCGTCGACGCCGGTCTGGATCCCGCAGCCGCTGAGCAGATAGCAGAGGTGCTCCGTGGCCAGGTTGCCGGAGGCCCCGGGGGCGAACGGGCATCCCCCGAGCCCGCCCGCGGAGGCGTCGAAGGAGCGCACCCCGAGCTGCAGCGATCGATAGGCGCAGGCCAGGGCCGTGCGCCGCGTGTCGTGCAGGTGCATCGTGACGTCCTCCGGGCGCAGGCAGGGGGCCAGGCCCTCCAGCAATCTGTCCACGTCGTCCGGCACCGCGACGCCGATCGTGTCGCCGAGATCCACGTCCTGCACGCCCATGGCGAGGAGCGCCTCCACCACGCGCCGGACGGCCTCCGGGGCGGTGGGGCCGTCGAAGGGGCAGCGCACCACGCAGCTCACGTAGCCGCGCACCGGGAGCCCGGAGGCCAGGGCGCCGCGGACCACCGGCTGAATGCGGGCCAGGGACTCCGCGACGGAGGCGTTCAGATTGCGGCGGGCGAAGCCCTCGCTGGCGGCGGTGAAGACCGCCACCTTGTCCACGCGGGCGGCGAGGGCCCGCTCCAGGCCCTGCTCGTTCGGAACCAGGGCGGAGTAGAGGATCCCCGGCCGGCGCGTGATTCCGGCCATCACCTCCGCGGCATCCGCGAGCTGCGGCACCCAGCGCGGGCTCACGAAGCTCGTCACCTCGATCTCGGGGAAGCCGGCGGCGGAGAGCCGGTCCACGAACTCGATCTTGGCCGCGGTGGGGACGACGCGGCGTTCATTCTGGAGGCCGTCGCGCGGTCCGACCTCCGTGAGCCGCACCCGTTCCGGATGGCGCCATCCGCTCACGCGGCACCTCGACCGTCGTCGTGGCTGGTGAGGCGCTTGTGCTCGCGGGAGGCCCGCACCAGGAGGATCACCACCACCGCCACCACCGCCACGGTGACCACGGCGGCGCCGATGAAGAGGATCAGCTCCGGGCTCACGCGCCACCACTCCTCGGGTGCCTGGGTCACGAGGGCGCCCCCACGGCGGGGAGGAAGCGGAGCGAGGGCTGCACCTCCGCGGTTCCCCGCGTGCCCTCGGCCGTGGTGATGAGCGTGGCGCCCGGCGTCGCGTGGGCCGTTCGCACGGTGGCGAAGCCGATGCACGCGCCGCCCAGCATCGGGCTGGGGGCGCTGCTGGTGACGACCCCCGCCGGCGGACCGATGGAGCCCTCTGCGCCCGTCTCGAAGAGCTGCGTGCCGGCGACGGGAAGAAGACCCTCGCGCATGCGGATGGCCGCCACCACCTGCTTCGGCTTGCCGAGGGACTCCATCCGGGCCACCACCTCCTGCCCAAGGTAGCAGCCCTTGCGGAAGTTCACGCGGCGCCCCAGGAGCGAGGTCTCGTGCGGCAGCGAGTCCGGACCGAAGTCCACCTGGAAGAGCGGCGTGCCGCCTTCGATGCGGGCGGTGTTGTAGGCCAGCCAGCCGATCGCGCGCACGGCGAGCGCCGGCTGCGGCGCGACGAGCGTCCTGAACACGGCGTCCGCCCCCTCCGCCGGCAGGAGGAGCTCGAACCCCGGCGCCGCGCACTCGTCGCGGCGGACGCACGTCGCCTCCACGCCCGCGATCCGGCCGGCGAGCACCGCGAACTCCGGGGCGACGACCGCGCCGGCGATCCCGGACGATTCGAGGAGCGCCGCCGCGGCGGGCCCGTGCACGCCGATGCGGCACCACGCCTCCGTGACGTCCGCCACCTGGACGTCGTCCGCGAAGATGGAGCGCTCCAGGGACGCGGCGAGGGGAGCGGCCGCGTGCAGGTCCACATCCAGCAGCGTGCGGTCGCCGCATTCGATCACCAGGATGTCCGCCTCGATGCGTCCCTTGCGGTTCAGGCGGAAGGCCTCGCATGAAGCGGGACCGCGGCCGAGCGGCGCCACGTCCTGGGTGAGCATGCGCTGGAGGAACGCCACCCGCTCCGCGCCCGTGACGAGCAGCGTGCCGCGGTGCGGCCGATCCATCACGCCCGCGCCGCGACGGATGGCGGCATACTCCGCCTCCGGGGCGCCGTAGGTGGCCACCAGTTCGCAGGCCGGGCCGCCGTCCGGCGCCGCGGGGCCCCACGGGACCCACTCCAGCTCCGGCAGCGCCGCCATGGCGCCGGGCGCCCGCCCGGCCTGCGCCACGGCGCGGCGGCGACGCTCCGCCTCGTCCCGGACGAGTGAGAGGTGGAGGTCCCGCAGCGGCGTTCGGCCAGGCACGGACGCATGGTACGCCTGGGCCACTGCTACGATCCGCGTCCCTATGGACATCGATCTGCTGAAGCGTCTGTGCGAGACCCCCGGCATCGCCGGGCGCGAGGAGGCGGTGCGCGAGCTCATCCGCCGCGAGGTGAAGGGCCTCTTCGACGAGGTCCGCGAGGATGCGCTCGGGTCGCTCATCTGCGTGCGTTCACCGAAGGGCGGTCGCGGACGCGGCAAGGGCCGCGGGCGCCCGACGCGGGTGCTGGTGGCGGCCCACATGGACGAGATCGGCTTCTACGTCCGGCACATCGACGAGCAGGGCCACCTCTGGTTGAACGCCGCGGGCGGGTTCGATCCGAGGAACCTCTTCAGCCGGCGGGTGCTGGTGGTGACGGAGCGGCGCACCGTGCACGGTGTCCTCAACCCCGGCGGGAAGCCGATCCACATCTCCTCGGACGCGGAGCGCACCAAGGTGCCCGCGGTGGAGGAGTTCTACGTGGATCTGGGCATGGACGCGGAGGAGGCCAGGCGGCTGGTTCGCGTGGGGGACTACGTGGTGCCCAACGAGCCGTTCCTGGAGACGCCGCGCACGGTGGTCTCGAAGGCGCTCGACAACCGCATGGCGTGCTTCGTGGCCGTGGAGGCGATCCGCAAGCTGGCCCGCGGGAAGGGACACGGATGCGAAGTGGTGGTGGCCTTCACCACCCAGGAGGAAGTGGGTCTGCGCGGCGCCACCACGACGGCGAACGCGGTGGGCGCGGACATCGGCCTGGGCCTCGATGTGAACCTCGCGTGCGACACGCCCGGCGTGCCGGACACGCAGCGGGTCACCAAGCAGGGGGCCGGCACCGCGATCATGGTGCAGGACTCCTCGATGATCTCCGACTACCGCCTGGTGGAGGAGATCTGCGCCGTGGCCCGCCGCCACCGCATCCCGCACCAGCGGGCCGTGCTGCCCCGTGGCGGGCAGGATGCGGGGGCCATCCAGCGCTCCGGCGCCGGCGCCCGCTGCGCCGCGATGGGTCCCGGGACCCGCTACATCCACACGGTGACGGAGATGATCGACAAGCGGGACCTGCAGGCCACCGTGGACCTGCTGGCGGCCTGGCTGGCCGCCGTGGAGTGAGGCCGCAGGCGGCTCCCCAGGGGCCACATCCGCGGCGCCCGGTCGACCCGCGGACGCCCGGTCGACCCGGGGACGCCCGGCCGACCTGTTGGCGTGGGCGGCGGACTTCTGTACAATCGCCGGTCCGCCGCTCCCGGACGTCCGGGAGCCCCGGTTCGCCCGGGCCCGTGGTGGACGCCGCCTCCGCCGCACCACGGCGGGGCCGGTCGACGAGACTCCCGGTTCGAATCCCATGAGCCACTTCCAGACCCCGCCTCCCACGCTTGAAACCAAGACCGGCGTCGACGGCCGCATGTACGTCGACTACAAGTCCGTGGACGAACTGCGGCGGATGATGACCCCGAACGGCAAGATCTACTCGCGGAAGCGCCTGCAGCTGAGCGCCCGCGAGCAGAAGGCGGTGGCGCAGGCCATCAAGCGGGCCCGCTTCATGGCCCTCCTGCCGTACACGAACGCCGCGGTCTGACCCCTGAGCGAACGCTCGAGATGGTGACGAACGGGCGGCCGGCGCCCGCAGCGCGATGCCGCCGCGCCTAGCGGCTGCGGCGGGCCACGCCCGGCAGGCGCCGCAGGAGCGATGCGGCCCCGCGTCCCGCCCGCGAACCGAGGCTGGAGGCGCTGGTGATCAGGCGGCGCGACGCCCGCGACGAGCGTTCGAGCGCCACGAGCAGCAGCCGCCGGGTGCGCAGGTGACGGAGCCCCTGGTCCTGCGGGTGGCGGCGAAGGGCCGCGGCGAGGATCTCGCGGGCCTCTCCGAGCCGTCGATCCTCGACCGCCGCGAGCGCGAGGTTGTAGGCGGCCTCCACCGAGTCCGGTTCGAGCTCCAGGTGCGTGCGGCTGGCCTGCACGCCGCCGGTGCGGTCCCCGCTGCGGAAGCGGGCGAACGCCAGCTGGCGCCAGAGGAGCGGTTCCTGCGGGAACGTTCGCAGGGCGGCTTCCAGCACGCAGGCGGCCTCCTGGAAGAGGCCGCACTCCGTCAGCATGTCCCCCAGGCGGGCGGCCTGCTCCTCGGACGACGCGTCCGCTTCCGGCGTGCCCAGATGGGCTCTGAGTCGGGTGCGGGCCGCGGGGAGATCCCCGGCCTTCAGGTGGGCGTCCGCCAGCTCCAGATGGATGCAGGGGAAGTCCGGGTCCAGTCGGTGCACCAGCTCGAACTCCAGGATGGCGCGGTCGGGCGTGCCTGTGCGCATGGCCAGGTCGCCCAGGGCCCAGTGGGCCATCGGGTTCGCGGGCTCCAGCTCCACCGCGCGGCTGAACTTCTCCGCTGCCTCCGGGGCGCGGTTCAGCTCCACGAGCAGGTTCCCGAAGTCCAGGAGCGTCTCCACGTCCCCGGGCGCTTCGCGCAGCTCCTGCAGGTAGAGCTGCACCGCCTTCTGCGGGTGGCCTGTGGCGGACATGACCGCGGCCAGGCGGGCCCGCACGCGCGGCAGCGAAGGCTCCAGGCGGGCCGCCTCGCGGAAGCACCAGCCGGCCCGCTCATGCAGGCCGCGGGTGAGGAGCGACTCGCCGATCGCCGCGAGCGAGTGCGGCATCTCGTCCATGCGCTGCTGGCCCAGGAAGAAGACGGTCTCCGCCTCGTCGTGGCGGTCCAGCTCCGCCAGGGCCAGGATGCGCTGTGCGTAGGCGCCTTCGCAGGCGGGATCGAGCCGGCAGGCGGATTCGAGGAGCGGGAGGGCGTCCTCGTGGCGGCCCAGGCGGTTGCAGCAGGCGCCGGCGGCGACGTACGCGTCCACGCCCTCCGGGAGGAGTTCCGTGGTGCGGCGGAAGCAGCCGAGCGCCTCCTCGTCCCGTCCTGCGGCCTCCAGGGTGAGTCCCAGGTTGAACTGCCACTCGCCCCGGTCCGGGTCCACCGCGAGCGCCTTGCGGAGCTCGGCTTCGGCCTCGGCCCAGCGGCCGCGCTGGAAGAAATCGTGGGCGCGATCCGCGTGCCGCTCAGCCTCGTGCCACTCGCCGTGCCATTCGTGCATTCCGCGGATCGCTCCGCCGCCATGGTAGCCGGTAGGATCGGGGTCCCGCATGCGGATGTCCTCACGCCAGCCGTGGCTCGTCCCGTTCGCGTCCCTGGCGATTGCCGGGGCCGCGTGGGGCGGCATGCCGCAGGCGGCCCTGGAGCCGCCGGTGCCCGTGGGGCCGCCCCGGCCGGGGGCGGAGACGGATCCGGACCTCCAGTGGTACCGGGCCATCATCCAGAACCCCTCGAACACGGCCGCGGTCCGGCAGGGGGCGGCGGAGCGGCTGGCGGCCCGCGGCTCCGCGGACGCGCTGCGGATCCTGGAGGAGTCCCTCCGTTCCGGCGACGCGGGCCAGGTGGAGGCGGTGGCGAGCGCCTTCGACGACGAGGGCCGCACCCGGCCGTCGCTTCTCGATCCGCTGCTCGTCGCCCTGCAGCGGTCGCCGCGTTCGCTGCACCCGAAGCTGGCGCGGCTGATCCTGCGCGAAGGCGACAGCGCCCTGGGACCGCTCCTCTCCGTGGCCCGCGACAACGGCCGTCCGCCGGCGGAGCGGCTCGGCGCGATCTACGCCCTGAGTCTCTGGCGCAGCCGCGATCCGGTGCCGGAGCTGGTGACGCTCCTCGATGAGCGGCGCCGCGAGCCCGCGGACGTGCTGCGCGAGACGTGCGAGGCCCTGGAGCGGGCCACGGGCCAGCGCCTCGGCCCGAGCGCCGACGCGTGGCGAGCGTGGTGGGAGGCCCGCCGTGCGGATCCCACGCGGCACGTCACCATCGCGTCGCTGCAGGAGCAGGCGGGGCAGCTCCAGAAGCGCCTGGACCAGGAGAGCGAACGCGGCACGCGCCTCGCCTCGCGTCTCCAGCAGACGTACCTGGACCTCTTCGCCGCGCTGCCCGCCGCCGAGCGCTCCGAGCGCCTGGTGACCCTGGTGGAGGACGAACTGCCGGACGTGCGCGGACTGGCGCTCTCGCTCGTGGATCGCATGCTCCGCAACGGCGAGCGGCCGTCCGAGGCCCTGGTGCAGCGGGTGCAGGGGCGGCTCAAGGATCCGAACCCCGCGCTCCGCGTGCGGGCGATGCGGCTCCTGGATGACCTCTCCTTCCCGCAGCTCGCGGAGCGCGTGGCGGAGACGCTCCCCGCGGAGAGCGATCCCACCGCGGCGGATGCCGCCCTGAAGCTCCTGGCATCGCGACCGACGCCGACGGCCTTCGGTCCCGCCGCGGCACGGCTCCAGGAGCCGGCCCTGGCCGAGTCCGCGGCCCTGGTGATCAACCGCCTCTCCGACGCCGCGATGGTTCCCGCGGGATGGGAGAGCCGCGTGGTGGATCCGGCCCGACGAGCCGTGCGCGAGCGGCCCACGCCGGAACTCGCCCGGCTCCTGGCCCTCTCCGGCAACGACGCGGACCGGGACGCGGTGGCCAAGCTCCTGGAGTCCCGCGACGACGCCCTCCGGGTGGGCGCCGCGGAGGGTCTGCGGCGCAGCGGGCTCCGCCGGCCGCTGCTGGAGCGGGCGGCCTCCGATCCGCTCGTCTATCCGGTGGCGCTCGCGGCCCTGGCCGATCAGCCCGCTTCGCCCGCGCTCGTGGCGGCGCTTCTCGCGCTGCCGCCATCGCCCGGGCAGGAGAAGGGCTGGAACGAGAGCGCCGCGCGGGTGCTCAACGCCCTCGGAGCCCGCGACATCCTCGCGGTGGACGAATCGCTGGCCGCCCCCGCGTGGGTGGACTGGCGCATCCGGACCGACGCCATGCAGGTGGCGCTTGCGGATCCTTCGCTCTCCGCGGAGCCGGCCCTGCAGACGGAGCTGCTGCTGCGGCTCGCGGACGCGCTCATCGCCAACGGCGATGCCCGCACGGCCGTGACCGTCCTGGGTGGCGCCAAGGTGGGCCCCGGAAGTCCGCTCCGCAGCCGCCTCTTCAAGGCCGCCGTGATGGGTGGCGAATTCGATCTCGCGTGGCAGGTGGAGACGGCACCCGACGCGTGGCTGGACCTCCTCAAGGAGATGACCACCCGCGACCCGGCCGCCGCCCGACTTCTGGCCGACGACATCGGCATCCGATTCAACGGTCGTCTCAGCCCCGCCCAGAAGGCGCGGCTGGACGCCTTCCCCTCCGCACCGAAGACCCCGGAAACCCCATGAGCTCCACATCGTCTCCGCTCCGCGCCTCCCGCACCCGCCGCGCCGACGGCGCCGCCCGCACCCGGGTGGAGAAGGACTCGATGGGGGAGATGCTGGTGCCGGCGGATGCGGCCTACGGGGCCACCACCCACCGCGCGGTGCTGAACTTCCCGGTCTCCGGGCGCCCCGTGCCGCCGCAGCTCATCGAGGCCTATCTCCTCCTCAAGCGAACCTGCGCGGAGGTGAACCTGGCCCTGGGAGAGCTGCCCGCCGCGAAGGCGCGGCCCGTGGTGCGGGCGTGCGATCGACTGCTGGAGGCGTTCGGACCCAAGGCCGCTGCCGGCGCCGTGGCGGAGCTGATGCGCCACTTCCCGATCGACGTCTTCCAGACCGGTTCCGGCACCTCCACCAACATGAACGTCAACGAGGTGATCGCGAACACCGCCTCCACGATGGCGGGAAAGCCGATCGGTTCCCGCGACCCGGTGCATCCGAACGACCACGTGAACGCCGGGCAGAGCTCGAACGACACCTTCCCCAGCGCGACGCAGATCGCCGGCGCGATGCTGATCGAGGAGAGGCTGATCCCGGCGCTCCGTGACCTCGCGAAGGCCCTGCGCGCGAAGGCCAAGGCGTGGGACAAGGTGGTGAAGATCGGCCGCACGCATCTGATGGATGCGACGCCGATCCGGGTGGGTCAGGTCTTCTCGGGCTTCGCGGCCGCGGTGGACCACGCCGTGCGCCGGGCCACGCAGGCCCGCGACGCGCTCTCCGGGAACCTTCCCCTGGGGGGCACCGCCGTGGGCACCGGGATCAACGCCCATCCGGCCTTCGGCGGCCGCGTGGCCAAGCGGCTCTCGCAGGTCACGGGGGTGACGTTCGTGGAGGCGGGCAACCACTTCGAGGCCCAGGCGACGCGCGACTGCGTGGTGGAGGCGTCCGGCTTCCTGAAGACCATCGCGGTCAGCCTGAGCAAGGTGGCCAACGACATCCGCCTGCTGGGCTCCGGCCCGCGCTGCGGCCTGGGGGAGCTGAGCCTGCCGGCGACGCAGCCGGGCAGCTCCATCATGCCGGGCAAGGTCAACCCGGTGATCTGCGAGAGCGTGGTGATGGTGGCCTGCCAGGTGCTGGGAAACGACGCCGCCATCGGGCTCGGCGGCTTCGGCGGCGTGGGCAGCCTGCTGGAGCTGAACGTCGCGATGCCGCTGGTGGCGGACCGCCTGATCGAGAGCATCTCGCTCCTGGCCTCCGCGAGCGTGATGTTCCGCGAGAAGTGCATCGAGGGCCTCAAGCTCAACGCGGCGGCGGCGACCGGCACCGTGGAGCGGAGCCTCATGATGTGCACGGCGCTCGCGCCGGTGATCGGCTACGACCGGGCCGCGAAGGTGGCGAAGGACGCGTTCGAGACGGGGGAGACCGTTCGCGAGCATGTGCTCCGGCTGAAGCTGGTGGACCCGAAGACGCTCGACCGCCTGCTGGATCCCATGGGGATGACCAAGCCCGGCGCGAAGGGACCCGGCGGCGGCTGAGCCGCCCCGGACCCGCGGTCAGTAGACCTCGAGCATGCAGCGGTGCGTGGGGCGCACGCGGCGCTTCACCTGGTCCGGGGTCCACGTGGCCGGCGGCACCTCCGCGATCTCCGGGCCGACGGTGACGAAGCCGCCATGCACGCCGCGGGCGCCCAGGAGCTGGAAGAGCCCCACCTGCATGCCGGCCAGGCCGCACACGTAGAGGAGCGTGCGGCTGGAGGTGAAGAGCGGCTGGAACTCCGCCCAGCGGCGATCCAGGAGCTGATGCACGTACTCGCCCCTGCCGCCATCCGGGCGCGACTCGCGGCTGATGGCCACGTGGTAGTGGAAGTTGGGGTGGCGGGCGGCCACCTCGCGCAGGAAGTCGTCGTAGAGGAGGTCCGTGGTGTAGGGGGTGCCCATCACCAGATGCACCTGGCTGCGGCATGCCGCCCATCCGGCCCGGGCGGGCGAATCCTCCGGCGGACCCACGAAGAGCTCGTGGATGAAGCCGCGGAAAGGGGCGATGCCGGTGCCTGTGGCCAGCAGGAGGTAGTCGTGGGCGTTGCGATCCACCGGCAGCACGAAGCGCTTGCCGGAGGGCCCGCTCACCTGGACGGGGTCGCCCGGGCGGAGGTCGCAGAGGTAGTTGGAGCAGCGGCCGAGGAAGAGGCTGTGGTCCTCCGCGCTCTCCCCGGCGGTCTGCGGCTCCCGCTCCGCGATGAGCCGCTTGGGGGTGGTGGACATCACCCGGCCGCGGCCGTCCTCGCCGTATCCGGGGCTGGCGATCGAGTAGAGGCGGACCTTGTGGGGCTTCCCGTGGGCGTCCACCCCCGGCGGGACGATCCCGAAGCTCTGCCCGGCCAGGAAGTTGCCCTCCAGGGGAGTGCCCCCGACATCGATCACCACGTGCCGCACGAAACTGGCGGACTTGCCCTTCATGCACAATTCGTTCGAGACCACGCGGGCCGTGACGGGAGCGGTGGGCAGGACCAGGTGCATCTGGGCGGGAGGCAGGACGGGTTCACCGATGGCGTGGGTGGTGGCGGTCACGCCCGCATGGTACGGCGCCGCGGATTGATCGCGGAAATTGGGACCTGCGCGGCGTCCCCGGTCGATACAACACGCTCTTCCAGAGAGGTGTGGCCATGGACTACTTCCGCATCGAAGGCGGTCGGCGGCTCAGCGGGCGGGTGTCGGTGGAGGGCAGCAAGAACGCGGCCCTTCCGCTCATGGCGGCGGCGCTGCTCACGGACGGAACGGTGACGCTCCGGAACGTGGCGGAGCTCTCCGACATCAGCAACATGTGCCGGCTGCTTCGGGAGCTGGGGGTCGAGATCGTCGGTGCGGATGGCGCGCTCCGCCTGACCAGCGTGGACCAGAACCAGGTCCACGCCCGCTACGACGTGGTGCGCACCATGCGGGCCTCCATCTGCGTGCTGGGCCCGATGCTGGCCCGCCGCCGCCGCGCGGTGGTGAGCATGCCGGGCGGCTGCGCCTTCGGGGATCGGCCGGTGGACCTCCATCTCAAGGGCATGCAGGCCCTGGGCGCGAAGGTGGAGCTGCGCGGCGGCGACATCGTGGTGACCGCGGATCGCCTCCGCGGGGCCACGGTCTTCCTCGGCGGGCCCTTCGGCAGCACCGTGCTGGGCACCGCGAACGTGATGAGCGCCGCGACGCTCGCCCGCGGCCGGACCGTCATCGAGTGCGCCGCCTGCGAACCCGAGGTGGTGGACCTCGCGAACATGCTGAACGCGATGGGCGCCCGGATCCGCGGCGCCGGCTCCCCCCGGATCGTCATCGACGGCGTGGACGAGCTCACGGGCACGGATCACGTGGTCCTGCCGGACCGCATCGTGGCCGGCACCTATGCGGTGGCCGCCGCGGTCACCAACGGGGACGTGATCCTCGACGATTTCCCCTACGACACGCTCCTGGCCGCGGTGCACTACCTGGGCGAGATCGGCGTGCACGTGGAGAAGCTCTCCGCGAACGACGACGAGACGCGCTGCACCGTCCGCGTGACCAGCGACCGGGTCCTGAAGCCCGCGGTGATCACGACCCAGCCGCACCCCGGCTTCCCCACGGACCTCCAGGCCCAGTTCATGGCCCTGCTCTGCCTGGCGCAGGGCAACAGCATCATCACGGAGAAGATCTACCCGGAGCGATTCCTGCACGTGGCGGAGCTCTCCCGCATGGGCGCCCGGCTCTTCCGCCAGGGACCCACGGTGATGGTGGCCGGAGGCGCGCCGCTCGTGGGGGCGCCGGTGATGGCCAGCGACCTCCGCGCCAGCGCCAGCCTGGTGCTGGCCGGGCTGGCCGCGAGCGGGGAGACGATCGTGAACCGCGTCTACCACCTGGATCGCGGCTACGCCCGCATGGACGACGTGCTGAACCGCCTCGGCGCCCGCATCGAGCGCTGCCGCGAGGGTTCGCCTGCGGAGAAGGTGGTGGCGGACGCGCCGGCCGGCGCCCCGTCACCCGCGGGCGCGGTTCGCTTCATGCAGGAGGATGGCTGACGCGACCGCGACGTTGAGGGAGATGCCCTCGTCCGGGCCTTCATCCGGCGGGCGGATCACCGTCGCGATCCGGCAGACCGCGTCCGCGGCCGCGAGCGCCTCCGGCGCCAGGCCGGCGCCCTCCGCGCCGAGCAGGAACGCATTTCGCGGGTGATGCGGCAGGCGCTCCACGTCCACGGCCCCGGGGACGTGCTCCGCGGCCACCACGCGGAAGCCGGCGGTCCGCAGCGCCGGCAGAAGCTGCGGCAGGGATGCGAACGTCCCCCACGGCACGCTGAAGACCCGCCCCATGGAGATGCGGACCGCCTTGCGCGTGAGGGGATCCGCGCAGCCGGGGCCCAGCAGGATGCCGCCCGCGCCGAACGCGGCCGCGTTGCGGAAGAGGGCGCCGGCGTTGTCGACGTGCACCACTCCCATCGCGACAAGGAGCGTGCAGGGACCGGGCGGAAGGGCTGCGAGGAGCGTCTCTGGCGGGGCGTCCGGCGCCCGCCTTCCCAGGCCGAGGGCGCCGTGGTGGTGGGAGTAGCCGGAGATGGATGCGACCGCCGCCGCCGGGGCGGAGAAGACGGGCGCGGCGCCGGGTGCGTCACCGATCGCGGCGAGGATCGCCGGGCGGAGCGAGTCAACCCGCTCCGGGGAGAGGAGGAGCGAATGGACGTCCACGGCCGGAGGGAGCGCCGCGCCGCGGCGTCGGGCCGCCACGGCGTGCAGCCAGCGCCTCACGCACGCTTCGCTCTCCACCAGGAAGAGGCCGTGGGCGCCGCGCAGATCGGCATCGCGCACGTCGCGGAAGAGAGACACCCGCGGATCGTCCAGGTCCGTCAGCGGGATGGTGGTCATCGGCCCGTCGCGGCTTGCCGGGCCCCGGCCGGCACCGCGCGGTCCAGTCGCTCCAGCAGATCCTTGAGGGCATCGCGGTAGCGGCGCAGCGCCGGCTCCAGCCGGGCGGCGGCGCGTCGCTTCAGCTCCGGCGACGGCGCGCCGTCGGAGTGGGCCAGGGCGGCGTTCACCTGGTTCACCGCGGTCTGGAGCCCCTCCGCGGCCTGGGCCGTGGCGCCGGCGGCGAGCACCAGCAGGAGGGCCTCGCGATCGGCGGTGGTGAAGGGCTGGAAGACCCGGACCAGCGTTGTGAACTTGTCGGTGTTGAGGGCGATCCAGAGCTGATCGGCCGCCATCTTGTACTGGACCTTGGTCATCCAGAGGGAGTCCCCCAGGCGCGGCAGAAGGGCCATGAAGGTGGTCCGCACGAGGGACGCGTGCGTGCCGATCGGCCCGAGCGCCTCCCCGATCCGGTCCGCCTGGGCGCGGGCGGCGGCGAAGGGCTCCGGAAGCTCCGCCCACTCCGACGCGACGCTGTCGGAGGCACCCACCAGCGACTCCTTCCACGCAGTGGCGCGGGCCAGGAGTCCCGGGTCCCCGGTCGGGCGGGAGGTGAGCTCCCGCAGGAGGGACCAGCGGGCCTGGATGGAGTCCACGGAGGCGCTCCACTCCGAGGCGTCCTTCTGAAGCAGGGCCTTCACGCGCTCGAACTCCTCCGTCAGGGCCAGCACTTCACTCGGCTCCGCAGGTCCCACGGCGCCGCCGGTGCGGAAGTCCCCGGTCCCGGGGCTGCCCACGAAGACGTCCCTGACGGTGCCGAGAGCCCGCAGGATGGTGCGGAAGTCGCGGGCGTGTTCGCTGCCCAGGATCCCTTCGATGGTGTCGCGCCGGACCGTGAGCACGAACGGTTGCAGAGGGTTCTGCGGGGGCGCGAGGCGGGAGGTGAGATCGGACTTGCCCGGCGTGGGGGAGGAGATCGGACGACCCACGCTGATGATGTCGAGGACCGTGCCGGAGCCGAGGACGTCGCTCTCCTTCACGATGCGGGCGTTGGTCCGCAGCGTCACGCTCGCATCGAGCGTGAAGATGCAGGTGACGCCACCGGTCTCCACGGCATCGTCGGACTCATCGTCCCCCGCGTCCCCCGCGTCCCCGGCGTCCCCGGCGGGCTCCGACGCCGGAGGCTGGTCCCCACGCTCGTCCGTGGCCTCCGCCTTCATGTGCACGCGGGGGCGAATGGCGCTGTCCGGGATGATCTCGGTGACCATGCCCTGCGGCCAGCCGCCCACGAGCACCGGGGTACCCACCTTGAGGCCGTTGGCGCCGGCGGAGTAGGGGCAGTAGACGCGCCACTCCCGGGTCTCCTGCCAGCGGATCCGCGAGGCCACCACCACGGCCGTGACGCCGCCGAAGATCACCGTCAGGACGATGGCGCCCAGGACGGTGCTGCGCTTTGCTGCTTCCGGCGAGAAGTCCATGGGCCGGGATCCCGGGCGTCAGGGGCCGTGTCCGGCCGGTCCGGCCTTCCCGCGAAGGACCTCGTCGAGGACGTCCTGCGCCTGCTGGTAGCGCTGCATGGCGTTCAGCACGCGCTTCTGGACGGAGTCGCGGAGGACGGCGTCGGAGGCGCCGGCCATGCGCGGGTCGTTCACCAGGGCCTCCAGGCTGTCGCTCGCGGCCCGCAGGTCGCTCACGGCCATGGCGAAGTTGGAGGCGGCGCTGAAGAGATTCTCGTTGGCCACCACGTCCGGGCCGGGCGGGTTCATGAGGCGCCACGGATTGCGGCGGACCTCGATGGTGCCCAGCTTGAGTTGCGTGGCCGCCTCGCGGGCCTCCGAGAGGAAGGAGTCCAGCGTGGGCGTCTCGGCGGTGAGGATGGCCTGGGCGTCGACCAGGATCTGGTCTAGGTGCCGCGCTGCCTCCAGGCCCTCGTCAAGCAGGCTGTTCACCTTGGGGAGACTCACGGTGCGGGCGTCCTGGAGGAGGCCCTTCGCGCTGCCGCTCACCTGCACAGCGTCGTCCAGGAAGACGTCCACGCGCCCCTTCGGCGCCAGGTAGGTGTTGACGCTCGCCAGGGATTCATCCGCGCTCTTGAGGGAGCTGCTGATGCGGAGCCGCCACTGTTCGTAATCCCCTGCGAACGAGTGGACCGTGGTGCGGGCGTCCGCAAGGAGCGGCGCGCCCTCCTTGTCCAGGGCCTTCGCGAAGGCGGCCACGTCCGAGAGGATCGAGCCGACCTTGGTGGCGTTCTCCGCCCCCACGAACGAGGGGAGAAGTCCGGAGCCCGGTGCCGCGTCGATCGTGTCCCCAGGGGGAATGCGGTTGGTGGCGCCATCCGTCCCCGAGATGGGCTCCCCCACGGAGACGAAGTTGATGCTGGCGGTGTTGCCCAGCGGGCTGGCCACGCGGATCGCCTGGGCGCCGCGGGCGGGCTGGTCGTGGTTCGAGTAGAGCGCGATGTCCTTGGCGAGCTCGATGGCCACCAGGATGTGGTCCACGTCGCTCGTCTCCTTCTGGACGTCCGGCACGATCTTCACCACCCGGCCGCGCTGCAGGCCGCCGATCTGGACCGGGGAGCCGGGGGCCAGGCCGGCCACGCCGTCGCTCACCGTGAAGCGGACGTAGTAGTGGTCCCGGTCCGCGAACGGATCGTTCCGGAGGAGCACGAACGCCACCGCCAGGGCCGCAGCGGCCGTGGTGAGGAGGAAGGCGCCGGCGCGGACGGTGTTGGTGACCTGCTCGCTGGCCATGGCTTGTGGACGCGTGTTCTAGCAGGTTCCGCCGGCACCGGGCTGGGGCGGACACCCCCTGGCCGGGTGGTTCAGGAGCCCACCATCCGCTCGTTCGTGTCGTATCGCTGGAGGGCGGCCAGGAGCTGTTCGATCTGGACGTGCGGAGGGACGGTCATGAGCCGGCGCCGGAGGGCGGTGACGGTCTTGAGCTCGCGTTCCGAGAGGAGCAGGTGCTCCTTGCGGGTGCCGCTGGCCGCCAGGTTGATGGCGGGGAAGAGGCGCTTCTCCGCGATGGTGCGGTCCAGGATGAGCTCCATGTTCCCCGTGCCCTTGAACTCCTCGAAGATGATCTGGTCCGCCCGGCTTCCCGTGTCCACGAGGCAGGTGGCGATGATGGTGAGGGAGCCGCCCTCCTCCGCCTTGCGGGCGGCGCCGAAGAGCTGCTTGGGCACCTCCAGGGCCCGCGAATCCAGGCCGCCGGACATCGTCCGCCCGCTGGACCCGAAGCGGCGGCTGTTGTTGAAGGCGCGTCCCAGACGCGTGATGGAGTCCAGGAGCACCACGACGTCCTTGCCGGCCTCCACCATTCGCTTGGCCCGCTCGATGGCCAGGATGCCGAGCGAGAGATGGCGGTCCAGATCCTGGTCGTTGCTCGACGCGAGGACCTGCGCGGGCACGTTGCGCTTGAAGTCCGTGACTTCCTCCGGGCGCTCGTCGATGAGCAGCGCCACCAGCTCCACCGCCGGATGGTTGTGCTTGATGCCGAAGGCGATGTTCTGGAGGAGGATCGTCTTGCCGGCCTTCGGGGGCGCCACGATGAGTCCCCGCGTGCCGTAGCCGATGGGGCAGAAGAGATCGATCAGCCGGCACGACGGCGGGCAGCCGCGGTGCTCCAGGAACATCCGCGGCTGCGGGTCCAGCGGCGTGAGCTCGTGGAAGGGCTTGCGCTGGGCGTAGGCGTCCGGCGGAAGGCCTTCGATCTCCAGGAACTTGTCCACCACCTTGCGGACCCGGCGGCCAGCTCCGGGTCGCCGCCGGCGGCTCTTCCGGTCCGTGATCTCCGCGACCACCATCTGCCCCTGTCGCAGGGGGTACTGCTGGGCCAGTTCCGCCGGCACCACGGGATCGTCCGGGCCCTCCACGAGGCCATCCGAGAATTGCCTGATGCGACCCTCTGCGCCGGGTGGCAGCTCGAGGATCCCGCTCAACATGGTCATTCGGTGCTTCCAGGAAACCAGCGGAGCGGGCCAGCCGCGGGGAACCGCGGGGGCTCGGCAATCAGCCAGTCTGTGTGCGAACGGTCCGGGCAGGGAACCCGCGACCTCCTGCAGTGAACAGGGCCTACC
The DNA here is from genome assembly GCA_046350535.1 of Phycisphaerales bacterium. Classification (GTDB taxonomy): domain Bacteria; phylum Planctomycetota; class Phycisphaerae; order Phycisphaerales; family SM1A02; genus VGXK01. Next base: position 752,958 of record JAXMAG010000001.1, read on the forward strand.
GCTCCATGTCAAGGGCCCCGGCCGGAACCGCCGTGGGGGCGGTCCGCCGCTTCTGCGAGCGCCAGCTCGGCGGCGAGCGCCGCGTTTCCGGCCAGCACCTCCAGATTGGCCCGGATCGAGCGGCCGCCGGTGCCCGCGGCCACCGCCGCCAGCAGGGCGGGCGTCACCGCGGCGCCCGAGGCGGCCGTCGGCGCGTCGCGCAGAGCGCGTTCGAACACTTCCTCCGGGAGCGCGAACGCCGGGTCCACCGGGCGCACGAGGAGCGCGCCGCCGCCGCCCAGGGCCCAGTGGGCGCGGCAGATGGCCACCGCCTGTTCCGCGGTGTCGACCCGGGCGCTCACGCGCGGCTGATCCCGCGGCGGGCAGACGAAGCGGGGCAGCCCATCCGTGCGCCACCCGAGGAGCGGGACCCCAAGGGAATCCAGCGCCTCCGCCGTGGCCTCCACGTCGAGGATGCTCTTGGGGCCGGCGCAGACCACGCAGCAGGAGGCGCGGGCGATGGCGGCCAGATCCGCGGAGATATCGAGCGATGCGTGCCAGCCGCGATGCACGCCGCCGATCCCGCCGGTCGCGAAGACGCGGATGCCGCACGCGGCCGCCACCGCGGTGCACGCCGCGACGGTGGTGCCGCCGGTGGCGCCGCCCGCGACGGCCGCCGCCAGATCCCGGGCCGAGAGCTTGCGGGGCGAGGGGTGGGCGGCGAGGCGCTCCAGTTCCGCGGGCGCCACTCCCACGTGGATGCGCCCGTCCAGCACCGCGATCACCGCAGGAACGGCCCCCGCGCCGCGCACGCGCCGCGCCTGGAGGAGCGACGCGGCCAGGTTGAGCGGGCAGTCCCGGAGCTCCTCGGCGCCATCCAGGTCCGTCACGGCGAGGGACGGATCCATCGGCGCGCGGGGAAGACCGTGGGTGACCACCGCGGTCTCCAGCGCCACCACGGCGCGGCCGGACGCGAGCGCATCCTCCACGGCGGGGTCCAGGCGGACGAACGCGGGAAGCGCGGGCACGTGGCTGGCGCTCCCGGCCGCGGCACGCCCGGTGCCACGGGGCGCCTCCGGCACGGTCAGCGCCTCCGGCCCGGCAGGCGGCCGCCAAGGCGCCGCTGCGGCAGCGCCACCGGCACCATGCCGCCGGGGAACTTGGTGGTGTCCACGGAATCCGGTGGAGGCGGCGCCACGGTGAGGCGGCTCTTCTGCTCCGCCGTGTCCTCGCGCCGCTTGCGGGCGGCCTCCCGCGAGGCCTGCACGTCCGAGGGGACGGGGCCGGGACGGAAGTCCTCGTACTTCTTCAGGGGAATCTCGATGTTGGCGAGCATCTCGATGTTCGTCAGCAGCTCTCCCTGGTCCGGGCAGACGAAGCTCCATGCCACGCCGCGGCGCCCGGCGCGGGCGGTGCGGCCGATGCGGTGGATGTAGACCTCCGGATCCTCCGGCAGGTCGTAGTTCACCACGTGGGAGATGTCCTCCACGTCCAGACCGCGGGCCGCGAGGTCGCTCGCCACCAGCACGCTGAGCTTTCCGCCGCGCAGCCGGTCCATGACCTTGTCGCGCTTGCTCTGGTACATGTCGCCGTGCATCGGGTGGGCGTCCACGCCGTTCTTCTGCAGGTATTCCGCCACGCCGTCCACCGTCCGCTTGGTGCGGCAGAAGACCACCGTGAGGTCCGGCGTCTCGTGGGTGAGGAGGTGGAGGAGCATCCGCTTCTTGTCCCACGGCTCCACCGCCACGCAGCTCTGCTCCACCTGGGCCACGGTCAGGCTCTTCTCGAACGTGACCAGCTTCTCCGGGTTGTTCATGTAGGAGCGGGCCAGCCGCTCGATCTCCCCGCCGATGGTGGCGGAGACGAAGACCGTCTGCGGCCGCTGCTTCATGGAGCCGAGGATGCGGCGGATGTCGTCGCGGAAGCCGATGTCCAGCATCCGGTCCACTTCGTCGAGGACCGCGAAGCGGACCTTGTCGTAGGGGAGGAGCCGGCGGGAGTTCATGTCCATCACGCGGCCGGGGGTCCCGACCACGATCGTCACGCCCTTCTCCAGCTTGTGGGCCTGGGCCTTCACCGAGTGGCCGCCGTAGACGGCCGCGATGGTGTGGCCGCTGTAGTGGGCCAGGTCGTGCATCTCTTTGGTGACCTGGATGGCCAGCTCACGCGTGGGCACCAGGACGAGGCCGCTGAACGCGTCTCCCGGCTGCAGGCGCCCCAGGAGCGGGAGCCCGAACGCCGCGGTCTTGCCGGTGCCGGTCTTGGCCTGCCCGAGGCAATCCTTCCCGGCGAGCGCGGGGGGGATGAGCGCGGCCTGGATCCGGGTGGGGTGTTCGAAACCCTTCTCCGTCACCGCCTTGAGGAGGGGCGCAGGGAGGCCGAGGTCCCCGAAGGTGCGCGTGGTGTCGAACGTTTCCTGAGCGCTCATGGTAGGTTCCCGGCCGCGACGATACTAACCGGGCGACGATGCCCATGCCCGAGAGCAGCATCATCGAGATCAACCTTTCGGCCGTCTCCCACAATCTCGCCGTCATGCGGGACATGGTGGGGGAGGGCTGCATGCTGTGCCCCGTCGTGAAGGCGGACGCCTACGGCCTGGGGGCGGTCCGCATCGCCAAGCGGATGGCCTCCTCCGGCGCGGAGATGCTGGCCGTCTTCAGCCCGGAGCAGGCTGCGGCCCTGGCGGTGGCGGCCATCGACGTCCCGGTCCTGGTCCTCATGCCGGTCCGGGACTTCAGCCGGGGGGACGATCTCTACCGGATGCTGGTGTCCGGCCTCCTGCACCTCACGGTCCACGATCTGCGGCACCTGGAGGAATTGCGGCGGCTGGCGGAGAAGTTCGCTGCGGTGGTGCCGGTGCACCTGGAGGTGGACACCGGGATGAGCCGCGGGGGCTGTCTGCCGGAGGAGGCGGGCGAGGTGCTGCGGCGGGTGGCCACCTGCCGGTCGCTCCGGCTCGCGGGCGTCTTCACGCACTTCTCCAACCCGCGCACGGACGTGCTGAGGACGCGGCGCCAGATGGAGACGTTCGACGGCCTTCTGGAGCGGCATGCGGCCCTCGTTCCGGCGGACTGCATCGTCCACGTGGCGTCCAGCTACGCGGCCCTCCGGCACCGCCGCTTCCACCGCAGCATGGTGCGGTTCGGCCTGGCGTGGACCGGGTACGCGCTGGACGGGATCGAGAGCGGCGAGGTGCTCTGGGAGAGCGAGCAGTTGCGACCGATCCTCACCTGGCGGAGCCAGATCTCCCAGGTGAAGGAGGTGCCCGCCGGCTCCGGCGTGGGCTACGGGAGCCTCTGGTGCGCAGAGCGGGACACGCGGCTTGGCGTGGTGCCCGTGGGCTACGCGGACGGATACCCGGTGGCGCGACCGGGATCGCCGGATCGCTTCATGCGGGTGGTCTCGCGTTCGCTGGGCCCGCCCGTGGATGGATGGGCGCCGGTGGTGGGGGCGGTGAACATGGACCAGGTGGTGCTGGACCTGACGGATCTGCAGGGCCTGGCGGAGGTGCCGGGCGGCGGCGTGGGCGCCTCCGTGGAGGTGGTGGGCACGGACCGGGATGCACCCAACCACCTGCCGCGCGTCGCCGCGGCGGCCGGCATCATTCCCTACGAATTCCTCTGCCGCATCAACCCCCGGCTCCGGCGCGTGCACCTTGCCGACGACGCCCTCCCCGCGAAGCCCCCGCTCGCGGAGCCGCCGGCGTCCGCGGCCCGGCGGGTGATATGAGCACTCCCCACAACACGGCGCCGCCGGGAGAGGTGGACGTGGCGGTGATCGGCGCCGGTCCTGCGGGTTCCACGCTCGCGGCGCTCCTGGCGGCGCGGGGGCGCCGGGTGCTGCTCGTGGACGGAAGGCCGCAAGGGCGGTGCAAGTGCTGCGGTGGCTGCGCGAGCGCCGCGGCGCTCCAGGGATGGCGCGATGCGGGCCTGGAGGCGGAGGTGGCGCGGGTGGCGGCCGGCGCCACCACGCACTGGAGCGCCGTCGGGCCGCGGGGGCGGATGGTGGTGCGGCTGGATGACGCGGCTGGCGCGGTGCTGCCGCGGGGCGCGCTGGATGCGGCGCTCGTGGCGGCCGCCGCGGACCGCGGGGCGTGCGTGGTGCGCGGGAGCGCGTCGCTCCTCCCGGAGGGCGGGATTCGCCTGCGAACGTCCTCCGCCGGCCCGCGCGCCGCCGCGGACGATGGCGCCCGCCGCATCGCCGCGGCCCTCGTGGTGGGCGCGGACGGCGTGGGCAGCCGCGTGGCCCGCGCCGCCGGACTGGGAGACCCGCGCCCCGGACGGAGGGTGGGCCTCTCCTGGCGGCGGCGGCTGGACGAGGCGGGGGATGCGGCGCCGGACGCGGGCGAGATCAGGATGCATCTCGCACCGTTCGGATACCTGGGTGCGGTGCGGGACGGAGCCGGCGTGCACGTGGGGGCGCTCTTCGCCGGCCGCGGCGCCGGCGCGTCGCCGGTGGAGGGCGCGCTGCGGGCGTTCGCACGCCTTCATCCGGGTGCCGCGGCGCTCCTGCCGCAGGATCTCCGTGCCGCCGGTGCGAGCGCCGCCGGCCCGATGCCGTGGCGACCGCCGGTGGTGGCCGACGCGCGCGTGGCCCTGGTGGGGGATGCGGCGGGATACGCGGAGCCGTTCACCGGCGAGGGGATGGCCTGGGCGGTGGAGACGGCACATCTGCTGGCGGCGCACGCCCTGCGGGGACCCTGGGATGCGAACGCCGCGGCGGCGTACGGCCGGGCCCTCCTGGCCAGGCGCGAGCGGCGGCACCTCCGCTGCAGCGTGCTGGCGGCGGCGGCCTCCATGCCGAGACTCTTCCTGGGCGCGGGAGCGCTCCTGGGTGCGGTGCCGGGCGTGCGGCGGCGCATGGTGCGGGTCGTGGTGCGCGGCGGCGCTGCCGCCGGCGCCGCCGTCGGTCCGGCGGGGCGGGGCCGCGCCTCCCGCAGCGGTTCGCATGCGAACGCCGGGAGTGGCGCATGAGCGCCTCCCTCCTCGGGCTCGGCTCCGCGTTCCCGGAACTCCGCCAGTCCGCCCGCGACACGATGGAGGAGCAGGCGGCGCTCTGGGGTCTCCCGGCGGCGGCGCGGGCACGCTTCCAGCGCATGGTGGCCGGAAGTGGCGTGGAGTGGCGGCATGCGGTGCGCCCCATCCGTGAACTCATGCCGCTGGACACCGCGGCGCGGATGCGGGTCTTCGCCGAGGAGGCGCCGCCGCTCGCGGCCTCGGCATGCGCCCGTGCCCTCGGCGCCGCCGGCGTGGCGGCCTCCGAGGTGACGGACCTCGTGGTGGTCACCTGCACGGGCTTCCGCGCCCCCGGCGTGGGCGGAGAACTCCAGTCGCGACTCTCGCTCCCGGCGGAGACGAGGCCGGCGCAGCTGGGCTTCATGGGCTGCTTCGGCGGCGTGTGCGGAGTGCGAACGGCGGGAGCGCTGGCCGCCGCGGAGCGGCGCGCGGTGGTGCTCCTGGTGTGCGTGGAGCTCTGCTCCCTCCACCTTCGCGCGGACACGGATCCAGGCAACCTGGTGGCATCCGCGCTCTTCGGCGACGGCGCGGCAGCCGCCGTGGTGGCGGGGCGAGACGCCTCGCAGCGGGCCGCGGGCGCCGGCCGGCCGCGTCTCTCGCTCGCCCCCGGACGCACGCGCACCGTGCCCGGCACCGCGGACGCGATGTCCTGGACGGTCACCAACGAAGGCTTCGCGATGACCCTCTCGCGGGAGGTGCCGGAGGCCCTCGGACGGGTCCTGCCGGAGATGGTGGAGGCGGGGGAGACGCCGCTCCTGCATCCGGGCGGGCCCGCGATCCTCGATGAGGCGGAGGCCCGCCTGGGGGCCGGTTCGCGGGCCGGCATCTCCACCAGCCGAAGCATCCTCCGGGAGCGGGGAAACGTCAGTTCCGCCACCATCCTGCTGGTCCTCGAGCGGTGGCTGGCCACCGGCGGCCGCGGCCCCCTGCGGCTGGCGGCCTTCGGTCCCGGGCTGACCATCGACACCGTTCCGCTGACTCCGGTGGAGGCGGCGCCGGATGGGGAGCCGCTGGACGCCCCCGGGCTGGCTATCGTGTCCGAATGACCGTTGCGCCCACCCCGCTGGCCGTCCCGCCACGCCGCGCGGTGGCGCTGGCGCGACTCGGCGTGGTCCGCTACCTGAACACCCGCCCGCTCATCGACGGCCTGGAGTCGCTCGAGGGACTCTCGCTGCGGTCGGAGGTGCCGGCGCGGCTGATCGACCTCCTCCTGGGCGGCGAGGTGGACGCTGCGCTCTGCTCCGTGGTGGACTACCAGGCAGCGCCGGAGGAGCTCGTGATCCTGCCGGCGGGCGCCCTGGGCTCATTCGGTGAGACGCTCACCGTGCGCCTCTTCTCGCGGGTGCCGTTCGAGGAGGTGCGGCGGCTCCACGCGGATGCGGAGAGCCACACCTCCGTGGTGCTGGCCAGGCTGCTCCTGGCCTCGCTCCACGGCGCCGCGGCGGAGGTGGAGCCGTGGAAGGCGCCCGCCTCCTGGGGCGGCGGCGCCCTTCCGGAGTGCCTCCTCCTCATCGGCGACAAGGTGGTGAACGCGGCGCCGCCGGAGGCGGAGTATCCGCACCAGATGGACCTCGGGAAGGCGTGGCACCGCTGGACGGGAATGCCGTTCGTCTTCGCCACCTGGATGACCACGCTCCGCAGGGCGGAGGAGGCCCGCGGCCCTCTCCTGGCGCTCAACGCAGTCCTCGACCATCGGCGCCGCTTGAACCGCCGGCGCCTGGACCTCATCCTGGACGCGGATGCCTCCCGCCGCGGCTGGCCCCGCGCGGAGGCGGAGCGCTACCTGAAGGAACTCCTCTGCTTCTCCTTCGGGCCACCGCAGATCCGGGCCATGGAGCACTTCTTCGAACGCGCCTCCCAAGCCGGGCTCCTGCCGCGATGCCGCCCGCTGCGGCTGCTCGCCGGCTGACCCATGCCGCGACGTCCCCGCTTCCGCACCGCCGAGGTGAGCGCCCTGCACGAGGGGCTCCGCTTCGCGCCCCCGGAGACGCGGCGCCGGCAGATGGCGGCGGCGGAGCGCCTCATCGACGAGCTTGGTCCGCTCCAGCTCTATCCCGAGGAGTTCCTGCTGTTCCGGATCACGGGCTTCCGGCCGGAGGTCTCGGGGGCGGAGGGCGCGTCGCTGGTGGGGGAGGCGCTCGTCGCGGATCTGGTGACGTTCGTGGAGCGCATCAGCGAGACGCTGGAGCTGGACCACCACGAGCGCGAGGGCGGCGCCGCGGAATGGGAGGAGGCGGCCACGCTGCTCGGCGTGACCCCGCGCTCCCTCCAGCGCTACCGATCCCGCGGGCTCCTTGTCCACTGGATCCGCTTCCCGGATGGCTCGCGGCGCGTGGGCTGCTTCCGGGAGTCGCTGCGTCGCTTCCAGGCCCGGCAGCGGGACCAGGGGCACGCGCCCCGGCCGCACCGCCGCGTCAGCGCCGCGGAGCGGGCCGCGCTCCTCGCGGAGGCGCAGCAGCTCGCGGCGTCGCGGAACACCACGCTCCACGCGGCGGCCCAGACCCTGGCCGCCGCGCACGGCAGGCCGCTGGAGAGCGTGCGCGACCTCCTCCGCGGAGAGCGCAGCCTGCGCTTCAGCGAGCCGCGCCGCTTCGGGGCCCGCGAGGTGCGGCTCGCCTGGCGGGCATGGCGGCGCGGCGTGGACGTGGCCAGCATCGCATCGCATCTCGGTCGCGCCGAGGTGGCGGTGTGGCGGGCGGTGAACCGCGGGCGCCGCGAGGTCCTGCTGCGGCTGCGCTTCCACGCGGCGGCGCTGCCCACGTTCGAGCGTCCGGAGGCGGCCGAGGTGCTGCTGGCGCCGCCCGCCGTCCGCAGCGGGCTGCCCGCGGACGAATGGCCCCGCGACGCCGTGGGGTTCCTGCGGCGCTTCCCGCCTTCCGCCGCGGCCGGCTCGCCGGGACCCTCCCGCGACGACGGCCGCCGCCTGGTGGCGATGCGGTTCCTGCTGTGGCGAGCGGCAGGCCTGGTGGCCCGGCTCGGGGCGTCGCCGCCCGCGGAGGCGCTCGACGCGATCGAGACGGATCTGCGCGGCGCCGCGGCCCTGCGGCGGGCCCTGGCGGAGACGTGCGTGCCGGCGGCGCTCGGCCGCGTGCAGGCGTGGCTCGGCCGCAGCATGGAGTCCCTGCCCGGCGCGGTGCTGCGAACGTGGATCCACCAGGCGGTGGCCGTCGCCGCCGCCACGATCGACGGGGCGGACGGCACCGAGGCCGCGGAGGGGCGGGTTCGCCTGCCGCGGCTGGTGGGCCTGGAGATGGACCGAGCCCTGGCGAAGTCCGGGGACGCCGCGACGCAGAGCGGGCGAAAGGCCGCGGCGCGGCACGGCCCGGGGGAGATCGCGCTGGACGCGCCGCCGGAGCGCTGGCTCACACCATGGTGCGAGGACGTCCCGGACTTCCGCCGCCTGCGCGGCGTGGAGGGCGGCCTCCCGGCAGCCGAGCGAACGCTCCTCGCGGCCCGCTTCGGGTGGGACGGACACCTGCCGAGCACCGTGGCGTCGCTCGCGGCCGAGCGCGGCGGCACGGCGGCGCGGATGCAGCGACACCTCTCCGGCCTGCTGGCCCGGATCCGGGAGAGAAGTTCCTCTTGAGGGCGAGGTTCAGCGCTTGCTGAACTGGAAGCGACGGCGGGCACCGGCCTGGCCGTACTTCTTGCGCTCGACCTTGCGGGCGTCCCGCGTGAGATAGCCGGAGTCGCGGAGCGCGGACTCCAGGTTCACGTCGAAGTCCCGCAGGGCGCGGCCCATGCCCAGGATGATGGCGCCGGCCTGGCCGGTGAAGCCGCCACCGCAGCAGGTGGCCTGGATGTCCATCTTGCCGCGGACGCCGGCCTTCTCCAGGACGGCCATCAGGTTGCGGCGATCCCGCTCCTCCACGAAGAACTCCTCCATGGGACGGCCGTTCACCTTGAAGTCGCCGCTCCCGGGCTTCATGCGCACGCGGGCCACCGCGGTCTTGCGGCGTCCGGTGGCCCACCACCAGCCGCGGGCGTCAGGACCCTGTGCGGAGCGGGTGGCGGCAGGAGTGGTGAGGGTGGTCATGGTGGGGGAGTGTTGGAAGCGGAGGTGGGTCGGAAGGGCCGCAGCCCGTCAGGTGTTCTGTGTGCCGGCGCCGCGTTCAGCCGCGGGTCGCCCGGGGGGAGAGCTGGAGCGGAGTGGGCTGCTGGGCGCCGTGGTGGTGGCCCTCGCCCGAGAAGACCCGCAGCTTGCGGACCATCTTGCGGCCGAGACGACCGCGGGGAAGCATGCGGATGATGGCGGCCGTCACCAGCCGCTCCGGATCGTTCGCCAGCAGATCCGCGTAGCTGTGGACCTTCAGGCCGCCGGGATAGCCGGACCAGCGGCGGAGCGTCTTCTGCTCCGCCTTGCGGCCGGTCAGCACCACGTTGCGGGCGTTGGTCACGATCACCGCGTCTCCGCAGTCGACGTTCGGGGTGTACTCAGGGCGGTGCTTGCCCATCAGCACGGTGGCCACCTCGGTGGCCAGTCGACCGAGCACCTTGCCGCTGGCATCGACGGTGCGCCAGGAGGACCGGGTCTCACCGGGCTTGGCATGAAAAGTCTGGCGTGGCATGGCGCGTGTCGTTCCGGGCGGATCGAGGGGTGCGAACCCCCGGCGGGAAGCCGCCGGGCGGATCGCTGAGGATAGGGAACGGCGGCCACTTGTCAAGGCCGCACGGGGCATCGGCCGAGGTCCAGGACGGTACCTTCCCCCGGACCCTGCGGCTCGGAGGAGGCGTGTGCCCCCCGGGAGGGGGGGTGGGCAAGGTGGGAGGCGCACGAACATGGCTTTCAGAACCGCGCGGCCGGCATGGGGACCCTGGGTCGCGTGGCTGCTCATCCTGGCCACCACCTGGGGCATGGTCACGCAGGCCATGCGACGCAGGGAGACGGAGAAGGCGGAGCGGGCCCCGGACTCCCTGGGGGCCATCTCGATGCAGGAGACCCTGGTGGCGAGGCTGTTCGTCGCCCTGGGCGCCCTGGGGCCCTCCGGTCAGGAGGCCACCCACAACATCGCGCGGGAGTCGGGGGATTGGGCCCAGGGGCCGGTGACGCAGCGGCTGGCGCGATCGATCCTCCTGGCGGCGGACGGTGATCGCCCGGGGGCGGTTCTGGCGCTCAAGGCGGCCATGACGGATCCCGCCCTCTCGGCGGGCACGCAGGAGGCGGCCCAGCCGCTCTACCGCGTGGTGGCCTCCTATCTCACGCCCAGGGACGGTGGGCAGGGGGCGCCGGATCCCTTCCTCGCGGGCATCCACGCCCCCAACGACACGGATCGACGCGATGCCGACCGACTGCTTGGGACCTACATCACCCTCGCGGAGGCTCGCCTCGGCAGCGGCGATGCCTCCAAGGCGGCGGAGAGCGAGATGGCCGCGGCAGGCATGCGAACGCTCATCGCCGTGTTCGTGCTCGCGGCCGGAGGCCTGCTCGCCCTGCTCGCGGGACTCGCGGCGGGGATCACGCTGATGGCGCTCGCCGCGACCGGCCGGATCCGCAGCGCGGTCTCCGGCTCGCCCGACGGTGGTGGCGTGCTCATCGAGATCTTCGCGCTCTGGATGCTCCTCCTCTGGGGCAGTCAGAACGCCGCCAAGGCCTGGCTCCCGGATGACCTGGTCCTGCCCTGCGTCGTCGTGTCCATGGCGCTCACGGTGGTGGCGCTCTCGTGGGGGCGGGTGCGGGGACTATCGTGGAAGGAGCTGCGCGAGGCGTGCGGACTCTCGTTCGGCGCCAGTCCGGTTCGCACCGTCCTGAGCGGCGTGCTGGCCTACGTGCTCGGCGTCCTGCTCCTCTTCGTGGGACTCGGCGTGTCGTTTGCGCTCGGGCGCCTCCTGGGAATCCGCGGACTGGGCAACCCCACGCACCCGGTGCACGAGGTGATGGACGCGGGCGGCTCGGCCGTGCTCTGGATCTGGATCCTCGCGGTGGGCGTGGCGCCGATCATCGAGGAGATCTTCTTCCGCGGCGTCCTCTACCGGGCCCTGCGGGCCCAGACCCGGGGAGTGGGGGTGGGGCTCTCCATCGCCGGCGCCACGATCGTCAGCGGCGCCGTCTTCGGGGCGATCCACCCGCAGGGACTCCTCTTCGCCCCCGTCCTGGGTGGCCTGGCGGCGGGATTCTGCCTGGTGCGGGAGTGGACCGGCCGCGTGGTGCCGGGCATGCTGGGCCACGCCATCAACAACGCGGCCATGCTCGGCCTGGCGTCATTCCTCTTCCGCTGACGCCGGAAATCGGGGATACTTCCGGCATGCAATCGCGGCGCATCGATCGGCGCTGGTTGACGGGGGCGGCACCGTCGCTCCTGGTGGCGATGCTGGCGGGTGCGGCCCCGGAGCCGTCCCCGGAGCCGTCCCCGCTGCCGGCGCCGCAGCCGGCCCTGCAGCCCGCGGCGCCGCAGATGGCCGCAGCGAGCGCCACGGAGGTGAGAGTCTTCTGGGAGCGCCTCGTGGAGCGGTACCGTTCGCTCCGCTTCTACCGTGACGAGACGCACCTCACGCAGGTCCGCGCCGGGAGCGGCGCCGATGGCGCGGCGGCCAGCGGCGCCCGCAGCCTGGACATGGAGTGCACGCTGGACGCGGGGCGGCTCTCCGTCCGAACGCCCGCGTCGCAACTGGCGGAGATGCCGCGGCGGGCCCTGCCGCCGGGAGCGTGGCCCGCGGTGGTGGAGGCGCTGGAGCGGCAGCAGGACCTCTGGATGGCGCCCCATCTCGCGCTGCGGATGAGCGATTCGCCCCTCAAGGACATGCGCCCCGGGCTGGACTCCGCGCTGGCGCCCGTGGAGATGACGGCGGTGACGCTGCGGGAGCGGCCGCTCCTGCGGCTGTCGCTCGTCACCACGCAGCCGGCGCCGGCGCGGCCCGCGACGGTCCACCTCTGGGTGGAGCCACGCACCATGCTCATCGAGCGCGTGGAGACGGAGGAGACCCTCGCCGGCGGCGACACGCTGCGCACGCAGCTGGAGATCGTGCCGCGGCAGGCGCTCTCGGAGGACTCGCCGCCCGCGGTGCTGGCGGAGCCCGCCGCGGATCCGGTGCGCGAACCGCAGGCTGCGCCGCCCCGCGCGGATCCTGCGTCCGCGCCCCCGGCGGTCAACGAAGCTCCACCGTCCAGTAGGCCTCGTCCAGGAATGCCTTCCAGCTCTGGTAGCGAGGGCTGCCAAGCCTGATCGCGATGGCCGGGTTCCGGCGCGGCTTCACCGGCGCCCGGATGAGCCTCATGCCCGCCTCCACCGGAGTCCGCCCGCCCTTGCGGGCGTTGCAGCGCACGCAGGCGCACACCAGGTTGGTCCAGGTGTTCTCGCCGCCCTGCACGCGCGGCACCACGTGGTCCAGCGTGAGCTCGCGGGTGGAGAAGTGCTTGCCGCAGTACTGGCAGCGGCTGCCGTCGCGGGCGTAGATGTTGCGGCGATTCAACTTCACCGCCTCCCGCGGGATGCGGTCGTAGCCGAGCAGGCGGACGATCTTGGGGACCGCGATCACCACCCGGGTGGTGAAGACCCAGTCGTGCTGGTCCAGCTCGTAGGCGCGCTGGAACTCCGCAGCCTCCTGCCAGGACTCGAAGGTGTAGTTGACGTAGTTGCCGTCCTCGACCGACACCACCTCCGCCACGCCCTTCAGGAGCATGTTGAAGGCCCGCCGCGCGTCCACCACGCGGATGGCGTTGTAGAGCCGGTTGAGGACCAGAACCCGAGCGTCGAGCGCGGTCGCAGGCGCGGTCGGCGTCATCCTGACAGGCACCTCCACGGTCCCCTCCTCGGGACCGGTCCAAGTGTACCTCGCGTTCCGGTGGGAGGCTGCCGCGGCGCGCCTCAACCGGCCGCGGCTCCGAGCGCCGCAAGCTGCGCATCCATCGCCCCCGGACCCAGAACGATCGGCACCTCCGGCGGGACGAAGCGCCGCACCAGGGCCGCCACCCCCGCGGACGCGAGCCGGCCCCGACCCAGCGGGCAGCGGCGGGGGAAGGGCGCCTCCGGATCGGCGCCCGGCGCTTCCACGTCCTCCAGGATCACGATCGCTGCCCGCGGCGCCAGGGCGCGGAAGCTCCGCTCCAGATGCTCCTCCGCCAGCGCCAGCATCGGGACCGTGAGGAGCGCACCGGGGTCGAACGCGAGCGCCGCGCCGGGCCGCTCCAGCCAGCGCAGGCACGACGGCACGTCGCTCAGGACGTGGGCCGCGTGGGGCCGCAGGAGGAGCGAGCGTCCGAGCGCCGCGAGCTGCGGCTCGAGTTCCGCCATGCGCTCCCGGAGCGCCGCCGCCCCCGGACCCATCCAGTTGCGGGGCTCCTCCGCCTCCATGTCCGCGGCAAGCGAACCGCTCCACGCGACCAGGTGGCGGCCGGGGAGTTCCGCGTCGATGAGCAGGTCGTCCGCGAGGAGATTCGCGTCGAGCCACGCCGCCAGCACCTCGTCCGGCCGCCCCAGCCGGCACGCCAGGCCGCGGCACGGCGGAGGCGCGGCGCCGGCCAGCCGGGCCATCACCGCGGCGTCGTGGAGGACGTGCAGCGGGTTGGGGAGTGGAGCCTGGGCCACGCCGGAAGCGTAGCCGCCGCACTGGTCAACGCCGATCGCGATCGGTAGCGTGAGGGGATGCACATCGTCCGCACCGCGCTCCTCCTCGTCGCCTGCCTCGCGGCCGCACGCCTCCTGCACGCCGGGGACGGCGGCACGGGACCGGCGTTCGAACCCCTCTTCAACGGCCGGGACCTCTCCGGCTGGGTGAACGTCAACACCGCGCCGGACACCTGGAGCGTGCGCGACGGCATGATCGTCTGCACCGGGAAGCCCAACGGCTTCCTGCGCACGGAGCGGCCGTGGAGCAACTTCGTGCTGGAGCTCGAGTGGAACCATCGCGATCCGGCCGGCAACGCCGGGCTCTTCATCTGGGCGGAGGCCGATGCGGCCCAGGGCGTGCCCTTCCCGAAGTCCATCGAGGTCCAGGTGATGCTCACGCCGGACAAGCTGGACGACAAGGGCCGCACGCTCTACACCGGCCAGGGAGACATCTTCTCCATCCACGGCGCCACCTGCGTGCCGGACCGTCCGCATCCCGCGGGCTGGCAGCGCTGCCTGCCGGAGGGGCGGTTCACGCGCGGCGCGGGCGAATGGAATCACTACCGCATCGAGGCCCGCGACGGGCGCCTGACGCTCGCGGTGAACGGACACGTGGTCTCCGGCATCCACGACGCCTCGCCGCGCCGCGGCTTCATCTGCCTGGAGGCGGAGGGCACGGAGATCTGGTACCGCAACATCCGCATCCAGCCGCTGCCGGATTCGCCGCCGTCCGCGGCGCCGCCGCCGATGCCGCCGCCGGAGGGCCAGGGATGGGTGCCGCTCTACGACGGGCGTTCGCTCAGCGGATGGAAGGGCGACGGAGAGGCCGCCGCGCACTGGACGCCGCGCGGGCCGGTGCTGGACTACGACGGCCGCGGCACGCACCTCTGGTCCACGACGCCGCTCCAGGACTTCCAGCTCTCCTGCGACTGGCGCTGGACCGGCCCGCACCAGGGCGTGATGCCGCGCCCGCGCTTCGGACCGGATGGCATGGATGCGAAGCGCCCGGACGGCGGCCCCGACGTGGTGATGGTGGAGGAGCGAGACAGCGGGATCTACCTGCGCGGGAGCGACAAGAGCCAGGTGAACATCTGGTGCTGGCCGTGCGGGAGCGGGGAGGTGTGGGGCTACAGGACGGACGCCGGGCAGCCCGCGGGGGTGCGGCGTGCGTGCGCCCCCTCCAGCAACGCGGACAGGCCCGTGGGCGAGTGGAACCGCTTCCTCATCACCATGAAGGGTGACGTCCTCACGGTGCAGCTCAACGGCACCACCGTCATCGATGGCGCCCGCCTGCCCGGCGTCCCCGCGGCCGGACCCATCGCCCTGCAGAGCCACGGCAGCCCGATCCAGTTCGCGAACGTCCTGGTGCGGCCTCTGCCCTGAGCGCCGCGCCGGCCGCGGAGCCTCAGCCGCCGCGGTATTCGCAGCGGCTGGTGCAGGTCTCGTGCACCACCACCTCCGCCAGGAGCGGAAGCTCCGGCTTCAGCCGGGCCCAGATCCACGCCGCCACCATCTCGCTGGTGGGGTTCGAGAGCCCCTCCACGTCGTTCAGGCAGCGGTGGTCCAGCGCGGCCTCGACCGTCTGCGTGGCCCGGCGGATGTCGCCGTAGTCCACGAGATAGCCGCGGGCGGGATCCACCTCACCCTCCACCACCACGTCCACGCGGAAGGAGTGGCCGTGGAGACGGCGGCACTTGTGGCCCTCCGGAAACGTGGGGAGCCAGTGGGCGGCTTCGAACGAGAAGCTCTTGGAGAGACGGACCCGCACGGCGGATCACGTCACCCCTTGGAGGCCTTGGCGGCCTTGGGCTTCGCGGCCTTGGGGGCCTTGGGCGCCTTGGCTTCGGCCTTGCCTTCCGCGGGCGCGGCCGTCTCGCCGACGGCCAGCATCTCCGCCTCGAACTGCTTCAGGCCGCGGCGCTGGTCGCGGAGGCGGCGGGCCTTGCCGAAGCGGTCGCGGAGGTAGAAGAGCTTGGCCCGGCGGGCGTCGCCGCGGCGGACCACGTCGATGCGGGCCAGTCGCGGGGAGTGGAGCGGGAAGATGCGCTCCACGCCCTCGTTGGCCACGATCCGGCGCACCGTGATCATGGTGTTGACCCCGCGGCCGCGCCGGGCGATGAGCACGCCCTGGAAGATCTGCACGCGCTCCTTGTCGCCTTCGATGATCCGGTAGTGGACGTCGATGGTGTCGCCGATGGTGATGGTCGGCAGCTCCTTGGCGGGCTTGAGCTGGCCGGCGACGACGTCTTCGATGATCTGCGTGCGGTTCATGGCGTCTGGTCCTTGCTTCCGAGTCGGTCGGGGTCTTGGCGATGGCGGCCATCGCCGGTGGGTCCTGTCGAATCCGGCGCCGTCGCCGGGGTGAGGTCGGGCCGCCGTTCAGCGGTCCGCCGCACCATCTGTTCCCGGCGCCAGGCCGCGATGGCGGCATGGTCGCCCGAGAGCAGCACCTCCGGCACTTCGCGCCCGCGCCATTCGCGCGGGCGGGTGAAGTGGGGGCAGTCCAGCAGCGGACGCCCCGCATCGTCCCGGTGGGCGAAGGAGTCCTCCGCCGCCGAGCGTTCGTGGCCGAGGGCTCCGGGGAGGAGCCTGGCCACCGCGTCGACGACGAGCAGCGCGGGCAGTTCTCCGCCCGACGCCACGAAGTCTCCGACGCTGAGTTCGAGCGGGCGAAGTTCCTCGATCGCCCGCTCGTCGATGCCCTCGTAATGTCCGGCCACGACGAGCAGCCGGGGTTGCCTGGCCAGCCATTCCACGCGGGGCTGAGCCAGGCGCTCGCCCTGCGGTGTGAGCAGCACGCGGCAGGCTGCCCGTCCATCCATTCGTTCCACCGCCTCGACCGCGTCGACGAGGGGTTGGCACATCAGCACCATTCCGGGGCCTCCGCCGAAGGGGCGGTCGTCCACCTTGCGGTGCTTGTTGTCGGCCCACTGCCGCAGGTCGTGTGCGTGCCATTCGAGCACCCCGGCCTGCACGGCGCGGCCCGTGATGCTGGTCCCCATGACGGGGGCGAACATCTCCGGGAAGAGGGTGACGAAGTCCACACGCATCGCGGCCTACTCCGCGGCGCTGGGCGCCGCGCGGACAGGCGCAGGCCTCAGGCCTTCTTGGCCTCCTCCTTGCCGCTCTTGCGGGGCCCGGTCTTGACGCTCTTGGAGAGTTCGTCGAGCTTCTCGATGACGCCCTTGGGCAGCGAACCGCCGGCCTTGCGGATCAGCGTGGCGGCGGTGATGGAGGGCTGCGCCCCCACGCCCAGCCAGTACTGCACGCGCTCAAGGTGGAGGTTCCACTGCTTGCCGTCGTCGGCAGTCGGGGAATACCAGCCCAGGTTCTCGATGACCCGTCCATCCCGGGGCGACCTCTTGTCCATGGCGCTCAGCCGGTAGAACGGGTGGTGGATCCGGCCCATGCGCTTCAATCGCAGAACGACCATGCGGTCTCCTCGTCGGCCGCCCCCTCGGTCCCGCCCGGCCGCTCGGCCGGGCACCGGGATCCGGAGCGCCGTGGAGGCGAGATGGCGTCCCCAGGCCCATGGGGCGGGGGACGCGTCTCGCCCGTGCGACGCCCTTTGGCGGGCAGGTGCGAACCGGGCAGGGTACACGAACCCCGGCGGCGGAGGCAAGGCCTCCTTCGCCTGATCCAGCGGGGTGGCCGCTTGGACGGCGCGGGTTCGCGTCCGGGCAGCCGGGCCGCCGGGCCGTCGGCGGCCGGGGTCAGCCGAGGAGCTGCGTCAGGCCGTCCTGGAAGCGGCGGGCCAGGTTCGCGGCCAGAGCGGACATGAAGGACATCCCGCCGCTCAGGCCCACCAGCAGGAAGAGCATGAAGCCCATGGAGGCCACCGCCGGCTGGGAGAAGACCGCCTCCAGGGTGGGACTGCACGCGCCCAGGATCCGGGAGCCGTCGAGCGGCGGGATCGGCAGGAGGTTGAACAGGAGGAGGTAGACGTTGAGCCAGCCGCCCAGCGAGAAGAACGCCAGGACCTCCGGCGAGTCCACGCCGCAGCGCCGCAGGAGCACCCCGGCCGTGAGGGAGAGCGCGGCCAGTCCGAGGTTCATCGCCGGTCCGGCCGCGGAGACGATCGCGGAGCCCAGCCGGCCGTCGCGGAAGCGGGCGGGATTGACGGGCATGAGGCCCCAGGCGATGCCGACCACCGCGAAGACGAGGAGGCTGGGCCACCCCATGTGGACCACCGGATTCCAGGTCATGTGCCCGGTCACGCGCGGCGTGTCATCGCCCTGCGAGAGGGCCGCCCAGCCATGCCCCAGCTCGTGCAGCACGATCGAGAAGATCACCCAGAAGACCCAGCTCAGCAGGAGGAGCGGACTGCTCTCCCACGCCTCCTGTGCCCACCATCCGCTCATGACCTCGCCTCCTGTCGTGCATCCGAACGCGCGTCCACCAGCGCCCGCGCCGCCTCGTTCACCGCGTGCACGCAGCGACCGTCCACCACGGTGGCCAGCACGCGCGGCGGGCCGGCTCGCCACGCGCAGGTCAGCGGATCCGCGTCGAGCAGCGTCCAGTCCGGTTCGTCCGCCGGAGCGCAGAGCGCCTGGCGCGCGTTCACGGTGGACGCCCGCAGCGCCTCCGCCGGCGTGAGGCAGCCGCTCCAGGCGGGCTGCGCCGCGGGATCCTCCGGCGGCACGATGGCCGCGTGCATGGTGGCCACGGGGTCGAGCGGCGCGATCGGCCAGTCGCTTCCGAGGGCCAGCACCGCGCCCGCATCCGCCATGGCCCGGAAGGGAAAGAACCGCTCCATGCGCCGCGGCCCCAGGCGGGAGAGCGCCGGCTGCAGGTCGATCGGCCGGTGCGAAGGCTGGATGCTCACGAAGCGCCCCTCCGTCCGCCGCACGTCCTCCGGATGCACCGTCTGCATGTGTTCCAGCCGACCGTGGCGGCCGGGATCGCCCGACTCCATCGCGTCCAGGGCCACTCTCGCGGCCTCGTCGCCGATGGCGTGGATGGAGGGAGAGCCGCCGGACTCCACCACCCTCGCCACCCACTGCGGCAGGACGCCCTGCGCCGCCAGCTCCACCAGGAGCCCGCGGCTCTCCGGGGCATCGCTCCACGGCTCCAGCATGCGCGCGGTGCGGCTTCCCAGGGTTCCGTCGACGAAGGCCTTGAAGCCGATGATCGAGAGCCGGTCGTCGCCCTGGAGCCGCTCCGCCATGGAGACGTCGAGCGGCCACTCGCGGTCGAGGAGCGTCACCCGGATCCGAAGCGGCAGGCGGCGCCGCAGCGGTTCGTACACCTGCAGCACGTCCTCCAGGTACTCCATGGTGCCCACCGTGGTGGCGCCGGCCGCCACCGCGTGCTGCGCGGCGGCGAGGAGCGCCTCCCGCCGCTGCTCGACGCCGGGCCGGGGAATCCTGGGGTTCACGAGCTCCCACGCCGCGGCCTCCGCCAGGACGCCGCTTGGCCGCCCATCCGGGGCCGTGCGGATCTCGCCGCCGACGGGGCAGGCGCAGCCGTCCAGGAGCGAGAGCACCGCGTCGTTCACCACGCACGCGTGCTGGTCGATCCGCCACGCCACCGCGGGCCGAACGCCCGCCGCCGCGAGCCATGTGCGATCCGGCGTCGCCCCCAGGCGGGACTCGTCCCAACCCCATGCGACCAGCCAGTCGCCGGCGGGCAGCCGGGCGTGGGCCTCCGCCACCGCGGCCTCGAACTCGCTCCGGTCCCGCGCCCGCCGCAGATCCGTGCGCGTGAGGAGGATCCCGCCGAGCAGCAGATGGACGTGGGCATCCACCAATCCCGGGACGCGGTGCGGGCGCCCACCCGCCAGGGGTGGTTCGACTGCGGCGCGTGGTGCGGGGGCCCCGTGCATGAGCGGCCGTATGCTAGGGACATGCACTCCACCGAGCGATGCGGCCCCGGGGCTTCACCCACCATCCTGCACGGCGCGGCGCTGGCGGCGCTGCTGGCCGCCGCGGTGCTGCCCGCCGGGTGCGGGGAGCCGGCGCCGCCGCCGCGCGGTCCGGCGCCCGCGGTGCCCGCCCGGCCGCCTTCCGCGCCGTCTCCTCCATCGGCGCCATCCACTGCCGCCGCGCCCTCCGCCCCCTCCACCCCCGCTGCGGCGCCGGCGCCCGTCGCGCCACCTGCCGCGGACGGCGCCGACGTCGTCTCCGGCCCGGAGAGCGATCCCCGCCGGATCGAGATCGCGGGACTGGTGATGCCCAAGCCCGCGGCGTGGAGCTGGCAGAAGCCCACGATGCAGTTCCGCACGCTGCAGTACGCAGTGCCCGCCAAGGACGGCACCGGCGCCGCGGCGGAGCTGATCTTCAGCGTCTTCAAGGGCGACGGCGGCCCGGTGCAGGCCAACATCGATCGCTGGGCCGGCCAGTTCCGCGGTGCGGACGGCTCCCCGGTGAAGCCGGAGACATCCTCGACCGAGATGGCGGGCCTGAAGATCACGCGCGTGGAGCTGAAGGGCTCCTACGCGGGAATGGGCGCCGCGGCGCCGCGACCGGGGCAGGCGCAATCCGCCGCCATCGTGGAGGCGCCGGGCACCACCGTCTTCATCCGTCTGCTGGGTCCGGAGGCCACCGTCGACGCCGCCCGCCCGGAGTTCGATGCCCTGGTGAAGGGCATCACGCGCCGAAGCGGCGGTTGACCTCGTTCCAGTTGACCACGTCCCACCACGCCGCCAGGTAGTCCGCACGGCGGTTCTGGTACTTCAGGTAGTACGCGTGCTCCCAGACGTCCACGCCCAGGATGGGCGTGCCGAGTGCGTCCACCACGCCCTTCATGAGCGGGTTGTCCTGGTTGGGCGTACTCACGATGGCCACGGAGCGGTCCGGCTTCACGATGAGCCACGACCAGCCGGAGCCGAAGCGCTTCATGCCCGCGTCCGCCAGCTGCGTCTTCATGGCGTCCATGCTGCCGAACGCCTTCTCGATGGCCGCCTTCAGGGCCGGGCTGGGCGCACCGCCCTGGCCCTTGGGCGCCATCACCTGCCAGAACATGGAGTGGTTCCAGTGGCCACCGCCGTTGTTGCGGACCGCCATCCGGATGGGCTCCGGCACCGCCGAGAGATCCCCGATCAGCTGATCAAGCGTCTTCCCGGCCAGGGCCGCCTGGCCTTCCAGGGCCTTGTTCAGGTTGTCCACGTACGCCTTGTGGTGCTTGGTCCGGTGGATGTTCATCGTCTGGGCGTCGATCGACGGCTCCAGCGCGTTCTCGGGGTAGGGGAGATCCGGCAGGGTGAAGGGCATCGTCTGTGGCTCCGGAGGGAGGAGATGATCGGCGGGGAGGGCGGCGCCGCGCCCGCTGCGGGCGAGGCCGGCGGCCGCCAGGAAGGCGGTGGTGGCGAGGAACGTCCGGCGGGGGAGCGGGCCATCCATGCACGGTCAGGATACCCGCGCCATACGCTGCACGCAGCATGGGCGACCCCTGGCGCATGGTGGACGCGAACCTGAACCGCGCGGCGGAGGCGCTCCGCTGCCTGGAGGACGTGGCCCGCTTCGGCCTGGGGCTCGCGGCCCCTTCGGCCGGCTGCAAGTCCCTGCGCCACATGGTGAGCCAGCTCCGCGCCGCCCTCCCGGCCGGGCGCCTCCTGGCGTCCCGGGACGTGGCGGCGGATCCGGGACCGGCCACGCGCGGAGCGCTGGAGGACGGGCGCCGAACGCTGGCCGACGTGGCCGCGGCCGCCGCCGCCCGGGCCGGCGAGTCCCTGCGGGCCCTGGAGGAGGCGCTCAAGGTGGCGTCCCCCGCCCACGCCGCGGAGGCGGAGCGCATCCGCTATCGATCGTATGAGGCAGCCGCCGCGGTGGTGACCGCCGCCGGCGCGGGCGGCGGCCCGCAATGGCGGCTGTGCCTCCTGCTCACGGAGTCCCTCTGCCGGCGGCCGTGGCTGGAGGTCCTGCGGGACGCGGTGCGGGGCGGCGTGGACTGCGTGCAGCTGCGCGAGAAGTCGCTCGACGACCGGGCGCTCCTGGAGCGGGCCCGTCGCGTGGTGGAGGCGGCCCGGGCCGGCGGCGCCGCGGTGGTGATCAACGATCGCCCGGACGTGGCCCTCGCCTGCGGCGCGGATGGCGTGCACCTCGGGCGGCGGGACCTGCCGGTGGCGGCGGTGCGCCGGCTGGGCACGCTGCTCGTGGGGGTCAGCACGCATTCGCCCGCGGAGGCGGAGGAGGCGGTGGAGGCCGGCGCGGATCTCTGCGGCGTGGGGGCCATGTTCGCCAGCGCGCAGAAGCCGGAGCTGGCCCCGGCGGGGCCGGCGTTCATGCGGGCGTTCGCCTCGCGCTGGCCCGCCATGCCGCACCTCGCGATCGGCGGGATCGGGAGCCACAACGTGGAGGAGGTCCTCGCCGCGGGCGCCCGCGGCGTGGCGGTGAGCGGCGCCATCTGCGGCGCCGCGGAGCCGGGCGAGGCCGCCGCCCGGCTCCGGGCCGCGGTGGACGCGGCCGCGGCGTCCCGCGCGGCGGCGCCGGCGGGAAGCGCGGGCGCGGGATGAGCGTTCGCGAGGCGGAACTCCTCCTCCTGGGGACCGGCACCAGCTCCGGCATCCCGGTCATCGGCTGCACGTGCGACGTCTGCCGCTCGCCGGATCCGCGCGATCGCCGCCTGCGGAGCGGCGCCGCCCTGCGCTTCACGGACGCCGCCGGCTCGCCCCGCTGCATCCTCCTGGACTGCCCGCCGGACCACCGGGAGCAGGCGCTGCGGCACGGCCTGCAGCGCTGCGACGCGATCTTCTTCACCCACAACCACGTGGACCACACCTTCGGGCTGGACGAGGTGCGGCGCTACAACGCGCTCATGGATGCGCCCATCGACGTCTGGGGCGACGAACGCACGCTGGAGCACCTGGAGCGCGTCTACCGCCACATCTTCAGGAGCCACGAGAACGTGAACGACTCGTTCGTGGCCACCCTGATCCCGCGCCGCCTGGAGGCGGACCGCGCCGTGGAGTTCCTGGGGCTGCGCCTGACGCCCTTCCAGCTGCTGCACGGGAAGCTGCCGGTGCTGGGGTTCCGGGTGGAGCCGCTCCAGGGGGGCGCCGCGGGCGGCCTCTTCCCGCTCGCCTACTGCACGGACGTCAACGCCATCCCCCCGGCGTCCTGGCGCCACCTCCAGGGGGTCCGCACCCTGGTCCTGGACATGCTGCGGTACCGCCGCCACCCCACCCACTTCACGGTGGACCAGGCCGTGGAGGTGGCGGGGCGGGTCGGGGCGGCGCAGACCGTGTTCGTCCACATGACGCACGACATTCTGCATGCGGATCTGGACCCGCGGCTGCCCCCGGGAATGCGGCTCGGCTACGACGGCCTCCGCCTTCCCGACGCCCCGGCCATCGGGTAGGATCGCCGCTTCCCCCATGGCACAGCTCCGCCAGATCAAGAAGCGCATGGTGGCCGTCGGAACCATCCGGCGGATCACCAAGACCATGCAGATGATCGCCACCGCCAAGTTCACGGCGGCCATGTCCCGCGCCAAGGCCACGCGGCCGTACGTGGAGCGCATCCGAACCATGGTGGCCGAGGTCGCGGCGGCCGCCGGCGACGTGACGCACCCGCTCCTCTCGCCGCCCCGCGCCGCGACCGGGCGGCACCTGGTGCTGGTGCTCTCGAGCGACCGCGGTCTCTGCGGCGCCTACAACGGACACATCCTCCGCACCGCCATGCAGCAGGTGCGGCAGATCCAGGCCGACGGCGGAACCGTGGCCCTGGAGACCAGCGGCAAGAAGGCGGTCGCGTTCTTCCGCTTCGCGAAGCTGGCCATCGACAAGCGTCACGCCTTCGGGGACCGTCCCAAGTACGACGACGTGGAGGTGCTGGCGGAGCGCTACATGAAGGAGTTCACCGCCGGGCAGGTGGATTCCGTTCGCGTGGTGTTCATGAAGTTCATCTCCAACAGCCGCCAGGTGCCGGAGGTGATGCAGCTCCTTCCGCTCTCCATGCCGGCGACGGCGGAGGGCGGCGCGAAGGCGGGCGGCGGGCTCTACGAGTTCAGCCCCTCCAGCGAGGAGCTGCTGGGGGAGCTGCTGCCGCGATCCGTCAAGGTGTCCCTCTTCCAGGCCTTCATGGATGCGGTGGTGAGCGAGAACGTGATGCGCATGGTGGCCATGAAGGCCGCGTCGGACAACGCGAACGGCTTGGGCCGCTCGCTGCGGCGCAGCTACAACCGGGCCCGCCAGGCCAAGATCACCACCGAGCTCACGGAGATCGTCTCCGGCGCCGCGGCCCTGGACTGAACCCCGCGGCCGGCGCGCCCAGGTGGCAGTCAGCCCTTCTTGAGCTTCTTCTGGGTCGGCTTCGGCATGGCTTCGGTGCCGGCCTGGTCCTCGCCTGGAATCGCGTCCGCCGGCATGCCGGTGGCCACGTCGAAGCCCGCGTTCCGCCACGCCTTCAATCCACCGGTGAGCGTGCGAACGTCCCAGCTGCCCAGCATGATGAGCCGCTTGCTGGCCACCACCGGGAGCTCGCGGCTGTAGTCCTCGCCGTAGACGATCACGATGTCGGCGTTCGCGAGCCGCTCGTTCGCGAAGGCGTTCAGTTCCGCCACCGGAATGTTGATCGCCTCCGGGATGTGCCCCTCCGCATAGTGCTCCGGGGAGCGCGGATCCACCCAGGTGGTGACCTTCGGCTTGCTCAGGATGAAGCCCCGGTCCGTGGCGGGCAGGTTGGCCGCCTCCGCGGGCGTGATCCAGGTCAGGTCCCGGTCGCTCACCGTCTTCTCGCATCCTGCGAGGACGGCCGCCGCCATGATCACGCAGGACGGCAGGACCGAACGCCGGACGGCAGGAAGCGCCTCATGCATGACCGGAGTATCACCACCTCAGCGCAGTGCCGCAACCGAGGCCGCGGCGCCCGGAACAAGCGTCGTGGCGGGACTCCTGCCACAGGAGTCCACAGATGCCCATGCTGCTTCTCGCTCTCACGAGCATCCTCTGGTCGCTGGCGATCGCGTCGCTTGGCCAACTGGTGCCCGCGCCGGGCGGTGCCCAGAAGGTGCGGGAGGCTCCAAGAGTGGTCGTGACGGCGGGGAGCCCGCTGCGAGGCGCAGGCGGGGCTGGGCCGTGCGTGCTCCTGCCCGTGCGCTGCGGCATCGCGAAGGGCTGGCACCTCTACTGGCAGAACTCCGGCACGAGCGGCATGGCGCCGCAGGTGACGGTGGAGGCGCCTTCGGGATGGACGGCCGGCCCGCTCGTCTTCCCTCGTCCGGAGGTCCTGGTGCATGGGGAGGAGGTCACCTTCGGCTACGAGGAGCAGGTGACCTACCTGGTCCCCCTGACCCCGGGGGCCGGCGCCCAGGGTGGAAACGCGTCAGTCCGGATCAAGTACCTGGTCTGCAGGGAGGCGTGCGAATCAGGGGAGGCCACGCTCTCCTTCACCCTGCCCGGGGCGGATGGGCTGGCCCAACTCCCGGCTGCGGGCGACTCCATCGAGGGGCGGCGGCTGCCGGTGCCGATCGCCACCGCAGGAGGGAAGGCGAACATGGAAGGATCCACGATCAGGGTCTTGCTCCCTGCTGAAGCCGGTCGGGGATTCCGCTTTCTGCCCTTCGACAGGCCGGGTTTCTCCCTGGCGGACGGCAAACCGTTCCAGCGGGGGGAGGCGGGCAAGGACGGCCTTCTGCAAGTCCAGGTGAAGGTCGAACCGAAGGAGCCCGGCGGCCCGGACCTGCCGATCGGGGGTCTGGTCCTCCTCGGAACCGGCCGCGATGACCCCTGCCTGACGGTCGAGCTCCCCCGCGCGGGACGCTGAAACCGCCGTGCCGGGGCCGGGTTCGTTGAAACACCGGAGCTTCTCCGGCGTCTGATGCGTTCTCGGATCGACCCCACGGCGGTGAGCTGGCGGCCGCCACCCATGCACGGCCAGCACAGGAGACTGCACTACATGAAGCGAACGAACACTCTGCTTGCCGCCCTTGGCCTGGCCGCCGCCTTCACCGTCTGCTCGGTGGTGGCTGCGTCGCCGGCCCGCGACGGCGGCACCAAGAGCGACAAGCCCGCGTCTGCGGACAAGGGCGACAAGAAGTCAGAGAAGAAGTCCGCCGCCGCCGCCGGCGCCACGGTGGGCCAGAAGGCTCCGGACTTCCAGTTCAAGGATCTCTCCGGCGCCAGCCACAGCCTCTCGGAGTTCGCCGGCAAGACCGTGGTCCTTGAGTGGACCAACCCCGGCTGCCCGGTGTGCCGGGAGAAGTTCGAGAGCGGCGCGGTGACCAAGATGATGGCCGCCGCCAAGAAGGCGGACCCGAACACGGTCTTCATCTTCATCAACAGCACCAACCCCGGCGCCGGCGGCAGCGCCGATGCGACCGCCAAGTACCTCAAGGACAACAAGGTGGAGGCGATGGCCTTCTTCGAGGCGGACGGCACCGTCGGCAAGATGTACGGCGCCAAGACGACGCCGCACTGCTTCGTCATCGATCCCAAGGGCGTGCTCGCCTACGCCGGCGCGATCGACGATGCGAAGGACGGCAACAAGGGCGTGAACTACGTCGTGGCCGCGGTCGAGGCCGTCAAGTCCGGCAAGGCCCCGGCCGTCGCCAGCAGCAAGCCCTACGGCTGCAGCGTCAAGTACGGCAAGTGATCCAACCGTGCCGCATCTGCGGCACCGGACGCGCAAACGACACGGGCGCCCGCCGATCGGCGGGCGCCCGTTTTTCGTTTCGCGATTGCGCGAGCGGCGCCCGCCCGTGCCGGATCAAAGGTTGACCGGCATCACCACGTAGGTGAACTCGCCCCCGGCCTTCAGCACGCCGGGCTTGTTGGGGGCCTTCAGCTCGATCACCACCTCCCCGGGATCCACCACCTTCAGGGCGTCCGTGAGGTACTGCGGGTTGAAGCCGATCTCGATCGGCTCTCCCTGGAACCCCTCGAGTGGAAGCGTGATCTCCGCCTCGCCCACTTCCGGGGCGCGGCTGCGGAGCACCACGCTCTCCTGCGTGAAGCTGAGTCGCACTCCCTTGGACTCCTCGTTCGTGAGGAGGGCGGCACGGCGGACGGCGCTGCTGAAGTGATCGCGGTCGAACGTGATGCGACGGTCCAGGTCCTTGGGGATCACGTCCTCGAACGGCGGGAAGGTGCCTTCCACCAGGTTGCTGATGAGCACCGCGCCGTCCGCGCCGTCCCCGATCTGGAACTGGATGCGGTTCTCCTCGCGGGCCACGCGGATCGGGGCCGCGGGATCCTCGATCAGGCGGTTGAGGGTGGTCATCGCCTTGGTGGGGATGATCGCGGAGGTGTCCCCTTCACCCTTCTGGCACTCCCCGCGGGCGACGGCCAGGCGGCGCCCATCCGTGGCCACCATCCGCAGCTTCTTGCCCTTGCGGTCCAGCAACACTCCGTTGAAGGCGTACCGGCTGTTGTCCATCGCCGTGGCGAAGAGCGTCCGCTCGATGAGGCGGCGCAGCACGTCGGCAGTGGTCTCGAACTCCGCCCGCGAGGCAGGCACCTCGCGGAGCGCGGGATACTCCTTCACGTCATGACCGAAGATGGTGAAGCGGGCGTCCTCGCCTCGGACGAGCAGGGCCTGCTTCTGGAGGTCCAGCGTCAGCGTGGAGTCCTCGCTGGCCCGGACGATCTGGAGGAGCTTGTCGGCGGGCACCAGGGCCTGCCCCTCCTCCTTGATGTCCACCTGCGGCACGCTGAGGGCCACCCAGACCTCCCCGTCGGAGCTGCGCAGGGTCAGGATCCCGTCCTTGGCGGTGAGCTTCACGCACGCCAGGGCCGGCGCGCTGGTGCGTGCGGACACCACCGAGCACGCCGTCGTGAGGGCGTCCAGCAGGTGGGCGCGGTCGCAGACAACCTTCAACTGGTCGGACATCGGGGCTCCTTGTGGCAATCCGTAGTGTACCGCTGCCCGGCGCCCTCCACCGGCAGTGGTCCATTCCGCATCCGCCGTGGCTCCGGCGCTCTCGGCGGCGGCGGGCGGGCGGCCCGGGCGCGGCTCGGCTACCGTCCCGGCATGCTGCTGCGGGTCTTCCGCCTCCTGAACCGCTGGTATTCGCTCGCGCTCTTCTGGGGCTACCTGGGGGCGTTCGCGCTCGCGCTCACCATGACGTTCGTCTTCTTCCCCATCGGGGCCATCGCGATCCTGCTGCTGTCGCTCATGGCGCTGCCGGTCCTCTTCCTGGCCGGCGCCGCGTTCCGGTTCGCGGAGAGACGCTGGACCGCGGCGTGGCTGCACGCGGGGCGCTGCCCTTCGTGCCGCGGCGATGGATGCGTGGCGGCGGTGGCGGGGGAGGTCCCCGCGGACTCCCGCTACCTGCCGGAGGCGCCGGCGGCATTCGCATGCGAACGCTGCGGCTGCCGCTACTCCGCGGCCGGGGAGTGGCTGGAGTCCCTCCCGGACGAGTCCCCGGACGGGGACGGGCCGCTCGATGCTCAGCGGGTGGCGGCCGCGGCCGCCTGATCCACCACTTCCGCCACCTGGCGGCCGAGGTGGGCGTTCCCCAGGAAGATGATCATCTGGCCCTTGGGCAGCACCTCGATGAGGAGCTGCGTTCCGGTGGCGGCGATGGACATGCCCTGGGTGTCACGCGTGCCGTCCGCCAGGAGGACGCGGAGGAGATCCCGCATGGTGTGGAAGTCCGCGGGGCCCAGCATCAGCGGATCCCGGGTGTTGAGCTCCACGGACGCGGACTGGTCCACGCTCTTCCAGCCCTCGTTCTCCGCCATGCCGAAGGCCACGGCGTCGAAGACCTCGCGCCACGTGCCCACCGGGATGAGCAGGACCGGATCGACGCGGAGTCTGTGGACCACGCTCTCGACGATGGTGGGGAGGCAGCTCCGCGGGACCCTGCGGACCTCGGGCGGAAGCTGCGGCGCCAGCGGATGGTCGTCCGCGGCCACGTCGAGCACCACCAGGTCGTCGCTTTCGCGCAGGCCCAAGTGGAGCTCCGTCCCGGTTCGAATGCACTCCTCCAGGCCTTGCTGCCTGAGCG
Organism: Phycisphaerales bacterium; assembly: GCA_046350535.1. GTDB lineage: Bacteria > Planctomycetota > Phycisphaerae > Phycisphaerales > SM1A02 > VGXK01. The sequence continues at coordinate 781,381 of JAXMAG010000001.1, forward strand.
CCGTCCACGCCTCGGGATAGCTGACGAACTCCACCGTGCGCTCCATGCCGCCGCTGGGGCGGGGACCCGACGAAGGGCTGGCACCAATGCCCACGCCCACTGTACCGCAAGATCGGTCGCTGTCACGGGGCACCCTGTACGATCCACGCGGGCCCGCCGCACGCGGCGCCACGCATCTGGCGCAGACCATGCAAACCGTCCTCTTCATCTGCACCGGCAACACCTGCCGTTCACCCATGGCGGAGGCGATCGCGAGGGATGCGCTGGTGAAGGGCGTCGTAAAGGGGGTGGATCCCTCCACGTTCGTGGCCAGCGCCGGCGTGGCCACCATGGATGGGGCGCCCATCTCCGCGGAGACGGTGGAGGCCCTGCAGCGGATCGGCATCCAATTCGACGGCCGCAGCAAGCGGCTCACCGCCGCGATGCTCAAGAAGGCGGATCTGGTCCTGGCCATGACGCGGGCCCACATGCAGGCCGCGGAGCGGCTTCTGGACGAGGCGGACGGCCTGGCCCCCGGCACCACCAGCCACAGGAACACCGCGGCGGGCTCCCCGGGGCCGTGGAAGGGGCCCTCCAGGCCGGCCCTGCACCTGCTGGACGCGGGAGGTGACGTGCCGGACCCTGTGGGGCTGGGGCAGAGTGCGTACGATCGTCTGGCGGCGCACCTGTCGCGGCTGATTCCCGGAAGACTCTCGGAGTTGCTCGCACGATGAAGGTTGCACTCGGCTCCGATCACCGCGGCCTTCCGGTCTCCCAGGCCCTCCAGCACCACCTGAAGGCCGATGGCCACGAGGTGCTCGTCCTCGGCGAGTGCACCGGCTCTCCATGCGACTATCCGGACGCTGCCTACCAGGTGGGCTCCGCGGTGGCCGCCGGACGCGCGGAGCGGGGGATCCTGATCTGCGGAACCGGGATCGGCATGTGCATCGCGGCCAACAAGGTGGCGGGCATCCGGGCGGCCCTGGCCCAGGACGAGCTGAGCGCCCAGCTCAGCCGCACCCACAACGACGCCAACATCCTCTGCCTCTCCGCGGACCTGCTGGGCCAGACGCTGGTGAAGCGGATCGTGGACATCTGGTTCAGGACCGGCTTCGAGGGCGGACGCCACGAGCGGCGGATCCGCAAGATCTCGCTCATCGAGCAGGGCGTGGACCCCTCCACCGCCAACGGCGCCGCGCCGCGGCGTCCCTGATTCCCGACGCATGCGGACCGCGCGGCGTGCGTTGATGGCCGCGGACGCCGGCAGCCGATAGTCAGTCGATGCGGAGCTGGGCGCGAACGGCGCAGGCCCGGCTCCCGAATGAACTCCCGGCGGTTCGCGAGGGAGGCCCTCTTCACCCATGGTGTCCGTGTCGTTCCAGGCCCGACGGAGGCATCGCAGCGCGGCAGGCGCGGCGGCGGCCGCGGCGCTGGCCGCGTGGCTGCTGCTCGGCCTGGCGCCGGTCGGCGGCTCCGCGTCCGGTGGCGGAGATGCGGGCCGGCCGGCGGCGCTCCTCGCTCCGCCGCCGCAGGCGCTTCCGGAGTGGGAGCCGGGGCCGGGTCTGCCGCCTGATGCGGAGAAGGCGCTGCGGCTCTATCGCGCGGACCAGCGCCGCAGCGTGGAGCGGGCGCTCGGCCTCCTGGATGCGCGCTTCGAAGGCTTCCGGCAGGGCGGCGAGGGATTCGCCCGCGACCTCACGAGCTGGGGTACGCGGGCCAGGCTGGCGTGGCGGAGTGCCGGCGCGTGGGTGGGAATGCAGGCCTCGGATGCGCCGGAGCGCCTGGTGCGGGAGCGCTTCGCCACCCGCGTGGCCACGCCGGAGATGATCGAGGCCGCGGTCCGCGAGTCCGCGGAGCGGCTGGAACTGGAGCTGAACGCCGATCGCGTCCGGGCCCTCTCGCGGATCCGCGGGCGCCTGCCCGGCTCGGGTCGCACCGCGGAGGAGGAGCGTCTCGGCTGGGACGTGGATTCCGCCCGCGACGCGTGGGCGGACATGGACCGTTCGAGTCGCGGCGCGGGACGCAGCTCCATGATGATGGCCATGGGCAGCCTGGCGGCGAGCACCGTGGCCGGAGAGGCGGCGGCGGTGGTGGCGGGATCCGCGGCGCTCGCGGCGGGCGGCGCCGCGGCCGGTGCCGCCGGTGCCGGCGCCGCGGGTGGATCCGTGGTGCCGGTCGTGGGCACGGCGGTGGGGTTCGCCGCCGGACTCACGGTGGGCGCTGCGGTGGACTGGTGGATGACGGGTTCGCTCGAGCGCGGCATCCGTGCCTCCATCGACGCCGGACTGGAGCAGACGCGCCGCCACCTGGTGGATGGGCGCGGCGAGTGGATGGGACTGCGGAGCCTGTATGCCGCGAGGGCGGCACAGGATGCGGAGCGGATGGAGCGGTTGCTGCGGCGGGCAGCTGAAGGAGGACGGCGATGAGGACCGGCGAGAGCGAATGCATGCACGGCCAGCCCCGGCGGGCGCCCGCGGGCCGGCGCCTGCCGCGGCTGGCCGCGGTACTCCTGGCCGCGGGGTTCGCGGCCGCTGCGTCCGGGCAGGCCGCCAGCGTGGCGCGGAGCCTGGCGGAGCAGGTGATGGAGCGGACCGCGGCCGCGGGCGGGCGCGGCGCGGTGGCCCAGCTGGAGCGGCAGGGCGGCCGCGCCGCGGTGGAGGCGGTACTCACGCAGGCCCAGCGCGAGGGCGGCGAAGCCCTGGCGCGCCGGGCCGCGGCCCTGGTGGAGGAGGCGGGCCCGTCGGCCCTCATCGTGCTGCGCAGCGCGGCGCCCGCAGCGACGCTCGATGCGCTTGAAGGCCTGGGTGGGGCCACCCTCCGCCAAGGCGTCGCGGCGCTCGAACGGCAGCCGTCGATCCTCTCGCTTCCCGGGGGGCTGGCGCGGCGGGCCGTGGCCGCGGAGGTGGCGCATCCGGGCGTGGGTGCGACGGTGGTGGAGCAGCTCGGCGATGACGGCGCCCGGGCCATCCAAGGCGTCGCGGAGGCGGACGCGGCCGGGCTCGCCCGCTGGTCGCGCGATGCGTCGGGGCTTCCGGCGGGGGAGCGGCGGCGCCTGCTGGAGGCGTTCGAGCGCAAACCCGGTGTGGTGGTGGACTACCTGGACCGCCATCCCGGCGTGCTGGTGGCTGGGGCGGTGACTGCGGGCGCCGCGGTGGTGGAGATCGCCGCGATCGTCGCGGGCACGGAGGGACCGGTGGGGAGCGCGGTGCGCGGCGGCGTCGCGCTCGCGGACCACTCGCTCTCATGGCCCATCGCGATCACGGCCACGGCCGCGGGCCTGGTGCTGGTGGGCGTCCTGGCGGCGCGGCTGCTGCCGGGCACGCTGAAGCGATGGCGCCGGCACGCCGCCGGCGGGGCGTAGCGCTGGGCGCCCGCGGCCTCCGGGCTAGCGTCCGCGGAAGAGCGCGAAGAGGGCGCCGGTCGGATCGCTCCCCACCGCGAAGCGGCCCACACCCGGGATGTCCTGCGGCGGCGAGTGGATGGTGCCGCCCAGGGCCGTCACTTTCTCGGCGGAGTCGTCCACGCTGTCGACGCTGATGTAGGTGAGCCAGCAGGAGGGCATCGGCCCCCACGCGGGATCGATCTTCATCATGCCGCCGATGCAGCCCTCGAAGGCCTCCTGCACCGCGCCCGGCCGCCAGAACATGGTGTAGTCCCCGGTGGGGAAGGTCTTCACGGAGGTGGTCCATCCCAGGAGGCGGCGGTGGAATTCCGCGACCCGCTCCGGCGTGTGGGTCAGCAATTCGTGCCAGCAGAACTGTCGCGGGCCCTCCCGTGCGGTGGTCATCCCGCCGTGCTTGCCGACGCCCTTGAAGAGGCTGAGCGTGGCGCCGTCCGGATCCGCGATGGTGGCCATGCGGCCGATCTGCGGAATGTCCATGGGCGGCACCACCACGCGGCCGCCCAGGGACTGGGCCATCCGCGCGGAGCCGTCCACGTCCGCCACGTTGACGTAGAGCGACCAGTGGGCGGGCACCGTGTCGGGAACGCCCGGCGGCATGGCCATCATCCCGCCCAGGTGCGTGCCATCCGTGTCCACCCACTCCGTGTACGCGCCGTGGCCCGGGGCGCCGGCGGAATCCGTCTTCCAGCCGATGAGGGCGGCGTAGAAGGCCGCCGCGCGGCTGGTGTCGCGGGTGTGGAGTTCGTGCCAGCAGATGGCGCCGAGGACCGGTTGAACGGGCGTGGTGGCCGTCATGGGGAGTCTCCCGGCCGCAGGGCCGGCGTGTGGATGAAGGCGGCGGCCTCAGCCCCGCCGGGTGAAGCGCTCCGCCAGCTCCGTGAGCAGGCGCACGCCCCAGCCCGTGGGACCGGCGGCGTGGAGGTCGGTTGCACCTTCGATGTTGGCCACGCCCGCGATGTCCACGTGGGCCCAGGGAATCTCCTTGTCCACGAAGAAGGAGAGGAACGCCGCCCCCTGGATGGGATGGGCGCTGCGGGCCGGGTTCGAGTTGATGAGGTCCGCGTGCTGGCCGCGCATGAAGTCCCGGTGCTCGTTCCAGAGCGGGAGCCGCCAGAGCTTCTCCCCCGTGTCGCGGCTGGCCGCCTCCAGGCGCTCGCGCAGGCCGGCGTCCTCGCAGAAGTAGCCGGCGCAGAAGCCGCCGAGGGCCACCACCACGCCCCCGGTGAGCGTGGCCACGTCCACGATGGCCGTGGGCGCCAGCTCCCGGCACGACCAGGAGAGGGCGTCCGCCAGCACCAGCCGCCCCTCCGCATCGGTGTTGGTCACTTCCACGGTGGCGCCGTTGTGCATGGTGATGATGTCGTCCGGGCGCACGCTGTCGCCGCTCACCATGTTCTCCGCGGCGGCGAGGACCGCGGTGACCCGGATGGGCAGCCGCAGACCCGCGATGGCCTGCATGGCGCCCAGCACCGCCATGCCGCCCATCTTGTCGTACTTCATCCCCTTCATCCCGTTGTTCACCTTGAGGCTGTAGCCGCCGGTGTCGTAGGTGAGGGTCTTGCCCACCAGCACCAGGTGCTGGCGCCGCGCCGCGGGCGCCACCTGCCGCGGACGGTGCTCCAGCACGATGATGCAGGGATCGCTCTCGCTGCCCTTGCCGACGTTGACCAGGCCACCCATGCCGAGCGCCTGGGCCTCCTGGAAGCCGATCACCTTCACGCGCAGGCCCACCGCGCGGCCGAGGCGCTTCGCCTCCTGCGCCACCCAGGCGGGATTGCAGACGTTGGGCGGCGTGGCGCCCAGGCGGCGGGCGTAGTTGGCGGCCTCGCCCATCACCAGGCCGCGGGCCACTCCGCCCCTCATCTCCGCGTCCTCCGCGTCCACGTCCAGCGAGGGGCGCGCCGGCGGCCGCCGCGTGGCGGCGCCGTCGAAGGCGTCCATGCGCCAGTTGGCCAGCGCCATGCCTTCACCGAGCGCCCGGCCCGCGTCCTCCAGCGTCCAGCCGGAGGAGGCCGCCGGCTCCGGAAGGATGATTCGAACGCGTGCGTGCCCCATCCGGTCCAGGGCCTTCACGAGGCGGGCGCCGAGGGTGCGGGCGGTGGCGGGCGTGAAGTCTGCGCGGCGGCCGAGTCCCGCGAGCACGGCGCCCGTGCCGGCGGTGATGCACTCTCCCACTTCCGCCTTGAAGCCCGGTGTCTCCAGCGCGTTCACCACCGCCTTCTGGCGGGCGGCGAGGGGCGCAAGATCCGAGACGTGCGGGCGGGCGCCCTCCTTGGCGGGAGCCCAGCAACCCGCGACGAGGACGGCGGAGCGGGACGGCGCGGAGCGGATGGACTTGAACATGGGATGGCGAGTGTACGGCGGGCCGCGCGCCCGCCTACGCTGGCCGCCGGTGGAAGACTCCTGCGACGTGCTGGTGATCGGCGGGGGCCACGCGGGCGCGGAGGCGGCCTGGGCGGCCGCGGGGGTCCTCGGTCCGCAGGGGCGGGTGGTGCTGGTCACCATGGACCCGCAGCGGGTGGGCGCGATGAGCTGCAACCCCGCCATCGGGGGCCTGGCGAAGGGGCAGATGGTGCGGGAGATCGATGCCCTGGGCGGCCTGATGGGGCGGGCCGCGGACGCCACCGGGATCCAGTTCCGGATGCTCAACACCTCCAAGGGCGCGGCGGTCCGCGGCCCGCGGGCCCAGTGCGACAAGCTGGCGTACGCGCGGGAGGTGCAGCGGCTGCTGGGAACGCGGCCGGGCATTCGCGTGGTGGCCGGCATGGTGGAGCGGCTGGAGACGGAGTCCGCGCCGCACCTTCCCGGCGGCCTGCAGGCCGCAGGCGCGGTGCTCGCCGGCGGCGCGGGAGTCCGTGCCCGCTCGGTGGTGGTGACCACCGGCACGTTCATGCGGGCGCTCATGCACACCGGAGAGCGGCGCACGGCCGGCGGCCGCGTGGGGGAGGGCAGCGCGGTGGGGATCTCCGCGTCGCTCTCGGCACTCGGCCTGGAGCTGGGACGGCTCAAGACCGGCACGCCGCCGCGGCTGGCGCGGGAGTCGATCGACTGGGAGGGGCTCCGCCCGCAGCACGGAGACCGGCCGCCCACGCCCTTCTCCGAGATGACGCCGGCGTGGCTTGAAGGCGGGCGCTTTCCGCGGCTGCCGCAGGTCGAGTGCCGCGAGACCGCCACCACGCCGGAGATCCACGAGCTGATCCGCGCCAACCTGCACCGCGCCCCCATGTACACCGGCCAGGTGGATGCGGAGTGCGGCCCGCGCTACTGCCCGTCCATCGAGGACAAGGTGACCCGCTTCGCGGAGCGGCCGTCCCACCACGTCTTCCTGGAGCCGGAGTCCCTGGAGAGCGGCGACATCTACTGCAACGGGATCAGCACCTCCCTCCCGGAGGAGGTGCAGGAGCGGATCGTGCACGGCATGCCCGGGTGCGAACGGGCCCGCGTGGTGCGCTGGGGCTACGCGGTGGAGTACGACATGGTGTGGCCGCACCAGATCGACGCCACCGGCGAGGTGAAGCGGGTGCCCGGCCTCTTCCTGGCCGGACAGATCAACGGCACGAGCGGCTACGAGGAGGCGGCGGGGCAGGGGCTGGTGGCGGGCCTGAACGCGGCCCGCCGCGTGCTGGGGGCGGCGCCGCGCCGCCTGGAGCGGCACGAGGCCTACCTGGGCGTGATGATGGATGACCTGGTGACGCGCACCCCGCGCGAACCGTACCGGATGTTCACGAGCCGGGCGGAGCACAGGCTGCTCCTCCGCGCGGACAACGCGCCGCAGCGGCTGACGCCGCTCGGCCGCGAACTGGGGCTCGTCTGCGCGGCGCGGTGGGAGGCGTTCGAATGCGGGCAGCGCATGGCCGCGGATCTGGCCGGGCGCCTGGCGCGTCTGCGCCTGGATGGGCGCCCGGCCGCGGAGTGGATGCGGCGCCCGGACCTGGAGCTGGACCGGCTGCGGGAGGCGCTGGGAGTCCCGGAGGGCGGCCCGGAGGCCCGGCACCTGGACGTGCTGGTGAACGACGCCCGCTACGCCGGCTACGTGGAGCGGCAGGATGTGGAGATCCGGCGGCAGCGCCAGGCGGAGGATGTGCAGATCCCGGAGGAGCTGCAGCCCGCGTCCATCACCGGGCTCCGACGGGAGGCGGTGGAGGTGCTGGAGCGGCATCGGCCGCGGACCCTGGGGCAGGCGTCGCGGCTGGCGGGCGTGAACCCGGCGGACCTGATGCTGGTGTCGATCGCCATCCGGCGGCGTCGGCGCGTACGCTGAGCGGACCTCAGCCGCCGTAGCTCAATTGGCAGAGCACGTGATTTGTAATCTCGAGGTTACGGGTTCAAGTCCCGTCGGCGGCCTTCACGACCCGGCACCGCGCGCCTCCCACTCCGGGCGCAGGATGCTGTAGAAGGCCTGGTCCTCCAGGGCGTCGCCCTTTCGCTGCGACTGCCGCAGGAGTCCCTCGAAGCGCATCCCCGCCTTGGCCAGCACCCGCCCGCTGGCGGGGTTCCGGCCGAAGTGGATGGCGAAGACCCGCGAGATCGGGAACTCCCGGAAGGCCAGGTCCACCATGGCCCGCGCGGCCTCCGTCGCGTAGCCCCGGCCCCACTCCGCCAGGGCGACCCAGTAGCCGAGCTCCATCGCGGGGGTGTCCTCCGCGGGGCGGAGGCCGATGGCGCCCACGATGCGGCCCTCCGTCCGCAGCGTGATGCCCAGCTGGACGCCGGTGCGCCGCTCGTTCATCTCCGTGGCGATCCCCAGGAATCGGCGGAAGTCCTCCGGCCGGTAGGGATGCGGCAGCCGAAGCGTGGTGTCCGTCACCTCGCGGTCGCCAAGGAGCCGGACCACCGCCTCCTCATCGTCTGCGCGGAGAGGACGGAGGATGAGTCGCTCGGTGACGACGGGCGCCAGGCATGCGCCGGTCACGGGGCACCGACCATGAAGCCGGCGCTGAAGCGGCCGGCGAGGCGCCACTGGAGGAGGTCCGGCGCCGGCAGCCCGGCCCGCTCCGCCATCGCCGCCACCTCCTGCGGGAGGAAGCCCTTGTCCACGCTCAGCACGGCGTCGTGGCGCAGGGTGGCGCGCAGCGGCAGGGAGAGGAGTCTCACGCCTGCGCGGTGGAGCGGGCTGCGGGAGAGATCGTTCCACACCACGCCCACGCGGGCCAGCCGGCGCATGGCGGAGAGGAGCGCCACCACCTGATCGTCAGGGAGGTGGTGGAGCATCATGCCGGCGTGCACCACGCTGAAGCTCGCGGGGCCGAAGCGGTCCAGGAGCGAGAAGGCGTCCGCCTCCAGGATGCGGATGCCGGGCTCCGAGGCGGTTCTGCCGCGGGCTTCCGAGACGCTGGCCGCGAGGTTGTCCACCCCGGTGATGCGCAGGTCCACGCCGGCGGCACGGCTCCATGCCATGGCCGCCAGGGGGATGTCCGCGCAGCCGGTCCCCACGTCCAGCAGCGATGCCCGCGGCGCGAGCCGCGAGCGCCAGCGTCGCAGGTGCGCCAGGAGCCCCTCCGAGCCCTGCAGCCTCCGGTTGACCCAGCGGATGAAGCGGAACGCCCGGGCGATCTCCGCCGCCGGCGTCGCGGGGTCATCCATCACCTCGGGCCGGGTCGGGCGCGGCGTCACGGCGCGAGTCTATCGACGGGCGCCGACCGCGCGGCCGGTACAATCCGCGCCGATGCGTTGGTGCCGTCACGGTTGCTCTGGCGGAGGCGCGGCGCTGCTGGCGTGGAGCGGATTCGCCGCCGGCTGCGCCTCGGCTCCGGTGGCGCGGTCGCAGCCGCCGGCGCCGGAGTGCGGGCGCGTGGTGGTGGAGGTGGTGGGGGCGCCCGAAGGCGGAGGGCCGCTGCGGATCGGGATGAGCCGGGCCGGGGGCTGGCTGACGCGCGAGGGCGTGGAGTTCGGGGCGTCGCCGCCGTCCGCGCCGCGCGTGGAGGTGACGTTCGAGGGAGTGCCCCCCGGCGCGTGGGCCGTGAGCGTCTTCCACGACCGCGATGCCGACGAGGTCCTCACCCGCGGTGCGTTCGGCCTTCCCTCGGAGGCCTACGGCTTCTCGTGCCTCGATCCGGCGCCGCTTCTTCCGCCTTCGTTCCAGGCGGCGGCGTTCCAGGTCCGGCCGGGGGCCACGTGCCGCGAGCGCGTGGTGATGCGCGGAGGAGGCTGAGGTGCACGTCCGCTCGCCCGTGCGCCGCGGCATCCAGATCGGCGGTTCGCTCCTGGCCACCGCCGGATGCGGCCTGGTGGATCCGCTGCTGGCCCTCGCGGTGGGCGGGGCGGCGGCTGCGGGCATGGTGGGAGTGGCGTGCCGGCCGCAGTCCGACTTCTACCTCCGCGTGCTGCGCCGCGGGCCGGCGAGCCGGCCGCGCGTGGCCCTCACCTTCGACGACGGGCCGGACCCGCTCCGCACGCCGCAGGTCCTGGAGGTGCTGGCCAGGGAGGGAGTGCCGGCCACGTTCTTCATGATCGGCCGGCGGGCCCTGGAGGCGCCGGCGCTCGTGCGGGAGGTGCACGGCGCGGGGCATGAGATCGGCTGCCACAGCTTCTCGCACGAACGCACGCTGCCCTTCCGCTTCCCCGCCCGCGTGCGGCGCGAGATCCGCGGCGGCATGGAGGCGCTCCGCCGGGCCGGCGCGCCGCTCACCCGCTGGTACCGGCCCCCGATGGGCTTCACCTCGCCGTGGCTGGCCATGGTGGCGGAGGCGGAGGACATCCGCGTGCTCAACTGGTCCGTGCATTCGCATGACCTTGCCTCCAGGAGCGCGAACGACATCGTGCAGGCCACCTCGCGTCTGCGGGCCGGGGACGTGGTGCTCTTCCACGATGGCGCGGACCGCGCCGGCGCCGGTCCCGCGTGCCTGCCGGGCGCGCTGCCGCGGGTGATCGAGTCGATCCGGGCCCGGGGGCTGGAGCCGGTGACGGTGAGCGAACTCTTCCGGCACGAGGAGGCGGCATGACCGGTGCGGCGATTCCGCGTCCGCGGCTCCCGGGAGAGCGCGCCGGTGCGTTCGCAACCCTGCGGGCAGCGGGGCTGCGCCTGGTGTCGCGGGTGATGGAACACGGCGGCTGCCTGGTCTGCCGCACCCATTGGCGCGGCGAAGGCTGGGAGCCCGCGCTCGCGGAGTCCGCGAAGGGGTCCATCATCCTGGCCGCGAACCACGCGAGCCTCCTGGACACGCCGATGATCCGGCACGTGCTGCCGGCGGCGCTCGAGCGCCGGCTCTTCACCGTGGGGGGCTACGACTTCTTCGAGCCTCGCGGCAGCGGTTGGGCCCGCCTGCGGGCCCGGGTGGTGCTGCGCTTCATCGTGGACAGCTACCGGGTGTGGATGATCGATCGCCGCGTGGAGGGCGCCGCCGCGGTGGCGGAGCTGACGGGACTCCTGACCCGGGAGCGCGTGATGCTCCTCTACCCGGAGGGGACCCGCTCCCGCACCGGGCGGATGGGGCGGGTGCAGCCGGGCGTGGCCATCATCGCGGCGCGGAGCGGCGCCCCGGTGATCCCCGTGCACATCTCAGGGAGCCACCGGGTGCTGCCGCCGGGCGTGCGCTGGCCGCAGCCCGGGGCGGTGGTGGTGCGGGCGGGGGCGCCGCTTCGGCCGGCGCCGCAGGAGCGGCCGGAGGCGTTCGCGCTGCGTGTGGCCGCGGCCATCCAGGCCCTGGGCGACTCCGCCGGTCCGGCCGCACCGCGCCGGGAGCGCGAAGCGCGGTCCGCGCGGGTGGAGGCCGGGGCGGAGGCGCCGTGATCCAGGAGCTGATCTACGGCGGCGTGCTGCTGCCGCTCGCGCGGCATGCGCCGCGGGCGTCGCGGGCGCTGCGGCCCGCGTTCGCACGCCTGGCATGGGTGGGCCACCCGGCATGGCGCCGCTCGCTGCGGGCCAACGCCCGCATCCTGCTCGGGCCGGACTCCACGCCCGCCGCGCAGGACCGGCTGGGGCTGGAGGTGCTGCGGCAGGTGCAGGAGGTCATCGCGGAGGTGGCCACCATCGACCGGCGCAGCGTGGCGTCGCTGGCCGCGGACTTCCGCCGTCTGGATGGACTGCAGCACGTGCGGCCCTTCCTGGAGCGGAAGCGCCCGCTCATCCTGGGCGGCGCCCACCTGGGGAGCTTCGAGTCGTCCGTGGCGGCGCTGCGGCGCTGGAGCGACGTGCCGGTCCACGTCCTCTCCGCGCAGGATCCGGTGCGGGCCTTCGACCGGGCGCGGCGCCGGGCCCGCCTCCACCTGGGGATCCGCGAGCACCGCGTGGGCGATGGCGTCGGCGCGTGGCTCGAGCTGCAGCGGGCGCTCGAGCGCGGCGAGATGGTGGCGCTCCTGGTGGACCGGGTGCAGCCGGGGCAGCAGGCGGCGGTGCGCCCCTTCCTGGGGGCGCCCGCGCTCGTGCCGACCGGGGCGGTGCGGCTCGCGGCCATGAGCGGCGTCCCCATCGTGCCGGTCTTCTGCGTGCCGGAGGGGGAGGCGAGGATCCTCCGGTTCCGGCCGCCCCTGGAGGTGCCCGCGGAGGCGGCCGCGGCGGGGGCTGCGCAGGAGGGGGCGCTGGCGACGCTGCTGGCGTACGTGGAGGAGGAGGTTCGCGCCCATCCCGGCCGATGGTTGGCCGTGCACCCGCACTGGGTGGAGACGCCGTTCCCCGCGGGCGCGGGCTCCCGTTAGCATGCACGACGCACCATGGGGACTCGAGCGTCGGTCCTTTCCGCCGTCGAGCGGGCGCTCCGCATCGACCTGAAGCTGGGACAGATCCCGGTGGAGGAGTCCTTGCGCCTGGTGGGCGGCGAGCTGCCGCTCGATTCGCTGGACCTGCTGCTCCTGGTCACCTCCACGGAGAAGCAGTTGGGGATCAAGCTGCCCAGCGGCCAGTTGGGACGGGAGACGATGGAGACGGTCGGGGCGTTCGTGGACTTCGTCGCCGCGCACATGGCCGCCTCCGCGGGGACACCCCGGTCATGAGCCGCACCGAGGCCTGCATGGACCCGGGCAAGGCGCTGGCCCTGCTGCCGCACCGGGCGCCGTTCCGCTTCGTGGACGAGGTGTGGGTGGATGGAGAGCACCTGCGCGGACGCTGGCGCATCCGCGGGGACGAGGAGTTCTTCCGCGGCCACTTCCCCGATCATCCGCTGGTCCCGGGGGTGCTGCTCACGGAGTCGCTCGCGCAGCTCTCCGGCGTGGCCGCCGCCACCTTCTACGGCGCGGAGGGCGGCACCGGGATGCTGGCCACCGCGGACGTCCGCTTCCGGGCCCCGGTGGCTCCACCGGCGGTGGTGGAGCTGTCCACGCGGATCACGCGCCGCATCGACCGGCTGCTCCAGTTCGACACGGAGGCCCGCGTGGACGGCGCCCGCGTGGCGGACGGACTCCTGACGCTCTTCCTCACCACCGCGGGGCGCCCCGCGTGAGCCCCGACGCGGTGGTGGTGACCGCCGCCGCCATCCGGACGCCGCTGGGAACCACACGCCGGGAGGTCCTGGCGCGGATGTGCGACGACCAGGTGGGGATCCGCCCTGCGCTGGCGCTCGAAGGTGCAGGCCCCGGGGACCGGAGCGGGGAGTGCGAAGGCGGTCCCGCCGGCCCCGACCGCGCGGAGGCGCTTCTCGGCGCGTGCCTTGCGGACGCGTGGCGCGAGGCATGCGGCGCAGCCGGGGACGCTCGACCGCGCCCGAGACGGATCCGGATCCTGGTGGGGACGACGCTTCACGGCATGCGCCACGGCGGCGCCCATCTCCGCGGGGCCCCGCTCCGGGAGGCGGCCCGCGTGGCGGCGGGTTGGGTGGTGGCGGAGGCTGCCCGACGGGCCGGGCTCCCTGCGGCCGGGATCACGCTCTCCACCGCCTGCGCCTCCGGGATCACCGCGGTCGCCTGCGGCATGGATCTGCTGCGGGCCGGAGAGGCGGACCTGGTGCTGGCGGGCGGGTACGACGCCGTCTCCGAGTATTCGCACGCGGGCTTCTCCAGCCTGCGGCTCCAGGCGGCGGGCTCTCCGCGGCCGTTCGCGAAGGGTCGGGACGGCATGCGCACGAGCGAGGGCTACGCGCTCCTCGCGCTCGAGCTGGAGCGCCTCGCGGTGGCCCGCGGAGCCCCCATCCTGGCCCGCGTCGCGGGAGTCGGCGAGAGTTCCGATGCGTTCCACCTCACGCAGCCGGAGCCGGAGGGCGTGGGTGCCTCCGCGGCGCTCCTGGCGGCCACGGACGAGGGGCGTTCGATCCCGAGCGTGGTGCTGGCGCACGCCACCGGCACCCCCGCCAACGACGGCGCGGAGTATCGATCGCTCGAGCGAGCCTTCGGCGCGCGCCTGGACGGCCTGCCGGTCACGGCGCCCAAGAGCCGCCTCGGCCACACGCTGGGAGCGGCCGGGGCCGTGGACGCCGCCCTCTGCGTGGCCATGATGGAGGAGGGCCGCATCCCCGGCACCGCGACGCCGCCGGAGGAGGTGGACGCAGCGGAGTTCCCGCGGCTCCGACTGGTGGCGCGGCCGGAGGCGAGGCGCATCGACTCCACCATGAACGTGGCGATCGGTTTCGGGGGTTCGAACGCTGCGCTCCGCCTGGCGCGTCCCGAGGCTCCCGCCGCCGCCTGGGCGCCGGCGTGCGGCGAGGTGGTGGTGAGCGGCGCCGCGGCGCTCCTGCCGCAGGGCGTGTGGACGGGAGCGGAGGTGGCCGCGGCGCCGTGGCCGGAGGCGGGGCCGGTGCCGGACGAAGTCACCGCCCCGCTCGTGGACGCGCGGGCGTGCCGGCGGGTGGCGCCGCTGTCGCGACTGGTACGCGCGGTGGTGCGGGCCATCGCGGACCGCAGCGCCCTGGACGCGCGGCAGCTCTCCGACGCCCAGGTGATCTGCGCCACCCAGCACGGGGCCCTGGGCTACACGATCGACGGCTACGGCGAGATCCTGCGGCACGGCCTGGGCGGCGGGAATCCGCTCCTCTTCGCGGAGAGCGTTCCCAACGTTCCCAGCGCCCAATGTTCGCTGGCCTTCGGCGTGCGCGGCGCATCCCTCACCGTGATCGGCGCCAGGACCGCGTTCCTGGAGGGGCTCCACCTGGCCCGCGTGCGTCTCCAGTGCGGGCGGGCCCGTCGCGTCCTCGTGGTGGCGGCGGACGAGCACCATGCGCTGCTCGGCCGGATCCTGGACTCCTGGGGTTGGCGCGGCGGGAGCGCCGCCGCGGCCGTGGCCCTCCTCCTGGAGACGCCGGATGCGGCACGCGAACGCGGCGCCGCGCCGCTCGCGCGTCTCGACGGCACCGCGTGGGAGCCGCCCCCGGAGCCCGGCCGCCACGGCATGTGGCGGGCCCTCGTCGGCGTGTCGGAGCGGCTCGCCGCGCCGCGGCTCTGCGCGGTGGCGGGTGCCGCGGGCATCCCCGGGCGCCTGGAGTCCCGGCTGCTGCGCCGCTGCGGCGGCGGCGCGGGCTGCAGCGCGGAGGCCGGCGCGGACCAGCGCATCGAAGCGGGGGCCGCAGGGCCCGCGCTCCTCGTGGCGCGCCTGGTCGCGGGCGCCGCCGTGGTCGCGGGTGCCGCGAACGCGGCCGGCGGCGCGGACCCTTCGAACGGCGGGCCCGGCGCCGCAGGCACGGTCCTGGCCCTGGATGGCTTCGGCGCGGCTGCGGGCGCTCGCATCAGCCCGTGGCGATGAGCCGGATCCCGGCTGCGGCGGCCCGGCCGAGGAGCCAGCCCGCGGCGAACCCCGCAGCTGCGTGCCACGCGCTCGCGTGCCAGCGCAGCGACGCCCATCCCCATGCGGCGGCCACAGCCGCCGTCCCCACGCCGGGCGCCGCGCTCGGCCCGGCTTCGCCTCGACCTGCGGCCAGGGCTCCGGCCACGCCGGCCGCGCCTCCCGCCACCGCGCCCAGGAGAAGGGCCGCCGCCGCGTGCAGCCGCACCGGCGCCGGCCCGCGCCACGCCTCGCTGATCCGTTCCGCGCGCAGCCACGTTCGCAGCTGCCATCCCAGCCCGCACGCGGCTCGCACCGGTCCGAGCGCCGCCGCCATCAGCCACAGGTTGATGGCCACCCCCTCCGGCCAGTCCCGCCGGAAGCGGTAGTGCGACGCCGGCGCGCCCGGCTCATCCTTTCGATAGATGCAGCGGATGGGCACGGAGACCAGCCGGTATCCCGCCCACACCGCCCGCGTGAGGAACTCCTCCTCCCATGCGAAGCGCCCGCTCCGGCAGCGGACCGCCGCCACCGCCCGCAGCGGGTAGACGCGGAATCCGCAGGGCGAGTCCTCCACCGTCACGCCGGTCTGGGCCCGGATGGCCATGTCGTTCAGGACCCGTCCGGTCATGCGGCGGCGCGGGTAGCCGTCCGTCAGGAGCGAGCGGCGGCCGCACACCACCGCCGCCTCCGGATCCGCCGCCGCCGCGGCCAGCAGGGCGGGGCCGTCCACGGGATCGTGCTGTCCATCCGCGTCGATCGTGATGGCGTGCCGCACGCCCCGCTCCGCCAGCAGCCGGAAGGCCGCCTGCAGGGCTCGAGCTTTGCCGCCGTTGGGGTGGAGCGCCAGCAGGCTCCGGGCGGCGGGATCGCGGGCCGCCCATTCGGCGAGCCACGCGGCGCTTCCGTCCGTGGAACCGTCATCCACCACCAGGATGGGCAGGCCCCACGCCGCCGCGCCCTCCAGCACCGCCGGCAGCGTCCGAAGCGCCTGGAAGGCGGGGACCACGACGCACGTGCTGGGCGGCGCTGAGCGCACGGGCCCGTACCATACGCGGATGGAGCCCTTCAGCCTGCGCGGCATCGTCGAGCGGCAGGGGCCCCTCGCCCTGCGCGACTACGCGCGGCACGTGAATCCGCGGTTCGCGCGGCTGCTCCGGCTGATCGGGTTCGACCGCCGCTGGGTGCGCGGCGACGGCCCGTGGCTCTGGGACGACCAGGGCGTCAAGGTGCTGGACTGCCTCGCCGGCTACGGCTCGCTCAACCTGGGACGACGGCATCCGGCGCTGGTGGCGGCGCTCCACGAGGCCGTGGACCTGCAGCTGCCCGGATGGGTGCACTTCGAAGCGCCGGTGCTGGCCACCGCGCTGGCGGCGGAGCTCCTGCGCCGGGCTCCGCCGTCGCTCGACAAGGTCTTCTTCGTCAACTCCGGCACGGAAGGCGTGGAGGCGGCGCTCAAGTTCAGCCGGGCCGCCACCGGGCGGCCGGCGTTCGTGGCGTGCGAACGGGGCTTCCACGGCCTGACGCTGGGCGCCCTGGGACTCAACGGCGTGGAGTCGCTGCGGCGCGGCTTCGGGCCGCTCCAGGAGGCGCGGCGCGTGCCGTTCGGGGATCTCGCCGCCCTGGAGGCGGCGCTCGCGCCGGGGGACGTGGCGGCGTTCGTGGTGGAACCCATCCAGGGCAAGCGGGTGGAACCCGGGCCGCCCGGCTGGCTCGCGGAGGCGGAGCGGCTCTGCCGCCGCGCGGGCACGCTCCTCGTGGTGGATGAAGTGCAGACCGGACTCGGCCGCACCGGCCGCTTCCTGGAACTGGAGCGGCACGGGGCCGAGCCGGACATGGTGGTCCTCTCCAAGGGACTCTCCGGCGGCATGGTGCCGGTGGGCGCGGTGCTGGTGCGCGGCGGCGTGTGGGGCGCCACCTTCTCCTCGATCGACCGGGCCATCATCCACAGCTCCACCTTCCACCAGGGCACGCTGGCCATGGCTGCGGGACTGGCCACGCTCCACGTCCTTGAGTCCGAACGCCTCGCGGCCCGGGCCGAGCGCATGGGAGACGCTCTACGGAGCCGCCTGGCCGCGGTGGCGTCGGTGCATCGCGCCATCCGGCGCGTCCGCGGGCAGGGCCTCATGGTGGCGTTCGATCTCGAGGTGGCGGGCGCCGCGGCGCCGGCCGCGATCGAGAAGCTCCAGGCGATGCTCGTGCCGCAGGCCTTCCTGATGCCGCTCCTGCGGGAGGGGGCGGTGCTGGCCCAGGTGACGGACCATCGCTCCGCCACCGTGAAGCTCATGCCGCCCCTCACCATCACGGAGGAGGAGGTGGCCTGGATCGCCGACGGCATCTCCCGCGCCGCCTCCCACGTGGATGGCTCCAGGACCCGGGCCTCGATCTCCGCGGTGGCCGCCGCGGCCCGCAACGCGCTCCGTCCGCGCCGACCGGCCGCGGCCCCGCCGGGAGCCTCCTGATGAGGCTCGTCCGCGCGTTCAACCCGGATTTCCGTCACGGCGTGGCCAGGCCGCGGGAGCGGGCCAGGCTTGTCGCCGCAGGGGTCGACGGCCGCCTGGCCCAGGACTTCCTGGCGTGGCGCCTGGCCACGCTCCGCGCCGCCAGTCTGTGCCTGCTGGCGACGCTCGTCTACGACGGGTGGGCCCACCTCCAGCGCAGCGGCGAGGATCCGGTCTACAGCCCCATGGGGCGCTTCCTCCACTTCGGGATCCCTGCCCTCACCGCCGCGGCGGCCCTGGCGGCGCTCGTGCACGGCGCGTTCCAGTGGACGCGGCCGCGGCAGGGCGGGCGATTCCTTTCGGTGGGGATCGTCCTCTTCTTCGCCACGCCGTTCCTGCTTGCGGCCCTTCCCGTTTCGTGGATGGTCAAGCACCCGGAGACGGAGGGACTCGCGGCCCTGGAGATCGCCCTCCGGCAGGGGCGGGACCCGCGTTCGCTCCCGGAGATCGCGGTGAGCCTGCTCACCAACCTGCTGCTCGTCCTGCCCACGTTCAGCCTGCTGGCCGGCGCCTTCCGCGCCGGGCGGCTCCTGAAGGTGGCAGTGCCGGAGGCGTTCGCGCCCGGCCTCCTGATGGTGGTGCTGATCCCCATCAACCTCTGCGCCATCACCACCGGGTTCCTGCTCCTGCTCCACCTCGACCAGGACTGGCTGCTGCTGGGCGCCACGCTCTGCCTCTGCCTGGCCCAGATGGTGTACCTGGTGCGCTCCCGCGATCTCTGCACTTCCCTTCCGCCCGCGGAGTACGACCGTCGCGTGGGCGTGCTGGAGCCGGTGCGCATGCTGCTCCTCGTCCTTGCGGGCGTGCAGTTCGCCATCTTCCTGTCCACTGCGTCGTACCTGGGACGCCCGCTGGTGGGGCGGGAGCAGGGGGATCCGGCGCCGTGGTTCGCGTACCACCGCGCGGTGCGGGATGCTCTGCACTTCGCCGTGAACTACCTGCTGGTGCTCCTGCTTCTCGCGGACTTCATGGCGGACAAGATGAAGGCCCCCGGACTGCCGCAAGCGGGTGGAGACGCGCCGCAGGACGCCACCGCGACCCGATGAAAAACCCCTCGACGGCGGCGTCGAGGGGCGTTTTCTTCAGACGAGTCGGGGTGACAGGATTTGAACCTGCGACCTCTTGGTCCCGAACCAAGCGCTCTAGCCAAGCTGAGCTACACCCCGTCTGGTGTGGACCCCTTGTACCACGAACCCGGCCCGAAGAGGCGCGGGAGGCGGAAGGGGGGACCGCGTTCTCACCCGGTGGTCTGGATGGCTCCCGGACGCGCTCGCGGCCGGGACCCGGCTCCGGCCCTGCGGACGCTGCCGGGGGCGGGCACGGGGGCCTTCCGGGACGCGGAAGGCGGGAGGAGTGGGCGGTGAGGGATTCGAACCCCCGTAGGCGAAAGCCAGCAGATTTACAGTCTGCCCTCGTTGGCCACTTGAGTAACCGCCCTGGAGGACCGAACTGACCCCTGCGGACGCAGGGGGACGGAGAGTCTACCCGCGGCCCGCAGCAGGGGCAAGGAAGTGGTCGCCCGGCCAGGGTGGGGTGGTACATTCGTCGTGAGGACCGGACGGGCTGAATCGGCCCTCAGGAGATCGATGCAGATGCGTGGTGGTGCGAGTTCCTGGCGTCCGCGGGAGGCGCTCTCTCCGTGGCGTGGGCCTGCGGCGTTGGGCTGCACGATGGCCCTCTGCGCGTCCGCCGGCGCCCAGATCGCGGTGGCGGACCGGACCTCCTCCGCCGGGCTCACGATGCAGTTCTCGCCGGACCCCTTCATGGTCCCGCAGTTCCTCGAATGGACCCTGGGTGGGATGGCGGTGGGGGACTTCGACAACGACGGCTGGCCGGATCTCTTCGTGCTCCGCGGGGGCGGCGCCGCGGACCGGCTCTACATCAACAAGCAGAACGGCACCTTCGAGAACCAGGCTGCCGCGTGGGGGGTGGCCGCGACGCATGCGGGCGCCGGCGTCTGCGCCGGCGACTACGACAACGACGGCTGGACGGACCTCTACGTCACCAGCTTCGGCAGCGTGCCGAACGATGCCGGGGAGGTGGGGAAGAACCGCCTCTACCACAACAACGGCAACGGGACCTTCTCGGAGGTGGCGGCGGCGGCGGGCGTGAACGTCACGAGCGCCACCAAGGCCGCGGGATGGGGCTGCGCCTTTGGCGACTACGACCTGGACGGCCACCTGGACCTCGCGGTGGCGGCGTGGGATCCCATCGCCCAGGGCACGCGGCTCTTCCACAACAACGGAGACGGGACCTTCACGGACGTCACCACCACCGCGACCAGCATCCCGGCGGGCGTGTGGGGCTTCCAGCCCTCCTTCGCGGACATGGACGGGGACGGCTACCCGGAGCTGCTCATCTCCGCGGACTTCGAGACCTCCGCCTACCACCGCAACAACGCGGACGGCACCTTCACGAACATCACCGCCACGAGCGGCACCGGCCTGGACGACAACGGCATGGGCCAGTGCGTGGGTGACTTCAACAACGACGGACGCCTGGACTGGTTCGTCACGAGCATCTGGAAGGACGTCCCCAACCCCGGGCAGTACAACGGCTGCACGCTCTACACCGCGGACATGCCGCACCACTTCTTCGAGAACGCGCTGGCCGCCGGGGTGGCGGACGCTGGCTGGGGATGGGGCGCCGTGGCGGTGGATCTGGACTGCGACGGCTACCAGGACATCGTGGAGGTGAACGGCCGCGCCGCCGCGGAGTGGATCAACGAGCGCGAATACATCTTCCGCAACGACGGCGACGGCACCTTCACGGAGGTGGGGCAGGCCGCCGGGCTCACCACCGCCTCCGACGGCCGCTGCGTGGTCACCATGGACTACGACCGCGACGGGGACATGGACATCGTGCTCCTCTGCAACGCCGGGCCGCTCAAGCTGTGGCGGAACGATTCGCCCGGCGGCAAGTGGCTCCAGCTGGTCCTGGACACCAGCCAGAACCCGAGGCTCGCGCCGCGCGGGCGGGGCGTCCGCGCCACCGCCGTGACCGGGCCGCGTTCGCGCCTGCGGTACATGGACGGCGGCCACAGCTACCTGGGCTCCAGCGAGGAGATCATGCACTTCGGCCTCGGCACGGACGCCACCGTGGACACGCTCACCATCGTCTGGCCGCTGGGATACGTCACCACGCTCACCAACGTCCCCGCGAACCAACGCCTGACCCTCGTGGCCCCCAGGCCCGCGGACTTCAACGCCGACGGCGTGGTGAACGGCGCGGACCTTGGCGCCCTGCTGGCCCACTGGGGGACGCTGAACTCGCCTGCGGACCGCCTCTACGACCTCAACTGGAACGGCGCCGTGGACGGCGGGGACCTGGGCCAGCTTCTGGGCACCTGGGGGCCGTGAAGGGCGCAGGTCCGCGGGGATCAGCCGGATCCGCGGGGGATGCGCGGGCCGCGCCCGCGGCTCAGGCCACGGCCGGTTCGATCGTCTTCCCCGCGCGGTAGATCCGCAGCCACTGGGCCCGCGCCCGCGGCGGGCGGCGGCGCGCGTTGCGGCTCTTCAGCCAGACGTGCACGCCATACATCAGGAGCACGAACGCCACCGTGACGCCCACGCCGATCGCGATGTGGTGGCTGAGATCCGTGACGCCGGCGCTGTTGACGGCCTTGGCCGCGAACCAGCCCACCGCCATCTGGAGCGGCACCGTGGCCAGCACGCAGAGGGCCTCCACGAGCAGGAAGCTCCACCACGACATGTGGAGCAGGCCGCCCATGGTGATCACCGGCGTTCTCGTCCCCGGAATGAAGCGGGCCGCGAGCAGAACCCACGCCCCGCGGCGGTCGATCTGGTGCTTGATCTCCAGCAGCCGGCGCGGGTGCATCATCCGCTTGAACCAGCGGCTGTGGAGGAATCGGGTCCCGAAGGTGCGGCACATCCAGAACCAGCCCGTGTCCCCCAGGACCACCCCCAGGTAGGCCCAGAGCGCGAACTCCCAGAAGAGCCGCACCGCGTGCGTCCCGTCGTTCGCGGCCAGGTACCCGGCCGGGATGAGTATCAGGTCCTCCGAGAGGTGGAGACCGACGCCGGAGATGATGAAGGCGAAGAAGACGGAGATGGGGCCCCAGCGGTGGATTCCCTGCTCCAGCCAGCGCGGCATGTGCGGGCCGGCGGCAGGGGCCTCCTGGGCGGTGGCGTCGGCCACGGCGTCCGCGGGTGCCGCGGCGGAGGCGGCCTGGCGATCGCCGCCGGCGGGGAGAACGGGCGGCGCTGCGGTGGACGCCGCCGCAGGCGGGGCTTCGGGCGCGGAGGCGGAGTGCGCCGCGGCGCCGGCCATCGCCAGCACGCAGAGGAGCAGCACACCGGCCGGCCGGCACCGCCCGATCACGGAGCGCGGGCGGGCTGCGGCATCATCGGCGTCGCGGGTCCACCTCATGCGGAGCGGAGTATAGGCCCGCCGAACGTGGCGCTCCGCCGCCTCAGGCCTTCCGCACCTCGGCCGGGATCCGCATGGAGTAGAAGCTCCGGTAGACGAACACCAGCGCCACCAGGAAGAGGATGCCGCCGATCCAGTTCTTGTACGCGGCCACCTGCTCCTGCACCGCGATTTCCACGGCCAGGAGGCCGAAGAGCGTGGTGAACTTGATCACCGGGTTGAGGCTGACGGAGCTGGTGTCCTTGAAGGGATCTCCCACCGTGTCGCCCACCACCGTGGCGGCGTGGAGTTCCGTTCCCTTGGCCCGCATCTCCACTTCCACGATCTTCTTGGCGTTGTCCCAGGCGCCGCCGGCGTTGGCCATGAAGATGGCCTGGAAGAGGCCGAAGAAGGCCATGCCGACCAGGTACCCGATGAAGAAGAACGGGTCGAAGAAGGGCAGGGCCAGGGCCATGCAGAAGACCACCAGGAAGATGTTCACCATGCCCTTCTGGGCGTAGAGGGTGCAGATGCGCACCACTTCCTTGGAGTCCTCCACGCTGGCGGCGGACTTGCTCAGGTTGATGTTGTTCTTTATGAACACCACGGCGCGGTAGGCGCCGGTGACCACGGCCTGGGTGCTGGCGCCCGTGAACCAGTAGATGACGGCGCCGCCCACCAGGAGGCCCAGCAGGACCTCCGGCTGCACCACGGAGAGCTTGCCCACCACCACCGCCGCCGCCGCGGTGAGCTGCTGCACGGTGGGCTCGATGGCGCCCGCGACCGTCCCGGCCTCCACCTTGATGAGGGCCAGGATGATGCCGAACACCATGGTGGTGGCGCCCACGACGGCGGTGCCGATGAGCACCGGCTTCGCGGTGGCCTTGAAGGTGTTGCCGGCGCCGTCGCCCTTCTCGAGCAGGTGCTTGGCCTTCACGAAGTCGGGTTCGAAGCCGAAGTCGCGCTTGATCTCCTCGCGGATGCCGGGCTGGGCCTCGATCTGGCTCAGCTCGTAGACGCTCTGGGCGTTGTCCGTCACCGGGCCGAAGCTGTCCACCGCGATGGTCACCGGGCCCATGCCCAGGAAGCCGAACGCGATGAGGCCGAACGCGAAGATCGGCGCCGCGAAGGGGTACTGCGGCGGCATGAGGGACTGCACGTCCGGGTTGGTGGATCCCCACCAGCCGAGGGCCATGAGACCCGCGATGACCAGGCCGGTCCAGAAGGCGGAGAAGTTGCCCGCCACGAAGCCGGAGAGGATGTTGAGGCTGGCGCCGCCCTGCTGGGAGCTGTTGGTCACCTCCGCCACGTGGCGGCTGGTGGTGCTGGTGAAGATCTTGGTGAACTCCGGGATCAGGGCGCCGGCGATGGTGCCGCAGCTGATGATCACGGAGAGCACCCACCAGAGGTCGTGGAGCGGGAGCGTCGCGGTCTGGACGAGCGTCGCGGGCACCGGGGCCCCGCCATCCGGCGGGGCGATCGCGACCGAGGTGGTGAGCGTGGCCGTCTCCGCGATGCGGCCCAGGAGCACCCAGCTGGCCAGGAAGGTCACGCCGATGGAGACGATCGAGGTGAGCCACACCAGCCAGGTGAGGGGCGCCTCCTCGTGGAACTCACTCTTCCCGGAGAAGCGGGCGCGGCTGATCGCGTCGTTGATGATGTAGCCGCCGAGGCTGCAGACGATCATCAGGGCGCGCATGGCGAAGAGCCACACGATCAGGGACGCGCACATGGTGGGGTTGGTCCCGCCCAGGGCGTACGCCAGGAAGGCGATGAGGGCCACGCCCGTCACGCCGTAGGTCTCGAAGCCGTCGGCCGTGGGGCCCACCGAGTCTCCGGCGTTGTCGCCGGTGCAGTCCGCGATGACGCCGGGGTTCTTCGGATCGTCCTCCGGGAGCTTGAAGACGATCTTCATGAGATCCGCGCCGATGTCGGCGATCTTGGTGAAGATGCCGCCGCAGATGCGGAGGGCGCTGGCCCCCAGCGATTCGCCGATCGCGAAGCCGATGAAGCTGGGTCCCACCAGGTTCTGCGGCAGGTACTGCAGGATGATGATCATGAAGAAGAGCTCCACGCTCACCAGCAGGAGCCCCACGCTCATGCCGCTGCGGAGCGGGATGGTCAGGACCGGCAGCCCCTCGCCGCGGAGGCTGGCGAAGCTGGCCCGGCTGTTGGCGGTGGTGTTGATCCGGATGCCGAACCAGGCCACGCCGTAGCTGCCCAGGATGCCCAGCACGCTGGCGGCCAGGATCACCATGATGTCGAAGGCGCCCTTGTGCTCCAGGTAGCCGAAGTAGTAGAGGATGCACGCGGCGATCAGGATCCAGAGGCCCGCCAGGAACTTGCCCTGCTGGAAGAGGTAGCTCTTGCAGGTCTCCCAGATGATGTGGGAGACGGCGGCCATCCGCGGGTGCACCGGGAGAGCCTTGGTCTGCATGTACTGGTAGACCCCGAAGAGGGCCGCCAGGACGCACACCACCAGCCCCATGGAGAGCAGGTAGCTCCCCGGGATGCTCATGGTGCCGAACTTGAAGACCGCGCTCGAGACGGCCGGGACCTGCAGGTCCGCCTCTCCGGCGAGGGCGAGCGGCGCCGCGGCGAGGGCGGCGGCGGCGGCGAAGGCCAGGCGGGCGAACGAGGTCCGTCGGTCTGCGTTGAACATGGAGTCTCCGTCCCTTGAGAAAGGGGGGGATGGTACCGATCGTGCAGGAAAACACAATCGGCCCGGGCACCTCCCACGGTCGGGCCGGGAGCCCAATATATCGGACTCCCCAAGGGGCTGCCAGCGGGGTCAGAGCACGGCGATCCGGAGTCCGGAGCGGGCCACTTCCCAGTCGAACAGGCGGGCGCGGGGGGCGGGCGGGTGCCGCCGGAAGTGGCTCCGGATGCGCTCCGCGGCGCGGGGGTCGTTCGCGAGCATGACGATGAAGCCGCCGCCGCCGGCGCCGGGGAGGTGCCACGCGGCCAGATGCCGGGCGACCGGCTCCATCCAGGCGTCCATGGCGGCGGTGGCGCTGCGGGGGTCGAGGGTGCGCTTCAGCTCCCACCCGAGCCGCAGGGAGGCGGCGGTGCGCCGGAAATCGCCCTCCTGCAGAGCCTCCCGCAGCGCGAACGCGTTGTCGCGGGTGCGCCGGAGGCACTCGGGGATCGAACCTCCCTGCGGGAGCGATTCGCGCCGCAGGGCCCGCAGCACCACGTGCTCCAGGATGCCGCGGGCCATGCGCTGGATGCCGGTGAAGAGGAGGACGCTGCGGCGCTCGAACTCCTCCACGAAGCCCGCGGGCGGTGCGATGGGCGCCACGAGCGGACGCTGCCGGGCACCGGGGCGGGTGGTGGCCAGCTTGAAGCCGGGGTGGACCCCGCCCACCTGGTCCTGCCAGCCGCCGCGCGTGGAGATGAGCTGCTCCAGGACGCTCACCTCCTCCACGAGCGCTCCCGGATCCTGAGCCCGGCCTCGGAGCCGGTGGAGGGCGGCGAGCGTGACGGCGCCCAGGATGGAGCTGGTGCCGAGACCGGAACCCTTCGGAACCGCGCTCCAGAGGGAGAGGGAGATGCCGCCGCCGAGACGCTCCAGATGGGGGCGCAGCGGCACGCGCGGATCGCGCGGGACCAGGCCCGAGAGGACGAGCGCCGCCCGCGGCAACGCGCTCCAGTGGCGCGGGTCGCGGTGGTCCAGGAGCTCGCGCGTGCTGCGGAGCACGACGCTTCGGGCCGCATCCACCGAGTGGATCGTGATCTCCGGTCGCTCCGAGAGGCGGGCCATCGCGTGCACCGGATCGGCGCCCGCCAGGCGGATGGCCACGTTCACCACCGCGCCGCCGAGCTCCGTGCAGATGGGTGGCGTGTCGCTCCAGCCGCCCGCGAGATCCACCCGCACCGGGGCGCTCGCCCAGACGCCCTGGTCGTGCACCACGCCGGCGCGGCGGGCCGGCTCCGGCCACACAGGCTGCGCCTCCACCGCGGCGCCGACGGCCTGCAGGGCCGCTGCGTCCCGGCCCGCGGCGGCCAGCCAGCGGGCGATCCGAAGCGGGTCGCCGCCCGCGCCCTCCGCCCGGCCCGCGAGTGCGAGGGCCTGCCGGGCCTCCGCGCGGAGGCGCGCGGCCACGAGCGCCGCCACGTCCACGCGGGTCATCGCCTGAGCCAGGCTGAGTCGCCGCGCCCGCCTCCAGGCCGCGGGCGCGGGGCCGCCCGCGTGGATCCACCGCACCAGCTCCAGGGCCCGGCGCGGCGCCGCCACCGGCCACACGCGGGCGTGCCAGGCGCTGCGTCCGCCGGGGGAGAAGAGCTTCGCGGCCGTCACTCCGGTGCGGGCCGGCAGGGCGGAGAGGGGCCGTCCACCGAGCGTGCCGCCCGCCTCCGCGGGGCACTTCAGGTCGTCATCCACGTGGAATGCGATGGCGCACCAGCCGCCGCCGCGCAGCGGAAGCATGGCGAGGCACGCGCCGGCGGGGAGGCGCGGTGCGGGGCCGGTGCGCGGGAGCGCCCCCTCCGGGACGCCGGTGATCACGTTGCGGCCGCCCAGCACCAGGCCGCGCGGCGCGTGGCAGCCCTCCACCAGGACCGGCCCGCGGGCCCGGAGCGGCCGTTCCAGGCGGGAGCCCCACGCCACCACGCCCGCCCGCGGCTCCGCGAGGCGGTAACGACGTCGTGAGGCCGGGTCGTGGAGGCGCTCGAGCCATTCGCGCGAGGTGCCCAGGTGCATGAAGTCCGCGCCGCGGGCGACGCAGGCGTGGAAGGGGACGCCGCGGAGGGCGCGGCGCAGGGCCGGGAGGGCGCCGGGACGGTCCAGGAGCGCATCCGGGACGTGCTGGTAGAGGTCGATGGCGTCCGCGCGGCCCCGCTCCAGGGCATGCAGGAGCGAGCCGGCGCCGGGCGGCCGATCCGGGCCGCGCCATCCGCCCGCGCGGAGGAGGGCGGCGCAGGCCCGCGGCGACAGGGCCATGATGCCCGTGTCCAGGAGCACGCGACCGCGCCCGTCCACGGCGCCGGCGGCGCGGAGCGACGCCGGGTCCGCCTTCTGGAGGAATGCCTCCACATGGCGGGCCCCGCTCCCGGGCCGGAGCACGAACGCTCCGTGGCGTGTGGCCGTCTCCACCGGACCCGCGGCGGCGATCGCCGTGACGCCCGGGCCGGCGCGGAGCGACGCAGCCGGCAGATCCATCACCATGTCCCCGGCGGCCACCAGCACCTGGCCCGTCGGCGGGGCGCCGAGGCGTTCCAGATCCGCAAGCGCCAGCTCCAGCACCGTTCGAAATCCACCGTCATCCGCCAGGAGCGGGAGCGGCAGCCACGCCTTTCCCAGGCCGGCGCCGCCCGGGAGCCGGCGCGAATCCCCGCCCGAGTGCAGGATGAAGGCGTGCTGGCCGGCGAAGAGCGCCTCCAGGCTCCGGGCCTCCGGGCGGCGCCGCCGCGCCTGGAGGGCCAGGCGGTGCAGCACCAGCAGCGTGGAGCCGCCGGAGCCGGCCCGCCGGCCGCGCGGATCCTCCACGATCTCCACCGGATGCGACCCGAAGCGTCCCCGCCGCCGCCACGCCTCCACCAGCGCCCGCGCCGCGGCGGCCTGCGTGGGGTTGGCCACGGTGATGACGAGGGCGGCGCGGCTGGACACGGGGCGAGGAGTGTACGCGCGGAGGTGCCGCCGGCCCTACGCTCCGGCGATGCGAGCCTTCGCCCAGGCCCTTGATCTGGTGGACGATCCGCGCCTCATCGAGGCCTACCGGGCCCACCACCGCCGCGTGTGGCCGGAGGTGCTCCAGGCCCTGGAGCGCATCGGCATCCGGCGCATGAAGATCTTCCTCGTCGGCACCCGCCTCTTCATGTACGGAGAGGCGGAGGACTCCTTCGACCCCGCCACGAGCTACGCCGCCTACGCCTCCACTCCGAGGGCGGCGGAGTGGGACGAACTGATGCGGGCCTTCCAGCGCCGCCTCGCCGAAGCGCCCGCGGACGCGTGGTGGGCGCCCATGGAGTGCGTCTTCTGCCTGGAGTCGCAGCTGGAGGCGGAGGGCGGTCCCGGGGCCGCGGGCTGAGATGCTCGGCAACCGACTGGCACGCCAGAAGCGCCACCACGCCGGCTGGGCCCGCGCGGAGGGCGTCACCTGCTTCCGGCTCTACGAACGCGACATCCCGGAGTGGCCGCTCATCGTCGACTGGTACGACGGCGACGTGGTGGCCTGGCTCTACGAGCGCACCCGCGACGACACGCCCGCCCTGCGCGATGCCTTCCGCGCCGCCGCGGTCGCGGAGATCCTCGCGGGCCTGCAGATCCCGCCGGAGCGGCTCTGGCTCAAGGACCGCCGGGGGCAGGGGGAGGGCGGGCAGTACACCCGCGTGGACGGGCGGCACGCCGTTCGAACGGTGATGGAGCAGGGCCTGCGCTTCGAGGTGAACCTCTCGGATTACCTCGACACCGGCCTCTTCCTGGACCACCGCCGCACGCGGGCGATGATCCGCCACTACGCGGCGGGGAAGCGCGTGCTGAACCTCTTCGCGTACACCGGCAGCTTCACCGTCTACGCCCGCGCGGGCGGCGCCGTGGCCACCACCACCGTGGACATGAGCCGCACCTACCAGGCGTGGACGCGCCGGAACCTGGAGCTGAACGACATGGCGGAGAGCGCAGCGCACCGCCTGGTGGAGGCGGACTGCCTGGCGTGGCTCTCGCGCGGCCCGGCGCCGGGCGAGGCCTACGACCTGGTGGTCTGCGACCCGCCCACCTTCAGCAACTCCAAGCGCATGGAGATCGGATCGTTCGTGATCGATCGCGACTATCCGATGCTCATCGGGGCCATCCTGCCCTTCCTGGCCCCGGGCGGGTACCTCTACTTCTCCACCAACTCGCGCGGGCTGCGCTGGGACGAGTCGCAGCTCCCGCCGGGCCTGGCGGTGAAGGAGCTCTCCTGGAAGACGGTGCCGCCGGACTTCCGCAACGCCCGCATCCACCGCTCGTGGCGGCTGGAGCGGAGCGGCGTCAGTGGATCGGCAGCAGGTACTCCGGGTCGTCCGGGAGCTTCTCCACGAACGGCTTGTCCTCCGGCTTCCCCTCCGGATACTTGAAGCGGAGGATGGAGCGGCCCTTGCGGTTGCCCACGTAGAGGTGGCCGTCGGCCATCACGACGGCGCTGGGGGCGTCCAGGCCCGCGGTGCCGGGCTTCACCCAGAGGTCCACCTCGCCGGTGTCCAGGTTCTTGCGGTAGACGCCGTTCACGCCGTTGTCCCCCACGAACATGTACTTCCCGTCCTGGGTGAAGGCGATCTGGATGGGGTGCTTCAATCCGTCCTTCTCCGCCATCACGATCGCCTCGCGGGCGCCGGAGACGGGGTCGTAGCGGCTCACGCGGGCGCCGTCGCGGTCGGCCACGTAGAGCTTGCCATCGGGTCCGAACGCGATCCCGCGCACCGCGGCCAGTCCCTCCGGCGACGTCTTGACGTTGGGCACGAAGATCCCGGGCGGCAGGTTGCCGAAGCCCGAGAGCGACGGCGGCGGCGGCAGCGGGGCGCCGGGCGTGGTGGCGCCGGGGCCGGCGTAGCGCGTGACCGTGTTCGAATCCTGGTTGCTGCAGTAGATGCTCCCGTCCGGCGCGACCACCACGGAGTAGGTGTGCTGCAGCGCGGGATTCATGGTGCCGCCCTTGATGAACACCTTCTGGAACTGGCGGGTGCCGTCCGCGCCCGCGGGGCCGTACTGCACGATCCGCGTGTCCTGCATCCACGCGTTCACCACCAGGAGGCTGCCGTCTCCCAGCAGGCACATGCCGCGGAGGTCCCGCAGGGTGGCGCCCACGTCGCCTTCCGCGGGCGGCTTCAGGACGCTCCCCACCACCGTCCCGCTCTTGGTGATGCCGGAGATGGTGTTCCCACCCTTGTCGCCGTGCATGGAGACGTAGAAGACCACGTCGTTCTCGCCCGCGTCATGGCCGTGGGCCCGCGAACCGGCCGCGCCGCCGCCGGCCGCGGCGCCGGAGCCCGCGCCCCCGGAGCTGCCGGAGTCCTTCGCGCCGCCGTCGTCCTTCTTCTTGTCCTTGTCCTTCTCCTTGTCCTTGTCCTTGTGGTCCTTGTCCTTGTGGTCATCCGCGGCGGGAGCGGCGGCGCCGGAGCCCTCCGCCATGGCGCTCCCGGAGGCGCCCTCCGCGGCCCGGCCGGCACGACCGTGGGCCTTGTCCTTGTCCTTGTCCTTGTCATGGTGCTTGCCCTCCTCGGGAGCCGCAGGCTGCTGCGACGCGCTGCCGTCGCAGGCGGCGCTGCCCAGGAGCAGGGGGAGGGTGAGAAGGAGGCTGGAGCCGAAGGCGAGGAGCGAGCGGAGTCGGGGAGCCATGACGACGACGATACCGCGCGTGCCCCGCCCTCCGTCGGCTGGTTCCCCCGGGCGGCGGGGGGTGGTTGTGGGCGTGGCGGGTTTCGGACAAGATGGGCCCCGGACGCCACCCGTCCGGAGGACACCGATGCAGCACCCAGCAGCACGAATGCTCGCACTCGCAGCGCCCTGGCTCGTCCTGGCGACGGCCCTGGCAGGGAAGGGCGAGGAGGCGAGCAATGCCCTCATGGCGGGCGGGATCGGCAGCCCCAGTCCCAACAACGCCAGTGCGTGGGAGACCATCACCCACAGCATCGAGCAGTTCGGGCACGTGAACTTCCTGCTGAAGCTGGTGCTGGGCCTGGGGCTCGCAGTCCTCTGCGCCCTGATGATCGCGTGGCATCCGCGCCGCTCCACGCGCGTGGACCCGCTCTCGGATCTGGAGGAGCGCAAGGCCCTGATCCTGCTGGGCCTCGTCGGCGCCGTCATCGCGGAGCTGGGCGTCAACCAGAACCTGGCGTTCGTCATCTTCGGGATCGGAGCCCTCATCCGCTTCCGCACCGTCCTGGACAACCCCAAGATCACCGGCAAGGCGATCCTGGTGGTGGTGATCGGCCTCGCCTGCGGCATGGGCCAGTGGGCCATGGCGGTCTTCGTGACCCTGGCCAGCTGGGGGCTCATCTTCTGGCTGGACTCCCACATCTCCGCCCGCGTGCGCGTGAAGGTCAGCGGCAAGCAGGACATGAAGACGGTGTACGGCGAGGTGCAGGACTTCCTGCAGCGCAACCACTGCCGCGTGAAGAGCGCCGCTACCTACGAGGACAAGCGGCAGATGGTCTTCCTGGTGCACATTCCGTCGGATCTGGATCCCACGGACCTGGAGACCGGCCTGCGCACCAAGCTCCCCAAGGGCGGCGAGGACAGCGACGTCGATGTCCGCGTCGGGTGATCCCGGCCTGGGTGTCCGCGTCTCCGGGGTGGGCCGCACCTTCGCGGACGGCACGGAGGCGCTGCGTGGCGTCTCGTTCCAGGCGGAGCCCGGCTCCTTCACCGCCATCGTGGGGGCCAGCGGATGCGGCAAGACGACGCTCCTGCGGATCGTGGGCGGGCTCGAACGTCCCGACACCGGCCGCGTGGAGTTCCTCGATCCCCGCGGTCCCGCCGCCTCCGGCGCCGCGGCGCCCGGCTTCTGCTTCCAGGAGCCGCGGCTGCTTCCGTGGCGCACGGTCCTGGACAACGTGGCCCTGCCGCTCGAACTCGCCGGCGTGCCGCGGCCGGAGCGCCGCCGCCGCGCCGCGGAGGCGCTCGCGGCGGCCCGCCTCGAGGGCCGCCACGGGGCCCGGCCGTCGCAGCTCTCCGGAGGCATGCGGATGCGTGCGGCCCTCGCCCGGGCGCTCGTGACGGGGCCGCGGCTCCTGCTCCTGGACGAGCCGTTCGCGTCCCTGGACGAGGTGACGCGGCTGGAGCTGGACGAGGAGCTGGCGCGTCTCCACCGCGAGCGCGGCGTGAGCATCCTCCTCGTGACGCACAGCATCCAGGAGGCGGCGGCCCTCGCGGAGCGGATCGTGCTCCTCGACCGGGGACCGGGGCGGGTGCGGCGCCAGGTGGAGGTGTCGCTCCCGGGCGAAGGGGCGGCCAAGCGGGCGAGCGCCGCGTTCGCGTCCCTCACCGCGGCGCTGATGGAGGAGTTGCGGGCGTCCCTGCGGGGCGCCGCCTGATGCGGCGGGCGCTCCGGCTCGCGGCGCCGCCGGCGGTGGTGGTGCTGCTCGCGATCGCGGGGTGGCAGCTCCTCGTGTGGACGTGGCAGCCGCCGCCGTTCCTGCTGCCGGGTCCGGCGCAGGTGGCGGAGGCGGCGTGGGCGCGGCGGAGCGCGCTCGCATGGGCCACACTGGGCACGGCCGCCTCGGCGGCCAGCGGATTCGCGCTCGCGGCGCTCCTGGGGATCGGCGCCGGGAGCGTCCTCGGCTCCATCCGGATCCTCGAGCGCGGGTTCTACCCGCTCGCGACGCTGCTCCAGATGGTGCCGCTCGTCGCGATCGCGCCGCTGCTGGTGGTCTGGTTCGGCTACGGCACCGGCTCCACCATCGCGAGCGCCGCGATCGTGGCCCTCTTCCCGGTCCTCGCCAACACGCTGGACGGCCTGCGCTCCGTGGACCCCGGACTGCGCGAGCTCTTCCGCATGCACCGCGCAGGTCCGTTCGCCCGCTGGTGGAAGCTGGGCCTTCCGGCGGCCACGCCGTCGATCGTCACCGGATTGCGGATCGCGGCGGGCCTCGCGGTGATCGGCGCCGTCGTCGGCGAATTCGTGGCGGGCTATGCGGGCGAACGCGCCCCGCTGGGCATCGTCATCATGGCCGCCATGCGCGAAGGCGCGACGGACCTGGTGATGGCCGCCGTGGCGCTCTCCGCCCTGGTGGGGTTCCTCCTCTTCGGCGTGGTGAGCGCCATCGGGTGGATCTCGCTGCGGCGCTGGCACGCGTCCGCGCAGCCGGCGTGAGCGGGGCCGGCCCGGCGCCGAGGTACGCTGCGGCCATGGCAAGCATCACGGAGCGCGTGGAGGACGCAGGCCCCCGTTCGCGGCCCGGCGCGCGGGGGCGTTGGGTGCGGCGGCTGGCGGTGGCGGCCCTGGCCCTGGCTGCAGGATGCGAACGCGGCTCGCCCGCGCCGCGTCCCGGCCCGCGGACCGCCGTCACGCTCCAGCTCAACTGGGTCCCGGAGCCGGAGTTCGGCGGCATCTACGCGGCGCTCGCGGATGACCTCTTCCGCGATCACGGCCTGGACGTGAAGGTGATCGCGGGCGGCGCCGGCGTGGCCACGCCGCAGCTCGTGGCGAGCGGGGCGTGCGACTTCGGCCTGATGAGCGCGGACCAGCTCCTCCAGATCCGCGCCCAGGGTGGCGACGTGGCGGCGGTCTACGCCATCTTCCAGCACAGCCCGGTGGGCATCATGGTGCACCACGACAACCCCGCCCGCTCCCTCGAGGCGCTCTGGACCTCCAGGGCCACGGTGGCGGTGGAACCCGGGCTGCCGTACGTGAAGTTCCTGAACCGCCGCTACGGCGGCAAGGATCTCACGCTGGTGCCGTACCAGGGGGCGCTGGCCATCTTCGCCGGGGATCCGTCGCTGGCGCAGCAGTGCTTCGTGAGCGCGGAGCCGGTGCAGATGGAGCTGCGGGGCGTGCCGGTCCGCGTCTTCGCGGTGGCGGAGAGCGGCTACGACCCGTATGCCGCGGTGGTGGCCACGAGCGGCGCCGCATGGCGTTCGAACCCCGAGCGGGCGAAGGCCCTGGTGGCCGCGCTCCGCGAGGGCTGGCGCCGCTACCTCGATGCGCCGGAGAAGTACAACCCCGCCATCGCCGCCCTCAACCCCGCCATGGGCGAGCGGGCGATGCACCTGGCGGCGGTGCGCGAACATCCGTTCATCGAGACGAAGTGGACGCAGGACCACGGCCTGGGCGCCATGGACCCGGAGCGCTGGCGCACCCTGGCCCGGCAGATGAAGGAACTCGGGACGCTGGGAGACCTCGCGGATCCCGCGGCCGCGATGGTGGACGCGTCCCCCTGACCGCAGGCCGCTCCGGCGCCGCTCGGAGCGGCGCCGGACGCGACCATGCGGCCGGGGACGTCTCCGGGCTCAGACCGGGCAGGGGCCCCAGGAG
The DNA here is from genome assembly GCA_046350535.1 of Phycisphaerales bacterium. Classification (GTDB taxonomy): domain Bacteria; phylum Planctomycetota; class Phycisphaerae; order Phycisphaerales; family SM1A02; genus VGXK01. The sequence goes on from JAXMAG010000001.1 coordinate 815,203, forward strand.
GCGATCAGGATCCCCAGATCCGCGCCGTTCACGATGCCGTCGCCATTGAGGTCCGCGCTGCCCACGTCACCCCACTGGGCGATGAGCATGCCGAGATCCGCGCCGCCCACCTCGCCGTCGTGGTTCAGGTCCGCGGGGCACGCGGTCGGAAGGAGGTTGGCCTCCACCCACTCGATCGCGGCGTCGTGCTCCTCCTCCGAGGCGTCGTTGTTGAAGACGATCCAGAAGGAGTCGCTGGTCCCCACGGCCGGATCCGTCGAGTAGAGCTGGAACTCCATCAGGTACACGCCGGTGTCCGGCACCTCCGCGCCCGCCTCCGGCAGGAGCGTCCAGGTGATGTGGCGGTGCCAGCCGCCGTCGGCCTGCACCGCCAGGTCGAAGCCCGGCGCCGGCCCCATGTCGCTCGTCGCGTTGAGGCTGAGGAACGTGCCCTTGAGCAGCTCGCCCGCGGGCGGATCGTCCATGTTGGTGGCCTGGAAGCCGCTCCCGTTCCAGACGAGAAGCGGCCCCATGAAGTTGAAGCCGATGCGGGTCGCGGGATCGAAGGTGCCGGGGAGACCCTCGAAGCCAGGTTCGCTGGTCTGGCCAGGGGAGCCCTCCAGTCCGAACTCCGCGCCGAAGACGCGGGTGGGCGGTCCCAGGCCCTCCTGACCCACGGTAGTGGTCTGGATGGCGCCCGCCACGACGTAGAGACCGATGTCTCCATCGTGGGCCAGGGCGGGGGAGATGGCGGCGAACGCGACGGACGCAGCGGCGATGGCCGCGGAAGCGAAGGGCCGAGCGCGGCCCGTGAGGTTCTGATGCATGTGCAGTTGCCTTTTCAGGGTGTTCAATGGAGATCGGGATCGAACTGGTTGGCGGCGGCGCTTGTGAAGACGCGCTCGAAGCGGTCCGGGACCACGTGGCCGTCCACGTAGGCCCAGTTGCTCTCCGAGGCGCTGCTGGGGCGCCCCCGATCGATGGCGCCGATGGCCACCTGGGTGGAGGCCACGATGGCGGGTTCCGGGGCCGGGCCCCACTCCTCCGCGTGCGGGTGATCCGCCGCGGCGTAGGCGCCCGTCTCGGCCATCAGGAGGAAGGCGACGCATTCGGAGGGGCGGTTGACCCGTCCCAGGCGATCCGCGGCGCTTCCCGGCCCCTCGATGGCGGCCTTTGGCGAGTAGTTGCGCGAGAGGTAGTTGTTGAGGCCGTAGCTGGACCGGCGGTAGAGCGGCGGCGTGCCGCTGGTGACGGGAATGCCTTCACCGCCCAGCTCCGGGTCCCAGTGCTGGCTGAGATCCAGTGGACTCCGCATCACCGTGGGATCCCCGTAGAACGGCTTCAGGGTGTTGATGAATGATGCCGCGGGGTTGCCGGCCCCGCCGTGGGGCATGCCCGCGTCGGCAAAGCACTCGTTGTAGAGGTTGCCGTACGCGGCATGGGCCGCGGAGAGCTGCCGCAGGTTGGACTGGCACGCGGTGGCCAGGGCGCTGCGGCGCACGCCGCGGATGCTCACCGTCACGATCGTGAGAAGGATCGCGATGATGCCGAGGACCACCATCATCTCGATGAGCGTGAAGCCGGCGCGCCGGGGCGCCGGGGGATGGGAGGACATGGCTGGACTCCAGCTGATGCGGACCGTCATCCCGACGCCGGGAGGGGCGGCGGGCACTGGGTGCACGGCGTGGCGGCGGCGCCGGCCTGGAGGCCGCGCCGCGGAGCCGGTCGGGCACCGGGACGTGGGGACGGATCAGCAGGCCGGAGGTGGGCGGGCCGCGAGCGCCTCGGGCGGCGCGGGAGGCGGTGTCTGGGACACCACCAGCGGAAGCACGGTGGAGACGACCTCGGTGCACGGCGCCGGCCCGACGGCGTCGGGCAGGGCGGTCGTGGCCAGGGCCAGGTGCCGGCAGATGGAGCAGTCGTCGTCGCAGGGCTGCTGCGGCCCATCATGGGAGCCGCAGGGGGCGGGCTGCTGGCGGGAGTGGTCCCCGCAGTCATCCCCGCCGGACTCCTGGAGCGGCGCCTCGTGGTGGGCGTGGTCCGCATCGCCGTGCCGGCAGCACGATGCGCCGCCCTCCGCAGTGGCGCAGCTGCGCCCGACCGCGTCGCAGTGTCCGTGGCCCAGTGCTGTGTGAAGCAGCCGCAGACCGCCGGGTCCGGCGGCCGCGAGCGCCCCCACCAGCAGCAGGAGCCAGGAGTGACGGAGACGGCTCATCCAGCGGCCACTGTAGTCCACACTCCCGCGCGGGGCAACGGTGAAACCCGGCGCGGGGTAGGCTCGCCGAATGCCGCATCCTCGCCCCGATCCCGGAGAACGAGGCCGCTCCGCCGGTCCGGGAAGGCCGCGCGAACGCGAGCCGAGCGACGCTCCGGACCCCCGGGCCCGGCGCGGCGGCCGGGATCGGCCGCCCCTGCGGCTCCAGTCCAGCACGCTCTGGGAGTACCCGAGCCAGCACTACGACTGGGTGGATGACGCGGGCGTGCGTCACACGATGCAGGGAGACAAGGACTACGTGGGCGCCACACCCAGCTGGGTGATCTGGCAACTGCTGACCCGCTACACGCGGAGCGGGGACCTCGTGGTGGATCCCATGGCGGGCTCCGGCACCACGCTGGACGTGGCCCGCCACGTGGGACGCCGCGCCCTGGGCTACGACCTGGCGCCGACGCGTCCCGACATCTTCCGCGCGGACGCCCGGAGGCTGCCCCTGGAGGACGCGAGCGCGGACTTCGCGTTCGTGGACCCGCCGTACTCGACCCACGTTCGGTACTCGGAGGACCCGGCGTGCATCGGCACGCTGGACGCGGGCGGCGCGGACGGCGGGCGGGCCTACTACGAGGCGATGGAGTCCGTCCTGGCCGAGCTGCACCGCGTGCTGCGGAACCGCCGCTACCTAGCCGTCTACGTGAGTGACTCCTGGCGGAAGCGCAAGGGCGCCGCCGGAGGCGACTTCATGCCGATCGGGTTCGAACTCTTCTCCCGGATCCGGGGCCTCTTCCGTCCGGTGGACGTGATCTGCGTGGTGCGCCACAACCAGAAGCTGGCCCGCGGATCGTGGCGCCGTGCGGCGGAGGAGGGGAACTTCTTCCTTCGCGGATTCAACTACCTCCTCATCGCCAAGAAGGAGGAGGACGCGTCCGCGCCGCCTTCTACTCGTAGATCCGGACCGTCTGCGGAACGGGGCCCGCCAGCCAGGCCCGGGCCAGGTCGCTGAAGTCGGGATCCGCGGCCAGGAGCATCGCGTCGCGCAGGGCGCGGGCGTGGATCTCCCGGCGCATCGCCCGCACCACCACCAGGCGCGGATCGCCCAGCTCGAGGGAACGCAGCTCGCCGACCCGGCCCGGCGTGGTGTCCGGCCGCGTCTCGAGTCGCACGGACACCAGCCTCGGGTCCAGCTCGTCCAGTTCGCGCCGCCAGCGCTCGGTGCGGGCCAGGATCGCGGCGCTGGTCGCGCCGCTGCTGCGGGACGCGGCGCTCGCGAGGAGGGCGCGGACGCGTTCGTCCCCCAGGAACAGTTCCGGGAAGGCGGCTTCGCGCCGGGCCCGGCGGATCTCCACGGCCCGCTGCGGCAGGACCTCCGCCAGCGCGTCCACCACCAGGGCCTCGGCGGCGCGGTGCCGCTCCACGCTGGCGCGGAAGGAGGCGCCCACGCGGCGGACCACGCGGGGAAGGTCGTTCTCGAGCGGGGCCTTGGCGGCGCGGAGCCGCGCGAACTCCACCACCGCATCGTGGATGGCGCGGAGTCCATCGTGCCGGAAGAGCGCGGACTCCTCCGCCAGCGCCTGCAGCGGCTCGCGCATGGCGGCGGAGGCCACCATGCGCTCCGCATCCGTCATCTCCACGCGGTCGAGCGCCGTGGTGAGCGGGATGGCCACGTCCGGCGAGAAGCCGAGGGCCTCCCCGAACGGGAAGCGGTTCCACTCGATCGCGTCGCGGGCCATGCGCCGCTGCAGGAGGATGCACTCGATCACCGCGCCCTCGTCGTTCCCCGCCAGCGACGCGAGCGACTGCAGGATCACCTCGTCGGAGGCGGCCAGCGTCTGGGCCAGGGAGTCGATCGCCGCCAGGTAGGCACTGATCGCCCGCGACGCATCCTCGCCGGTCCGGACCGAACGCCCCATCTCCTGCTCCGCCACCTCCACGCTCCGCTCGAGCGGCTCCCGAAGCCGGGCGAGCTCCGCCTCCTGGTCGTCGCGAAGCTGGTGCAGCACCTCCATCTGCGCCTCCGGCACGCCGGCCAGGTGGGCGGCGCGGTCCAGCCAGCCCCGGTCGATGGAGCCCCCGGCCAGCATGGCGGGGATGCTCGACTTGGGCTGCTCCGGCAGGTCCTCCTCCGGCTCCTCCTCCGCGAACGCCGCCGGCATGCGCCGCAGCAGGGACGCCGCGGATCCCGGCGCCAGCCGCTGCACCGTCTCCTCCACCACCGCCCGCGGCTTGCCGCGCAGCTCCGCAAGCGCGGTCTTCACCGGATCCGGAAGGCGGCCGAGGAGCCGGCCGAGGAAGTCGTTCTCGAGCGCCGCCCGGTCCTTCTGGAGTTGGGGATCGGATCCGAGCGGCTCGCCATCGCGCATGATCGCGAGGGCCTTCGCCTCCAGCGCCCGCCGCCTGGCGTGGTATCGCTCCAGGTCCTCCGCGATGGCATGCCGCACCGGTTCCGGCACCTCGTCGCTGCGCATGGCCACGTCCGCCAGGAACTCCGGCGCGCCGCCGCCTCCCGTGGCGAAGGCGATGCTCCGCTGCACCGCCCGCCGCAGATGCTCGAGGTCCTCCTCGTCCACGCGGCCGCGGGCGCCCTCCAAGGTGGAGCATGCCAGGTCGATGATTCGACCCCAGCCCTTGCGGAGCGGCACCGCCGCCTCCTGCTGCGCCTGGCGCTCCAGGTCCCGTTCGCGCCGGTTGCCCCGCTTCGGATCCGGCGGAGCGGCGGCGGCGTCGCGCGTCAGCTGGTCCAGGATGCGGCGGGTGCGGGCCATGCGGCTGCGCTCCAGGGCCGCCTGGGCCTCCACCAGCGGGCCCAGCCTGGACGCGTACTCGTCCAGCACCGGCTGCAGCGCCGCCCGGGACTCATCCGTCATCCAGGTCCGCGCCGCCACCTCGCGCAGGTCCAGGATCGGCGCCGTCCCGGCCTCCAATATGGCCCGCGAACGCTCGATGCTCCGCGCGAGCCGCAGCCGCGAGATCCACTCCGGAGCCAGCCCAAGCTCCGCGCAGGTGGAGAGGAAGCCCTCGTCGAGCGCCGCCAGTCGGGCGATGATCGCCGCGTGTCGCGAGCCCCATCGCTCCATCTGCTCAGCGTTGGACCTCCACTCGCCGCGGCGATCCTCCGCCACGTCCCGGCAGAGCGGCAGGGCCTCCGTGGTCACGATGCCCAGGTACTGCTCCTGGTAGCTGGTGATCGCCGCGTCCAGTGCGGAGAGGAGCTCCGGCTGCGGCCACGCCGCCTCCCGCCGCACCTGCTCCATGAGCGTGGTGCCCAGCGGGCGCGGGATGACGTTGAAGCGCGGCTCGTGCTCGGCGCAGCCGGCCAGCAGGATCAGGAGGAGGGCCAGGAGTCCGGGAAGGCGCCGCGAACCCGGGACGGAGGCGGCCGCGGGGGCGCGAGCCTGACCGCCGGCCGCCGCCCGCAAAGGCGGTCGCGGCGGCGTGGGCACCGGCGGGTGGCCGCAGGATCGCGCCATTCGTGCAGCGTAGTCGGCTTTCCCGCGGCCATCGCTCCATTTCGCTTCAGCGTCCGTCCGGCGCGGCCGATGGCCCGGCGGGGCCCAGCCCCCGGAGGCGTCCATGGCATCACCACTCCCTCGTCAGCCCAGGAACGGATGGCCCGAAGGCGGCGCCGCGCGGCGCCGCGCGTGGCGGGGCGGCGGATGGGGCGCGATGGCGCTCGTGATGGTCGCGGCCGCCGCCATCGCCCTCCTGCGCGGCGCAGGACCGCAGCGGGCAGCCGCCGAATTCGACCGTGCGGGACTCCCGAGGTTCGGCGCGATGAGCATCACCGTGGACGCCGCGGGCGCCGGCGGCGCCCTGCAGGCGGGACGGCGCCTCCAGGCGGCCCTGGACGCCGCCCCCGCGGGCGGACGCATCGTGCTCGCGCCAGGCACCTATCGCGGCCGCTTCCACCTTGGAGACCGTCCGCTGGAACTGATCGGGAGCGCCGGCGCGGAGCACACGCGGCTGGAGAGCGATGGCGCCCCCGGCCCCGTCCTGACCATCCAGGGCGCGGGCGCCGACACCCGCCTCCAGGGCATCACCTTCTCCGGCGGCCGCGGGCCGGATGGAGCCGGACTGCATCTCCTGGGCGCGGATCCGGCGGTGGTCAGCTGCATCTTCCGCGCCAATGAAGGCGGCGGCGCCGTCCTCGATCGCTCCGGCGCGTCGTTCGAGGCGTGCCGCTTCCTCAGCAACGTGGGGGCCACCATGGGCGCCGGCCTGCGGGCCGTGGACAGCACGCCCATCCTGGTGGAATGCGAGTTCGACTCGAACCAGGCCCGCTCCGGCGGCGGCGGCATCTACGCCATCGGCGGGGAGACGGTCCTCATCCGTTCCACGGTGGCCCGCAACACGGCGCTCCAGGGGGCGTGGGGCGGCGGGATCTTCGCGGACTCGGGGAAGCTCCGGCTCATGGACTCGGAGGTCCGCTTCAACACCAGCCACGCGCAGGGCGCAGGCGTCTACATGAACGGCGGCTCCGCCCGAATCGAGCGCTGCGACTTCCTGGGCAATCTCTCGGAGAGCGCCTGGTCCCTCTTCACCCGCGACGGCACCGTGGACCTGGTGGCCAGCCGCCTCTGCGGAGACCGGGAGCGCAACCTGGCCGGCGACACCGTGCGCGAACGCGACGTGCAGTTCCTCCAGACCTGCTGGAGCGACTGCAACCGCAACGGCATTCCCGACGAGCAGGAGATCGCGAGCGGACTGGCCACGGATTGCGACGGCAGCGGCATGCCCGACGCGTGCAAGCTGGACTGCAACGAGAACGGCATCCCCGACGTCTGCGAGATCGCCCGGGGCCTCGCCCGGGACTGCAACGCCAACGGCATCATCGACTCCTGCGAGATCGCCTGGGGACTGGCGGAGGACGCCAACCACAACTTCCAGATCGACGAGTGCGAGCAGGCCGCCGCGGCCGCCGCAGCCGCCGGCCGCTAGGCCGCCGGGCGGGCGCGGCTTCCCCCCCGGGAACGCACGCGGAGGGATTCGAACCCCCGACCCTCGGTTCCGAAGACCGATGCTCTATCCGCTGAGCTACGCGTGCCTGGGGGTGTCAGTCTAGCCGGGCCAGGGCGTCGCCTGCATCGCGGGCGAGCGCCTCCGCCGAGATGCCCTCACCCACCGCGCGGCGCATCCACAGGTCCGGCGTCACCCGTCCCAGCGAGCAGATCCGGCGCGTCTCGCGGGCCAGGTCGCGCCCGCGCATGAAGCTGCGGATCTGGTGGCTCATGATGTGCCCCAGGCAGTAGTCCGGCAGGTACAGCGGGTGTCCCACCATGTGCTGGTAGGCGCCCAGGATGTGCCAGCGGTCCGGCCCGAAGTCGCGCTCGTAGAAGCGCCGCCAGAGGCGGTCCGCGATGGCCACCACCTCGTCGCGCAGGGCCTCCGGCGAGGCGCCGGGATGAGCGTAGATCCAGCGCCACGCGTGCAGCTCCAGCAGTCCGGGGCCGGCGATCTGGCATGCCGCGAGCATCGTCTGCACCGCGTCCAGATCCGCGGCCCGCTGGGCGGCCCCGGCGTCCTCCAGCCCCAGCACGCGCTTGGCCAGGCTCTGGTAGAGGAACGCGAACGCCTCCGTGCACGCGGTGTTGGGGACGTTGCGCAGCGCCGGCCGCGGCACCCAGAAGGTGCTGGCCAGCTGCTCCAGGTTGTGGCCCAGTTCGTGCATCGCGGTGTCGAAGCCGTCCCAACCGAGCTCCCCGGGCAGCCTGCTGGTCCGGAGCCACGCGCCGTACTCCGGGAGTCCCGGCCGCACCGCGTGCCCGGCGCCGCGGGCGATCTCCACCGTGATGCGCCGTCCCAGGAACTCCGCCTCATCCGCGGGGAAGCCCAGCTCGCGCAGCACGGTGGGGAGGGCGGCCTGGAAGGCCCGCTCATCGGGGAAGCGGGCCCGCACCGCCGCATCAAGCGCGGCCGCGGAGCGGGACTCCGCCACATCGTCGAAGTAGACGTCGAACGCCTCCAGCGGCCGCCCCAGGCGCCGCGTGAGGAACGCGGCCAGCTTCGCCCGCACGGGGGATTCCAGCAGGGAGACCATCAGCCGCTCCACGTCCTCCTCCGGCACCTCCCGCTGCAGGTCGAACTTCCGGGCCATGGCCGTGGGCTGCTCGGGATAGAGCGGATCGAACTTCCGCGAGAGCGCCGCGTGCTCCATCCAGGTGCGGTAGCGGACGGCGCCCACCAGCGGGCCCGGCGCGGCGCCGTCGATCGTGTTCCGCTCCGGGTCCCAGGCACCCTCGCCGCGCCGCTCCATCACTGCCGCGGGAATCGTGCCCTCCACATGCCGCGCCATCACCCACGCCAGGGCCCGCTGCCTGGGGAGGCCCGCCGGGTGGTTGTAGCAAGCCTTGATCTCCTCGCGCACCAGCCAGTGCGCGATGAGGGCGCGCTCCGCCGGGAACCAGCGCTCGCCGCCGGCGGTGACCAGGCGCCCCACCGGCACGTGGAAGCCGCTCACGAACATGTTCGCTTCGTGGGCCACGCGCCGCGCCTCCGCGGCGAGCGCCTCCGGGATGCGGGCCCCGAACGCCTGCGCGATCCGCGCCTGCGCCCACTCGTCCGTGCTCCAGCCGGCCCCCTCCGCGAGCATCTCCCGAAGCTCCGGTCGCGGCAGGTTCAGCAGGGCCACGAACGCCAGGCGCTGCCGGTAGAACTGGTCGGCCAGGTCCGGTGCGGGATCGAACGTGGCCAGCACGTCGTCCACACCCGGGAGCCCCTTCACCTCCTGCCCGCGCACGTCGCTCCACCAGCGGAGCGAACGGCGCACCTCGTGGAGGTGGCCGCCCACCAGCTCCAGGGCCCGCTCCAGGCGATCGACGAGGGCGGCCCGGGCCTCCGGCGCGGAGACGAAGTGCCGCACGCAGAAGGCGTGCATGGCCTCGGGCGTGCCGTCGCGGGGCTCCCAGCGGGCCGCCACCTGGCGGACGCCCCGCTCCGCGGCGCGGCGCTGATCCTCGCCGTGCTCCGCCACGATGGCATCCACGGTGGCGGCGAGCTGCGGTGGGACGGTGCAGGCGGCGCTGGTCATGCCCGGAGCCTAGCGGGGGCCCCGGCTTGACCGGAGGCGACCGGGCGCGGGAAGGTGGAGCGATGTCCCACCTCCGCCGCGCCAGGGTCCGACTTCTCCCGGCGCTCCTCCTCGCGCTCGTCGCGTGCGAGTCGCAGTACCAGGACAACTGGGGACGCCTCCAGCGAGGCATGACGCAGGCCCAGGTCCAGGAGCTCCTCGGCGATCCCAGCTCGCGGATCGCGGCTCGCCGCGACGGCGAGGAGATCGTGGTGGCCTACGACCGCTGGCAGTACGGCGACAACGTGAGCACGCTGGCCACCGGCGTGGTCTTCCCCTCGGAGGCGCCGGATCGGGTCTGGGCCGTCTACTTCGACCAGGAGGGGCGGCTCATCGAGTGGCGCCGCCCGTACCTTCCTCAGTGACGCCATCCCGGGCGCTGGTGAGCCGCAGCACGATGTCCCGCTGCAGCGCGCCGGCGGCGGGGATCGCCCGCACCACGAGTCCGCGGCGCGGCGCCACCAGGGCCTGGCCCACGGACCACGCCGCGCAGAGGACGCAGCCCCAGAAGAGGGGCGCGATCCACGCACCCCACGAGATGCGGCGGGCCGGGCGGAAGGCGCCCATGGCGGTGCAGACGACGAGCAGGAGCCCCAGCACCAGCGTCAGCACCGCCACACCGCCCACGAAGGGCTGGAGAAGATCCAGCATGGCCAGGAGCGGCACCACGCAGATCGCCACCACCAGCCCGGAGCCGAGCAGTCCGCGCCAGAGCGGCGCCGGCATCAGGTAGTCGGTGATGAAGCCGGAGAGGTCCAGCGGATCGTCGAGCTCGAGCGTGGGGCCGTGATCGAGGAGCGCCGCGGCCGCCGCGGCACCCAGGTGGGCGTGGTCGCCGTCCTCCGCAGGTCGCTCGCCGCGAGCCGCCCGCTCCGGGAGCGGCGCGTGGGCGCCGTCGATCGCCGCGGCGTGCAGTGCGTGCCGATCGCGATCCGCGGCCGCGAGATCCGGGCGCGGGCGCGCGGCCCAGCGGGTCGCGCGGACCGCGCCGCCCTGCAGGAGGAGGAGGGCGTCCCGCTCCGAACGGAACTCGAGGAGCGTCAGGCGGCCCTTCGCGCGGGCGTTCCGGAGCCGTTCGACCGCCTCTGCACGGCGGACGTACTCCTCCACCACCGGCGCCTCGAAGAGGCCTGCGACGCGCCACGCGGGTGCCCAGGCGTCCGTGCCATCCACCGCCACCAGGTCATCCAGATCCAGCCGGCCCTGCTCCGCCAGGCGGCGCAGGTTCGACGACAGGAGGCCGCGGAGGAGCGTCCCGTCCGAGAGTTTGGCCTGATAGGTTCGAGCCATGCGCAACCGGCCTGCGGGAGGCGCGCCACGGCCCGGCGAAGGATCTGGGGGCCCCGGCGGCTCCCTCAGGTTACACGGAAGCGGCCATCTTCTCCGCCTTGGCCCGGGCGTCGTCCAGGGAGCCCACGTACATGAACGCGGATTCCGGCAGGTCGTCGCCCTCGCCGTTGCAGAGCCGCTCGAAGCTCTCGATCGTGTCCTCCAGCTTGCAGGTCACGCCGGGGAAGCCCGTGAACACCTCGGCCACGTAGAAGGGCTGGGAGAGGAACCGCTCGATCTTCCGGGCCCGCGACACCGTGAGCTTGTCCTCTTCGCTGAGCTCGTCCACGCCGAGGATGGCGATGATGTCCTGCAGGTCCTTGTACCGCTGGAGGATGCCCTGCACGCGGCGGGAGACGCGGTAGTGGCGATCTCCCACGATCTGCGGATCCAGGATGCGGGAGGTGGAGCCCAGGGGATCCACGGCGGGGTAGATGCCCTTCTCCGCGATCTTGCGCTCCAGCACGATGAACGCGTCCAGGTGGCTGAAGGTGGTGGCGGGGGCGGGGTCGGTGAGGTCGTCGGCCGGCACGTAGATGGCCTGCACGGAGGTGATGGCGCCCTGCCGGGTGGAGGTGATGCGCTCCTGGAGCTGGCCCATCTCCGTGGAGAGGGTCGGCTGGTAGCCCACGGCGCTGGGCATGCGGCCCAGGAGGGCGGACACCTCCGAGCCGGCCTGCGTGAACCGGAAGACGTTGTCCACGAACATGAGCGTCTCCTTGCCGCTCTTGTCGCGGAAGAACTCGGCCATGGTGAGGGCCGAGAGGGCCACGCGGAGACGCGCGCCCGGCGGTTCGTTCATCTGGCCGAAGACCATCGCCACCTTGTCCAGCACGTGGCACTTCTTGCCGTCCGCGTCGAAGTACTCCGCCTCCTGCATCTCCAGCCAGAGGTCGTTGCCCTCGCGGGTGCGCTCTCCCACGCCGGCGAACACCGAGTAGCCGCCGAAGTTGCGGGCCACGCGGGCGATCATCTCCTGGATCACCACGGTCTTGCCCACGCCGGCACCGCCGAAGAGGCCGATCTTGCCGCCGCGGACGAAGGGGCAGAGGAGATCGATGACCTTGATGCCGGTCTGGAGGATCTCCGTCTTGGGGTTGAGGTCGACGAACTCCGGCGGCTCGCGGTGGATGGGGTTGCGCTCCGTGGCCTTCACCGGGCCGCGGCCATCCACGGCCTCGCCGAGGAGGTTGAAGACGCGTCCGAGGACGCCCTCGCCCACCGGGACGGCCACCGGCTTGCCGGTGTCCACGCACGGGTCGCCGCGGCGGAGGCCGTCGGTGCTGGCGAGGGCCACGCAGCGGACCTGTCCGCCGCCGAGGTGCTTCGCCACCTCACCCACCAGTCGGGACTTCTCCCCGCGGAACTCGAAGTCCACGTGGACGGCGTTGTAGATCTCGGGGATCTGCTCCTCCGGGAACTGGGCGTCGAACGTCGAACCGATGACCTGGATCACGCTTCCGGTGGTGGGCATAGGGAGAAAGAGAATAACGAGAGCGGGGTGCCGCTGCCAGCGGTGCCGAGCGCTGCGGGACCCCGGGGCGCATGGAAAAGGGCCTTCCGGTCCCCCGGGGCGGGGGTGCGGGGCCTCAGGCCTGCCGGTCCACCAGGCTGCCCAGCTCCACGCCCGTCGCGGCCTCGATCCGGTCCGCCGCGCGGGTGTAGAGGGCAAGGCTTCCGGCCGCCGGCCGAACGCCCGGCGCCAGCATGGGATCCGCTGGAGTGTCCACGCGGCCCGCAGCCAGCGTTCGGGCCGCATCCGTGGCGGTTCCCGCGGGGCTCACGGGCGCCACCTGGGCCCTGATCCATGCTGCATGTGCTGCCTTGGCCGGGTTCACAGCCGGGAGCGCTGTGGAGAAGGGGATCGGGCCGAGGGTGGGCATGCGGAGCCGCACTGTATCGGCGCGGCGGACCCGCCCGCTGCAGGTCCGGAAAAGACCCGCCCTGCGGGGTCACCACGCGGCCGCGAGGTCCCGCGGACTGGTTGCGGCCACGTCCCGCAGGCGATCCGCGAGCCCCAGCCGTCGAAGGGTCGTCTGAAGCGCCCGCAGCTGGGCAGGATCCACGCAGCCGGCGATGAAGGCGTGGAGGGAGGACTCCGCGGCCACCACGTCCGCGCGGCGCTCGTGCGGCACGCGTTCGCGGGCGGCTGCCAGGAGGATGAGCGCATCCTCGCGCCGCAGCGCGTCGCGGAGCTGGAGGACCGCCTGCTCGTCGTCGGGGTTCACCTCGCCGATGCGGTCCAAGGCGCCGGCGGCGTCGCGCAGCGTCTCGATCGAGACGTCGTCCAGTCCCAGCGGCCGCTCCGCGAGGGCGCTCGCATCGCTCTCGTCCCACTCGCGCACGCCGCTCCACACCGGAGCAGTGATCTCGCGCTCGGACGCCAGGGTGGCCATGGAGCCGGAGGAGGCCCGCTCTCCCGGGGGGCGCCACCAGAGGCCGGCGGCGAGCGCCACGGCCGCGGCCGCCACCAGCCAGGCGGAGGTTTCGCGCCACCCTCCGCCGCGGCGCTGCGGCGCGCCGGCGATGGAGCCGATGACCGCACGCTCCGCGGACTCCGCGCCGGTGCCCCGGGCCAGCACCGCCTCCGCGAATCCGGCCGGAAGCTCCTGCGACTCCGCCCGCGCGGCCAGTTTCAGCATGAAGTCCGTGTTCTCAGCCTCCTCGAGGAGCCGCAGGCAGGAGGGGCACGCGAGCGCATGCCGCTCCGCGCCGTGGCGCGCCGCCTCCGGCGCCGTTCCGTCGACGAGGGCGGTGAGCATCAACTTGAAGTCCAGGCAGTCGAAGGGGCGGGGCTCGTCCATGGTGAACTCCTTCCTGGGGCGGCGTCAGGCCTTGCGGTAGGTGCGGATGTCGAACGTATCCCGGGAGTCGCTCCGCTCCATGCGGTCCAGCTCCTCCTGGAGGGCCAGCCTGGCCCGGTTGAGTCGGCTCATCACGGTGCCCACGGGCACGCCGAGATACTTGGCGATGTCCTCGTAGGCCATCTCGTCCTGGGCCCGCAGCATGATGATGGTGCGCTTCGCCGGGTCCAGCTTCTCCAGGGCCCGCTCCACGCGGCGGAGATCCTCCCGGGCCTGCACCTGGTCCACGGAGCGGCGCTCGCCGCGGAGGCCGGGATCGGTGGTGCCTTCGAAGAGGACCTGCGTGCGCTTGCGGGACTTCAGGGCGTTGATCGAGAGGTTCGTGACCACCGTCCGGAGCCACGCCGGGTAGACGACTTCACCCAGGTCCGGCGGCCTCCGCCAGAGCTTGATGAAGGCCTCCTGCACGATCTCCTCGGCCCGCGCCCGGTCGTGGCAGATCCCCGTGGAGACGGCGATGAGGGATGGGCCCATCCGCTCCATCCACGCTCGCAACTGGGCTTCCGTCAGGGGGTCTGGCATGCGGGTTGGCCGTCCGACATCCGGGTGGCAGCGGGCATTCCGGCGGGATTCATGGGCCAGGAGGAAGTCCGGACGCGGGCGCCGCGGGTGCGCCGGTCCCCGCGGTCCAGCCGAAGGCCTGGGCCGCAGGGTTCGAGGGGCTGAAGGTCCGGTCCGAGAGCCGGGGGTCCACATCCAGGATCTGCGGGCCCGCCACCAGCCCGAAGGGGCGGCCCAGGACCTCGAAGACCGCCGGCACCTCCGGGCTCCACCAGAGGTTCGACTCGAGCCGCACCATGTCCTCGATGGCGTCGCCGCGCCGTTCGCAGGTGGCCATCAGGATCCCCGGCGTCCAGGTGAAGAGGCAGCCGCGGACGGTGGCGTCCACCGTGCCGCAGAGCGCGTCCACGCGCCACGCGGTGGCGGGATCCACCACCGTGCAGGAGGTCATGGCGGCGCCGCGGCCCGGACCGAACTCCACGGGGCAGGGGATCTCCAGGAACATGCAGCGGTCCACGCGAACGGCATCCGCCGGCGACGGCGTGTAGACGAGGGCATCGCCGCTTCCCGCGGGGGCGTCTCCTTCGCCGCACTCGCCGCAGCGCACGCCGGTGCGCATGCCGCGCTCCATGACGGTGTGGAAGATCACCACGCTCTCGGAGCCGCCCCGCACCGCGATGCCCACGGGCGGGGTGGCCGGAGGCGTGGGCGCCAGCGAGCACTGCGAGATCACCACGCCGCTCGCGCCGTCCACCTCCACCGCCGCGTCGCCCCAGCCTTCGAAGCGGCACGCCACGACGCCGACGTTGCGGGCGTTGCGGATGCGGATGCCGTCCGCGGCGGGGGCGTCGATGGCCAGCGCCACCTTCAGTCCCGCCAGCGAGATGGAGACGTCCGGGCGCTCCGCCGGAGGCTTCCGCTCGGCGCTGCCCTCCACCAGCACGGCGGCCAGGCGCGGGTTCATGAAGTAGAGGTTCTCGAGCCGGATCCAGGAGCAGTCGCTCAGCTCGATCCCGTACTCCTCGCACGCCACCGCGGCGGGCAGCGTGGAATCCGCGCCGCGGATCACGATCGGCTTCTCGCGCGTGCCGTGGAGTCCCTCCAGGCGGTGACCGACGTGGAAGCCGTTCTGGAGGACGATCTGATCGCCGGGCTTGGCCGCGCGGGCGTAGGTGAGCCACGCGTGGCCGGGAGGAACGGTGGTGACGGTGGAGCCGTCCGGCTGCACGGTGCTCACCGGAACCACCTGCACGGGCGTGGAGGTGAAGGCGGGCGGGTCGTCCGACCGGAGCGGCGTGAGGCACGCCGCCAGGAGGAGGATGGGGATCACCATGGCGTGGTCCCGCAGGGCGGGATCACGCGAGCATACGGCTGAAGGGGTGGGGGAGGGTGACTCGAAGCAGGCGGGCGCCGCGGGAAATGGCCATTCGCCCGCCTTCCGCCGCGGCCGGGAGGAGCACCGTCCGTCCCGGCGGCAGCGTCACGGGCGGGCCGGGGGATTCGAAGCGCACCTCCCCCTGCAGGCTGATCCACACCACCGGGCCTCCATCCGTCACGGCATCCATCACCACCTGCCGCTCCGCGTCGATCTGCTCCACCTCGAAGTAGGGCGTGCGGCAGAGACGCACCGTGCGCATCCCGCCGGCGGTGAGCGGCACCAGCGTCTCCGCGTTCGTGATGGGATCGCGTCCGAGCGCCTGCTCGTCGCCGAAGAGCAGGCACTCCATCGCAGCCTCCAGGTGGAGCGGCCGCGAAGGGTCGTTGCGGTCCCAGTCGTAGACGCGGAAGGTGGTGTCGGAGGGCGTCTGCACCTCCGCCACCAGGATCCCGCCGCCAAGGGCATGGCAGAGCCCGCTCTGGAGCGGGATGCAGTCCCCGCGGCGCACCGGGAGCGTGACCAGATCCTGGAGGGCGCTGCCGTCACGCAGGTGGCGTTCGAATGCGTCCCGCGTGACGTGCGGCTTCAGCCCGCGATAGACGATGGCGCCGGGATCCGCGTCCAGCACGATCCACGCCTCGGTCTTGAGATGCGCCTCCGAATGGCGGGCGGCGTAGGCGGCGTCGGGATGGACCTGGACGGAGAGATTCTCGGCGGCGTCCAGGAACTTGACGAGGAGCGGGAAGCGAGGTTCCCCCGCAGGGAGCGCACCCCCCATGATGGCCAGCGGATCGGCCCGCATCGCCTCCCGCAGCGTGGCGCCGGCGAAGGCGCCGGCCTCGATGCGGCTCACGCCGTCCGCCACCGCGGGGGGCAGGTCCGCCAGCTCCCACGATTCGCCCCAGGGCCCGGAGGCTCCGGTCGGGGGCGTTCGACCCATGGAGAGGAGACGGCGTCCACCCCAGGCCCGGGCCTTGAGGAGCGGGGCGAGAAGCATGGGGCCGGGGGCGTTCGCCACTGGTGGCTTCCGCGGTCAGACGGCCATGCCGGTGATGGTGGCTTCGAAGACCAGCCGCCCACCCACCAGGCCCTGCGTGCGGCTGATGAAACGGCGGCGGTTGCTCTCCAGTTCCTTCGCCATCAGCACGAAGTCGTCTCCCGGCACCACCTGGCCGCGGAAGGAGCAGTCATCGCAGCGGGTGAACGCCAGGAAGCCGGTGCTGTTGAGCTTGCGTTGGCGGCAGTAGGAGCAGAGCTGGGCCGCTGCTTCGATCATGATCACCCCCGGCAGCAGCGGGCGGCCCGGGATGTGGCCGGGCACCCAGAACTCGTCCTGCCGCACCCGCTTCATGCCCAGGCCGAGGCTGAAGTCCTCGTTGGCCCAGATGACGTAGTCCAGGTGCCGCATGCTGCCGGTCTGGAAGAGCACCTTCCCCACCGCCGCCTCGTCTGCGAACCGGGCGTTGAGGTCGAACTTGGAGATGTCGAAGAGCAGGTCGGAGGCCACGCTGGGTCCAGCTCCCGGGGTCGGGAAGGGCGATTCCGGGCCGCCAGAGGGGGGACGACCGCCGGCGGAGGGTCCGGACCGCCCTTTCCAGAGGGGAAAGGAGGTTGGGGAATGTAACCGGAACGGGCGGATGGGCGATATTCTGGCCCCAGGACCGTCCGGATGCCGATGCGGCCTCCATCCTGGTCCCGATATCCCCCCGAGGAGCGCTACATGGAAGCCTATCTCCGGCTCAAGAGGCTTGTGGAAGAGGTCGCCGACGACATGCAGAAGGCGGCGGGAGGCAACAAGGCCGCCGGCACCCGCGTCCGCAAGGCCATGCAGGAGATCAAGAACGCGGCTCAGGACATCCGCGTGAAGGTGCTTGAGGTCGGGAAGGCGCCCCCGCCGCCCGGCTCCTGAGGCCGGTCACTGGCGTATCGCCTTGGCCAGGTCAAGGCAGCGCTTGAACGCGGGGTTGGTGGAGTCCCCGAGCAGCTCGTACATGCAGGAGAGCACTCCCGTGGGGAGGCTTCCGGCCCGTTCCATGCGCCGGAAGGCCGGTTCCACCTGCCCCGGCTGGGACGCGGAGATGGCATCCGTCACGTGGAAGGCCTGGTAGCCCGCTGCCACGAGGTCCAGCACCGTCTGCAGGACGCAGACATGGGCCTCGATGCCGCAGACGAGGACGTTGGCCCGATGGGCCGAGGCGAGGAGGGCCGCCACCTGGGGGACGAGTGAGCTGAAGCGGGTCTTCTCCAAGCAGTGGCTGCCGGGCGGCAGGGCCTCCTTCACCGCGGCCACGGTGGCCCCCAGCCGGGCGGGGTACTGCTCCGTCACCACCACCGGGATGCCGAGGTGCCCGGCCATGCGGGCCAGGATGGCGCCGTTCTCCACCACGCGGTCGAAGCGATCCACGGTGGTGGCGAAGCGCTCCTGGATGTCCACGACAAGGAGCACGGTCGAGGCGGGATGGAGTCTGGGGATCGGCATGCGGGGTCACACTCGCAGGCGGGGTTCGCGAGCCAGGTGCGGGCGGTAGCGGGCACGGATGGGCTCCGCCACCCGGGAGACGAACGCATCCACCTGCGACGCGGCCCGCCCCACGAGCGCGGAGGCGTCCGCGACTCGGGCCGGATCCACGCCGGTGCGGCGCACGAGCGGATCCGCGGCGAGCCGTTCCAGCAGATCGTTGGGGAGCCCTTCCTCCTTCACGCGGGCGCCGGCCGCGTGGGCGTGGCGGCGGATCATCTCGTGGGCCTCCTGGCGGTCTGCGCCGGCCTTCGCCATGGCCATCAGGAGGTCCTCCGTCACCATGAAGGGCAGCTCCGCGGCCAGGTGGGCCTCGATCACCTTCGGGTGGACCACCAGGCCGCCCAGCACGTTCACCATCACGTCCAGGGCCCCGTCCAGCGCCAGGAAGGCCTCGGGAATGGCCACGCGGCGGTGGCTGGAGTCATCCAGCGTCCGCTCCATCCACTGGGTGGAGGCGGTGTCGAAGGCGCCGGGCGCCAGGCTCATCACGAGGCGGGCCAGGCCCGTGGCCCGCTCGCAGCGCATCGGGTTGCGCTTGTACGGCATGGCGCTCGAACCCACCTGCTCCGATTCGAAGGGCTCCTCCACCTCCTTGAGATGGGCGAGGAGCCGCAGGTCGTTGGCGGCCTTGTGGATGGCGGCGGCGGCGACGGCGAGCGCGGAGAGGAGCTGGGCGTCCACGAGGCGCGGGTAGGTCTGGCCGACCACGGTCCACGTCCGCTCCGCCGGCCACTCCAGGCGGGCCGCGACCGCGGCCTCCATCCGGTCCACGGCGGCTGCGTCTCCCTTGAAGAGCGCCAGGTACGACGCCTGGGTGCCGGTGGCGCCGCGGAAGCCGCGCAGGCGGAGGCCATCCAGGCGGCTCTCCACCTCCGCGAGGGCGAGCGCGAAGTCCTGACCCCAGAGCGTGGCCCGCTTGCCCACGGTGACCGGCTGCGCGGGCTGGAAGTGCGTGTAGCCCAGGGTGGGCTGGGAGCGCCAGGTGGACGCGAACGTGGCGGTCCGGTCCACGAGCTGGGCGAGCTTGCGGGCCACGAGCTGAAGCGCGTCCCGCAGGAGCAGGGTGTCCGCGTTGCACACCACGTCCTGGCTGGTGGCGCCCAGGTGGATGATGCCGCGGGCCGCGGGGGCCACGTCGCCCCAGGCGTGCACGTGCGCCATCACGTCGTGTCGCAGCCGGGCCTCGTGCGCCTCGGCGGCGCGGGCGTCAAGCTGATCGAGCGTTCGCCGCATGGCCTCCAGGGCGTCCGCGGGGATGGGCACCCCGAGCTCATGCTGGGACTCCGCGAGCGCCAGCCAGATGCGGCGCCAGGTGAGGAACCGCCGCCGCGGGCTCCAGATGGCGGCCATCTCCGGGCTGGCGTTGCGGCGGGCCAGCGGACTCTCGAAGACCTCCGGGAATTGCGTGGCGTCGCTCATGGCGTGTGTGGGGCGCGAACGGCGGCCGCCGTCCCAGCGCGGGAGCTTCCCACGCGGAGCTCCTCGCCGCGCAGGAGCCTGCCGATGTTGGCGCGGTGCTTCACCACCACCAGGAGCGCGAGCAGGGACGAGGTGACGAGCGGCACCAGCGGGGCCACGTTCCACGCCGGCCACGCGAGGGCGAGCGCGGCCACGGTGGCCGGGAGGCTGAGGGCGGCCAGGATGCTGCCGAGGGAGACGTACCTGGTGAGGAGCACCACCACTACCCAGAGCAGGATGGCGGCGACGGCGGAGGGTGTGAAGACCGGCCACATGGCGGCCAGGGCCCCGAAGCCGGTGGCCACTCCCTTGCCGCCGGTGAAGCGCAGGAACGGGCTGAACATGTGCCCCACGAGGGCCGCGGCCGCCACGCCGATCCACGGCAGCGTGATGGAGGCCTCGAGCCGCTCGCCGGAGCCGAATGCGCCCAGCAGCCAGCCCGCCAGGAGCACCGGGACGGCTCCCTTCAGGGCGTCCAGCGCGAAGCAGAGGAAGCCCCAGCGGCGCCCGAGCACGCGGCCGACGTTCGTGGCCCCCACGTTGTGGCTTCCATGGGCCCTCACGTCCACGCCGTGCAGGCGACCCAGGAGGACGCCGAAGGGAATCCCGCCCACCACGTAGGCGCCCGCGATGCAGCCGGGGAGAAGAAGGCCGGGATCCTGCGGAGGCACGGCGACAGCGTAGCGGCGGGAGGTGGATGGGTGTCCGCGGCGCGGTGCCTACGGATCGCGGGCGCGGCAGGTGCGACTCCTGCGCACGCCGCCCCGGCCGCGAGAATGGGTGGTCTCCGAGAGTGCCCTACCGCACTCCCGGAGACCCCACGTCGGCCCCCTGGGAAAGGGCCTCGCGGGCCGGAGGAGGACTCCCGGCGGAGGAGAGCCGCAGGATGCGCCTCGCGGTGCGCATCGCCGGCGGGATTTTGTTCGCTGCGCACCACGGGTACCATTTCCACCCGGTGGAACTTCCGGACCAACCTCCGCCGGGGACGATCACCCTGCTCCTGGAGCGCTCGCGCAAGGGCGAAGCGGCCGCCCGCGACGACCTCTATCGACACATCGAGCGGGATCTCCGGGCCATGGCCCGGCGGCAGCTGGCGGGAGTGCCCGCGGATCCGTTGATGCAGGCCACCATGCTGGTGAACGAGGCGTGCGAACGGCTCCTGGAGCGCCACGCCTCCATCCAGGATCGCAGGCATCTCTTCTTCCTCCTGTCCCGCGCGATGCACGACGTGCTGGTGGAGCACGTGCGGCGGCAGGTGTCGATCAAGCGCGGGGGCGGCGCCCGCCGCGTGCCGCTGACGGCCCTGGACCTGGTGGACGGCGGGGCGGGCGACGCGGGCGAACGCGAGGTGGCCGCGCTCCGAGAGGCCCTGGACGCCCTGGCGGAGGTCGACCCGGACGGCGCGGAGATGATCCGCCTGCGCTTCTACTGCGGGCGGTCGCTCGAGGCGGCGTCCGAGATCATGGGGGTCTCGTTCGCGGTGGGACGGCGGCACTGGGAGTACGCGCGGGCCTGGCTCCACCAGCGGCTTTCCGGTGGGGAGCCGCAGGATTCCGGCGCAGGCGGCGGCGCCGGCTGCGGCGGATAGGGCGCCGCCATGCCACAGAACTGGGACGAGAAGTCGGTCTTCCTGAAAGCCCTGGAGCTTGATGGGCAGGCGCGGAGCGACTTCCTGGAGGTGGCGTGTCCGTCGCCGGAGGCGCGGCGCCGCATCGAATCGCTCCTGGCCCACAGGGAGGCGGCGCCCGGCCAGTTCCTCGCCGTCCCGCCCGGTTCCGGGGGACGGGCGGGCGGCGCGGCGGCGGACGCTGGCGGGGAGTCCCGCACCGGCGAGGCGCCGGAGCAGCTCGGGGAGTTCCGCATTCTCCGGGAGCTGGGGCGGGGCGGCATGGGCGTGGTGTACCTCGCGCGGGACACCGTGCTGGACCGCCTGGTGGCGCTCAAGGTGCTCGGCTCGCACCTCGCGGGTTCGAGTGCTGCGATCGAACGCTTCCGCCACGAGGCCCGCGCCGTCGCGGCCCTCAACCACCCGTCGATCGTTCCCATCTTCCGGGCCGCGGAGGAGCGCGGGATCGCCTACCTGGCGATGGAGTACGTGGAGGGGGAGACGCTCGACCGGCGGATCCGGGCCGCGAATCCCGCCGCCACGGACGACTCCACGCCCACCGCGGAACTGCCCAGGCCGTTCGCGTCCCTGGACGAGGTGCGCAGCGGCGCCACGCTCATGGCCGCGGTGGCGGATGCGATCGACCACGCCCACCGGCAGGGAGTGATCCACCGCGACATCAAGCCCTCGAACATCATCGTGGATCAGGCGGGGGCGCCGCACCTGACGGACTTCGGCATCGCCAAGCTGGTGGACGAGGAGGGCCTCACGCTCACCGGGGACCTGGCCGGCACCGTCCACTACATGAGCCCGGAGCAGGCGGCCAGCCGCAGCGCCCAGGTCGACCATCGCACGGACATCTTCTCCCTGGGCGTGGTGCTCTATGAGCTGCTGACGCTGCGGAGGCCCTTCGAGGGCAGCACCTCCCTGGCGGTGATCGAGGCCATCCGCTCGCGCGAGCCGCCGCCGCTGCGGAGCGTGAATCCGATGGTGCCGCGGGATCTGGCCGTCATCTGCCACAAGGCCCTGGAGAAGCTGCCGCAGAACCGCTACCAGACCGCGGCCCACATGGCCGCGGATCTCCGCTGCTTCCTGGCCGGGGATCCCATCCTGGCCCGCCCGCCCAGCCTGTGGCGGCGGGCCCGCGCATGGAGCCGGCGGCATCGCCGCGCACTCTCGGTGGCATCCGTGGCGGCGCTGGTCCTCTCCGCCGCGGCGCTCGCCGCGGGCGGATGGCGCAGCTGGCGGCTCGCGCGGAGCGAGCTGGCGATCCTCTCGAGCCCGCCGGGGGCGTCGCTGCTCCTTGCGCGCTTCGCGGAGGATGGCGGCGGTCCCGGGCCCGCGCGCCCGGTGGGTGCCGGGAGCGCCTCCGTCCTGGTGCTCCCGGGGCACTACCGCGTCACCGCGCTCGGCGCGGAGGGCGGCTTCGGCGAGAGGGACGTGCTGGTCGTGGAGGGCGGCGGGCGGCGGGTCGTCGAGGTGCGCGTGCCGTCTCCCGCGGAGGTGGCGGCGATGGGAGCCTCCATGGTGGCGGTGCCCGCGGGCGAATGCGAATGCGGCCATCAGGGCCGCCAGGGCATCCAGGCCCCGCGGCGCGAACGCGTGGCCGCGTTCCTGCTGGACCGCCGCGAGGTCTCCAACGCGGACTACCTGCGCTACATGGAGGCGACCGGTGCGCCTCCTCCGCCGCACTGGCCGGGCGGCACCTGCCCGGCGGAGCTCCTGGACCGGCCGGTCACGATGATCTCGTGGGAGGAGGCGGGGGCCTTCGCGGACTGGGCGGGCAAGCGGCTTCCCTCCGCCGTGGAGTGGGAGTGCGCCATGCGGGCGCCGGATGGCCGTCTCCTGCCGTGGGGGGAGGAGACGCCTCCGGCGCTGCAGCTCGCGCCGGCTGCAGCCCGCGAACGAGCGGACGTTCCCAGCTGGACGGAGGGCTGGGAGCTCTACGTTCGCTGGACGCGCCCGGTGGGCTCCGACCCGGAGCTGGCCACGCCCCTCGGATTTCTCCATGCGGAGACGAACGTGGCGGAGTACACCGCCGACGTGCAGCAGAGCAGCACCACCGCGGTGGTGGTGAAGGGCGGCTCCTGGGCCACCGTGCCCGGGCCGCACGATCTCAGCGTGACCAGCTCGAGACCGCTGGTCACGGTGGACACGGGGGCGACGTTCGTCCCCGCCCGCTCCTTCCTGGTGGGGTTCCGCTGCGCCCGCAGTGGATCCCCGGCAGCGCAGGCGCGGCAGTAGGGATGCGGGAGGGATGCACGCCGGCCGAGCGCCGGGAGGAGACGCGAATGCCGAAGGACCCGAAGAGCCGGGGTGGACGCGGGAAGCGGAAGCACCCCAAGCCGAGGAAGAAGCCCATGCCGAAGTCGGGCGTGATCGTCTACGTGGCGACGCTCGAGATGGCCTGCGACTACGCCGATCCCACGACCCCCGTGCCGCCGCCGGAGTTCTACGCCGATGGGCGTTGGACGATGGCGCGGGCCACGGCCTGGAAGCACGTCGTGATCGGACCGACGCCGACGGGGATGACGGACAAGGAACACGTGGCCAGCACCCTCAACGACCTGATCAGCGGCGAGTGCCTGGCGCAGTACAGGCTTGACGTGAATCCGCGCGCTGCCTCGCGGCTGGTGACCTTCTCCCCGGAGACCTGGTCCTCCGGCGGCGGCGGCCTCCACCGCGGCGTGGGAACGGTGGCCACGCCGCTCATCGAAGGGGCGGTCCCGTGGACCTTCCTGGCCGTCGGAGTGCCCCCCGGGAACCGGCACACCATCTCGATCGTGGCCGAGTGGCGGCCCGAGGTGGTGCACGGATGAGCCGCGAAAAGCAATCCAAGCGGGGTCCAGGCGGCGCCGCGGAGATGGCCACGCTCCCGCGCTCTCCCGCGGAGTGGGCCCGGCTGATCGACGCCCGCAGGGCCCTCTCGAAGGACCCCGTGCACGCCTTCTTCTGGAACCTGGACGAAGGCTCGCACGTCGCCTACTTCCCGTACCTGCCGGCCCTCCAGCCGGCGCTGCGGGCGCGGCGGGAGGAGGCGTGGCGCTTCGTGATCACCGCCCTGGGACAGCGCCTGGAGATGCGCTGGCGGGGCGGGCGACCGGAGGAGGTGGCATGCCGTGGGCACCTCCAGGAATACAGCAGCTTCATGATCGGCGCGGCCGGGCCGCTGGGGGCTCCCAAGCTGACCGCGCCGCTCGGCGGTGCCCTCCGTCTCTTCGCGGCCGGGCTCACCGCCCTCAGCGTGGAGGTGGGGACGAAGGCGTCGCCGCATGCCTGCACGGTGAGCGAACCCGACTCCTACTTCGTCTGCTTCTTCCTTGAGTTCGCGCTGGCCGCCGTGGAGCAGCGCGTGGACGCCTCCTTCTGGACGCCGCTCCTGGACGACCTGGCGATGATGGCGCCGCTCTTCGTGGCCCGCTTCGACGGCGAGAAGAGGCCGGTGACGCGGCTCCTGAACCCGCCGCGCTCCCTGAGCACCAAGGAGGCGGACGCGGTGGAGCGCGTGGCCAGGGCCGATCTGGCCGCCATGAAGCGGGACCATGGCCGCTACATGGGCGAAGTGCTCCGCGCCGCCTCCACGTCCTTCTGGGATTAGGTCCAGTTGGCGATCAGGATCCCGAGATCCCCGCCATCCACCTTGGAGTCGTAGTTGAGGTCCCCCAGCGGGCCCTGGGTGGACCATGCGCCGAGGAGGATGCCCAGGTCCCCGCCGTTCACCACGCCGTCCGCGTTGAGGTCCCCCAGGGCGTAGCCCTCGCAGACGTCCGCGACGCCGCTGCCGTCCGCATCCGGCATCGCCGGCACCTGGACGATCCGCCGCACCAGGCCGGGCGTGTGGAGCACCATCAGGATCTCCCCGGCGGCGTCCTCGCAGAAGGCCACGGGCGTGGTGGGGTTTCCGAGCTGCGCGGTGATGGTGGTGAAGGCGGACGGGAGTCCGTTGACCACCTTCAGGGAGAACGCCTTGTTGTTCTGGTAGTCCCCGAAGAAGTACGTCCCCTTGAAGCTGGGCATCGCGCAGCCGCGGTAGCGCACGCCCCCGGTGATGCAGAGGCCGACGGAGTGGAGGTACTCGTGGAACGGGGGCTTGAGGTTCGCGGAGGGGCAGCTGCAGTTGGCGTTGGTGGTGCAGAGGTTCCCCTCCATGCAGTTCCAGCCGCCGTTCGCCCCCGCGTCGAGCGTCGTGAAGACGTCCAGCTCCTCACGCTGCGTGCCGCCCACGTCACCCACCCACAGGTCGCCCGTCTCGCGGTCGAAGCTGGCGCGGTAGGGGTTGCGCATGCCGCGGGCCCAGATCTCGTCCTCTCCGGCCGCGCCCACGAAGGGGTTGTCCGCGGGGATGGCGTAGTTCCGCTCCGCGTCCGCGGGGAAGTCGTCTCCGTTCACGTCGATGCGGAGGATCTTGCCCCACAGGCTGCTCAGGGACTGCGAACGCACGCCGCCCTGGGCGTCCCCGGTGGTGCCGCCGTCCCCGAGCGGCACGTAGAGGTACCCGTCCGGCCCGAAGCCGATCCATCCGCCCAGGTGGTGGGCGGTGGGCGCGGGGGACGTCAGCTTGAGGATGACCTTCTTGGTGGCGGGGTCCGCCACGTCCGGGTTGCCGGCGCTGCGCTGGTACTCCACGATCCAGATGGTCATGTTGTTGACCGGCCCGGTGGTGTGGAAGACGTAGAAGCGCCCGTTGGCCGCGTAGTCCGGGTGGAAGGCCAGTCCCAGCATGCCGCTGTAGGTGAGCTCCGGCACCTCCGCATCGATGTTGAGGAACGGCGTGGCCTGGAGGGCGCCGTTCTTGATGAGCTTCACGATGCCGCGCTGCTCCGTGACCATCATCCGCGTCGAGTCGCCCGGAGGGGCGGCCAGGTACGTGGGCTTGGTGAGGCCGCTGGCCACGGTGACCGCCGAGAGGCTGACCTGGGCCGTGGCGGAGGCCGCCGCGGCGAGGGAGGCGACGAGCGCGGGAAGGAGCCGGGAACGCAGGGCGCGCGGGGCGGTTCGCATGCCGCCAGCCTACCGCCCGCGCGACTACTGGCACCAGGGGCTGATCGGCACCAGCTCCACCTTGACGCCCCGGAAACGAACCACGACGCGGGTGTACACGGGGTCGCCGTCGCTCTCGCCGATGTCCTCTCCGACGTGGTCCGTGTAGACCACGTAGTCCTGCACCAGGTCGGTCCGGCCGGTGACGGTCCGGACGTCGTGCCCTTCCTGGATGTAGGTGGCCGGGTTGTCGTCGCGGGAGGTGATCATCCTGGAGAGGCGCATGCCGGCCGGTGCGGTGTAGAGCGTGACCGTGGGAGAGGTGCCGCGAGCACGCGTCTTGTCGCCGCCCGGCGTGTCGTGGTTCTTGTCCCACTCGCGGGCATCCATGAAGACGTCCGCCACCACCTTGTTGCCCTCGATGCGGGCCGTGGCGCGGAGGTTCACGCTCACCACGCCGCCGAGCGGGTTGGTCCCGAAGTCCTTGTCGCCGTCGTCACGACCCGGATGGAAGGTGAGGGTCGTGGAGCCACCCTGGGCGGGCTGCGGAACGCTCGCGGGAAGGAGGACCGGAAGCTCCGCCAGCAGGACGCCACCCGAGACGATCTCCAGGCGCTTGATCCCGTCCTGGATCAGCTGGCATCCCTGCGCCTGCGTGAGGCTGATGGTGGCCTGATAGGGCGACTGGACCGTGAGGAGTTCCGTCGCGTCGTGCCGGACGCCCTGCGGATCCACGGCGCGGAGCCGCAGCAGGCGGGCCTGCGAACCGCGCCGCTGGAGGTCGTAGCCGGAGACCTTCGGGAGCGCGATGCGGTTCGGTGCCTGGTTCAGGTCGACGGTGGGCGGGAAGACGTCGCAGATGCTCGGCTCCGGCGGCGCAGGGTCCTGACCCTGGAGCCGCGCGATCAGCGCCTCGATGTCCTGCCGCACGCGGGCCCGGAAGAAGTCGGCGGTGCACCGGGACTCGATCCCCGCCGCCTGGATCGCTCCGTTGACGGTGGCGAAGAGATCGTTCGCGATGATCTGGTGGCCCTCATCCGTGAGGTGCCGGACCGCCGCATCCACCTGCTCGCGCCACGCGGCGGACTCCAGGTTCACGCTGTTGGCGAGGCTCTGCAGCTCCTGGATCGTCCCGTTCGCGTCAGGGGCGATGGAGGCGGGGCCGGCGCAGCCCGCAAGCAGGGCGATGGAGGCGCCGCACGCGACGAGGGCGCGGCGCAGCAACGACGTTCGAAGGCATGTCATGGGATGCTCCTTGGGTGGGCGTCGCCGCTCCGGACACGCGCCCGTCGCGGCGAGGCGGGGAGTGGGGTCAGGGGCAGTCGTTCCGGGTGGTCACGCGCCGCTCCTGCGTGTCGAGCGTGGCGTAGCCGCCCCACGGGGAGGCCGAGGGCGAGTAGCCCGTCAGGGTGACCCGGACCACGACGCTGCTCGGCACGTTCTGGCCGTCGAGGCTGAAGAAGTCCTTGAGGTTCACGTTCTCCTCGCCGGACCAGTTGCCATCGCCGCCCAGCGGCCCCGGGGAGGCCGGCCCGGCGGGGAGGCCGCGGTCGTTGATGAGGATGGCGACGTGCGAGCTGCGGTTGCCGCTGACGGACCAGGTGATGCGCACCATGGGCGAGCCCTGGTTGGTGCAGACGGTGGCCGGCGAGACCTCCACGGAGGTGAAGGACGCCGTGCCTTCGTTCGCGGGCGCCGTGGCGCAGCCGGAGAGCAGGGCGAGTGAGGCCGCGAACGGCATGGATGCGGGATGGACTCGGGCGAGGCGCATGCGGCGCTCCTTGGGGGGATGGCCCGCATGCGTGCAGCGAGGTTCGCCGCAGCGTCACGGATGCAGGTCATGGGAGAGCCGCAGCGCGGGCGGCGGTGTGCGCGGAATTCGCGGATTCACCCGCGGATCCCCACACGGGCCGGCGCCGCGGTGCCCCGCGGGTCAGGCGGCGCCGAGGAGGGCCGCCGCGGCCTGCCGCACGTCCTCCGGCGAGATGCGGTCGATGCGGCACGCCGCGGGCACGTCGTCCGCCGCCAGCTGCTCAGGAAGGAAGGGCTCCGCGAGCAGCCGCCGCTCCACCGCGCCGGCGATCGTGGTCCAGCGGTGGTCCGTCGGGCCGAAGAGCGACACCACCGGCGTGCCCAGCCCGATGGCGAGGTGGCGCGGGCCGGTGTCGTTCGAGATGAGGAGCGAAGCCCGCCGCAGCACGCCCTTCAGGGAGCCCAGGCGCACGCCGCGGGCCTGGAGGTCCAGGAGCGCCGGGCGCGAACCCGGCGCCGCCGCATACGCCGCCACCACCCGCTCCAGCACCGGCCGCTCCGCCGGCGATCCGGTGACCGCGACCGCGGCCCCGAACTGATCCGCGAGCCGGGCGCCCACCTGCCCGAAGCGCTCCGCGGGCCAGCGCTTGTCCTCGCGATTGGCGCCGGGATTGAGGACGATCAGCGGCCCCGAGGCGCCCTTCAGGAGCTCCTCCGCCCGCGCCGCCTCCGCCGCGGTCACGTGCAGCTCCGGGCGGCGATCCGCGATGGTGGCGCCCAGGGCGAACTCGCCGAGGTCCGCGTACCAGTCCACCGCCGGCACCGGGCCCCGCGTTCGCCCGCTGAGCCGATGGGTGAGGAGCCAGGAGCGTCCGTCGCGGGCGCGGCCGATGCGGCGCGGCGCGAGCGGCAGCGCCGCGAGCGCGGAGCGGAAGCTGTTCGGGAGCAGGAGCACCGCCTGGGCCCGGAAGCGCCGCGCCGGCCCCAGTCCGCGCCATGGCCACAGCACTCCGGGCCGCACCGCGAACGTCTCGTCCAGCCACGGCGACCCGGCGAGCACCTCCTCCAGCCCGGGCTTCACCAGGGCCGCGATGCGGGCCGCGGGGCGCGCCGCCCGCAGCGCCCGCAGGAGCGGCGTGGCCATCACCGCGTCCCCGACCCACGAAGGCGCCACCACCAGCAGGCGCTCCACGCCGTCCAGTGGCGCCGTCACTGCGGCCCCCAGAGGCCCATGCCGTGGTGGCGGCGGTACCACGCATCCGTGTGCCGGCGGAGCTCCGCCGCGAAGCCGACGCCCACGATGGGCGGCCCCGCGAGCTCCGCGGTGAGCGACGCGCCGTCCACGCGCAGCCCGGTCAGCTCCACGCCGGTGCGCTCCGCGATGGCCCGCGCCTCCGCCTCCACGATCGCCCGCACCTCCGGATCCAGGAGCGGCTGCCCCACCTGGGCCCGCAGGGTGACGCGGGCGGGGCGGATCGCGTTCGAACCCTGCGCCCGCGGCGCCGGCGACCCGGCCGCATCCTCCGAGATGGCCGCATCCGCGGCCAGGATGCGCTCCACCGCCTGCGGCAGCGCCGCCTCCACGAAGTCTGCGCCGGAGTGGCGCCGCACCACCGCGACGAGCGACGCGTCGCCGGTGAGCCGGATGGTGCGGCAGCCGACGGCGGCGCCGGCGTCCACGTCCCGCTCCTGGTCTCCCACCATCCACGAGCGCTGCAGGTCCAGCGCGAGATCCCGGGCCGCGGCGAGCAGCATCCCGGGCCCGGGCTTGCGCCACGGATGCTCCATGCGGTAGCGGTCCACCACCGCCTCCGGGTGGAAGGGACACCAGTACCAGCCGTCCACGGTGGCGCCGGAGTCGGCACGGAGGAGATCCGCGATGCGGGCGTGCACGGCGTGGACGCTGCGCTCCTCGTAGAGACCGCGGGCCACGCCGCTCTGGTTGGTGACCACCACGACGCGGTAGCCGGCGGCGTTGAGGCGCCGGCACGCGGCCGCCGCCCCGGGCAGGAGCGCCACGCCCTCCGGATCTCCGAGGTGGCCGGGGTTGGCGATGAGCGTGTCGTCGCGGTCCAGGAAGACCGCCGGGTGGAGCGGGTGGGCGGGCCGGGGGCTCTGGGCGCTCACACCACCACCGCAGGGTCGTTCGGGGCCGCTGCGGCCGGAAGGCGGTCCCCGAAGGAGGTGCCGATGGCGCGGGCGGCCGCGACCAGCGGATGATCCGCCGGGACCAGTCGCTGCTTGTTGGCCGCGGTCATGAGGTCCACGTCGCCGAAGACGTTGCGGTCCCGGACCACCATTCGCCCGCAGCGCCCGGTCATGAGCGTCTGGATGGCGTGGTAGCCGAAGTGCGTGGCCAGGATGCGGTCCGCGGCGATGGGCGGCCCGCCGCGCTGGATGTGGCCGAGGACGGTGGTTCGCGACTCCACGCGGCAGCGGGCGCTGATGCCCTCCGCCACCACGCGCCCGATGCCGCCGAGGCGGATGGGATCGGGACTGGTGGGATCGTGGCGGGCCACCACCTGCTCGCCGCTGGCGGGGCGGGCGCCCTCCGCCACCACCACGATGGCGAACCCGGGTCCCTTCACCATGCGGCCGTTGATGTAGTCCGCGATGGCGTCCAGGTGGAAGGGGATCTCCGGCATCAGGATGACGTCGCTGCCGCTGGCCACGCCCGAGGTGAGGGCGATCCATCCGGCGTTGCGGCCCATCACCTCGCACACCATCACGCGGTGGTGGCTGTCGGCGGTGGAGTGGAGGCGGTCGAGCGCATCCGTGGCGGTGGCCACGGCGGTGAGGAAGCCGAAGGTGATCTCCGTGCCCACCAGGTCGTTGTCGATGGTCTTGGGCACGCCGATGACGTTGAGTCCCCGCTTCAGGAGCGTGCTGGCGGCGCTCATGGTGCCGTCTCCGCCGATCACGATCACCGCATCCAGGTGGTGCTTGGCCACCGTCTGCATGCAGCGGTCCGTGACGTCCGCGAAGAGCGGCCTCCCCTCCGGATCCTGCCCCACGTGGTGCCGCTCCGGGTTGCAGCGGTTGTTGCTGCCCAGGATGGTTCCGCCGCGGGTGAGGATCCCGGCCACGTCCCGGGTGGTGAGGCGCCGGACGCGGTTCTCCACGAGGCCCAGGAAGCCGTCCTCGATCCCGACCACCTCGATGCCGTACTTGAGAATGGCGGTCTTGGTGACGGCGCGGATGACCGCGTTGAGTCCGGGGCAGTCCCCGCCGCCCGTGAGGACGCCGATGCGCTTGATGGCGGACGCGGGGGTCATGGGGGAGGGAGTGTATCGCCGCAGGTGCGGCCCGGTCCGGTACGATCCCGGCTTGGCGCTCGCATGACGCGGCGCCCCTGGAGTGCATCCGCGATGACCGCGCCCGACCCGCACGAACGCGCCCAGCCGACGCCCCACGCCTCCGGAGGCGCGGCGCGCCCCGGTGCGCCGCGAGACGCCCGTCCGCCCGCCCAGCCGGAGCCGGCCGCGGGCGCCGACGGCGCCGCGAGCGCCGCGGAGGAGGCGGGCCGCCTGGTGGCCGCGCGTCGCGCCAACCTGGAGGCGATGCGCAGCGAACTGGGTCTCAAGCCCTACGGCGGCCGCGTGGACGGGCTGGTGGACCTGGCCGCCGCCCGCGCCCTCTTCAACGAGCAGAGCCACGCCGCCTACGAGAGCGCGAAGGCCGCCGCGAAGGGCGACCCCCAGGCCCGTCCTGTGGATGACCGCGCGGTGGCCCTGGTGGCCGGCCGCGTCATGCAGCACCGGGATCTGGGCAAGCTGGTCTTCCTGTGGCTGCGGGACCACAGCGGCGACCTCCAGGTGAGCGTCTCGCGGGACGCGGTTCCCGCCGGGGCATGGGACCTGGCCAAGCGACTGGACTACGGCGACGTGGTGGTGGCGGGCGGCCGCATCGGGCGGACCCAGAAGGGCGAGACTTGCGTGTGGGCGGACCGGCTGGAGATCCACGCGAAGAGCCTGGCGCCGCCGCCGGAGAAGTTCCACGGACTCGCGGACCCGGAGATCCGCTATCGCCGTCGATACGTCGACATGTACGCGAACCCCGGCACCATGGAGGTCTTCAAGGCCCGCTCGCGAATGGTGTCGCAGGTGCGGCGCTTCATGGAGGGCAGGGGCTTCATGGAGGTGGAGACCCCCATGATGCAGCCCATCGCCGGCGGGGCCGCCGCGCGGCCGTTCAAGACCCACCACAACGCCCTGGGGATCCCGCTCTACCTGCGGATCGCCCCGGAGCTCTACCTGAAGCGGCTCCTGGTGGGCGGCATGCCGCGGGTCTTCGAGGTGAACCGCAACTTCCGCAACGAAGGCGTGGACCGGAGCCACAACCCGGAGTTCACGATGATGGAGGCCTACCAGGCCTTCGGCGACTGCTGGACCATGCTGGAGCTGACGGAGGCGCTCGTGCACCACCTGGCGGTGGAGACGGCGGCGGCCGCCGCCGGCCGGGGCGCCGGCTCCGCACCGCGGCAGGACACGGACGCGGTGCCGTCGGGGGGACCGGTGCTGCCGTTCGGGGAGCTGCGCGTGGACTACTCCAGGCCGTTCGCGCGGGTGGCCTATGGGGAGCTCTTCCGGGCGGAGTACGGCTTCGACATGCACGACGAGGGTCGCGTCCGCCAGGAGGCGGTGCGCCGCCACGTGCCGGAGGCGGCCGGCAAGGACCACTGGCTCCTCGTGGATCTCCTCTTCGAGGCCCACGCGGAGAAGCACGTGGATCCTTCCCGCCCCACGTTCATCACCGACTACCCCGCGGCCATCAGCCCGCTCACCAGGCCCAATCCCGCGGACGAGACGCTGGCGGAGCGATGGGATCTCTTCATCGGGGGGATGGAGATCGGCCCGTCGTACACGGAGTTGAACGACCCGGACGTGCAGCGCCGCAAGTTCACGGAGCAGCTCCGCGGGCTTGACGAGGAGGCGACCACGTTCCGCACGCTCGACGAGGACTTCCTGGAGTCCCTCCTGGTGGGCATGCCGCCCGCAGGCGGGCTCGGCCTGGGCATCGACCGCCTGGTGATGCTCATGACCAACCAGCCGTCCATCCGCGACGTGGTGCTCTTTCCGCACATGAGGCCGCAGTGACGGCCGCGCCGCGCCGCTGGGAGCGCTCCGGCCGGGCGCTGGCCCTGGGGCTGCTGCTTGCCCCGGTAATGCCGTGGGGCGCTGCGTCCGCGGCCGCGGACGCGGCGGCGCAGGGTCAAGCGCAGGCTCCGGCCGCACCGACCGCTCCGACCGCACCGGCCGCTCCGGCGACGTCCACGGCGGCCCTGCCGGCGTCGGAGTGGCGCGTCACCGAGGAGCACTGGTACGTCCTCTCCCTGGACGGGCAGCCCTGCGGCTGGATGCGGAGCGAGGAGGCGGCGAGCGCCGATGGCAACCGCCGCCGCCAGGTGAGCGAGAGCCTGATGCGCCTCAGTCGCGGCGGGCAGCCCGTGGAGGTGGAGGTGCGGAGCGCCTTCGAGGAGACGCCGCGCGGCCAGCCCATCCGCTGCGAGGTGCGGCAGCGCAGCGGGGACCAGCCGATCGAGCAGTGGTTCCTCTTCGATCCCGCGACGCCGGAGCGGATCCGCGTCGGGGCCCGCCAGGGCGGGCGCGAGAAGATCGACACCATGCCGGCGCCGCCGCCCGGGTGGCTCGCGCCGATGGCGGCGGAGGCGTTCGCGCAGGAGCGGCGGAGCGCGGGGGCGCGGGAGTTCCGGGTGCGCACCGTGGAGCCGCAATCCGGCATGCGCGAGATGGAGGTGGTGAACACGCTCCTGGGCGAGTCCACCTTCCAGCTTGGGGACCGAACGGTCCCCGTGACCCGATGGAAGGTGCAGAACTCGCTCGTGCCGCTCCCGACGGAGGAGGAGTGGTCCGGGGACGGCGTGCTGGTGCGGAGCCGCACCACGATGGCCCTGGGAGTGGTGGAGGCGGTCCTCTCCGGGAGGCAGCAGGCCCTGGCCGCGGGCCGCGGGGCGGCGCCCGTGGAGCTGATGGCGCGCACGCTGGTGAAGCCGGACCGTTCCATCCCCGGGTTCCTGCGGCTGCGCGAGGCGGTGTTCCGCGTGCGCGGCCGGGACGGTTCGCTGGCGGATCTCCCCTCCTGCGGCGCCCAGCGGGTTTCGCGCGTGGACGCGGGCACCATGGACGTGGAGGTGCGGGTGGACGCCCCGGCGGAGGCCACCGCGGCGGAGCTGGCGGACGAACGCTACCGCCGCCCCAGCGTGGTGATCGATTCGGACGACGCCCAGGTGAAGGCCCTCGCGGAGCGGGCCCTCTCGGGAGTGCCGGAGGCGGCGCCGGCGCTGGCGCGGGCGGAGGCGCTGCGGCGCGCGGTCGCGGCCCACGTGACGCGCAAGGACCTGCGCTCCGCGTTCGCGTCCGCCTCGGAGACGGTCCGGAGCCATGAGGGGGACTGCACGGAGCACGCGGTGCTGCTGGCTGCGCTCCTGCGCTCCTCCGGGATCCCCAGCCGCGTGGCCACGGGACTGGTCTACGCGGACCGCTTCGCGGGACAGCGGGACATCTTCGCGTGGCACATGTGGACGCAGGCGCTCATCGACGGCCGCTGGGTGGACCTGGATGCCACGCTGCCGGCGTCCGGCCCGCGCCACCACGCCGCCCACCTCTGCACCGGCACCAGCGCCCAGGAGCAGGGAAGCATGGACGTGGAGTGGGCGGCGCTCGCGGGCATGATCGGGAATCTCCAGGTGGAGGTCCTCCGCCTGGATGGGGAGGGAGCGAAGGGCACACCATGAGCGCAGGCGGCTCTCGAACCGAAGGCGGCCGCGCGGCGTCCGCATCACGGGCCGCGGCGGCGGACGCTCCGCCGCTGCCGCCCTTCCCGGCCCGCGACCCGGAGGGCCACAAGGGCGTCTTCGGCACCGTCTGCGTGGTGGGCGGCCAGGCGGCGCCGCCGTCGGTGATGCTCGGAGGGCCGGCGTTCGCGGCCCGTGCCGCGCTGCGCACCGGATGCGGATTGGTGGTGCTGGCGATGCCGGAGCCGCTCCTGGCCGCCGGTCTCACCGTGGCGCCCTCCGCGACCGGGCTGGCCCTGCCGTGCCGCAAGGATGGACGGCTCGCCGCCGCCGCCGCCGCGGAGGCCATCGACCAGCATCTGCGGCCCGCGCAGTGCCTGGCCCTGGGGCCCGGCCTGGGCGCGGAGCTGCCGCAGCAGCAATTCACCATGCGACTGGTGGCGCAGGAGGAGATCCCGCTGGTGGTGGACGCGGATGCGCTCAACTGCCTGGCGCACACCCGCGCGTTCCATCTGGATTTCCGCGCCCGCGCCATCCTCACGCCGCATCCCGGGGAGTTCGCCCGCCTGGCCGCGGCGCTCGCAATCGACGCGGATCCGGTGGATCCCGCCCAGCGCCCGGCGGCCGCGGAGTCCCTGGCCCAGCGGCTGGGCTGCGTGGTGGTCCTGAAAGGCGCGGGCACCGTGGTCTCGGACGGATTGCGCACGTGGGTGAGCAGCGCGGGCAACGCCGCCCTGGCCACCGCCGGCAGCGGCGACGTGCTCACCGGCGTCATCGCGGGGCTGGTGGCGCAGTTCCACCGCGGCGACGCCAGCGCCCGGCTCTACGCACTGGCGGCCGCCAAGGCGGGCCGGCCCGCGCCGCCCTCCCTGGATCTCTTCGACTGCGCCCGCCTGGGCGTGGAGCTCCACGGCCGGGCTGCCGAACGCTGGAGTGCGCGAATCGCGGCCGCCGCGGGCGCCGCAGCGGGCGCGGCCGGCGCCGGTCTCCTGGCGGACGAACTCTGCGATGAACTCCCGGCCACGATCGCGGCGTGGCGATCTGGGCGGCTACACTCGGCCCCATGAGCGCGAGCGGGAGCACGGTGGAACACACGCACGTCAATCTGCGGGATCTGAAGCCCAACGCCTACGTGGACGGGGTGTACAGCCTGGTCAACCCCCAGCTAGGGACGGCCCGCAACGGCAAGCACTACTTCAAGGCCCTCCTCCGGGACGCCAGCGGCGAGACGCCGCTGCGGCTCTGGTCCTTCGAGGAGAGCATGATGCCGGAGGTCACCCGCACCGGATTCGTGTGGGTGAGCGGGCAGACCCAGTCGTACAACGGCCAGGTCCAGATCGTCGCTGAGTCCATCAGGGCGGTGGAGGTGGATCAGCAGGCCCTGGGCCGCCTCCTGCCCACCACCGGCAAGGACATCGAAGGGATGTTCGCGGAGCTCTGCCGCATCCTCCGCTCCATGCGGCACCCGGGGATGGTGGCCCTGGCGGAGCAGTACCTGGGGAACGACGCGCTGGTCCGCGGCCTCAAGCAGGCCCCGGCCGCCGTCAGTGTCCACCATGCCTGGATCGGCGGCCTCCTGGAGCACACCCTCCAGCTCCTGCAGCTCGCGGAGCTCATGCTGCCGCTGTATCCCTCGCTCAACCGGGACCTGGTGCTCATGGGGCTCTTCCTCCATGACCTGGCCAAGACCGTCGAGCTGGAGTGGGAGCGGGGCTTCAACTACACCGTCGACGGCAACCTGGTGGGGCACTGCGTGCGCGGCGCGGTCTGGCTGCAGGCGTTCGCGGGCGCGGCCGCCCGGGACGGACACAAGCTCCCGCCGGATGCCGTGAAGGTCCTCCAGCACATCGTGGTCAGCCACCACGGCTCGCTCGAGTTCGGCGCCGCGAAGGTGCCGTCCACTCCGGAGGCGATGTTCGTGGCGATGCTTGACAACCTGGACGCCAAGGTGGCGGTGACCATCACCGCGGCCCAGCGCGAGAAGGGCGACGCCTCCCTTCCGGGCCACGAGTTCACGGAGCGGATCTGGTCCCTGGACACGCGGATCTTCCGTCCGGATCCGCTGAGCGCGGACGCGGCGGGCGCGGAGCCGGACCAGCCGGCCTGAGCGCCGCGGCGCTCACCGGGTGGCCAGCATCGCGGCCAGGCCGTCCAGGCTGGACGGCTCGTGCAGCAGGGAGAACCAGGTGCGGTCGTCCGCCAGCGCGGCGTCGCTGGCCCGGGCCGCGTCCTCCTCCACCCGCGCGTCCAGCTCCACGAACGCCTCCCTGCGGGCGCTGCGCAGGCCGGAGAGCGTCTCCTGCAGATGTCGATAGGCCTGCCGCCGCTCGCGGCTGCCGCGCGGCGCGCTCTCCACCCGCTCCAGGGCCGCCCGCTTCACGCCGGCGGGCGCCGTGCCGTCGAGCCGCTCCGGATCCCACCATGCCCGGCGCCGATCCTGCGGCGTGAGGACCGGGTGGCCGCCGTGGCGCGGGAGCGGCAGCCGCATCGTGGCGGAGACCACGCCGATCGGCGGCAGCTCCGCGCCGAGCCAGTCGCGGAACCAGGCGTCCGTGGCCCGTTCGTAGGTCTCCGCGCCCAGCCCGTGGATGAAGCGGTCGCAGAGCGCGGCTCGGGCGATGGCGGAGAGGAGGAACGCCCGCGGCAGGAGGGTGACCCCTGCGGACGCGGCGCCCGCCGGCGCCGCGGAGGACGCGCTGGCGCCGCCGGCACCGGCGAGATCGGACGCCCGCACGCGCCGCCGGCGCCCCTGGGGATCCAGCGACCAGAGCGGCAGTTCCGGATCCGCGCCCGCGTCCAGCCGGCGGGCCGCCCGCGGCGCCGCGGCCAGGGCCCGGTTGAAGCTCTCCGCGCAGGCCTGCGGATCTCGCCGCATCGCCGCCAGCAGCGCATCCCCCAGCGTGGTGGCCAGCAGCCGCGAGGCCGGCACCCGGACCGGATCCCCCATCCATCGCGAGGCGCTCGCGGAGATGGCGGCCGCCGTCTGCATCGCGGCGTTCGGTTCGCCTGCGGCGGCGGTGAGCGCTGCGTGGAAGCTCAGCGCCCCGGCGGCCACGGAGGGAAGCGCCGCCATCTCGGCAAGGCGCTCCGGCAGGTGCCGCGGGGGCCCCGCAGGAGCGGAGAGCGCGGCGCAGCCGGGCTGGACGGCGGGCAGCGGATGCCACCAGCGCTCCTCGAGAAGGCGCCCCGGCGCCTCGGACGCAAGCGGCAGGCGCAGCGAGGCCGGCTGGTAGGCGTCGTGGTCCACCACGAGGAGGAGCGGCACGCCCGCCGCGCCGGCGAGGACGCGGGCCCGGATCGACTTGGCCAGGATGCCCGGGTGCCACGCCGTGGCCTGGTGCCCGGCGCCCACCACCAGGGCGCTCTCCAGGAGCGACAGGCCGAGCTCCGCGCGAGTCCGGCGCCGCCACGCATGGAGAGAGTCCCCAAGCAGGGAGCCCTCCGGTGGCCGCAGCGGCCCGGGCTCCCGGATCACCACATCCGTCCGTCCGGCACCGGAGGTCGCGTTCGGCGAGGCCATGCCGGCGCCGTCACTCTCCCGCGGCGTCATGGACGGAGGAGGGGAGAAGGTGCCGGCACTTCTCCAGCTCCCGCCGCAGCGTCTGCCGGTACGCGGCCAGGCGCCGCACCGGATCGTCCAGCGGGCCGCCGAAGGAGCGGTTGGGGTCGTTGTAGATGAGTCGCACCGGGATCTCGCGGATTCGGAGTCCGTGGGCCACCGCCTGCACCCAGAACTGCATGGGGAAGTCGTATCCGTCCACGTCCAGGGCGAGCCGCCGGCAGGCGCTGACGCGGTACGCCTTGAAGCCGCAGAAGGCGTCGGTGAGCGAGAGGCCCAGGCGGGCGTTCAGATCCGTGGTGATGGTCTCGTTGATGCGGCGACGCTCCGGCGGAGGCGCCTGGTCGGCGTCGAACGGGAGCAGGTACCGGCTGCCGCTCACCACGTCCGCGTCGCCGCGCCCGATGGCCTCCACGAACGTCGGGATGCTCGCCGGCTCGTGCTGCTCGTCGCAGTCCAGGGTGATGACCCACTCGTAGCCGTCGAAGTGGCCCCAGCGGAGGATGTCCTGCATCGAGCGGCCGTAGCCGCGGTTCTCCGCGTGGCGGATCACCTCCACCGGCTGCCGGGCCAGCAGGCACGGCGTCTCGTCGGAGGAGCCGTCGTCGATCACCAGGATGTCGCGGGCGTAGCGGCGCACCTCGCTCAGGACGCGCTCGATGCTCCGGGCCTCGTTGAAGACCGGGATGGCCAGCAGGATGGAGGAGCAGTCCGGGGTGCGGGAGTCCATGGGCGTCACCGCCAAGGGTAGTCAGCGGACGGCCGCCGGGGACGCGGCGGCTGCGGAGGATCCCGGAGGATCCACCGGCGTGACCCGCACCATGGTCCGCTCCACCTGCGAGGGAAGGAGCCCCAGGACGGTGATCCGCTGCCGCCACCGCTCCGCCACCGGGCCCGTGCCGGGAAGGATCCAGCGCTGCGACCGGACCTTCGCCTCCGCGAAGCCCAGGTTCGCGTCGAAGTCCACGTCCACGCGCATGCAGGTGAGCTCCCCGAGCGGCGTGCGGATCACGTCCTCGCGGGCCAGCGTGGTGCGGCGCCATCCATGCCCGGTGTCCCGCTCCCGCGTCCCGTCCGGGAGGGACACCACGCGCATCTGCACGGTGGCCTCCACCGGGCTTCCTGCCGCGAGTTCCGCCGGCGCCATCAGGAGCCCGGGGGTGAAGAGGGAGAGCGCCGCATCCGCGTGGGACTCCGTGGCCACCATCACCACGCTGCCATCGTCGGCCGGCACCAGGAAGAGCGTCCGATCCTTGCCTTCATCCACCTTCACCGCGGCACCTCGCTCCGTCGTGGCCGCCACGGTCACGTCTCGCCGCGGCGCCTCCGCCAGGCGGGCGAACGCCCGGCCGTTCTCGCGGATCACGGCCCACTCGATCCGCTCGGGCCGCATCGGGAAGAGGTCCGACCGGAGCAGGCGACCGGTGGCCTCGGAGCTGCGGACCACCTGGAAGAGCGACCCGCCGCCCTCCGTCCCCTGGCCGCCGGACGGGGCCGCGCCCTCCGCGCCGGAGGGCTCGTCCCTGCCCTGGTGGACCCGGCCGGTCCCGTCCTGGCCGCTCAGCGGCTCCGACGGCAGCGGCTCCACGCTCGCGCAGCCCGCAAGAAGCACCGCTCCCAGGAGCGCGAACGCGGCGCGCCGCATCCGGCGCCCCGCACCGCCGGCGCGGCGCTCTCCACCCGCGCGTGCGGCGGATCGGCTCATCCGGTGGGAAGTCCCTTCGACTTCCAGAGCCTGCGGAGGTCCTCCAGTTCCGTCGCCTCCGTGACCACGCCATCCGGATCGATGCGGCGCAGCCGCTCCCCCGAGGGACTGAACAGCTGCGTGTACTCCGGGCCCTCCTGGAAGGGCCGCGTCACCAGCGTGCAGCGGCCGTCCGGCTCGCGGGTCCAGCGATCCTGCCGCTGCGGCATGCGGTTCAGCTTCCCGTCGTAGCAGTAGAAGGAGAGTTCCCCATCGACGCTTCCATCCCTCGGCAGCAGCCGCCCCAGGAGGATCACCTCCGCCTGGTTGAGGTAGGCGCCGGAGGGGATCTGCCACTGGAAGGGATCCCTGGTGGAGCGCGTGCTGTTGATCACGTGCAGCACCGAGCGGGGCTCTCCGGGGGAGGGAGCGGTTCGCCATCCCGTCTGCTCCCAGCTCCGCACCATCTTGGCCTGCCGCTCCGTGCTCACGATCGTCCACGTCTCGCTGCTGCGGTCCCACGCCATCCAGATCCGGGTCTGCACGTCCACGGTGTGCGTGGCGTCGCCATCGATGAGCATCTTGGCGTCCAGCGCCACCATGAGCCCCATCTCCGCCTGCTCCCGCGGGCGCGGCGGCGTCCCCGGCTTCACCTCGTCGCGATCCGCCTCGAACACCTTCATCACGATCCACCCCAGCTCCCGGTCCGACCCGTCCGCAGCGCCTCCCGGCTTGTAGACGCGGAACCAGCGCTGCCGTCCATCGGTGAGCTGCTTCAGCCTGGCGGGCGTGAAGGTGGCGATCGCCGCCGCACCGCGCTCCAGCCGCTCGGCGCGGGCGGCGCTGATCGCCTCCAGCGTCTGCAGGCTGATGGTCTCGAAGCTCCGGTCCAGCAGCGGCTCCACCGCGCCGAAATCCACGCCGGAGCTGAGGAGCGAGAAGACCACGAACATGTTGGGCGCCGTCTGCACCATGCACCAGCCGGTGATGGCGGTGAGGCCTCCCTCCATCGGCATCGCGACGTACGCGATCTTCGCGGGCTGGCCGCCCACGGGGTCGTCGCGCTCCACCAGCACGCGGTACTGGGCGCCGCGCTCGTGCAGGAAGCGGAGGTGATCGTCGAACTGCTCCGCGGGCGTGCTGCTGGGCGTGCTGGAGATCATGCTCTGCACGCGGATCAGGTAGCGCGGCGGATCCTGGCTGTCGTTGATCACATACTGGTTGCTGCCCGGGATCCGCTGGACCAGGGCGCCGCCCGGCGGCCGGATGGACACCCCCAGGGCGTCCAGCACCACCGGATCCGGGGCGAGACCGTCGCTTGCCGTGGGCAGGGGGGCGGGCTTGGGTGCGGCCGCCTGCGTCTGCTGCCCGGCGTCACCCTGGCCGGCGCCATCCTTCTGTAAGGCGCCCGGGTCGGCGCCTTCGGTGCCGGATCCCTTCGTTCCCTGGTCTGTTTTATTGGACTTTGAGGGCGAATCGAGGGACCCGAGCTTGGACGGCCTGGCGGCGGGGGCGTCCTTCCCGGAGCCCTGCGGCATGGCCGCCGCGGCCCCGGTGACGTGCGCCATGACGGCGGCGATCAGGAAGCCGCGGAGCCCGGCGCCGAACCCGGCGCGATGGGCTGCGGTGCGGGTCCGCGGGGCGGTCCCTGGCCCGGCCGGCGACGATTCTGGACCTCGAAGCATGGACTGCTGAGGGTAGCAGCCCTTGACAGCCTGAACCATTTGGATACCTTTGCCCTTTCCCCCTCTGCGGACCGCCAACTCCCGCCGGCCACTCCTGGCCCGCGGAAAGGGCGGCCCGGGAGTGGAGCTGCGCCCAGTCGGACCGACCGAATCTCAGAGACCCCAGGACCACAGAGCACACCATGACCGGCGGCAAGATCCGAATCCGCATGGAAGCCTACGACCACCAGGCCCTCGATGCGTCCGCCCGCGAGATCGTCGATCACGCGAAGCGCACGGGAGCCCGCGTGGCGGGTCCGGTCCCGCTGCCCACCCGGCGCGAGATC
The DNA here is from genome assembly GCA_046350535.1 of Phycisphaerales bacterium. GTDB lineage: Bacteria > Planctomycetota > Phycisphaerae > Phycisphaerales > SM1A02 > VGXK01. The sequence goes on from JAXMAG010000001.1 coordinate 856,854, forward strand.
TACACCGTGAACCGTTCGCCCTTCATCCACAAGAAGAGCCGCGAGCAGTTCGAGATCCGCACGCACAAGCGCATCATCGACATCACCGAGCCCAACCACCGCACGGTGGAGGCGCTCAACCGCCTCGTGGTCCCCGCGGGCGTCTTCATCAAGATCAAGGCCTGAACCCTCTCCAGCCGCGTCCCCCCGGCCATGAGAGCCAGGCGGACCTCCGGCACAACGAGCTCCGCCCATGCCAGCAGCCATCATCGGCAAGAAGATCGGAATGACCCGCTACTTCACGGACGACGGGAAGAGCTTTCCCGTGACCGTGGTGGAGGCGGGTCCCTGCGTGGTCACGCAGGTGAAGTCCACCGCGACGGATGGCTACGCCGCCGTGCAGCTGGCGTTCGACGACGCGAAGGTCCGCCGCTCGCCGCAGTCGATGATCGGCCACGACGGCAAGGCCGGCACCGCCCCGAAGCGCGTGCACCGCGAGATCCGCTGCGCGGACGACGCGGAGGCGGCGGGCTTCACGCTCGGCCAGACCCTCACGGTCTCCGCCCTGGACGGCATCAAGTTCGTGGACGTGATCGGCACGAGCAAGGGCAAGGGCTTCCAGGGCGTGATGGTGCGGTACCACTTCAAGGGCATGTTCGCCAGCCATGGCACGGAGCGCAAGCACCGTTCGCCGGGCAGCATCGGCAGCCATGCCACGGACCGTGGTCACGGCGCCAAGATCAAGAAGGGCAAGCGGATGAGCGGTCACATGGGTGACGCCCGCGTGACCGTTCGAAGCATCGACGTCATCCGGATCGATCCGGAGAAGAACCTCCTGCTCCTCAAGGGCCCGGTGCCCGGAGCGAGCAATGGCACCCTGTTCATCCGGGCCTCCAAGAGGCTCTACAAGCGGAAGGCTCGACTCCAGGCCGGAGAGTGACCTGGAAGGCCTGCAAGGTCCCGCTTCAAGGGAAACCAGCAGGCCGCGACAAGTTGGATCAACACCCGAGTCAACCCCTGCCCGCCGCCATCCATCAACAGGCGGCCGGAGGGTGAGGCGAAAGACCGGCGCACGCCGGCAAGGTGAAGTCATGATTGAACTGCCCGTCCTCGACAAGAACGGCAAGAAGGTCGATACCCTCCGTATCGACGAAGCCACCCTCGGCGGAGAAGTCCGCCCCGCCCTGCTCAAGCAGGCGTACGTGGCCGTCCACGGCAACCAGCGCCAGGGCTCGGCCCGCACCAAGGGCCGCGGCATGGTGGAGGGTTCCACCCGCAAGCTCTACAAGCAGAAGGGCACCGGCAACGCCCGGCGCGGCGCCGTCCGCACGCCCATCATGAAGGGCGGCGGCGTGGCCTTCTCCAAGACCCGCGGTCGCGAGGCCTTCCGGACGGAGCTCACCAAGAAGATGCGCCGCCTGGCCAACCGCAACGCGCTCCTCGCGAAGCTGGTGGACCAGGAGGTGAAGTGCCTCAAGGACCTCGCCTTCGGCTCGCCCCGCAGCAAGGACTTCGCGGCCCTGCTGAAGGCGGTGGGCGCGGATCGCAGCTGCCTGGTGGCGCTGGACGCCGCCAACCGGAACGCGCTCCTGAGCGCCCGCAACGTGGACGGCGTGAAGGTGTGCCGCGTGGATCAGCTCAACGCGTTCGATCTGCTGAACCACCGCTTCCTGCTTGTGGACCAGGCCGGCCTCAAGGCCTTCGTCGACGGCACGATCTTCGCCGCCACCGACACCTCCAAGGAGCGCGCGTGATGGACGCCACCACCGTCATCCGGAAGCCTCTCATCACCGAGAAGGCCACCTTCGCCAACGGCCAGAACCGCTACATGTTCGCGGTGGATGGCCGGGCCACCAAGACCGAGATCAAGAACGCCGTGCAGGCGCTCTACAAGGTCCGCGTGGTGGCCGTGAACACCATGACCCGTCGCGATCGCGAGCGGGCCTACAAGTACGGCCGCGTGCCCGGCGCCATCACCAAGCGGGCCATCGTCCGGGTGCACCCGGACGACAAGATCGAACTCTTCTGAGCCACGACAGGACCCCACCATGGCCATCCGCGTCTACAAGAAGACCACCAACGGGCGCCGCAACGCGTCGGTCAACCTCCACGTCGAGGTGACCCGCAGCAGCCCGGAGAAGTCACTCCTCCGCCCGCTGCACAAGACGGGTGGCCGCAACTGCCAGGGCAAGCTGACGGTCATCCAGCAGGGAGGCGGCCACAAGCGCCGCTACCGGCTGATCGACTTCCGCCGCACCAAGGACGACATCGCGGCCACGGTGGTGAGCGTGGAGTACGACCCCAACCGCTCCTGCCACATCGCCCTCCTGAAGTACGCCGACGGCGACGTCCGCTACATCCTGGCGCCGAAGGGCGTCACCGCGGGCGACACCGTCGTGAGTTCCTGCAACCTGGTGGAGCCGAAGGCCGGCAACTGCATGCCGCTGCGGCACATTCCCACCGGTCTGGACGTCCACAACGTGGAGATGGTCCCCGGCAGGGGCGGAACCCTCTGCCGCGCCGCCGGCATGGGCGCCCGCCTCACCAACAAGGAAGGCCGCCTGGCCACGCTGGTGCTTCCCTCCGGTGAAATCCGCCAGGTCCTCCTGGACTGCCGCGCCACGATCGGCGTGGTGGGCAATGCCGACCACGCGAACGTGATCATCGGCAAGGCCGGCCGCAACCGCTGGCTCGGCCGCCGGCCGCGCACGCGTGGCGTCGCCATGAGCCACCACCAGCACCCGCACGGCGGCGGCGAAGGCCGTTCGAAGGGCGGTCAGGAGCCCTCCAACGCCAGCGGCACCCAGTCCAAGGGCGGTCGCACCCGCCGCTACGGCAAGTCCAGCGATTCCCTCATCATCCGCCGCCGCCGCAGCCGGCGCTACGGCCAGTTGAAGCTCTGAGCCTCCCCGGAACCCGCACCGAGCACACCCCATGTCGCGATCCACAAAGAAGGGTCCGTACGTCGACGAGAAGCTCTACCGCAAGGTGGAGAAGATGAACTCCGGCACGCGCCGCTCTCCCATCAAGACCTGGCGCCGCGCCTGCACCATCGTCCCCGAATTCGTCGGCGTGACGTTCCAGGTGCACAACGGCCGGAACTTCATCGACGTGTTCGTCACCGAGGACATGGTGGGGCACAAGCTGGGGGAGTTCAGCCACACCCGGATCTTCCGCGGCCACACCAACAAGAAGGAAGGCATCGAGGGCGGCGAGAAGTCGGCGCCGTCCAGCAAGTGACGCAGGGGTCCACCCGCGTCCCAGCCAAAGGATTCCACCCATGGCATACCGAGCATCCCATCGCTACGTGAGGATCGCCCCGCGCAAGGCGCGGCTGGTGGCGGATCTGATCCGCGGCAAGCCCGTCGACGCGGCCCTCACGGCGCTCGAGTTCAGCAAGAAGCGCGGCGCCACGTTCGTGCGCGGCGTGCTCCGCAGCGCCATCGCCAACGCCGAGGAGGGCAACGCCGACGTCGGTGCCCTCGTGGTCACCGAGAGCCGCGTGGACGAAGGCCCCACCATCAAGCGATTCCAGCCGAAGGACCGCGGCCGGTCGCACCCCATCATGAAGCGCACCAGCCACATCCACGTGGCGGTCGACAGCCGCTGACCGCCAGCAAGGACCACGCACCATGGGACAGAAGACCCACCCGTTCGGCTTCCGAGTCGGCATCACCGAAGCCCACAAGAGCCGCTGGTTCGCCCCCAAGGCGCTCTTCGGCGAGCTCCTGGTCGAGGACTACCGCATCCGCAAGTACGTGGATCGGCGCCTCAACCGCACGCCGCCGTTCGCGGCCGTGAGCGACATCCACATCGAGCGCACCCGCGAGGAGCTGACGGTGATCGTCCGCACCGCGCGCCCGGGCCAGGTGGTGGGCCTGAAGGGGGCCGGCGTCGAGCAGCTCACGAACGACCTCCAGGCGATCACGGGCCGCAAGGTGGTGATCAAGATCCTGGAGATCAAGAACCCCGAGATCGATGCCCGCCTCATCGCCGAGACCCTGGCGGAGCAGCTCAAGAAGCGGGCCAACCTCCGCAAGGTGCTGAAGCAGCGGGCGGAGAGCGCCATGCAGAACGGCGCCAAGGGGATCCGCATCCTTCTCGCCGGCCGCCTCGGCGGAGCCGAGATGAGCCGCACGCTGGACATCCGGCTGGGCAGCATTCCCCGCTCCACGCTGCAGGCCAACGTGGAGTACGCCCTGGTCCACAGCTTCACCACCTACGGCGCCATCGGCGTCAAGGTGTGGGTGTTCAAGGGCATGTTCACAGAGGCAGACGACGAAACCACCTCCACCGCGGCGGGCGGCCGGGCGCGTGCCCGCGGCCGGCGCTGATCCGCTTCCGCATCCCCAGCCCCACGCAGCAGGAACCGACCGATGTCCCTCATTCCCAAGCGAGTCAAGTACCGCAAGCAGCAGCGCGGCAAGATGCGCGGCAACGCCACCCGCGGCAACTACGTCTCCTTCGGCGACTACGGGCTGCAGAGCCTGGAGACCCACTGGGTCAGCGCCAAGCAGCTGGAAGCCGGCCGCATCGCGGCCCAGCACTTCCTCCGTCGCCAGGGCAAGCTGTACATCCGCGTCTTCCCGGACAAGCCCATCTCCAAGAAGCCGCTGGAGACCCGAATGGGTACCGGCAAGGCCGACGTGGAGTACTGGGCGGCCCGCATCAAGCCGGGCACCATCCTCTTCGAGATCGCCGGCGTTCCGCAGGACCTGGCCAAGCAGGCCTTCGCACGCATCGCCCACAAGATGCCGGTTCGCTGCCGGTTCGTGGAGCGGCGCATCGCCGTCTGATCCCAGCACCCACGAGCACGCCATGACCACCGCCCACGAGATCCGCAAGTACGGCGACGACCAGCTCAAGGGAGATCTGGTCGCTCTTCGCAGGAAGCTCTTCGAGATGAGGAGCCAGTCCGTCACCGAGAAGATCGAGGACGTCTCCCAGTTCCGCAAGGTCCGCCGGGACATCGCCCGGCTGATGACCGAAATCCGCGCCCGCGCCCAGAACAGGCAGGCCACCAAGTGACCAGCAATCGCAAGCCCATCCAGGTTCCCGAGAAGAGCCCCCGCCGCGTGGGCGTGGTCAGCAGCGCCAAGCGCGACAAGACCCGCACCGTGGTGATCCCGTACATGGGCAAGCACCCCAAGTACGGCAAGTACGTCCGCAAGCGGACCGTGCTGCACGTGCACGACGAGAAGAACGAATCCCGCCCCGGCGACCGCGTCGAGATCGCGGAGTGCCGTCCCATCTCCCGGACCAAGAGCTGGGTGCTCCTCCGCGTGGTGGAGCGGGCGCCTGAGCCGCACGAGGTGGTGTTCGGCGAGGAGGCCGCGCGATGATCCAGAAGGAATCCAGGCTGGTGGTGGCGGACAACTCCGGCGCCAAGGAGGCCATGGTGATCGGCGTGCTGGGCGTCAGCACCGCCAGCGGCAAGTTCCGCCGCGTCACGATGGGCGTGGGAGACCGCGTGGTCTGCGCGGTGAAGAAGGCCCTTCCCACCGGCGACGTGAAGACCGGCGAGAAGGTCCAGGCCGTCATCGTCCGCTGCAAGTACCCCACGCGGCGCGAGGATGGCAGCTACGTCCGCTTCGACTCCAACGCCTGCGTGCTCATCGACAAGGAAGGCAACCCGCGGGGCACCCGCATCTTCGGTGCCGTGGCCCGCGAGCTGCGCGAGAAGAACTACATGAAGATCGTGTCCCTGGCCTCGGAGGTGATCTGACCATGCCGCGTCACGTCAGGAAGGGCGACACCGTCATCGTCACGGCCGGCAATGACCGCGGCACCACGGGGGAGATCCTCCAGGTGGTGGACGGCGGCGAGCGCGTGGTGGTGAAGGGCGTCAACATCCGCACCAAGCACCTTCGTCCCACGCAGCAGCGGCCGCAGGGCGGCATCGTGCGTCGGGAGAACCCCATCCACATCTCGAACGTCAGCCCCGTGGTCGACGGCAAGCCCTCGCGGGTGCGCTTCGTGACCAAGGCCGACGGCAGCAAGGTCCGCGTCGCCGTCCGCGGCAGCCGCGAACTCCACGTCCTCCATGCCCCGGCCTCCGCCAAGGGGGCCAAGTCCCCCAAGGCCCCCAAGGCTCCCAAGGCAGCCAAGGGGTCCAAGGCCTCCGCGTCCAGCGGGGCCTGACCCGCCGTTTCCAGCAGCACTCCCACGGATTCAAGGTGACCCATGTCCGAGCAGCAGCCTGAGAAGAAGCCCGCCGGCAAGCCCCAGGGCGAGCCCAAGGCCAAGGGCGAGGCCAAGCCCAAGGGCAAGGCCGAGACCAAGGCCGAGGCGCCCGCGCGTCCGGCCGTCCCGCACGTGCCGGGCAAGCGGTCCATGCCGCTTCCGCGCCTCCAGGAGAAGTTCCGCACCGAGGTGGTGCCTGCGGTGATGCAGGAGTTCAACCTCCGCAACCCGCACCAGGTGCCGCGGCTGGTGAAGATCATGGTGAACACGGGCGTGGGCAAGCAGCTGGAGAACCAGAAGCTGAAGCCCGAGCTGCGCGACACCGTGGTGGACACCTACGCCAGGATCACGGGACAGAAGCCGGTGATGGTGCTGTCCCGCAAGGCCGTCGCCAACTTCAAGGTGCGCGAAGGCGCCCCCAGCGCGTTCATGGTGACCCTGCGGCGCGACCGCATGTGGCACTTCCTGGACCGCCTGATCAACCTGGCCATCCCCCGCATCAAGGACTTCCGCGGGGTGAACGACCGCTCCTTCGACAAGGGCGGCTCGTGGGCCTTCGGTCTCTCCGAGCAGGCCGTCTGGCCGGAGATCAACATGGCCAGCGTCACCCACACCCACGGCATGAACATCAACCTGGTGTTCAGCAGCAGCAACCCCAAGATGAGCCGCTTCGTGCTGGACAAGCTCGGCATGCCGTTCGTGCGGCCCGAGCAGAACCAGCGCCGCACCGAAGCCGCCAAGTCCTGATCCACGCACCAGACACCAGACGGAACCCCGGAGTCTCCCCCCATGGCCAGCAAGCGAGTGTTCGCCCGGATGAAGCAGAAGCCGAAGTTCTCCACGCGGAAGCGCAACCGCTGCGAGCTCACCGGCCGCGCCCGCGGCGTGTACCGCAAGTTCCGCATCAGCCGCATCATGCTCCGGGAGCTGGCGCTCCAGGGCATGATCCCGGGGATGCGCAAGGCCTCCTGGTGACCTCCGGTCCCGTTCGCAAAGAGACAGGAACGACTTCCCATGCCTCTCCATGACCTCACGGCCGACATGCTGACGCGGATCCGCAACGCCCTCCGCAACCGCTCCAAGTCGGTGATCTGCATCAACAACAAGCTCAATCGCGGCGTGGCCCAGGTCCTCGTGGAGGAGGGCTACATCAAGGGCTTCGACGTGATCCAGGACGGCCGCCAGGGCGCGCTCCGCGTGGACCTCAAGTACGGGTCGCGCGGGGAGCGCCTCATCAACGACATCCAGCGGGTCAGCCGCGCCGGCTGCCGCATCTACAACGGAGTGGAGGAGCTGCCGCGTCCCCTGCAGGGACTGGGCATCGCCATCGTCTCCACCAGTCGCGGCGTGATGAGCGACCGCAAGTGCCGCGAGAGCAACATCGGAGGCGAGGTGGTGGCCACGGTCTGCTGACCGTCGCCGCCGCGCCGCATCCACCCGCCCCCAACGGACCACCGCCATGAGCCGCATCGGAAAGAAGCCAGTCGCCGTCCCCTCCGGAGTCAAGGTCTCCGTGAACCCGGGCACGCGCACCGTCGAGGTGCAGGGCCCCAAGGGGAAGCTCTCGTTCGTGCACCGCCCGGAAGTCAAGGTGGCCTTCTCGGCCCCGGACTCGGCGGTCACGTGCACCGTGGACCCGGCCTCGCTGGAGTCCGGCAACACCCGCGCCTACTGGGGACTCACCCGGGCCCTGGTGCAGAAGGCCGTGGACGGCGTCACCCAGGGCTTCACGCAGAAGCTCGAGATCGTCGGCGTCGGCTGGGGCGCCAAGGTCCAGGGCAAGAAGCTGGTGCTGGCCGTGGGCTACTGCGACCCGGTGGAGCTCCCGATCCCGGACGGGGTCACCTGCACGGTGACGCAGCAGTTCGTGGACCTCGCCGGCACGGACGCCCAGAAGGTGGGCCAGTTCGCGGCCCGCATCCGGCAGCAGCGCAAGCCCGAGCCCTACAACGGCAAGGGCATCAAGTACGCCAACGAAGTCATCCAGCGGAAGCAGGGCAAGGCCTTCGGCGCCTGACGCACAACCCGGACCGGTGGTCCGGAGTCACCACGAAGGTGGAGCACACGAGATGAACAACAAGACGAGCAGCATCAGGATTCAGCGTCGGGCCCGGCGCAAGAAGGGGCTCCGCAAGACCATTCGCGGGACGCCGGGGCGTCCGCGCATGACCGTCTTCCGCTCCCTCAGCCACATGTACGTGCAGGTGGTGGACGATCTGGCGGGCCGCACGCTCGCCAGCGCCAGCACCCGCGATGTGGAGGCCGGCACGAACGGCGGCAACGTGACCGCCGCACGCAAGGTGGGTGCCGCGGTCGCGGAGCGGGCCATGAAGGCCGGCGTCACCGCCGTCGTCTTCGATCGCAACGGCTACCTGTACCACGGGCGCGTGAAGGCGCTCGCCGACGCGGCCCGGGAGGCCGGCCTCAAGTTCTGATCCCACGCCAGACCGCACCGAGAGCCAAATGAGCGAAATCCTCGACGAATCAGCAGGCATCGACTCCACGACGGTGGGGATCTACCGCACCAGCGCCACCGTGGCCGGCGGCCGCCGCTTCAGCTTCGCCGCCCTGGTGGTGGTGGGAGACAAGAACGGCCGCGTGGGCATCGGCTACGCCAAGAGCAACCAGGTGCCGCAGAGCATCGAGAAGGCTCAGCGCGAGGCCAAGCGGAAGATGAAGCCCTTCCCGCTCCAGGGCCGCACGATCCCGCACGCGGTGGAAGGCCGCTTCGGCGCGAGCACGGTCCGACTGATTCCGGCGAGCCCCGGCACGGGCGTCATCGCCTGCGCCGCGGTGCGCGGGATCCTGGACATGGTGGGCGTGCAGGACTGCCTGACCAAGTGCTACGGCAGCACCAACTCCAAGAACCTGGTGAAGGCCACGCTGGAGGCGCTCGGCCAGCTCCAGACCCGCGAGAAGGTGGAGTCGCTCCGGGGCGTCACCCTCGGCACCACCGCGGTGGAGGATGCCATCAAGCGCGGCATGGCGGCCATGCCCGCCCAGCGTCGAGGCGAGAAGGCCGCGGCGCCGGTGAACACCGTGGGCGACGAGCGTCGCCGCGGCGGACGTGGCGGACCCCGAGGCGGTGGCGGCGGACGCCGTCGCAGCCCGGAGATGCCCGACTCCGGCCCGACGGTCGCCCCGGGCGCCGCCGAAGCCCAGGCCCCCAGCCCCAACTGACCCCTCCACGCACGCCCCAGACACGCATCGCCATCGGAGCGAACACGCCATGATGATCCATGACATCACCAAGCTCGCCGGCCCGCACACGCGTCGCACGCGCGTCGGCCGCGGCGAGGGCAGCGGCAAGGGCGGCACCAGCGGCCGCGGCCACAAGGGCGCCAAGAGCCGCGCCGGCTGGAGCAGCCGGCCCGGCTACATGGGTGGTTCCACGCCCATCATGCGGCGCTTCCCCAAGCGCGGCTTCAGCAACGCCGGGTTCCGCAAGGAGTTCCACGTCATCAACGTCCGCGAGCTGGAGAAGCACTTCCAGGCCGGGGACACCGTGGACCAGAAGGTCCTGGTGGGACGCGGCCTGGTTCCGGACATGGACCTGCCCCTGAAGGTCCTGGGCACCGGGGATCTCTCCAAGAAACTCACCGTCGTGGCCGCCGGATACTCCGCGAGCGCCAAGACCAAGATCGAGAAGGCCGGAGGCGCCGCGAACGCGGCCTGACGTCCCCACCCCCATCGCATGATCCAGGCATTCCTCAACATCTTCCGGATCCCCGACCTGCGCTCCCGCGTCCTCTGGACGCTGGGGATGCTGGTCATCTATCGCCTGGGCTACTGGATCCCCATCCTGGGCGTGGATCAGGACGTGCTGAAGAGCGCGGCCCAGACGGCCACGCAGACCAGCAGCGCGTTCGGACGGATCGTCCAGTTCGCCAGCGTCTTCTCCGGCGGCAACCTCGCCCAGAGCACGATCTTCGGCCTGGGCATCATGCCGTACATCACGGCCTCCATCATCTTCCAGCTGCTGCAGACGGTCATCCCCAGCCTGCAGGATCTGAAGAAGGAGGGGGCCTCCGGCCAGCAGAAGATCAACGAGTGGACCCGCTACGCCACCGTCGGCCTGTGCATCTTCCAGGGCTACCTCTGGCTGACGTACATGCGGACGCACAGCCCGCCGCTCGTGCTGCCCCAGTTCGACCAGGGCACCAACCTGATCATCTTCTACGTGGCCGGTCTGGCCTCCCTCACCGCCGGCAGCCTCTTCCTGATGTGGCTCGGTGAGCAGATCGACAGGTACGGCATCGGCAACGGCGTCTCCATCATCCTGACCGCCGGCATCCTCAGCCGCATGCCGGCGGCGGTGATGTGGGTCGCGCAGAACTTCAACCCCAGCACCTCCACCAACGAGGGCGGACAGCTGGGACCGGTGGGCCTGCTCCTCCTGATCGTGGGCTTCCTCACGGTCACCGGCGGCGCCATCCTCATCACGGTGGCGCAGCGCCGGATCCCCATCCAGCAGGCCAAGCACACCCGTGGCCGGAAGGTCTTCGGCGGCCAGCGCCACTACCTCCCGCTGCGTCTGAACCACGCCGGCGTGATGCCCATCATCTTCGCCAGCTCCCTGATGGTGTTCCCGTCGGCCATCTTCGAGTGGGTGGCCACGCGGGCCCTCACCAGCGATCCCTCCGCGGGCAGCTGGCTCACAAAGGTCTCCGTCTTCCTGGGACAGAGCTTCCGAATGGGCCAGTACCCCTACGTGGTGCTGGAAGTGCTGCTCATCTACTTCTTCAGCTACTTCTGGACCACGGTCCAGTTCAGCCCCGACGAGATGAGCAAGCAGCTCAAGGAGCACGGCAGCTTCATCCCCGGCCTGCGGCCCGGCCCGCGCACCGCGGAGTACCTGGAGACGGTGATGGAGCGCATCACCTACGTCGGCGCCGGCTTCCTGGCCGTCATCGCCATCATCCCCACGCTGGTCGCCCAGCAGCTGGGCATCCCCTTCGAGGTCTCCCAGTTCCTCGGCGGAACGGGGCTCCTCATCGTGGTCAGCGTGGCGCTCGACCTGGTCCAGCGTCTGGAGGCGAACCTCCTGATGCGCAACTACGCGGGCTTCCTCTCCGGCGGCACGGAGCGACGCGGTGGCCCGAGGATCCGTTCCGCCCGCGGCTGACGCCGCGTCGCACCCGCTCCATCCCCACGAATCGCACCGAACCCCACCCGGCACCCGTGACCACCCTCCTGAGCCATCCCGGCACCACCGCCCGACCGGGCGCCCTTCGCGGCGCCGCGGCCGCGCCGTCGGCCCGGGCCGGCAACAGGTGGCGCATCCCGCTCCGCACCGATGCGGACGTGGAGTGCATCGCGGCGGCGGGGGTGGCGGTTCGAGCGGCCCTGGACGCTGCGGTGGCGCGATGCGTCCCCGGCGCGACCACCGCCTCCCTGGAGGCCGCGGCCCGCGAGGCGCTGCGGGCCGCCGGTGCTGACGCCCTCTTCCTGGGCTACCCAGCCCAGGATGCGGGATGCGGCCCCGCGGCGCCCTTCCCGGCGGTCACCTGCATCAGCGTCAACGAAGAGCTGGTCCACGGCATCCCCGGACCCCGGCGGCTGGAGGATGGCGACGTGGTCTCCATCGACTGCGGCGCCCGCGTCAACGGCTGGTGCGCGGATGCGGCGGTGACGGTGGTGGCGGGACGGCCCGATGCGGCCGGCGCGGCCCTGGTGGCCGCGACGGCGCGGGTGCTGGAGGTGGCCATCGGCGCCATGGCTCCGGGCATCGCGTGGAGCAGGATCGCGGCCGCCATGGAGCGAGCCGCGTTCGAGGCCGGATACGACGTGGTCACCGGCTACCTGGGGCACGGCATCGGCCGCAGCCTCCACGAGGCGCCGGAAGTGCCCAACCACGTGGGCCGCATGCTGCGGACCCGCGACGACTTCACGCTCCTCCCGGGCATGGTGCTCGCGGTGGAGCCGATGCTGGTGCCCGCGGCCCCCGGAGTGGCCCCGCGTGCCGGCGTCTCCACCCGGACGCTGGCCGATGGCTGGACCGTGGTGGTGGCGGACGGGCGCCCGTCCGCGCATGTGGAACACACCATCGCCGTGACCCGGAGCGGAGCCCGGGTCCTCACCGGCCCGCACGGGCCCGCATACCGCGCGTTCGCGGCGCACCGCTGAGGAGCCATGGCCAAGGAAGACAAGATCACTCTTGACGCTGAAGTCACCGAAGCGCTGCCCGATGCGATGTTCCGGGTGAAGCTCCAGAACAACCAGGAGATCCTGGCCTACGTCAGCGGCAAGATGCGGAAGTTCTTCATCAGGATCCTCCCCGGCGACAAGGTCACCATCGAACTCAGCCCGTACGACATGACCAAGGGCCGGATCGTCTACCGCTACTGAATCACCCCCGCAGAGTCACGCATCACCGGAATCAATGCCATGAAGGTTCGAAGCAGCATCAAGCGCCGCACCATGGACTGCCAGATCGTGGTCCGAAAGGGAAAGCGGTTCGTCATCAACAAGAAGAACCCCCGCCTCAAGCAGCGGCAGGGCTGACGGAGTCACCACCATGCCACGTCTCGCCGGCGTCGACATCCCCGAGAAGAAGAAGATCTACTTCGCCCTCCAGTACATCCACGGGATCGGTCCGAAGACCGCCCGGGACATCCTCCAGGGCGTGGGGATCGATCCGGATCGCCGCGCCAACACGCTGGACGATCAGGAGCTCTCCGCCATCTCCGCGCTGCTCGACCAGAGCTACGTGGTGGAGGGTGCCCTGCGCCGCCAGGTGCAGCAGGACATCCAGCGGCTGAAGGAGATCAAGTCGTACCGCGGGGATCGCCACCGCAAGGGCCTGCCGGTCCGCGGCCAGCGCACCCGAACCAACGCCCGCACCCGCAAGGGCAAGAAGAAGACCGTGGCCGGCAAGAAGGGCGTGGGCGTCTGATCGCCCGGCGAGGAACTGACACATGTCCACCAAGAAGAAGATCCGCAAGAACGTCATCAAGGGCATCGCCCACGTGCTGGCGAGCTTCAACAACACGATGGTCACCATCACCGACGTGAACGGGGAGGTCCTGGCATGGGACTCCGCCGGCAGCGTCGGGTTCAAGGGCGCCCGCAAGAGCACCCCGTTCGCGGCCAGCCGGGCCAGCGAGAAGGTGGCCAACAAGGTGAAGCGCCTCGGCATGAAGGAGGTGGAGGTTCGCGTGCGGGGTCCGGGACCCGGACGCGAGAGCGCGGTGAGCGCCCTCCAGAACAACGGCCTCAAGGTGACGGCCATCGAGGACCACACGCCCATCCCGCACAACGGGTGCCGGGCCCCCAAGAAGCGCCGCGTCTGAGCGCCGCACGCAGTTCGTTCGTTCCGCCCCGCACACAGCAGAGGTCCGGATCCGCCCAGCAGGGATGCCGGACTCTCGACAGGTGCAGGGCCTCCGTATCAGGAGTCTGCTGGAGCTGGAGTCACGCACATGCACGTTCGATGGAGAGGACTTGAACTTCCGGCCCGCGTCGTCGTCGACGAGCGGAGCCTCACGGGCACCTTCGGCCGGTTCATCGCGGAACCGTTCGAGCGGGGCTTCGGCACGACCGTGGGCAACAGCCTGCGGCGGATCCTGCTGTCCAGCCTGGAGGGCGCCGCGATCACCAAGATCCGGATTCCGGGCGTGGAGCACGAGTTCAGCCAGATCACCGGCGTCCAGGAGGACGTGAGCGACATCATCCTGAACATCAAGGACCTGGTGGTGAGCATGGACTCCGCGGAGCCGCGCACGATGCGGCTGCTGGCGGAAGGCCCCGGCGAAGTGACCGCGGACCTGATCCAGGCCGACCCCTCGGTCCGCATCCACAACCCGGGCAAGGTCCTGGCCACGCTCACGGCCAAGACGGAGTTCGTGGTGGAGTTCACGGTGGGCCGCGGCCGCGGCTACTCCCCGGCCAGCGAGCAGGCGAACCCCAACGAGGACCAGGTGATCGGCGAGATCCCGGTGGACGCGATCTACTCGCCGGTCCTCCGCGTGCGCTACAAGGTGGAGGACACCCGCGTCGGTCAGCGCACCAACTACGACAAGCTGATCCTGGACATCTGGACCAACGGCACGGTCACCCCGGAGATGGCCCTCGTGGAGGCCGCCAAGATCCTCCGCAAGCACCTGAATCCGTTCGTGCAGTACGAGTCCGCCGGCACCCAGCTGGTGCCGACCGGCATCGCCGCCCAGGGCGAGCGCGACATGGAGCTGTTCCGGAAGCTCAACATGCCGATCGGGGAGCTGGCCCTGTCCGTCCGTGCCAGCAACTGCCTGGAGAGCGCCCGGGTGCAGACCGTGGCGCAGCTCGTGCAGCGCACGGAGAACGACCTGCTGGAGGTCCGCGCCTTCGGCAAGACGAGCCTGCGCGAAGTGAAGCGCAAGCTGGAGGAGATGGGCCTGTCGCTCGGCATGGCCCTGCCGGAGGGGTTCCAGCCCGCCCGGGCCTGATCCCCACGGATACCGAACGACGAGGAACGAACCATGCGCCACAAGATCCACGGCCGACAGTTCAGCATCAAGGAAGACCATCGCCGCGCCATGCTCCGCAACCTGGCGGCCGGCGTGATCGAGCACGGGCAGATCGAGACCACGCTCCCCAAGGCCAAGGCCGTCCAGCCGCTGGTGGAGAAGCTCATCACCCTCGCCAAGCGGCGTTCGCTGGCCACGCGCCGGCTCATCGCCAGTCGCATCAACGACCGCGCCATCCACGCCTGGGTGGCGGATCCCAACATGAAGAAGCCGAAGCAGAGCGACTTCTGGGATCTCCCGGCGGAGAGCGACATCGAGTTCAACCGCTACGGCGAGCTCCGCAAGGCCCCGCGACTGATCGAGCACCTGATCACCAAGGTGGCGCCGCTCTTCGCGGATCGGGCGGGCGGCTACACCCGGATCATCAAGCTGGACAAGCGGCGCCTCGGCGACGGCACGGACCTGGTCCTGCTGCAGCTGGTCGGCAAGGAGAGCGGCTCGAACGTCTCCGGCAGCCGTTCCACGCGGCGGCGGACGGCCGATCGTCGGGCCACGTTCGCGGCCAAGGCCCGCAAGGCTGCGGCGGCGGGCGGCGGCGCCGGCGACGGGGCGGCTCCGGCTGCCGGCTGAGCCGGTTCCGGGCGGAGGCATCCGCCCAGGGCACGCGCAGGGACGCCACACCATGCTCGCGGAGCTCGACGCGTTCGAACGCCAGGCGCTGCAGGAACTCCAGGCCGCCACCGGTCCGGAGGCCCTGGAGCAGTGGCGCCTGCGCCTCCTCGGGGGCAGCGGGGCGCTCAAGTCCCTCATGGGTCGCCTCAAGGACGTCCCCCCGGCGGAGAAGCCGGCGGTGGGCAAGCGCCTCAACCAGTTGAAGGTGACGCTGGAGGCGGCGCTGGCGGAGCGGAAGGCGACGGCCCCGGTGGACACCGGTCCGCGCATGGACGTGACGGAGCCCGGGATCCCCGTGGCGGAGGGACGGCGGCACGTCCTCAGCCGCACCATCGACGAGATCGTGGACGTCTTCGCCCGCATGGGCTTCCGCGTGGCGGAGGGCCCGGAGGTGGAGGACGAGTGGCACAACTTCAATGCCCTCAACATCCCCGACGGCCATCCCGCCCGGGATCCCACGGACAACTTCTACATGGGTGAACAGGGGGGCGTGCGGCGACTCCTCCGCACCCAGACCAGCACGGTGCAGATCCGGGCCATGGAGGCGCAGCGGCCGCCCATCCGAGTGGTGGCCACGGGCCGCGTCTACCGGCCGGACACGCACGACGCCACCCACTACTCCATGTTCCACCAGATCGAGGGGCTCTGGGTGGACCGCGGCGTGACGATGGTGGATCTGAAGACCACGCTGATCCAGTTCGCGCATGCCTACTTCGGACCGCAGGCGGAGGTCCGGATGCGTCCGAGCTTCTTCCCGTTCACGGAGCCGAGCGCGGAGGTGGACATGAAGATGCGGATCCGCGGCGAGTGGAAGTGGGTGGAGCTGGGCGGATGCGGGATGGTTGATCCGAACGTCCTCCGCGCCGTCGACATCGACCCGGAGGAGTGGAGCGGATTCGCCTTCGGCCTGGGGATCGAGCGCATCGCGATGCGCCGCTACGGCATCAGCGACATCCGCTGGCTCTTCGAGAACGACGCCCGCTTCCTGCGGCAGTTCTGACGCGCCCGCGGGCCGCGCGGAGGGTCAGGTGGTGTACTCCGCGTTCAGGCGGACGTACGCCTCCGTGAGGCCGCAGCTGAAGTACTCCTCCTCCTGGCCGCCCTGGCCGAGATCCAGGCGGATCTCCACCATGGTGCCGCGGAAGACGCGTTCGCGCTCCGCGAGCGGGGTGGCCGAGGGGGCGCCGTCCCTGAAGAGGTCCACGCCGCCCACCGAGAGGTGCACGCGATCCACCGCGAGCGGCACGCCGGCCCGCCCGGCGGCGGCCAGGATGCGGCCCCAGTTGGGATCGCCGCCGGTGACCGCAGTGCGCACCAGCAGGCTCTGGGCGATGGTGCGGGCCACGGCCAGGGCGTCCGCCGCGGTCGCGGCGCCGGTGACGCGGACGTGGATGCCGCGTTCGTAGCCCTCTCCGTCACGCACCACCTGCAGGGCGAGGGAGCGGGCCACCTCCGTGAACGCGGCCTGGAGCGCCCCCGGGTCCGCAGGGCCGGCGCTGCCGGAGGCGAGCGCGAAGACGGAGTCGTTGGTGGAGGTGTCGCCGTCGATCGAGACGCGGTGAAAGCTGCGCTCCACGGCCCGGCCGAGGAGACCGCGCAGGGCCTCCGGCTCCACCTCCGCGTCCGTGGTGATGACGGAGATCATGGTGGCCATGTCCGGGTGGATCATCCCCGCGCCCTTGGCCACGCCCACCACCCGCGCCGCCCGACCGCCGTTGCGGGCCGGCACCTCCGCGGCCGCCATCTTCGGCGAGGTGTCCGTGGTCATGATGGCCCGCGCGAACGGCTCCACCGGGCCCGCGACCGCGGCGGCCGCCATCTCCGGGATGCGGGGGAGCATGCGGTCGAGCGGGAGCTGCACGCCGATGACGCCCGTCGAGTTGACCAGGATGGACGCGGGATCCACCTCCAGGGCCGCGGCCACGGCGTCCGTGCATTCGACCGCTGCGGCCATGCCCTGCTCGCCCGTGGCGGCGTTGGCGCAGCCGCTGTTGAGGAGGAGCGCGGAGGCGTGCCCGCGGGACTCCGCGAGGTGCCGGCGCGAAAGCTGGACGGGGGCGGCGCAGACCTGGTTGCGGGTGAACATCCCCGCGGCGGCGGCGCCTCCGGGGCAGACCAGGAGCGCCATGTCCGTGCGGCCGGGCTTCTTGATGGCGGCGGAGGCGGTGGCGGCCACGAACCCCGCAGGCCAGGAGGGCGACGGGACGGCGGCGCCCTGCGGCGCCGCGACGGAGGCGGAGGTGGGAGCGGGCATGGGAGTGGAGGCGGTGGGCGCGGCCGTCAGGGGAGGACGTCGTGCACCATGGCGATCTCGTCGCAGCAGGTGTTCTTGGGACAGCGGGCGCAGTCCTTGAGGATCTTCTCCGGCAGGCTGTTCACGCTCACCTGGCGGAAGCCGCACTTCTCGAAGAATCGGGGGGCCCGCGTGAGGACGAACACCTTGGGGATGCCCAGGTCCCGCGCCTTGTCCAGGAAGTACTCGACCAGCTTGGAACCGAGGCCGAATCCCTGGATGCGCTCGTCCAGACCCAGGGAGCGGATCTCCGCGAGCTGGGGCGTGTAGATCCAGAGGCTGGCGCAGCCCGCGACGCGTCCATCCACCGTGGCCACGCCGAAGTCCGGGATCTTCTCCAGGATCTCGTCCGGGGAGCGCGGCAGGTTCTCGCCGCGCTTGGCCCAGAGATCCACCAGGCCGCAGATCGCCTCGAAGTCCTCGACGGTGGCGCCGCGCACCGCGACCACGCCCTCCAGGGGTCCGCGCGGGGATGACCAGGCCGGCCCCGCGCCGGTCTCGGCGGCCACGGAGGCGGTCGCAGCCGCGCCTGCCGCGGCGTCCCACGCGCCGGCGTCGGCGCCCGGTGCGGCCGCGGTCTCTGCGGCCGCGACCGCGGCGCGAGCCGACTTCGCGGCGGGGGTGGCGGCGTCGGTCGTGGACCCCGCGGGGGCCGTGGCCGCGGAGCCGGCGTTCGAACCCGCACTGCGGGCGCCGCGTCCGCGCCGCTTCCCGAGTGCCGCCTTGGTGCGGCGGATGCTCTCCGCCACGCGCTCCGGCGCCGTGCCGCCATCCACCGCCCGCTTGCGCAGGGCGGCGTCCACGGTGAGGTTCACGTAGACGTCCCGCTCCACGCGCGGAGCGAGTTCCGCCAGCTCGTCCACCGCGAGGGCCTCGAGCGGCCGTCCGCCCTCGATGGCCCGCCGCACGAGCCGCCCCACCTGGTGATGCGCATCCCGGAAGGGGACGCCCTTGGAGACCAGGTAGTCCGCGAGCTCCGTGGCGTTCTGGTAGCCGCCCTGGGCCGCCTCCCGCGTGCGCTCGCGATTCACGGTGAGGCCGTCGAGGATCCGCGGGACCATGCGGAGCGAACGCGAGAGGTGCCGCATCGCGTCGAAGAGCGGCTCCTTGTCCTCCTGGAGATCCTTGTTGTAGGCGAGCGGGAGCCCCTTCAGGACCGTGAGGATGGAGACCAGGGAGCCCACGATGCGGCCGGTCTTGCCGCGCAGGAGTTCGCACGCGTCCGGGTTCTTCTTCTGCGGCATGAGCGAGCTGCCGCTCGTGACCGCATCGGACATCTCCACGAAGCCCGCCTCCGAGGAGCTGTAGAAGACCAGGTCCTCCGCGAGGCGGCTGAGGTGCATCGCCGCCAGGGCGCACGCGGAGAGCGACTCCACGACGAAGTCGCGGTCGCTCACCGCGTCCAGGCTGTTGGCGGTGGGGGCGGTGAACCCCAGCTCGTGGGCCAGCTTCCGCCGGTCCACCGGGTAGGCGGTGCCCGCGAGGGCCCCGGATCCCAGCGGGCACTGCGAGGTGCGGCCGGCGGCGTCCGAGAAGCGCTGCGCGTCCCGGCGCAGCATCTCCACGTACGCCAGGCACCAGTGGCTGAAGAGGACCGGCTGGGCCCGCTGCAGGTGCGTGAAGCCGGGAAGCACCGTCTCCCGTTCGCGCTCCGCCAGGGAGACGAGCGACGCGATGCAGGCATCGATCTCCAGCTGCCGCGCCGTCAGCTGCGCCAGCGTCCAGAGCCGCAGATCCGTGGCCACCTGGTCGTTGCGGCTGCGGCCGGTGTGGAGCTTCTTGCCGAGGTCGCCCACGCGGGCCACGAGCTGCCGCTCCACCCAGCTGTGCACGTCCTCGTCCGGGGCGTCCACCAGGGAGTCCGGTTCGCGCTCCGCGAGCGCGGACACCTCATCCAGCGCCGCGCCGAGGCGCGTCAGCTCCGCCTCCGTCAGGACGCCCGCGCGGGCCAGCGCCGCGGCCCATGCGTGCGAACCACGGATGTCCTCCTGCACCAGCAGGCGGTCGAAGGGCAGCGAGTCGTTGAACTCGCGGAAGAGCGGATCCGCCTCGCCCTGGAAGCGGCCGGCCCAGAGCGCCGTCATCAGGCCTTGCCCTTGCGCGAGGCGCGCTGCATGGCCCGGATGCGGCTGGGCAGCGAGAAGAGGCGGATGAAGCCTTCCGAATGGGCGTGGTCGTAGACCGCGTCCTCCCCGAAGGTGGCGAAGTCCACGCTGTAGAGGCTGTTGGGGCTGCGGCGGCGGGTGGTGACGGCGACCCCCTTGTAGAGGCGCACGGCCACGTCGCCCGTGAGCGGCTCCGCGATGCTCCGGGCCGCGGCCCAGAGCGACTCGCGCAGCGGCGTGAACCAGCGGCCGTCGTAGACGAGGGCGGCGAAGTCCAGGGCCAGCTTCTCCCGGAAGTGGAGCGTGTCGCGGTCCAGCACGATCTGCTCCAGGCCGCGGAGGGCCTCCATGAGGATCGTGCCGCCGGGCGTCTCGTAGCAGCCGCGGCTCTTCATGCCCACCAGCCGGTTCTCCACCAGGTCCACGCGTCCCACGCCGTGGCGGCCACCGAGCTGGTTGAGGGCCTCCAGGAGCGCCACCGGCTCCATCGTGCGCCCGTCCACCGCGGTCGGGATGCCGCGCTCGAACGAGACCGTCACCTCCTGGGCCGCGTCCGGCGCCTGCTGCGGGCTGCTCGTTCGCGTCCAGACGTCCTCCGGCGGCGCGTTCCAGGGATCCTCGAGCTCGCCGCCCTCGTGGGAGATGTGCCAGAGGTTGGCGTCCCGGGAGTAGATCTTCTCGGCGCTCGCGGCGCAGGGGATGCTGCGCTCCTTGAGGTACGCGAGCATCGCCTCGCGGCTCCGGAGATGCCAGGTGCGCCACGGGGCGATCACCGTCAGCTGCGGGGCCAGGGCGGCGTAGGTGCTCTCGAAGCGGACCTGGTCGTTGCCCTTGCCGGTGCAGCCGTGGGCCACGGCATCCGCGCCGCACTCGAGCGCCGCCTCCACCTGGGCCTTGGCGATGATGGGCCGGGCGATGGAGGTGCCCAGCAGGTAGCGGCCCTCGTAGACCGCGCCGCTCACCACCATGGGGAAGACGTAGTCCGTGAGGAACTCCTTCTTCAGATCCACGATCCGGCACGCCGCCGCGCCGGAGCGGCGGGCCTTCTCCTCCACGCCCTCGAGCTCGCGCTCGCCCTGGCCGACGTCCGCCACCACGGCCACCACTTCGCATCCCGGGTACTGCTCGCGGAGCCAGGGGATGATGCAACTGGTGTCCAGGCCGCCGGAGTAGGCGACGCAGACCTTGCGGGGCTGGCGGCCGGCCGCGGCGCGGGTGGCGCCCTGCGGCGAGGTGCCGACGGAGGTGGAGGCGGAGGGGGACGGCTGCTTGGGTGACGACATGTCGTGGATCCGTTCAGGAGGCCCGCGGGGCGGGGGTGCGGAAGGTGGGAGGCGTGCGGGAAAGCAGGTGGAGGAGCAGCGCGTTCTGGACGTGCATGCGATTCTCCGCCTGGTCGAAGACGATGGAGCGGGGGCTGTCGATCACGTCGTCCGTGACCTCCTGCCCGCGATGCGCCGGGAGGCAGTGCATGAAGAAGGCGTCGGGACCGGCCTTGGCCATGACGTCCCGATCCACCTGGTAGGGTTCGAACGCCGCGTTCCGGGCCGTGCTCTCCTCCTGCCCCATGCTGGTCCAGGCGTCGGTGTAGACGGCCGCGGAGCCGCGGATGCGGTCGACATCCGAGGTGACCTCCAGGCTGGCGCCGGTGCGGCAGGCGCGGGCCTCCGCGGTGCGGATCACCTCCGCGGAGGGTTCGTGTCCGCGCGGCGTCACCACCACCAGGCGGCAGCCGACGGTGGCGGCCATCTCGATCACCGAGTGGCAGACGTTGTTGCCGTCGCCCACCCAGGCCAGGCGGTCGTGGCCGAAGTCGAAGCCGTGCTCCGCCAGGGTCATGAAGTCCGCGAGGGCCTGGCAGGGGTGGTGGAGATCGCTGAGGGCGTTGATGACCGGGATGCGGGCGTTGGCCGCCAGCGCCTCGATGGTGGCGTGGCTGCGGGTCCGGGCGACGATCGCATCCGCCCAGCGCTCCAGGTTGTGGCCGTAGTCCGCGATGGACTCGCGCTGCCCGATGGGCCGCGTCTCGTGGTCCAGGTAGACGGCGATGCCGCCGAACTTGGCGAACCCGATCTCGAAGCTGACGCGGGTCCGCAGCGAGGGCTTCTCGAAGAGGAGGACGATGGACCGCTGCTCGAACGCGTGCCGCCAGTTGCGGTAGTCCGCCTTGAGGCGCCGCGCGTCCTCCAGGAGCGGGAGGATCTCATGCACCGCGAGGTCCGTGATGCGGAGGAGGTCCTTGCAGCCCAGCTCGATGGAGGGGGAGGTGCTCATGGCGGGAGTGGCGGCGGAGGAGGGAGTGGGGGCGGGGGAGGGAGGGGTCACGCGGCCACCGCCGAACGGGGATGGATCCGGGTGCCGGCTCCGGCGCCGCGGGCCAGCGAGAGGATGGCCTGCGGATCGCTCCAGCTGGCGATCACCACCGGCGTGCCGGCGTGCACCGCGGCGCTCACGGCGCCGCGGACCTTCACCACCATGCCGCCGGTGACCACGCCGGAGGCGATGAGCGATTCCGCCTCCTCCGGGCCGAGTTCCGGGATGAGCCCGCCATCCGGGCCGAGCACGCCGGGAACGTCCGTCAGCACCAGCAGGGCGGAGGCGCGGAGGAGGCCGGCCACGGAGGCCGCCGCGTCGTCCGCGTTGACGTTGAGCGGCTGGCCCGCGGGATCGATCCCGATGGAGCTGAGGACCGGCATGAAGCCGCCGCCGACCAGGTGGCGCACCAGCGTGGGATGGCCGCCCACCACCTCGCCCACGCAGCCGGGATCGAAGTCGTAGCGGCCGCACTTCTCCACGCGGCAGAGGAGGCCGTCCGAGAGGGTGAGTCCCACCGCGGGCACGCCGCGTGCGGTGAGGAGCCCCACCAGGCGGGTGTTCATCGCGCCGGCGAGGACGCCCACGATCTGCTCGAGGTGCTCCGGCGGGGTGATCCGGATGCCCTCCCGCCGCTCGCTGGCGAGCCCCAGGCGCTCCAGCTGGCGATCCACCGCCTTGCCGCCGCCATGCACCGCCACCACGCCGCCAGGATGGCGCTGGTGGAGAAGTGCGATGGCGTCGAACGTGGCGGCGAAGAGCTCCGGCGAATCCAGGAGGGCGCCTCCCAGCTTCACCACCAACGGGCCGGGGCGCTCGCCGCCCCCGCGGGACTCCGCGTCGTTCGGGGCGTTCAGCGGTCCATCCATGCGGCGACTCCCTTCCGAGCGGCCCACTCCGGGCCGAGTGCGGTCTGCTGAGGCAGACCGAAGCGGACGTTGAAGCACTGCACCGCCTGTCCGGCGGCCCCCTTCAGCAGGTTGTCGATGGCGCTCGCCACCACGAGGTGCCGCCCGCTGCGGTCGCAGCCGAGGGCGATGTCGCAGAGGTTCGTGCGCTCCACGCCGGCGATGCTGGGCCACTGGCCGCGCGGCAGGATGCGCACGAACGGCTGCCCCGCATAGCGCTCCTCCAGGCACGCCCGCGCGTCGTCGATGGACGCGCCCGGCGCCAGCCTGGCGTGGATGGTGCTCAGGATCCCGCGATCCAGCGGCAGGAGGTGCGGCGTGAAGAGGATGGGCCGCCCCGTCTCCTGCTCCATCTCCGGCTGGTGCCGATGCGAGAACACGCCGTAGGGCTGGAAGGAGACCTCGCAGAAGAGGCTCTTCACCGCCGCGGTGCGGCCCGCGCCGCTGACGCCGCTCGCGGCGTCCACGATGATCGGTTCGTCCGCCGCCAGCACGCCGGACTCCGCGAGCGGACGCATGGGGAGGATGACGCTGGTCGGGTAGCAGCCGGGGCAGGCGATGAGGGTCGCATCCGCGATCGCCTCCGCATGCAGCTCCGGGAGGCCGTAGGCGGCGCTCTTCAGGAGCTCCGGGTGGCCGTGGGAGAAGCCGTAGTGGGCGGGGTATGCGGCCGCGTCCCGCAGGCGGAATGCCGCGGAGAGGTCGAACACCACCACGCCCTCCTCGAGGAGCCGCGGGGCCAGCGCCTCGCTCGCCTCGTGCGGGGTGGCCAGGAAGACCGCGGCGGGCCGCTGGGCCAGGATGGCCGCGGGATCCGCGGCCTCCACGCGGAGTTCCGTGGCGCCGCGGAAGCGGGGGTGGAGCGAATCGAAGCGCTCCGCATCGCTTCCCGCGCCGCGTCGCTCCGACCCGAAGAGGCCCGCGAGCTCCACCGCCGGGTGGGAGAGGAGGATGGCGACGAGTTCCGCGCCCGAGTAGCCGGCCGCGCCGACCACCGCCACGCGGTGCATGGAGGTTGTCACTGGAGGGCGCCTTCCCGCTGCCGTGGCCGGCCGTTGGCGATGCCCGCGAGGCGGCGGATCCGGTCGCAGAGGGTCCTCGCGGCGCCGCTGGAGCGGCAGGCCACGAAGATCGTGTCGTCCCCGGCGATCGAACCGATCACGTCCGGCACCTGGGCCCGGTCGATCTCCACCGCGAGGAGCTGGGCGTGCCCGCTGGGCGTGGAGAGGATGGCCAGGTTCCCGGCGTGGGCCACGTCCCGCAGATGCGAACGCACCGCCCCGGAGAGGGCCCCGCCCTCCATGTCCCGCGGCGGGG
The DNA here is from genome assembly GCA_046350535.1 of Phycisphaerales bacterium. Lineage (GTDB taxonomy): Bacteria > Planctomycetota > Phycisphaerae > Phycisphaerales > SM1A02 > VGXK01. Next base: position 881,071 of record JAXMAG010000001.1, read on the forward strand.
GGGAGATCACCGCGGTGGGCAGGCGGTAGCCGTGGGGCCCCTTCATCACCCCGAGATCCGCGAGATCCCGGGAGAGGGTGGCCTGCGTGACCACCACGCCCTGGGCACGCAGGTGCTCCAGGAGATCGGCCTGATTGCCGACGCGCTCCTTCTGGAGGATGCGTTCGATCAGGTGGCGGCGGTGCGGCTTGGCGACCATGCTGAGAGTATGCACTGATACGCATGAGATTGTCAATCTCATGCACCAAATTTCAGTTTTATGCACACCGGGGCGGAGCGGTCCCGGCCCGGGACCGCGCGTGCCGCGGCCCCGGACCGCCCCGGACGCGCTCAGGTCTCGGTTTCCACGGCCTCGTCGCCGCCCTCGTCGTCGTGGTCGTCGTCCTGGTCCATCTCCGGCGGGATCTCCGGCGCCGGCGGAAGCGTGCTGCGGCCCGCGGCGGCCTCCCGCTTCTTCCAGTTCTCCACCTTGGTCCGGTCCGGCGTGATGATCATGCTCATCCGCTTGCCGTTGAGGCGAGGCGCCATCTCCACGCGCCCCAGGTCCGACAGCCGGTCGATGATGCCGATCATGCGCTGATCGCCGCGGCTGCGGTGGGCCAGCTCCCGGCCCTTGAAGTTCTGGACGATCTGCACCTTGTGGCCCTCCACCAGGAAGCGCCGGGCCTGGGCGATGCGGATCTCGATGTCGTGCGGATCGATCTTCATGGACCGACCCAGCCGCACTTCCTTCATCTCCGAGGACTTCGTGCGGTTCTTGTTGGCCTTTTCCCGCTTGGAGAGCTCGTACTTGTACTTCCCGAAGTCCATGATCTTGCAGACCGGCGGGCGGTCCGCAGCCGCGATCTCCACCAGGTCCAGCCCGAGGTCCATGGCGCGGCGGCGGGCATCATCCGTCTCCACCACGCCCACCATCTCGCCGTTCTCGTCGATGAGCCGGATGGGGGTGATGCGGATGCGATCGTTGACGCGAGGCCCCATGGGGGCATCGCCACGGAACGGCGGACGGCGGGGGGGAAGCGGTGGGATGGTGGGTTCCTTCTGAACGGATCCAGGGGCGCGAACGTCAACCACGCGACGACGCGAATGCGTCGGCGATGCGGTGGACCGGGTTGACCGGGGCGACTCGAACCAGCACGGCGCGGGCGCTCATGTGCCGGTGACGGTGGGTGAGAGCATCAGGTCTCGTCCGCGAGTCGGTCTCGACCCGGGCGACGCGCCCGGGCCATTCGATGCCCTCAAGGTATCGGCCATCCGGGGCCGGGGCAACCACCCGGGTGAAAAGGGGCGGTTCGTTTCCAGGGTCCCTGTGCCGGGAGACGCGATCCGGCCGTGGCCGGGCTCCCGCCGGAGCGGCTCCCCGTCAGGTGGCGGCCGCGAACCGCTCCGCCAGGGAGGCGGCACCGCGGCTGCGGTACTCCTGGGCCAGACCGTCGACGAACTCCGAGAGCCCCAGGACCCCGGCGTTCTCCGCGCGGCCGCGGATCCGCACGCTCACCTGCCGCTCCGCCGCGTCCCGCGGACCCACCACCGCCATGTAGGGGATGCGGGCCTCGGCGGCGTCGCGGATCCGGCTCTGGATGCGTTCGTCACCCGCGTCCAGGGTGGCCCGGAGTCCCTGCGACAGGAGGGCCGCCAGCACCTCCCGGGCGTACCCCTCGCTCTTGTCGCTGATGGGGAGGACGCGGACCTGCTCCGGCGCCAGCCAGAGCGGGAAGGCGCCGGCGAAGTGCTCGATGAGCACGCCGGTGAAGCGCTCCAGGGAGCCGAACGGCGCCCGGTGGATCATCACCGGCCGGTGGAGCTGGTTGTCGCTGCCCACGTAGGTGAGGTCGAAGCGGATCGGCTGGGTGTAGTCCACCTGGACGGTTCCCAGCTGCCAGGAGCGGCCGATCACGTCCTTCACGATGAAGTCGATCTTGGGGCCGTAGAAGGCGGCCTCCCCCGGCTCCTCCGAGAAGGAGACGCCGAGGCTGCGGGCCGCCTCGCGGCATGCGGCCTCCGCCCGATCCCAGAGGGCGGGCTCCCCCACGTACTTGCTGGAGTCCGGGTCCCGCAGGCCCAGCCGCACGCGGTAGTCCGCCATCCCGAGGGTGCCCAGCACGAGCTTGACGAGCGAAAGGCATCCCTGGAGCTCCGCGGGCACCTGGTCCTCGCGGCAGAAGAGGTGGGCGTCGTCCTGGGTGAAGCCGCGGACCCGGGTGAGGCCGCCGATCTCGCCGGACTGCTCCCATCGATAGACGGTGCCGAACTCCGCCAGCCGGACCGGGAGTTCGCGGTAGCTCCGCTTCTCGCTCGCGTAGATCCGGATGTGGTGCGGGCAGTTCATCGGCCGCAGGAGGTACCCATCCACCTCGCCCGCGCCCATGCGGTTGAGGAGCTCCGCGCAGCTGCATCCCTCCACCGCCAGGGAGGAGAGCTGCTCATGCTCCAGGATGGGCGGATACTGGCTCTCGCGGTAGTAGGGGAAGTGGCCGCTGGTGCGGTAGAGCCCCAGCTTCCCGATGTGCGGGGTGAAGACCTGCGAATAGCCCTGCTTGCGGAGCTCCGCGCCGATGAAGTTCTGGAGTTCCTGGCGGATGATCGCCCCGTTGGGGGTCCAGAGCACCAGGCCCTGGCCGACGGCCTCGTCGATGTGGAAGAGCTTCATCTGGCGGCCGATCACGCGGTGGTCGCGCCGCTTGGCCTCCTCCAGCTGGTGGAGGTACGCGTCGAGGTCCTCCTTGCGGGCGAACGCGGTCCCGTAGACGCGGGTGAGGCGATCCGAGGTCTCGTCCCCGTGCCAGTAGCTGCTGGCGAGCGACATGACCTTGAAGGCCCCGATCCGTCCGGTGGTGGGGACGTGCGGACCGCGGCAGAGATCCTCCCAGTCCGAACGGGGCGTCCCGGTGGCGTACCAGCTGAGGGCGCTGCTCCCGGCCGCCACCGCCCGCTCCGCGTTGTCCATCTTGTACTTGCTGCCCTCGCCGCGGAGCTTCTCCAGTCCCTCCTTCACCGGCAGCTCGTAGCGGGTGAAGGGGCGGTTCTCCGCCACGATGCGGGCCATCTCCGCCTCGATGCGCGGGAAGTCGTCGCTGGAGATGGCGGTGCCCTGCGGGAATGCCATGTCGTAGTAGAAGCCGGTCTCCAGCGGCGGCCCGTAGACCAGCTGCACCCCCGGGAAGAGGCGCTGGATGGCCTCCGCCATCACGTGGGCGGCGCTGTGCCGGATGAGGAAGAGGGCGTCCGCGTCGGACTGGCCGGGGCGCGGCTTCTCCGTGACGATGGCCAGGGTGGCGTCCGCCTGGATGGGCCAGGAGAGATCCCGCAGCTCGCCGTCCACCCGGGCCCCGATGGCCGCCTTGGCAAGGCCCGCGCCGATGTCCGTGGCCACCCGGGCGGGGGTCACGGGGGCGGGGTACTCCTTGATGGTGCCGTCCGGCAGGGTGATGCGAGGCATGCGTCTTCCCGGGGAACCGGGCTCCAGAGGGGGCGTGAGTGTAGCCGTGCCGGAGCCGCGGGAACGCTACCGGCCCGGATCGCCGAAGAGCGGCGCCTGGTTGGGCAGCACCGTGGGGCGGTCCTGGAGATGCGCCACCTCGCGCTGGAACTCCTCCAGCGTGCGGAAGTCGTGGTACTCGCTCGCGAAGCGGATGTACGCGATGTGGTCCACGTCGCGGAGCTTGGCGGCCACGCGGCGGCCCACCTCGGCGCTCGCCACCTCGCGTTCGAAGTCCCGATGGAGCTCCTCCTCCACCTCGCGGACCACGCGCGTCTTGGCCTCCTCCGGGATGGGGCGCTTGCCGCAGGCGGCCTGCACGCCCTTCATCACGTTGTCGTTGTCGAACGGGACGCGCGAACCGTCCTTCTTCACCACCACCAGGCGGGCGGTCTTCTCCACCCGCTCGTAGGTGGTGAAGCGGCGGCCGCACCGGTTGCACTCGCGGCGGCGGCGGATCGCGTCGCCGTTCTCGCTCGCGCGGCTGTCGATCACCTTGTCGTCGTCCGCGTCGCAGGAGGGGCAGCGCACGTCAGGGCCCCTCCGCCGGGGAGACGTCCAGGAGGAGCATGGCGTAGCCGTCGAGCTCGAAGTGCTCCACCACCAGCGACACCTCGCGCTCCTCCGCCAGGTCGAGGATCGCGGAGTCCTCGCGCGGCGCGTGCCAGTCCCAGCGTTCGATCACCGTCTTCCCGTCGGCCAGGACCCGCACGCCGTCATCGCTGGTGACGGTGAGCTTCCAGCGGCCCCTGGGGATGGTGATGGTGGTGGTGGCGATGGTGCCGAAGCGGTCCTTGGGGAGGCCGGCGTTCCGGAGGAGATCCTTCTCCGGGTGGTCCACGGAGAGGCTCATCTGGCTGGGGCCCTCCATGCCGAAGGGGAAGTGCAGCGAACGCACCGCGTGGAGCTCCACGCCGTTCCCGGCCTCCGCCCGCCAGCCCTCCGGATCCTCGCGCGGATCCCTGCTCCAGGGGAAGAAGCGCACGTTCCAGTTGCCGTTGAAGAGGACGCCGCGTCCGGTGAGGCGCTCGCCCTTGGCGCGGGGCGGATCCCCGGGTCGGCTCATGGTGACCACCAGCTCGTACGGGTCCAGGCGCGGCTCGCGGCCGTAGACGCGGATGGTGTTGTCCTTGGGATCGCGCGAGAGCGTGGCCCCGCCCGCGTTCACCACCGAGGCGCCCTTGAAGGTGCCCGGCCCCAGGACCCGCCACCACTGCTCGCCGCCCTCGGAGCGGAGGAAGACGAGCGCGTTCGTCGTGCCGTCGTGGGGACCGCGCTCCGTGATCACGATGTGCTGCCGCCCGTCGAGCCCGGCGCGGGCGCCCACCGGAGTGCTCGAACCCGGCAGGCCCGCCAGCAGCGCGTCCAGGTCCGCGAGCGCGGGGAGCGCCGACGGCGCCGCGGACGCCACCGCGGCCCGCGATGCGTCGTCCGCCCGGAGGGGTTCGCGCACGTCGTCCATGGCGTTGTCGGCCACCACGGTGGGGCCGCACCGCTCCAGCTCCACGGCCACCAGGTCCTCCTTGAAGCGGTTCCCGACGATCACGTTGTCCCGGCACTCCACGCCGTTGGCGCGGGCCCACGGCGTGGCGGCCAGGGCGTCGTCCTGGTCCCACCAGAGGCGCACGCCCACCGCGTTCCCGTGGAAGCGGTTGGCGTCCACCACGATCCCGCGGGCGTGCTCGGCGTTGATGCCGCCGCGCTCGCCCGCGGCCGCGAAGCCGCCGTTCCCGGTGAACTCGTTGTCCGTGATCCGCATGGACTGGGAGTAGCCGGCCCAGATGCCGCAGATGGCGCACTCCCGGAAGCGGTTGCGGGCCACCACGTTGTCGAAGGAGAAGGTCAGCTCCAGCCCGTGGGCCACGGCCCAGGAGAAGTCGTTCCCCACGATCACGTTGCCGTTGCAGCCGCGCCGCCTGGCCGCCTCCACCTGCTCCGGCGCCGGGTCCTTCACGTCCTCACCCAGGGCCTCGCGGCCGGCGAAGGCGAAGAGCCCGTCGCCGCCGTGGGTGACGGAGTTGAGGGCGATGACGTTCCGGCAGCACTGCTCGAAGAGGAGGATCCCCGCGGAGTCCTGGCCGCGGTTGTAGACGCCGTGGCTGTAGCCCCGCACGCAGAAGTCGAAGGCGTTGCGGGCGATCACGTTGGCGCTCGAGCGCCACATCGCCAGCCCCCAGCCGGAGAGGAAGGAGCAGTCGCAGTCGTGGACGCGGGACTCCTCCACGCGGTCCAGGATGATGCCGTTCTGTCCGCGGCGGGCCTTGATGCGGGAGAGCGTGCAGCCGCGGCTCCGCTCCACGCAGATCCCGGCGCCCCAGCGGGTGCGCCACTCCTGGCCGTCGTTGCGGTGCGGCCAGAGCCAATCCGCGCCGTCCTCGCGGCTGCCGGTGGAGCGGAGGCGCTCCGCCCAGTTGTCGGAGAGGTCCAGGTCCTGCACCACCAGTCCGTCGCATCCCTGGGCGAGGACGCCGGTCTTGAAGCCGCTCACCCGCCCGTTCCGCAGCGTGATGCCGCGCCCCTGGAGCACGATCCCGGTGCCGGCGCGGTTCCACGGCGGGGCCGCCGCGGCGCTGCCCATGAGGGCCGTCCCGCCCATGTCCAGCACCAGGCCGTCGCCCCGGACGTGCACCACGCCGTCTCCGTTCATGTCCGGCACCGGCGTGGCCGGGAAGAGGAGGCGGCAGCTGGCGGTGATGGTGACGTCGTCGTGCTCCACGCGAACCACGGGGAGGTCATCCGCGCCCGCCGCCGGGCCGAGCGCCGCCGCGACCGCCAGGGCGAGCGTCCGCAGGAGCATCAGATCTCCTCGATTTCCGCGATCTTCTTGCTGCTCATGTCGTCCACGCGGTGGGTGTTCTTCTGCGTCATCTCGTCCACGTCCTTCTTGGCGGACTCCGCCTGGTCCTCCGTGATCGGCGCCTTCTTGTCCGCCAGGAGCGCGTCGATGTGCTTGTTGGCGTCGCGGCGCTCGTTGCGAATGGCCACCTTGGTGTCCTCCGCGAGCTTCTTCACCTGCGTGGAGAGCTGTCGCCGCCGTTCGGCGCTCGGGGCCGGGACGTTGATGCGGATCTGGGCGCCCTCCACCATGGGGTTCAGGCCCAGGCCGGCCTTCTCGATGGCCTTCACCACCTCCTGCCTGGACGAGGGGTCGAAGGGCTTCACGATGAGCTGCGTGGCCTCGGCCACGCTGATCGCGGCCAGCTCCCGCAGGTCCGTGCTGCTCCCGTAGTAGTCCACCTTGACGTACTCCAGGAGCGCCGTGCTGGCGCGGCCCGTCCGCATGCCGCGCAGTTCCCGCGAGAAGTAGTCCACGGACTTGGTCATGCGGTCGTCGCACTCGAGGAGGATGGTGTCGAGATCCATGGTGTGTTCCGATGCTGTTCAGGGGGTGACGAGGGTCCCGATCCGCTCGCCGCAGATCACCCGGCGGATGTTGCCGGCGGCGCGGAAGTCGAAGACGCAGACCGGGAGCCGGTGCTCCATGCACATGGTGAGGGCGGTGAGGTCCATCACCCCCAGCTGCTTCTCGAGCGCCTCCTGGAAGGTGAGGCGGTCGTAGCGGCGGGCGGCGGGGTCGCGGCGCGGGTCCGCGGTGTAGATGCCGTCCACCTTGGTGGCCTTGAGGAGCACCTCCGCGCCCAGCTCGATGGCCCGCAGGCTGGCGCAGGTGTCGGTGGTGAAGAAGGGGTTCCCGGTGCCGGCCACCAGGATGACGACGCGTCCCTTCTCCATGTGGCGGAGGGCGCGGCCGCGGATGAAGGGCTCCGCCACCGCGGTGACGGTGAGGGCGCTCAGGACGCGGCTCTCCACCTGGAGCGCCTCCAGCGCCTCCTTCAGGGCCAGGCCGTTGATGACGGTGCCCAGCATGCCCATGTAGTCGGCGGTGCTCTGGTTGATCCGGCCGCCTTCCGCCAGGCGGGCGCCGCGGACGATGTTGCCGCCGCCCACCACCACCGCCAGGCGCACGCCCGGGGCGGCCCGGCGGGCCTCCGCGATCTGGCCGGCGATGGCCCGCAGCTCCTCCGGGTCGATCCCCAGCTGGCCCGGCGGCGCGAAGCTCTCGCCGCTCACCTTGAGGACCACTCGCTGGTAACCGTCTGGCACGGGGAGGCTCCTGGAGAGGGGCGCGGCGGGCGCGGGTCTGCGGGAAGAAGGGCGGGAGGCGGGAACCACGCGGGCGGGTCGCCGCGAAGTCGAAGGATTGGACGACGGCGCGTGCCGCGGGTCAAGCCGACCCTTCCCCGTAGAATCGAGGGTGGTGTCGGAGTCCGGTGGCGGATCCGGCGCCGTCCAGGAGGTCCCTGCCCCAGTGCAGCCAGCAGATCCCAGTGCGGCCGGAGGCGGCGAGCGGGGCTCCTTCGCCTGGTGGCGGTGGCGCTGGGCGCTCCTGGGAATCGCGATTTCCCTGCCGTTCCATCTGACGGTTCTGCTGGTGCTGGCCCATGTGGTGATCGAACAGCACGAGGCGCAGGAGCCCCACGGCAGCTCTCCGCTGGAGGTGGCGATCCTTCCGGAAGGGGCCCTGGAGGGACTGGCGATGGCCTCCATGCCGGAGGTGGCCACGCAGGCGGTGCAGTCCCAGCCGGGGGAGAGCGACCCGATCGACCTGCCGGATCGGCCCGTGAGCGGCGGCGGCTCCGGCGCCGGGCCGCTCGACGGCTCCGGCGGCTTCGGGAGCGGCAGCGGGAGCGGCAACGGCACCGGTCCGGGGACCGGCCGCGGCAAGGGTGACCCGGGGCTCGGGACCGGGAGCGGGGGGACGAGCTTCTTCGGCGTGCGGGCCCGCGGCAGCCGCTTCGGCTACGTGGTGGACAAGAGCGGCTCGATGGCGTTCGAAGGGAAGTGGCTGAAGCTGGCGGAGGAGCTGAACCGCAGCCTCCACGAGCTCCCGGAGTCCGCCAATTTCTCCGTGGTCTTCTTCGACACCGCGCCGCGGGCCTTCCCGCCGGACGCGGACGGCTGGGAGCGGGCCCGGCGGAGCGGGCACGACCGCTTCGGCAAGTGGGCCCAGGCGATCAACCCCGGAGGCGGCACGGAGCCGGTCTACGGCTTCAACCATCTGCTGTCGCTCGACGTCCCGCCGGACGCCATCTTCTTCATGACGGATGGAGAGATCCCGCCGGACCAGGCGCTCCACGTGGCCACGCAGCTGCAGCGGCGTTCGCGCCCCATCGTGATTCACTGCATCCAGTTCCAGGACCGCTCCGCGCTGGGCACCGCGGCGCAGCGGGCCCATGGCGAGTCCATGCTGGACCAGGTGCTGGTGCGGAATCCCGCGGGCAGCGAGCTGGAGCGGCTGGTGCTGGCGGCCAAGGACATCCGCACCAACGAGCCGGATCCCGGGATGCGCCGCCTGATGATGGCCATCCTGGGAGAGCGCGTGATGCGCGAATTGGCGGAGGTCACCGGCGGCGCGTATCGCGCCATTCCGGTGGGAGGTGCGCCGTGACCATCGGCGGGCGCCGCCCCCGACGGACGGCGCTGGTGCACCTGGCCGCGGCGGTGGCCCTTGCCGCGGCCGGCGCTGCGGCGGCGGCGGATCGCGTCTTCCTCCGCGGCGGCGCCGAGTTGGAAGGCACGGTGACGGAGATCTCGCCCGGCGGCCTCTCCATGCGGCGCACCACGCCGCGGGCGGGCGGCACGCTGGAGGCGGTGGACCGCTGGACGTGGGACCAGGTGCGGGCCGTGGAGGCGCCGGCGGATCTCGCGGGAGCCGCGTCCCTGCCTTCCCTCCTCAAGGAGGGCGAACGCCTCTGGCGGGCCCGGCTGCGACTGGAGCGCGGCGACCCGCGCGGCGCCGCGGAGGCCCTCGCGGCGCCGCGGGCCGCGGAGGTGGACGGCGCCACCGCGGTGGTGGCGGCGCTGGCGGAGCTGCAGGTGGCGATCTCGTCGCGCGATGGCGCCGCGGCCACGCGCGCGGCGTTCGAATGCCTGCGCCGGACCGGAGGCGCGGCGCCGGCGGGCCCGCTCGCCACGGCCCAGGTGCTCACCCGCGACGGGCGCCAGGTGGCGATTCCGCTCTTCGACGCGGCGACCGGGCTCCCGCCGCTGGTGCCGCCCTTCGCGCTGGCGGAGGCGGAGCGGCCGGCGGTGCTCCAGGCACTCGACGCAGCGGTCGCGGCAGGCGGCCCCGCAGGCTCCTGGGCGGCGCTCTACGCGGCGTGCGTGGATCCCGCCCGCCCGTTGCCGCCGCCCGCGCCGCTGCCGGGCGGGGAGCCGGCGGCGAGAGTGGGGGACTTCCTCCGCGCCGCCCACGACGCGATGTCCACCGATCCGGCTCAGCGGGCCAAGGCCCGCGAGGCGATCCAGCAGTTGCGGCGGCGGCTGCCCGCGTGGGCGGAAGCGTGGGCGCGGGTGGCGGTCGGACGGAGCCTCCTGGCGGAGACGGATCCCGTGGAGCGGGCCCGCGGGCAGCTCCAGCTTCTGCACGCGGTAGCCCGCCACGGCGCGGAGCAGCCCGCGCTCGCCGCCGCCGCGGCCAGACTGGCGGCGGAAGCGTCCACCGCGGCGGGACGCACGGAGGAGGCGGCGGTCCTGGCCTCCGCCCTCCTGACTGCGCGGGATCCGGTGGCGCCGGCCGCGGGCACCACCTCCGCCGTGGCCGCCAGGGAGGCGGACGACGATCTCTCGGAGTGGCTCCAGCGGCCGGGACTGGAGCGCTTCCTGGCGCTCCTCCTCCAGGAGCGCATGGCCCGGGCCGCCACGCCCGCGGAGAAGCGGGACCTGGCGGAGCGGCTCGCGGAGCTGGTGTCCAGGCAGCTGGAGGGAGCGCCCTCCGCGGCGGAGCTCGAGGCCCTGGCGGCGGTGGCCCAGGAGGTGACGCCGCAACTCCCGCAGGTGGAGGCGGATGCCCTCGGCCTGGCGCTCCTGCGGGCCCGCTACCGCCCGCTTGCGCGCGGAGCGGAGGAGTTCCGCATGGCCCGCGCCGGCCTGGACGAGGCGACGGCGTTCCGCGACGGCCTCCGCACCCTGGCGCCCGCGTTCGAGGCCCTGCGGAAGCGGCTCGACGCGGAGCTGAAGACCGACGACCGGAAGCTCGACCGCAGCGTGGGCCTGGACGCGGAGACGCTCCTGGACGCCGTGGATCGCAAGCGGGCGCTCCTGGACACCTCGAGGTTCCTCCAGGCGTGGACGCTCTACTACCTGGGATGGATCGAACGGCGCCTGACGCCCGCCAAGGCGGACGCGGCCAGGCGGCGCATCGAGGAGGCGGAGGCCCTCTTCACGGCGCTCCTCGACACCGGCCAGGCCGATCCCGCGGCCACCGACGTCTCCGTCGACCGCCGCGGCGAGGAGACCTACGCGAGCGCGGTGCTGGGCACGGCGCTCTGCCGCAGCTGGCTGCGGGGTCCGGGGCGGGCGGGGGAGTGGTTCGATCTCCTCGCGGATGCCCGCACCGCCGCCGCGGTGCGGCGCAACGCCGGAGCATGGCGGCTCGCGGCCCTGCTGGACGCCGGGGATTGGGAAGCCGCGAAGACCCTCATCTCCGACGCGGCGCGGCGCGGCGAGGTGCCCGTCTCGTGGCTGCGGCTCGCGGCGGCGGAGAGCCTGGCGTCCGCGGCGCCGGGCGCCGCGGAGGCGGCGCAATCCGCGGTGGCGCTCCTCGCGGGACAGGGCGAGCTGGGAGAGGTCCTGGATCTCGCCACGCGCTTCCCGGGCGGGAAGCTCCCGCAGGAGGGATTCGTGGGGCGGTACGTGGCGGGCGTGCGCCTCTATGAGGAGGCCCGCGCAGCGCGCGACAAGGGCGAGACGAGCGCCGTCCCGTTCCGCGGCGCCGCGGAGGCGCTCCTGGCCGCCGTCGCGCAGCCGGATGCGCAGCGCTTCCCGCAGGCGCAGGCGGGGGCCCGGCAGCTGGCGGCGTGGAGCCTGGTGGGCTGCGAGGAGTTCGCCCGCGCCGCCGCCGCGTTCGAGGCCGCCGCGGATGGACTGCCGCCCGCGAAGGCGGCGGAGAGCCTCTGGCTCGCGGCCGGCTGCGCCGCGAGGGCCGCGGCGGGCGCGGCTGCGTCGGAGCGGGCGGGCTTCCAGGCCGCCCGGGCCCGCTGCGTGGAGCGGCTGGTCTCGCAGTATCCGGAGAGCGAATTCGCGGCCCGCGCCGCGGTGGTGAAGATCCAGGCCCAGGAGAGCGCGGGAGATGCGGAGCTGCGGCAGCTCCTGGCCGTGCCGCGGGCGAGCCCCGCGTGGGCGGAGGCCCGGGCCCAGGCCGCGGAGATCCTCTACCGCATGTTCCGGGCCGCTCCGGAGGCGGAGCGCCCGCAGGCCGCCGCGCGCTTCCTCGAGATGGCGGTGAGCGAGGACGCCGCCCCCGGCGCCGCCCGCCAGGTGCTCCTGCGGAGGCGCCTGGAGGCGTGCCTCGCCCCCGGCGTGCAGCGCGTGGATGACGCGGCGGCGGCCCTGGGAGAGCTGGAGGCGCGGGCGCGTGCAGGTGAGTTCTCCCTGGAGGGCGCGGAGGACGAACTGCTCCTGCGCCGACTGCAGGTGGCCGCCCTCTCAGGCGACGTGGCCCGCGCGATGTCCCTCCTGGAGGAGTGCGCCCGACTGAAGGACCCGCACTGGGCCCGCGCCGGCCGGCGGGCCATCCTGCGGAGCGCGGTGGCGGCCGTGGATGATCCGGCGCCGTCCGCGCGCCGGGCGGCGCTCCTGGGGGCGGCGTTCGATTGCGCCCGCCAGATCCTGGACGAGCCGGGAGCCTCGCTCGACGACGCCGCGATGGCCTCCGTGGCCATCCAGGCGGCGGGCGCCGCGGCGGCGCTCGCCGAGAGCGGCGACACCAGCCGGGCCCGCGCCGGGCTCGACATCGTCCGCGCCCTCCTCACCCGCTCCTCGCGCGAACCGCGCGCCCTCCGCGCCGCGATCACGCTCGCCCTCGCCCAGGGGGATCGCGCGGCCGCCGTCGAGTGGGCCACCACGCTCGCCAACGGAGAGAAGGTGGGCACGCCCGGCTGGTGCGAGGCCCGCTTCCGGCTGGCCACGCTCCTGGCGGAGATCGACGTGGCCCGGGCCCTCGCGGTGATCGACCAGTACCGCCAGCTCGTGAGCGACTGGGGACCGGCGCCGTGGGCGGAGCGCATGCAGCAGCTGGATCGAACGCTGCGGGCCAGGGGAGGCGGCGCGTGAGCGGCCTTCCCGCCGGCGATCCGCGCGGCCCGCAGCTCACGGCGTTCGACCGCGAAGTGCTGGCCATCCTGCTCTCCTGCGGCGGCTGGAACGGCGCGGCGCGGGCCCGTCTCGCCTCGCTCGCGGCCCGGCACCACGTCTCCGCGCAGGGACTCTGCCGGGTGCTGAACGGGCTGGGCATCCTGATGCGGGAGGGCCACCTCGCGGACGCGTGGGTGCACGACCATGCGCCGGGCCCGTCCGCGGGGCTGCCGCCGGTGGTGGCGGAGCCGGTGGACCTGGAGGCCGTGGCCCGCCGCAGCCGCTCCCAGGATCGCGCGATCCGGGTGGTGGTGGTCTCGCTCCTCCTGATCTCGCTCGTCCTGGCGTGGCGCCTGGTGGCGGTGGTGGTGGCGGCACTCTCCCGTGCCGCGCCCGCGCCGATGGCCGCGAGGTCCGCGGACGATGCGGCGGAGGCGCCGAAGGCGGCGCCCTCGGCGCCTGAGGGAGTGAATGCCGCCGCGCCGCAGCGTCCGGCGCAGGAGCCATCCGCCGCTGCGGTGCCGCCCGCGGTTCCGGTCAGCTATCCCCAGGTGCCCTCGTTCGCGCCCGGTCCCATGACGCTCCAGATGGAGCAGGCCATCACCGCGGCCAAGGCGGCGGTGGATGGATTGCGGGCCCTCGCCGGGCAGGTGGAGCCTGCGTCCGCGGCCACCACCGCCAGATGGGCCGGCCTCCAGCAGGCGGCGGGCGCCGCGTGGCCGCACCTGGATCCCGGCAGCAAGCGGGCGCTTGTGGACGCGTCCCTCGCCGTCTTCAGGACCCTGGAGACGGAGGAGGCGGCGGCGGCGCTGGTGGAGCCGCTGCGGGCCATGACCGGCGCCGCGCCCGTGAGCGCCACCGCCATCCTGCAGGGATCCTGGTCCGCCGGCATCGCGGGCTCCTTCCTCGCGGAACCCGGCGTGGCTCCCGGCGTGGTGGGGGCGGCCACCGTCGCATCGGTGCCGCCGGTGGAGGGCTCGGGAGGGGCGTTCGAACGCAGCGCCGCCTCCTGGCTGGACCGCGCCTTGCCGCAGGTGGTGGCCGCCGTGGGACGCGGGGCGCCGCAGGACGATTTCGACCGGCTGCAGGCGTGGATCGCCGCGCAGGAGGCGGTGCGAACGCCGGAGGAGGCGCAGGGGGCGTGGCTTGCGGGGATCGACGCGCTGCTGCGCAGTCCGCTCCGACTGGAGGTGCCGGGGACCGCGGCGGATCTGGCGGGGCGGCTGGTGGCGCTCGTGGACTGGCGACCGGAGGCGCCGGGTTCGCGCACGTCGCGGCGCCGGCTGGAGCAGTGGCTCCTGGATCCAGCGGTGCAGTCGCGGCAGCTGTGGGCCGTGACCAGCATCCTGCGGCAGGCCCGCAGGGCGCCGTGGTTCCAGCCGGACATGGTGGTGGGGGAGCGAACGGACGCCGCGGGGCGCCGCGCCATCCTCGGGAACGTGCTCGCGGCGCTCGGGCCCGCGCCGGAGGTGACCGCGAGCGCCGGCGCCGCCCAGCGCGAGCAGGTGGCCCGCTGGGACAACCTTCGCGCTGCGCTCGGGGAGGCGCCGTCGTCGCCGACGCCGCTCGTCCTCCTGGACCGCATGGTGCGGCAGGAGCGTTTGGGGACGATCGCGGCGCTCGTGATGGAGGGGCGTGACCGGGAGGCGGCGCAGCGGCTCGCGGAGATGGAGACGGCGGCGGGCGCGCCGGTGGTGCCCGCGCTCGGGCCCGGCGGCCGCGCCCGTCCGACGCAGCGCCGGCCGGAGGGTGATGGCGCCCTGGAGGAGCGGCTTTCGCGGGCCCGCACCGCGGATCAGCGGCTGGAGGCGCTGCGGCAGCGGCGCACGGATCTGGCGCCGGACCTTGGGCCGGTGGACGCCGCGCGCCTGGTGCGGGAGGCCTACACCGCGGAGCCGATGCCCGTGCGCCTGACCGCCCAGGGCGTGGTGGTGGACAGCTTCGCGAGCGGCGTGGAGGTGGCGCAGGCCATGGTGGATCTCTTCCCGCTGGGCGGGGGAGACGAGGCCCTCGCCCGCTTCATAGAGCGCTACACCGGCGAACGCATGCCCCCGGGCGCGAGCGGCGCCTTCCGTCCCGCCGCGACCGCGGCTCTCCTGCGGCACCGACTCGCGCTCGTGGAGCATCCCTGGCACGGCGTGGACCACGCCGCCCGCCTGCTGGCCGCGGAGGTGGCCCAGCGCGTGGAGGCGGAGGGCGGCGCCGCGGAGTCCCTGCGGGATCAGCCGCAGCCGCTCATGGCGGCGCGGGCCCTGGCGGAGCTGCAGCTGGCCCGGGCCGCGGCACGGCCATCGGCGGATCCGGTGCCGGCGCCGGTGCCGGAGCTGGAGCGGCACGCGCGGGCCCGGCGGGCGGCGGCGGAGGGGCCGGTGCAGCGCTTCGTGGCGGAGGCGTGGACCTCCCTGGAACTGGAAGCCTTCATGCTGGCCGCGGACCGGCCCACCACCGCGGCGCAGGTGCGGGCCCTCCTCGCCGGGACCGCGGCCCGCCTGGTGGACGCGAACGACGTGCTCATGCAGGGCGCGATCATCGGCGACGCCCGCCTGGCCCTGCAGGCCATCCGCCTGGGCGCCACCCGCGGAGGAGCCGCGTGATGGGTCCCCGCGTTCGAACCTTCCTGGCCGCCGCCGCGCTCCTCCCCGCGCTCGCGTTCGCGCCGCGCGGCCCGCTCCAGGGAGGTTCGCGCCTGGGTCCCACGATGGCCCAGGTGATGGAGGCGCGGCTGGAGGCCCTGGATCCGGCCAGACCCGCGGAGTACTTCCTGCTTGCGGAGGAGGTGGAGGATCGGGCCGCCGGCGACGCGGACCGGGCCCTGGCCAGGCAGCTCTACGGACTGGCGGGCGCCTTGGACGCCTCGGGCCACGGACGCTCCGCGGCCATCGCCCTGGCGGGGCTGGCCCCGGATGCGGCGGCGCGGGCCCGGCTGCTGCGCCTGGCTGCTGCGATCGACAGCGCGTTCCGCGCGGAAGGCGCGGCCACGGAGAGCGCCGTGGCCCGTCCGCTACCGCCGGGCGCGGGCAAGCTCGCGCAGGCCATGGCCGCCTATCGACGGGGTGAGTCCGGACGGGCCCGGGAGCTGCTGGCGCTGCCGGAGGTGAACACGCTCCTCGAGCAGTGCGGCGGGGAGTTCGAAGGCGGCGCGGAGGGCTTCCGCAACTCCGTCGCCGCCATGCGCGGCCGGCCGCTGGAGGAGCCGTCGAGGCTCGCGGGGCTCATGTTCCTGGAGGAGTCCCTGCTGGCGGGCGATGAGCGGTGGAGCCGCGATCTGCTGCTGGGACGCGGGGCGCCGCTGGCGGCGTTCGATCCCCGCGTGCCGGGCCCGGAGTTCGGCGTGGATCCCGCCCGTGCCCGCTGGCGAGACGGCGCGTGGGCGCCCTGAGCGGGCCTCATCCGCCGCGGCGGATGAAGCGCCACGCCCGCGTCCGCTGCTCCGGCGTGAGTGACGCCATGAACTCGGAGAAGGCCTTGAAGCGGTCCCACCCGGTGGCCTCCCGGCGCAGCTCCATCTGGGCCAGGGAGCCGAAGATCACCTTGGCCTTCTCCACCTGATCCGGCGTCAGGCTGAGCGCCTCCGTGGCCCGCGCCAGCTCGTCCTGTCCCTGCCGCTCCATGCGCTCGAACGCCGCCTGCACCAGCCGACCGAACGCCTCCAGCCGCACCCGCGCCTGCACCTGCGGCGCCGCGGGTCGCATGCCGCTCTCGCGGGCCACGTCGCGGGCGACGGCGCGGGCGTAGGCGGCGCTCATGGCGCGGGCCTGGGCCGCCCGCTCCGGAGCGATGGCGTCCCCGAGTTCATCGATCACGCTGCCGCGCTCCCGCCACGGCGCGAACGCCTCCCACGCCGCCATCAGGTGCCCCAGCGCCTGGAGCGACGGGCCGCCCCCGGCGTTGCCGTCCATGGACTGGAGGGCGCCCACGGCGGCGATGAGTTCGCCGGCGTGGCTCTTCACCAGGCGGTCGAAGTCGGACATGCGGCGGAGAGCCACCCGCTCCAGGGCCCGCGTCTCCGCGGGCGTGAGCGGGAGGAGCTCCAGGGCCCGCTGCTCCGGTTCGCCCTCCACCAGCTGGAGTCGACCCTGGAAGTCATGCGTGATGAGCGACGGGGCGGCGGGCGCGGCGGCGGGCGCCACGCGCGGTCCCGCCAGCGGATTCCCCGCCGGTGCCGGTGCGGTCTGCGGAGCGCCCAGGGAGGCCATGACCACGCCGGAGTGGAGGAGCGACGCGAGGCTCATGCCTCCATCTTCGGTCCGCGGTGCCGTCCCTTTCAAGAGGAGTTCCGCAACCAGGGGTGCGGGGCAGGGGGAACCGCGGATGGCTAGGATCCGCGCCTCGTGGTGAAGGAGGCCGCCAGCCAACCCGCCGCACCCCCGGACGCGGGCCAGGAGAGCGGCCTGGTCCCCCTGGGAAGCCACCAGCCGGTCCTGGATGGACTCCGCGGGCTGGCCATCCTGCTGGTCCTCTTCCACCACTTCACCGTGGTGAACTCCACCAGCGGCGTGGACTGGATCCTCCTCCGCCTCTCCGGCACCGCCTGGTGCGGCGTGGATCTCTTCTTCGTGCTCTCCGGCTTCCTGATCGGCGGGATCCTCCTGGATTCGCGGGGGCGGCCCGGCTACTTCCGGACCTTCTACGCCCGACGGACGCTGCGCATCTTCCCGCTCTACTACGCCGTGGTGGCGCTGGCGCTCGTGGTGCTGCCGGCGGTGGCGGCGTGGATCCGCTCTCCCGCCATCGCGGAGAAGCTGGACCGCCTCTCGCACCTCGACGGATCGCAGCTCTGGTACTGGACCTACCTGAGCAACTACGCCATCGCGTGGGCCGGCAACTTCCAGAACCCGATCCTGGGCGTCTCCTGGTCGCTCGCCATCGAGGAGCAGTTCTATCTCCTCTGGCCCGCGGTGGTGTGGCTGCTGCCCCGGCGGGCCCTGGCCGTCACGTGCGTGCTGATCGCCGCCGGCTCCCTCGGCCTGCGAACGTGGCTGGTGCTGCGCGGCGCGGACCCCATCGTCCCCTACGTCATCACGCCCGCGCGGCTCGACGCCCTCGCGATCGGCTGCCTGCTGGCGATCGGCGCCCGCCGCGCGGGCGGGGGCCTCGCGCCGTGGCGCCGGCCGGCGGCGTGGGGCGTCGCGATCGCGGCGCTCCTCGTCCTGGCGATCGTGGAGACGGACCTGCGCACCGGCTGGGCCACGCGGCTGCCGGCGTACGAACGCGGCGAGATCAGCTGGGCGGGGCCGCTCATGGGGAGCGTGGGCTTCACGATCCTGCCGCTCGGGTTCGCATGCCTGCTCATCCTGGCGGTCACGGCGCGGGCGTCATCGCTCCTGCGGCGCATCCTGGCGGGGAGCGCCCTGGGGCTCCTGGGCCACCTGAGCTACGGCCTGTACCTGGTGCACGTGCCGGTGCGGGCCCTCATCCGGGACGTCCTGCTGGGACCCGCCGGCGCCGGCCAGCCGCGGCTCCGCTTCCCCACCATCGCGGGCTCGGAGCTGCCGGGGCAGCTCCTCTTCTACGCGGTGGCGGGCGGCGCGTCGCTCCTGCTGGCGTGGCTCTCCTGGAATCTCTGGGAGAAGCACTTCCTGAAGCTGAAGCGGTTCGTGGAGTACCGCCCGGCGGTCACACCGCCGCCAGGGCCTGGGTCAGGTCCGCCAGCTGGTCCTGCGGGTCCTCGATCCCCACGCTGATCCGCACCAGCGAGTCGCTGATCCCCAGCTCCGCCCGCTGGGCCGCGGGGACGCTCGCGTGGGTCATGATCGCGGGATGCTCGATGAGGCTCTCCACGCCGCCCAGGCTCTCGGCGAGGGCGAAGAGCTTCACCTTCTCCAGGAAGCGACGGCTCTCCGCGAGCCCGCCCTTCAGGAAGATGGTGATCATCCCGCCGTAGGCCGGCGCGCCGTCCAGCTTCATCTGCCGCGTGGCCAGGGCATGGTGCGGATGGCTCGGCAGTCCCGGGTAGACGACGCGTTCCACCTTGGGGTGCTTCTCCAGCGCCTGGGCCACCAGCATGGCATTGTGGCAGTGGGCCTTCATGCGCACGTGGAGGGTCTTCAGGCCGCGCAGCGTCAGGTACGCATCGAACGGTCCCATCACGCTCCCGATCGCGTTCTGCATGAAGCGCAGCTTCTCCGCCAGCTCCGCCCGCCTCGTCACCAGGGCCCCGCCCACCGCGTCGCTGTGGCCCGCCACGTACTTGGTGGTGGAGTGCATCACGACGTCGAAGCCGTCTTCCAGCGGCCGCTGCAGGATGGGGGTGGCGAAGGTGTTGTCGCACACCGTGATCGCGCCCGCGGCGGCGCCGATCGCCGCCACCGCCGGCAGGTCCACCAGCTTCAGCGTGGGGTTCGTGGGCGTCTCCACCCAGATCATGCGCGGCCTGTGGGCCGCGGCGGCCTCCTTCACGCGGGCCGCGTCGGTCATGTCCACATGGACCACCTTCAGCCCCATGCTGCGGGCCCGCACGCGGTTGAGCAGCCGGTTGGTGCCGCCATAGACGTCGTCCATGCAGAGGATCGTGGCCCCCGCGTCCATGAGCTCCAGGCAGGTCGCCGTGGCCGCCAGTCCGCTCGCGAACGCGAAGCCGCCGCCGGTCACGTCGGTGGAGCGCCAGGCCATCCCCGCGCCGTCCGCGCAGCCGCCCGCCTCCAGCTCCGCCAGGCAGCGTTCGAACGCGTAGCGCGTGGCGTTGTGGCTCCGGCTGTATTCGAAGCCCCGGTGCTTCCCGGGGCTCTCCTGCACGAAGGTGCTGGAGGTGTAGATGGGGGGCATGACGGCGCCGGTGGTGGGATCCGGAGCCTGGCCGCCGTGGATGCAGCGGCTGGAGAGGTGGAGTGGTCCGTGGGCCATGGGTTCAGAGGATCTGCTGTCGCAGGTAGTTGATGAGGTCGATGCGGGTGATGATGCCGTAGAAGGCGTCGTCGTCGGCCACGATGGCCACGCGGTCCGCGCGGAAGATCGGCAGCAGGTCGTTGACGCTGCGGCTGGGATGGATGGTCTCCAGGCGGCTGGTCATGAAGTCGCTCACCGGGCGGCGGGCGATGGAGGGCGCGTCCACCGCGCTGTGGGTCATGGCCAGCAGGATGTCGCTCTCGTCGATGATGCCCACCACGCGGTCCGCCGCGTCCAGCACCGCCATCTGGCTGACGCCGAACATGCGCATCCGCTTGATGGCCTGGAGCACCGGCGCCTCCGGCGACAGGACGTAGTCCTCCCCCTCCACGTGGCGGCGGCTGATCAGGTCCCGCAGGTCGTGGTGCGGCGGACGATCGATGAAGCCGTTGTCGATCATCCAGAAGTCGTTGAACATCTTGCTCAGGTACTTGGCGCCGGAGTCGCAAATGAGGCTCACCACCCGCTTCGGCTCCTTCTGCTCGCGGCAGTAGCGGAGGGCGGCCGCCAGCAGGGTGCCCACGCTGCTCCCGGCCAGGACGCCTTCGCGCCGCAGCAGTTCGCGGGCCGTGTGGAAGGCCTCGGAGTCGGGGATGGCGTAGGCGGTGTCCACCAGCTTGAGGTCCAGGATGTCCGGGATGAAGTCCTCGCCGATCCCCTCCACCAGCCAGCTTCCCGCGGGGACGTGCTTCCCCTCCCGCACCAGCGGGGCCAGGATGGAGCCCTCCGGATCAGCCAGCACCACGGTGCACGCGGGGTTCCGCTCCTTGAGATAGCGGCCGATGCCGCTCACGGTGCCGCCGCTCCCGACGCCGGCCACGAACGCGTCGACGCGCCCCTCCATCTGCTCCCAGATCTCCGGCCCGGTGGTGTCGTAGTGGGCCTGCGGATTGGCGGGGTTTCCGAACTGGTTCACGTAGAAGCAGTTGGGGCGATCCGCCGCCAGCCGCTGGGCCACGTCCTGGTAGTACTCGGGATGACCCTTCTGCACGTCCGACCGGGTGAGGACCACCTCCGCCCCCATGGCCCGCAGGTGGCTGATCTTCTCGTCGCTCATCTTGTCCGGCACCACCACGATCAGGGAGTAGCCCTTCTGGGCCGCCACGAGGGCGAGCGCCAGGCCGGTGTTCCCCGCGGTGGCCTCCACGATGGTGCCGCCCGGCTTCAGGCGGCCGTCCCGCTCCGCGGCGTCGATCATGGTGACCGCGATGCGGTCCTTGATGCTGTTCCCGGGATTCAGGGACTCCATCTTCACGAAGAGCCGGCAGGGGCCCGTGTCCATCTGCCGCAGCTCCAGCATGGGCGTGTTGCCGATCATCTCCAGGACGTTGCCGAAGACGGGGGCGATGGAGCGGCGCGTGGAAGTGGCCATGCCGCCAGTGTAGAAGAAAGGGCGCCGGCTCCCTCCGCATGCGATACGAACCCCCGACGCCGCAGACGGTGACGCTGGTGGAGCACCAGGGATGCCTGGAGGCGATCGCGCCCGGCGAGGCGCCCGGCAGGGGCGTCCGGACCGCGTGGGAGTCGCTGGTGGTGAAGGGGGGAGCCACCTCCCTGAGGGGCCTCCCGCTGCTGCGGGCGCTGGGCGGCGCGAGGCGCGTGGTGGACGCCACCGCGGGACTCGGGATGGATGCGTGGACGATGGCGCTCGCGGGCGCGGAGGTGACCATGTGGGAGCGCAGCCCCGTCCTGGCGGCGCTCCTTCGGGACGGCATCCGCCGCATGCGGGCGCACGCCCGCGCGGAGTGGCGGGAGGCCGGCTCGCGAATGTCGCTCGTGGAGGCGGACGCCCGCACCCTTCCCGCGGCCACTGCGCCGCCGGCACTCCCGCCGGAGGTGGTCTATGTTGATCCCATGTTCCCCCCCAAGCGACGCTCGAGCGCCCTCGCGTCCCGGGAGGTTCGCTTCATCGGCGCCATGGTGGGCGAGGATCCGGACGCCGCGGAGCTCCTGGCTGCGGCGCGGCGGGTCGCGACGTCGCGCGTGGTGGTGAAGCGGCCGCACCATGCGCCGCCGCTCGGGCCGGGAGCCTCCCATTCGCTGGAGAGCACGCTGCTGCGGTTCGACGTCTATCCCTGCGGGGGCGCGGCGAAGTGAGCGCTCCCTGGTTTCATCTCGCGCCGCTCCCGGAGGCCGGGGGCCTCGTGCTCCTCCCGCGCGAGGAGGCGAAGCACGCCCTCGGCTCGCGGCGCCTCTCCGCCGGCGACGAGGTGGTGCTCTTCGACGGCCGCGGCACGGTGGCGCACGCCGTCCTGGGAGGCGAACGCGCCCGGGACGGTTCGCTCTCCGTGGCCGTGCGCCGGGTGGAGCGCCATCCCCGCCCGCAGCCGCTCGTGACGCTCGCGAGCGCGCTCCCCAAGGGCGACCGCCTGGCGACGCTCGCGGATGCCGCGGGACAGCTGGGCGTGGCGAACCTGGTGCCGCTCGACTGCGCCCGCAGCGTGGTCCGCTGCCGCTCCCTCCACCGGGAGCGCGTGGAGCGGATCCTGCTGGAGGCATGCAAGCAGTGCCGGCGCCCCTGGTGCCCGCAGCTGGATGAGGGGGCCACGCCGCTCGCCGCGGTGCAGGCGGCCCTGGGCCGCGGCGACCAGGCCTGGCTGGCCCACCCGGGCGGCCAGCCGGCGTCCCTCCTGCTGGAGGCGGCCAGGAGCGCCCGCCGCGGCGGCGGCCCGGGACTGACCCTGGTGGTGGGCCCGGAAGGGGGCTTCGCGGACGAGGAGGTGGCGGCGCTCGTGCAGGCGGGCGCCCGCCAGGTGGACCTCGGCGACGCGCTCCTGCGCGTGGAGACGGCCGGAACGGCCCTGGTGGCCGCCATCCGGCTGGCCTGCGCAGGTCTCTAGGCGAACCATGGAGCGTACCGGGATCGAACCGGTAACCTCCGCCTTGCAAAGGCGGCGCTCTCCCAATTGAGCTAACGCCCCAGACCGGGATCGGTTTACTCCCGCATCGGCCCGCTGTCCAGCCCCACCTCCTCAAGGAGCCACCCATGACCACCGTCGCCGCCACCGGACCCGCGCAGCGGGCCGTCCACTCGCTCCGCCTCAGCCGCTCCGCGACCCGCAAGCTGCTGGCGGGAATCCCCGCGGACAAGCGCTGCGCCCAGCCGGGCGGGTGCGTGAACCACGCGCTCTGGGTGGCGGGCCACCTGGCCTGCACGGATGACTACTTCCTCAACAAGTTCGGGGGCGCGCCGTTCGCGCTGCCGCAGGAGTGGCACACGCTCTTCGGCATGGGATCCAAGCCCGTCTCCGACGCCTCCGCCTACCCGGCCTACGACGCGGTGCTGACGGCGATGGAAGCGCGGCGCGAGGCGCTCATCGCGTGGTTCCAGGGCCGCAGCGGCGCCGAGCTGGAGACCGCGGCACCGGAGGGGTGGAAGGACTACGCGCCCACCGTGGAGGACGTGGCCCACTTCGCGTCCTGGCACGAGTCCTACCACGGCGGGCAGCTCTCGGTCCTCCGCAAGTCGCTCGGGCTCGCGAACGCCTTCTCCTGAATCCGGCGCGGCCGGGGCGGCGTCAGGGAGTGGTGGCCGAACCTGCGGCGGTCGGAGCTTCCGCGACCGGCGCGCTCGCGCCGATCGTGGCCGGGCCCGCCGGTGCATCCACCGGCGTCGCCTGGGGCTCCTTGCGCTGCGTGAGGATGTCGATCGAGCGCGGCTCGATGATGTTCACGCGCAGGCTCTCGTCGTAGCGCTTGGCGCCCTTGATCCCCACCAGCACCCCCAGCATCGTGGAGAGCTGGAAGTCCTCCTTGGGAACCACGTAGGCCACGGTCTGGCCCACGCCGGGATCCTGGAGGCGGTAGAGGACGGGAAGACGCTTGCCGTCGTAGACGGTGCTGGCGTTGAGCACGCCCACGGCGTCGTAGTCGCTGCGGGCTTCGATGGCCAGCCTCACCGCGCGGATGCGGTCCAGGTCCAGATCCAGGTCGGCGCGCATCGCCTGCAGGCGGTAGATCCGCTCCTGCAGCTCCAGCTTCACGTTGAGCTGCTCCACGCGGGCCGTCGCCATGGCCCGGATGTCGCGGGCGAGCGAGGGCTGCTCCAGCAGCTCCAGGTAGCGTCCGCGCAGGGCGCCCAGCTCCGCGGAGGCGAGCGGCTCCGCCTTCACGGCGCCCCAGATGGCCTCCAGGTCCTCGAACGCGGCGCGGCGCGCCGCGGCCTCCGTCTGCGCGGGCGTGAGCGCGGGTGGTTCGCTGCGGCGCGGCTTGGCCACCACCGCGGGCTCCGCCTCCCGGCCCTGCTCCGCGGAGGCACCGCCCGCAGGCGCTGGCGGCGGGGCGCCGGCGGCGCCGTCATCGGTCACGCTCGGGGACGCATCGGTGCCGGCGGTGCGATCCGCGCCGGCCACGTGCGAATCACCGGGCGTCTTGCCGCCGCGGGCGTTCTTCGGCTTGGCGCCGGCGGGCTCCTTGGGACTCCCCGCGGGCGCCTGGTCAGCGCCGCCGGCGGCCATCGCCGGCGCCTTGGCCGGCGCGGCCCGCGATGCTTCCACCTCCGCAGGCGTGGCGCGGCGCACGAAGTTCAGGTTGACCCACCCCTCCGCGCTCTCCGGCAGCACCACCTTGTAGACCTTCTCGCGATCCCCCTCGGCCTCGCCAACCACCTTCAGCGTGTCGCCGGGGTTGAGGCGGGCGATGGGCTTCCAGCTGGCGTCCGGGCTCGCCTTGTTGCCGATGTTGGGCGCCTTCACTTCGGTCTTGGCCGTGATGGTGAGGGTGGAGCCGTCCGCGGCCAGCGTGAGGCGCCGGTCCGCGGGCACGTAGCCGACCACCTCCGAGAAGGCCGGCCCGGTGCAGCGCACCTTGGCCCAGCCGTAGCTCTCCTCCAGCACTTCCACCATGTCGCCCAGGCGCAGCTTCCCGAAGGGATAGCTGCTCTGCACGCTGGGACCGCTGCGCACGAAGACGTTGTCCGCCGTCACCGCGGCCCAGTACGACTTGGAAGCGGCGCCGCTCGCGGCGCCGGACTGCGCAGCCGCGGCGCTCCCCGGCGCAGCGAATGGAATCGCAGCGCTGGTGATGAGACACGCCGTCGTGGCCGCCCGCACAAATCGCAGGATGTTCATGGCGCGGGATCTTACCCATCGCGGTACCATCCCGCGTCCATGTCCGGCCGGTCCACACCACGAATCGCCGTCGCGGGGCGCCCCGGTCCACGCGCGCTCGCCGCCGCCCGCCGCACCGCGCACGCCAGCCGGCTGGCGCTCGCCGCGGGACTCGCCGGCGTGACGGTCCTGGCCGCCTGCGAGACCCCGTTCGAGCGCCCGGAGACGCCGGAGCTGGCGGCGATCATCGCCGCCTCCTCGGCTCGCGAGTCCGCGGGTTCGCCCACCGACAGCGCCTTCCGGGTGCCCACCCAGCCCCGGAGCGACGTCCTTGCCGCCCTGGCGCCGCGGGAGGAGCAGCTGGCCAAGGTGGGGCCGCGGCTCTCCTCCGCGGGTTCCGGCCTGGACGTGGGGGAGGACCTCTACGGCCAGAAGCCGCCGGAGGCCCAGCTGGGGCTCCAGCAGGCGGTGGCCACCGCGGTCCGGAACAACCTGGGCATCCAGAGCGCCAAGCTGGAGCAGGCCGTGAGCCAGGCGGACGTGGTGATGGCGGAGGCGGCGTTCGATGCCGTCCTGGTGGCCAGCACCGCCTTCAGCCGCTTCGACCAGCCCACGATCGTCCTGGCGGCCCCCGGGGAGATCATCCCGGAGAGCATCGGGAACGACGGCCAGAGCTGGACCATGTCCACGGGCGTGCAGCAGCGCCTGGTCACCGGCGCCACGGTGGGTGTGAGCACCAGCTGGGAGTACCAGCGGCTCCTGCCGCCGGGGTTCTTCTATCCCAACCCCTCCTGGACCAACAACATCCAGGTGGGCATGAGTCAGCCGCTCCTCCAGGGTTTCGGGAGCGACGTCAACCTGGCCCAGGTGCGGCTGGCCCGCAACGCGGATCGGAAGTCCATGCAGGACCTTCGGCTGCGGCTCCTGGACCTGGTGGCCCGGACGGAGGCGGCCTACTGGCGGCTGGTCCTGGCCCGCAACGACCTCGCCATCCGGCAGTGGCTGGTGGCGGTGGGGGTGGAGGTTAGGGACGTGCTGGCCAAGCGGCGGCAGTTCGACACCACGCTGGCCCAGTACGCGGATGCGGTGGCGGTGGTGGAGAACCGCAAGAGCGCCGTCATCCGGGCCCGCCGGCAGGTGCTTCAGGCCGTGGATGACCTGAAGGTCCTGATGAATGATCCGAACCTCCCGGTGGGCAGCGAGACCATGGTGGTCCCCACGGACCTCATGGTGGACCAGCCGCTCCAGGTGAGCCTTCGGGAGGCGATCGCCACCTCCGTCGAGCAGAGCCCGGAGGTGGCGAAGGCCCTCCTGGACATCGACGACGCGGCCATCCGGCAGGTGGTGGCGGACAACGGCCGCCTTCCCCAACTCAACCTCAACGCCCAGGCCCAGTGGAACGGCCTGGACGACGGCTTCGGCACCAGCTTCGACCAGGTCTTCCAGGGTCAGTACGTGGACTACCTGGTGGGCCTGAGCTTCTCGCAGGCCATCGGCAACCGGGCCGGGGAGGCCGGCTACCGCGCGGCGCGGCTGCGGCGGAGCCAGGCGGTGATCGGCTACCGCTCCGCGGTGCAGCAGTCGGTCTACCGCGTCAAGGAGTCGCTGCGGCAGGTGGTCACCAACTACCAGCTCATCGAGCAGACCCGCGCCTTCCGGCTGGCCCAGGCGGAGAACCTCCGGGCCCTCCTGGTGGACGAGCAGACGATCGCGAGCCTCACGCCGGAGTTCCTCAACCTGAAGTTCCAGCGGCAGGATGGCCTGGCGAGCGCCCAGCTCCAGGAGATCACGTCGCTCGTGGACTACAACACCGCGGTGGCGGACCTCTACCGGGCCATGGGGAACGGCCTGGCCATGAACCGGATCGAGATCGACACCAAGGACGCCACGGACGCCGCCAAGTAGCTCCGCCCCGTCCTCTCCCGCCGCCGCCGGGCCGCGGGCGCTCACGCCCATGCCCACGCTCCTGCCCTACGACGACCAGAGCCTCCGCCAGGCGGCGGAGCGACTGCGCGCGGGCGGCGTGGTGGCGTTCGCCACGGAGACGGTCTACGGCCTCGGCGCGGACACCATGAACGCGGCCGCGGTGCAGGAGACCTACCGCCTCAAGGGGCGACCGCTGGACAACCCGCTCATCGCCCACGTGGTGGACGTCGCGGACGCCCGGCGGCTCACCACCGGCTGGGATCAGCGGGCGGACAAGCTGGCGATCCGCTTCTGGCCCGGGCCGCTCACCATGATCCTGGCGCGGCATCCCGGGGTTCCACCGGAGAGCGTCGCGGGGCTGCCCACCATCGCGGTGCGTTCGCCCATGCATCCGCTGGCGCGGTGCCTCCTCTACGCGTTCGGCGGCGCCATCTCCGCGCCCAGCGCCAACCTGAGCGGCCACGTCTCGCCCACCTCCGCCCAGCACGTGATGGAGGACTTCGCCGGGGAGGAGGATCTGCTGGTGCTGGATGGCGGCGCGTCCAGCTTCGGGATCGAAAGCACGGTCGTGGACCTCACCGGGCCGGAGGTGGTGGTTCGCAGGCCCGGCTCCATCACCGTGGAGCAGCTGCGGCGGGCGGTGGAGGGGGTGCGGCTGGAGCCCGGCCTGGTGCAGGGGGCCAGTCCCGGCACCGCTGCATCCCACTACGCCCCCGCGACGCCGGCCACGCTCGTCCCCGGACCGGAGTTGGAGGCCCATCTCCGAACCCTGCAGGGAACCGCGGTGGTGCTCACGCTCGACCGGAGCCGCGTGCCGCCGCCGCATCAGGCCATCTCCATGCCCGCCGGCGCGGAGGAGTACGCCCGCACGCTCTACCGGGCGCTCCGCGAGGCGGATCACCTCGGCGCCGCGTCGATCGTCATCGAGGAGCCGCCGGGGCGGGATGGACTCTGGGTGGCGGTGCGGGACCGGCTGCAGCGGGCCACGGCGCCGCGCGGCGCGTGAGGCGCGGGGGGCGCGTGCGGCGCGGTCAGCGCGGGGGACGTTCGCCCATGGGGATCCGGACGCCAAGGCGGGCGGCGCAGTCCACGGCCTCCGGGTAGCCCGCGTCCGCGTGGCGGAAGATGCCCATCATGGGATCGTTCGTGAGCACCCGCTCCACGCGGCGGGCCGCCTCCGGCGTGCCGTCCGCCACCACCACCTGCCCGGCGTGCTGGCTGAAGCCGATGCCCACGCCGCCGCCGTGGTGGAAGCTGGCCCAGCTGGCGCCGCTCGCCACGTTGACGGCGAAGTTCAGGAGGGCCCAGTCGCTCACCGCGTCCGTGCCGTCGCGCATGCCCTCGGTCTCGCGGTTGGGACTGGCCACGCTGCCGCAGTCCAGGTGGTCCCGCCCGATCACGATGGGCGCCTTCACCTCGCCGCGGGCCACCATCTCGTTGAAGCGCAGCCCGGCCATGTGGCGCTCCCCCAGGCCCAGCCAGCAGATGCGGGCGGGCAGGCCCTGGAAGGCCACGCGCTCCTGGGCCATCCGGATCCAGCGGGCCAGGCTGGCATCCTTGGGGAAGAGCCGCAGCACCGCCTCGTCCGTGGCCCGGATGTCCGCGGGATCTCCGGAGAGCGCGGCCCAGCGGAAGGGTCCCCGTCCCACGCAGAACTGCGGGCGGATGTACGCCGGCACGAATCCCGGGAAGGAGAAGGCGTCCTTGAAGCCGCGGTCGTGGGCCCGCTGGCGCAGGTTGTTGCCGTAGTCGAAGGTTCGGGCGCCGCGCTTCTGCAGCTCCACCATGAGCCGCACGTGCTCCTCCATGCCGCGCATCGCCAGATCCTGGGCCCGCGCGGGATCGCTGCGCCGCAGGGACTCCGCCTCCGCGCGGGAGAGATCCGGCGGGTAGTAGCCCTCGAGCGGGTCGTGGGCGCTCGTCTGGTCCGTGAGCGTCTGCGGCACGGTGCCGCGTTCGAGCAGCCGCCGCAGGAGCGTCACCGCGTTGGCCACCACCCCCACGCTGGTGGCGGTTCCGGCGCGGGCCAGGGCCACGGCGCGGTCGATCGCGGCGTCCACGTCGTGGTGGATCTCGTCCAGGTAGCGATCATGCACGCGCTTGCGGAGCCGCTCCTCGCAGACCTCCGCGATGAGGCACGTTCCCTCGTTCATGGTGATGGCGAGCGGCTGGGCGCCGCCCATGCCGCCGCAGCCGGCGGTGACGTTCAGCGTGCCGCGGAGCGAACCGCCGAAGTGCTGCCGGGCGCACTCCGCATAGGTCTCGAACGTCCCCTGCAGGATCCCCTGCGTCCCGATGTAGATCCAGCTTCCCGCCGTCATCTGCCCGAACATCATGAGCCCGCGGGAGGCGAGGTCGTCGAAGTGCGACTGCGTGGCCCAGTGCGGCACCAGGTTGGAGTTGGCGATGAGGACCCGCGGCGCATCCGCGTGGGTGCGCACCACGCCCACGGGCTTGCCGCTCTGGACGAGGAGCGTCTCGTCCAAGGCCAGGGACTGGAGCGTGGCCACGATGGCGTGGAAGCACTCCCAGCTCCTCGCCGCCTGCCCGCGCCCGCCGTAGACCACCAGGTCGTCCGGCCGCTCCGCCACCTCGGGATCGAGGTTGTTCATGAGCATGCGCATCGCGGCCTCCGCGGCCCAGGTGCGGCAGGTCCGCTCCGTGCCGCGGGGGGCGCGAACGGGTTCGCGCGGCGGCGTCCCTGGAGGCGGAAGACCCGCGACGCGGACGCGGGGCGCGGACGAGGTGCTGAGGCTCATGGCGTCAATCTAGCCGCGCCGACGGCGCGGCGGGGTGGTCACGGAGGAGCCACGGTCCAGTTGGAGAGGAGGATCCCCAGGTCGTAGCCGTCCACCATCCCGTCATGGTTCGCGTCCGCGGGATGGCCCGGCGGCACCGGTCCCCAGGAGCCCAGCAGGTAGCCGAGGTCGTTGAAGGTCACCACCGCGTCGCCGTCGGTGTCTCCGGGCAGCGCCTCGCAGAGGCCGCCGGCGCCGTCGCCGTTGCAGTCCTGCGCCCACACCATGGTGATGGAGCCCTCGTTCAGGGAGCCGCCATCGTCCAGGTTGGCGCCCACCATGCACAGCTCGTCGGCGGCGGAGACGCTGATGCCGAAGTTGTCGTTCGCCTGCCCGTCCTCCCGGACCAGCCGGGCCACATGCGTCCAGGTGCCGCCGGGAGAGCCGCCGGAGTGGATGAAGACGTGCACGGAGCCCTGGTTCGCCTGGAGTCCCTCGTCGTCGCCATAGGCGCCGACCACCGCTGCCTCGCCCGCCAGTCCCACCGCGAAGCCGAAGTTGTCGTTCTGCTGCGGCACCGGCGCGGAGAGCGTTCCCGTGGGGATCCAGGTGCCCGGGCCGGTGTCCTCGAAGATGAACGCCCGGCCGATCCCGCTGCCGAAGAAGGGCCAGGTGCCGACGATCGTCCGGTTCCCCTCGATGGCCACGCTGCGGCCGCACTCGTCGGAGGCGGCGCCGTTCGGGGCCACCAGCTTGGACTGCATGAACCAGCCGTTGCCGCCCTCCGCGAAGACGTAGGCCGAGCCCTGGTTGATGTTGGTGCCGATGTCGTCGCCCCATGCGCCGGCCACCACGCGGCCCGCGTCCACGTCCACGCTCACGCCGAGGCCATCGCCTGCGAACGCATCCGGCGCCGTCAGCTTGGCCTTCTGCACCCACGTGCCGCCGCCGGTGTGCCGGAAGACGTAGACCGCGCCGCGGGAGCCGTTCTTCTTCCAGCAGCCCACGGCGATGGTGTCGCCGTCGACGGCGACGGAGCGCCCGAACTGGTCCGACGCCGCGGCGTCCCCGGCCACCAGCTTCGCCTCCATCACCCACTGGGCGCTCGCCGCGTCGCGCCGGAAGACGTACGCGGCGCCCGCGTCCGTCTTCCCGGGGAGATCCGCGGTGAAGGCGCCCACCACGGCCACGCCGTTCAGGTTGAAGCCGTCGCCGGTGGTGGAGACGCCCACGCTGACGCCGAACTGGTCGCCCGCCGCGCCGTCCGGCGCGAGGAGCTGGCCTTCGTCGATCCAGCCGACGGTGGTGCGACGCCAGACGTGCGCGGAGCCGCGCAGGAGCAGGCCGCCCCGCGTGGCGCCCCAGGCGCCCGCCACCGCGTACGGCTCGCTCCAGCCGACGCTGCGACCCAACTCGTCACCGTCGGCGCTCTCCGGCGCCTCCAGTGTGGACACGATCGCCGGCGGCGTTGGCGGGGGCTCGAAAGGCACGGTGACGTCCGGACGGCGTCAGCCGGTCCAGTTGCCGAAGAAGATACCCAGGTCGAAGCCGTTGATTTCTCCGTCGCCGTTCATGTCGGCGGGGAATCCGGGCTCCACGCGGCCCCAGTTGCCCAGCAGGATGCCGAAGTCGAAGCCGTTGACGTGGCCGTCTCCGGTGAAGTCGCCGGGCAGGCCGAGGCAGCGTCCGGGGATGCCGTCCTCGTTGCAGTCGCGGGCCCACACCAGGGTCACGCTGCCCTCGTCGGCGCTGGCGCCCACGTTGTCGAACGGGGTGCCGACCGCGCAGAACTCGCCGTCGAGGGAGATGGCGGAGCCGAAGAGGTCGTTGCCGGCGCCGTCCCCGCGCGACACCTTGGAGGAGAACGTCCAGCCGGAGCCGGAGTCCCCGAAGAGGTAGACGGAGCCCTGGTTGAGGTTGAGGCCCACGTCGTCGTTGAAGGCGCTCACGGCCAGCAGGTCGCCGCTGAGGGAGACGCCCGCGCCGAAGAGATCCGCGAAGTCCGCGTCCGGTGCCACCAGGGTGGCGGCCTGGGTGAAGGGATCGCTGTTGGAGCCGCGGGAGAAGATGAAGGCCCGGCCCTTCTCGAAGGGGGAGGCGTTCTGCGTGCCCACCGCCAGGTTCAGGCCGTCCAGGCTGACGCTGCGGCCGAAGGAGTCCCCCGCGACGGGTGCCGCGGCGGAGATCGGCGCCGCCTGGGTCCAGCTGCCGGCGCTGTAGCTGAAGAGGTACACCTTGCCGCAGTTCGCGGTGGCGGGGAGATCCGCGCCGGGCGCGCCCACGGCGATGCGCTCGGCGCCGTCCGCGCCGTCGATCGAGATGGAGGAGCCGAAGAGATCGCCAGCGGCGCCGTCCGACGGCAGCAGCGCGGCCTCGTAGTTCCAGACGCCCAGCTCATCGCGGCGCCAGACGTGCACCACGCCGCTGCCGCCGCCCGTCTGCAGGGCGCTCACGGCCACCAGGGTGCGTGTCACGCCCACCGCGAAGCCGAACTGCTCCCCGGGAGCCGGTGCGGGAGAGGCGAGCGCCGTCACCAGGGTCCAGGGCTGCCCCTCCTCCAGCATGGTGTAGAGGTAGGCCGAACCGGCGTCGGCGATGGGGCCGGCGGCGTCGCGCCGCGGCTCTCCCACCACGCCGTAGCTCGGCTCCACGAACGGGTTGACCGGCACGAAGAGGGAGACGGACGCACCGTAGAAGGCGTTCGCCTCCGGCGCCGGCGCCGTGAGCGTGGCCACGGGGGACCAGTCGGTGTGGGTCCAGTCCGGGCCGTGCCAGAGCTGCACCATGCCGGCGCCGCTTCCGGTGCCGATGGCGCCGGCGGCGAGGTACGACTCGGCGTAGGAGACGGAGGTGCCAAGCTGGGCGCCAGGGGTTTCGGCGGGGGCCAGCACGGTGGTGGTGATCGCGGGAGGGGCGTCGGGGAACATCGTGGCCTGAGGCTCGCCCGGCGCCCGCTTCCAGTCAAGAGCGTGCATGCAAAAGTGCGCGAACCCCCGCCGCTGCGCCCGCGCTGTCCGAATAACGATGTCGTTCGCCGCGGTCCCGCCTCAGAGGCGCGGGCTCTCCGGGCCATCGAAGGCGCCGGAGGCGATGAGCTGCTCGATCGCCGCGATGTCCGGGCTGGGCGGCCGGTCCTCCTCCAGCTTCGGCACCTGGGTCCGGATGATCCCGAGGGCCGCCTCCACACCGGGTCCGCTCTGCAGGGGGCGCCGCCGTTCCACGGCTTCGCCCATGCAGAGGAGCTCGATGGCCACCACCGTTCGGGCCAGCGAGACGGAGCGCTCGAAGTGCCGGGCACCGGCCGCGCCGAAGGAGTTGTAGTCCTCCATCCCGGCGCTGGTGGTGACGTTGGCGACGCTGCTGGGCATGCAGAGCGTCTGCAGCTCGTTGCAGCACGCCGCCGCGGTGTACTGGGCGATCATCAGGCCGGAGTGGAGTCCGGGGCTGGGGGCCAGGAACGGCGCGAGTGCGCTCACCTGGTCGTGCCCGGAGAGGGCCCAGAAGGTGCGCCGCTCGGAGATGCCGGCCACGTGGCAGAGGGCCACGCGGGCGGCGTCGAACGCGATGGCGAGCGGCATGCCGTGGAAGTTCCCGCCGGAGCGGATGGTGCCGTCCTCCGGGAAGACCAGCGGGTTGTCCGTCACGGCGCCCAGCTCCCGGGTGAGGATGGTTCGCACCCAGCGGAGCTGGTCCAGGGCCGCGCCCAGCACCTGCGGCATGCAGCGCAGGCAATAGGGGTCCTGCACGCGCGGATCGTCGTCCAGGTGGCTGCGGAGGATGGAGGAGCCGTGGAGCTGGGCCCGCAGCGCCTCCGCCACCGCGATCTGCCCATCCTGGGCGCGGGCCATGTGGAGCCGCGGGTCCAGGAACGCGTCGGTGGCCAGGCAGCCGTCGATCGCCATCGCGCCTGCGCGGATCGCGGCGCGGAAGAGCCGCTCCGCGTCCAGGAGGGCCAGGGTCCCCGCGCCGGCCATGAAGTGGGTTCCGTTGATGAGGGCCAGGCCCTCCTTCGCCTCGAGCGAGAGCGGCGCGAGCCCGGTGGCGCGGAGGGCGTGGCCGCTCCGCGTGCGCACGTCCTGGAGGTAGCAGTCTCCCTCTCCCATCATGGCCAGGGCCACGTGCGACAGCGGGGCCAGGTCTCCGGAGGCGCCCACGGAGCCGAGGCACGGCACCGCCGGCACCAGGTCCTGGTTGAGCATCCGGCAGATCTGCTCCACCACCACCGGCCGCACGCCGGAGTGGCCGCGGGCCAGGCTGGCCGCCAGCACCACCATCATGGCCCGCACCGTCTGCTGCGGCAGGAGCGGGCCGGCGCCGGCAGCATGCGAACGCACGAGGTTCCGCTGCAGCTCCGCCACCGCGCCGGCGTCGATCCGCACCCGCGAGAGGGAGCCGAAGCCGGTGTTCAATCCGTAGACCGCCAGTCCCGAGGCGAGGGCCCGATCCACCACCTCCCGCGCCGCCGCCAGCCGACGGAAGCCCTCCGCACCGAGCGCCACCGGCACCCGATCGCGGGCCACGCGCATCACGTCCTCCGGCGCCAGCGGGGAGCCGTCAAGCTGGAGCGTCGCTGCGGGCTCGGGCACGGCCGGATCGTAGCGGGAAGCGGGCCGCGGCGAGGGGCGGGGCCTCCCGTCGCCCGCAACGCGGTTGCGTGGGCGGCGCAGAGGGCGTAGACCATCCACCATGATGCAGCGCATCTGGGTGCGTTGGCTGGTCATGGTGGCGGCGATGGGCGCGTGCACGCTGGTGGCGCTCTCCGCGCTTCCGTCGCTCCGCTCCGCGCGCGGCGTCCCCGGACCCGCGGTGGTGGATGCCGTCCAGCCTGCCTGGGCCGCGGTGCGGCTCCTTCTCGCGTGCGCCGGCTGCACGCTCGTGGCGGCCATCGCGGGGCGCCTCCTCAACGCGGTGGTGGGGCTCTTCGCGATGGGCGTCGGCCTGGGCATCCTGGCGATGCGGACCGGCACCATCCGCGACGCGTGCTTCGATGGCGGCTCCCTCGGCCTCCGCGGCGCCGAGACGATCGCGTGGGGCATCCTGGCGGCCATCGCGTCCGCCATCGTCTTCCGCGTCTCCGGCCCGCTCCCGGACACGCGCCGAGACTCCGCAGGCGGCGCGGAGTCCGGCATGCTGGGGGCGGAAAGCCTGCGAATGGCGGCCACCGGCGCCCTCGCCCTGGTGGGCATCTGGCTCCTCGTCTCCAGTCCGCTCAAGGGCCAGTCGCTGGGTGCCGTGGCGCTGGGCGGCGTGCTGGTGGGCAACGTGGCCCGCAAGGTGGCGCCGGGCGTCGACCCGGTGTGGATCTTCGCCACCCCCATCCTGGCCCTCGGTGTGGCCCAGGCGGTGCTCGGCTCGTCCCTGCAGGATCCCGCCGGCGCGTACATCTCCGGCACGCTCCCGAACCTGCTGGTGCCGATGCCCCTCGACGCAGTCGCCGCGACGCTCGTGGGAGTGGCCTTCGGGTTCGGACTCTCCCGGCCGGTCCAGATGGCGGAGATCGCCGCGGATGGCGCGCCCGCGCGGGTCGCGGGTCCGGCGTGAGCGGCGCGGCGCCGTCCCTATACTCGCGGCGATGAGTCTCATCGTCACCGGCACCATCGGGATCGACACGCTGCACGCACCCACCGGGCAGGCGGAGCGCGTGCTGGGCGGGAGCGGCGCGTACTTCGCGGCCGCCGCCAGCTTCCTCACGCCGGTCCGGGTGGTGGGCGCGGTGGGCGGGGACTGGCCCGCGGAGCATCGCGCCCAGCTCGAGCACTTCCGGAACGTCTCGCTGGACGGGCTGGAGGTGCGGCCGCGGAGCCGCACGTTCGCGTGGGGCGGCCGGTACCTGGACGACATGAACCGGCGCGAGACGCTCTTCACGGAGCTGGGGGTGCTGGAGGAGGCGCCGCCCGCGGTGCCGCCCCAGTTCCGGGACAGCCGCTACGTCTTCCTGGGGAACACGCATCCCGCGGTGCAGCTGGATCTCCTGCGGCAGTTCCCGCAGCGGGCGCTGGCGGTCTGCGACACCATGGATCTCTGGATCAACATCGCCCGCCCGGAGCTGCTCGCGCTGCTTCGGGAGCTGGATGGCGTGGTCCTCAACGACCAGGAGGCCACGCAGCTCACGGAGGTGCGCAACGCGGTGAGCGCGGGGGAGGCCATCCTGGAGCTGGGGCCGCGCTTCGTGGTGGTGAAGAAGGGCGAACACGGCGCGGTGCTGGTGCACCGCGACGGCATCGCGGCGCTTCCGGCGTTCCCCGCGGCCGCCCACCAGGTGATCGATCCGACCGGCGCCGGCGACACCTTCGCCGGCGGCATGATGGGGTACCTCTCCTCCGTGCAGCGAACGGATCTCGCCTCCATCCAGGCGGGCATGGCGTGGGGGACCGTGATGGCCAGCTTCACCATCGAGGCCTTCGGGCTCGATCGCCTCCGCCGCCTCGACCGCGGCCAGGTGGAGGAACGGATGCGTCGCTTCCAGGCCGTGGCCAAGGTGGGATGATGCACAGCACCTCTTCCGTCCGCGCCGCAACGGCGCGTCGCTCCGTGGCGGCCCTGCTCGCGGTGGCGCTCGGCGCCGCCGCGATGGCAGCGCCGTGGGACCGCTTCGAGGACCTGCCCCGCGCCAGGGAGGTCCGCGAGGCGCAGCGGCGCCAGGGCGGCGTGGTGCGCTCCCCGCGGGTGGAGGCGATCTTCGACGTGGCCGGTGGCCGGCTGGTGTGGAAGGCCGGGGACGCGTGGCAGGTGACGCCGCTCGCGGCGGACGGCAGCGTCGGGCAGGCGGCGCCGCTCCAGGGTGACCCGCCCGCGGAGCCCGCGGCCCGCGCGCCGCGCTTCGCGCCGCCGCCGCCTTCGCCGCGTCCGCCGGGACGCGGACGGCAGTCCACCACGGCGCCCGCGCCGGACGGAAAGCGCATCGCGCGCTTCGTGGACAACAACGTGGTGGTGACGGGCGGTGCGGATGGAGAGATCAAGGTCACCACCGATGGCGCGCCGCGGCTCCGCTACGGCTGCGCCAGCTGGGTGTACGGGGAGGAGCTGGACCAGGACACCGCGATGTGGTGGTCCCCGGACGGTCGGTACCTGGCCTTCTACCGCTTCGACGACCGGCCCGTGAAGGACTTCGTGCTCCAGGAGGGACTGACGCGGGTGCGCCCGACGCTCTCCTCCGAGCCCTATCCCAAGCCGGGAGAGCCGAACCCCATCGCCCACCTGATGGTGTGGGACTCCACCACCGGCCGCACGGTGGACGTGGACGTGGGACCCGCGACCGAGCAGTACGTGTACGCCGTGCGCTGGGTGCCGGACTCGAGCGCCCTCATGTTCAACCGCACCAACCGGCACCAGGATCTGCTGGAGGTGATGGTGGCGGATCCCGCGAGCGGCGCCTCCCGGCCGCTCATCTCGGAGCGCCAGGAGACCTTCCAGGAGAACCATCCGGAGATCCGCTTCCTGGACGACGGGCGGCGCTTCATCTGGATCTCCGAGCGGAGCGGCAACAAGCAGTTCGAGCTGTGGGACGTGGGCACCGGGCGGATCGCGGAGCTCACGAACGGGAACTTCCCGGTGAAGGAGATCGTCCGCGTGGACGAGGAGGCGGGACGGCTCTGGTACACGGCGTTCGGCAGCGAGACGCTCATCAACCCGCAGCTCTTCGTGGCTCCGCTCGCGGGCGGCGGCGGGCGCCGGCTGACGCCCCTCGACCGCAACTACGGCCGCTTCACCATCTCGCCGGATGGGCGCTGGTTCGTGGCCACGGAGCAGTTCGTGGACCAGGCGCCCGCGGTGAAGCTCTACGCGGTGCCGGCGGAGGGTCCCGCCGTGGAGCGGAGCGTGCTGGCCGCGGCGCCCGCGGATCCGTGGAAGGAGGCGGGCCTGCAGAAGCCGGAGTTCTTCACAGCGCCCGCCGCGGACGGCACCACGCCGCTCTACGGCATCCTCTGCAAGCCCTCCGGCTTCGATCCATCCCGCAAGTACCCGCTGCTGGTCGACGTCTACGGAGGTCCCGGCATCCAGACCATCTCCACCCGCGCGGTGGCGGGGGATCCCCGCTGCGAGTTCGGCATCGCGGTGGCCCGGGTGGACAACCGCGGGACGCCGGGGCGGAGCAAGGCCTTCGAAGGCGCCACCTACCTGCGGCTGGGCGGCCCGGACATCGACGACCAGGCCGCCGCGGTGAAGCACCTGCTGGCCACGCATCCATGGATCGATCCGGAGCGGGTGGCCATCACCGGCCACAGCTACGGCGGCTACGCCACCATCATGGCCCTCCTGCGGCATCCGGAGACCTTCCGGGTGGGCGTGGCCGGCGCCGGCGTCACGGACTGGCGCCACTACGACAGCATCTACACGGAGCGCTACATGCGAACCCCGCAGGAGAACGCGGAGGGCTACGACGCGGGAAGCGCGGTGAAGCTCGCGGAGCGCCTGAAGGGCAAGCTGCTGCTCCTGCATGGCATGGTGGATGACAACGTCCATCCGACGAACGCCTGGCAGCTGGTGGATGCGCTGCAGCGCAGGAACATCCCCTTCGAGATGCTCTTCTTCCCCGATGCGGACCATGGCGTGGGCGGTCCGGCGGCGGAGGGCGCCAAGTGGTCCTTCCTGCTGGAGCACCTGGGACTGAGGACGCCGTGACGCGGGCCGCCCCGCTGCCGCCGGACCGCGGCCACCTGGCC
The DNA here is from genome assembly GCA_046350535.1 of Phycisphaerales bacterium. Lineage (GTDB taxonomy): Bacteria > Planctomycetota > Phycisphaerae > Phycisphaerales > SM1A02 > VGXK01. Next base: position 918,944 of record JAXMAG010000001.1, read on the forward strand.
ACGGAGGCCCGGCATCCTGGCTCCGCGTCGCTGGACGCGCTGGACACGCAGGCGTGCGTGGAACTCCTGGTGTCGGATTCGGCGGTGGCGGTGGAGGCGGCCCGGCGGGCGGCGCCGCAGATCGCGGCCTTCGTCGATGCGGTGGTCCCGCGCATGCAGCGAGGCGGGCGGCTGGTGTACGCGGGCGCCGGCACCTCCGGAAGACTTGGCGTGCTGGATGCGAGCGAGTGCCCGCCCACGTTCCAGAGCGACCCCTCCCAGGTGGTGGGGATCATCGCGGGCGGGGACTCGGCGCTCCGCCGCAGCAGCGAAGGGCGGGAGGATGAGCCGGATGGGGTGGCGGACGACCTCCGGGACCTCGGGTTCGGCCCGCTGGATTCGCTCCTGGGGATCGCCGCGGGCGGCACCACGCCGTTCGTGCGCGGCGCGGTCCGTCTGGCCGCCGCGCTGGGCGGCCTCACCGGCTTCCTGACCTGCGTGGAGGTGCCGCCGGCGGAGGTGGGCTGCCACCATCTCATCGTGCTGCACACCGGCCCGGAGGTGCTCACCGGGAGCACCAGACTGAAGGCGGGCACCGCCACCAAGGTGGCGCTCAACGCGATCAGCACCGCCATCTTCGTGCGGCTGGGGAAGGTCTACGGGAACCTGATGGTGGATCTCGCCGCCACCAACGACAAGCTCGTGGACCGGGCGATCAGGATCCTGCGCCACTTCGACGCAACGCTCGGGCGCACAGAGGCCGCGTCGCTCCTCGCGGATGCGGGCGGGCGCGTGAAGACCGCCATCGTGATGCACCGCCTGGGTGTGGATCGCCGTGCAGCGGAGGCGCGCCTCGCTGCGGCCGGCGGCCAGCTGCGCGGCGTCATCGGTTGAAGGGTCGCGCCCCCCGGAAACGACGAGGGCCCCGCCGGTGAGGCGGGGCCCATGCGTCGATCCTGTTGCGGCACTGCGGGGCGCCGCGAGGACTGTCCGATCAGACCATCGCGTTCAGCGTCTTCAGGGCGCGGATGCGCACCTTGCGGGACGCGGGCTTCGCCTTGATCGTGATCTCTTCGCCCGTGAAGGGGTTCTTGCCGGGGCGGGCCTTGGTGGCGGGCTTGATGACCGTGGTCATCTTCATGAGGCCCATGAACTTGAAGACGCCGGGGCCCTTCTTGCCCAGATCCTTCTTCATGATCGTGGTGAGAGAGTCCATCACGGCCACCACGCTCTTGCGGGGGAGGCCGGTGTTCTTGACGATCTCGGCGATGGTGGCGCCCTTGCTGCGGGCCTTGGCGGTGCTCGTTGCCATGTGTGCGAATCCTTTCTTTGGACCTTCCTGTGAACCGACGTTGGCTCGTTCCATGGCCCTGGGAATCCGCTTCCCGCGGCTGGAACACAACGGAATGTAGCGGTGGTGCGAACGTCCCACAAGAGAGGGCGGGCGCCAGAAACAGCGGTTTTTTCAGTGATTCTGGCGCCGCCGATGGCTGGCGCCCTGAGTTACCAAGGGGTCCCGGAGGGGTCGCCGGCGCCCGCCCCGGCGACCGGGGGGAGGATGTCCGGTCGCCGGGGCGAGCTGCGCGGCGCGATCCCAAGGACCGGCTGGCGCAACTGCTGGCGCCAGCCGGGCTTGGGCTCGCGGGACGGGTGTCTTAGGGACTTGTGACGAAGTCCCTCCCAAGGATCCCGTCGGTCGTGAAGACGTGGTAGCTCGTCTTGATCTGCGTGTCGTAGGAGTAGTTGGTGTAGTAGCCCTGGTAGCTGTTCCAGGGTCCCACCGGGATCTGCCGCACCCAGAGGCCCTTCTCCACCGCGGTGCTTCCGCCGTCCTGGTTCGCGGCCAACACCTGCGCGTCCGCGTCCATGGCCTGGCTGGCGCCGGTGACGGCGATGTGGCCGTCGAAGAAGAGCGTGACCGGGGACGAGTTGTAGCCCTGGTTGAAGTACCACGGCTCCTGGCTGGAGAAGTTGCCGTTGAACTCGCCACCCTGCTGGTTCTGGAGCCAGTTGTGCTCCAGCATCCGCGTCTTCAGTTCGGGGAACGCCGCCTGTCCCACGCTGGGCGAACGCCACGCCGCGGGCAGCGACGGACCGGGCGCCGTGAATCCCTTGCGGCCGGAGAGAACGTCGGGATTCCACATCGCGGCGGGGCTGAAGACGTAGCTCGAGTAGACGATGCCGTCCTCCAGCTCGGACAGCACGGAGAATTCGTCGCCGCGCTCGAAGGCCGGCTCCGCCCGACTGAGCGTCACCTTGTCCTTGGGGGCGTAGAAGGCGCGGTCGTAGAAGCGGCCGCCGACGTAGTCGTTGAAGTTCTTCACGTTGGCCATGCGCCAGCTGCCGAACCCGGCGGATGTCGCGGCGGCGCAGGGCCCACCGAAGAAGAAGGGATGCAGCACCAGCCAGTTGCCGGGCGTGCCCGTGGTGCTCCCGCATGGCAGCCAGTAGGCGTAGAGGCCGCAATTGGTGTTGCCGGGGACCACGCAGCCGTAGCCGAGGATGGGGCTGGCGGGGCATCCGCCGGGGCCGTTCGTGCCCACGTAGTCCGCGTAGCAGCCGTTGCCGTAGAGGCCGATGTCGTCCGCCGCGATCGTCCACTGCCGGTCGTTCCACGCGGCGCCGTAGCTGCCGCAGGCCGCCTGCAGGTTCTTGAGGTTGCCCTGGCTCTGCGTCACCATCGCGGAGTCACGCGCCTTGCCGATGGCCGGCACCAGGAGGGCGATCAGGAGCGCGATGATGGTGACCACCACCAGCAGCTCGATGATCGTGAATCCCATGCGACATCCGCCGACGCTCCGCGAGCGTCGTCCCCGCCCGTCATTGTTCCGAGTCATGGTGTGCTCCCGAATGCTGACCCAGGGCCTGTGTGGAGAAGCCGACCGCGCCGCCGCCCTGACGCGGCGTGGAAGGCGCCCAGATGCAACGGGCGTTGTCCGACGAGACCTCCGCGGACGCCGGCCGATGCGGCCGACGGCGCGGAGCGACACGTCACGGCGCCGGTGGAACCTCCGAGGCTCCGGCCGGCGCGTCTCGGCGCGCCCGCAGTTCTCCCACGTTTTTCAGACGCCCATGTCTACGCACGGGCGCACGTCCGGCTGCGGGAATTGGAGAAAGTTCCCGGGCGATTTCGCGCAGGAAATCCTGCGCAACGGATGCGCAACACGGAACCGTCGATGCGTGCACCGGCAGGAGCTGCGCGAACGGCGCCGCGGCCGTCGCCTGCGCCGCGCGGGTTCGCGCGGCCTCAGCCGGAGCGCGCCGCCGCGCCCTTGTGGGCGTGCGGGCGCACGGGCTGGCGGCCCACGGAGTAGTAGGTGAAGCCCAGCTCCTCCATGTGCGACCGCTTGTAGAGGTTGCGGCCGTCGAAGACCACCTTGGCCTTCATGCGCGACGCGAGCTGCTGGAAGTCCGGCGAGCGGAACTCGTTCCACTCCGTGCACACCACCAGGGCGTCCGCGCCGTCCAGCACCTCGTACATGTCCGCCACGCGCTCCGGGGCGGGGTAGTCGCGCGAGAGGTTCTCGAGCGCCACCGGGTCGTAGGCCCGGACCTTCGCCCCCGCGGCCACGGCCTTCCGCATCAGGGAGATGGCCGGCGCCTCGCGGATGTCGTCGGTGCGCGGCTTGAAGGCCACGCCCCAGAAGGCCAGGGTGCGGCCGCGGAGATCCTTGCCCATCTCCGCCTCCACCTTGGACCAGAAGTGGCTGCGCTGGTCCTGGTTCACCACGTGCACGGCCTCGTTGAGCTTGCAGTGGAAGCCCGCGGCCTTGCCCATGCTCACCACCGCCTGGGTGTCCTTGGGGAAGCAGCTGCCGCCGTAGCCCAGGCCCGGGTAGAGGAACTGGTTGCCGATGCGCCGATCCGCGCACATGCCCTCGCGGACGTTGGCCACGTCCGCGCCGTAGCGCTCGCAGAGATTGGCGATCTCGTTCACGAAGGAGATCTTGCACGCGAGCATCGCGTTGGAGGCGTACTTCACCATCTCCGCGCTGCGCACGTCCATCACGAAGATGGGATTGCCCTGGCGCACGAAGGGTTCGTAGAGCTCCCGCATGAGGGCGCCGGCCTGGTCGCTCTCCACGCCCACCACCACGCGGTCGGGCTTCATGAAGTCGTTGATGGCGTCGCCTTCCTTGAGGAACTCGGGGTTGTCCGCGATGTGGAAGGGGACCTTGGTGCGCGAACGGATGACGTCCCGCACCTTGTGGCTGGTGCCGACCGGCACGGTGCTCTTCACCACCACCACCTTGGGGGGCTGGCTGGGGCCGATGCGCTCCAGCTCGTCGGCGATGTCCCCGGCCACCGCCAGCACGTACTTGAGGTCGGCGGAGCCGTCCTCGTCGCTGGGGGTGCCCACGCAGATGAAGATGGCGTCGCCGTGCTCGTAGGCCTCCCGCTTGCTGGTGGTGAAGTGGAGGCGGCCGGCCTGGGCGTTCCGCAGGATCATCTCGGAGAGGCCGGGCTCGTAGATGGGGCTCTCGCCCCGCTTCAGCATGGCGATCTTGCGTTCGTCCACGTCCAGGCAGATCACGTTGTTGCCCGTCTCGGCGAAGCAGGCGCCGGTGACGAGGCCCACGTATCCGCTGCCGACCATGGTGAGGTTCATGCTGGACGTCCTTGCGACTGGGAGGCCCGGGGGGCCGCCGCTGGGTGCGTGAAAGGAGGAAGAGGATATACGACCGGGGGGCTCCCGGTCCCCACGGAGGCCGGATCCGGGGGCGCACCCCGGCGGGGGCCGCGCCCGGCTCTCAGCGGCTTCCTTCGGCCTGAAGCAGGGCCAACTTGCGGCGGCAGCGTGCGTCCGTCGCCCGATCCGTCCCCGCGAAGCCGCCCAGACCGCCGTTGGAGGCCACCACGCGGTGGCAGGGGACCACGAGGGGCATGGGGTTCCGCCGCATGGCCTGTCCCGCGGCGCGGGCGGCGCCGGGCCGGCCCGCTGCGGCCGCGAGCTGCGCGTAGCTGATGGTGGTTCCGCGAGCCACCCGGCGCGCCGCGTTCCAGCACGCCTGCTGGAAGGGCGTGCCCTTCGGCGTGGGCACGTCGTCGAAGCGGGCGGACTTCCCCTCCGCGGCCTGCCTGATCCGCCGCAGGAGCGCCGCGGGCACTTCGCCGGAGCCGGCCTCCGCGCGGGGCGCGGTCGCGGTGAACTCCACGCGCAGCGAGCCATCCTCGCGCCGCCACACGCTCACGGGCCCCAGGGTGGTCTTGAGTACGATGGGTCTTGAATGGGACATGGGGGCATCATCCCTCCGGGGCGCGGAACTCCGCAAGAGGCAGCACCGGGAAGCGTGGCACTCGAATGCCCGCGCTGCGGCTACGGCCTGGCCGGCGTCTACCCGCCGGAGGCGCCCGCGTGGCCCCTGGAGTGCGTCTGCCCGGAGTGCGCCCTGGGGATCCGTTCGCAGGACATCCTCAGGGAGGCGGCCGGACCGCAGTGGCTGGTGGAGTCCCGCAGATGGACCGGGCGGCGCTTCCGGGGCCTGCCGCGCCGGGCCCTCGCGACGCTCGTCCGGAGCCTCCTGCCCTGGCGCTTCTGGCAGCGGGTCCGGATGGAGCAGCCCATCCGGCCACGGTCCCTCCTGGCCTACGCGCTCCTGCTCCTCCTGCCGGTGCTCCTCTGGTGCACCGCGTGGGTGGTGATCTTCCGCGCCGCGCTCCTCATCCGCGAACTCGGCGTGCGCTGGGACGGCCTGCCGTACCTGGACCTCCTGGTCCACGCGACCCTCTTCTGGTACCCGGGGAACGTCCAGGGTCTGCTGGACTCGCTGGAGAAATGGGCGCACGGGGGCTCGCCGAGCCAGAGGTGGGTCTGGTTCATGGTCCGCCAGGGTCCGGAGTACTCCTGCCTGGCCAAGGCCACGCTCCCCGCGCTCCGCCAGGCGGCGCCGCTCGTCACGGCGGTGGTCACGGGGTGGGTGGGCACGCTGGCGGCGTTCGCGCTCCTGCCCATCGCCCGGAGAAGGGCCCGCGTGCGCTGGAGTCACCTGCTGCGGGCCGGCATCTACGGGCTGGTCACGCTCTGGCCGCTGCCCACCGCGCTCCTGGTGGTGGCCGCCGGCCAGATGCTGACCGGGGCGTTCCGGTCGCCCCTGCTGGAGCGGACGTTCTACGCGGACGCGCTCGTGCACTGGACCCGGGTGGCACTCCTCCTCCAGGCGCTGACCTGGTTCCTCTGGTGGCATGCGGTCACCCGCCACTACCTCCGGATGGAGCGTCCCGCCGCCGTCGCCGCCAGCGTGACCCTCGTGGGCGTCTTCGCGGGCGCGGCGATTCCATTCGCTACGGTGCTCTCCAACGATGGCCTCGCGATTTTCATCCAGCTCCTCTGGCGGCCCTGACCGCACCGCGCCCGGCGCCACGGGCGCGGCGTTCGAATGCCCGCGCTGCGGCTACGGCCTCGGCGGCACCTTTGCGCCGGCCGCGCCGGCGTGGCCGCTCGAATGCACGTGCCCGGAGTGCGGCCTGGCGCTTGAGAGCCGCGCGCTCCACGCGGAGCGGACGCAGCTCCGCTGGTTCGTGGAGACGCCTCGTTCGGCGCAGGTGCGGCGCTGGTTCCCGCGCCGCGCCGTGGGGACCCTCCTTCGCACGCTGCGGCCATGGAGGTTCTGGAGCGCCGTGGGCATGGAGCGGCCCATCCGGCCCCGCCTCCTGGCCGGATACGCGCTGGTGCTGGCGCTGATGGCCGCCCTCTGGTGCGACGGCATCGCACTCTCGCGTCGGGTGCGGTGGCTCGGACCGACCGCCGCCATGACGCCATCGGACCTCCCGGGGCGGACGTGGCTGGATCTGGGCGTCCACGCCGTGCTCTTCTGGTACCCCGGGAACGTCATCCCGCTGAACGACTGGCTGGTGGAGCACCTGATCGCGCCCCCGAAGCCGCCCGGCTGGGTGGCGCCGCGGAAGGTGTTCAGAGGAAGCTATGCCTGCCTTGATGACTGCACGATCCCGAGTCTCCAACGCCTTGTCTCCCCGATCGCGGCCCTGGCGTGCGCCTACGGCGGAAGCGTCGCCGCGTTCGTGGTGCTCCCCATCGCCCGCCGGCGTGCCAAGGTGCGCTGGAGGCACATCGCGCGGGCCTCCATCTACGGATGCGTGACCGTGTGGCCGTTCCTGGCCGCCACGCTTCTCACCAGCTGGCTGGACGCACTCGGAGTGTTCAGCGCCTTCGAGCCGTTCACCCGGCCGCTCGCGGACGTCCGGGGGGAGGCCGTGATCGGCTGGTGCACCATGGCGCTGCAGCTCGTGGTCTTCATCTCCTGGTGGCACGCCGTGACCCGCCGATACCTGCGGATGGAGCGGCCGCTCGCCGTGGCCCTGGCGGTGACGGCGGTGGGGGCGGCGTGCGGCGCCACGCTGCCGTTCCTGACGTTCCTGGGTCCGCAGGGGCTGCTCTCCATCCTCTTCACGCTCCGGCTGAACTGAGCGAGACGGGGCGGGTGGTGGGGTACCATGCCCTCATGAGCAGCGCGCCCGCCAGAACCGGTCCCTCCCACGCCTCCAGCGACGTCCCCATGGACCGCCTCTCGGAGGGCCTGATGCAGCTGCTCCGGGCCGCGGACCCGGAGGTGGCGGAGGCGATGGGCGCGGAGGCGGAGCGGCAGGCCACGACGCTCGAGCTCATCGCGAGCGAGAACCACGTCAGCCCCGCGGTGATGCACACCATGGGCTCGTGGATGACCAACAAGTACGCGGAGGGCTACCCCGGCAAGCGCTACTACGGGGGCTGCCAGTTCCACGACCGCGTGGAGGATCTCGCGCGGGACCGGGCCAAGCGCCTCTTCGGCTGCCGGTTTGCGAACGTGCAGCCCCACTGCGGCGCCAACGCCAACATCGCCGCGTTCATGGCCCTCTGCGAGCCGGGCGACACGATCCTCAGCCTGCCGATCAAGAGCGGCGGCCACCTGAGCCACGGCCTGAAGCCCAACTTCAGCGGCACGTTCTACCGGATCGCGGAGTACGGCCTGCATCCGGAGACGGAGCGCCTGGACTACGACGCCATCGAGGCCATCGCCCGCGAGTGCCGTCCGAAGATGATCATCTGCGGCTACTCCGCCTACAGCCGCACCATCGACTTCGCCCGCTTCCGCGCCATCGCGGACGGCGTCGGCGCCTTCCTGATGGCGGACATCGCCCACATCGCGGGCCTGGTGGCCACGGGCGTCCATCCTTCGCCCTTCCCGCACGCCCACGTGGTGACCAGCACCACGCACAAGACGCTGCGCGGTCCGCGCGGCGGCATCGTCCTCTCCGACCTGGAGGAGATCGCCACCAAGGTGGACCGAAAGGTCTTCCCCGGAAGCCAGGGCGGGCCGCTGATGCACGTCATCGCCGCCAAGGCGGTGGCCTTCCACGAGGCCCTGCAGCCGTCGTTCAAGGAGTACTGCCGGCAGGTGGTGGGCAACGCCCGGGCCCTCGCGGAGGCGATGACCTCCCGCGGCTACCGGCTCTGCACCGGCGGCACGGACAACCACCTGATGCTCGTGGACCTGCGGCCGCGGGATCCGAACCTCACCGGCGCGGACGCGGAGAAGTGGCTGGAGGCCGCCGGCATCGTGGTGAACAAGAACGGCATCCCCAACGATCCGCGGCCGCCGATGGTGACGAGCGGCCTGCGGCTGGGCACGCCCGCCCTGACCACGCGCGGCCTGCGCGAACGCGAGATGGCGCAGGTGGCGGCGTGGCTCGACCGCGTGATGGCCGCCCGCGGGGACGCGGCGGAGACGGCGGCCGTTCGAAGCGAGATCCGCGACTTCTGCGCCCGCTTCCCGCTGCCGCACTGAGGAGCGACGCATGGAGGAGGAGCCGTCGCCAACCTCGCCGTGGGCGCCGCACGCGGAGCCCGCGTCGTCGCGGCCGCCGGCGCGGCCGGAGGAGGCGCCGTTCGAGATCCCGCATCATGAGCTGCTCCACCGCATCGGCCAGGGCGGCGCCGGCACGGTCTGGTCCGCGCGGCAGCGGCTCACCGGCCACCTCCGGGCGGTGAAGCTCCACCACGCGCCCTCCGGGCGGGAGCTCCTGGGCGTGGCGGAGCTGAAGCGGCGCGGCGTGGAGCACCCCAACCTGCTTCCCGTGGAGGATGTGGTGCAGGTGGGGGAGTGGATCGCGGTGCTGATGCCGCTCGCGGATGCGGCGGGGGGCGCGAGCAGCTCCGTGGAGCAGGGGACCTACGTGCCGCGTTCGCTCAGCCACCTGCGGGACGCGGCGGGCGGGGCGGCGCCCTCCGCGCGGGAGGTGGCGATCATCGCCGCGGAGGTGGGGATGGCGCTTCAGTGCCTGCACGGCCTGGGCGCGGTGCACTGCGACGTGAAGCCCGCGAACGTGCTGCGCTGGAACGGCCGCTGGTGCCTGGCGGACTACGGCATGGTGACGGACGTGCGCGGGAGCGGCGGCCGGACGGGCTTCACGCCCGGGTACTGCCCGCCGGAGGGGCCGGGGACGCCGGCGGCGGATCAGTATTCGCTGGCGGTGCTGGTGGTGGAACTCCTCTCCGGGCGCCGACCGGAGCCCGGGCGTCCGCCTGCGGCGCTGCTGGCGTCCGTGGGCGGGCGCGTGCCGGCGGCGCTCCACGACGCGCTCTCCAGGGCGCTGCGCGATGCCCCGCAGGAGCGATGGCCGAGCGTGGCGGAGTTCTCGAACGCGCTGCGGGACTCCGTGGCGGGGGCGCCCGTACCGGGTCCGGGGGCGGCGGCGGCGACGCCGCGGCGCTCGCGGGCGGGCGTGGCCGCCGCGGTCGCGTGCCTGGCGGTGCTCATGGTGATCGCGTGGCGCGTGGTGAAGGAGGGCGCCGCGGGCGCTCCGCCCGAGGCGCCGGTCGCGGTCACCCAGCTCCGCGCGGTGCGCTACGCCGCCGACGGCGCGGCGCTGGGCGACCCGATGCTGACCGGCGAGTCGGCCGTGGAGGGGCAGCACGTGGGATTGGAGGCGGGGTTCGATCGCCCGGTGTCCGCGTTCGTGGTGGCGCTCAACACCGACGGGAGCATCACGCTCGTCTGGCCGCGGAGCGAGTCCGAGACTCCCGCGCCCGCGGCCCGCGCGCCGGGACAGGCGGGATTGGCCGTGGCGCTCACGGATGGCCCGGGACTGCAGGGACTGCTCGTCCTCGCGGGTGCCGGCGCAGGGCAGCCGTTTCAACGCTTGAAGGCCTCGAGTCTCCTGGCCGGCTGGAGCACCGCGGCCCGCGCCGCCCGCGGCCCGGGCGACCCGGGGCAATGGCGCGTGGAGGACGGATCGTGGCGTCCGCTGCCGAGCGTGCGCGGCGACGTTCGGCAGATGACCGCGGGGCCACCTGCGGAACTGGCCGCAATGGCGTCCGCGCTCCGCCAGGACGGCGGCTTCAGCGTGGTGTCCGGGGTGTTCCTGCGGGTGCGGCCGCCCGGGCCGCCATCAGCCGCCGGTCAGCGGTGAGCGCCGATCAGGACGAAGCCGGCCCAGCAGGCCGGTGACGCGAACGGCGGTGGCGGCGTCGCGGCGTTCGGGGCGCCGGCGGCGCCCGCGGCGCCGGAGGCTCCGTTCGCGCCCACCTGCACCACGGCGCCGCGCAGCCGGGTCGCGGCGGCGGGATCGAGGGCCGCGAGTCGCCGGGTCGCCTCCTCCCAGGGGAGCGTTCGCAGCCATGTGCGGGACTCCTCCAGGGCCTCTGCCGGCGGCAGCGCGGTGCCCGCAGGGAAGATGGCCGCGCCCACGCGCCGCTCCGACTCCGTCCGGCCAAGCAGGTTCCCGTAGAAGCGCTCCATGAGGAGCGACGTGGAGCCGTCCGCCACCGGCCACAGCGTGGCCACCACGCAGCGGGCGCCGGCGGCCAGGAAGCCCAGCGGCAGCGAGAGCTCCGTGTCGCCCGCGACGGCGCCGTGGCCGCTGTCGCAGGCGCTGAGCGTCACCACCTGGCAGCCCTGGAGGCGGACGGGCCACTGCTGCACCAGGTCCTCGAGGGTGAGGACGTCAGGCGTCGCGGGGAGCGCGGCGCCGGCCTCCGGCGCAAGCGGCGGCGCAAGGAGCAGCCCGGACTCCAACGGATGCTGCGGATCTCCCAGGACGCCGTGCGTGGCCAGGTGGAGGATGGCCGGTGGCCGCGCGGCGGCGGCGCGCTCGAGCGCCGCCCGCGTGGCCAGCGGACCGGTGAGGGCCGCGGTCTGCATGCCCGCGGCGATCAGAAGCGATTCGACGGTCCTGAGCTCCGCGGCCGCCCCGGGAAGCGCCGGCGCTCCGCCGCGCGCCCACTCCACGGCCGCCAGCGGTGCCGCGCGAACGCCCGCCGCCGCGGGCGGCGCCCCCGCGAGCACGGCGCTCCCGGCGGCAATGGGCGCGGACGGCCGGTCCAGCAGCATGGCGAGGATCGACGCGGACGGCGCCCGCGTGACGCGCCGATCCGCGAGCAGCATCTCGAGCGGCGCCGTGGCCGCCGGGCCGGTGGGGATCACCACCACCCGCTCCACGCCTCGCAGCCACTCCGGGTCCGGCGGCGTCAGCAGGAGCGCAGGGCCCGCGGTGGCCGCGTCCATGCGCGGCACCTCGCCCGTGGAGGCGGCCCGCCGGAGGTCCGCGACGGCCGCCGCGAGGGCCTCCGTGGCCTTGCCGTTCTCCGCCACCCACCAGCCGCGCACGCCATCCGGGCGCAGGAGGACCGAGAGCACGCGCGAGTCGGTCCATACGATCTGGAGGATCGCCTCGTCCGGCGCCAGGCGCTTCGCGAGCTGCGCGGCGGACATGAGGGGCGGGCGTGCGCCCCCGGCCGACGCGCCCTCGTGCGGCGACCCGGCCATGAGGTCCAGGGCGGAGCGGGCCCGGCCCCGCTCCGCGGCGTCGAAGGCCGCGTCGGCGCGACCGAGGCGCATCTGCGTGGTGGCCAGCTCCGCGGCCAGGCGCGGCAGTTCCACCTGTCCCGCGTAGCGGGCCCTGGACTCCAGGTCCTCCGGACTCTCCATGCGAAGCGTGTCCGAAAGGCGCAGGGCCTCCGCAAAATCCGAGGCCGCGCGCTCCAGGCGAGCCTGCTCCGCGGCCGGGTCCGGGGCCGCGCCGGCGTTGAACCCGGGGTCCGCGAGCAGGTGGGCCCGGTTGGAGAGCGCGTCCGCCAGGGCGCCGGGATTCCCGACGCCGGGACGGCGAAGCAACTCGATGATCATGTCGCAGATGGCCTCCGCGTCCGGATGCTGGTTCAACCCCATCAGGGCTCGCGCCAGGGTGGAGGCGGTGAAGAGGGCGTGGGCATCCGTCTTCCCGCGGGCGGAGACGAACCCCTCGTGCGCGGCCCGCGCGAGCGCCGCCGCCTGTTCGAACCGACCCGCCTCGGCCAGCATCGCGGCCCGGTCGTTGAGGGCCACGAGCGTCGACTCGTCCGTGTCGCCGTGGGCGGCGCGGCGGGCCTCCACCACGGCGGCCATCAGGGCGTCCGCCTCGTCGAACTTCCGCTGTGCGGCCAGAGCCTGCGCGAGCTCCATCCGGGCGTCTGCGCCCGCCCCCTCATCGCCCTCCACTCCCGCGGCCAGAAGCTCCCGCAGCATGGCCTCCGCGTCCTGTGGGCGCCCGAGCGCAGCCGCCAGCATGGCGGAGTTGGTGACGGCCTCCACCCGCAGCGGATCGCCGGGAGGCAGGAGGGAGGCGCGGGCCATGGCCAGCTCGTCCGCGCGGCGGGCGCTCGAGAGGTGCCGGTTGAACAACGCGATGTACGCCCAGCCGTTGAGGCACGTGAGCGGGGTGAGGTCCGGCGCGGGGAAGACGCGAGTGGCGGCGAGCGCGCTGGCGGCGGCAAGCCCCTCGGAGTCGCGGAACCGGCGCTCCTCGCGGAGCGCGAGCGAGAGGTTGAACCTGGCGTAGATGGTGTCCGGGTGGAAGGCGCCCAGCGCGGATTCCAGTCCCGCCACCGCGGGTTCCAGGTAGGCCACGGGCGGCGGGCCGGGCTCCGGCACGCCGCTGGTGTGAAGGAAGAGCCGGGCGGAACCCTGCAACGCCTGCGCCTTCAGGCACGTGGGATGGGCTGCACCCCAGGCGCGCCGGGCCGCGCTCTCCGCTGCGGCGGCCGCCTGGAGCACCTCAGGCATGGCGGCGCCGCCGGCCGACAGCCGGGTCGCCTGGCGCTCCGCCACGCTGCAGGCCTTGAACGCCTCCTCCGCGTGGTCGTCCGCCGACAGCCGCGTGTCCAGGTTCTGCACCATCCGGGCCGCATCGGTCACCTCGTGCCAGGTGCCGGGCCGGTCTTCGGAGGCGATCCACGCGGCGCCCGCGGGAGACTCCGGGCCCTGGAGCGCCACGCGGATCCGCAGCACCTGGTCGGCGCGTTCGCGGGCCCGCATCAGTGCCGCGCGGCGCCGGGCCGCTGCATCCGCGGCGCCTGCGGGGATCTCGTCCGCCTCCGCGACGGCGGCGCGGAGCTCCTTGGAGAGTGCCTGCACCTGGGCGGCCTCCGCGGTCGGAAGTGCCGGTGGCGGCGCCATGTCCGCACGCGCCGTGAGGACGGCGCCGAGGGCCGCCACCAGGACGGACAGCAGGCGAACGCGCGTCTCGAGGTTCCAGCTCGGCATGGCGCACCACGGTACCCGCCGAGGCGGGAAGCCAGTAGCCTGCACGCGGGTGCTCCGGGGGAGTTGTGGGCAAGCCGGGGGAGCTTCCGGCCGATACGGCCGATACGGAGGATCACCATGAGCACCTGGCAGCCGCAGCCCGATCTTCTCTTTGCGCAGACGCGGGAGTCGCAGCGTCCCGACGCGCCCATCGAGGTGGACACGCTCCTCCTGGTGGTGGTGGGGGCCCATCTGCGGGCGGAACTGGCCGATCGGCCGCTGGCGGACCGGCTGGTGCGGCAGATCCGCGCCTGGCAGTCGCTGTCGCTCGAGGACGTGGATGCACCGCTGCGGCCCCTCGTCTGCACGGACATGTGGTACCTGAACGAACCCTCCCTCCTGGAACGGCCGGCGGTGGTGATCGGCGAGCCCGGCGTGAATGCCGCGAGCGCCTACTTCGCGGGCAAGCTGCCGCGCACCGTGGTGGTGGAGGACTCCTGGGAGATCCGCATGGACCCGGAGTTCGTGGATCCGCGGGTGTGCATCTGGGGGGATGGACCGCGGGGGACGGAGCTCGCGTGCGACGAATTCGCCCGCCGCTTCCTGGATCCGTACCTGCGGGCCGCGCACCTGATGTGAGCGGCTCCGGGCGCTGGCGTGGCGGTCAGAGCCGGGCCAGCCGCTCCGCGAGATCGCGGGCCTGGAGCGACTCCACCACCGCGGAGAGGTCCCCGCCCAGCATCTCCTGGAGGTTGAAGGACGCCTCCACGCGGTGGTCGACCGCGACGTTCTCCTTCCATCGATAGGTCCGGACCTTCTCGGCCCGGTCCCCGGAACCGATCATGGAGCGGCGCTGGTCGCGGCGGGCGGCCGCCGCCTCCGCCTGTCGGCGCTCGTGCACGCGGGCCCGCAGGAGCCGCCAGGCCTTGTCCCGGTTCTGGAGCTGGCTCCTGGTCTCCTGCATCCGCACCTCGATCCCGGTGGGGAGATGCAGCAGGTGCACGGCGGTGCTCACCTTGTTCACGTTCTGGCCGCCGGGTCCCTGGGCGGTGGTGATGATCTCCTTCACCTCCGCGGGATCCACCTCCGCATCCACCTGGGTGGGCGCGGGCAGCACCGCGACGGTGGCGGTGCTGGTGTGGACGCGGCCCTGGGCCTCCGTCGCCGGCACCCGCTTCACCTGGTGTGTGCCGCCTTCGTACCCCAGGGCGCTCCACGCACCATCTCCCTCCACCTCCACCACGGCCAGGGTGATCCCGCCCGCGTCCCCCGGCTTCAGTTCCAGCTCGTCCCAGCCCCAGCCGCAGCGGGCCGCGAAGCGCCGGTACATCTCCAGCAGGTCCCCCGCGAAGAGCCCCGCCTCCGCGCCGCCCACGCCGGCCCGGACCTCCAGGATCAGGCTGCCCACGGCCGCGTCATCCGCGGTCACCAGCCGCCGCACCAGGGAATCCTCCAGGGAGAGGATCCGCGCCTTCAGGCCCGGCAGCTCCTCGGCGGCGAGCGCCGCCAGGTCGCGATCGCCTCCGGAGAGGACGGCGTCGCACTCCGCGGCGTCGCGCCGCAGCCGCGCCAGCTCGCGGGCGTCGCGCACCACCGGCTCCAGGGCGCGGATGCGGATCGAGCGTTCGCGCACCTGGCGGTGATCCGCCAGGACCGACGGATCCTCCAGGGAGCGCTCCAGGGCCGCGTACTCCTCCGCCAGGGCGTCCAGGCGCCGGCGCAGCCCCTCCTGGGCGGAGTGGCCGGGACCGGGCGCGGGCGTGGGTGACGGCGTGGCCATGGCGGCGGGACCGGGCGCCGGGAGGCGCCGCACGCAGGGGGCGGGACGAACGCAGGCGGCGGAACGAACGCAGACGGCGGGACAAACGCAGGCGGCAAAACGAACGCAGCCGCGCCGGATGGGGCGCGGCCGCGGGGCTCCTGGCGGGAGACGCTACTTGCGGGCGGCGGGGGCCGCCTTCTCCTTGTCCTTCTTGAAGTACTCGCCGGCGAACTTGCGCTGGAAGCGCTCCACGCGGCCGGCGGTATCCACGAAGACCTTCTGCCCCGTGAAGAAGGGGTGCGAACCGCTCCAGACTTCCACGTGCAGCTCCGGCACCGTGGCGCCGCAGGTCATGACGACCTGGCCACGGTAGTAGACCTTGCAGTCGTGGTAGTAGGTGGGATGGCCTTCCTTCTTCATGTGTGACTCCGCGGTTGGGGTGCCCCGGACGGGATCGGTGAGGATAGCGGAAAGCCCCCCCGGCTGCCAAGGGTCGGGCGGCCCGTCCGGGACCGGTAGGCTGCGGCCGTGGATGCACTTCAGTGGCGGTCGAGGCGGCGAGGGGCGTGGATGGCGGCGCTGGTGGCACTGGTGGCCGCCGTGGCGGCGGGCCGGGAGGGGCGGGCGTCCCCGCCCTTCGTGCTGCCCGGGAAGGCGCCCGTCTTCGGACATGCGGGGGGGCTCCAGGCGGCGCTCTGGCCGGAGGCCTTCGATGGCCGTCCGGAGGGCGGCCCGCGCGGTCTGATCCGAATCGGCCTGCCGCACGGGGGGCGAATGCACCTCGTGAACTACCTGGCCGTGGAACCGGAGGTGCGCGGGCGGCGCGGACTCTCCGAACTGGAGGCAGCCGCGGATGGGCGCCCCGGGCTCCCGATGCGCGTGATCTCCTGGGGGGTGGTTCCGGCGCAGGAGGGAACACCTGCGGAGCTGCGGGTGCGCGTCGAGGTGGCGGACTTCGCGAACGGCGCCGCAGTGGACGTGGAGCTCTCGTTCGTGGAGGGCCTTCCGGACCGCGTGCGGCTCCGCACCTTCACGCGGAGCGGGAGCCGGCCGCCGGATCGCGTGGTGCTCACCGCCACCATGGGGAACCAGGCCAGGGCCCGGCTCCTGTGGCTCGCGGATGGAGCGGTGGACGCGCGAACGCTGCTGGGCCGGCCCGCCCGGAACGGCTTCGCGGAGGCGGCGCCCATCCCGGCCTCCAGGCTGGCCCGCACCGGCGCGGGCGACGTGGCCGTGGCCATCACCTCCGACGAGGTGGAGCCCTCGGAGGTCTCCCCGCTCCCGGCGGCCCCGGAGGTGTGGCGGCACACGCTCCCGGCGGTGACGCAGTGGTGGATGAAGCGGGCGGGCCAGTCGGATGCGGCGCTCGCCGTTCGAATCAATGGACGGCAGCTCTACTGGGGCGGCGGCATCCCGGTCCCGGGCGGCATCGCGATCGAGAACTTCGAGCTCCTGGAGCCCTTCCGCGCGGGGGCGGAGTGCTGGTTCGGCGCCTCCACGCAGCCGCCGTGGGTCTCCCCCGGGATCGGCCGCGCGGGCGACGTGCCGCAGCGCCGGCCGGGGGAGGAGGAGCTGGCCATCCTGCGCGGCGCCGCGGCCTCCGGGCGGCAGCTCCAGGGCGGGGATTTCGCGGAGGGAGTGGCGGGATGGACTCTGGTGGGCCAGCAGGACTCCGTGAGACTCTTCACCCGCGACGGCATCCGGGCCGTCACCACCCACGGGGCCCGCGGCGACGCGGACCGCGCCCGGCTCCGGCAGGCGTTCGTGGTCCCGGCGGATGCGGTGCGGCTGTCGTTTTTCCTTCATGGCGGGAGCGACCCGGCCAGGCTCCGCGTGTCGCTCCTGAGCGAGGCGCGGGAGGAGCGCTGGATGACGGGTTCGAGGAGCAACCAGCCGTTCCTGGTCCGATGGGACGTGACCGCGCTGCGGGGGCGCCCGCTCCTCTTCGAGGTGCGGGACGACGCCGACGGCGCCTGGGGATTCCTGGGCCTGGACTCGCTGCACTGGGAGCGCCAGCCGGAGGCTCCCGGCGGGACGTGAGCGCGGGCCGGCGGGCGCCATCGACGGCGTTGGGCGTAGGCTGGCTCGAATGAGGACTCCCTCCGCCGGTGGCGGCTGGCCCGCCATCTGGTACACGCTGAAGCAGGCCCGCTCCGCGGGAGGACTCCTGCGGATGTGGCGGGCGCTGCGCAGCCGCAACGCGTGCAAGACCTGCGCCTTGGGCATGGGCGGCCAGGCCGGCGGCATGGTGAACGAGGCGGGCCACTTCCCGGAGGTCTGCAAGAAGTCCGTGCAGGCGATGGCCGCGGACATGCGCGGCGCCGTGCGCGACGGCTTCCTGGCCTCCACGACGCTGGAGCAGATGGGGCGGCTCTCGCCGCGGGAGCTGGAGGCGGCGGGCCGGCTCGTTCGCCCGCTGGTCGCGGCCCCCGGAGACCGCCACTACCGGCCCGTCACCTGGGAGGAGGCGCTGGAGCGGGCCGGCGCGGCGCTGCGGGAGTCACCGCCGCAGGAGACCTTCTTCTACGCCAGCGGCCGCTCCTCGAACGAGGCCGGCTTCCTCCTCCAGCTGGTGGCCCGCCTCCACGGCAGCAACAACGTCAACAACTGCTCCTACTTCTGCCACAACGCCTCCGGCGTGGCCCTCAAGGAGGCCATCGGCTCCGGGGCCGGCACCATCGACCTGGAGGGACTCTCCGCGTGCGACCTGGTGGTGCTGGTGGGCGCGAACCCCGCCTCCAACCACCCGCGGCTCATGCGCACGCTCATGGACCTCAAGCGCCGCGGCGGTCGCGTGGTGGTGGTGAACCCGCTGCGGGAAGTGGGGCTGGTGCGCTTCCGCGTGCCCAGCGACCCGCGTTCGCTCCTCTTCGGCACGGACATCGCGGACCTCTACCTCCAGCCGCACGCGGGCGGCGACGCGGCCCTCTTCACGGCGCTCGCCCGGGTGCTGCTGGCCCGCGGCGCGGTGGACCGGGAGTTCGTGGAGTCCCGGACGGAGGGGTTCGAAGCGTGGCGGCGCGAGGTGGAGGCGGAGGCGCCGGCCGCGCTCCTGGAGCGGGCGGGCGTGAGCGCCGCGGAGGTGGAGCGGCTGGCCGACGCGGTGGCCGGGAGCCGGGCCATGGTCCTCGCCTGGACGATGGGCATCACGCACCACCTGCACGGCGTGGCCAACGTGCACGCCATGACCAACGTGGCCCTGATGCGCGGCATGGTGGGCCGCCCGGGTGCGGGACTCCTCCCGCTGCGCGGCCACAGCAACGTGCAGGGGATGGGCACCGTGGGCGTCTCGCCGGTGCCGTCCGCGGCGTTCCTGGATGCGCTCGAGCGGCGCGCCGGCGTGTCCATGCCGCGCGAACCCGGGTGGGACACCATGGAGTGCCTGCGGCGGGCATCCGCGGGGGGCGTTCGCGCCGCGCTGCACCTCGGCGGGAACCTCTTCGGCTCCGCGCCGGATGCGGCGTGGGCGCAGCAGGCGCTGTCGCGCATCGGCACCACGATCTTCCTCTCCACGTCCCTCAACACCGGCCACGTGCATGGCCGCGGCGCCACCTCCATCATCCTGCCGGTGCGGGCCCGCGACGAGGAGACGGAGGTGACCACGCAGGAGTCCATGTTCAGCTGGGTGCGCGTGAGCAGCGGGGGCGCGCCCCGCTTCACGGACGCCCCGGGCGGGGGTCCGCGGGGGGAGGTGGCGGTGATCGCGGCGCTCGCCGCAGAGGCGGTGCGGCGCGCCGGGCCGCTGGACTTCCAGGCGCTGCGGGCCCACGCGTCGCTGCGGCGCTGGATCTCCGAGGCGGTGCCGGAGCTGGCGGCGCTCGCGGGCGTGGAGGAGGCGCCCCGCGAGTTCGTGGTGCCGGGACGGATCCATCGGGAGCCGGTCTTCCCGCGCCCGGGCGGGCGGGCCCGCTTCGTGCCCGCCAGGGTGCCCGCGGCGCCCACCGTGGAGGGCCAGCTGCGGCTCATGACCATCCGGAGCGAGGGCCAGTTCAACACCGTGGTCTACGAGGACCACGACACCTACCGCGGCCAGGAGCGGCGCGACGTGATCCTGATGAGCGGGGAGGACATGGCGCGGATGAACCTCCGGGCCGACGACCGGGTCCGCGTGGAGAGCGACACCGGCGCCATGGACGGCATCCTGGTCCGGGCGGCACCCATCCGGCCCGGCAACGCGGCCATGTACTACCCGGAGGCGAACGTCCTGGTCCCCGCCACCACGGATCCCAGGAGCGGCACGCCCGCGTTCAAGCACGTCCCGATCCGGGTGCGGGCGTCCACCCGGCTCCCGGTGCTCGGCTGACCCCGGGGCGAACGACCCCGCGGAGACCCACGCCGGCCGGCGCGGAAGCGCGTACCCTCCGCACATGGCCTCCAGCATGGAACCCTTCGCGGGCGAAGAGACCTTCGCCGCACCTCCCGCCGCCGTCTTCAAGGTCCTCACGGACCTGGACGCCACCGCCCGGATCATCCCCGACCTGGTCTCCAGCGAGAAGGTGGATGCCCGCACGCTCAAGTGCGTGGTGAAGCCCGGGTTCAGTTTCATCCGGTCCACCATGAAGGCCACGCTCACCATCGTGGAGGCGGTGGAGCCCTCCGCCGCGGTCCTGCACGTGGACGCATCCGGGATCGGCACCTCCATGCGGATCGAGTCCACCATGAAGATCGAGCCCGCGGGCGCCGGCTGCAAGGTTCGCTGGCAGGCCCAGATCACGGCGATGAAGGGGCTGGTCTCCGCGGTGCCGCAGGGACTCATCCGGGCCGCGGCGGACAAGGTGCTGGGCGACGGCTGGAAGGCCATCCGAGGATTGGTCGAGAAGGGATGAGACGGCGCTCCCGGAGCGGCTCGGCAGCCGCTATCGTCCGCCTCAGTCCCGGAGGACGGGGTCCCGTACTGGACCGCCGGCAGCGATGACGGGCATCGCACCTCCGCGACCCGCAGACAGAGGAGCCTCGCCTTCATGCCTCGGATGTTCCGCCCCCAAGCCGCCGCGAGCGTGCTCGCGGCCATCGTCGCAACCGCGCTGGGGGCGTCAGCCTCCGCGCAGCAGGTGACCGGACAGCTCGGCTCGCCTGCCGCCACCACCACCATTCCCGGGAAGCAGCTTCCGGCGCCGGATCCGGCGTTCGGCGGCGTGATCAAGCCCGACGCCCTGCAGTCCACTCCGTGGTGGGCGCCGCGCGTGATGCCGCCGAAGGGCGCCCCGAACGTCCTTCTCATCATCACGGACGACGCCGGCTTCGGCGTGCCCAGCACCTTCGGCGGCGTGATCCCCACGCCCACCATGGACACGATCGCGAAGGAGGGTCTGCGCTACAACCGCGTCTTCTCCACCGCCCTCTGCTCTCCCACCCGCGCCGCGCTCATCACCGGTCGGAACCACCACTCCGTCGGCTTCGGCGTGATCGCCGAGCAGTCCACGGGCTTCCCCGGATACAACAGCATCATCGGTCGGGACTGCGCCACCATCGGGCGCATCCTGCTGGAGAACGGCTACTCCACCGCGTGGTTCGGCAAGGACCACAACACGCCGGCCTTCGACGCCAGCCAGGCCGGCCCGTTCGACCAGTGGCCGACCGGCATGGGCTTCGAGTACTTCTACGGCTTCGTCGGCGGCGACGCCAACCAGTGGCAGCCGAACCTCTTCCGCAACACCACGCAGATCTACCCCTTCCTGGGCAAGCCCGCGGGGTCGTGGAACCTGGTCACCGCGATGGCCGACGACGCCATCGACTGGATGACCCGCATCCACCAGACGGATCCCTCCAAGCCGCTCTTCATCAAGTACGCGCCGGGCGCCACCCACGCGCCGCACCATCCCACCAAGGAGTGGGTGGACCGCATCTCCGCGATGCACCTCTTCGATGACGGCTGGAACAAGGTGCAGGAGCGCATCTTCGAGAACCAGAAGAAGCTGGGCGTGATCCCCAAGGACACCGTCCTCCCGCCCTGGCCGACCAGCGTGCTCAAGAACTGGGATGACCTGACGCCCACGGAGAAGAAGCTCTACATCCGCCAGGCGGAGGTCTTCGCCGCGTACGCCGCGTACAGCGATCACGAGATCGGCCGGGTGATCCAGGCGTTCAAGGACCTTGGCCGCCTCGACAACACCCTGATCATCTACATCAACGGAGACAACGGCACCAGCGCCGAGGGTGGCCCGCTGGGCACCCCGAACGAGGTGGCCTTCTTCAACGGCGTGAGCGTCCCGGTGGACGTGCAGATGAAGTGGTACGACGTCTGGGGCACGGAGCAGACCTACAACCACATGTCCGCGGGCTGGTCGTGGGCCTTCGATGCGCCGTTCCAGTGGTTCAAGCAGAACGCCTCCCAGCTGGGCGGAACCAACCAGAACATGGTGGTCTCCTGGCCGGCCCGCATCAAGGACAAGGGCGCCCTGCGGCAGCAGTTCCTCCACGTGATCGACGTGGTGCCGACCATCCTGGAGGCCGCGGGCATCCCGGCTCCGGAGATGGTGGACGGCATCCGGCAGAAGCCGATCGAGGGCACGAGCTTCGCCTACACCTTCGACGCCGCGAACGCGAACGCGCCCTCGCGCCACCGCACGCAGTACTTCGAGATGATGGGGCAGTGGGCCATCTACCACGATGGCTGGTTCCTCAGCACCAAGGTGAACCGGGCTCCGTGGGAGGCGTTCGGCCCCGCCAACCCCGATCCGCTGAACAACCAGACGTTCCAGCTCTTCGACCTCACCAAGGACTTCAGCCAGAGCACGGACGTGGCCGCGGCCAACCCGGAGAAGGTGAAGGAGCTGCGGGCGCTCTTCGAAGCGGAGGCGAAGCAGCACCAGGTCTTCCCGCTGGACGCCTCGGTGGCGGCCCGGATCGTCGCCCCGCGGCCCAACATCACCGCGGGCCGGAGCGAGTTCGTCTACACCCGGCCCATGGTGGGGCTGCCGCAGGGGGATTCGCCCTTCCTGCTCAACGCCTCCTACACCATCACCGCGGACATCGAGGTGCCGGCCGGCGGCGCGGAAGGCATGATCCTCACCTCCGGCGGCCGCTTCGCCGGCTACGGCCTCTACCTCCTGAAGGGCAAGCCGGTGTTCGTGTGGAACCTGCTGGACCTGGAGCGGCCGCGCTGGGCGGGCGCCGACGCCCTCTCGCCGGGCCGGCACACCGTCGAGTTCGACTTCGACTACGACGGGCTGGGCGTGGGAACGCTGGCCTTCAACAACTTCAGCGGCGTCGGCCGACCCGGCACCGGCACGCTGAAGGTTGACGGCAAGGTGGTGGACACCAAGCCCATGCCCAAGACGCTCCCGATGATCCTCCAGTGGGACGAGAGCTTCGACATCGGTTCGGACACGCTGACCGGCGTGAACGACGCGGACTACGCCCCGCCGTTCCCGCTCACCGCGAAGCTCAACAAGGTGAGCATCAAGGTGAACCGCCCGCAGCTCTCCGCCGAGGAGATCCAGAAGCTGAAGGCCGCCATGGACGCCAAGGGCCAGGCCGACTGAACGACGCGGTCACGCAGGGGCCGGCTCCAGCGGGAGGTCCAGCAGGATCTTCCCGCTGGGGCCGGCCTCCACCTCGATCCAGAGACGACTGCCGGGGGGCAGGGGCGAGGGCGCCTCCGCATGGGCGTGCCAGTGGTCGCCCTCGCGGGAGGCGAGCGCCTTCACGCTTCCCTTCGCGTCCTTCGCGCCCACCCAGAGGCGCACCGCGTCGACGGCGCCGCCCTCCACCTGGAAGTCGAACGGCACCTCCTTGCCCGCGGTCACGGCGCCATCGCGCCAGACCCGGACGGTGACGCCGCCGCCACTGGCGGTGCCCAGCAGGACCAGGGCGCCGTGGGCGTGGTCGTGGTCATGATCGTGATCGTGGTCGTGGTCGTGATCGTGCCCCTTGGCATCGCTCGCGGGGGTCGCGGGCGCTGCGCCCTTCCCCGCGGGCGGCGTGCTTCCGGAGTCGCAGGCGGCGGGGGAGAGGCCGAGGAGAAGCGCGGCCAGGAGGGAGCGCGGAAGGCGGGTTCGCGTGCCGGTCATGAGGACTCCTTGGAAGGGGGAGATGCGTTGGCGCGGGCGGAGAGCGCCGCGCCGGGAATGCGATATGAGAGCCAGTACCCGGCGGGCACCACCACCAGGTTGAGGAACGTGGAGGAGATGAGGCCGCCGAGGACCACGGTGGCCAGCGGGGCCAGGAGTTCGCTTCCGGGCTTCCCGTGGGCGAGCGCGAGCGGGAGGAGGCCCAGGGCCGCGGTGAGGGCGGTCATGAGGATCGGGACCAGGCGCTCCATGGAGCCGCGGAGGACCGCCTCCGCCCGGGTGCATCCCTCCTGGAGCTCGAGATGGGCGTAGTGGTTGACGAGCAGGATGCCGTTCCGCACCGCGATCCCGAAGAGCGTCACGAAGCCGACCATGCTGGCGATGGAGAGGACGGGGGCCACGTAGCGGCCGCCGCCGAGGCCCCCCAGGGCGAGCGTGTTTCCGAGGATCGATGGGGACTCCACCAGGTACACGGCGAGGATGCCGCCGATCAGGGAGAGCGGCAGGTTCACCATCACCAGGAGGGCCACGCGGCTGCGCCCGGTGGAGAGCTGGAGGAGGAGGAACATGGCCACCAGGACGCCCGCGCCCATCCAGAGGATGGTGCGGCTCGCGGACTGCTGGGCCTCGAACTGGCCGCCGTAGCGCACGGTGCACCCGGCGGCGCGGACGATGGGATCCACGCGGGCCTGCACCTGCGCCACCAGCTGGCCGAGGTTGTGGCCCTCGGCCACGTTCGTGGAGATCACGGCCTTGCGGCGGGCGCCCTCCCGGGCGATGAGGTTGCTGGTGCGCTCCGGACCGACGTCCGCCACCTGCCGCAGCCGGACCAGGGCGCCGCCGGAGCCGCGCAGCTGGAGGTCCATCACCTGGTCCACCCGTTCGCGTTCCGAGTCCGCCAGCCGGACCACCAGCTCCAGCCGGCGGGGACCCTGCACCACCTCCGCCACCGTCTCCCCGCGGATCGCCTGCTGCACCTGGGTGGCCGCGTCCGCGGGCGTGAGTCCGGCTGCGGCCAGCTCGTCGTGCCGATAGCGGATGGGAAGGGAGGTGATCATCACCTCGCGGTTGGCGGTGACGTCCTGCGTGCCGGGGATGGCGCGGAGGGCCGCCTCCACTTCCCGGGCCACGCGTCGCAGGACGTTCAGATCGTCGCTGAAGACGTCGATGGCGATGGCCGCGGGCGTGCCGGAGAGGATGTGGCTCAGGCGGTGCTCGATGGGTTGGCCGATCATGGTGGTGACGCCGGGGACGTTGGCCACGATCCGCTCGATGGCACGCCGCACCTCCGGCTGCGAGGCCCCGGCGTCCAGGGTCACCTCGATCTCCGAGCTGCTCACCGGCTCCGCGTGCTCGTCCCGCTCCGCGCGGCCGGTGCGGCGGGTGACGCTGCGCACGCCCTCGATGGCCGCGAGCTGCGTCTCCACGCCGCCGGCCAGGCGGTTGCTCTCCTCCAGCGACGTGCCCGGCGGGGCCATCAGGAACACCGTGAACGTGCCTTCGCGGAAGGAGGGCAGGAAGGAGCTTCCGAACGTGGACGCCAGGGCGAGCGCCGCCAGCGTGGCTGTGGCGGTGGCCGCCAGCACCGCGCCGCGCCAGCGCAGGGCCAGCCGCAGGGAGGGTTCGTACGCCCGCTTGAGGAGGCGGACCAGGAGGCCGTCATGGCCCTCCCGGCCGGAGACGCGCCCGCGGAGGAGCAGGGAGCAGAGGGCGGGCGTGAGCGTCAGCGCCACCAGGAGCGACGCCGCGATGGAGGCGATGTACGCGATCCCCAGCGGCTGGAAGAAGCGGCCCTCCAGGCCCTGCAGGAAGAGGAGCGGCACGAAGACCATGCAGATGATCACCGTGGCGAAGACCATGGAGGCGCGGATCTCGTTGCTCGCGTCCAGGATGACGCGTGCGAACGGCGCCCGCTCCGACTCCGGCAGCTGCGCCCGCTCGCGCAGGCGCCGGAGCACGTTCTCCACGTCGATGATGGCGTCGTCCACCAGGGCCCCGACGGCCACGGCCAGGCCGCCCAGGGTCATCACGTTCACCGAGAGCCCGAGCCATCCCAGGAGCAGGAGCGCGAGCGCGAGCGACACCGGGAGGGCCGTGAGCGTGACCAGTGTGGCCCGCACGTTCAGCAGGAAGAGCACCAGGATCACCACCACGATCACGCTCGCCTCGACGAGCACCCGCACCACGTTGTCCACGGAGCGCTCGATGAAGCGGGCGGCGCGGAAGGGGTCCCGGTTGAGGCGCATGCCCGCGGGGAGCGAGGTCTCCACCTGGTCCAGCACCGCGTCGATTCGCCGCGTGAGCTCCAGGGTGTTGGTGCCGGGGCTCTTCTGGACGCTGACCACCACCGCCGGGATGCCGCGGTCCGCGGCGGTGCCGCGGGCGGGGGCGGCTCCCAGCACCACGTCCGCCACCTGGCCGATGGTGACGGGACTGCCGTCCCGCAGGGCCACGAGCGTCTTCTCCACGTCGGAGACGCCGGTGACGCGGGCCATCTGCCGCACCGGCAGCTCCATGTGCTCCACGCTGGGCAGGTAGCCGGCCGCGGCGGTGCCGTGGGCGGCGCGGGCCGCCTCCACCACCTCCGCGATGGAGAGGCCGTGCAGGGCCAGGAGATCCTGGCGCACGTTCACCTGGTACTGCGGCAACTCGCCGCCGATGGCCACCACCTGGGCCACGCCCGGTACCGCCAGGAGCCGGTTGCGCAGGTCGAACTCGGCGAACGCCCGCAGCTCGAGCGGCGTCGCCCGACCGTCGGGCGAGGAGAGCGCGAGCAGCATCACCTCTCCGGTGATGCTCGTGACGGGGGTGATCTCGGCGTGGACGCCGGGCGGGAGCTGCTCGCGGGCGGCGGAGAGACGTTCGCTCACCAGCTGGCGGGCCCGGAAGATGTCCGTGCCCCAGTCGAACTCCACCCAGACGATGGAGAGGGAGGTGGCGCTCGCGGAGCGCACGCGACGGGCGCCGGGGAGGCCGTTCACCGCGGTTTCGATGGGGAAGGTGACGCTCTGCTCCACCTCGTCCGCGGCCAGTCCGCCCGCCTCCGCCATCACCACCACGGTGGGGGCGTTCAGCTCCGGGAAGACGTCGACGGGCATCCCGCGCAGCGAGAGGATCGCGGCCGCCACCACCGCCGCGGAGGCGGCCAGCACCAGCCACGCGTGCCGAATGGAGCCCTGGATCAGTCCGGACAGCACGGCTCACTCCTTCCCTTCGTGGAAGGTGCCGTCGGAGTGGAAGTGGCCACCGTTCGCGGCGCTCCCGCTGGTGGCGAGCATCAGCTGGTAGACGCCATCCACCACCACCTCGTCGCCGGCCCGCACGCCGCTCTGGATGACCACCCAGCGGCCGTCGGTGGCCCCCAGGTCCGCCTGCATCCGGATCGCACGGTCGGGATTCGCGGGATCCCGGCGGAAGATGATGGGCGTGGCGCCATCCCGCACCACGGCCGCGAGCGGGATCGCGAGGGACTCCTCCCCGCCGTCCACCGTCACCTCCACGCTGGCAGCGACTCCGGCGCGGGCCCACGAGGCGGCGGGGAGCGGCGCCGCAGGCTCCACGATGAGCTCCACGGTGCGGTCGTCCGCGTCCGCCACGGGGCCCAGGCGCAGCGTGCCCGGCAGCGAACGCTCCACCGGGATCCCGGCGCCCGGCGGCGGCGCGATGCGGGCCGCGAGCCCGTCCCGGAGGCGGCCGAGGTCCGCCTGGAGTCCGCGGGCGCGGAAGCGGATGCGCTCCGGCTGGATCACGGTGAGGATGGGCGCCGCGGCGTCGACGCTGGCGCCGGAGGTGGCGTGGATGCGCTCCACCACGCCGCGATCGCGGGCCCGGATCCGGAGGACGCCGGTGTCGTCGGGGGCGGTGGCGCCGGCGGCCTGCAGCAGCATGTCGCGCCGTGCCTCCAGCGTTCGCAGCGCCGCCCGCGCCACCTGCTCCTCCGCCTGCAGCGTGGCGTCCTTCTCCATCACGTCCGCCAACTCCGCCTGCGTCGCCGCCAGCGTGGCCCGCGCCTCGGTGGTCTGCGCGGCGCTCCCGCCGCCGGCGGCGCGGAGCTCGTCCAGCTGGGTCAGGCGCGCCTTCCAGAGATCCACCTTCTCCGCCAGGCTCCGTTCGTGCACCCGGTGGGCCTCCCGGAGCGGCGTCATGGACTCCACGCGGGCCGTGGTGGCCGCGATCTCCTCCACGAGCGCCCGCCACTGCGGAGACTCCAGGGCGTAGAGGAGCTGCCCCGGCTCCACCGTCCGGTACTGCTCCACCGCCAGCTCCACGCGGCCGGCGAGCGGGGCCCGCTCCTCGCGCCGCGCCGTGGGCAGCAGCTCGAAGCGCCCGGGCAGTCGCAGCGTGGCCGCCACGTTCCTCGGCTCCACGCGGGCGAACGTGATGCCCAGGTTGCGGCGCACGGGCGCCGGGATGTCCACGCGGTCGGTGGGGGCGGGCGCCTCGGCGCGGTGTTCGTCCGCGGGCGCGGGCGGGCGTTCGCAGGCGAGAGCGACGAGCGACGCGGCGCAGAGGAGCGCCGCGCGGGCGCCGCGGGCCGCGGAGGCGGGGCAGGGCATCGGGATCACCGGTCACCTCCAGTGGCGGGGCCGGCCAGGGCGCCGCAGCGCACGCCGGCAAGTGCTTCATCGCGGCGGGCGTCGATCACGTCGAGAAGGACCTGGCGCCGCCGCTCCAGGCTCTCCAGCAGGACCAGCGTCTTCACCTCGCCCAGGCGGGCCAGAGCCCGGGCGTCCGCGTACTGCGCCTCCGCGAGCGGGAGGGATCCCGCTTCCAGCCGTTCGCGCCGTCGCAGCGCCACCTCCCAGGCCTGCCGCTCCGACGCCAGTTCTGAGAGGAGCTCCTCCTGCAGGGACTCCGCCTCCGCGCGGGCCAGCTCGCGCCGCGCGGTGGCCTCCGCCACGCCGCGCCGATTGGCGTTCAGGATGGGCACCGGCAGGGAGACGCCGATGAGCGCCTGCCGCTGCCCGTCCTGCGTGCCGTAGCCGCCGCCGAGGTTGAGATCCGGGTACTGCTCGCGGACCTCGAGCGCCAGCGCGTCTTCGCACTCCTGGTACGCCGCCATCGCGGTGGCGAGCCGCGGGTTGGCCGCCACGTCCGCGGCGGTGAGCGGCGCCGCCGGCGGCCCCGCGGTGGGTGCCAGGTCGAGCGGCACCGGCTGCAGCCGGGACGCGGGTCCCAGGCCCATCAGGCGCAGGAGCCGCAGCCGCGAATGCTCCCGCTCCGCGCGCCGCGCCTCCAGCGCCGCATCCATGAGCTCGCGCTGCAGACGGAAGAGCCGCCCCTCGATCCGCGGCACCTCCCCGGCCTCCTCCAGGCGTTCCACGATCGCCGCGAGATCCGAGAGGAGCGCGAGCGACTCCCCGTCCACGGCGCAGGCGGCGTGCAGCGCGCTCCAGCGGAGCCATTCGCTGCGGAGCCGCTCGCGGAACGTCCACTCCTCCGCGGCCACGCGGCACAGCTCCGCCGCGTGGGCCGCGCCGGCCCGGCGCTTCTCCGCCTCCAGCCGGCCGGAGATGGGGATCGTGAGTCCCACGGTGCCGAACGCCTCCCACGCCTGGGCCCCGGACTCCAGGATCCTGGTCACGTCCACGCCGATCACCGGGTCCTCCCAGAGACCTGCGTTGGCGGCGGTGGCGGCGGTCACCCCCGCGGCGAGCCGGGCCCTCCGGAGGCTGGTGTTGAAGACCAATCCCAGCGCTTCGCCCTCCTCGACGGAGAGGCCGTCGGAGGGGTCGAAGGGCGGCGGCGCCACCGCGCCCCCGGCCGCGGGCAGGAGCGGTTCGCGGTGGAGGAACTCCTCGCCGTGGGCGTCGAGCCGCAGCGGACGAGGTTCGTAGGCGGTGCAGCCGGCGAGGAGGGGCGGCGCCAGGAGAAGCAGGACGCGGAGTGGCGACGCCGCCGGAACGGGGCGGAGGCGGACCAGGGGCATGGGAGCCCTCTCATGTGGAACGGAGGCTGACGGATGACGAACGCAACGCAGCCCCGCGGGGCGGAGCTGGACGGGTGCGGGTGGCGCGGCGCGGAGGCGCCGCGTCCGCGGCGTTCAGGTCAGGAGCCGAGTGGCGCGGATGGACGCGCGGACCTCGCGGGGCGGGCCGGCGCGGCTCTCCACGTTCGCGGAGAGGAGGCCGGGCCGCGGCGGAGCGGCCGCGAACGCCGGCAGCGGATGCACGGCGGGCGCCGCGGCGGGCGCGGCGGCATCACCGCAGCGCCCGGTGGACTTGCCGGCGCCGATGGCCCCGGCGAGTGCGGGGATCGTCAGATGCAGGCGGCAGCCGCAGGGTTCGCCGCCCGCGTCGGTGACGCCGGAGTCCGCGGGCGCGGTGCGATGGGGCGCCTCGCAGCAGCTGTGGTGGGGCGTCGCGCGGTGTTCGCGTTCGTGCTCGTGATCGCAGGCCCGCAGCGGAAGGCAGAGCGTCCGGCCGGCGGCGGCAAGGCCCGCCAGCTGCACCAGCACCAGGAGGAGCGACGTGATGGCGGCCAGCGGACGATGCATCCGGGGCCGATTATAGCCGCCGGTGCCGCCCGACGGCGCGCCGGCGCCGCCGCGATCAGCGGAAGGCTTCGTAGTCCTTTCCGAGGAGCCGGCTGGCGATCTTGAGCTTCATGATCTCGTCCGTGCCCTCGTAGATGCGGCAGACCCGCACGTCCTGGAGGTGCCGCATGGGGCGGTAGAGCTCCGACCAGCCGCGGCCGCCGAAGACCTGCACCGCATGGTCCGAAGCCTGCCAGGCCGCGTTGCTGGCGAAGAACTTGGCCTCCGCGACGCGGAAATCGGCCTCGGAGAGGGCCTCCTTGTCGCCGGGGCGCTCGTCGGAGGCCTGCTTGGCCAGGGCCGCCCGCTCGATGAGGGCGTCCGACGCGGCCCGCAGCATCTCGATGGCCGCGATGTGCTCCTGCACCAGCTGGTGCTTGCCGATGGGCTTGCCGTGCTGGTGGCGCTCCTTGGCGTACCGGAGGCACTCCGTCAGGCAGTCCTCGATGGTGCCCAGGCAGCCGCTCGCCACGCTCAGGCGCCCGGAGACGAGCGCATGCATCGCGATGCGGAAGCCCTCACCTTCGTTCCCCAGCATGTTGTCGCCGCGCACCGGGTGATCGTTCATCTGGAACATCGCGGTGTCGGAGGTGTACATGCCCGGCTTGGCATGCAGGGCCTCCTTCTCGAACGTGTCGCCCGCAGTGTCCACGATGAACGCGCTCATGCGGCGGTCCTTGCCCGTGGAGCCCTCGGCGAAGGCGAAGACCACCACCGCGTCGGCGATGGAGCCGTTCGAGATGAGGTACTTGACGCCGTTGAGGATGAAGCGGTCCCCCTCGCGGCGCCAGGTGCAGGTGCCTTCAAGGGGATTCGAGCCCGCATCCGGCTCCGTGAGCCCGAACGCCAGCGTGCACTCGCCGCGGCAGGAGCGGGGGAGGTAGCGTCCCTTCTGCTCCTCGTTGCCGTACTTCAGGATGGGGTACTGGCCGATCGAGGTGTGGCCGGAGAAGAAGGTCCGCACGCCGGTGCCTTCGCGGTTGATGCGGGCCAGGGCCCGGGCGTAGGTGAGGGAATCCGCCGCGCGGCCGCCGTACTGGGACGGGATGGGGATTCCCAGGATGCGGTGCTTGAGGGCCAGGTCGCGGATGGCGGGATTGGGACGCCGCTCCACGTAGCACAGCTCCTCGATCGGGCGGATCTCCTGGCAGTACGCCTCCACGTCCGCCATCACCTCGGCGTTGATGCGGGCCTGTGCTTCCGGGGTCACGCTGGCGGGACGGGGCGCTGAAGTTGCGGTGGCCATAGGTCCGCCATGATAGGAGGAGGCGGCGGCCCGTTCAGGCCCTTTCGCGGGGAGTTGCCGGCCCCCGGTTGGATCCGGAATCCGCGTCCGTAGACTCGTCGAAGATGGACTCGCAGAAGGGCGCCGCGGGGACGCCCGGAGACATCACGCTCCTCCTCATCGCGGCCTCCGATGGAGACCGCCAGGCGATGGACCGCGCGCTGCCGCTGGTCTACGACCTGCTCCGCACGCAGGCGGCCCGGCTCATACGCCGCGAGCGCTCCGGCCACACGCTGCAGCCGACGGCGCTGGTGCATGAGGTGTGGCTGCGCCTGGCGGGCCAACACGGCGCCCGCTGGGAGGATCGGCGCCACTTCTGCGCCGTGGCCGCCACCGCCATGCGCCGCATTCTGGTCTCGCACGCCCGCTTCCGCCGGAGACTCAAGCGCGGCGGCCCCCGCGCCGGGGAGCGCGTGCCCGTCGAGACGCTGGTGTCCGTGGAGGGCGAACCCTCCCTGGACCTGGTGGCCCTGGACCAGGCCCTGGAGCGCCTCTCCTCCGTGGATTCGCGCATGGCCCGGACCGTGGAGCTCCGCTACTTCGCGGGACTCTCCGTGGAGGAGACGGCGGACGTCCTGGAGGTGGCGAGCGCCACCGTGAAGCGCGAGTGGTCCCTGGCCCGGGCATGGTTGCGCCGCGAGCTTGGCGGCGCGGAGGCCGCTCCCGCGTGACCGCCGGCGGCATGGATCAGGCCCGCTGGGAGCGCGTGAAGGTCCTCTTCGAGCGGGCGGAGGCGCTGCCGCCCGCGGAGCAGGCGGCGTTCCTCGAGGCCCACGAAGGCGATCCCTCGGTGCGGGCGGAGGTCGCGTCGCTCCTCGGGGCCGCCCGCGACGAGGAGTTCATGGCGCGGCCCGCGATCGCGGAGGCGGATCCGGAGTCGCTCGCGTCCGGCGCCGGGGACGGCGGCGCGGATGGGCTGGTGGGACGCCGCCTCGGCGCCTACACCGTGATCCGGCGCCTGGGGAGCGGCGGCATGGGCGTCGTCTACCAGGCGGAGCAGGAGCGGCCGCGGCGGATGGTGGCGCTGAAGCTCATCCTCCCGGAGCTGGCCACGCGCGAGAGCGCCGCCCGCTTCCGCCGGGAGGCGGAACTCCTCGGCCGCCTCCAGCATCCGGGGATCGCGGCCATCCACGAGGCGGGCGTCCTTCCGGATCCGACGGATCCGCTCGGCCGCGCCCGGGCCTTCTTCGCCATGGAGCTCGTGGAGGGAGTGCCCATCGTGGAGTGGGCGGAGTCGGAGCGCCTGGACACCGCCGCGCGGCTGGAGCTCCTGGCCCTGGTGGCGGATGCCGCGGACCACGCCCATCGGCGCGGCGTGGTGCACCGGGACCTCAAGCCCGCCAACATCCTGGTCACCGCGGACGGGCAGCCGCGGATCCTGGACTTCGGGATCGCGCGGGCACTCGACGCGGCGCCGGCGGCCACCGTTCGGACCACCCGCGGCGACATCGTGGGCACGCTGGGCGCGATGAGCCCGGAGCAGCTCTCAGGCGCTCCCGTGATCGACGCCCGCAGCGACGTCTACAGCCTGGGCGCCCTGGCGTACGAGCTCCTGGGGGGCGCGCCGCCCTTCGACCTCCGCGAGACCTCCCTCACGGACGCGCTGCGCATCCTCTCCGGCACGGATCCCGCGCCCCTCTCGCGGCTGCGGCGGGACCTCCCCTCGGACGCCTCGGTGGTGGTCGCCAAGGCCATGGAGCGCGAACCCTCGCGGCGCTATCCGAGCGCCGCCGCCCTCGCCGCGGACCTGCGGGCGTGCGCCGACTCGCGCCCGGTGAGCGCCCGCGCCCCCGGCGCCGCGTACCACGCGTCGCGCTTCGTGCGCCGCCACCGGGTGCTGGTCTCCGTGGTGGGCTCCGCGATCCTCCTCCTGGCCGCCGCCGCGGGATGGGCGCTGCTCGGCTGGCGGACCGCGTCGGAGCAGGCGCTTCGCGCCGGCCGCGTCAGCGAGTACATGCGCGGCGTCCTGGAGTGGTTTGACCCGGAGCGGGCGGGCGGAGCCCAGTTCACGCTTCGACAGGCGCTCGATCAGGCGGCGCGGCGGGCCGAGGAGTCCCTCCGGCAGGAGCCGGACCTCTCCGGCCAGGTCCACGACCTCCTGGGCGACCGCTACGTGGCCCTCGGAGTCTTCGCGGCCGCGGAGGCGGAGCATCGGAAGGCCCTGCGGGACCGGCGGGCCGCGGCGGGGGAGTCGTCGCTGGAGGCGGCGGAGAGCCTGGTGGCGCTCGGGCGTTCGCTGCGCGGACTGGGCCGCCACGAGGAGGCGATGGAGTGCTACCGCGAGGCCGCGGAGATCCGCATCCGCCGGCTCGGGGAGCGCTCGGAGGCGGTCGCGGAGTGCTGGAACGGCTTCGCCAGCGTGCTGGCCGCTTCGGGGCGGCGCGAGGAGAGCCTGGCGTGGCTCGAACGCGCCGCGGACGTGATGCGCTCCCTTCCGCACGCGGATCCCCAGCACCTGGCGCTCCTGCTGCGGAACATGGCGGTGGTGGCCTTCCAGGTG
This sequence comes from Phycisphaerales bacterium, assembly GCA_046350535.1. Classification (GTDB taxonomy): domain Bacteria; phylum Planctomycetota; class Phycisphaerae; order Phycisphaerales; family SM1A02; genus VGXK01. The sequence continues at coordinate 952,513 of JAXMAG010000001.1, forward strand.
GGACGACGCTCGGAGGGTTTGGCCCTCATCGATGAATCCATGCAGGTGCAGGGCGCCGGCCGGGAGGATTCGCTGGAGGGCGTGCGGCACATGGAGAGCACGGCCATCTTCCTCTCGCACGGCGGAGACACGGAGGCCGCGGAGGCGCTCCTGCGTCGGGCCCTGGCCCTGCGCGAGCGGCTTCTTCCCCCGGAGCATGAGGATCTGGTGCGGCTCCGCACCAATCTCTCCGTGCTGCTCGATCGCACCGGCCGCCATGCGGAGGCCTCCGCCCAGCGGGATGCCGCGCGAACCGCCCTGGAGGCGGCCGGCCTTCCGGTGCCTCCGGAACTGCGTCCCCCGCCCGCGTCCCCGCGCGAGGAGCGCATGCCCTCCGCCGAGCAGGCGGAAGCGCCCGAATCCGCTTGACGCGGGTTGCTTTCCGGGGCGGAGGCGGATTCAATCCCGCGATGCAGACGCTGATCGAAGCAGTGCCGGGGGCCGACGGGCCCGGGCGAGCCGTCCGCGCGGGAGGTGCCGCGTGAGAGTGAGGATCTGGCTGATGGGGGTGCTCCCGGTGCTGGCGGTCCTGGGGACGCTGGCGGGGCTGGGGTACGTCAAGTATCGCGGGATCCGGCAGGCCATGGCCGCCGCGTCCATGATGACGGAGCCGGTGGAGACCGTTCGAATGGTGGCGGTGGAGACGGTCCCGTTCCAGCGCTTCCTCACCGCCGTGGGCACCGTCTCCGCCCTGCAGCACCTGGTGCTCAGCACGGAGACCGCCGGCAAGGTGGTGGAGGTGGGCTTCGACTCCGGCCAGCTGGTGGAGAAGGGGCAGCTCCTGCTCCGCCTGGACGCCTCCACGGAGGCTGCGGAGCTGCGGTCGGCGGAGGCGATGGCGGAGCTGGCGGGCCTCACGCTGGAGCGTCTCACCCAGGCCATGGCCGACGACGCCCGCTCCCATCACGAGCTGGACCGCGCCGCCGCGGAGCGGGAGCAGGCGCTGGGCCGCACCGAGCAGCTCAGGGCGATGATCGCCAAGAAGGAGATCCGCGCCGCCTTCAAGGGGCACGTGGGCATGCGCAACGTCCATCCCGGCCAGTACCTGGCGGAGGGCGCCCGCATCACCACGCTCCAGGGCGTGGCGGACACGGTGCACGTGGACTTCTCGCTGCCGCAGACCGCCGCCGCCTCCCTGGCGCCCGGGGCCGCGGTGAAGGTGATCGTGGGGGACCGGGAGGTGCCCGCGGCCATCGTGGCCGCTGACGCCATGGTGGACCCGCAGACCCGCAACGCCCGCCTCCGCGCGGACCTGCCCACGAACGGCCTCCCGCTCATGCCCGGCATGTTCCTCGACGTGCGGGTGCCGCTCGGAACGCCCACCACGGTGGTGGCCGCGCCGCCCACGGCGATCCGGCGGGCGCCCTTCGGCGACCACGTCTTCGTGATGGAGCCGGACGCCGCGAATCCCGGCCGCTTCCGGGCCCGGCAGCGCTTCGTGAAGCTGGGCGGCGCCACGCCGCAGGGGATGGTGACGGTGGTGGAGGGGCTGAAGCCCGGAGAGGTGATCGCGGAGGAGGGTTCGTTCAAGCTCCGCGAGGGCGCCGCCGTGCGGCCGCCGGAGGCCCAGGCGAGCGCGGGCCACTGAGCCACCACCCACATGAGGAACATCACCGACCTGTTCATCCGCAAGCCCGCCCTGGCGTGGGTCTGCAACCTCATCATCCTGGTGGTGGGACTGCGGGCGGCGCTCTCGCTGCCCATCCAGCAGTACCCGCGGATCGAGTCCTCCTCGATCATCATCACCACGGTCTACATCGGGGCGTCCGCGGAGAGCATCCGCGGCTTCATCACCACGCCCATCGAGCGGGCCGTCTCCAGCGTCAACGGCATCGACTACGTCGAGTCGCAGAGCCTCCCGGGCGTGAGCCGCGTGACGGTGCGCCTGCGGCTCAACCATCCCAGCTCGGACGCCCTGGCGGAGCTGAGCGCCCGCCTGGACCAGGTGCGGTCGGAGCTGCCCCGGGAGGCGGAGTCGCCGGTCATCGACATCCAGCGCGCGGACCGCGCCTACGCCAGCTTCTACATCAGCTTCGTGAGCGACACGATGTCGCCCGCGCAGCTCACGGAGTACCTCTCGCGCGTGGTGCAGCCGGAGCTGGGGACGCTCCAGGGCGTGCAGCGGGCCGGTATCGAAGGCGCCCGCCTGATGGCCATGCGGGTCTGGCTGAACCCGGACCGCCTGGCGGCCCTGAACGTCACGCCGGAGGAGGTGGCCAACGCCCTCCGCCGCAACAACTACCTGGCCGCCGTGGGGCGCACCAAGGGGGACTCCGTCCAGCTGGACCTCATGGCGGACACGGACCTCCGCAGCGCTGACGAGTTCGAACGGCTGATCGTGCGCGAAAGCGACGGCGCCGTGGTGCGCCTGGGGGACCTGGCCACCATCGAGCTGGGATCGGAGGAGGCGGAGCAGGCCACCAAGAAGGATGGTCGCGACGCGGTGTTCGTCTCCATCTGGCCGCTCCCCGGCATCAACGAGATCGAGCTGGCGGACCGGCTGGAGGTGGCCCTGGCCCGGCTGGAGCCGACGCTTCCGGCGGGCGTGCACATGTCGATGGCGTTCGACGCCACCATGTACATGCGCAACTCGCTGAAGGAGATCGCCAAGACCCTCACGGAGACGGTCCTCATCGTGGCGGTGGTGGTGTTCCTCTTCATGGGGTCCATCCGCACGGCCCTGGTGCCGCTGGTCGCCATGCCCATCTCGCTGGTGGGCGCGGCCATCTTCATGTCCATGATGGGCTTCTCCCTGAACCTGCTGACCATCCTGGCGGTGGTGCTCTCCGTCGGCCTGGTGGTGGACGACGCCATCGTGGTGGTGGAGAACGTGGAACGCCACGTGCGCGAGGGGATGTCCCGCATCCAGGCGGCGCTCGTGGGGGCCAGGGAGCTGGTCAACCCGGTCATCGCCATGACCATCACGCTGGCCGTCGTCTACACGCCCATCGGATTCCAGGGCGGACTCACCGGCGTGCTGTTCAAGGAGTTCGCCTTCACGCTGGCGGCGGCGGTGGTGGTCTCCGGCATCGTCGCCATCACGCTCTCACCGATCATGTCCGCGGCCCTGGTGCCGGAGGGCGGACGGCAGAGCCGCATGACCCGCTGGGTCAACGCCCGCTTCGAATCCATCCGCCGCATCTACGCCGGCGCCCTCTCATGGAGCCTCTCCGTGCGCGGCGGCGTGGTGGCCGCCGGCCTGCTGGTGGCGCTGGCCGCGTTCCCGCTCTACCGCTTCTCCGCCAAGGAGCTGGCGCCGGTGGAGGACCAGGGCTTCGTCTTCTTCATGCTCAACGCGCCGCCGGACTCCTCGCTCCCCTACATCGAGCGCTACGGCAAGGAGGTCACGGACGCCTTCCTCTCGTTCCCGGAGGCCCGCTTCGTCTTCCAGCTGCTGAATCCCTCCGGCGGCTTCGGCGGCATGATCACCAAGGACTGGCGCGAACGCGCCCGGAGCACGCTGGTCCTCAACGGCGAGGCGATGGGCCGCATGTCGCGCATCGCGGGGCTGCAGCCCTTCAGCATGACCCCGGCGTCGCTGCCGGGCGCGGGCATGTTCGACGTGGAGCTGGTGGTCTCCTCGTTCGATCCGCCGGAACGCATGGTGGGCGTGGCGGACGAGCTCGTGCAGGCGGCCTTCGGCAGCGGCCTCTTCATGTACGCCGACAAGGACCTGAAGCTGGACATGCCGCAGATGCGGGTGATGATCGACCGCGACGTGGTGGCGGACCTCGGCCTGGACCTGGCCAGGGCCGGCGGCGAGATGGCGGTGTACCTGGCCGGCGGCTACACCAACCGCTTCAACTACGAAGGCCGCTCCTACAAGGTGATCCCCCAGATCGATCCGCGCTTCCGCGGTTCCGCCGAGAAGCTGCTGGATCTCAAGGTGTCCGGTCGCAACGGGGCCATGATCCCGGTGTCGGCGTTCGCATCGCTGCAGCGGGAGACCGGCCCGCGGACGCTCAACCGCTTCCAGCAGCGCAACGCGGTGAAGGTCTTCGGCGGCGTCCCGCCGGGCATCACCAAGGCGGAGGCCCTGGATGCCCTGGAGGCCGCGGCACGCCGGATCCTGCCGCCGGGCTACTCGATCGACTACGCCGGGGAGTCCCGGCAGATCCGCACGGAGGGCAGCAAGCTCGCGGTGACGCTCGGCTTCGCGCTCGCGCTCATCTACCTGGTGCTGGCGGCCCAGTTCGCCAGCTTCCGGGATCCGCTGGTGGTGCTGCTCGGCTCCGTGCCGCTGGCGCTCTCCGGAGCGCTCGCGTTCACCTTCCTGGACTTCACCACCATCAACATCTACTCCCAGGTGGGACTGATCACGCTGGTGGGGCTGGTGGCCAAGAACGGCATCCTCATCGTGGAGTGGGCCAACCATCTCCAGGAGCAGGGCCGCTCCAAGGTGGACGCGGTGCGGGAGGCGGCCCTCACCCGGCTCCGTCCCGTGCTGATGACCTCCGCGGCCACGGTCTTCGGGCACCTGCCGCTGGTCTTCGTGACCGGCCCGGGCGCCGTGGCCCGCAACTCGATCGGCATCGTCCTCGTGACCGGGATGGTCATCGGCACCTTCTTCACGCTCTTCGCGGTGCCCTCCGTGTACGTCCTGCTCGCGGGGCGCCGCGCCGCCCATGCCCCGGAGGGGGACCAGGGCCACGCCGGGCCGGGCCGCGATGAAGGCCCGGCGCACCGGCCGCTGCCGGAGCCGCGCAGGCCCCTCAAAACCAGCGGTGAGCCCTTGTCCCGCCCCCAGGCGGGGCTAGTCTGAACTGTGGAAGACAGGTTCCTCGTGAGGACGGCGGCGTGACCAGGCATCCGGAGGCGGCGTCCGGCGGGCAAGGCCGGTGCGCCGTTCGCCTGCGCCGGCTCGCGGCGGCATCCCTCGGCGTCATCATGGTCGGGAGCGCCCACGGAGGCGCCGCGGAGGCGCCCCTGGCGTTCACGGAGGAGGCGGCGGTTCGCGGCGTCGACTACGCCGTGGGCTTCAGTGGCGGCGCCGCGGGCTGGGGGCCGGCGCTCGCGGACCTGGATGGGGACGGAGACCCGGACCTGGTGGCGGTGGGCCGCTCCGACGGCCTGGTGGGCCTCTGGGAGAACGACGGCAGCGGCCACTTCACCAGCCGCAGCGCCACGAGCGGCATCCCCGCGCTCACCCAGACCAGCGGCGTCCTGGCCCTGGATGTGGACGGGGACGGGGACCTGGATCTCCTGATCGTGCGCTTCGCGCTCGCCAGCCGCCTCTACCGCAACGACGGCGGCATGACCTTCACGGACGTGACCAGCGCCTCCGGCATGGGCACGGGCACCACGAGTTGCACGGGCTGCTGCGCCGCGGACTTCGACGGCGACGGAGACCTGGACGTCTCCATGGCTCGCTACGGCGTCGCCAACCGGCTGATGCGGAACGACGGAAGCGGCGTCTTCACCGACGTGGCCGTGGCCGCCGGCGTCGCCGATCCGTGGAACGGGTGGCAGACGGTGGCGCTCGATGCCGACGGAGACGGAGACGACGACCTCTACGTCTCCAACGACAAGAAGGTGCCCTCCAACACCACCATGCGGAACCGCCTCTACCTCAACGACGGCGGGATGCTCTTCACGGAGATCTCGGCCGGCTCCGGCACGGACGTCAACGCCTACTCCATGGGCGTGGCGGTGGGGGACCTGGATGGCAATGGCCTGGAGGACCTCTACTGCACCAACCTGATGCCGGAGCCGTCGCCGCTCTGCCTCTCCCAGGGAGGCGGCGTCTTCCTCCAGGCGGCCGCGTCATGGGGGGTCACGAACGACCGCACCGGCTGGGGGACCGTCCTCTTCGACTGGGACAACGACGGTCTCCAGGACCTCTACGTCTGCAACTTCGACGCCGCCAACCGGCTCTACCGCAACCTCGGGAACGGCACCATGGAGGACGTGGCTCCGCAGGTGGCGGCGGCCATTCCCTTCTTCTCGCACTGCTCCGCGGCCGGGGACGTGGACGGAGATGGCGACGTGGACCTGGTGGTGCAGGTGGACGGCTCGCCGCTGCGGCTCCTCATCAACCAGGAGGGCAGCCGCCGCCACTGGCTCCGCCTCCAGGTGGAGGGCGCCGGCCCCAACACCGCCGCCGTGGGGGCGAAGGCGTCCGTTCGGACCGGTGCCGCCTGGCAGTACCGCTGGGTGCGCCTGGGAGGCAACGGATTCAAGGGTCAGAACGAGCTCTGCCTCCACCTGGGACTCGGCGATGCGATGGTGGCGGAGGAGGCGACGGTGACCTGGCCGGACGGGAGCGTGCGAACGCTCACGTCGCTTCCGGCGGACCGCGCGTGGCGCGTGCCGCATCCTTCGAAGCTCGGGGACGCGGACCGCGACGGCGACGTGGACCTCCTGGACTTCCGGGCCATGCGGGCGGGACTCTCCTCGCCCTTCCAGCCCGGCGACGAGCCCTTCGATCTCGACGGGGATTTCACCCTGGGCGCGGCGGACGTGGCCCTGCTCCTGGAGCGTTGGGACCGCGGGTCATGGCCCGTGCAGGATTGCGATGGCGACGGCACGCCCGATCCGCTGGCCATCACCCTGGATCCGGGACTGGACCTGGACATGGACGGCCTGCTGGACGGCTGCGGCCTCCAGTCCGCGGACTTCAACGGTGACGGTCGGGTCAATGGCGCAGACCTTGCGCTCCTCCTTGGGCACTGGGGAGATCCCACCTGCCCTGCGGATCTGACGGGGGATGGCAGCGTGGGCGGCGCCGACCTGGGGATCCTGATGGCGCAGTGGACCGGCTGAACGCGCAGGTGGTGGCGTTTCCCGTACCATCGGCATCCATGACAACCACGATGGCCCACGCGGGCGGCGGCTCCCTGCGGAGACCCGGAACCGGGATGCTCCTCGCCGGCGGCATCATCCTCATCCTCGCCGGGACCGCAGCCCTGGTGTTCACCGGGATGGCCACGCTCCTCAGCACCGTCATCCTGGGCTGGATGGTGCTGGGCGCGGGCGTCCTCCAGGTGATCACGGCCTTCGGCTACCGCGACTGGTCCGGATTCCTGCTGCACCTCCTGCTGGGGGCCATGTTCGTCGTCTCGGGGGCCGCGATCGTGGCCAACCCGGGCGCCGCCGCGGCCACGCTCACGCTGATCTTCGCCGTCTTCCTGGTGATGGGCGGCCTCTTCCGCCTGCTGGCCGGCGCCACCCACCGCATGCCCCACCGCGGCTGGGTGATCCTCAACGGCGCCGTCTCGCTCTTCCTGGGCCTCATGGTCTGGTCGGAGTGGCCCGTCTCCGGGCTCTGGGTGATCGGTCTGGTGGTGGGCATTGAGATGGTCATGGCCGGCTGGTCCTACGTGGCGCTCGCGCTGGCGCTGCGGGCCGCCCTGGCCGCGCGCCCCGGGAGCGCCCAGTGACGCTCGTCCGCATCCGCGCCGCCGCGCGTCTCTCGCTCCTGTCCCTGCCGCTCGCGTGCCTCCTCCTCGGGAGCGGGTGCGCGTCCAGCGCGACGGCCACCGCCGCCGGCTCGGAGTCGTTCGTCAACTGGGCCCCGGCGCCCATGCCGGAGGCGGCCCGGCAGTCCCTCCAGAAGCTCAAGGAGGGGAACGCCCGCTTCGTCCAGGGGAAGGCGCAGCATCCGGCGACGGACGCGGCCACCATGGAGGCCGCTGCGGAGCACGGGCAGCACCCGTTCGCGATGGTGCTCTCATGCTCGGACTCGCGGGTGCCCGTGGAGCGCGTCTTCGACCGCGGCGTGGGCGAGATCTTCGTGGTGCGCGTGGCGGGGAACATCGCGGGCCCCACGCTCGTGGGGAGCCTGGAGTACGGCACGCTCAAGCTGAAGGCGCCGCTCATCGTGGTGCTGGGTCACACGGAGTGCGGCGCGGTGCAAGCCGCCTGCGGAGGGGCCCGCATCACGCCGGGGATCGACGCGATCCTCGCGGAGATCTCCCCGTCCGTGGAGTTCGTGAAGTCGCATCCGCACCAGGGCACGCTCGAGGAGGCGGTGACGGAGGAGAACGTGCGCCACACGCTGTGGGAACTCACCCACGACAGCCCCACGCTGGCCGCCGCCGTGCGGGACGGCACGATCGGCCTGCAGGGCGGGATCGTGGACATCCGCACCGGCGCCATCCGCTGGCTGGAGTGAGCGAACGCCCGCCGCCGGGCGCCTCCGTCACGGGGTCGCGGGCTTCATGTACGAGTCGTCGATCTCCCAGATGCCCTCCGTGGGCCGGGCCAGCGGTCGTCCCTGCCCGGGCCGGGCGTTGTCGCGGAGGAGGAGCACCAGGTCCGAGAGGGCCGCGGGGTGTTCGAAGAGATAGGCGTGCGAGCTGGTGGAGATCACCTTGCAGTTGACGGCCTCGATGCAGTCCAGCTTGGAGAGCCGCGACCGGAGTTCCGGCTTGATGTCCTCCGCGGCCAGCGCCCCCAGGCGCACGCGGCTGCCGAAGAGCCAGTCCGCCGCGGCGATGGCGGCGTCCTTGTTCGAGAAGTAGATGATGATCCGCTCCGAGGCCCGGGGGAGATTCTCGGCGAAGTAGCGCTGCTGGAAGACGTCCACGTCGATGTCCGGTGCGGCGAGCACCACGTTGCGGATCTTCAGGATGTCCTTGGCGTCGGGCGTGCGGCGCGACTGCGCCAGCGGGAGGTCGCCGAGCTCCGGGTCCGGCATGGCCGGGGCCGCGGGCGACGCCGTGGCGGTGGAGGGCGGCGCCACCAGCGAGAGGAGCGTCTGGCCGGTCAACCCGCGGGCCTCCGCGTTCAGCTCGCGGAGCGCGGTGACCGCGACGTCCGTCCCGCGGCTGTGGGCGATGATGTTGATCCGCTCCACCTTGGGATTGGCCGCCACCGCCAGGATGAGCAGCTTCAGGTGCACCACCGTGAATTCGCCGGATTCGCGGTCGTAGGCGTAATTGAGAAGGCCCGGCGATCCGGCCGGCCAGGTGTAGACGATGGGCACGCCGGGACGGCCCGCGTAGTGCCACACCTGGGCGAACCGCAGCAGCGCGTCGTCGAAGGTGTTGTTGAACCCATGGACGAAGATGTACGCGTCCTTGGTCGGTGACGCATCCAGCCAGCGGTCCATGGTGGCCGCGATCGCCCGGTGCTCCGCCATCAACGCCTCGCGGGATCCGCTGCGGGCGTGGAGCACGCCATCCCGCGGTTCCAGCCGCTCCGAGATGGGAACGAACGATCCCGCCTGCTCCACGTTCTTCACGGAGAGGAGGAGCGGCCCCTTCCGCGGGCCACCGGTTGACGCCTCCACCATCTCCTCCCAGGTGAGCGCCGGCCCCGGCTCCACCAGGGCCGTGCCCCAGCAGAGCGCCACGTTGCGGCCGAATCCGTAGCGGAGGCCGTGTCCGTCCGCTTCGAGCGGGGCGCGGTCCGTGACGTACATCACCGGAATGCCCGGCGTCTTCAGCCACTCCGGGACCGCGTCCATGGACGCGCGTCCGGCATCGCCGCGAAGGGCGTAGGGCGCCGGCACGAGCGACGCCGGCGCGCAACCGCCGGTCGCGACGGCCACCACCACCAGGACGGAGAGGAGCGCCGAGGGGACGGCGCGGGGGAGGGGCGGTGGGCGCATGGCCGCAGACTAGCGGGAGTCGGGTTCGGACTCCTCGGCCTGGGTCCGCTCGAGCGCCTTCTGCCGCCGCTCCTCGCGGCACTCCTCCCGGAGCGCCGTCTCCATCGCGGCGGGTTCGAACCAGCCCTGCCGCAGGCGGACGATGCCCTCCGAGTCCACGAGGAGCGCCACGTTGGGCGCCTTCCCGAGCGCCTCCCACGCGGCGTTGTCCATGGTGTCCACCACCACCAGGGCGCTCGGACCGAAGCGCTCCTGGTAGGTCCGCGCCAGCGCCAGCCGCTCCTCGAGCGTCGCGGGCTGCCGCACCAGCACGTCATCGCGCTCATTGTCCTTCGGGACCCACGGGTGGCCCGTGTACGGGCAGGGGTCGCCGGCGGGATGGGCGTCGATCGTGTAGAGCATCAGGACCATCGCATCGGTGCCGGCCCGGATCCGCAGATCGTCCGCGAACGCCTGGTTCCGCCGGGCCACGTTGCAGGTGAGGGAGCACGTCGCCAGCACCATCGGGCGCCCGCGGCGGAACTGCTCCACGGTGACCGGCGCGCCCTGGAGCGTGACCACGGAGAGCGGCGGCAGCGGCTCCCCCGGCTGGACGCCGCGCGACTGGAACATCGCCCTGGCCTCCTCGAATCCCATGCGAGCGCCGCCGGCGGATGCGCCGCCACCCGCCGCGCCGGGGGCTGCGTCCGCGCCGCGGGCCGCGTTCGCGCCGCGGCTGCCTCCCGCATCACCGCCGCCGGCGGGCGTGGCGGAGCAGCCGGCCGCCGCCAGGAGGAGCAGCGGGGCGGCCAGGGGCGCGAATCGGGTTCGCGTGCGACGCGGCGTGCGGCGGCGAGGCGTGGACATGCGGCGATTGTCGCCGCTGCGGGCGGGCGCGTCGAGCGGCGCGGGCGCGGTTCGACCGGCGGCCACGTCCGCACGGAAGAGGACAGCGAAGGTGGTGCCTGCGGATGGGCTTCGTTCCGGGGAGGCGCGAGGCAGGGGAGTGAGCAGGCGCCCATCACGGCATCCAGCGTCGTAGCGCATCTCCGGAAGGCCGCTGGCCAGCACGCGGGCCGGCTCCAGCACCAGCGGATCCGTGCTCTGGAGGCGAACCTCCAGGATCTGATCGCGGGCCCGGTAGTAGATGGCGCGGGAGTCGTTGCGCCAGGCGGGTCGGACACCTCCCGGGCCTGAAATGATCGTGCGCGTCGTGAGGGAGGGCCAGTCGTAGAGGACCACCTGCTCCTCGTTCCAGGGGCCCTCTGTGCATGCCAGCCATCGGCCATCCGGGCTGAAGCGCGCCGCCCAGCGCCGTGCCGCGAGCGGGAAGAGCGGCGTGACGCCGCCGCCATCGGCTGGAAGCGTGCCCAGGTCCCGGTCCGCGTCGCGCCCCCGCCCGGATTCAGGGGCGGCGCCCGCCTCGCGCATGCCGCGGATGCACACAAGGAAGGCCCCGCCGCCCGGCACGACATCCACCACGCCGCCGTCCGCGCCCGCTGTGAAGGACGCCAGCACCTGGGGCGTTGCGTTGCCCTCCGCGGCCAGTCGCTCCAGACGGCTCCCATCCGGCCCGGACGACGAGACGATCAACTGGCGTCCATCGGCGGACCACACCGGGTAGTCACGGCTGCGGCCATCGCCGGGCGAGACCTGCCAGGCGGTCCCTCGACCCAGGTCGCACACGCGGATGACGTTCGGATCAGGCCCCACGGAGAGGGCCGCGCGGAGGCCGTCGGGGGAGGTCCGGATGGTGGAGATCGGCCGGTCGCCCGCCAAGGCGGTACTCAGGCGGCCGGCGGCATCCACCCAGGCGAGGTCCGTCGCGGCGCCCCCCACCCCGGCAGGCAGGTGGACGAGCGTGGTACCGCCGGTGGCGCAGCGGGCCACGGGCGACGGCTCATGTCCGCCGGGAAGCGGCCCGGCGAGCCGCGTTCGCCCGTCCCCAAGGCGCAGCGACCGCGGGTCGAACGGCGCCGCCACCACCCACGATGCCTCCGACCACACGAGGAACCCCGGTGCCAGCCAATGGGCGTCCCAGGCGTTCTCGATCAACGGCGTGCGCCGTCCCGTGTCCAGATCCACCGCGACCACGCAGTGGCGCTCGCTGCCGTTGCTGCGCCGGTTCAGCGTCGCCACCAGGGCGCGTCCGCCGGGAAGCGCGCAGGGCTGCGAGAACCCAGTCTCGCCGACGGAGCCGTCCGCGCTCGCCACGGTCCTGGCGGCGCGGCCGTCCAGCGGCGTCAGCGTGAGGAACGTGCCCTCGGCGCAGACGATCCCCTCCGGGACCCGGCCGCCATCCGCGGATCCCGCCACCCACGCGAGACCGGCGCTCGAATGGGGGACCGTCGCAAGCGTCTCGTGGGCGCCCGTGGCGGCGTTGACGCGGACCAGAGAACCTGTCCTGACGCTCGATACGCCGATCCACGCGCCGTCCGGGGAGAAGCAGGGCGTGCGCACAGGACCGCCCACCGGGAGCCGGGTCACCGTGCCATCCTCCAGGTGCAGGAGATGAAGCTCCTGCGTGTCGCTGGCCACGTAGCCCGTGTAGGCGACCTGCGTCCCATCCGGAGACACCGCGAACGACGCGCCAACGTCCCACTCCAGCGGAAGGCGTTCCGGCACCTGGAGGGCGCTGCGGATCGGCGCCGTCGCCTCCGGCGGGACCGCCATCATCCGGGCCACCATGAGTCCCAGCGCGAACGCCGCCATCGCCACGGCCGCGACTCCCGCGGGCGAGCGCCGAGCGCCGCGCCGCGGCGCCCCCTGGCCGTGGAGTTCCGCGGCCGCGTCGTCCAGCTCCAACACCGCGTCGCCGGCGCTGCGGAGCCGCTGGTCCGGGTCCCGGCGCAGGCAGCGGCGCAGGAGCCGTTCGAGCGCCGGCGGCAGGGGCGGCAGGGCGTCCCATTGCGGCTCTCCGCGCAGCACGGCAGCGATCGTTGCGGAGGCGCTCCGGCCTTCGAACGCCTGCCGTCCCGTCAGCATCTCGTAGAGCACGCAGCCCAGGGCCCACAGGTCCGAGCGCGGGTCCGACGGCCGCCCGCGGGCCTGCTCCGGGCTCATGTATGCCGGCGTGCCCTCCGCGCCGATTCGCGGCGCCGCGGGGGCGTCCCCGGGCACGGCGTCATGACCGCGTCCCGTGGAGGCCTCGTCCGTCCCCGCGCCCGCTCTCGCGTGGCGCGACGCGACGCCGAAGTCCAGGATCTTCACCGACCCGTCCGGTGTGACGCGCACGTTCGAGGGCTTGAGGTCCCGGTGCACCAGCCCCGCGGCATGGGCGGCCTCCAGCCCGCGGGCGATCTGGCGACCGATGGCGATGGCGTCCTCGAGCGGAAGCGGGCCGCGTCGTATCAGCGCGGCGAGATCCTCGCCCGGCACGTACTCCATCACCAGCAGATGGCGGCCGTCAAGATGCTCCACGCCGTGGATCGTGGCGATGGCGGGATGGTTGAGCGCCGCCAGCGTCCGCGCCTCCAGGGCCAGCCGTTCGGCCCGCACTGGGTCCGTATCCCGACCAGCGGGGAGGGCCTTCACGGCGACGCGCCGCCCCAGGCGTTCGTCCTCCGCCTCGTGCACCACACCCATCCCGCCCTCGCCGATGCGCCGGCCGAGCCGCAGGTGCCCCACGATGCGCCCCTCGAGCAGACCGCCTCCAGCCCTCGCAACCGGGGGCGGTTCCGGCAGGGAGTGCGGGTCCTCGAGCGACGCAAGGAGCGACAGCACCTCCTCCACCAGGGCGGCATCCGCGCCGGCAGCGCTGCGGACGAAGTCGCGCCGCTCCTGCGCCGGGCGCTCAAGGGCGTCCGCAAGCAGCTCCCGCGCAAGGTGCATCGGCACTCCGTCCCGCCGGGAGGTCATGGCAGCTCCGCCTCTCCACCGGAGATGCGGCGCGAGAGCCACGCCTTCGCGTGCACCCAGGTTCGGCGCACGGTGCGTTCGCTCAACCCCAGCACCGCCGCCATCTCGCGCTCCTCCATACCTCCGAAGAAGCGCATCTCCACCACCCGCGCGGCGTCAGGATCCTGCCTGCCCAATTCGGAGAGCGCCTCGTCGAGCGCCTCCAGGTCCAGCGAGCGCCCACCTGGCGTTGCACCCTGGGGATCCACGGCACCCAGACGCCCCACCGCTCCGCCGCCGCGCTTGATCCGGGCGCGGCCGCGGGCGTGATCCACCAGGACGCGGCGCATGGACCGAGACGCCGCCGCCACCAGGTGGGATTCGTCCCTCCACGTCCCTGCGCTGTCCAGCAGGCGAAGGAAGGTCTCATGCACCAGGGCCGTGGCTTGCAGGGTGTGGTCGGTCCGCTCCCCAGCCAGCTGCATCCGGGCCAAGTCCCGCAAGCGCGAGTAGAGGAGCGGCATCCAGAGGTGGACCGCGCCAGGGCCACCCTCCGCCAGCCCATCCAGGGCCCTGGTCACGTCATCTGGGGCCGCCGCGCCTGCCACGGCCCCATCCTAGGGCCTCCCCGCAGGAAATCCGCGGAATCCCTGTCCGGTGCCGGGCGCAGATGTCGCCTTGATTCCACGCGGCGGGTGTGGCGTTCGCATCGTCGGCCGCCACCCCGGACCAGGAGTAGAATGCCATGAGCAGCCCGTCGTTCCCATCGCCTCTCGCCTCCCTCGCACCCCGCCGCGCGCTCCGAGCGGCCATCACCCTCCTCTCGGCACTCCTGCCGGCGACGGTCGCAGCCGGGGGAGTGGTGGTCTTCGCGGACAACCCGGAGGGGAACTCGTTGGACATGGCCGCCTGGGTCTCTGGCCAGTGCCGGTGCGCCGTCGATGGCACGGTCGACTTCGAGTCCCATCCGGAAGGCGAGCTGGTTGCGGACTTCTATCCGGGAGTGCTGCTCGAAGGGTTCAACGTGCTCGTGACCCACGGGCCCGGCTCGCTCGAGGGGACGGACGCCCCGCCGCAGTCCCCCGGAGAGGGACCGCTGGGGCCCTATCAGGGATACACCGCCAACGGCTCCACCGCCGATGGCTGGAGCCTCACCGCCAGTTTCGCGGCGCCGGTGTTGGCGGCGGGGTTCTTCACCGCGGACGTCTTCGACGGCTTCGGCGACAACGGCCTGCTCGTGGAGGCCTTCGACGACGTCTCCGGGGGCGGAACGCTTCTCGGGAGCACCATGACTGCGGCGTGGAACTTCGAGCTGAACGCTCGCTACTTCGTGGGGCTCGGGGATCCACTTGGGCGGATCCGGAGCATCAGAATCAGCATCCCCACGGTGCTGTACGGGGACTCGCAATACGTCGATGGCATCCTGTTCGCGGCACCGCCCCGCGTGGCGCCGTGCATGGGAGACCTCGACGGCAGCGGCGACGTGAACGGCGCGGATCTGGGCCTGCTGCTCGCCAGCTGGAACGGCGCCGCTGCGGATCTGGACGGCGATGGCGTGGTGAACGGCGCCGATCTCGGCATCCTCCTCGCGGCGTGGGGTCCCTGCCCCTGACCGCCTGCGGACTGCGCGGCCTCCTTCGTTGACCCGGCCGCCCGGCTTGGGTACCGTGTTCCTCCCCCCGGCGCCGCAGCGGCGCCCGGGGGGAGCCACGGAGCCCCCCATGACGTCGCCTCTCTCCCACGACTCGTTCGATGACCGCAGGCTGGCCTTCGAGGAAGGCTACTTCCGGACCAAGGACGCCTCCACGGTGGAGAAGCTCCGCAAGGTCTTCAACACCCGCAAGGACAAGGCGACCCTGGCCAAGGAGTGCGGCATCACCAGCGACGAGGTGCTGGAGCGCCTGGTGGCGCTCAGCATCAAGGGTGAGCTCCTCACCGCATTCAAGCTCTACCCGCTCGTCGAGATCGCGTGGGCCGACGGCTCCGTGGACCCGCGGGAGACGAAGGCGGTGATGGAGGCGGCGGTGCGACTGGGCGTCCCCAAGGATGGCACGGCCATCCAGAAGCTGGGCGAATGGCTCCAGCGCGGGCCCACGGCGGACGGCCGCACGGCCTGGTACGCCTTCGCGGCGGAACTCCGGAAGACCCTCACGCCCAAGGAGTTGGACGGCTTCCGCGCGGACCTGCTGAGGTACGCCAAGACGGTGGCGGAGGCGAGCGGCGGCATCCTGGGGATCGTCTTCCAGATCTCGCCGTCGGAGGCTGCGGTGCTGGACAAGGTGGCCAAGGCGCTCACGGCCGGCGCCCACGTCTGAACGTCGAGCGAGGGGGGACCCGGGAAGGCGATGCGCCCTGGATGCGCGGCGCAGGCGTCCACACATCCACCGGCTGTGGCCGTGGCGAGCGGGGTATAGTCCCGGGCCGCGCCGCCGGGTCTGGATGGCGCCGCCGCAGCACAGCATGGCCCACCTCGCTCCGAGCAACGCCAGCCGGTCGCGCCCTCCGGAGGTCGCCCGCCGCTCCGCCGCGCACCGCTGTCGCCGGGGCGCATGGGCCCTGGTGACGGCCGCCGTCGCGTTCGTCCCCGCCTGCCGGGAGGCCGCACCCGTGAAGCGGGAGCCGCCGCCGGTTCCCGTGGTGACGGCGGTGGCGCGGGCGGAGGACGTGCAGGAGCGCATCCGGGCGGTGGGGGCGGTGGAGAGCATCTCGTCCGTGACGCTCCGGCCCCAGGTCTCCGGCCAGGTGGCGTCCATCGTGGCGGAGGAGGGGAAGGACGTGGCGGAGGGGGCCCTCCTGGCCACCATCGACCCGCGTCCGTTCCAGGCCGCGCTCCGCGAGGCGGAAGCCAACCGCGACCGGCAGCGGGCCCTCATGAAGGATGCGGAGCGGGCGGCGGCGCTCACCGCGGACGCCATGAGCGACGGCGGCGCGTCGCAGCGGGAGCTGGATGCCGCGAACGCCAGGGCGGAGGCGGCGCGGGCGGAGGTGGCATCCGCGGATGCGGCGGTGGAGACGGCGGCCCTCAACCTCGCGTGGTGCCGGATCACCGCGCCGTTCGCGGGGCGCCTCGGGGCATCGCTCGTCCGCACCGGGACCATCGTGAAGGCCAACGAGACGCCGCTCGTGGACCTCTCGCAGGTCACGCCCATCGACGTGGCCTTCTCCGTTCCGGAGCAGTACCTGCCGCAGGTCAAGAAGGGGATGGCGGCGTCGCCGCTCACCGCGCAGGTCACGCTGCCAGGGACCCAGGAGCCGCTGCGCGGGCAGTTGTGGTTCGTGGACAACCGGGTGGATCCAGCCACCGGGCAGATCCGCCTGAAGGCCCGCTTCCCCAATGACGACGGCCGCCTCTGGCCCGGACTCTTCGCGAACGTGGAGCTCGTGGTGGGCGTGGACCGCCAGGTCGTGGTCATCCCCTCCAAGGCGGTGCAGACGTCGCCGCAGGGGCGCTTCGTCTTCGTGGTGGACAAGGATGGGCGCGCCTCCATGCGGAACGTGACCATCCGCCGGACGCAGGAGGGCCTGGCCATCGTGGAGGAGGGCCTGGCCGCCGGTGACGTGGTGGTGGCGGAGGGCCAGTTGCGGGTGGTCACCGGATCCCGGGTGGTGGAGCGGAAGCCGGGGACCGCCTCGTGAACGTCTCGGCGCCCTTCATCCGGCGCCCGGTGGCCACCACGCTGCTCATGGCGTGCGTGCTGGTCTTCGGATGGCTCGCCTACCGGCACCTGCCGGTGAGCGATCTCCCCAACGTCGACTTCCCCACCATCTCCGTGAGCGCGTCGCTCCCCGGCGCCAGCCCGGAGACGATGGCCGCCGCGGTCGCCACGCCGCTCGAGCGCGAGTTCTCCACGATCGCCGGCATCGACAGCATGACGTCGACGAGCATCCAGGGGAGCACGCAGATCGCGATCACCTTCGCCCTGGACCGCAACATCGACGCCGCGGCCCAGGACGTGCAGGCGGCCATCGCCCGCACGCAGGGCCGGCTCCCCGCGGACATGCCCCAGCCGCCCTCCTACCGGAAGGTGAACCCCGCGGACCAGCCCATCCTCTTCCTGGCGGTGACGAGCGGCACCATGCCCCTCTACCTGCTGAACGAGTTCGCCGACACGGTGCTGGCGCAGCGCATCGGCATGCTGCCGGGCGTGGCCCAGGTGGTGGTGTGGGGAAGCCAGAAGTACGCGGTGCGCGTGCAGGTGGATCCGCGCCAGCTTGCCGCCAAGGGGATCGGCCTGGACGAGGTCTCCCGCGCGGTGAAGGAGCGGAACGTGAAGCTCCCCACGGGCGTCGTCTCCGGACCGGACGTGGCGCCCACCATCGAGAGCAGCGGCCAGCTGATGAACGCGGACGCGTGGCGCGATGCGATCGTGGCCTGGCGGAACGGCAACCCGGTGCGACTGGACCAGGTGGCCACGGTGATCGATTCCGTCGAGAACGACCGCACCGCGGCCTGGTTCCGCCTGGCGGGCCAGCCGCCGGAGCGCTCCATCGTGCTCGCGGTGCAGCGGCAGCCCGGCGCCAACACCGTGGCGGTGGCGGAGGCGGTGCGGAACCTGCTCGCAGGCACGCTGCTCCCGGCCAGCGTGAAGGTCAGCGTGATGGCGGACCGCTCCCTCCCCATCCTGGCAAGCGTGGAGGAGGTGAAGTTCACGCTGCTCCTGACGCTCGGGCTGGTGACCGGGACCATCTTCCTCTTCCTGCGGACCCTGCGGGCCACGCTCATCCCGGCCCTGGCCATGCCGCTCTCCATCGTGGGGACCTTCGGCGTGATGTGGTGGCTGGACTTCAGCCTGGACAACCTCTCGCTCATGGCCCTCACGCTCTGCGTGGGATTCGTGGTGGATGACGCCATCGTGGTGCTGGAGAACGTGGTCCGGCACCTGGAGATGGGGAAGCCGCCGCTGCAGGCGGCCCTGGATGGCAGCGCGGAGATCGGCTTCACCGTGGTCTCCATGACCATCTCGCTGGTGGCGGTGTTCATCCCGGTCCTCTTCATGGGCGGCCTGGTGGGGCGGCTCCTCCACGAGTTCAGCGTCACGATCGCGGTGGCCATCCTGCTCTCCGGCGTGGTGTCCCTCACCCTGACGCCCATGCTCTGCAGCCGCTGGCTGCGCAGCGCGGCCGCGCTCCATGCGGCCCCCCGCGGCATCTCCCGCGTGGTGGAGGCGGGCCTGGAAGGGACTCGAACGCTCTACCGCTGGACCCTGGACGCGGCCCTGGCCCGGCCCATCATGGTGCTCCTGGCCAGCGCCGCCATCCTGGCGGCGACGGTGTGGATGGTGATGGTCATTCCCAAGGGCTTCCTCCCCAACGAGGACCAGTCCCGCATCTTCATCCAGACGGAGGCCGCGGAGGGCACCAGCTTCGCGGCCATGGTTCGGATGCAGCAGGCGGTGGCGGAGGCGGCGTTCCGTCACCCGGAGGTGGAGGCGATGTCGTCGTCGCTGGGCAACCGCGGCGGCTCCGCCACCACCAGCAACGTGGGTTCCATCATGCTGCGGCTGCGGGACAGGCCGCCGCGCACCAAGGGCGCGGAGTCCATCCTCCAGGAGCTGCGGACCACGCTCGCGGAGGTGCCCGGGATCCGCGCCGTGGGCCAGGTGCCGCCCACCATCCGCCTGGGTGGGCGTCTCACCCGCAGCCTCTACCAGTTCACGCTCCAGGGACCGGACACCGCGGAGCTCTTCAAGGCCGCCCCGGAGCTCGCGACGGCGCTCGCAGGGGAGCCGCTCCTGCAGGACGTCACCAGCGACCTCCAGCTCTCGAACCCCCAGCTCAAGGTGGACATCGACCGCGACCGTGCCGCCGCCCTCGGCGTCACACCGGAGCAGGTGGAGCTCGCCCTCTCCACGGCGTTCGGCACGCGGCAGGTGAGCACCATCTACGCCTCCAACGACACCTACCAGGTGATCGCGGAGGTGGCGCCGGAGTTCCAGTCGGATCCGTCGTGGCTGCGGCAGCTCTACGTTCGCACGGCGGAGGGGACGCTGGTGCCGCTGGCCTCCGTGGTGCGGGTGCGGGAGGCCGCGGGCCCGCTGAGCGTCAACCACTCCGGGCAGCTCCCGAGCGTCACCATCAGCTTCAACCTCGCCCCAGGTGTGAGCCTCGGACAGGCGGTGGACGCCATCAACGCCAGGGCGCTCCAGATCCTGCCCGCCGGAATCACCACGGCGTTCCAGGGGACGGCGCAGGCCTTCCAGGATTCGCTCTCCGGGATGGGGCTCCTGCTCCTGATGAGCGTGCTGGTCACCTACGCGGTCCTGGGCATCCTCTACGAGTCGTTCGTCCACCCGATCACCATCCTCACCGCGCTCCCCTTCGCGGGATTCGGCGCGTTGGGGGCCCTGATGCTGGGAGGCGCGGAGCTGAACCTCTACGGCTTCGTGGGGGTGATCCTCCTGGTGGGACTGGTGAAGAAGAACGGCATCATGATGGTGGACTTCGCCATCGAACGACGGCGGCAGGGCGCGAGCGCCCGGGACGCCATCCGCGACGCCTGCCTGGTGCGATATCGCCCGATCATGATGACCACGCTCGCGGCCCTCCTGGGGACGCTTCCGCTCGCGCTCGGCACCGGCCCCGGGTCGGAGGTGCGGCGACCGCTCGGCCTGGCCGTGGTGGGCGGGCTCCTCTTCTCGCAGATGGTGACCCTCTACGCCACGCCGGTCTTCTACCTGGCCATGGAGTGGCTGGGAGGCGTGCTGCGCCGTGACGCTCGTGTTGCGCAGCGGGGGGCCTCCGTGGCCGTCGGCGCGGCATCATCTCCGGAGTGAGGCGCGGCCCGGGACAACGGAGGAGCGTTCGCATGCAGGGGCCCCGGGTGCTGCCGCGCGCCGCGCTGCCGGTGCTCATCCTCCTCGGCGCGTGCGCCGCCGCCCTGGCCGCAGGTGGCGAAGCCGCCCCGCTCCGCGCCCGCCCGCTGGTGGCCGCCCTCCTGCACCGCGCACCCGGCGCCCTCAACGCGGAGACCTGGCCCCTCCTGGAGGCGGCGTTCCGGCAGGCCGACGCGGTGGCGGTGGCGGAGCTGGCGCCGCGGGTGGCGGCCCTGCGGAGCGGCGCGAGCGCCCAGTCGTGGTTCAACTGGCCGCCGCAGAAGCTGGGGTCCGTGCGCCGCCTGCAGGAGGAGGCGCGACGGGCCCAGGCCCGGGTGGACCAGGTCTTCTTCGCGGCGGCCCTGGCCGCAGTGGAGGCGGCGCCCGGGGGCGCGGCATCGCCGCTCGCCGCGGCGCTCCGCGGCGCGGCGATGGAGCGGGCCCGGGTGCGAAGCCCCGCGTGGCCGCTCCTGCGGGGTTCGACGGTGGATCTGGAGGTGCTGGCGCGGACGCTGCTCCGGCCGGAGGTGGAGGCGGATCCCGCGGTGCGGGCGGTGCTGGCCCGCTGGGCCGCGGAACGGGCGCAGGCCCTCGCGGCCCAGGAGGCGGTGCGCGGCGCAGCGTTCGACCGCCTGGAGGCTGCGCTGCGGGCCGCGGAGGTGGATCCCGACCGGCTCGGCGCTCCCGCGGATCCCTGGCTCGAGGCGGCGTGCGACGCGTGGGAGAAGTGCTCGGGCGATCTCGCCTCCGAGGCGCGGCGGATGCTGGCCGCGGACGTGGCGGCGCTCGATGCCCTCTCCGCGGTGCTTCCGCCGGAGGACGCGACCTCGCTGCGCCGCCGGGCCATGATCGCCCGCATGTGGGAGCACGACATGCGGCCCGTGGAGCCGGCGGAGGACGCGTTCCGGACCGCGCTGCGGATCCG
This sequence comes from Phycisphaerales bacterium, assembly GCA_046350535.1. Lineage (GTDB taxonomy): Bacteria > Planctomycetota > Phycisphaerae > Phycisphaerales > SM1A02 > VGXK01. The sequence continues at coordinate 973,658 of JAXMAG010000001.1, forward strand.
GGAGCTGACGCCCGGGACGCGGGCGGCAATCACGGACGCGCGTCTGCGCTGGTGGCAGCGGGATCTCGCCCTGCTGGAGGCGGCGGACCGGGCCACCGTGGGACAGGCGCCGTCGTACTTCCCGCTGACCTACCACTTCTGGGGCGAAGGGGACGCGCGCTCGCCCGCCATCCGCGGTTTCGCGGAGCGCTGCCGGGCCGAGCGGGTGGCGCTCGCGGAGGCCGCCCGTGCGGAGGTGGCCGCCATCCTGGGGCCGCTCGCGGCGCTCCTGCCGGCGGACTCGTCGGATCCGCGGCTGGATCCGCCTCCGGGCAACCCGGCGGACCCGACCGCCGTGGTGGAGGCGCAGGCCGCGTGGCACCCGCGACCCAGCCTCGCGCTCTTCATCCGCCCCGCCCCGCAGCCGGGCTGGTTCGATCCCGGGATCCTGGTGGCGGACGACATGAGGACGCTCGCCGCGTGGTTCGGCCTGGGAGAGGAGGGCACGGTCGCGTGGCTCCAGGCCCGCGCCGACGCGGAGGCGCGGCTGGCGGCGCAGGTCCCGCCCGACCTGCAGGAGCGCCGCTCCGGATGGGAGTTCCACCAGTCGTACGTCTACAACGAGGAGCTGGGCGAGGCGCTCCTCGGGTTCTCGATCGAGCGGCAGTCGCAGGTGCTGCGCGAAGAGCAGTCGCTCTTCGAGCTCGCGGCGGCGGCAGTCCCCACGGACTCGCAGCGGCGCCGCGTGGCCATGGCGGCCGCCGCCCGCAGGGCCCAGCTCCGGCTCCATCCGCTCCGGCAGGCGTTGGGAGCGCAGCGCTGGGAGCACACCGGCGAAGTGCTCCTCCCGATGGTGGCCCTGCAGGTGCTGTCGGCCACGCCGTGGTCGCAGGCGCCGGATCCGGAGGAAGGCGGCCTCCTCGCGGAGATCCAGCCGCTCTGGATGGAGGTAGTGGGAGCGGCGGACGCCCGCATGGAGCTCCTCACGCCGCTCGTCCACGCGCAGGCGGGCCGCTACGACCGCGGGATGTGGGCGGGTGACAAGGCCGGGGCGTCGGCCCGCGAACGCCAGGTGGCGGAGTGGCGCCGAATCCTGGCGCTGGACCGGGAGGCGCGGCTTGCGTTCGTGGCCACGCAGGAGCGGCTGGCGGCGCTCCTCGCGGCCCGCGCGGGAGCGGACGGCGCGGCGATCATCGCCGCGTGGGAGACCCTCGCCTTCCCCTCCGTGCACGCCGCGGATCCGGAGGCGGCGCTCCTGCTGGCGGACCGGGATTCCGGCGCGGTGGCGGCGGCGTACTGGCCGCAGGAGGAGGCGCTCGTCTCGGAGTCCCGCCGTCAGTGCATGGCGTCGGACGAGGCCGCGCTCGATCCGCTGGTGGCCAGCACGCTGCGTGAATCGCTCGAATGGCTGCGGGAACTCCGGGCGGAGCTCTCGGATCGGGCGGTGCTCTCCGCGTCGCTCGGCAGCGGCGTGCGCGGTTCGCGCGTGAACGGCGCCTCGCCGCGCAGGCGCCGGGCCACGTCCGCCACGATGCGCGGATCCTTGTAGGCGGTGATGTGCCCGCTCTGGAAGAACTCCGCCGGCACCCACCAGGGCGTCACGCCCGGCGGCGCCGTGTTGGCGGCCCCCACCAACTGATCGTCCGAGCGCGTGTAGGGGATCAGCTCGCACTCCAGGCAGCGGCCCGGCGGGGTCGTGCGGCGCAGGAAGTCGGAGCCCGCCCGCATGGAGAGGATGACGGGGTTGGAGGTGGGCAGGCGGGCGGCGTCCGCACCCAGGAAGGGCGTGCCGATCGTGAAGAGGCGCTGGATGCGCAGGGCGCGTTCGCCTGCGGACGGGTCCGAGGCGCTCGCCGCCACCAGCCCGCCCATGGAGTTGGCGACCACGTCCACCTCCACGCTCCACACCGGGTCACCGCTCGGCCACGCGGCCTCCACCGCGTCCATCACGCGCTGCCGCGCCTCCGCCATGGACTCCACGCCGTTCACGTTCACGCGCACCAGGCGCGGGTTCTCGCAGACGGCGCAGAGCCGCTCCGCGATGGAGCTGGAGGCGATCCCGGGATCCATGTGCCCGCCGATCACCACCACCGGGCGTTCGAAGGGCTTGGGATCCCGCGCCATCTCCGAGAGGGCCGCCTCCGCGTCCTTCGTCTCCAGCGGGAAGGACGGGTTGGGCGGCGCAGAGCAACCGGCGGCGGAAAGAAGCACGCCGGCGGCGAGCGTGCGGAAGGATGCTGTGCGGCCGGGGAGCCAGCCAGTGATCTTCATGGGCGGGGGAAGCCTTGGTGGGAGCGTACCGGCCGGCGGGCCCGCGTTCGTGCGCCTGGACCGTTGCAACGGAGGGGCTCTCCCGCCACACTGGCGGGACACCCGTCGGGAGCGGGCGTCCTTTCAAGGAGTCGACTGATGAACTCGTGCGAACGTGGGTGGACGTGGCAGGCCTGCCTCTTGACCGCCGGTGCGGCCCTTGCGGCGGCCACCGTTGCCGCGGCGGATTCCTGCCAGGGCGACATCAACGGCGACGGCGTCGTGGATGGCGCGGATCTGGCCCTCGTGATCGCCCAGTGGGGCACGCCGGGCCCGGACGCGGACCTGGACGGCACCGGCCAGGTGGACGGCCGGGACATCGGCTACCTCCTGGCCCGCTGGGGTCCGTGCCCGGAGGCGGTGGAGGGACCGCTCTACTCCATGCGCCTGGAGGGCGTGCCCTCCTCCGCGACCACCACGGTGGGCTCCTCGCCCACGCTCGTGGATCTCGATCTCTCCTTCGTCGTGGATCTCGCGAGCCCGCCGGAGGCCACGCGACTGCTCACCACGGACGCGTCCCTCTTCGCCACCTCCGTGCCGGCGGACAACCCCACGAACGCGGATCCCGACGACGACGCGACCGGCGGCATCTTCATGGACTTCTCGACGGTGACGCCGGAGGGATCGTGGAACCGCGTCACGGGCGTCATCTCCATCCCGGTGTTCGTGCAGACCCGCTACTGGCTCCTCAACCAGATCAACCCCGCCTCCGCGACCGTGTGCACGGAGGATGATGGCAGCGACGGCTTCGTCCCCAGCGAGACCTGGGAGGGCGTGATCAGCGGCCTCGCCGTGCCCGGCGTGGATCCGGAGACGGGCGTCGAGACCATCGACTTCATCGAGATCTCCCTCTCCATGGTCCCCAAGGACCCCAACTACCACGTCTTCGAGACGGTGCCGCCGGGCGGCGGCGGCGTCTTCCTCGGCGCTCCGCCGGCGCCCGCCAAGGCCAAGAAGAAGGAGTTCCCCGGCATCGACGAGTGCGCCGCGGCCAAGAAGTGCAACAAGCAGGTGATCCGCATCCAGCCGGTGTTCATCAAGTACGGCACCAACGCCAAGACCGGCACCAGCTTCGATGCCATGAAGGCCAAGGTGGAGGCCACCTGGGGCAAGTGCTGCGTCGACTTCGTGTGGCTGGATCCCACGGTGCTGGAGAAGCCCCAGTACAAGGACCTGAAGCCCGCGGATGACCAGAAGCTCCGCGACGAGGTGGACAAGAAGAGCGAGAACAAGGACATCGAGGTCTTCTTCGTGAACGCCATGATCACCAACACCATGCCGCCCAAGTCGCACCGCGCAGGGGACGGCAACTCCCTCACCCCGGGTGACAAGGTGATCGTGGCGGACGAGGCTGTCTCCAGCTGCGATCCGAAGGCGGACTCCGTCCTGGCCCATGAGCTCGGTCACGCCTGCGGCGGCCTGAAGCACAACGACAACGGCGTGGCCGGCACCGTGATGGTGCCGACCGGAAAGGCCGCGGACGCGTGCCCGGGCGTGAACACCTCCGTGGTGAAGGCGTTCCAGTGCACCCGGTTCCGCGGTGACAGCAAGGCCTCGGAGAAGACGCCCAAGGCGCCCTGCTGCCTCACGCACGAATGACGGCTCAGGCTGCGCCCAGCCCCCAGCCGGGGCGGTAGGCGCGGGTGGTCAGGGTTCGCGTGGCGTCGTCGTTGCCCGCGAAGCTGCAGTTCGCCTTGTCCCAGCGCAGTTCCACGCCGGGCATGCGGGCCGCCTTGCAGCAGAGGAGTCCCGCCTCCGCCATGGCCGCGCCGGCGGAGAAGGGCGTCTGCACGAAGGCGTCCGGCTTCCCCTGGATGCGATCCACCCAGGAGTGCCAGTGGTTGCGGCCGCGCACCTCGCCCTGGCCGGGGATGGTCTTCCAGTCCACCGGAGCACCGCCGCGCCAGACCTCGATCTCCCCCTCAGGCTGCACGCAGATCACGCCGTCCTCGCAGACCACCAGCGTGCCGATCCCGGGGAACTTCCCCGGCGGGATCCCCAGCGCCGCCCGCGACGGGGCCTGTCCCTTGTCCCGGTAGTGCACGGTGAACTGCGGCCTCGCGAAGCGCTCGCCGCCGCCCGGGTAGGCGAGCGTCGAGCTCACGTGCTGCGCGTGGTAGAAGTCGCTCGGCGTCCTGGTGTGCGAGATGACGGAGATGGGCGACGGCAGGTCGTAGGCGAAGTAGAGGACGTCCAGGAGGTGCGTGCACCAGTCGCCCAGCTGGCCGGTGCCGTAGTCCCACGAGGAGCGCCACTTGACCGGCGCCAATCCCTCGCGGAAGGGGGCGTCCTCGGTGCAGCCCAGCCAGAGCGGCCAGTCGAGGTTCGCGGGCGGAGGCGATGGGTCCTTCTTGCCGCCGTACCAGAAGTAGCCGTCACCGGTGTCGCCGGGACCGCTGATCCAGACGTGGGCCTCCACGGCCTTGCCGAGCAGTCCGCGCCGCAGGATGTCCACGGCGTGCTGGCGCCCCGGGCCGCCCATGCGCTGATTCCCCACCTGCGTCACCAGCTCCGGATGGGCCGCCGCCTCCCGCTCCACGAGCGCCACCTCCGAGAGCTGCTGCACCAGCGGCTTCTGCCCGTAGACGTGCTTCCCCGCCCGCAGCGCGGCCAGGTCCGCGGCGGCATGGTTGTGGTCCGGGGTGCACACCACCACGGCGTCGAAGCGATCCGCATGGGACGCGAACGCCTCGCGGAAGTCCCGGCACGTGAAGGCCTGCGGGCGATCCTTCGCGGCGGCGGCCAGGGCCTCCGAGTCCACGTCGCAGAGCCCGGTGAAGACCACGTCCGGGTGGTGCTCCAACTGGTCGCGGTCGGCCGGCGCGATGGTGCCGCCCACGCCGATCTGGAGGATCTGCACCTTGCCCAGCTTGCCGCCGGGAACGCGGCGCCGCGGGAGCGGCGCGGGATCCGGCCGCACGGGTTCGAACGCCGGCGCGCCTGCCGCGGCTGCGGCGCGGGCCACGAGCGACCCCGCCGCGAGCGACCCGGCGGCCGCTGCGGTGGCGTGGATCATCTGTCGTCGCGAGATCATGGAGGGCCTCCGGCTGCAGGCGCGGTGGGGCGTGCTGCGTGGTGCGTGGGGGAGGGGACGCCGGGTGCTCCGGCGGAGCTTCATTGTGGCACGGAACGCGGGGCGGAGCGAGCGGCGATCCGGAACCTTGGGCTGGCGCCGCGAACGGGCTGGTAGGCTCGGACGCTTCGGAGGAGAGACCGATGTTCACCCCCAGACCGTCGATTCGAGCCGCGGCGCTCGTCGCCGCAAGCTTCGCGCTCGCCCCCGCAGGCGTCCGCGCCGCGCCCGCTGCGCCGGGGAGCGCGCCGCCGCCCGGCGCCGTGCCCCCCAACGAATTCCTTTCGCCCGCCGTGCCGCAGCCGCTCACCGGCTTCGGCACCAGCTGCGCCGCATTCGGCGAGTTCATCGCGGTGGGGGAACCCCAGGGCGGTCCCGGCGGGAACGGCGCCGTGCACGTCTTCCGGCGGGACCCGATGGCGGGCATCGTCGAGGAGGCGTTCATCCCCATGCCCGCGGTCGCGGGCGCGGGGGCGTTCGGCAGCGCGGTGGCCATCGGAGCGGATCGGCTGGCGGTGGGCGCGCCGGGGGCGCCCGGCAGCGCTCTGCCCGGTCGGGTCCTCCTCTACCGTCGCCAGCCCCAGGGCGTCTGGACGCTCACGCAGGTGCTGAGCGGCGCCTGGTGCGGGCAGGCCACCGCAGGCACGGTGGTGGGATTCGGGCGGGAGGTCCGTCTCGCCGGGAACCGGCTGCTGGTCTCCGCGCCGGACGGCTCCGTCTTCCAGGTGCCCTGCGGGACGCCCGCGTTCATGGCGGGCTGCGCGTTCCTCTACCAGCTGAACCCGCAGGGGCAGTTCGCGCCCGCCGGTCAGCTGCCGTCGGAGCTGCCGGAGACCTCGGTGATTCCCATCGTGGCGGAGGCGATCGATTTCGACGGAAGCCGCGCCGCGCTCACGCTCCGCGACGGCGCCTCGTCGCGCGTCCTCATCTTCGTAGTGGCGCCGCCTTCGCTCGAGGCCGTCGTGGATCTGCCCGCCGGGGGCTTCCTCGGTGCCGGCGGCCCCGGGAGCCCCGGCAGCGGACCTGTGGGCGGGCGGATCTCACTCCTCGGCGACGCGCTCGCCGTCGGGCAGCCCGCCTGGCAGGGGAGCGGCCGCGTGGCCATCTTCCGCGAAGCGCCAAAGAGCGGCTGGTTCCTGGAGGCGCTCCTCGGGCAGAGCGATGGCGGCAGCTTCGGAACCAGCGTGGCGCTGGGGCCCGGCGCGGAGTCGACGGGCGTGCTCGTCGCCACGGCGCCGGATCACGCAACGGCGTGCGGGAGCGCGGATGGCGCCGCGCCGCTGGGGGAGGCGTTCGTCTTCCGCGTGCTGGACGGCATCTGGACAGAGCTGCAGCCGCTGCAACTCTCGGAGGAGGGAAAGGGCGAGCAGTGCTTCGGGATGGGCGGCCAGGTGGTGCTGCAGCATGAGGAGGTCCTGATCGGCGCCGCGAACGGCGCCGTGACGCTCCCGGGCCTTTCGCAGCTGGCCCGCGTCGGCTCGTTCCATCCCGTGACGGACTGCAACGGGGACGGGATCCCGGACTCGCAGATCGTCGCGTCCAGTCCCGGCTTCGACTGCAACCGCAACGGCCTCTACGACTTCTGCGAGATCCTGGGCGGCGCGGCCCAGGACGACAACGCCAACTTCGTGCCGGACTCGTGCGAGTTCGCGCTGGGGGACTTCAACCTGGACGGCGCGGTCAGCGGCGCGGACCTCGGCATCATCCTGGGCGCGTGGGGCACCGGCGGCGGCCCCACGGACCTCAACCACGACGGCGTCGTGGACGGCGCGGACCTGGGCATCGTGCTGGCCAACTGGGGCGCGACGTTCCCGCCGGGCTTCTGTGGAAACGGCATCCCGGAGCCGGGCGAGAGCTGCGCCAACTGCCCGGAGGACGTGCCCTGTCCTCCGGACGCGCCGTGAGCGGCGCCGCGCCCGCTCAGGGAAGTGCGTCCGCGCCGTGTCCGCGGGCCGGACTGCCCTCGCGGAGGCGGAGGTCGCCGTTCGCGGGGTCCCGCAGCCCCGGATCCGTTCCGCCCGCCGGCGCCGTCTCCGGGAAGGGGAGCTTCGGCACGCTTCCCGCCGGGTCATCCTCCGCGAACCACCAGTTCCGCGCCGCGCGGAAGGAGTCCGGCAGCGTCCCGGGACCTACGTTGACCGGCGTCCTGAGCTCGCGCCGTCGATAGACCACCACGTTGTCCTCGAATCGCCCGCCGCGGCAGGGCACGAATCCCGGCTCCGTCGTCTCCTGCAGGATGCGGAAGAACCACGCCCGCGGCCGCAGGAAGGTGTTGAAGCGCACCACCGCGCCATCCACCCCCACGAACGCCACCGGCGCGTTCGAGCCAATGAACGTGCACCCCTCCACGGTGAGGTTCTTCGCCTCGTAGCCCTGCGGGCGGGGTCGGAAGTAGGCCATCCCGGTGGAGCCGCCCAGGTTGACGGCGCGCTCCCCCGCATGCTCGAAGCGGCAGCGGCGGATGACGATGTCGCTGCTGCCGCCCTTGGCCTGGACCCCGCTGGACGCGGTGCCCTCCTCCCGGTCGCGGAAGGTGCAGCCGCGCAGTTCACCGCGCATGCAGCCCACCATGTCCACTGCGCTCCCCTGGCGGCCCCAGCGCTCCACCGTGCACTCCTCCAGCAGGAAGTCCTGCACGCCCGAGAGCTTGATCCCGTCGGCATTCGCGGCGCCGCCGCAGTCGCGGCTCCGCAGCCGCCGCAGCACAAGATGGTGGGCGGGGCTCTCGAACGTCCCCCCGTCATCGAGGTTGAAGCCGTTCCCGGCCGCCCCCTCCACGCGGAGATCCTCGAGCTCCACCCACGACGGATCCTGCAGGTGGACCGTGCCGGTGAAGGAGGGCGGGTCCGCGCGGTCCGCGGCGCGGACCCGCACCGGTGCGCCCGGGGCGCCCGCCACGCCCGCCGCGGAGAGCGAACCGTAGCGCCCGGGCGCCACCAGGATCGTGGTCCCTGGCTTCGCGGCCCGCAGCGCCGCCGCAAGTGCCTCCGTGGTGGAGACGGCCACCTCTCCTGCGTCCGCGCCTGGCGCGGCGGCGCCGCACGCGGGCCAGGTCGCCCCCGCGACGCCCGCCGCGACGCCCGCCACCACCGCCACCGCGCGGAGCCTGTGCACGCCGCCACGATACCGGTGCGCCCGCATGACCGGCGGTCCCCCCCGTCAGGACGGGGCGCTTCGGATCCCGTGTCGAATGCCCGGAAGGGCCCGGCGTGGAGGATGGGACTCAGGACCAGGAGCCGATGAGGATGCCGAGGTCCGCACCGTCGGTGATCTCATCGCCGTTGAGGTCCGCCTCGTGCGTGCCCCACGAGGCCAGCAGGAAGCCCAGGTCCGCGCCGTCCACGATGCCGTTCCCGTCGAAATCGGGCGTGGGCACCATCGCGTGGACCCGGACCACCACCGGCTGGCTGTCGCCGAAGATGCCGTTCGCGTCCCAGGCGACCAGGGTCACGTCGTACTCGCCCTCCGCGCCCACCGCCAGGAGCTGACCGTGCGGGTGGCCGTTGAAGCCGACGTGGAGGCTGCGGTCCTCGCGCGTTTCGGCGCCCAGCACCGCCTCGATCACGATCTCGCCCGACTCCTCATCGGTGGTGCACCAGGCGGCGGTGGTGCTCTCACCCTCCACCGGGGTGACGGAGAGCATCTCGTAGTAGATGTCGGCGCCGTCCAGGAGCCCGTCCGCGGCGAAGAAGTCGCTCGTCAGCGAGAGGCCCTCGCCGGTGTACATGCCGGCCAGCGGCCCCTTGGCCAGCAGGGTGGGGAGGTGGACCTCGAACGGCATCTCGCCGTCGAGGATCTGGCCGGTCTTGGGGTCGATGGAGAGATCCGCCTCCTTCTCGTAGTAGCCCACGGCCATCACCAGCGGCTCCCCGGGGGTGCCGGTGGCGGTGCGGACGGTGACGTGGTGGTGGTGGGCCATGGCGACGGAGGCCGTGGCGAGGAGGGCGACGGGGGCCATCATTCGGAAGCAACGAGTCATGTCTGTCCTTTCGGTCCAGGGGACCGGATGTGCAGGGGTGGTGTCGCGGCGACGGCAGCGCCCGCGCGGGCGATTGCGCCGCCATGCGACGATGGATGCGCCCGCGAACGACGCGGCGCGCAGAGGTGCATTCGTGTGGGAGAGGCTCCGTCAGGCCCGCGGAGGCGGCGCCGGCGGTTCCCGGCCGGCACGCGTCGGCACCGACCACTGCGGGACCACGAGGCGGGCGATCACGGTCGGGCGCGGCATCGCCGGCGCAGGCGGCGGCAGGCACATGAGCGCCGCAGCCGCAGCCAGCGTCTTGCCGCGCTGCTTGCAGGTATCCGGGTCCTTCGTCCCGCTCGGGGCGCCCAGCGCCTTCGCCTTGCAGCAGGCGGGAAGCCGCTCGAACCCCGGCGCCAGGGAGGCGGAGAGGGTCGCGGCCGCCTCGCGGGCCTCCCGGTCCCACGCGGGGATGACGCTCCCGTTCGCCAGGGCCCACGCCGCCCGCTCACGCGGCCCGTGGCAGCAGCAGTTGGTCCAGCACTCCGCGGCGGTCGTGCATCCGCAACCGCATGATTCGCAGGGGAACTGCTCCTCGGTCGGCCGGCCGCCGCGGGCCGGAAGCCCCGCCACCAGTAGCGCGCATGCCGCCATGAGGACAAGCAGCCGGCGGAGCGGTGCGGTCGCAGGGTTGCGTGCCGAGCGGATCATGCGGGGGACGGAGAGTGTAGCCCTCAGCCCATCGCGGGTAGAGTGCCGATCGGCACCGACACCGGAGGATTCACATGGCCGCGCACATCTTGCTCCGTCGCACGCTGGGAGTCGTTTCCGCTGCAGGATGCATGGCGCTCCTCACGGTCGCCGCATGTTCGTCGCCGCCGCCGCAGGCTGCACCCGCCGCACCGGCCACGCCCGCCACGGTGGCGCTCCCCACGCCGGCGGAGCCGAAGCCGCGGGACTACCCCGGCATCCACAACGCGGTCGCGTACCACGAAGGCTTCGTCTCCGGCAGCGTCCCGGAGGGCGATGCGGGCTTCCAGACGCTGGCGGCCATGGGGATCCGCACCATCATCAGCGTGGATGGGGCCATGCCGGACGTGGAGGCCGCCAAGGTCCACGGCATCCGCTACATCCACCTGCCCATCGGCTACAACGGATTCGACGAGACCCGCCGGCTGGAGCTGACCCGGGCCACGCGCGACGCCATGGCCGACGGGCCGGTCTACATCCACTGTCACCACGGGAAGCATCGCAGCGCGGGCGCCGCGGCCGCCATCGCCGCATCGCTCGGCTGGTGCAGCGCGGAGGAGGCGGTGGCGCGGATGAAGGTCTCCGGGACCGCGCCCAACTACCGCGGCCTCTACGCCTGCGCCGAGTCGAGCCAGCGGCTGGAGCCCGCCCGCCTGGACGCCATCCCGGGGAGCTTCCCGCCCATTTCGCGTCCCTCCTCGCTGGTGAAGGCGATGGTGGAGATGGACGAGGTGGTGGAGCACCTCAAGCTGATAGAGAAGTCTGGCTGGGTCGCGCCGCAGGATCACCCGGACCTGGTGCCCGTGGCGGAGGCGGGTCGGCTGGTGGATCTCCACCGCGTGCTCGCGGAGGGGGACGCCGCCGCCCGCAAGGGGACGGAGTTCGGGGCGGGCCTGCGTGCCGGTCAGGCGGAGGCCCAGGCGCTGGAGGATCTCCTCGCGGCTGCCCCGCGGGGCCAGGGTGCGGGCCTGGATCCAGCGGCCGTGGCGGCCATGAGCGCCCGCTTCAAGGCCCTCAACACCTCGTGCAAGGAGTGCCACGCGCGCTTCCGGGATTGAGTGGCGGCCTGCGGCCCTCCGCCCCGCGGCTCCGGGTTTTTCCTCCACCCCGGGGGCGCGGCGCCGGTACGGTGCCCACATGAGCACCACCGCCAACCCATCCGCCGGTCCCGCCATGCCCGCCCCGTCCGCAGAGCACCAGGCCACCCAGAAGGTGGCGGAGCGATTCGTGGAGCTCGTCTCCGCGGGCCGCAACCTGGACGCCATCAAGGAGCTCTACGCGGACAACGTCCGGCACCTGGAGCCGATGGAGGGGCCCGGCTATCCGCGCATCACCGAAGGCAAGGCCGCGGTGACGAAGAAGGCGGAGCAGTTCGCCCGCATCACCACCGTGCACGGCGCGACCTGCGGCAAGCCCATCGTCAACGGCGACCAGTTCATCTGCGCCATGTCCCTGGACTGCACGTGCTCGGAAGGGCCGTTCGCCAACCAGCGCATGAACCTGCAGGAGACCTCGCTCTACACCGTGCGCAACGGGAAGATCACAGAGGCTCGCTTCTTCTACGGCTGCGGCTGAGCGGGATCACGGTCGGCGCGAGAGGGCTCGGTCCAGCAGCAGCTCCGCCATCGGCCGGGCCAGCGTCGCGGCGGAGCGGTTGCCGGCCGTCTTCCGGCTCACCACGGCGCCGTTGATGAGGAGCAGCACCTGATCCGCCACGGACTGGGCATCGGTGCGTGACGCGCCGGCCAGGAGGGCGCGGTCCATCACGAAGCGCTTCAGCCCCGCGCCGTGCACGAGCGCCGCCTCGTGGATCGGGTCCGTCCGCTGCGGAAACTCCGTGGCCGCGTTCAGGAAGATGCAGCCGTGGAAGTCCGGCGCCGCGAACCAGGCGTCCAGGACGTCGAAGATCGCCAGGATCTGGCCGCGCGGGTCGTCACCGGCCTTCGCCTGCGCCTGGTCCTCCAACTCCTTCATCTCCACCTCGTGGCGGTGACCCAGCACCGCCAGGATGAGGGCGTCCTTGCTCTCGAAGTGGATGTAGAAGGTGGTCTTCGTCACCCCCACGGCACCGATGATCCGGTCCAGCCCCACCGGTCCGAAGCCGTCCCGGAGAAAGAGCTCCGCGGCGGCGTGGAGCAGGCGTTCGCGGCTTGAGGCTGGGGAGGTGTGCGGCATGGCGTGGGAGCCCGCGGGGCGGGGGGTGTACCAGCAGTACACCCATGGTTGACCCGGAGTCAACCGGGACCCCGCCTTCCGTTCCGTATGGTCCGTCCGTCCTTCACCCGCGCATGGGGCGCGGGGAGGACGGCACGCCTCCCAGACAAGGAATCCCATGTCCTCCGCTCTTCCGGACCTGACCGCCCGCCACCACGACACGCACCACGCGGCCGCGCCCGCCCTGGGGCGGCGGGTCCTGGTCTTCGCCTACGGCCTCGTCAGCTACGCCATCTTCTTCGGGACCTTCCTCTACGCCTACGGCTTCGTGGCCGGCGTGGGGACGCCCACCTCCCTCGACCGCACCGCGGGCCCCGGAGCGCTCCCATGGGCGGCGGCGCTGCTCGTGGACCTCGCGCTCCTGGGGCTCTTCGCCGTCCAGCACAGCGTGATGGCCAGGCCCTGGTTCAAGGCCCGCTGGACCCGCGTCATCCATCCAGCCGCGGAGCGCAGCACCTACGTCCTCCTCTCGAGCGTGGCGCTCATCGTCCTCTTCGCGTTCTGGCAGCCGCTGGGCGGCGTGGTGTGGAGCGCGGAGCACCCCGCGCTCCGGGCCGCGCTCCTGGCCATCATGGGCGTGGGCTGGCTCCTGGTCCTGGTCTCCACGTTCCTCATCAACCACTTTGATCTCTTCGGGCTCCGCCAGGTGTGGCTCCATCTGCTGGGCCGCCCCTACACGCACCTGCCGTTCAAGACCCCCGCGCTCTACCGCTGGGTGCGGCATCCGCTCTACGTCGGCTGGCTCATCGCCTTCTGGGTGACGCCCACCATGACCGCCGCCCACCTCGCGTTCGCGATCGTCACCACGGCGTACATCCTCGCCGCCATCCGCTGGGAGGAGCGGGACCTGTCGGACCTGCACGGCGAGCCGTACCGCGCCTACCGGCGCCAGGTTCCAATGCTGGTGCCGGCCCGCGGGCGGCGCGCCTCCAGGATGGCCCGCACCGCAGGCGCGGCCGCGCTCCTCTTCTTCCTGGGCAAGGGGATCCTCTGGCTCGCGCTCGGCGCCGCCGCGCTCCACGCGGCCCTCCCGTCCGACGCGCCGGATCACGCCAGGAGCTCCGGGGCCTCGCAGCTCCGCGTCTCTGAGCCTCCCGCGGAGCCGCGCTGGTGAGGGCCGCCGCCGTTCGCCCGCTGGTACCTTCACAACGATGAACGCCGCCACCTACAGGAAGCTCATGGGCAGCCAGCTGGACGCCGCGCTCCACATGCTGGAGGAGTGCATCCGCGCCTGCCCCGCGGGACGATGGAAGGGCAAGGTGGGCAAGTACGCCTTCTGGCACGTGGCCTACCACACGCTCTACTGCACGGACCTCTACACCGCCCGCACCATGGAGGAGTGGAGCACCCATCCTCGCTTCCACCCCGGCGGCAAGGCCGACGTGGAAGGGGAGTACCCCACGCGAACGATGACCCGCGCGGAACTCCTGGACTACACGACCCACGTGCGCCGCCTGGTCCAGGCCTCCCTCCGCCGCGAGACGGACGCATCGCTCCGGGGACCCGCGGGGTTCCGATGGCTGGCCTTCTCCAGGGCGGAGCTGCCGCTCTACAACCTCCGCCACGTCCAGCACCACGCCGGGCAGCTCAGCGCGTTCCTTCGCAGGGCCAAGGTGGCCACGCGGTGGGCCAAGGAGGGGAAGGGCGCCTCGCGGCCGGTGCGGAAGGGGGCCCGCCGCCGCTGATCGGGGGCCTGCGGGGACGGGGCTCTTCCGCAGCCGGGGAGCGCCTCCAGGGGTCGCGGATCCGCTCCGCCGTGCCCGTTTGCGCCCCGGTGGCGGTTTCTCCGTTGGTCCGGGAGGGGCTCGCCGCTAGCGTGGCGGGTTTCCCGGGCCGCCGGAAGACTGGCGGTCCCCATCGTCACCCTCCCCTGAGGAACCCATGATCCACGTACTGCTTCCCTTCGCCCTTTCAGCGCTCGCACTCTCCGCCCCCGACGGAGCCTCAGGGCCTGTCAAGCCCGTCGGGCCGGGCGACGCCCTCGATGCCTCCTGCGGCTGCGCGGAGGACATCAACAACGACGGCGTCATCAACGGCGCGGACCTGGGGCTCCTGATCGGCGGCTGGGGCACTCCGGCCGGGGATCTGAACGGCTCCGGGAGCACCGACGGCGCGGACCTCGGGATGCTGCTGGCCAAGTGGGGACCGTGCATCACCGTCCCCGCGAATGACCTCTGCGCGAACGCGATCTCCATCGGCGTGGGCGTGACGCCGTTTTGCACGCTGGGCGCCACCACCTCCGGACCGGCGTTCCCGGCCGGCTCCGCCTGCATCCAGTTCGGCTACGACACCATCGACGCGGACGTCTGGTACTCGTTCATCGCGCCCGGTTGGGGTGACCTGACCGTCTCCACCTGCGGCACCAGCTGGGACACCCGCATCGCGGTGTACAGCTCCATCTTCAGCCAGTCCACGCCGTGCCCGCTGGGCGGGTTCGACCTCATCGGCATCTCCGGCTGCAGCGATGACGCGGCCGGCTGCGGCCTGGCGTCCGAGACCACGTTCCCCGTCTTCGCAGGGCAGGAGTACAAGATCCGGGTGGGCGGCTACCAGGGCTACTCCGGCGCCGGGCAGCTCACGCTCACGTTCGTTGGGGAGGGCTCCACCTGCGAGGACGCCATCGACGTGAACATGCCCTCGGCGGCGTCCGAGGCCTGGGAGACGGGCAACACGGCGGACAACGGTGCGGCGCCGGACCCCTCCTCGTGCGACACCGGAACCAGCCCCGCCGAGTGGTATCGGTACATCCCGCAGTGCGGTCTCGCCGTTCCGGAGGTCATGATCACCACGTGCGACGACTTCACCGACTTCGACACGGTGATCTCGGTGTGGAAGCAGGGCCCGGCGGGGGAGTGCCCCGGCACCCTCGTCGCCTGCAATGACGACTTCATCGATCCGGAGTGCCAGATCGGCCCCGTGTACCGCAAGAGCCGCGTCAACTTCTGGGCCTTGAACGGAGAGGTCTTCTACATCCGCGTCTCCGGCTACCAGGGCGCCACCGGCAACTTCGCCATGCACATCGTGGAGACGTGCCACTGATCGCGCCCGGGGCGGCGGCTTTCGGGAACCCGGCCTGGTCCGGGGGCCTCCAAGGGCCAAGGCGGCTGCGGCCGTGCCAGAGCGGCACGCCGCAGCCGCCGGCCCTTCGGCCGCGTCGAGCGGTGTGAGCGCGCCGCGTTGCCGGCAGGGCAGGTTCGGACACCCACCTGCCGGTGCCGCGCACGGCGCCGGCGGAACGGAGCAACCCCCATGATCCCCTCCACCCGCGCCAACCTCCGCCACGACGGCCGTGCCCGCCCGCGGCTCGCGTTCGTTCCCGCCGCCGCGATCCTCCTCTGGCTCCCGGCGTGTGCACCAGAGGCCACCGGCGGCCTGGAGGCGCCCGCGGCGGACGGCGCGTCCAGCACCGCCGCGGACCCCTACCCCGGCATCAATCCGCTCGCGCAGGATCGAGCGGGATGGCAGCAGCTCCTCACGGATCACGCCGCCATCCGTCGCACCGTCCACCATCGGGAGGAGGCCGGGGTCGCGATCGTGGAGGCCGTCACGGAGAGCAGCGATCCCACGGTGGCGGCGGCCATCCGGGAGCACGCCCGGGCCATGCAGGCCCGCATGAAGGTGGGCGGCCGCGTGCGGGTGTGGGATCCGGTCTTCCGCGAGATGTTCCTCCACTACCGCGACATCTCGATCGATGTGGCGGAGACGCCCGACGGCGTCCGCATCGTGGAGCGGAGCAGCAACGCGGAGGCCATCTCGCTCATGCGCTCGCACGCCGCAGGGGTGAGCGAGTTCGTGCGGGAAGGGCACGAAGCGGGCGGGCGGGAGACGCCGCGGATTCCGGTGGACGCGCCGATGCCGCCGGACGAGGTGTCGATCGGCGGCCAGCCGTTCCGGTTCCTCCTGGTGCCGCCGGATGCGGAGCAGCTGGCCATGCTGAAGTCGCAGGGCGCGGGCACGATCCTGGACTTCAGCGAGGCGTCGGAGCGCCCGGGCTTCAACGAGGGCGCCGCCGCCCGGCAGGCCGGTCTCGGCTACTGCAACCTGCCGTACCGGGAGCCCCCGGAACTGACGGACGGGACCCTGGATCAGGCCCGCGAAGCGCTCCGGAAGGCCCGCGCCGAGAAGCGCGTGCTGGTCCTTCACTGCGCCGACGGCAGCCGCACGGCTCCGGTGTGGGCGGTGTACCGCGTGCTGGATCAGGGAGTGCCGCTGGAGGTGGCGCTTGGGGAGGCCCGGGCGCTCCGCATGCAGGATCCCCGCTTCGAGATCGTGATCCGCGAGTACGTGGGCCGGCGAGCGCCGCCCCCGGCGGCGTCGTAGGGCCTGCGAAGGCGGCGCATCCCCGCGCTCACGCCTGGTCCGAGGCTTGTCGCGTCAGCGGGTGCGGCCCCGCGCCGCGATCGCCTCCAGGATCCGGGCCCGCAGCGGCGCGGGCATGTCGCCTTCCGCCATCCGGGCGCAGGCATCCTGCACCAGGTCCAGCTCCCGGAAGACAGCCCGGCAGCGGGCGCACACCTCCGCCTGCGGCACGCGCCAGGCGGCCGCGCTCCCGCCTCGGTCCATCGCATCCAGTTTGGCCTTCAGAAGGTCCAGACAGACCTGCTTCTCGTAGATCGGGGCGGGGGCCTTCACCGCCGCGGCCCTTGTCGTCATGGCCTTCCGGAGCGCCAGGCGGGCCCTGTGGAGCCGCGTCTTCACCGTGTTCTCCGCCAGCCCGAGGGACGCCGCGGTCTCCTCCACGGAGAGTCCCAGCATCTCCTTCAGCACCAGCGGTAGACGGAAGTGCTCCGGGAGGCGGGCCACTTCGCGCTGCACGCGCGAGATGGCCTCTTCGCGTTCGCTGCGGTTCTCGCGCCCGGCAGGCGCGGCGGCCACCTCCATCACGGAGGTCTCCCTCCATGGCATCAGCTGGGAGAGCGCCGGCATTCGCCGATCGATCCCGCCCTTGCGGCGCATGCGGTGCCTGCACGTCCGCGCCGCGATGGCGTGCAGCCAGGTGGCGGGATCGGCGTCCCCCCTGAAGGTCTCCCAGCGCCGGAAGGCCTGTAGGAACACCTCCTGCACCATGTCCTCCGCGTCCGCGGCGTTGCCGCAGAGCCGGGAGGCCAGGGCGAAGAGGCGCGGACCGGCGGAGCGGACCAGTTTCGGGATCGCCTCCGCGGCGGGCATGCCGGGCCGGGGCGCCGCATCGGTGCGTGTTCGAGTCCCGGCGGGAGGCATCGACGGCCATGGTAGCGGCCTCCACGCAGCCCTATCCTTGCGGTCATGAGCTCCCGCGCCATCATCGATGACTTCGCCTTCAAGCTGGCGGAGATCCGCCGTGAATCCGAGATGGCGATCCGCCAGCTGGACGCCACGCAGATCCGCCGCTCCCTCGACGGCGACACCAACTCCGTGGCCGTCACCATGAAGCACGTGGGCGGCAACCTCCGCTCTC
The DNA here is from genome assembly GCA_046350535.1 of Phycisphaerales bacterium. Taxonomy (GTDB): domain Bacteria; phylum Planctomycetota; class Phycisphaerae; order Phycisphaerales; family SM1A02; genus VGXK01. The sequence goes on from JAXMAG010000001.1 coordinate 991,382, forward strand.
GCTTCACGAACTTCCTCACGGAGGACGGAGAGAAGCCGTGGCGCGAGCGTGACGACGAGTTCGTGGACTCATTCCCGCGCGGAAAGGCCGGCGTCGCCGCCGTCATGGAGACGTGGAGCGCCGGCTGGGCGGTGCTGGAAGCCACGCTCGCCACGCTCAAGGACGCGGATCTCAAGCGGACCGTGACGATCCGCGGCGCGCCCCACAGCGTGGCGCGGGCCCTCGCGAGGGCGGTGGCGCACCTGGCCTACCACCAGGGCCAGATCACGCTGATCTCGCGGATCCTGGTGGGGCCGTCCCGCTGGAAGACCATCACCATGCCGCGCCGCGGCGCCGCGGCCAAGCTCCTCTCCGGCGGCAACCCGCAGATCTCCAAGGGAGCCGGCGACGAGCCGGTGCAGGCCTACATCCAGGCCATGCCCGGGTGGAAGCGGGACGTCGGACTGCGGATGGATGCCATCATCACGCGAACGGTGCCGGAGGTGAAGAAGGCCGTGAAGTGGAACTCGCCGCTCTACGGGGTTGAGGGCAAGGGGTGGTTCCTGGGGGTGCACTGCTTCGCCAAGTACGTCAAGGTGGCGTTCTTCAAGGGTGCGGAGCTGAAGCCGCCGCCGCCGGTGGCCTCCAAGGACGCGGCCACCCGCTATCTGCACGTCGCGGAGACGGGTGCCTTCGACGAGAAGCAGTTCGCCGACTGGGTCCGGCAGGCCAGCCGTCGCCCCGGGTGGGGCCGCTGCTGAGTGGGCGACGGCGCAGCGGTGGCGCACCGCTTGAGCGTTCGGGCACGTCTCCCGCCGGTACACTCGCTGCGTGCCGGCCGGGTCCGCTGACCACTCTGACGCGACGACACTGCTCAATGCCGCTGCGGCGGGGGACTCGGGGGCCACGGAGCGGTTGGTGCCCCTGGTGTACGAGCAGCTCCGGAGCGCGGCGCAACGGGAATTGGCAGCGGAGCGCCAGGGCCATACGCTGTCCGCGACTGCACTGGTGCACGAAGCGTACCTCCGCCTCGTTGGCCAGCGCCAGGTGCCGTGGGCTGGCCGAGGACACTTCTACGCTGCGGCCGCCGAGGCCATGCGCCGGGTCCTGATCGACCACGCGCGGGGCAGGAGGAGGCTTCGGCGGGGCGGCGGGGACGCGGCACGCCCCGACGCGGCCGCTCTCGCCAGCATCTCCGAGTTGTTCGCCTCGGATTGCGGGGAGGAATTCCTGATGCTGGATTCGGCCCTCCGTCGCTTGGAGGTGGAGGACCCGGAAGCTGCCCAGGTGGTCCGCCTCCGGTTCTTCGCAGGACTGAGCGGCGATGAGACCGCGCTGGCATTGGGCAAGTCCCCGTCCACGGTGGACAGGGACTGGGCCTGGGCCCGGGCCTGGCTCTTCCGCCAGCTGCGGCCGGAGGCCAGGTAGCCGCAGTGCAGCGTGTGGAGAGAGCCATGTCGGACGATCAGGAGCGCATGCGTGACGTGTTCGATCGGGCGCGCCGCGTGATCCCTTCGGAGCGATCCCGGATTCTGGATGACGAACTCGGCCGGTCCGGGTGGATGCGGCAGCACGTCGAGTTGATGCTCGAGGCGCTGGATCAGGCGGGGGCCTTCCTCTCCCAGCCCACACAGGCGCACCCGGATGCGGCGGCCGTGGGGGCGGGCGCCGCTGCGACGGCGATGGCGGAGCCTCCCGTGGAGGGTCCGGGCTCGCGCATCGGCCCCTTCAAGCTCCTGCAGCTCATCGGCCAGGGCGGCTTCGGTTCGGTCTTCCTGGCGGAGCAGGAGTCGCCGGTGGTGCGGAAGGTGGCCCTCAAGATCATCAAGCTGGGGATGGACACGCGACAGGTGGTGGCGCGCTTCGAACAGGAGCGGCAGGCGCTCGCGATCATGGACCACCCCAACATCGCGAAGGTCCTGGACGCCGGCGCGACCGCGAGCGGCCGGCCGTACTTCGTGATGGAGCTCGTGAAGGGCGACCCGATCGTGGAGTACTGCGATCGGAACGGCCTCGACATCCCGGAACGGCTGGAACTCTTTGGGCAGGTGTGCGCCGCAGTCCAGCACGCGCACCAGAAGGGCATCATCCACCGCGACCTGAAGCCCAGCAACATCCTGGTGTGCACGCAGGATGGCCGGCCGCACGCCAAGGTCATCGATTTCGGGATCGCAAAGGCCACCGCGAGCAAGCTGACGGAGAAGACCCTCTTCACGGAGCACCGTCAACTGATCGGAACCCCTGAGTACATGAGCCCGGAGCAGGCGGAGGGGAGCCTGGACATCGACACGCGGACGGACGTGTACTCCCTCGGGGTGCTGCTCTACGAGCTCCTCACAGGGAGCACGCCCTTCTCCGGCAGGGCGCTGAGAGCGGCGGCGTTCGCGGAGCTGCAGCGCATCATCCGGGAGGAGGAGCCACTCCGCCCAAGCACGAGGCTCGAGCGGGACACGGAGCTGCGCGCCAAGGTCGCGGCCCAGCGCCACACCGAGCCGGCACGGCTCGGAGCAATGCTGCGTGGCGAGCTGGACTGGATCGTCATGAAGGCTCTGGAGAAGGACCGACAGCGGCGATACGCGAGCCCGGGCGAGCTGTCCGCCGACGTCCGTCGCTTCCTGGACGGTGACGCGGTGGTGGCCGCGCCTCCGAGCGCCGGGTACCGCCTGCGGAAGCTCATACTCCGACACCGGGGCCTGGTGGCGGCCGGTGCCGCTGTCGCCACCGCGCTTCTTTTGGGAGCGTTCGCATCCGCGTGGCAGGCCCATCTTGCCCGGGCAAGCGAAGCCAACGCGGTCGCCTTGGCCCAGCGGTCCCGGGCCGTCAGCACCTTCCTGCGCCGGATCCTGGAGTCCGCGGACCCTGCCCGGCAGGGAGCGCAGGTGACGCTGGTTGACGTACTGAAGGGCAGCGAGCCCATGATCCGGGACGAGCTGGACGGGCAGCCCGACGTGGAGCGGGAGGTCCGGGAGACCATCGGGGGAGTGCTCTTCAAGCTCCAGGTGTATCGCGATGCGGAGCCGCACTTCCGTCGGGCCCTGGAATTGGCCCTCTTGGAGGACATGCCGGCCATCCAGCGGCAGGGTCTGGACGCTCGAATGTCGTGGAATGCCCGCTGGGTGACGCCGCTGGTCAAGACTCGGTCCCTCATGGGGCTGGGGCCGGATGTTCCATTGGTGTTCATGGAGATGGCGGAGCAACTGGCGCGCACGGCCGGGCCGACGCACCCCGCCACCGTCTGGCTGCAGGAGGCGGCTGGGAGGCTCGCGCCGCTCACATCCGCCAGGGAACCAGCCGTCGTCGGGCCGGCGCCGGTATCGGCTGGGAAGGGGCGATCCCGGGCCGCGTCGGGACCGGTGGCACCGGCGAGCGCCATCAAGCAGGCCATGGCCGAGAGTCGGCGACTCGCGCCGGCGCAGCGGGAGGAGCGGTTGCGTGCCGCGATCCGGGAGGTGCGGGAGGCTTCCGGTGGCGACACGCAGGAGACGGTCGACGCGCTCGTGCTTCTGTCCTACGGGCAACGTGGCGAAGCTCAGCTGGCCACGCTCCGCGAGGCGTTGGGGGCCGCGGAGCGGACGTTCGGGCCGGCGCACCAGACGACCACGACCGTGTGCGTCCAGTTGGCGACGCTCCTCAGCGTCTCCGACCCGGACGAAGCGGAGCGGCTGCTGCGAGGGAACCTGGCGGCGCTGCTGCAGGCCGGAGGGCCTGCCAGCGGATTCGTGGCGATGACGAGTGCCAATCTCGGCCGCATCCTGGCCTTGCGTGGCCGGCATGCGGAGGCCGTCGAGCTGCTCCGGCGCGCCGTGGGGCAACCGGTGCTTGAGGCCACGCTGCTGGAGCATGGGACGGCGGAGTCCTGGGATCTCTTCCCCCGCGCCATTCTGGCACGCTGTCTGATGGAGCTGGGACGATGCGAGGAGGCAGAGGAAACGCTCCTGTGGCTGTTGCGGTCGAATGGCGCCGGAACCGCCGTGAACGCTGCATTCCAGGAGCGGGCGACCGCACAGCTGGTCCAGCTCTATGACCGCTGCGAGGCCGCGCATCCGGGGACGGGGTTCGCGGAGAAAGCCGCGGAGTTGCGGAGGAAGGGGATTGGGGCGGCCAATACCCCAGCGCCTCCAGCCAACCATCCGGCTGCACGGATGGAGGGCGCCCCTTCCAACCCATAGTGTGCGCGGAGGCCCGCGATGTGTGGTTAGGCTGGGGCCATCGCTGCGGGCCCCGCAGCCCAACCATGACGGAGGCTCGCATGCTTGTCCCCCCAGCAGCGCTCGCCCGGTGCACGCTTCGCACGCTCAGCGCGATGGCCTTGGCCATCCCTGCCGCGCGAACCGCTTGCGCGCACGATCTCAACCCGGCGCCGTTCCGCGGCCTTCCCGGCACCACCTACCAGGCGTGGGACTTCCTCACGCCCGCGATCGGCGCGCCGGACGGCTTCTGCCCCCCGCAGAACGTGACCGGCATGCCTTCGGGGTCCGTGAGCGCGGGTGCGCTCTGGCTCCCGCAGTTCGCGGGAATCAAGGGCGTGTGGTGCCTGGTGCAGCCAGGCCAGTCCCTCAGCTTCGGGATCCCGAATGCGGGCGGACCGCCCTTCTACCTGAAGACGGTGTACGTGCAGATGACGCTGCACTTCCACTCCACCACATCCTCCATCACGGTGGACGTGAATCCGCCAGGCGGAGGCGTGATCACGGGCGTGCAGGACCTGCCCGTGCCCGGCAAGGGCCCGGCCTGGGTGCACCGGACCGTCGCCATCTGCCTCTTCACCTGCCCGCCGTTCGAAGTGGTCAGCCTCACCGCGAAGGGCCTCCCGCCATTCGATCACGTGGACGTGAGCGAGGTGATCATCGAGACGAGCTGCGACGCCGACCAGTGCTACGAGCCGCCGCTGCCGGTGGCTCCCGGGGACTACGACGGGGACGGCATCCCGGACAACTGGGACAACGCCCCCGGCGTGCCCAACCCCAACCAGTCCGACTGCGACGGCGACGGCATCGGCGACGTCTCCGACACCTGCAAGATCTGCGACCAGGGAGCCACGCCGGAGCCCGAGCCCTGCGGCACGGATCAGAACGGCGGCTGCAACCATCCCCTGCAGGCGGTGACGCCGCTCCCGTGCAACGAGCAGTACTGCGGCACGCTGTGGGCGGACCAGGGTTCCCGCGACACGGACTGGTACGTCCTGGATCTCCCGGACGTGGACGGGGACCTCGTGGGTGACCTGATCGTGGAGGTCTGCACGGCGCTTCCCACGGTGGTGTTCGTCCTGAACGACGACTGCACGCAGCTTCAGCTCTTTGCCGCGGGGGACGCGGACCTGGACCGCCCGCTGGAGCTCCACATCTGCCTTCCGGCCCCCAAGAAGTACTTCGTGTTCCTCGCCCCCGGAACGCTCGCGGGCGGCGTGTTCTCGGGATACCCGTGCTTCGGTCTCAACAACCAGTACTGGCTCCGCGCCTACTGCGCGGAGCCGTGCAGCGTCTGCGGCATCCCGGGCGGCAACGTGTGCTGCATGGCCTCCCCCAACGGGACCCCGGGCTGCGAGGACGGCGCCTGCTGCGCCACCGTCTGCGCGGTGGACCCGTTCTGCTGCAAGATGCAGTGGGACGGCATCTGCGCCGCGGAGGCCAAGGGACTCTGCGCGGACATCTGCTGCACCGGCGACGTCAATGGGGACGGCGTGGTGGACGGCGCGGACCTGGGCATCCTTCTGGCCAACTGGGGCTCGCTGCAGAGTGTGCCCGGAGACCTCAACGGAGATTGCATCGTGGATGGCGCGGACCTGGGCATCCTGCTCGCCCAGTGGGGGCCGTGCTGACGGCCCGGGCCGGGCCGGGCCGGGCCGGCGGGGAGAAGGAGGGACGGATGAGCAATCGTTCATGCCAGGCGCTGATGCTCCTGGCGGCGGCGGGGCTTGCGTCGGCGGCACAGGCCGCCTTCGACCTGTCCGGCGTGGTCTCGTTCGGCGCGAACGCCAACGGCGCGTCCATCACGGAGCCTGGCGAGCACGACAACATCGTGGGAACCGGGAATCTCCAGGTGGTCATCGACGGCCAGCCGCGCGGCACGACGTTCCTCCTTGCGGACGGCGTGACCCACTTCACCTTCACGGGTGTTGGAGCGAGCTGCAGCGCGCTGTCGCCCTCCCTCGGCGCTGCCGTCCGCCGCCGTTGGATCTAGTCACCACCCACTTTCCGGACGATGCGCGTGGACCAAGGCGGCGTGACAGGCCGAGGCGTCGAGTTCGATCTCACATGCGGCGTGTGCGGCTACAACCTGCGCGGGGTGCCGGTCCGCAATCGATGCCCGGAGTGCGGGGCCTCGATGGGTGCCGCGATCAACGCCGCGTCCATCCGCGAGACGCGGCTGCCTCGCTTCCTTCGCCGCATCGCCGCCGGCGACCCGCGGTCGCTCGCCCTGGTGACGCTCCCCCTCGGGGGCATCATGGTCTGCAGCGCCATGCTCCTCGGTGGTGTCGGTCCGCTGGATCCGGCCGTGTACGTGCCCGTCGCGTGCGCGAGCCTGCCGGCGGTGGGGCTCGCAGGGCCGTTCAGGAGCCGCCGGGACTCCATGCCGCAGGTGGCATGGCGGATCGCCGCGGCCTTCGGCACCCAGCTGGTCGCGGGGGGGGCGGTTGCGATCGTGCTCCTTCTTCCGCCTGAGGCCGCCGGTGGACGCCGCCGGCTGTACTGGCTCTTCGTCGCGGTCCCGGGCTGGATCGGATACGTCTGGGCGTGCCGCTGGACGCGGGACTACTTCAAGCGGTCGTCGACCATCTCCGGCCCCGGCTCATGAGCCCCGCCACGCCCAGCAGCACCAGTCCGCCCGGGGCCGGCACCTGCTCGATGGTGAGCACCAGCTTGGGCTGTTCCACCAGACCCAGGCCCGATCCATCCCAGCGGATCTTGATGCCGTCCTGCACGTACGCCAGGCCCTGGGACGCGGTGACGGAGGCGAGCGACCCGTCGGACTTGAGCCCGAAGATCTCCAGGGAGTGGAGCGAGTAGAAGCCGGGGTCGTAGTTGCTGAAGTCGAACGAGAAGCTCACGGAGGTGGCGCTGTTCACCCATGAGGTGACGGAGATCACCTGCGTGGAGAACGTGTCGTTCGTGAAGATCTGCCCGCTGTCGCCCAGATCGTGGTAGCCCTGCCAGTAGGTGTAGCCCGCCTCGGGGCCGGAGACGCCCTGGATGAACACCTCGTTGCCGACGGCGAAATCCGCGGCGGCGGCGGTGCTGAGGGCGGCGGCAAGGCAGAGGGGCGCGAACGTCTTGAGCGCATGCATGGCGGACTCCCGTGCTGGGGCGAGGTGCGTGTCGTTGAGCGGAGCGTTCCCGATGGTACCGGAAGGGGGCGCCTTCCCGAAGCGCTTCCGCGGAATCCCGCCTCGGTCCGGCGTCAAACGCGGCCCCTGCGGGGGGGAGCGGGTTCGGCGCTGTCCGGCCGGATGATGACGGCGCCCGCGCTCAGGAAGATCTCCTGCGCCCGCGCGACGCCCGCCGGGTCTTCGGCCCGGGCGGAAAGGAGGATGTTGCCGTTGCGGACCTTCTGCTGGCAGCGGAGCGCCGCAGCCTCCGGAACCCCCATGCCCATCAGGACGCCCGCGATCGGGCCCGGCGCGACCTCCGCGTTCGAGCCGATCAACGCCGTCATCACCGGCCCCGCGGCGATGAAGCCGCCAAGACCGGGGATCAGGAGGAGTCCGACGCACTGGCGCAACCCCAGGATGTCACCGACCACGCCACCCTCCACCAGGCCCACGGTGGTTCCCTCCGCGGGCCCCTGGCGCAGCTCCGGCGCGCCCTCCGCGGCGTCCCGTGTGTCAGGCGCCAGCAGGGAGATGTCGTGCTCGGGAAATCCAGCGCCCGTGAGACGGGCCACCACCTGGTTGGCCACGGAGTTGAAGGGCGCCAGGCAGAACGCCGAGGGTGCCTGCGCGAAAGGGGTGGATGGAAGGGGAGTCGGCATGTCGTGCCCGGATCCGTCGGCTGGCGCGTCCTGCGGGTTCAGCGATGGTAGCGCCCGCAGCGGTACGGAGGTCGCGCAGAGTGGCACGAACGCCGCCGCCGCGCTGGCGCGGGGCGACAGGGCCGCTGGTATGCTCTCCGCGTGAGGTCCCAGCGCATGGCGGTGGATCCGGGGCGGCTTCTGCTGTCGCTCGATGGGTTCGAATATCCGCTGGACTACCGCTGGATCCGGCTGAATGGCTTCGACGGCATGGCACCCTGGGAGTGCATCGACGTGGCGGATGACGCCAGCGCCATTCGCAACGAATTCCTGCGCGAGGTCGCCCGCGGCTCCATTCCGGTGAAGGACATCCTGCCGTTCGCCCGCGCGGGCGTCGGCGATGACTACGCGGGATTCGTGCAGCGCGATGGGGCCGTCACCGGCGAGGTGTGCGTGGTGCACCTCACCTTCCGCCACGCCGCGGAGGTCTCCGGGTATCCGCGGCACGAGCTGCTGCCGTCCGTGTGGGAGTGGGTGGCCAGCACCATCGCGGAGGCGAGGCGCCTCTGCGACCCGCGGGCCGTGGCGGCCCTGGAACGGTCGCTCCGCTCCGGTCGGTAGCCGGCCCGCGCCGCGAGGCCCGCACGCCGCGCCCCGAGTCGGGCCCTGCGCCGCGTTCACGGCCCCGGGCCCCGGCCTCATGCGGAGAGCGGCGCCGCGGGCTGCTCCTCCCGCCCCATCCGCCGCAGCCACCGGAAGTGGGACGCGATCCCGGCGCAGACGCTCCGGTGGCACTGGTAGCGCACCCCGAAGTCCCGGCACGTCTCCTCCACGATCGGCGCGAGCGCCGGGTAGTGGATGTGGCAGACGCGGGGCAGCAGGTGGTGTTCGATCTGGAAGTTCAGCCCCCCCAGGAGCCACGCGGCCAGGCGGCTTCCGCGGGCGAAGTCCACGGTGCTCTCCACCTGGTGGATGGCCCAGGCGTTGGGGATCTGGTTGGCGGAGGTGGGCATGACGAACCCCGCCTCCTCCACCACGTGCGAAAGCTGGAACACCACGCTGAGCGTGATGCCCACCACCATGCTGGTGGCCGCGTAGAAGACCAGCACCACCCACCACGGATGGAGCAGGAGCGGGACCCCGAACGCGAGAGCGAGGAAGAACGCCTTCCCACCGAGCAGCACCAGCAGATCCCAGCCCCGCGGGCGGCGCATCGCGTGCCCGCTCACCTGGCCGCGGATCACGTCGGCGAAGTCGCCGAAGAGCTGCCACCGGACGGCCATGAAGCCGTAGAGCGGCCACATGTACCAGTGCTGCCAGCGGTGGATGGCCAGGCGCCGCTGGTACGGCGTCACGCGTCCCAGGGCCCCCAGGTCTATGTCCGTGTCATGCCCGGTGATGTTGACGTAGGTGTGGTGGAGCACGGAGTGGCGGTGGTGCCACACGTAGGAGCTGCCGCCGATCAGGTCCAGGAACATCGCCGCCGCGGTGTTGATCCAGCGGCGGTCGGAGTAGGCGTCGTGCCCGCCGTCGTGCTGGATGTTCAGGCCGATGGCCGCCGTGGCCAGCCCGAGGGCGACGGAGAGCGGCACCGCCTGCCACCACGCCTGGGCGGCGAAGACAAGGAGCCAGTACAGCACCGCGAACGCCAGGACGAGAATCACGGACTTGAGGTACATGGCCGCGCAGTCGCGCGGCCGTCGTCCCGTGCCGGAGAAGAACGCGTCCACCCTGCGTCGCAGCTCCTGCTGGAAGGCGGCGCTGCCGGCGAACTTGGGGTGGGATGGGGGCGGGGTCAACGTGCGGCGGTGCCGATCTGGGGTGGGGGTGCGGGCCCTTGCGGGGCGGAGGGGAAGAGCGTGATGGTAGCTCGGCGCGCGGGATGGGAGGACAGCGGAGGGGGGCGGGATCGGCGACAGGGGTGCGCAGAAGCGGTCCAGGTCTTGTGAGAGCCTCTCGCGGCCCAAGGGGACATGAGGGGTCGGTCATGGAGGATCGGCACGAGGGGGATGAAGCGGCTGTGGCGAGCGGAGGGGCCGCTGGCGGTGCCGGACGAGCAGAAGGCGATCCGCAGTGCGCCACAGCACATCAGGAGCGACAGCGGGCCGGGGCTCGTCTCCAAGGGGGTGAAGCGAATGTGCGCGGAGAGCGGCACGGGCACGCTGCACATCGGCCCCGGGGCGCCCTGGCCGAACGGGATCGTGGAGAGCCTCAACGGTCGGCCGCGCGACGAGATGCTGTCTTCGGAACTCTTCGAGGCGGTGGCGGAGATGAGGCACCTGGTGGGCCACTGGCGCCCTCACTCCAACCATCGGCGGCCGCAGCGAGCGCTGGGGAAGCGGACGCCCGCGGCCTTCGCGGCGGCCGGGAAGAGTTGCGCGCTACGCCTTCAAGCGCGGATAGGCCCACTCGCACCCGCACTCGGGACAGATCGTGTGACCCGTCCTCGGCTGGGGCGGAACCTCCGCAATCCGATACCCGCAGTGCGGGCAGTGACCGTTACGGAGCATGACTTGGCATGAGCGGGTGAGGCGTCGCCTCCGGGCGGCCACGATCGGCACCACGACGCCCGCGACCAGCGTCATCGCGACGGCAGGACCGGTGAACACCAGCGAACCCATCGCGTCACGCAGGGCGGCGCGTCCCTCGAGAGCGATGTTGACCGCGAGCGCAATCAGCGCGGCAACGGTCAACAGCAGGACGAAGGAGATTCCGCCGAGGATGAGTCTTCGGCTCGCTCGCGCCTCACCGCCGAGTTCGTTCATGATGCGGTCGGCGGTGGCGTGGCCCATTCGCTCGCGATTCCCGACAAGCCAATCGACGCCGGGATCACGCAGCGTGACCCGTCGGCCCCTGGCGTCACAAACGATTCTCGCATCTCGTCGAGTCGAAGCTCTAGGCATGATGGCTGGGGACTTTCTGGACGGTTCGCTCCTGATTCAATAGACATCCTATGCCCACACTCGTGTCCACTTTTTGCGGCAAGACCATTCGCGTTTTCAGGATCGTGAATAATCCGGGCTAGCACGCGTGCGGGCAGGGCCTTTCTTCCGCGGCCGGCGTAGTGATCGACCCGCTCCGGCAACATACGGGGCGCAAGGGGAAACTGTGGTCATGCGGACGGACACGGAACAGCACGCTCGGTTCATCGGCCTGGTGCAGGCGCATCAGGGCGCGATCCGCAAGGTGGTGCTGCTCTATGCACGGGACCTGCACGATCGCGAGGAGCTGCTCCAGGACATCATGCTCCAGCTCTGGCGCTCGTTCGGCGCGTTCCGCGGCGAATCCGGGTTCTCGACCTTCCTGTACCGCGTCGCGCTGAACACGGCGCTCATGCGGCTGCGGCGCGCGTATCGCCGGCCGGAGGTCGCCGCCGGCCGCACGGTGGAGGACGCGCCGGCGCCCGACGCCGCACGCGATGACGAGGAGGTCGAACGCCTGCACGACGCGATCCGGCAGCTGCGCCCGATCGATCGCGCGATCGTGCTGCTCGTGCTCGAGGAGAAAAGTTACGCCGAGATCGCCGCGGTGACGGGGCTCAGCATCGGCAACGTGAGCGTGAGGCTCGTGCGCAGCAAGGAACAGTTGCGAAGGCTGCTGGGCGCCGAAGCCGACGCCCGGAAAGGAACCCCATGTTCGACGAAGACCTGAAAGCCCTGTGGAAGCGCGGCGAGGCAACGATGCCGCCGCTCACGCCAGTCGCCATCGAGAACCTGCTGCGGCCCACCGCGCGACGGTCCGGGCGTTCGCTCGAGTTCCTCGCCTGGACCCACGTGGCCATGCTCGCGTTCACCGCGCTGCTCGCGTTCGTGAACGTCTACGGCTACCGCGACAACCCGACGATGCTCGCGGTGGAAGCCGCGCTCGCCGCCGTGTCGGTGAGCTTCACGCTGCTCGGCGCCCGGCTCATCGCGGGCCTGCGGCGGATCGCCCGGGCCGACCTGCCCCTCGTGCAGATGGTCGAGCAGCAGCTCTCGTTCACGGAGCGCTGGTATCAGCCGTGGATTCTCGTGGGAACCGTGACGCCATGGCTGCTCGTGCTGGCCATCAACACGGACGCGGACAACCAGCAGGGCCACTACACCATCAACCACCCGTGGGAGTTCGCCGTCGTGACCGCGGTGATGCTCGCGATCACCTACGCCTCGCTGAAGCTCTCGACAGGCACGACGGTGCGCGAGCTGCGCGCGGTGCTGCACGACCTCCGCGCGGAGGCGATCGACGCCACGCCGCTGCTCGCGGACATGCGGCGCCGCTCGCGGCGCTGGATGGCCGTCGGCGTCGTGCTGCTGTCGCTGGCCGTGCTGCTGGGCGTGGCGCTCTGGCTCAAGCTGCTCTGAGTGCCGGCGAAGATCATCACGCGGCCGTCGTTGCCCGCGTGGATGCCGAAGAAAACGACTCCCGAGGGCGCGGCGTTCAAGCGCGAGAGGCGCATGGGCAGCGTCCGGGCTACGACGAGGGCGACATCGCGCCCGCCTACGCGGCGCACTCGAGTGCCGGGCTGGTGTGGGCCTACGAGTACGACTGGGCTGGGAGGCGGACGGAGGTCAGGCTTCACAAGGGGGTGCCGAGCGGCGACTTGTCGAAGCCGTGCCCGCCCTGGGGCTTGCCCTCCTTCGTGGTCCACGAGCACAGGGTGCCGTGCCGACCTCGCGCGCGACTCCCAGTAGGCGAGTGTCTCGGCGTCCGCGACCTGGAGGTCGGGCATGCAGCGCATGGACTCGCCTTGTCCCATCGTCATCAACGGCTGAAAGTAGGTCCCCCAAGGGCTGTCGTTCACGCCGCGTTGGCTGTCGAATGAAAACGCTGCGCGTTCGGCCCAGACCGCTTTCTTGGCTGCATCCCCCAGTTCCGTGCCGTCGGGAACAGCCTTGCCGATCACCGCCTCGACATCATGGAGGTGAAGCGGCCCTTCCCGCGAGTCGAGTTCGGCTAGCGCGGAGTGAAGGCTTGAGGGACACTCGACCGGCATCCGGGGATTGTCCCACTTCTACGAAGCTCGTTCCGATCGGGAGCCTCAATCCGCGATCCTGTTCACTGAGAGCCAGAGAGCGCGAGAGTTTGGCTCGTCCGGTCGCCTTTGAGGCCCGTTCCGATCGCCACCCCCAACTCTCGCCTCGAAGTCGAGAGCGCCGAACCCTCGCCACGGCTCGCGAACGGGGCGTCCCGCGCCGCTCTCTCTGTCAACGACACGGCCCCCGTCTCTTTGGACGGAGGCCGTTGAACTCCCCCAGCTGGACTCGAACCAGCAACCTGGCGGTTAACAGCCGCCCGCTCTACCATTGAGCTATAGGGGATCTCGATTGGGGCGGAACCGCCCGTTCGGGACGCGGAGCATACAGCCGCGGCGGCTTGGGTCAACCGCCAGCCGCCGCAGCACGCTCTGGCAGGCGTTGTTATCATCCCCACCCGACGGCGCAGACCGGAGCCTCGGCCCCGTACAGGCCGCCCGCTGGACGGGCTCCCGCAGTCGCAGGCACCCCATGAACCTCATCGTTGCCAAGGAGACGGCGGAGGGAGAGACCCGGGTGGCCCTGGTCCCGGAGACGGTCAGGAAGCTCTCCGCCGTGGGTCTGACCGTCCTGGTGGAGCGGGGGGCGGGGGAGCGGGCCTCCTTCCCGGATGACGCCTTCGCCGCAGCTGGCGCAACGATCGTCGCCTCCGTGGCGGAGGGATTCGCACGACCCGCCGCCACCGCCGCTCCCGCCGCGATGCTCCTCCGTGTGCGGCCGCCGACCCCGGCGGAGGCGCAGGCGCTTCCGGACCGTTCGCTCCTCCTGGCCTCACTCATGCCGCGCCGCCACCCGGACTCCGTCCGCGCGCTGGCCGCGGGCGGCGTCACCGCCTTCTCCACCGACACCATCCCGCGCACCACGCGGGCGCAGGCCATGGACACGCTCTCCTCCATGGCCAACATCAGCGGCTACCGCGGCGTGCTCCTGGCCGCAGCCGCGCTCCCGCGCTACTTCCCCATGTTCATGACCGCCGCCGGCACCATCATGCCGGCGCGGGTGTTCGTGATCGGCGCCGGCGTCGCGGGCCTCCAGGCCATCGCCACCGCCAGGCGGCTGGGCGCCAACGTCTTCGCGACGGACGTGCGGCCGGAGGTGAAGGAGCAGATCGAGAGCGTGGGCGCCAAGTACGTGGGCGTGGAGGTGGCCGCCGCCGCCGCCGGCGGATACGCGGCCGCGCTCTCCGAGGCGGATGCGGCCCGGCAGCGGCAGATGCTGGCGGACCACTGCGCCACCTGCGACGTGGTGATCACCACGGCCCTCATCGGCGGCGTCACCGCACCGCGGCTCCTGGACGCCACGGTGGTGGAGCGGATGAAGCCCGGCTCCGTGGTGATGGACCTGGCCGCGGATGGCGGCGGCAACTGCGAGCTGAGCCAGCCCGGAGCAACCCGCATCCACCGCGGCGTGACCATCATGGCGCCGCTCAACCTCCCCGCAGGCATGCCCCAGGACGCCAGCACCCTTTGGAGCCGCAACCTGGCGGCGTTCATCACCGCCTTCTGGAAGGACGGCCGCTTCAACCTCACCATGGAGGATGAGATCCTGCGCGGCGCCCTGATCACCCACGAGGGCCAGATCGTCCACGCTCCCACACGCGAGGCCCTGGCATGATCCACGCCCGGCAGGACGACTCCGCGGGCGCCGTGTCGCCGCCTGCCGCGCCGCCCGCAGCGCCCTCTGCGGCACCGCCCGCAGCGCCTCCCGCAGCGCCTCCCGCAGCGCCTCACACCGCGCCGCCGGTGCCGCCGCCCACCGCCTCCGAGGGCGCCGCCGCCGCCCCTCCCGCCTCCGCCCACGTCGCCCAGCAGATGGACGCGGTGGCGATGGCGTTCGTGTTCGTGCTGGCCACCTTCATCGGGATCGGCGTGATCCGCCGCGTCTCGCGGCTCCTCCACACGCCCCTGATGAGCCTCACGAACGCCATCAGCGCCATCGCCGTCGTCGGCGCCATCATCGTGGCCGGGGACGACCGCTACCCCACCGGCATCCGCATCCTGGGCGCGGTGGCCCTCTTCGCCAGCATGACCAACATCGTGAGCGGCTTCCTCATCACCCGCCGCATGCTCGTGATGTTCAAGGACAAGCCGAAGCAGGGGGCCGCCCGGTGAACCTCGCCGCTCTGCTCTCCAACCCCTACGTCATCGAGACGGCGTACCTCCTCTCCGCCTCGCTCTTCATCTTCTCGCTCCATTGGATGAGCGACCCGCGCACCGCCCGCCGCTCCGTGATGGTGGGGAGCCTCGCGATGGTGGTGGCGGTGGCCGCCACCTGGGCGCGACCGGAAGTCTCGCGGCACCTGTGGGTGCTCATCCCCATCGCCCTGGCCCTGGTGCCCGGCGTCTGGCTGGCCATGGTGCCGCTCACCGCGGTGCCGCAGCGCACGGCGCTCTCCCACGCCTTCGGCGGGTTGGCGGCGGGACTCGTGGGGACCGCCAAGTTCGCCTTCTGGCGGATGCACGAGCCGGAGATGCTCACCAGCTTCCGAGTGGGGGCGATCGCCGCGGAGGTGATCCTGGGGTACCTCACCTTCACCGGCAGCATCGTGGCCGCCGCGAAGCTCCAGGAGGTGAAGTGGCTCCCGCAGCGGCCCTGGGTCTACCCGGGCCAGAAGCTGGTGAACCTGGGGGCGTTCCTCCTGGCCATCGCCCTCGCGGTGCTGATGATCCGCTTCCCGCAGGCCGGCTGGACGCCGTGGGCCTTCGCCGCCATCGTGGTCCTCTCCCTCAACTTCGGCTGGATGCTGGTGATGCCCATCGGCGGCGCGGACATGCCGACGGTGATCGCCATCCTCAACGCGTACGCCGGCCTGGCCGCGGTGGCCATGGGCTTCGTCCTGGACAACAAGCTGCTCGTGACGGCGGGGGCCCTGGATGGCTCGAGCGGCCTGATCCTCTCCATCATCATGTGCCGGGCGATGAACCGTTCGTTCACGAACGTGCTCTTCGGCGCCTTTGGCCAGGTGAGCCAGGCCGCCGCCGCCGGCGAGCAGAAGCAGTACAAGCCGGAGACTCCGGAGAACGCCGCCCAGATCCTGGAGCAGGCCAACCTGGTGGTCATCGTCCCCGGCTACGGCATGGCCGTGGCCCAGGCCCAGCACAAGGTGCGGGAGCTCTACGACGCGCTCCGACGGCGCGGCGTCACGGTGAAGTTCGCCATCCATCCCGTGGCCGGGCGCATGCCGGGCCACATGAACGTGCTCCTCGCGGAGGCGGAGATCCCGTACTCCGACCTGGTGGAGATGGAGGAGATCAACCCGGAGATGCCGCAGTGCGACGTCTGCCTGGTCCTGGGCGCGAACGACGTGGTGAACCCCGCCGCCCGGAGCGACCCGAAGAGCCCCATCTACGGCATGCCCATCATCGATGCGGACAAGGCCCGCACCATCTTCGCGGTGAAGCGCAGCCGGAATCCCGGATTCGCGGGGATCGACAACGAGCTCTACTTCCTGGACCGCACCTGGATGCTCTTCGGGGACGCCAAGGCCGTGGTGGGGGAGGTGGCCAAGGCCCTGGGTGACGGCGGCGGCCTCCACTGAGGTGGTTCGCGCCGCGGGCCGGTGCGCCTGCGGCAGATAGGCTGCCGCCCATGGACCTCACGGACGCACTCAAGCGCACCCGACGCCTGGTGAAGCCCTTCCTGGTGACGGACGGAAAGGGCTTCCGCCTGAAGGACTTCGATCCCGGGGACACGCTCCACTACGGTTCCGAGGACCGCCCCAAGGCCAAGGCCGCGCTCGCGATGGGCGTGCAGCTCCTCGCGGAGCTCCAGGACATGCTCTACGCCCAGGACCGCTGGTCCCTGCTCGTGGTCTTCCAGGCCATGGACGCGGCGGGGAAGGACGGCGCCATCAAGCACGTGATGAGCGGCGTGAACCCGCAGGGCTGCCACGTCACCTCCTTCAAGGCCCCCTCGGCGGAGGAGCTGGACCACGACTACATGTGGCGCTGCTACCGCGCCCTCCCCGCCCGCGGGCAGATCGGCATCTTCAACCGCTCCTACTACGAGGAGGTCCTGGTGGCCCGCGTCCACCCGCGCGTGCTGGAGAGCCAGAAGCTCCCGCCCCAGCTGGTCACGGAGCGGATCTGGAAGGACCGCTGCCGGGACATCAGGGCGTTCGAACGCTACCTGGCCCGCAACGGCACGGTGGTGCTCAAGATCTTCCTGCACGTGAGCCGCAAGGAGCAGAAGCGGCGCTTCCTGGAGCGCATCGACAACGCGGAGAAGAACTGGAAGTTCTCCGCCGCGGACGTGGAGGAGCGGGCCCACTGGAGCCAGTACCAGGAGGCGTACGAATTCGCGATCCGCGAGACCGCCACCCGGAGCGCTCCATGGCTGGTGGCGCCCGCGGACAACAAGTGGTTCACGCGAGTGGTGGTGGCCGCGGCCATCATCCAGCGGATGGCCTCCCTGGATCTCCACTACCCGGTGGTGAGCAGGGAGAAGCGGGCCCGGCTCGCGGAGGCCCGCGAGCGCCTCATGGCCGAGGCGTGACGCGCCGCAGCCGTCCCGCGAGCGTCATCGCCACCACCACCGCCAGGATGGCGCCCGCGGCCACCGCCATCATTCCGGAGGTGCTGGTGCTCTCGAACCCCGCCAGCGCCGGCAGCGTGATGGCCCCCAGGTGACCCAGGACGGCGCTCGCTGCGCCGAAGAGCGCGGCCAGCACCACCACCACCGCCAGGCGCCGCGACGCCAGCTGCGCCGCCGCCGGCGGCACCACCAGGAGCGCCACCACCAGGATGTTCCCCACGCTCTCGAAGGCCGCCACCGTGGTGACCGCGGTCATGGTCATCAGGAGGAGGTGCATCAGCCGCGGGCTCACGCCCTGTCCGCGGGCGAACGCGGGGTCGAAGGCCGCGAGCCGCATCTCCTTCCAGAAGCAGCAGAGGAGCGCGGCGTTCGCGAGGGCCACGCTCCCCAGCACCACCACCGCACGCGGGATCTCCGCGCCGAGGACCTCCACACGGTCCAGCGGCGTCAGCTCGATGGCGCCGTAGAGGACGCATCCGGGATCCAGGTCCACGCGATCCGCCGCCTTCACGATGAGCACCAGGCCGAGCGCGAAGAGCGCCGTGAACGTCACTCCCAGGCTCGCGCTCTCGTCCACCCGACCCGCGTCGCGGATCCACTCCGTCAGGTACGCCGTGAGAACGCCCACCACCAGGGCGCCCGCGAACATGGGGAGCGAATCGCGGCTCCCGCTGACCAGGAACGCCACCGCCAGCCCCGGCAGCACCGCGTGGCTGATGGCGTCCCCCATGAGGCTCATGCGCCGCAGCACCAGGAACGTCCCGGGAAGCGCCGCCGCCACCGCGGCCAGGATGCCCGCGAGGACGATCCAGCCGTCCAGGTCCCAGCTCCACGCGAACGCCAGGAGCGGCGCGGTCATGGCCGCTCCTCCGCGGGCGCCAGCGGATGCGGGCTGGCGGGGGCCGCGGCGCTCCGCTCCCCCAGCTCCGCCTCCAGCGCCGCCAGCATCCCCGGGGAGAGGACGTGTTCGATCGCATCCGCGTCGCGGTCCACGTGCGACGGCGCGATGTCCGCGTGCCGGATCAGGAAGAGCTCCCACAGCCGGTGGCGCCGCACCAGTCGCGCCGCCTCCGCGGCTCCGCTCTCCGTGAGCCGCAGTTCATCCTGCGCGTCCAGGCGCACCAGGCCCTCCCGGGTGGCCGCCCGCAGCGTCCCGCGCAGCCGCCGCGGACTCCAGCTCCGTCGTCCCAGCAGGCGCGAGAACGCCACCCCCGCGCGGCGCCCGTCCGGCGTCTGCGGCCCGCGCCCCGGGGCGCCGTCCGCGGCGCCCGCGCCGTCCTCCGCGAGCTCCTGGAGCGCCCGCAGGAGGTTCTGCCGCGCCACCGTGCGTTCGAACGCCCACCGCCGCCACCACCTGGCCGCCACTCCGCGGCGCACGCCGGCCACCATGCTCACCGCGAAGAGAGCCGCCGCCACCAGCACGATCATCGCCCCGGAGGGAAGTCGCGGGAGCGCCGAGCTCAGGCCGGTGCCGATCACCGCGCTCAGCGCCCCGCCCAGGGCCGCCAGCAGCGTCATGAAGCTCATCCGCTCCGTCCAGAAGCGGGCCGCCGCCGCCGGGATCACCAGGAGCGCCACCACCAGGATCAGTCCCACCGCCTGCAGCCCGATC
Organism: Phycisphaerales bacterium; assembly: GCA_046350535.1. Taxonomy (GTDB): domain Bacteria; phylum Planctomycetota; class Phycisphaerae; order Phycisphaerales; family SM1A02; genus VGXK01. Next base: position 1,010,465 of record JAXMAG010000001.1, read on the forward strand.
ACCGTCACCGCGATCACGAGCAGCATGAGGGCCGCGTCCAGGAGGAGCACCGGCCATCCCTGGGCGCGGGCGAATGCCTCGTCGAAGCAGAGGAGCCGGAGCTCCTTCCAGAGCGACGCGGCCACCAGGAGCACCGCGCCGGCCGCCGCGCCGATCAGGATCGCGTCGCTGGCCACCATGGACGCGGTGCGGCCGTAGATGAATCCCTCCAGGCCCGCCGCGTGCCCCTGGCCCATCCGGGTCGCGACGCCCAGGAGCGCCACGCCCGCGCCGAAGCCCACGCTCAGCACCGCGGCCATGGAGGCGTCATCCCGCAGCCGCGTCCAGCGCCGCAGCGCCAGCATCGCCCCCACGCCCGCCACCGCGCCCGCGGCGGCCCCCAGCAGGAGGAGCGGCAGCGAACGGCCGTCTCCACCCAGCGCCACCTGCACCAGGAACGCCGCCACGATCCCCGGCAGGCACGCGTGGCTCACCGCATCCCCGACCAGCGAGCGCTTCCGCAGCAGCATGAGCGAGCCGATGATGCCGCACGCCGCGCCCAGCACCGCCGTTCCCAGCACCACCAGTCGGAGGTTGTAGTCCTGCATGCCGGGGGCCCTCAGCGGGTGGCCTCGCGCCGCCAGGCGGCGGTGGCCGCGGAGAGGAGCGTGAGCGTGCCGCCGTAGGTGCGACGGAGGTTCTCCGGCGTGAACACCTGCTCCGTGGGGCCGTGGGCCACCACCCGGAGGTTGATGAGGATCACGCGGTCGAAGTACTGCGGCACCGTCTGGAGGTCGTGGTGCACCACGATGGCCGTCTTCCCGCGGGCCCGGAACTCCTGCAGCACGCGGACGATCGTCTCCTCCGTGGCCGCGTCCACGGCGGCGAAGGGTTCGTCCATCAGGTACAGGTCCGCGTCCTGCACGAGGGCGCGGGCGAGGAACGTGCGCTGCTGCTGGCCGCCGGAGAGATGGCTGATCTGCCGATGGGCCAGGTCCGCCATGCCCACGCGCTCCAGGGCCTCCATCGCCATGCGCCGGTGGCGGCTCCGCACCGGCAGGCACCAGCCGATGCGGCCGTAGAGCCCCATCGCCACCACGTCCAGGGCGCTCACGGGGAAGTCCCAGTCCACGCTCTCCCGCTGCGGCACGTAGCCCACGCGGCGGCGGGCCTGGCGGAAGGGCTGCCCGAAGACCAGCACCCGCCCGCTCGCCCGCGGGACCAGGTCCATCACCGCCCGCAGCAGCGTGCTCTTGCCCGCGCCGTTGGGACCCACGAGTCCGGTGAGGGAGCCCGGCGGCACGTCCAGGTCCACGTCCCACAGGACCGGCTTCCGGTGGTAGGCCACGGTCATGTCGTGGATGGAGAGCGCCGCGTCCGGGGAGTGCTCCGGTCCCAGGGCCCCGGCCGGGGAGTCCCGGTGGTCCTTCCGGCGTGCCTCCGCGCTCATGGCCGGCGCTCCGACTTCCATCCGCCCTCCGGCGCCGTGCCGCCAAGGGCCCGCGCCACCATGGTGATGTTGTGGTCCAGCATCCCCAGGTAGGTGCCCTCCCAGGTGCCCGCGTTCCCCATCGCATCGCTGAAGAGCTCGCCTCCCACGCGCAGCGTGTGGCCGCGGGCCTTCGCGCCCTCCACGATCGCCTCGATCGACTTCCGCGGCACGCTCGACTCGACGAACACCGCCTGCACGCCGTTCTCCGAGACCAGCCCCACCAGCTCGCGGATCCGCTGCAGGCCCGCCTCCGACTCCGTGGAGATGCCCTGCACGCCCTCCACGCGCAGGCCGTAGGCCCGCCCGAAGTAGCGGAACGCGTCGTGCGAGGTCACCAGGATCCGCGACTTCTCCGGGACGGTCGCCAGCACGCGCTTCCCGTATTCGTGCAGCGCGCCGCACTCCCGGGCCCACGCCGCGGCACGCGAACGGTACCCCTCCGCGCCCGCGGGATCCGCCCGCGCGAGCGTCTCCGCCACCACGGCGCCGCACGCCCCCCACAGGGAGACGTCCATCCACACGTGCGGATCCGGATGCCCCTCCGCGCCCTGCGGGTGGATGACGCGATCGGCGGGCAGTCCGGAGGTGACGGCCACCACCGGCTTGCGGCGGCCCATCCGCTCCAGCGTCTCCGTCATCTTGCCTTCCAGCATGAGTCCGCCGTGGAAGACCACCTGGGCGTCCATGAGCGCGGAGACGTCGTCGCGGGTGGGCTTGTAGAGGTGCGGGTCCACGCCCGGCCCCATCAGCGTGCGGACCTGCACGCGCTCCCCGCCCACGGCCTTCACCATGTCTCCCACCATCCCCACGGTGGCCACCACCCGGATCGGGGCCGCGGGTGCGGCCGGCTCCGCCGCCCCCTGGAGCGGCGCCGCGACGCAGGCGAACCACGCGATGAGCGACCACGCGACGCAGGACCAGGCGATGGCGATCGGCACGGCACCCTCCAGCGGGGCGGCTGCCCCGAAAGTTTGATTCATCCAACACGAAAGTTGGACGAGCCATACTCTACGGACCCGAAGCCACCGCGTCCAGCGCCATGGCGGCGCCGGCCGGGTCCGGGATCAGTCGGAGCCGGTGGGGCCCCACGCAGCCAGCAGGGCACCCAGGTCCGCGCCGTTCACGGTGAAGTCCCCGTTGAGGTCCGCGGCGCAGTTGCCCACGCAGCCGAACTGCCCCAGGAGGAGCCCCAGGTCGCTGCCGTCGACGATCCCGTTGGCATCCAGGTCCGCGTTCTTCTGGACGATGCTGGACAGGATGGCCGCGGAGTAGGCCCCGGCCGCGTGGATGGAGCCGAAGACCGAGCCCGGCGCCGGCGGTGGCGCCGGGCACTGGAACGCGGAGGAGTCCCCCCAGCAGACCAGCGTGCCGTCGCTTCGCAGGGCCAGGGAGTGGGCGTCGCCGGCGGCGATGCGTTCGTAGACCATCCCCTGCGGCAGCGGCGGGACCGCGCACTGGCCGAGGCTGGAGTTGCCCCAGCAGACCACCGCGCCGTCGCTGCGGCGCCCCATGGTGTGGAACTGACCCGCGGCCACCTCCACCCAGGTGGTGCCCGCCGGGAGTGTCGGCACGTTGGACTGACCGAAGTTGTTGGAGCCGAAGCAGACCACGCTGCCGTCGCTGCGGCGGGCCACGGAGTGGTACGCGCCGCCGGCCGCCTGGACGTAGGTGACGCCGGGCGGCAGCGCGGGCACGTTGCATTGGCCGGAGCCGTTGCGGCCGAAGGCGACCATGGTGCCATCGTTCCGCAGGCCGAACGTGTGGTAGAAGCCCGCGCCGACACCGGTGTAGATGAGATCCCCGGGCAGGGGCGGGGGCACGCACTGGTTGAAGGCGTTGCTCCCGAAGCAGACCAGCGTGCCGTCGCTCCGCAGGGCGGCGGTGTGGTCGGCGCCGGCCGCCACGCCCACGTAGCTGGTTCCCGGCGGCGGCGGCGGCACCGTCGCCTGGCCGAAGGAGTCGTCGCCCCAGGCGACCAGCACGCCGTCGCTCCGGAGTCCGGCCACGTGGAATCCGCCGGTGCCGAGGTCCACGAAGCCCACGCCCGGCGGCAGCGGCGGCGGTCCCACCTGGCCGTAGGTGTTGTCCCCCCATCGGATCACCTGGCCGTCGCTGCGGCGGGCCGCGGAGTGGAACTGCCCGGCGGCCACGCCGGTGTAGGTGGTGCCCTCCGGGAGCGGAGGCACGTCGCACTGGCCGTAGTCGTTGGAGCCCCAGCAGAGGACCTGGCCGTCGCTCGAGAGCGCCAAGGCGTGATCGCCGCCGCTGGCCACCGCCACGAACGTCGCGCCGCGCGGCGGCGCCGGTGGCGACGACTGGCCGAGCGCGTCGCTGCCCCAGCAGCTCACGAGGCCGTCGCTCCGGAGTCCCACGCTGTGGGCGGTCCCGCCGCCCAGGGCGACGAACTTCACGCCTTCCGGGAGCTCCGGCGGCACGCACTGGCCCGCGGAGTTGAGCCCCCAGCACACCGCGGCCCCGTCACTGCGCAGCGCGAGCGAATGGTTCATTCCGGCCGCCACGCTCAGATAGGTGGTCCCCAGCGGAAGCGGGGGGACGTCGAGCTGGCCGGCTGCGTTCGAGCCCCAGCCCACCACGCTCCCGTCGGCCCTGCGGCCGAGCGAGTGGAGCTGGCCCGCGGCCACGCTCGTGAAGGGCGGGCCCGGAGGCGGCAGCGGGGCGCACTGGCTCGCGGAATTGTCGCCCCAACAGACCAGGGAGCCGCCCACGCGGATCGCCACGGAGTGGAGTCCGCCGGCCGCCACGTCGGTGAAGCCGTTGCCGGCGGGGGGAAGGTTCGACTGCCCCGCGGAATTGTCCCCCCAGACGCTGATGGAGCCATCCACCCGGATGACCATGGTGTGGTAGCCCCCGCCCACGAGGCGCGTGGAGCTGGCGAGCGCGGAGGGGGGTGGCACCTGCTGGACGCCCCAGACAACGGCCGCGCCGTCATCCGAGACGGATTGGGCGGCCGCGGGAGCGGCGAAGCTCGCCGCAAGAAGCATGATGGAAGCCGCGCCGCTCCACCGCGTCCCGGAACACGGGCTGGTCACGAGACGCTGGTTTCGGCGCATGGGCACTCCCAGACCCGGGGGACTCCGAACTACCCACCCGCCTCTCCAGCCAGAGAGCGTACCTCCAAGCTACCGGTCCCACAAACACCGAATCCGGCCGCGTGCGGGCGGCGGACGCCTCATCCTTCCTGCTCGCGAATGGCCTCCAGCGCCTCCCGCACCAGCCTGGACACCCGGGCCTTGGCCTGGTGGACGCTGTTGACGGAGATCCCAAGCCGCTCCGCCACCGCCTCCGCGGGCACGTCTCGCCGGGTGTAGAGGTCAAAGGCCTCGAACGTCCTCGCCTCCAGCCGGGACTGCACCTCCGCCATGGCCCTCTCCAGCGCCTGGGCCTCCCACATGCGATCCCAGGAGGCCTCCAGCTCCGGGTCCTCCGCCGCCGGCTCCACCGCGTCCAGGTCCGCCGACGGCAGCCCGCGCCGCCGCCGCATCGCGTTGAGCACGCATCGCTTCAGGTATCCGCGGAAGCGGCCCCGCGCCGGGTCGTAGGTGAAGCGGGGGGACGCCTGGAAGAACCCCAGCAGCACCTCCTGCATCACGTCGTCCGCATCCTGGCTCCGCAATCCCGCGTTCCGCGCAAACCCCGCGATCACCGGCGCGTACCTCGTGCAGAAGTCCTGCCAGCTCAGCTCGCGGGCCGCGGCGTCCTCGGCGCGGAGCCGCAGGAAGATGGTTGGACGCGTCGCGTAGGTGTCGGGCCCGGCGCCGGGCGGTGGGCGTTCGAACGCCACCCGCTGCGCGCCCGCCTCCTGGCCCTCCACCTCCGCCCGCCAGCGCCACGGCCCGATGGACACCACGCTCCCGCTGCGAAGCGGCACCGGCGCGTCCGGCGCCACCGGGCGTCCATCCACGCTGGTGCCGTGGCTGCTCCCCAGGTCGCGCAGCCACCAGCAGCCGTCGCGGAACTCGAGCGATGCGTGCCGGCGGGAGACGCGGGCGTCCAGGAGCGAGGTGTTGCACTCCTCGCCGCGCCCCAGGAGATGCGCGGCGCCGGGGCGGATGGCCACGTCCGCCCGCTCCCCGGAGAGCGTGGCAAGCGTCAACCCGGGCGTGCCCTGGTCCGGCATCCCGCCAGCGTACTCCTCGCCGCGCTACTGGCAGGGGCCCCAGTTGCCCAGCAGGATGCCCAGGTCCGCGGAGTCCACCACGCCGTTGCCATCCAGATCAGCGGGAGAGCCGGGGTTCGTGCCCCAGCTGGCAAGAAGGAGTCCCAGGTCCGCGCCATCGATGACGCCGTTCCCGTCGATGCTGCCGGTGCAGACGATCGGCTGCGCCACCAGCACGGAGATGGTCCCGCCCGCGGCATCCGTCGCACCGCCCGCTGCGCCGGCGGTCACCAGATCCGCGGGGCCGTCGTCGTCGGCGTTGCCGGCGGCGAGCGCCGCCGGGATGCCGAAGAGCGTCTGGGCGTTGAAGAGCGGCGCCAGCGCCAGGAAGTCACCGGCGGTGTCGTTGCGGTAGACGGTCAGCTCCGGGGTCCCGCCGGCATCGACGAGCACCGCCACGTCGAGGTCCGCGGCGTCGTCGTTGTCCAGGTCCGCCAGCACCACGGCCTGCGGCGTGCCGCCCGCGGGCAGGTCGATCGCGGGGAAGAACGTGCCGTCGCCCCGGTTCACCAGCACGGAGATGGTGCCGGACTCGGCGTTGGCCGTCACCACCTCCGGGGCGCCGTCGCCGGTGAGATCCCCGGTGGCCAGCGCCACCGGACCTTCTCCCACCGCGTACGCGACCGGCGCGGAGAAGCCGCTGTAGACGCCGCCGTTCTCCGCCAGGAGGTTCACGCTGATGGTGACGGTCGAGTCTCCATCGACGCCCGGGAGGCCCGCGTTCATCGTCACCAGGTCCACGTCCTTGTCCTGGTCCAGGTCCAGGGGATCCACGGACTCGGGGTTGCTTCCCGCGGGCACCGGGGTGGTGGAGAGGAACTGGCCGAGGCCGTTGTTGAAGAGGAGGATCACCACGCCCGTCAGGGGCTGCGTGACCGCGAGGTCCGGACTCCTGTCGCCATCGATGTCGCCCACGCCGACGCCGGTGCCGGGGGAGGAGAGGTCGATCTCCTGCGAGACCACGAAGTCCGCGCCGCGCAGGGCGGTGCCGTTGTTGCGGATCACGGTGACGCGGGCGTTCCCCGCGGTGGAGACCACCAGGTCGGTGCGGCCGTCTCCGTCGAAGTCCCCGCTCTGGAGGCCGCGCGGATCGGGTCCCACCGGCACCACGGCGGCCACGTCGTAGCCGGGCGTGGAGCCGGCGGAGGGGAGCGTGTTGGTCAGCACCACCACCGTGGAGGGATCCTTGCGCGTGCCGCCCGGGATGGTCACCGCCGCGTCCGGCACCAGGTCCGCGCCGAACGAATCCACCACCAGCTGGTTGGGCGGCGCCGGAAGCGTGTCGTCCGTGGGGGCGTCCACGTTCAGCTGGATGCCCAGCGGCTTCACCGCCGCCTCCACGCGCGAGCCCGCGCCGTCCGGCACCACGGAGACGTCCAGGAAGCGGAACTCGCTGAAGAGCGGCACCGTGGTCACCGTCGCGGTGCCATCCACCACGGAGGCCGTCAGGAGCGAGTACTGGTCGCCCACCTGCGGCGTGCCGTCCAGGAGCGTCAGCTCCATGAGGCCCGCGAGCGCCGCGGTGCCCGCCACGTCCACGCGCGGCGCCGGATCCGACGCGGAGAGCGGGAACACCATGGTGGATGCGTCGGAGACGGTCATGGCGCCGGCGGTCACCTGGCCGCCCTGGACGCGGAGCGTTCCGCCGGCGTCGAGCGTGAGCTGGCCCGCCGTCACCTGGGCGTGTTCGCGCACCTCCAGGAGTCCGGTGCCGGCGCCGCCCACGGTCACGCCGCCCGTCGCCAGCAGCGTGGTGCCGGGCTCCCGGACGATCACGGTGCCGTCGGAACCATCTTCATTCCCCACGAACGCGTCCTCCGCCACCACGCTTCCGGCCGCTTCGAGCGTCGCGCTGCCGGGACCGCCGGTGAGACCGACATGGAGGCCGGGCAGCGGCGTGGCGCCGGCGCTGCTGACGGCCGCGGTGCCGCCGTTCGCGAGGAGGAGCGAGCCGCCGCGCACCAGGAGCGAGGCCGCGGAGAGCGAAGCCGCATCCACGGTCGCCTGGCCCTGGCTGCGGATCGTGAGGCCGGCGCCGATGCCCGCGGCGGCGCCGTTCGTCACCAGGAGCTGTCCGCTGCCGCCGTCCGCGGCGCCGTCTCCGGCGAGCTCCAGCAGGCCGCCGGTGCTCCACGCGCTGCCGGCGCCGTCGACGGTGGCGGCGCCGTTCGAGCCGGGAAGGCGCCCGACGTACGCGTCTCCCGCGGTCACGGCCAGTCCGCCCGCATCCACGGTGAGGGTGCCGGCGCCGGCATCGCCCACCACCGTGTCGCCGATGGAGAGGAGGAGCGAACCTGCGAGCGTGGCCCGGGCCTCGCCGCCGCCCCCGGCGCCACCCAGCACCAGGGCGTCCGCGATGGCCAGGCCCTCCACGTGCAGAAGCCCGTCCCCGGATTCGCCCACCCGGATCTCGCCGGTCGCGTTGAGGGTGGCGTCCGCGTCGATGCGGAGGGCCGCCTGGCCCGCCTCGCCCACCGCGCCGTGCACCAGGAGCAGCGTGCCGTCCTGCACGCGCACGTCCACCGCGTCCGCGCTCTGCGGGGCCAGGAGGAGCGAGCGTCCCGCGCCCGCGGGCGCTGCGGCGGAGAGCTGCCAGAGATGGCCCGCCAGCGCGAACGTCACCGCCGGCGTCGCCCCGCGCGCCTCCAGGCGCTGCGTGAGCGTGAACGCGGAGGCGAGCGTGATGGTGCCGCCGGTACCGTCGAGGAGCACCGAGTCTGCGCCGCCCGGCACTCCGGAGGGGGACCAGTTGAGCGGGTCGTTGAAGGATGCGCCGTCTCCGGCCGCCACCCAGAACCGATCCGCCGCCGCCGCAGCGCCGGCGAGCGCCAGGAGCGCACCGCCACCCACCACCGCGAATCTCCTGTGACCCATGGACGATCTCTCTCTCTTCCGGTTGTTCCGGGCCTGCCCGCACCCGACGGTCCTCCGAGTCTAAGGTGCGGGTGCTTGACAGCCAGCGCCTCCTCTGGTGAGGTTGCCGGCTCGGTCCCGCATGGAACCAGACGGCAACGATCCGCTCCGGCGCCAGGAAACGGCCCCCATGGGGCCCGGGGACCCGCTTCCGGGGGCGGGACGGCGGGCGGAGGATCCCGCGTTCATCGGCCCCTGGAAGGTGCTGTCGCGCCTGGCGGTGGGGGGGATGGGGGTGGTCTACATGGCCCAGCGCGAGGGGGGCCCCATCCAGCGCCCGGTGGCGGTGAAGGTGGTGCGCCGCGGCATGAACGCCGCGGACGTGGTGGCCCGCTTCGAACGCGAGCGCACCCTCCACGCGGCCCTGGACCATCCCAACATCGCCCGCCTCCTCGACGCGGGCGAGACCGCGGAGCACGACCCGTACTTCGTCATGGAGTACGTGGATGGCCTGCCCATGGACGCCTGGTGCGATTCGCGCCGGCTCACGGTGCACGAGCGGCTGGAGCTCTTCCGGCTGGTGTGCGCCGCGGTGCAGCACGCCCACGCCAACCTGGTGGTGCACCGCGACATCAAGCCGCGCAACGTGCTCGTGACCCGCGACGGCCAGCCGAAGCTGCTGGACTTCGGCATCGCGAAGCTCCTGAACCCGTCGCTCGCGCCCTCCTCGGACATGCCCACCATGGCGGGGATGGCGCTCATGACGCCGGAGTACGCCTCCCCGGAGCAGATCCTGGGGGAGCCCATCTCCACTGCCACGGACGTCTGGTCCCTGGGCGTCCTCCTGTGCGAACTCCTCTCCGGCGCCCGGCCGTTCACGCTCGCCCACCGCACGCTCGAGGAGGCGGAGCGCGTGGTGTGCCGCGGTGCGCCGCGGCTTCCGAGCGCCGCCCTCCGCGCGGATCCGGCGGCCGCGGAGGCCGCCGCCCGCCGCGGCACCACGGCCCCCAGGCTGCTCCGCGCCCTGGAGGGGGAGCTGGACGCGGTGGTGGCCAGCGCCCTGCGTCGGGAACCGCAGCGCCGCTACGCCTCCGCCGCGGCCCTGGCCGAGGATTGCCGTCGCCACGTGGTGGGGGAGCCGGTGGCGGCGCGGCCGGACACCGTCGCCTATCGATGGCGCAAGTTCATCGCCCGCCACCGTTGGCAGGCCGGTGCCGCCCTCCTGGTGATGCTGGCGCTCGCCGTCACCGCGGGCGTCAGCCTCTGGTCCGCCGCCCGCGTGGCCCGGGAGCGTGACGCCGCGGAGTTCGAACGCCAGCGCGCGGAGCGGCGCGTCCGCGAGCTCCGCGAACTCACCGGCTCCCTGCTCTTCGGCCTCCACGACTCGATCGCCCGCCTGGCCGGCGCGACCGAGGCCCGCGACCTCCTCGTCTCCACCGCCGTGAAGTACCTGGACGCGCTGGCGGCGGAGGCGGGCAGCGACGCGGCCCTCCTGGCGGAGCTCGCCTCCGGCTACCAGAGGCTGGGCGAGCTCCGCGGCGGGGCCCGCAGCGGAAACCGCGGGGATCCGGAGGGCGCCCTGGAGAGCTTCACCCACGCGCTCCAGCTCCGGCAGCGCGTGGCGGAACTGCAGCCGGGCGACGCCGGGGCCCAGGCCCAGGTGGCGGGGGCGCGGATCCAGGTGGGGGACGTGCTGCGGCGCCTCGGCCGCTCGCGCGAGGCGCTCGCCCAGTACGAGGAGGCGCTCGCCATCCGCCGCGCCCAGGCCGTCATGGGCGGCGACGGAGAGTCGCGGGCCCTCGCGGTCTCGCTCGCATCGGTCGGGGACCTTCGCCTGCGGCTCGGGGACCTCCCGGGCGCGGAGGCGTGCTACGTGGAATCCAACGAGCTGCGGCGCCAGCTCCTGGCCCGGCGCCCCTCCGACACGGAGGCGCGGCGAGACCTCACCGTGGGCCTGCTCCGGGAGGGCCGCGTCCTCCAGCGCCGCGGTGACCTGGAGGGCGCTCGCGAACGCTACCGGCGCATGCTCCAGGAGCGGCTGGATCTCGCGGCCGCTGCGCCGGACAGCGCCACCGCCGCCCGCGACGTGGTGCGGGCCCGCAGCGTCCTGGTGGGGCTCGCGATCGAGATGGGCGACCCGGAGGAGGCGGTGCGCGGCGCCCGCACCGCGCTCTCGGAAGCAGGGGCGCTCCGGAGCCGCGATGCCGCCAACGTCCGCGCGGAGCTCGACGAACTCGTCGCCCGCTCGGATCTGGCCCGGGCCCTGGTGGCGGCGGGGGATGCGGGCGGCGCCGCCGCGGAACTCCGCAGCGCCTCCGCGGGCGCCATCGCCCTCCACGAGCGCTCCCCGGCGGACGTCACCGTGGCCCTCTTCGCCGCGAACGTCGCGGAATCCTTCGCGGACCGGGTCGGCGGCGATCCCGCGGCGGCCGCGGAGGCCGTGAACGCGTACCGCCGCGCCATCGCCATCCGGACGGGCGACGCGGACGCGGAGGCCGCGGGAGGCGCGGCGTCCGGAGCAGGAGCCGCGGGGGCCGGCGGCGCGGACGCGGGTGACTCGGCACCGGCCGGGTCGCTCGCGGATCCGATGGCGCTGGCGCGGGTGCAGCGTTCGCTGGCCCAGCTCCTCCGCGGGCGCGGCGCCCTCTCCGAGCCCCGCCAGCTCCTGGAGGCTGCGATCAGCGCCGTGGACGGCGCCCCGGCCGCCGCGCGCCAGGCGGTCCGCAGTCGAATCCTCCGTGCGGAACTGGGCGTCTCCCTCGCGGAACTCCTGGCCGCGGATGGGCGCGGGCCGGAGGCCGCATCCGCGGCCCGGCAGACGCTGTCGCTGGTGGCACCCCGGCCCGGCGCGGACGATGCCGCGGCCGCGGAGCTGGCTCCGCTGATCGAGACCCTCGAGCGGCTCTCCGGTCAGGTCAGCCGCGGGCCGGAGCCGCCGCCGCAGACTCCCACGCCAGCCAGCCACCCGCCAGGTTGACCGCCTTCAGCCCATGCCGCTCCAGGAGCGCGCAGGCCCGCGCGGAGCGGGCGCCGCTGCGGCAGTTGACGAGGTATGGCCGCTCGCGCTTCAATCCCTTGATGGACGCCAGGAGCCGCGTGTGCGGGACGCACGCCGCGCCCTGGATGTGCCCGGCGGTGAACTCCTCGCCGCGCCGCACGTCCAGGAGCGCGTGGGAACCCGCCGCCACCAGCGCCCGTGCCGCGGCCACGTCCACCTCCTCGGTGGAGGCGGTGGCGCCGCCGGCAGCGCGCCATGCTTCGAACACCGCCGGCGGGAGCCAGCCCTCCACCCGGTCCACGCCCACGCGCATCAGGAGCCGCGTCGCGAGATCCAGCTGCGACTCCTCCACGAGCAGCACCACCGGTTCGTCGTCCGCCACCATCGATCCCGCGTCCGTGGGGAAGGACGCGTTCACCGGATGGAAGAGGGCGCCCGGGACGTGGGCCTCGCGGAACGCGGCCCACGCGCGGGTGTCGATGAGGGCCGTGCGCCGCGTGTCCAGGGCCGCCACTCCGGCGGCGTCCAGGAGCCGCGGTCGCGGCACGCCACCCAGCACCCTGGGTCCGTCGCGGTTGACCCGCTTCATGCGGGCGAAGTAGAGCGGCGGCTCCGGCTGGCCGCGCAGGATGAAGTCGGTGAACTCGCGCTCGCTGCCGGCGGAGAGGAGCGCGGCGTTGTGGCGCGTCTCGTAGCCCACGGTGCTCTGCGGGACCGCGCCCAGCGCCTTCCCGCAGGCGCTTCCCGCACCATGCGCGGGCCACACCTGGAGCCACTCCGGCCACGCCTTCAGTCGCTCCAGGCTGCGGAAGAGGGCCTTGGCCGAGGGTTCGCTGGCGCCCTTCTGACCCGCGGCCGTCTCCAGCAGGTCCGGGCGACCCAGGTCTCCCACGAAGAGGAAGTCCCCGGTGAGCACGCCCATCGGATCCGCGGCGCCGCCGCCGCGGTCCGTCACCAGGTAGCAGATGTGCTCCGGGGTGTGGCCGGGGGTGTGCACCACGGTGAACTGGATGTTCCCCACGTCGAAGACGTCGCCGTCGCGGAGTTCCCGCGCCGGGTATGGCCCGCCGGCGGCGCGGCTCCCAAGCCAGCGCGAGGTCCACTCCGGCGCGCCTTCGCCGGAGACGTACACGGTGGCGCCCGTCGCCTCCGCCAGCTCCCGCGCCCCGGAGACGAAGTCCGCGTGGATGTGGGTCTCCGCCACCGCCACGATCCGCAGGCCCTCCTTGCGGGCCGCGGCGACGTAGCGGTCCACGTCCCGCTCCGGATCGACCACGATCGCCTCCCCGGTGCGCTGGCACCCGATCAGATAGGCGGCCTGGGCGAGGGTGTCGTCGTAGATCATGCGGAAGAGCATGGGGGTCTCCGTTGGCGGTCAAGTCTACGGCGGCGCGGGCGGGTATCGTGCCCGTCCGAGGAGGCGACATGCCCGACGGACACTCGAAGTTCCTTGTGGTCGGCGGCGGCGCGGCGGGGATCACCGTCGCGGCCCGGCTGGTCCGTGCCGGGGCCGCAGGTCAGGTGACCATCGTGGAGCCCTCGGAGCGCCACTGCTACCAGCCGCTCTGGACGCTGGTGGGCGGCGGTGCCGCCACCCGGGCGGAGACGGAGCGGCGCGAGGCGGACCTCATCCCTCCCGGCGCCACCTGGCTCCGCGATGCGGTGGAGTCCTTCGATCCCGCCGCCGGCAGGGTGAAGCTCCGCAGCGGCGCCAGCCACTCCTACGACTTCCTCGTGGTGGCGCTGGGCATCCAGCTGGACTGGCAGAAGGTGAAGGGCCTCCCGGGCGCCATCGGCCGCGCCGGCATCTGCTCCAACTACGACTGGGACACGGTGGAGAGCACCTGGGCGGCCATCCGCGCATTCCGCGGCGGCCCGGCCCTCTTCACGCATCCGGCCACGCCCATCAAGTGCGGCGGAGCGCCGCAGAAGATCATGTACCTCGCGGACGACGCCTTCCGGAAGGCGGGCGTTCGCGCTCAGTCATCCATCCACTTCTTCATCGGCGAGCCGGTGATCTTCAAGGTCCAGAAGTACGCGGACGCCCTGCAGAAGGTGGTGGCCCGGAAGGAGATCCAGGTCCACTACCGCCACGACCTGCGTGAGGTGCGCCCGGAGAGCGGCGAAGCCGTCTTCGCGGACCTGGAGAACAACCGCGAGGTGGTGCAGCCCTTCAAGTTCCTGCACGTCACGCCGCCGCAGAGCTCGCCGGACGTCCTGAAGCAGTCGCCGCTCGGGAATGCGGCGGGTTTCGTGGAGGTGGACAAGGGCACGCTGCGCCACGTGCGCTTCCCCAACGTCTTCTCGCTCGGGGACTGCTCCAGCCTCCCCACGAGCAAGACCGGCGCCGCCGTTCGCATGCAGGCGCCGGTGGTGGTGGCCAACCTGCTCGCGGTGGCGGGCGGCGGCCAGCCCACCGCCACCTACGACGGCTACACCTCGTGCCCGCTCGTCACCGGCTACGGCCGCCTCATCCTGGCGGAGTTCGACTACGACCTGAAGCCGCGCGAGACCTTCCCCTTCGACCAGTCCAAGGAGCGCTGGAGCATGTACCAGCTGAAGCGGCGGCTGCTGCCATGGCTCTACTGGAACCGCATGCTCCGCGGGCGGGCGTGAGTGAGCGAGTGAGCGAGTGAGCGAGTGAGTGAGCGAGTGAGTGAGTGACGCACGGCTCCATCCCGGTTCGCGCGGCGCCGCCCGCATCCGCCGTGCGGCGTGGGGCGTGGTGCTGCCGGCGTTCGCGCTCCTCTGGCACGGCTGCGCCATCCCCATCCCCACCCAGGCGGTGCTCGAACAGGGGTCGCACCGACCCGGCGCCGAGGCCGCCACGCCGGAGATGGAGCTCACGGTGGACCGGCTGGCGCAGCTGGAGGATCGGAACCGGGCGTTCGCGGACAACTACTTCACCCTGATGAGCGGAGGCTGCGACGCGATCGAAGCCGCGTACCAGAGCGCGTCGCCGGAGGACCTGCGCCGCCGCCGCGCCGCCCAGCTCCTGCGGCTCTCCAGCCTCTCCGCGGCCTACGACGTGGTGACCAACCCGAACCCGTGGGCCCAGTCCCTGGATCTCTACCTGCTGGCGGCGCTCCAGTCCCGCATCCTGGGCGACGACGGCCGGGCGGCGGCCCTCTTCGGAGACGCGCCGTCGCGGGAACTGGTGGACAACCTGGCCCGCCTCCGTCAGCAGGCGGAGGAGATTCTCCTCACCGTCCTCAACCGACCCAAGCTGGCCCAGTTCGATCTCATCATCGACAACTGGGCGGCCGAGAATCCCGGCGTGGACTTCGTGGCGTTCGTCCGCTTCGGGGATCTCAAGGACACGCGGGCCAAGTCGCTCATCGCGGATGCGCCGCGGGCCCAGGGGATCCTCGCCCCGGTGGATGAGGCCAGACTCTTCGGCGAGCGCGTCTTCTTCGTGGCCAAGCGGGCCCCGATGATCGCCGCCAGCATGGCGCAGGCGACGGTGAACGACCTCCTCTCCACGCCGGAGGTGCAGTCGTCCATGGACGCCATCCGGCAGGTGTCGGAGTCGAGCGAGCGGCTGGCGAAGGCCGCGGAGGCGCTCCCCGCCCAGGTGGAGGCGATGGGACCGGAGGCCCGGGCGACGCTCGTGGAGTACCGCAGCGCCGTGCAGGAGAGCCGAGACCTGGTGACCGCGATGCGGGAGCTGGTGTCGGAGCTGCGCGGACTGGCCGGCGCCGCGGATTCGCTGGTCTCCAGGGTGGCGCCCGCCGGGCCTGCGGAGGCGCCCGCGGCCCCCGCGTCGGCCGGGGCCCTCGCGCCGGATCCCGCCCAGCAGGTCCGCGACGCGGCGTCCCAGATCTCGCAGGCGGCCCGGGACCTGACCGCCCTGGTCAACGCCACGCAGGGGGCGTTGGACCGCCGGACCTGGGAGCAACCCCTTGGCCAGGCTCAGGCTGCGGCGGACGGACGGATCGACCGCGCCGCCCAGCGCCTGGAGGAGCTCATCCAGAGCGCCACCTGGAAGCTCGGCGGGCTCATCGTGGTCTTCTTCGTCCTGCTCGTCGCCGCCCGGCTCATCACCGGTCGCGCGGCCAGGGCAGCCTGAGCCGTGCCCACCCCGCAGATCTGAACCCAGCGCCACCTCCCGGAGTTCCATCGGTGCCACCACTCAATCGCGTCCCGGCCAGCGCCGCCCGCCTCCTCCCCGCGTGCTTCGCCCTCTGTCTGGCGTCGGCCGCGGGTTTGTCGTTTCCGGCGGGCGCTCTGGCGGCCGGACCCGCCGCTCCCGCCGCGCCGGAGCCGCAGGCCAAGGCCGACCAGGGCATCCCCGCGTGGAAGCCCGCGGCAGGCGTGAGCGGGAGCGTTCGCGTGCTGGTGCCGGATCTGGACGATCCCGCGGGGTTCCTCATGCAGGAGCTGGCGAGCGCCTACCAGAAGCGCCAGCCCGGAGTGAAGGTGGTCTGCGAAGCGGCGGGCGCGGGACGGGAGGGTCTCTCCGTGAACGTCGACGGCCGCGGCCAGGGCACCGTGGTGGCGGCGGATGCGCTGGCGGTGATCGTCAACGCCCAGAACGACGTGCCGGCTCTCTCGACGGAGCAGATCAAGGCCATCCTCGCCGGCAGCGACCGCGCCGCCACCTGGGCCACCTTCGGCGCCGGCGGCTCGGTCGGCGGCTCCTCGCCCTCGGTGGTGAGCTACGGGGACGGCGCGTCGGAGCTGCGCTGGGCCCGCGAGGCCATCCTCGGCGGCGCCCAGGTGCGGAGCGACGCGGCCCGCGAGAACACCTGGAGCGGCGTGGGAAGCAGGGTGGGACGGGAGCCCGCGGCGGTGGGCTTCGTGCGGGCCCTCCAGGTCCCCGCCTCCCGGGTGCGAACGGTGCGCATCGGCAGCGGCGCCGCCGCCGTGGCTCCCGACGCGGCCTCCGTGTTCGGCGGGCGCTACCCCTTCCGGCGCACCGTGGCCTTCACCACGGCGCCGAAGAGCGACCCGGAGCGGGACTTCCTCCGCTTCGTCCTCTCCCGCGAAGGGCAGGACGTGGTGGCGAGGCAGCGCTTCTATTCGCTGGATGCGGCCGCGGCCCAGGCGGCGCTCGCCGCCATCCGGTGACCCCGACTCCACCGCGGCGCAGGACCGCCGGCTTCAGGCGCCGCGCGGCTCGATGCGCTTCATGCCGCCCATGTGCGGCCGCAGGGGCTCCGGGATCTCCACGCCGCCATCCGCGGTCTGGTGCATCTCGAGGATCGGGATCAGGATCCGCGGGCTGGCCACCACGGTGTTGTTGAGCGCGAACGCCACCTGCAGCTTCCCGTCGCGGTCGCGATACCGGAGGTTGAGCCGCCGGCACTGGAAGTCCCCGAGGCGGCTGGCGGAGTGGGTCTCGCCCCAGGCGCCCGTCGGCCGCCCGTCCGGGCCGTCGTCGCCGCGGCCGGGCATCCAGCACTCCACGTCCACCATGTCCTCGTTCTTGACGCCCAGGTCCCCGGTGCAGCACTGGAGCAGCCGGTAGGGGAGTCCCAGTCCCTGCAGGAGGAGCTCCACGCTCTCGAGCATGGTGCGGTGCCAGCGGCGGCTCTCCGCGTCGTCCGCGCGGCAGATCACCACCTGCTCCACCTTGTCGAACTGGTGGATCCGGTAGAGACCCGCGGTGTCCTTGCCCGCGGCCCCGGCCTCGCGCCGGAAGCAGGTGCTCACGGTGCAGTAGCGGCGCGGCAGCGTCGCCTCCTCCAGGATCTCCTCCGCGTGCAGGCCCATCAGGCCCACCTCGCCGGTCCCGGTGAGGAAGAGGTCGTGGCCGGCGCCGCGCTTGGCCTCCTCGATGTGGTACGCCTGCTCCCGCCCGGAGGGGAAGAAGCCGGTGCCCACCATGCACTCCTCGCGCACGATGACCGGCACGCCCATCGGCGTGAAGCCGCGGGTCTCCACCATGAAGTCCATCGCGTGCCGCAGGACCGCCTGGTGGAGCCGCATGCCCAGACCGGTCAGCACGTAGTGGCGGGTGCCGGACATCTTCACGCCGCGCTCGAAGTCCACGAGCCCCAGCGAATGCACCAGCTCCAGGTGCGTCCGCGGGCCGAATCCGCGGTTCTGGCTGAAAGGCCGTCCGGGATCGAACCCCGGCGGCGTCCAGCGGCGGATCTCCACGTTCTCCTCCGCGCCCTTCCCGCGGGGCACGTCCGCGGCGGGGGGCTGCGGCACGGTGAGAAGGAGCGCATGCCACTCCGGCTCGATCACGGCCAGCTCCTCGGAGAGGGCCTGTCCCTTGGCCTTGAGCTGGGCGGGGGCGGACTCCAGTTCGCGCAGGCGGATCTCCAGGGCCTCGCGCGCCGCGCCGCTCGCGGCCTTCAGCTCCCCCTTCAGCTTCCCGATCTGCATGCCGGTCTCGCGGCCGAGGCGGTTCTGCTCCGCGCGGGCGGCCTCCAGCTCCGCGAGGATCCGGCGGCGCCGCTCGTCGAGCGCCGCGAGGCGTTCGAAGTCGATCTGCATGCCCTTGTCGCGGGCGCCCTGGCGGAAGCGCTCCGGATCTTCGCGGAACTGCCGGATGTCGATCATGGGACGGGGAATGTACCGCAGGGCCGGGCGCGTCCGGCGGCGGTCACTCGCGGTAGGCGGGGGGCGCCGCCCAGCGCATCTTCTCCACCAGCGTCCGCCAGTAGGTGTTTCCCGGGTTCCCGATGAAGCGGGCGGCGGTGTGGTGGCGGGCGATGCTCACCCGGTCCCCGGCGCGGAGCGGCACGTTCGCCTGCCCGTCCAGGACCAGCGTGGTCCCTTCGTTGACGCGCAGGAGCGTCACCTCCACCTCCATGTGGCTGGCCGCCACGATGGGCCGGAAGGCCAGGCTGTGCGGCGCGCTGGGCGTCACCACGATCGCCTCGTTGTCCGGGTGGACGATGGGGCCGCCGGCGCTCACGTTGTAGGCGGTGCTGCCGATCGGCGTGGCGAAGATCACGCCGTCGCCGGTGAGGAGCGGTCCCTCCTCGCCTCCGAACGCGAGCCGCAGCTCGATCATCCGGAACGGAGGACCGGCGGTCACCACCGCATCGTTCACCGCCACGCCCTCGTGGAGCATCTCGCCGTGGCTGTCGCGGACCACCACGTTCAGCACCATGCGGGTGCGAACGAGCGGCTCCGCGCCGAAGACCATTTCCGCGTGGCGCACCAGGCTCTCCGCGTCGAACTCCGCCAGGAAGCCCAGCCGCCCGAAGTGGACGCCGACCAGCGGGACGCCCCGCTGCAGGAGCCGCCGGCACTGCGAGATCAGCGTGCCGTCGCCGCCCACCACGACGGCGCGTTCGAACGCCATGCGCGGGTCCAGGGCGGAGTTGTCCGCCTCCATCTCCGCCACCACGGTGGCGTGCCGTCGGACCACGCGCCGCACCTCGTCCAGCACCGCGCCCACGCCCGGCCGGGCCCGGGTGGCCAGCAGGAGGACGTCCTTCACGACACGATGCCCTTCGTCAGCCGCATGAACGCGGTCTCCAGGTTCACCGGCTCCTCGTGCATGGAGGCCAGCCGGAAGCCCTGGGCGATGAGGCGGCTGGGGATCTCGGAGATGGGCAGGCCGGCCGCGGGGTCCAGCGTGACGTCGATGCGGGTGCGTCCATCCCGCTCCTCCATCCGGACGCGGGCCACGCCCCGCACCTTGGTGAGCAGCTCCGCCGCCTGCTCCGGCCGCTCCTCCACGATGATCTGCACCACCGTCCCGGCGCTCGCCCGGGCCATGATGTCCGCCATCGGGCCGGCATAGACGAGCTTGCCCTGCTCGATGATGCCCACCGCCGTGCAGAGCTCCGCGAGCTCCGGCAGGATGTGCGAGCTGATGATGATCGTCTTCCCCATGCGGCGCAGCTCCTTGAGGAGCTCCCGCATCTCGATCCTGGCCCGGGGGTCCAGGCCGGAGTTGGGTTCGTCCATCAGCAGCACCTTGGGATCGTGCAGGAGGACGCGGGCCACGCTGAGGCGCTGCTGCATGCCGCGGCTCAGGCCGTTCACCTCCGCGTTCGCCTTGTAGGTGAGATCCGTCAGCTCCAGCACGTCCTGCACCACCTGACGGCGCTTGGGGCCGTGGATCCCGTAGCACGCCGCGAAGAACTCGAGGTACTCCATCACCACCATGTCCTGGTACGCGCCCATGAAGTCCGGCACGTAGCCGATGACCGGGCGGATCAGGTGGTTCTGATACCCCACCACCTTCCCGTCGATGCGGGCTTCTCCCCAGGTGGGCTTCAGGAGCGTGGCCAGGATCTTGATGGTCGTCGTCTTCCCGGCGCCGTTGGGGCCGATGAAGCCGAAGCACGTCCCCTCCTCGATGGCCAGGTTGAGGTTGTCCAGGGCGACGAGTTCCCCGTACTTCTTCGTCAGGTTGACCGTCTCGATCATCGCCATGGGTGGACGCGCGGTGGGAGTGTAGGGGTGAGCGACGCGATGCGCGTCACGGGGAGGGTGGGACGTAGGCTGGTTCGAGCGGCAGCGGGATCACCACGCGCAGGAAGGTGGTGCCGGCGCTCGACGGCGCCTGGCCGGCCACGTTGAGCGGGAGCGGAAGCGGGGACTCCTCCATGACGCCCATCACGATCAGGCATGGCCGCGTGAGCCACACTGAGAGGTCCGACTGCCGGCCCAGGGTGCGGAGGACGCGGGCGGTCTCCGGATCCCGGGGCGGATTCATCAGGTACGCGGGCTGCTCCAGCATCCCGTAGAGGGTGAGCATGTCCAGGGAGCGGGACATCCGGGTGGTGGCGCTCGGGAAGGGGGCCACGCCGAAGGGGGCCGTCGCCACCGGGCGGTAGTAGGCCTCCAGCAGGTTCAGGTCGAGCCCCGCGGCGCCGCCGCCGTTCGCGGGGAGTGGTCCATCCGGGTACAGGACGCGTCCCACGTCCAGCGGCGTGCCCGCCGGCCACTCGCCCGCCACCGTCACCATGCGGCCGTGGTTGGGGAGCAGGTCGCTGGGCATGATCGTGGGGGGCTGCGTCTCCGTGAGCCTCGGGAGCTGCCGCCGCAGCGGGTTGACGTGGATCACGCGCACGTCGCGCAGCGGCGCCGGCAGCCCGTGCGTCAGCGTTCCCTTGAGCATCGCGAACGGCGGGTCCCCCGGCGTGATGCTCGCCGTGATCGGCGCGGGTCCGTCCGCCGCGGGGAGGGCCCCCCAGGTGGCGGGCGGGGCGCCCAGCCAGCGAACCTCGAACTCGCTGGCGGTCGCCCGCGAGGGCACCTCGAACGCGCCGGGGGAGTCGAGCGGCACGTCGTAGCGTGAGGGGTTCGGGAAGCGCATCCCGGAGCCGCTGGGCGGCGGGGACCAGACGCTCAGGAGGTTCCGTTCGTCACGCCCCTCTCCCAGGGTGACCGGCACACGGCCGTATCCCGGGAGACTCACGCTGAACCAGGAGGTGGCCCGGGCCCAGCGGGCGTCCTCGCTCGGTGCCTCTCCGGGTCCGCGGGCCACCCAGTCCAGGATGGTGAAGTGCCGGATGCGCACGGAGGTGTCGCCGAGGAGCCTCCCGGCGCCCCACGCCAGCACCACGAAGCACCCCGCCACTCCCACGAAGAGAAGCCACGCGTGCCGCTGGAGCCGCATGCGCCCCAGCACCACCCAGGAGACGGGGATGGCCAGGGCCCAATACGCGCCGAAGAGGCCCAGCATGCCAAGGATGCCCAGGGCCGCCTGCCCGCCCAGGCCGATCTGCGAGGCCACCAGATCGCCGTCGATCGCGAAGGTGGAGGCCACCTGGCGCACCAGCCGGCGCGGCTCCGCCTTGTCTAGGTCCTGGTACTGGAGCATGGAGGGCGCATCGCCGCGGCGCCCCAGCACGCGATTCCAGAAGACGTCCGTCTGCGGGAGATCCATCGCCTGGAGCTTGCGCCGGGCCATGGCGTCCACGTCCAGGCCGATCACCGTGATGCGTCCGTGGCCGTAGCGGCGCTGCACCGCGATCACGGCGCCGTCGAGCGAACCCTCGGCGGGGGCCAGCTCGTCCTCCGCGGTGCGCGGGCAGGGCAGCGTCATCAGCGGCTCGTAGCCGCGGTCGAGCTTCGCCGGGTCGAACACCTGGAGCGGCGTCGTGGCCCGCTCGTTGCGCAGCGAACGCTCCTTGGAGAGGATCGGCAGGAGCGTCCGGACCTCCACCGCGTCGATGCGCCGCGGCGCTCTCGTGGGCAGCAGCTCGGAGAGCGGGTTCGAACCGCCGCCCCCGAGGGCCCACGGATTTCCCGACTCCGGCAGCGAGATCACCAGATGGCCCCCGTGGCGGATCCACGCCTTCAGCGCCTCCGCGGAGTCCAGCGGCAGGGCGCCCGGCTGGGCGTCGCTCCACAGGATGGCCTGGAACGGGAGCAGTCCCTCCCAGCGGTCCGGCAGGTCGCGCGGCGAGATGTTGCGGGCCATCCGCGTCAGCACGTTCATCGACGGGATGCGGTCCATGCCCGGCGGCACCTGTTCGTATCCATCCAGCCCCAGCCGGCCGGTGCCGACGATGCCCAGCAGGTCCTGGTCGATCTCGACCGGCATGGGACGCAGGGCGGCGGAGCCGGGCGTCATCCGCAGGGACGCCAGTTCGCTCACGCGGCGGCCGTCGCGCTCCTCGAAGACGCGGACCAGCGTGATCGCGTCGCTGCCCTCCAGGAGCGACGATTGCGCCGCCGGGGGAAGGCGCCCGTAGAGCCAGCGGGTGGTGGGCTGGTTGGGGTTGAGGACCACGGAGCGGGTGTTGCTGGCCACGTCGCCGTTGCCGTCCATCACGTCCCACTGCACGCGGGCCTGCACCGGCTCCGTGGCCTGGCTGGTCAGCGTGACCTGGATGCCGATCCAGTCTCCCGGCCGGTATGCATCGCCCGCGCCGAATCGCTCCAGGCGCACGTCCACCTGGGCCGCGGCGCAGAGGGCCGTCGCCAGGGCGGCGGTCAGCGCCCACAGCCACTCGCCCCGCGCGGGACCGGGCCGGGCCGTGCTCCGTGAATCCATGGTGAACCCCGTGGTGGACATGGCGTCAGCGGCGCATGCCGGCAAACTCCGCCAGGATGGCGGCATGGCTCCGGATGCCCTGTTCGAAGCAGCGCAGCTCGAATTTCTCGTTGGGGGAGTGGACCCGGTCGTCATCCAGCCCGAAGCCGACCAGCAGGCTGTCCACGCCGAGCAGCCGCTTGAATTCCCCCACCGCGGGGATGCTGCCGCCGGTGCCGATGATGGCGGCCGGGCGGCCGAAGACCCGCTCCAGCCCCCGCGCCGCGGCGGCCAGGAAGGGGGAGTCGACCGGCACGCTGATCGCGCCGCTCGCGGAGTGCTCGTGCACCTCCACCGTGTAGCCGGCGGGGCAGCGGGACTCGAAGAACCGCCGCAGCGACTGGAACACCGCCGCGGGGTCCTGCGCCGGCACCAGCCGGCAGGAGAGCTTGCAGCTCGCCTGGGCGGGAATCACCGTCTTGCCGCCGGGACCCGTGTACCCGCCGATGATGCCGTTGCAGTCGCAGGTGGGACGGGCCCACATCCGCTCCATGGTGGTGAACCCCGTCTCGCCCCACGGCTCCGTGACGCCGGCGGTGCCGAGGAACTCGCGCTCGTCGAAGGGCAGGGCCTTCCACCGCGCCGCGAGATGCGGCGGGATGGGGACCACGCCGTCGTAGAAGCCCTCCAGCTGCACGCGTCCCCGGGCGTCGTGCAGCCCGGCGATCATGGTGGCCAGGGCGTTGATGGGATTGCGGAGCGTGCCGCCGTACATCCCGGAGTGGAGATCGTGGCTCGGCCCCCGGAGGAACACCTCCGCATAGACCAGCCCGCGGAGCATCGCGGTGATCGCGGGCGTCTCGATGTCCCACATCCCGGTGTCGCTGACCACGCAGACGTCCGCCGCCAGTTCCGCGGCGTGGGCGGAGAGGAACGGGACCAGGCTGGCGCTGCCGCACTCCTCCTCCCCCTCCAGGATCACGGTGACCGGGCAGGGGAGTGCGCCGTGCACGCGATGGAAGGCCCGGAACGCCTCCACGAACGTCATCACCTGGCCCTTGTCGTCCACTGCGCCGCGGGCCACCACGCGCTTGCCGGCGGGCCCGGCGCGGATCACCGGTTCGAATGGCGGGCTCTCCCAGAGATCAAGCGGATCCGGCGGCTGCACGTCGTAGTGGCCGTAGTAGAGGAAGCGCGGTCCATCCCAGCCCTTCGGGCCCGGGTGGTGCGCCACCACCATCGGGTGCCCCTTCGTGCGATGCGCAGTGGCGTTGAAGCCCATCGTGCGGAGGTCCGCGCAGATCCAGTCCGCGGCCCTGGCCACGTCCGCGGCCCAGCGCGGGTCCGTGCTCACGGATGGAATGCGGAGGAAGTCGCAGAGCCGCTCCGTCGCCTCGGGCAACGCGCGGTCCACTTCGGCGAGGACCGGTGTGAGATCGAATGCCATGCGGCGGGAAAGGTACCCGCGGCGGCGGATCGGGGTGGGCGGAGATGTCTCCGGCAGGGCCGCTCAGGTGCGGGGGCCGGTGAGCACCAGGCCCACCACCACCACGCCCACCAGGGCCGCCACGAACGCGAAGGCGAGCCAGCGCTCCACCAGCTGCCGCTCGCGCCATGCCGGGCGCCGCAGCGGGACCGGGGGTTCCTCCGCGTCCATCAGGCCCTCCATCTCCGCGTAGCTGCGCGGCGGGCGGGCCTCGAAGTCCGTTCCGCAGCGGGGACAGGAGTCGTCCCCCGCCGCGCCCCGGAGATTCAGGCCGCAGCAGACGCAGAGCGGCGCCAGGTGCCGCGGCTCGATGGTGCGGATGGGGCTGGGCATCCACCCCAACAGTAGCACCACATCGCGGCCGGGCCACTCGGCGCAGGACCTTCCGGCGTGGTTCGCCCGCCGGCCTCCGCGCCCCCGGATAGCATCCGCCCGTTCGTGGAGGACCGAATGCCGAACTTCGACACCGGCGACGTCAGCGATCTCTCCCGCTTCTTCAGGGTGCA
Source organism: Phycisphaerales bacterium (assembly GCA_046350535.1). GTDB lineage: Bacteria > Planctomycetota > Phycisphaerae > Phycisphaerales > SM1A02 > VGXK01. The sequence continues at coordinate 1,034,853 of JAXMAG010000001.1, forward strand.
GCGCCTCTTCAGCGCCGTCGGCGCGGCCTTCAGGCCCGGGACCATCCTCACCGGGGTGTTCCTGGTGCTTCTCCTCGGCCTGGGCGGGCGTGCCTGGGACGGCCTCCGGGGACGCGTGATAGACGGCTCCGGGCTCCTTGCACCCGTCCCGACGGATGGGGAGCGGACGGCCGGCAAGACCCGCCTGATGCGGATCGTGGCCCAGTTCGTCCCCCGGGGGGACCGGCCGGCGGAGTGGGACTTGGAGAACCTGGACCCGATCGAGGTCCGGGCGGAGCTCCAGCGCATCCAGCGGGACACCCCGGACGCCCTCCAGTCGGAGCAGCTCACCAAGGCCATCCTGGAGCTCGAACGCTTCATCCCGCGAGGCACCTGGGAGGCCACGTCCCGCGCCGTCACCCAGTGCCTGGAGGGGCTCACCCGGAGCGTCGTCACCGCCTCGCCGCTGGAGGCCGTCGAGTGGACCGCCCGGCTGGTGGTCACCCTCCCGGTGTCCATCTTCAACCGCGACCGCGGATTCCTGATCTTCTTCGGCGTCTACGCCCTCCTCGTCCTCTCCGTGGGCGGGGGGGCGATGAGCCGGATGGCGGCCTGCGGTCTCGCCGGGCGCGGCGTGCCGTCGCCTGCGGACGCCATGGCGTTCGCCTTCGGCCGGTGGCCCAACTTCTTCCTCGCGGTGCTGCTCCCGCCCCTCTTCGTGGGCGGGCTCTTCCTGGTGGGCGGCGTGGCCGGCCTCCTCATGGGCGTCCCGGGACTCAACATCGTGGCCTCCCTCCTCTACGTGGTGGCCCTCTTCTTCGGGTTCCTGGCGGCCTTCGTCAGCCTGATGTGGATCGCGTCCATTCCGCTCTCGACGCCTGCCGGCGCCTGCGACGGCGCGGACGCGGTGGAGGCCAATCAGCGCGCCGTGGCGTTCGTCCTGCGGCGCCCGATGCTGGCCCTTGGGTACCTGGTGGCCGGCCTGGTCGCGTGGGCGCTGGGGATGTTCATCCTGGACCTCTTCGCGGCGGTCACCGTGAATCTCACGGCGGCCAGCGGCAACTGGCTCTTCCCCTCCGCGGTGATGGGCACCGCCGGCGGCATGTCCGTGCTGGGTCAGGACCTCCCGAACGGTCCCAGTTTCGGCGGCACCACCGGCATCTCGGTGATCCTCGTGGACTTCTGGAAGCGGGTGGTGATGGTGCTGGTCGCGGGCGGGACGCTGAGCCTCTTCACCTCGATCTCGACCGCCGCATACCTCTGCCTCCGGAACGCCTGCGACGAGCAGCCCTTCGACGACCTGTGGGATCCGGAGCTCCCCGAGGGCGTCCGCCGCGTGGAGACATGAGCGGCGCGGCCGCGGGCGGCAGGGGCGGCCCACGGGATTCGACCCCCTCCGATGCAGAGCAGGCCCGCCTCGCGGTGGCCAGGGCCGCGGCGCGGCTCCTCGAGTCCGGCGAAGCCACCTCCGTGGAGGCTGCCATCCAGAGAGCCCGGCAGGGGAGGCCTGGCGCTCCGGCCCCCACGGCGGCCGAAGTCCGCCGTCACCGCCGGGCCGCCGCGGAGTCCGCGCTGGGGGACGCGGGCTACCGGGCCATGGTGCAGGGGCGCCTCCAGGTGGCGGAGGAGCTGATGACCCTGCTCGAACACGCCTTCGCGCCCGCGACCACGCTGCTCGCCGGCCGCGCCGCCCGCGGCCATGTCGACGCGGATCCCACGCTCCACGTGCGCCTCCTCGGCGAGGCGTCGATCGGCGACGTCGCCGCCGTGCTCGTGGAGCAGGGCTACGAGGAGCCCGCGTTCGAGACCCTGCATGGGATCTGGGGGCGCCTCGATCGCATCCGCTTCCGGGAGGGCGGCGTGGAGTGCGTGATCACGCGCTGCCCGCCCCGGCAGGTGGCGGATCCGACGAGGGATCTGGCCACCGGCGGCGCGGTGCCGCTGCTCACGCTGGAGGCGCTGCGAACGCGGCTCGGCTGAGCCGGCCGGCGCGCTTCAGGCGATGCCGCCCTTGAGATTCGTGCCGCTGCTGAAGCGGGCCTTCAGCTTGCGCATCGCCGGATCCTCGTTGCGAGGAGCCACTGCCGCGGAGTCGCGATCGCCGCGATCCCGGCCGCGTCGGCTCCCCTCCGAGACCGCGGGCGGATCCTGCAGCGCCTTCAGCGAGAGGCTGATGCGGCGCCGCTCCTGGTCCACGGAGAGGATCTTGGCGGTCACGATCTGATCCCGCTTCACCACCCGGTCCACGGTGGGGACGCGGTCGTGGCTGAGCTCGCTGATGTGGATGAGGCCCTCCACCCCGGTGGCGATCTCCACGAACGCACCGAACTCCGCGAGCCGCGTGACGCGGCCGGTGACGGTGGCGCCCGCCTCGATCTCGCCCATCTTCTGGAGGACCGGATCCGCCATCACCTGCTTGCGGCCCAGGCTGATCTTGGGCGGGTTCTGGTCGCGGTCGATCCGCAGGACCTTCACCTCCACCTCGTCGCCAACCTTCACGGCATCGGAGGCGTGCTTGAGGCGGTCATGGGAGAGATCGCTGATGTGGATGAGGCCATCCACCCCGCCGACGTCCGCGAACGCCCCGTAGGGCTGCACGCTGGTGATCGTGGCCCGGCGCTGCTGACCCACCTCCAGCTCCTGCAGGACCTCGTCGCGGCGCTTCAGGCGATCCGCCTCCAGGGCCCGGCGGCGGCTGAGGATGATGCGGCCCTTCTCCTTGCGGAGCTCGATGATCTCGCAGGGGAACTTCTCCCCGATGAACACCGAGATGTCCGGCACGTGGCGGAGGTCCACCTGGCCCGCGGGCATGAACGCCTTGTGGTGGGCCACCTCCATCTCCAGGCCGCCCTTGTTCATCCCCACGCAGCGGGCCTCCACGATCTGGCCGACCTCCATGTGGGCCCAGTCCGCCTTCAGGGTGGCTCCGGGGAGGGAGAGGACCAGCAGGCCCTCGAACGCGTCCATCCGCTCCACCACGAACTCGTGTTCGCTGCCCACCGCCGGCGGCTCCGCCCCGAACTGGACGAGGGGACAGACGCCCTGGCTCTTGGGGCCGAACTCAACGAAGACCTCTCCGTCGTGGATCCGCACCACCCGGCCGCTGCGGGCCCCGCGGTCCGTGGTGCGGCCCTTGGCGGCGCTCCGCGGGGCGGTGCCGACATCCATCAGCTCCTGCACCGACATGTCGCCGATGGCGGCGTCGATCTCGCGCTGGAGCTCCGCGTCCAGGCTGCGCGACTGGGAGCGCTCCTCGCGGCGGGAGGTGGCGTTGCCGCCGCCCGGGGCCTGCTGGGGCGGGGTGGGGTCGCCGTGGTTCGAGGGGCCATCAGCGTGCGGAGGGACATGATTCATGGGAGGCTCCGGGGGACCGGGGGGATGCTCCAGGTTGCATCGGACCGAGCGTCCGATCGAACCACAGGGTAGCGGCTCCCGCGCCCCGTCACCCGGTGTTCCGGGGCAACCCAGTCGTCAAGGGCCGCGTATCCAGAATCGGGCAGTATCATCCTGCTCCGCGGTCGATGCGCGCCCCCGCCCGCCCGTCGCCCGACTACCCCCCTCTCGGAGAGCTGAGAACACATGGCAACCCACAAGTCCGCATGGGGCATCGAGGTCGGCGCCGGAGCCGTGAAGGCCATCAAGCTGGAGCGGCATGGCGACTCGGTGCAGGTTGTGGATTTCGCGTTCGTGGAGCACAAGAAGGTGCTGACGACGCCGGATCTGGACCAGAACGAGGTGATCCGCCTCTCCCTCGGCCAGCTCATCAGTCAGAAGAACTTCGAGAACCAGACCCTGGTGATGAGCATCCCGGGCCACTCGGCCCTGGCCCGCTTCGCCAAGCTCCCGCCGGTGGAGCCCAAGAAGATCCCCGACATCGTCAAGTTCGAGGCGGTGCAGCAGATCCCCTTCCCCATCGACCAGGTGGAGTGGGACTACCAGACCTTCTCCGCCCCCGACAGCCCGGAGGTGGAGGTTGGCATCTTCGCGATCATGAAGGAGAAGGTCGCGGAGCGCCTGAACCTCTACGCGGAGCTGGGGCTGCAGCCGGAGATCGTCACGCTGAGCCCGCTCGCGGTCTTCAACGCCGTGACCTTCGACCTCCCGCTGGATGCCACCAAGCCGCTGGTGGTGCTGGACATCGGCACCAGCGCCAGCGACCTCATCGTGGCCCACGAAGGGAAGTGCTGGATCCGCACCTTCCCCCTCGGCGGCCACCATTTCACGGAGGCCCTGGAGCAGTCCTTCAGCCTGAGCTACTCCAAGGCGGACCGGCTGAAGCAGGAGTCGGCCACCAGCCAGTACGCCAAGCAGATGATGCAGGCCATGCGGCCGGTCTTCGGGGATCTGCTGCAGGAGGTCCAGCGCAGCCTGGGCCACTTCCAGACGCTGCATCGGGAGCACCAGGTGGATTCCATCCTGGGCCTCGGGAGCACCTTCAAGATCCCGGGTCTCCGCAAGTTCCTGGGGCAGCAGCTCCAGGTGGACGTGGCCCGCCTGGACGAGTTCAAGAAGGTCCGTGTGGAAGGCCGGGAGGCCGCGGACTTCGCGGCCCACTGCGTCAACTTCGCCACCGCGTACGGCCTGGCCCTGCAGGGCGTCGGGCTGGGACGCATCAACATCAACCTCTCGCCGGTGCGCAACATCCGCGAGAAGATGTGGACCGCCAAGACCCGCTGGTTCGGCGCCGCCGCGGCGGTGGCCCTCTGCGCGGGCGTGCTCATGACCGTGCGCCCGCTCCTGGAGCGGGTGCAGATGCCGGCCGAGATGGCCCAGGTCACGCGGGTGAAGAACCAGGGCAAGGGATTCGTCACCCAGTACAAGGCCGCGGAAAGCGCCAGCGAGGTCGGGTTCGTCGCGGAGAACATGCGCCGCCTGCTGGGGGATCGCGAGGTGTGGCCCTTCCTGGTGCGCGATGCGTTCAGCGCCGTTCGCGCCAGCTCGCCCAACCCGGTGGAGCTTGAGGCCACGGACATCGCCCGCATCCTGGAGCTGAGCGCCAAGGATCGGAACCTGATCGTCCTGGAGGACCTCGGCGGCACCTACGAGTTCAAGGACGGGAAGCGGCTCGTCAACGTCACCATGCAGGTGGCGTTCGCGGAGCGGCCGCAGGCCCAGACCTTCCTCAACGACACGGTGGGCAAGTGGCTCCGAGCCAACGCGGACCGCAAGGACGTGCCCTACCGCATCCTCACGGACAACGCCTCGCTGGTGGTGGCCGCCGGTCCGGCCGGCGGCGGTGCGCCCGGCAAGGAGCGCGGGGCAGGCCCCGGAGAGGGTGATCGCTTCACGGAACCGCCACCTCCACCGCAGGAGGACCCGGGGCAGGGGGGAGCCGCGCCTGCGGGCGGGGCCGCTCCCGCCGGCGGCGGGCCGGGCCGGCGCGCCCAGGGCTCCGGTGCCGTCACGGCTCCCGGGACGGCGGCGGGCAGGGGCGGCGCCGGGTTCGGAATCGCCACCGCGCCGCCGAAGCCGGGTGAGGAGAACACCAAGCCACCGGAGGATCTCACCCTCCGAGGTGGCGGGGACGAGCCCTCCGCCGAGGACTCCGAACGGGCCAAGGACCTGGAGAAGCTTGCTCCCATCCCGGGACTTCCCGGCTTCTTCAGCAACTGCCGCTTCCACCGGGGGAGCGTGAAGTTCACCGTCGAACTCCGCGATCCGAACGCACCTGCCGCCGCGAAGCCGGAGGGTCAGCAGTGAACTACAAGGTTGTGCTCGACTGGGTGAAGAAGAACGTCTTCATCGTCGTCTTCTGCCTCCTGATCATCGCGGCCCCGCTCACCGGGTGGCTGGTCGGCTCCTCGCTGAAGGACGGCGTGATGAAGGGGCTCGCGGACAAGAAGTCCGACCTGGACGCCCTGAACGCGCTGGAGAACACCCAGGTCACGCTGAACATCCCCGGACGCGAGGCGATCAACGAGAAGGGGCTGGTCAACCAGAAGCTCATCGAGATCTACGGCCAGAAGGTGGAAGCCCTCCGCGCGGACGCGGAGAGCGTCCGCGTGGCCGCCCTGCAGCACAACTCGAAGGGCCGCGACGTGCTCGTGGCCGGGGTGTTCCCCAAGCCCGACGACGCCCGCCGCCAGACCATCCACGAGCAGGTCTACCCGGCGATCCTCGACGCGTTCAAGAAGCTCCTGACGCAGGTGCGCGCGGGCCAGCCGCCGGCCCGCGCCCAGATCCTGGAGGCGCTCCAGCGGCGCGAGTCGCAGTTCATCGCCTCCACCGCCAGCGGCGGCAAGCGCACCCGCGAGGGCCTCTCCGCGGATGACCAGCGCCGCCTGGACGAGGATCTCACCAAGGCACGGAAGAGCATGTGCGCCGATGCCGCCCGCGGCATCAGCTTCTACGCGACGCTCGAGGCGATCGGGACCCCCGCGCCGCCCGCGTCGGTGCCAAGCGCGGGCATGCCCCTCGACACGATGTTCGAGTGGATGTGGCGCTACTGGATCTCGGAGGATCTGCTCCAGGCCCTCGCGGCGGCCAACCAGGGTGCGGAGAACGTCCTCAGCGCGCCCGTGAAGCGGGTGGTGCAGTTCCGCGTGGACCCGCTCCGGGGTGCCAAGAGCGGAGACGCCGCGGCACCCGCGGCGGAGGGCGGGGCGCCGGCGGAAGCCGCGGGCGGCGGCGAGGCGCTCGACCCGAAGGCCGAGGTGAAGCTCGACTTCGCCGCCTCCATCACCGGCCGCCAGACCAACCAGCTCTACGACGTTCGGACCGCGTCCCTGAAGCTGGTGGTCGCCACCAGCCAGGTCCCGGCCGTCGTGGAGGCGCTGGCCAAGCGCAACTTCATCACCGTCACCAACCTCTCGCTGCGTCCGGTGGATCCATTCGCCGCCGCCCGCGAGGGCTACATGTACGGCGTGGACCCCGTCTCGGAGGTCACCATGAGTCTCGAGATGATCTACCTCCGGGAGTGGACCACCGCCAAGATGCCGGAGGAGCTCAAGCGCCGCCTGGGAACCCAGGGCGTGAAGCCTCCGGAGACCGCACCGCCCGCGAGCGGCGCCTGATCCCGCACCCAACCCACGGAACACAGCCATGAAGGGCATTTCGTTCTTCGAACAGCATGTCGAGAAGATCGTGGTGGGCGTCGCCGCGCTCGGTCTGGTCACGGTGGCGGGCATGGAGCTCCTCTCCGGCCGCTCCGTGAAGTCCGGCAGCGTGGAGCTCACCCCGTCCAACGTCAACGAGGTCCTCGACGCCCGCGCCAAGGCGATCGAAGGCGGCCTCTCCGACGGCAGCGCCCGCATCAAGCTCGACGACAAGCCGCTGCCGCTGGTGGCGGCGGAGTTCACGGAACGGCTGGCGAAGCCGCTCGCCAGCGCCGCGCCGCTCCCGAGGATCGCTCCCAGTCTCGCCGGCTCCCTGATGGACAGCGACGTCCTCACGGACACCTGGTACTACGAACCGAAGCTGGCGGCGGTGAGGATGGGTCCGGACGTCATGCAGACCTCCGACGCGATCCCCGCCTCCGTGCTGACGGACAAGGAGCATGAGGGCCTGGCCGCGTACTTCCCGGATGCCGGCAGCGCCGCGGCCGTGGACGTCACCTGGCTGACCCCCTGGGCCACCCTGGACCTGAAGGCCCTGAAGGCGGAGCTCCGTCGCGCAGATCAGGATGCGAAGCCGCCCCGCGCGGCCGTCCCAACGGCGTGGTTCAACGAAGGCACCTACATCGTCGACGTGCTGTTCGAGCGGGAGGAACTCCAGCCCGGCGGCGCCTGGGGCAAGCGGACAGTGGTGAAGCCGCTCCCCGGCCATCTCACGTACCGGCCGCGCCTGGGGGCCGCGGACCTCACGCTCCGCGACCAGGTGATGCGGCAGCTCGCGTCGCCGGCCCGGCAGCTGGAGATCCTGCAGCCGGCGTTCTACGACACCCGCAACGACAGCTTCATCCAGCCCGGCAGCGCTCCGGAGGCCGGCGCCGCCAACCTGGCGGAGGCCCGGGAGATCATGAAGATCCGGCGCGCGGCTGGACGACGTGGTCCGCGACATCGCGAAGACCGACGAGAAGCTCAAGGAGGCGGGGGCCGCTCGAGCCGGATGACCTCCGCAAGAAGGACAAGGATCAGAACAAGGGTGGCGCAGGTGCGCCCGCCGGTGGTGGTGGCGGATTCGGCGGCGCGGGCGGCCCGGCAGGCGGCTCCGGTGGCTCCGGCGGCTCCGGAAGCGGCGGAGGCTCCGGCGGCAACGGCAAGCGCGGCGGGGGTGGCGGGAACGTGCCGCCTCCGGGTGGAGGTGGCCTGGGAGGCGGCGGTGGTGGCGGCGTCATGGGACCGCCCCCCGGCTCTGGCGCCGGGGCCGGTGACGACAGCAAGAAGGAACTCCGCCTGCGGCTCACCCGCAAGCTGAAGGAGCTGAAGGAGACGGCAGCCAGGTACCAGAAGGACCTGGACGCCAAGGCCCCGGCGGCTGCCCCCAAGGAGGGCGAGAAGACGCCCACCGTCACGGACATCAATCGCGAGGACACCATCCCCATCTGGGCCCACGACCTGGACGTGAAGCCCGAGTCCACCTACCGGTACCGCTGCATCGTGCAGGTCTACAACCCCTTCTTCGGGCGCAAGCGTCAGCTCGTGCCGCAGCAGGTGGGGCTCTCGGATGCGTTCGTGCTGGCCAGCGAAGCGAGCGGATGGTCCAACCCGGTGCAGGTGACTCCGCCGTTCATCTTCTTCGTGACCGGCGCTGCAGCGGAGGGCGGATCGCTGGACCTGGGGACGGCGGAGGTCGAGGTGTACCGGCTCATCGAAGGCGTGCGGAAGCGCCAGCAGTTCACGGTGCAGCCGGGAGATCGCATCGGCCGCGTGGTCACCCCCCGCAAGACGGAGGGCGGAGCCCCGGTGGACTTCACCACGGACTGGTACGTCCTCGCGATCGTGGAGGACCTCGCGGGAGACCGCGGTCCCGCCGATCGCCAGCGACCGGCGTTCGTGCTGGTGCGCCGTGCGGGCCAGGACGAGCGGCTGGAGCTCCGCGTGCCGGTCACCGATTCGGAAAATGCGGATCGCCGTCGCCTCCAGGATGAGGCGGCGCTCGCCCCGACCGCTGCCGCCCCGCCGGAGAAGACGGGAGCCTGACGGGCGCAGGCTCTTCCGCGGCCGGGGGTTGCGCGGCGGAGGGGCCGGAGGGGGGTGGCCGGGAGGTCCGCCGGGCGCCCCGGGCAGGGGAAGAAAAGCGGCGTCTTCGGGCCAAAAAGGCCAATCGAAGGCGTTGACAGCCCCTTGGGAATCGCTACCATCTCCGGTCCGCGCCTGGACGAAAGTTCAGATGCGGCTGCAGCCGCAGGTTGGGCTGTGGGGTCGCCGGAATCCTTGGATTCCGGCGTCCGATCGGTTCGCTCTTTGACAAGTCATGCAGCAGAAACGATGTCGCGCCCGGCCGCGGTCCCCGCATTTATCCCCGCGGTCAGACCATGGCCCAAGGCGCGACACACACCGAGAGCACACCGGGATCCGGATGTCGGGATGTCTCCACTCCTGAAGCGAAAGCCAGGGAGTGAGGACGCGGCCCGACGGCGGGTCCCAACGAGAAGCTTGAGCGGCTGCCTTGGTTTCGTCTCCCTACGGGTTCCTCCAGGTTTATGCCTGGGAGAGTCGCGTGGAGCCGGGCCAGGGTCGTCGTCCCAACAGCTGGGGCGACGTGGCGCATCAACCACTCACGGCGACGGCGAGCGGAACCGACGGCATATGCCGGCGGCCCGCTGCGGCGGCGACGGGATCGGGTCGATGTGGCCAAGCTTGAAAGGGCACACGGTGGATGTCTTGGCGTCGAGAGGCGACGAAGGACGTGGGAACCTGCGATAAGCCCAGGGGAGCTGGTAACCGAGCATCGATCCTGGGATCTCCGAATGGGGCAACCCGACCGAAAGGTCATCCGCGGCTGAATGCATAGGCCGTCGGAAGCGAACGCAGCGAACTGAAACATCTCAGTAGCTGTAGGAAAGGAAAGCAACAGCGACTCCGCTAGTAGCGCCGAGCGAACGCGGACGAACCAGTATCGTGGCGAATGGTCTGGAAAGGCCAACCATAGAAGGTGATAGTCCTGTATTCACGTATCTGGGAAATGGCTTCAAGTAGAGTCAGGCTCGAGAAACCTGGCTTGAACATGGGGGGACCACCCTCCAAGCCTGAGTACTCCTCGACGACCGATAGTGAACCAGTAAGGCGACTGAACGATGAAAAGCACCGCGATAAGCGGAGTGAAAAGCACCTGAAACCGTGTGCTTACACAGCGGTCACGGGCCCGCAAGGGCTTGTGGCGTGCCTTTTGCATAATGAGCTGGCGAGTTACTCTCTGCGGCAAGGCTAAGCCGTTACGCGGCGCAGCCGAAGGGAAACCGAGTCTTAAACGGGCGCGCAGTTGCAGGGTGTAGACGCGAAACCGGTTGATCTACCCATGGGCAGGTTGAAGGGAGGGTAATGCCTCCTGGAGGACCGAAGCCGTGAACGTTGAAAAGTTCTGGCATGACCTGTGGGGAGGGCTTACAGTGCAATCATAACCGGAGATATCTCGTTCTCCTCGAAATAGTTTTGGGACTAGCCTCGGGGGTCATGATGCGGGGGTAGAGCGACTGAATGGGTTCGAGGGCCTACCCGGCTACTCTGCCCAATCAAACTCCGAATACCGCATCAGTTGCCCCGGGAGTAAGAGTGCGAGCGATAATGTTCGCGCTCAAAAGGGAAACAACCCAGACCATCGGCTAAGGTCCCTGAATGACTCTCAGTTCGAAAGGTAGTTGGATTGCTGTGACAGCCAGGATGTTGGCTTAGAAGCAGCCACCATTTAAAAAGTGCGTAACAGCTTACTGGTCGAGGAATCCAGCGCCGATAATTATCGGGAATAAGAGTCATACCGAAGCCGTGGCCGCCGAAAGGCGGGGTAGAGGAGCGTTGCTGCCAGCTGCGAAGCTTTCCCGCGAGGGTTGGTGGAGCGGCAGCAAGTGAATATGCCAGCTTGAGTAACGATAAATGGAGTGAGAATCTCCATCGCCGAAAGTCCAAGGTTTCCTGGGGAAGGTAATTCCGCCCAGGGTTAGGCGGTGCCTAAGGCGAGGCCGAAAGGCGTAGTCGATGGACAGCCGGTCAATATTCCGGCCCCTTCGTGCGAGGTTCGATGCCGACGTGACGGATTGTGAAGCGACCGCGGCCCAGTGAAGCGGGCAGGCCCTTGTGGCCGACGCGGCGGGAATCAGTCCCAAGAAAAACCGTTCGGCTACGAGTACGAAGACCGTACCAAATCTGACACAGGTGGACGTGGCGAATAGCCTCAGGCGCTCGAGAAAACGGTCGTGAAGGAACTAGGCAATTTGACCCCGTAAGTTCGCGATAAGGGGGCCCTACTCGCAAGAGAGGGCGCAGAGAAAAGGCTCTGGGAACTGTTTATCAAAAACACAGCACTGTGCTAACTCGCAAGAGGACGTATACAGTGTGACGCTTGCCCGGTGCCGGAACGTCAAGGGAGCCGGTTAGCAGCAATGCGAAGCTGGCGACTGAAGCGCCGGTAAACGGCGGCCGTAACTATGACGGTCCTAAGGTAGCGAAGTTCCTTGTCGGGTAAGTTCCGACGCGCATGAATAGCGTAATCACTGGAGCACTGTCTCCACGACCGACTCGGTGAAATAGTAGTGGCGGTGAAGATGCCGCCTACCCGCAGCAAGACGGAAAGACCCCGTGCACCTTTACTGTACGCTTGCAGTGGTCATGGATTTGTTCTGCGTAGCATAGGTGGGAGCCTTTGAAGCTCGGCTTTCGGGCCGAGTGGAGGCAATAGTGAAATACCACTCTGAACGAGTTCGTGGCCTAACCCTGATTCCCGTGAAGCCGGGCAGGGAACACTGCATGCCGGGCAGTTTGACTGGGGCGGTCTCCTCCAAAAGAGTAACGGAGGAGTGCAAAGGTTGGCTCAGTGCGGTTGGCAACCGCACCAAGAGTGCAAGAGCATAAGCCAGCTTTACCGCAAGCGATACAGCGCAAGCGGTCTCGAAAGAGGGCTCTAGTGATCCGGCGATCCCGTGTGGAAGGGTCGTCGCTCAACGGATAAAAGGTACGCCGGGGATAACAGGCTGATCGCTCCCGAGCGTCCATAGCGGCGGAGCGGTTTGGCACCTCGATGTCGGCTCATCACATCCTGGGGCTGAAGGCGGTCCCAAGGGTTAGGCTGTTCGCCTATTAAAGTGGTACGCGAGCTGGGTTCAGACCGGCGTGAGCCAGGTCGGTCCCTATCTGCTGTGGGCGTAGCAACATTGCGAGGAGACATCCTTAGTACGAGAGGATTGGGATGGACGTACCCCTGGTGTGCCAGTTGCACCGCTCGGTGCACAGCTGGGTAGCTAAGTACGGCAGGGATAACCGCTGAAAGCATCTAAGCGGGAAGCCCACCTCAAGATAAGTGTTGCATGTCGCAAGACGAGAGACCCCCGGTAGACCACCGGGTTGATAGGCCGCGTGTGTAAGCGGAGAGATCCGTTCAGCAAAGCGGTACTAACGGTCGACAGCTTGGCCGCATCGACCGGATTCCCTCGACGCGATCACCCTGGACCCAGTCGGGTCCGGAGATCGCCGCGAGAGGGCCGGTCGAGCCAGGCTTCTCAGTCGTGTGCTCGAAGATTCGTTTCGCGTGCGTCAGGTCCGATGGACCTGGCGGCGTTTCTGCTGCATGGCCAACTCCGCCCGGCGGGGCGACAGCTCCGCCGGGCGTTTGTCGGCGACTACAGGCAGGGGGAAACACCTGTTCCCATCCCGAACACAGAAGTGAAGACTCTGCCGCCGATGATACTGCACAGCGGGAAAGTAGGTCATCGCCGACTTGATGGGCTCCGCCGGGGAAACCCGGCGGAGCCCTTTTCTTTTTACCTTCCGGTCATGGGTTCAAGGACCACTCGGCGCGGGTGCCACGAGCGGTCAGGAGAATCGCAGCGGTGACGATCGCGGCGACCAGCACGGTGTAGGCTCCCGTCTCCATTCCCCAGGGAACGCGGGTGCGCTCCCACTCCCTCGACCGCTGAATCCCCTCCATGTTCAAGATCTACGTCGGCAACCTCGACCTGCGCTGCACGGCCGAGATGCTGAAGCCGTACTTCGAACCCTTCGGTGATCTCGACGAGATCATCATCGCCCAGGACTCCAAGACCGGAAAGAGCCGCGGCTTCGCGATCGTGCTCTTCCGCGACCCGCTGAAGGGTCAGCTCGCCATCGAGACGCTCACCGGCAAGAAGATCGGCGGGCGGGCCATCGTGATCAACGAGGCGCTCAAGAAGGGGAAGGGAAAGCCCCCCGCCCCCACCGACAAGCCGGTGCGGCAGGGGCCGTTCGGGCCCCGCTTCCAGGCGGGTGCCGGGCGCGGCGGCCCTGGGGCTGCAGGTGCCGGCGGACCGGCGCGGCGCATGAGCAGCCGGAATCCGCGCCGCAGCGGCGGGTTCTCCCGGCCCGGGCCGGGCGGCCCGGCTGGGCTCGGCGGCGCCGGTGGACCAGGCGGTCCCGCCGGGGGCGCGGGGCCCGGAGCGGGCGGCCCCGGGCAGCGTCCCGGTGGCTTTGGCGGGGGTTCGTTCTCGCCGAGGCCGGGTGGACCCAGCGCGCCACGGCCGCCTCAGCGCACCGACGACGACGAGTGATCGCCGGCATCCGGGTGGGGTGGACCCAGGTGAACGCAACGTCACGGAGACGGGCCGAAGTCACGCGCGGAAGGTGCGGACACAGGCCCGGCGTGGTCGATTTGTATACTCGGGCCCGCCGCGCGTCCTTGAACGTTCAAGGTTCACGCCGGTGGGAATGAGTACGGCCGGGACGCATTGCGCCCCCGCCAGAGGATGATTGAAAGGTCTGGCATGGCGCGCATCTACGTCGGGAATCTGAGCTTCAAGACCACCACCGAATCCCTGAAGAGCCTCTTCGAACAGCACGGCGCGGTTGTCGAGGCGTACATCGGCACTGACCGCGAGACGGGACGGAGCCGCGGCTTCGGGTTCGTGACCATGCAGGACAAGGCGGGCGCCGACGCGGCCATCGCCGCGCTGCACGGCAAGGAGTTCGACGGCCGCAACCTCGTGGTGAACGAGGCCCGGCCCCGCGAGGAGCGGAGCGGGGGCGGCGGCTACGGCGGCGGCGGCGGTGGCGGGCGCGGCGGATACGGTGGCGGGGGAGGCGGAGGTCGCGGCGGCTACGGCGGTGGCGGCGGCGGCTACGGTGGCGGCGGCGGAGGTCGCGGCGGCTACGGTGGCGGCGGCGGTGGCGGCGGTGGCGGCTACGGCGACTTTGGTGGCGGCGGGTCCGGGCCCAAGGGTGGCCGCGAGCGCGGCGATCGACGCCGCCAGCACGACGACTGAATCCGCGCGGCGCCGGAGCGGCGCAGCGCCTGGAGCACGTGAATGCCGTTCGTTGAAGCTCGGACGCCGAAGGGCGTGAAGCGCCTTGAGCTCCAGGGGGATCCCCTCACCGTGGGGCGGCTCCCGGAGAACACCGTCCACCTCGACGACGACGAGGCCCTGAGCCGCCGTCATTGCGTAGTGGAGGCGTTCGAAGCCGGCTGGCGCGTGCGGGACCTTGGAAGCCGCAACGGAACCCGCGTGAACGGCCAGCGGGTGGAGGAGCACCACCTGGCCAACGGGGACGTGGTGCGGGTCGGCTCCGTGGAGCTCCGCTTCATCGATCCGGAGCAGAACGCCCAGCCCCCGGCCAAGCCGCGCATGACGCCGGACTTCAAGGCCGCGGCCGAGGCGCGGCAGAAGTGGATGTACGCCCAGAACACGATCGACGTGGATCTCTCCGAGGTGGCGTCCCGGGCCCAGACCGACTACGAGCGGCGGTTGCGCGAGATCTGCGACGCGGCGCCGGAGAAGGGCTTCGACGAGAACGACATCGCCCTGGTGGACTGCCGCGGCGTGACCGTCCACCAGGCGGTGGAGGGCGGCGTGGAGGCGGGTCGGGACGAGGAGGCGCGGGAGAGCATCCGCGTCTTCCGGCTCCTCCTGCTCACCGCGTTCCGCGCCCGGGCGACGGATCTCCACTTCGAACCCCGCGCGGACAAGGCGGTGGTGCGTCTGCGCGTGGACGGCGTGATGCTCACGGCGGTGGAACTCTCGCTGGCCATCCTCCGGCGGGTGCTGGGCATGGTGAAGGTCCTCTGCCAGATCGACACCAGCCAGAAGGCCCAGGTGCAGGATGGCCACTTCACGGTGATGGTGAAGGCGCGCCGCGTGGACTACCGCGTCAGCCTCACGCCGGCCGTGCACGGCCAGAAGCTCGTGGTTCGCGTGCTGGACTCCAGCAACGCTCCGTCCCGGCTGCACGAGCTGGGGCTGGTGCCGTGGATGTACGAGAAGCTCCGCGTGATCGCCACCCGGGACGCCGGCATGCTCCTGGTGTGCGGCCCCACGGGAAGCGGCAAGACCACCACGCTCTACTCCTGCATCCGCGAGATCGACGTGGAGCTGAGGAACGCGATCACGATCGAGGATCCGGTCGAGTACTACCTCGAGGGATGCACGCAGATCCCCATCGATCACAAGCAGGGGAACACGTTCGCCACCATCCTCCGCTCCGTCCTGCGGCAGGACCCGGACGTGATCTTCGTGGGTGAGATCCGCGACATCGAGACCGCGAACGTGGCCATGCAGGCCGCGATGACCGGCCATCTGGTCTACAGCACGGTGCACAGCAAGGACTCCATCGGCGCCATCTTCCGCCTGCTGGACCTGGGCGTGGAGAGCTACCTGGTGGCGAACGCGATCAGCATGATCGTGGCCCAGCGGCTGGTCCGCGTCCTCTGCGACACCTGCAAGAAGTCCATGAAGCCCACGCCGGCCCAGACGCTCAAGATGGGCCGTCACCTGGGTGGCGTGCCCGCCATCTGCGCCGCGCAGGGGTGCGCGCTCTGCCTGGGCACCGGCTACCACGGCCGCCGGGCGCTCTTCGAGCTCCTGGAGTTCTCCGACGCCCTCCGCGACGTGGTGCTGCGCAAGCCCACCATCGGCGCGATCCGCGAGGTGCTCTCCACCGGTCTCTTCCTCTCCCTGCAGCAGTTCGGGTTCCAGCTGGTCGGACAGGGCGTGACCACGTTCGACGAGGTGGAGCGGGTGGCGGGAAGCGAGTGAGGCCGCGGCACCCCGAGCGGGCGCCGCAGTGGGGCGGAGGTGGCTCCTGAGCGGTGCGGATCCGTTCTCGCTCCTGGGCCTGCCGCGGCGGTTCCGGTGCACGGAGGAGGAGATCCGCAAGGCCCAGAGGACGGCGCTCTCGCGGCTGCACCCGGATCGCGAACGGACGCCCGTGGCCCGGGAGGCGGCCCTGCGGGCGAGCGCCGAGGTGAACCAGGCGGCCCGCGTCCTTCTGGATCCCCGCCAGCGGGCGGAGTGGCTCATCAGGAATCGGGCCGGTGCAGTGGAGGGCGCGGACGCTGCGAGCACCCCCGGGGCCGCGTTCCTCATGGAGATGCTGGAGCTCCGCGACGAGCTCTCCGCGGCCCAGGAGCGCGGCGATGCCGCGGAGATCCAGGCGTTCACGGGGCGGATCGAGGCCTCCCGGGACGAGGTGCTGGAGCGGCTGGCCGCGGCACTCGACGGCCCGGGAGGCGAGCCGGGCGCGGCGCTGGCGGAGCTGCGGTTCGTGCTGCGCCTGCTGGAGCAGGCCCGGGAGGGTGCCAGTTGAGCGCGGCGGCGCCAGCCCGGGCATGGGCGCGAACGGGGACGCGGAGACGGGCGTGGACGCCGGGGCGGGAGGCCGCGGCGTGAACGCGATGCTCCTCCTGGACGGCGTGATGCTGGCGGCGCTTCCATTCCTGGGCGCCGCGAGCGCGTTCTTCTCCGCGTCGGAGACCACGCTCTTCGGGCTGGCCTCCGCGGACCGCGCCGTCCTCCGCCGGGATCGGCCGGAGCTGGCGGCCCGCGTGGATGGCCTGCTGGCGCAGCCGCGGCCGCTGCTCGTGACCATCCTGCTGGGGAACCTCACGGCGAACAGCCTCTTCTTCTCCATCACCAGCACGCTCCTGATGCGGGCCCAGCTGGGGCTCCTCTGGAGCGCCGGGCTCGCGGTGGCGGCGCTGGTGCTGCTCGTGATCGCGAGCGAGGTGCTGCCCAAGCTCCTGGCCAACGCGTCGCGGATCCGGATGGTGGCGCCGGTGACGCGGCTGCTGCTTCCCCTCCACCTGCTCCTGCGGCCGCTCCACCTGGTGCTGGATCGGGGCGTCATCGCCCCGCTCGCGCGGCTCCTGGGCGGCGGACGGGAGAGCGGCCTGCGGCTGGAGGAGATCGGCGACGTGCTCCAGTCCCCGGTGGCGGCCACGGTGGATCCGCGGGTGCGGGATCTGCTGCAGCGTGTGGCGCGGCTGGGACGCGTTCGAGTGCGCGACATCATGACGCCGCGCGTGGACCTGGTGGCGGTGCCGCGGAACGCGCCGCGCCGGGCCGTGGAGGTGGCCGCGCGGCGGGCCAGCCTGACGCGCCTGGTGGTCTACGAGGACGGCCCGGACGACGTCGCCGGCTTCCTGGACGTGCGCGGATTCCTGCTGGACAGCCGGGGCGATGCGACGCCGGTGAGCGCGTACCTGCATCCGGCCCTGGTGGTGCCCGCGGTGGCCAGCGTGCAGCAGCTGCTGGAACTCTTCCGGCGCGAAGGCCGCCAGCTGGCGCTCGTGGTGGACGAGTTCGGCGGCACCGAGGGCGTGGTGGCGCTCGAGGACGGGCTGGAGGAGATCGTGGGGGACATCGCGGCCCGCGACGAGACCGCTGTGCCGGAACCGGAGCGTCTCCGCGACGGCCGCTGGCGCGTGAGCGGGGAGCTTCCGGCGGCGTCGCTCGCCAGCCACTTCGGCGTGCCGCTCCCGGGGAGCGCGCCCTCCACGGCGGGCGGCCTGGTGCTGGAGCTCCTGGGGCGCGAACCGCACCGCGGCGACCGGGCCGCCTGGGAGGGACTCTCGATCGAGGTGGACGCGGTGTCGCGCGGACGCGTCCGCTGGCTCCTGGTGCATGAGCGGCCGGAGGCGCGATCGTGACGCCCGCGTTCGAAGGAGTGCTCTGGAGCCTGCTGGCACTCTGCGGCGTGCTGCTGAGCGCCGCCTGCGCCGGCGTGGAGACCGGGATCTACTCCCTGAACCGCGTGCGGCTGGCGCTGCGGGTGGGTCGGGGCGAGCCGCGGGCCCGCCTGGTGCGGGAGGAGCTCGACCACCCGAATCGGCTCCTCACCGCGCTCCTGATCGGCAACACCATCGCGACGGACCTGGGATCCGTGGGCGTGACGCACGCCGTGAAGGTCCTGGGGCTCGGGGCGATCCCCGCGGTGGTGCTGAACTCGCTGGTGCTGGTGCCGGTGCTCTTCGTCTTCGGCGAGGTGCTGCCCAAGGACCTCTTCCGCTCGCTCGCGGATCGCTGGGTGTATGCCCTGGCGCCCACCATCCGCGCGGGGCGCCTGCTCCTCACCTGGTGCGGCCTGGTTCCGATGGTGGAGGGGCTGAGCCGCCTGGCGCTGCGGCGCATGGGCGGCGGCGGGAATCCGCTCACGCCCCGGCAGCGGCTGGTGCGCATCTTCGAGGAGGGCGCCGGCGCCGGGCTCCTCACGGAGACGCAGGTGTCGCTTGCGGAACGGACCCTGCAGGTGGCGGGCCGGACGGTCGCGGAGCGCATGGTGCCGTGGCGCCGGACCGTCACGC
Organism: Phycisphaerales bacterium; assembly: GCA_046350535.1. Lineage (GTDB taxonomy): Bacteria > Planctomycetota > Phycisphaerae > Phycisphaerales > SM1A02 > VGXK01. The sequence goes on from JAXMAG010000001.1 coordinate 1,053,468, forward strand.
TCTCCACCACCCAGGACCGCCGGGCGTTGGAGGTGGCCATGCGAACGCGCCTCCTGAGCCGCTATCCGGTGGTGGACCCGACGGGCCGGGTGGTGGGCGTGGTGCCGACGCTGGACCTGCTCCTCCACCCGGAGCACCCGGTCTCCGAACTGGTGCAGGCCGCGTGCTGGGTCTCGCCCGGCGCGACGCTCCTCGAGGCGCTCGAGACGCTCCGGAGGGAGCGGGCGAAGATGGCCATCGTGGGTTCGAACCCGAAGGCGCCGCTGGGGGTGGTGGCCCTGAGCGACCTCCTGGAGCCGCTGGCAGGCAGCTTCGAGGACGCGAGGTGAGCGGCCAGGCCGTTGCCCAGCGAAGGAGGTTGGGGTAGACTCCCCGCCTCTTCGGGCTAGTAGCTCAGCTGGCTAGAGCACGCCCCTGATAAGGGCGAGGTCGGAGGTTCGAGTCCTCTCTGGCCCATGAAGTCCGTTCCGGAGCATGACCGCGCCTGCGGCCGCTATGCGGCCTCCCAGCGGACGCGGGTGGCGCCGATCTGGGCGGCGAGCGCCTCCAGGGCCTCCCGGGCCGCGGCCCGCAGGGCGACGGTTGGCCGAACCCCCGGCTCCCACCACGGCCCCCGCGCCTCCAGCGTCGCCTCCGGCCGGTTGAACCGCGGGTCCACGCGGCCCACCAGACGGTCTCCCGCAAGGAGCGGCATCACGTAGTAGCCGTAGCGCCGCTTCGCGGCGGGAGTGAAGGCTTCGAAGCGGTAGTCGAACGCGAAGAGCCGCAGCGTGCGGGCGCGGTCGCGCAGGACCGGGTCGAAGGGGCAGAGCGTCCGCATCGGCGCGGGCTCCACCGGAGCCGCGAAGGACGCCCACTCGGGCAGGGCCAGGCACGCCACCGGGCGGCCGCCGCCCTCCGGCGCGACGCTCACCCGCACCAGGCGGCCATCATGGAGTTCGCGGGCGGCCCACGTTCGCACCTGCGGCCGGGGGACGGCATTGAGGAAGCGGGAGATCTCGCTCTCCGTCGCGATGCCCAGCCGTTCGATGGCGCTGCGGCAGGCCCAGTCGCGGTGCGCCTCCTCCGAGGGAACGGGGGCGCCGTGGAGCTCCGGGTGCACGCGTTCGGAGAGGTCGTACACCTTCTCGAAGCGGACCCGCCGCACCACCGCCAGGCGGCCGGAGCGCCAGAGGTGTTCGAGTGCCGCCTTCTCCGGGCGCCACTCCCACCAGCCGCCGGGTCCGCGCGGGAGGCCGTCGGCCGGCTCGAAGTCGCGGGCGCGCAGAGGGCCGTCGCGTCGGAGCCGCGCGAGCACCGTTCGCAGCACCCGCTCCGGATCCGGTCCGAAGCGGCCCTGCCACCAGGCGTGGGCGCGGTCCCGCTCGCTGTAGCGACGGAAGCGGTGATGCCAGTAGGGGTACCAGCGCGCCGGGATGGCGCAGGCGTCGTGGGTCCAGTGTTCGAAGAGGCGGCGGCTGCGCTCCAGCCCATGGGCGAGGTGCGACGGACGGAAGCCGCTGAGACGCGAACCGAGGATGAGATGGTGGGCTCGCTCCACGGAGTTGATGGAGTCGATCTGCAGGTAGCCGAGCCGCTCCACCAGGCGGACGGTGGCCGCCGGACCCGCGCGGCCTGGAGGTTCCGCCAGGGCCTGGAGTCGCAGGAGCACCCGACGGGCCTCGGTGGCGGAGACGACCTGCGCGGGGGGCATGGGGCTTGTATGATGCCCGACTTTCCCCGGCGACGGATGGGTGCACGCGGTGCGACCTCCGGGCCGGGAGAGGATCAGCCGCCACACGGAACGGAAAGAACCAATGCGTCGCGCCAAGATCAGCGTCATCGGAGCCGGAAACGTCGGAGCCACCTGCGCCCACTGGGCCGCCGCCAAGGAGCTTGGCGACATCGTCCTGCTGGACGTGCCGGAGCGCGAAGGCGTGGCCAAGGGCAAGGCCCTGGACCTGGCCCAGTGCGCTCCGATCGAGGAGTTCGACGCGAAGGTGGTGGGCACCGCCGACTACAAGGACACCGCCGGCAGCGACGTGGTGATCGTGACCGCAGGCCTGCCCCGCAAGCCGGGCATGAGCCGCGACGATCTCATCCAGACCAACGTCAAGATCGTGCGCAGCGTCGCGGAGCAGGTGGCCGCCCATTCGCCGGAGGCGGTGATGATCGTGGTGAGCAACCCGCTGGACGCGATGGTCTACACCGCGTGGAAGGCGAGCGGCTTCCCGACGCACCGCATCCTGGGACAGGCCGGCTGCCTGGACGTGGCCCGCTTCCGCGCCTTCCTGGCGATGGAGATCGGCTGCTCCGTGGAGGACATCCAGGCGCTCCTGCTGGGCGGGCACGGCGATGACATGGTGCCGCTCCCTCGGCTCACCAGCGTGCATGGCATTCCGGTGGACCAGCTCCTCTCCAAGGAGACGATCGAGAAGTGCGTGCAGCGGGCCAAGGTGGGCGGCGGGGAGATCGTCCAGCTCATGGGGACGAGCGCCTACTACGCACCCGCGAGCGGCAGCGTGCAGATGGCGGAGGCCATCATCAAGGACAAGAAGCGGATCCTTCCCTGCGCCGCCTACTGCGAGGACCAGTTCGGCGTGGCCCCCGGCCAGAAGGGGAAGGGCTACTTCGTGGGCGTGCCCTGCATCCTGGGCGCGGGCGGCATGGAGAAGGTGGTGGAGTTCGCCATGGATCCCGTGGAGCGGAAGTTCATGGACGAGTCCATCACCCACGTGAAGGACCTGGTGGCCACGGTCCGCAAGATCTTCCCGGAGCTCGCCTGAACGCGGAGGAGTGCCCGATGGCCGACGCCCCGAACCCACCCACCCCCGGTTCCGGATCACCCTCGCCGCCGGGAGGTCCGCAGCTGCACCTCACCCGGCACGAGAACCGGACCTTCACGGCCCAGACCATCCACCTGGCGGGGAACGCCTTCATCGGCTGCGTCTTCGACGGGTGCACGCTGGTCCTGACGAACGCCCCCTGGTTCACGCAGAACACCCAGTTCCGCCGCTGCAACTGGCGGGTCGAATACGACATCCTCTGGGGCGCCCCGGACAGCCGTTCGAACCTTCGCCGCGTGCTGGACATGATCGACGGCGCTCCGGACGCCCGCTCCTGAATCCACGCCCGGCGCCCGGTGGGCCGAGCGGGTGGAAAACCTCCGGTGCCGCGGCACCGGCGGCCGATGAACGAGGATGCGCATGGAGCGTTCGCGCCCACTCTTCAGGTTCGATGCCGGCTGGCTCTTCGTGCTGGCGGGTCTGGCCCTGGTGGGGACGGGCGCCGTCACCAGCTCCCAGCGGGACCGTCATGAACTGAAGCAGCAGCTGGAGGAGCTCCGCCATGCGGAGCGGGCCAACTTCAAGCTGCTGGAGGCCTACGACCGCTTCACGCAGGATCTGGAGGCGGGGGACCCCTCCCTGGTCCGGCGCCTTGCCGCCGGCCAGCTCAACGTGATGCCCAAGGCGGAGGCGCCCATCCTGATGGCCACCTCCGTCAACGCGCCGGTGTCGGAGTGGATCGACGCCAGCGTGGAGGTGGAGCCGTTCGAACCCGAGCCCGTCCCGGACACGCTGCTTGCGCGGCTGACCGACGGTCCCCGCCGCCTCTGGGCCCTGGGCGCGGGGGCGTTCCTGGTCTTTGTCGGACTGGTGCTGACCCCCGCAGAAACAAGGGCGCGAACCGGGGCTTCCGGGAGCTGACGCGATAGAGTCCGGACATGCCGAGGGCGCCGGGGGACGTGCCGGAGTGCGCGCTGCGCATGGCCATGGCCGAGCGGGTGGGACCACTCACCGCCGCCAGGCTGCTGGCCGCGCTGGGGAGTCCGGAGGCGGTGGTGGGGGCCAGTGCGAGGGTCCTGGATGCCGCGATGGCCGGCGCCCGCGGAGGAGTGCTGGATGGCGCAGGGATCCTCCGGGCCCTGGCCCGCGTGGATCCGGCGGCGGAGCGGGCGGCCCTGGAGGCGTGCGGGGCGGGGGTGGTCCTCCTGGGTGACCCGGACTACCCGGCCCTCCTTGCCTGCACGCCGGACCCGCCGTTCGCCCTCTCCGTGCGGGGAACGCTGGTCGCGGGTGATGCGTGGGCCGTGGCGATCGTCGGGAGCCGCAAGGCCACGCTCTACGGCGCCGGGCAGGCGTGGAAGCTGGCGGCGGAGCTCTCGCTGCGGGGGCTGACGATCGTGAGCGGGGGGGCCCGGGGCATCGATGGCGCGGCCCACCGGGCGGCCCTCCAGGTGGGCGGGCGGACGATCGTCGTCTCCGGGTCCGGTCTGGGGCACTGCTATCCACCGGAGCACCTGGAGCTCTTCCAGCAGGTGGTGGCCGCGGGCGGCGCCCTGGTGAGCGAATTCCCGCCGCGGATGCCGGCGCGGGCCGGCTCGTTCCCGCGCCGCAACCGGATCATCGCCGGGATGGCGGTCGGGGTGCTGGTGGTGGAGGCGGCGGAGGCGTCCGGCGCGATGATCACCGCCCGCTCCGCGGTGGAGGACCTGGGGCGGGAGGTGATGGCGCTGCCGGGCCAGGTGACGAGCCGCGTTTCGCAGGGGTGCCATGCCCTGATCCGCGCCGGCGCGGCCTCCCTGGTGCGATCAAGCGAGGACGTGCTGGAACAGCTGCGGGCCGCCTCCCACCTGGTGCGGGCGGCGGCGGGAGCGGCGCCGACGCCGGTGCCGAGGCCGGGGCCGGGACAGATCCCCGCCCCCGTACCTGCGGATGCCCGCGCCCTCCTGCGGCGCGTGGCCAGGAGCGGTCAGGCGCAGACGGTGGCGTGGCTGGTGGAGCGGGGGCGCACGCCCGCAGAGGCGCTGGCGGAGATCACCGGAGCCCAGCTCCGGGCCGCCGGGTCAGGTCCAGCCGATGGCGTAGAAGAGCGTGGTGAACGTGAGGTCCGCGATGACCACGGAGACCACGGTCTGCACCACGGTGCTGGTGGTGGCCCGGCCGACGCCCGCCGCACCACCGCTCACGCGGAGCCCGTTGTTGCAGGCGATGAGCCCAAGGATCAGCCCGAACACGGCGGCCTTGATCAGGCCGGTGAGGAAGTCCGTGTTGGTCACCTGGTTGATGGTGTTGTACTTGTAGATCTCGTAGGGGATCTCGAGGGCCACCACGCCCACCACGCCGCCCATGATCACGGCGGTGAGGTTGCTGATCACGGCGAGCATGATGAGGGCCACGGTGGTGGCCACCAGCCGCGGCATCACCAGGACCCGCACCGGGTTGAGGGCCATCGCCTCCAGGGCCTCGATCTCCTCGCCCACCACCATGGTGCCCAGCTCCGCGGCGATGCTGGCGCCGGCGAAGCCCGTGAGCACGATGGCGGCGATCAGCGGACCCAGCTCGCGGAAGACGGCCACGCCGATCAGGTTGGCGACCTTGTCCGTCTGCCCGAACTGCTCCAGGCTGGGCGCGGTCTGGAAGGCCAGGATGATGCCGATGGAGCCGCTCACCAGCATCACGATGCCGATGCTGCGGACGCCCACCCGGATGAGCTGTGCCACCGCGGCATGGAAGCCGAATCGCGTGCGCCGCAGCACCAGCGTCCGCCACATCCAGCGGCAGGTGTCCAGGAAGAGCAGCAGCAGCTCTCCCACGATCCGGGCCGCGGAGAGCCAGAGCGACGCCCATGCGTCCAGCAGCCGGATGGGAAGGAGGGGAGGCCGGGGCTCGGCTGAGACGTCCGTCACGGCGTCAGGCCGACTCGGCCGCGGCCCGGTCCGCGACGATGGTGAAGACGGTGTCCAGGCGCGAGATCTCGAGGATGCTCTTCACCCGGGGGGCCAGGGCGCAGAGGACCAGCTTGGCTCCCGTCTTGCGGGCTGCCTGCAGCGCCTCCACCAGGGTGGCCACCCCGGAGCTGTCCATGTAGGGGACGCCGGAGAGGTCCACCACCACGCGGCGGGGCTTGGCGGTCATGGCGGCCGCGATCTGCGAACGCATGCTCGGACTGCGCAGCAAATCGATCTCGCCGCTCGGAGCGAGCAGCACACCGTCCTTCAACGGCTGGGTCACGACCGGGACTGTGTCGTTCTTGGCCACATCCTGCTCCGAAGTGGGGACATGCTACCCGAAACGGCGCCGACCGGGACCGGCGGTCACGCGGCGCTGGGTTCCGCGGAGACGGGCTCCGCCGCCACCAGCTTCTCGAGCGTCAGGCGCATCCCGCCCTCGGCGCGGCGTTCGAAGCGGACCACGTCCATGGTGCTGCGCATCAGGTGGACGCCGAGGCCGCCGGGGCGGACGTCGTCCAGATCGCGCCCGCGGATCCGCTCCGGATCCACCTGCCTCGCAAGGTCCTCGATCACCACGCGGATGCCGGCGGGATCCTCCAGCTGCCAGACGCTCATCCAGATGCGGCAGTCCTCGCGGAGTCCGTAGCCATGCTTGATGACGTTCGCCAGGGCCTCATCCACCGCGAGCCCGAGGTGGCCGCAGGTCACCTCGTCGAACCCGGCCCGCTCCGAGAGCGAGACGACCATGGCGCGGATGGGTGCGAGGAGCGTGCGTCGGCTGAGGAATTGGAGCCGCAGGTCCGGGGCGCGTTCGTTCATGCTGGCGTGAACTCCTGCGGGGCCGGGGCGGGAGCGAGCCCCTCCTCCCGGCACCATGTCTCCCATCGGCGAAGGGCGGGTTCGCGCTCCAGAGGAGAGGCGTCCGGGTCGTAGCCGAAGGTCTGTCCGGTCAGGTCCTTGAGGCAGCGGATGGCCTCCACCCGCACCAGGGTGTCCTCCGAACCCAGGCACTCCACGACCTGGGGAATCTGGCTGCGATCCCGGCTGCGGCGGACCTGCTCGATGGCCGCCACCCGCGGTGCGGGAGCGCCGCTGGCGAAGCCACCCTCGAACGTGGACGGGGCGCACCCCGCGGCTACGGCCGCAGCGGGCACCCAGGCGGCCAGCCGGCGCCGCCAGCGGGTTCGCGGCGAGGCACTCTGAGCGGGGCGAAACACCCACACACGCTACCATGCCCCGCTTCCAACCAACGCCATGAGCACGATGGCCCCCCGACCCGCTTCCACCACCCCCGCCGCCGCCGCGTCTCCCGCGGCCACTCCGGAGACGGTCCTCGTCCTGGACTTCGGCAGCCAGTACTCGCAGCTCATCTGCCGGCGCGTCCGGGAGGCGGGCGCGTTCAGTCTCCTGGTGGCGCCCACCATCACCGTCGAGGAGCTGCGGGCCCGCCGGCCCAAGGCGATCATCCTCTCCGGCGGCCCGGCGAGCGTCTTCGAGAAGGGGGCGCCCCGCTGCGACCCGCGGATCCTGGAGCTGGGCGTCCCCGTGCTGGGCATCTGCTACGGGATGCAGCTGGGCTGCCAGCTCCTGGGAAGCCGCGTCGCCGGATCCCCGGCCCGCGAGTTCGGGCGGGCCAAGCTCGAGGTGCGCCAGGCCGGGGATCTCCTGAAGGGCATCCCCGCGGACACCATCGTGTGGGCCAGCCACGGCGACCAGGTGACGGAGCTGCCGGAGGGGTTCGAGGTGCTGGCCTCCACCTCCACGTGTCCCTTCGCCGCGGTCCGCCACACGGGCCGCCGCTTCTGGGGCGTGCAGTTCCATCCGGAGGTGACGCACACGCCGCACGGCGTGGACATGCTGCGGAACTTCCTCTACGAGGTCTGCGGCTGCCGCGGCACCTGGCGGATGAGCGACTTCCTGGATGCGGAGTGCGCCCGGGTGCGGTCCCAGGTTGGAAAGGGCCGCGTCCTCTGCGGACTCTCCGGCGGCGTGGACTCCAGCGTGGTGGCGGCGCTCCTCGCCCGGGCGATCGGCTCCCAGCTCACCTGCATCTTCGTGGACAACGGAGTGCTGCGGAAGAACGAACGGCAGCTGGTGGAGAACACCTTCCGGGATCACTTCGACATCGACCTCCGCGTGGTGGACGCCTCCGCGGCCTTCCTCAAGGATCTGGAGGGCGTCACGGATCCGCAGGAGAAGCGGCGCCGGATCGGCCACCGCTTCATCGACGTCTTCCGCACCGCGGCGGCGCAGGTGGGTCCGGACGTGGGCTTCCTGGCCCAGGGCACGCTCTATCCGGACCGCATCGAGAGCGGACAGAGCCACGCGGGCACGGCGGCGAACATCAAGCTCCACCACAACGTGGGCGGCCTGCCCGCGGACCTCGGCTTCCAGCTGGTGGAGCCGCTGAAGGACCTCTTCAAGGACGAGGTGCGGGCGCTGGGCGACGTGCTGGGACTGCCGCAGCAGATGGTGTGGCGGCATCCGTTCCCAGGGCCGGGCCTGGCGGTGCGCGTGGTGGGCGAGGTGACGCGCGAGCGCCTGGATCTCCTCCGCGACTGCGACCAGATCCTCCTCGACGAGATCCACGCCGCCAACCTCTACCGCAGCACCAGCCAGGTCTTCGCGGTGCTGCTCCCCATCCGCACGGTGGGCGTCATGGGCGACGGCCGCACCTACGACTCCGTGGTGGCCATCCGCGCCGTGGAGAGCCAGGACTTCATGACCGCGGACTGGTCGCGGCTGCCCTACGAGGTGCTGGCCACCATCTCCAGCCGCATCATCAACGAAGTGAAGGGCGTCAACAGGGTGGTCTACGACATCTCGAGCAAGCCGCCCGCGACGATCGAGTGGGAGTGAGTTGCACGACCTGATCGGCGACATCCACGGCCACGCCGGGGAGCTGGAGACGCTCCTGGCCCGCCTGGGATACCGGCGTTCGAACGGCACCTGGCGGCACCCCGAGCGCACCGCGATCTTCACCGGCGACTTCATCGACCGCGGCCCGCGCATCGCGGAGACGCTGCGGCTGGTCCGGGGGATGGTGGAGTCCGGCGCCGCCCGCGCCATCCTGGGGAACCACGAGATGAACGCGCTGGCGTTCGCCACCCCGGCGGAGGAGGGTGGGGCCGTCCACTGCCGGCCGCACACGGAGAAGACGATCCGCCAGCACGCGGAGACGCTGCGGCAGCTGCGGCCCGCGGAGCTTGAGGAGGCGCTCGAGTGGTTCCGGGGCCTGCCGCTCTGGCTGGACCTGGGACCGCTGCGGGTGGTGCATGCGTGCTGGGACGAGGAGTCGATCCGGCTCCTGCGCGGCGTGGTGGAGGGGAGGCGGCTGGATGCGTCCCTGGTGCGGGCGCTCCACCGGGAGGATTCGCCCGCATGCACGGCGATGGAGACGCTGCTCAAGGGGCCGGAGATCCCGCTGCCGGAGGGGGTGACGCTGCGGGACGGGGAGGGGAACGTGCGCCGGCTGATCCGGACGCGCTGGTGGGAGTCGCCGCGCTCCTGGTCCTACGCGGACCTCTCCATGACCGGCAGCACCGCCGCGCCGCCGCTGGAGGTGCCGGCGGAGCGGCGGCGGCCGTGGCCCGGATATCCGGAGGACGCGCCGCCGGTCTTCGTGGGGCACTACTGGATGCCGGGCGAGCGCGATGCGCCGTGGCTGCTGGCCCCCAACGTGGCATGCCTGGACTGGTCTGTGGCCCGCGGCGGGCAGCTGGTGGCCTACCGCTGGGAGGGCGAACGCCGCCTGGACCCGGCACGCTTCGTCTCCGTCCGGGCGGGCGACGCTCCGCGCCGTACGATGCCGCCATGACGCCCGCCGAGACGATCACCCGCTCCGCATCCGCCTCCGCTTCCGCCTCCGCCGCCGAGACCGCGGCGGGGATCCTCCCGGCGCTCGCCGGGACGCCGGCGGTGAAGGCGGCGTTCGAGCAGGTGCTGCGCGAGCTCCGGCAGGCGCAGGCCGCGCTCACCGGCGCCAGGCCGCCGCAGCCGGAGAAGGCGGCGCTCATGGAGCAGTGGATGACGCGGGCGGCCCAGGTGCGGGGACGGGCGCCGCACTATCGATACCTGGGGACGGGCCTGGGGAACGGGCCGCTCGTGGAGCTCGTGGACGGCAGCGTCAAGTGGGACATGATCAACGGGATCGGCGTGCACATGTTCGGGCACGGCGATCCGGGGATGACGGAGGCGGCCCTGCAGGCGGCGCTCGCGGACACGGTGCAGGAGGGGAACCTCCAGTTCAACGCGGACAGCATCGCGTTCGGGGAGTTCCTGGTGAAGGAGGCGTCGCGGGCCACGCGGATGCGGCACGCGTTCGTGAGCAACTCCGGCTGCATGGTGAACGAGGCGGCCCTCAAGGTCTGCCAGCAGAAGCGGCAATCCGCGCCGCGGATCATCGCCTTCGCGGACTGCTTCATGGGTCGCTCCACCACCATGACGCAGATCGGCGACACCGCCGGCTACCGCCAGGGCGTGGCCCTCAACGTGATGGTGGACTACATGCCCTTCTACGACCCGGAGCTGGGGCCCCGCTCCGCGGAGATGACGCTGTGGCACCTGCGGCAGGTGGTGGCCCGGTATCCGGGGCAGCACTGCTGCTTCGTGATGGAGCTGGTGCAGGGCGAGGGCGGCTTCAACGCGGCCCCGCGCGACTTCTTCCTGCCGCTCATGGAGCTCTGCCGCGCGGAGGGGATCCCGGTCTGGGACGACGAGGTGCAGACCTTCGGCCGCACCACCAGCATGCTGGCCTGCGAGGCGCTGGGACTCGGCGACTACGTGGACGTGCTCACGCTGGGGAAGATGAGCCAGGCGTGCGCCTGCCTCTACACGCCGGAGATGAGCCCCAAGCCCGGCCTCCTGAGCGGCACGTTCGCCGCGGGCGCCGCGGCCTTCCAGGTGGGGCTGCGTGCCCTCACCACGCTGCGCGACGGCGGCTACTACGGCCCGGAGGGGCGGATCGCGCGGCTGCATGCGGCGTTCCGTTCGCATGCGGAAGCCCTGGTGGCGCGGCACCCGGAGTGGTTCCCGCCGGTCCGGGACGCCCTGGGGCGCGAATCGCGCCGCGTGGTGGGCGGCGTGGGCGGCATGATGCGGCTGACGCCGTTCGGCGGGGACAAGGAGCGCATCAACCGGCTCCTCGGGAACCTCTTCGAGGATGGCGTCATCGCCTTCAACTGCGGCCACGGTCCCTACCACCTGCGCTTCCTGCCGCCGGTGGGGGTGATGCAGCCGGAGCACTTCGGGCCGGTCTTCGAGATCCTCGAGCGGAGCATGGCCCGCAGCGCCTGACGCGGCCCCCGGTGGCACGCCGTATAGTGCCGCCATGTTCGTGATCCGTCCCGCGGTCATCGACGACCTGGCCACGCTGCTGAAGCTGGCCAAGATGGTCCACTTCATCAATCTCCCGGCGGACAAGGACATCATCTCGGCCAAGATCGCCCGCAGCCGGCGGAGCTTCGCGGGACAGGCCAAGGACGCCAAGGACCGGCAGTTCATGTTCGTCCTGGAGGACACCGAGACCGGCAACGTGGTGGGCACCTCCGCGGTGATGTGCTGCATCAGCTGGCCGGGATGGCCGCACGTCTTCCTGAAGGTGCGGCGGCGCGAGTACTACAGCCAGGACCTGCAGCAGGGCTCGGTCCACACCACGATCGAGTTCGGGACGGACGAGAGCGGCCCCAGCGAGCTGGGCGGCCTCATCCTGGCCCCCGGCTACCGCGGCCACGGACAGAAGCTCGGATCGCTCCTCTCGCTGGTGCGCCTGCACTACGTGGGGATCCACCGGGACCTCTTCAAGGACCGCATGCTGGCGGAGCTGATGGGCCCGCTGACGCCGGACAGCCGCACCATGCTCTGGGAGTACCTGGGTCGCCGCTTCATCAACCTGAGCTACAGCGAGGCGGATCTCTTCTGCCAGCACAGCAAGGAGTTCATGACCAGCCTCTGGCCGCGCGGGGAGATCCACACCTCCATCCTGCCGCCGGAGGCGCGGGCCCTGATCGGCAAGGTGGGGGAGGAGACGCTCGCGGCCCGCGCCATGCTGGAGCGGCAGGGCTTCCGCTTCAACGGCCACGTGGATCCCTTCGACGGCGGCCCGTACCTGGAGGCGGAGACGGACAAGGTGCCGCTCGTGCGGGAGACGGAGCTGCTGCGCCTCGGCGGCACCTCGGAGCGGCAAAAGCGCGTGGGGATCGTCAGCTGCCAGCCCAAGGACGGCACGTTCCGGGCGGTTCGCGCCGCGTACTCCCTGGAGGACGGACGCCTCTGGATCCCCGGGGACGCGGCCAAGGCGATCGGCGCCCGCGAGGGCGACCGGGTGGGGCTGACGCCGATGGGCAAGGTCGAGCGGGCTCCGGACCGGGAGGGCGAACGCGGGCGCAGCGCCGGGCGCGCCGACGACGGCGAGCGCGAGGACGGGCGCAGCGGTGCGCGCCGCAAGGGCGGGCGTCGCAAGGCCCGCGCCGGGAAGGTATGAGCGCGGCCGGCGGGAGCGCGGCGGACGGGGCGGTGCCGTTCGAGCGGCGCAACCCGGCGGCGCCGGACCAGGTGGTGTGGCGCGGCGTGGAGGACCCGGCCGAGGTGGACCGCGCGGTGGCGCGGGCCCGGGCCGCGGCAGCGGCGTGGGAGGCCGGTCCGGAGGAGACGCGGCTGGAGATCCTGCGCCGCTGGCAGGTCCGCTCCCAGGAGGCGGGGGAGGAGATCGCCCGCTGCATCACGCGCGAGGTGGGGAAGACGCTCGCGGAGAGCCGGGCGGAGGTGAAGCTCCTCGCGGACAAGGTGGCCATCACACTGGAGGAGGGACCACGGAGCCGCGTGCGCGGATTCGACGTGGCCGCCGGCCCGGGCCGCAGCGGCGAGTGCCGCTTCCGTCCCTACGGCGTGATGGCGGTGATCGGGCCGTTCAATTTCCCCGCGCACCTGCCCAACGGCCACTGGGTGCCGGCGCTGGCGCTCGGGAACGCCGTGATCTTCAAGCCGAGCGAGAAGGCTCCCGGCACGGGGGAGCTGCTGGGGCGGCTCCTCCGCGAGTGCGGGGTGCCGGAGGGCGTCTTCCAGGTGGTGCAGGGCGGGGCCCGCGTGGCCTCGCGGCTCGCGTCGCACCCGGACCTGGACGGTATCCTCTTCACCGGCAGCTGGCCCGTGGGGCGCCGGATCCTGGAGGCGAACCTGGACCGCCCCGGCCGCATGGTGGCCCTGGAGATGGGCGGCAGCAACGCCGCGCTCGTCTTCCCGGATGCGGACCGGCGGCTCGCGGTGATCGAGTGCGTGCGGGCGGCGTTCGCCACCACCGGCCAGCGCTGCACCTGCACCCGCCGCATCGTCCTCCATCCGGCGGCCGCGGAGTGGTTCATCCCCGCCTTCTGCCGCACCGCGAGCACGCTCCTGGTGGGGCCGCCGGAGGGTCCGGGCCCGGCGTTCATGGGTCCGCTCGTGAGCGAGGAGTCGCGGCAGGCGATGCTCGCCTTCCAGGCTTCGCTCGCGGCCGCCGGGGCCTCCATCCTGGTGGAGGGAAGCGCGATGGACCGACCGGGATGGTTCGTCACCCCCTCGGTGGTGGAGGTGAAGCGCTTCACGCTGGAGACGGACTGCGAGTGCTTCGGCCCGCTGGTGCAGCTCGCGGTGGCCGCGGACGAGGAGGACATGATCCGGCAGGCGAACGCGACCCGCTTCGGCCTGGCCGCCGCCGTCTTCACCCGCCTCGCCGCGTGCTGGGAGCGCTGCCGCACGCGGCTCCGCTGCGGCCTGGTCAACTGGAACAGCGGGACCGCGGGCGCGAGCGGGCGGCTGCCCTTCGGCGGCCTGGGACGCAGCGGGAACCTGCGCCCCGCGGGCGCCTTCAGCGTGGACTACTGCGCGGTGCCGGTGGGCACCATGATCGAGCGCGGCGGCGGCGCCTCCATCGCGGTGCCGGAGGGCATGCGGGTGGATCCGATCCCCGATCCCGGGGCGGCGTGATCCGGAGCCGCGCCGCCCGGGAGTGCGCCAGCCGGAAGCGTCCGGCCGGCCTTGCCGGCAACGGCCGGCGTCCGGCGGCTCAGCCCGCCGCGATCTTCGCGTCCAGCCACGCCGGCACCTGGTCGATCGCCACCCGCTCCTGCTGCTGCGTGTCCCGGTGGCGGACGGTGACCGTCTGGTTGGTGAGCGTGTCCCCGTCCACGGTGAAGCACCAGGGCGTGCCCGCCTCGTCCATGCGGGCGTAGCGCTTGCCGATCGACTGCTTGGGATCCGTGTCCACCGGCCAGCGCCGCCGCAGGGCGCGGCCGAGCCGCTCCGCCACCTCCGGCATGCCGTCCTTGTTCACCAGCGCGAACACGCCCGCCTTCACGGGCGCGAGCCGCGGGTTGAACTTCATGAAGACGCCGCTCGGGCGGGAGGGGTCCGGCGTGTAGGCCTCGCAGAGGACCGCGAGGGTGCCGCGGTCCATGCCGCCGGAGGGTTCGATCACGTGGGGGAAGTAGCGTTCGTTGCGCTCCTGGTCGAAGTACTTCAGCTTGTCGCGGCGCCCGCTGTGCTCCGCGTGCTGGCGGAGGTCGAAGTCCGTCCGGTGGGCGACGCCCTCCAGCTCCCCGAAGCCGGGCGCCGTGAAGGGGAAGCGGTACTCCACGTCGCAGCAGCCGGCGCCATCCTTCGCGTAGTGGGCCAGTTCGTCGCGGTCGTGTTCGCGCAGCTGGAGGTTGTCCCCGGCCAGCCCCATCTTCTTCCACCACTCCCAGCGGACCTGCCGCCAGAAGGCGTACCACTCGCCGGCGCTCGAGGGGTGGACGAAGAACTCGATCTCCGCCTGCTCGAACTCGCGGCTGCGGAAGGTGAAGTTCCGCGGCGTCACCTCGTTGCGGAAGGCCTTGCCCACCTGGGCGATGCCGAAGGGGACGCGCACGCGGGTGGAGTCCAGGACGTTCTGGAAGTTGGCGAAGATGCCCTGGGCGGTCTCCGGCCGCAGGTAGGCGCGGGCGTCGTCGTCGCGGATCGCGCCCACCCAGGTCTCGAACATCAGGTTGAAGAGCCGCGGCTCCGTGAGCGTGCCCGCCTCCTTGGCGTCCGGCCCCATGGTGCGGCGGCGGGCGTCCTCGTCGAGCGCGGTGAAGGGCCGCACCACGTGACGCTGCGGATCCAGGGCGTCGCGCTTCTCGTAGCGGACCAGGGCCTTCTCCGCGGCGGCCCGCTGGGCCGCATCTCCGTCCAGGAAGGCGTAGAGGCGGGCGCCGGCCTCCACCGCGCCCAGGACCATGAGGTGATCCGCGCGGTAGCGCATCTTGCTCTCGCGGCAGTCCACCATGGGGTCGTTGAAGCCACCCACGTGGCCGGAGGCCACCCACACCTTGGGGTTCATGATGATGGTGCAGTCCACGCCCACCACGTCCACGGGCTTCCCGTCCGGGCCGGTGAGCTCCCGGTCCACCATGTCCTCCCACCAGGCGTTCTTGAGGTTGCGCTTGAGCTGCGTCCCCAGCGGTCCGTAATCCCAGAAGCCGTTGATTCCGCCGTAGATCTCGCTCGAACCGAAGACGAAGCCCCTCCGGCGGCAGAGGGAGACGATCTCGTCCATGGTCACGGGGCGGGCGGTGGAGGTCATGGCGACATGGTAGCGGCGGCCCGCTCTACACTCCGGGCATGAACCTCGATGGCCGCGTCTACGTGGTGACGGGCGGCGCCGGCGCGCTGGGCACCGCCGCGGCGGAGCGACTCGCGTCCCGCGGCGCCCAGGTGCTGGTGCTGGATCGGGTGCTGCCCGCGGCTACGCCGCCGCGGGTCTCCGCGCGGACCGTGGATCTCGGCGACGAGGCCCAGGTGGCGGCCGCGTACGGTTCGCTCTCCCGCTGCGATGGCTCCTTCCATGCGGCCGGTGGTTTCGCGATGGCGCCGCTCGCCGGGACGGGCACCGCGGAGCTGGAGGCGATGTGGCGCATCAACCTCCTGAGCTGCGTCCTCTGCTGCCGCGAGGCGGTGAAGGCGATGCGCCGCTCACCGCGCCTGGATGCGGCGGGCGAACCCGCTGCGCCGCACGCACGCGGCTGGCTGGTGAACGTGGCCGCGCGACCGGCGCTCGAGCCCGCTCCCGGGATGGTGGCCTACGCCGCCGCCAAGGCCGCGGTGGCTGCCGTGACCCGCAGCCTGGCCGCGGAACTCCTGGAGGAGGGGATCCTGGTGAACGCGGTGCTGCCGTCCATCATGGACACCGCCGCCAACCGGGCCGCGATGCCCTCCGCGGAGCACGAACGCTGGCCCTCGCCGGGGCAGGTGGCGGAGGCGATGATGGCCCTGGGGACGCCCCGGAACCAGATCACGAGCGGGGCGCTCGTTCCGGTCTACGGGCGGGCGTGAGCGGCGGGGCCGCGGATCATTCGCGCGGGCGGCTGATGCCGCAGAGCGTCAGGAACTCCATCCGCGCCGCGGGGTTGGAGAGGAAGACGCCGTGGAGCTTGCTGGTGGTGGTGACCGCCTGCGGCTGCTGCACGCCTCGATAGCACATGCAGAAGTGGCGGCACTGGAGGACCACCGCCACGCCGTGGGGCTGGAGCGCCGAGTCGATGGCGGCCGCGATCTGGGCGGTGAGCTTCTCCTGCACCTGGAGGCGCTTGGAGTAGATCTCCACCACGCGGGCCAGCTTGGAGAGGCCCACCACGCGGCCGTTGGGGATGTACCCCACGTGGGCCCGCCCCACGAACGGCACCATGTGGTGCTCGCAGTGGCTGTGCACCTCCACGTCCGAGAGGAGCACGAGCTCGTCGTAGCCCTCCACCTCCGTGAAGGTGCGGCGGAGCGGCTCCATGGGATCCATGGTGTAGCCGCGGAAGTGCTCGTGCATGGCCTTCACCACCCGGCGGGGGGTGTCGCGCAGGCCTTCGCGCTCCGGGTCCTCCCCGATGAAGCGGAGGAGCGAACGCACGTGCTGCATGGCCTCCGCGGCCTCCGTCGATGCCAGGTCCGGGTCGCGCATGGGGCGGGAGTCTAGGGCAGATCGCGGCGCGGCCGGCGGCGTCAGCGGCGGCTTCCCCGGGTGCGCCGCGGGGCCGCGGCCGTGCGGGCCGGCGCCAGCCAGCGCTCCAGCCAGGAGAGCATCTCGTGGAGGCGGTGGATCCGCAGCGGCGGTGGGCCGCCGCGGCTCATGCCGTGGCTCGTGGACGCGGGGTAGCGGACGAAGCGGCAGGGGACGCCCTGCACGGAGAGGGCCGCGTGCACCTGTTCTCCCTGCTCCACGTTGCAGCGCAGATCCCCCTCGGAGTGGATGATCAGCGTGGGCGTGGTGACGCCCTTCATGTGGGCGATGGGGCTCTGCGACCAGAGCGTCTCCGGGCGGTCCCAGGCGGCGCCGCGCCAGTAGCGGTCCGGCACGTCCATGTGGTCGCTGGTGCCCTGCATGGACACCAGGTTGCTGACGCAGCGATCGGTGATGGCGGCGCGGAAGACCTTGGTGTGGCCGATGGCCCAGTTGGTCATGTAGCCGCCGTAGCTGCCGCCCGCGATGGCCAGCCGACCCCGGTCCACGCCCGGCAGGCGGCCCATGAAGCGGGTGACCGCCTGCACGTCCGCCCAGTCCGCGCGGCCCCACGATCCGCGGATGGCGGAGGCGAAGGCCGCGCCGTACCCCTTGCTTCCGCGCGGATTGGAGAAGACCACCGTCCAGCCCGCGGCGGCCACGCACTGGAACTCGTGGAAGAACGAGGTGCCGTACTGGGCGTGGGGGCCGCCGTGCACCATCAGGATCGCGGCCCCGCGCCGCTCCGGCGCCCCGCGCGGCGGCCGCATCACCCACGCCTGCACGTGGCCGCGCCCGGAGCGCACCCAGCGCTCCTCCGGCACGGAGAGGCGCCGCCGTGCCAGCCAGTCGTCGTTGAAGGTGGTGAGGGATCGGAGCGGGAACTCCGCCCCCTCCACCTCCGCCACGCAGATCCGCGGCGGATCGATGGGCGTGGAGACGACCAGCGGGAGGCGGGTGCCGTCCGCGCACGGCCCCGCGAACGAGCATTCGCACCCCGACGGCGTGTGGAAGCGGAGCGACGGCTTCCCCTCCACCGCGACGCTCGCGATCCGCCCGGAGCCGTGGTGGCCGATGCGGCAGAAGAGGCTGGCGGAGTCCGCGGCCCACGCCAGGCTGGCGCCGAACGCGGCGTCCGCGCAGTCGCTGAGCGTGGGCGCCATCAGGCAGACGTCGTGGCCCCGGGTGAGGGAGCGGACGGCGGCGGCCCGCGCGCCGCGGAGCTCCGCGCACCAGAGCTCCAGGTTGCTCGGGTCGTACATGCCCACGCGACCGCGCCGGCCGGCCCACGCCAGGCGCCGCCCGCAGGGACTCACGCGCGGCCAGCCCTTGGGGCCGGCGGGGATCCCGGCGATCGGGGCGGCGCTGCCGGCGGCGCGGCCCGCGTGCAGGCGTTCGAACGCCGCGGGCGTGGCCGCGGCCCGGAGCCGCACCCGCCGCAGGTCCAGGCGCAGCAGCTCCTCCGTGCCGGCCTCGAAGAGGGCCCTGGGATGCCGGTTGCAGGCGACCACCGCGCCGCTGCCGTCCGGCAGGACGTCGAAGCTCATGTCGCCCGTGCGGTCCTCGTCGAAGACCTTCGCGAGCGTGCCGCGCTCCGCGTCCACCAGCCACAGATGGAAGCGGTCGGCGCCGAAGTAGCCGTCGCCGTCCAGCCGGTACCAGGGTTCGTCGATCACGCGCGGCGGCGCGGGGGCGCCGCGCGACTCGCGTTCGCGGGCCGCGTCCGGCGTGAAGGCCGGGTCCATGCGCCGCCAGGAGAAGAGGATCCGCCGCCCATCCGGCATCCACGCGAACGCCCCCAGCGTCCCCCACGGCAGCCGCGTGACCGCGCGGGCCTCGCCGCCCCGACCGTCCAGCACGAAGAGCTGCGGCGGGAGCTTGGCATCGCCGCGCACGAAGGCGAGCGCCCCGCCGTCCGGCCGCCAGCGCGGCTGCGAATCCCTGGGCCCCCGCGTGATCTCGCGCGGCGGCGTGCCCCCCTCCGCGGCCACCTCCCAGATGGCGGTCCGGGTGCGTTCCTGGGCGTCCACGCTGCGGTGGACGAAGGCCACGCGGGAGCCGTCCGGGGCGATGGAGGCGTCCGACACCACCACCAGGCGGCAGAGATCGGCAGGGGTGACGAGGCTGGATGGGCGCGGCATGGGCCCGATGCTACTCTCGCGTCGTGGTCCGAGCGGACGTCATCGAACCCGATCTGGCTCTGGTGGGCGGGCGCTTCGAGCGCGGGATCCGCGTGGAGATCCTCCCGGAGGGAACGCTCGGCCGCGTGGGGCGCTTCGAGCACCCGGCGGTGCGGCGCCTGCCGGGACGGGCGGTGATCCCGGGGTTCGTGAACGCCCATTCGCACGCCTTCCAGCGCGGCCTGCGCGGCATGGGGGAGGACTTCCCCGTGGGCGCCGGCAGCTTCTTCACCTGGCGGGAGGCGATGTACGCCCTGGTGGAGCGCCTGGACTTCGGCAGCGCGTACACGCTGAGCCGCAAGGCCTTCGAGGAGATGCTCGACGCGGGCTTCACCACGGTGGGCGAGTTCCACTACGTGCGGCACATCTCGGATCAGGCCCGCTTCGTGCTGGACGAGGCGATCGTCACCGCCGCCGCCGACGCCGGGATCCGCCTGGTGCTGCTGCACACCGCCTACGAGACCGGCGGCGTGGAGCGGCCGCTCGTCGGCGGGCAGCGGCGCTTCGAGACCCGCGGCCTCGACGAGTACTGGCGCGAGCACGCCCGCCTGGAGGAGCTGGTGGGCGGGATCGGCGGCACCTTGGGCGTGGTGGCCCACAGCGTGCGGGCCGTCCCCTTCAACAGCATCCGCCTCCTGCACCAGGGCAGCCTGGAGCGGGGGCAGGTCTTCCACATGCACGTGGAGGAGGTGGTGGTGGAGATCACGGAGTGCGAGGGCCACTACGGGCGGCGCCCGATGCAGATGGTGGTGGAGGAGCTGGCCGTGGACGGCCGCTTCACCGCCGTCCACTGCACCCACACGGATCCGCGGGACATGGAGCGCTTCGGGGCCCGGGGCGGGAACGTCTGCCTCTGCCCGCTCACGGAGGGGAACCTCGGGGACGGCGTTCCCGGCGTGCCGCACATGCGCAAGGCGGGGGCGCGGATCGCCATCGGGACGGACCTGAACAGCCGCCTCTGCGCGTTCGAGGAGCTGCGCTGGCTGGAGTACGTGCAGCGGGTGACGCGGCAGGAGCGCGGCGTCCTGGTGAACAGCCACGGCCACGCCGCGGAGGCGCTCCTCGAGGTGGGCACGGTGAACGGGGCCCGCTCGCTCGGAGTCCACGCCGGCCTGCTGGAGCCGGGACGGCTGGCGGACCTGGCGGTGATCGACCTGGATCATCCGACGCTCGCGGAGTGGACGGAGCGGTCGCTCCCCGCGTCCCTCGTCTTCGGCGCGGGCACCAGCGTGGTGGTGGCCACCTGCGTGGGCGGCCGCTGGCGCCACCGGCGCGGCGCACCCTCCTGCGCCCCGCCCGCGTCATGATGGGCGCCACCCTCCGGATCGGCGTGGATCTGGGCGGCACCAAGATCGAGGCGGTGGCGCTCCAGGCCGACGGGCGCGAACGCTGGCGGCAGCGCGTGCCGACTCCCGCCGGGAGCTACGAGGAGACCGTGGCGGCGGTGGCGTCGCTCGTGCGGGCGGCGCCGCGGGCCTCCGGCGAGGCGGTCACGGTGGGCGTGGGCACCCCCGGCAGCGCCGACCCCGTGAGCGGCCTGCACCGGAACGCGAACAGCACCTGCCTCAACGGCCGCCCGCTGCGGCAGGACCTGGAGCGGGTCCTGGGCATGGCGGTGGCGGCCGCGAACGACGCCAACTGCTTTGCCCTCTCCGAGGCCGTGGATGGCGCGGGCGCGGGGGCGAAGTGCGTCTTCGGCGTGATCCTCGGCACGGGCTGCGGCGGCGGCGTGGTGGTGGACGCGCACGCCCTGGACGGGGCCAACCTGGTGGCGGGGGAGTGGGGCCACCTCCGCATGCCCGGCGTGGGGGACCGGGACCCGGAGGCGGTGCCCTGCTACTGCGGCCGCACCGGGTGCGTGGAGACGTTCCTCTCCGGTCCGGCGCTGGAGGCTCGCTATCGACGGATGAAGGGTTCGCACGCCGCGCTCCCGGAGGTGGAGGCGCGGCGGGCCGCAGGCGAACCGGAGGCCCGCGAGCTGATGGCGTGGTACGCGGCGGCGCTCGGCCGGGCCCTCTCCGTGGTGGTGCACGTGGTGGACCCGGACGCGATCGTCCTCGGCGGCGGCGTGAGCAACCTCCCCTGGCTGGCGGAGGCGCTGCCGGCCGCGATCTCGCCGTGGGTCTTCGGGGGCGTCTTCCGCACGCCGGTGCGGCGGGCGCTCCATGGGGATTCGAGCGGCGTGCGCGGGGCCGCCTGGCTTCCGGCCCTCAGCCGAAGCGGTCCGCGGCCATGATCGAGAGGAGCGGCTCCGGCACGCAGGGCGGATCCCCGCAGAGGCGCTCCGCGACCAGGCGCCCGGTGACCGGGCCCAGCGTCATGCCCATCATCGCGTGGCCGGTGGCCAGCCACAGTCCGGGCACGCGGGCCACCGGGCCCACGACGGGCATGCCGTCCCAGGTGCACGGCCGGTAGCCGGCCCACTCTCCCACCGTTCGCGCGGAGGTGATGCCGTGCAGGTACCTGCACGCGCCGGCCGCGAGCATCTCCAGACGCTCCCGCATCCACGGCCGCCCGAGCGGCTGGATCTCCAGCGTCCCCGCCAGCCGCACCTGTCGGCGCATGGGCGTCACGGCCACGAAGGTCTCGTGCAGCACGCAGCCGGTGCGCGGCACCCGCGGCACGCCCTCCAGCTGCACGTGGTATCCGCGGGCGCCCTGCATGGGGACCCTGACCCCCACCCGGCGGGCCAGTGCGCCGCTCCAGACGCCCGCGGCCAGGATGACCGTCTCCGCCTCCACACCGGAGCCGTCCTCGAGCGTGACGCCGCGGATGGCGCCGCGGGCCCCGGCGGCGCCGGCGGCGGGCAGGAAGCCGTTCACGCGGGCGCTGCCGCGCACCGTCACGCCGCGGCGCACCACCGCGTCCCGGAGTCCCGCCAGCATCTCCCCGGGATGGCAGTGGGCGCTGTCCAGGTGGTGGACGGCGCCGGCCACCTCCTCGCGGAACGCGGGGTCGAAGGCCCGCAGCGCCGCCCCGTCCAGCACGCGATGGCGATAGCCCCACGGCTCCAGCGAGCGGGCCTCGCGGAGCGCGTGGTCCATGTTCTCCGGCCGCAGCACCACGTCCAGCCAGCCGTCGCGGGCGTAGTCGCAGTCGATCCGCTCCTCCGCCAGGATGGCCTCGATCGCCTCGATGGCCGGGAAGCCCATCGGCCCCAGCGTGGCCATGCAGCGGGCGAACCATGCCTGCGTGCAGTGGCGGTGGAACCCCCAGAGCCAGCGGAGGAGCGCGGGATCCGGGCGGGGGCGGATGTGCAGGGGGCTGCGGCGGTTGAACATCCAGCGGAGGCCGCGGATGCTGGCCCCGGGCTTGGTGAGCGGCGCGTGCCCGATGCTCAGCAGGCCGGCGTTCCCGGCGCTCGCGCTCTCCGCGAGCGGCTGCTCCGCGAGGACGGTGACGGGCACGCCGCGCCGGCTGAGCCACCAGGCGCATGAGAGGCCCACCACGCCGGCGCCGACCACCACCACCGATCCCTTCGACATCGCGCGGAGGGTACCGGATACGCTTGCCCGCGAAGGAGACTCCATGCCACTCGCTCTCGGTTTCGTCGGAGCCGGCGCTATCGCCGGCGTGCATGCGGAGGCGGCCCGCCGCCTGGGGATGCGGGTGGCCGGCGTGTGGGACACGAACCCCGCGAAGGGCCCCGCGTTCGCGGAGAAGCACCCCGGCGTCGCGGTGCATGCGAGCCTGGATGCGCTCCTGGCGGACCGCGGCATCCCGGCGGTGGTGGTGGCGGTGCCCAACGCCGCCCACGCGGACGTGGCGTGCCGCGCCCTCGCCGCGGGGAAGCACGTCCTGCTGGAGAAGCCGATGGCCACTTCCACCGCGGAGTGCGACCGGATCATCCAGGCCATGGAGCGCGCCGGGAAGGGGCTGCAGATGGGCTTCGTCTACCGGCAGGCGCCGCTGCCGCGGCTGGTGGCGTCGCTTGTCGCGGCGGGGCGCCTGGGCCGCATCTACCACGCCAAGGCCTCCATGTACCGGCGCCGCGGCGTCCCCGGTCTGGGCGGCTGGTTCACCACGCGCAGGGAGTCCGGCGGCGGCCCGCTCATCGACCTGGGCGTCCACGTCCTGGACATGGTGCTGCACCTCTGCGGACAGCCGGCGCCGCTGCGGGCGAGCGGCGCGTGCTACTCCACCTTCGGCCGGCGCATGAAGGACTACGTCTTCGTGGACATGTGGGCGGGACCGCCCCGGCTGGAGGGCGTCTGCGACGTGGAGGACCACGCCACCGCGCTCGTGCGGTTCGCGGGCGGACTCACGGTGGAGATCAACGTCACCTGGGCCATGAACATCCCCGACGGGGCGCTCCCGGACGGCGTGGCCCTCTTCGGCGAGCGCGGCGGCTGCCACTTCCCGCTCCTGGGCGAGAGGCTCGTCCTGGCCACGGAGGAGGATGGGCGGATCGCGGACGTCGCGCCGGTGGTGGACGCGCGGCGGGCCCTGGAGAGGGCGTTCGAATCCCAGCTGCAGGGCTTCGCGGCCATGGTGGAAACGAACGCGCCGCCCCTCGCCACGGCGGCGGAAGGGCGGCGCGTCCAGTCGATCCTCGATGC
Organism: Phycisphaerales bacterium; assembly: GCA_046350535.1. Classification (GTDB taxonomy): domain Bacteria; phylum Planctomycetota; class Phycisphaerae; order Phycisphaerales; family SM1A02; genus VGXK01. The sequence continues at coordinate 1,076,904 of JAXMAG010000001.1, forward strand.
CATCGCCGAGTCGAGCGCGGCGGACCGCGAAGTGGAGGTCCGCGGCGCTGCGGCGGTTACTTCCTGTACTTCTCCAGGTTCCCCTTGATCTCCTCGGCCATCTCCGCGTCCTCGTCCTTCAGCGCGGCCACGGCCTTGGTCTGCCACTCGACGGCCTTCGCCTTGTCGCCCTTGTCCCACCAGACCCGGGCCAGCGTGTCCAGGATCGCGGCGTTGGTGCCGCTGGCGGCCTCGTTGGCCATCACCGCGGTCTCCAGCGCGAAGTCCAGGTTGCGCTCCTTCACGCGGTCGTCATCCACGACGAACCAGGCGATCTGGTTGAGCACCATGGGATCCTTGGCGTTGTCGCGGGCCATGGTCTTCCCCAGTGTGTAGGCATCCGCGGGACGGTTGGCGTCCGCCAGGAGGATCTGGAACTTCTGGAGGTTGATGGAGTTCCTGGTGGCCTTGCCCGCGGGGGTCGAGGGCAGCGCCGCGATCTGGTCATCCATGAGCTTGATGACGGTGTCCCAGTCTCCGGCCTTGCGGGCCTTGGTCATGGCGGCCCGGGCCTCCACGGCCTTCTTCTGGGCGGCGCGCGACGCGTCGAACTCGGCCTTGGCGGCGGCGCGGTCCCAGGTGCCGGACACCACCTGCTCCATCACGGAGTCCAGGCGCATCGGGTGGCCGATCCACTCCACGCAGCCGTCGCGACCCACGACGAAGGCGGTGGGGATGCCGTTCTGGCCGGCGGCGGCCATGTAGGAGTTGTAGGTGGAGCGGTCCGGATCCGTGGCCAGCGTGTAGCGGGTCTTCTCCTTCCACTCGTCCTTGCCGAGGAAGTCCGTCACGGTCTGGAGCTTCTCGTCGCTCACGCCCACGAACCGCACCTTGTCCTTGGCGAAGCGCTCCTGGAGCTCGGAGATGTGCGGCATGCTGGCCTTGCAGGGCCCGCACCAGGTGGCCCAGAACTCCATCACGGTGATGGTGCCGGGTTCGAAGCCGGCGAGCTTCTCGCCCTTCACCCAGTCGCTGATGTCGAACGCGGGGGCCTTGTCGCCGATGGAGAGCGGAGTGACCGCGGCCGCCTCCTTGGCGGCGGCCGGCGCGGCCGGCGGTGCGGGGGCGAGCGGTGCCGCGGGCTTGGAGGCCTGGGCGAGGGCGGGCGCCGCGATGGCCAGGGCGAGCAGCGCGGAGGTGCGGGGGAGGGGCGACATGGGTGGAGTCTCCAGGTGGATGCTCGCGGGCGCGACCCGAGCCGCGCGGCGGAGAGGCGAGGTACGGCCAGCGTACCAGTGGCGGAGGCGGCGGTTCGCTATCTTCCCGGCATGCCCGGCGCCACCATCATCGACGGCAAGGCCATCGCGGCCAGCGTGCGGGAGGAGGTGGCGCGCCGGGTGAAGACCCTGGGGCGGCCGGTGCGCCTGGATGCGGTGCTGGTGGGGGATGATCGGCCGGCCGAGATCTACGCCGCCAGCCAGGCCAGGACCTGCGCCGAAGTGGGCATCGAGTACGTCCTCCATCGCCTGCCCACCGGGAGCGACCAGGACACGGTGGCGGGACGGGTGCTGCTGCTCAATGCGGAGGACCACGTGCGGGCGCTCATGGTGCACCTGCCGCTTCCGCCGGGCGTGGACACGGAGCGGATCCAGTCCCTCATCGCGCCGGAGAAGGACGTGGAAGGCGTCAACCCCGCCAACATCGGGAACGTGGTGTACGGGCGCCGCAGCCTGGTGCCGTGCACGGCGCTGGCGGTGCTGCACATGATCGACCGCACCGGCGTGACGCTCCGCGGCGCCAACGCCGTGGTGGTGGGGGCGAGCAACATCGTGGGGAAGCCGATCGCCGTGCTCCTCATGCGCCAGGAGGCCACCGTGATCAGCACCAACCGCTGGACTCGCGGGCTGCCCGCGATGGCCCGGGACGCGGAGGTGCTGGTGGCGGCCGCCGGCGTGCCGGGGCTGATCGGCGCGGAGATGGTGAAGCCCGGCGCCGTGGTGGTGGACGTGGGCATCAACCGCATCACCACACCGGAAGGTCGGAGCGTCACGGTGGGGGACGTGGACTTCAACGCGGTGTCGCAGGTGGCCGGCCACATCTCGCCGGTCCCTGGCGGCGTCGGCCCGGTGACGGTGGCGATGCTCCTGCGGAACGTGATCGACGCGGCGGAGCGCTGACCGCGGCGGGGCGCGGGCGGGAGCGACCACCGTTCGAGCTCAGACCCCTCCGAGCCGCTTGGCCGCCTCCTGGTAGCGGGCGATGGTCTGCTCCACCACGTCGGCGGGGAGGTGCGGTCCCGGCGGCTGCCGGTTCCAGCGGCCCGCCGCCTCCTCGCGCAGCAGCCAGTCGCGGAGGTACTGCTTGTCGAAGCTCTCCTGCTCCCGCCCCGGGCTCCACCGATCCGCGGGCCAGTAGCGGCTGGAGTCCGGGGTGAGGACCTCGTCCACCAGGATCAGCTCCGGGCGGCCGCCGGGGCCGGCCACGGTGCCGAACTCGAACTTGGTGTCCGCGAGGATGAGCCCGCACGCCGCGGCCCGGCGGGCCGCCTCCCGGTAGATGGCCAGGGAGGTCTCGCGCAGGCGCTCCATCGTCTCGCCGCCGACGGCGGCGCAGGCCGCCTCGAAGGTGACGTTCTCGTCGTGGCCCTCCACGGCCTTGGTGGCGGGGGTGAAGATCGGCTCCGGCAGCCGGTCCGCGCGCCGCAGGCCCGGCGGGAGGGCGACGCCGCAGATGCTCCCGGAGCGCTGGTACTCGCTCCAGCCGCTGCCGGCCAGGTGGCCGCGCACCACGCATTCGATCGGCACCACGCGGGCCGCGCGGCAGACCATCACGCGTCCCTCCAGCCGCTCCCGCTCCGCATCCGGGAGGCCGGGGATGAGCGGCACCTCCGTGGACAGCAGATGGTCCCTCACCACGCCCGCGGCGCGGAGCGCCCGGAACCACGCCAGGGAGATGGCGGTGAGGCAGCGTCCCTTGCCCGGGATGGGGGTGGGCATCACCACGTCGAACGCACTCACCCGGTCCGACGCCACCATGAGGATCCGCGGCGCCGCCGGATCCGGGTGCAGCCCGGGCACCTTGACCTCGGCGGGCAGCTCGTAGAGATCGCGGACCTTCCCCTGGCGCCGGCCCGGCAGCGGCAGACGGGTTTCGAAGAGGGCGTCCTGGAGTGCGGCCATGCGGCGGCGAGTGTATGGGCGGATGAAGCGCCCGCGGCAGGGGCCACGCGCTCTGGAGGCGATACACTCCGAGCCGGATGCTGCGCTTCGAGGTGTTCGACGACCAGGGTCCCGCGCGCTCGTGGCCCCTGGTGAATGCCCACCTGCTCGGTCGAGACGACCTCCCGGTTGCCGGGAGCGTCGAATTCTCCGGCGGGGAGATCGTCTGCGCGCCCAGGGAGAAGCGGGCCACCGCCCTCTGCCTGGAGTACGACGCCGGCCCCATGGGGCGGCTGATGCTCCAGACCTGCCTGCTCGCGCTGCGCCCGGAACCGTACCGCCTCAACCAGGAGCTGGCCCGGCACCGCATCAAGCACTACATCGCCAAGAGCGAGGAGTGGCTGATGTTCGATCCGGCCCTGGGCGGGGAGGCCCTGAAGCGATGGGAGCAGGCCCGGACGCTCTTCACGGAGGCCCTCGTGATGGACGAGAGCGCCGCCAGCGAACGCCGCTGCCGCGACGCCCTGGTGGCGGCCCTGGACGCGGGGGAACGCCTGGCCATGAGCCATGCCCAGATCCTGCTGCACCGCCGCTTCGCAACGCGGCCGGCGAGCCGCACCACGCTCGGCGTGCGGGTGGACGTGGGGCTGGACCCGGCCAAGCCCGCGGATCTCCTCCGCAAGGAGTTCGACGTCCTGGTGATCCCGACTCCGTGGGCCCGCCTCCAGCCGCGTCCGGACGCCATGGACTTCGCGGAGCTGGACCGCTGGATGCTCTGGGGCCGCCAGGCGGGGAAGCCCATCGTGGCCGGCCCGCTCCTGGGACTCACGCCGGGGAACATCCCCGCGTGGGCGGCGCCGCTCCTCAAGGATCCCACCCGCCTGCGCGACGCGCTCTACACGTTCATGGAGCAGGTGGTCTATCGATATCGTGAGATCGTGGGGATCTGGAACGTGGCCTCCGGCCTCCACGCCAATTCCGGGGCCCAGCTGGACCTGGAGCAGATGGTGGACCTCACGCGCCGCGGAAGCCTCCTGGTCCGGCAGTCCCGCAAGGGGGCGCGGACGCTGGTGGAGGTGACGGAGCCGTTCGGGGACCATGTGGCCCGGCGCCCCGGGGCGGTGACGCCGTGGGAGTACCTGGAGCGCGTGGTGCAGGAGGGAATCCAGCTGGACTGCCTGGGCGTGCAGTTGGTGTTCGGAGACGGCGCGGGCGGCCGCACCACGCGGGACCTTCTCCAGATCAGCACCATCCTGGATCGCTTCTTCCTGCTGGAGTATCCGCTGCTCGTGAGCGCCCTGGGCGTTCCCAGCCGCACGGAGGATCAGGCCGGCGGCTGGTGGCGGGGGGAGTGGACGGCGGAGTCGCAGGGAAGCTGGGCGTCGCGCGTGCTCCCCATCGCGCTGAGCAAGCCCTACGTGGAGAGCGTCTTCTGGGATCGGCTGGTGGACGGTCGCGGCGGCGGTCTGCCGGCCTCGACCGGCGTGCTGGACGATGCCGGCCGACCCAAGCCGGTGCTCTCGCGCCTGGTGGCGGTGCGGCGCCGGTTGCGGGAGCCGCTCGGCCCGCTCCAGGGTGCCGCGGCGGACGCGGCGGTGGCGGCGCCGGGCGAGATCCGGGACTCGGGCAGGGAGCGGGACTGATGCACGGCGCGGACGCGTGGGTGGGACGCGGGGGGAGCATTCGCGCGGGCCTCATGGTGCTCCTGGCGGTCGGGGCCCTGGTCGCCGGACGCAGCGTGCGAACGACTCCCGCCGCCGATCCCGGCGGCTGCGGCGTGCCTCCGTGGCCGTCCTCGCCGGTGGACGTGGACCGCGCGGAGGCCGCGGAGCTGGCCCTCCTGCCGGGCGTGGGGCCGGCGCTCGCGGCCCGGATCGTGGCGGACCGCCGCGAACACGGGCCCTTCGGCAGCGTCGCCGCGCTCGACCGCGTGAAGGGCGTCGGCGCGAAGAGCGTGGCCCGCTGGACGCCGTGGGCGGTGGCCGGGGGTTCCGCGGCCGCGCCGCAGGAACCGTGATGTCCGCCCGCTGGTTCGAACGCCTGCTCGAGAGTCCGGCGGTGGCGGCGCTGGTCGCGCTCGCGGAGGGCGGTGGCTCCACCAGCGTGCGCGGCGTGGGCGGCAGCAGCACCTCCGTGCTGGCCGGCCTGCTGCGGCGCCTCACCGGGCGCCCGGTGCTCCTGGTGACCGCCCACCTGGACGAGGCGGACGAGGCCCACGCGGAGCTCCAGGGGCTGGGGTTCGAGGCGGCGCTGCTGCCGGCGCTCGAGTCCCTGCCGGGGGAGCAGGGCGCGGTGATGGAGCTGACCGCGGCCCGGCTCACGCTCGCGGAGCGGCTGCACGCGGGCGCGGCGCCGCAGATCCTGGTGGCGCCGATCGCGTCCCTCATGCAGCCGCTGCCGGATGCGGCCACGCTGCCGTCCCTCCTCCGCACCATCTCCGCCGGGGAGGCGGTGCCACCGCGGATCCTCGCGGAGTGGCTCGCCGGCGCGGGCTATCAGCGCACGGCCCTCGTGGAGCACCCGGGGGAGTTCTCCGTGCGCGGCGGCGTCATCGACGTCTACCCGCCGGGCGGCGCGCCCCCGGTGCGACTGGACTTCTTCGGGGACCAGGTGGAGCGGATCTTCGAGGTGGATCCGGGCACGCAGGCCAGCGATCGCAGCCTGGAGCGCACGCTGCTGGTCAGCGCACTTCCGGAGCGGCTCCAGCAGGACGCGGGAACGGTGCAGCCCGTGGCGCTCGCCCCCGCGGGAAGCGTGGCCCTCCTGGCGGAGCTGGCGGAGATCACGGAGCAGGCCCGCGGCTACTGGGAGCGGGTGCATGACGCCCGCGGCATCACGGCTCCGCCGGCGGTGATGAAGGCCCTCCTCGCCCACTGCCATGCGGTGATCGACGTGAACGCCTTCTCCGCGGTGAACGCCGCCAGCCGGGTGGTGCATCTGCCGGTGCGGCCGCTCGCCGCCTTCCCGGAGGACGTGCCGGCCGCGTTCGCGGAGTTGGCCCGCATCGGCCGGGAAGCGCCCGCGTGGCTTCTCTGCGATACGGATGGAGAGCTGGCGCGGGCCCGCGAGCTCCTCGCCGCCCACGCCGAAGGCGCCCCGGTGCTGACGGAGTTGCGGCATCTCCACCGCGGCTTCCACTGGCAGGAGGAGGGCGGCCCCGAGCTCGCGATGGTGCCGGAGCACGAGGTGCTCCACCGCTGGGGCGTGCGTCGGCGCCGCGGCGGTCCGGGTCTCGGCGGCGGCCGCACTCGCGATGCGTTCATCCAGTTCCAGCCCGGGGACTTCGTGGTCCACCGGGACCACGGAATCGCGCTCTACGTGGGGCTCACCACGCTCCCGGAGTCGGGCCGCAGCGACGAGGAGTTCCTGACGCTGGAGTTCGAAGGCGGCTCGCGCCTCCACGTCCCCGCCGTGCGCGTGGAGCTGGTGCAAAAGTACGTCGGCGCCGGCGGGGCCGCGCCGCCGCGATCGCTCCTGGGCGGCAAGCGCTGGAAGCGGCAGCGGGAGCAGGTGCAGGAGGCGGTGCGGGACCTGGCGGCGGAGCTCCTGCGGGTGCAGGCGGCCCGCGACAGCATGCCCGGCATCGCGTATCCGGAGGACACCGTCTGGCAGCGGGAGTTCGAGGCGGAGTTCCCCTGGGACGAGACGGAGGATCAGCTCGCGGCCATCGCCGCGATCAAGAAGGACATGGGCCGCCCGCGTCCCATGGACCGCCTGGTCTGCGGAGACGTGGGCTTCGGCAAGACGGAGGTGGCCATCCGCGCCGCGTTCAAGGCGGTGGAGGCTGGGAAGCAGGTGGCGGTGCTGGTGCCCACCACCGTCCTGGCGGAGCAGCACGAACGCACCTTCCGCGAACGCTTCGCGGGCTACCCGTTCCGCATCGAGAGCCTCAGCCGCTTCAAGACCGGGGCGGAGCAGCGGGTGATCCTGGAGGAGGCGGCCCTGGGGCGCGTGGACGTCCTGGTGGGGACGCACCGGCTCCTCTCCCGGGACGTGCGCCTGAAGGACCTGGGCCTGGTGATCGTGGACGAGGAGCAGCGCTTCGGCGTGGAGCACAAGCAGCGCCTGCTGGAGTTCCGGCTCACCGCCGACGTGCTCACGCTCTCCGCCACGCCCATCCCGCGCACGCTCCACATGGCCCTCCTGGGGCTCCGCGACATCAGCTCCCTCACCACGCCGCCGCTGGACCGCCGGGCGATCGTGACGGAGGTGATCCCCTGGAACGACCGCCGAATCCAGCAGGCCCTGCGCCGGGAGCTGGCGCGGGACGGACAGGTCTTCTTCGTGCACAACCGCGTCCGCTCCATCCACCGCATCGCGGACCGCGTGCAGGCCCTGGTGCCGGAGGCGCGGATCGTGGTGGGCCACGGGCAGATGGAGCCGGCGGAGCTGGAGGAGGTGATGCTCCGCTTCATGCGCCGCCAGGCGGACGTGCTCGTGAGCACCACCATCATCGAGAGCGGCCTGGACATCCCCAGCGCCAACACCATGTTCATCGACGACGCGGCCATCTACGGTCTGGCGGACCTGCACCAGCTCCGCGGCCGCGTGGGACGCAGCCGCCATCGCGCGTACTGCTACCTGCTGCTGGACCCGGACCGGGTGATGACCCAGGACGCCATGAAGCGCCTCAAGGCGATCGAGGACTACTCCATGCTGGGCGCCGGCTTCAAGATCGCCATGCGGGATCTGGAGATCCGGGGCGCGGGGAATCTCCTCGGCGCGGAGCAGAGCGGCCACATCGCGGCCGTCGGCTACGAGATGTACTGCCGGCTCCTGGAGGAGGCCGTGGAGGGCCTGCAGCACGCCCCGAAGGCGCGGGCCTCCGAGGTGGCGCTGGAGCTCGGCGTCCAGGGCACCATCCCGCGCGGCTGGATCCCCAGCGACCAGCGGCGACTGGAGGCCTACCGGCGCATCGCGGCCATCGAGGCGCCGCAGGATCTGGAGCGCGTGGCCAAGGATCTGGAGAGCGCCTACGGCACGCCGCCGGCGCCGGTCCAGCTCCTCCTCGCCCTCGCGGAGATCCGCGTGCACCTGGTGCGCCTCGGCATCGCATCCGTGCAGCTGCGTGAGGCGGACCTGGTCTTCCGCAGCTCCGATCCCCAGGCGATCCAGCGGGCCTTCCAGGGGATGCAGGGAAGCGTGCGGGTGGTTCCGCTGGCGAACGCGCCCGCTGCGCCGTCGCCTGGCGGCGATGGCGACGGCCTGCGGGGCGGCGTGGCGCCCGGAGCTCCCGGAGCCCCCGGGGCTCCCGGAGCGTGCGCTGCGGAGGTGTTCGTGCGCCCGCCGAAGGCGTTCCTGGAGCCGGCGACGCTGCTCTCAGTGCTGCGGAAGCGGCTGGCGGCCCAGCCCGCGAGTCACTCCCTGACGAAGTGAAGCTGCAGGTAGCGGGCCAGGTAGTCCAGGATGGAGCAGCACTCCGGGATCTCCGGGTTGCTGGTGGCGCCGGAAGGTTCGAAGCGCATGCCCCGGAAGCGTTCCGCCGCGTCCCGCACGGAGAGCCCGTGCTGCAGGGTGAGGCTGAACGCCCGGCAGAAGCCCTGGATGAGGCCGGAGAGGGTGGAGCCCTCCTTGCTCATCTTGATGAACACCTCGCCAGGCCGGCCATCCGGGAAGAGGCCCACGGTGAGGTAGCCCTCGTGGTTCCCGATGGAGAACTTGTGCGTCACGGACTGCCGGGTCTCCGGAAGGACGTCGCGACGCATCATGGAGGTGCTCATGGCCTCCCGCTCATCGGCCACGCCTCCAGGCGGGCTCGACAATCGGGGAGGGCTTCCCGGAGGTGACTCCTCGGGGCCGCCGGGGCACGACTCCTCCATGGTGACCTCAGGCCTTGGGCTTGCGGGTCTTGGCGCTCTTCACGCCGTCCTCCGCGCCGGCCGCCTCCGCGGCATCCTTCCCGGCCTTGCCGCCCTTGGCGGCCTTGGCACCCTTGGCGCCCTTGCTCTCCGCCGCCGCGTCTTCCTGCGGGGCAGGGGTCTCCTCCACAGCCGGTGCCTCCGCCTCCGTCTCCGCGGTGGCCGCGGTGAAGGCCTCGATGGCCCGATCCGGAAGGACGTCGATCGTGACGTCCGCGCGGAGGTCCCGATCGAACTGGATGAGGCAGTGGTAGCTGCCGATGCGGCGGATGGGGTTGCTCAGGCGGACGGCGCGGGTGTCCACGCCGTAGCCCTCCGCCACCAGCTGGTCCGCGATGTCCCGCTGGCTGACCGCGCCGTAGAGGGCGCCCTGGTCGTTGCAGCTGCGGATGAGCTTGATGGTGAGGCCCTCCATGCGGGCCACGAGCGCCTCGCGCTCGGAGCGGAGCTTGGCCAGCTCGGCCTGGGCCTTGGCCCGCGCCTCCTTCAGGGCCTCGATCTTCTCCGGCGTGGGATGCTCCGCGATCTGGTGCGGAAGCAGGTAGTTGCGGGCGAAGCCGGGCTTCACCTTCACCACGTCCCCGACGATGCCGAGGTTCTCGACGGTGCGGTTGAGGAGGAGTTCGACGCTCTTGCGGGCCATGATCGCTGTCCTTCCAGGAAGGGGAGTTAGGGCGCGCCGTGACGCCCAGCGGACGAACGCGGCATCCACGGCCGCGATCCGGCGAACGGGAGATTGTGCCAGAAATGAACGCTCCCGCCAAGGGGCGGGAGCGGGCGAACGATCAGTTCAGAACGGGGGCTCGTCCTCCGGGACGTGCTGCGGAGCCTCGATGGGCTCCTGCGGGCGGCCCCGGGGGCCTGCACGGCCGCCCTCCGGTGCGTCCGCCTCCACGCGCCGTCCGCCACCGGCCCCCGCGGGGGCTCCGATGAACTGGAAGTTCTCGACCACGACGTTCATGGCCGAGCGCTTCTGGCCGTCCTTGTCCTCCCACTGGTCCAGCTTCAGGCGGCCTTCGATGAAGACCGGGCTGCCCTTGCGGAGGTACTGGGCCATGATCTCCCCGGTCTTGCCCCACGCCTCGCAGTTGACGAAGGTGGTCTCCTCCCGCTCCTCGTTGTCCTTGGTGCGGTACTTGCGGTTGACCGCCAGGCCGATCCGGGCCACGGCCTGGTTGCTGGGGGTGTGACGGACCTCAATGTCCCTGGTGAGGTTCCCCATCAGGAGAACCTTGTTGAAACTGGCCATGACGTGGGCCTCCTTGCTGTTCGGAGTCTATACGGGTTTTCAACCCGCGCACCACGCCATGGCCCATTTTCCCGGCCCAACGGAGGACCGTTCGGCCTCCGGGACCTCCCGCCGCCCCGGCCCGCGCCGGGACGGCACCCCGGGCGATTCAGGCCTCCGGACCGTCGCCGCCGGCGGCCACCGGCTCGCGGCGCAGCTTCGCCTCGTCGCTGGTCCGCTGGACCGCCTCGGCGTTGCGCATCTGCTCCTCGGAGAGGTGGTCGCAGCGCGTGATCAGCGTGCGCAGGACCCGCTCGCTGAGGGTGAAGTCGCGCTCGATCTGGGCCAGGTTGGACGCGGCGGCCCGGGCATAGGCGAGGACGTAGAGACCGCGCTTGTTGCCGCGGACGTCGTAGGCCAGCCGGCGCTCGTCCCACTTCACCACGCTCAGCACCTCGGCCTTGCGACCCTCCAGCAGCTCCTTCACGTGGTCGAGAGAGGCCTGCAGGTCGGCGGTCGCGGACTGCGGGAAGAGGACAAGCACTTCGTACGGATTGGTCGTTGCATCACTCATGGCTTCACCTTGGGTGGGTTCCTTTCACCAACGGGTTCATCGATCTTGCGGTTGAATCGGTTCATGGCTGCGGCCAGTCCCTCCACGGCCCAGCATGCCGCTGCGTCGCAGGCGTCCTCCAGGGCGCCTTCCACGAGCGGCTGCTGATCCGGGCGGAAGCGGCCCAGCACGTAATCCTTCTGCGGGACGGCGCCCGGCGCATCGATGCCGATGCGCAGCCGGGCCCACGTCCACCCCGAGAGCTTCTGCCCCACGTCCGCCAGGCCGTTGTGGCCGCCTGCGCTCCCCTCGCCGCGGAGCCGGATGGCGCCGCAGGGAAGGGCCAGGTCGTCCACCACCACCAGCAGGTCCTGCACCGGATCCAGCTTGTGGAAGCGCACGGCTTCCGCCACGCTGGCGCCGGAGCGGTTCATGAAGGCGGTCGGCCGCAGCAGCAGCGTCCGCACGCCGCGGATGGAGGCTTCCAGGAGCAGTCCCGAGAAGCGGACCTTCGCGGCGGCGCCCGGTGGATCCCCCCAGCGCCGGGCCAGCCGGTCCACCACTTCGAACCCGACGTTGTGCCGGGTGCGGTCGTAGGCGGGACCTGGGTTGCCGAGTCCGACGATGAGCTTCATGCGGATCCACGGGAGGATGCGGGCGGCGGCGGGGCGTCACCGGCCGGCTCAGGCGCCGGCGGGGGGAGCGCCCTCCTTGTCCTTCTTGGCGGTGAGCACTTCCGGCTCCGCCGCGGTGGTCTCGGTGGCGGCGGCTTCCGGAGTGGCGGCCACTTCCTCCTTGACGATCTCGACGCGGCAGACCACGGCGTCCGCGGGGGTCACCATGGTGACGTTCGCGGGGAGCTTGACCTCGCCGGCCTTGAACTCGTCCTCCATCGCGGAGATGTCCACCCGGATCTCCTCCGGGATGTCCCGCACCTTGCACTTGAGGACCAGCTCGTTGATCGGGTGGACCATGATGGCGCCGGGCTTGCGGGAGGCCTCGGGCTGGCCCACGAAGCTGAGGTGGATCTTCACCTCCACCACTTCGTCCAGATCCACGCGGGTGAGGTCCAGGTGGATGACGTTGTCGCCCAGGAAGCCGAACTGCAGGTCCTTGACCAGGCAGGTCTCGGTGGCGCCGCCGTCGAGCTGGAGGCTGAGCACGTGGGCGCCGTGGCGCAGCGTGGTCAGGGTCTGCTTGGCGTCGAGGCTGACCGCGACGGGCTCCGTGCGGTGCCCGTAGATGACGGCGGGGAGGCGGCCCTGGTCGCGGAGCCGGCGGGCGTAGCGGGTGCCCAGGCGGGTGCGGCGCTCGGCCAGAAGAACGGGGGTTTCCTTGGACATCGTTGACTCCTTCAGAACAGTGGGTTGATGAGGTTGAGTGTGCGGCTCAGCGCTTGACGCCGACGCCGCCCCGGAAGAGTGCGGAGACGGACTGATCGTGGTGGATGCGGTGGACGGCCTCGCCGAGGAGGTGGGCCACGGAGAGGACCACCAGCTTGCCGTCGAGGGCCTTGAGGCGCTGCCCCACGGGGATGGTGTCGGTGACCACCACCGAGTCGATGGGACCGTCGCGGAGGCGTTCGATGGCCATGCCCACCATGAGGCCGTGGGTGCAGGCCACGCTGGCGCCGGTGGCGCCGCGCTCCATCACCACGCGGGCCGCCTCGCAGACGGTCCCGGCCGTGGAGATCATGTCGTCGAACATGAGGACGTAGCGCCCCTCGACCTCTCCGATGAGGTTCTTCATCATCACCTGGCTGCCGGACTGCCGGCGCTTGTCGATGATGGCCAGGTCCACGCCGAGGATGTCGGCGTACATGTTGGCGGCCTTCACGTTGCCCACGTCCGGGGAGACCACGACGCAGTTGCCGAAGCGCTCCCGCTGCCGCAGGAAGTGGTCCGCGATCACCGGCGCCGCGGCCATGTGGTCCACCGGGATGTCGAAGAAGCCCTGGATCTGGGCCGCATGGAGGTCCATGCAGAGGACGCGGTTGGCGCCCGCGGAGGTGATGAGGTTCGCCACCAGCTTGGCGGTGATGGGCACGCGGCCCTCGTCCTTGCGGTCCTGGCGGGCGTAGCCGAAGTAGGGGATCACCGCGGTGATGCGCTTGGCACTCGCCCGGCGGAGGCAGTCGATCCAGACCAGGAGCTCCATCAGGCTGTCGTTCACCGGATCGCTCGTGGACTGCACCACGAAGCAGTCCCGCCCGCGCACGTCCTCGTCGAGCTTCACCAGCAGCTCGCCGTCGGGGAAGACCTTGGTCTCCGCCTCGCCCAGGGGGAGTTCCAGGTGCTCGCACATCGCCCGGGCCAGGTCGCGGCCGGTGGTGCCGGCGAAGATCTTCAGCGTGTCTCGGTCGGCGGCGCTCACGGGGTCATCCTCTGTGCGCGGGAGCGGGGCGGGCGGAGCCGGCGGCGTCGCGCCGGGCCCGAAGGATGCGGTCCACGTCCGCCAGCTGGGCCGGCGTGTTGATGCTCTGCACGTCCTCCGCGGGGACGGCGTCCACCACCACCACCGGCCGTCCCTCCGCCGCGAGCAGCGGGAAGACGTCCGTGAGGTAGTACTCGCCCGCGCGGTTGCGGTTGTCCACGCGGCGCAGGGCCCCGAAGAGGGCCGCGGTGTCGAAGCAGTAGTAGCTCGGGTTCACCTCGCGGATGGCGCGCTCCTCCGCGGAGGCGTCCTTCTCTTCCACGATGCGGGCCAGCCCGCCGGCGGGCGTTCGAACGATGCGGCCGTAGCCCGAGGGATCCGGCAGCACGCCGGTGGCGAGGGTGGCGCCCGCGGATGCGGCGCGGTGGGCGCCGAGGAGCGTGCGCAGCGTCTCCGCGCGGATCAGCGGTCCATCCCCGCAGAGGACCAGGCACTGCGCTCCCAGGCGGCCCTGCTCGAAGAGCGGCCGCGCCTGGTCCACCGCGTGACCGGTGCCCAGCTGCGGCTGCTGGAGGACGAAGCGGACGTCGCGGCGCTCCCCCGCGAACGCAGCTTCCACCGTCTCCGCGCCGTGGCCCACCACCAGCACCACCGTGCCGGCGCCGGCCTCGAAGGCGGCGTCCACCACCCAATGCACCATGGGTCGCCCGGCCACCGGGTGCATCACCTTGGGCAGGTCGCTGTTCATGCGCGTGCCCTTGCCGGCGGCCATGATGATGGCGGAGGGTTGGAGAGGTGGGGGCGCCATGCGTCGGGAGCGTGGGGAGCGGTGGAACCGACGGTGACGCGGAGTTGGCCCGCCTGGATTCGAACCAGGACTCTGAGAACCAAAATCTCGTGTGCTACCGTTACACCACGGGCCAGGTGTCTGGACGGCCGGCGCCGGCGGAGGATGCCGAGGCGCGGAAGGGCCGATGGTAGCGGGGCGCCCGGCAGGGCGACGCCCGCAGCCCGCTGGTGCGGTTCCTGATGTGGAGGCGATGGATGGGGGGGACGAACCCTCGGCGGGACGGAACCTGATCGCGGATCAGGGACCATCCCTGCCGCGGCAACACCCTCCGAGGCGGGAGCTTCGATCAGCCGCGATCCGAAGCCCCATGCGGCGCCAGGTCCGACCGGTGGATCCGGCCGGAGACAGTCGCCGACGGCCCCTCTGGAGGAGGGAGCAAGACGTGGATGGTAGCGGGGCCTCCGGGCCCAGGCAAGGGGTCGGGCCGTTCAGGGACAGCTGCCGGTGCAGGGGCCCCAGCAGCCGATGATGATGCCCAGGTCCGCGCCGTTCACGATGCCATCCCGGTTGATGTCGGCGGGGCCGGAGCCGGGGCCCCAGTTGCCGATCACCACCCCCAGATCCGCGCCGTTCACCTGCCCGTCCCCGCAGGCGGGAGCGATGTCCGCGTGGCACATGATCTCGCACTCGTCGGGCTTGCCGTCGCAGTCGATGTCCAGGCTGAAGCCGGAGGCGATGTCGCAGTCGTCGGCGACGCAGTTGCCGTTGCAGTCCGCGGCCAGGTCGATCATGTACACCGCACCGGCGTCGAAGGCCGCGCCCGCGTTCCTGCCGGGGGCGCCCACCGCCATGACGCTGCCGTTGCTGCTCACGCTGGTGCCGAAGCCGTCGCCGACCGCGGGCATCGGATTGGGGATGGTGCCGAGATGGAGACCGGTGCTGATCCGGAAGATGTGCACCACGCCGGAGTCGACCAGCGGAACGTCCGTCGCCGGCGCGCCGACCGCCACCGTGTCCGGGCAGGGCCCTTCGGAGATCGCGGCGCCGAACTGGTCGCCCGCCGCGCCGTTGGGATTCACGAGCACCGGCGGCACCAGCTGGGGCATGCAGCCCCCGGTGAGCTTGAACAGGTACACGGCGCCGACGCCGCCGCCCGCGCCGGGAGCGCCCACCGCCAGCAGATCCCCCACGAACGCGACGGAGAATCCGAGCAGCGCGGAGGGCCCCGCACCCGGCTGGTTGACGATGTCGCCCACGGGAGCGCCCGTGGAGGCGTCGAAGATCCTCACGGCACCCGCATCGACGCCCGCCGTGGTGTCCTGGGCGGGGGCGCCCACCGCCAGGAGGTCCGGGCAGCCGTTCGCCGCGGAACGCGACGCCAGCGAGAAGCCGAACTGCGAAGCGACCTGCGGCACCGGGTTCAACTGGGTGGCGATGAAGGCGCCGGTGGTGGCGTCGAAGACGTGGAGGGCGCCGGAGCCGGCCGCCGGGAGGTCCGACCCCGGTTCGCCGACGAAGGCCCGCGGGGGCACGGCGCCCGCGGCCGGCAGCGCCGCCACGGCGAAGCCGAAGCCGTCGTTGGCCGCCTGCGGCGCCGGCTGCACCAGCGTGACGTGCGCCCATCCGGCGCTCTCGCGGCGGACGTAGGCGGCGCCGGTCCCCGCGAAGGTGGGCGCGCCCACCACCGCCAGCTTCGGCGACGCGGCATTCGTGGTGACGGTGCCGGCGACGGAGAAGCCGAACGCCTCCGGGGCGCCCACGGGATCCCCGGTGAGGTACGGCAGCGGCACGCACGCCTGGCTGAAGATGAACGACGAGCCGGTGCCCACGGGCGGCTGGTCCTCCGGCGCACCGATCAGGAAGGGGAGCCCGAAGCCGAAGGAGGAGACGGAGCGCCCGAAGCGGTCCCCCGCGTTCGGATGCAGGATGCTGCACGACGGTGTGGGCAGGCACTGCCCCGCGGCCGCCCCGCCCAGCGCGAACGATGCTGCGGCTCCGGCCCACGACGCGATAACGCGGCTCATCTTCATGACCACCTCCAGGGGGTTCCTCTCCGCGGGGCAGTGTAGTGCGGCGCCGGGAGAAACCCGCCTTCGCGGAGGGGACCGCCGGTGTATCCTTCCCTCCCCCATCGCTAGCCCCAGGAGACGAACGTGGCCAGGACGGAAATCCCGCTTCCCCAGCTGAGGCGGCTGGGCGAGACCTCGAGAACGGACGCATGGTGGCTCCAGCCCACCGCAGTGCTCCTGGGTCTGCTGACCTTCGTCATCTACACCACCTGGGCCGGCTTCCAGGGCCGCAACTACTTCTTCGACGGCGGCGGGGCCCACTACCTCTCGCCCTTCTACTCGCCGCTGCTCTACGGACAGCCGAACGAGCCCCGCCTCTTCGCCGCCGCGCAGCCCTCGTGGTGGCCGGGATGGATGCCATTCTCCGCGGCGTTCCTCATCCTCATGGGGCCCGGCGGCTTCCGCTTCACCTGCTACTACTACCGCGGCGCCTACTACAAGGCCTTCTGGGGAGACCCGCCGGCGTGCGCGGTGGGCGAACCCTCCTTCCGCGGCACCCGCTATCGCGGGGAGCGCTGGCTCCCGCTGGTCCTCCACAACGCCCACCGCTACTTCTTCTACGTGGCCTGCGCGTTCGTGGCGCTCCTGACCTACGACGCCATCCGGGCCTTCATCTTCAAGGCCGACGACGGCACGAACCACTTCGGCATCGGCGTGGGCTCCATCGTCCTGCTCTGCAATGCCCTCTTCCTGGGGTGCTACACCTTCGGCTGCCACTGCTCCCGCCACTTCAGCGGCGGCAAGCTGGACGAGATCTCCAAGTCCCCCGCCCGGCACGCCTGCTACACCTGCGTCAGCGCCCTCAACCAGCGGCACATGCTCTGGGCATGGATCAGCCTGGTGTGGGTGGGCTGCACGGATGGATACGTCCGGCTGCTCTGCAGCGGCGTGATCCAGGACTTCCGGATCCTCTGAGACCCGCCCCACGGCCCACAGCACCATGAACGACTTCCCGGTTCACGAACACGACGTCCTGGTCATCGGCGCGGGTGGCGCCGGCCTGCGGGCCGCCATCGAGGCGAGCGCCTGCGGCGCCAACGTCGGCCTGGTCTGCAAGTCCCTCCTCGGCAAGGCCCACACCGTCATGGCGGAGGGCGGCATGGCCGCGGCCATGGGGAACGTGGATGACCGCGACAACTGGAAGGTGCACTTCGCCGACACCATGCGCGGCGGGCAGTACCTGAACAACTGGGTGATGGCGGAGCTCCACGCCAAGGAGGCGCCGGACCGCGTCCGCGAGCTGGAGGCGTGGGGCGCCCTCTTCGACCGCACGAAGGATGGGCGGATCCTGCAGCGGAACTTCGGCGGGCACCGCTATCCGCGCCTGGCCCACGTGGGGGACCGCACCGGCCTGGAGATGATCCGCACGCTCCAGGACCACGGCATCCACCAGGGGCTGTCCATCTACATGGAGCACACGGTGCAGCGCCTGCTGAAGGACGGGGACCGCGTCTGCGGCGCCTTCGGCTACGACCGCGAGCGGGGCCGCTTCCGGGTTTTCAAGGCCAAGGCCGTGGTGCTGGCCACGGGCGGGATCGGCCGCGCGTTCCGGATCTCCAGCAACTCCTGGGAGTACACCGGCGACGGGCACGCCCTGGCCTACGAGGCCGGCGCGGACCTGATGGACATGGAGTTCGTGCAGTTCCACCCCACCGGGATGGTGTGGCCGCCCAGCGTCCGCGGGATCCTGGTGACGGAGGGCGTGCGCGGCGAGGGCGGACGGCTCGTCAACAGCAAGGGCGAGCGGTTCATGTTCAACGACGTCCCGGAGAACTACCGCAACCAGACCGCCAAGGACGTGGAGGAGGGGTGGCGCTACGTCCAGGGGGACAAGAACGCCTTCCGCCCGCCGGAACTCCTCACCCGCGACCACGTGGCCCGCTGCATCGTCCGGGAGATCAAGGCCGGTCGCGGCAGTCCGCACGGCGGCGTCTTCCTGGACATCGCGTGGATCAAGGAGAAGCTCCCCAACGCGGCGGAGCACATCCGCAAGAAGCTCCCCAGCATGTACCACCAGTTCAAGGAGCTGGCGGGAGTGGACATCACGCAGGAGGCGATGGAGGTGGGACCCACCACCCACTACGTGATGGGCGGCGTGCGCGTGGACGGGGTCTCGCAGATGTCCTCCGTCCCGGGCCTCTTCGCCGCCGGCGAGGTGGCGGCCGGTCTCCACGGCGCCAACCGTCTCGGGGGCAACTCGCTCTCGGATCTGCTGGTCTTCGGCAAGCGGGCGGGTGAGTTCGCGGCCCGCTTCGCCACGGAGCGCGGCGCGGTCAAGGTGGACGAACGCCAGGTGGCGCAGGCCGCGAAGGACGCCCTCCAGCCCTTCGACCGCGCGGGCGGGGAGAATCCGTTCGTGGTCCAGCGCGATCTGCAGGACGTGATGCAGGACAAGGTGGGCATCGTGCGCACGGAGGCGGAGATGGCCTCGGCGCTCGAATCCATCGAGACCCTGCGGCGGCGGGCCCGCGGCGTCGGCGCGGACGGGAACCGCGAGTACAACAACGGCTGGCACACCGCGCTGGACCTTCCCAACCTGCTCACCGTCTCGGAGGCCGTGGCCCGCTCGGCCCTGGACCGGCGGGAGAGCCGCGGCGGCCACTTCCGCGACGACTATCCGGAGAAGGATCCCAAGGCCGGGGGCTGGAACACGGTGGTCCGCAGGGGCTCCGACGGGGCCATGGAGCTGCGGCGGGAGCCGATCCCGGCGATGCGGGACGATCTGGCCCAGGTGATCAAGGAGATGGCCTGAGTCCGCGCCGGCGCGGACTCGAGGAGCTGAGAATGCCCAAGGCGACGTTCAGGGTGATGCGTGGCGACGCGAAGCAGTCCGGCTTCAAGGACTACACCACGGAGGTGTCGGAGGGCATGGTGGTCCTCGACGCCATCCACCAGGTGCAGGCGGAGAGCGCCCCGGATCTGGCGTGCCGCTGGAACTGCAAGGCGGGCAAGTGCGGCTCCTGCTCCGCGGAGATCAACGGCAAGCCGCGCCTGATGTGCATGACGCGGCTGGAGAGCCTGGATCTCTCCGTGCCGGTCATCGTGGAGCCGCTCCGCGCCTTCCCGCACGTGCGGGACCTGGTGACGGACGTGAGCTGGAACTACCGCGTCAAGCAGCGCATCAAGCCCTTCAAGCCGCGCAAGCCGGACGCCCCGGACGGCACCTGGCGCATGGCCCAGGCGGACGTGGACCGGGTGCAGGAGTTCCGCAAGTGCATCGAGTGCTTCCTCTGCCAGGACGTCTGCCACGTCCTGCGGGACCACCACAAGCACGAGGAGTTCGCGGGTCCGCGGCACTTCGTCTACACGGCGGCGCTCGAGATGCACCCGCTGGACGTGGAGAACCGCCTCGGGGACGCCAAGGACCGCGACGGCCTGGGCTACTGCAACATCACCAAGTGCTGCACCAAGGTCTGCCCGGAGCACATCACGATCACGGACAACGCCATCATCCCGCTGAAGGAGCGCGTGGTGGATGAGTTCTACGACCCGCTGACGCGGCTCTTCCGGATCTTCAAGCCGCGGGCCTCCGGCTGAGCATCGGCCGGGCCCTCCCCGGGGCGCGGCCGGGCCGCTCCACGCGTGCTCCACGCCGCTCCACGCCGCCGCCGGGTCACGGAGCACCACCCATGAGCACCGCCGCCGCACCGGACGTTCTCCGCTCCCTGGATCCCGCCACCGGCGAGGAGGTGGGACGCCTTCCCCTCACGCCCGTGGAGTCCATCGCCGGGATGGTCCGCACCGCGCGCAGCGCCCAGGGCGAGTGGGGGGCGCTCGCCCTGGAGGAGCGCGTTCGCAGGCTGCGTCCGGCGGCCGCGGCGCTTGCGGCGGGCGCGAAGGAGCTGGGCGAGCTGATCATGCGCGAGATGGGGAAGCCGCGCGGAGATGCGGTCGGTGAAGCCACCTACGCGGCCACGGCGTTCGAACGCGAGCTGGACGAGGTGGCGGCCGCCATCGCGCCGGAGACGCTCCGCGACGAGCGCACGCTCACCACGCTCCACTTCGATCCGCTGGGCGTCTGCGCCGCGATCACGCCGTGGAACTTCCCGCTCCTGATGCCGCAGGAGAACGTGCTGCCCGCGCTCGTCGCGGGGAACGCGGTCCTCCTCAAGCCGAGTGAACTCACGCCGCTCGTGGCCGCCGCATGGATGGCCAAGGTGGCGCCGTGCCTCCCCGCGGGCGTGCTCCAGCTGGTGGTGGGGGACGAGCGCCAGGGACGGGCCCTGGTGGACGCGGAGGTGGACCTGGTGGCGTTCACCGGCAGCCGCGAGGCCGGCAAGGCCATCATGAAGGCCGCCGCGGGCGGGTTGAAGCGGCTGGTGCTGGAGCTGGGCGGCAAGGATCCGCTCGTGGTGCGGCAGGATGCGGATCTGGAGGCGGCGGCGGGGTTCGCGGTCCGCAACAGCTTCCGCAACGCCGGCCAGGTGTGCGTGAGCACGGAGCGGATCTACGTGCACCGCGAGGTGGCGGAGCCGTTCCGGGCCCTGGTGGTGGAGAAGGCCCGGGCCCTGGTGCAGGGGCCGGGGAGCGGAGAGGGCGTGCAGATCGGGCCGATGGTGAGCGCGGAGCAGAAGGCCAAGGTGGCCGCCGCGGTGGAGAAGGCGGTGGCCCAGGGGGCCCGCGTCCTCCTGGGCGGCGTGCCGGGTCCCGGCAACTTCTATCCGCCCACGGTGCTCGACAACCTCTCGCACCGGATGGACATCATGCGCGAGGAGACCTTCGGGCCCGTCGCGTGCATCATGGAGTACGGCTCGGACGAGGAGGCGCTCCGCCTCGCGAACGATTCGCCCTACGGGCTGGGGGCCGCGGTCTTCGGCCGGGACGTGGCCGCGGCGCAGGCGTTCGCGCGGCGGCTCCAGAGCGGCATGATCGGCGTGAACCAGGGGTGCGGCGGAGCCCGCGGATCGCCGTGGGTGGGGGCGCGGCAATCCGGCTTCGGCTTCCACAGCGGACCGCACGGGCACCGGCAGTTCACCCAGGTGCGGATCGTCAGCTCGCCCCTGCCCGCCTCCGCGTAGGTCGCGCGTGCCGCGTCCGCCGCCCCAGGATCTCTCGCCGGAGTCGCTCCTGGCCGCGTATGCGTCCGGGGCGTTCCCGATGGCCGATCCCGGGAACGGGGAGGTGGCCTTCTACACCTGCGACCCGCGCTGCATCCTCCCCCTGGACGCCTTCCACGTGCCGCACGTCACGCGGCGCCTGGTGCGGCGCGGGGCCTTCACGCAGCGGGTGGACGGCGCGTTCGGGGAGGTGATCCGGCGCTGCAGCCGCGACCGCGGAGGGGAGAACCGCTCGTGGATCTCGCCGGAGCTCATCATTGCGTACGAACGGCTGCACGCCCTGGGGGTGGCGCACTCCGTGGAGGCGTGGCGCGAGGGGCGGCTGGTGGGGGGCCTCTACGGCGTGGCCCTGGGCGGCGCGTTCTTTGGCGAGAGCATGTTCAGCCTGGTGGAGGAGGGCGGCTCGGAGGCGGGGAAGGTGTGCCTGGTGTGGCTGGTGGAGCGTCTGCGGCGCTGCGGCTTCACGCTCCTGGACAGCCAGTACACCAATCAGCACGTGGAGCGCTTCGGCGCCGTGGAGATTCCCGCTGCGGAGTATCTGCGCCGGCTGGAGGCGGCCATTCGGATGCCGGCCCGATGGGCGTGAAGCGCGGCGGCGCCGCACGCGGCGCGGGCTGCGCGGAGGCTCAGCTGCCGGAGAGCGCCGATGGCGCGGATGTGCCGGACGCCCCGGACGCCCCGGACGCCCCGGACGCCCCGGACGCCCCGGATGCCCCGGACGCCCCGGACGCCCCGGATGCCGCCGACGCCGCCGACGGAGCCACGCGGGCGGTGATGGGACGGGCCCGCGCCATCTCCTGGATCACCGCGGCGCTCGTTCCCGGGAGCGTGCGCACCACCGCGGTGCCGCCCACGGAGAGGCGCAGCTGCACCGGCGCCGCGTCCGCGAAGCGCTCGAGCGACCCCTCCGGCAGCGCGAACGACGCCCGCGTCTGCACGTCCGGGCCGCTCCGCTTCACCGCCGCCAGCGTGGTGGGCAGCGCCGTGAGCACCATCTCCTGGCGCCCCACGACGAGCACCAGGCGGCCCTCGTCGATCAGTGGAAAGCGCTCCGGACGGTCTCGCAGCACCAGCGTCACCATGTCGAACCCTTCCACGCCGCCTCCGGGCGCGGGCCGGGTCACCCGCGACACGACGGCCAGGAAGGAGGCGGGGCCATCCTCTCCCGCGAAGTCCAGATCCACGCCTGCCTGGGTCCATCCATCGGGCCGCACGGACTCCCGGAAGGAGCCCGTGGTGATCGCGGCCCGCGTCTCCTTGCGGAACGGGTTGAGCCGCTCGAACCATCCCGGCTCCTCCGCCGCCGCGCCCGGCGCCGCCGCGGGCGCCGGCTCGGACGGCCCGGAGGGTTCCGATGCGCACCCGACGCCGATGAGCGCGGCCAGCAGGGACGCGCCGCCCGCGCCGCGCACGGCGGAGCGCCGGCGTCGGAGGCCGGAGATCCGTGCTGCGGGGTCCGTGGGCATGGGCGGATGGTAGCGGTGGCTCACGCCGGGCGAGGCACGCCCGCCGCCGCGAGGTCCACCGTGGAGCCGCTGGCGTCCACCTGCGTGAACGGGTGCGCCCGCAGCGCCGCCACCACCGCGGCCAGGTCCGGCGGCACCCGGGCGGCGAAGGCCATCGGCTGCCCGGAGATGGGGTGCTCGAACGCCAGCGTCGCCGCGTGCAGCGCCTGCCGCTGGAGGAGGAGCGGCTCCTCCCGCGGCGTCACGCGCCCCTGGAGCTGCGACGCGGTGAGCCAGCGACCGCCGTACATGTCATCCCCCGCGATCGGGAAGCCCAGGTGGGAGAGGTGCACCCGGATCTGGTGGGTGCGTCCGGTCCGGAGCTCCAGCTCCACGAGCGAGAATCGCCCGCCATGCACCGGGTGGATCCGCTCCCCGCTGCGGGGCGCGGGCACCTCGTAGCGCTCGCGAACGCGGGCCACCGTCTGGCTGGGCTTTCCCGTCTCGTCCCAGCGCACCGCGTACATCTCCTTCACGGTGGGATGCTTCCCCAGCGGCAGGTCGATCATGTCCGCATCCGGCTCCACCCAGCCGTGGGCCACGGCGAGGTAGCGCTTTCCTGTGGTGCGACGCTCGAACTGCTTGCCCAGGCGCCAGTGGGCCGTGTCGCTCTTCGCCGCCACCATCACGCCGCTTGTGTGCTTGTCCAGGCGGTGCACCACGCCGGGGCGGGCGAACTCGCCTCCCACCGTGGAGAGCGAGCCGCCGCTGCGGTGGAGGAAGTGCCAGGCCAGGGCGTTGATGAGGGTGCCGCGCTTGTGGCTGCGGGCGGGGTGCACGATGAGGCCCGGCTGCTTGTTGACCACGATGAGGTCCTGATCCTCGAAGAGCACCTCCAGCGGGATCTCGTCCGCCTCGATCTCGTTCGAGGGCGGAGGCGGAAGGACCGCCACCACCACGTCGCCGGCCCGCAGGTGGGTGCTGGGCTTCGGCACGCGGCCGTTCACGCTGACGGCGCTCTCGCGGATGAGGCGCTGGAGCGAGGTGCGGCTGAGGAACGGGACCCGGTCCACCAGGTAGCGGTCCAGCCGCTTGTCCAGGTCGCGGGTCAGGGTGAACGTGACCGTGACGGGCGAATCCTCGTCCGCCTCCTGGCGCTCGTAGAGCGCCGCGATGGCGTCGCGATCGACCTTCCCGTCCGGGCCGAGGAGCTCCGGTTCCGTGTCGCTGCGCTGGTGGGGCGGGCCGGCGCTCACGGGCCGGCGGGCGGCGCGGCCGGCTTGACCGGGACCGGCGTGGCCGGGACCGGCGCGGCCGGTGCGGCGCTGCCGGGGATCTGGCCACCGTTCAGCGGGATGCCGGTGTTCTGGTCCGGCACCGGGAGGGGAGCGCCGGGGGCGAGGCCGCCACCAGGGAGGAGTCCGGCGCCGGGTGCGGCTCCGGGCGCGGGCTGCGTCACCGGAAGGGCGGAGCGCGGCGGCAGTTCAGTGCCGAGCGCCACCACGTCCACGTTCGCCAGCCGATCCCTGGCCTGCGATGCCACCTCGGGGAAGTCGGTTCCCGCGAGGGCCACCACGGCCTCCAGGTACTCCTTGGCCTTGGCGCCGTCGCCGCGACTCTCCGCGATGGCCGCGCGACCGAGCAGCGCATGGGCCGCCACCGGCCGGAGGGCCAGGGCGGCGCCGGGCTCGGACGCGGCGGCGGCCGCCTCGGCGTAGAGCCGGTCCGCCTCGTCGAACCACTGCGTGCGGAGTTCCGGCGTCACCGCCGCCTCGGGGGAGGTGGGGTCGCGGTCGTAGCGCACGCCGCGGATGACGGAGCCGACGTAGGTGTCCGCGGCCCGGACCCTGGCGATGATGGCCAGTGACCCGATCGAGCCGTGTTCGCTCACCACCTCCACCAGGTCCTGCGGCGTGCCGGCGGCCTCAAGGCGGGCCCAGGCCTCGCCGCGGCGCTGGTTCTGCACGCGCTGGTACCACTGGTAGCCCATCACGCCGCAGCCGATCAGCAGCACCACCAGGAGGTAGTTGAGGCCCTTCGTCTTCAGCCAGTAGACGAAGTCGTCGTTGAGGCGGCTCTCCGTGAGCGTTCCGGTCTGGATCTGGTTGAGGCGCTTGTCCATGGGGGGCGTCCATTCTAGCGGAAGGGGCGTGGGAAGCCGCACGCGGAGTGCGTAGGCTGCGGCGATGCCGCTCCTGGCTATCGACCTGGACGGGACCCTCCTCGGCCGGGACGAGGAGGTTTCCCCAGCCAATCTGGCGGCTCTGGCCCGGGTCCGGGACGCCGGGTGGGACGTGGTGGTGGCCACGGGACGGAGCTGGCGGGAGTCCGCGCGGGCCCTGGATGCGGTGGGCCGCAGCGGGGAGTTCGTCGGTGCCGGCGGCGCCCAGGTGAGCTGCGCCGCCACGGGCGCGCCCCGCCACTGCTTCACCCTGGATGCGGAGGTGGCGGCGGAGGTGGCCCACGTGGTGGCGTCGCACGGCCACCTGGCCCACCTCCTGAAGGACCACCATGCAAGCACCCACGACTACTGCCTGGTGGGGGACGGCGCCATGCACCCCGCCATGGAGTGGTGGCTGCGCGAACATGGCCTGGAGCGCATCCACCTTCCCTGCCTGCGCGAGCCCGCCCATCGCCCCTTCGCGGACGCCACGATCCGGGTGGGCACGGTGGCCGCGGCCTCGGATCTGGAGGGCGCCGCGCAGGAGATCGAACGCCGCTTCCGCGACCGGGTCCGCTTCCAGCACTGGTCCGCGCAGACGCCCACGGAGAAGACCCACAGCCGCACGCACCTTCTGGAGGTGTTCGCGCCCGGTGTGGACAAGTGGAGCGCCATCCAGTGGATCTGCGCCCGCCGCGGCGTGGATCCCGCGGACGTGGTGGCCATCGGCGACGGCCTGAACGACGTGGAGATGGTCCGCGGCGCGGGACTGGGCATCGCCATGGCCAGCGGG
Organism: Phycisphaerales bacterium; assembly: GCA_046350535.1. GTDB lineage: Bacteria > Planctomycetota > Phycisphaerae > Phycisphaerales > SM1A02 > VGXK01. Next base: position 1,102,368 of record JAXMAG010000001.1, read on the forward strand.
GACCCGCGGGTCCATGCGGTGGCGGACGCGGTGGTGGGTCATCACGCCCACGACGGCGCCGCGGAGGCGATCGACTGGGCCCTCCGCGCCAGGGGCCGGCGCGGCGCCGCCGTACAATCGACGCTGTGACGCTCGCGGAGACGCCACTCGCGCCGGTGCCGTGGACCCCGCCGCTCGCGCGAGTCGAAGGCACCATGCTCGCCAGCGCCTTCGAGGCGCTCCTCAAGGGGGCGGTGGAGACGGAGTTCCCGGTGCGCGGGGTGCATTCGCCCCGGCGGGCGCCCTTCGAACCCATCTTCCGGCTCCTGGCCGACGAGACCTCGCGCCGCACCCTGGAGAGCCACGGGACGGAGCTCGTCTCGAGCGCCGATGCGTCGCGGGCGGTGAGTCTCACGGCCCGGGACGCGGAGCTCGGTCGGCTCTCGCTCGCGCTCGTGCCCAACGACCAGCTGGATGCGGCGATGCCCGCCCTCCAGCGGCTGGCGGCCCGGCGCGGCGGCGAAGGCGGCGCGGTGCTGGTGCTGGAGGACAACCCCTATCTCACGCCGGGCGTCTGCCCGCGCCGGGCGGCGCGGGAGCTGGGGCTGCCGTGCGTGGAGCCCTCGGACGTCGCGTCCCTGCGGGACTCGGTCGATGACGCCCTGCGCCTGGCCCGCGTGGGCGGCGGCGCGGCGGCGATCGTGGTGCACGTCTCCACGCTGCGCTCGATCGGCACGCTGGAGGCGCGGCCCAACCGCGTCATGGATCGCGTGGACGCGGTGCTGGCGATGCGCCGCGCCCGCCGCGGACCGCGGGCGGCGGAGGGACTGGACGTGCTGCGGCTGGGACGGCGCCTGGAGCTGAACCAGCTCCTCTGCCTGCCCAGTCCGGGCGAGCGCGAGGCGTGGGGCTTCATCGCCGTGGGCCCGTGCGTGGTGGCGGCGCAGCACGTGCTGCGCGAACTCGGGCTCGCGGGCCGGGTGCCGCTGATGCGGCTGGGACTGGTGCATCCGGTGGATGACGCCGCCGCCATGCGGCTCCTGGGCCGCTGCCGGAACGTGGCGGTGCTGGAGCCGCGGCCCGGGAGCGTGGCCGGGGAGATCGTGGCCATCGCCGAGCGGGCCCGCGCCGCGGGGGAGGATCCGGCGCTCCTCTGGTGGGACAGGCTCCCGCCGGATCCCGACGGACAGGTGCCGGTGCTGGACGCGAACGAACCGCTGCGCACCTCCATCCTGGCCCGCAAGGTGGTGCACCTCCTCCACTCGATCCGCCCCAACCTCCAGGTGGCCTCGAGGCTCGCGGTCTCGCAGCCGGATGCGGAGTCCGCCCCTGCGCCGCGGCGCGGCGAGACGCTGGGCGTCTCCAGCGCCCTGGACGCGGCCCGGCAGATGCTGCTCGAGGTCTCCGAGGAGCTGGCCGCCATGGAGACGGAGGGGCAGGCCACGGCCCGCACGGCGCTGGCGGTGGAGGGAGCCGCGGTGCCGGCGGGGGATCGGCTCGTGGTCGCGGAGCTGTGGGACCGGCGCCGGTTCGCCGCGGAGGGCGTGGCCGCGGTGCGGCAGGCGAGCCGCGCCGCGGGGGCCAGGCTCTTCGTCCTCTGCGACCTCTCCGCGGAGGACGAACCGGATCCGGAGCGGCTGGCCCGCGCCGCCGTGCCCGCGGATGCCGCGGCGCGGCTCCTGATCCGCCGCGGGGATCTCAACGACCGTCCCACGTTCAAGGGGCTGCTCCGGGAGGCGGCGCTCTGGGACGGCCTCTCGCTCGTCACGGGCGTGGACGGGCCGCCCCCGCGGCGGGACGTCGCGGCGCTCGAGCGTGCGCTTGCGGAGGTGGACCGGCTCGGGTTCGCGCCCGCCCAGCGGCTGATCTGGTCCGCGGAGACGGCATGCAGCCTGCGTCCGCTGGCCACCGCCGCCCTCATCGAGCGCGGCCTGGAGCGCGGGACGGATCCGCTGCGCACGGAGTTCACGGTGGAGTTCGAGGCGGAGCGCGGCGCCGTGCTGCCGCGGCTCAGCGCCACGCCGCTCCTGGAACAGGTCGAAGTGGTGCGAACGCGCCCCCCGCGCATCCGCGTCCCCGCGGGGACGCCGCGTCCGCCGCCGCCCCGCGTGGTGCACGCCCGCGCCGGCCTCTGGCGGGCCCACCTGGCCGCGTATCGGGGAGATCCGCCCGGGCTGGCGGCGATGGCCCTCTGCGAGGCGGGCCGCGCCATGGGCTACCGCGTGCAGGCGATGCACCACACCACGCCGGTCGGTCCCGGCCGCCGGGCCTGGGCCCAGGTGCTCTTCACCCGCGAGGAGCCGGGCGCGGATGCGGTGCTGGCCACCGGGATCCCGTACGGGGAGGCGGATCTCGTGATCGGCATGGATCCGGTGGAGGCGCTGCGGGCGTTCGGGCCGGATCCCTTCCTCCGGGTGGCGGCGCCGGACCGCACCCACGCGATCCTCAACGTGGGACCGCTGCGGGACCAGATCGACGCCGCGTCGCTCGAGGCCGCGTCGCGCCTGCCCGCGGTGGCGGCCCGCGCGTGCCGGCCGGAGCTCATGCTCGCCGCGGACGTGGCCCGCGCCTGCCGCCGCAGCTTCCTCACGGATCGCGTGGTGGACCTCGTGCTGCTGGGCGCCGCCTTCCAGCGCGGCACGATCCCGGTGGCGGTGGAGGCGCTGGAGGCGGCCATGCGCCGCCTGGAGTCCAGGGGCTACGGTCGCTCGCTGGAGGCGTTCGACTTCGGTCGGCGCCTCGGCGCGGATCAGGCCCCCGCGCCGCACGACCTCCGGGAGGCGGAGGAGCCGCTGGCCCGGCTGGCGCGGCGCCTGGTCCTGGAGACGGCCCGCGATGGACGCGGGGGACGGCGAGCGGCGTCCGCGCTCCGCCGGCTCATCGACGCCCAGCTGAGCCGCATGCCGGAGCTCGCCGCCACCGCCGAGGGGCAGATGGCGCAGCGGGACCTGGTGGTGGCCCTCCACCGCTGCGTGATGTTCGGCGGGATCGGCCATGCCCAGGAGTACGCGGAGGCCCTCGGAAGGCTCCACGAACGCGACCCCGACGCCGCGGAGAAGGAGTGGACGCGGCTGGCGGTGCTGCCGCTGGCGGAGGTGAGCCTGCCGCGGGATCTCCTCTACGTCACCGCGATGTGCACCAGCATCGAGCAGCATCGCCGCACGCGTGAGCAGCTGGAGATCCGCCTCGCCCGCGGCGACCGCATCGAGCGCCGCTACCTCAACCGCATCGAGGCGAGCGCGTTCGGACGCCGCTTCCGGCTGGACTTCCGCAGCAGCGACTGGCCCGCGCGGCTGGTGCGGGGACTCCGGTCGCTGGTGCCGCTCGCGGCCCGCGGCAGCCCAGAGGATCGGCTGCGGCGCGACGCGGTGGTGGGGCTGCTGGAGCGCGCGGTGGCGGAGCCGCAGCACGCGCGGCACTGGAGCAGCGTCCTCCGGGCCCTGCACGCGCGGGCGGTGGACGGCACCATCCTGGCGCTGACGCTCGAGGACCTGGAGAGCCTCTCCCGGCGGGTGTAGGCGCGCGAACGGCCGCCCGCGCTCAGCCCGCCCGGCGGGATTCGTGCCGGAGCTGCCCGCACGCCGCCGCGATGTCCCGGCCGCGACTCCGCCGGATGTGCGTGTTCACGCCGTGCTGGCGGAGGATCTCCTGGAAGACGTGCACGTCCTCCGTGGAGGGGCGGCGGTAGGGGAGTCCCGCCACCTCGTTGTAGCGGATGAGGTTGACGTTCGCGCGGAGCGTGCGGGCCACGGCGCCCAGCTCCGCGGCGTGCTCCGGCCGGTCGTTCAGGCCGCCCAGCAGGATGTACTCGAGGGTGATCTCCCGCCCGGTCTTGCGGAACCACTCCTGGCACGCGTCGAGGAGCTCCGCGATGGTGCTGTATTCGGCCCACGGGATGATGGAGCGTCGCAGGGCGTCGTTGGGCGCGTGCAGCGAGAGGGCGAGCGTCACCGGGATCTCGAAGCCGCACAGGCGGCGGATGGCCGCGGGCAGGCCCACGGTGCTCACCGTGATCCGGCGGGCGCTGATGCCGAAGCCCCACGGCGCGTGGAGCGTGCGGATGGCGTCCGTCACCGCGGAGAAGTTGGCGAGCGGCTCCCCCATCCCCATGAACACCACGTGGGAGATGCGGCCCACGTCCGGCAGGCGGGCCAGGTGCCACACCTGCTCCACGATGCGGCCGCGCGAGAGGTTGCCCTCCAGGCCCCCCAGGCCGCTCGCGCAGAAGCGGCATCCCACGGGGCAGCCCACCTGGCTGGAGATGCACGCGGTGCGGCGCCCGTCCGCGGGGATCATGACGCACTCCGTCTCCCGCTCCGCAGGGGCGCGCTGGCCGCCGGGCGTCCCCGGGGCGAGCGAAAGCGGGGTGGCCCGCGGCCCGGCGGCGTCCGCGGCGCCGGCCTCCGCGCCCGCGCCGGTCCCGGCGCCGCCGTCGGCCTCCGCCGGCGCCGCGTCGTTGCGGGGCCACGCCACCAGGAGCTTCTGCGTCCCGTCCGTCGCGCTCCGGTGGGCCGCGATGCGCCCCTGCAGGAACGTCATCTCCTCCGCCACGCGCCGGCGGGCGGCGCTCGAGAGATCGGTCATGGCCGCGGGGTCGACCACGCCGCGTTCGTACACCCAGCGGGCCATCTGCCCGGCCGCGAACGCGGGCATCCCGCGCTCCGCGCACCACGCGCGGAGGCCCTCCAGATCCAGCTCGAAGAACGCGGCGCGGCTCAATCCTCGGGCGCGTCCTGCGTGACGCGCACCCGGAATTCCGTGATGAGGTCGCGGGTCACCGGCCCCACGCCGCCGCGACCGATGGTCCGTCCGCCGATGGCGCTGACGCCGATGATCTCCGCGGCGGTGCCGGTGAGGAAGACCTCGTCGGCCGCGTAGAGATCCTCGAGCCGCAGACTCTCCTGGCGCACCTCGCGCCCCATGGCGGGCGCCAGCGTGTCGATCACGAACTGCCGCGTGATGCCGTGGAGCATGCCGGCGCTCGTGGGCGGCGTGCGGATGACGCCCCTGGTGATGCAGAAGATGTTGTCGCCGGTGCACTCGCTCACCATGCCGTCGGTGTTCAGCATGATGGCTTCCAGCACGTCCGCGTCGATCGCCTCGATCTTGGCCAGGATGTTGTTCAGGTAGTTGAGGCTCTTGATGGCCGGATCCAGGCACTGGATGGGGATCCGCGGCCGCTGGGCCACGATCACCCGCATGCCCTGCTCGTAGAGCTCCGCGGGATAGAGCTGGATGCGGTCGGCGATGATGATGGTGCCGGGCCGCGGGCACTTGAAGGGGTGGAGCCCCAGGGTGCCGGCGCCGCGGGTGATCACCAGGCGGATGTAGGCGTCCCGCAGGCCGTTCGCGGCCACGGTGGCCCGCATCGCCGCCTCCAGCTCCGCGGGGGAGTACGGGGGCTTCAGTCGGATCTTCTCCGCGCTCTCCCAGAGGCGGGCCAGGTGGGAGCGCATCTTGAAGATGCGGCCGCCGTAGACGCGGATCCCCTCGAAGACGCCGTCGCCGTAGAGGAGGCCGTGGTCGTAGACCGAGACCTTGGCCTGCGACGCCGGCACGAGCGAGCCGTCGATCCAGATCCTGAGCTCGGGGGTCGCGGGAGCGGTGCTCATGGGGAGTCGGAGTGTACGGACCCGGCGCCCGCGCGGGAGGGCGGGGGCCGCCGGGAGCGTGCTAGGATCACGGCCCATGAAGCTGATCCTGGCCAACCCCCGCGGCTTCTGCGCCGGTGTCTACATGGCCATCGACGTGGTGGACCAGCTCCTGGACATCTGCCCCGGCGAGACCATCTGCGTCTACCACGAGATCGTGCACAACAAGCACGTGGTGGAGCGGTTCAAGAGCCGCGGGGTCAAGTTCGTGGAGAGCCTGGCGGAAGCGCCGGATGGCTCCATCATCGTCTTCAGCGCCCACGGCGTGAGTCCCGCCATCCGGGCGGAGGCCGCCGCCCGCGGCCTGACCGCCATCGACGCCACCTGCCCCCTGGTCACCAAGGTGCACGCGGAGGCCATCCGCTACGCCCGCAAGGGCTTCCAGATCCTCCTGATCGGCCATGCGTCGCACCAGGAGATCGTGGGCACGCGCGGGGAGGCCCCGGAGGCGATCCAGGTGGTGGAGAGCCCGGACGACATCCCGCGCCTGGTCATCAAGGATCCGGAGCGCCTGGTCTACCTCACGCAGACCACGCTCTCCACCGATGACGCCGGCGTGATCATCACCGCCCTCAAGAGGGCCTTCCCGGCCATCAAGGAGCCGCCCTCGAGCGACATCTGCTACGCCACCACCAACCGGCAGCGGGCGGTGCGGGCCATCGCGCCGGACGCGGATCTGGTGCTGGTGGTGGGCAGCCGCAACAGCTCCAACAGCCTTCGCCTCACGGAGATCAGCGAGAACGTGGGCACCCGCGCGGTCCTGATCGACGACAAGCGCGAGCTGCGGCGCGAGTGGTTCGAGGGCGTGGAGACCGTGCTCATCACCGCGGGCGCGAGCGCCCCGGAGGACCTGGTGCATGACCTCATCGTGGAGCTCATCGAGCATCACGGCGGCGAGGTGGAGCAGCGCGACGTCTACCACGAGGAGGTGGAGTTCGGCCTCCCGGGCACCCTGAAGGAGCTCATGCGGCGCCACGGCGTGGATCCCGGCGGCCGCCGCGTGGTCCGCGCGGACAGCGGCCCGCTCCTGCGGGCCTGGCTCGACGAGCGCCGCATCCCCTTCAAGACCGTGGATCTCACGGTGGGTGCGTCGTGAGCGGGGGGCCGTCCGCGCCGGCACGGCAGGGGGCGTCCGAACCGCCTCCGCTGCGCCCGGGCGCCGACGCCCTGGATCCCGGCTTCCTGGCCGCGGTGGCGGAGGGGGAGGCGAGGCTCTCGCCGGAGCAGGCGCTCGAGGCGTGGCACCGGCTGCCGCTGCAGGAGCTGGGCGCCCTCGCGGACCGCCGGGCCGCGTCCATCCACGGCCCGTCCATCCGCACCTACGTCATCGACCGCAACATCAACTACACGAACGTCTGCACCGCGCGCTGCACCTTCTGCGCCTTCCGCCGCGACGGCGACGACCACGACGCCTACACGCTCCCCGTGGAGACGATCCTGGGCAAGGTGCAGGAGCTGGTGGAGATCGGCGGCACGCAGATCCTGATGCAGGGCGGGATGAATCCCTCGCTGCCGCTTGCCTGGTACGAGGGGCTGCTCTCCGCCATCCGCGACCGCTTCCCCACGGTGCACATCCATGCGTTCAGTCCGCCGGAGTTCGTGGAGTTCGTGCGCTTCTTCGACCCTCCGGGCGCGGACCTGGAGGCGAAGCTCGGCTGGGTGATGGAGCGGCTCCGGGCCGCCGGACTCCACAGCATCCCCGGCGGCGGCGGAGAGATCTTCGCCCCCGCGGTGCGGCGCAAGATCGGCCTCGGCAAGTGCGATGCGGAGGCGTGGCTCACCTGCATGCGGGTGGCGCATCGGCTCGGGATGAACACGAGCGCCACCATGATGTTCGGACACATCGAGGGGGTGGCGGACCGCATCCACCACATGGAGCAGGTGCGCTCCTGGCAGGACCGCTCCATCCGGGACTTCGCAACGTCCGGCGGCGGCCGCACCATGGCCTTCATCTCCTGGCCCTTCCAGCGGGAGAACACGCCGCTCGGGCGGGCCCGCGAGTGGGGCGAGGGCGAGGGGGACGACCGTTCGCAGCCCTTCCCCGGCGACGCGGTGGCCACGCTGGACGGCCGCGGCTCCCGGGAGGCGCATCCGGAGTTCGGCCGCCGCGTCCGCATGGCCGGCGCCGCGGAGTACCTGCGGACGCAGGCCCTGTCGCGGCTCTACCTGGACAACGTCTGGTCCATCGGCTCCAGCTGGGTCACCATGGGACCGCACGTGGGCCAGCTCGGCCTGCGCTGGGGCGCCAACGACATGGGCAGCGTGATGATGGAGGAGAACGTCGTCTCCGCCGCCGGCACCGTCTACTGCCTGAACGAGGCCACCATCTGCCGCCTCATCCGCGATGCAGGCTTCATCCCCGCCCAGCGCGACAATGGCTACGGGATCCTCCGCCTCCACCACGGCCCGGAGAGCCCGGATCTGCAGGTGAAGGATTGGAGCACGCTCCGCGCGGCAAGGCTCCACCGCGAGGGGGCGCCCGCCGCCGCCGGCGCCGCCGGCGCATCCGCGGCGCCCGTGTCCATCACCGTCTCCGGCAGCTCCAACTGACGCCCCGGGAGTCCCGCGGCGCCTCCGGTCCGGAGCGGGTGCGGCACGCGGCGCGAACCTCCCCTCCGCGCCGGGCCCGCCCTCCCGCGCCTAGACCCGGACCTTCTCCCACGCGTGGGTGCTGAACCGCCCCAGGTAGAGCATCCCGCGGATCACGAGCTCCCCGCAGAGGCCCATCCAGATCCCGCGCAGCCCGAGCTGCAGGTGCACGCCGAGGAACCACGCGGCGGGCAGGCGGATGAGCCAGGTGCTGATGAACGTGAGGACCAGGATCCACATGGAGTCCCCGGCGCCGCGGAGGCCCTGGCGCACGGTCATGCTGAGGGCGAAGAAGGGTTGCGCCAGCCCGGCCAGGAAGAGGAGCGGCGGCACCTGCTCCAGGTGCACCGGCTGCGTGCTGATGATGGAGGTGAGGAGCCGCCCCTCGGTCATGAAGAGGATCCCCATGGACCCCATGATGAGGATGCCGATCCCGGTGCAGACCCAGATGGCCCGACGGGCCATGCGCGGATTGCCCGCGCCGAGCGCCTGTCCCGCCAGGGCGCCGGCCGCGGTGCCCATGGCGTAGCCGGGCAGGAAACTGAAGGACTCCCACTGCACCGCGATGGTGTGGGCCCCCACCAGTCCGGCGTGCAGGCCGTCGTCCCCGTGCTGGGCGGCCATGCCGATGAACGACATCACGAAGAGGCTCACGCTCCACATCGCGATCCCCTCCATGAAGGTGGGGATCCCCACGCGGGCGATCCGCCAGCTCAGATGCGCGGGCGGCTTCAGGGCGGCGCGGTGGAGCCGCAGGTCGCGCACGCCGCGGAAGAGGACCCGCATGGTGAGGACCGCGCCCACCACGGCGCTGAGGGAGCCGCCCGCGGCGATGCCCAGCACGCCCCATCGCTCCGGGTCGATGGGGAGGGGGTGCGGAAGGGCCACGCCCCCCAGTCGCACCTCGACGCCGGAGAGGAGCCACGCAAGCACCAGGTTGGTGGCGTTCACCACCATGCTGATCACGCTCGCGGCCTTGGTCTCGCCGGCGCCGTGGAGGCAGAGCCCGCCCACGGTGAGGATGCCCGCCGCCGGCATGCTGATGGCGCTCACCCGCACGTAGGTGATGCAGTAGCCCGTGGCCTCGGGGGAGAGGCTCGCCAGCCACGCGAGCGGCGCCGCGGCGAACCAGAGGGCCGCCGCCATCAGCGCCCCCCACAGGACGCTCAGCGTCATCGCCGCGCCCAGGGCGGCGTCCCCCTCCGCAGGGCGGCCCGCGCCCATGGCGCGGGCGATGATCGCCTGCCCTCCGATGCCCAGTCCGCCCAGGGCGATGCCCATGAACCAGCCCACGTAGGTGCCGACGCCCACGCCGTCCAGCGCCGCCACGGAGATGGAGGAGGGCAGGTTCCCCGCCAGCAGCTTGTCCACGAACCCCACGCCCGCCAGCATGAACTGCTGGAGCATCACCGGCCACGAGAGGATCCAGATGGCCTCGCGCAGCGTCTTTCCGGCGAGGCGGCCGCTCTGGATGCGGCCCTCCGCGGGAGCGCTCACGTGGGGCCGTCGCCGAGGTTGCCGAACTCGTTGGGGGAGTTGGTCTGCCGCATCCCCGGATCCGCCATGCCGGCGGGCAGACCGGGCTTCTCCCAGGTGATGGGCTGCCAGAAGACCACCACGTCGAAGAAGTCGAAGGGCCGCTGGTACGTCGGATAGAGGTAGACGAGCTCCTGCCGGAACGGACTCTTCTGGGCCTTGTACCAGGAGAGCCAGAGCGGGCGGTCGATCCCGAAGTCCTCGCCCGTCAGGAGCCGCAGACTGTCCGACGCGGCCAGGTTCACCGCCAGCTCGCGCTGGTCGAGCGCAGTGCAGAGGGCCTGGAAGGAGTCGTCCGTGGCGTACTGGGCGAGCGCCACCGCGAGCTCCACGCGCACCTCCGACTCCTCGGTTTCATCCAGGAGTCTCCGCCAGATGTCCTCCGCGACCTGCACGTTGTGGAGGCGCTGGAGGGCCTTGGCCGCGGAGAGGCGAACCTGCTTCGAGGGATGCGGCAGCTGCTTGGCCACCAGCACCGCGTCCGAGGGTTCGCCATGGCGGCCGAGGGCGTCCACCGCGGCGGCCCGCACCAGCGGATCCGTGTTCTCCTCGACGTAGAGCCGGTAGAGCTTCACGTACACCGGCGAGCCGCCCCAGACGGCGTTCGCGAGCAGCACCGTACCCCGCCGCTGGGCCTCCGAGTCCGCCACGTTGGCGGCGTCCGTCGCGGCTTCCTGCGGAGAGGTGGCGCTGAAGGTCTTGCCGAAGTCGCGCAGGTCGCTGCCGGCGGACTCGCAGCCCGCGAGGGCCAGCACCGGGAGGATGCAGCATGCGAGGGCGAGTGCCGGCGTCCGTGCGGTCACGGGGCGGAGTATACGCTTCGGCCATGCCGCACCCCGTCGACGCAGATCCCGCCGTCCACCCGCAGGGCGGCAGCGAAGGGACGCCGCGCGTGGCCACGTTCGCGCTGGGAGGCTTCCAGACCAACTGCCACGTGGTCTGGGTGCCGGACGCGCCGGACCCGGGGGCGCGGCGGAAGTGCTGGATCGTGGATTGCGGCGAGGGGCCGAGGCCGCTCCTGGAGTTCGTCCGCCGCGAAAGGCTGGTCCCGGAGGCGATCCTCTTCACCCACGCCCATGCGGACCACATCGCGGGCGTGGACGAGGCGATCCGCGTGCTGGGGCCGGACGTGCCGCGACTGGTCCACCCGGCGGAGGCCGCGGCCTTCCAGGATCCGCAGTTCAACCTCTCCGCGTTCGTGGGGCAGCCCATCTCCGTGGCGGCGCCCACCGGGGCCCTCGAACCCGGGCGCCCACTCACCCTGGCCGGCACGCGCTGGGAGGTGCTGCACACCCCGGGTCACTCGCCGGGCGGCGTCACGCTCCACCATCCCGCGTCGGGGCTCGCGATCGTCGGGGACACCCTCTTCGCCGGCTCCATCGGCCGCGTGGACTTCCCCACCTCCGACCCGGCGCGGATGCGGGACACGCTCTTCCGGGTGCTGCTGCGGCTGCCGGACGCCACCCGCGTCCTGCCCGGTCACGGACCGGAGACCACCATCGGGGAGGAGCGGCTCACGAACCCGTACCTGCGGCCGGAGGCGTGGGAGGAGTGGTAGCGGCCGCCTGGGCCTCGATCCACTCCTTCACCCGGGACTCCAGCACGCCCAGCGGCACCGCCCCCGCGCCGAGGACCACCTCGTGGAAGCGCCGCAGGTCGAACGCGGGGCCGAGCCGCGCCTCGGCGGCCCGGCGCAGCTCGCGGATGGTGAGCTCTCCCACCTTGTACGCGCATGCCTGCCCGGGCCAGGCGATGTAGCGATCCACCTCGCGATCGATGTTGAGCTGGCTGAGCGCGGTGTTGCGCTGCATGAACTCCACAGCCTGGGCCCGCGTCCATCCCTTGGCGTGCATGCCGGGGTCCACCACCAGCCGGCACGCCCGCCACATCTCGTAGAGCAGCCGGCCGAAGTCCGCGTAGGGATCGTCCCTGAAGAAGCCCATCTCGATCCCCAGCCGCTCCGCGTAGAGGGCCCATCCCTCCACGAAGGCGGTGAACTCCGCCTGTCGCCGGAAGAAGGGCTGGTCCGCCAGCTCCTGCGCAAGCGCGATCTGCAGGTGGTGGCCGGGCACCGCCTCGTGGAGCGCCAGCGGGATCATCTCGTAGGTGGGGCGCTGGTCCAGGGCGTAGGTGTTGGCGTAGAACCAGCCCGGGTTCCCACCCTGGAGCGAACCCGGCTGGTAGTACGCGGTGGTCTGCTGCGGGGCCATGAAGCGCGGGATCTCGCGCACGCCGTATGGGAGGCGCGGCAGCGCGACGAAGAGCCGCGGCAGCTCCGCGTCGATGCGCTTGCAGATGTCGCGGTAGCCCGCGAGGAGGGACTCCGGCGTGCGGTGGTAGAAGCGCGGGTCGCTCCGAAGGTAGGCCAGGAACGCGGCGAAGCGCTCCTCGTCCGGCATCGCGGCCCGGGCCGGATCCGCCGCGTACCAGTCGGTGCGGGCGATGACCTGGAGCATCTCCGCGCGGATCCGCGCCACCTCGCGCAGCCCCAGCTGGTGCACCTCCTCCGCGCTCATGGGCAGCGTGGTGTGCAGGCGGACCAGGAAGTCGTAGCGGGCCCTGCCGTCCGGCAGGCTCGAGGCCGCCACGTCCTCCGGGCAGCGCGGGAGATAGGTGTCGCGCACGAAGTCCCGGAAGAGCGCGATCTCCAGCTGGATCATGCCCAGCGTCGCCTCCGCCTCCGCGCGGAGGGCGGCCGCCTCCTCCGCCGGCATCACGGTCTCCAGGCGCGCGAGCGGCTCCCGCAGCGGCTCCAGGTTGCCGCGCAGCACCGCGTCGCACTGCCCGGGCACGCACTCCACCACCACGCGCGGGGGGAGGAGCCCCGCGGCGATCCCGGCCTGCATCACCTCCGTGGTCTGGCGGAGTCGATCGCGGGCGCAGATGAGCCGCTTCACGTAGTTGCGGTAGTGGTCCGCGGTGCGGAAGGGGACCCGCTCCGCCATCTGCGGGATGCTCTGCTGCGGTCCCTCCAGCGGGCCCACCGGCATCATCCACAGCTTCCGCTCCCAGGACTCCAGGGACTCCGTGAGCGTTCGCTCGAAGAGGTCGTAGTCCAGCCTGGCCGCGGCCGGGAGCCGGGACCGGTCGATCGCATGCAGCTCCTCCAGGAACGTCCGCATCTGACCGGCGCGGCGGCCGTTCGCGGCGATCCCCACCTCCGTCACACGGTCCTCCGCGGTGGGCTCGCCGCGCAGGATCGCGGACTCCGGGAACTCGAAGTTGCTCCAGCGGTGGTGCTCCTCCAGCAGCGCCGCCAGGGCCTGGCCCGCATCCACCGGCGCCTCCTGCGGCGCCGCGGCGCGGGCCGGGGTGGCCAGGGAGGCGGCGAGCCACGCGCCGCAGAGGAGCGCCGCGGCGCGGGCACCTCCGCGCCGGCGTCGCGGCGGCGGGAGGACCCTGGAGCGGGGCGTGCGAACGGTGGCGGCGGGGAGAGCGTCCGCGGGCATCCCCGCAGGGTACCCCGTCTGGAGTCGTGGACGGAAGCCGGCGCGCGGGTACCTTGGTGGCTCGAGGAGCTCCATGGCCGCATCACTCTCCAGATCGCTCGCCGCCGCCGTCGCGTTCGCGCCCCTTGCCGCCGCGGGTGCGGATGGCGTCTCCCAGATGGTCACGGTCCCCGGCGCCACGGCCCAGGTGAAGGTGATCGTCACCATCACCACCGTGTTCACCAGCACCGACGACGACACCCGCACCATGGCGACCACCGGTTCAGCCACGATGTCCGTGTCGCCCTTCGCCCCGCCCTTCGCGTCGGCGTCGCTGCAGGCGTTCCACTGCTCGTTCGCGCCCACCACGTTCGTCTTCCAGCTCTTCTGCCTGCCGTTCGTGGGATGCCAGACGCTCACGGTGGACATCAGCAACCTGGCGTTCGACCTGGTGGCGCCGGTCTCCAGCCCGGTGAATGCGGCTGGCGGCGTGGCCTTCCAGGGCGCCGTGATGGCGGTCTCCGGAGAGTGGGTGGCCGGCGGGCTGGCGAGCGCGAGCGGGACGCTCTCGGACAGCAGCGCGGGCACGCTCTCCGGGCGCGTGTCGCTCTCCGCGGGGACGCTCACGCTCGATCAGCTGGCCACGCCGTCGCAGACGGTGGTGGTGGATCCCAGCCAGCTGCCCGCGGGCGTGACCGCCCTCACGGTCACCGTGATTCCGACGCTCACCGCCACCGTGATGAAGGGTCCGCTCGTGGCCCTCCTCCCGGGTGACCTCAATTTCGACGGCGCCGTGAACGGCGCGGACATGGGACTCCTCCTGGGAGACTGGGGCGGCTCGCAGAGCGACCTCACCGGCGACGGCGTGGTGGACGGCGCGGACCTGGGGGTGGTGATCGGCGGATGGACCGGGTGAGGACTCCGATCCGCATCTCCCTGGGCCACAGTCCGGACCCGGACGACGCCTTCATGTGGTGGCCGCTCTTCGGCGTGGACGGGGGGCCGCCCGCCGTGGAGTGCGGCCGCTTCCAGTTCCACCAGGTGGCGGACGACATCGAGTCCCTCAACCGCCGCGCCGCCGGACCGGAGGAGGCGCTCCTGGACGTCACCGCGATCAGCGCCGCCAACTGGGCCCTGGTTCGAGAGCGCTACCTGCTCACCGCGTGCGGCGCCAGCGTCGGAGACGGCTACGGGCCCAAGCTGGTGGCGCGGCGAATGGTGGAGCCCGAGGCGCTCGCCGGCGCCCGCGTGGCGGTGCCGGGTCGCCGCACCACGGCGTTCGTGGCCGCCTCGCTCCTCCTGGGGCCGGGCCGCTTCCAGGCGGTGGAGGTGCCCTTCGACCGCATCGAGGAGTCCGTCGCCGCCGGCGACGTGGATGCGGGCGTGGTGATCCACGAGGGGCAGCTGACCTTCCAGGACAAGGGCCTGGTGCTCATCCGCGATCTCGGCCGCTGGTGGCTGGATCGCACGGGACTGCCGCTCCCGCTCGGCGTGAACGCGATCCGCCGGGACCTGGACCGCCGCGCGGGTCCGGGCGCCATCGTGGAGGTGGCCGCCCTCCTTCGACGCAGCCTGGCCCACGCCATGGCCCACCGCGCGGAGAGCCTGGCGTACGCCCTGCGTTTCGCGCGGGGGCTGGCGCCGCAGACGGCGGATCGGTTCGTGGAGATGTACGTCAACCACTGGACGCTGGACTTCGGCGAGCGGGGACGGGCCGCGGTGCTGCGCCTCATCGGCGACGCCGCCGCAGCGGGTCTGCTGCCGCCCGTCTCGGAACCGGACCTCGTGCCCGCCTGAGGGCAGGGGGCGCGAACGCTATACTCGCGCCCCGCGCCCGCCGCCACCGCGACGGCGCGAGACCCCGCCCAGAGCCTCCGATGAGCCAGGCCATCCCCAGCGAGACGGAACAGGGCTACGCGCCGCCCGCGGTCAGGCAGTTCGGCGTCTTCCTGGACAACAAGGTCGGAAAGCTCCTGGAGCTCCTGAAGCTCTTCGAGGATCAGGAGGGGCTGCACCTGGCCGCGTTCAGCGTCCTGGACAGCTCGGACCACGCGGTGGTGCGGCTCATCTTCTCGAACGCGGATCTCGCCCGCCACCTCCTGCGCAAGGCGGGATACACCTTCTCCGAGATCGACCTGCTGGTGGTGGAACTCGGCGACGTCCGCACGCTCAAGTCCCTCTGCCTGCATCTCCTGGGCGCGGAGCTGAACATCCGCTTCGCCTACCCGGTGATGCTGCAGCGCGAGGGGCGGCCCACCGTGGCCATCGCCGTGGATGACCACACGCTGGCGGGCCAGATCCTGCTCAGAAAGCACTACAACCTGCTGGGCGAGGAAGACCTGGCCTGACGGCGGACGCGGGGGACGCGGGGGACGCGGGGGGGCGCGGGGGACGCGGCGCCCGCGCCGCTCAGCCGGTCACTTCCGCCCAGGTCTTCTCCGTCTCCGTGACCCGCACCCGCCGCAGCGGCAGCCCCGCCGCCGCGAGCGGCCCGGCCAGCAGCTCCCAGCTCACCGCCGCGATGTTCTCCACGCTGGGGTTGCGGCTGCGGAACTCCGGGCAGTCCACGTTCAGGTGGCGGTGGTCGAAGCGCTCCACCACGTGCTCCCGGACCACCAGCGCGAGCGACTCCTGCGCCCCCGGGCGGCCTTCCCCCGCGAGCGGGACCTCCACCTCCACCTCCAGGCCGTAGTTGTGACCGTGGCCGCTGGGCCGGTTGCACTTCCCGAAGAGGCGCCGGTTCTCCTCGTCGGAGCGGTCCGGCACGTGGAGCCGGTGGGAGGCGGAGAATTCGAAACGCTGGGCGATGCGGGCCGCGCTGGGCATGTGGGGCTCGTAGGAGACGGAGAGGAGCGGGGAGGGGCGGAGTTCGACTCTTGTGGGAGCGGTGTCCAGGAGCGCGGCGAGGGCCGCGTGCAGGGCCGGCAGGTGGGAGGCGAGGGGAAGGCCCGGCGCAGCGTGGATCGCGGAGACCAGGAGGGGGATGCCCGCGCCCCACGCGGCCTCGTCCAGGACCGTGATGGAGCGGAGGTAGCCGGTCTCCGGGTCGGGCTCGCCGCAAACCTGGATCAGGAGCTCCATGTACGCTCCCGCGCCATCCATGAGCGGATGCCCCGCGAACGAGTTGACCCGCACAGTCTGTCGGGGAAACCCCGGCTCCAACGGCACCACGAAGCGGACCACCCGCTGGAGTCGGGTCAGCATGGGGGCCGTCCGGGGGCCGTTCGTCCGCCGCCGCGAGATGAAGCAAGTGTCGGAGTCATTGAGCCTTGCGAACGGGTCGGCGGTTCCGCGTGGAACGAAGCCGGGAGTTCAATCGCCGCAGCCTTCGGGGTTGCAGGAAAAAGATCGTTTTTCGACCGCCGCCCCTTGCCGGACGGGGCCGGAGTGCTATCTTGCTCCCAGTCACCACTTGCCCCCGGAAGGGCTCGGCGTGAGGCTTGCCTCCGCCGGGCCTTTTTTCTTTTTCGCAAAGTCTTTCTCGCTGGCTGGGGCCGCCTTCTTCCAAGCGGCTGCGATGGTGATCGCCGCGGCGCTGCTGACGTCACCGCTCCTTCTTGGAGGTTGCGCCACCTCCGCTGGCACGGACCGCACCGCGCCGCCGCCTGCGTCGGCGCCCTCCGAACCCGCACCGCCCCCGGTCGCCCCGGTCCCCCCGGTCGCCGCCGTGTCCCCGGCCCCCGCAGCCCCCCCAGCGCCTCCGGCTCCGGCCGCGCCATCGTGGGTCCAGCTCTCGCCGACGCTCCGCGTCGACGCGGGCGGTGGACAGGTGGAGGCGGACGCAGTGGTCGCGCTCGATGCGGGCTTCCTGGAGCAGGTGGCGTGCAAGGCCGGCACCCGGGAACACGAATCGCTTCTCGTCCCGGCGGACCTCCCCAGCCGCATCCACGCGGCGCTCCTGATGGCGGGCCTGGAACCGGGCGCGCCCGGCGAGTGGCACCAGGCCGAGGATGGGAGCGTGCAGGCCACCCCGCCGCGCGGCCCGCGCGTTCGAGTGCTGATCCGGCTCCCGGACGGCACGGAGGTCCCCGCCTCGTCGTGGGTCCGGGACGCCCGCAGCGGGAAGCAGCTGCCGGACGTGCCGTTCGTCTTCGCGGGCAGCGCCTTCCGGCCCAACCCGCCCTCCATGGGACCGGGCGAGCACTACGTGGCGGACTGGACCGGGAGCGTGGTGGGACTCGTCACCTTCGGAGATGAAGTGGTGGCTGCCGCGGAGGTCATCCCGGACCAGGCGGGCGTCGCGGAGCCGGTATGGGTGGCGTGGACGGAGCGGATTCCCAGGCCCGGGACCCGCGTCACGCTGATCCTGCGGGCGGCGGATCGCTAAGGCACCATGCACGCCATGCGGCTCCTCGGCATAGACCCCGGACTCCTGCGCACCGGCTACGCGTGCGTGGAGCTGCCGCCGCGCCGCACGGAACCCCGGCTGGTGGAGGCGGGCGTCCTCCGCCTGAAGGCCGGAACCGCGATCTCCTATCGACTCCGACAGCTCCACGACGACCTGGAGGAGCTCATCCAGACGCTCCGTCCTTCGCGCATGGCGGTGGAGCAGGTCTTCTCCCACGCCGGGCACGTGCGCACCGCGATCGTGCTGGGGCACGCGCGGGGTGTGGTGCTCCTGGCCGCGGAGCGCCACGGGATGGCACTCCTGGAGCTGGCGCCGGCGGCGGTGAAGAAGGCAGTCTGCGGGCGCGGCGACGCCACCAAGCGGCAGATGCAGCTGGCGGTGGCGGCCCAGTGCGGCCTTCCGCGGCCACCTTCGCCGCCGGACGTCGCGGACGCCATCGCCATCGCGCTCACCGCGGCGCGCCGCTGCTAGGCTCCGTGCGTCCATGCCGGAACCGAACCTGCTCATCCTGCGCCGGCGGCTGATGAGCGATCATCTCACGCCGGTGCTGGCCTACCGCCGCCTGGTGGCGCCGGACGCCCGCACGGCGCCCAGCTTCCTCTTCGAGAGCGTGGAGCAGGGGACCACGGTGGGGCGCTGGTCCCTGCTGGGGGCGCGGCCCGCGGTGGAGGTGGTGGCCCACGGCCGGGAGGTGACCGTCACGGACCATCACCGCGGCGAGCGCCGCAGCATGACGGTGGAGGACCCGCTGGCGGTGCCGCGCTCCATCACGGGGGAGTGGACGCCGTTTGCGCCGGGTGGTTCGCCCCCCGTCTTCCACGGCGGATGGGTGGGCTACGCCGGCTTCGACGCGGTGCGCTGGCTGGAGCCCTCCCGCCTGCGCTGGGACGCCGCCCCGCGGGACGATCGCGGACTGCCGGACATGCACGTGGGCCTCTACCGGACGGTGGTGGTCTTCGACCACGTGACCAAGGTGCTCCACGCGGTGACGGCGGTCCCGCTGGACGAGCACCGCAGCCAGGCGGACGCGACCGCCGCGGGAGGCGAAGCCCTCGATCGGCTGGAGAGCCAGCTGGAGCGGGACGCCGTGCTCCTGAAGGCCGCCGCGGTGGACCTGGAGCTCTCCGCGCCGCCGCAGCCGCCGGGCCGCGGGCCCACCTCGCCGGAGGCCTTCCGCACCGCGGTGCGAACCGCCCAGGAGTACATCGCCGCCGGTGACGCCTTCCAGGTGGTGCTCTCGCAGCGGCTGGAGCGCACCACGGAGGCGGATCCCTTCGAGATCTACCGGGCCCTGCGGGTGGTGAACCCGAGCCCCTACATGATCTACCTCCAGGCCGCGGGCTCCATCCTGGTGGCCTCCAGCCCGGAGATCCTCTGCCGCACCCGCGGCGCCACCGTGGTGAACCGCCCGCTCGCCGGCACGCGCCGCCGCGGCGCCACGCCGGAGGAGGACGCCGCGCTGGAGGCGGAGCTGCTCGCGGATCCCAAGGAGCGGGCGGAGCACGTGATGCTCGTGGACCTGGGACGCAACGATCTCGGCCGCGTCTGCGAGACCGGGAGCGTGGAGATCGAACGCACCATGGAGGTGGAGCGCTACTCCCACGTCATGCACATCTCGAGCACGGTGGTGGGCTGCATGCGCCCCGGCCTGGATGGGTGGGATGCGCTGCGGGCCTGCCTCCCGGTGGGCACGGTGAGCGGGGCTCCCAAGATCCGCGCCATCCAGATCATCGACGAGCTGGAGCCGGTGCGGCGCGGACCCTACGCGGGCGGCATCGGCTGCGTCGGCTGGAACGGCGACATCGACATGGCGCTCGCCCTGCGAACGATGGTCGTCCCCACCGCAGCCGCGGTGGAGGGTGGCGGGCGCCGCCACTGGCGCGTGGACCTGCAGGCCGGCGCGGGCGTGGTGCTGGATTCGAACCCCGACGCGGAGTACCAGGAGACGATCAGCAAGGCCGCCGCGCTCGGCCGGGCCATCGATCTCGCGGAGGCCGCGTTCGCCCCCGCCGGGACCGGTGGCGGCGTTCAGTCCAGGGGGATCGGCTGATCCAGGTCCTCGTCCGCCGCTGGGCGCTGGGACGCCGCCTGGACCTCCTCCTGGAGGGTCTCCTCCCGATCCCTCCGGGCGTCGATCCGCTCCGAGATCACCACCGCGGAGAGCCGGGCGATGCCGTCGGCGATGACGAAGAGGGCGGCGACGGCGGGCAGGAGGCCCGCGAGGAACCGGGCCAGGAAGAGGAGCGCCGTGGCCTGCGGCGTGGCCTGGGACGCGGGCAGCACCAGGCCCAGCGCCATCCAGAGCGCCAGCCCGCCCACCAGGACCAGCCTGGCGATCCGCTGCAGCCGGTCCACCCACCACACCTCCACGCCCCGGGCCATGGAGGCGAACGCGACGCTCCCCGCGATCACCTCCGCCAGGATCACCAGGGCCCACAGCGTCAACGCACCCGTGGCCGCCGCCCCGGAGAGGAGCTGCGTGCCGGCCGTGCTGGCGTCCCGGGCGATCAGGAGGGCGATGGCGGTGCCCCCCACGGCGCTCGCCCAGGAGAGGCGCCACGCCTGCTCCATCTGCCACTCCAGCTCCGGCCGGAAGGCGAATCCGCCCCGGCGCATGTCCCGAAGCGCCAGCCACCTGGCCCAGCAGGTCATGGCCAGGATCAGTCCGAGGACCGGACCGAGAACGGGAATCATGGGCCCGCCCACCAGACCGATCGCAGCGCCCCGGAGACTGGAGGCGTAGGAGCGGATGGCGTTCGGGACGAGGTCCTCCGGCAGATCCGGAACCCCGGCCGGCGCCGAAACGTCATCCGGGGGGCGGGTGGGATGGCGCGAGTTGGTCACGAGCGTGCCAATTCCCTTCGGAAGGGTCTCAACCGCGACCGAGTATAAGGGTATCCAAGCCCCGATCACCCACTGCGAGAGCACCATGCCGCGCATCAAGGCCGTGTCGTCTGTCGTCGTGCCGCACTCCATCCTCTCCCGGACCACCCGGGCGTCGCGTCTCCTTCGGGGGACCGCGGCCCTGGCCGTCGCCGTCGCATCCTGCGCCGCGCTGACGCTCCCGGCCGCCGCCCAGGGGGTGGCCGCCGCCGCCGGGGCCGCCAGCCCGCAGAAGGCCGCGCCGCCCTCGGCGAGCGCCGTCGCGGCCTGGTCGGACGGCGTCTGGAAGGCCGCCCGCGCCGGCGACACCGCGACCCTCGACAACCTCCTCTCCAATCCGCCCGCAGGCATCGGCGCCGACGAGATCCGCCGCTTCAACGAGCTCTTCGGCCAGCGGCGCGAACACGCCAGCATGGACGTGAAGAACCTGGAGAAGCTGGTCGCGGACACGCGGGCGGAGGTTCGCAAGGCGCTGGACGAAGGGGACCTCTCGAAGGCCCTCACCTCCGCCGCCACGCTCAAGTTCCTCTGCACCGAGTGGAAGTGCGAGCTGGAGAAGAAGGACATCGCCGAGGCCATCTCCCGCGCGGAGGCGGAGGCCGCCAAGGCCGTGGCCGCGGAGGACTGGCTCCTGGCCCAGGAGATGCTCTTCCGGCTCCGCGGGATGTACGAGGACACCGGCGAGGAGAAGCAGTACCGCCGCTGGGACGAGCAGCTGGACCAGGTGAACCGGCGCATCGGCCTGCTGGCCGAGTACGCGCCGCGCCAGCTCCACGCCCTGCGGGCCAAGGCCGCGGAGCGCCTGAAGAGCAAGGATCCGCTGCCGCCCTTCAATGACGCGTTCGCGGACGAATGGAAGGAGCAGATCCGGGGCGTCACGCCGGACATGCTGAAGGCCGGCCTGCGCAAGCTGGCCGGGGAGCACATCGACAACGCGGGCTGGAAGCCCCTCCTCGCCTCCGGTCTTGGAGCGCTGGATCTGATGGCCACCACCTCCGCCCTCTCGGAGAACTTCCCCGGGCTGAAGGATCCGGCCAAGCTGGCCGCGTGGCGCGAGGCCCTTGCGGGCATGCGGGCCAAGCTCGACGCGATGGGGCCGGACACGGTCGGTCGCGGCGTCTGCTCGGAACTCCTTGCGGACCTGGAAAAGGCCAACGCCGAGACCGTGCAGCTCCCGCCGGAGGTGGTTTGGCATGAGTTCGGCGAAGGCGCCACCTACACCCTGGCCCGCGACTACGAGGACCAGTACAGCGAGATCATCTGGCCGGAGCGGCTGCGCCGCTTCCGGCAGGCGGTGGACGGAAAGCTGATCGGAGTGGGGATCCAGATCCGCCACGACGACAAGCGGGAGATCATGGTCTCCGCGCCCCTCGAGGGCAGTCCCGCCAGCCGCGCCGGCATCAAGGCCGACGACCGCATCGTGGCCGTGGACGGGCAGCCCACCACTGGATGGAGCCTCAACAAGGCGGTGGAGAACATCACGGGCATGGCCGGGAAGCCGGTCACGCTGACCGTCCGCCGCCAGGGCGCGGAGCACCCGCTGGACTTCCCCCTCACCCGGGAGACCATCAAGATCCGCTCGGTGAACGGCTGGAAGAAGAAGAGCCTGGACGCGGCGGGGAACCCGGAGTGGGACTGGTACATCTCGCCGGATTCCGGCGTGGGATACGTGCGCCTGACGAGCTTCAACGAGGACAGCTTCGATGACTTCATGGCCGCCGTGCAGCAGATGCGGGCGGAGCGTCCCCTCAACGGCCTGATCCTGGATCTGCGTTCGAACCCGGGCGGCCTCCTCAACAGCGCCGTCGCGTTCGTGAACACCTTCGTGGACAAGGGGGAGATCGTCAGCTGCGAGAACCGCTTCGGCGAGAAGGTGCCCAACATGACCCGGCGGGCCCAGGCCAACCGGGCGGTGCTGCTGGACCTGCCGCTGGTGGTGCTGGTGAACCAGGGGTCCGCCAGCGCCAGCGAGATCGTCTCCGGCAGCCTGAAGGCCCACGGTGCGGCCGTGATCGTGGGCGAGCGCAGCTTCGGCAAGGGCAGCGTGCAGGAGGTGGCCCCGATCAGCCAGGGCAAGGACGAGGCCGCGGTCAAGGTGACCACGCAGCACTACGTCCTGCCGCCCGCGGCCGGCGAGACCAAGGGTCGCCTGGTGCACAAGAAGCCCGGCGCCACGGACTGGGGCGTCAACCCGGATCTCGCGGTGAAGATGACGCCGGAGCAGCTGGACAAGGCGTTCGAACTGCGGCAGGCCGCGGACACCATCGAGGAGGGCGTGGCGCCCGGCGCGGAGAGCAAGCCGCGGCCGGATCCACGGGAGCTCCTCACCAAGGGCCTGGACCCGCAGCTGGAGTACGCGCTCCTGGTGCTCGAGGCCCGCGCGCTCAAGGCCCTGGAGGCCGCCAGGCTGGCCAAGGGAGGCTGAGCGAGGCGTTCCGGGACTTGCGGGGCTGGGCGGTCGGTCGGCCTTCGCCGGCGTCCGTCGGTGCAGCCATTGCCCGGCGCGAGCCGAACCTCTATAACTCACGGTTCGCGCTCCCGGCCCCCAGATGACCAGCCTCTCCTCGGATACCGGCAAGAAGAGCTTCGACGTCCACGGCCTCACCGGGCGTGACGCTGCGCCTCCGCCGCGCCACGCCCCGCCGCAGCTGGCGGTGGACCCGGCCACGCTCCTGCGCTGGCTGCGGGAGATGCACCTCATCCGGGAGTTCGAGGTGCGCTGCATGCAGGCCTACCAGGACAAGAAGATCGGCGGGTTCTGCCACGTCTACATCGGGCAGGAGGCCGTCGCGGTGGGCTGCGTGGCGGCGGTGCAGCACCGGGACCCCATCGTCACCGCGTACCGCGACCACGGCCATGCCCTGGCCCGGGGCATGGCGGCCCGGCACTGCATGGCGGAGATGTTCGGACGCATCGGCGGCTGTGCCAAGGGCAAGGGCGGCTCGATGCACATGTTCGACCGCGCCAACAACCTCTTCGGCGGCCACGGCATCGTGGGGGCGCAGACGCCGCTGGGCGCGGGGCTGGCGTTCGCCACCAAGTACGAGGACGAGGTGATCAACGGCGGCCGCTCGGATCGCGTGACGCTCTGCTTCCTGGGCGATGGCGCCCTCAACCAGGGGGCCTTCCACGAGGCGATGAACCTGGCGGGCCTGCTGGACCTGCCCGTGATCTTCGTGGTGGAGAACAACGGCTACTCGATGGGCACCAGCATCCACCGCGGCACCACCATGGGCCACGACCTCGGCTCCAAGGCGGTGGGCTACGGGATGGAGAGCGCGGTGATCGACGGCATGGACGTCCTCGAGGTCTATCACGGCATGAAGGCCGTCGCGGACCGCTGCCGCTCGCAGAGCCGGCCGGCGTTCGTGGACATGCGCTGCTACCGCTTCAAGGGCCACTCCATGAGCGACCCGCGGAAGTACCGCACCCGCGAGGAGGAGGAGGAGTACGAGACCGGCGATCCGATCGGGCGCCTGGAGCGGCTGCTCACGGATCGCGGCCACCTGACCGCGGACGCCCTCAAGGCCATGACCCGCGGCGTTCGCGAGGAGGTGCGCGAAGCCGTGGCGTGGTCCGAGGCCAGCCCGCCGCCCGGCGTGGAGGAACTCCACCACGACGTCTACGTGGAGCGGTGGGGGCCCTACACCGGCACGTCGCTCCCGTCCATGCTCGCGGACGGCGCCGCGAAGCGCCCCGGCGGCAGCGGAGGTGCGCGGTGAGCCAGGTCCGGGAGATCGAATTCCGCGACGCCCTCCGCGAGGCCATGACGGAGGAGATGCGGCGCGACAAGCGGGTGTTCCTCCTCGGCGAGGAGGTGGCCCAGTACAACGGCGCGTACAAGGTGAGCCGCGGGATGCTGGAGGAGTTCGGCGACCGCCGCATCATCGACACGCCCATCAGCGAATCCGGATTCGCGGGGCTCGCGATCGGCGCCGCCATGCAGGGGCTGCGGCCCATCGTGGAGTTCATGAGCTGGTCCTTCAGCCTGGTGGCCGCGGACCCGATCCTGAACAACGCCCCCAAGATGCTCTACATGAGCGGCGGCCAGTTCGGCTGCCCCGTCGTCTTCCGCGGGAACGACGGCGCCGGCGGCCAGCTGGGCAGCACGCACTCCTGGTGCGTGGAGGGCCTCTATTCGAACGTCCCCGGCCTCAAGATCGCCATCCCCAGCGACCCGCACGACGCGAAGGGCCTCCTCAAGACCGCGATCCGCGACGACGATCCCGTCTTCTTCCTGGAGAGCGAGCGCATGCTCTCCGTGAAGGGCCACGTCCCGGAGGGCGAGTACCTCATCCCCTTCGGGCAGGCCATCGTGCGCCGCGCCGGAACGGACTGCACCATCGCCACCTGGGGCCGGCCGGTGCACTTCGCCATGGAGGCCGCCGAGGCGCTGGCCACGGAGGGCATCTCCTGCGAGGTGATCGACCTCCGCACCATCCGTCCGCTCGACCTCGACAGCGTGGTTCGCAGCGTCCGCAAGACGAGCGCCTGCGTGGTGGTGGACCAGAGCTGGAGCTTCGGCTCGCCTGGAAGCGAGCTGGCCGCCCAGATCCACGCCGCCTGCTTCGACGATCTGGACAACTTCGTCCACCGCGTCCACTCCGCGGACGTGCCCACTCCCTACGCGGCCAACCTGGAGCAGGAGTACCTGCCGAACGCCCGGCGCATCTGCGAGGCCGTTCGACACGCCACCTACCGGGCCTGACCGCCTCCGCGACCTCCGCAGCACCCCACCCATGCCCGTCGACATCACCATGCCGCGCCTCTCCGACACCATGGAGGCGGGGACCGTCATCAAGTGGCACGTGAAGGAGGGGGATGAAGTGGCCTCCGGCCGCGTGGTGGCGGACATCGAGACCGACAAGGCCACGATGGAGATGCAGGTCTTCGACGACGGCCGCATCGCGAGGATCCTGGTGCCGGCGGGGCAGCAGGTCCGGGTGGGCACGAAGATCGCGGAGCTGTCGCTCGAGGATGACGCCGCAGGCACCGCGCCGCGGAGCGAACCTGCCGCCGCCGCACCCGCGGTCTCCGCGGTCTCCGCGCCGTCCGCGCCCTCCGCGCCCGCACCCATGACGCCCACGGCGGCCGCGCCGCCGGCGCCGTCCGCCGCCTCCGCGGCGGCGGAGCCCGCTCCGGACGGCGCCCGCATGCGGGTCTCTCCGGTGGCCCGGCGCATGGCGGAGGAGATGGGCATCGACCTGGCGCAGATCCGCGGCTCCGGGCCCGGCGGACGGATCATCAAGCGGGACGTGGAGGCGGCCGGCGAGACCAGGGCCGCCGCGCCGGGCGCCGCCGCGCCGGCGGCGGGGTCGCGGATGGCGCCGCTCGCGCATCCGGCCACGGGCGCCGCGGCGCTCGCGGCCCCGGTTCGCACGGCGGGTCCGGGCGCGGGCGCTCTCTCCATGCCGGCGCTTCAGAGCATCGAGGTGCCGCTCTCCGGCGTGCGCCAGACCATCGCCCGGCGCCTGGTGGAGAGCAAGAGCACCATCCCGCACTACCAGGTCTCCATGAGCTTCGACATGGATGCGCTCATGGCCCTGCGGTCGCAGCTCAACACGCAGCTGGCGGCCGCGGGCGTGAAGCTCTCCGTGAACGACTTCGTGGTGCGGGCCTGCGCCCTGGCGATGGCCCGTCATCCCTTCATGAACGCCAGCTGGGCCGGCGACCGCATCCTCCTCCACCAGGGCGTCAACGTCGGCGTCGCGGTGGCCCTGGACGAGGAGAAGGGCGGCGGCCTGCTCGTGGCCACGGTCCGGGACGCGGATCGCAAGAGCCTCCGGCAGATCTCGCAGGAGTCCAAGGCCCTCTCCGAGAAGGCCCGCACCCGCGGCCTCGGCCTGGACGAGATGAGCGACTCCACCTTCACCATCTCCAACCTGGGCATGTTCGGCGTGGAGCACTTCACCGCCATCATCAACCCGCCGAACAGCGCCATCCTGGCCTGCGGCGCGGCCCTCCAGAAGCCGGTGGTCCGGGAGGGGGCGCTGGCGGTGGGATGGGAGATGACGGCCACGCTCTCGCTCGACCACCGCGTCATCGACGGCGCCATGGCCGCCCGCTGGCTCCAGGACCTGAAGCAGCTGCTGGAGCATCCGACGCTCCTCCTGGTCTAGCCGCCGCGGGACGGGGGAGCCGTCGCGCCCCGCCACGCCCCATCCGGAGTTGTCCGCGCTGCTACGCTCCGCCCGCCGTCGGCCGGTGTGGCGACACGGCGGGAGACATGGGCCCGGTGCCATCGCGTCGGATCGTCATCTGGATCACCGTCGGCGTGCTGCTCGCAGCCACCGCTGCGCTCCTGTGGTTCCTGCTCCCGGAGGCGTCGGGCCGCGCCGCGATCAGGATCGGCGTCATCCAATCCCTCACCGGTCCGGACGCTCCGGACGAGAAGCCGCGTCTCGCCGGCGTCCAGCTGGCGGTGGCGGAGCTGAACCGCTCGGGCGGCGTGGTGGGGCGCAGGCTGGAGATCGTCCTCCGCGACGGGGAGAGCGATCCCGCGGCCCACGCCCGGGAGGCGGAGCGGCTGGTGCGGGACGAGCGCGTCGCCGTGATCATCGCCGGCGGTCGCGCGGCGTGCGCCGCCCGCGTTCGCGCGGTGGCGGAGGAGCACCGCAGCCTCTTCCTGG
Source organism: Phycisphaerales bacterium (assembly GCA_046350535.1). Taxonomy (GTDB): domain Bacteria; phylum Planctomycetota; class Phycisphaerae; order Phycisphaerales; family SM1A02; genus VGXK01. Next base: position 1,129,411 of record JAXMAG010000001.1, read on the forward strand.
ATCTCACGCCCGGGGACGCCACGGAGCCGCCCTCCCGCACGCTCTCCCTGGGGCCCTCCCCGGTGGCCCGCATGGCGCCGGCTCTGGCCTGGGCATTCGAACGCGGCGTCTCCTCCATCTTCCTGATCGGTGGCTCGGATCCGCCCGCGGAGGCCCTCCGCGCCGCGGCCCGGCGCACCGCCGCCGCCCACGGAGTCACGGTGGCGGGGGACCTGCGGCTCGCGCCCGGCGCGGACCCGGCGCCCGCGGCCAGGAGCGCGGCCCAGAGCGGAGCCAGCCTCGTGCTGAACGCGATGGATCCCGCGGCCACGCCGGGCATGCTGGCGGCGCTTCGCGCTTCGGGCCTGGACCGGGAGAAGACGTTCGTGCTGTCCACCTCCCTGGAGGAGGAGGCCTCCGGGAACCGGGCCAGCCCGGGCACCGGGGATCTGGCGGTGTGGAGCTGGTTCACCGCGGTCGGTGGCGAGGAGGCTCGCCGCTTCATCCGTGATCTGCGCCGCGAGGCCGGCGGGGAGGCAGCGGTCAACGAGTCGGTCGAGACGGCGTACCTGGCGGTGAAGCTCTGGGCGGAGGCGGCCGCCCACGCGGAGAGCGCCGCGCCGGATGCGGTCCTTCCCCTCATCTCCACCGAGCACGCGCTGATGCCCGAGGGCACGGTGGTGGTGGATCCGGAGACGAGGCTCCTCTGGCGCCCCATCCGGCTGGGGCGCGGACGGCACGACGGCGGATTCGACGTGGTGTGGGATTCGGATGCGCCGGTGCGCTCCACCGCGGCGCCGTTCGGGCTCACGGCGGAAGCGTGGGGTCGGGTGGTGCGGCGCGAAGGGGCGACGGCACCGGCCGAGGGAGGCGCGAGATGAAGGGCAGGGGCCTGGACCCGGTGAGCGGCGCCAAGGCGACGGAGGCGGCCAGCGGCCCGGCGCAGGCGCCCATCGAGGGCGTGGATGCGCCCCTCCGCGGCGGCTCCATCCGCACCCGCCTCATCTGGGCGTTCATCGTCATCTCCGGGGTGCCGGTGCTGGTGGTGCTGGCGGTCTCCTGGAACATCGCCAACCAGGCCACGGAGCGCATGATCCTGGACGCCCTCGGCGCCATCGCGGAGCAGAAGGCGGATCGGCTGGACGCGTTCGCGCGGGAGCGCCTGCGCAACGTGGACGCCATGGCCCGCAGCCCCGGACTCCTCCAGGCGCTCGCCGCATGCACCAAGGCGGTGAAGTCCGACGGCGCCGTGGACGCGGCGGCGTGGGATGCGGCCGCCACGGGGCCGGGCGACTTCGCCGCGTCGTACGCGCAGGCCTCGGACTTCCCGTCGCTCATGCTCCTCAGCCGGGAGGGGCGCGTCCTCTACTCCACGCGGGGTCGCTCCCTGGTGGGACGCAGGATCGACGCGCCGGGGTGGCCGGAGCCGGCGCTCGCGAGCGCCGTGGAGCGGGCCCGCATGCTCCTCCAGCCGGAGATCAGCAGCACGCTGGAGTCCGCGGATGGGGGCCGACCGCGGCTCTACGTGGCCGGGCCGCTCTACCAGGCGGAGCGGGTCGCGGGCTTCGTGGCGGTGGAGCTCCAGACCGCCGCGATCGACTCGATCGTGGTGGACGAATCCGGCGTCGGCACCACCGGGGAGGCGGTGTGCGCCGCGGCCGTGGGGCCGGACCTGGTGGTGACGACGCCCACGCGCTTCGAGGCGGAGGCCGCGTTCCGCCTGCGGATCCCGTTCGGAAGCGCCCGGCTTCCCAGGCTGCAGGAGGCGGTGCAGGGCGTGGACTCCCGCGGGCGCGGCCTGGACTACCGCGGGGAGATGGTGATCGGCGCATGGACCTACGTGCCGGAGTTCCGCTGGGGACTGGCCGTCAAGGTGGATGAGTACGAAGCGTTCTCGCTCGCGCGGCGGCAGCAGGTGGCGACGCTCCTGATCGGGCTGCTGGGGCTGCTGCCGGTGACGCTCCTGGCGGTGGGGGTCGCCCGCAGCATCAGCCGTCCGGTGCAGATGGCCGCGGCCGCGGGGACCAGCCTGGCCCGCGGCGACCTGCGCGTGCGGCTGGACACGGAGGTGGGGCATGGCGAGCCGCGGCGCCTCCTGGCCGCCCTGAAGAGCGCCGTGGCCCAGCTCTCCGGGCTCCTGGGGCGCGTGAAGCACTCGAGCCGCGCCGTCCTCCAGACCGCGGAATCCATCCGCGCCAGCTCCGAGCAGCAGGATCAGGTGGCCCGCACCTTCGGGGCCAGCACCAGCCAGATCGCGGCGGCGCTCTCCGAGATGTCCTCCACCGGCCGGGAGCTCAGCGTCACCATGGCCAACGTCGCGGACGGGGCCTCCGCCGCGGCGTCCGCCGCCGGCCGCGGACGCGAGGGACTGGCGGAACTCGCGGGGGCCATGGACACGCTCCGGACCGCCACCGCCGGCGTCGCCCGCCGCCTGGCCGCCATCCGCGAGAAGGCCGGCGCCATCAACGCGGTGGTGACCACCATCACCAAGGTGGCGGACCAGACGAACCTCCTCTCCGTGAATGCGGCCATCGAGGCGGAGAAGGCCGGCCGCTACGGCCTTGGCTTCCAGGTGGTGGCCCGCGAGATCAACCGCCTCTCCGACCAGACCGCGGAGGCCACCACGGACATCGAGCGCATCGTGCGCGAGATGCAGGCCGCGGTGGAGGAGGGCGTGCAGGAGATGACCCGCTTCTCGCAGGTGGTGGCCCGCGGCGTGGGCACCTCCGAGCAGATCGGCGGCGGACTCTCCGAGGTCATCAGTCAGGTGGAGGAGCTGAAGGCCAGCTTCGAGCAGGTGGCCCGCTCCATGTCGGCGCAGACGGAGGGCGCCCGGCAGATCTCGGAGGCCATGGAGCAGCTCTCGGATGGCGCTCTGCGGACCGGCGCCGCCGCCCAGGACGCCGTCGCCGCGAGCGGGACGCTCGAATCCGCGGCGCGGGCCCTGGAGGCGGAGGTGGCCCGCTTCCGGCTGCCACAGGAGGATGGCGATGGCACGGCATGACGGAGCCGTTCGCGTGCCGGCGGGTGGCGTTCGAACGCTGCTCGCCGCGACCCTGGCCCTCACCGCAGGCTGCGCGGCGCCCTCCGATCCCGCGCCCGGCAGCGGCGCCGCCGCATCGACGCACGACGCCGCGGCGCCCGCCTCCCCGGCGGACCTCGACGCCCGGGGCCAGGCCGAGGCCGCCCGCAGCCGCTGGAGCGCCGCGATCCGGCTCTACCGCGAGGCGCTGGAGCGGGATCCCACGTGGACCGCGTGCCGCATCCGCATGGCGGACGCGCTCCAGCGCGACGGCCGCCGCAGCGACGCGATCCGGGAGCTGCGCACGGCACTCCAGGCGGATCCCGCATCCGCAGCCGCGAACGCGGCCCTGGGACGCCTGCTCCTCAAGGATGGCCGGGCCCACGAGGCGCTCGACGCGCTTCGCACCGCCCACCGGCAGGACCCGACGGATCCGGCGATCCAGGCCTCCCTGGTGGACGCCCTGGAGGCGCGGGGCGATCGGCGCGGGATGAAGGATCTCCTGGCGGACGACCCGAACCTGACGCCGGCGGTGCAGGCGCGGCTCCGGTCGCTCACCGGCGCCGGCTGAACGCCATCACGCAGGCGTGGGAAGGATGCCGCCGAGATCGTCCGTGCCGCTCTGGCCGGGTTCTCCCGGCGTGGATGCGGGCGGCGTGCGGGAGGCGGCGCGCTGCGGCCCGGCGGCCAGCATCTCCGCCACGCTGGGCCGCTCCAGGCGTTCGCCGCGCATGAGCCGCTCCACTTCGTCCTTCTGCAGCGTCTCGTACTTGAGGAGCGCCTCCGCGACGGCCACCACCTTCTCCCAGTTGGTCTCCAGGAGCCGTTCCGCCTCGTGGAAGGCCTCGTCCACCAGGCGGCGGACCTCCTCGTCGATGATGCGGGCCGTCTCCGGCGAGTAGTCCCGCTCCGGCAGGAACATCTCGCGGGTGTCGTGCCCCACGTAGCTCACGAAGCCCAGCCGCTGGCTCATGCCCCATTCGAGCACCATGGCCCGGGCGTAGGCGGTGGCCATGCGAATGTCCATCGCGGCGCCGGAGCTCACGTCGCCGGTCTTGCGCGACTCCGCGATCCGGCCGCCGCAGAGGACGCGCATCGTCGCCAGCAGCCACTTCCGGGCGTAGCCGTAGCGGTCCTTCTCCGGGAGGCTGAAGGTGACGCCCATCGCCTGCCCGCGGGGGATGATGGTGACCTTGTGAAGCGGGTCCGCGTCCGCGAGCATGGACTGCAGCACGGCATGGCCGGCCTCGTGGTACGCGGTGGCCACGCGCTCCTGCTGCTCCACGCGACGGCTGCGCTTGGCCCGGCCGAAACGGATCTTGTCCCGCGCCTCCTCCAGGTCCGCCTGCTCCACCGCGTCCTTGTTGTCCATGGTGGCCAGAATGGCGGCCTCGTTGATGATCGCCGCCAGGTCCGCGCCTGAGAACATCGGCGTCCCGCGGGCCACCTTCTCCAGGTCCACGTCGGGTCCCAGCTTCACCTTGCGGGCGTGGACGCCCAGGATCTGGCGGCGGCCCTGCACGTCCGGAAGCGGCACGTTCACCGTGCGGTCGAAGCGGCCCGGGCGGGTGAGGGCCGGGTCCAGGACGTCCGCGCGGTTGGTGGCCGCGATCACGATCACCTGGTCCGTCGCCTCGAAGCCGTCCATCTCCACCAGGATGGCGTTGAGGGTCTGTTCGCGTTCGTCATGCCCGCCCGTGGAGAAGCCGCCGCCGCGCTTGCGACCGACGGCGTCGATCTCGTCCAGGAAGATGATGCAGGGCGCGTTCTCCTTGGCCTGCTTGAAGAGGTCGCGGACGCGGCTGGCGCCGACGCCCACGAACATCTCCACGAAGTCGCTGCCGGAGATGGAGAAGAAGGGTGCCTCCGCCTCGCCGGCGATCGCCTTGGCGAGCAGGGTCTTTCCGCATCCCGGAGGGCCCTCCAGCAGCACGCCCCGGGGGATCCGGCCGCCCAGCCGCTGGAAGCGCTTGGGGTTCTTGAGGAACTCCACGATCTCCGCCACTTCCTCCTTGGCCTCGTCCACGCCGGCCACGTCGTTGAAGGTGACGGTGGACGCCTCCTTGGAGCTGACGCGGTGGCGGCTCTTGCCGAAGCTGCCCAGCATCCCGCCCGGTCCGGCGCCGGCGTTGCGCATGCTGCGGGCCATGAAGAACCAGATGGCCGCGATGAGAAGGAGCGCCGGGAGGGCCACCAGGATGAGGCTCTGCACGAACGAGGTGCCGAACCGCTCGGTGGCGCCCACGCCCAGCTTGTCGAACTGCTCGCGGTAGAAGTTGTATTCCGTGGGGGCGATCGCCACCCAGATGTACGCGCCCCGGTCGCCGTACTTCTCGAAGCCCGGCGTGTTGGGCAGGAGCTCCGCCACGATGCGGTCGCTCTCGATCACCACCGAGTCCGGCTGGATCAGCTTCTGGGTGATGTAGAGCTTGAACTGCTGCCAGTTCTTCATCTGCGTGCCGCGCACGGAGCCGTTCATCGTGACCAGCAGGATGGCCACCAGGCCCGCCGCCAGCAGCAGCCAGAAGACCGCGGTCCGGCGCGGCCGGTTGGCGCCCGCGGCGCCGGGGGTTCCGGTGGGGAGGCGCGGCGGCGGCGGGGCCGACGGCGGGCGCGGCTCGCTCCCGTTGGCCAGGCGGACGTCGGGCGGCGGCAGGGAGGGGATGTCGTTCCGGGGCGGCATGGGCATGTGGATGCTTGAGGGTAGGCGCTACCAGTTGGTCTGCATGGACGCCACGATGTCGCCGGCCAGTTGCTGGACCACGTTGTAGTTGCCCAGGTCGATCGGCTCCGCCTGCGGCCGGCTGGCGATGAAGGTGCCGCCGCTGGAGAAGCCCTGGCGGGCCACGATCGGCTTGCCGGTCTTCATGTCGACCCATTCGTAGTCCACCGTGACCTGGAGCACCATTTCCTCCGAGAGTCCCGTGGCCAGGCTCTTGCTGAGCTCCCGCCGGCGGACCTCCCGGATGGTGCCGCGGAGGACCGTGTCCGCCTTGGCCTCGGAGGTGACCCGGTAGGGGGTGTTCTGCTGGATCTCCTTCACCACGGCGTCCGTGAGCTGGTACCCGACGCTCCGGTCGTAGGTGGGGTTCTCGAAGACCGGCACCGCGACCGTCCGGTAGCCCGAGGGGAAGCTGCTCGCGGTGGACCATCCATCCGTCGGGTTGCTGGCGCAGCCGGAGAGGAGGAGCACGCATGCGAACGCGGCGGCGAGCGCCGCGAGGGACGCCGGCCCGCGCGGCGCGGGGGCTCCGCGGCGGCTGCGCTCCCGGGGTGCCGAGTGCGTCATGTGGACCCTCCAGCAGCGGGCGCGGTGACGGGCTCCGCGGGCGCCGGCTCCGGGTTGTCGGGCGGCAGGCGTGCGGCCTCCCGGTCCGTCGGCGCGATCCCGGTGGGCAGCACCGTGTCTCCGTCCGGCCCGAGCGTGGCCCGGCGGAAGACGCGGTAGTCCGGGCACTGGCGAACGTAGCGCTCCGGCAGGTGCGCGAGCACCTCCGGGATCACCCGCAGCTCCTCCACCGCGGCGATGGAGCGGGGGTACTCCGCGACCAGCCGGCGGATCGTCCGTTCGGAGGAGATCCAGTCGCCCGTCCTGCGGTACCAGCGGGACTGCGAGGCGAGCTTGGCGGCTTCGCTCTCATAGATGCGCACCAGGAGCGACTCCGCGCCGATCTGCTGGGCCACCGTGGGGTCCGTGACCTGCAGCTCCTTGATCTTCGCGGTCGCTTCGACCAGCCCGCTCGCGTCGTACTCCGGTCCCTTGAAGGAGGCGATGAGGCTGGCGATCAGGCGCTGGCGGGCCTTGTTGATCTTCTGCGAGCGCGGGTAGTTCTGCACGAAGAGGTCGTAGGAGGTGGCCGCGAGGGACATGTCGCGGATCCGGAAGTAGTAGTCCGCCAGCTCCATGCCGGCCTCCTCCGCCAGGCCGCTGCCGGGAAGGCGCTCCTGGATGCGGATGAGGAGCTCCTGGGCCTCGTCGCCGGCGTCCACGATGCGGAAGGTGCCGAAGAACTTCTTCTTCAGCCCGTGGGCGTAGGCGGTGGCGATCTGCAGCTCCCGCTCCAGCGCGGTCACGAAGAGGTCGCTCATCGGATAGCGGCGGATCAGGTCCTCGTAGGCGAAGAGGGCCTTGTACTCCTCGCCCTGGGCGAGGAGGGCATCGCCCTGCACCAGCACCGCCGCGGGCCGCAGCGGGCTGACGGGATAGCGCTCCAGCCAGCTCTCCGCCAGATTCAGGGCCCGACCCGCGTCCCCGCGGGCCAGGGCCTGCCGCGCCTGGAGGAGTTGCGTCGCCGCGGGGGACGCATCCGCATCCGGCGTCTTCCACTGGTCCAGATCGTCCAGCGTCCGCGTCTCCTGCGCCGCCGCGGGCGCGGCCGCAGCCAGGGCCAGCAGCCCGGCGAGCAAGAGCCGGCGCGGCCGGCTGGTGCGGGGGAGCATCATGAAGGCGGATCGTATCCGGGCACGCCTCCGGGGGGGCCGGTATGGTCCCTGCGCCCGGGCCGCAGGCCGCGGTGCGGGCGTTCGAATGCCCACCCCCAGGACGCTCATCGTCTTCAACCCCGTGGCCGGCGGCGGGCGCGCCCGAGCCGCCGCGGAGGCGCTGGCGGCGGCGTGCCGCGCGGAGCCGGGCATCCTCCACGGCGCGGAGCTCCTTCCCAGCCGCGCTGCGGACCCGCGCGAATGGCTGCTCCCGCAGCTCGGGTCGCGCCGCCTCCTGGTGGTGTGCGGCGGCGACGGCGCGGTCCGCCAGGCCCTGCCCGCGCTCGTGGAGCACCCGGGCGTGCGGCTCTGGCACGCGCCCTGCGGGACGGAGAACCTGGTGGCGCGGATGGCCGGCATGCGCCGCGACGCCGCGTCCCTGCGGGCGGCGGTGGCCGCGGATCGGGAGGCGCTCGTGGATCTCATGGAGGTCCGGCCGCTGGAGGAGGAGCGCGAACCGCCGCCCTCCGCGTCCGCGGGTGCGGCGCTCGCGTTCATGATGGTGGGCGCCGGCTTCGACGCGGAGGTGGTGGCGAGGCTCGCGGCCGTGCGCGCGGGCGCCATCTCCCACATGAGCTACGCGCGGCCGCTCCTGGAGACGCTTCTGCGCTGGCGGGCGCCGCGGGTGTCGCTCCGCTGGGACGGCGGCGGCGCGGAGGGACGCGGGAGCGTGGTGGTGGCCAACGCCCCGGCGTACGCCCTGGGCATGGTGCCGATCCCCGCCGCCCGCGCGGACGACGGGCGCCTGGACGCCGCGATCGTCCCCGCCCGCGCCGGCCCCGGGGCCATCCTCCGCGGGGCCCTCACGCGGCTGGGATGCGTGCCGAAGGCGGTGGCGGCGGAGTGGTTCGAAGTCCGTCTGGAGCCGCCGGGACACTGGCAGCTGGACGGAGATCCCTCGCCCTGGGGGATCCGCGGGGGCCTGCGGGTGCGCTGCAGGGCGGGTGCGGTTCCGGTCCTGCTGCCTGCACCGCCTGGCGCGGGCCAATCCGTGGCCGCGCGGCGGCCGTGGCTGGACAGGCCCGGCGCGGATTCGACTGTCACCACGTCCGATCGAGGAGGTGAGTGATGGGCGCGAAGTCGAAGGCCAACGCAAGCGAACGCAACGAGCAGAAGTCGGCGGGCAGGGGCGGGGCGCTCAAGGTCGCCGTGATCACCACGGCGCTCCTGGTGGGCGAAGCCTCGGCGATCGTGGGACTCTTCGCCTTCGTGGGGCGGCCGACCGCCTCGCACGCGGAGACGCCCGCGGCGGCGCCCGCCGACGACGCGGAGGAGCTGCTCCTCTTCGAGGGGCGGCTCTCGAACGACCGGGCCGGCACCGCGTTCGTCTACGACACGGAGGTGTACGTGCAGGTGCGCAAGGCGGACGCCGAGCGCATCCGGAAGGAAATCGACCGGACCCGCCACGAGACCAGGGCCGAGGTGGCCGCCATCTGGCGCACCGCGGAACCGGGTCACTTCCAGGAGCCGCGCTTCGAAACGCTGACGGCTCGCCTGGAAGCCATGCTGCGGGAGCGCTTCGACAAGGGCGGGCGCTCCTCCATCGTGAAGGCGGTGGTGGTGTCCGGGGCTGGACTTCGGCTGGGACGGTAGGTCCCCGGTGAGTCAGGTCGGGGGATGATCGGGTCGAGAGGCATTGCGCCCGCCGATCATGCTCAGGCGACCGAAACTTCAGGTCGGGGATCGAGTCGGCCGATGACGAAGCCGGGCCTCAGGGCCCGGCTTTGTCGTTTCCGCGCGCGGAGCGCGTCCCCCCGATGCCAGACCCCACCCCCACGCCGCCTCCCCAGCCTGCGTCCCAGAGCGGAGCGCCGTCCCCAGGCGCCCCGGCCGCCCCCGGCGCCGGCGTGGAGCAGGCCCTCCGCCAGGCGGAGCAGGCGTTCGAAGGCCTCCGCAGCACCATGCAGGCCACCCCGAGCCGCGCCGGCAGCGTGGCCGCGGGGCCGGGGGCCCTCCGGATGCTGGACGACGTGGACCTGGACGTCCGCATCGAGTTGGGCCGCACCCGCATGCTGGTGGAGGACGTCCTCCGCCTGGGGCGGGACTCCGTGGTGGAGCTGGACAAGGCCGCCGGCGACCCCGTCGACATCTACGTGAACGGCCGGCACATCGCCCGTGGCGAGGTGCTGGTGGTGAATGAGAACTTCTGTGTTCGCGTGAGCGAGATCCTCGAGCCGCTGCAGGGCGGCTGACCGTCACTTCCGCAGGATGCGGACCGTCTCCAGGATGGAGGCGGCACAGCCAAGGACTGGCGCATGATTGCACGGCGAGTCGCCCGCGCGGCGAGTTCCCACACCGTCCACCTTCGCATGCAGGGCCTCTGGACCGGCGTGCTGCCCGCGATCCTCGCGTGGAGCGCGCTCTCCCCGGCCGCCGCCCGGCCGCAGGCGGAGCCGCCGCTGCGGGCGAACCAGGCCGTTCCACCGCTCCTCTCGCGTCCGCCGGCGTCGGCCCCGCCCGCCGACGACGCGGCGCTCCCGGCCACGCAGCCCCGGTCGCTCGCCGCGCCGCAGGACGCCGCCACGGCGGCCTCGCAGGAGCGGGAGCGGCGCCAGGCGCTCGGGCGCGGCGCGGGTGGCGGGACGGCGCTTCGAGCCCCGCAGCCCCAGGGCGCCCAAGGCGCCGCCGCTGCGGCGGATGACGCCGGGTGGCGCGGCTGGCTCTCGCCGGGAGGCGATCTCCTGAAGACGGTCCTTCCGCTCGGCGCCGTGCTGCTCCTGGCGGTGGTCATCAAGTCCCTCGCGGCCCGCGGTCGCGGCCCCGGCCCGCGGCCCTCGGGCGTGGTGGAGGTGCTGGCCCGCTATCCGCTCGGTCGCGGACGCCAGGTGGTGCTCCTCAAGGTGGGTCGCAGGATCCTGGTGGCCCACGAAGCGGATCGGAGCCTGCGGACCATGGCGGAGGTGTCGCAGCCGGAGGAAGTGGCGGAGCTTCTGGCCGCGGTGGGAGAGGGGCGCTCCCGCGGCTTCGCCAACCTGCTCGAACGCGCCTCCCGCGACGACACCCTCTTCCGCGACGCGGAGCTCGTGGATCTCACGCGGGCCCCCGCCCGCGCGGCGGGAGGACGCAGCTGATGGCCATGGGCGCGGTGGTGATGCTGGCCCAGTCCTGGCCGGCCGATTCGATCAACCCGCTCTCGCTGGCGGAGGACGCGTCGCGCGTCATCCCCGGCCAGCCGTCGCTCAGCCAGACGCTCAACGTGGTGGTGCTGCTCACGGTGCTGGCGCTGGCGCCGGCCATCCTGGTCCTCTGCACCTGCTTCACGCGGATCGTGGTGGTGCTGGGGCTCCTGCGGCAGGGGCTCGGCGTGCAGAGCCTGCCGCCCAGCCAGACCATCGTGGGGCTGAGCGTGCTGCTCACGTTCGTGGTGATGACGCCCACCGCCCAGCGGATGTGGGACGAGGGGCTGGGGCCGTGGGTCCGCGGAACGCAGCCCAGCCAGCAGCTGGCATGGGAGCGGGCGAGACAGCCGCTGCGGGACTTCATGTTCGCGCAGATCGACGCCACCGGCAACTGGGACTCCGTCACCATGATGCTGCGGCACCGCGGCGTGGACACGAGCGACCCCTCGAAGCTCTCCCGCGCGGACGTGGACATGCTCTCGCTCGTGCCGGCGTTCGTGATCAGCGAGCTGAAGACCGCGTTCCTGATCGGCTTCCGGATCTACCTGCCGTTCCTGGTGATCGACCTGGTGGTGAGCAGCCTCCTGGTCTCCATGGGCATGATGATGCTGCCGCCCATCCTGGTCAGCCTGCCGCTCAAGCTGCTTCTGTTCGTGATGGCGGATGGATGGCAGCTGGTCGTGGGGAGCCTGCTCTCCGGGTACGCCCCGCCGGAGGCGGTGGCGATGGCCACCGCACCGGGGTGGCTCTGCTGAAAGGGACGCCGTGGACGCTGCCGCCCTGGACATCCTTCGCGAGGCCCTGGTGCTGGCACTCCTGCTGGCGGCCCCGCTTCTCCTGGCGGCCCTGGTGGTGGGCGTGGTGACCAGCCTGGTGCAGGCGGTGACGCAGGTGCAGGACCAGACGCTCTCGTTCCTTCCGAAGACGGTGGCGGTGGTGGTGGCGGCGGTGCTCCTGCTCGGGTGGCTCGCGACGCGGCTGGTGGAGTTCGCGGTGACCGCGTTCGGAGGCGCCGCGTGACTCCCGCCGCGGAGAGCGCCGTTCCCTGGCTCGCGCAGCACGGCACGGCGGCGCTCATGGTGGTCTTCCGTCTCTCCGGCCTGGCCATCTTCGGGCCGGTGCTCGGGTCCCCCGCGGTGCCCTGGAAGGTGCGGGCCTACGTCGTGCTGGCCCTGGGGGCGTGCTGCTATCCGGCGCTCGCCGGGGCCATCGTGGTGGACGCGCCGGCGTCGCCGTGGGGCTACGCCGCCCTCGCGGCCGGAGAGCTCACCACCGGCATGGTGGTGGGACTGCTGGCCACGCTCCCCATGGTGGCGATGCAGCTCGGAGGGCTCCTCTCCAGCCAGCAGCTGGGACTCGGGTTCGGACGCTTCTACCTGCCGTCCATGGATGACGAGGGCGATGCGATCGAGCAGATGCTCTTCCTCCTTGCGCTCGTCTCGTTCCTGGCGATCGGGGGCCTGGAGCAGATGGTGCTCGCGGTGCTCGGAAGCTACGACGCCATCCCGCCCGGCGGCTTCCCGGCGGCGGGAGACGCGGTCCACGCCCTCACCGGCCTGCTGGGCGGGGCGTTCGAACTCGCGCTGCGCGTGGGCGCGCCCATCCTGGCGATCGTGACGGTCGAGAGCGTGGCGATGGGATTCGTGGGGCGCACCGTTCCGTCCGTGAACGTGCTCTCCATCGGCTTCCCGCTGCGGATCCTGCTGGGACTGGCGCTGCTGGCCACCGGCATCGGCGTCATCCACGCGGCGATGCACGGCTTCATGGACGAGGCGATCCTCTCGCTGCGGGCGTGGATGCCGGGAGGGCCGGCCGGTGCGTGAGGACCTGGGTGAAGCCACGCTGGAGCCGACTCCCAAGCGTCTCCAGGACGCGCGGGAGTCCGGAGACTCGCCTCGAAGCGTGGACGCCACCACCGCGGCGGTGCTGGGCGGCTGCGTCCTGGCCGCGATCGTCGGCGTGCCGCCGCTCGTGCGCGCCGGTGCGTCGATGATGGCAGAGCTCCTCGGTGCGACGGATGCCGTGGAGACCGCGGGGGTGATTCGCGCGGCCCTCGGATGGCTCCTGATCCTCGCCCTTCCGGCGGCGGCGGTGCCGGCGGCGCTCTCCCTCCTGGCGGGCCTGGTGCAGGGCGGCTTCCGGCTTGTGCCCGCGAACGCCTCCCCCAACCTCTCCAGGCTGGATCCGGTGGCGGGCGTGCGCCGCGTCTTCGGGCTCGGCGGCTGGATGAAGCTCCTGGTGGACGCCGCGAAGGTGCTGGCGGTCCTGGCCGTGGCCGGCGTGGCCGCGTGGCGCATGGCCACCGCGGTGGCGCTCCTTCCGGCCCTGCCGCTCGGTGCGGCCACCGTGCAGCTCGGAGCGGTGGCGCTCGCGGTGGCGGGCAAGACCGTGGCGGTCCTTCTCGTGATCGGGGCCGCGGACTGGCTCTGGCAGCGCTGGCGCTGGCGCCGGCGTCTGCGCATGACGCGGCAGGAACTCCTGGATGAACTCCGCCAGACCGAGGGCGATCCCCACGCCCGTTCGCGCCGCCGGCAGATGGCGCGGCAGATCGCGATGCACCGCATCAACCAGGCGGTGCCGGGCGCGGACGTGGTGATCACCAACCCGGAGCACCTCGCGGTGGCCATCCGCTACCGGCAGGGGCGGGACCGGGCGCCCCTCATCGTGGCCATGGGCGCGGACGCGCTCGCCGCCCGGATCCGCCAGCTGGCCCGGGACGCGGGGGTGCCGATCGTGGAGCGGAAGCCGCTCGCGCGGGCCCTCTGGAAGAACGGAAGCGTGGGCGCGGAGGTGCCGCTGGCCCTCTGGAAGGCGGTGGCTGAGGTGCTCGCGTTCGTCTACCGGCTGAAGGGCAGGGTGGCGGCGTGAGCGAGGCGGCGCCTGCGATCGGTCCGGCGGCGGCCCTCCGCTGGCTCATGGAGCGGCGCGACCTGGTGGTCCCGATGGCGTTCCTCGGCCTGGTGGCGGTGCTGGTGGTTCCCCTGCCGCCGTGGGCGATGGATCTGCTGCTCTGCACCAACGTGGCGCTCTCGGCCATCGTCCTGATGACCGTGATCAACATGCGGCGGCCGCTGGACTTCAGCGTCTTCCCGGCGCTTCTGCTGGGAACCACGCTGCTGCGGCTGGTGCTGAACGTGGCCTCCACGCGGCTCATCCTGGGCATGGAGGCGCCTTCGCCGGCGCAGGCCGGCGCGGTGGCCGGCCACGTGATCCAGGCCTTCGCCGACGTCGTGGCGGGCCGCAACGCCGTGGTGGGCGGCGTGGTCTTCCTGATCCTCGTGGTGGTCCAGTTCGTGGTGGTCACCAAGGGCGCCACCCGCATGAGCGAAGTGGCCGCCCGGTTCGTCCTGGACGCCATGCCCGGCAAGCAGATGGCCATCGACGCGGATCTCTCCGCCGGCGCCATCGACGACAAGGAGGCCCGCCGGCGGCGCGAGGAGGTGATGCGCGAGGCGGACTTCTACGGCGCCATGGACGGCGCCAGCAAGTTCGTGCGCGGCGACGCCATCGCGGGCATCGTGATCATCCTGGTGAACGTGGTGGGCGGCGTGGTGATCGCCACCCTCCAGAAGGGGTGGTCGCCGGTCGATTCGCTGCGAACGTTCGTGCTGCTGGCGATCGGCGATGGCCTGGTGAGCCAGATCCCGGCCTTCGTGACCGCCGTCGCCGCCGGTCTCATCGTGGCCAAGGCCGGCGGCGGGCGGACGATCGGGGCGGAGATCCCGTCCCAGCTGGCGGCGCAGCCGGTGGGGCTCTGGCTGATCGCCGGGTTCCTGCTCCTCATGGCCACCACGCCGCTTCCGTCGCTGCCGCTGGTGCTGGCGGGCCTCGGGGTGGGCGCGATGGCCTGGGCCGGCGGCCGCCGGGCCAGGAAGCAGGCCCGGGAGGCGGCGCAGGCCGCGCCGGCGCAGCAGCCGCCGGGGGCCACGCCCGCGGAGGAGGCCGTGGCGGTGGACGCCCTGGAGATCGAGATCGGCTACGCCCTCGTCCCGCTCGTCGACGCGGCCCGAGGCGGGGATCTCCTGGAGCGCATCGCAGCGGTTCGGCGCCAGCTGGCGCAGGAGCTGGGGCTGGTGATCCCGCCGGTCCGCATCCGCGACAACCTGCGGCTGCCGCCCACCACCTACCGACTGCGGCTCCGCAGCGCCACCGTGGGGGAGGGCACCATCCACCCGGACCGCCTGATGGCGATGGACCCCGGGACCGCGTCCACCCCGGTGGACGGCATTCCCGGCCGGGAGCCCGCCTTCGGGCTGGAGGCGGTCTGGATCGAACCGGAACTGCGGGCCCGCGCCGAGAGCCTCCACTACACGGTGGTGGATCCGCCCAGCGTGGTGGCGACGCACCTCGTGGAGACCGTCCGCCAGCACGCGGACGAGCTCCTGACGCGCGAGGACGTGGCGTCCCTCCTCGCGGCGCTCAAGACGCGTTCGCCACGCCTGGTGGAGGAGACGGTGCCCGCCCTGGTGAAGCCCGGGGAGCTGCAGAAGGTGCTCCAGGGACTGCTGCGGGAGCGGGTCCCCATCCGCGACCTGGAGGCGGTGCTGGAGTGTCTCGCCGACTGGATCGGCCACACCCGCGACCCGGACGTGCTGGTCGAGTACGCCCGCAACGCGCTGCGGCGGGCCATCTGCCAGCAGTACGCGGAGCCGGACGAGCACGGCAACCCGCGCCTCTCCTGCGTCACGCTCGATCCGTCGCTGGAGGCCCAGATCGCCGGGCACGTGGATCGAACGGCGGCCGGCACGGTGGTGAGCGTGCCGCCGGCCCTGGCGGCGCGGCTGGCCCGGGCGGTGGCGGAGAGCGCCCGTCCTCTCGCGGCCGCCGGCCGGCCGGTGGTGGTGATCTCCGGCCCGGGCGTTCGCGCCGCGGTGCGGCAGATCCTGGCGCCGCACATTCCGGGCGTCGCGGTGCTGGCGTACAACGAGCTCGTCAAGGGCCTCGACATCGAGTCCGTGGGGCTGGTACAACTCGAACCGCAGACCGCCGGAGCGGCCGCGTGAGCGCGGCGCCGGCCATGCTGGGGCGGTTCCCGCCGCATGAAGCCATGGAGGGCTCATGAGCAGGCTGAAGCGCTATCGGGCGCACACCTTGGAGCAATGTGTGGAGGCGGCGCGGCGCGACTTCGGTCCGGACGCGGTGATCCATGCCACGCGCCGCCAGCGCGGCGCATGGATCCTCGGCGGACGAACGGTGCACGAACTGCTCGCGGGCCCCGCGTCGGCGATGGTCGAGGTCTCGCTCGCCGGCGGCAGCGTGGAGCGCACGCCGCTCCCCGCGGGAGGCGCCGCAGCCGGCGCCGCGGCGGAGCACGCGAAGGGCGTGCCGTCGCTCGCGGGAGCCCAGGCGTCGCGGGCGTATGGTTCGCCCGCGGCGGCCGGTGCGCCTGCGCTCCGGAGCGACGACCCGCGCCGGACGCGCCTCATGGCCCAGGCGATGGCGGTCGCGATGGAGCGGGACGCGACGCCCAGGGCGCTGGGCGCCGCGGCATCGCTGGGCGCCGCTGCGCCGCCGGCCGCCGCCGCGCACCCGGCCCGTCATCCCGCATCCGCCCTGGTTCCGGAGCACTCCCTCGCCGCCATCCAGGACCAGCTCGCCTCCCTGCGGGCGCTGGTGCAGCAGGTCCTCCGCGAAGGCGCCCCCGCGCGGGCCGGCCACGCGGAGGCGTCACTCCTGCTGGAGCGTGACCTCACGGAGCCGATCCTCTCCGCCGACTTCGGCCCGCCCTTCGCGGCCCTGTACGCGTCGCTCCTCGGCCAGTCCATGGCCGCGCGGCTGGCCAGGGAGGTGATGGAGGAGGCGCGGGACGCGCTCCCGCCCGCGCAGCGCTCGGACGCCGCCGCGGTGCGGGCCGCCGTGGCGGCGCGGGTGGCCGCGCGGCTCCCGGCGTGCGAACCGCTCGACACCGCGCGGCTCGAGGCGCGGCGCGGATCCGGGGCCAGGCCGTTCGTGATGGCGCTCGTGGGTCCCACCGGCACCGGCAAGACCACAACCCTGGCCAAGGTGGCCTCCACGCTCGCCCTGCGGCGCCAGCTCCGGGTGGGCCTGGTCACCACCGACACCTTCCGCATCGGCGCGGTGGACCAGCTCCGAACGTACGCGGAGATCGTCGGGCTGCCGCTGCGGGTGGCGGAGGATGCGGCGGGCGTGCGCGATGCCTGCGCTGCGCTCGACGAGTGCGACGTGCTGCTCGTGGATACCGCGGGCCGCAGCCAGCGCGATGCGGCCCGGCTCGCGGAGCTGCGGGAGCTCCTGCGCGCGGCGGACCCGGACGAGACGCACCTGGTCCTCTCCTCGGCCGCGTCGGAGGCGGCCATGGTGGAGGAGGCGGGGGCGTTCTCGCCGCTGGGCGTGGATCGCGTGGTGCTCTCCAAGCTGGACGAAGCCGTCGGATTCGGCGTGCTGGTGCAGGCGCTCAGGCGGATCTCGACGCCGCTGAGCTTCCTGACCACCGGCCAGGACGTTCCGGATGACATCGAGCCCGCGGACGCTGGGCGGCTGGCGGGCATGGTCGTGGGAGGAAGCGTGCGATGACAGATCAGGCGGCGGCGCTCCGCCGCATGGTGAGTGCGTCCCAGGCGCCGGCGGCGCCTCCGCTGCGGATGGCCCGGGCGGGCGCCACGGCGATCGCGGTCACCAGCGGCAAGGGCGGCGTGGGGAAGAGCAACCTGGCGGTCAACCTGGCGCTCCTGCTCGCGCGGGACGGGGACCGGGTGGCCCTTGTGGACGCGGACCTGGGGCTGGCCAACGCGGACGTCCTCTGCGGAGTCCAGCCGATGGCCACGCTCGAGCAATGCCTTGCGGTCCGAACGCCGCTCGCCGAATGCGCCGTGGCCGCCCCCGGCGGCTTCTTCCTGGTGCCGGGCGCGAGCGGCGTCGCCCGCCTGGCGGACCTGGAGGCATCGGATCGCGCCTGGCTGGTGCAGCAGGTGGGACTGCTGGCCTCCCAGACGGACTGGCTGGTGATCGACACCGGCGCCGGACTCGGGGCGAACACCGTGGCCTTCGCGGCGGCCGCGGATCGCATCCTGGTGGTGAGCACACCGGAGCCCACCTCCATGACCGACGCCTACGGCATGATCAAGACCCTCGCGCCGCGCGTGGGGCCGGAGGCGATCGAAGTGGTGGTGAACCAGGCCCACGACGAGGAGGAGGCCCGCGCCGTTTTCGCCCGCCTGGACCGGGTGAGCCGCGCATTCCTGGGCCGGCCCCTGACGGCCGCCGGCTGGATTCCGCTGGATCCCTCGCTGCCACAGGCGGTTCGGAGGCGCGTCCCGGTCTCGCTCCACGCTCCGGGTTCGCCTTCTGCACGGGCCATGGCCCGGGTGGCCGCACGGCTGCGTGATCCGCGCCACGGCGCCGCGGTGCCTGCGCCGCGGGGCGCGGCGCAGAAGCCCCAGGGCAACGGATTCCTGCGCCGCCTCAGCGCCCTGGTGCTTGGCGCGCCCGCGCCCGCCGCATCGGCCGGCGCCCGGAGCGGATTCGGCACATGAGCTCGCTGGACGGGCTCCCGCGCGTGGTCGCCGCCATCGTGGCGCTGGCTGCATTCGTGCTGGCCATCGTGGTGGGGGTCGTCGCCGGCCTGGAGGCGCCCACGGTGGTGGCCAGGGCGGCGGTGGCGCTCGTCTCCTGCTGGCCGCTCGGCTGGGCGCTCGGCTGGGTTGCGTGGCGGGAGCTGCGCGCCGCGGAGCCGCCGCCGGAGCAGGCGCAGGACCCCTAAGAGAACCCGACCGCCCGGCAGGAAGTGCGCCCGTCGCCGCGCGCGGAGTCATTTTCCACCCGCCCACCGCGCGAACCGGCTTGCACGCGCCGGAGCGCGTGTCGTATATTCCCGCCTGCCTGCGTCGAGCGTCATGGAACGACGGCGACGGAGGCGGGCCCTGCTCGTGGGGCCCCTGGACTGGATGCTTCACGCCCGTCGGCGTGCGGCGCAAGGCGGACCCGCAGGGGTCCACAGCCAAGGTCAAGGAGAGACCGAATGTCCAAGGCAAGCAGCAGGGCGACTGGCGTCAAGAAGGCCGGGGCCACCACCAAGGCGGTCGGTGCGTCCCGAAGTGCGCGAGGCACGGCGGCGGTGGCGGAAGCACCTCCGCGGAAGCTCAGGGCCGCGGTGCTGGAGAGCGGGGCAGCGCCCCGTCCCCGGCGCACCGCTCCTGCGCCCGCGCGCCCGATGACGGACGATGAGCTGTGGAAGGCCTTCAGGCAGGCCCGCCGCGCGGATGACGCCCCGGCGGAGGAGCGGCTTCGCAACACGCTGATCGAGCGCTACTACGACCTGGTGCGCTTCACCGCGGAGCGCATGCGGATGAAGCTGCCCTCGGAAGTGGACGTGGATGACCTGATGTCCGCGGGCCTCTTCGGGCTCATGGATGCCATCGATGCGTTCGACACGGATCGGGGCGTGAAGTTCGAGACGTACTGCGCCCAGCGGATCCGCGGCGCCATCTTCGACGAGCTGCGCAGCATGGACTGGGTGCCGCGACTGGTGCGCAGCCGCACGGCCCGGGTGGAGCGGGTTCGGAAGCAGATGGAGATGCAGTCGGGCCGCAAGCCCACGGACACGGAGCTGGCGGACCACATGCGGGTGTCGCCGGACGAGTTCAGCAAGCTCTCCAAGGACTCCCGCCCGGTGGGCGTGGTCAGCCTGAACCGCAAGTGGTTCGAGACGGACTCCAGCCGCGACGTCCGCGAGATCGACGTCATCGAGGACATCCGGCAGAGCAACCCGATGGATCTCGTCCAGCGGACGGACGTGCAGACGCTGCTCACCAAGGGGCTCAGCCGCGCCGAGCGCCTCATCCTCATCCTCTACTACTACGAGGAGATGACGATGAAGGAGATCGGCGCCACGCTCGACCTCTCGGAGAGCCGCGTCAGCCAGATGCACTCGTCGATCGTGGCCCGCCTCAAGGCGCAGATGCAGCACAGGATGAAGGACATCTGAGCGGCGCCGCCGGGCGATCCGTGAGGATCTCCGCGGCGGTCCTGGTCTTCACCTCCTCGGCGGTGACGCCGGGCGCCAGTTCCGTGAGACGGAACCGGCGCGCGGCGCGGTCCATCTCCAGGACGCAGAGGTCCGTGATCACCATGTCGATGCAGCGCCGCCCGGTGAGCGGCAGCGTGCAGGCGGGGAGGATCTTGGACTCCCCCTTCTTGTTGCAGTGCTCCATCACCACGATGCAGCGCCGCACGCCCGCCACCAGGTCCATGGCACCGCCCATGCCCTTCACCAGGCGCCCGGGGATCATCCAGTTGGCGAGATCCCCCTCCTGGCTCACCTCCATGGCGCCCAGGATGGCCAAGTCGATGTGGCCGCCGCGGATCATCGCGAAGCTGTCCGCGGAGTTGAAGAACGAGTGGCCCGGGACGCCCGTCACCGTCTGCTTTCCGGCGTTGATGAGGTCCGGATCCACCTCCCGATCCGTGGGGAAGGGACCCATGCCGAGCAGGCCGTTCTCGCTCTGGAGCCAGACGGTCATTCCCTGCGGCACGAAGTTGGCCACCAGGGTGGGGATGCCGATCCCCAGGTTCACGTAGAAGCCGTCGCGGAGTTCCAGGGCGGCTCGCTGGGCGAGCTGGTTGCGGTCGAGGGGCATGGCGGGTTTGTACGGGGCGGGCCCGGCCGGGGCAAGCGGCGCGCGGACTCACGGACTCAGGGACTCACGGACTCACGGACTCACGAACTCACGGGCAGGGGCCCCAGGAAGCGATCAGGATCCCCAGGTCCGCGCCATTCACGATGCCGTTGTTGTCCAGGTCCGCGGCGGCGTCGCCCTGCACGCCCCAGTTGCCCAGCAGCCTGGCGATGTCCGCGCCGTCCACCAGGCCGTTGCCGTCGAGGTCCGCCACGCAATCCGGGACGTCGATCCCGATCGGCAGCAGTTCGCCCGCGGGGATGTTGTCCCAGCCCGGCGTGTCGTGGATCGCAGGGTCCACGTTGCTGCGGCTGCGCAGGTTGACGAACGGTCCGGTGATGGGCAGCCCCGCGAACGGCGAGGCGGGATCGAGGGCCCATCCCGCGCCGACGGGCCGCACCACGCGCAGGCCCTCCGGCGTGGCCACGAAGAGGGCTCCGTCGTCCCCGGCGCCGAGGCGGCGCGGACCCGCGAGGCCGGGCACGGTGATCTGCTGCACGCCGAAGGGCGGCGCCGCGCCGGTGACGCGGATGATCTTGCTGCTGCCGCCGGAGACCAGGTAGATCTCGTGGTCCAGGGGGTTCACGATGACGGAGCCATCCCCGGCCAGGATCACGTCCGGCGGCAGCGTGGCCACGCCCACCGGCGAGAGTCCGGCGGTGAGGCGAGCCACCTTCCGCTCCGGGACGCTCAGGACCACCACGTGGTCGTGCTCGTCGTCATAGGCGAGCGCGGAGGGCGTCGGGATGGAGCTGGTGGCGCCCTCCAGCGTGCCGTCCGGGCGATAGCAGTACAGCTTGCCTCCGTCATGGGCGTAGATGCGTCCGTCGCGGCCGAGCGTGAAGCCCTGCATCGAGGGGTCGTCCACCACGGTGGTCTGGGTTCCGGTGGGCAGGTCCACCCGGCGGAGCTGCCGGACCGGGCCCGCAGCGCCGACGTCCACGAGCACCAGCGCGGATTCGTCCACCATCTCCAGGGCCATGTCCGAGATCCCGGAGATGGAGCCCATGCCGGTGGACCCGCCGCCCAGGGCGTCCCAGCCCAGCGGGTTGAAGCGGACCAGCTGGAAGGTGTTCCCGATCTGCTGGAAGGAGAGCATGTACAGCGGCTTGAGCGTCACGTACGCATCCAGCAGGCGGATCAGGCCGTCGTCCGAGGGATAGGCGATGGCGGAGACGTTGCGCGGCGTGGAGCCCAGTCCGTTGATCACCGCGATGAGCGGCGTCACCTGCACCTCCTTGTTCACGAAGAAGGACTGCGTGGTGTCGGCGGGATCATCCGCGGGATCGCGGTAGCGGAGCAGGTCGTGCGACGGGTCCCGCCACGCCTCCACGAGCGTCACCGCGTGGCCGCCGGTGCGGCTCAGCTTGGGATAGCCGTTCTCCAGTCCCAGGTACTGGTAGCGCCCGTACGCGAACGCGATGATCGCGCCGTTGCAGCCCTTGGACGCCATGCCCGCGGGACTCGGAGTGAGCGTGGTGGAGAGGGCCACCTGGGTTCGGGTGAGAAGCCCGTTCCCGTAGAGGTCCAGCCACGCCTGCATGCCGTTCTTCCAGCCGGTGTTGTTGCTGCCGTTGGCCACGGTGGTGCTCATGAGCACCCCCAGCGTCTGGATGGCGTCGGTGGCGGTGTCGTAGTTGGCGTTGCTGGCCCAGTTGGCGGGCCCCGGGTCCAGCCAGGGGAAGCCGTGGTTGGCGGCGTAGCAGAAGAGGTTCATGGTGGCGGTCGGCACGCAGTGCATGCTGCCGTCGCCGGGCAGGCCGTCCACGCCGCAGCAGTTTTCGCGCCGCTGGTCGAAGTCCGGCATGTGATTCAGCTTGTAGTGGAACAGGATGCTGGCGAAGTACTCGGCCTTCACGATGTCAGCGGCGGCGCCGGCGGCGCTCCACGCAGCGGCAAGGGCGGCCAGGGAACGGACGGCGCGGGTCGATGCGACCATGGTTCTTCCTCCTCAGGCGGCGTGCGGCGGACGCAGGCCCGGTGGCCCGCGCCCCGCACCCGCGGCCGGACAGGGTAACCGGCGGCCCGTGCGGGCGTATGCTTCGCATCCCATGGCCAAGTCCATCCTCGAGCGTCTGAAGATCGACGACGACCCGCGCATCCTGCCCGCCCGGAAGGCGGGAGACGGCGCCGTGGTGAGCGAGAACCCGGCCACCGGCGAGGCGATCGCGGCAGTCCGGCTGGAGTCCGCCAACGAGCTGGATGCCGCCATCCAGCGGGCGGAGGTGGTCCAGCGTTCGTGGCGCCAGCTTCCGGCCCCCAAGCGGGGCGAGATCGTCCGTCAGATGGGGGACGCCTTCCGCGAGTGGAAGGATGACCTCGGGGAACTGGTGTCGCTCGAGATGGGGAAGATCCGCGCGGAGGGCCTGGGCGAGATCCAGGAGTGCATCGACATCGCCGACTTCGCGGTGGGGCTCTCGCGCCAGCTCTACGGCCTCTCCATGCACAGCGAGCGGCCCAGCCACCGCATGCTGGAGCAGTGGCATCCGCTGGGGACGATCGGGGTGGTGACCGCCTTCAACTTCCCCGCGGCGGTGTGGGCGTGGAACGCCATGATCGCCGCGGTGTGCGGCGACGCCGTGGTGTGGAAGCCCAGCCTGCTCACGCCCCTCACCGCCATCGCGGTCACCAAGGTGGCCCACCGCGTGCTCCGCAAGCAGGAGATCTTCCGCCCGCCCGTGGGGGATCCGCGGGATCTCTTCACGCTGGTCATCGGGACGGACGCGGAGGTGTCGGAGCGGCTGGTCGCGGATCGGCGGCTCCCGCTCATCAGCGCCACCGGCAGCTGCCGGATGGGCCGGCGCGTGGGCCAGGTGGTGGCCAACCGTCTGGGCCGCAGCCTGCTGGAGCTGGGCGGCAACAACGCCGTCGTGGTCATGGAGGACGCGGACCTGGAGATGGTGGTGCGCGCGGTGCTCTTCGGCGCCGTGGGCACCGCCGGGCAGCGCTGCACCACCACGCGCCGCCTCATCTGCCACGAGGCCGTCTCCCGCGAGCTGACGGACCGGCTGGTGAAGGCCTACAGCTCCGTGCGGATCGGCGATCCGCTGGAGGAGAAGACGCTCATGGGACCGCTCATCAACGACGGCGCCGTCAAGCAGATGCGCCACGCGCTGGAGCGGGCGGTCAAGGAGGGCTGCGAGGTCCTCTGCGGCGGGATCCCGGGGATCGAACGCTTCGCCGAGAAGCCCGGCCACTTCGTGGAGCCGACGATCGTGCGCGTGCCGCGCGGGAAGGTCCCGGAGATCGTGCGCGAGGAGACGTTCGCGCCCATCCTCTACGTCTTCACCGTGGGCTCCATGGATGAAGCCATGGAGATCCACAACGGCGTGGACCAGGGACTCTCGAGCGCCGTGTTCACGTTGAACGTCCGCACCGCGGAGCGCTTCCTTTCAGCGGGCGGGAGCGACTGCGGCATCGCGAACGTGAACATCGGGACCTCCGGCGCGGAGATCGGCGGGGCCTTCGGCGGGGAGAAGGACACGGGTGGCGGCCGCGAAAGCGGCTCCGACGCGTGGAAGCAGTACATGCGCCGACAGACGTGCACCATCAACTGGGGGCGGGATCTCCCGCTCGCCCAGGGCATCACCTTCGGAGAGTGACGCGGGCCGCTGGGGGCGAAGGGCTGCGCCCGGTGCCCGCGGGGCTCAGGCGCCGGGAGCCTTGGCCGGCGCGGCAGGCGCGGCGGGGGCCGCCGGCGGCGCGGGGGCCGCAGGCGCAGCCGGCGCCGCGGGAGGCTTGGGCTTGCTGGCCGCAGCGGCGACGCGCTTGCTCATCTCGTCCGGGGAGACCTCAGACACCTTCTTGATCAGCACCATCTCCACCGGCACGTCCGCGGAGGGCAGCTTGATGGGCTTCCCGTCCGGAGTGCCCATGGTGAGCGGGCGCCGGCCGGTGGGGACGGCCTTGATCACGTCCACCACGTCCATGCCGCCGATGACCTTCCCGAACACCGCGTAGCCGGGACCGGCGCCGCCATCGAGGGCCGCGTTGTCCTCCACGTTGATGTAGAACTGGGAGGTCGCGGAGTCCGGCGCATTGGTGCGGGCCATCGCGATGGTTCCGCGGCGGTTCTTCAGGCCGTTCTGCCACTCGTTCCGGATCGCCGCGTCGGTGGCCTTCTGGACGTAGTTCTGGTCGAAGCCGCCACCCTGGATCATGAAGCCGTTGATGACCCGGTGGAAGATGGTGCCGTCGTAGTAGCCCTTCTTGGCGTAGTTCTGGAAATTGGCCACGGAGATGGGGGCCTTCTCCGCGTCCAGCTCCAGCAGCACGTCCCCCTTGGAGGTCTCCATGACCATGAAGACCTTCTTGGCGGGGACGGAGGAGCCTCCGGGCGGCGGCGCGGCCTGGAACGCGAGGGCGGCGGAGGCGACCAGGAGAGCGGACAGGAAGCAAGCAGCGCGAAGCATGGTTGGGTTCCGGGGTTGCGAACCTGGATGATACCGGCGAGGAACCTTCCGCCGGGCCCTCCGACGGGGCGGTTCCCGGGGGGTTTGGCCTACGATGCCGGTCCAATGAGAGCCCTCCTGCGAGGTCCGCTGGACCTCCTCAGCAGCGTCCGCTTCGGCATCCTGCTCATGGTGCTGCTCTTCCTCTACATGAGCATCGGGTCCGCGGGCCTCATCTACCCCATCCACCCGAACATCCTCCATCCGGACGCCTGGCACTACGAGCAGCTGCGGCAGCGGCCCTGGTTCGAGCTCACGGAGTACGAGTGGTTCCACTGGTGGCCGTTCGACCTCCTGGTGCTGCTCTTCACCCTGACCCTGGTGGTGACGACGCTGCGCCGGATCCGGCTGACCACCATCAATCTGGGCGTGTGGATGATCCACTGCGGCGTGCTCATCCTGGTGGCGGGAAGCGTCTGGTACTTCTCCACCAAGGTGGAGGGGGAGGCTCCGGTCATCCGGCGGGCGGTGACCATCTCCGTGCTTCCTTCCGGGACCGCGGGCGCCGGCGCTGCCGCCGGTGCGCCGGTGGCGGAGGGCCGCCTTCCCGCGATGCCCGGCAACCGCACCATCGTGGGCCAGGGGGCGGACCGCTACGAGCTGGAGGTGCTCTCCACGGATCCGGCCTGGGAGCTGCGTTCCGGCGAGCATGCCGGCCTGCGGGCC
Source organism: Phycisphaerales bacterium (assembly GCA_046350535.1). Classification (GTDB taxonomy): domain Bacteria; phylum Planctomycetota; class Phycisphaerae; order Phycisphaerales; family SM1A02; genus VGXK01. The sequence goes on from JAXMAG010000001.1 coordinate 1,154,765, forward strand.
TGGAGCACCAGCATCTCGGTGACCGCGCCGGACGGGAGCCGGTTCATCCGCCAGCTCATCGCCGGGCACCCGGAGTACACCGAGGACATGGTCTTCACGGACGACCGTTCGCAGCCCGTGAAGCGGAGCGTGAAGGTCAACGGGGAGCCGCTGGTGGACCGGCGGCTGCTCCTGGGTCTGGACTACCAGAGCGCCGACTGGTTCTACCTCCGCAACGACATCGTGAAGTCATGGGCCCTCTACCTCCGCAAACCGGGGGAGCAGACCTGGTGGATGCGGCCCATCCACGGCCTGCCGCTCTACAACGACCGGATCACGCGGCTGGACGACGTCTTCATGGACGATCCGGAGGCCCCGCCCGCGGTGAGCCCGCTGCGCGTCACCATCCCGCCGGCGGGCGAGGGGGATCCCTTCCCGTCGCTCACGCTGGCCGCGGATGGCTACCTGCGCTACGCCGAGATGGACACCCGCGAGGCGGCGGGCGGCCCCGGCGCGCCGGTGAATCCGGTGGCACGCTTCGCCGTGCGGAGCCGGAACGGGCGCTCCTCCAGCTACGTCCTGGCCGCGCTCGACCCGGCCGCCCGCAGCGCGGACGAAGGTGCCGTGAGCTTCCGGCTGGTGAAGGATGAGGCGGAGTTCGCCCGGCTCGCGCGGCCGCCCATGCTGCGGATCCGCGTGCCGGATGCGGGGATCGACGAGGAGGCGCCCATCGTGGAGCAGGCTTCCACGAACCCCGCCGCCGCGTTCCGCGCCGCAGGCCCGGAATCCGCCGGCGTGGCGTGGCGCGTGGTGGCGATCCAGGACCGGATCCCGGTGGCGGGCACGGAGGTCTCCGTGGCCATCGTGGAGATCAAGTCGCCGCGCGGACTGTCGCGGCGGTGGGTGTTCGACAACCCCGCCATGACCCGGGACGCCCCGAAGGACGGACAGGCCGCGGGCCACGCGGACGCGACGATCTCCGATCCCGGCGTGCAGGTGGAGTACCTGCCCGGCTTCGGGCGCGCGCTGGTGACGCTGGTGGCCGGTCCGGAGCCGGAGCGGCTGCGGGTGGTGGCCGGGCTGGAGGAGGGGCCGCCGCGCGTGATGGAGCTCCCGCAGGGAGGAAGCGTGGACCTGGGGGCCGGGCTCTCGCTCGCGCTCGGGCGCTATCTGCCTCGCGCGGTCTTCGAGCAGAAGCCGCGGGTGGTGCCGGAGCCGCGGCGCATCCGGGACGCGAAGGAGATGTTCAGCATGATTCGCGTGGAGGCGCCCGGCGGTGACGCCCGCTGGCTCCGCTTCCATCCCTACGTCTTCGACCGCCCGGAGGACGTCCTCCGCCGCTACGACTACCGCCCCTCGCGTCTGCGCCTGGCGGACGGGAGCGTGGTGGAGGTGATGTTCAGCCGCCAGCGGCTCCCCCTGCCCGCACAGATCTCGCTCGAGGAGTTCATCCTGGACACGCACGTGGGCGGCTTCACCGGGGAGACGGGCAGCATCCGCAACTACACCAGCATGGTCCGCTTTCGCGAACCTCGATCGAGCGACTGGAGCCGGCCGGTGGCGGTGAGCGTCAACCAGCCCGTCGAGCACGGCGGCTACTGGTACTTCCAGTCGCAGTGGGATCCGCCCTCCGAACCCTCCCGGCAGGGGGAGCGGGGAAGCTCCGGACTCAACTACACGGTGCTGGGCGTCGGCAACCGCAAGGGCGTGGAGCTCCAGCTGGCCGGCGTGATCATCGCCACGCTCGGCATGATCTACGCCTTCTACGTGAAGCCGGTCCTGAAGCGGCGGCGCCGGCAGCGGGTGGAGGCGCTCGCGAGCGGCGGGCGCCGGGCGGCGCCGGTGGCCGCGGGCGCGGCGATGGCGGTGGCGCTGCTGGCGCCGAGCACGCCTGCCGCGCCAACCGCGCCGGCGGGCCGGCCGGGCGACTTCGCCTCCCAGGTGGATCTGCGCCCGCTGGGCTCGGTGGCGGTCCACACCGATGGACGCCTGAAGAGCTTCGCCAGCTTCGCGGCCGGGCAGATGCAGTTCGTGAGCGGCCCCAAGCGGATCGCGGGGCAGACTCCGGAGTTCACCTACCTGGACATGCTCCTGCGGCCGGAGCTCTACCTGGACGCGGACGTCATCTACGTGAAGAACCGCGAGGTGCGGGCCCGCATCGCGGATGCCTGGCGTCAGGCGGCCGCGGACGACGCGAGCCGCGGCACCGCGGAGCCGGGCTTCGATCCGCAGACCGTCGATCGGGTCATGAAGGGCTTCGAGGCCAGCGGACTTCTCAGCGAACGCTACCTCTGGGACGCGGCCGCCTCCCAGTGGCGGCGACAGATCCTGGCGCCCATGCGCATCATGGAGCAGGACCTGGTGCGCACGGCCAAGCAGATCAACGCGATCCGCGGGGCCCTGGTGGTGAAGCAGTCGTCGCGGCTCCTGGAGGACCTGCGGGTGCTGCCGCCGGGCGGGGGCGTCGCCGACAAGCCCTGGCGCACGATCGGCGCGATCCAGCTCCTGCCTGGGACCAACGCCGCGGAGCTGGAGCCGCTGAAGGCCCGAGGGGTGGAGCTGGATGCTCCGCTGCCGGGGCTGGATCCGGGACTCCAGTCGCAGGTGGCGGATGCATGGCGGGCCCTCATCAACGGCTGGCGGGCCGGGGACGCGAACGCGGTGAACCCCGCGGTGCAGCGACTGGCGTCGCTCCTGCCGCAGACGGACCCCGCGGTCTACCCGGACCTGAAGCGCCTGGAGTGGGAGAGCTGGTACTTCCGCAGCGGCAACATGACCTGGGTGTGGCTGGTCTACATGGCCGCGCTCATCCTGCTCCTCCTGGGGCTCGTCTACCGCTGGGAGCCGGCGCGGCGGATGGGACTCGGGGTCTTCCTGGCCGCCTTCGTCCTCCAGACCGCCGCGGTGGGGCTGCGCTGGTGGATCGCGGACCGCTGGCCCAACTCCAACATGTTCGAGGCGGTCACCACCTCCAGCTGGTTCGGGGCGGCCGCCGCGGTGATCCTGGAGCTCCTGGGGCGGCGCACCGCCATGCGCGGTCTCTTCGCCATGGGCGCCAGCGCGTCCAGCATGGTGGCCCTGATGGCCGCGGCGCTCCTCCCGGTGCAGCTCAATCCCGCCATCGGCAACATGATGCCGGTGCTGCACGACGTGTGGCTCTACATCCACACCAACGTGATCATCTTCAGCTACTGCCTGATCTTCATGGCGGCGGTGACCAGCCTCGCGTATCTCGGCTACCGCCTGCTGGGCGGGGAGGCCACGTTCGCCCGCGTGGGCGGCGCGGGGGAGATGCTGGCGCTCTCCGGCGGCGCCGCCGGTGCGGAGCCGGTCCGCGGCAAGCTCGGGGAGGTGCTGGACGGCGTCACCATGCTCCTCATGGAGCTGTCGTTCGTCCTGCTGTGGGCCGGGATCGCAATGGGGGCGATCTGGGCCGATGAGAGCTGGGGGCGTCCGTGGGGCTGGGATCCGAAGGAGGTGTTCGCGCTCAACACCTTCCTGGTCTTCGCGGTCCTGGTGCACGTCCGCCTGAAGGTGCGGGACAAGGGCCTCTGGACCGCGTGGCTGGCGGTGGTGGGGGCCGCCGTGATGCTCTTCAACTGGATCGTGATCAACTTCGTCATCACGGGGCTGCACAGCTACGCGTGACGGCGCCCGGGCGTCCGCCCGCTCAGGAGCCCTTGCGTCCCCCGGCGGCCGGCGCGGCGGCGGCGGGAGGCGTGCCCTCCGCGGCCTTCCGTGGAGCGGCCTGCTGGGGGTAGAGCAGGATGCGGTCGTGGGCGAGAAGCACCATGTCCCCGCGGCCGTCGCCGGTCACGTCCACCACCGCGCCCATGCTGGGCTCGTACTCCTTGGGCTCGCCGCTGGAGAAGAGGCGGCTCTCGAAGATCTCGAACTGGTTGCCCAGGAGCAGCCGGCCGGCCTCCGAGAAGGTGAGGATCTCCGCGGTCTGCTGTCCCGCGTCGAGCAGCACCAGGTCCACGAAGCCGTCGCCGTTGACGTCCCCGGGGATGATCTCGTGCTCCACCCGGCGCGGATCGTCGCTCCGCCACGCGGCCACTTCGGTCATCCGCATCCGCTCTCCTCCCAGGCGCACCACCGCGAAGCCGTCGTCGCCCAGGAGAAGGAGCGACTCCTGGTCATCGCCGCCGAAGCGGCCGCCATAGAGCCGGGAGAACTTGAAGGCCGGAACCTCGATCGACTCCTTCTGCGTCCACGCGGAGCCCTCCCGGGCGAAGACCAGCACGCGGCCGTTCTCAGGGTCGCCGGCCACCAGCCGGTCGCCCATCACCGCCAGGCTGTTCAGCTTGGTGTCCCGCGCCGGCGCGTTCACCTGCTCCACCACCTGCCAGCCCGGGCTCTTGCCCGCGGCGGGGGAGGGATCGAAGCGGAGGGCGCGGATGAAGTTGCGGTCGGCCACCAGGAGTTCGGGGCGGCCGTCGCCGTCCACGTCGTGGACCGCGGTGTTCTGTCCGTTGGCGGACTGCACCAGGCCGAACTGGCCCATGTCCTTGCTCTCGATGAGCTTCCCTGCGGCCGCCGCATCCGCGCCGTAGCGGACCATCATGAGCGGCTTGTCCGGCGTGAAGAGCAGCACGTCCGTGCCGCCGTCCGCGCCCGGCAGGGCCACCATCGCCTCCGGCCCCCGGGCCGGCTTGCCCAGGGCCACGGTGCGGCGCGGGCCGCTGCTGCCGTCCGTGGGCAGGAGCTCCAGCGAGAACGCGGTGCCGTCCTTCACCACCGCGCCCAGCACGCGCTGCCCTCCCACCGTGAGGCTGGCGATGGCCGTGGGAGTGGCGCCGCCGGGCAGCTGCAGTGCCGCGGGGAAGGGAATCTGGCCGTCCTTCACCACGCTGCGCCCCACCACGCCCTCCTTCTCGGAGAGCGCGAACACCTCCGGCGCGCTCCCCGGCGCCGCACTCACCGCGAGACCGGTGAGATCCGCGTAGGAGGGGTTGCTCTCCGGGCGATCGAAGCCGCGTCCGGGGCGCTGGCGGTAGGCCATCACGGCGTTCGACTGCGAGTTGGTGACGAGGAGGTCCAGCAGGCCGTCGCCGTCGAGGTCCGCCAGGCCGTCCGCGCGGCGCCGGTTGCCGGTGTCCTCCCAGCTCCAGGTCTGGATCGCGCTCTGGCGGTCCGCGGCGGAGCCCTGCGGCAGCCGCGCGAAGCGGTTGAAGACCACCCGCTTGCTGGGGCGCTCGATGGTGCCCAGGAGCGCGGCCTTTGCGCCCGGGAGCACCACGGCCTCCGCCTCCCGCAGAGGCGGCGCCTCGAAGCGCAGCTGCGGGCCGATGGTGGTGTTCTGGCCATCCTTGGAGGTGAACCAGACGCGGATCGGCGAGGCGTCCTCCGGCACCACGCCCACCAGGTCCGTGGTGCCGTTGCCGTCGAAGTCCGCCAGCACGCTGGCCACCACGTTCGCGCCGCCCGCGGAGAGTTCCACGGGCGTGCCGAGGGAATCCCGGTCCATGGGCCAGATGGCGATGCGCCCGCCGATGTTGCCGATGAGCTCCGGCTTCGAGTCCCCCATGACGTCCGCCACCGCGAGGTTGTCGCGGCTTCCCAGCAGGTTCTTCACCGGGACCTTGCGCGTGGCCTCGAAGACGCCGGGCTTCGTCTGTCGGAGGAAGACGATCGTCCCCGGGTTCCCGGCGTAGATCAGGTCCACCATGCCGTCGCCGTCGAAGTCGTAGGGCACCACCGCCCGCACCTCGTGCGCCACCGGCACGCTCTCGCGGCGGAAGCGCCAGTGGTCGGGCAGCTCGTTGGCGCCCTTCGGCGGCGGCGGTTCATCCGCGGGCGTCGCGTTGGGCTTCTGGTAGAGGAGGTCCAGTCGGCTCTTGTGGTTGTTGACCACCACGAGGTCCTTCGCGCCATCCCCGTTCAGGTCCACCGCGACGAAGGGGCCCGCCTTGGGATCGATCTTGATCACCTCCAGCGGATCGAAGCCGAAATAGGACGCCAGATCGTCGCCGAGGGCGGTGGCCGGAAGGAGCAGGGAGGCCGCTGCGGCCGCCAGGCCGCGGATCCGGGCGAGGGCGGCGGGGGAGCGGGACGCGGGGCAAGCGTGGCGCGCTGCGCGCATGGGGGAATCTCCTGCGGAACGGTTCGTGGCGGTCCGGGGTGAGGGGTCTTATAGTAGCGGCCGATGCCCAGACGCACCGCCGCCGCACTGCTCCTGCCGCTCGCCGCTGCGCTCGTCGCGGCGCCCGCACTGGCCGACACCGTGAAGCTGAAGAGCGGTGCCAGCGTGGAGGGCACCATCGTCAAGCGATCGGACCGGCGGCTCTGGATCGACATCGGCCCGGAGGTGCTGGCCCTGGACCTGGAGGACGTGGCGGACGTGGCCACCGCGGCCCCGGCGCAGGCCACGTCCATCCGCGAGGAGGACGTCTTCTCCGTGGCCCAGGACGCGCCCACCATGTCCAGCAAGGAGCACGCCAAGGTGATCGGGCCGGCGGTGGTGAAGGTGCGAACGCCCGCGGGCCTGGGCTCCGGCGTCATCATCAACCGCAACGGCCTGGCCATCACCAACGCCCACGTGGTGCAGGGGGAGACCAAGCTCCAGGCCACGGTGTGGTTCCCGGAGCCGGACGGTTCGCTCCGCCGCACGGACATTGACGACGTGGAGCTGGTGGCCGTCAACAGCGAGATGGATCTGGCCCTTGTGCGGATCCCCAAGGTGGAAGGGCGCGAGTTCGTGGTGGCGCCGCTGGTCAAGGATGAGCGGCTGGAGATCGGCATGCCGGTCTTCGCGATCGGAAACCCTCTCGGCCTGGAGCGCACGCTCACCCAGGGCGTCATCAGCACCCCCCACCGCAGCATGGCGGGCCGCACCTACATCCAGACGGACACCCCGATCAACCCCGGGAACAGCGGAGGACCGCTCTTCAACACCCGCGGGGAGGTGATCGGCATCACCAACATGAAGCTGCTCATGGGCGAGAACATGGGATTTGCCATCCCCGCCCGGTACGTGAAGGACTTCATCCGCAACCGGGAAGCCTTCGCCTACGACAAGAGCAACCCGAACTCCGGCTACAAGTACCACGACGGGCCGCCCCGGACCCAGTTCGGGACGCCCCCGATGCTCCGGGACGGCTCGAGCGAGCCCGGCGCCGGCAAGTGATCGCGTTCGGATCCCGTTCAAGCCACTCCCCGGAACCCACATGATGCGAATCCCGCTTCTCGGCGCCAGCACGCTGGCGTTGGCTCTGGTCATCCACGCTCCCGCCTCCGCCGCGCCGCTGACCGCACCGGCAGATGGCCCCACCATCAGGACGGTGGCCCCGGTGAAGAGCTTCCTGGTGGCCGGCGCGGACGACGTGAGCGGCCTGATCGAGAAGTTCCAGAAGACGCCACTGTGGGCGATGTGGAAGAGCGACACCATGCAGTCCGCGATGGGGGACGCCATCAAGGAGTTCGAGACCTCGCGCGACGAGCGCATGAAGGCCCTCGGCCTGCCGGCGGACACGCTGAGCTGGCCCACCATGGCCGGCCTGGCGCTCTACGGCGAGAAGAACGAGGAGCTGGACGTCATGGAGCCGCAGTTCGTGCTCCTGGCGGACTGGGGAGAGGGCGCGGACAAGATGGGCGCCTTCTTCGACGCCATGGTGGCCGAGCAGGCCAAGAAGTTCCCGGAGAGCGTGCGCAGCAAGGAGTTCCGCGGCCACAAGGGCTCGATCGTGCGTATCGCAGGGGATGGCAAGGACGGTGACCCGCGCCGCTTCCGCATGCGCGGCGGACCGGAGGAACTTGCCGCCGGCATGGACAGCATCCGCGAGGTGATCTACGTGCGGGCCGGAAACCACTTCCTGCTCACCTCGAGCGAGAGCGGCGCCGAGGAGGCCCTCGTGGCGCTCGAGGCGCCGCCCGCGAAGCAGATCGATGGCGAAGAGGACTTCCGCGGCGCCCGGGACTTCCTGGGCGAGTCCGATGCGTACGCCATCCTCCGCACGGGTCCGATGCAGCCGCTCGTGGATGAAGCGATGGGGGGGCCGCTGGCCATGATCCAGCCGATGCTGACCCAGCTCTTCGGCGACATCCAGGGCTTCGCCTTCGGACTGAACGTGGACGGCAAGTTGGGGATGGTGGAGACGTCGGCGGGCATCTACGTGCCCGGCGACAAGGTGGGCCTCCTCTCGCTGCCCACCGCGGCCACTCCGGCCACGGCCCCGGCCCTCGTGCCCCAGGATGCGATCGGCTACAGCCGCATGGGCGTGGCCTTCAAGGACCTGATGAAGGTCGTGGGCGGCGTGGTCTCCAACCTGCCGGAGGCCCAGGCCCAGGAGCTGGAGCCGATGCTGCAGCAGTACGGCCCTGTGCTCTCCAAGGCCTTCGACGCCCTCGGACCGGACGTGCACGTCTTCACCACCGTCACTCAGCCGGTGAACATGGAGAGCGAACGGACCACGGTGGCGGTCTCCTGCTCCGGCGAGCAGAACGTGCTGCCGCTCATCAACCTCTTCGGCCCCACGCTGGGCATGGAGCCGCGCGACTTCAACGGCCAGACGATCTTCAGCGGCGAGGGCGTCCCGGTCTCCGTGGGCTTCGGCCGCGGGGCCATGATCATGGGTCCCACGGCCTCCGTGGAGCAGGCCCTGCGCGGCACGGACGCGGAGGCGCCGCAGCGCGGTCCCGCGGAGAAGGCGGCGATGGACGTGATCGGCTCCTCTCCGGCCATCTGCTGGGGCTGGCATGACACGGTGGCCGGGCTGGACGTGGCCCGTCAGCAGATGAAGCTCATGGAGGCGGAGTCCGAGGGTGCCGACGGCTTCATGGAGGATGAGCAGAAGGCCATCCAGGACGCCGTGGGCGTCAAGAGCCCGGTGAAGTACGACCTCCTGATGAAGGCGATGGAGCCTTCGTTCTCCGCCAAGTACCTGGGGCCGCAGGCGTGGACGCTCCGTCCGGAGCCGCGCGGCTTCATGTACCGCGCCATCCTGCTGCGGCCCGCCGGTCAGTGAGCGTCATCCCGGCGCGGCCGGAACCACCCGCGCCATGAATTCCGCGAGCACCGCGGCGAACGCCTCCGGCGCGCCCGCGCCGGGATTGGCGTGGTCCGCGCCCGGGAAGGCGTGGAACGCGCCGGCTCCCGCGGCGGCCGCGATCGCCCGGCCCTCCGAGGCGGGCGACACCTGATCCTCCGCGGCGCTCACCACGAGGAGCGGCACCCGCAGGGCCGCCGCCCCTGCGGACGCGGAAGGGTCGCGCCGGCCCAGGAGCCGCAGGAGCTTCACCGACAGCCACGCCCACGGCCGGGCGGGGAAGCCGCGAAGGCGGAGCCGCGCCTCGATGGGCGTCCGGAGCGATTCGTACGGCGCGAGGGCGATCACACCCTGCACGGCCTCCGGGCCGGCCTGGGCAGCGGCGCGGATGGCCACGCCCGCGCCCATGGAGTGCCCCACCAGGAGCCGCGTGCGCCCGGGAGCCGCGGCCGCCAGCTCCCCCAGGAGCGCCAGCACGTCCTCCTGGTCTCCATCTCCCAGCCGCGTGCCGCCGCGCGGCGCCTCGCCGTGGCCCCGCAGGTCCAGGCACGCCACCCGCGCCGCCACCGGCGCCACGCTGGGCACGCGGGCCAGTGAATCCCAGCGCGAACGCCCCCATCCGTGCACCAGCACCACGTCCGCGCCCGCGACTCCCGCATCGCCCGCCACCTCCCACCACGGGAGCTCCACGCCATCCGCGCAGCGGAGCGTCCGGAGGATGCCGGGTCGATCCAGGTCCTCCGGTCCGAGCGGAAGTCCGCGGCCCATCGCCCATCCGAGCGTGCGCCGAGGTGGCCGCAGCGCTTCCACCACGATCCCCAGCAGATAGAGGCAGCCGAGCAGGGCCGCCGCGATCCCGAGCAGGATGAGGAGCCCGGTCACGCCGGGAGGCCCTGGTCCCGCGGGGCCGCGAGGGCGGCCCGGAAGGATTCGTCCGCGATGGCGGCGCGGCCGAGCCAGGCGGCGATGGCGGCGTCACCCTCCGCGCGGGCGGCCGCCTGGTTGCCGGCGACGAGCGGCAGGTTGGCCCGCACGTTCCACGCCGCGGACTCCGCCGCCGCGCGGCCCAGGATGCCGGCCATCGCGAGGTCGCTGCGGAGCATGGCGGTGGTGTGGCCCACCAGGGCGGGAAGCGCCTCCAGCAGCCGGACGGACTCCTCGAGCATCCGCTCCGGCGGACGGCTGGCCGCCACGGCCGCCGGTCCCAGGCGCGCCGCCCGCTCCGGGTGATCCTTGGGGAGCTGCAGCACCTGGTTGAGGGCCGCGTAGCCCGCGGCGTCCATCTCCGCCAGGCGCAGGCTCTCCTCCACCAGGGCCCGGCAGCGGCCGAGCATCGCCTCGTTGTCCGCGCGGAAGGCCTCGAACCTGCTCTTCCCGATCGTGTACTCCAGCACCATCGCCGCCAGCCCCGCGGCCTGGGCCAGCGTCACCGCCGCCACCGCGCCGCCGCCGGGGACCGGCTCCCGCGAGGCCAGCCGGTGCACGAACGTGCGCAGCGGCAGATCCACGAGCGACGCGCCGTGGCCGCTCACGCCCGCAGCTCCGCGCCGAGGGTGCCGCGGAGAGCCTCCACCGCACGCGCGACGGCGCCGTCCGCCTCCTCGCGCCGCATGGTGCGGGCGGGATCGCGGAAGAGGAGCCGGAAGGTGACGCTCTTGCGGCCGCCGGTCTGACGACCTCGATAGGTCCCCATGAAGCGGATGGACTCGAGCCGTTCGGGCTTCGCCTCCGTCACCACGCGCTCCACCTCGCTCCAGGGGACGGCGTTGTCCACCAGGATGGAGAGGTCCCGGTCGATCGCGGGAAACGCCGGCAGCTCCTGGGCCACCGTCTCCGGCGGGAACGCCGGGAGGAAGGGGGCCACGTGCAGCTCCGCCGCGGCCACCGGCTCCTCCAGGCCGAAGGCGTCGAGGGCCGCCTTCGCGAGCATGCCGAGGTGCCCCACGGGCGTGCCGTTCCAGCGCACCACCGCCCGTGGGAGGAGGGCGGGCGAATCCTGGAGCGGCAGGAGCGGCGCTCCGGAACCTCCGGCGCCGTCCGGCGCGTCCGCGACGTCGATGCGGGCGTGATGCCCCAGGAGGAGACGGGCCAGTCGCTCCACCACGCCGCGCACGCGGCGGAGCCCTTCGGAGGCGTCGCTTCCCGCGTCCATGCAGAGCCCCACCACGGGCAGTTCGTGGTGGACGGCGCCGCGCAGGTGGAAGACGGAGGCGCATTCGAAGAGCTGCAGCGGGGAGACGCCGGCGTCGCGGTTGCGGGCCCGCACGGAGAGCAGGCTGGAGAGCGTGCTGGGGCGGAGGAAGGGTTCGCCCGCGGCCCGCTCGTCGTCGATGCGAAGCAGATCCGTGCCGCCGCCGAGCAGGGCCCGCCCCGCCCGCTCGGAGACGAGCGAGTGGGAGACCGTCTCCACGAATCCCGCGCCCACGAGGAGTTCCTTGACCGCCCGCAGTCCGGCCACTTCGGATTGCACCGGGGCCACGCGGATGCGCAGCGTCTCCTGCACCGGCAGGTGGTCCAGCCCGTGGAGGCGGGCCACCTCCTCCACCAGGTCGATCTCCCGCGCCAGGTCCATGCGCTCCGGGGGCACCACGCACTCCATGACGTCCCCGCTGCGCCTGGGGTCCAGCCCGAGGGAGGAGAGGATGGCCGCGACGCGCTCCGGCGGCACCTGGATGCCCAGGATGGAGTCCACGCGGCGCAGCCGCAGCTGGATGCGCCGCGGCGCCGGCAGCGGTGGCCCCGCCGCCGCGAAGCCGGGGACCCGGGTGCCGCCGGCGCACTCCAGGATGAGAGCCGCAAGACGCTCCGCGGCCGCGTCCACCGCCGCCGGATGGACGCCGCGCTGGAAGCGGTAGGCGCTGTCGCTGGAGATCCGGTGGCGCCGGCTCACCGCCCGGACCAGCGGGCCGTCGAACGTCGCGGACTCCAGCAGCACGTCCCGCGTGGACGCGGTGACCGCGCTCGCGGCCCCGCCCTTCACGCCCGCCAGGGCCACCGGCCCGTCGCGGTCGGCGATCACCAGGTCCTCCGCCACCAGCGTCAGCGCCTGGGCGCCCTCGCCGAGCGGCAGGAAGCGCTCCCCCGCGCGGGCCCGCCGCACGTGGATCTCCGGGCCCTTGAGCGTCGCCAGGTCGAAGACGTGCGTCGGCTGCCCCAGCTCGAAGAGCACGTAGTTGGTGCAGTCCACGAGGTTGTTGCGGGGTACCTGGCCGATCTGCCGCAGGCGCTCCTGCATCCAGGCCGGGCTGGGCCCGACGGTCACGCCGCGGATGATGCGGGCCGTGTAGCGGGGGCAGAGGGCGGGATCATGCACCTGCACCGGAACCATGCGGGCCACCTCGGGACCGGGCTCGGCCGGCACCGCGGGGGCCGCGGGGGCCTTCAGCGTCCGTCCGGTCGCCGCCGCGATCTCCCGGGCCAGGCCGAGGTGGCAGAGGCAGTCCCCGCGATTGCTCGTCGTCTCGATCTCCTGCCACACGCTGCCGTCCGGGAGGGTCTCCCGGTGGTCCATGGGGAAGCCGACCCTGGTGAGGACCTGGGCCTGCTCCTCCGCGTCCGCCGGAGGCTGGAGGAGATCCGAGAGCCACGACACGCTGGTGCGCATGGGGGGAGAGGGTACCCGGCGCATCGCGTCCTGTGCTAGGGTGCGGCTATGGCAGGACGCCTCGCTCCGCGCCGCGGAACACCGTTTCGCCGCGGGCCCTTCCATCTCCTGCGTGCCCTGGGCCTCCTGCTGGCGGCGCCGCTCGCGCTGGCCGCGTGCCGCTCCGGCCCCGCAGCGCCCGGCGCCGCGGACGAACCCGCCGCGGACTCGCCGCGGACGGCCGCCACCTCGCGTGACGTCGTGGATCCGGGCGGCCGCCCGCCGGAGGACTTCACGATCGACGTGGCCATCCTCCAGGGGCCGCGCGTGCCGGATCAGGCGGAGGCGCATCTTCGCGCGGGCCACTTCATCCTCTTCGCGGACGGTTCGCTCCACCACGACTCCGGGCGGACCGTCACCTGGGGCCAGCGCCCGGGCCGCACCCGCACGCTCTACCAGCAGCAGGTCACGGATCTCTGGTCCCTGGCGTCGCAGCTGGGCTTCACCTCTCCGGACAACGCGGATCCGCCCGCGAACCCCGCCCTCCTCGTCCCCGGGCGCACGCAGATGATCTACGTCCTGGCCTTCTCCGGCGGCGGCGAGCGGTGGACGTTCGTGCGCCGGTTCGACACGCCGGAGGCCGCGGATCCCGCGGCGGTGCGACTCATCCGGGCCCTGGCGGAGCTGGCGTGGATGACGGATCTCCCGGCGGATCGCTTCCTGCCGGTGCGCTACGACTTCGGCCCGGATCCCTATCGCGGCTTCCGCGTCACCAGGGCCGCCGCGCCATGACTCGGGGAAGGCCGGGACGGGTGCCCGGGATCCGCCGCCGCCCGCGCTGCGCAGCCGCTGCGGCGCTCCTCCTCCTCTGCGGATGCGACGCCATCTCGCAGGTGGGGCAGCGGCCGCCCTCTCCCACCGGAGAGGTGGCCATCACGCTCCAGGTGCTGGTGCCATCGCAGCAGCGCTACGAGGTCTTCCGCGTGACCCGCGAGGGGAAGTTCGAGTACGGCGGGGGCCTGCGCGCCTTCAACGGCCACACGAACTGGTCCACGCAGCTCACGCCGGCGCAGGTGGCGGAGTTCGTGGGGCACGTGGATCGCACCGGGTGGTGCGCGGAACGCCCGCCGGAGCAGAAGGAGGGCGAACCGATGGTGAACGTGGAGCTCACCTGCGCCGACGAGAAGGTGCGGAACTTCACGATCCGCGGCTCCGATCCCGGCGTCGCGTCGCTCCAGGCGTTCTTCGATCCCATTGCGCGCATGCGGCTGAACCCGATCCTCGATCAGCTTCCGGAGGCGTCCGGCGGCGCGCCGCCTGCGAAGCCGGACGCCGGCGCCGCGCCCGCGACAGCGCCGGCGACGGCACCCGCGCCGGCACCCGCACCGGCGTCGAAGCCGGACCGCGGCGCCTAGCATGCCCGGATGGGAGACGCAGCGCCCATCGTGGGGATAGACCTGGGGACCACCCACTCGCTAGTCGCGATCTGCGACGAGCGAGGCCCGCGCGTCCTCCCGGTGGATGACGGGTCGCCGCTCCTCCCGAGCGTGGTGCGCTTCATGCCGGAGGGGGAGGTGGTGGGGCGGGAGGCGCGGGAGGCGCGGGCCGCGTTCGCATCCATCACGGTGGCGGGCTCCAAGCGGTACATGGGGAGAGGCTTCGCGGAGAGCGTGGCGGCGGGGGATTCGCTGGACGCCTCGCTCCTTGCCGAGGGTCCGCGCGGGCTGGCCGCGTTCCGCGTGGGTGGACGCCTGGTGACTCCGCAGGAGGTGGCGGCCAGGATCCTGGCGGCCCTGCGCGACGCGGCGGCCAGGCACCTGGGGCGGACGCCCTCGCGGGCGGTGATCACGGTGCCCGCGTACTTCGACGACGCCCAGCGCCAGGCCACGCGCGACGCCGCCCGCCTGGCCGGGCTGGAGGCGGTGCGGATCGTGAACGAACCGACTGCGGCGGCGCTCGCCTACGGCCTGGGGATGCGGCGCAGCGGCGCCGCCGCCGGCCGCGGCGGAGGCCCTGCCGCGGGGAGCGCGCCCGACGAATGCGTGGTGGTGTACGACCTGGGTGGTGGCACCTTCGACGTCTCCGTCCTGCGGCGGAGCGCCGCGGAGGAGGGGGAGCTCTTCGAGGTGCTCTCCACCGCCGGCGACACGCGCCTTGGCGGCGACGACGTCGACGAGCGCGTGGCCCGGCTGATCGCCGGCGGCCGCGTGCCCGCGGACCCCGGAGACCGCGAACGGCTCCGCCGCGCCGCGGAGGACGCCAAGATCCGGCTCTCCACGGTGGAGCAGGTGGACGTGGAGGTGCCGCTCGGCTCCGGCGAGCGCCTCGCCGCGAACGTGACCCGCGAGGCGATGGAGGCGGCCTGCGGGGATCTGCTGGCCCGGACCGCCGCCTGCTGCCGCCGCGCCATGTCCGACGCCGGCAACCCGCGCGTGGACCGGGTGGTGCTCGTGGGCGGCTCCACGCGGATGCCGGCCGTGCGGCGGCAGGCGCAGGAGCTCTTCGGGATGGAGCCCTACACCGCCCTGGATCCGGACCAGGTGGTGGCCCTGGGCGCCGCGGTCCAGGCCGCGGTGGTGGAGGGGCGCCGCAGCGACATGCTGCTCCTGGACGTCATCCCGCTCTCGCTCGGGATCGAGACCCGCGGCGGCGCCGTCGCCAAGCTCCTGATGCGGAACAGCCCCGTGCCCACGCGGGCCGTGGAGCTCTTCTCCACCAGCGTGGACAACCAGACGGGCGTGAAGATCCACGTCCTGCAGGGGGAGCGCGAGATGGCGGCGGACTGCCGTTCGATCGCCAGGATGGAGCTCCGGGGCATTCCGCCCATGCCCGCCGGGATCCCGCAGGTGGAGGTGGAGTTCCTGGTGGACCAGAACGGCGTGCTCCAGGTCTCCGCGCGGGAGCGCCGCAGCGGGCGCCGCGCCGCCATCCAGGTGGTGCCCAGCTACGGACTCACGCCGGAGGAGGTGGAGGCGATGGACCGGGACGCCCTGCTCCACGCGCGGGAGGACATGACCCGGCACCGCGTGGTGGACCTGGTGGCGAACTCCTCGCTGGACCTGAAGTGGATCGGTGACGCGATGGCGCGGGTGACGTCCCAGCTGCCGCCGGCGTACCGGCAGGAGCTGGAGGCCTCCATGGGCACGCTGCGGGAGTTCATCGCTCGCGCGGAGGAGAACCACCGGCAGGTGGACCCGGATGCCTTCCACCGGGCCAAGGAGTCGCTCGACCGCCTGAGCGTGCGGCTCCAGGAGCTCGCGATCGCGGATTCGCTGCGCCAGGAGTAGCGCCGCCGCACGCGGCGCGGAGCGCGACGCCCGCCGCTCCCCGCCCTCACTTCCCGGCCGGCGGCGCGGGCTTCTCGGTCGTCGCCTCGGGCACGCCCAGCTCCCTGCGGTAGACCGCCGCCTCCTCCTTGCGGCCGGCCTTCTCCAGGGCCGCGACCAGCGGCACCCCGATCTGGAGTTTCAGCTCCGTCGGATCCGACCGCTGCACCTTCGACGCCGCCGCCCGCAGATAGCCCATCTGGGTTTCGGGGAAGCCGGCCGCGGCGCCCTCGGCCCCGGCGAGGATCCACATGTCGATCTCGTCCCGGTCCATGCACAGTCGGGCGTACCGGTCGGCGCAATCGCGGGCCATGCCGGAGGCTTCCTGGTGGAGGCCCTGGGCGGCCTTCGCCCGAGCGCCGCCATCCAGCGCCATGGCCATCCCCCAAGCGTCGCCCAGGTTCGACGCCAGGGTGTAGGAGGCGTCGAAGCTGGTGGCCGCCTCCGCCGCACTTCCCGCCTTGAGGAGCTTCATCCCCTCGCGGAAGGCCTTCTGTCCGGCCCGGAAATTGGCCCGCTCCGGCGGCGTCCAGGAGGCGAAGTTGGCGGCGTACTCGACGAAGATCGGATCCTTGAAGGCCTCCGAGGCCACGGTGGCGAACTTCACGCCGGTCCGGAAGCCCTCCAGAGCCTCCGCCTCCGTGGCGCCCTCCTCCAAGCGCTTCAGGTTCGACTCCAGGTAGTGGTCGACGAACGCGAGCACTTCCCCCCTGTGGCGCCGGAAGCTCTGCGCGACCAGCTCCCGGTCGCCTCCCTGGAGGAACCGCTCCAGGCGCGGCCGGTCGAGTCCCGGCGGCGGCTCCGCGGGCGGAGCGGCGGTCGCCTGTGCGGCGGTCGCGGCGACGAGCGAGAGAAGAAGAGCGGCGGTGCTGACGGGCATGGGTCGACTCCTCGGAGGGGCGTTGGCGGCGCCGACCGGCGCCGGCCGGGGAGAGCGGAGCGTATCAGCGGTGAACGCGCTTTCATTCCGCGCTGAAACTCCTATAGTTGATGCCACGCACGCCCGATGGCGCCCTTCCGGGACCCGGGCTGGAGACGCTCCGACGATGACGCCGCATTCCGCTCCCTCGCTCCAACCCTCCGCAGGCTCCTCGACGCCGCAGCCCGCCCGCATCCGGGCGCCGCGAAACGGGATCGAGCCCGGCTGGACGGTGGAGGATTCCGTCGACCTCTACAACATCCGCGGCTGGGGCAAGGGCTTCTTCGACGTGAACGCCAAGGGGCAGGTGGTGGTGCGGCCGACGCGCCAGCCCGGCCGCGAGGTGGATCTCTACGAGGTGGTGCAGGGCCTGAAGGACCGCGGCCTGCGGACCCCCGTGCTGCTCCACTTCTCCAACCTCCTTGAGCGCCGCCTGAACGACCTCCATGAGGCCTTCCACACCGCGATCCGCGAGCAGGGCTACAAGGGCGACTACATCGCCGTCTACCCGGTGAAGGTCAACCAGCAGCGGCGCGTGGTGGAGGAGGTCCGGCAGTACGGCACGGGACTCGGCTTCGGCCTGGAGGTGGGCAGCAAGCCCGAGCTCCTGGCGGTGCTGGGCATGACCAGCGATGCGCCGGAGCGGCTCATCATCTGCAACGGCTTCAAGGAGGAGCGCTACATCGAGTTCGTGACGCTGGCGGCCAAGCTCGGCCGCAGCATCATCCCGGTGATAGAGAACCTCACGGAGCTGCGGCTCATCGTGCAGCTGGCGGAGCAGTACCAGATCCGTCCGCGCATCGGCGTGCGCGTGAACCTCAGCACGCCGGGCGCCGGTCGCTGGCGCCACAGCTCCGGCGTGAAGGCCAAGTTCGGCCTCTCCCTGAGCGAGGTCCTGGAGGTGCTCGAGTACCTGCGGAGCCGCGGGATGGAGGATTGCCTCCAGCTCCTGCACTGCCACATGGGGAGCCAGATCCACGACATCCGCCAGGTCAACGCCGGCGTGAGCGAGCTGGCCCGCGTCTACGTGCAGCTGGCCCGCATGGGCGCCGGGATGAAGTACCTGGACGTGGGCGGCGGCCTGGGCATCGACTACGACGGGACGCAGTCGAGCTTCGAGTTCTCCACCAACTACACGCTGCCCGAATACGCGGCCAACGTGGTCTACAAGATCCAGTCCATCTGCGACGAGGAGGGGATCCCGCATCCCACGATCGTCACGGAGAGCGGGCGGGCCATGGTGGCGCAGCAGAGCGTGCTGGTCTTCGACGCCCTGGGCGCCAACCGACTGGACCGCTTCACGGTGCCCGCGGAACTGCCCACGCCGGCCAACGGCGGGGAGGAGCTGCCGCGCCCGCTGGTGGAGCTCTTCGACGTCTACCGCAACATCTCGGAACGGCGGTTGATGGAGCACTACCACGACATCCTGGACGCCCGGGACGAGGCGATGCGGGCGTTCTCCCTGGGGTACATGAACCTGGAGCACCGCGCCCTGTGCGACCGGATCTTCTGGGCCACCTGCGCCCGCATCCGCGAGAAGGTTCGGGACATGGAGGAGGTGCCGGAGGAGCTGGCGGACCTGGAGAGCGTCCTCAGCGACACCTACTTCTGCAACCTCAGCATCTTCCAGAGCCTTCCGGACATCTGGGCCATCCACCAGCTCTTCCCGATCATGCCCATCCACCGGCTGGGGGAGAAGCCGACGCGGAAGGCCACCATCGCGGACCTCACCTGCGATTCGGACGGCAAGATCGACCGCTTCGTGGACGATCACGACATCAAGCGGTTCGTGGAGCTGCACGACTTCGAGGAGGGCGAGGAGTACATGATGGGCGCGTTCCTGGTGGGCGCGTACCAGGAGACGCTCGGGGATCTCCACAACCTCTTCGGCGACACGCACGTGGCCCACGTCAAGCTGGACGAGAACGGCCAGTGGTGGATCGACGAGATCATCGAGGGCGACAGCGTCCGCGAGGTCCTGCAGTACGTGCAGTACGACGTGAACAAGCTCCTGGCGGACGTGCGCCGGGAGTGCGAACGCGCCGTCCGCACGCGGCAGATGAGCGTCGCGGAGAGCGCCCAGCTGGTCCGCCTCTACGAGAGCGGACTCGCCGGCTACACCTACCTGGAACGCCCGCACTGAGCGGAGCGCCGGGCGGCCGTCAGCGTTCGAACGGCCCCCAGATGGACCGCAGCTCCTCCATGAGCGGGGCGGGGATCTCCGCGCCGAGGGCGCGGACGCCCTCCACCACGCGCCGGCGGACCTGAGCCGAGGCCTCCGTCAGGGAGACGGCGTTGGGGCGGCCGGAGGGGGCGCCGCCGGTGAGGTTCCGCAGTCTGGGCTCAAGGAGCGCCGCCCGATCCACGGCCCCGCGGATCTCCGCGGGGTCGCAGCCGGAGCGGCGCACGCGGGTGAGTGCGCCCGCGCGGAGGACCAGGGCGTTGGCGATCTCGTCGCGCCGCAGCACCGCCACCGTCCGCTCCGCGCCGGCCATCGTGGGAAGATCCGCCGCGAACGCCGCTGCGTCGCCCCACTCGACGCCGCCGCGCCGCAGTGTCTGGACCCGCTCCGAGAGGAAGACGCCGGGCATGGAGGCGACCGCGACGTCCAGATCGCGCAGCGCCGCGAGGACCGCGGCGCAGTGGGCGTCGGACCAGCGGCCGGGCGGGTCGTCCCAGGGTTGTCCGTCGCGCGGTCCGGCGAGGGCGGCGGTCAGGCGCCGGGCTGCGGCGGCGCTCTCGTCCGCGGCGCGGTCGGCGGCGTCGCGTTCGGCCCCCATGGCGCTGATCAGCGCGGCGGCATCGAGGGTGGCCGCGGCGGCCGGCGCGGGCGGCGGGTCCGGCGGCGCGGTGGGGGGCGTGTTCGAGGGTGCGCTCGGGGCCGCATTCGGGGGCGCGTCCGGGAGCGTCTCCGGCGGTGCTTCCGCGGGCGGCGCTGTGGGCGGGCGGGGCGGCGGTCCCTGCGATCCCGGCGGAAGCGCCGGAGCCCCCGGGACCACCGGTGCGGGGCCACCCGGCGGCGGAGGCGCCGGCGCCGCGGCGCCGCCCTCCGCGGGCGGGGTCCCCGGCGCGACCGCTGCGGGCGTCCCAGGGGGAGCGCGCGTCCCGCCGTTCGCATCCGTGCGGGGGCGCCGGGTCACTGCGATCCCGATGGTGATGCCGCACGCGAGGAGTGCCGCCCCCAGCGCCACCCACGCGCCCACGGGCATCGCGGGCACCGGCGGGGCGCCACCCTCCCGCGGCGCGGATGCGTGCGGCAGAGCGGGTTCGAACGCCTGCCGCCCCGCGTCGTCCGCAGCCGCCTCCGGCGCAGTCGCCCGCTCCGCGGACCTCGCCGCCACCGCCGCCGGCGGGAGTCGATCCGGCGGCGGCACCTGCGCCGCCAGGAACGCGACGCCGGGATTGGCGAAGCCGCGGGCATCGTCCGCCCGGATCACGCGCCGGCCGGAGGGCCCGCGCCCGGAGAGCGTGCCCGCGTTGACGCCCGGCGGCACGGAGAGGAGCCGGACGCCCCAGCGGTACTCGGGAAGGTCCTTCGGATCCAGGAGGGCCGCGAGCCGCAGCACCGCGGCATCCGCGGCGGCGGACTCCGGCAGCACCGCGGCCGCGTCCTCTGCGCCTGCGGCCTGGATCCACGCGTCATAGAGTCGCAGGCAGAGCGGCTCCGCGGGGGCGCGGCGCGCCGGCGCGGGAGCGGGGCCCAGGTCCAGCACCTCTCCGCGGAGGAAGGCATCGCGCAGCCACCACGCGGTGGAGGCGAGCGCCGCCGCCAGACCGCCGCGGACCACGGCCTCGTAGTCGCGGGCGTGCAGGATGAGGGTTCGCAGCTCCAGCGTCTGGCGCCCGGCGTCGTCCCGGGCTCCGCGGAAGAGCCGGGAGAGCCCCACGCGCCCGCCCGGCAGCACGCGCACGAACGCCGCCGGCCGCGACTGCAGCGAATCGAGGTACGCCGCGTCCGTCGTCTCTCCGAGGGCCACGGAACCCAGGTGCGAGCGCAGCTCCGGCGTCAGCTCCGCGGAGGCCGCGAGCGTCCTGTAGCCGCCCTCGGATCCCAGCAGATGCGTGCTCGCCTTCATCCCGGCCGGCTCCATTCGAGCGCCACCAGCGTCACCACCGCGGCGGTCACGATCACGAGCGCCGCGAGCACCCACACCACCCACAGCACGCGCCGCTCCCCGCGGGCCTCCAGCTCCGCCACCGCGCGCTGCCGGAGATCCGCGGCGGCGCCCTCGCGGGCCTGGAGCTGCAGGGCCTCGTCGCGGCGCAGGAGCGCCAGCCGCCGCAGGCAGGAGAGGAGCGGCTCCGCCACGCCCACCGGCGGCGTCGCGGGATCCGGCACGCGGTGACCCAGCGGATCCGCCCGGGTGGAGACCGCGGCGCAGGCGAAGAGGTGCGCCTCCGGCGCCGCCCTCAGGACCACGCCGTAGTGCTGCTCCACGAACGGACGCAGCCCGCCCGCGTCCTCGACGGTGGCGCGGTTCGCGTCGAGCTTGGTGAGCACGAGCGACACCGGCACGCGCTCGCCGCCCGGGGAGGCTCGGATGCGCCGCAGCGCCTGCACCATGCCGTAGTCGTCCTCGGCGCTCTCCGACGCCTCGCCCCGCACCGCGAGCGCCGGATCGATCAGCAGGATCACCGCGGCCGCCCTGTCCACGTGCCGCAGGAGTTCGTCCACGTCCGGGCCCTCCGCCTCCTCCATGAACGCGCGGCGGAACACTTCGCCCGGGTAGTCGAGCGCCACCACGCGCTCGGTGCGCCCGTCGAGCCACACCTCGAACTCCATGGCGCTCGCCTGCCCCGTGGCCGCAGGCCAGCGGCCCTTCTCCAGCTCCGCCACGATCTCCACCATGCGCAGGTGCGCCGGCCCGGAGAGGGCGTGCAGCCGCAGCGGTCCCGGCGTCTGGAAGAGGTGGTGGTAGAGACGGGCCAGGAAGATGGTCTTGCCGCTCTTGCGCCGGCCGAGGATCACCACCCGGTCGCGCATCGGGGGTTCGCCCAGCGGAGGAGGGGGCGGCAGGGCCGGAAGAGCCGTCATGTCCGCACAGTATCGCTCCGGCGGGCCTCGCGGCGTCCACTTCCCCGTACGCTGACGGCGCCGTGCCCGGTCCGGAGTCGATCTCCCCGATACGCGTCCTCGTCCTCGTGCTGACCACGGTCTTCGCGGTGGAGACGGCGATCATGCTGGGGCTGGAACTCCTCCCCCCGGCCAGCCTCTCGCCGCTGGCGGCGTCCATCCTGGACGCGCTCCTGCTCGTGGCCGCC
Organism: Phycisphaerales bacterium; assembly: GCA_046350535.1. Taxonomy (GTDB): domain Bacteria; phylum Planctomycetota; class Phycisphaerae; order Phycisphaerales; family SM1A02; genus VGXK01. The sequence goes on from JAXMAG010000001.1 coordinate 1,176,821, forward strand.
CTCAGCCCGGTCATCTGGACGCTGGTGGTGCGGCCGCTCCGGGCGGGCATGCGGCAGCGGGGAAGCCTCCTGGCCCGCGTCTTCCGGGTGCAGGAGGAGGAGCGGGCGCGAATCGCCCGGGACCTCCACGACGAACTGGGACAGTCGCAGACGGCGCTTCTCCTGGCCGCCCGCACCATCGTGGCCGCGTCCACGCTGGAGGTGGCACGGAGCAGGGCGGAGGAGCTGGCGCAGATGGCGAGTCAGACGATCGAGGAGACGCGACGGATCGCCCGCGGCCTTGCGCCCGGCGTGCTGGTGGACCTCGGACTGGCCACCGCGGCGGAGCGACTCTGCGAGGACGTCGCCGCCAGCAGCGGCCTGGAGGTGGAGCGGCGGATCGCGCTTCCGCAGGGGCGCCTGCCCAGGGAGGTGGAGTTCGCCGTCTATCGGGTGCTGCAGGAGGCGCTCACGAACGCCATCCGCCACGCCCATCCCCGCCGCATCGCCGTGCGGCTCTCCGCGGACGGCGGCGCGGTGACGCTGGATGTTGCGGACGACGGCGGCGGCCTCCCCGCCAACGGGAACTCTCCGGGTCTCGGCCTGCGAAGCATGCGCGAGCGAGCGGAGCTTCTCGGCGGGAGCTTCCACCTGGACTCCGCGCCCGGGCGCGGCACGCGCCTCACGGCCCGGATGCCGGTCACCACACAGGAGGCGGAACCATGACCCGGATCGGCGTCCTGATCGTGGACGACCACGCGATGATCCGCAAGGGGCTTCGCATGCTCCTGGAGGCGACGAACGACCTGGAGGTGGTCGGTGAGGCGGGGACGCTCTTCGAAGCCATCGACCGGGCGAAGGCCACCAGGCCCCGCGTCATCACGCTGGACCTCTCGATGCCCGGGCCCTCCGGCGTGGCCGGCGTGAAGCGGCTGCGCGAGGAGGTCCCGGACGCCCGCGTGGTGGTGGTCACCATGCACGACGATCCCGCCTACGTCCGCGCCGCCATCGCCGTGGGCGCCAGCGGCTACGTCAACAAGGCCGCGGCGGACACCGAGCTCATCTCCGCCATCCGCGCGGTCGCCCGCGGCCGCGTCTTCATCGACGTGGGTGACGCGGCGACGCTCGAGTCCATCCTGGTGCCCGGCGCGGAGGCATCGTCGAAGGTGCCGGCGGACGGACTGAGCGATCGCGAACGCGAGGTCCTCCGCCACGTGGCCCTCGGCTGGACCAACCAGCGCATCGCGGACGATCTCGGCCTGAGCGTGAAGACCGTGGAGTCCTACCGGGCCAGACTCATGAAGAAGCTCGGGCTGCGCGAACGTGCGGACCTGGTCCGCGTCGCCATCGAGATGGGTCTCGTGCCCGGCGCCTGAGTCGCCTGCGGCGTGGCGCGTCCTCGGGACGGGCTTTCCCCGGCATGAATCGCGGCACTTCGCGGGGCTTCCCCGCCGGACGCCGCACGCCCGGAGCGGCATCCTGTGCTGGTCCTTCAGGCCCGGCTCCGAACGGAGCGCCGCCGGCGTGGCGGTGGGCGCCTGCGGGACGCAGGAGGCACCATGACCAGCGTCCACAGCATCATCGGCCCGGCCCACTCGAATCGCTCGCTCCGGCGTGCCTCCCTGAAGGCCGCCTCGGCCGCGATCACGGCGATCTCCCTCGCCGGCAGCGCCGCCGCGACGGCCGGCACGATCGCCTCCGACGGCTTCGGCGGGGGGCCGCTCGCGGACCTCGCGGGCTCGAACGGCGGCAGCGGCTGGAGCGGCGCCTGGGTGGACGCCGCCGGCGACATCCCCACGTGGGTGGCGGCCCCGGGGCTCGCGTGGCCCGGTCTCCAGACCACGCCCGGCGCGGCCATCTCCGGCACCAGCGACAGCGTCTACCCGCTCACGATGTACGCCCGGGGGTTCGGACCCCTGCCGGCCGGCACCACCCAGATCTACGTCTCGTTCCTCCTCCGCGAGGACGCAGGCTGGGGCTGGGGCGGCCTCCGCTTCGGCGCCTATCCGTACGCCATGACCGTGGGCGTGCCCATGGGGAGCGGCGTCTTCGGCCTGATGCTCAGCGAGGGGCTGGGGGACTTCTCGAACGCACCCCTCGTCGTCGGCGAGACCTCCCTGGTCGTGGTGCGGATCTCGAAGAACGCCGGCGCCGGCATCACCTATCGCCTCTACCTGGATCCGCCGGTCGGCGGAGCGGAGCCCTCCTGGCCTCTCTGCATCTACTCCGTGGCCCCGGTGAACGCGCTGCCCACGTCGCTCACCCTGATCAACGACGGTCACTTCACCACCGACGAGATCCGCGTGGGCACCACGTGGGCCTCCGTCCTCCCCGCGCCCTCGTGCCCGTCCGATCTCAACGGCGACGGCATCGTCGACGGCGCCGACATGGCCCTCGTCCTCGGCGGATGGGGCACCTCCTCGCCTGATCTCACCAACGACGGCCTCGTGAACGGCGCGGACCTCGCGCAACTCATCGGCCACTGGGGCCCGTGCCCGTAGCGGCACCGGACCCTCACGTCCTCGTCCCTCCCGATTCGCTTCCGCAGGAACCCGCAACAGGAACCCCCCACATGAACACCACGCTCATCTCCGCCACGCTCTCCTTCGCCATCGCCGGCAGCGCCGCCGCGACGGTCATCGTCAACTCCGTCCCCACCACCGGCACCATGCGGGCGTCGCAGCTCTGGCAGGATCCGGGTCCGAACGGCGACGACCTCGACGGGGACGCCGTCTGCTGGACGGACTTCACGGTGAACGCGGTGACCCCGATCTCCCACCTGGAGTGGTGGGGCACCGGCGCGTGCGAGAAGGGCTTCCGGATCGAGATCTGGAAGCAGGATCCGGGCACCATCGCCTACCAGCCCTACGGCGTCTTCTACTACGGCGGCGTCCCCACGGCCCAGCCGCTCCTGACCTTCGACACCACCGCCGTGGTCACGTCCCCGGGACCGAACGGCACGACCCACTACGTCCTGGACCTGGCGGCGCCGCTCATGGTGCCCGCGAACAACGCCACGAACCCGCGCTGGTTCATCGACATCGTCGGTCTCACCTCCATCCCGTACGCGCAGTGGCTGTGGGCGAGGGGCACCGGCGCCAGCAACAAGAGCTTCCAGTTCATCCGGGGTGAAGGCCCGCAGTTCTGGTCACTGGGCGAAGGGCGGGCGCTCCTCCTCTCGAACAGCGTCGTCGCGTGCCCCGCGGACCTCAACGCCGACGGCTCGGTCAACGGCGGCGATCTCGGCGTGCTCCTGGCCCAGTGGGGCGGGCCCGGGAGCGCGGATCTGAACGGCAGCGGCACCGTGGACGGCGCGGACCTCGGTCTCCTCATCGCCGCCTGGGGGAACTGCCAGTGAAGCGCCTCATCATCAGCGGCGGCACCTCCGCCACCATCGCGTTCGCGCTCCTCACGCCCTCCCTCCGCGGTGCCGCGGCCCAGGTGGTGGCCTACGAGGGATTCAACTACGGCGGCACGCCCAACATCCAGGCCGCCAACGGCGGCACCGGATGGGGCGGCGGGTGGAACAAGCTCAGCTCGATCCCCACCGGAGCGGTGCCCGCCGGTCTCGCGTGGGCGGGCCTTCCCGCGAGCGGCGGATGCGCGGTGACCGCGGCGTATCCCTCCGCGGACTACACGCGCTACTCGCGCGTGATCGGCGCCTACTCCGCGCCCGCCGGCGAGGTGTGGATCTCCTTCCTCTTCGAACCCAACACCGGCTTCGGCGTGGGCGGCGGGCTCGCCTTCGGCACCTGGGAGAACGGCATGATCGTCGGCCTGGTGCCGGGCAGCGGCCACTACGGGCTCTCCGGCTTCACAGGCCCCTCGAGCCTGTCGGACGACGCGCCCGTGCTCGGGGAGAGCGTGCTGCTCCTTGCGCGGGCCCGCCTCCAGGATGACGCGACGGTCGCCTGGTCCCTCTTCGTGAACCCGCCGCTCGACGGGCCGCTCCCCGTCCAGCCCGACGCGGCCATGGCCATTCCCGGGACGGCGCTCCCGGCGGCCCTCAACATCTACAACGATGGCGGATTCCTCACCGACGAGATCCGCGTGGCCACCACCTGGTGGGCGGCGCTGGGGCAGCCGGCGCCGTGCACCGGCGATCTGAACGGCGACGGCGCAGTCGGCGGCGCGGATCTCGGCGTGCTCCTGGCCCAGTGGGGCGGGCCCGGGAGCGCGGATCTGAACGGCAGCGGCACCGTGGACGGCGCAGACCTCGGTCTCCTCCTGGCCTCATGGGGCCCGTGCCCCTGATGGGGTTTCCTGCAGTGGCCGCGGGGGGCGCGTCCCCCCGCGGCTACATCCCCATCACGTAGGCGAAGATCAGCGGCGCCACGATCGTCGCGTCGCTTTCGATCACGAAGCGCGGGGTCTTGGGGCCGAGCTTGCCCCAGGTGATCTTCTCGTTGGGGGTGGCGCCGGAGTAGCTGCCGTAGCTGGTGGTGGAGTCGCTGATCTGGCAGAAGTAGCCCCAGAGCGGCACCTTGGTGCGCTTCAGGTCCTGGTGCAGCATCGGCACCACGCAGATGGGGAAGTCCCCGGCGATGCCGCCGCCGATCTGGAAGAAGCCGATCGACTTCTTCGGCGCGGTCCGCGAGTAGTACTCCGCGAGCATCTGCATGTACTCGATGCCGCTGCGGACCGTGTGCACGTTGCGGACGTCCCCCGCGATGCAGTGGGCGGCGTAGATGTTCCCGAGGGTGGAGTCCTCCCAGCCCGGCACGATGATGGGGAGGTTGCGCTCCGCGGCGGCCAGGAGCCAGGAGTTGCGCGGATCCGTGTCGTAGTGCCTGCGGAGTGCGCCGGAGAGGAGGATCCGGTAGAAGAACTCGTGCGGGAAGCGGCGCTCCCCGGCCCGGTCGGCGCGCACCCATTCGTCCAGCACGGCCCGTTCCAGCCGACGGATGGCCTCCTCCTCGGGGATGCAGGTGTCCGTCACGCGGTTCATGTGCCGCTTGTAGAGCTTCACCTCCTCGGACGCGGGAAGCTCGCGCCAGTGCGGCACGCGGGCGTAGTGGGTGTGGGCCACCAGGTTGAAGATGTCCTCCTCCAGGTTGGCGCCGGTGCAGCAGATCATGTGCACCTTGCCGCGCCGGATCATCTCCGCCAGGGAGATGCCCAGCTCCGCGGTGCTCATGGCGCCGGCCAGGGTCACCATCATCTGGCCGCCGCCCGCCAGGTGCGCCACCCAGCCTTCCGCGGCGTCGATCACCGTGGCCGCGTTGAAGTGCCGGTAGTGCTGCCGCATGAACGCCCTGATGACGCCTGCGGCGGGAGCGGAGGTGCGGGCGGCGCGACGACGGCGGGTGGTGGTGGGGGTGGGCATGGGGGGTGGAGCGCTGGTGAGGGGCGGAGGATACCGGGCGCCCGACGCAGGCGCAGATGTGCCGCGTTCCACACCGCGGCCACACCGCCTTCCAGCGCCGTCTTCATCCGCGCTGCCGATCCCGGAGTCAAGGATCCACCGTGCGAACCCGCTACCGGAGCATCTTCCTCAGCGACATCCACCTGGGCTCCTCCACCACCCGGGCGGAGGACCTGGCCTCCTTCCTCCGGCACGTCACCTGCGACCACCTCTACCTGGTGGGGGACGTCCTGGACATGTGGCGGCTGCGGCAGCGGTGGCGCTGGCCGGAGTCCCACAACACCGTGGTCCGCCGGCTCCTCAAGCTGGCGGCCAGGGGGGTTCGCATCACCTACGTGCCCGGCAACCACGACGACGCCGCGCGGCCCTACGCGGGCCTTGAGTTCGGCGGCATCCGCGTGGAGCTGAACGCGGCCCACCGGACCGCCGACGGACGGCTCCTCCTGGTGAGCCACGGCGACCAGTACGACCTGGTGGTGCGCAACCACCGCTGGCTGGGGCTCCTCGGCGCCGCGGGGTACGACCTGCTGCTCGGCGTCAACCGCCTCTGGAACGCGGCGCGGGCCCGCCTGGGACTTCCGTACCACTCGCTGGCCCAGGCCGTGAAGCTGCGGGTCAAGCGGGCGTGCACGTTCGTCAGCCACTTCGAGGAGGAGCTCCGCGCCGAGGCCCACCGCAGCGGCTTCGACGGCGTGGTGTGCGGGCACATCCACAAGGCGGAGCTCCGGGCGGACCGCGGCTTCATCTACGCCAACTGCGGCGACTGGGTGGAGAGCTGCACCGCCATCGTCGAGCACGACGACGGGAAGCTGGAGCTTCTCGACGCCGCGGCGTTCGTCCGCTCCCTGGCCGCACTCCGCCATCCGCACCCGCTTCCCATCGAGGAACCAGAACCATGGCCCACGCCCTCCATGCCGTTTCCCCTTCCGGCAGCCTTCGGCGGATCCACGCGGGAGGCGGCATCCTCGTCCTGACCGGGAGCGTCGGACACGGGCACGTGCGGGCGGCGGAGGCGGTGGCGGCCGCACTGCAGGGCGAGGCTCCGGAGGCGGACGTCCAGGTGGTGGACATCCTGGAGGTGGCGCCGGCTCCGGTCCGGGCCCTCTGCCGCGACCTCTACGTCGGCATGGTGCAGCACTCGCCGAGGATGGTGGGGTGGCTCTACCGCCGCACGGACCGCCCCGGTGGCGGCGGGTTGCGGCGCGGGCTGGTCCACGCGGCGATGGGGAGCGTCCGCCGCATGGTGGCCGCACAGCGACCCGCGGTGGTGGTCTCGTCCCACTTCCTGGCCACGGAGGTGGTGGCGCCGCTTCGTCGCAGCGGGTTGTGCGGGTCGCTGGCTTCGGTGGTGACGGACTCGGACGCCCACGGTCTCTGGATCTGGCCGGAGGTGGACCGCTACTTCGTGGCCGGCGCCATGGCGGCGGAGCGGCTCGCGCTCGCCGGAGTGCCGGGCGCCCGAGTGGAGGAGAGCGGGATTCCCATCCATCCAGCGTTCGAACGCCTGCCGCCCCGACCGTGGGCCCGGCAGGTCCTGGGGGTTCCGGACGATCGTCCGCTCATCCTCTTCTCGACCGGCGGCTGCTGCGTGGGGCCGGTGGAGGCGATCCTCCGCCAGCTGCTGCTGCTCCCGGTGGCGGCGCAGCTCGTGGTGCTCTGCGGGAAGGCGAAGGAGGCCAGGGAGCGGCTGACGGCCGTGGCCGCGGCGGCGCCGCGTTCGCGCTCCATCGCGGTCCGCGTGGAGGGATTCACCGATCGCATGCACCTCTGGATGTGCGCCGCGGATCTCATGGTGGGCAAGCCCGGCGGGCTCACCTCCGCGGAGTGCCGGGCCGCCGGGTTGCCGCTCATCATCACCAACGAGATCCCCGGCCAGGAGGAGCGGAACGCCCTGCAGCTCCTGAAGGAAGGCGCCGCCCGTCGCTGTCCGGATCCAGCCGCTCTGACGGAGATGATCCGCGGACTCTTCGAACGTCCGACCGAGCTCGCCGCCCTGGCCGGCGCCGCCCGGCGCAGCGCGGCGCCGCTGGCGGCCCGCCGGATCGCTCGGTGGGCCGCCGCGCAGCTGCACCTGGCGGCGGTTCAGAAGTCGAAGCGGACGCCCGCGTAGTAGCGGAAGTCGCTCTGGACGTCTCCGGGCGGGACGCTCGAGTCGTACTCCTCGCGCAGTCCGGCCACGAGCGCGAGTCCGTCCCCCGGATCGAACTGCATCACCCAGTTGAGGCGGGCCAGCACGCGGTATTCGCCCAGGTCCGTCAGGTCCGGCGCGATCCAGACGCTGCCCTCCAGGCGCTGCCGGCGGTCCAGTCGCCAGCGGAACGCCAGCTCTCCGTAGCCTTCCGGCACCACGGACTCGGGGGTTCCGATCTCGTAGGTCCCGCCGGCACCGAGCTTCCCGGTGAAGCGGAAGTCCGGGGCGTCCACGAAGCGGTAGCCGGGACCGGCGTAGGCGGAGATCCGGTGCTCCCACGCCTCGAAGCGGTCGTACTGGTACTGGAGCTTGCCGAAGGCCAGCCACGGCGACGGGTCGAAGTAGCGGTCGTACTCGAGGGTGCCCAGGAGGTTGTCGTCGCTCGTGCTGTTGTCGATGAGGCGCAGGTAGTACTCCACCGCGGCGCTCAGCTTGTCATCGTGCGTCCGGCGCACCAGCGCGCCGGAGACGTTCATGTCGAACTGGTCCGTGCCGCTGCTGACGCCGGACGCGGCGAGCTGCAGCCAGCCCCACCAGCGCTCCTCGCCCGGCGGTGGCGCCGCCCGGTCATCCCGCTGGAGCAGGTCGATCTCCTCCTTGGCCCAGGATGGTCGCTGGACCGGTCCTGGATTCGGGCGCCCGGGTGCCGGCGGTCCGACCTCCTCCACACCCGCGGGCACCGGCTCCGGCGGCCCATGCAGCTCCACGTCCCCTCCCTGCGGCGCCGGGGGCGCCGGGGGCGCCGGGGATGCCGGAGATTCAGCAGTGGACGCCGTGGGCCCGGTGGACGCTGCGGGCGCCGGTGACGCCGGAGGCGAAGGCGCCTCCTCCGAACCAGCCTGGATGCGCTCCACCGCCGCCACGGCGCTCCCCGGGATCACCACCTCCCCAAGGAGCGCGTGCCGCAGCCGCAGTCCGCCCGCATCCTCGGACACCAGCGTGCCGCGAAGGGTCTCTCCGCTCACCAGGCGCACCACCACCTCGTCCGCTCCACGGGCGGCAGGCACCAGCACCCACGCAAGCAGCAGTGCGAACGTCGTCGCCGTCCGCACGGGCCTCAGGGCTGGGTCGCGGAGACCGGTCGGTAGTTGAGCTGCTGACCGCCGATGGCCGCCTCCACCATGAGGCCGCTGCGGGGCAGCACGAAGACCGCGACGCCGTCGCGGTAGTCGTTGGCCGCACCGGCGCCCGCGTTGATGGCCACCGCCGTCGCCTGGGCAGCGAAGGTGAAGGAGCCGTCCGCGAAGGCGTCGAAGGCCGCCTTGTCCTTGAAGAAGACCAGCTCGTCGAAGGTCTGTCCGCCGATCGCGGCGCCCACCGAGCCCTGGCTGATGTCGCAGTAGCCGATCATCGCGCCGCCGCGGTACACCTGGCCGCGCCCATACGCGCCGCCGAAGATCAGGGCGCCCTTGCCCACGTCCGGGAAGACGGCGTAGGCGTAGCTCGAGTCGAAGAAGCGGGAGAGGCTGGGATCCTTGCTCTTGGCGCGGAGTTCCGCGGCCTGCGTCTCCGCGTTGAGCACCTGCTTCTGCTCATCCCCCTTGGGGACGGTGGAGCAGGCCTGCAGGGCGAACGGGACGGCCGCGAGGGCCAGCACGAGGGCGGAGGTGATGCGTCGCATGAGCGCGATGGTACACGCCTGCGGCCGCACCGTCCGCGCGGGCCGCCGGCCCGCGGCGGGGCTTCAGCCCCCGGAGACGAACGCGATGAGGGCCACCTCGTCCCCCTCGCGGATCTCTCGCCCGGGCGCCGCGAAGGCGTGGTTCACGGCCAGGCGTCCAGCCTCCGCGTGGCGCCGCAGCGCCGGATGCTGCAGGGCCAGCTCGCGCAGGACCTCCGCGGCGGTCGGCGCGGGGGCCGTTCGCACGCGGACCTGCTGGCCTCCCAGTTCCCGGGCCGCGGCGCCGAAGAGCAGGACGTCCACGAACACGCGGCGAGTGTAGGGCGGGACCGCGTAATCCACGCCTCCCCGCGCCGCCGCGGCGGGTGGGCCGCGCCGCCGGAACCGAATGCCCCGGGACCCGCCTCGCCGTGCTACCCGCGGCCGATCCGCGCGGCACCGTTGGCGTCACCACCGGCCGGCAGAGGCAGCCGAGCCGGTGGGCATCTGGAGAACACCGTGAAGAACTGCAGCAGCACCATCGCTTTCGTCTCCGTGATCGCCGGGCTCGCGTCCGTGAGCGCTGCCCGCGCAGACTTCGTGGACGTCTCGTACCAGGGAAAGCAGCAGGGGCGCACCGTGAAGGTCACGTCGGCCCTCCTCACCGGTGACGTCTTCGCGGGACAGCTCCGGCACACGCTCTCGGACGGCCCCTCCGGCCTCAACGGCGACTGGATCTCGTTCTGCACGGATCTCGCGCAGCACGTCTCGCAGAGCGCGTCGTCCTACGAGATCGTGGACGCGTCGCTCCTCCCCGACGGGGGCGCGATGGGCGCCGCGAAGGCGCAGGCGATCGCGGATCTCTACGCCCACGCCGGCGGCCTGCAGCTCCTCACTACCACGAGCGATGACCTGGCCTGCGCGTTCCAGCTGGCGGTGTGGGAGATCATCACCGACTACAACGGGGAGAGCGACGGCTACGGACTGGACGTCACCGCCGGCGGCTTCAAGGCCACCAAGACGAACGGCGACGCACTCTCCGCGGGCGTGATGGCGGAGCTCACGTCGCTCTTCGCCGCCGTGGGCGTCGCGGGCGGCAGCACGGATTCGCTCATCGGCCTCCGGAGCGGCAGCAAGCAGGACCAGCTCATCTACGTCCCGGGGCCGGGCGCCCTGGCCCTGGCGGGGCTGGCCATCGGCGGCCTCGGCCGCCGGCGGCGGGCCGAGGGGAAGCGCTGAACGGCGCTCCGGTCCGGACCGGGGCGGCGGGAGGGAGGCCGCCCCGGGTTTCCCCTTGGAAGGAACCAAGCCTTGTTCGCCCGCTCACCCGATTTCCCCGGGGAGCGGGTTTTCACTCCCCAACCATCCAGCTGGAGCCGAATCCCGTGCGGTCGGAGCTTGCTTTCAGCCATTCCTGGGCTACTATGAGGCTCAATTCGTTGGTCCGCGTCGCCGCCTCCATGCTGCGACGAAGGCTGGGCAGGGAAACAGGGCCCAACCGCGAGGACTCGAAATGTCGTTTTGCAAGGTTTGTCTGGGTGCGAGCGCCGTTCTGGCGCTCACGAGCCTTTCTTCCGCCGACTTCGTTGACGTGCAGTACCTCGGGACCCAGCGTGGTCGCCAGGTGAACGTCGTCTCCCCGGGGATCAATGGCCAGCTCTTCGCCGGCCAGCTCCTGCTCGATCTGGACAACGGTCCTCCCGGGTACGACGGCCCTCTGACCGTCTTCTGCTCCGACCTCTACCAGACCGTCTCCGGCTCGTGGCTCTCCTATGAGATCGTGCCGGTGGAGTTCCTGCCCACCAGCTCGCCGATGGGCATGGCCAAGGCCGAGGCCATCCGCCAGCTCTACGCGTACGCCGGCGGCTCCCAGCTCCTGGGCTCCACCAGCGATGACTTCGCCGCTGCGTTCCAGCTGGCCATCTGGGAGATCGTCACTGACTTCGACGGCATCTCCGGCGGCACCAGCCTGGACTTCACCAACGGCCTCTTCCAGGCCTCCAGCCTGAACGCCCAGATCGAGGCGGACGCTGCCTCGCTCTTCGCGGCCATCGGCTACCAGGACATCAGCGGCACGCAGCTGGAAGGCCTGTCCAACGACGGCGCCCAGGACTACATCCGCTACGTCCCGGCTCCCGGCACCGTGGCCCTCCTGGGCCTCGCAGGTCTCGTCGGCGCCCGCCGCCGCCGCGCCTGAGCCCGACACTCCTCGTGGAACAAGACGACCGCCGCGCCCTCACCGGCGCGGCGGTCGTTCATTCCGGGGCGGGGTGGCGCCCGCAGGCGCTCCTGCTACCGTGTGCGGCGCAGGAGGCTCCGGTTCCATGACCGCTCCAAACGCGTGGGCGCCCCGGGCGCATTCGCTTCTCGCCATTCGAACGCACGGCCTGCGCGGCCGTGGCCCGGAGCGTCCGGCGGCGCCGGCGACGGCCGCGGCGTTCGCGCTCCTGGCCGCGCTGGCGGCGGCACCCGTCGCGCCCGCCACGCCCGCAGCGGCGGCCGCACCCGCCGCGCCCGCCGCGCCGAGTGCGGACGCGGCGCCGCTCCCCGCGGCGTGGTTCTTCCCGGATCGCTCCGCCGAGCTCCGCAGCCTGGAGGGGCGGCCCGCGCCGGAGCTGAAGCTCCGCAACTGGATCGGCGACAAGGTGGACGTCCCCGGCGCCCGCGGGAAGGTGGTGGTGCTGGATTTCTGGGCCACCTGGTGCGGACCGTGCATGGCCTCCATCCCCAAGAACGTGGAGCTCGTGAAGGCCCTCAAGGACCAGGGACTGGTCTTCGTGGGCGTGCATGATGCCAACGCGGGCTGGGAGCGGGCCGCCGGCGTGGTGAAGGAGAAGGGCATCAACTACTCCGTCGCCCAGGATGAGAACGGCGGCCTCTCCGCCAAGGCCTTCAACCTGGGCTTCTGGCCCACCTACGTGGTGATCGACCGCAAGGGCGTGGTGCGCGGCGCCGGCCTCACGCCGGATCACGTCGCGGACGCGGTGAAGCTGCTCCTTGCGGAGCCGGCGCCGGAGGATGCTGCGTCCGCGGCCCCCGCGGGCGCCATCCCCAGCGAGTGGTACTTCGGCGGCGCCTCCCGGCCGAGGAGCCTCAAGGCCGCGGAAGGGAAGGCGCTGCCTCCGCTGCAGGCCGCGGCGTGGGTCACGCCCGGAAGCGCCGAGGCGGCTGCGGCGCTCCAGGCGTCGGAGCTCGCCGATCGGGTGGTGGTCCTCCACTTCCTGGCCGCCGGCAACGGCGTCAGCATGCAGCAGGCGGAGACGCTTGCCGCCCTGGAGCGGGAGATGGGCCCGCAGGGACTGATGGTCATCGCGATCGCCCCCGGCGACGAGGCGCCGGACGCCTTCAACGCCGCCGCCCTGAAGGGGAAGCTCCCGTCGCGCGTGGCCCGCGATGCGGCCGCGCCCGCGGACCCCGGCGTCCCGTGGACGGGCGCCACCGCGAAGGCGCTCGGCGTGCGAACGCTCCCCGCCACCATCGTGGTGGACCGCGCCGGCACCGTTCGCGCCGCCGGCATCCGCGTGGATCGCGTGAAGACGCTGGCGGGGAAGCTCCTGGCGGAACAGACGCCGGTCCGGCCGCCCACAGGCGCCGCCGGAAGCGACGACGCCGCGCCGCCCGCGGGCGCACCGGCCGCCGGCAGTGCAGGAGGTGCCCGGTGACCGCCCTCGGCGCTTCGTCCAGGGGAACCTCCGGCGCGGACGGCGCGTGTCCCTTCGCGGACACGGTGCGAACGCACGTGGCCAGGACCGTGGTGGGGCAGGACGTGGTGGTGGAGCGGGTGCTCATCGCGCTCCTCACCGGCGGCCACCTGCTCCTTGAGGGCGTGCCCGGCGTCGCCAAGACGCTCCTCGTCCAGTCCATCGCCAAGGCGATCGACCTCCGCTTCGCCCGCGTGCAGTTCACGATCGACCTCCTCCCGAGCGACATCCTGGGATCGGAGATCCTGGACGCCCGCGCCGGGGAGTTCCGCATCCACAAGGGCCCCATCTTCACCAATCTGCTCCTGGCGGACGAGATCAACCGCGCCTCCCCCAAGGTGCAGTCGGCGCTCCTGGAGGCCATGCAGGAGCGGAAGGTCTCCATCGGGCAGACCACGCACGAGCTGCCGGCGCCCTTCCTGGTGATCGCCACCCAGAACCCGGTGGAGCAGGCGGGCACGTTCGAGCTGCCGGAGGCCCAGCTGGACCGCTTCATGCTGCGGCATCGGCTCGGCTACCCGACGCAGGCCGAGGAGGCGGAGATCGTCCGCCGCCACCTGGCGCTCTCCCTGAAGAAGCAGGGCGAAGGCGCGGTTCCCATGAGCGCCTTCGACGCCATCGACACCCGCGGGCAGCTCCACGTGCGGGACCTCACGGAGGCGATGACCGCGGTGCAGAAGGTGCACGTGAGCGACGTCTTCATCCGCGACTGCGTGGAGCTGGTCAACCGCACGCGTTCGCACCCGGCCATCGAGCTGGGGTGCAGCCCGCGGGCCGCGCTGGCGCTCGTGCAGGCGTCGCGGGCGCGGGCCTGGATCCACGGCCGGGCGTACACCGTGCCGGAGGACTTCTTCGCTCTCGCGGCGGACGTGATGCTCCACCGCATGCGCCTGGGCTACGAGGCCCTGGCCACGGGACGCCGCCCCGGGGACGTCCTGGAGGAGCTCCTCGCCTCGCTCACATGAACGCGGCGCACGCCACGCCCGTCCTCGGCCCTCCGGACGAACTCGCCCGCGGCGACTTCGAGCTGGTGGTCCGCCGTCTCGCCGATGACCTGGCCTTCGGCACGGACCTCTCCCGCTTCAAGGGCTCCGGACTGGAGTACGCCCAGTCGCGGCCGTACCAGCCGGGGGACCCGGTGAAGTCGATGGACTGGCGGCTCACGGCCCGCACCGGGAAGCCGTTCGTGAAGGAGTACGAAGCGCTCAAGCGCCTCGGCGTCTTCCTGGTGGTGGACACCTCCGGCTCCATGGGCACCGGCTCCACGCGGCTCACCAAGCACGATCTCGCGGTGTGGATCGCGGCGGCGGTGGGGCTCCTGGCGCAGCGGCGCCTGAGCCCGGTGGCGGTGGTGGGGGCGGGGGAGCGCACCACGCGCTTCCAGCCCTCCCTGCGGCGCAGCGACCTCTGGCAGGCGCTCGAACCGCTCCGCACCGGCGCGAGCGCGGAGCCGACGCAGCTCGCGGAGCGGCTGGCCCGCCTGGACGTTCGGGCGGAGCGGGCCAGCCTGGTGGTGGTGCTCTCCGACTTCCACGCCCCGGACGCCATGCCCGCGCTGCGGCGCGTGGCCCAGCGGCACGAGACGATCGCGGTGCACCTGGTGGACCCGGCGGAGCACGGCCGCCTCCGCAGCGGCTTCTTCCTGGGCTTCGAGGCGGAGACCGGCCGCACCTTCCTCTCCGGCGGCCGGCGCCGCTTCGGCCACGTGGAGGAGCGGGAACGGGAGCTGGTGCGGAGCGGCATCTCCGCGGTGCGGCTGCGGACGGACGAACCCTTCATCGGCACGCTGCGGCACTTCCTGGCCGCCCGCGCCGTGACCAGCCGGAGCGGCTGGTGACGGCGCCATCCGCGCGGCCTTCCGCGGCCCGCGCCGGCCCCGCGCCGCGGGCGCGGCGCCTGGGGATCGCGTTCGCCATCATGCTGCTTCCGCTCCTGGGCGCGAACGCCGCGAGCGCCGCCCCGGCGCGTGCGGCCGATCCGCCCGTCACCGCCGTCCGCGGCATCGTGGGCGCCGTCGAGGTGCGGGCGAAGGGGCCCGCGCTCCGCGCCCGCGCCACCCAGGACGCGGAGTCTCCCGTCCTGGTCCGCATCGCGGAGGCCGTTCCGGAGGCCGATGGCTGGACCCGCTTCCGCGTGGAGTTCATCGGCATGGTGGCCGGCGAGTACGACCTCGCGGAGCGCCTGGAGTGCGTGGACGGCACGGTTCCGCGACTTGCGCCCATCCGCGTGCAGGTCGTCTCGCAGCTGGAGCCGGACCACGGGAGCGACCTCTTCGGTTCGGAGAGCGAACAGTGGCTCCGGAGGACCTGGTACCGCCCGGCCATGATCGCCCTCGCGGCGCTCTGGGTCGCGGTGCCCGTGGTGGTGCTGCTGGTGCGGCGGATGCGTCGCCCGCCGCCGCCGCCGCCGGAGCCGCCGCCGCGGCAGCCCACGCTCGCGGATCAGCTGCGGCCGCTGGTGGAGGCGGCCAGCGCAGGCACGCTGGACGTCACCGGGCGCGGGCGGCTGGAGCTCCTCCTGTACGAGGCGTGGCGCCGCCGCCTCCAGATGGACGCGCCGCGCGCGGAGGTGGTGGCGTCGCTCCGCCGCGATCGCGACGCCGGAGCCCTCCTCGGGGCGGTCGAACGCTGGCTGCACGCGCCGGCCGGGAGCGGCCCCTCGTCGCCGGCGGAGATCGCGGCCCTGCTCGCTCCGTGGGAGTCGGTCGCCGCGGTGCCGGAGATGGCGGAGGCGGCCACGTGACGTTCGCGCACCCCGCGGTCCTGCTCCTCCTCGCGGTGCCGGTGCTCCTGCTCGTGGTGCCGCCGGCGCGGCGCGTGGGCGTGGTGCTTCCGTTCGACCACCTGGCGCATCCGCGGCGGCGCGTGCTGGGCTGGACGCTGGCGGCCTTCGACCGCGTGCCCGCCCTCATCCTGGCCGCCGTGATCGCCATGCTCGCGGGACCGCAGGTGCTGCGGACGCCCGGCTCCACGCGGCTCCTCACCAACATCCAGTTCGCGCTGGACGTCTCCGGCAGCATGGGTTCGGAGGATCGTTCCGTCATGGCCCGCAAGGCCATCGAGGAGTTCACCATCGCCCGCCAGGGCGACGCGTTCGGCCTCACCCTCTTCGGCTCCATGCAGATCCGCTGGATCCCGCTCACCACGGATCTGAAGGCCATCCGCAACGCGCTGCCCTTCGGGGACCCGGCCCACCAGCCCGTCCACATGGGTGGAACGATGATCGGCGCTGCCCTGCGCTTCTGCCGCGACAACATGAACTACGAGGCCACCCGCGGCGACCGCATCATCATCCTGGTCTCGGACGGGCAGAGCGGCGACTTCGGCGACGGCACGGAGCAGGACGTGGCCCGCGAGCTGAAGGAAGCCGGGATCACGCTCTTCCACGTCCACGTGGGAAGCGACGAGATGCCGCAGGAGGTGGTGGAGCTGGCCCGCCAGACCGGTGGCGAGGCCTTCGCGGCCCGCGACTCGCGCGGCCTGGAGCGGATCTTCCAGCGCATCGACCAGATGAAGCCGGCGCAGTTCGCGCCCGGCGGCACCATCCCCATGCCCTTCGATGCGCCGTTCGCGCTCGCCGCGCTCGGACTCCTGGGCCTCCACCTCGTCGGGCTCATGGGAATCCGGATCACGCCATGGTGAGCGTCCCCGCCCATCTCCTCCTCTGGGTGGCGGCGGCGGTGGCGGCCGCGGCGTTCCTCGCGGCGGTGGTCGCGGAGCGGCTGCACGCGGCTCGAACGGCCCGGGTGGCCCGCCTCGCCTTCGGACCCGCGGGGCGCCCCGCTGCGTGGGCCCGCGCCGCGCCGTGGCTGCGCGTGGCGGCGGTCCCGTCGCTCGCGTGGGGCGCCGTCATCCTCGGCTTCCACGACCCGGTGGTGGCGAGCGGCCCGCCGCGCCGGGAGGGTTCGCGCCACCTGCTCATCGCCCTGGACGCCTCTCCGAGCATGCAGCTCAAGGACGCGGGGCCAGGCCCGGAGAAGGTCTCCCGCGCGGTGCGGGCGGGCCAGGTGGCGCAGGCCATCCTGGACCGCATGGACGCGGAGACCACGCGGGTGTCGCTGGTGGCCTTCTACTCCAAGGCGATCCCGGTCCTCCAGGAGACCTACGACAAGGAGGTGGTGCGGAACGTGCTGGACGGCCTGCCCATGTACGTGGCGTTCGAACCCGGCTCCACGGACGTGCAGGCCGGCGTCTCCAAGGCCCTGGAGATGGCCCGCCCGTGGCCGCGGCAGAGCACGGTGCTGGTGGTCCTCTCCGATGGCGACACCTCCGCGGGGAAGTCGCCGCTGGCGGTGCCGGACTCCGTGGCGGACGTGGTGGTGATCGGCGTGGGGGATCCCAACCGCAGCACCGTCATCAATGGCCACTCATCGCGCCAGGATTCGGATTCCCTGCGTCATCTGGCCTCCCGGCTGAAGGGCCTCTACCACGACGGGAACCTGAAGCACCTGCCGACCTCCGTGCTCCAGGGGCTGTCGGTGGTGACGCCGCAGGACGGCCTGGGCTGGGGACTGCGGCAGGTGGCCATGGCCGCCGCCACCGCCGGCGCATCCGTTCTGGCGCTGCTGGGACCGGCCCTCATCCTGGCGGGCGCTCCCGGTGCGTGGCGTCGTGGACGGAGGGGACTGGTGCCGGGCCGGGAAGTGGGCATAATGAATGCGGGCGCTGGTGCCCCTGATCCGAGGATGAACGCATGATGAAGCTTTCTCAGGCGGCGTGGGCGGCATGGGCGCTGGTTCCGGTGGGCGCCATGGCCTGGCACTTCGGTCCGGGGCAGTGCGCTTTCCGGCACGACCGCGCCGTGGATCTCCAGTCCGCGGCCCTCACCGCGCAGGACCACGCGTCCGCGCTTCAGGAGCAGGCCTACGCGGCCCACCTCGCGGCGCTCAAGGCGCGGCAGGCGGCGTTCGTCTCCAACACGCCGGAGACGGATCGCACGGCCCAGGAGCTGGGCGCCGCGGAGACGCGGGCCTTCACCGCCGCGGCGGAAGCCTGGAAGAGCACCGCGGACGCCTTCGGCGCCATGCAGGACGCGGCCCAGGTGGACGGTGATTCGCAGCAGCCCGCCGCCGTGGAGCAGGCCCGCCTCCTCCGCAGCCGGGCCCTGGTGCGCTCCGGGGACGTGTGGACGGGCGTGGATGAACTGGAAGCCATGCTGGACGCGACCAACGCCCGCGGGGAGGAGTCATCCTCCAAGGCGGTGGCGATCCGCGAGGAGCTGGCCAGCGCCTACTACTGCGGCGCCCGCCTGATGCGCATGGCCGGGGAGTCGGACGAACAGTGGCGCCCGGAGGCCGCGAAGGCCCGGCAGCACTTCCGCTTCCTGGCGGAGCGGGCCCGGGAAGGCGCGCTTCCGGGCGTGGACGCCACGGCGCAGCAGAAGAACGTGGAGGTCGTGCTGGATCTGGAGCAGGCCTCGGCCATCGCCCTGGAAGGCAAGCCGCTTCCCAAGAACTGCGCCGGCCAGTGCAAGAACCCCAGCAAGGGGAGCAAGTGCAAGAAGCCGCCGCAGCAGAAGAAGGATGCCCGCGGCGCCGGCGGCGCCGGGGACATCCCGCCCGGCTGGTAGGCCTCCGCGCCGCGCTGGCGTGGTAGCCTCCGCGCCACGCCATGAAGACTCTGCGCACGCCGCAACGGGGACCGCGTCTCGCATCCGAACGTGGGGCGTTCGCACGCCTGGCCCGGTGGGCGCTTGCGGCGCAGGTGGCGTCCGCGGCGTCGCTCTGGACGCCGTGCGCGGCACACGCCGCCCCGCAGGTCTCGGGCGTCCTGGTGCCCGCGACGCCCGCGCGGGCGGGAAGCGCCATTCCAGCGTCCGGCACCGTCGAGGCGGTGCAGATCCAGGAGGAGGGAGAGGGCGAGGGCGGGGGCGGGGGCGGGGACGCCGTGCCCGGCGCGACCCCGGCGCCGCCCGGCGCGGTGGCGGGTGTGGCGGCGGCGCCGCCGCCCTTCACGCCCAAGGAGCTGGAGCGCCTCCGCGCCGTCTTCAACGCCGCGTCGGACCAGGAGAAGGCCGCGCTCCGCGCCATCTACCAGGACATGGGTGTGGATCTCGCGGCCGCGCTCGGCTTCCGCGCCGGCGGCGGGAGGCCGCTCCCGGAGGCGGTTCGCGCCCTCAACTTCGCCCGCCGGCCGGAGGCGGTGCTCGCGGCCCGTTCGCAGCTCTCCATGGGCGCCGCCACCACGCCGGACCGCGCCAACTCCGAGGCCGTGGCCCGCTGGCTGCACCAGAACGTGCTGGCCGGCGAGTGGGGCGTGCTGAGCGACTTCTTCTCCACCGTGCCGCCCGACGCCGCCACCGCGATCTACTCCCACATCCTCCGCTCCACCAACGAGGGCGGCCAGGGACTGCTCCCGGAGGAGGTCCTGGCTCTCGCGGACGCGTGCCCGGGCGAGATGGCGGAGTGGCAGCTGGACGTGCTGGGCCAGATGCTCAAGGCCTCCGCCGCCAAGTACGGCACCGGTCCGTTCCTGGAGCGGCTGAAGCAGGGGACCCGCTTCTTCGGAGCCGGTGACGACGCATCGCGCGAGCGGACGATGCGGCTCCTGGTGGGCGCGGGGTTGGCGCTCCAGGCGGCGGAGTTCCTCCCTCCGCTGGAGGACGCGCGGGCCCGCGGGGACGCCCGGGCGCTCGACGCCCACGCCCGCTACGAACTGGATCTGGCCCAGGGGGCCTCCGACGAGGAGGCGGCGCAGCATCTCCGCAAGGGCTGGGACCTCCTCTGCGAAGTGTCGCTCCTTCCGGGCGCGGAGGTTCCGCTGCGCCGCGAGGCGATGAAGAGGGCCATCGAACTCCTCCTGGAGATCCCGCCCGCGCAGGGCCGCGAATGGCTCGGGAAGGTCTTCGCCAACGAGAGCCTCGGGCCGGCCGCCATCGAACTGGTGGCGCTCCAGGCCATGAACATGGGGAAGGGCCGCGCCGACCCGGGGCGCCGCGCCCAGGGTGTGGCCACCATGAAGGCGGCGCTCGACACGCTCCTCGCCACGCAGGACATCCGCGCGGAGTCGCTTCGCGTGCCGCTGCGGATGCTCACCACCGCCATGGCCGATGAGGTGGAGGCGACGGTGGGGGCGAAGGGCGATCTCCGCGGCGTGGCCCCGGAGACGGAGCTCCTCTTCCGGGCCGCGCCCGACGAACGCTGGCTGGAGGCGGTGGAGCCGAGCGTGGGGATCCGCGGCTGGCGGGCGGCGATGTCCATCGCCACGCTGGCGGACGAGACGGACGCGGCCCTGGACGTCCTCGCGGCGGCGGTGAAGCACCACCCGGCTCAGGGGAAGGAGTTCGCCAACGACTTCCTGAAGCTCTGGGAGCGGCGGCTCAATCCGAAGGGCCGCGAAGGCTTCAACGAGTGGGACAATCCCTTCATCATCTACTACGGCCAGCAGCGCGGTCCCTCCGCGCCGCTGACGCGCGGGCGCCAGCGCCGGAACCTGGAGCGGCTGGAGCGGCTTCTCACCATCGTGGAGGGGCTGGGCATCAGGGGACGGGAGCTTCCCGGCGTGACCAGCGCCTTCCAGGCGTGCCACGCCCGCACGGAGGTCTTCGACCGCGACGAGGTGGAGCGGGTCTTCGGGCCCATCGACCAGATGCCCGCGTCCACCGCGGCCGCCCTCGCGGAGAGCATGAAGGGGGGCCTCGGCGGAGATTGGCGGAACCGCCAGGTCCAGCAGAGCTTCGGAATGTCGCGCTCCGCCGCGGAGATCGGGGACCTCGTGGACGCCGGATACGACCTCGCCATCCAGCTCGCGTCGCGGGCGGTGGCGGTGGAGCCGGACTCCTGGCGCAACGCGGTCCTCCATGCGGCCCTCAGCTACGACCGGGTGCAGTTCGAGAAGGCCCAGAAGAAGACGGAGTTCGCCAAGTTCGCGGAGTACCGCCGCCAGGCGTTCGCGGCCTTCGAGCGTGCCAGCCGCCAGTACCGGGAGCTGGTGGCCCGCGGCGCGGAGCGGGACAACGCGGGCGTCTACGTGCAGTGGTTCGCGGCCCTCCTGGATCTCGGGCAGGCGCCGGCGGGCTCGGAGGAGGCGGGGGAGGACGCGGCCGCCACGGACGACCAGGTGGAGCGCATCCGCGCGTCCATCCTCTCGCTCCCGGAGGAGGCGGCCCAGCGCCACATGGGAATGTTCGCCCGCCAGATCGTGGAGGCCCTGGAGGGCGTGCCGCCGGAGAAGAAGCCCACCATCGTGCGCTCCGCGGTCCGAATCGTGGGTGACCATCCGGCGGGCGCACCGCTGCGGCGGCTGAACGAGCTCTACGAGGACCTGCTGAAGAACGAGATCCGCCTGCGCCTGGCGGTGGACGGAAGCGACCGCGTGGGCGCCGGCCAGCCCTTCGGTGTGCCGATCACGCTGCGCTACACGAACTCCGTGGACCGCGAGACCGGCGGCTTCGACAAGTACCTCTACCAGGACGCCTACGTCCGGGTGGGGAACCAGTACCGCATGATCAACTACCAGGGCCAGATCCAGAAGGCCATCGAGCGGGCCTTCGGCAAGGGCTACCAGGTGGAGGCGCTGGGCTTCTTCGATCCGCTCACGCCTTCGCGCAGCGTGCGGGAGGATGGCCAGCCGGGCTGGCAGGAGAAGCCGCTGGCCTACGCGGTCGTGAAGGCCAAGGACGCCAGCATCGACCGGCTTCCGCAGGTCTCCTTCGACATGCACTTCGACGATCAGGCGGGCGCGGTCACGCTGCCCATCCTCTCGAACGCGCCGCCCGTGGACGCCTCCGCGGCCGCGCCGCGCCGCCCGCTCCTGAACCTGAAGGTGCAGCAGACGGTGGACCTGCGCCGCCTGCAGGAGAACACCGGCGACCGTGCCGTCACCCTCGAGGTGAGCGCCACCGGCGACGGCGTCATCCCGGAGGTGCGCACGCTCCTGGCCGGGCTCGATGGCGCGCTCGCCGGCTATTCGCTTGCGGATGCGGACATCGAATCCCGCCCCTACAACGTCGTCCAGACGGAGGGCGGCGGGCGCTCGCGCATGTTCTTCGGCTCCTCCGCGACGCCGGAGAAGAAGGAGTATCCCAAGGCGGATGAGAACGGCATCTTCCGGCTGCCGAGCGAGCGTTCATGGATGCTCACGTTCCGTCCCACGGGCGGCGCGGTGGGGAGTGCGTTCGAGCTTCCCACGCTGGCCTCCGGCGTGGAGGGGGCCATCGTCTCCCGGCAGTACGCGGACATGGACGTGGTGGACGTGAAGACGCCCGGCATCCCGGTGACGCCGCGCTGGTCCACCACCACGCGCGTGGCCGTGGGGGCGGGCGGCGCGCTGCTCGTCGCGGGCGCGGGGCTTCTCGTCTGGTGGCGGCGCCGCAGCGGCGGGCGGCAGGGCGCCGTGTCCGCGGGCTTCCGGCTCCCGGAGCGGATCACGCCGCTCAGCACCATCGCGGCACTCGAACGGTTGGCCCGGCACGCGGCGCCCCTCCCGGCGGAGGAGCGGGCGGCGCTCGAGCGGGACATCCGGGCCATCGAGGCGGCGTGGTTCGGACCGGCGCCCCGGGCCGGGAGCGGCGAGGGCTCCGACGGGGAGGAACTGCGGCGGACGCTGGAGCGCTGGGCCCGAGAGCCGGCGCTGCAGGGGGCGGCGGCCCGTGGGTCCCCGATGGGGGAATGACCGTTCGCGCCGGCTGCCCTGCGAAAAATCACGACAAATCTCTCCGAATTCTTGAAACCTCTTGCCCGGCACGCCCGCGCCAGTAAGGTGCGGGATGTGGGGTCCCTCGATGTTGCCGCTCCGCGGGGGCGGTACGGGACCGTGCGGCAGCCGTTCCCCAAAGGGGCAAGAGAGATGAAGCAAAGACTCAGCAGACTCGCCGTCATCGGCGCGCTCGGCCTTTCCAGCCTGGCGTCCGCCTACGTGATCGATCCGGCATGGTCCATCGCCCGCATCTGGGACGAGGAGACGCTCTACGCGGTCCGCCTCGCCACCCCGCGGCCGCCGGTCCACGCCCGCAACCTCTACCACGTCTCCGCGGCCATGTACGACGCCTGGGCCACCTACGACCCCGTGGCCCGCGGCGCCTTCAACTTCGAGAAGATCGCCTCGGCGGATCCGGAGGCTGATCGTCGCATCGCGATCAGCTATGCGGCGTACCGCGTCCTCAAGAACCGCTTCGTCGCCGGCAACGGTCCCAACGTGGCCGCCATCCAGGCGGACTTCGACGCGCTCTTCCTCGCCCTCGGCTACGACGCCGGCATCACCACCACCGTGGGCAACTCGCCGGAGGCCGTGGGCAACCGCATCGCGGCGGTGATCATCGCCGCCGGCCTGGCGGACGGCGCCAACCAGCAGGACAACTACGCGGCCAACAACGACTACGAGCCGGTCAACCCCTCGCTCCCGGTGAAGATCCCGGGCACCGAGATGTACGACCCCAACCGCTGGCAGCCGCTGGCCTTCGACTTCCTGATCCTGCAGAACGGCATCATCGTCGGCGCGTCGGTGCAGGTCTTCATCGGGCCCCACTGGGGCGGCGTGACTCCGTTCGCGCTCAACGACTTCGACCGCAGCCCCACCACGCAGCTCTTCTGCGACCAGGGCGGCCCGGCCCAGCTGGGCAGCCAGGCGATGAAGGACGACGCGGTCTTCATGGTGGAGACCAGCTCGCTCCTGGATCCCTCCTTCCCGGAGACGATCGACACCTCCCTGAGCGTCTACCACAACTCGCCGCTGGGCAGCTACGACCACTTCGGCTACGGCCTGAACCCGGTGACCGGGCAGCCCTACCCGCCGAACGTGGTGAAGAAGGCGGACTACTACCGCGCCATCGCCGAGTTCTGGGCCGACGGCCCCACCTCGGAGACGCCTCCCGGCCACTGGCACGTGCTCGCGAACGAGGTGGCCGACTCGCCGGGCTTCGAGTTCAAGCTCCAGGGGCAGGGCCCCAGCCTGGACCGCCTGCAGTGGGACGTGAAGATGTACCTGACGGTCGGCGGCGCGAACCATGACGCCGCGGTCACGGCCTGGGGCATGAAGGGCTACTACGACGGCTCGCGTCCGATCTCGTTCGTGCGCCACATGGGCCAGCTCGGCCAGTCGAGCGACCCGCAGGGCCCGAGCTACCACCCGAACGGCATCCCGCTCGTCCCCGGCCTCATCGAGATGGTGACGGCTGAGGACGTCGCGCCGGACGGCTCCATGGCCGACTACCAGGAGCTGACCTACCAGGTCGGAAGCGGGGAGCCGGTTGGCGTCAACACCCACATCGGCGAGATCAAGATCAAGGCCTGGCTCGGCGGCCTCTACGGCGGCGCCACCGGCGTGGCCACCAACGGCCCCATGCCCGGTCACGTCTACCGCGACGGGACGGGCTGGCACATCGGCGGTTTCATGCTTGGAGCGAACGATTCGCCCGGTGTGGCCAACGCCGGCGTCGCCCTCGACGCGGTCCGGATCACGGAGATCCGCGTCGATCAGCCGCAGCGCGACAAGGATCAGTACGTGGAGATCAGCGGGCCCCCCGGGACACCCCTCGACGGCCTCACCTACGTGGTGGTGGGCGACGAGGTGTTGAGCAAGGTCCCGTCGCCGCAGGGCCGCATCCAGAACGCCATCAGCCTGAACGGCCACCAGATCGGCGCGAGCGGCACGTTCGTGATCGGGCGCAGCACGCTCTCGCTGGCCACCCCGGATCTGGTGACGCCGCTGGTGTTCAAGAAGATCTCCAACTGCACCCACATGCTGGTCACCGGTTTCGGCGGCTACCAGGGTCAGGACCTGGATCTCCTGGACAACGGCACGCTCAACGTGACCCCGTGGACGGGCATCGTGGACTCCGTGGCCCTGCTGCGGAAGACCACGGGCGCGGGCATCTACACCACCGTGAAGGTGGGCCCGGACAACCCGCAGGCCCAGCTCTACGGCGTGGATTGGCAGCCCATCAGCTACTTCCTGCCCTTCCAGGCCTCCAACTTCGTGACCCCGCCGTTCGCCGGGTACACCTCCGGCCACAGCACCTACAGCCGTTCCGCGGCTGAGGCGATGACGATCCTCACCGGGTCGCCCTACTTCCCGGGCGGGTTCATGGAGTACGTCCTTCCGGCCGGCTTCTCCAAGTTCGAGATCGCCCCGTCCCAGCCCGTCCACCTCCAGTGGGCCAGCTACTACGACGCGGCCGACGAGGCCGGCATCTCCCGCATCTACGGCGGGATCCACCCGCGGTACGACGACATTCCCGGCCGCCTCTCCGGCCACATCGTCGGCACCCGCGCGGTGCAGCGGGCCCTGGCGCTCTTCGAGGGCTTCGCGGCCTCGCCGGACCTGAACGCCGACGGGATCGTGAACGGCGCAGACCTGGGCGTCCTCCTGGGACACTGGGGCGGCTCCGGCGTGGGCGACATCAACGGAGACGGCGTGGTCAACGGCGCCGATCTCGGAGTCCTCCTGGGCCACTGGGGCTTCTGAGCCCGGACCAGGCCTCGCGGTGAATCAACGGAGCGGCGGTCCCCATGGGCCGCCGCTCCGTTTCATTTCCGGGAGCCCGCTTTGGCTAGAGTGCCGCCGTGGACCCCAGCGCACGCTCAGCGTCTGCCCTCATCCTCTCCGCGCTCCTTGGCCTCGGCCTCGTCGCGGGGTGCGACCGCGCGCCGGTGCCGGCTGCGCCCTCGGCCTCGACGCCATCGGTCGATCAGATCCTCGACGCCCACGCGAAGGCGGTGGGTGGCGAAGCCGCATGGAAGCGCCACGCCTCGCGAACCACCCGGAGCACGATGAAGCTTGAGGGCGGGTTCGATCAGCACGGCAATCCGCGCAACGCCCAGGCGGAGCTGGTGGTCCTGCGGAGGGCTCCCAACCTGCTCCTCAGCACCTCGACGGTCGAGGGGGTGGGGAGCATCAAGGTCGGGTTCGACGGCACCAGGGGGTGGACCGAAGGTCCGGGGCAGCGCCGCCGCTGGCTCTCCGGCCCGGAGCTGGCGGAACTGGGCAAGGACGCCACCTACGGGATCGAGTTCGACTATCGCCGCGCGTATCCCAAGGCCGAGCTCGTGGGTCCCTTCCGGATCCACGAGATGGAGTGCTGGCAGGTGCGGCTCACCGCCCCGGATGGCGCGGTCGCGGACGCGTACTTCGACAAGGCCACCGGCCGCTGCGCGGCGCTCGGGCGCCGGCTGGGCCCGGAGGGGCAGTCCATGCTGGTGGTGCGGTACTTCACGGACTACGCGGAGTTCGACGGCGTGTGGCTGCCGCGGCGCATCACCCAGAGCCTGGGGGAGAACACGCAGGAGGAGCAGCTGGTCTCCGTCGACTGGACGGAGCTTCCGGATGCCCTCTTCGCGCCGCCGGCGGCCCTGGAGGGCCAGGCCCCGTCCGCGCCGCGCTGAGGGCGTCTGTGCCGCCGCGCGGCGTCACCCGCCCGCGGGTGGCGGCGGGGTCTTGGCGGCGCCCAGGACCTTCGCGGCCCAGCTTCGCATCGCGGCTTCGTTGCAGAGGGTGCAGCCCTCCCGCTGCAGGCGCAGGATCCAGGGCTCCACCTCCGTGGCGATGAGCGCATCCGGCGCCCCCGGCGCGCCGCCACCGCCTGCGGCGCGGAGCCCGGCGAGCAGCTCGCTGAAGAGCGGACTGGCCGGATCCACCGGCCCCACGGAGGGGGCCAGGGCCGCGGCCCACGCCACGCGCCGCGCCTCCTCGCGCCGCCCGGATGCGGCGAGCGCGGCGGCGAGCGCCAGGCTCCGCCGCAGCTCCTCCCGCTGCGCGGAGCGGAGGGCGGCCTCCGCGACCTCGCGGGCCGTGCGCTCCGCGGTCAGGCGAGTCTGCACCTCCTCCAGGCGCTGGTGCGTGGAGGTGGCGGTGACGATGGACCGCTCCACGGCGCCGTTCGCGTTCAGGTAGAGCCTGCGGAAGCGCTCCGCGTCGTCGCTCGCGCGGCGCAGCAGCACCACCAGGGTGGCCACGAACGCCACCGCCGCCATGAGCGCCACCGCCGCGGCACTGCTCGCGAGCGGGTGGCGGCGGATGAGCTTCCGGGCCAGCTCCACGGCGCCTGCGGGGCGGGCGAGGATCGGGCGGCCGTCCAGCCAGCGCTCGAGATCCGCGCGGAAGGCCGCGGCGGAGTCGTAGCGCCGGGCGGGTTCGCGCTCCATCGCGGTGGCCACGATGGTGGCGAGGTCCGGGTCCACGCGATCGCCGCAGGCATCGCGGAGGAGCGGGGCGGGCGGGGCGCGGAGGATGCGTTCGAGCAGGGCGTCCAGGGAGAGGGAGACGTCCACGGGCGGGGCGCCGGAGATGACCTCATGGAGGAGCGCGCCCAGCGCGTACACGTCCGCGGGGGAGCCCGGGAGCTCGCTTCCGGAGAGCTGCTCCGGCGCCGCGTACGCGAGCGTGCCCGCGAACTCGCCGGGGCGCGTGACCGTCCAGCCCGAGTCCGGGGAGAGCTGCCGGGCCAGGCCGAAGTCCACGATCCGCGGTTGTCCGTCCGCGGTGACCAGGACGTTCGCGGGCTTGAGGTCCCGGTGGATCACGCCGTGCTGGTGGGCGTGGTGGAGCGCCTCCGCCACCTGAACCACCGCCTGCACCAGGCGCCGGGTCCGCGCCGCCGGATCCGGGAGCTGCGATCGAACCGTGGCCGCCCAGCGGTCGAACGGCACGCCGTCCACCAGCTCCATCGCGATCGCGAAACCCGCGTCCGGGAGGGCGCCGCAGTCGTAGACGGAGACGATGCCCGGATGGCGCAGCGCCGCGGCGAGCCGCGCCTCCCGCTGCATGCGGAGCCGCTGCGAGGCGGTGGCGTGGCGAACCACCTTGACGGCGGCCGCGCGCCCGCTCGGGCGATGAACCGCCCGCCACACCGTGCCCTGGCCGCCGTCGCCGATGGGCGCCACCAGGTCGTAGCCCGCCAGGGAGCTCGTGTCGCTCTCCTCCGGGCGGAGTGCGGGGGCCACGCGGGCCAGGAACTCGCGGGTCTCGCGCGCCTCCGAGACCGCGGCGGCGCACTGGGCGCAGCGCCGCAGGTGGGCGGCGGCGCCTGCGAGGCCTGCGGCGCCTTCCGTGCTGCCCGGGCCGCCACCCACCGCGGGCAGGGCGGCGAACGCCTCCACCTCGGAGGGCGTGAGGCACGCGGCGGCGGGTTCGCGCGCGGGCTCCGCGCTCATGGCGCCCACGCGTCCTCCTCGCTCCACTCCCGCTCCACCTCCGCCACCAGCTCCCGCAGCCGCGCCGCCACCCGGCTGCGGGCCACGTAGACCTGGTCCACGGTGATGCCGCAGAGTTCCGCGGCGCTCGCCGCCGGCACGCCGCGCAGGGCCGCCAGCTCAAAGGCCTGCAGCGTGGCGGGCGCGAACGATCCCGCCGCGCGCAGGCGGTCGAACGCCTCCACCGCGATCCGCCGCTCCAGCTCCCGCTGCCACGCGCCGTCCAGCTCCCGGTCGAGGGAGCCCGGGTCCGGGATCGCGGCCGCCTCCGAGAGCGCGTCCATCGGCGCGGCGGCGCGGCGGGCCCGCGAGCGGAGGTGGTCCCGCAGGCGGTTCCGCAGGATGGCCAGGATCCAGTGCCGCATCCGGCCGCGCTCGCGGTCGAACGCGCCGGCGCGGAGGTCCCGCACGAACTCCAGGAGCGCCTGCTGCGAGACGTCTTGGGCGTCATCCGGCCGCAGGCCGAATCCGCGGGAGACGGCCAGGAGGAGCGGCTCGTAGCGCTCCGTGAAGAGCCGCCACGCGGGGTCATCCGGGCCGCTTCGCACGGCTCTCAGAAGCTCGACGGTGGTCCGTGCGTGCGCGGTCATGCGGGGGCCGCCGGGCGGCGGCCGCGTCTGATTGTCCTTCAACGCCAATTCCGCGGCAACCGCCTTGTGCGGGAGGCCTGGAGCCTGCGAGAATCGGCACACTCGTCAGAGGGGAGACACCCACCATGCATCGCATCAGAAGGGCCGCCGCAGCGGCCATCCTGTCCGTCCTGCCCGCCGCCGCCACGATGGGCGGGGATTCGCCCTGTCCCAATCTGGAGCACGCATGCATCGCGGAGGGGAGCCCGGGCTGCGCTGACGCCGCCTGCTGCGAGACGGTGTGCCTGGCGGACCCGTTCTGCTGCCAGGAGTCGTGGGACGCGCTCTGCGTGGCGGAGGCGCTCGCGTGGTGCTACCCGCCGCTCCTCTGCAACTCCCTCTGCCCCGCGGACCTCCAGGTTGACGGCATCGTCAACGGCGCGGATCTCGGCGTCCTCCTCGGCGCCTGGTCCACCACGGGCGGCTGCGCCGACCTGGATGCGGACGGCAGCGTGAACGCCGCGGACATCGCGGTGCTCCTGGGCAGCTGGGGCACGTGCTCCACGGACTGCACGCAGCTTGTGCTGGAGCTGGGCACCGCCCGCAGCGAGCTCGCGTCGCTCTCGACCGGCACCGCGGCCATCGATCCGAACGCCCCCGGCCGCCAGCGCGCCGCCGCCGCGACCCTCCTCCTCCCCGGCCTGGACCTCATGCTCCAACGGCTGGCGAACACCCTGGCCCTCATCTCCTCCTCCGCGTCCGGCGCTCCCGGCTGCCCGGGGCCGGAGGAGCTCGTGCGGGCGGAGTCCAAGGTGAACCTGAGCCAGGCGGAACTGGGCCGCGCCCGGCTGAAGCTCGTCTACCTCGGGAACCCCTCCCTCACGCCGTCGGACGTCACGACCACCAAGGCGGCGCTGCAGGCGCAGTACGCCTCCGCGGATGCATGGCTCTCCGGGGCCATGTCGCAGCTCTCGGGCGCCACGCTCTGCCCGCCTGCACCGGATCACGATTGCTGCTCGGAGGGCTCGCCGGGCTGCACGGACGGCGAGTGCTGCGAGAGCGTCTGCGCGGTGGATCCGTTCTGCTGCGTCGTGGGTTGGGACGCCACCTGCGTCGGGGAGGCGGCGGAGCTCTGCGGCTGCCCCTGAGGGCAGCGGGCCATGCCGGAGCGCGCCGGAGCCGCGCTCCTTCCGCGGCCGCGGCGCGCCTACCCTCCGCGGATGTCGCCAGCACCCTTCGCCCTCCTGCTCGCAGGTCTCGCCCTGCTTTCCGTCCCGGCCGCCGCCGCCATGCCGCAGTCGCCGCCGGAGGCCTCTCCCGGCGGGGGCCCGCCCCCCGCGGAGCCGGCCCGGCCGCCGCAGTCGATCAGGATCGGGGCGGGGGCTCTGGAGCAGTTCGACGCCACACTGGACAACGGCGGACGCTACGGCGTGACCCGTGCCTATGCGTCGGCGGGCGCCACCCTCAACTTCTCGGAGGCGCTGGAGCTGCGGCTGCCGCTTGCGCTCCAGTACAGCAGCTACCGCTTCCGCGGCTACGACGCGTTCGACTCCCCGCCGTGGACGGAGGTGTACTCCGTGGGGTTCGCGCCCCGGCTCACCATGGCGCTCTCGGAGCAGTGGGCGGTGACGGCGGGCCCGGTGATGGAGCTCTCCGGTGAGCGCGGCGCGGATTTCGGCGATGCCATTCAGTGGGGCGGCGTGGCGGCGGTGCGATACGCGTTCGACCGTGAGCACGTGCTCGGCCTGGGGCTGCTGGTGCTGACGCAGCTGGAGGACGATCCTCTGTTCCTGCCACTGCCGCTGGTCGACTGGAGCCTGGGCGACGGCTGGAAGATCAGCAACGTCCGTGGGCCGGAGGCCAATCCGTTCACCGGACTTGAGCTGGTGAAGACGCTGGATGCGAACTGGGAGGTGGCAGGGGGGGCGGGGTACGTCACGCGCCGCTTCCGGCTCAGCAACAGCGGTCCGGTTCCGGGCGGCGTGGGCGGGGACAGCGGCGTCCCGCTCTTCGGGCGATTGACGTGCCGGCCGGCACCCGCCTTCCGCGTGGACCTGATCGCGGGCGTGTCGGTCCTCAACCGGATCACGGTGGACGACTCCTCAGGGAACAACATCACCGCCTCGGATGCGGATCCGGCGCCGGTGCTGGGGCTCTTCGGCTCCATCCGCTTCTGACGCCTGCCGCGCGAGCCCGTGCGGGCCTGCGCTGGCCCGCGCGAGCCGGCCCGCGGCCGCGGGCGGTTCAGAACTCCGGCGGGATCCCTCTCGCCTTCGCCACCGCGTAGATCGCATCGAACGTGGCCGCGGAGTCCCACGGTGCGTCCGGGGGCTGGCCGCGGAACTCGCGGTAGGCGCGCTCGACGTTCATGTAGAGCCGGGCCGGGGCGCGCCACTCCCCATAGGGGCCGAACTCGATCCGCTTCGCGGCTTCGAGCGCCGGCATCCCCGCGTCGAAGCAGGTCCTGGACTCCCTCCGCACGTACTCCAGGTACGCCTTCAGTTCGGTCACGCCTTCGAGTCCGCAGACCGGGCCGTGACCCGGGACGATCGTCGCGGGAGCGAGCTGGACCAGGAGATCCAGGCACCTGAACCATCCGTCGTACGAGCCGGTCCAGCCGATCGGCGTGCACTGGCGGAAGAGGACGTCCCCGGCAAACACCACGCGCTCCCTCGGGACGTGGATGATCGTGTCCCCCACCTGGTGGCAGGGACCCACGTGGATCAGGTGCACCTCGGTGCCGTCCAGGTCCAGCTCATACCGGGCGTCGAAGAGGGTCGTCGGCGGCACCAGGTGGATGCCGTCGAAGTCGTAATCCTCCAGCAGTTGTCGTCCGGCCGCCACGATTCCCGGATGACGCGCCCGCAGGAGCAGTCGCGTCAGCAGGTGGGCCACGCCATGGAGGAGCTTCTGGCTCTCCCGAGGGTCCGCGACGCGCTTCATCCGCTCCGGCACCGAGCGGTGGGCGATGATCTCCGCGCCGCTGAAGAGCTGGTTTCCCCAGACGTGGTCCGCATCCTCGTGGGTGTTGATGACCCGCTGCGGCATGGCCGGCCACACCGTGCTGAAGAGGCCGATCATGCGCCGGGCGTGGGGGAGATCCGACTGGGTGTCGATGACCACGCCGCCGGCGCGGTTGATGAGGCCGGAGTTGGCGTCGCAGACGCGGTTCTTCTCGTTCACCACCGCGTAGCAGGTGTCGCTGATCTGCGTGAGCTGCATGAGCGCGGGTCCCTGGGGGCCGCCGCCGGTCGCCCCAGGCTTCAAGGCCGGCGCCACGAGCCTAGCAGTTCCAGGGGGCGCGGGGAGTTTCGCGTACTATCGAGACCGCAATCGAGCGACGAGCAGACGGCGGCGTCTCCAACCCCGCGGACCGAGCGGCGCGACGAACAGTCGCCCCGACCCGCACCACACGAGGACGACTGCAGATGCACCCCTTCCGCCTCTCACTTCTCGGCGTTGTCGCGAGTGCGGCCCTCCCCCTGGGCGCCTCCGCGCAGCAGCCGGTCCCCGCGCGCACGCCCACCGGCACCGGAACTCCGGGTTCCGCCAACGCCACCACCACCATCCCCGGGAATCAGCTCCCCGCGCCGGACCCGGCGTTCGGCGGCGTGATCAAGGAGAAGGCATCGGAGTCCACGGCGTGGTGGCCGCCGCGGATCGTGCCGCCGAAGGGCGCGCCGAACGTGCTGCTCATCATGACCGACGACGACGGGTTCGGCTCGCCGAGCACCTTCGGAGGCGTGATCCCCACGCCCACGATCGACCGCCTCGCGAAGAGCGGCCTGCGCTACACGAACTTCCACTCCACTTCGCTGTGTTCACCGACCCGTGCCGCGCTCATCACGGGCCGCAACCACCACTCCGTGGGCTTCGGCGTGGTCGGCGAGATCGCCACGGGGTTCCCGGGCTACGACTCGATCATCCCGATCGAGAAGAGCACGATCGGCACCATCCTGAGGGACAACGGCTACGCCACGGCTTGGTTCGGCAAGGACCACAACACCCCGTTCTTCGCCAACAGCCAGGCCGGGCCGTTCACCCAGTGGCCCAATGGCATGGGGTTCGAGTACTTCTACGGATTCGTCGGGGGCGACGCGAGCCAGTGGCAGCCCAACCTCTTTCGCAACACCACGCCGATCTTCCCCTTCCAGGGCAACCCGACTTGGAACCTGGAGACCGCCATGGCGGACGAGGCCATCCAGTACATGAAGCAGTCGAAGGAATTGGCGCCGGACAAGCCGTTCTTCGTCTACTACGTGCCCGGCGCCGTGCACGCGCCGCACCACCCGACGCCGGAGTGGATCAAGAAGATCGGCGACATGCACCTCTTCGACGGGGGCTGGGAGAAGCTGCGGGAGACGATCTTCGCCAACCAGAAGCGGCTGGGCATCATGCCTGCGGACGCGGAGCTGACGCCGTGGCCGGATGGGCAGGAGATCTACGGCGGCGCCAAGCTTCCCCGGTGGGATTCGCTCGACTGGATGCAGAAGAAGCTCTTCATCAAGCAGGCGGACGTCTACGCCGCCTATCAGGCCTACGCCGACTTCGAGATCGGGCGCGTCGTCCAGGCGGTGGAGGACCTGGGCCAGCTGGACAACACGCTCATCATCTACATCAGCGGCGACAACGGGGCCAGCGCCGAAGGCATGGTCAACGGCACCCCCAACGAATTCACCACCTTCAACGGCATCGAAGTGCCGGTCAAGGATCAGCTCCTCTGGTACGAGTTCTGGGGCTCCGAGCGCACCTTCCCGCACTATTCGGCCGCATGGGCCTGGGCGTTCGGGACGCCGTTCAAATGGATGAAGCAGGTGCCGTCGCACTACGGCGGCACGGCGCAGGGCGTGGTGATCTCGTGGCCGGGGCGGATCAAGGATGCGGGTGGGATCCGACGGCAGTTCCACCACGTCATCGACGTCGTGCCGACGATCCTCGAAGCCACCGGCATTCCCGCGCCCGAGACCGTTGACGGCATCAAGCAGTTCCCGATGGAAGGCGTCAGCATGGTCTACACCTGGAACAAGGAGAATGCCGGCGCACCCAGCAGACACACGACGCAGTACTTCGAGATGCTCGGGAATCGCGCCATCTACCACGATGGCTGGGTGGCGTGCACCACGCCCGCGACGATGCCGTGGGAGCTGTCCACGAAGCCGCCACCGGACGTCATCACGGGCTACAGGTGGGAGCTCTACGACACCAGCAAGGATCCCACGCAGAATGACGACCTGGCGGCCAGGATGCCGGACAAGCTGGCGCAGATGCAGAACCTCTTCTACCTGGAGGCGGGGAAGTACAACGTGCTTCCGCTGGACAACACCACGCTCTCGCGGTGGAACTCACCGAAGCCCAGCCTGACGGCCGGACGGACGGAGTTCACCTACTCCGGAACGATCGCGAACGTGCCGGGCAGCACGGCGCCCAGCATCCTGAACAAGGCGTTCACGATCACCGCGGAGGTCACGATCCCGGAGGGCGGCGCCGAAGGCATGATCGTCACCCAGGGTGGCCGCTTCGGCGGGTACGGCCTGTTCCTGAGCAAGGGGGATCTGGGCTTCGGCAAGGGCCACGTCGTCTTCCTCTACAACCTCCTGGACCTCACGCGCACGGCGTGGGAGGGTCCGGAGCTGGGTGCCGGGAAGCACACCATCGTCTTCGCCTACACGCCGAGCGAGCCGGGCCTCGGAAAGGGGGGGACGGGGGTGCTCAGCGTGGATGGCAAGGAGGCGGCACGCAAGACCATGGAACACTCGGTGCCGATCACCTTCGCGGAGGATGAGACGTTCGACGTGGGCATGGACACGCGAACGGGCGTCGCCATGGTGGAGTACCGCTACGACCCGCCCTTCCAGTTCACCGGAACGATCGATCGCCTCGTCTTCCGGCTGGTTCCGCCGCCCCCGGCGCCAGCGGCACCGTAGCCGTCGGTGCGTCGCCGACGGGCAGCGTGGTCCGTCGGACGCGCGGACGTGCCGGCAGGCCGCGCGGCCTGCATCGCACTACTCCTGCTCGATGAAGACGTCGATCTTGCCCGCGCGCACGGCCTTCACCAGGACCTCGTGGTCCTGCTCGCTCTGATCGGCGTAGGCCCGGGCGAAATCCGCGATGGCCTCGTCGAATGCATCGCTCTTTCCCAGGTATCCGCTGATCCTCGTGGGTTCCCCGGAGCGGGCGTGGGCATGGGCGAGCGTCCAGCCGCACACCGCGGCATACTCCTGCATGATGCTCGGCGTGAACACCTCGATCATGGTCTTGATCTTCATGTCCTTGAGCTGACGGATGTAGACCTGCCGGCCCAGATCCCCTTCGGTCCAGCCGAGGAAGATGTCGCTCGCGGACTGCATCATCCGGCAGCCGTGGACCACGCGTTGACCGTGGTTGGCATGCAGGCTCTTCCCCGCATAGGGCTCCAGCACGGAGGCGTTCGCCTGCTTCACCTGGAGGAACAGGGGATCGCTGTCGCTCGCCATCAGAAGGATGACGGCGCACGCGGTTCCCACGCTTCCCACGCCGACCACCTTCATGGCGACGTCAATGACCTTGTACCGGTCCAGAAGGAGGCGCCGGTCCTCCTGGAGCGTCTCGCGGTATCGCTCGAAGGCCCTCCGGAAGTTGTCCGTGAAGTCCGCCTGGGACTGTTCGCGCTGGTGGAAGATCAGCGGGGGGTTGTCCTTGATCCGGGGCTGAGAGCCGTTGTTGAGGACCAGTTCCGGGAAGTCATGCTCCAGCACGCTCCGCTGGCGCGCCTTCGCGACGCGCTTCTGAATCCGCTTGCGGGTCTCCTCGTCCTTGGTCGCGGCCATCAGCGCGTCGACGTCGACGCCCGCATACCACACCTCCAGAACGGCATGGCGCTGTACCGGGCCATCCATTCGCGATAGGAGCGGACGCAGGCAAGGGCCGCATCGCGGGCGTCGTCCTCGGAGAAGCCGCCGTCGCGGCAGGCCAGCACGAAGCTGGTGGCGAGGCGCTTGACGTCCCACTCCCAGGGGCGGGGAGGGTCTCGTCCAGGTCGTTGATGTCGAACGCGATCCGACGCTCGGGCGTGGCGTACGACCCGAAGTTGAGCAGGTGGGCGTCGCCGCATGCCTGGACCCGGACGCCGGTGGACGGCGTGGTGGCCAGGTCCGCGGCCATGCTGAGGGCCGCGCCCCGGAAGAACGTGAACGGCGACTTCAGCATGCGGCCGTGTCGGACCGGAACGAGTTCCGGGAGGCGGCCCTTGTTCGACTCGACCAGCAGCGAGAGCGGGTCCGGACGAGCGTCCGACGGGTGCCACCGCCCATGAGCCTCGCGCGGACACGTCTCACGAAGGCCCTTCCCCTGCGCGCGGACCTCCTCCGCGGGAAGGTGCGGGAGCAGTGACGGACTGGTCCCATGCAGGCTCGCGTCGGCGTGCTTCCTGGATGACTTCTTGTGCTTGCTCATCGCACTCCAACCCCCGGGTTCGCGTGGGCGGCGGGCGCCCCACGCGGCTCACGCGGCTCACGCGGGGCGACGATGCCGTCGGCCGAGCCTCCATGGAGGGGCCGTCGACCATGGTCGACTCCGGGCCGAAGGCGGAGGCTAGCACATCCCAGGAATGGGCGCGACGATCCAGCCGCTCCCACCCAGTCTTCGTGGGACACTCCGGACAGGAGTCGCTCCCGCGGGCGGCCAGGAGAGTGCAGCATGCCGAACCACTTCTCGACTCGTGCCGGTCACAGACCTTTCCCGCCCGGGCGCCGCCGGGGAAACCCCGGGTCTCGAGCGTCCGAGGGCGTGGACGCCGGAGCGGTCCGCCTGGATCATCCAGTGGCGCCATGAACGGTACCGACGCACAACCCGGACGACTGACGGCGAAGGTGCGCCGCGAGCTTCTCGAGTACGCGGTCAACGTCGTCTACCTGGCTCTGGTCTTCACGGCATTCACGGAGTACCGGCGACTGCTGCTGGACGAGTACAGCATCGTCTACGCCAACTACTGGGTGGGGCTGATCGGTGCGTTGATCCTCGGCAAGGTCGTCATGATCGGCGGGGTCTTCCGTCTCGGACGATGGCTTGAGAGCAAGCCTCTGATCGTGCCGACGGTCTACAAGGCCCTGCTCTTCAGCGGTTGCGTGCTGCTTCTCCGGGTCGTCGAGTACTCGATCAGAGGACTCGTCCGAGGTGATTCGCTCTCCGCCGCGCTCAACGAGTTCCTCACGCAGAAGGGAGTGGACGAGGTGCTGGCCAACCTCCTGGCCGTCTTCGTGGCGCTGCTCCCGTTCTTCGCGGTGAAGGAGCTCGGCCGCGTGCTCGGGCGCGAACGGATCGCGGATCTCTTCTTCCGCGCCAGGCGTGACGGCTGACCGACGCCGGGTGATCTCCCGCCGCCGTCGATACCTGGCCACGCTTCCCACGCGGGCGGTCGCCCTCAACGGCGCGACGCGGCCGGCGGCGGAAGCGCGTAGGAGTTGTCGAGCAGCCAGAAGGCGCCGCCCAGCGGCGTCAACGGGCGGCCGTTCGCCGCGCCCGGCTCCTTGCCATCGCGGAGGACCAGGATCAGGTCCGACATGGCGGCCTGGGTTCGTGAAGAGGTAGTCGTGCGTGTTCCCGGTTCCGGAGACCGCGCGCGCACGCACTGCAGGCTGGGGATCTGGGCGAGCAGCTCCTGCATCGGCGGATCCACCTCCTCCTTGGTCAGGGTTCCAAGGCGAGGGCGCGGCTGGAGAAGAGCCAGTCCGCGAATTCCACCGCGCGGTCGCTGTTGGAGGAGTAGATCACCACGTGCCTGGCGACGGCCGCCAGGTTCTCCAGCTGCATCCGCATGCCGAAGACCGCCGCGTCCAGGTCCGCGGCCGCCAGGACCAGCGTGTCCAGCTTGAGCGTCGCCCTGGTGGAGAGGCCGCGCGCCCGGCACTCCAGGTTGATCTCCCTCAGTGCCGTGGTGACCACGTCGCATCCGCGGCTGTGGGCGACAACGTGAATCCGCTCCACCTCCGGGCACTCGGCCAGGCCGGTGATGAGCCGCTTCAGGTGACAGACGGAGAACTCGCCGGACTCCCGGTCATAGAAGTAGCCGAGCGCGCGCCGCCTGTCCGGCCGGCCACGCATACGCCACCATCACGCCGCGCCGGCCGATCGAGTGCCAGATCACCGCCGCCCGGCAGAGGGCATCCTCGAACGAGTTGTCCACGCCGTGGACGTACAGGTACACGTCCTTGTGTCCGCCGGCGGCCAGGCGCGTTCGCACCAGATCGGTGACCTGGTGCACGCGGTCCGCGACCACTTCCGCGGCCTCGGGCCGGAAGCGCAGGTTGCCGTCCACCACCTCGAACGAAGCGGCGGTGAAGCTGAAGTTCCCCAGCTCCTCGACGCCGGTCACGCCCATGGACAGGTGATGGCCGTCCGGCGCGGATCCGCTTCGCCGACACCAGTTCATCCCACGTCGGCGCCGGAGTGAACGACACCGTGGCCTGGCCGAAGGACGCGAACGGCGATCGCTTCGTGCCGTAGGCGGGGGGCTGGTCGGGCGCGGAGACGCGGGCGCGGTCCGTGACGTAGATGATCGGCATCCCGACCACGTGCTGCTCCTGCGGAAGCTGGGCCAGGACCTGCGAGCCGGAGCCGTCTCGCAGCACGTTCGGGAGTGGCCGGGAGCTGCTGAGGTCCGACGCACCCTCCCAGGGCGAGGTGCAACGCCGCCCACGCCAGCGCCAGCACCGCGCCGGGTGCCGGGATCTGGATGGCGTTGCCTGGCCGTCGCGCTCGTGTCATCGGGTCCCCTCACGATGGATATATCAGAAGCGAAGGGCGAGCGCGTCGACGCCGAACCGGGCGGCCTGGTGTCCGGACGCCCGCGGTCATGACCTCGCGCGCGCCGGGGGGTGGTACGCTGGCGGCGCCCCGCGCGAGGCGGGCCGAGGCGCGCGACCTTGGCCGGCGCACGGGCCGCGTCGGAGCCGCGGAACGCCTCGTCGAGAGCGCAGCCAATGCTCAAGGACCTCTGTTTCGCTGCTGGACTCGTGGTGGTGACCGTCGGTCTGCACTCCGCGGGCTTCGCCCTGCTGATCCGGGGAATGCTGCGATGGCATGCGCTCGCCAGAGCGGGATTCTGGGCCGTGACCTGCATGGTCATCGCTCTGACGATCTCCCTGCTGCTCATCCACCTGGGGGAGATCGTCCTGTGGGGGCTGTTCTACTACTGGCAGGGGTGCCTGCAGGACCTGCCCTCATCCGTCTACTTCTCCGGCGGCGCCTACACCACCGCCGGCTTCAGCGGCCTGATCCTGCCCCAGCGGTGGCAGACCTTCGTCATGCTCGAGACCATGACGGGGATCCTCATGTGCGGGCTGTCGACGGGCTTCTTCTTCGGAGTGGTCATGCAGTGGATCGACCACTTCAGGCAACGCAGGGACGCGCGCGATCCCCGCTCGTCGCCGCCCACGAGCACCTGAAGGATCATGCACGCCCGCAGTACAGGCCTCCGCGCCCATCCGCCCCCCATGGCCACCCGATGACCAGCACTCCCACCCCTGGACTGGCGGCGTCACGGCCGCGACCATCGCTCTCCGAGCTCTACGCCCGCGGCAAGAGCCTCCGGAGCACGTGCCATCGCTCCGCGCACGCGGAGTGGGTGGCGCCCGCGGACCGGCCGGACCCGCTGAGTCTGCTGGCGAGATCGAACCGGGGACGACTCCCCGAGCTGGTCCCGATCCGTCACGGGCGCATGCTGAAGTCGCCGTTCACCTTCTTCCGGGGTGCCGCGCTCAACATGGCCGCGGACCTGGCCCGAACGCCGGTCAGCGGCATCCGCGTGCAGGCATGCGGGGATTGCCACCTGCTCAACTTCGGCGCCTACGCGACGCCGGAGCGCCGGCACGTCTTCGACATCAACGACCTGGACGAGACGCTGCCCGCCCCGTGGGAATGGGACGTGAAGCGTCTCGCGGCAAGCCTGGTGCTGGCGTGCCGCAGCAACGGCTTCAGCGCCGGAGCCGCACGCGATGCGGCGCTGGCCTGCGTGGGCTCGTATCGACGGCGCATGGCGGAGTACAGCGACATGACCGTGCTGGAGGTCTGGTACGCCAGCATGGACGTGGACAAGCTCCTCAAGCTGATCAAGGACAAGGAGGCGGGCCGGGAGGCGGAGCGGCGGGTGGCCGCCGCGCGGGCGCGCGACGTTCGTGAGCACGACTTCCCCAAGCTCGCCGCGGCCCGTGGCCAGGTGCCGTTGATCAAGGACAATCCGCCGCTCATCTACCACCCGACGGGGGAGGGCGAGCACGACCTGCTCACGCGAGGCAGGCTGGCCTGGGCTGGATACCGCCGGTCGCTCCAGGATGATCGACGAGCGCTCCTGGACCGCTATGAGCTGAAGGACGTGGCCATCAAGGTGGTCGGCGTCGGCAGCGTCGGGACCTACTGCTGCATCATGCTCCTGATGGCCAGCGAGAAGGACCCTCTGTTTCTCCAGGTCAAGGAGGCACGCCGCTCCGTGCTGGAGCCCTACGCGGGCAAGAGCCAATACAACCACCCGGGACAGCGGGTGGTCTCCGGATACCGACTCCTTCAGCCGGCGAGCGACATCTTCCTTGGCTGGTCCAAGGGGGAGCTCGGGAGATCCTTCTACGTGCGGCAGCTCCGGGACATGAAGGTGGGGGCGCCCGTCGAGGTGCTGAGTCCCGGGTCGATGGCCGAGTATGGCGAGTTCTGCGGGTGGACACTGGCGCGTGCGCATGCCCGCAGCGGCGAACCGGCCCTGCTCAGCGGCTATCTCGGGAAGAGCGACGTCTTTGACGCCGCGATCGCGGACTTCGCGATGGCGTATGCGGATCAGACGGAGCGGGATTTTGAGCGCTTCAAGAAGGCGGTGCGCGCAGGGCAGGTGGAGGCGGTGGCGGGGTGAGTGGGGGGGCGCGGGGCCCGGGGCGCGGGGCGCGGGTACCTGCGGCGGTCACTGGAGGCCGCGGCGGGCGCGCCGGAAGCGGACGCTGGCGGCGTTCGCGCTTCGGTGCCGAGCGCTACCTCCGCCCCGGATCGCCTCGCTCGCGTGAGCTACGGGACGCGCGGCACGGTGGCCGCTGGTACCATCCTCACACTCTCACAATGGGTGGACCGATGAGGGCGACCCCCGCACCGCATGCCCATCCATCCGCATCTCGCTCCTTCGGGGTTGCGCGAGTCTCTCAGAAATCAGGGGTTCTGCAGCGTCCTGCCATCGGCGATGAGACGACTCCAGCACGATTCCGCATGTGTTCCCCGCCGCTGCGATGGGCCAAGCCACGCAACTCAACGCGGCGTGATGAGCAATGAGAACTGAAGCCCAAGGTGATCGCTGATCAGGCGAATCGAGTCTCGGCGCCAAAGGCCGGCAACACCGACGGCATCGAGCAACCCCTCTGGTCCCGATGGCGGAGCTTCCGGCTCCCGTCCCGGCGCGTCCGGGCGACGCTCGAATCGAGTCCTGCGGATCCTTGAGATGTCGACATTCACGCGGTGGTCCTCGTGTGGCAATTCGAGGAAGCAATAGTCGATCCGAGCAGGCTTGCGCGCTGGCAGAATCGCCGGTCCGGGCTCTTCGCAGAGCGTGTGATCGTCGCTTGCCGGCACGAAAGCGGAATCGAGTGCGCGCAGATTCTCGGCATCATTCAGTGCCGTGTATCCCGCGCCATGGATCGCTTCGTTCCACTGGTCGATCAAGGTGATCTCCCGGCCGCCCTGCTCAAGCCGAAACGATCGAAGCCGGCGGTAGAGCTCCTCCCTTTCGTCCAGCCTTGATGCGTCGATGTTGAGGTCGCCGGTGACAATCGCGACATTCCGTGGATCATGCGACCTCGCAACGAACCCCTTGAGCTCCGAAATCTGTTGCTGCTGTTGCCCCGACGCATCGGTGTGGGTGAAGTACCAGTCGATGCCGCATGATTGAAGCACACCGTCTCGCTCGACCCCCAACTCAATGAGCACGACCGACTTGGATGCATAGGCGTCCAGGCCCGACTCTCGTCGGTAGCGATACCGCTTGGTGCGCACGACGCCGTAGGGCGGTTCGAGAACAAACACAAGCCCCGTTGCCATGAAATCGTCCCACTCGCCCTCCCGATCCGCCAATCGAACGCGAGGGAGCGTCCGACCAGAGTCCTTCCATGCCGTTAAGATTCGGGAGAGCTCGGAGCTCTCAGTCTCGAAGTGCTCGGCACCGAGCGGCAACCTCGCGAGATCAACGGCGTGGTCGCCGTCCTCGATTTCGACGCTGCGACCCGGCGCTTGGAAGCGCAGTTCCTGCTCCCACACCTCGCAGAGGGAGAGGAGGTCGTACCGGCCGACGACCATTCGTCCGAGCTCACGAGCGCGGTCCTTGACCTCCGGCTTCGACGCCGCTGCATGCGGGGCCGCGTTCATCAAGAACGTGTTGAGGTGCAGAACTCGCGGGGTCAATCTCAACGGGTGATCGTGGCGATTCGCTATGGCTCGAAGCGAGACGGTCGCCGCGGTGCCAGTCCATCGATGTTGTGCGTGAAGCTCCCGTAGCGTCATCGCGCGCCCGAATCCGCGAGGCTGCCCTGCCGGAGACAGTGAGTTCATGAACCGGGCGATCCGCTGGAATGTCATGGCGTTCGCTCGCGTGGCTACCCGTGGTGCTGCTCAAGGCGTTCGACGCGATCACGAAGTTCGGCGATCACCTGGAAGGCCGCTCGGAGTTGCTGCTCGAGATCAGCCGTTCCTGGTTGCAGCAGATCGGACGGCAGATGGAGGGCATGGTGGGGCGTGTTGAGAGTCGCCATATTGTGCCCATGCGCTGCCACGCCCTCTGCCGGCGCGGCGTGTGCACCCGCGCCGGTAATCCTCGGCAGGGGTGAACGAAGCTGCAGTTCGATCTTCTCTGCGTGGAGACGCCTGGCGGTCCCGTTTTCGATGCGGATGAATCCTGGAATCTCGACATCGCCACGGATGGTGACCCCTCCGGGGTAGTCGCCGTCCCAGTTGATCGTCAAGCCGTCTTTGAAGTCGTGCACGAGTGCGCGGCGCAGAGCCGGGCCGTCCGTCGACCGCCGGGCTTGGCTATCAATGCACAGATCATGTCCCGCGACGACGGTCGTGGCCGCATCAAGCACCACGGATTCGACCTCCAGGCGAACATCGGACATTGCAACCTCCTGCCGGTACAGACTTCGCCAACTCGAGCGCAACGCTGCGAAGCCCTTAAGGTAGTGCGTTCCAAATTTGATTGTACCGCGGGGACACGGACCGTGTCAATGCCTTTGAGACACCTTGGGGGTTCATGAGAGGACAAGTTCGAGTGGGTCGGGCGCTGCGGCGAGCTCCCGCGGGGCCTCAATCGCCGGCCCCGCACCCGGGCTAGCCCGGAAGGGCTCGGTGACAGGGGCGCGTTGAACAGGTCCACCCCGTGTGAGAGACTTTCGCGGCCCAAGGGCCCGTGAGGAGTCTGTCATGAAGGAACCAGGACGCAGGAAGCGGCGGCAGCCGACGGAGGTGGTGGCGAGTCTTCGCCAGGCCGACGAGGCTCT
Organism: Phycisphaerales bacterium; assembly: GCA_046350535.1. Lineage (GTDB taxonomy): Bacteria > Planctomycetota > Phycisphaerae > Phycisphaerales > SM1A02 > VGXK01. The sequence goes on from JAXMAG010000001.1 coordinate 1,219,842, forward strand.
GACGGCGGGGAAGCCGATTGCGGAGGGGGCACGTTCGGTGGAGGTGTCTCCGGCGACGCTGCACCGCTGACGGAAGGAGTACGGGTCTGCCGGCCGTGACGCGATCCCTCGGCTGAAGGAGCTGGAGAAGGAGAACGCGCGCCTCAAGCGGCTAGTGTCGAGGATGCAGGAGCTGGCGGTCCTGAATCCACGTCGAGGCCGCCGGCACATCATGGACTTGCCGCACCGGGAGGGCTGGACGATCGGGACGAGGCTGATGAAGCGGCTGCGGCGAGCGGAGGGGCTGCTCGTGGTGCTGGATGATTTCACGCGGGAGTGCCCGGCGATCGAGGTGGGGAGAAGCTGCCGGGGCGAGGATGTGGTGGCGGTGCTGGACGAACTGACGGCGATCCGCGGCGCCCCGGGCCACCTCCGCAGCGACAACGGCCCCGAGTTCATCTGCGGTGAAGCGATGGTGCGAACAGAGCGGCACGGGCACGCTGTACATCGACCCCGGCGCCCCATGGCAGGACGGGATCGTGGAGAGCTTCAACGGACGGCTGAGGGACGAGCTGCCGTCGTCGGAACTCTTCGAGACGCTGGCGGCGACGCGGTACTTGGCGGACCGCCGGCGTCTTCACTACAACCATCGACGGCCTCAGCGGGCGCTGGGGAAGCGGACGCCGGCTGCCTTCGCGGCGGCGTGCCCGGCGCCGCCTCCGCTCCGGCTCGTTGCGCTCGCCTGCGCTGCGGCGTCGCCGGACACGCAGGGGGCTGGTGCCATGAACACACTCTCACAAGGGGTGGACCGATGAGAGCGACCCCGTCAAAGCGCTTGCACGAGCTCACGGCCGCGCCTGACCACTGGGGCCCTCTTCCGACCACGAACCGCCCCGTGGCCGACCTTGCGGCCCGCTCCCCCCAAGCCGCGCAACTCGCGCCTGTGTCGCCTCTTGTCCGCTCCAGTCCACGGCTGACCACGCGTCTCGGCCAAAGCGGGTGAAGGGACTCGAACCCTCGACATTCAGCTTGGGAAGCTGACGCTCTACCAACTGAGCTACACCCGCAGGAGCGGGGATTCTACCGGGGCGGGGGGAGCGTCGCCAAGGCCTGCCGGGCGAGCGCATCCAGGCACCGCTGCACCGCGTCGTCCAGCTCCGGCGGGCAGGCGACGAGATGCGCCGCAGGGATCTCCTCCGGCGGTTGCCATCCCGGGCGCAGCGCCTCCAGGACCGCCGCGTCCGCGTCGGAGGGCTCCGCCGGGTTCGCCTGCCGTGCGTCCAGTCTCCGCCGCAGCTCCTCTGACGGCACGGCCAGCTCCGCCACCACCCACGGGCGTTCCGCCGCAGTCGCCGCGGCCGCTCCCGCCATCCCCGCCACCCCCGCCAGGAAGGCCTGCCGCTGCGCGCGGCGGAGAAACGCCGCGTCCGCGATCACGTGCCCCGCGATTCCGGGGCCATCGCCCCAGCCGCCGCCATCGCCGCAGCCCTTGCCTTCGCCGGCACCACCACCACCACCCGCCCCCGGCCGCCACCGTTCGAACGCCCTCCGCCGCAGCTCCGCGTACGTCCGCTCCGTCGCCTCCTGCGCGTACAGCGCCGCACCGCCCCGAGCCTCCGGCGCCAACCCCGCCTGCTCCTTGCGGATCACGTCGCTCCGCAGGTGCAGCGCCCGCAGCGGCACCGCGAGCGCCGCCGCCAGGGTGCTCTTCCCGCTCCCGGGGAGCCCGCACGTCAGCACCAGCGACGGCGGTAGCGCATAGCCCGCAGCCAGCGCCGCATGCCGCCGCGCCCTCCGCCGCGCGGCCAGGCGCTCCGGCTCCGGCAGGGACGCCTCATCCGCACGCAGGGCCTCCACCATCGTTCGCACCACCGCGTAGTGGAGCCGGAAGTAGCGCTGCGGCCGCTCCAGGTCCGGATCCTCCGCAAGCGCCGCGTACCGCCGCACCAGCCGCTCCGCCAGCGCCGACTCCCCGTGCAGATCCAAGTCCATCGCCAGGAACGCCAGCTCCGCGCTCACGTCCCGGCTCCGCATGGCCCGCGAGAACTCCAGGCAGTCGTACGCCACTGGCGCCCCCGGCACCATGCAGATGTTCCGCGAATGCAGATCCCCGTGCGCCTCCACCACCGTACCGCGCGCGGCCCGCTCCCGCAGACACGGCGCCACCTCCCGCAGCAGCATCTCTCCGCGTCTCCTCAGGAGCGCGAACGTCGCCTCCGTCAGCACCGCGCGGCCGCGGGCGCCTGCGCCTCCGCCGCCCGGCGCCCCCACGAATCGCTCCAGCCGCGCCAGGTTCCGCTCGAACGCCCCCCAGCACGCCTCCGGCGTGGCCGCCGCGAGGTCCGCGGTGCCGGCCGCGCGGGACTCGCGGTGGAACTGGACGAGCCGTTCGATCAGGAGCTCCAGGTCCCGCTCCACCTCCGGGCCGAGCGGCCCCGCCTCCAGCAGCGTGCCCAGCATCCGCGCCTCCGGCAGCCGCCGCATCACCACGGCACAGTCGACAAGCGTGCCAGCCGGCGCTGCCGCCGTGTTCGCCGCCGCTGCCGCTGCTTGCGCTGCCTCTGCTTGTGGCGCCGGCGCTGCCGCGTCCTCCGTGTTCGCCTCCTCCGCTCCGCTCCCGGCTCCCTCCCGCAACCAGAACCGGAGCCGTCCATCAGCCGCCTGCCGCACCTCCGCCGTCCCCAGGTACACGTCCGGCGCCAGCCGCCGATTCAGCCGCACCTCCTCCCGGCAATCCGCCTGCCGCGCCTGCAGCGTCCGGAAGTCCAGGAACCCCAGGTCCACCGGCCGCTTCAGCTTGTACGCCCGGGTCCCGGCGCACAGCACCGTGGATGCGTGGGTGCGCCGCACCTCCACCTCCGCCGGCGCCACGCCCGCTGCCGCGGCCGCCGCGTCCCGGAGGAGCTCCAGCGGAAGCTCTCCGCTCACTTCCGGGGCTTCACGCGGGATCCACCACCAGGAACGACATGTGCAGCATCGCGTGGCCGAGCGAGAGCCGCGTCCACTCATCGTGCGTCATGCGTCCGAAGTAGGGCGAGGGATGCTCCATCCTGTCGCCGCGCTTGACGCGGTGGAGCAGCTCGCGGAACTCCCGGGCGCCCTGTTCGAACGAAACCTGCGCATCCGGCGCCAGCACCGCCAGTTCCCTGGGCATCTTGAACCCGGGCTTCATCGCCTTGCCGCTGGTGGCCATCCCCTTGAACATCCGGGCCATCAGCTTCATGTAGAAGCGCGGCTTGACGGGCGGGAAGCCGTCCAGCGGCGCCTTCATGGAGCGGGCCAGGTGCTGAAGGTTCTGGCCGGGGGACCACTCCCCGACGGAGCGGAGGCGGCCCGCCGCGTGGGCCTTCTCCAACGCGTCCAGATCCTTCAGGATGTCGTCGATCGAACGGAAGTCCAGCTGCCTGCGGGCGCCCGCCGCCGTCATGACCGTGCTCATCAAATCATGGTACCGGCGGGCACCCCACCGGTACCATGGCGGCACGGAGCCGCCGACCGCCCCTGGGTCCGCGTGGCTCGCCCGCTGTCCAAGGAGAACCCCATGGCCAGGACCAGCAGACGCGGATCAGGCGACGGCGCGGGGCTGAAGGCGGGGGAGTGGCACGGCGTCATGCCCGCCATCACCACGCCCTTCACCGACGCGGACGCCACCACCATCGACCTCGACTTCCTGGGATCCCACGCCCGCTGGATGTGCGAACGCGGGTGCAGCGGGATCGTCTCGCCGGGCTCCCTGGGGGAGGGCGCCACGCTGAACATGGAGGAGCGGATCGCCATCTGGAGGACGCTCGTGCCGGCGGTGGCACCGCGACCGGTGGTGGCCGCCATCGCCGCCGCCTCCACCGCGGACGCGGTGGCCATGGCCCGCCACGCCCATGAGGCCGGCTGCCGCGGCCTGATGGTTCTTCCGCCCTACGTCTTCAAGGGCACCTGGGAGGAGCTCGCCGGCCACGTGAAGGCGGTCGCGGCGGCCACGCCGCTGGGCTGCATGCTCTACAACAACCCCGCCGCCTACGGCGTGGACTTCCTTCCGGAGCGCATCGTGGAGCTCACGCTCGAGATCCCCAACCTCCACGCGGTGAAGGAGTCGAGCGGCGATGCCCGACGCGTCACCGCCATCCGCGCCCTCTGCGGCTCGCGCCTCGCGGTGTTCGTGGGGCTGGACGACTGCCTCCTGGAGGGCGTCCGCATGGGGGCGCACGGCTGGGTGGCCGGGCTCGCGAACGCCATGCCCGAGGAGAGCGTGGCCCTCTTCGACGACGCCCTCCGCGGCGACTACGGCCGCGCGGAGACCATCTACCGCTGGTTCCTGCCCCTCCTGCGCATGGACGTGGACCCGCTCTTCGTGCAGCTCATCAAGCTCGTGCAGGCCCAGGTGGGCATGGGGCGCGAACACGTACGCGCGCCCCGCCTCCCGGTGAGCGGCCCCGCGCGGGAGGAGGCGCTCCGCGTCATCCGCGCCGCCGCAGGGACGCGGCCTCTCGGCGCATCCCGCGCCTAGCCCCGTTCCGCCCGCGCGTCAGGCCACGATCTCCTTCGCCACGTGCCCGTAGACCTCCGTGAGGCGGAAGTCGCGGCCCGCGTAGTTGAAGGTCAGCTTCTCGTGGTCCAGGCCCATCAGGTGCAGGATGGTGGCGTGCAGGTCGTGCATGTCCATCACGCCCTGCACCGCCTCTGCGCCGGTCTCGTCCGTGCTGCCGTGGCTCATGCCGCCGCGCACGCCACCGCCGGCCATCCAGAGCGTGAAGCCCTTGTTGTTGTGGTCGCGGCCGTCGCCATTCTGGGCATAGGGCGTGCGGCCGAACTCGCCGCCCCACACCACCAGCGTGTCCTTGAGAAGCCCGCGCCGCTTCAGGTCCGTCAGCAGGCCCGCGATGGGCTTGTCGATCCGGCGGCAGTTCCGCTCCATGTCCGCGCGGAGGTTGCGGTGGGTGTCCCAGCCGCCCAGGCCCACCTCGATGAAGCGCACGCCCTTCTCCGCGAAGCGGCGGGCCAGCAGGCACTGGCGGCCGAAGCCGTCCGTCTCCCCGTCGCCGATTCCGTAGAGGTCGAGCGTCGCCTTGTTCTCCCTGGAGAGGTCCATGAGCTCCGGCACCTCCGCCTGCATGCGGAAGGCCAGCTCGTAGCTCTGGATGATGCCCTCCACGTCCGGTTCGCCCTTCTCCTTCTTGAGGCGCTCCCGGTTCAGGCGCTGCACCAGGTCCAGCTGTTCGCGCTGCGCCTTCACGGTGAGCTCGCGGTTGGCGATGTCCGGCATGCCCTCCGAGGGCTGCTGTCCGCGCGGGCGCCCGGCGGCGCCGTTGCCGCGATCCGCGCCCAGGCGGGTTCCCTGGTACATGGCGGGCAGGAAGCCGGCGCCGTAGTTCTGCGGGCCGCCGTTGTTGGCGGGGGGGTTCAGGGTGATGAAGCCGGGGAGGTTCTCGTTGTCCGTCCCAAGTCCGTAGAGCGTCCACGCGCCCAGCGACGGCCGCACGAACTGGAAGCTGCCGGTGTGGAGCTTGAGGAAGGCCTGGGCGTGCGCGGGCACGTCCGTCTTCATGCCGCGCAGCAGGCACATCTCATCCGCGTGCTGGGCCACGCTGGGGAAGAGGTCGCTGAGCCAGAGGCCGCTCTTCCCGTGCTGGCGGAACTTCCACGGCGGCGCCAGGAGCTTGGCGCCGGCCCGCACGCCGCCGCCGCGGATCGCGCTGCCGTCGTTGGCGAAGAGCTCCGGCTTGTAGTCGAAGGTGTCCACGTGGGACGGCCCGCCGCTCATGCAGAGGAAGATCACCCGCTTGGCGGAGGGACGGAAGTGCGTCGCCTTGGGCGAGAGCGGGTTGAGCGAACCGTCCTCGCCGGCTTCCGCGGCCCGGCCCATCAGCCCCATGAGGGCCAGGTATCCGAACCCGCAGCCGAGCAGTCTCAGGACGTCGCGGCGGGATTGGGCGTAGATGCGGTTTGAGCAGCAGTCCATGGGAAACTCCGTGGGGCGTGGGGCCCGGGTCAATCGACGAAGCGGAACTCCGCACTCTGGAAGAGGGCCTGGCAGGCGGCGGCCCAAGCGGTGCGAGTGGAGTCGGACGGGGCAGGGGCGGCGGAGGCGGCGGAGCCGGCTGCGCCGGCACGGGCGGCGCGGGCCGCTGCGGCGCGGGCGGCGGGGCCGCGGCCTCGCTGCGGCGCGGCGGCGTCCGCCTTCGGCGCGGAGGCGCCGGAGGCCCGGCCGGACTTCTGCGCCACCGCGAAGTCCTTCAGGAAGTCCCGGACCGCCTGCTGCTCGCTCACCGTCGGCTTGCGGCCGAAGAGAATCTGGAACGCCAGCACCGCTCGCTCCGGATCCGTCTGGCGGGCGCTGATGAGCCGATCCGCGAACGCCTCGGAAAGCTGCCAGACCCGGTCGTTGTTCATCAGGAAGAGGGCCTGCGTGGGGACGCTCGTCTCGTCGCGGTTGCCGGTGACGAACGCGGGATCCGGGAAGTCGAAGAGCTCGAGCGACGCCGGGATCTCGTCCCGCACCACCGGCAGGTAGACGGAGCGGATGGGGCGCTGGTCGTCCAGGGCCCGCAGGAGGAGCGGATTCCGCAGCGAGCCCTCCAGCACCGCCACCGCGGAGCCGGTGGGCGGCGTGCGGTCCAGCACGCCCGCGGCCATCAGCATGGAGTCGCGGAGGGCCTCCCCCTCCAGGCGCTTCTTCCGCATCCGCCACAGCCAGGTGACGTCCGGATCGATGGCATCGTTCGCGGCCAGGCGCTCGCTGGAGAGGCGGTACGCGTGGCTGTTCACCACCGTCCGGATGAGCTGCTTCACGCTCCACCCCTGCTCCCGGAAGGTGACCGCCAGCCAGTCGAGGAGCTCCGGATGCGTGGGCGGGAGGCCGCTGTGACCGAAGTTGTCCGGTGTGGGCACCAGGCCCTCGCCGAAGAGGTGGAGCCAGACGCGGTTGGCCATCACCCGCGCGGTCAGGGGATTGGCGGGATCCGTGAGCCATGCCGCCAGCTCCGCGCGACCGCTTCCCTGGGTGATGCCGGTCGTTCCGGGCGGTGAGACCACCTGGACGAACCCGCGCTGCACCGCATCGCCCGCCCGGTCGAGCTCGCCGCGCTGGAGGATCCGGGCGTTGAGCGGCTTCCCCTCCATCACGCCCATGGTCACGCGGTTGGCCTCCGTGGGGCGGCCCGCCGAGTCGTAGCGGGCGAGCGCCTCCTGGAGGGTTCGCACCGCCTCGTTCTGGCGGGCCATGCGCTGCAGCTGCTGCCGCGCCGCATCGTCGCCGGCCAGGGCCTTCCGCTGCAGGGAGCGCATCTCCTCGGCGCTCACGCCGTCCCCGGCGCGTTCCGCGGCCCGCTCGATGGCCGTTCGCACCGCTGGGGACATGACCGGACCGGAGGAGACGCTGGTGGCGCCCGCCGGAAGCACCAGCAGGTCCGAGGCGTGGTTGTTCCCCGGCCCGCCCACGGTGCCGAAGCTGGTCTCGGTGGAGAGGAAGATCCCCGCCATCGCGTAGTAGTCGGCGGTGGGGATCGGATCGAACTTGTGGTCGTGGCAGCGCGCGCACGCCACCGTCAGTCCCATCACGCCCTGGGAGAGGGCGTCGATCTGCTCGTCGACGAGGTCCGCGGTGAACTGCGGCTTGCCGCGGGTGTTGTGGCCCTTGGAGCCCACCGCCAGGTAGCCGGTGGCGATGAGATTCCACGCCCGCTCGTCGTCGTTCGCGGCGGGCAGGAGGTCGCCCGCCACCTGCTCGCGCAGGAAGCGGTCGTAGGGCACGTCGTTGTTGAAGGCCCGGATCACGTAGTCGCGGTAGCGCCACGCGTGCGGGTAGAGGACGTTGTTCTCCTTGCCGCTGCTCTCCGCGTAGCGGGCCACGTCCAGCCAGTGGCGCCCCCAGCGCTCGCCGAAGGCGGGAGAGGCCAGGAGGCGGTCGACGGTGCGCTCCCACGCGTCGGGTCGCTTGTCGCGTTCGAACGCATCCAGCTCCTCGGGAGTGGGCGGCAGGCCCGTGAGATCGAACGTGAGGCGCCGCAGGAGCGTGCGCCGGTCCGCATCCCCGACGGGCTTGAGGCCCTTGGCCTCCATGCCGGCCAGGACGAAGCGGTCCACGTCGTTGCGGGGCCAGTCTCCGTCATTCACCTCCGGCGGCGCCGGCTTGACCGGCGGCGAGAAGGACCAGAACTGCCGCGCCTTGGCCAGGTCCTCCGGTGTCTTCACCAGGGAGCCCGCGGCGACGGAGGGTGCTGCGGCGATCCCCGCGTCCTCCGCGGACGCGCCGCCTCCACCGCCGGCTCGCGGGTCCGGTGCGCCCATCTTCACCCAGGTGACGAAGTCCGCGACCACCTCGGCCGGGAGCTGCGTCTTGGGCGGCATCTGGAGATCCTTGTCCTTCCAGCGGATGGCCTGGATGAGCAGACTCCGCTCCGGATCCCCGGGCACCACCGCCGGCCCGGTGGCGCCGCCCAGCAGGAGTCCGGCGCGCGTGTCGACGCGCAGGTCACCCTTGAGCTTGGCCGCGCCCGCCGAATGGCATCGATAGCAGCTCTCCACGAGGACAGGGCGGATCTTGCTTTCGAAGAAGCGCTCCTGCTCCGGGGTGAGGCGCGGCGCCGCGTCCTGCATGGCGCCGCCTTCTTCCCCCTGCATGCCCTGCATGTCCTGCATCCCCCCGGCGTCCTGCATCCCCCCGGCGTCCTGCATTCCCCCCGCGTCCTGCATCTCTCCCGCGCCCTCCGCAGGCGGCTCCGCCGCGGCCATCGTCAGGGCTGCCACTCCCGGAAGGAGCGAGGCGAGCAGGAGGCGACGGACCGGGTGGAGGCGGCTGGCTGGAGTCTGCATGGAGGTCACTCCGAAGGTATCGGCGGAACGGGACCCTCCCTTGTCGATTGCTTCCGTCCCCGGAAAGTCGGGGGGGCTCAGCTTCCGGCGCCCGGGTTCGCGCTCCGCGCGGCCACGCCGGCTCCCGAGAACCTGAGGTCGTGTCGCCCATTCATGCGGCTCCCGGGGATTGGGGGCAGTCCGAGGATCTGGAGCGAGATGTTCCCGGCCTCTCCGTTGCGGATCGGGGGTGGCATGACGCCCGCAGGGAGCTGCGTGCGGGACGAGGGGGACGCCCGGGTGCCGCTGTTGAGGGCCCGGAGATCCACCGGGGCCGCGTCCGCCCCCAGCCAGATGGCGAGCGGGACGGTGAAGTTGCAGGGGGCTGCGGGATCGGTGTGGGACCAGGCGGGCTCTCCACCGCCATGGTCCGCGGTGAGGACGATGGCCACCGTCCCCCGCAGCCGCTCCGTTCCGTCCAGCGCCTGGAAGAGGATCCGGAGCGCCGCGTCCGCGCGGCCCACCGCCTGCATGTAGGGAGAGCCGGGCGTCAGATCCCAGCGCGTCGCGTGGCCTGCATGGTCCGGATCCGCCAGGTGGAGGAAGTCGAGCGTCGCGCCATCCCCGGCCGCGATGAGGCGCGCCGACAACTGCTGCGTGAGCGTGGCCGAGGACTCCGCGTGCACGAAGAGATCGATCTTGCGACGCCCGTGCTCCGGCGGCAGCGGGTCCGCGGCGGCTTCGTCCTCCCCCCAGGTCTGCTCGAAGAGCCAGAACTTGTCCTTGCCGCAGAAGATCCCGGTGGAGACGCCCCGATCGTGGGCCACGTCGAACATGCTCGGGACGTAGCGGCCGGTCTTCTTGTGGAGGGTGCCGCCATGCCGCGCGGCGGGGGGCTCGTCGTTCGCGGTCCAGCGATGCTCGATGGTGGGCAGTCCCGTGACCATTCCAAGGTGGTTGGGCAGCGTGATCGTGATGTCCGGATCCGTCCGCGCGTCCAGCGTGTGCGGACCCCGGAGCACGCGTTCGAACGCCGGGAATGCTTCCACGCGACCGCGGGCCAGCGCCCCCGGGTGGAGGCCATCCACGCTCACCATGACCACGTGGCGGATTCCCAGGGGAAATGACGGCGCCGGGCCGCCCAGCCGGGGCGCCGACAATTCCGCAACCACCGCCAGAAGGAGGCTGGGGATCACGCGTGGATGCTACGCCGGGGATGCCGCTCCTGAAACCGGGAACGCGCCTCGCCCAAGGTGTGGCGCGAATCCACGCGCACTCTTCATGCGGTGGGGGGTGACGCGCCGAGTGCGGCCGGATCCGGGCCGCGCGGTATCCTCTCGCCCCTCACCGGAAGGACCAGAACCATGACGATCAGGACCCCCGTTCGCGCCCGCACCTCCCCGCTCAGCCAGTTGGCCACGGGGGCCGCTGCGCTCCTCTTCGCCGGCACCACGGTGCTGGCGTCGCAGCCGCAGGGGGCCCAGAACGGCCAGCCCGCGGCGGGCGCCCGCAACCAGCCGTTCCTCACCATCGCCAGCTTCGGCGCGGAGGCGTGGCTGCGCTCCCCCAAGGATCAGTGGATGAAGGCCGCGCTCCAGCAGATGGAGGCGAACGGCCTGGACCTGCCGCCGGCGCTCCTGCAGGAGATGGACAACAATCCCGCCGTTCGTCCGGCGGCCAAGCTGGCCCTGGACCTGCTCATGACGCGGTGGAGCGCGTCCGTGGCCCTGGCCACCCCGAAGCAGGGCGGCCCGCCGCAGCCGCAGGCGCAGTTCTCCTTCATGGGGAACGAACGCCGCAGCGGCGATTCGCTGAAGGCCGACTTTGACGCCCTGCTCGCGGCCTCCGGCGCCCAGGGGATGTTCCAGCCGGTCGAGGGGAAGCCTTCGCTCTCCATGGCCCGGCCCAACCCGGACACCAGCGTCTACTTCGGCACGGGCGAAGTGGGCGGCAAGGGCGCCACGGTGATCTCCGTGGGCAAGCCGCCGGCGACGGAGGCGGTGTCGCTCGAGCGCTTCGGAGTGCCCGCGGGCATGGAGCCGCAGCTCGCGTTCGAGCTGGACTTCCGGCCGCTTCAACCCTTCCTGGCCATGGCGGACGCGATGATCCCGCCGGGACCGGATGGCTCCAGCCAGCTGGAGAAGCTGGGCGTGGTCGGCAAGGACCCCATGGTGGTGCGGGGACTGCTCGCGAACAGCGCCACCGAGGGCGCGGCCGTGCTGCGCCTGGTGAACGGCGCCAAGGCGCCGGAATACAAGAACCTCTACAGCGGCACTCTCAAGCCCGCGGATCTGCAGTGGCTCCCCGTGGACGCCCGTTCGGCGTCCCTCAGCCGCACGGACTTCAGCCGCGTCTACTCCCAGATGCTGGACCAGATCGAGACGCAGATGGACGCGATGGGCGGCGGAGAGGACGGGTTCGAGGAGGACTCCAAGGGAGAGATGGGTGACAAGGGCGCCGCCGGCTCCCAGGGCGGCGGGGGACACGTGAGCGCCATGGTCCGCCAGGTGGCGGGCATCGACCTCCGCAAGGACCTGCTGGCGCCGCTGGGGGATCTGAGCTTCGTCTACCGCTCGGAGTCCACGGGCGGCGGCGGCCTCCTCTCGTACGTCTTCGGCGTGACGCTCAAGGATCCGGCGACCATGAAGAACACACTGGCCACGCTGGCCGGCCGACTCAACGAGGCCGCGGGCCCGCTCCAGGGCGTGGTGAGCCTCCGCAAGCGGGCCGTTCCCGGGTGCGACGCCTTCTACACGCTGGTGATCGCCGGTCTGCCGATCCCGCTCCAGCCGGCGATCGGCATCGGCCAGAACGCGCTGGTGGTGGGGCTCCTGCCGCAGTCCGTCCAGGCCGCGGTGGCGCAGCACACCGCCCGCACGAGCCTCGCGGACCATCCCGGCTTCAAGTCCATGAACGGCGCGGCGGATCTCGCCGGGGCCGTCAGCATCAACTGGATCGACGTGCCCGCCAACCTCAAGGATGGCTACGGCGTCCTGCTGGCCGCCGGCACCGCGATGAGCAACATGACCGCGCGGCGTGGCAGCGACGAGTCCCCGCTGGGGCCGATGGTGCCGTCGCTGGCCGACCTGGCGAAGGATGCGAAGCCCACCATCACCACGACGCGCCTGGACGGAGACGACCTCCTGGTCCGGCTCCGCTGCGACCCGAGCTTCTCCGTGCAGCTGGCGGGCGTGGCGGGTGAAGTGGGCGTGACCGCACCGCTCATCGGGGCGGCGATGGCGGGCGTGATGCTGCCCGCGCTCGGCAAGGCCCGGGCTGCCGCGCGGGAAGCGCGGGACGCGTCGATCCTGCGGAACGTCATGACCGCGGCGATCGTCTACGCCTCCGACAACAAGGACTCGCTGCCGCCCTCGCTCGAGGCGCTCGAGAAGTACGGCGTCAGCCAGGACCTCCTGGACAGCCTGAGCGACGATGGTGGCCTCACCGGCGAGCTGGTCTACATGCCGCCCGCGGAGCGGAAGCTCTCCAGCGTGATGGATCCCACGGCATGCCCCATCCTCTGGCAGGGGTATCACGTGTGGCCGAACGGTGGGGTCTGGGTGGCCTTCGGAGACGGTCACGTGGAGCGCGTGATGAGTGAGAAGGAGTTCCTGGGCGCCACGGCACCGGCGACCGGCGGCGGCAGGAGCAAGCGGGCGGGCGCCGACGCCGGTCACTGACGCGAACGTCCGGTGTCCGCCGAAGGGAACGCTCCAGGAGCCCCGGGGAGCGCGCTCTCCGCGCCGGTGGTGCTGGCGGTGCTGGTGGCCGCCCTCGGTTACTTCGTGGACATCTTCGACCTGCTCCTCTTCGGACTGGTGCGGACCAGGTCCCTCACGGAGGTGCTGGCCCCGCAGATCGCGGAGCTCCCGGCGCGGTTCGCGGCGGAGCTCGCGGCCTGCGCCGACCAGGAGGCCCGGCAGCGGGTGCTGGACATCGCCACTGCGTCGCTCCTGAAGGAGTGGGGCGGCTGGCTGGACAACGTCCTCCAGACCACGGGCCTCATGCTGGGCGGTCTGGTGTGGGGCGTGCTGGGGGACCGCCGCGGGCGCCTCTCCGTGCTCTTCGGCTCCATTCTCTGCTACTCCGTCGCCAACCTCCTGAACGGCTTCATCACCGACGTGCGCGTGGACGGGCCGCTGGGCTTCCTGCACGCGGTGGGACTCGGGAGCGCCATCCGGCAGTACGAGGTGCTCCGCTTCCTGGCGGGCTTCGGCCTGGCGGGGGAGCTGGGCGCGGGCATCACGCTGGTGGCGGAACTGGTGAAGCCGCAGCAGCGAGGCATCGCGACCACGGTGGTGGCCACGGTGGGCATCCTGGGCGCCGTGGTGGGCTACTTCGTGACCCGCTGGACGGGATGGCGGGAGGCCTTCTGGATCGGGGGTGCGCTGGGGCTGGGGCTCCTGGTGCTGCGCATCGGCGTGGTCGAGAGCGGCATGTTCCGGAAGGTGCAGGCGCGGCACGAACGCGGTCGCGGCGCCTTCTGGCTTCTGGCGTGGCCGCCGGAGCGGCTGGGGCGCTACCTGGGCATCGTGCTCGCGGCGGTGCCCATCTGGTTCGTGGTGGGCACCCTCACCAAGTACTCCGACGTCCTGGGCATGTCCATGGGGATGCCGGCGTCGGAGCGACCGGATCCGGCGGCCGCGATCATGTGGTGCTACATGGGCCTGGCGGCGGGGGACTTCGCGAGCGGCATGGTGAGCCAGCTGCTGCGGTCGCGGCGCCGCGCGATGCTCCTGTTCCACGCCATCACCGTGGCGGGCATGGTCCTCTACTTCACGGTGGCGCCGGGCAGCCGCGCCGTCTTCTACGCGGTGATCTGCCTGCTGGGCGTGGCCAGCGGCTACTGGGCGGTCTTCGTCACGAGCGCCGCGGAGCAGTTCGGCACCAACCTCCGCGCCACCGCGGCCACCACCGCGCCGAACCTGGTCCGCTGGTCCGCCGCAGGAAGCTTCCTCCTCTGGACGACCTTGGAGAAGGCGATGGGTGGCACCGCACTCAGCGGCTCCTCGGCGGTGGCCTGGCAGGCGGCGGCGGTGACGGCCGCCGTGGTGATGGGCGCGGCGCTCCTCGGCCTTTCGCGGGTCCGGGAGACGTTCGGCATCTCCCTGGACTATCTTGAGGAGAGCCCATGAGCGGTTCCGTCTGGATCCTGGTCCTTGCCTGCGGCGTCGGCGCCCTGTTCGGCGCCCGCGGAGCGGGAGCGAATGGAGAGCCGCCGCGCCCGGATCCGCCGCCGGTGCCGCCGGCGCCGCCGGCACCACCGCCGGCCGCGCAGGCTCCGGAGGCGCTCTCGGTGGTCACGTTCAACGTTCGCTATGCCAACGCCGCGGACGGGGCCAACCGCTGGGAGGCCCGCAAGGAGCGGGCCCTCGCGTATCTCGCGGGCAGCCGCGCGGACTTCATCGGGCTGCAGGAGGTGCTCCCCAGCCAGATGAAGGAGGTGGTGGCGGCGCTGCCGGGCTACGGCCACATCGCCCGATCGCGGGATGCGAGTCCGTTCGAAGGGGAGTCCACTCCCATCTTCTACGACCGCGCGTCGTGGGTCCCGGTGGAGGGGATGCAGGGCACCTTCTGGCTGAGCGAGACGCCGGAGATCCCGGGGAGCCGCAGCTGGCGGAGCGGCTGCCCGCGCATCGCCACCTGGGCCATCTTCCGCCACCAGCGGAACGGCCGCCGCGTCCTGGTGCTGAACACCCACCTGGACAACGAGAGCCAGCAGGCCCGGGATCATGGCGCGAGAGCCATCGCGGAGTTCCTCGCAACGCGCTCCAACCGCGCCGCGCCCGCGGCGCCCGGGTCGCTTCCGCCGCCGGCGGTGATCGTGACCGGCGACTTCAACGCGGGCCCCACCAACTCCTGCCGCCGCACCATCATGGAAGGGGCCAGCGGCTCTCCGCCGCTCCGCGACGCCTACCGCGTGATCCATCCGGACGGTGAAGCGGGCGCGGGCACGTTCCACGGCTTCCGCGGCGGCGCGGACGGCCCGAGCATCGACGCGATCATGATCTCCGCGGAGCTTCAGCCCAAGGTGGCATCGATCGACCGCCACGAGCCCGGCACGCAGCCGCTTTCCGACCACTACCCGCTGCGCACCACGCTGGAGTGGGTGGCGCAGCCCTGAGCGAGGTGCGCCGCGGAGGGCGCCTTCAGGCCATCACGCCCAGCCATCGCAGCACCATGAACGCGGCCATCGCGGCCCCCAGGAGCCACGCGAGCGGCGTGACCTGCCGGTGGCGGCCCGCCACCAGGTGGCAGAGCGGAGAGGCCACCAGGCCCGCGGCCACGCCGGTGGCGATGCTCGAAGTCCACGGGATGCCCACCACCACCACCAGGGCGGGCAGCGTTCGAACGGGATCCCTCCATGGCAGGCGCCCGAGGCCCCGGGCCATCATCGCCCCCACCGCCACCAGGGCCGGCGCCGTCGCCGGCGGGTAGCTGGCCACGGTCTGGACGAGCGGCGAGATCCAGAGGCTCGCGAGGAAGAGGGCGCCGACCGTGGCGGGGACGATCCACGTTCGCCCGCCGGCGGCCACGCCCGCGGCGCTCTCCACGAACACGGTGGTGCTGCTCGAGCCGAGCAGGCCGCCGAGGGCGGTGGCGGAGGAGTCCGCGATCATGGTGCGCCGCACCACGCCCTCCCGCGCGTCTGTCACGAGCCCAGCCTGCCGGCCGACGGCGAGGATGCTGCCGGTGGCGTCGAAGACGAGCGTGATGGTGAGCGTGAGGAGCGCCGCGAGCATCCCCGGGGCGAGGGCCGCGGGGATGTCCGCCTTCAGGAGGATCGGCGAGGGATCCGGCGGATGACTCACGAACGCCTCCGGCCAGTGGAAGGTGGTGGCCAGGGCGCTCGAGTGCCAGGCGCCCGTGGCGGCCCACGCGGGGAGGAGCCGGGCGCCCTGCCATGCCAGGAGGCACGCGACGCCGAAGGCCACCAGGATGCCCGCCGGCACCGCGAGCCTGGCCGCCCGCCCGCCGCGCCCCAGCAGCAGGAGCGTCGCCAGGAGCCCCAGCGCGAACACCACCAGATCCGGCGAGAGGCGCGGCGAGCCGGCGCCCAGGCCGCCCGCCTTCACGCCGAGGAGGGCGATGAAGACGCCGATCCCGGCGCCGATCGCGTCCCGCAGGCTCGGCTCGATCGCGGAGGCGAGCATCTGCCGCAGGCCCCATGCGGAGAGGACCAGCATGATGGCGCCCGCCACCACCACCGCCCCCAGCGCTGCCCGCCACGGCTCCGGATGACCGCACGCGGCCGCGGCGGGGAGGAGGGAGGTGACGAAGAAGAAGTTCTGCCCCATGCCCGGGGCCATCGCCAGCGGCAGCCGCGACAGGAACGCAAGCGCCGCGCAGCCCAGGGCGCTCGCGAGCGCGGTGGCGGTGAAGACCGCGCCCGCCGGCATGCCGGTGGGGTTGCCGGCGGCGGCGCCGGAGAGCACCGAGGGCTGGACCGCCAGGATGTAGCACATCGCCAGGAACGTGGTGGCGCCCGCCACCACTTCCACGCCGACACGGACTGGTGGGGGTTGTGGCGGGGCGGGCGGAGAGGCGTCGTGGGCGGGCACGGCGGCAGTATCGCATTGACAGATCGTCCGCCGTGAGCGATGAAGGACGCATGTCCGAACCGGACCCGGGCGCTCCCATCCCGCTGGACGCGCCGCAGCCCACCTGGGTGAGCCGCCCGCTGCCGCGCCTGGCGCCCGGTTCGGAGGAGGTGCGGCTGCCGGAACTGGAGCGGGCCCGCGGCTTCGAGGTGCAGGCACCACCGTGGGTCCTGGGGCGCGAACTCTTCCTGCGCGGGCTGGGGTTCGTCTACCTGGTGGCGTTCATCTCCCTGGCCGGGCAGCTTCCGGGCCTCTTCGGGCCGCGGGGGCTGGCGCCGATCCAGGAGACGCTCGCGCTCCTGACGGCGCGGCACCAGGGTTGGAGCGAGTGGCCGAGCCTCTTCTGGTGGACCGGCGCAGCGCCGGAGACGCTGGCCTTGGTGGCATGGGGCGGCGCGGGCGCCGCGTTCCTTCTCATGGCGGGTCTCCTCCCGCAGCTCGCGCTCGCGGCCTGCTGGGTGGGGTATGCGTCCTTCGTCTCGCTGGGTCAGCCCTTCCTCTCCTTCCAGTGGGACATGCTCCTCCTGGAGACGGGCCTGGTCGGCTTCCTCCTGTCTCCTGGAACCTGGTGGCTGCCGCGCGGCCGGGCCCGCCCGGCGCCGCCCGCCCTGCGCTGGCTGGCGTGGTTCCTGCTGTGGCGGCTCATGTTCTTCTCCGGCGTGGTGAAGCTGGCAAGCGGCGATCCCTGCTGGCGGGACGGCACGGCGCTCGCGTTCCACTGGTGGACGCAGCCGCTTCCAAATCCGGTGAGCTGGTACATGGCGCAGCTCCCCGCCTGGGCGAACAAGACCCTGGTCTGGGTCACCTTCGGCGTGGAACTGGCGCTGCCGTTCGCCATCCCGCTCGGGCGCTGGGGGCGGCGGGCGGCCCTGGCGGGGTTCATCCTGCTGCAGGTGGGGATCGCGGTCACCGGCAACTTCGGCTTCTTCAACCTGCTCACGCTGGTCCTCTGTCTGTCGCTCGTGGACGATCGCGACCTGCAGCGGCTCTGCCGGAACCTGTGGCGCGTTCCGGTGACGGAGGTGGCGGCGATCCCCGCGCGCGTGGTGCAGTGGAGCGGCGCGTGGGTCGGATGGGCACTGGCGCTCCTGGTGGCTCTGCCGATGGGCCTGGACCGCGTCGGCTGGATGGTGCCGCCGTGGGGCCCATCCTGGCTTCAGCCCGCCCATCAGTGGGCCCTGGAGCGGGCCGCGGCGTGGCACCTCTGCAGTCCATACGGCCTCTTCGCGGTGATGACCACGGAGCGGCCGGAGATCAGCATCGAAGGAACGCTCGATGGTCGCACCTGGGCGCCATACGTCTTCCGCTGGAAGCCGGGACCGCTGGATCGCGGGCCCGGGGAAGCGTGGCTCCACATGCCGCGCCTGGACTGGCAGCTCTGGTTCGCGGCCCTCCGCTGGCCGGGCGCGGAGCCGTGGCAGGTGCGGCTGGAGGAGCGGCTCCTGGCCGCGGAACCCGCGGTTCTCTCGCTCCTCGAGAGCGCTCCGTTCGGCGAGCAGCGTCCGCGGGCCATCCGATGGCGCGTGGACCGATACCGCTTCAGCGACGCCGGCTCGCCCGAGGCGGATCGCGGTGACTGGTGGGTGGTGACCCAGCGCGGTCCGTCCGCGGGCGGTCTGGTTCGAACGCAGCGCCGCGGAACCCCGCGGCGCCGCTCCCCAAGGGAGGATCGATGGACACGCCGATGACGCCCCCGCCCGTCCCCCGCAGTGCATGGGTCGCGGGGGCCCTCGTCCTCGCGCTCATCCTGGGTTGGGTGGCCTGGAGCCACCAGCCGCAGCTCTCGCCCGGGCCGGATGGCGGCTTCGACACCGCGCGGGCCGGGGCGCTCCTGGAAGCGCTCCTGAAGGAGGGTGTGCCGCACCCGGCGGGAAGCGAAGCGGGCCGCGTGGTGGCGGGGCGGGTGGAGGAGACGCTCCGTGGCCTTGGCTTCCAGGTCCAGCGCCAGGAGCTGCAATCCCCGCCGCTGCGCAACTCGCCGCCGGTGACGCTCGTCAACATCGTGGGTCGGCTGAAGGGCCGGGAGCCGGGGCCGGCGCTCCTCCTCGCGGCCCATCACGACTCCGTCCCCGCCGGGCCCGGCGCGGGCGACGACGGCGCCGGCACCGCCGTCGTCCTGGAGGTGGCCAGGATCCTGGCCGCGCGGGGCACGCGCCGGGACGTGATCGTCCTGATCTCCGATGGAGAGGAGGTGGGGCTCCTCGGCGCCGCCGCGTTCGCCATGCAGCATCCCTGGTTCAAGGACGCGGGCGCGGTGCTCAATCTGGACAACCGCGGGGCCGCGGGCCCGTGCCACGTCTTCGAGATCGGCGCCGGCGAAGCGTCCCTGGTGCCGCTCCTCGAGGGCATCCCGCGGCCCAGCACCAGTTCGCTGGCGTCGTTCGTCTACCGCCAGATGCACAACAACTCGGACTTCACCATCTGGCGCAACGCGGGGCTGGCCGGCTTCAACCTGGCGTTCATCGGCGATGGCCACCGCTACCACACCGCGGAGGACACGCCCGCGAACCTCCACCGCGGCACCCTGGAGCACATGGGCCGCACGGCGCTTCTCCTCGCGACGGCGCTCGATGCGGGAGAGCCGCGCAGCGCCGTCGCGGTGCCGGAGCTGCAGGCCACGTTCCGCAAGGCGTGGGAGGGAGATCCTGCGGCCCGAAGCGCCGTGTATCAGGGCGCCCTGGCGCCCGTGGATCCGGCGCCGGTCGCGTTCATCTCCGTCCTCAACCGCTGGGTGGTGCACTGGCCCGCGTCGTGGAGCCGGTGGTTCGCCGGCGCCGCGTGCCTTCTGGTGCTCGCCTCCGCGTTCCGAGCGTGGCGCAAGGGCTGGTTCGGCTGCCTGGGCTGGTGGGGGTGGCTCCTGTGGACGCTGGTGGCCGTGGCGGGCGCCGCGATCCAGGGCATGTGCGTGGCGTGGGTGATGCCGGTTCCGCCGGGCCCCGCGCCCGCGCTCGCCGCGGGCTGGATCTATCTCTCCGCCGCGTGGAGCCTCGCGTGGCTCGTCGGCATCGCCCTCTGGTGCCTCCCGGGCCGTGCGCCGGCGGCGTGGGCCGCGCTCACCGGGGCATGGACGCTCCTCTCGGGTGGCGCCCTGGCTGCGTCCATCGCGGCGCCACCCACTTCGCCGGTGCTCCTCCTCCCGGTCGCGGCCACCTCGATCGTCATGGCGCTCGCGGTGCTCCTCCCGCGCCGGGCCGGCGCGAGCGCGGCCGCCATCACCGGAGTGGCGGGCGTGGCCGCTCTCGGCGCGGCGCTCTTGCCGCTCGAACCCTCCGTCTTCGACGCCCTGGGCTTCCAGATCCCGTGGCTCCCGAGCGCCCGGGCGGCGCTCCTGCTGATGGCCATGCTGCCGCTCGTTCCGGTCGGACGCCGGGGGCTCCCGGCCTCGCCTCCGGCCCCGGCCTCCGCCGCCGCGGTGCCGCTCCCGCCGCAGCTGCAGCCGCTTCCGCTCTTCTCCAGCACGGAGCCCGCAGCGCCCACCGCAGCCGGTCCGTAGGCTGCGGGCATGGACTGGTCACTCCCGTACCCCTCCTCGCGCTCGCCGGTCCTCGCGGACAACGTGGTGGCCAGCAGTCAGCCGCTCGCCTCGCAGGCTGGGCTCTCCATGCTCACGCAGGGCGGCACCGCGGTGGACGCCGCCATCGCCGCGGCCGCGGTGCTCACGGTGACGGAGCCAACCTCGAACGGCCTCGGCAGCGACGCCTTCGCGATCGTCTGGGATGGCGGCGCCATCCACGGCCTGAACGCGAGCGGCCGCGCGCCGCGTTCGCAGACCATCGACTCCTTCGGTGGCGCCGCCAAGGTGCCCGCGGAGGGCTGGCTCCCGGTGACCGTCCCGGGGGCCATCTCCGCGTGGATGGCGCTCTCGGCCCGCTTCGGGAAGCTGCCGTTCGAACGCCTGCTCCAGCCGGCCATCCGCATTGCGAAGGAGGGCTGGTGCGTGGCGCCGCAGACGGCGGAGGGGTGGCGGAAGTCCCTCGACCGCTTCGGGAAGTCCCCGGCGTTCGCGGAGTGGCGACGCGTCTTCGCCCCCGGCGGGACCACGCCCGCGCCGGGTGAGCGGACCAGACTCCCGCTCCACGCCGCCACCCTCCAGGCGATCGCGGAGAGCCGGGGCGAGGAGTTCTACCGGGGCCGCCTGGCCGCGGCGATGGCGGATGCGGCGGCTCGGGATGGCGCGTGGCTCTCCCGCGAGGACCTGGCGGCGCACCGCCCGGAGTGGGTCCATCCGTGGAGCGTGCCCTACCGGGACCTGGAGGTGCATGAACTGCCGCCGAACGGCCAGGGCGTCACCGCGCTCCTCGCCCTCGGCATCGCGGCCCGGAGCGATCTCGGCTCTCCGGCCCGCGAGTGCCCGGATGTGCTCCACGTGCAGATCGAGGCGGTGAAGGCGGCGTTCGCGGATGCCCACGCCCACGTGGCGGAGCCGGATCCGAAGCGCGACGCGGCGCTCCAGGCGCTCCTCCTGCCCGCGGCCCTGGATGCCCGGGCCGCCTCTCTGGACCTGGGTCGCGCCCGCGAGTGGGCCCCGCAGCCGCTCCCCGGCGCGGGCACCGTGTACCTCTGCGCCGCCGACGCCGGCGGCATGATGATCAGCTACATCCAGAGCAACTACCAGGGCTTCGGCTCCGGCGTGGTGATCCCGGAGACGGGCATCTCCATGCAGAACCGCGGCGCCTGCTTCGTGCTGACGCCGGGGCATCCCAACTGCTTCGCCCCGGGGAAACGGCCCTACCAGACCATCATCCCGGGCTTCATCACCCGCGGCCGCGAGGCGGTGGGGCCCTTCGGCGTCATGGGTGGATTCATGCAGCCGCAGGGCCACCTCCAGGTGGTGGTGCGCCAGCGGGACCAGGGGCTGAACCCGCAGGCGGCGCTGGACGCGCCTCGATTCCAGCTGATGGACGATGGGACGGTGGCGTTCGAACCCGGCTTCCCGGATGCCACGCTGGAGGAGCTGGCCGCCCGCGGCCACCGCGTGGTGCGGAAGGACGCTCGGAGCGTCCTCTTCGGCGGCGGGCAGATCATCGTGCGGCTCCCGGGCGGCGGCTACGCAGCCGGGAGCGATGCTCGCCGCGACGGTCAGGCCGTGGGATACTGAGCAGAGAGGAGT
Source organism: Phycisphaerales bacterium (assembly GCA_046350535.1). Classification (GTDB taxonomy): domain Bacteria; phylum Planctomycetota; class Phycisphaerae; order Phycisphaerales; family SM1A02; genus VGXK01. The sequence continues at coordinate 1,241,316 of JAXMAG010000001.1, forward strand.
CCAGCCACCATGCCAGCCACACACAGCGGCCTGCGGGTCTACAACGATGACGGCGACAGCCTGATGGAGCCCGCGAAGGGGGCGCCGAGGATCACCATCGTGCGGGCGGGGGATCCCCGCGCCGTCTCCGCGGAGCGGAAGATCCGCCTCCAGTGGGGCCAGCACCTGCTGGATGACGTGGTGGACGGCCGCTATCGCACCGTGATCTGCGGCGTCAACGACAGCGACAACGGACGCGGCGTCCTGGGCGAGATCCTGAAGCTGGTCCCCACCAGCCAGTGGACGCTGGCGAGCGCCACCAGCTACGCCAAGGTGTTCCGCAACGCCCTGCAGCTCCACGCCCGGGAGGATCGCGAGCCGTACGTCCTCAAGTTCGATCTGGACCGCCTCCTGGTGCTGGCGCTCCTGCGGCCCACGGGCCGGGATCACTTCAACCTCGAGGATCTCTACCGCGGGTTCCGGACCATCAGCCGCATGCTGGAGGGGCGGCACGACCGGCGTCCCGTGGCCAGCGTCTCCTTCCTGGGCGCCAAGTCCAACCGGCTGCTGGACCACAACGGCGGCGAGCCCAGCCTTGAGGCCGTGCTGCACGCCATGCACAGCGCCGGCTTCGATGGAGACGTCTATCCCCCCGTGGGACTCTGGGAGACGCCCGTCACGGGCGTCTTCGCCAGATTCCCCTTCCCGGAGAGCGTCGACCAGATGCGGCAGGGGAACTGCTGACGCGGCGGCGCCGGACGGCCGATGCCGTCCGGGCCGCCGATTGCGTCAAGCGGGTACGCCGGGAAGCAGCTGCACCTCGGGGCGTGCGTTCGCCCCCGTGGGCGCCTCTGCAGCGCCGGCGTCCGCCGTGGGAGAAACCGTGGCCCGGGCCGGCCGTGCGGGCCGGCTCCGGGACTTCCATTCGAACACCTCACCCTCCGCCTCCTGGGCCGCGGAGGGAGCGGCGGAGGGCGGGGTCGGCCGGGCCGGCACTGGCGGCACCGGCGCCACGGCCGGGACCGGCGGGACCGGCGGGACCGGCGGCACCGGCGGGAGCACCGCGCTGCGGAACTCCTCGATCTTGGCCTGCACGTCCGCGGGCAGCCCGGAGAGCGCCGCGGCGTCCGCGCTGGAACCGTCGTAGAGCACCGCGCCTCCCTGCGTCACGCGGAGGGTCTCCCCGTCCTTCCCCATGCGCCGCTCGATCGTGGTCATGCCATCGTTCCAGATGATGTGCTCGGCGGTGTCGGCGGTGACGGAGCGCTTCCCGGTCGGGCTCGGCATCCGTGGGGTGATCGCCCTGGGCGCTCGCACCACGTTGACGTTCGTCCCATTGGGGGCGAGCTGCACCGCGTTTCGCGCCTCCGCGGGGTCGGCGGGCACTGCGCCGCTGCGGCGGAGGACCAGTCCGGGCTCCAGGAGATCGAACCCGCGGTCCACGCGCCGCCCGCCCGGTGCGAGCACCGGCTGCGTCCGCGCCCCGAGCGTGGCCTTCCCGGTCATCTCCTTTCCGCCGCGGAGCCAGGTGACGGACACGCCGTCGCCGGGCTTGAAGCTGCGGATGAGGACCGCGAGCTGCTCGGTGTTGACCAGCATCTGGTCATCCAGGCGAGCCAGCACGTCGTACTGCTTCAGTCCCAGGGACGCGGCGGGGCTTCCCTCCGAGACGGAGACCACCATGAGTCCGGTGCCGCGCCGGAGCGGGAGCTGCGCCGCCATCTCCGTGGAGACGGGATCCGTGCCCACGCCCAGGAACGCCACCTCCTCCTGCTTGATGGCGCCATCCTCGAAGAGCTCCATCTCCCCGCCCTCGTCGGCCATGGACTTGAAGAGGACGCGCATCTCGTCCATGTTGGCCGCCAGGTCCTCCAGGTTCAGGGCGTGGCCCTCCATCTCCCCCGCGCGCTCCGCCATGAGCTTCGCCTGGGCGGTGAGCCGCTCGGCGAGCTTCTCGCGAGCCGCGGCCCCGGCCTGGCTGCCGGTGGCGTCGATGGTCGCCGTCAGCGGGTCGCCCGAGGTGGTCGTCAGAGCGGAGAGTCCGCCCAGGCCGCGCAGCGGCAGTTCGTAGCGCTCCCCGTTGATCTCCAGCACCATGCGGCCGTCGCCGGCCTTGTCGGCCAGCGTCTTGGTCACGAACGCGGTGATCGCATCGCGAATGTCCGTGCCGTCGGCGTTCGCCTTCTCCTGAAGCTCCAGGAGCTTGATCTTGAGCGCCTCGCGGACCCGCTCGGAGTCCGCCTGGAGATCGGCCTTCATGCGGGCCGCCTTCTCCCGGGCATCCGCCGCTTCGCGGGCGGCCGTCTCCCGCAGCCGCACCGCCGCGTCCTTCATGCGGGCCTTGGTGGCGGCGGTCGTGTCCTCCCTCGTCCCGCCCTGGTCGCCGGGAGCGGGGGCGGCGTCCGCCGGCGGCGCGGGGGGAGCGGGAGGTGCGGGCGGCGCCGGCGCGGTGGCGCCCTGCCAGAGGAGGGTGGCCAGAGTGGCCATCGAGGAGAGTGAGATCAGGGGCATGTGGGTCCTTTCAGAATCTGTGGCGTGGGTCGGTGGAGTGCGGAGGCGTCAGTCGAGGGCCGGGGAGCCCAGCACCAGCCGCTCCTCGGGGTAGCGGCGTTCGATGGTCACGCCTCTGCGCGGGTCCCGGAAGGTGTCGGTCCTGACGAAGGTGGCCTTGGCGGAGCGGACGGGGCCCATGTCGCCCATCTCGAAGGTGCGCGGCGCATCCAGGCCCGCGGGCACCACGTCGCTCGACACGGGCGTCAGCTCCAGGTGCGGCGTGCCGGAGACGAGCGTGGTGTCTCCGCTGCCGGAGGCGCCGCCGCCCCTGGGCATCCAGCTGCCGGAGCGGCCGACGGTGAGGCCTCCCGCGAAGCCCGCCACCGCCGCCAGCGCCGCCGCGGCCGCGAGCGCCAGCGGCCAGCGCCGTCGGGCCCGCGCCGCCTGCACGGTGGCCATGATGCGGAGGTCCAGGGCGGGAGAGGGCGCCCGCAGCGGCATCGACGCGAGCAGGCGCTCCAGGGCCCGGTCCGCCGGGTTCAGCGGGTTCGCCGGGTTGGGCGCGTCCATGGGGTCCGTCTGGTCGGTCACGATTGCACCTCCTGAAGCCGGTTCCGCAGCGCCTGCACGCCGCGGGAGTAGCGTGACGCCACCGTCCCCAGCGGCAGGCCGGTGACGGTGGCGATCTGTTCGAATCCAAGGCGACCCAGGGCCCGCATGAGGAGGACCTCCTGCTGCTCCTGGGGAAGTTCGTCGATGGCGCTGCGCAGCTGCTCGAACGCCTCCGCATCCTCCGCGGACATGGAGGGATCCACGCGCGACGAGTCGAAGATGCTCCCGTCCACCGGAGCCGCGGCCCGGACCTTGCGGCGACGGGCCGCGTCCAGGGCGGCGTTGCGCACGCAGGTGAAGAGGAACGCGGCGGGATCCCCCTCCGGCTCGCGGGTCCGGATGAGGACCCGGCTCACGGCGTCGTGGACCGCGTCCTCCGCGGCGCCGGGGTCCCTCAGAATGCCAAGCGCCAGGCTGTAGAGGGCCTGGCGCTGCTCCTGGTAGATCCGGGCGATGGCACTCGAGAAGGGCATGCGGCCACCCGCTTCACGCATGCGGGTGGTTGGTTTTTCCGGCAAAGGGGGGCGAAAGTTCCCCATCCGCGCCGGCGGCGCCGCCGGGTTTCCGGCCCTCGGACCGCGGCTCGCGGCCCGGGCCGGCCTCTCCGGGGCGGTGGGGGCCGCCGGGAGCGGGGGTCCCCAGGTCCACGAATCGCCGCGCCCGGATGCGTTCGTTCCCCAACTGCCCGCATGCGGCCATGGCCGAGCGGCCCTTGGTCCCGCGGCGCTTGCAGAACTGGCCGTTGGCGATGGCCCGGGTGACGAACGCCATCACCGCCTCCTCCGTGGGAGCCGGCCAGGGCGAGTTCCGGCGGGGGTTGTAGGGGATGACGTTCAGGGAGCAGCGGATGGGGCGGAGCCACTCGCAGAGCTGGTCGCAGTGCTCCGGGAGGTCGTTCACGCCGGGGATGAGGACGTACTCCACGCAGATGGCGGCACTGGGCCGCCTGGGGAAGGCCAGGAGCGCCTCCCGCAGCGCCGCCATCGGCTCTGCGCGGTTGACGGGCATGATGGCGCTGCGGATCTCGTCGTTGGGGGCGTTGACGCTCACCGCCAGGTTGACGCGATGGAAGCCGGGCCGGCGGATGAACTCGCCCAGGCGGCGGATGCCGTCCGTGCGCCCCACGGTGCTCACGGCCACGTTCGAGGGGGGGATGCCGGGCCCGTTCTGGTCCGTCAGGATCTCGATCGCCTGGAGCACCGCGTCCAGGTTGTCCATGGGCTCGCCCATCCCCATGAAGACCACGTTCTTGACGTCAAACCCGCTGCCGCCCTGGAAGGGGTTCTCCGCGAGATGCCGCGCCGCCCACCACTGGGCCACGATCTCCCGCGCCGACAGGTGCCGCATGAGGCCCATCTGGGCGGTCTCGCAGAAGCGGCAGCCCATGGCGCAGCCCACCTGGCTGCTCACGCAGAGGGTGCGCGTGACGCGGCCATCGCGATGAGGCATGGGGATGCAGACGCTCTCCGTCTCCAGGCCGGCGCCGACGTCCAGAGTGAACTTGAGCGTCTCCCCGTCCACGTGCGTGCGCACCAGGCGCGGCGGCTCCGGCGGCGGCGTCCCCTGGCGGAAGTGGGCGCGGTAGGCCAGGAGCGCATCCCGCGCCGGGCGGCGCATCCCGCGGTGGAGCTCCACCCAGGAGGCGCTCGTGTGGGCCATCGGGTCCGGCTGGTTCACGGCTGGTCCAGGCCCTCCGCGCGGGCCTGCCTGGCCAGCTCCCGCTCGCGGTGGCGGGCGATGAGCATCAGGTTCCGCACGTAGATGAAGATGGCGAACTGCCCGAAGACGCCCACCAGGTCCCGCCGCCAGAGGAAGTAGGCGACCAGCATCGCGCTCCCGACCAGGCTCATCCACCAGAAGATGGGGGTGACCACGCTCTCGCCGCGGCGTTCGCTCACGATCCACTGGACCAGCATGCGCCCCGCGAAGATCAGCTCCCCCAGGAACCCGAGCGCCACCCACGCCAGCCCGGCCGGGCTGTCCACGTTGAGGATCCGGTAGAGGGCGTCCATTCCGCCAGCGTAGGCGATGCCCCCCTGAATCGCCTACCATCCGTCGCCGATCGAGAGCCGCCCATGCACCTCAAGCGTTCCGACGACCATTCGCACGGCCCGCCCATCGTCCCGATCCGCTTCCTCCTGGAGGACCCGGAGGGGCTGACCAGCACGGATCGCCGCGAATGGGAGCTGATGGGCGGCGAGGGGGAGTCCCTCCTGGAAGTGGCGATCGACCACGGCATCAACATCGAGCACGCCTGCGGCGGGGTGTGCGCCTGCAGCACCTGCCACGTCTACGTGGAGTCCGGGATGGAGCACCTCACGGAGCCCTCGGAGGCGGAGGATGATCGCGTGGAGGAGGCGCCGGGCCTGCAGCGGAACAGCCGGCTCTCCTGCCAGTGCGAGATCCGCGGACCGGGGCCGATCGTGGTGCGGGTGCCGGCGTGGAACCGCAACGCCATCAAGGAAGTCCCGCACTGACCTTTCCGGGAGCGGATCACGCATGCACTGGCTCGACGTCGCCCTGATCGCGGAGTCGCTGGAGGACGCCCACCCGGAGGTGGATCCGCTCACGGTGAGCTTCCCGGCGCTGCGCTCCATGGTGCTGGACCTTCCGGACTTCGACGAGGAGCCGGGGCATCCCTGCAACGAGCGGATCCTCGAGGCCATCCAGCAGGCGTGGATCGAGGAGCGGGAGGAGGGCGGGTGAGCCGCTACCACGCGGCGGCCATCCAGACGGCATTCGAGGCGCCCGCGGATCGGAGCGGGATCGGGGAGCGGGTCCGCCGCATGGTGTCCATGGCGGAGCAGACGATGATGGCGTACGAGCCGTTCTTCGACGTGCGGCTCTTCGCCTTCCCCGAGTTCTCGCACGTGGTGCCGGTCCACGACACGGTGGAGAAGCTGGACCGCCTGCTGGCGGTGGAGCTCCCGGGCGAACACGCGGAGCCGTACCTGCGCTTCTGCCGCGCCAACGGCTGCTTCGTGCAGACGGGCACCTTCATCGAACGGGACCCCCGCTGGCCCGGCGTCCTCTTCAACACGACGCTCCTCGTGGGACCGGGCGGCATCCTCTCCCGCTACCGCAAGGTGAATCCGTGGATCCCCTGGGAGGTCCACGCGAGCCCGCACGACGTGCCCGGCTACGACCAGGCCTTCTTCCCGGTGGTGGAGACGGAGATCGGGCGGCTGGGCTGCGCCATCTGCTACGACTGGCTCTTCCCGGAGACGATCCGGGAGCTGGCGTTCCAGGGCTGCGAAGTGGCCATCCGGGTGAGCGCCTACATGGACCCGTGGGGGGCCACGCCGCCCATGGACTGGTGGACGCTCTTCAACCGGGCCCGGGCCGCGGAGAACACGCTGTACGTGGTGGCGGCCAACCAGGGCGCGGCCCTGCGGGACTACCCGCCCTTCAGCTGGCCCGGCGCAAGCATGGTGGTGGACTACGACGGCCGCATCCTGGCCCAGGCCGACGCGGGCCCGGGCGAGAAGGTGGTGGTGGCGCCCATCGACGTGGCCCAGCTCCGCGCGGAGCGCGAACGGCGCCGGGGCCACGACATGCGCGGCCACCTCCGCACCGAGGCCTATCGATACATGCAGTCGCCGCATCTGCCCGGCGCCGCCGGGGCGCCCATCTCCATCCAGGAGATCGAGGGCCGCATCCGCGAAGGCCGCCGGAGACGCGGCCCGTGATGCCGGAACAGGCCGCCGGAGGGTCGGCGCCGCGGCGGAGGGGTGGCCGCGGGGCCGGTCTGGCGGCGGGGTGGCTGCTGATCGCGATCGTCATCCTCCTGCGCCTGGCCGCCGGCATGGCCCCGCCGCCGCAGTTCCCGCGGGGCGCCGAGGCCATGGCGGAGCTCCTGCGCGGCGTGGCCCTCATGGGGCAGTTCGACCCGGCGGCCGCGGAGCAGGCCTTCCTCCGCTCGAACGCGCTCGAGCCGTCGTCCGCGGCGCGGCTCAACCGGGCCATCGCGGTGCTGAACCAGACGGGAGAGGGTGACCAGGAGCGGGCGGTGGCGCTTCTGCAGGAGGTGCTGCGGGCGGCGCCGGGGGACGTTCGCGCGGGGTATGCCCGCTCCCTGGGGCTTCTCTTCCTGGGACGCCCGGAGGAGGCGATGGCCGGGTTCCGCGCCGCCGCGGCGGCGGATCCGCAGGACGCGTGGGCGGCCTTCTACCTGGGGCAGGCGCTGGAGATGGCGGGCCGCGTGAAGGAGGCGGAACCGCACTACCGCCGGGCCACGCAGCTGGAGCCGCTCCTCCGCAGCCCGTGGCTGGGGCTGCAGCGCTGCGCCGCCCGCCAGGAGCGGGCCGCGGAAGGCGATGCGGCGCTGCAGGTGTTCCTGGAGCTGGCGGAGAATCCGCGGGCCCGGCTCGCGGAGTTCAAGTACACGCGCATGGGCCAGCTCGGGCTGGTGGTGGCGCCGCAGGGTGGCGCCGGGGAGGCGGTGGTCCGCGGCGCGATGGCGCCGATTGGGGCGCCGTTTTCGGAGCCCCCGCTGGAGCGGACGGCGCCGGCGGGCGGAATGGCGGCGCTCGTGCCGGTGGCGGCGGGGCGCCTGGGCGCGGCGGCGGCTGTGTTCGCCGGCGCCGGCATCGGCGGCGCCCCCGCGTGCGTCATGGTGCGTGGAAGCGGGGGCGGCTTCTCGGAGGTGAGGGATCATCCGCTCCTCGCCCTGCCCGGAGCCGCGGGGGCGGTGAGCGCGTGGTTCGGAGATCTGAACGACGATGGCCGCTGCGATGCGTTCCTGGCCGCCGGCGCGGGCATGCTAGCGATGCAGGGGGCGGATGGGCGCTGGCGCGACGCGACGGCGGCCTCCGGGATGACGGCGCCGCCGGCGCCGCCGGCGCCGCAGGGAGCCGCGGCCGTCGTGGACGCGGTGCTCGCGGATCTCGACCACGACGGAGACCTGGATCTGGCCGTGGCGTGGAGCGCGGCGGCGCCCGCCATCTACATGAATCGCGGCGATGGCACCTTCCAGGCGATGGGCGCGGCGAGCGGCTTCGCGCCCGCCGGCGCCTGCCGCGGCGTGCAGGTGGCGGATCTGGACATGGATGGAATGGCGGACCTCATCCTCTGCACGGGTGACGGAGCGGAGGTGTGGCTGGGGCGGCCGCTCTGGCGCTGGGAGCGGCAGCCACGATGGCGCGGGGTGGAGGCGCTGCCCGCGATCGCGGCGGTGGCGTTCGCGCACCCTGCGGATGGAGCGCCCGCGCTCGCCATGCTCCTGGAGGGCAGGCCCGCGAACGGCGCCGCTCGCTCCCTCGCGCTCGTCCGCTGCGGCAGCGGGCGCCACCCCCGCGCCGGCGCCGTGGAGGTGACGGAGGTGCCGCTGCCGGAGATGGAGGGCGCCGGGTGGGTGGCCGCCCTGGACGTGGATGGCTCCGGACGCACAGCCATCCTGGTGGCGTCGGCGCAGCGCCTGGAGATTCGCGATGCGGACGACGGCCGCCTCCGCTGGAGCGTGGATCACGGGCCGTGGGGAGTGCCCGCTGTGGTCACGGAGGACGCGCCGCGGGGCCCGCTCCTCCTGGCGGCGGGTGCGCTCGGGGGGAGCGTGGCGGAGCTCGCGCCCGCGCCGGGGCGGCGGCCCTTTGTCACCGTGGATTTCCGCGGACGGACGGATCCCTCGCAGAGCATGCGGTCGAACGCCGATGGCGTGGGCACTCGCTGGCTGGCGCGGCAGCGCGGCGGCTGGTCTCAGGGAACCACGTTCCGCACCCACAGCGGGCCGGGCCAGGGACTCCAGCCCACGGCGATCGGCGTGGGGGATGGACACTGGATCGAGTTCCTCTCGCTCGACTGGAGCGACGGCGTCCTGCAGACGGAGGCGAGGCTCCAGCCCTCCGCGGCGGTGAAGACCATCGTGGAGACGCAGCGCCAGATCAGCAGCTGCCCGCTCATCTTCGCGTGGGATGGAGGCGGCTTCCTCTTCGAAACGGATTGCCTGGGCGTGGGTGGCCTGGGGTACCTCGCAGGGATCGACGTGGACGCGGATGGGCGGCTGCGGCCGGTCTACGCGCCGCCGAGGCCGCGGGAGTCGGTGAAGCTGCGGACGCCGCTCGCGGAGCGCGACGGGACGTTCGAGCTGCGCCTGGGTGAGCCGATGGAGGAGGCGTGCTACGTGGACGCCGCCGCGCTCGACGAGTGGTGGATCCCGCCCGGGTGGCACCTCTGCCTGGATGAGCGGATGTCGCTCGGCGGTCCGGAGCCGAGCGGCGAGGCCCGCTTCTGGCGGCGCTCGCAGGCGCTCTCCGCCGCGGAGATCACGGATGCGGCGGGCTCCCGCGATGCCCGGACCGCGCTCCTGGAGGCGGATGGCGCGGCGCTCCCGCCAGGTCCGGTGGATCCGCGCTTCATCGGCCGCCTGGCCTCCGCCACGCAGCTCACGCTGGAGTTCCCGGAGCCGATCGATGCCGCATCCGGTCCAGCGCTCCTTCCGGGCCTGCTTCCGGCGCTCCTTCCGGCGCTCCTGGTGGACGGCTGGGTGGAGTATCCGTACAGCCAGACCACCTTCGCCATGTGGCAGGCGGGCCGCCTCCCGCAGGGCCCGCGCCTGGAGGCGCAGGATCCCGCGAGCGGCGAGTGGCGCACGCTGACGGAGGCCTACGGCTACCCCGCGGGCATGGCGCGAGAATCGCTCTTCCCGCTCCGCGGCCCCGGCGTGGCGCCGCTCCCCGCGGGCTGCCGGCGCCTCCGCATCACCACGGATCTGGAGCTCTACCTGGATCGCGTCCGGCTGGTGCAGCTCGAACCCTGCCCCGACGCGCAGCGCCACTCCTGCCCGCTGCGCACCGCGACGCTCGCGACCGCCGGGTACCCGCAGCGCCTGCCGGCCGCGCAGAAGCGGGCCCTCTTCCGCTACGACGAGCGCCGCCCGCTCTGGGACTGCCGCACGCAGCCCGGCCGCTACACGGCGCTCGGGGAGTGCACGCCGCTCCTGGCGGAGGATGGGGCCCTGGCCATCTTCGGCCCCGGGGAGGAGCTGCGCCTGCGCTTCCAGTCCGCCACCGGAAGGCAGGACCTTCCCCAGGGATTCACGCGGACGTGGGTCCTCTCGCTCCGCGGCTGGTGCAAGGACATGGACCGATACACCGGCGATGGCGGGCAGCTCGAACCGCTCCCGCGGGACCCAGCCGCGCCGCCGGCGCCCGGCGCCGCCGCGCTCGAGGCGCGCTTCAACGTTCGCGATGCAGGCGGCCGGGAATGACCCGCTGCTAGGATGAGCGCGTGGCCCGCGCGAAGTACGTTCCGGCTGTCGGCCCGAAGCTCCGGTGGCTTCTCGCCATCGTGCTTGGACTCGTGGCCCTGCTGGGCGTCAACAGCGTCTACCTGGCCGCCATCACCTGGATGGAGTGGAAGAGCGGTCGCGCTCCGGGCAGCCTCCAGAACTACTTCTACCTCTGGATGTTCCTGCTGCACCTGGCCCTGGGGCTGGCGCTGGTGGTGCCGCTGGTCGTCTTCGGCGTGGTGCACATCGCCAACGCCCGGAACCGCCCCAACCGGCGGGCCATCCGGGCGGGGTACGCCACGTTCGCGGCGGCGCTGGGCGTCCTGCTGACCGGCATCGCCCTCACCCGCGTGGACGTCGCCGGTCTCACGGTGCAGCTCAAGCATCCGGACACGCGGGCGGTGGTCTACTGGCTCCACGTCCTGCTGCCGCTCGGTGCGGCGTGGCTCTTCGTGCTGCACCGTCTGGCCGGCCGGCGGATCCGCTGGAAGGTGGGGCTGGCGTGGGCCGGCGTGGCGGGGGCGTTCGCGGCGGCCATGGCGGCGCTGCACGCCATGGATCCGCGCGACCCGCGACCCGGGCCGGTGACCGGGGCCCGCTACTTCGAACCGTCCCTCGCCCGCACCGCCACCGGTGGCTTCATCCCGGCGCACGTCCTGGACAACAGCGACTTCTGCCTGGAGTGCCACGCGGACGTCCACGCCCAGTGGCGCAACAGCGTCCACGCCGTGAGCAGCTTCAACAACCCGCTCTACGCCTTCAGCGTCCGCGAGAGCCGCCGCCACGCCAAGGCCCACGACGGCTCCGTGCAGGACACCCGCTTCTGCGCCGGCTGCCACGATCCGGTGCCCTTCTTCTCCGGGGCCTTCGAGGATCCGCGGTGGGACGATCCGGAGTACGACGCGGCCGCGGATCCGCTGGGCAAGGCCAGCATCACCTGCACCGTCTGCCACGGCATCGTGGCGGTGAACGGCGTGCGCGGGAACGCGGACTACACGATCGGCGAGCCGGAGCCGTATCCGCTGGACTCGAGCGACACCGGCTTCCTCCGCTGGGTGAACCGCCAGCTCATCAAGGCCAAGCCCGCCTTCCACAAGCGGACCTACCTGAAGCCGGAGGTCCACAGAAGCCCGGAGTTCTGCTCCACCTGCCACAAGGTCTTCCTGCCGGAGGATCTCAACGACTACCGCTGGCTCCGCGGCCAGGACCACTACGGAAGCTGGCGGCTCTCCGGCGTCAGCGGCCGGGGCATCGTCTCCTGGTACTACCCGCCCGCTCCGCAGGAGAACTGCAACGGCTGCCACATGCAGCCGGTCCCCAGCGGGGATTTCGGGGCCAAGCAGTACGCGGCGGATGGCCCGCTGAGCGTGCGCGACCACATGTTCCCCTCGGCGAACACCGCCATCCCGGTGCTGACCGGCATGCCGGACGCGGCCAAGGTGGTGGCGGCCCACGAGGCGTTCAACAAGGGCGCCATGCGGCTGGATCTCTTCGGCCTCCACGAGGATGGCCGCATCGACGGGGCGCTCTCGGCGCCGCTGCGGCCCGCGCTTCCCGCGCTGCAGCCGGGGAAGCGCTATCTCCTGGACGCGGTCGTTCGGACGCTGAAGCTGGGGCACGAGTTCACGCAGGGGACCGCCGACAGCAACGAGGTGTGGCTGGACGTGACCGTGGAGGCGGACGGACGCCCGGTGGGACGGCTGGGCGGCATGAACGATGAGGGGGCGGTGGATCCCTGGAGCCGCTTCTTCAACGTCTTCATGCTGGACCGGGAGGGCAACCGGATCGAACGCCGGAACCCGCAGGACATCTTCGTGCCGCTCTACAACAACCAGGTGCCGCCCGGCGCCGGGGACGTGACGCATCTGGCCTTCACCGTGCCCGCGGACGCCTCCCGCGAGGTGGTGGTGAAGGCGGCCCTGCGCTACCGCAAGTTCGACCACACCTACATGAAGGCGGTGTACGGGCCGGGCACCATCAACGCGCTGCCGGTGATGACGCTGGCCACGGACGAGATCCGCTTCCCGGTGGGGAGCGCGGCGGCCGCGGCGGCGGCGGAGTCCACGCGGCCGCCGGAGTGGGAGCGCTGGTACGACTACGGAATCGGCCTCTTCAGGACCTCCGAGAAGCCGGGGGCCAAGGCGGAGTACCGCCAGGCGGAGCATGCCTTCCAGCAGGTGGAGCGCCTGGGGCGCGGGGAGGGGCCGCTGGGCCTGGCGCGGGTCTACCTCGCGGAGGGCCGCGTGCCGGAGGCGGTGGCCGCCCTGCAGCGGGCCGCGGCCGCCAATCCACCGGCGTATCCGTGGAGCGTGGCGTGGTTCAGCGGGCTCGCGAACCGCCAGGTGGGGCAGCTGGACGCGGCCATCGCCAACTTCGAGCAGGTGATCCAGAGCGCCTTCCCGCTGGCCATGGAGCGGCGCTTCAACTTCGGACTGGATGACCGGGTCCTCGCGGAGCTCGCGGACACGCTCATAGAGCGGGCCAGGCAGGAGGAGGAGTCGGCGCAGGGCGGGGCGCGTTCGCGGGCCATGCTCCAGCGCGCGGTGGAGCTCTGCGCGAGTGCGCTCGCGATGGACCCGGAGCGACCCGCCACCTGGTACGTGCGGTCCCGGGCGGAGCAGGCCCTGGGCGATGACGCGGCCGCCGCCGTCTCCCTGGCCAACCACGCCCGCTACAAGCTGGACGACAACGCCCGCGACCGCGCCGTCACCGCGGCCCGTCTCCGCTATCCGGCGGCGAACCACGCGGCGGAGGCGATCGTGATCTACGACCTTCAGCGGCCCGGCGCCTACGGCCTGCCGGGCGCCAGCCTGGTCCGGGAGTCCACCGATGGGAAGTGACGGGAGCGGGCGGAGCGCACCGCCGGCGCACGAGGATCCGGAGCAGCTCGTCCCGGAGGATGACCGCATCGTGGGTCGCGTCTTCTGGGGGAGCGTGGCGGTGCTGGCGGTAGGCGGCGCCGTCGCCGGCGGGTGGATGCTGTGGGGCCGCTTCGGTCCCGCGAAGCCGCCGCCCGCGCCGGTCCAGCCGGCGGCGCCCGCCATGCCGGCGCCGCGAGTGGCGGCCCCGGAGATCCCCGCCGTTCCCTTCAAGGACGTCACCGCCGAAAGCGGCGTGGCGTTCGAACGCGTGAACGGCGCCGACGGCCGCAAGCTGCTGCCGGAGACGCTCGGCGGCGGCGGCGGCTTCATGGACGCGGACATGGACGGGGATCCGGACCTGATCCTGGTCGACGGTGACCGCTGGCCGGACGCCAGCGATCCGAACGCCCCCCGCGGCCGCGGCGTGGTGCTCCTCCTGAACGATGGCCGCGGCCACTTCACGGCGCCTGCCGCCCCCACCGGCCTGGAGACGCCCGGCCCCTGGATGGGCGCTGCCGCCGGGGACCTGGATGGGGATGGACGAACGGACCTGGTGGTGACCGGCGTGGAGGGCCTGCGGGCCTACCGCAACGACTCCCGCGACGGCGTCATCCGCTTCACCGACGTGACGGACGCCTGGGGGCTCAAGGACGGCGGCTGGTCCACCGCTGCGGTCATCTTCGACGCGGACGGGGACGGCCGGCTGGACCTCCTGGTGGGCCACTACGTGAAGTGGTCCCCGGAGATCGACGCGAAGGTGGACTACCGCCTCACCGGCATCGGCCGCGCCTACGGGCCGCCGCTGGGGTTCGAGGGCACGCGCCTGGACTTCTGGCGGAACGAAGGGAACGGCCGCTTCGCGGACCGCACCGCGGAGGCGGGATTCGAGGTCCTCAACCCCGCCACCCGCGTTCCGGTGGCCAAGACGCTGGGACTGCTCGTGGAGGACTTCAACGGGGACGGCCTGCCGGACGTGATGGTGGCCAACGACCGCGTCCAGAACTTCCTCTTCATCAACCAGGGGAAGGGCGTCTTCAGGGAGGCCGGCGTGGGGGCCGGCGTCGCGTTCGACCGCTCCGGAGCGGCTCGCGGCGCCATGGGCATCGACGCCGCCCGCATGGGGTCGCCGGAGCGCATGGCCATCGCGGTGGGCAACTTCGCCAACGAACCCACATCGCTCTTCTGCGACCGCGGCGGGAAGCTCGCCTTCTCCGACGACTCGCTCGTGGAGGGCGTGGGCGCCCCCAGCCGCACGTTCCTCAAGTTCGGCACGCTCTTCACGGATCTGGACCTGGACGGGAGGCCGGACCTGGTGACCGCGAACGGCCACCTCGAGGAGCAGATCGCGGCGGTGCAGGCCAGCCAGCACTACCGCCAGCGGGCCCAGGCCTTCTGGAACGCGGGGCCCTCGAGCGGGCCGGACTTCGTGGAGATCCCGGCCGGGAAGCTGGGTGACCTCGCCCGCGAGATGGTCGGCCGCGGACTGGCCGCCGCGGACGTGGACGGGGACGGAGACGTGGATCTCCTGCTGATGCAGCCCGCCGGTCCGCCGCTCCTGCTGCGGAACGACCAGGGGACGGGCAACCACTGGCTGCGGGTGCGGCTGGAGGGCCGGGCCCCCAACCGCGAGGCCATCGGCGCCATGGTGGACTGCATCACGCCCGCGGGCACGCAGCGGCACTTCCTCTCGCCGGCGCGGAGCTACCTCTCGCTGGTGGAGCTGCCGCTCACCTTCGGCCTGGGGGCGGCGGAGAAGGCCACCATCCAGGTCCGCTGGCCGGACGGCACCACGAGCAGCGTGGAGTCTCCGGCGGACCGGAGCGTGACGATCGCGCAGCCCCCTGCGGCGCCATCCGCGCCCGGCTCCGGCGGGAGCCCGGCCTCCTGAGTCACTCCGGCGTGGCGGGGGACCTGCTCAGTTGCAGGCGCCCCACGCCCCGATCACCAGTCCAAGGTCCGCACCATCGGTGGTGCCGTCGGCGTTGACGTCGCTCGCGCCGGGCTGGCCCCAGCCGCCGATCACCAGACCCAGGTCCGCACCGTCCACCACGCCGTCGCTGTTGACGTCCGCGGGGCAGAGGTTGACCGGGGTGCACTCCGCACCGGTGATCACGACGTTGTCGAAGGCCGCCTCCGTGATGGAGTTCTCAGGGTTGTCCTGCACGCGGAAGCGGACCTGCATGGTGGAGGTGATGGCGATGAAGCTGGAGAGGTCGAACGTGCGGGTCTTCCACGCGTTCGCGCCGTGGTAGTCCACCGACTCCAGCACCGTCCAGGAGCCGCCGCCGTTGTTGGAGACCTCCACCACGAACGCATCCACGTCGGAGGGATTCATGGTGTCGTCGCAGAAGTACCAGCGGCTGTAGGAGAGCGTCGGGTGATCGAGACCGGAGAGGTCCATCACCGGGCTGGTGGCCGTGGTGGGGCCGCCGTCCATGTCGCTGCTGGCGGGAGCGCCGCCGGAGGTGCCGTTCATGGTCACCATGGCCTTGGCGCCCTGGGCGGCGGTGCCCGGCGCGCAGGGCTTGCCGTTGAGCGTGGTGGCGATGGGGGTGGCCATTTCGAAGCCCTTCATCCCGCCGGGAACGGCGGTGTTGCTGACCACGAACCCGTTGAGCCCGCTCTCGAACGTGGCGTTGAGGGCGGTGACGCTGGCGGAGCCGACCGAGATCCCGAACGACGCGTACGGCGCGTTCACCGGGTCGCGGTACGGACCGCCGTTGCTCATGGAGGCCATCACGTAGTACTCCACGCTGTCGCCGCAGTCCGCGGCGGGGAGCGTGGCGGTGAAGGTGTTCCCGCCCGCGGGAGGCATCACGCTCTCCGTCCACGGGCCGCCGTTGACGCGGACCGCGAGCTTCACGGAGGAGGGCACCAGGCTGCCGCCGCCGGTGCCGGTCACCGCCACGGGGAAGCTGGTGGACGCGCCGGGCGCCGCGATCGTCGGCCGGCCGGAGGGATAGGAGAAGGTGGCGTTGACCTGGCGGTTCATCCACACCTCCACGCCCGCGCAGCGTCCCACGATCATGTCCAGCCAGCCGTCTCCGTCCAGGTCCATCGGGGCCACGTCGAACCACGCTTCAAGCTGGCTGTCCGTGAAGGGCTTGGAGAAGGCGCCGCTCGTCTCCAGCAGGAAGTCGTTGTTGTTCCCCGCGTAGGTGTTGCGGTAGATGTGCGTGCGGCGGCCCGTGGTGGGGCAGAAGCTGGGGAGGTCCGCGTCGATGTCCACGATCACCACGTCCGGGCGACCGTCCTTGTCCCAGTCCGCCACGCGGATGGTGTTGCCGAAGCCGCCGCCCGCCTGGCTGATGCTGAACTGCGTGAAGTTGGGCTGGCCGGTGACGTCGTTGCCGGTGTTGATCAGGTAGGCGTCCACGCCGTCGTCGGCCACCACCAGGTCCAGCTTGCCGTCACCGTTGAGGTCGCCCTTCTCCGTGTTGTAGGGCGCGCCGGAGTAGATGTTCTTCAGCCCCAGGAAGCCGGATGCGGTGTTCTTGCGGGTGAGGATGTCCAGGCCGCTTCCGCCCAGCGTGCTCACGCGGGCGATGTCGTCCTTGCCGTCTCCGGAGAAGTCTCCCGCCGCCACGGCGTTGCCGAAGGCGGAGGCCAGCTGCGTGGTGGTGCAGATGGTGGTGTTGGTGTCGTAGAAGTAGCCCGGTCCGGGGCCGCTGGTGCCGTAGTTGAAGACGAGCTTGTTGTTGAAGTCCACGCTCTCGCCGGGGCTGTCCTGGGTCTCACCGGGATCGTTCGTGTCCCCGTCGTTGTTCAGGTCCATGGTCTGCACGCCGCCCGTCTCGGGCGTGTCGTAGTCCACGAAGAAGAGATCGGGGAAGCCGTCGTTGTTGAAGTCGCCGGAGGCCACGGCGCAGAAGCGCGGGTTGGCGTTGGGGTTGCCGTTCGGGGGCAGCAGGTGCGGGAGACGGTCGCGGATGTGCTTGAAGCCCAGCCAGTTCCCGTTGCCGTCCGAACCCAGGTTCCGGTAGACGCGCGGCTGGCCGATGATGTCGATCAGGCCGTCGCTCATGGTGGTGCAGGTCACCAGGTCCAGCCAGCCGTCCTTGTCGATGTCGATGGCCACCACGTCACGATCGTTGGTGGGATCCAGGAATCCCTGGTACCCGGCCTGATCCGACTGCGACGCGTACTCCACGGTGCGGTCCACCAGGACGCCGCCCTCGTTCAGGAAGAGCACGTTGGAGAAGCCGCCGGTGATGGAGCCGGGGAACTTCCGCGCCATCACCACGTCCACCCGGCCGTCCTTGTTGAAGTCGCCGATGGCGAAGTCCTTCTCGAGGTTGTCGCTGACCACCAGCGAGCTCTTGGCCACCAGGCGCGAGGAGCTCTCGTTGACCAGGTTGAGCCACGGCGCCTGTGCGGCGGCGGCGGCGGAGAAGGCGAGGAGTGAGGCGGTGGGCAGGAGGGCGGAGAGCCCGCGACGGCGGTCGGTGATGCGCATGCCCGGAGCGTACTGCGGTCCGCCGCCGGGACAACCCCCCGCGGCCAAGGTGATGCAGGTTCCCGGGCCGGGAGGAAAAGGAAAAGGGCCCCGGTCGGATGACCGGGGCCCTTGAAGAGGCGTCCGTCAGTCAGGTGATCCGGGCCTCAGGGGCAGTTGCCCCAGGCGCCGATCACCAGACCCAGGTCGGCACCGTCGGTGGTGCCGTCCTCGTTCACGTCGCTCGCGCCGGGCTGGCCCCAGCCGCCGATGACCAGACCCAGGTCCGCACCGTCCACCACGCCGTCGTTGTTGACGTCGGCGGGGCAGGGGGTGGCCGCAGGGCACTGGGCGCCGCTCACCACGACGTTGTCGATGGCGGCCTCGGTGGTGGAGTTGTCCGGGAAGTCCGAGATGCGGAAGCGGATCTGCATCGCGTTCGTGGGGGCCACGAAATCCTCCAGGTTGAAGGACTTGGACACCCAGCTGTTCACGCCGTGGTAGTCCACCTTCTCCACCAGGACCCAGTTGGTGCCGCCGTCGTTGGAGACTTCCACGAAGAGCGGATCAACGTCCGATGCCGTGAGCGTGTCGTCGCAGGCGTACCAGCGGCTGTAGCTCAGGATCGGGTGGGCCACGGTGCTGAGGTCGAACACCGGGCTGGTGGCGATGGTGGGTCCGCCGTCCAGGTCGCTGGCGACGGCCGTGCCGCCGGCCGCGCCGTTCATGGTCACCAGGGCCTTGGTGCCGTTGGCAGCGGTGCCGGGGGCCCAGGGCTTGCTGTTGAGGGTGGTGGCGATCGGCGTGGCCGTCTCCCAGCCCTTCATGCCCGCGGACATGTTGCTGCTGACCACGGTGAAGCCGTCCAGACCACTCTCGAAGCTGGTGGACAGGGCCGTGACCGTCGCAGTGCCGGCGGAGACGGAGAAGCTGGAGTTGGGGGCGTTGTTGGGGCTGTAGTACGGGCCACCGGTGGTCATGGACCCTTCGATGTAGTACTCAACCTGGTCACCGCAGGCCACCGCGGGCAGCGTCGCCGTGTAGTTGGCGCTGTCGTTGGGGTTGAGGGCCACTTCGCTCCACGCCCCGCCGTTCACGGAGTAGTGCAGCTTGGCGGAGCCCGCCAGCAGCGAACCGTTGCCGTTGCTGGTCATGGTCACCGGGAAGTTGGTGGCCTGGCCGGGGGTGAGGATGGAGGGGCGGCCGGAGGGATACGCGAAGGTGATGCTCACCTGCCGGTTCATCCACACTTCCACGCCCGCGCAGCGGCCCACGATCATGTCCGTCCATCCGTCCTTGTCCAGGTCGATGGGGGCCACGTCGAACCACGCCTGGAGCTGCGCGTCCGTGAAGGGCTTGGTGAAGCTGGCGGTGGTCTCCTCCAGGATGCCGCTGTTGCTGCCGCTGTAGACGTTGCGGTAGACGTGCGTGCGGCGTCCGGTGGTGGGGCAGAAGGTGGGAAGGTCAGCGTCCACGTCGACGATGATCACGTCCGGCTTGCCATCCTTGTCCCAGTCGTGGATGCGGATGGTGTTGCCGAACTCGCTCACGCTGTCCCCGATCACGAACGTGGAGAAGTTGGGCTGGCCGGTGGCGTCATTGCCGGTGTTGATCTGGTAGCGGTCCTGGCTGTCGTCCGCGACCACTAGATCCAGCTTGCCATCCCCGTTGAGGTCCCCCTTCTCGACGAAGTACGGCGCGAGGTTGGCGTAGATGTTCTTGGGGCCGAGGAACGTGCCGCCGCTGGCCGCGCGGGTGAAGATGCCCGTGTTCTGGCCGCTGGTGAGCGTGGTGATGCGGACGATGTCATCCTTGCCGTCGCCGGAGAAATCACCGGCCACGGTCGAGTTGCCGAAGGCCGACGCCAGCTGGGTGCTGGTCATCACCGTGGTGGTGGTGTCGTAGAAGTAGCCGGGGCCGGGGCCGCCGGTGCCCCAGTTGAAGATGAGCTTGTTGTTGAAGTCGTTGCTGGACTCTCCCGGAGACTGCTGGCTCTCACCGGGGTCGTTGGTGTCCCCGTCTGCGTTCAGGTCCATCGTCTGGGTGCCGCTGGTCTCCGGAGTGTCGTAGTCCACGTAGAACAGGTCGGGGAAGCCGTCGCCGTTGAAGTCACCAACCGCCACTTCGCAGAAGCGCGGGTTGGCGGTGGGGTTGTTGTTGGGCGGGAAGAGGTGCGGGAGCCGGTCGCGGATGTGCTTGAAGCCAAGCCAGTTGCCGTTCCCATCGTTCCCCAGGTTCATGTAGACGCGGGGCTGCCCGATGATGTCCACCAGGCCGTCGCTCATGGTGGTGGCGGTGACCAGGTCAAGCCAGCCGTCTCCGTCCACGTCCACGGCCTTCACGTCGCGATCGTTGGTGGGATCCAGGAAGCCCTGGTACCCCGCCTGATCGGATTGGGCGGCGTACTCCACGGTGCGGTCCACCAGGACGCCCTGTTCGTTCATGAACAGCACGTTGGAGAAGCCGCCCTGGATGGAGCCGACGAACTTCCTCATCATCACGACGTCGACCCAGCCGTCCTTGTCGAAGTCGCCGATGGCGAAGTCCTTCTCTAGGTTGTCGTTGAGGATGAGGGAGGTCTTGGCGACCAGACGGGACGAGGTCTCGTTGACCATGTTGAGCCACGGCGCCTGGGCCGAGGCGGTGGCCGTGAACAGAAGGGCGGCCGCGGTGAGGGTTGCAGGCTTCCAAGCCAGGGACATGCAGTGCTCCTTCGAAGACTCGAGGCAGGGGGTCCGGGGGATGCCCGGACGAGAAGCCGAACGAATGGGCGACACAGGTGCAGGTTATTCGGGCTGACCGGGGCTCAGATGCACGATCCCCAGTTCCCGATCACGATACCAAGGTCCGCGCCGTCGACGATGCCGTCCAGGTTGAAGTCCGCCGGACCGCCGGTGGCGCCCCAGTTGCCCAGGACGGCGCCGATGTCGGCTCCATCCACCACGGAGTCGCCGTTGGCGTCGCCCAGGCAGGCGCAGGCGTCGGGGATGCCGTCGAAGTCCGCGTCCTCGGCGAGGCCGAGCAGGATGTCGATCAGGTCGTTCTGGCCGTTGAAGTTGCAGTCGCCCTGGACGCCTTCGTAGACGGTCAGGAAGACGTCGAAATCGGCCAGATCGACCACGCCGTCCTGGTTCACGTCATGGACCGCACAGGGGTCCTCGGGGGTCACGGCCGCGTTCAGGCAGAACTCGAAGCCGATCAGGTCCACCACGTCGATGCCGCCGCTCCCATCGTCATCGAACTCCAGCCGGCCCAGGGAGCCCAGGAAGCGGACCAGGGCGGCCTGATCTGAGGCGGACAGGTTGGCGAACGCAGCCGCGCTGGCCGCGCCCTCGCCGAACGGCCCGTGGGCCTGGATGGCCACCACCACGCGGTTCTCGAAGGTGTCGCCCGCCGCCGCGCTGTTGTGCAGCATCGGGTCGCGGGTGCGGAGGTTCCACAGCGTGGGCGTGCGGAGCTCATGCTCGTTGGCATCTCCCTGCACCACGCCATCAGCCAGGAGGCCCATGTCGTGGAGGAGGAAGTCGCTGTACGGGTGGATCGTCTTGCCGCGGAGGGCCGTCTCCAGGGTGGGGCTGTTGGAGGTGGTCCAGGTGGGGATGTGGCACTTGGTGCAGCCGACGGAGGCGAAGAGCGCCTCGCCCTGCATGCCGCTGCGGGGCGTCTGCGGCGGCACGCCCAGGTAGCGCTGGAAGTGCGTGACGCGATCGATGAAGCCGTAGCCATCGCCGTCGATCACGTCCTCCGGATCCGGAACGTTGTCGCACTGCGCCAGCAGGACGTAGTCGCCGTTGGGCGGATTCTCATCCGGCACGAAGCGGTTCGTGAGTCCCATCTCGTTGCGGGACGCATCCGCGGAGAAGGTCAGCACCGTGGGGACCTGGGCCTTCCAGCCGAAGCGTCCCGCGCGGAGCGGGGCGCCCTCCAGATCCTCCAGGGCGTGCACCCAGTGCACGCGGCCGGAGATGCCGTCGCCGTTGAGATCGTTGGGATCCTCGTTGGCCGCGATGTCCGCGTCCGGAATGGCCTCGATCATGCCGAAGGCCATGGAGCTGTTGGTGACGCGGGTGGTGGTGAAGACGCCCTCGGGGATCACTTCGGCGCAGCCGCCGTTGATCGCCGCCGCCTGGGCCAGGGACTGCACCTCACCGGGAAGCGGCGTGAAGTCGTTGATGCCGGGACCCTGGTTGCCGAAGTGCGTCACCGTGATGCTGCCCCATCCGCCCAGCGGACTGGTGTGGCAGCTCATGCAGCCGGCCTTGTTGAAGATGGGGCCGAGGCCCGCGGCCTCCGTGAGCGGCACCTGGTAGACGGCCTTGCCGGCGTTGAACAGAGCCAGCTCGGCGGGCGTCAGGTCAGGAAGCGGCGCGCCAGCCTTGGGCTGGGCGTCCACGGCGAGCGCGGGGGCGCAGAAGGCAACGGCGGTGACAGCAGAGACGACGATGAATCGCACGATCTTCTCCTAGCAGGACTTCGACGGAACGGCTGCGAGTCGACTCCCGGCGGAGCGGCATGCCCGATGGCGTCCGCCTGGGAACTTTGTGTTGAATGCGTTTGGGGAGGGATGCGGGGCTGGAAAAATACCGATCGGAATATACCGGGTCGCTGAATATTGCCTGGCACGGATGGCGCCCACTGCAGGCACCCCGCCCGGGGGCGAGTGTAGCCCGCCATCGGCGGTGAACCAGCCGCACTTCCGAGAAAGGCCATGGAATCCACCTATACTGAGGTTTCACCGATGAGAACAGAGACAATCAGTCCGCGGTGGGTCCGCTTCCTTCCGTTGCCGCGCGGCTCCAGAAGGCCGGCCATCGCGGCCGCCGCTGCGTTCGCTGCGGGATTCGCCGCGGTTTCAGCTGCCGCGCAGGCGGTCCCGCCGGGCGCTCCGCCGGCCACGGTACCGGCGCGCCCAGCGCCCCCCGCATCGGGTTCGAACGCCACGCCTCCCGTCTCCGCGCCTCCGGCCGCTCCGGGGGGCGCCGCGGCCGGCGGCGCGCCCGTGGACGCCGTGAGTTGGCCGGACGACCCCCGCCTGGAGGTGGCGCGCAAGCTCCTGAAGTCCGGGCAGTTCGAGCAGGCGGAGATCGTGGCTGGGAGCGTGGCCCGGCAGAAGCCGCAGGTGCACCGGGCCGTCTTCTTCCAGGGACTGGCCATCCACAAGCAGAAGAAGTACGGCCAGGCGCGGCCGCTGCTGGAAGCGGCGATGGCCTCTCCCCAGCCCTTCCCGGAGCGTGGCCACGTGCCGCACTACCTGGGCTGGTGCTGCTACTACCTCGGGGACATGCCCGCGGCCAAGGCGGCCTTCGAGAAGCATGCGGCGGAGTGGCCCAACTTCGACGACACGCACTTCGCCCTGGGGGTGATCGCCCTGGATGAGGATCGCGTGGACGACGCCGCCCGGGAGCTGACGCGGGCCCTCGAGCTCCAGCAGGCCCAGAAGGCCTCCCGGCGCTCCATCGGCAAGACGGAGGCGAGACTGGGAGACGTGGCCCTGCGGCGGGATGACGTCGCGGAGGCGGAGCGGCGCTTCCGCCGCGCCGTGGAGCTCTTCCCGGATCACTACGAAGCCTGGGCCCGCCTGTCGCGCGTGCTGGCGCGGCAGGGCCGCACGGAGGAGGCGGACGCCGCGATGGCGGAGCATCAGAAGGCGATGGAGCGAGTCGGCCGCGCCGCGCCCGCGACCGATGGCGGCGCTGGACCCGCCGAGGCGCCCGGCGCCGCGGCGCCGCCCGCGGCTGCACCGCCCGCCGCGGGAGACGGGCGATGAGCGGCGCCGCGGGAGCGATCGCGGCGCTGACGCTCGTCCTTCAGGGAGGCGCGGGGAGCGAAGCGCCGCCCATCCACTTCACGGAGTCCGCCGAGAGCGGCGATCTTGCCCGCACCGTCACCACCTCGGGCGGGACGCCCAGCACGCAGGTGCTGGAGGTGAAGGGCACGGGCATCCTCGCCCTCGACATGGACAACGACGGGGACCTGGACCTCCTGATGCCCAACGGCGCCACGCTGGCGGACACGGAGCATGGCCCCGGCGCGAAGCTCCTCCGCAACGACGGCCACGGCGTCTTCACCGACGTGACGAAGGACTCCGGCATCTCGCTCACGCGCTGGGCCTTCGGCGGCGCAGTGGGGGACTACGACGGAGACGGTCTGGACGACGTCTACGTCTGCTGCTTCGGGCCGGACGTGCTGCTGAAGAACATGGGTGGCGGCCGCTTCCGCGACGTGAGCGCGGAGGCGGGAATCAAGGACGACGCGTGGGGGGCGCAGGCGGCATTCGCGGATCTGGATGGAGACGGGGACCTGGACCTGGTGGTGACCAACTACCTGCGCTTCGATCCCGCGAAGCCGCTTCCGCCCAGTTCGTTCAAGGGCGTCCCGGTGATGGCCGGCCCCAACGGCTACGCGCCGGAGCCGGACATCCTCTACGAGAACCTCGGCGGCGGCCGCTTTGCGGACCGGAGCCAGGAGAGCGGCCTCCACTCCGTGAAGCCGGCGTTCGGACTGGCGCTGGTGGTGCTGGACCTGAGCGGGGACGGACGGCCGGACATCCTGGTGGGCAACGACAGCCAGCCGAACCACTACTTCGTGAACCAGGGCGGCCTGCGCTTCAAGGAGGAGGGGATGCGGAGCGGGCTGGCCACGAACATGGAGGGCGCCGCGCAGGCCACGATGGGCACGGCCGTGGGGGACGTGGACGGCAACGGCCGACCGGACGTCTACACCACGGTCTTCTCGAGCGACACCAACACGCTCCACGTCAACATGGACGGCCGCTACTTCGACGACCGCACCAACCAGTTCGGGGTGGGGGCGCCCACGAGGTCGCTCCTGGGGTGGGCCACGGCGCTGGCCGATCTGGACCATGACGGCGCGGAGGACCTGCTGATCTTCAACGGGCACGTCTACCCGCAGGCCACGCGGAAGCTGATGGACTCGGAGTACGAACAGCCCGCGCTCGTGATGCGGCGCAGCGGCGCCCGCTTCACGCCGGTGGATGCGGGCCCCGCGATGTCCGCGCCGCACCGCGACCGCTCCGCGGTGGTGGCGGATTTCGACGGCGATGGGGACCTGGACGTGGTGGTGGCGGGCGTGAACCAGCCGCTCCGGCTGCTGCGGAACGACCATCCCGCCGCTCCGGACTGGGTGGAGGTGCGGCTGGAGGACGCACGGCCGCAGGTGGCCAACCGTCGCGGACTGGGGGCGATGGTGGAGCTGGTGCCGGCCTCCGGCGCCGTGCAGCGGCGCTGGTTCTGGGGCGGCGGGCCGTTCATGTCCAACGCCGTCCCGCGAGCCCACTTCGGCGTGCCGGCGGGGGCGGGGGCGCTCAGCGTCCGCGTCACCTGGCCGGACGGCGCCGTCACCACGCAGGCGGACGTGAAGCCGGGCGGTGTCACCATCATCCGGCGCCAGGCCCCCGGAGCGTGACGCCCGGCGGGCCGCGCCCGCTCAGAGCAGCGGACTGAGGAGTCCCGCGGTGTTCTCCCGCAGCTTCACGGACCAGTGGCGACGGGCCCACTCCGCGGGATCCACCAGCGTGGACTGCGTCATGTAGGACTCCTGCAGGCGCCGCAGCTCCGTGGTGAAGTCCCGGTCGTAGATCAGCACGCTCTGCTCGAAGTTGATCTCGAAGCTGCGGCGATCCAGGTTGGCCGTCATCACCACCGCGAGGGCGCGATCCACGGTGATCGTCTTGGCGTGCAGCAGGCCGTGCTGGAACTCGTGGATCCGCACGCCCGCCTCCAGCAGCTCCTGGTAGTGGCTGCGGCTGGCCCATGCCACCAGCGTGCTGTCGTTGCGGCGCGGCACCACCAGGTGCACGGAGACGCCTCGCCGCGCCGCCACCACCATGGCCATGTGGAAGCCGTTGTCCGGCACGAAGTAGGGCGTGGTGAGGATCAGCTCCTGGGAGGCCACCTGGGCCAGGGCCTGCACCAGCTGCGTCATGGCCACGTTGTTGAAGTTGGGGCCGGTGGCCACCGTCTGCGCCTCCACGCCGTCGGAGTGCCAGGGCGGCTCCACCTGGAGGACCGACTCCAGGGACTCGTCGTGGTCCAGGGACCAGTCCTCCACGAAGCTGAGCTGCAGCTCCCGGGCCAGGGGCCCTTCTATGCGGAGGAGGCAATCCACCCAGGGCGCGTAGCGTGCCTTGGGGGCGAACCCCTTGGCCGCGATGTTCTGGCTGCCGGTGAACGCCACGTTCCCGTCCACCACCAGCAGCTTGCGGTGGTTCCGCACGTCCACGCGATGGGCGAGCCAGCGCAGCGGGTTGATGGGCAGGGCCTCCACCACGGTGACGCCGCTGGAGCGGATTCCCGCCGCCAGCGGGCTGCGCAGGAAGTCGCGGCTGCCCAGGCCGTCCACCAGGAGTCGCGTCGGGACGCCGCGGGCGGCGGCCCGGCAGAGTGCGTCACCCACCAGGCGCCCGGCCGCGTCGTCCAGGTAGATGTAGGTGAGGAGGTGGACGTGGCTCGCGGCGCGGTCGATCTCCTCCACCATCATCTGGAGGGAGCGATCCGTGTCTCCGCTGAGGCTCACGCGGTTTCCGGCGGTGACGCCGTTTCCGCTCACCAGCTCCGCCATGCGTGCCACCTGGAGCTCCGTGTGGGTCAGCTCCACCTGGTTGGCCCGTCGGTCCGAGGGGCGGTGGAACTCCGGCCGGGCCAGCCGCTGCAGGATGGCGGCGTGGCGCTTCATGCGCCGGCGGCCGAAGTAGATCTCCCCCATCAGCAGGTAGGCGAGGATTCCCGCCACCGGCAGGGTCATCACCACCACGATCCAGGAGGTGGCCACCGCGGGGCGGTTGCCCTTGCGCACCACGATCCACCCGGCCACCGTCAGCTGGGCCGCGAACTCCCCGGCGATCAACAGGAGATGGAGTGCTTCCATCCGGCTCCGTCAGCCGACGATGGCCACGATCTCGAAGCGGCGCTCCCCACGGGGAAGCTCCACCCGGATGGTCTCCCCGACCCGGGCCTTCATGAGGGCCATTCCCATGGGGCTGGAGACGGTCACCTCCAGCCACTCCTCGTCCGCGTCGGAGAGGCTGCCGACCAGCTTGTACAGCTCCGCCCGTCCGCTGCCCACGTCCTTCAGGCGGACCACGGCCCCCAGGAAGACCATGTCCTCCGGGACCTCCACGTCGCCGGCCACGTGCACGCGGGCCAGCTTGGCCTCCAGCTCCCGGATCTTGGCCTCGTTGTGGCCCTGGTCCTCGCGGGCGGCGTGGTAGTCCGCGTTCTCACGCAGATCCCCCTGGGCCCGGGCCTCCGCGATGCGCTCGGAGATCACCTTGCGCATGGAGATGCACTCCGCGAGCTGCGCCTCGATCTTCTCCTTGTCCGCCTTGGAGACGATGTCCATAAGGGAATCCTGGGGACGAGCGTAGCGGTTCAGGCCGGGTGCGGCAAATGGCCCGCCGGCTGCCCGCGGGTGCGGGTGACGAGCGCATGCAGCCCCACCAGGAGCCACGCGCCGCCCGCCAGCGCCGCGGCGCACGCCACGGCGCCCCACTCCTCGCGGGTGGGCGGCGCGCCGCCGCCATCCACGAGCGCCAGCATGCCCTCGATCGGGCCGCCCAGCGGCGCCGGGAAGCGGGCCGGCACCGCGCCCGGCGCGATCCCGCGCAGGGTGAGCCAGCCGAGCGCGAGGAAGACGCACGCCGCCATGGCCAGCGTTCGCGCGGCGGGCCGCTGCAGCGAACGGCTCCACGCGAGGAGAGCGCCCGTGGTCAGGATCCACGCCCCCATGTGGAAGAGCACGCATCCCATCCGCGCCGCAGGCCACGCGGTGACCAGGCGGAGGGGCCACAGCACCAGGTTGGTCATGCCCAGCACCACCGCCAGATCCAGGAGCGTGGCCCGGATCGGCGCGGGCTCCGGCGCCTGGCTGAGCCGCAGGAGCGGCCACGCCACCAGGGCCCCCACGGTGGTCGAGAAGAGCATGGTGCGCAGGCCCGGGAGGTAGCCCGCCACGGAGGCCTGGAGCGGCGGCTGGAATCCCATCGCGCCCACCCAGGACGCGAAGAGCCAGACGGACGCCAGGATGATCAATCCGCGGGGCGGGGGAGGCACGCGGCGAGTGTAGCGGTGAGCGCCCGCGGCCCGGTCAGGAGCGAGTGCCCACGTAGTCGCTCGTCAGGTCGATGGTGGACTCGCCGAAGGCGTCGATGCGCCCGTAGGTCCGGTAGAGGAACTGGAGGTAGAGGAGCTTCTGCGCGGATGGAACCTCCGCCGCGGAACCGTCCCCGGGCGCGCGGCCCCAGCGGAGCACCGCATCCCGCGTGGTGCGGATGCGGAGCGGCCCGCCCTTGGCGACGCCCTCCAGGTCGATGGAGGCGATCTGCGTCCTCCACGGGTGATCCTCGATGGTGCGGAGCAGGGCCAGTCCCGCCGCGATGTCCGCGCCCGGCCACTCCACGCCCAGGACGGTCGGTCGGGCCGCGGAGGGATGCTCCAGGCGCACGAACGCGGGACCTGCGCCCGCCACGTAGCTGCGGGGGAGGAGCCGCCCGTTGCGATCGATCAGGTGATCCCCGAGCTGGTCCCGCACCAGGGCGCAGGGCTCCACCCACGCCGCGTCCACCTCCACGCGGTCCCAGGTGGCCCGCCGGACCTGTCGCACCGCGTCGAACCAGCCGGTGGCCTTGAGCGACTCCGCCGCCGCTTCCAGGCCCGTGCGGTCGAAGGGGCCGCCGCTCAGCTGGTCGCGGACGATGGCCGCGAGCGGCGCGAGATCCTCATCCCGCATCCATGGCGGCGCCCCCAGGAACTCCACCTCCAGCGCCCCCTCCGGCCGGGCCGTGGAGACTCGCTCGCGCAGGACGGGACCGGCGAACGCCAGCCCGGACACCACGCATGCGAACGCCAGCAGCCAGCCCGCGGCGATCCCGGCCTTGCCGAGCGCCGCGGAGTTGATGTACGAGTGTCCACCTGCCCCTGACGGGCGTGGCGCCTGCTGGCGACCCTTGGAGCGCATGGGACGGGCTATCGACCGGCGAACCGCCCGGGCTGCAGAAGCTGCGCTCCCGATCGGGCCAGGGCCCGCTCCGCCAGCCCGCGGCAGAGGTCCGCCATCGGGATGCCCGCGTGGGCCGCGGCCTTCGGGACCAGCGAGTGGTCCGTGAAGCCGGGCATGGTGTTCACCTCGAGGAGCCAGGGGCCGCGTTCGTCCACCATGAAGTCCACGCGGGCCACGTCCCGGACCCGCAGGGCGTCGCAGATGGCCACCGCGCCGCGGCGGCAGGCATCCGCGACCGCGGCGGGGAGCTCGGGATCCAGGATGTACTGGGTGTCGTCGCGGTGGTACTTGGCTTCGTAGTCGTAGAGCCCGCCGGCGGCCCGGATCTCGATGAGCGGGAGCACCCGCCCGGGGAGGAAGTCCAGCACGCCCACCGTGATCTCGCGGCCGGTGATGAAGCGCTCGGCCATGAGGCGGGGCCGGCGCGGGTGGAGTTCCGCGCGGGCACGGGCCACTTCCTCCGCGCTGCGGCAGACCCGGAGGTCCACACTCGAACCGTCGTCCACCGGCTTGAGGACCAGCGGGAGCGGGACGCGGCAGGGTTCGCTGGCGGTGAGGGATTGGGACTCCGGCGTGGGGATCCCCGCCTCCTCCGCCGCGTGCTTGGTGGCCAGCTTGTCCATCGCCCGGCGGGCCGGCCCGGGGCCGCTGCCCACGTAGGGGCGGCCATCCGCATCGAGGAGTTCCTGAAGCGGTCCACCCTCGCCCCACGGCCCATGGAGCACCGGGAACACCACCTGGCCGGGAAGGGCTCGAAGCTCCGCCGCCGTGAGACGGCCGATCTCCCGCTCCTCCACGTCCACGCCCGCGCGTCGCAGCGCCGCCGCCACGCGGCCGCCGCTCTCCAGGCTCACCGGGCGCTCCGCGTCCGGGCCACCCTTGAGGACCAGCACCTTCATGTCACGCCTCCCCGCGCTTCCAGAAGACCACTTCCCGCTCCAGGTCCACGCCTTCGCGCTCCCGCACCGCGTCCTGGATCCGGCGGACCAGCTCCATCACGTCCGCGGCCATGGCCCCCGGCTGCACCACGATGAAGTTCCCGTGGTGGCGGCTGACGGCGGCGCCGCCCACCTGGAGTCCCTTCAGGCCGGCGCGGTCGATCAGCATGCCGGCGCTCACGGGCGCCGCGGCGCCGGGCGGCACGGGGTTGCGGAACATGCAGCCGGCGGAGTGCTCCGCCAGGGGCTGCGTGCTCTTCTTGTAGGCGAAGATGTCGCGCACCCGGGCCCGCACCTGGGCTGGATCCGTCTCCTCCAGGCGGAAGGCGCTCCAGAGCACCACCCCGGGCGGAAGCGAGGTGCGCCGGTACTGGAAGCGCAGCTCCGACGCCGGATAGGCGTGCAGCGAGCCGTCCATGGTCATGAACCCCACCGAGTGGACGCTGTCGCCGGTGGCGCCGTAGCGGCCGCCGGCGTTCATGCGGATGGCTCCGCCGATGGAGGCCGGGATGCCCGCGAGCGCGGAGAGTCCCTCCAGCCCGCGGCGGGCGCACTCGTTGATGACGCGGGCCAGATCCGCGCCGCCGCCCACCCGCAGCGTGTCCGCGGCGCCGCGGGCGTTGAAGCGCAGCTCCATGAAGGCGGGGGAGTCCAGCTTCACCACCACGCCGTCCACGCCTTCATCCGCCACCAGCAGGTTGGCGCCGGATCCGAGGATCCGCAGCGGCACGCCGCCCACGTGGCAGCGGCGGACGAGCGTGGCCAGGGCCTCCTCCGTCGCGGGCCGCACCAGGCAGTCCGCGCGGCCGCCGATCCCGAACCAGGTGTGGGCCGCGAGCGGGGCGTCGGTCTCCACGCGAACGTCGAGGTCTGCGTAGAGGGCGGCGGTGCCGGAGGGCATGGTGAGGCTGTTCATCCGCTGACGGCGTGGGAGGAGGTGCCGAGGAAATCGTACGCCACGCGGCCCACGGGACCCGCGCCCATCACCACCAGGAGGTCCCCATCCTGGCAGACCACCTCCAGGTGCTCCACGATCGCTTCGAACGGATTGAGGTGGATCGCCCGCACGCCGCGGGCCCGGAGCCGCTCCACCAGGCCCTCCGCGCTCACCCGGGTCCGCTCCACCTCGCTGTCCCGCACGAAGTAGATGGAGGGAACGATGACCAGGTCGCAGGCGGAGAAGCTCTGGGCGAACTGCTCCAGGAGGAAGCGGGTGCGGCTGTGCTGGTGGGGCTGGAAAACGCAGATGAGGCGGCGCGGCTGCTCCGCGTCGCGGAGGGCGCGCAGGGTCTTCTCGCACTCCGTGGGGTGGTGGCCGTAGTCGTCGTAGACGGTCACGCCGCCCCCGCCCGGAAGGAGGCGCCGCCCCACGCGCTGGCTGCGCCGCTCCAGTCCGCGGAAGGTTTCGAGGCCCGCCTCCACGGCCCCGCGCTCGCCGCCCAGCCATGTGCAGAGGATCCCGGCGGCGGCGCCGTTGAGGGCGTTGTGCTCTCCGGGCATCGGGCTGGTCCACGCCAGGGCGCATCCGCCGCGGTGGTGCACCTCCACGCGCCGCGTCCGCGGCGAGTAGCTGACGCGCCAGTCCGCGGAGGGATCCCAG
This sequence comes from Phycisphaerales bacterium, assembly GCA_046350535.1. Lineage (GTDB taxonomy): Bacteria > Planctomycetota > Phycisphaerae > Phycisphaerales > SM1A02 > VGXK01. The sequence continues at coordinate 1,272,475 of JAXMAG010000001.1, forward strand.
CCGAAGGTCTCCACCGCGCAGGGAAGGAGGGACGCCACCTCGCGCCGATGGGCGCCCTCGTGGGCGATGAGGAGCCGCCCGCCCTCGGCGGCCGGCGGGAGCAGGAGGGCGAACTCCCGGAAGCTGCGCACGATCTCGTCCAGCGAGCCGTAGCAGTCCAGGTGGTCCTCCTCCAGGTTGTTGATGAGGGCCATCGTCGGCCGGTGGTGGTGGAAGCTGCGGTTGAACTCGCACGCCTCCGCCACCAGGACGCCGGGTCGGCCCTGGAGGGCGCCGCGCGGGATGCGATCCGCACCCGTTCGCGAGCCGCCTCCGATCTGCGGGCAGATGGCGCCGACGATGATGCTGGGGTCGAGTCCCGCCTGGAGGCAGAGGTGCCCCAGCATGGCGGTGGTGGTGCTCTTGCCGTGGGTGCCGGCGACGCACACCGCGGTGCGGCCCTCCTGGGCAAGGCCGAGGGCCTCCGCGTAGCTGAGGACGGGAATGCTGCGGCGCTGGGCGGCGAGGAGCTCCGGATGGTCCGGCGGGACGGCGGCGCTCGCCACCACCAGGTCGCAGGCTTCCGGGAGGACGCCCTCCGATTGCTGGAAGCTCACCGGGATGCCGTCCGCGGCCAGCGACTCCGTGACCGGGCCGGGCGAACGGTCGCTGCCTGCGCAGTGGGCGCCGCGGGCCGCCAGCATGCGGGCCAGGCCGCTCATGCCGCAGCCGCCGATCCCCACGAACCAGCAGTGGCGCCCGGTGAAGGCGGGCTCCGCCGTCGCGGGTCTCTGGACGGGCCGGGGCCGCGCGGGCGTCATGGCGGGCATGCTAGAACCCGCGGCCGCTGCTTCCAGGGGCCGCGCCGATGTTTCTCTGGATGACGGGGGCACGGCGGTCCATATCGGCTCCTCGCGGCCTGCGGCTTTCCTTCTACAATCCCTCTCTCGCATGGCGGACGAACGCTCGACGGCGGCGGAGCTCCACGCCCAGGTCCTGATCGTGGACGACGAGGTGGACCACGCCCGGACCATGGCCGACGCCCTGCGGAAGCCCGGGCACGTCTGCACCATCGTGCACAGCCTGGCGGACGCCACCAAGGAACTGACGGGCGGGGCCTTTGACGTGGTGGTGACGGACCTGGTCATGGAGACGCCCACCGCGGGCCTGGAGGTGCTGCGGCTCCAGCGGGAGCACCAGCCGGAGGCCGCCACCCTCCTGGTGACCGCCCACGGGGACGTCCCCACCGCCAAGGCCGCCCTCCAGGGGGGGGCCTACGACTTCATCGAGAAGCCCCTGGATCTCGTGGTCTTCCGGAACCTGGTGCAGCGGGCCGCGGAGACCGTCCTCCTCCGCCACCAGAACCAGCGGCTCCAGGGGGAGGTGGAGGCGGCCTACGGGTTCGAAGGGATCATCGGTGACTCCGCCGCGATGCGCCGGGTGGTGGCGCTCATCCGCCAGGTGGCGCCGGCGAGCATCCCGGTGCTGGTGACGGGCGAGAGCGGCACCGGCAAGGAGCTGATCGCGGCCGCGATCCACCGCCATTCGCGCCGGCGCGAGCGGCGCTACGTGACCTTCAACGCCGCCGGCCAGAGCGAGAGCCTGCTGGAGGACCAGCTCTTCGGCCACGTGCGCGGGGCGTTCACCGGCGCGGAGCGGGACCGGGAGGGCGTCTTCGAGTACGGCGACAAGGGCACCATCTTCCTGGACGAGATCGGGGACATGCCGCTCTCCATGCAGCCCAAGCTCCTGCGGGTCCTGGAGACGGGGGAGATCGTGCGGCTGGGCTCGAACGAGGTCCGCAAGGTGGACGTGCGCTTCGTGAGCGCCACCAACCGGGACCTGAAGGCGATGGTGGCGGAGAGTCGCTTCCGCGAGGACCTCTACTTCCGTCTCAAGGGCGCGGAGATCCACCTGCCGCCGCTGCGCGAACGGCGCGAGGACGTCCCGCTCCTGGTGAACCACGCGGTGGGGCGCTTCGCCGCGGACGCGGGGCGGGCCCGGCCGGCGGTGAGCCAGCCGGCCATGATGCGGCTGGTCAGCTACCACTGGCCCGGCAACGTGCGCGAGCTGATGAACGTGGTGCACCGCATGGTGGTGACCGGGCAGGGCGCGGTCCTGGAGCCGGCGGACATCCCGGAGGAGATCCGCAGCGCGGACCCCGCGGACGACGGATCGATCGGGAGCCTGGCGGGCGTGGGCCTGGACCGCCTGGAGAAGGAGGCGATCCGCCAGACCCTGGCCATGACCGGAGGCAACCGGGAGCAGGCGGCGCAGCTCCTGGGGATCGGGGAGCGGACGCTCTACCGGAAGCTGAAGGAGTACGGGTTGCGCTGAATGCTGCGCACGCTGGACCGCTACATCCTCTCGGAGCTCCTCAAGGTGATGCTCCTCACCACCGCGGTGATCGTGGTGGTGATCGCGTTCGGCTCCGCGATCAAGCCGCTCGCCGAGAACCTGCTCGGTCCGGGCGGCACCGCCAAGTACATCGCCCTGGCCACCGTGCCGATGCTGCAGTTCGCCATCCCGTTCGCGGGCGGATTCGCGGCCACGCTGGTGCTGCATCGCTTCGCCGCGGACAACGAGATCGTGGCCATGGCCTGCTGCGGCATCAGCTATCGCCGCATCCTGGCCCCGGTGCTGGGGCTGGGCGTGGTGCTGATGCTGGTCATGTTCCTGCTGGTCAACTTCGCGGTGCCGCGCTTCTGGACACTGCTCAAGCAGGTGCTGGCCCAGGACGTCACCGCGGCGTTCGAGACCATGGTGGAGCGGGGAGAGGCGTTCCCCATCGGACGCACCAGCATCTTCGCGGACGCGGTGCAGCCGGCGGAGGCGCCGCCGGGCGCGGACAAGCGGCTCCTCCTGGCCGGCGTGGCCGCGGTGGAGGCGGACGGGGACGGCCGCCCGCAGACGGAGTTCACCTCGGAGAGCGCGGCGGTGGACGTCTACCGGCGCGGCAAGGCCACGTGGATGAAGCTGGCCATGACCAACGCCACGGTCTTCAGGGCCAAGGAGGGCACCGTGCTCTTCGTGCCCCAGGCCATGCCCGACGCGATGATGGTGGACCGCGGGATCAGCCGCGGGCCCAAGTTCCTCTCGCTGCCGGAGCTGATGGAGCTCTCCGCGGAGCTCGATTCCAGGCCGGATGCGTTCGAGCGCCGACGGGCGGTGGACCTGGTGCTGGCCAAGCAGGGCGCCTGGGGGTGCCTCGCGTCGCAGCTGGACCATGGCGGGCGGGCGACGCTCGAGGACGAATCCAACCGCCGCGAGTACGTGGTGGAGGGCGGCGTGGTCCGGGAGAGCGGCATCTCCCCGCGCGGGCCCGGAGGCCGCGTGACGGTGACCGAATACGAACGCGGCGTGGCCACCCGCCGCGCGGTGACGGAGCGCGTGGACGTCTACTTCGACGATGAGACGCCGCCGGACGAGACGCCCCGCTTCGACCTGGCGCTCTCCTCCCCGGAGGTGACGGACCTGCGGTCCCGCGAGGCGACCCGCACCCGCTGGCCCGCCCGCATCCCGGCGCTCCAGGTGCGCGGCTGCGCGGCCCGGAGCTGGTCCGAGCTGGGGAACCAGGCGGCGGTGGAGATGGCGGAGGAGATCCCGGAGACGGGCCCGGGGCCGGCGGCGGATCTCTCCCGGCTGGGACGCGAGGCGGCGGCGTCCCTCAAGGGCGAGGTGCAGGAGGTGCGGCAGGAGATCGCCTCGCATCTCTCGCAGCGGGCGGCCCAGTCCCTCAGCGCCCCGCTCATCCTGCTTCTGGGCGCGGTGCTGGCCATCTGGCGGCGCCACAGCCTTCCGCTGGTCATCTACCTGCTGGCGTTCGCGCCCGCGGTGGGGAACATCCTGATGGTGGCGGGCGGGCAGCAGATGATGCGCGGCGGAAGCATGGTGCTGGGCTCCGCCGTGATGTGGGCCGGGAGCGCCCTCCTGCTGGTGGCCACCCTGGGGGCCTACCGGGCCCTGGCGAGGAACTGACGATGCGGATCCTCGATCGTCACGTGATGGGCCGCTTCCTGGCGAACTTCCTCATCCTCTTCTCGCTGCTCTTCGTCTTCGCGGTGTCCGTGGACGTGATCGTCCAGGCGGAGCGGTACCTGGACGCCGCCCGCGCCGCGGTGAACGCCGGCCGGGCCTGGAACGTGCCCACCGGGGTGGCGATGCTCCTCCTGGATTTCCACGGGCCGCGCGTCTTCCAGTTCTACCAGTACATGCTGGGGCTGGTGAGCGTGGGCGCCATGGGCTTCACGCTGGCCCAGATGCACCGGACCCGCGAGCTCACCGCGATCATGGCCGCGGGCATCAGCCTGCGGCGCGTGGCGGGGGCGCTCCTGCTGGCGGCGGCGTTCCTGAACGTCCTGCAGATCATCAACCAGGAGGCGGTGCTGCCCCGGCTCGCGCCGCGGCTCGTCCGGGACCATTCGGATCTGCTCTCCCCGGGCACGCAGCGGTACCCGCTTCCGCTCACGCGCGACGGCGCCGGGAACCTCATCCACGCCCGCTCCTTCGATCCGGAGACGAGCGTCCTGGAGGGCGTCCTCATCATCGATCGCGATGCCGGCGGCGAGGCCCGCCGGCGCATCACCGCGGAGCGGGCCACGTGGGACGCGGAGCTGGGCGGGTGGCGACTGGAGCAGGGGACCGCCATCGTGCGCGGGACGCTCACGCAGGAGGGGGCCGCCCTTCCGGAGACCACCTTCCTGCAGCCCATCTCCTTCTTCGCCACGGACCTCCATCCGCACGCGATCGTGGTGAAGCGCTTCCGCCTCTACTCCCAGATGCTCGGGATCACGCAGCTCAAGATGCTGGAGGAGCAGGGCGGCGTGGAGCCCGGGATGGTGACGCAGCTGCGGCTGAACCGCTTCGCGGCACCGCTCGCCAACCTCCTGGTGCTGGCTCTCGCGATCCCGTTCTTCCTGCTGCGGGAGCCGCGGGTGCTGCTCCAGCAGAGCGTGAAGGCCGCCGCGGTCGCGGTGCCGGCCATGCTCGGGGCGCTCGTCTTCCTGACCGTGCCCTTCAAGGACGTGCCCGCGGCGATGGTGGTGGCGCTCCCGGTGGCGGTGCTGCTGCCGGTGTCCGCGTGGCGGCTCGCCTACCTGCGGACCTGAGTCCCGCGGGCCCGCTTCCAGCTGTCCAGGAGCGCGTCATCGAAGATGGTCACGCTGGCCGCGTCCCGGAGCATCGCCCGCGCGGTGTTCTCCATGAGGAGCCGCTCCTGGGCCCGGCGCACCGCGAGCTCGCCTTCGGCGCGGGCGCTCTCCGGGGAGGTGCCGTCGCCGGGGAGCTCCCGTTCGAAGCGGATGATGGCCACGCCGGACTCGAGGAGCACCGGCGAGGAGGTCCCGCCCTGCGGCAGCTCCCAGAGCGCCTTGCGCAGGGAGCTGGGGAAGGAGGGATCCATGCGGCTCACCGGCGGAATCAGTCCGCCGCGCTCTGCGGAGCGATCCGTCGAGAGCTCCACCGCCACATCCGCGAACGACTCGCCCGCGGCGAGCCTCGCCGCCGCGCTCTCCGCCACCCGCAGATCCGGCACCACCATGATCCGGCAGCGGCGCTTGGGGCCGTGGGCGGCGTCCACCGCCGCGCTCACCGCGTCCTGCGAGATGCGCACCTCCGGCTGCACCACCGCCCGCAGGCCGGCGTTGCGGCGCAGGAGCCGCGACCAGCGCTCCGGACCGAGGCCCTGAGTGTTGCGGAGCTCCACGAGGAGGACGCGGGCCCGCTCCGGGTTGCGGTCCAGCGTCTCCAGGAGCAGGGCCTCCTCCGCCGCCACCTGCGTCTGCTCCAGCGTGATGCCTCGCTCGCGGAGCAGCATCTCCACCTGGCGGTCCAGCAGGTACTCCTCCAGGACCACGGCGCCGGATCGCTCCGCGAGGAGCGGCCGGATGTCCGTCCACTCCACCGCGGTGCCGTTCCAGATGGCGGCGGGGCGCTCGCGGGCGGCGGCACGGGCCTGTTCCGCGGCGGGCGCGGCGCCGGGGAGCGCGGCGGCGGCCGGCGGCGGTGCGGCGGAGGTGGCGGGTCCCGCCGCGGGCGCCGCGCTCCCGGTGGACGCGGAGGGTGCGGAGCCGCAGGCGGAGGAGAGCGCCGCCGCGGCAAGGAGCAGGGTGTTCCGGAGGAGCGGCGAGCCGCGCTTGGAGCGGAGGTGGGGCATGGGAGCCATCAGGGTGTTGGAGGCGCGGAGCCGCGACCGCGCAGGAACTCCTCCGCGTCGATGCGGCGCCGCTCCTCCGCCACGGCGTCCGTGAGGGCCCTGGCCCTGGCGGCGACGTCCGCAGGCGCGGGTGGAGTGGCGGCCAGGATGCGCGCGGCCTCCTGTTCGCTCCACTGGAGGTGGGCCCGGCGCTCGTCCGCGGTGAGGGCCGGATCCCGTGCCATGCGGAGCCTGGCCTCGGCCTGGTCCAGGGGGTTGGCGGGCGGCGCAGGGGGAGGCGCGGGGGGAGATGCGGGCGCGGCGCCGGGCGGCGCCGGCGACCTGGGCGCGTCCGGTGCATCCTGCCCGGAGGTGCGGCGCTGCGGAGACGCGGCCGGCACCAGAGCGGGCAGGGGCGGCGGCTCCGGAGGCGCGAGCGCCACCGCGCCGCCGCTGCGGGCCGGGACGATGGCGGGCGGAGTGGCCCGGGCGTCGGAGTCGCGGAGGCCGGCGCGGCCGAGCACCTGCGCCAGCACCACGGCGCCGCCGGCCACGGCGGCCACGGCGAGCACGCCGATCGAGACCGGGAGGAGCAGCGTCGGGCGGCGGGCGCGGTGATCGCGCGGCGCGGGCCCGCCCGGGGGCGCGGGGTTCGAATGCGGTGCGCCGCCGCCCAGCACCCTGCGGAGCCGCGTGTTCTCCGCGACGCCTTCGCGAAGCTCGTCGTCCGTGGCGAAGCTGCTCAGCCGCGGCGCTGGCTCCGCGCCGCCCGGCACCTGGTGGGCGCTGCTCCAGCCGGACTCCTCCTCCTCCGGCAGGCCGAGGTGGTTGCGGTCCATGGGGGCGCCGAAGATCGCGGCGCACGCGGGGCAGGAGGGATCCGTCGGGCGAACGGTGCGCTGGCACGCGTGGCAGACGCCCAGGAGGTGGGCCACCCCCGGGACGCGGCGGGCCAGGCTCCACAGCTGCCGCGTGGTGGGGCCGCGGATCACCGTGGCCCGCGTCACCACGCCGCGGGAGACGAGCTCCGCCAGCTGGGCCCAGGAGCAGCCGGGCATGAACGGGTGCTGCGGGTCGCGGACGGCCCACGGTCCCATCCGCTCCAGGGTGGCCCGGCGCGTCCCCGCATCCATGGCCACGCCGCACCCCGCGCAGTGCGCAGCCGCGGGCTGCACGCACCCGCAGAAGGGACAGACCACGCCGGGCGATTCGCTCACGGGATCCACGATAGCACCCGGCCCGTCACCCGGGCGGCAGGGCGTAGAGGACGGCGCCGCCATCCAGGTTCCGGAGCGGCACCAGCCGGGAGGCCAGCAGCTTCACCCGCTCCGGGGTGAGGGCCGGATCCAGCCAGCCGCTCCGTTGCCAGCGCGAGAGCATGGCACCGTCCACCAGGACGTGGGTGACGCCCGCGCTCCGCAGGCCGCTGATCGTCTCCTCGGGCGGCCGGCCGGCGGTGAGCGGCGCCAGGAGCGGCTGCCGGCACCACACCGTGGTGTAGAGGACGGACGATCGATAGCGATAGGGGGCCGCATCCCCCACGAGGAGCGTCCGGCTCCCGGGCGGCAGGCCGTGGTTGATGGCCACGGCGCGGATCGAGGAGAGGCGTTCTCGCTCCGGTGCTGGGAGCTGCGGATCCCGCAGCGCGTCCGCGGCCGCGTCACCGCTCATCAGCCACTCCGCGTCCACCATGGCTGCGGGGGCGGGGCCCTCCCGCCACCACGCCAGGAGCGGCTGCGCGGAGCAGAGGCAGAGGAGGAGCGTGGCCGCCGCCCGGCGCCCGGCCGGGCGCGCCCCGGCGGCGGCGGAGTGGAGGGCCATGCCGGTGGCGGCGGCCAGGAGCGGCGCGAGCGGGACCAGGAAGCGGCTCTGCCAGTGCGTCAGCAGGAGCCACGCCAGGAGTCCGCTGCCGATGGCGAGCGAGTACGCCACGCCCGCGGCGCGGGTGGCCGGCCGCGCCAGGAGCACGCAGAGCGCCGCCAGCGCCGCCCAGGGGAGGAGGCCGAAGAGCGGCTGCCATGGTTCGCCGGGCGCAGGGTTGGGCCCGACGCCGAAGCGCAGGAACTGGTCCCACACCGCGCCGGCGGCGCTCCCGTGCCCGCCCGCGGCGTGGCCGCTCCGCCACGCCTCCACCTGCGCCGCGTCCCAAGTCCACGCGCCCAGCCACCGGGTGCCGAAGGGGAAGATCGGGTTCCCCGTCATGGCGGCGTTGCGGATGAGCCACGGGGAGAGGAGGAGCACGGCGCTGACGGCGGCGCCGAGGAGGAGCGGGGCGCTCACCCGTCCGCGCGGCCCGGGGATGAGCGCAAGGAGCGCGAGCGGCAGCAGCAGGATCGGCGCCGCGGAGGGCTTGCATCCGGTGACGAGCGCCGCGAGGAGGCCGAGCAGCACGCCGCGCCGCCAGGTGGGGGGCGCGCCGGGCCGCGCTCCGGGTTGCACCAGCATCAGGATCCCCGCGCCACCGAGGAGGGCCCCCATCTCCGCGTACGCCATGGAGCCGGTCACCACGATCCACGGCGTGCCCAGGAGGAGCACGCCCGCGGCGGGTCCGGCCGCGGCGCCGAGCGAGATGGCCGCGGCCACCGCCAGGAGGGCCTGGAGCATCTGGGCCCGCAGGCCCAGCAGCACCGGATCTCCGCCGAGCGCGAAGAGATGAAGCGTGGCGCCCTCCGCCCAGCCCGGCAGGAAGGAGTACGCGTTGTGGGCCAGGGGCCCAAGACGGCCTGCGGCGAGCCACTCCCGCGGAAGCTGCAGGTGGTAGCTCAGGGCGTCGTAGCCGCCGAACTCCGTGGACCAGAGCCAGCCCGGGCTGCTCGCCGCCGCCAGGAGGAGAACAGCGAGCGCGGCGCCGGCGGGCCACCACGGAAGGCGCGGCGCTCCCGCGCCCGGACCGGCGGGCGCGGACGGCGTGCCGCGAACGGCCTGCAGCAGGAGCAGGAGGAGTCCCGGCGCCAGCGCGCTCCACGCCCCCGCGGGGCCAGCGAGGACGCCAGCCATGCCGCACACCTGGTCCAGGGCCATGAGGGCGGCGGTGCCGGCGGGAAGGGCCATCGCGGCGGGCGCGTCCGGCGCCAGCGCCCGGCGGAGCGCACCCCCGAGACCCGCGGCGGAGCAGAGCCAGAGGAGCGGGGCCCAGCCTTCGCGGATCCACGCCGCCGCCATCGGGACGAGCGCGGAGCCCTGGTCTCCCGTGCGGCCGGCCGCCGGCAGGAGCGCCGCTGCGCATGCGGCTGCCGCCAGGAGCAGGGCGGCGCCGGGGCCGGAGAGGCGGAGGTGGCGGGAGGCGGCGTCGATCCCTCCATGATGCCACGGCGCGGCCGGGGTGGCATGCCGCTTGCCGGGGCGGTGGCGTTGAAGCCCGCGAGGATCACCGCCATGCACCACCACGCCACCGTTCGCCTCCGCAGGACCCCGGCCCTCATCGCTGGGCTCCTTCCGGCATGGGCAATTGTTGCGCTCCTCTGCGCACGCCCTGCCGTGGCCGGCTCCGTGCAGGACCTCTGCCGCCTGAAGGGTCTGGAGCGGAACACGCTCTCCGGCCTGGGCATCGTGGTGGGGCTGAACGGCACCGGCGACAAGCACAAGGACTCGCTGGTGGCGGCGCGGCCCTTCGCCCAGTTCCTGAAGAACATGGACGGCAGCATCGGCAGCCTGGACGAGCTGAAGAAGGTGGACGGCTTCGCGGTGGTGCAGGTCACCATGAACATCCCCGCGGCCGGCGCGGCGGAGGGGGACCGGTTCGACGTCACCGTCAACTCCCTCTTCAACTGCAAGAGCATCGCGGGCGGGTCGCTGGTGGTCTCCATGCTCCGCGTGCCGCTGCCGGACCCGGGTTCAATCCCGGTGATGGCGTTCGCGCAGGGGCCGCTCGTGGTGGAGGGGGCCAATCCGCGCTCGGGGGTGGTCCGGCAGGGCGGGCAGATGCTCCGAACGCTGGTCGCGGACCCCGTGGCGCCGGACGGCACCATCACCCTGGTGCTGCGTGACGAGTTCGCCGGCTATCCGGTGGCGAGCGCCGTGGCCGGCGTGATCAACGAGGAGATGGCGCTCCTGGGCATCCAGGCGCCGGCGCGGGTGGAGGATCCCAAGAGCGTTCGCGTGCGGGTGCCGGAGTCGGAGCGCCGCGATCCCTCCCGCTTCCTGGCCCGCGTCATGACCTTCCACGTGGATCAGACCCTCCTCCGCACCCCGGCCAGGATCGTGGTGAACGAGCGCGAGGGCATCATCGTCGTCACCGACAACGTCGAGATACGCCCCGTGGCCATCGCGCACGCGGGGCTCCAGATCACCACCATCACGCCGCAGCCCGTGGGCACGCCGGAGGCGCCGGTGGCGACCACGGTGCGCTGGGCGGGCGTGGCCGCGGGCATGAGCGTCCCGGCCCAGCCCGCGGGCGGCACGCGGCTCTCCGATCTCCTCCGGGCCCTGGATCAGCTGGACGTGCCGGTGCGGGACCAGATCGCCATCCTCTACGAGCTGCGCCGCTCGGGTGCGCTCTCCGCGGAGATCGTCAGCGAATGAGCGTCCCCGCGATCGACCCGCTGTCGGCCCAGCTCGTCGCGGCCCGCGGACACGGCGGGGAGCGGTTCGTGCGCATGCTGCATGAGGCGGCGGCGCCGGGCGCCCGCGGCGCGGACGCCGCAGCGAAGATCCACAAGGCGGCCACGGGACTCCTCTCCCAGGCGCTCGTGATGCCGGTCCTCAAGGAGCTGCGCGGCGGATCGCTGGCGTGGGGGCCCTTCAAGCCGGGTGACGGGGAGCGGACCTTCGGACCCATGCTGGATCAGCGGATCGCCGACAGGATCGCCGGCTCCGAGCGTGTGGCGCTCGGCCGGCGCCTGGAGGAGTCGCTGATGCGCCGCCGCGGAGTCATCGCATGAACGAACGAACCCTGGAGTCGATCCTCGGCCGCCAGCTGCTGCTCGCCCGTCAGATGGGCGAGGCGGTTGAGATGCAGCGGGAGGCGGTTCGACGGGCGGACGAGCCGCTGCTGCGCTCCGCGGGCAGCCGCGTGCGGGCCCTGGGGACGGAGATGGAGCGGCTGGAGGCTGCCCGGCAGGCCGCCCTGCGGGCCATGGGTCTGCCGGCCGGCGCCACCGTGACCAACGCCATCGCCGCCATGGAGTCCGCCGGCCAGGACGCGGCGCCGCTGCGGGCCCTCGCGGAGCCGCTGCGGAGCGAGGTGACGCGCGTGCGCCGCCGCCTCTCCGTGGTCCGGGCCGCCTCGGAGCGGCTGGCCGCCCACCTTGCCGGCGTGCGCGAGCTGGTCTGCGGCGGCAAGGTCGCCGTCTACGGACGCCGCGGCCGCGTGAACGGCGGACCCACCACCACCCTCGACCTTCGCCACTGAACGGAGATCCGCGTGAACCTCAACGGACTGTTCAACATCGGCTCCTCCGGTCTCGTGGCGGGCCAGGCCGCCATGAACATCGCGGGACAGAACATGGCCAACGCCACCACGCCCGGCTACCGGCGCCAGCGCCTGGCCATGCTGCCGCTCAGCGGCGCGGCGATGGTGGGCGTGGGCTCTCCCGGCGCGGGCGTGATGGTGGGGGGCCTGAACCGGGCCCTGGACCTGGCGCTCCTGGCCAGGCTCCGGCACGCCCGCGGCGACGAGGCGGGCCTCCTCACGGACCAGCGCTTCCTGAGTGGCGTGGAGTCGAGCAACGCCATGCTCGGGGACCAGGACCTCGCGTCGCGCGTGGAGACCTTCCTCGCATCCTTCGGGGACGTGGCCCAGCAGCCCGGCGACACCGGCGTGCGCACGGTGGTGGTGCAGCAGGGCGCGGCGCTCGCCTCGCAGCTGCGACAGCTCCGCTCCGCGTACGTCTCCCAGCGGACGGAGCTGGACCGCTCGCTGGATGACGCGATGCGGCAGGCGAACGACCTCCTGGCCCGCGTGTCCCAGCTCACGGATTCCATCCGGTCCGCGGAGGCGGGCGGCGGCCCGGCGCCGTCGCTGCGCGATCAGCGCGATGCCGCGGTGGACGAACTCGCGTCGCTCCTGGACGTCACCGCGGTGGAGCGCCCGGGCGGCTCGATCGACCTGCTGGTGGGAAGCGTGCCCATCATGCTGGACGGGCGTTCGCGCGGGCTCCAGGTGGTGCAGCAGCAGGGAGCGCCCGGCGTCGTGGTGGCGGAGGACGGAGCGCCGATCGCTCCCGGCGGCTCCGTGGGCGGACTCCTGCGCACCAGGCAGGAGAGCGTCGCCACCGCGATCAACTCGATCGACACCATGACCCTCCAGCTCATCAACGCCGTCAACCGCATCCACGTCGCGGGCCGCGGTATGCACGGCCGGAGCGAGGCGACCGCCTTCATCCAGGTGACGGATCCGGCGCAGCCGATCGGGGCGGAGATCCTCCCGGCCCAGGTGCAGAACGGCGTCCTGCGGATCGAGATCGGGGACGCGGGCTCGGAGAACCCCACCATCGTGGAGGTGCCGGTGAATCCGGCGGTGGACTCGCTCCAGGACATCGCCACCAGGATCACCAACGCCGGCGCCGGCTTCGGTCTCACCTCCTACGTGGACGCGGACAACCGCATGCACCTGGTGGCGGATGCGGGCAAGGAGCTCTCCGTCCACGAGGACACGAGCGGCCTCCTCACCGCCATCCAGCTGGGCGGCTTCTTCACCGGCTGGAGCGCATCGGACGTGGACGTGGCGGAGGAGCTGGTGGCGGATCCGCAGCTCCTCTCCAGCGGGCTCGACGACGATCAATCCACCGTGGCCGCCGCGCTCGCCGCCCTGGGCCAGACGACGCTCGCGCCGCTCGGGGACACCCTGGGCGGGTACCTGCGGACCGTCTCCGGTTCGCTGGCCGCGCGGGTCCGCGCCGCCACGGACGCCGCGGACGCCGCGACGCTGGTGCGCGAGGGACTGGAGGCCCAGGAACAGCAGGTCTCCGGCGTCTCCGTCGACGACGAGGCGATGCGCCTCCTGGCCGCCCAGCAGCAGTTCGAGGCCTCGGCCCGCTTCGTCGCCTCGCTCCAGTCCGCGATGCAGACGCTCCTTGACATGGCCGCTCGCTGACCCGCTCGCACGGAGGACGCAATGAACGGCATCGACGCCCTCGGCATGGGACTCAGGCTCACCGGCTCGCTGGCCGCCGGCACCTCCATTCCCGGAGGCGTGGCCCGCACCTCCGCCGCGATGGCCCGCCTCCAGCAGCAGATCGCCCTCGGCCGCGCGATGCTCTCGCCCGGGGACGACCCGATCCGCAGCGCCGTGCTGTCGCGCCTGGCGGGCGCCACCGCGACGGATGGCCGCATCCGGGCCGCGATCGAGCGGGCGGTCTCGCTGCTCGAGGCGAGCGATCCGTTCATCGCGGAGAGCGTGGATCTCATCGACCGCGCCCGGGACATGGGCATCCAGGGGCGCGACTCCAGCACGCTCCAGTCGGATCGCGATTCGCTCGCGGACCAGCTGGACCAGGTGATCGACCGTCTCCTCCAGGTCTCGAACGCCACCCACGACGGCGTGCATCTCTTCGGCGGCACCAGGACCCGCATGCCGGCGTTCGAACGCCTGGCGGAGGGCGTGGCGTGGATGGGCCGCGGGGCGGGCATGGACGTGGGCGCGGGGGACCTGGCCACCATCTCGGGCGATCGCCTGCTGGGCGGGGAGAGCGGGCGCGAGGACTTCATCCGGGCGGTCAGCCTCTCGAACGGGTGGGAGACGCCCCTCGCCGGCTTCGCCGCGGGCGGCCTGGGGCAGATCCGCATCTCGGTGGGGCAGCAGGTCCGCACCGTGGACCTCTCGAACGCGGTCACCATCCGCGACTTCGCGAACCTGGTGGAGGGCCTCGGACTGGGCGTGCGCGTGGAGATGGACCAGCCCACCGGGCGGGTGTGGATCCGCAACGGGCTGAGCGGCGCCTCCCTCAGCATCCAGAACGTCGGCGCGGACGACACCGCCTCCCGCCTGGGGATCCGGACGTTCGACCTGGACACGCGCCTCGCGGAGTTCAACGACGGCCGCGGCGTCCGCTTCAGCCAGCCCGGCGTGGATCCCGTCACCGGCGAGCCCGCCAACCTGAACGGCAACGACCTCTCGATCCGCCTCCACGACGGCCGCACCTTCGTGGTGGACTTCACCACGGAGTCCACGGTTGGGGAGGTGATCGCCACGGTGAACGCCGCCGCCACCGCCGCCGGCGTGAACGTCCCCGGCGAGTTCAGCATCGGCCTGCAGACCGGCACGAACGGCTTCCTCCTCACGGACAACACGGGCGGGCCGTTCTCCTTCGAGGTCAACCCGGTGGACAACGGCTGGGCGGCCCTGGACCTGGGCATCAAGGCCGGGACCGCCGGCGCACAGATTGCGGGGGAGGACCGCGCAACAATTGCCGTCGACGGCGCCTTCACCCATCTCCTCCGCCTGCGCGACGCCCTCCGGGCCAACGACGCCGCAGGCATGACGTTTGCCATCGAGGGCCTCGACCGGGCGTTCGAACGTGCCTCGTCGGCACGAACCCTGGCCGGCGCCCGCAGCGCCCGCTTCCAGGACGAACGCACGGTGTCGGAGGAGCGCGCGGTGCAGAACGAATCGCTTCGGAGCTCGCTGGAGGACCTGGACGTGGCCGATGCGGCCACCCGTCTCTCGTCGCTCTCCACGCAGCTCCAGGCGGGTCTGCTCGCCATCGGGCGGACGAGCACGCTCTCGCTGCTCGACTTCCTCCGCTAGGCCCCCAGGGCTTCCGCCGGCCGAGCGGAAGTCGGGACAGGAGGTCCCCGGTCGCGAGGTGCGACCGAGACCAGGAACGGTCGGCCGCAGGATGCACCCATGCAGATCGAGACCACCAGGTTCGGACCCGTGGAGATCGACGGGGACCGCCTCATCGACGTCCCCGCCGGGCTGCTCGGATTCGCCCGCTTCAGCCGGTTCGCCCTGCTGCAGCCGGATGATCGCGGCGTCTTCTTCTGGCTCCAGAGCGCGGACTCCCCGGATCTGGCGTTCGTGGTGACGGACCCGGCCCTCTGGGTTCCCGGCTACTCGGTTCCGCTCCGCGCGGAGCAGGCCCAGGAGATCGGCCTGGTGAACCCGGCGGACGCCCAGCACTTCGTCATCGTGAACCGCCGCGACCGCTCCCTGACCGCCAATCTCCAGGGGCCGCTGGTCATCAACGCGGCGGCCCGGCGCGGCCTGCAGGTGGTCCTGGCGGATCGCCGCTGGTCGACGCGCCACGAACTCGTGCAGATGGAAGCCGCCACCCGCGGCATGGCCGCCAGCGCCTGATTCGCACCCGGGGCTGGGACGCCCCGCTCAACGGAAGGACTCCGACGCATGCTCGTGCTCTCACGGCACATCGATGAATCCATCATGATCGGCGACGAGGTGGAGATCACCATCGTCGACATCCGGGGGGACAAGGTTCGCGTGGGGATCAACGCCCCCTCCAGCGTGGCGGTGCACCGCAAGGAGGTGTACCAGGCCATCCGCGCAGAGAACGAACAGGCCGCCCGCTTCCGCGGCGAACTCCGCGGGGTGGCCCCGGGCACCCCGGCGCCGCCGCCGTCCTCGAGGGGAGCGCGGCTCTCCTCCGAGATTCCGCCCCGGCGCGAGACCGCATGAATGGAGGCCAGATGACCACCGTCAACACCAACATCGCCTCGCTCATCGCCCACCACGGGCTGCTGCGGGCCAACACCGATCTCTCCACCCGCCTGGAGCGGCTCTCCACGGGGCTCCGCATCAACCGCGCCTCGGACGACCCCACGGGGCTGGCCAAGAGCGACCGCCTGGGGGCGGAGATCCGCGGCCTCTCCGCAGCCATCGACGGTGCGGAGCGCGGCAGCACCATGATCGCCGCCATCGACAGCCAGCTGGCCGCCGTGGCGGAGCAGCTCGAGAGCATCAAGACGCTGGTGGCGGAGCAGGGCGACGCATCGCTCCTGCCTCCGGAGGACCGGCAGGTGGAGATCGACGCGGCCATCGACGCGATCGAGCGCATCGCCAACACCGCGGAGTTCGGCGGGCGGCGGCTGCTCGACGGCTCCCTGGACTACGTGGTCTCCCCGTGGGACACCACGCGGGTGGCCCAGCTCCGCGTCCACCAGGCGGACCTGGCCGCGGGAACCCTCAGCCTCTCCCTCAAGGTGACCAACGCGGCGGAGCGGGCCACGCTCTTCGCGGCGGCCAACGCCGGCAGCTTCGCCGGCACCACGCTCAACGAGCCCGTGACCCTGGAGCTCGCCGGTCCCAAGGGCGTGCAGACGGTCAGCTTCGCGGCCAACACCACCATGGCCACCATGGTGACCACCATCAACCAGTTCCGCGACCAGACCGGCATCGAGGCCGCGGTGAGCGTCAACAACGGCGTCACCGTGCTGGACTTCCACTCCGTGGAGTACGGCAGCAACCAGCTCATCGCCGTGCGCCGCGTGGGAAGCCTGGGGAACAACTGGGTCACCGTGGGCCAGGTGGGCGCCGGACCCACGGACCAGGACACCGGCCTGGACCCGCGCGGGACCATCAACGGCATGCCCTTCGTGGCCAGCGGCCTGCACGTCTTCTTCGCGGGCGCGGCCGTCAACCTCTCCGCGGTCCTCACGGAGAACTACGCCACCAACACCGGGCTGCCGGCGGAGACGCTGGTGGTCCTGCGCGGCGGGGCCACCTTCCAGGTGGGGCCGGGTTCCACCTCCAACGACCGCATCTCCTTCGGCGTGCCCGGGGCGCTTCCGGCGCGCCTGGGGTACAGCATCGGCGCCGGCGGCGTGCCCTTCCTGCTCTCCATGCTGCGGACCGGCGGCCCGATCGCCGTGGGCAGCGGCGACCCCAACGACGCCGTGCGCGTCGTGGAGTCGGCGCTCTCGGAGATCTCCGCCACCCGCAGCCGGCTCGGGGCCATCGACCAGTCGCACTTCCAGGGCGCCATCGGCGGACTCCAATCCGCCCTGGAAGCCGCGAGCGCCGGGCAGTCCGCGCTCCGCGACACGGACGTGGCGGAGGAGACGGCGGCCATGATCCGCTCCCAGATCCTCTCCCAGGCCAGCATCTCCGTCCTCGGTGCGGCAGGCAGCAGCGCCGAGGCCCTGCTTCGCCTCCTCCAGCGCTGACCGGGCGCTCCGACGCTCGGTCCTGCACGGGCCGCGGACCTCGTGACCCCGAGGCCGCGGCCCTTCTTCGTTTCCACGGGCGTTCCCGGACCGGGGAAGAGGCCGCACGAACGGCGCCGCCCGCGGGGCCGCGCTCCGCCGGGTTCGAACGCGTGACGCGCGTGCAGCGCCGCCGCCGCTCCGCCGACGCCCATGGCGATGAGCCCCGGTCTCCCAGCTCCCGGCCTGGCGCTGCTCCACGCGATTCAGGCCCACCAGCGACTGCTCGCACTCACCGCCGGTCGCATGGCCACCGGCCTGCGGATCCGCAGCGGCTCCGACGATCCGGGCGGACTCGTCCGCGCGGACCGGCTCACCTCCCAGCGCCTGGGGCTGCAGGCCGCCCTCACGCGCATGGCCCGGGCCGACGAACTGCTGGGCACCGCGGCTGCCGGCGTGGACGAGGGTCTCGCGGCGCTCGACGCCCTGGACGCCATCCTGCGCGATCCCGGACCGCAGGGCGTCAACGTGCCGGCCCGGATCGACGAAGCCCTGGACGCCTACGAAGCCGCGATCCGCGCCGTGGAGTCCGGGCCCGGGGAGCGGATGCTCACGGGCGCCAGGATGATCCGGGTGAGCGGGGGCGCGGGGAGCATCGCATCGTTCGTGCGCGTGCTGCGGGCCCCGCTGCGCAGCGTGGATCTCACGGTGGCGGTGGTGGCCAAGGGCACGGTGGCCACGCTCCAGGTGGGCGTCCCGCCGAGCGCCACCGGGCAGCCCGCGTCCATCGAGATCACCGGCCCGCTGGGGAGCGCCGTCGTCACCGTGCCCAGCGTGGACGCCGCGTCCCTCGCCGGCGCCGTGGCCGCGGTGACTGGAGAGACGGGCGTGACCGCCGTGGCGGCGGGGGGCTCCGTCCAGCTCACCTCGCTCTCCGCCGGCAGCGACCAGGTGATCCGCCTCATGCCGGTCTCCGGCGCCGCGCCGGCCCTCCTGGGCGCGGGCGGCGTGGAGGCCGCCGGCACGGACGCCCAGGTGAGCTGCAACGGCGGCAGCGCCGTCGCCAGCGGCAACAGCGCCAGCGTGCGCTATGCCGGCGTGCGGCTGGAGTTCGAGGTGACCGGCACCGGCCTCCTGCGCGTCACCGCCGCCGGCGGTGGCCTCACGATCAATCCATCCCCGGACCCGGACGCGCCGCAGATCACGCGGGTCGGGCTCCCTGGGCTCATGCCGTCGGAGCTGGGCCTCTCGACCCTCGGGCGGCTCTCGGATCTGCGCACCGGTGGCTCGCTCGCCTACGGCGCGGTGCCGGTGGTGACGCAGCGGCTGGTGGTGGCGGAGGCCCGGCGGGTGCTGGAGTCCGTGCGCGGCAACGTGGCCGCGGTGCAGACGTCGGTGGTGGAGTCGGCGCAGAGCCAGCTCTCAAGCCTGCTCGAGGCGGTCCAGTCCGCGGAGGTGAGGCTGCGAACGATGGACCCCGTCCAGGCGGCCATCGACGAGGCCCGCGCCGACGCCCTCTCCCAGGCCGCGGCCGGCGCCCTGGCCGCGATGGTGGCGCAGTGGCAGCGCATGCTGCTCCCGCTCACCGGCGCCATCGGCCTGTGATGCGGGTAGGAGGCTCCGGCTTGAATCAGCTCCTGGCGGCGACCGACTTCTGCGCGGTGGCCACCAGCGAGTCGAAGGTGGCCGGATCCGCGATCGCGATCTCGCTCAGCATCTTGCGGTTCAGCAGGCAGCCCGCCCGCTGGAGGCCGTTGATGAAGAGGCTGTAGCGGGTCCCGCGCATCCGGCACGCGGCCGTGATGCGGGTGATCCACAGGGAGCGGTAGTCGCGGCGGCGGAGCCGGCGGTGGCGCCACGCGTTGCGGCCCGCGCGGAGGAGGGCCACCTTGGCCTGCTGCTTGTGGCGGGACTTGGTGCCGTAGTAGCCGCGGGCTTCACGGAGGAGCTTGCGGCGGGCCTGGGTTCTTGCTGCACCCTTGCGTGCACGAGGCATTGGAGATCTCCGGGTGGGAGGTGCCCAGGCGGGGGCCGCTCAGCGGCGCTTTGGTCCCGACGGGCGAATGCGGGGATGGGACGGACTCGATCAGGCCTTCGCGGCGGCTTCGCGCGCTTCCGCGCGGATCTGACCCTGCTCCTGGCTCAGGAGGCCGCGGAAGAGGATCTTCTTCAGCGCCTTCAGGTCACCGGAGCGGGCGTACCGCTTGCGGCGGTAGGTCTGGACCTGCTCGCCGGTCTTGTTGCTCTTGAGGTGGCGGCTGTGGGGACGGCCGAAGCGCACCTTCCCGCTCTTGGTGATCTTGATCCGCTTTAGAAGGCCCTTGTGACTCTTGCTCTTCGGCATGGTTGGCTCTTGGGGGAAGCCGGGCAGGATAGCGGAAACCGGCCCTGCGGTCACGCCCCCCGGAGGCCGGTTTCCGGGATCCCGTGCCGGTACGGGTCCGCCGGGTCCAGGAGGAGCGTCCCTTCGCCGGTCACGAACGCCCGTCCGGTCACCTCCGGCCGGATCCTCCCGGCGGTCCGGTCCAGCCAGCGGAAGCGCCCCCGGAAGGTGCTGCCGATCGGGCTCTCCTGGAGGTGCTCCTCCCCCTCGGCCAGGCGTCCCTGGGCCGCCAGGCACGCCATGGTGGCGCTCGTCCCGGTCCCGCAGGGCGAACGGTCCCACGCGCCGCTGGGGCACCAGGTGAAGGTCCGCAGTCCCGGGCCCTCCGGGCGCGCTTCGCACAGTTCCACGTGGTCGGCCCTGGACCCCTCGCCTGCGCGGGCGGCGAGGAGAAGCTCCCGGCAGAGCTCCGTGAGCTCCCGGGCGTGGATGGCCGTGAGCGGCGGCACGGGCTGGCGGGCGGCCAGGTCCGTCCGCTCCAGTCGCAGGAACCAGTTCCCGCCCCAGGCCAGCTCCCCCCGGAGGGGCGCCCCGCGCCACTCCAGCGTCACCTCACGATCTCGATAGGAAGGCACGTTCACCACCGTCACCTGCCCGTCCGGAAGGAGCGCCGCCTCCACCGGGCCCACCGGCGTGTCCACGAGCAGCGGGCCTGGCCGCAGCCGGCCCAGATGCGCCAGCGTGCGCACCACGCCCATCGTGCCGTGGCCGCACATGCCCAGGTAGCCGGTGGCGTTGAAGAAGATGACGCCCACCTGGCACTCGGGGCGCCCGGGCCGCAGGAGGAGCGCGCCCACCAGCACCTCCGAGCCGCGCGGTTCGTTCACCGCCGCGGCGCGGAGCCAGTCGTGCCGGGCCCGGAGGAGGTCCAGGCGCTCGCTGAGCGGGCCGCCGCCCAGGTCCGGGCCGCCGTCGATGATGGCGCGGGTGGGTTCGCCCTCCGTGTGGGAGTCCACGAATGAAAGCCGGTGCACGCGCGGAGCGTATTCGCTCCGCCGGCCTCCGCCCCGGTCACTGGGCCAGGAAGACGTCGTCCACGTTCCGCGGCATGGCGCCGGGGCCCAGGGCGCCGCGGCCGCCCTCGCTCCACGGCACCCAGATGTTGTCGCCGCTGGGAAGGACGGGGGACATCAGCCAGCGGACGCTGCCGTCGTCGTAGAGCGTGTTCTGGCCCATGCGGTCGTGGTTGGTGCTGCTCTGGGTGAGTTCGCGCTCGAACGGCAGTCCGCGCCGGTGCACCTCGAGGACGGGATTGGCGTCCGCCAGGAGCGGAGCGCTCACCGCCGTCATCAGGGTGAAGGGTCGGCCGGCCACCGGGACCCGGAAGGCCAGCGAGGCACGCTCCTTGGCGCACCCGGGGCAGGTGAGGCAGCGCTGCGGCGCGTAGCCCTCGCGGGCCAGGGCGTCCAGGCTGGAGGCGTGCTGGTAGGTGCGCCAGTCCGGAGCCCGCGCCGCGGTGGCCGCGGCGGAGACGGCGGAGGCGAGGTCCGCGGTGAGGGGCAGGATGCCGGCGTGATCTCCGGCGTAGCGCTCCAGGCCGGCGAAGACCTGGGTCATGTTGCGGTAGCACTCGTCGCGTCGCGTCTGCGCCCGCACCGCGGAGATGACCGGCCAGCCGACGCCAACGCCGAGCAGAAGCACCGCCGCGATGGTCACCAGATCCGGGACGCGGATGCGCAGGCCGCGGCGGGGCGCGTCGATGCGCATGGTGCGGGCGCGGTCGCGTTCGTCCGCCGCGACGCGACTCAGGACCGCGTCCGTCAGCTCCGGGGCGCAGGCGGCGTCCGGATAGGCGTCCAGGTGCCGCAGGAGGGAGAGGAGCTCCTCTCCGCGGCGCTGTTCCCCCGCGGGCAGGCCGCGGAGGACGTCCGGGTCGAAGCCGCTCTCCGCCAGCAGGTCCAGGAGCCTGGCGTCTTCAGGGGGGAGGGGGTGCTGGGGTTCTTCACGCATGACCTGGCTCCGAAGAAGACGCCCCCGGCGCGCCGGAGTCGCCCGGCTCGAGCTCCCGCCAGCGCTCCCCGAAGGCCGCCACCGCCGCATGCAACCGGCTCTTCACCGTGCCGAGCGGGATCTGGAGGCCATCGGCGATCTGGTTGTAGCTCAGTCGCTGAAAGTAGCTCAGGAGGAGGATTTCCCGGAAGTGCGGAGGCAGCGAGTCCACCACCGCCTTCACCCGGGCCGCCTCCTCGGTCCGGAAGGCGGGCGCCGCCGGCGGCTCCTCCGCTCCAGCCAGGGTGTCCCCCAGCGTCGGCTGGCGGCCCTCGACCCCAAGGGGGGCATCCAGGCTCAGGCCGCTGCGGCGCTTGGCCCGGCGGTGCCAGTCCCGCGCCTTGTTGGCGGCGATCGTGAAAAGCCAGGGCTTGAAGCGGCGGGCGAGATCGAAGGTCCGGGCCGACTGGTGAACCTGGAGGAAGGCCTCCTGGAAGACGTCGTCCGCGGCGGTCGCGGAGCCCAGGAAGCGGGCCAGGAAGCGGTGCAGTTCCACGCGGTAGCGTTCCACCAGGCGGCCGAACGCGGCGGCGTCGCCCCCCAGGTGCGCCAGCATCAGGGCCTCGTCGCTGTCCGGATCCTCCGCGGGCCGCTGCTCCACGGCGCCGATCCTACTGACGGCCCCGCCGCGGCGGCGGAGGGCGCCACCGGCGGCGGCGAGCGAATGGACGATCCCGTGCGCGGCGGAAAGGGGGAGAGGGAACGACGCCATGCGGGCGGTGCTACGATGACGCCCTTCACCGGGATCGGGCCCTTCTCTGGGAATCCGGTCCGTCGGTGCGCCTTCCCGGACCTCCTGCCCATGCCCGTTCCGATCAGCCAGATGTGGACCGTCGCCACCTACGTCCTCGGACAGAAGCTCCGGGGACGGCGCCGCTACCCGCTGGTGCTCATGCTGGAGCCGCTCTTCCGCTGCAACCTGGCCTGCGCCGGCTGCGGCAAGATCCAGTACCCGCCCCACATCCTGAAGAAGCAGCTGACGGTGGAGGAGTGCGTCCGGGCGGTGGAGGAGTGCGGGGCCCCGATGGTCAGCATCCCGGGCGGGGAACCGCTGCTGCACCCGGACATCGGGGAGATCGTGAAGCAGCTGGTGGCCCGCCGGAAGTACATCTATCTGTGCACGAACGCCCTGCTGCTGAAGGAGAAGCTGGAGGCCGGGCTCTTCACTCCCAGCAAGTACCTCACCTTCTCCGTCCACATGGATGGCCAGCAGGACCACCATGACTTCGCGGTCTGCCGGGAGGGCACCTACGAGACGGCGGTGGCGGGCATCCGCCTCGCGGTGAAGATGGGGTTCCGCGTCACCACGAACACCACGCTCTTCGACTCCGCGGACCCCAACTCCGTGCGCGCCTTCTTCGACGAGATGATGGACCTGGGCGTGGAGGGCATGATGCTCAGCCCGGGCTACGCCTACGACAAGGCGCCGGACCAGAGCGGGTTCCTCCAGCGCCGCCGCACCCACGAACTGTTCCAGATGATCCTCTCCAACCGCGGCGCCGGCCGGCGCCGGTGGCGCTTCAACCAGAGTCCGCTCTTCCTTGAGTTCCTGATGGGGAAGCGCGAGTACGAGTGCACGCCCTGGGGCATGCCCACGTACAACATCTTCGGCTGGCAGAAGCCGTGCTACCTGCTGAACGAGGGGTACGCGGACTCCTTCAAGGCGCTCCTCGAGGAGACGGAGTGGAGCGCCTACGGGCGGGCCAGCGGCAACCCCGCCTGCGCCAACTGCATGGTGCACTCTGGCTACGAGGCCTCCGCCGTCAACCACACGTTCAGCTCCTTCGGCGGATTGCTGGCGAACGTGAAGGCCATGATCTTCAACGCCTACGCCAGCCCGACCGCGGCCCGGCGGCTGGATGAGGAGCGGGCCAAGCCCCACGGGCCGGTGGCCCACCTGGTCCAGCTCGGGCTCGCGAAGGACCTGGAGACGGACCTGGAGAAGACGGCCGCCTGACGCTCCGCCCCCGGGGCGTCCGGGCGCCGCCCCGCGTGGAGAACCTGTCGGGAGCGCGGGGGTCGCCGGACCGGCCTGCACGATGCCGGGATGCCCTTCCGCTCCGGCTCCGTCAGCTACCAGCGATTCCGCGTCCAGGGACCGGCTCCGCGCCGCGTGGACGAGACCCTCTTCCAGACGCTCTCGCAGCACGTGCTGGGCGCGTTCGGAAGCGATGGCGGTCCCGGCCAGGAGGGACTCCGCGCCGGCTGGTGCGCCGGTCGGCACGTCCTCGACACTGACTTCTCGATGGAGAAGAACGCCTTCGAAGGCTCGCTGCTCGCCGCGATCCGCGTGGACGCGGCCAAGGTGCCGGCCACCGTCCGGCGGGCCTATGCCGCCATCGCCGAAGGGGACCCGCGCACGCCCCGCAAGGCGGCGCGGGACGAGGCGGATCGGCGCGGCCGCGCGGACGTGGCGGATGGGCGGTGGACGCGGGTGGGGATGGTGCCGTTCGTGTGGGACCTGGGGAGCGGGGCGCTCCTGGCGCCGGTGGCGGGGGATGCGCTGCGGGAGGCGGTGCGCGGGCTCTTCGAACGCAGCGTGGGCTGCCGCGTGGAGCGCATGGGCGCGGGCGCGGTGGCGGCGTCGCTCCTCCCGGAGGGACGCGTCTCCGATCTGGACGACCTGCGGCCGGAGTCGCTGGGCCAGGTGCCGGCCGGGGCGGAATCCGCAGGTCCCTCCGTGCCGTGGGCGCGGGCCGCCGGCGACGGGCGGGACTTCCTGGGGAACGAGTTCCTGCTCTGGCTCTGGTGGCGCAGCGACGTCCATGGCGGAGAGGTGGAGACGGACGGCGGCACCGTGGACGTCCGCCTGCAGAGGAGCCTGGACCTGGAGTGCGCCCACGGCGTGGGCGGAAGCACGTCGCTCCGCGGCGACGCACCGGCGGACTCGACGGAAGCGGGCCGCGCCCTGCTCGCGGGCAAGTGGCCGCGCCGGGCCGGGCTTCTCGTGCAGTCGCAGGGAGTCGGCTTCGAATGCGTGCTGCAGGCGGATCGCTTCGCCATCTCCGGCCTGCGGCTGCCGCCCGCGGAGGGCCCGCGCGGAGGACGCACGGCGCTGGAGACGAGACTGGGCCAGGTGGCGCTCTTCGACGAAACGCTCAACGCCCTCTTCCGGGCCTTCCTGTCGCTGCGGACCGGCGCGGGCTGGCGCAGCACGGCGGAGTCTTGGCGCACATGGGTCCGCGAGCGCGGCGTCGCCGCCGCGCGGGCGCCGCGCCCGGAAGCGGCGCTCGCCACCTGAGCGATCCGACGCGCGGGCGCCGCGCGGGCGCCGCCGCGCGCGTCACGCCGCGGAGGCGCCGCGCTCCGCCGCCCGCACCGCGTCGCAGAAGGCGCGGATGAGGCCGGCGTCCTTCACCCCGCGCGAACGCTCCACACCGCTGCTCACGTCCACTCCGTAGGGCCGATGGGCGCGGATCGCGCCGCCCACGCTTCCCGGTTCGAGCCCCCCGGCGAGGATCACCGGGCGCCCGAGCGCCGGGAGGGCCTCCGCCAACCCCGCGAGATCCGGCGCGGTGCCGGAGCCGGGGACCTGCCCGTCCACCACCAGGGCGGAGACGCGCGGGCACGAGGCCCACGCCTCCGCGGCGGCGCGGTTCCAGGGCAGTCCTCGCCACACCGGGCGCGGGAGGGAGGCCACCCACTGGAGCGACTCCGAACCGTGGATCTGGACCGGGCCGGGCCAGGAGGCCGCGATGGCCGCGGTCTCGTTCTCGGGCAGACCCGCCAGCACCGCCACCACGGGCAGGCGTCCGGCGAGACTCGCCGCCACCTCCAGCGCCTCCGGCAGGCGGATGCGGCGGGGGCTCTCCGGCGCCAGCACCACCCCCACGGCGTCCGCGCCGGCATCGGCCGCCGCCGCCGCGAGGGCGGGGGAGGTGATCCCGCAGATCTTGATTCGGACGCGGGTTGGGCTCACGGCGACTCCACCCCAGCTGGAGGAGGCCCTAGGATAGAAACTCTTCGCACCCCGGAACAACGGACCAACGCCATGTCTGCCGCCACCGCCACTCCTCCCGCGCCCGTCCTGGACAAGGGTCTCGCCAACACCATCGCCGCAGAGACCCAGATGAGCTTCATCGACGGGGCGAAGGGCGTGCTGGAGTACGTGGGCTACGACATCGACGCCCTGGCCCGCAACTCCACCTTCGAGGAGACCGTCTTCCTGCTGTGGAACCGCCGGCTCCCGAGGAAGGCGGAGCTGGAGGCGCTCTCCGCGGAGATCCGCGCGGAGTACCAGCTTCCGGAGCCCATGTGGGATCTGATCCGCGGCACGCCGCGCTCGGCCAGCCCGATGCACGTGCTGCGGACGCTCGTGAGCGCGCTCTCGCTCTTCGATCCGGAGGCGGATGACGACACGCCCGCCGCCAACCGCCGCAAGGCCATCCGCCTGCTGGCCCGCACGCCGGCGCTCATCGCCAACTTCGACCGCCACCGCAAGGGACGCCCCTTCGTGCGCCCGGACCCCCGGCACAACCTGGCCACCAGCTTCCTGTCGATGCTCAACGGCCAGGCGCCGACGGACGCGGTGGCCCGCGCCCTGGACGTCTGCCTGATCCTGCACGCGGACCACGGCCTGAACGCCAGCACCTTCGCGGCCCGCGTCACCATCAGCACCCTCAGCGATCTCTACTCCGCGATCACCACGGCCATCGGCACCCTCAAGGGCCCGCTCCACGGCGGCGCCAACGAGGAGGTGATGGTGATGCTCAACGAGATCGCCTCCATGGACAACGTGGAGCCCTACATCCGCGGCAAGCTCCAGCGCAAGGAGCGGATCATGGGGTTCGGTCACCGCGTCTACAAGGCCTACGACCCGCGGGCGACCTACCTGAAGACCTTCGCGGAGCAGGTGGCGCGGGACACCGGGAACCTGCGGCTCTACGAGATGAGCCGCCGCATCGAGGAGATCATGGGCGCGGAGGTGGCCGCGAAGGGGATCTACCCCAACGTGGACTTCTACTCCGCCACCACGTACCACTCGATCGGCATCGACCTGGACCTCTTCACGTGCATGTTCGCCATGAGCCGCATCGCCGGCTGGGCGGGCCACTGCCTGGAGCAGCTGGACGGGAACCGGCTCATCCGCCCCATGGCGGAGTACACCGGGCCGCACGGCCTGCGGTACGTCTCGATCGGCGATCGCTGATTCCGGCCGCTCCCCCGGGGCGACCCGGCCATCAGACCGTCAGCACTTCCCCCTGCCGGAGGACGGGGATGTCGCTGGAGGCCGGGTCGAAGTCGTCAGGCACGTGCATCAGCCGCATCCGCCGGCGCAGCTCATCCGGCAGGCGATTCAGATGCTCCACGGGGGTGTGGGCGGGCGCCGGGCTCGTCTCGTGCACCACCAGATGGCAGCCGGAGAGCCAGTCAACCAGCGACGGATCCCACGGGGTGTCCGAGCTCCATCCGAAGCGGCGCCCGCCGCCTGAGAAGCGAAGCGCCGTGGTGGGGACCGGGTGCCCGGTGAGGCGCGACTCCACCTCCAGGCCCGCGATCCGCGAGGGAACGTCCGGGCGCAGGACGTGCAGCTCGAAGTAGTCCGCAAGCGTGGCCCGGCCGCCCTGGTCCATGGCGGGGGCCAGCCGCTCCCACACCCGGGCGCCCGCCTCCGCGCCCATGTAGAGGCGGGGACGGGGGGCGGGATGGCGCATGCGGGCCAGCCACTGCAGGAACCCCACGGACTCCAGACCGTTCACGTGGTCCCCGTGGAGGTGCGTGATGATGATGTGGCGGATGTCCGCGGCGCGGACCTCCCAGCCGGAGGTTCTGCAGGCCTCCTCCAGCGCGCGGTGCGGGGAATCCGGGCAGTCCACCAGGACCAGTCCCTCCGGCGCCTCCACGACGCACGAGCACCCGAAGTGGCGCGAAGTGAACGCGTCGCCAATGCCAACGACGAGCACACGCATGGCGCCGAAGGGTAGCAGGTTGCACGCAGCGGGGCGGATGGTGATACTCCCGGCGATGAGGAGGCACTCGGGTCCCATCGCGTTCGGCGCCGTCGTCGCCGCTGCCCTGGCCACCACGGCCGTGGCGCAGCGCGGCACGAGCGGACTTGCCGAGAACTTCCAGCGGCAGCTCGACGTGGAGGACGCGGAGGCCCGTCAGGCGTACTTCCGCGACACGCCCATCAGCGAGCGTCTGCTGCTGGATGCCGGAGGCTCCTTCCGGTACGGCTTCTATGAGATCCAGACTCCCCGGAGTCAAGACCAGTTTCTCCAGCAGCCGGACCTGCGGCTTTACGTGCGAGCGGAGCTGGATGGAGCCCATCGTTTCTTCGGCCGCCTTAGGCTGGAGTACAACGAGTGGGACTTCAACGGCACCCGCGGCTTCGGACCGGACACCAGCGAGGAGGGGTGGCAGGACCCGATCGGCGAGATCTACTGGTACGAGTTCGACCTCGCCGGCCTGATGGCCAGCCAGGGCGGGGCGGCCCCACGGGACTTCAACGTGGTGGTGAAGGGCGGCCGGCAGTACTTCATCTGGGCCAGCGGCCTGGTGCTGAGCAACTATCTCTATGCCGGGCTCGTGGACCTCACCCTGGGTGACTTCACGCTCTCCGGCCTCTACGGCGCCACCGCCGGGCACGACACGGTGGACTTCGACACCTCCCGTCCCGGCTACGACTACAACACGGACCGCAACTACCTGGGCGGGAAGATCGAGTACCGCGGCCTGGCGGAGCACCGGCCGTACGTCTACTACCTGGCCCAGTACGACGGCAACGGCGGCCAGTACAACGTGGTGCAGCCGGGAGTCCTGGGCGGCGTTCCCACCACCTACAACTACGACTCGCAGTACCTGGGCGTGGGCAGCATGGGGTCCATCGGCGCGGACCTCGTCTACCGCGTGGAGTTCGTGCAGCAGTGGGGCACCACGCTGAGCGACCCGCTGAACCGGAACCCTGTCTTCAACGCCGCCACGCTGGCCGCCGGCCAGCCGCTCGCGGTCCCGCAGCAGCAGTCGAGCATCAGCGCCCAGGCGGGCCTGGCGGGCCTCACCTGGCTGGCCCGCAACGACATGGATCTGCGCCTGGACGGACAGTTCGTGATCGGCTCCGGAGACCCCAACCGGCTGGACTCCGGGACCACGTTCGGCGGCATCGCGCCGCGCAACACGGACCATGCGTTCAACTCCAACGGCTACGTGAACACCGGCTTGGCGCTGGCGCCGCTCCCCACCAACCTGGCGATCCCGAGCGTGGGACTCAGCCTCAACCCGTTCCCCTCCAACAGCACGCTGAAGAACGTGCGCTACGGAGTCACCGGGTACGTCTTCAACAAGCTGGTCTCGAACGCCCCCATCTCCGTGCTGACCCGGCCGGGCGTGCCCTACATCGGCGGCGAGATCGACCAGTCCCTGGACTGGCGCATCAGCAGCGATCTCAACTTCAATCTCCGCTACGGGATCTTCCTTCCGCACAAGGACGCCTTCTTCCCCGGCGAAGGGAAGATCCGGCAGTTCTTCTACGTGGGGCTGACGTATGCCTTCTGAGTCCTGCCGCCCAAGTCGGCTGGCGGCGCTCCTGCCGCTCATGCCCCTCATGGCGCTCATGGCCGCCACCCTCCTGGGCACCGCGTGCCAGCGCCAGGTGCTGCCGAAGTCCGCCATCGACACCTATCCGTCGCCGGACGAGGAGCTGGACTACCTCCAGGCGGTGGAGGCGATGTCCGCGGTCACGAACAACGACGCGCTGCACGGTCTCCTGGTCCTGGCGGACGGCACGGACGCCCAGACCAGCTACGACGGGCGCCTCAAGGAGGCCGTCGCCCGGGGCTGGCTGCCATCCGGCTTCCGCGGCGCGGCCAACGAGAGCGCCGCCGTGGGATGGATGGCCGTCGCTGGGTGCCAGATCTGCAGCGTGAAGGGCGGCCTCACCATGCACGTGCTGGGACCCTCCCCGCGCTACTGCACGCGTGAGCTCATCTACATGGACGTGATCCCGCTCCGCACGGAGAACCAGAGCCTGAGCGGCGGCGAGTTCACGGACTACCTGAATCGCCTCCAGCGGCTCCGCTCCGGCCGCAACCCGATGAAGTACGAATCGGAGCTGGGGACGCCCGCGGGGGAGGCTGCGTCCACGCCCATCAACGAAGCCGCGGTGGAGGAGGCGATGCCGTCCCCAACGGAGGGCGCCGCGCCGAAGGGCGGCGAGCCCGCTCCGCCCGGGGGAGGCCTCTGATGCAGGCCGCGCCGGTGTCCCGCCGGGATCGCGGAAGCCCGCGACGGGCCGGAGACGCGGCGGCGGGGGTTCGCGCGGGAGCCACCTGGGTCCTGGCGCTGATGCTGGCGTGGTTCGTGACGGCAGGTACGCGGGCGGGCGCGCAGGGTGCAGCGCCGGCGGGAGCGTCGCAGGGCGGCGCCGCGACGGCGGGGGGCGCGGCGCCGGCGGCGGCGCCAACGCCGGGAACGCCCGCGGGACAGGCGACGGATCCGGACTCGCCGCGACAGCTCTCCGCGGTGGTGATGCAGGTGAAGGGCCGGGTGCGGGCGCGATCCTCGGCGGAGGAGCCGTGGCGCCCGGTGGCGGTGAACGACATCCTGAAGGCCGGCGCCCAGGTGCAGACCGGCCTCAACTCCATCGTGGCCATGCGCGTGGGGCGCAACGCCACGATCCTGATGGACCCGGGCTCCGACCTGATCCTTCCGGAGCTCAGCCAGGATGCCGGCGCCCTCAAGACGCGGGCGGTGATCCGCAGCGGCCGCGCGGACTTCAAGGTGGACCGCGTCGGGCTGGACAACGACTTCAAGATCATGACGCCCTCGTCCACGATCGCGGTGCGGGGTACGGGGCTGGGCGTGGCGAGCGGGAAGCTGCGGGGCACGGAGGTGTTGGGCCTCCGCACCAACCTCGTCAACTCCATCGAGATCCAGTGGATCCGGCAGAACCTCCAGTTCCTGTTCGGGCACGGACGCAGCACCAGCCGGCTGCCCGACCCGGCGCTGGACGGGCTGGACGCGACGACGCGCGGCAACGCCACGCCGGGCCTGGTGTCGGATGAGTCGCAGCTCCGCCAGCTGTGGGCGAACGGCATCCTCCAGAACGTCCAGTTCAACGTGAATCAGGTGCAGCAGGTGGAGAACGCCACCACGGTGGACGAAGCGGATGAGCTGGCGGTGCGCTACTTCGCCCTCCAGGAGCTGGCGATGATCCGCGCCGCCGTCCTGGCGGAGGGCGCGAGCGCCCAGCAGGCGGTGCTGCTCGCGGGCATCTTCTCCCAGCAGGCGGTGGCCCTCTCGCAGTGCGCGATCGCCTCCATCCCGGGCGTGAGCGGCATCATCGCCGCGCAGACGCCCATCGCCGCCAAGGCAGCCATGGAGGCGGAGTCCTGGGCCTATGCCGCGGCCGATGCGGAGAAGAACGCCCTCGGCCAGCGGGATGACGCGTTGCAGGCCCTCCAGGACACCGTGGTCGCGGTGGCCAACGAGGACTACAAGCTGGCGCAGCAGTACGCGGATGCCGCGTCGCTGGCGGCTTCGTTCGCCATCCAGTTCGCCAGGGAGGCGAGCGACGCGGCCGGCTCCTCCATCTCCGCCGCGACGCAGGCGGGACAGGCGGCGGCGGTGGCGCAGGTGGCCATCAACCAGTACTTCGACAAGGTCAGCCAGATCGAGTCCCTCGCCCAGGCCACCGGCGCCCAGGCGTCCATCGCCAAGAACGCGGCCCAGACCCTCCAGCAGCTGCAGCAGCTTTCGCAGACGCTGGCCCAGCAGAACCCGGGGAGCGCCGCCGCCGCCGGGCTGGTGGTGCTGGCCACGGCGCAGCTCAACCAGGCGGTGGAGGCGGCCACCAAGGCCGCGGAGTTCCGCGACACCGCGATGCAGGCGGCCTACGACGCGCGGAGCGCCGGTGAGAAGGCGCTCTTCAACAGCGCCGCGCAGTTCGCCGCCCAGGCGGCCGCGAGCGCCATCGCCGCGGCCCAATCGGCGGTGAACGCGGAAGTCGCGGCCAAGGAGGCCCTTGAGGCGTCGCTCCTGGCCCAGAAGCTGGCGGGCGGAGGCGGCGGCGGCGGCAACTGACCCCGACCCAGGCCGCAGGGGAACCGGAAGGCGCTGGCGGCCGGATGGTGCGGCAGCTAGACTGCGTGGGTTCCGGGCTCGAACGTGACGTGGTGCACAGCTTGGAAGGGACCCAGGTATTCCCGGGAATACCGCGTCCAATAATCGCCGGAATTCACCCCATTCAGGCGGTTTTGGGACGAACCCGGAACCTTCTCTTGCACGACCGGCCGCGAATGGGATTGTTGGACTGCGGGAGTTCCCATCCGGGGATCGCCCGCAGGCCTCGAACAGACCAAGAGATGACCATGAGACTCGACCCCTCCTCGATCCGCGTTTCCCGTTGGACCGCAGCCCTGGTGCTGGGTGCCGCCAGCCTCTTCGGAGGCATGGCGGTGGCCGCTCAGGATGTGGTGGTCACCCCGGCGCCCGAGCCGGCGGCCACCGCGGAGGAGGGCCGACTCCAGGCCATCTTCATGGACGTCCAGGGCCGCGTCCGATGGCGCGCCACGGAGAGCTCGCCCTGGCAGACCGCCAAGGTGAACGCCCTCGTGGACCCGGGCAGCCAGATCCAGACCTCGCTCAACTCGCGGGCCACGCTGCGGGTGGGCAAGAACGCCAGCGTCCTGATGGACCCCGGTTCGGATCTCGTCCTCCCCGAAGTGGCGAAGGACGGAGAGACCCTGCGCACCGTGGCCTCCGTGCGGGCGGGTCGTGTGGACTTCAAGGTGGACAAGGTCGGCCTGACCAACGACTTCAAGGTGGTCACTCCGAGCACCACGCTCGCGGTGCGCGGCACCGCGTTCGCCGTGAGCGTCGGCAAGCTCAAGGGCTTCGAGATCCTCGGCGCCCGCACCAACGGAATCTCGGCGATCGAGCTGAACTACGTGCTGAACAACCTCCGCTTCTTCCTGAGCGGCGGCGCCACCAGCAGCGTGGCCCAGCGCGACCCGGTTCGCGCCGCGTGGCTCAACACCCTCGGCCCGCCCGCAGTGGCCGGCACGATCGTCACCGCCGCGGAGAAGGAGCAGCAGGCCACCCAGGGTGATGCCGGCTCGCAGGGTCAGTCGCAGACGGGCCGCAGCGCCCGTCAGACCGCGGAGGCGGATACCACCGACCGCGGCGTGACCACCACCATCCTGACCGAGGCGCAGCTGGACAGCTACGGCGCTCGGGCCCTCAACGCGGCCGCCGCCGTCTCCGACCTGGAGGGCGCGTGGCGCTTCGGTCGGGTGCTGGCCGGCGCGTTCCGCGACCTGGCGCAGCAGAAGGCCGAGGAGGCTGAAGGCGCGTTCAATGACCATGCGGCCGCCGTCGCGGCCGCCCAGGCGGCGGCTCGCGAGGCCGCCGTGGCCCTCGGCGTGGCGGAGTTCCACCGCGACGCTGCGGGCGGCGACCGCGCCGCTGCCGGCGCGACCCTCGAGGGCGTGCTGGGCAAGATCGAGGCCCAGGACTTCAAGGGCGCCGCTGCGGACACGGCGCTCGCCAATGCCCAGATCGACTCCGCCGCCGCCAACGCGGGCCAGAGCGCGGACGCGGCCATCGCCGCCGCCGGCGCGGCCGGTGCCGCGGCCAAGGCGGATCAGGCGAGCCAGGCCGCCATCCAGGCGTACTTCGAGAAGCTCGCGGAGACGATCGACGCCGCCCAGGGCGCTTCGAACGCCGCCGCGCTGACGGAGCTGGCGGCCCAGCTCTCCTCCCAGTTCGCGTCGCTCTCCCAGACCCTCGCCAACCAGAGCACCCGCGACTCCGCCCTTGCGGCCGCCGCCAACGCCAACGCCCTCGCGGCCGCGGCCGCCGCCGCCGCCGTGGAGGCGATCAAGGCTCGCGATGATGCGTTCGCGGCCGCGCAGTTCGCCTCCACCTTCGCGGAGATGGTGCTCTTCACCGCCGCCGCGGAGGCGGCCCAGCAGGCGCTCGACAGCGCGAACGCGGCCCAGGAAGCGGCCCTCATCGCGGCCAAGGAAGCGGAACTCGCGGCCGCGCTGCGGACTGAGTACGCCCTGACCGCGGCCACCCGGGCCCTCGGTCGCGAGATGGAGGCTGCCACCGCCGCGGGGCAGGCGATCGACTTCGCCGCCATCGCGGAAGCCCGGCGGCTTGACGCCGAGGCTGCCGTGGCCGCCCACGACGTGGCCCTTGCGAACGCCCAGACTGCCGCCGCCGCCGCGAACGTGGCCCTCGGCCAGACCTTGGCGGCGGCCGCCCAGGCGAACGGCTTCCTGGGTGCCACCAAGGATGCGGCGGCGCAGGCCTCCGCGATCATGGCTTCCGGCACGGACCAGGACCTGCTCGTGAACGCCCCGGACAAGGTGGCCGTGGCCCAGGCGAACGCGGCCTCCGCGGATGCCGCGGCCGGAGCCGCCGAGGGCTTCCGCGATCAGACCGGCGCCGCGATGAACAGCGCCATGGCTGCGGCGGACAGCGCCGAGGGCGCGATCACCCAGTTCCTCGATGCGGTCGACGCCGCCTACGCGGCCGCCGACGGCTCCAACGTGCAGAGCGAGGTTGCCAACACCGCGGCTGCGGTGGCGGCGGCCTACGCCCAGCTCGCAGCCACCCTCTCCGGTGCCGCCGGCACCAAGGAGGCGCTGGCGGCGGCGGCTCAGGCCACCGCGAGCGCTCAGGCTGCGGCGGCGAGCGCCATCGCGGCCATCGACGCCCGCAACAGCGCCCTGGCGGCGGCCGATGCCGCCTCCAGCCTTGGCGAGAAGATCATGTTCGGCGCCGCGGCGGCCGCGGCCCAGGCGGCCATCAACGACTTCCAGAGCGCGGTCGCCGCGGCCCTGGCGGCTCGTTCCGATGCCATCGCGGCGGCGGACGTCGCGGCCTCCTCGCAGGCGGAGCTGGTGGCGGCCCAGACCGAAGCGGCCATCGAGCGGCTCCTGAACGCCTCCGAGCAGGCGGACCTCGCCGCGGCCCAGGACCAGCTGGCGGAGGGCTTCCGGGCCCAGGCCGAGCTGCATGCGGCGGAGGCTGCGAGCGCGGCGCAGCAGCACCAGAACCAGGTGTCGCTGGCGCAGGGCTTCGCGGCCAACTCCCTCACCGCGCTCCAGACCGCCATCTCCAGCAGGATGTCGGCCGAGAAGTTCTCCATGCTGGCGGCGAACGCCTACACCGAGACGCTGAACCAGATCCAGCTGCAGAACCTGAAGGCCGCGGCGACCTACGTGGGCGAGGCCCACAGCGCGGCCGGTCAGAGCGCGGCCGCCGCCAACCAGGCGGTGGGCGCTGCGGCGGATGCGGCCCGGGCGTCGGCCGGTGCGGCGCTCGCGAGCGCCACGGCGGACCTTGCGGCCACGCAGTACTTCGAAGCCCTTGGCCTCACCCAGGACTCCGCCAGCGGTGCGGCCTCCGCCGCGACCGCGGCGCAGGCGGCGGCTCAGGCGGCGGCGTCCTTCTCCGCGTCCAGTTCGGCGCTCGCCAACGCGGCCGGCACCGCCCAGGCCCTGGCCGCAGCGGCCCAGGCGGCCCTGAAGGCGCAGGCTGCGGCGGAGTCCGCGGCCCAGTCCCTGGTGGCTCGCGACGCGGCGCTGGCGGCCGCGGACGCGGCGGCCTCCATGGGTCAGAAGGTGATGCTGGGTGCGGCGGCCCGCTTCGCGGATGAGGCAGCCGGCAACGCGGCCCAGGCGGCCAAGGAAGCGCTCCTGGCGCAGAACGCCGCGCTGCAGGCGGCCCAGTCCGCGGCCTCGGCGCAGGGCGCGCTCGACGTCGCCTCCGGCGGCAGCGGCAACGGCGGCGGCGCCCAAGGCAACTGAGCGCCCGCAACCGTAAGCTCGGGTCGTGAAAGGCACGGCCCGACTCAAGCCCACGGCGCTCCTGGCGTCGCTCGCATGGGTGGCGCTCGTCGCCGTCGGGCTGGGGGCGGGGCTGCTGGAGTCGTTCGAGTGGAAGTCCGTTGACCTCCGGTTCACCTACGGGCGATGGCGCCCGGACCCACTGAGCAGCCGCATCGCCCTGGTGGCGATCGACGACGGATCGCTGGACGTCATGGGCCGGTGGCCGTGGCCGCGGGAGCGCCAGGCGGATGCGGTGCGAGAGATCTTCCGCGCGGGCGCGGAGGTGGTGGCGTTCGACGTGATGTACGGGGAGCCGGAGAGCCCGGAGGCTGACGCGAAGCTCGCGGAGGCGGTGGCGTCCGGTCGCTCCATCCTGGGCACCAACGTGGATCCGGACGACGTGCTGAGCGAGGCGTGGCGAACGCCGGAGGGCCGGCGGGCGCTGGACGCGCTGCTGGACGCGGTCGGGAAGGACATCGGCCGGGATGCCCGGAGCGTGGCGGACGAGCTGGGCGTGGGGGAGCCGTGGCGCTCCCGCTTCCTGGAGCGCAAGGCGGGGTTCAAGACGCTCGCGGCGTGGATGCGCCTGCAGGAGGCCCGGGGCATGGGGAAGCGCCCAGGCGACTTCGCCGAGTTCCAGAAGCTGATGGGAGTGGTGGAGGATCCGCGCCGCGGCGACTACCCGGAGCGGCGGGCGATGGAGCGGGTGTGGCTCCGCGACGAGTCCTGGGAGCTCCTCCGTCCCACGATGATGCCCACCTCGAGGGCGCCGTCGCCGCGCGACACGCCGCCCGTGCCGGTGCTGGCCCGAGCCGCCATCGGCGCCGGCATGGTGCACGGCCCCGCGGATGCGGATGGCCACACGCGGCGCGTGGAGCCGTCCATGGCCAGTCCGTGCGGAGCATGCCTGCAGCTGGGGCTCGCGGCCGCCGCGGCGTACTGCGGGGATTCCCTCCCCCGGGTCACCGTGGACGATGACGGCGTGAACGTCTGCGGGTGGCGCCTTCCGCTCGCGGGGGGCAAGGTGATCGTGGACTGGCCGACCGCGATGTTCGAGGGGTTCCCGGTGCTCTCCGGCGGGGGCACGCCGCGCCCGGCGGTGCCCATCGGGACGCTCGTGAGCCTCGCGGCCCAGCGTCGCGTGCTGGAGGGGCAGGAGGCCCGCTACGCCACGCTGTCGGACGAGATCGCGGACGACAACCGGATTCCGCGGGCCCACGTTCGGACGCTCCCGGTCCAGGCCCAGGCCCTGGCCGTGATCCGGGACCGCGCGGACTTCGACTTCCCGGGGCTGCTGGAACTGACGGACGAGAGCGCGCTCCAGGGCCTGGGCGCGGATGACCTCAAGCGGGCCCAGGCCTACCGCGAGTGGTGGAAGCTTTCGCAGGCCCTGCCCGTCGGCCGCAAGGCGCTGGAGGAGGCCGCCGCGGAGGCCCGCGCCGCGCTCGGCGGGAAGCTCGTCTTCGTGGGGTTCGTGGCCACCGGCGCCGCGGCGGACATGATCAACGCGCCGTTCGGCCCGCGCACGCCGGGAGTGTTCGTGCACGCGGCGGTGGCGAGCATGGTGCTGGAGCGCCAGGCCGTCACGTTCACGCCGCCGTGGGTGGCATGGGCGGCGCTCATCGGCACCGGTCTGGTGTGCGCCCTCGCGGCCGCGGGACTCAACCCGATCGGCGCCTCGGCGTTGGCGCTCCTGGCCATGGCGCTCGTCCTGGGGAGCGGCGTGCTGGCCTTCGACTTCGCCTCCATCGTGACGCCGCTCGTGGCCCCGCTGACCGCCGGGTTCGGCAGCTGGGTGGCGGGCGTGGCGACGGTGGCCTTCGTCAACCAGCGGGAACGGCAGCGCGTGGTGCGGCAGTTCCGGGCCCGCGTCTCGCCGCAGCTGGTGGACCGGCTGGTGAGCGATCCCTCCTCCCTCAGCATGCGCGGCCAGCAGCGGGAGGTGACCATCCTCTTCGGGGACCTGGCGGGATTCACCTCCATCAGCGAGCGGCTGGGTGGCGAGGAGGTGGTGGCCACGCTGAACCTCTACATGGGCGCGATGACCAAGGAGCTGACCGACCGCCGCGCCTACGTGAACAAGTTCCTGGGCGACGGTCTGCTGGCCTTCTGGTCCGCCTTCGGCGAGGAGCCGGAGCAGCGGCAGCTGGCGGCCCAGGCCGCGGCGGCGTGCCAGGACGCGGTGACCAGGCTGGGCGGCGAAAGCGGCCCGCACCGCCACGCGGAGATCAAGCTCCGCCTGGGCATCGCCACCGGCGTGGTGGTCGTGGGGGACTGCGGCGCTCCGCCGGAGCTGAACGACTACACGGTGATCGGCGACGCGGTGAACCTGGCGGCGCGGCTGGAGAGCGCCAACAAGCAGTTCGGCACGCGGATCCTCATGGATGGCCGCACCGCGGCCGGCGTGGGGGAGATTCTGCCGCTGCTGCCGCTCGGCCGCGTGGTGGTGGTGGGGCAGAGTCGCGCGGTGGAGCTCTTCACGGTCCCGCCGGAGGATCTGCAGGCCCCGCAGCGGCAGGTGATCGAACGCGCGGTCGCCGCCTTCGCGGCCGGGGAGGCGGAGGCCGCCGCCGCGTGGCACCGCGCCGCGGACGACGGCGGCGCGTTCGGACGCTCCATCTCCGCGCCGTTCCTGGCGTCCCTGGAGGACGCCGACGAGGCCCGCGACGGAGTGCTCAGGCTGAGGGCGAAGTAGCGCCGGCGCTGCCGCGGATCACGATCACACCGGTGCGGTCGTCCGCGGCGGGGGCGTTGCGGGTGTGGTCCAGCACCGCGTCGGCGATGGCCTTCAGGAGGTCCGCGGCGGGACGGTCCAGGCTCTGGCGCACCACGCGTTCGATGCCCTCCTGCCCGAACTGGCCGCCGGTGGGCGCCTCCGCCTCGATGAAGCCGTCGGTGAGGGCCAGGAGGATGTCGCCGGGGGCCAGGTCCGTGGTGGTGATGGACACCGGGTCCTCCCACGGGAAGACGCCGAAGGGCGGGCCGTCCGTGGGCAGGACCTCGAACGCGTCGGTGGCGCGGCGGTAGACGAGGAGCGGACCCTGGCCGGCGGAGAAGCTCTCCACCAGCCCCTGGAGCGGCAGCAGGCGGGCGATCCACGCGGTGACGAAGCGACCTCCCGGGAGGTCCTCGCAGAGCTGGCGGTTGGCTTCGTCCGCGATGCGGGCCACGGGCTGGCCGAGGCGCACGCCGAGGCGCACCATGCCGCGGGTCTGCATGGAGCTGAGGGCCGAGCCGATGCCGTGGCCGGTGGCGTCCGCGATGAGGAAGAGCAGCGAGTCCGGATCCTCTCCCGCGGGGCACACCGTGCCGCTCCGCAGGCCCAGCACGTCGAAGGCGTCTCCACCGCACTGCTCCGCGGGGACGCTGGTGGCGGCGACGTCGTAGCCGGCCAGCTGCGGCAGCTCCGTGGGGAACGTCTGCTGCTGGATGCTGCGGGCCACGAGCAGATCCCGCTCCATGCGGTCCCGGGCCAGGCGGTCCTCCATGAGACGGCCGCGCTTGATGGCCACGGCGGCCTGGGCGGAGAGGCCCTGGGCGATCTCCTCATCGGTGCGCCCGAACTCGCCGGTGGTCTTGTTCAGCACCTGCGCCACGCCCACCAGGTTCTGTTCGTGGTCCACCAGGGGGATCGCCAGGATGTTCCGGGTGCGGAAGCCGGTCTGCAGGTCCACCGCGCGGTTGAAGCGGGGATCCGCGTATGCGTCGGGGATGTTCACGATCTGGCGCTGCGTGGCCGCGGCGCCCGCGATGCCGCGGGAGCTGGGGATCCGGATGGTGGGCGGCTGGGCGGGCTTTCCGTCCAGGGCGTCCAGCGGATCGTGGGGCCTGGCGATGCCGTGGGCCACCGTGGTGAAGAGTTCGTCCGCCACCGCGTCGTACTCGAACACGGTGGCCCGCTCGGCGCCGAGGAGATCGCGCAGGGCGTCGATCACCTGCTGCAGGATGCTGTCCAGATCGCCGCTCTCCGCCAGCCGTCGGGAGACGTGCAGGAGCTTGGCGACCGCGGCCGGGGGAACGGCCGAAAGGTCGGGCTGGGATGCGTCGAGGCCCGACTCGCCCATGAGAACGGGATTGTCGCCGGTCGCCGCGGGAAGGGCAAGCGGCATCAGGGGCCCAGGATGGCGGCTTCGCGCTCCTCCTCGAACTGCCGGAGGTAGAGCTGCCGGTAGCGGCCCCCGGGGATGGCCATCAGGCGTTCGTGCGGACCATCCTCCAGGATCCGTCCGGCGTCCACGAAGAGGATGCGATCCGCGCGGCGGACGGTGCTCAGGCGATGGGCGATGACGAAGCTGGTGCGGCCGCGGAAGACCTCCTCGATGGCCGACTGGATGGTGCGCTCCGTCTCCGCATCCACGGAGCTGGTGGCCTCGTCCATCACGAAGATGGCGGGATCGCGCAGCACCGCGCGGGCCAGGGAGACCAGCTGCCGCTGGCCCTGCGAGAGGCGCTCTCCACCCTCGCCCACCATGAACTCCGCGCCGCCGGGCAGGCGGGAGACGAACCCCGCCGCGCCGACGCGGGCCAGGGCCGCATCCACCTCCGCGTCCGTGGCCTCCAGGCGCCCGAAGCGGACGTTGGCGCGGATGGTGTCGTTGAAGAGCCACGGCACCTGCTGCACCACGCCCAGCCGGGAGTGGAGCCAGGAGAGCGAACGCTCGCGCAGGTCCACGCCCGCCATGCGCACCGCCCCGCGCCGCGGCTCGTAGAAGCGGCACACGAGGCTGACGATGGTGGTCTTGCCGCCGCCGGTGGGGCCGACGAGGGCGATGGTCTGGCCGGGCTCCACGGAGAGCGTGAGACCCTCGATGACGGGTTCTCCCTCCACGTACCAGAAGTCCACCGCGTCGAAGCGGATGCATCCCGGCTGCAGGGGTCCGCCATCCGTGGCCCGGCCCTGCACGGGGTTGCGGCGCTGCGACTCCACCGCCGCCAGCACCGCCTCGGAGTCGCGGATCTCCGGCTCCGTGTCGATGAGCGACTGCACGCGCTCCGCGGCCGCCTGGGCGGAGAGGAGATCGGCGAAGCGCTGGGCCAGGTCCTGGGCCGGGTACATGAAGAGCATCGCGTACTGGCAGAAGGCGATGAGCTCGCCGGGGGTGAGGTCCGCGCGGCGCACCCATTCGCCTCCCAGGCCCGCGGCGATGGCGGCCCCCACGGCGGTGAGCGTGGAGACGATGGGCGTGTAGATGGCGCCCTGCATGGCGTTGCGGGTGGACCAGGCCTGCAGATCGGAGGCGATCACGCGGAACTCGCCCAGGGCCGCCTCCTGGCGGCAGAGGGCGCGGGTGGTGCGGATGCCGGCGATGGACTCGCTGAAGTTGGCGGTGATGGCGGAGTTGGCCCGGCGGGCCTGGCGCGAGGTGCCCACCATGAGGCGCGTGAACGCGATGCTGGTGCCGAAGAGGAAGGGCACGATCGCGAGGACCGCGAGGGCGAGGAGCGGCTTCATCCAGAGCATGGCGACGGCGGCGGCGCTCATGAGGGCGGTGGCCCAGAAGAGGTCCAGGATGACCCACGGAGCGATGCCGCTCACCCGCGAGCAGTCGCTGGTGAGGCGGGAGAGGAGCCAGCCCACCGGGCGCGTGTCGAAGTAGGCGAACGGCAGCTCCTGCAGCCGCGAGAAGGCATCCTCTCGGAGCTGGAACGCCAGCCCCGTGGCCAGCCGTCCCGCGGCGGCGATGAAGGTGTAGACGCCCGCGCCGAAGAGGAGCGCCATCAGGAGCCAGAGGCCGGCGAGGAGCTGGGCGGTGCGGTCGAAGCCGCCGTGGGCCACCCGATCCAGCAGGCCCGCGTTCACCATCGGGCGCAGGCCCTCGATGAGGGCGATGAGGATGCCGCCGCCCACGATCCCCGCGAGCGGTCCGCGGAAGCGGAGCGTCCGCGCCGCGAAGCGACGCCACAGCTTCCAGTCCATGCGGCCGGGGGCCGCGCCGGGGCCGTCGAACTCGTCGGGGAGCGTCATGGTCCGCCGCCCTCCAGCGGGGCCACGCCTTCCCGCTCCACTTCCGCCTGGATCTCCCAGAGCCTGCGGAAGAGGCCGTCGCGGCGGCGGAGCTGCTCGGGCGTGCCCTGGTCCACCACGCGGCCGCGCTCCAGCACCACCACGCGGTCCGCGGCCGCCAGCGTGCTGAGGCGGTGGGCGATGACCAGGGTGGTGCGGCGGCCGTGGCGGGCGCGGATGGCCGCGACGATCTCCCGCTCCGTCTCGTTGTCCACCGCGGAGAGGGCGTCGTCCAGCACCAGGATCGGCGCGTCGCGGAGGATGGCGCGGGCGATGGCCAGGCGCTGCCGCTGGCCGCCGGAGAGGGTGATGCCGCGTTCGCCCACGATCGTCTGGTAGCCCTGCTCGAAGCGCTCGATGGAGGCGTGCAGGGCCGCGTCGCGGGCGGCCGCGACCACCGCGTGGTCATCCGCCTCCGGCGCCGCCAGGGCCAGGTTGTCCCGGATGGAGCGGCTGAAGAGGAAGGGCTGCTGCAGCACCGTGGCCACCATCTGGCGGCTCCAGGCCCTGGGGAGCGTGGCGATGTCCGCGCCGTCCAGCTCGATGCGGCCCTCCTGCGGGTCGTGGAAGCGCAGCAGGAGATCCACGAGCGTGCTCTTGCCCGCGCCGGAGGGACCCATGATGGCCACCGTCTCCCCGGGCCTCGCCTCGAACGACACCCGCTCGAGCGCGGGCGGCGCCGCGGGCTCGTGGCGGAACGAGAGGTCCACCACGCGGAGATGGCCGCGCTCGCCGGGCCGGACGGCGGGAGGCGCGGCGGGGGACGCGGGGTCCGCCTCCTCGGGTTCGTCCAGGATGGCCTGCAGGCGGTCCATGGCCACGGTGGCCTTGCCCAGGTCCGCCAGGATGCGGCCCATCATGCGGAAGGGCCACAGCCAGAGGTTCACCGCCACCAGGAAGAAGGCCACGTCCCCCACGGAGAGCGTCTCCTGCGAGAGGCGCCACAGCCCGTAGCCGAAGGCGCCGCCCAGCTGCAGGATGCAGATGACGTCGCTCGTGGACCAGAAGAGCGCGAACGTGGCGAAGAGGCGGGCATCCAGGCGGCGGTGCTCGTCGTTCGCGGCGCGGAAGCGGGAGCGTTCGAACTCCCCGCGGTGGAAGGCGCGGACCACGCGGATGCCGTGGAGGTTCTCCTGGGCCCGGGCCGTGAGGCGCCCCTCCGCCTCGTCCTTGGCGAGGAAGCGGTGCCGCACGCGGGCGAAGAAGAAGAGGCTGAACCAGAGGATGAGCGGTACCGCGGCAAGCGACGCCAGCGTCATCGGCACGTCCGTGAGCAGCATGAGCGGCAGGGCCGCGAGGAGCAGGCTGCTGCAGCGCACGATCTCGACCGTCTGCGAGGAGAGGAAGGAGAGGATGGTGTCCACGTCGGACGTGCAGC
The DNA here is from genome assembly GCA_046350535.1 of Phycisphaerales bacterium. GTDB lineage: Bacteria > Planctomycetota > Phycisphaerae > Phycisphaerales > SM1A02 > VGXK01. The sequence continues at coordinate 1,315,159 of JAXMAG010000001.1, forward strand.
GCTGGAGCAGGTCGCCGCTCTCGTGGCGGCGGAAGAAGGCGACCGGCAGGTGCTGCAGGTGCCGGTAGACGCGCTCCCGCAGCCGCCGCACGGAGCGCTGGCTGGCGAGCGCGGTCGCGACGCCCTTCACCCAGAGTCCGACGCCGGCAAGGGCCGCGGCCGCGGCGATGAAGAAGCCGACGCGGGCGGGCGACGCGGCGAGCGCCTCGCGGCCGCCGAGCAGGGCGACCACCGCGCGGGCGGGCGCCGAGGCCCGCTCCGGGTGCTCCGAGAGGACGCCGTCGAGGAGCGCCTGCACCCCCAGCGGCACGCCGTAGGCGAGGAGGCTGGACGCCACCGCCGCCGCGGCCCCCAGGAGGTACAGCGGTCGCTCGGGTCCGAGGAGGCCCCAGATCAGCCGGAGTCGCGGGAGCGCGCGCATGGGGCGAGGGAGGCCGCGCCGGGGTAGACCGCCGCGTCACCCAGGTCCTCCGCGATGCGGAGGAGGCGGTTGTACTTGGCGGTTCGGTCGCTCCGGCAGGGGGCGCCGGTCTTGATCTGGCCGCAGTTGGTGGCCACCGCGAGGTCCGCGATCGACGTGTCCTCCGTCTCGCCGCTGCGATGCGAGAGCACCGCGCGGTAGCCGGAGGACGTGGCCAGGCGCACCGCCTCCAGGGTCTCGCTGAGCGTGCCGATCTGGTTCACCTTCACCAGGATGGCGTTGGCGCAGCCTTCGCTGATGCCGCGGGAGAGGAAGCGCGGGTTGGTGACGAAGAGATCGTCGCCCACCAGCTGCACCTTGGACCCGAGCGTGCCGGTGAGCGTCCGCCAGCCCTTCCAGTCGTTCTCCGCCAGGCCGTCCTCGATGCTGCGGATGGGCCAGGTGCGGCACCACTTCTCCCAGAGGGCGATCATCTCGTCGCTCCCCACCACGCGCTTGGGGTCGCTCTTGAAGAAGCAGTAGCCCTTCTTCTTCAGGCGCACCGCCTCGTTGGCCAGCTCGCTGGTGGCGGGATCCAGGCAGAGCTGGATCTGGCGGCCCAGGTCGTACCCGGCCTTCTCCACCGCCTTCGCGATCACCTCGCACGCCTCCTCGTTGCGGGCCAGGTCCGGCGCGAACCCGCCTTCGTCGCCCACCGCGGTGGAGAGGTGGCGGTCGTGGAGGACGCCCTTGAGGGCGTGGTAGATCTCGACGCCGGCGCGGAGGGCGTCGCCGAAGGATTCGAACCCCACCGGCTGGATCATGAACTCCTGGAAGTCCACGGTGTTGGAGGCGTGCTTGCCGCCGTTGAGGATGTTCAGCATGGGCGCGGGCAGCGTCCGGGCGCCCGTGCCGCCGAGGTAGCGGTAGAGCGGCTGGTGCGTGCCCATCGCGGCCGCGTGGGCCACGGCCATGGAGACGCCCAGGATGGCGTTGGCGCCCAGGGCACCCTTGTTGGGTGTGCCGTCCAGGTCGATCATGGCGCGGTCGATCAGCTCCTGCTCGCGGGCGTCCATGCCGAGGACCGCGGGGCCGATCGTCTCGTTCACGTGGCGGACGGCCTTGGTGACGCCCTTGCCGCCCCAGCGCTTCCTGTCGCCGTCGCGGAGCTCCACCGCCTCGTGCTCACCGGTGCTGGCGCCGGAGGGCACCATGGCGCGGCCATCGGCGCCGCTGTCCAGCAGCACCTCGCACTCGAGGGTGGGCTGGCCCCGGGAGTCCAGGACCTGGCGGGCGTGCACGCTGGCGATGGTGAAGTCCATGCTGGCTCCGGGGCAAGGGGGGAAACCGCCAAGGATAACTGGGCCCGGTGCCGCCGTGCAGCTCTCCCCGCGGGGCGTCCCGGCCGCTCAGGGCGTGCCGTCCGCCGGCGCCGGGTGAACGGGGGGCCGGCCGTCCAGCACCGCCCAGACGTCGCGGACCACCCAGCTCATGTTGTCCATCGCCCGCATGGTTCGCGCGGCCAGGTGCGGCGCCAGATGGGCGTTGGGGAGCCCCACGAGCGGCGAGGCCTCCGTGAAGGGCTCCGGGCAGTGGACGTCCAGGATGGCGCTCGCGGCGGGATTGGCGCGGAGGAACTCCGCGAGGGCCGCGGCATCCAGCACCATGCCGCGGCAGGTGTTGAGGAGCAGCACGTCCGGGCGCATGAGCTGGAGGAGCGGCGCACTGACGAAGTGGCGGTTCGATGGGCGGCCGTCGACGTGCAGCGTGAGCACGTCGGATTCCGCGAAGAGCTCCTCGACCGGCACCGGGCGGGCGCCGGAGCGGGCGGACTCCGGGACCTCCACCAGATCGTTGTAGACGCATTCGAACCCGATGGCGCCGGCGACGGCCGCCACCCGGCGCCCGATGCGTCCCATGCCCAGGATGCCCAGCCGCAGCTCGTCCATCTGCCAGAGGCCCACCACCTCCTCGCGCAGCTGCGTCCACTCCTCCGCCGGGAGCGGGTGCTCGAGGTAGAGGCGCGGTCGGAGCGCGTCGCAGAGGAGGCAGAGGACGTACTCGACCACCGCCTGGGTGTTGGCATCCGGCGTGGAGACCACCGGCACGCCGCGGCGCCGGCACGCGGGCAGGTCGATGGCGTCCAGGCCGACTCCGGCGCGGCCCACCACCCGCAGGCGCGGGAGGGTCTTGAGGAGCGCTTCGTCCACCGTGGTGTAGGTGCGGACCACCAGGCCTTCCGCGCGGGCGGCCAGCTCCGCCCAGGCGGGCTCCTGCGGCGAGACGCGCTCCACGCGGCAGCGCTCCGCCAGCCACTGCGTCGCGGCGTCCGAGAGGGCTTCCGTCACCAGGACGAGGGGCGCATCCCGCATGGGCGGGGGCACGATAGCCGCCCCGGCGGCGCCGCGAGCAGGTGCGCAGGGCGGCCGCGACCGGCCGTGCGACCCGCACAGACGGAACCCGGAACGGTTCGTGGTGATGGCCCCGGTGCCGGAGGGAGAAGAGACGGCCCGGGAACGCCGATGGGGAGGGCGTCGCGCTCGGGCGCGGGAGGAGCCTCCGTGGACAAGTCAAGCATCATTGGTGCCGTGATCGGGGCCGCCGCCCTGGGCTGGGTCTGCTACAGGGCCAGCCAGGGCAACTGGGAGATGTTCTGGTCTGAGAAGGGCGCGGTGGCCGTGGTGGGCGGCACCATCAGCGTGGTGCTGATGGCGATGCCCATGAACCGGCTCCGCTGCATCCCGGGCTACGTCCGGCGCTTCCTCTTCCACAAGAGCGACTCCGCGGAGGACACCGTCCGCCTCATGAGTCGTCTCAGCGAGAAGGCCCGTCGCGAGGGCGTGCTCTCGCTGGAGGCGGACCTGGCCGCGGTGCAGGATCCATTCCTCGCCCAGGGCCTGCGCATGGCGGTGGACGGGTCGGACGAAGCCACCATCGAGGCCACGCTGCGGCTCGAGATCCTGGCGATGCAGGAGCGTCACCGCGCCGGCAAGAAGTTCTTCGACCTCATCAAGCTCTACGCCCCCGGATGGGGCCTGGTGGCCACGCTGATCGGGCAGATCGGCATGTTCGGCAACCTCGGCGGCGACGTGGACGTGCTGGGGCACATGCTGGCCGTGGCCGTCACCGCCACCATGTACGGCTGCATCCTCGCCAACGCCATCGCCGGTCCGATCGGCGACAAGCTCGCCCTCCGCAGCGGCGAGGAGATCGTGGCCAAGGAGATGATGCTGCAGGGCGTGCTGAGCATCCAGGCCGGCGACAACCCGCGGGCCACGCAGGACAAGATGCTGGCCTTCATGCCGCAGACGATCCGGAGCCAGCTGAAGGCGGCGGCATGAGCGGCGGCGGCGCCTCCAACTCGATCCGCCTGGAGGGCCAGGCCGGCGGCGACGCCCGCGAGACCGTGGTCGTCCATGGCGGCGGGCGCCAGCAGCGCCACCACCACCACGCCTTCCACGGTCACGCGGAGGAGGCCCACGAGGGCGCTCCGGAGTGGCTGATCAGCTTCGCCGACATGGTGATGCTGATGATGGGCTTCTTCGTCATCCTCTTCGCCCTCAACATGGCCCCCAAGACCGCCGCCGCCAAGAGCCATGCGCCGTCGGAGGACGGGGAGCAGCCGACCCCCACGCCGGACATGATCGACTTCGCGATCGCCGTGCGCAAGGCCTTCAACAACGAGGTGGACCTGGCCAGCACCGATCCCAAGGATCGGGCCCTGATCGACCGCATCCTCTCGCGCCAGGCCGGCGCCGGAGAGGCCCGCGACGACGGCGTGAAGGGCGAGGAGCAGGAGGTCCGCTCCGTGCGTCCCAGCCCGCGCTTCGGCGCCGGCACCACGGTGCCGTTCGCGGAGCGGTCCAGCGAGGTGGACGCCGCCCAGCGAGCCTCCCTGGCGGAACTGGCCCAGTCCCTGCGCGGACTCCAGAGCGTGGTGGAGGTGCGCGGGCACGTCGCGGCGGCGGAAGCGTTCCGCGCCCCCGCGGACGGCATGCGCCTGGCGTTCGAACGGGCCTTCGCCGTCGCCACGATCCTGGCGGAGGAGGGCGTGGAGTGGCGTCGCCTGCGGATCGCGAGCGAAGGGGATCACGACCGCGTGGCCGCCTTCCCGACGCAGCCGGAGGAGGATCGCCGCAACGCCCGCGCCGAGGTGCTGGTCCTGGACGAGGTGGCCGGGGACGCCGTTCCCAGCACGCCTGCGGCCGGGAACCCGCCGAACGTTCCCTGAAGCGGGAGCGGCGCGGCTTGCCCATGCGGAGGCGGGTGATAGGCTTGGGCCGCAGCGGGCAAGGGCAGGCCCGCGGATCCGGAGGGCGGGGGCTCGGCACCTTTGGAGCACGAACCATGCACTTGGAATCCACCCGCCGCGCCTTCCGGGCGGCCCGCCTGCTGGCCCCGCTGGCCGCCGGCCTCCTTGCCCTTCCGGCCGCGGCGGACGACATCGGGTGGGCGGAGCTGATCGCGCGGCTGGGCGGCACCGGCGTGCCGACCGGCGCGGGCGTCCCCGTCGGCCAGGTGGAGCCGCTCGTGGGCAGCGGCCTCTACGGCCCGGACTTCACCAACGCCGCGGAGTACGGCGACGTGACGTTCATGCAGCAGAGCGGCGCCGCGGGCCTCAGCTGGCACGCGAACGCGGTGGCCTACTCCTACTACGGGAACCTCTCGAGCATCGCCCCCGGGATCACGCTCGTCTACCTCTGGGAGGCGAACAACTTCGCCACCACGGGGTACCTGAAGACCGGCTCCGCCGTGAGCGTCCTTCCGCCGGTGGCGCCGGGCGGCCTGCGCATCTTCAACAACAGCTGGATCGGCACGTTCGGCTCCGCGTCGCTCGACAACGATGCCAACCGCCGCGCCGATTTCGCGATGAACCGCGATGACACGCTCTTCACCACCGGCCTCAACAACGGGGCCGGCGCCGTCCCGTCCCTGTTGAACTACCAGTACAACGGCCTCTCCGTGGGGCGCATGGATGGAGACCACAGCTGGGGTGTCGTGCCCGCCGGGTACGACGGCCCGGGGCGCATGAAGCCGGAGATCGTGGCCCCCGGGAGCGCCACCAGCTGGTCCACGCCGGTGGTCAGCTCCGTGGCCTCGCTCCTCTACGAGACCGCGATCACGCCGCCTCTCAGCGGGAACGTCAATGCCCGCCGCAACTGCACCATCAAGAGCGTCATGATGTGCGGGGCCAACCACCGCCCCGGCTGGAGCAACGGCGCGCCCACCTCCGGACCGACCCGGGGGATCACCGCCAAGCCGCTGGATCCCGTCTACGGCGCGGACCTGGTGAACGTGAACAACGCCCACTGGATCCTCACGGCCGGTGAGCAGGAGGGGCAGACCGCGGTGCCGCCGGTGGCCACCATCGGCCCGCGCGGCTGGGATCTCCGGACGGTGCCGGGGAACACCACCTTCTACTACCGCTTCCGCATCACGCAGCCGGTGGCCACGGTGAGCATCCTGGCCGCCTCGAACCGCATCTTCGGGACGGCCATCGGGGCCGGCAGCGTGGCCAACTTCAACCTGACCCTCTACCGCGCCGACGGCACCACGCTGATGCCGCTCACCGGCGACGGCGGCCTGCCCTGGTTCTCCTCCGGCAACGTGGTCAGCCAGAGCGCCGTCGACAACGTGGAGCACCTCTTCGTCCGCGACCTCCAGCCGGGCGACTACGTGGTGGAGCTGAAGCGGGTGGATTCCGTCACCACGCAGGTGCCGGTCTGCCTCAGCTGGTTCATGCCGGAGACGCCGCAGATGGTGGGAGACCTCAACGGGGATCTCCACGTCAACGGCGCGGACCTCGGCCTGCTCATCGGCAACTGGGGCGGAAGCGGCGTCGGGGACATCAACGGCAGCGGTCTCGTGGACGGCGCGGACCTGGGCCTCCTGATCGGCGGCTGGACCGGCTGAGCCGGCCGGCACGGCGCATTCCGCGGACCGCGCGCATCCCGGGACACGGGATATCCTGCGGCCCATGCGGAGCGCATGGCTTGAACGAACGCAGCTCGCCGCGCTCCTGGCGATCCTCGGGATCTTCCTGGTCTGGCCGATCTGGCTGGTGGTGCGGGGAGCCTTCACGAGCCTGGACGGCCACTTCACGCTGGCCGCGTTCGCGGGGATCGCCCGGGACGAGCTCCTGCGACGGGGCCTGGTCAACTCCCTGCTCATCGCCACCGGCACCACGCTCGGCGCCGTCCTGATCGCGTTGCCGCTCGGCCTCCTCGCGGCCCGGACCGCGTTCCCGTGCAAGGGCCTTCTCTCCGGGCTCCTCCTCCTGCCGCTCATCCTCCCGCCGTTCGTGGGGGCGATCGGCATGCGCCACATCCTGGGACGGGAGGGCGCGCTGAACGCCATCCTCCAGGGCCTGGGAGTGGTGGATCAGGGAGTGGACATCCTGGGACGGGGCGGCATGGTGGCCATCATCCTCCTCCAGGCGCTCTCGCTCTATCCGATCGTCTTCCTGAACGTCACCGCGGCCCTGGCCAACCTCGATCCGGCCCTGGAGGAGGCGGCCGCGAGCGCGGGTGCCGGCGGGTGGACGCGCTTCCGGCGCGTCACGCTTCCGCTCGTGCGGCCGGGCATCTTCGCCGGCGCCACCATCGTCTTCATCTGGAGCTTCACGGAGCTGGGCACGCCGCTCATGTTCGAGTTCTACGCGGTCACGCCCGTGCAGGTCTTCAACGGCCTGAAGGAGGTGGAGTCCTCGCGGCAGCCCTACGCCCTGGTGACGGTCATGCTCACCCTGGCGGTGGTCCTCTACGTGGTGGGGCGGATGGTGCTCGGGCGCAGTGCCCCCGCGTCGCAGGTGAAGGCATCGGTGCGACGCGTCGAGACGCCGCTGGTCGGGCTGCGCGCCGCGGGCGCGATCGCCGCGTTCGCAGGCGTGGCCTTCCTGGCATCCCTGCCGCACCTCGGCGTGATCCTGGCCAGCGTGACCGTCCCCGGCCAGTGGTACGGCACCATCCTGCCGCGGGCGTTCACCGTGGAGCACTTCGGGCAGGCCCTCACCCATCCGCTCGCGGCCGGGAGCATCCGCAACAGCCTGATCCTCTCCACGCTGGCGGCGGCGGCGGCCACGGTGGTGGGGCTGATGGTGGCGCGGCTGGTGGTGCGCGGCCGCGTCTGGGGGCGCGGGCTCCTGGACGCCCTCTCCATGCTGCCGCTCGCCGTCCCCGGACTGGTGATGGCCTTCGGCTTCGTGGCCCTCTCCCTGGCGTGGCCCTTCTCCGGGCCGCTGAAATCCCTCGCGAACATCACCGGCGCGGATCCCAATCCCTTCCCGCTCCTCGTGGTGGCGTACGCGGTGCGGCGCCTGCCGTACGTGGTCCGGAGCGCTGCGGCGGGATTGGAGCAGACCAGCGTGTCGCTCGAGGAGGCGGCCGCGAGCGTGGGCGCCGGGCGCTTCACGACGCTGCGTCGCGTGGTGGTGCCGCTCATCGCAGCGAACCTCGCGGCGGGCGCCATCCTGGCGTTCAGCTTCGCCATGCTCGAGGTCTCGGACTCGCTCATCCTGGCCCAGCGGGATCGCGACTTCCCCATCACGAAGGCCATCTGGAGCCTCTACGACCGCCTGGGGGACGGCGCCGGCATCGCGAGCGCCATGGGCGTGTGGGCGATGGCGCTCCTGGCCACGGCCCTCCTGGGTGCCTCCGCCCTCATCGGCCGCCGCATGGGTGCCCTCTTCCGGGCGTGATGAGGAAGATCCCCGGCGGACCCGTTCCGCCGTCCGCCCTTGGAGCGGACGCCGGCGCGAGTAGAGTGACGGGATGCCGTCGCCGATCTCCGCTCCCCTCGTCCTCTCGCTTCTCTCGCTTCTCCCGCCGCCGTCCTCCGCGCCCGTCCCGGCCGCGCCTCCGGCCGCGGAGCCGGCGCACACCGCGGCGGCTCCCGCCGGACCCGCCGCCATCCACCCGCACCTGCTGCGGCGCCTGGCGGAGCGGGGGGGCACGGTGAAGGCGTGGGTGCACCTGAAGGACAAGGGCGGCAGCGAAGCGGAGCGCGCGGCGGCGCTCGCATCCACCTGGCCGGAGCGATCGCTGGAGCGGCGGCGGCGCCTGCGGGCGAGCCCCGGGCTCGTCGACGCCCGGGATCTGCCGCTCTGCGACGCCTATCTGGCGGCCATCGAGGCCGCGGGCGCCGCGCCGGTCCACCAGAGCCGCTGGGCCAACGCGGTCAGCGTGGTGGTGGACGAACCGGCGCTGCGACGGCTGGCGGCGCTGCCGTTCGTGCTCCGGCTCACGCCGGTGCGGGAGGCGGACCGCGCCCGCGACGCGCGGATCGACGCGGATGACGGCGAGGTGGCGCCGATGGAGTCGCTCGCCGGAGACACGGCGGGGTACGGCCTCTCCTGGGACCAGCTCCAGATGATCAACGTTCCCGCCGTGCATGAGCTGGGGGCCCGCGGCGCGGGAGTGGTGGTGGGCATCCTGGACACCGGGTTCGTGACCACGCACCAGGCCTTCAACCAGCCGGGCCACCAGCTGCAGGTGGTGGCGGCCTGGGACTTCGTCAACAACGACCCCGTGGTGGGCGTGGAAGCGGGAGACCCCGAGACGCAGCACGTCCACGGGACGCTCATCCTGGGGACGCTGGCCAGCTGGCTCCAGGGAACGCTCATCGGCGCCGCTCCGGAGGCGGCGTACGTCCTCTGCAAGACGGAGCGCGTGGACCAGGAGGTTCCCGCGGAGGAGGACGCGTACGCGGCGGCGCTCGAGTTCTGCGAGCTGCACGGGGCGGACATGACCACCAGCTCCCTTCTCTACTTCGACTGGTACGAGCAGTCCGACCTGGACGGCCAGACCGCGGTCTGCACCGTGGCGGTCAACGCCGCCATCGACAACGGGCTGGTCTGCGTCACCGCCGCGGGCAACGAGGGGCACGACGCCGACCCCGCCACCAGCCACACGGGGGCCCCGGCCGACGCCTTCCTGGTCATCACCTGCGGGGCGGTGGAGATCAACGGCCTGGTGACGGGCTTCTCCTCGGATGGCCCCACGGCGGACGGCCGCGTGAAGCCGGAGGTCCTGGCCCGCGGCCGCCAGGTGGCCACCGTCTCCCCCTGGGACGACGTGAGCACAACCACCGCGAGCGGCACCTCCCTCAGCACACCGCTGGTGGCGGGCGCCGTGGCGTGCATCCTGGGCGCCCAGCCGGAGATGGGCGTGCAGGTCCTGCGGCGGCGGCTGACCGCGACCGCCGCCTATCAGGGGCTGCCCGCGCCGGACCCGCTGTTCGTCTACGGGTGGGGGGTGATCGACGCGCTCGCGGCGCTCCAGGACTCCTGCGCCGGCCAGGCGGATGTGAACGGCGACGGCGCGGTGGACGGGTTCGACCTCGGCGCGGTCCTGGGCAACTGGGGAGCGGCGGCGCCGGCCAACCCCGCGGACATCAACCACGACGGCGTGGTGGACGGCATGGACCTGGGGCTCATCATCGGTTCCTGGGGCGACTGCCCGTAGCACCCCGGGGAGGGCGGCCTTCCTATACTGGCGGCCTCATGCCGTACACCCTGCAACCCGACGAGGCGTTCGGGCTCGACGTCGAAAGCACGGAGTACCTGAAGGACCACGTCCAGGCGGGGGACCGCTGGGTGCTGAACTTCGGGCCGCAGCATCCGGCCACGCACACCACGCTGCGGCTGGTGCTGGAGCTGGATGGAGAGCGGGTGGTCCGCGCCACACCGCACATCGGGTACCTCCACTCCGGCTTCGAGAAGCTGGCGGAGCACCACGACTACAACCAGTACGTCTGCACCGTGAGCCGGATGGACTACGTCTCGCCCATCGTGAACGACATCGCGTGGCACGGGGCGGTGGAGACGCTCTTCGGCATCACCCAGACGCCCCGGTGCAAGGTGGTCCGGACGATCATGGCGGAGCTGGGGCGGATCCAGAACCACCTGCTGTGCGTGGGGGCCGCGGCCCTGGACCTGGGGGCCTTCACCGGCTTCCTCTACGGCTTCAACGAGCGCGAATTCATCTACGACATCGTGGAGTTCCTCTCCGGGCAGCGCTTCCACCCGGATTGGACCCGCGTGGGCGGCGCGTGGCGCGACATCCCGGACGAGGAGGTCTTCCGGCGCATGGTCAAGTCGTTCATCAACGAACGGCTCCCCCGCGCCATGAAGGATCTGGAGACGCTCCTCAACCGCAACCGCATCTTCATCGACCGCGTCGCCGGCGTCGGGACGATCAGCCGGGAGGACGCGATCGCGTGGAGCCTCACCGGGCCGGTGGCGCGGGCCAGCGGCGTTCGACGCGACGTGCGGAAGGACGAACCCTACCTCTGCTACGCGCCCAACTGGGACGGCGAGGGCGCGGAGGCGGTGCACTTCCAGGTGCCGGTGAGCGGCGAGGGAGACTGCCTGGCCCGCTACCTGGTGCGCCTGGAGGAGCTCCGCCAGTCCGCCTCCATCATCAACCAGCTGATCGACCGCATCCCCGGCGGCAGCATCAACGCGGCGGTGGACGCGAAGGCCACCATCCCCGCCAAGGGCGACGTGTACGGATCCATCGAGGGCGTCATCCAGCTCTTCGAGATCGTGATGCACAACCGCGGCTGGGACACGCCGGTGGGCGAGGTCTACTCCAGCATCGAGAGCGCCAACGGCGAGCTGGGCTTCTTCATCGTGGCGGACGGCCGCAAGTACCCCTGGCGGGCCAAGTGCCGGCCGCCCAGCTTCATCAACTTCCAGGTCTTCCCCAAGCTCCTGGAGGGGCACCAGCTGGCCGATGCGGTGGCGGTGCTGGGGAGCCTCAACATCATTGCGGCGGAGCTCGATCGCTGAGCGTCGGGCCGTCGAACGCACGGACGCAAGAACGCACGGACGCACGGACGCAAGGACCAGCAACCCATGGCGTGGATCGTCAAGCCAAGCGGCACGGAACGGATCGAACGGCGGGCGCAGCCCTACGTGACGGAGGCCCATCGCGCCCGCTGGACGCGCGAGCTGCTGCCCCGCTACCAGACCCGCATGGGCGCCCTGCTGCCCATCCTGCACGAGGTGCAGCACGAGCATCACCACGTGCCGCACCAGGCGATGCTCGAGATCGCGGAGTTCCTGCAGATCACGCCGGCGGAGGTGCTGGACACGGTGAGCTTCTACGAGGAGTTCCACACGGAGCCCGTGGGACGCTGCGTGATCGGCATCTGCCAGTCCATCGCCTGCGAGGTGTGCGGCCACCAGGCCCTCCTCGACCACGCCCGGGGGAAGCTGGGGATCGAACCCCACGAGACCACCGAGGACGGCCTCTTCACGCTCCTGGCCCTGGAGTGCCTGGGGAGCTGCGACACGGCGCCGGTGGCGCTCTTCAACGACGTGCTCTACGAGGGCCTCACGGTGGAGAGCCTGGACCGCCTCATCGAGAAGGTGCGGCGCGGCGAGGTGCCCCACGGGGCCAAGGTGGGCCCGGACGTGGGCGGCACGGAGCGGGCGAGACAGGCCCCGTGAGCGGCGCCGGCGGGCCCCCGGCGGAGGATGCCCCCGGACTCATGCGGAGTCTCGGCCGCTTCTTCGGCCACATCGTGGCAGGCGTGCGAACCCCGGCCGCCCGCGCCGGCGGCTCCGCCGGCAGCGGTGCCACCCGCCGCACCGTGGAGAGCGAGACGCGGGAGGATGGCGTGGTGCTGCGGCGCACCACGATCGAGGAGGTCCGCTACCCGCCCGGCCGCACCCCCGAGCCCTGAACCTGGCCGGTCCCGCGTGCGGGGCCGAAGCCGTACGATGACCCCCGCGAGCAACCCATGCGGATGAGCGAACCAGTCCTCACGAAGCGGATCCCCACCTGGCCCTGGGGCGACCCCACCCGGCGCACCACCGTCTGGCACGACGAATACGTTCGCACCGGCGGCTACAAGGCCCTGGAGAAGGCCCTGGACCTGGAGCCCGCGAAGGTGGTGGAGATGGTGAAGGAGGCGGTGGTCCGCGGCCGTGGGGGCGCCGGCTTCCCCGCGGGCCTCAAGTGGTCCTTCCTGCCGCCCCCGGACGGCGGCCGGCGCTACCTGGCCGTCAACTGCGACGAGGCGGAGCCCGGCACCTTCAAGGACCGCTTGCTCTGCGACTACGACCCCCACCAGATCCTGGAGGGCATCGCCATCGCCTGCTGGGCGTGCCAGCTGGATACCGCGTACTTCTTCATCCGCGGCGAGTACCACCACCAGGCCCGCATCGTTGAGCGGGCCATCCAGGAGGCGCGCGAGAAGGGCATCTTCGGGCCCGGCGGGCTCATGCGCGGGAAGCGGCCGTTCGCTGTGGAGTGCCATCTGCACCGCGGCGCGGGCGCCTACATCTGCGGCGAGGAGACTGGACTGCTCGAGGCCATCGAGGGTCGGCGCGGCTGGCCGCGCCTGAAGCCGCCGTTCCCCGCCGTGAAGGGCCTCTTCGGGCGGCCCACCATCGTGAACAACGTGGAGACGCTGGCCGCCGCCGCCCACGTGGTGGAGCGCGGTGCCGCGTGGTGGAAGGGGATCGGCGTGGAGGGCCCCCAGGGCGGGATGCCCAGCTTCGGGCCGAAGCTGATGGGCGTCTCCGGCCACGTGGAGCGGCCGGGCGTCTTCGAGGCGCCCCTCGGGATCCGTCTGAGCACCCTGGTGAACGACTACTGCGGCGGCATGCGCCGCGGCAAGCGCTTCAAGGGCGCCATCGCCGGCGGCGTGAGCATGGGCATCCTCGGTCCGGACCAGTTCGACGCGGAGATGGACTTCGACATCGGCCGCAAGTACGACGTCCTGGGCCTGGGCACCGCGTGCCCCACGGTGTTCGACGAGGACACGGACATGGTGGCGGTGGCCCGGAACATCGCCCGCTTCTTCCGCAACGAGAGCTGCGGCCAGTGCACGCCCTGCCGCGAGGGCAGCGGCTGGATGCTGAAGCTCCTCACCCGCATCGAGCGGGGCGACGCCACCACCTCGGACCTGGATCTCCTCCTGGAGATCGCCGGGAGCATGGGCCTCACCCCGGGCACCACCATCTGCGGCCTGGCGGACGGCAACAACTGGGCGGTGCGCACCATCGTCAACAAGTTCCGGGCCGACTTCGAGCGCCGGGTGAAGCCGCGCTTCGTCCCCGTCCACGTCTCCGCCGGCCGATGAGCGCCGGAGGGCGAACGCTGGACGGCGACGGCGACGGTCTCTGCGTGGAGGGCGGCGCCGACCCGGAGCTGCGGAGCTGGCTGGAGCTGCGGCTGCGCGAGGCGTGCGCCGAGGCGGGTTCGTCCCCGAAGCGGGTGGTGATCCGGCTGGTGCGCGACGAGGAGATGGCGGCGCTCCACCGGCGCTTCTCCGGAGTGGAAGGCACCACCGACGTGCTCACGTGGGTCCACTCGGAACCGGGGGCGCCGCTCGAGGCGGACGTGGCCATCTGCGTGGACGAGGCGGCACGCCAGGCGGCCGAGCGCGGGCACGATCCGGCCCGCGAGCTGCTCCTCTACGGCGTGCACGGCCTCCTCCACGCCATGGGCCACGATGACCGCGACCCGGCGGATCACGCCCGCATGCACCGGGAGGAGGACCGCATCCTGGCGCGGATCGGCGTGGGTCCGGTGTGGTCCCGCGGGGAGGATCCGGCGTGATCTGGATCCTCCTCGGCTGCGCCGCGGTCCTGGTGGCCACCTCGCTCCTCTCGGCGCTGAACCTGGCCCTGATGCAGGCGAGCGAGTCCGCGCTGCAGCGGCGCCTGGACGACGCCGGCCGCTCCGCCGCCGGGCAGTGGCTCTTCGAACGCTGGGCCCAGGTGGATCACGCGGTGAGCTTCCTGCGCACCTGGGGCCGGGTGGGCTTCTACGCCCTGGTGATGATGGGCATGTCGCTCCAGCCCGACGGCACCTTCCGGGTGACGGGCGGCCTGGTGCTGGAGGCGCTGCTGGTCTCCGCCGTGCTCCTCTGGATCTTCACGAGCGTGGTCTCCGGGGCGCTGGCCCGCTATGCGGCGGTGGACCTGCTGGCCGCGGTGCTGCCCTTGCTGCGGGTGATCGACGCGCTCCTGCGGCCGGTGACCGCCCTGGGGCAGGTGGTGGACGAAGCGGTGCGCCGTCTCACCGGCGCCAACCTCCGCCCGGAGGAGGCCCAGGAGGAGCTCCTCCGCCGCATCGAGGACACGCAGCGGCAGGGCGGGCTCGACGCCGCGAGCGCCGCGATGCTCGAGAACGTGGTGGAGTTCCGCGACACCGAGGTGAGCGCGGTGATGACGCCGCGCACGGACATCGAGGGGCTGGAGCTCACCAACGACCTGGCCCTCATCCGCGGCGTGATCCGCGCGGAGGGCCACTCCCGCATCCCGGTGTACGAGGGGAGCCTGGACAGCATCGTGGGAGTCCTCTACGTGAAGGACCTGGTGGGCTTCCTGGGCGAGGATCCCTCCAAGTTCACGCTCGCTCCGATTCTCCGCCAGCCCATCCGCGTGCCGGAGGCCAAGAAGGTTCGCGACCTGCTGCTGGACTTCCAGCGCAACAAGGTCCACATGGCCATCGTGATCGACGAGTACGGCGGCACCGCCGGCCTGGTGACGATCGAGGACGTGCTGGAGGAGATCGTGGGGGAGATCCAGGACGAACACGAAGGGACGAGCGTGGCGCCGCCGCCGGTGACGGAGCTCTCCGAGGGTGTGGTGGAGGTGGAGGGGCGCTTCCCGCTGCGGGAGCTGGCCGGCATGCTGGATGCGGCGCTGCCGGAGGATCTGCCCTACGAGACGGTGGCGGGCCACGTGCTGGCCACGGTGGGTCGGATGCCGGAGCCGGGCACGGTCGCGGAGGCGGATGGTCTCCGCTTCACCGTGGTGGCCTCCTCGCGAACGGCGGTGACGCGAGTCCGCGTGGAGCGGATCCCTGAGCCCGGATCGCGCGACCAGGAGGCGTGATCGGCGCGGCCGGACGGCCCGCGGGGCCGCGTCAGCCGAATTCGTCGCCGCGGAAGGTTCCGGCCAGGTAGGCCTGGCGGACGCCCTCGTCGTTGATGATCTCCTTCGGCGTGCCGTCCTTGAGGTTGCGGCCCTCGTGGATGATGTACGCCCGGTCGCAGATCCGCAGCGTCTGCTGCACGTTGTGGTCCGTCACCAGCACCGCGATCCCGTGGGCCGCGAGCCGACGCACCTCGTGCTGCAGCTCCTCCACGGTGTGCGGATCCACGGCCGCGAACGGCTCGTCCAGGAGCATCAGGCGCGGTTCGGTCACCAGGGCCCGCGCGATCTCCAGGCGCCGCCGCTCTCCGCCGGAGCAGGTGCGGGCCTGTTCGCGCCGCTTGTGCTCCAGCCCGAACTGGTGCAGCAGCTCCCGGCATCGCTCCCGCTGGCGCTCCCTGGAGAGGCGGCGCGTCTCCAGGATGGCCATGAGGTTCTCCTCCACGGTGAGCCGCTGGAAGACGCTCGGCTCCTGGCTCAGGTAGCCCATGCCGGCACGCGCGTGCTCGAACATCGGGAGCGCCGTCACGTCGCGGCCGGAGAACTCCACGCGGCCCTCCTCCGGCGTGATCATGCCGATGGCCATGCGGAAGCTGGTGGTCTTGCCGGCGCCGTTGCGGCCGAGCAGCCCCACGATCTCCCCCTGGTCGACGTGGAACGACACCCGGTCCACCACGCGGCGGCCGTTGTAGCTCTTCACCAGCCCATGGGTCTCGAGGAGCGCCATCCGGGATCAGCCGCCGGAACCCGGCGCCTCCGGCGGAGGCTCGGAGGGCGGGAGGACGGAATCCGGGACGGGGATCTGCGATTTGCGGCGGGCGCGTTCGCGCTCCGTCTCCGGGGGCGGGGGCGGCGGCGCGGTGGCCGGGCGCGCGGGTGAGGACGCCTCCACGGTGAGCAGATCGGACTGGAGGGCGCGGGCCCGGCGTGCCAGCGCCTCCGGATCGTCGGTGGCGGGGATGAGCGTGAAGTGCCATGCGTGGGAGCTGCGCAGGTTGAGCGGCGCCAGCTCCGTCACGAGGTCCACGCCCGCCCAGTCCCAGACCGGCGCGTCGACTTCGCCCATGCCCACCACGCTCTCGTAGCCATCGAGGGTCAGGCGCACGTCGTAGAGGCCGTAGTGGTCGAACTCGACGCGGCAGGGGGTGCGTCCCACCTCCCGGTCGTTGACGGTCACCAGGGCTCCCTGGGGGTCGCTCGAGATGTCGATCTCCCTCCGGACGCACCCGGCCAGGGAGGCCGCCAGGAGGGCTCCGGCGGCGGCCGCCGGAAGGGGGGAGGGGAGGGCCGGCCTGGCAATCCTCGGGCGATCCATCGGGCGGAGTGTAGTGGCCCGCGGAAACCTCGCGGGACGGATCGTAAATCTCGGTATGACAGCAGCTTGCGAATTACTGCGAAAGGGCGGGTTCGGAGCATTGACCGCCCGCGAAAGGCGAAGATACTCTCCGCCGTCCTGCCAGTCTTCTTCGCGGCCGCAGCGGCCGTGTACGCCGCCGTTCGAGCGTGTCGGAGCGTTCGAACGGCGGTTCTTTTTGTCTCCCGCCCGCGCCCGCAGCGGCCTCGCGACGCGGCCGCGCGCCGCGCTCGGCATGGACGCGCCCGCTCCCCGGCGCAGCCGCGCGTTGACACGCGTCCGCGGCTGGTATCCAGTGGCGCTCCCACGCGCCACCAGGAGGGGCGCTCCGCTCATGCACACCACGATCATCCGCCCGTGCGCCATCCTCGGTGCGGCCGCCTCCCTGGTCGCGGCGCTCCAGGCCGCCGCGCAGCAGCCCGCGGGGCACGCCAGCTTCACGAACGCGGCGCTCTCCGCGCCGCCCGTCCTCTACCAGGGCGCGTCCTCCGCGGGCGACGGCGCCGCCGCGGGCGCCTCCTCCGGCGCCGCGCCCGGCGCGGGCGCCTCCCGCGCACCGGCGGGCGGCGCCGCCGGCACCGACGGCGCGAACGGCACCGCCGGGACGCAGCCCGCCGCGGCCGCCTCCGCAGCGCCGCGTCGCTTCGGCCAGGCGGGCATGGTGACCTTCAACGTCTTCGGCGACTTCATGAGCGACTTCGACGGCGCGAACGCCGCCGGGGCCCAGATCGGCGTGAGCTGGTTCGTGGTGGACAACTTCAGCCTGGACCTGCAGCTGGAGCAGTACGGGGTCTGGCAGCCGGGCACGGACGCGTACGCGGTGGGTCCGGCGCTCCTCTTCCGCTGGCACTTCCTCCCCCGCGAGACCTGGTCCCTCTACGTGGATGGCGGCTGCGGCTTCACCTACGCCACCAACCCGGTGCCCGCGGACGGCACCCGCTTCGACTTCACGCCGCGACTCGGCATGGGCTGGTCCGTCGCGATCGCGGGAGAATCCCGTCTGCTCACCGGCGTCCGCTGGTTCCACGACTCCAACGGCAACACCCTCACTCCCAACCCCGGGCGCGACAGCCTGGAGGTCTACGCGGGGCTGTCCATCCCGTTCTGACGCCGGATTCCAGCGGTTTCCCGCGGCTTCAGGATTCAGGAGCCCCAGCCCCGCGGGTGGCGCCGCATCCACTCCCACGCGGTGGCCACGGTCCTCTCCAGGGACTCGAAGCGCGGCGCCCAGCCGAGCTCGCGCCGCGCCTTCGACGCATCGGCGCAGAGCCGCGGTGGATCTCCTTCGCGCCGCGGCGCCTCCTTCGCGGGGATCGGATGACCGGTGACGCGGCGGCACGCATCCAGCACCTGGCGCACGGAGAAGCCCTCGCCGATGCCGAGGTTGGCCACGAACGCGCGTCCCGGCTCCAGCCGCGTCATGGCCAGCACGTGCGCCTCCACGAGATCCGTCACGTGGACGTAGTCGCGGATGCAGGTTCCGTCGGGCGTGGGGTAGTCGGTGCCCATCACCTCCACGTGCGACCGGGCGCCGAGCGCCACCTGCAGGCAGATGGGGATGAGATGCGTCTCCGGACGGTGGTCCTCGCCGAGACGCCCCTCCGGGTCCGAGCCGGCGACGTTGAAGTAGCGCAGGAACGCGGCGCTCCACGAACGGCCCTCCGCCGACGCGAGGATGTCCAGCACCGCGCGCTCGGTCATGAGCTTGCTGGCGCCGTAGGGATTGATGGGCGCCTGCGGGCAGGTCTCGTCGATCGGGATGCGCTCCGGCGGCGGCACGCCGTAGGTGGCGCAGGTGCTGCTGAAGACCAGCCGGTGGACGCCGGCGTCGCGCATCGCGGCCAGGAGGGAGAGCGAGCCCGCGACGTTGTTGCGGTAGTAGCGGAGCGGTTCGTGCACGCTCTCCCCGACGTAGGCGAGGGCGGCGAAGTGCATGACGAGCGAGACCTGGTGGGTGCCCAGCAGGCGGGCCAGGGAGGCGGTGTCCGCAAGGTCCGTCTGGGAGAAGGTGAAGCGCCCGCCGCCGAGGCGACCCAGGGCCTCCGCGGCCGCCGCGTGCCCGCGGACGAGGTTGTCCACGGCCACCACCCGGTGGCCCAGTTCGAGGAGCCGCAGGCAGGCGTGGCTGCCGATGTAGCCGGCTCCGCCGGTGACGAGGATGCTTATGGGGCCCGAGGGGGTCATGCCGATGAGACTACCGGGAGCCTCGGCTTGCCCAATCCGAACCGCCCTGCAACAATGGCCCCTTCGATGGATCGACCCCTCCAGCGACGGGGTGCCGCCACGGCGGCCCCCCGCGTTGAACCCAAAGCAGACCACGGTGCCCAGGCCGTCCCGGGCTCCCGGGCGGAGCCTTCCGGCGCCGCCGACGGAGCCGCGCCGGATGGCCATGGCGGGCCGGGCTTCAAGCTGGCCGGCACGGTGGCCCTTGGCGGCCTGGATCAGCAGCACCCGGGCATGCGGCTCCTCCGCGAAGCCTGCCACCTGGTGGCGGAGCTTGAGGGGGAGCGAACGCGGCTCCTGGCCCGCCTGGCGGCTGCCGGGCGCCAGGACCCGCTGCGGCTCGTGACCGGCAGCACCTCCCTGGACCGGGCGTGCCAGGAGGCGGAGCAGCTGGTCCGAACCCTGGATGAACTCCTGGCCACGGAGGCGGAGTCCAGGCTGACCGCTCCGGCGCATGCCGGCGCCCCCGGAAGGCCCTGACCCGTATGCCGCAGGACGTGAAGGCCGATGTGCGCACCAAGGCCGAACCCGCCGCCGGGCCAGCCGCCGGCGCCACCGTCTCCCCCGTCACCGCCGGGGAGCGGGTGGAAGCCCTGGAGGCGGCGTTCCGCTTCCGCGGCGACGTGACCCTCACCCTCGACGACGGCAGCCAGGTCGAGGGGTACCTCTTCGATCGGCGACCGCCGACCGGCCCGCACATCGACACGGTGCGGCTGATGCCCTCCGGGCCGGAGACCACCAGGGTCGCGGTGGAGGCGAGCCGCATTCGGACCATTGCCCTCTCCTCCCGCGATCCGGCCGCCGGCAAGAGCTGGGAGAGCTGGGTGCGCCGCTACGCGGAGAAGAAGCTGAAGGGCGAGCGTGCGGAGATCCAGAGCGAACCGCTGGATGAGCCGCCCGCCGGCACCGTCAGGGGCTGAGCTCGCGGCCGGAGTTGGGATCCAGGATCTTCCAGCCGAACTCCCGGGCCAGGCGGATCACCACCACCCACGCGATGTCGTCGTCCGTGATGGAGAGCAGCATCTGGGGAACGGGATCCTGACCGGGCGGCAACTCGATCTCGATGCCGGGGCCGTAGAGGACATCCGCGCCGTCCGTCTCCGGAGCCGTGTTGCAGTGGGCCAGACCCTCCACGATGTCGCGCCGGCGCCCGATCGGGGAGAGGGCGCCGTCCTTGGGGCCGCTTCTGGAGAGGATCACGAACTGCCGCCGGCTCATGGGGGTGCGGAAAGATACAGGATCCGTCACGTCCCTGATCCGGAAGGGCCGGATCCGCCGCCCAGGAGCCGCACCGCGGTCTCGATGAGGCGGTCGAGGGCCACCGGCTTGTAGAGATACGCGCCGGCGCCCAGGCCCTGGGCGTAGGTCATGTGGCGGCGGCCCTGGTTGGCGGTGACCATCACCACCGGCGGCGGCGCGGGGGACTCCCGGATCTTCTCCAGCACCACGAAGCCGCTTGCGGCCGGGAGCATCACGTCCAGCACCACCAGATCCGGGCGCCGCTGCGCGAACGCGAGGAGGGCGCTGGCTCCGTCCGGCGCCGTCTCCGTGGTGGCGCCCTCCGTTCGCAGGGCCAGGTCCATGCCGGCCAGGATGTCCGGGTCGTCGTCCACCACGAGCACGTGGCGCCCTGCCAGGCGGCCGCTCACGGCGCCGCTCCCGCGGCCGGCGCCGCTCCCGCGGCCGGCGCCGCTCCCGCGAGGTCCGCCGGGGCGTGCCCCCCGGGCGAGGAGGCGGCCTCGATACGCGCGAGCTCCGCCGGCGTCATCCACGGGAGCTGCTCCAGCTTGGTGCGGAGCGCGGCGGGGAAGGGGCGGCCTTCGCGTTCGAAGCGAGGACGGCTCTTCCAGCGACGGTGGAGCCAGAGGTACTGCTCGGGCGCGGCCCGGACCGCCGTCTCGATGCCCCGGTTGAAGCGGGCGGTGATGTAGAAGAGCGGATCCGGCTGCGGCTCCCAGTCATCCGGGCCGAAGATGTCCACGCTCTCCAGGCTGTAGCGGAAGACGCCCTGGTCCCGCCTGGCCAGTCCCACCACGACGGGCAGTCGGTACCGCTGGGCCAGCAGGCCGATCGACTTGTAGCTGGAGGCGAGGCGGCCGAAGAAGGGGACGAACAGTCCATCCTCGCCCGCGTTCTGGTCCGCGATGAAGCCGACGCGCTGGCCCTGCTCGATCAGGCGCTGCACTTCATTGACGGCGCCCCACTTGGTGAGGACCCGCAGTCCGCGGGCCTCGCGCATCGTGAGGAGCCAGCGGTCCACCCAGGGATTGTCGATGGGCCGGGCGAGCGCCGTCATCGGGAACCCCAGGAGCGCCAGCACGAATCCGAGCAGCTCCCAGTTGCCGCAGTGGCCGGTGATGAAGAGGGCGGGCTTCCCGGAGAGGAGAAGCCGCATGATGGGGGCCACGTCCCCGAAGCGCACGTAGCGGGGCCACGAGCGCGGGTTGAGGAGCTGCGGCATGGCCACGCTCTCCACGAGGAAGAGCTGGAACATGTTCTGCACGCTGGCTTCCGCCACCTGGCGGATGCGGGCCTCCGGCCACTCCGGAAAGGCGGCGGCCACGTTCTGGCGGGCGCGGCCGGCGCGGCGCGGCGACAGCCGGTGGTAGACGGACCCGAGGGCCGCCGCGGTGCGAAGGTTCTGATCCACGCTGAAGGCGTGGACCAGGCCTGCCACGGCCCGCAGGGCGACATACTCCCCCGCGTGCCTGGCGGCCGCGGCGAGGGAGTCTTTGCTCATCGCGCGGTCTGGCCCGTCAGGATCTGGAAGCGGTTCCAGTTCAGGACCGGGATCCGCGCCTCCACGGCGTCGTGGAAGAGCTTGTCGTAGACCTCGCGGGCCTCGCGGGCCTCGACGAAGGCCCGGTACTGGGCATCCGTGGCGTCCGTCGCCAGGGGCAGCGGCATGGGCGGCTGCGACCCGAGGACCAGGAAGTCCATGTCGCCCGTGAGCTGGGAGCCGTCCACCACCTCGCCACCCCACTCGCGGATGCGGCTGCGGACGAACTCCGACTCGTCCGTCGTGGCGCGGTTGTCACCGTCCACGTCGAACTTGCCGTGCACCAGGAAGCGGTACTTGTAGCCGGGCTGGTAGACGGCATTCACCAGCACGTCGTCCTTCACCACCGGGCGGGCGGAGTTGGAGCGGGTGAGGCGGGCGGTGGAGGTGGTCTCAGAGACCTTCACCACCTGGATGCTGGCCTTGCCGCGCACCGGCTGGCCGGTGCGCTCGTCCACCTGGATGGACTCCGGCGTCTCGTAGATCTCGAACGTCATGCCGGGCTGGATCCGGTCGGTGCGGCCAAGGCTCACGAAGATGGTGTTGTCCGGGCCGTTGACGTCGATCACGCGGCCGTCCACGAGCGTGGAGGGATCCTTCGGCTTCAGCTCGTAGTTGCTCAGCTTGCGCTGGATCTCGCTCTGGCGGGTCTTGAGCAGGTCCCGTTCGCCGTTGAGGGCGTCGATCTGCTGCTGCATCTCCCCGATGCGGGCCTTGTAGGTCTGCTCGATCTGGTCCTTGCTCTTCTGGATGCCGCTCACGGCGTCGGTGACTTCGCGGCGATAGCCCTCCGCCGCGCTCTGGTAGCCCTTGATGGAGTCCTGGACGCCCTTGACCTCGTCGTTCTTGGCCTTCACCTGGGCGTCGGTCTCGCGACGCATCGTCTCCATCTGCGCGGTCATGTCCTCGCTCTTCTTGGTGAGCGCGGCGATCTGCGCCTTCAGCTGGTCGCTCTCCGCGCGGACCCGCTCGAACTCGGCCTTGAGGCTGGTCTTGCCCGCGGCGTCCCCATCCAGTCCGAAGACCTTGGGGAGCTCGTCCAGCGTGCGGCTGCGGTCGCCTGAGACGAAGCCCGCGGCGGCCTGGGCCTCATCCAGCATGTGGGCCACCAGGGTCTTGTTGCCCTTGTCCGCGGCGGCCTGGAGGCGCTTGATCTCGTCCCGCTGGAGCTGCGCCTCCGTGGCCACCTTCTGGAGCTGCGTCTTCATGGACGCGGCGCGATCCTCCGCGATCGACTGGTTGCGGAAGAGAATGATCGAGAGGACCAGGAGCGCCACCGTCGCGAGGACGAAGACGACGAGCGAGACGAGGGTGCCGGTGCCGCCAGCCTTGGTGGCCATGAAGTGACTCCAGTTGACGTCGAACGGGTGACTGCCCGCGTTCGCGGGCGCGGCAGTGTCCGAGATGAGGTTCGGGGCGTCAAGCCGGGCGGTTCCGGGCGGCGGCCCGGGGAGCCGGCCGGGCGCGTCAGCCGGAGGTGCTGCTGACCGCCTCCTCGATGCTCGTCACCCCTTCGAGAGCCCGTGCGAGGGCCTCGGTCCGGAGCAGGTTGAGATCCCCGTCGGCCAGTGCCTGCTGGGCCAGGCGGGAGGCGTTGGCCCGCTGCATGATCAGCTCCCGGAGCGGCTCCGAGACCCGCAGGAGCTCATAGACGCCCAGCCGTCCGCGGTAGCCGGTGTGGCGGCATTCGCGGCAGCCGGCGGTCTTCCAGGCGCGGCGGCCCGCGGTGAGCCCAAGGGACTCCGGCGTGCCCGGCGGCACCTCCGCTGCCGTGATCGCGTACTCCTGGCGGCAGTGCAGGCAGAGCTTCCGCAGGAGCCGCTGGGCCATGATGCCCTCCACGGTGCTGGCCACGAGGAAGGGCTCCACCCCCATGTCCAGCAGGCGAGTGGTGGCGCCGGCGGCGTCGTTGGTGTGCAGCGTGGAGAAGACCAGGTGACCGGTGAGGGACGCCTGCACCGCGGCCTCGGCGGTTTCGCGGTCGCGGATCTCGCCGATCATGATGATGTCCGGGTCGTGGCGGAGGATGGCCCGCAGCCCCGCCGCGAAGTCCAGGCCCACCTGGTGGTTCACCTGGATCTGGCTGACGCCCTCCACGTGGTACTCGACCGGGTCCTCCACCGTGATGGCCTTGATCGCGTCGCTCACGATCCGCTTGAGGGAGGCGTAGAGCGTGGTGCTCTTGCCGCTCCCGGTGGGGCCGGTGACGAGGAGGATCCCGTGGGGCCGCGCGATCAGGTGATCCCAGCGCTGCAGGACCGCCGGCGGCATGCCCAGTTCGTCCAGGCCCATGAGGACCGCGGTCTTCGAGAGGATGCGGAGCACCACCCCCTCGCCGTGCAGCATCGGGATGATGCTGACGCGAAGGTCGAACTCCTGCCCGCGGCTGCGGAGCGTGATGCGCCCGTCCTGCGGCTTGCGCTTCTCCGCGATGTTCAGGTTGGCCATGATCTTCAGGCGGCTGACGATCGCGTTGCGGAAGCGGGACACGGTGGCGGGCACGCCGGCCTCGCTCAGGACGCCGTCGATGCGGTAGCGGATGGCGAGCGAATGCTCGTAGGGCTCGATGTGGACGTCGGTGGCCCGCTCCCGGATCGCCTCCACCAGGAGGTCGTTCACCAGGCGGATGACGCTCGCCTCCTGGGCCTGCTCGGAGTCGTCGCCGAGGGCCAGGCCCCCGTTCGCGTCCGCTTCAGTGCGCGACTCGCCCGTGAGGGCGTCCAGCGTGTCCCCGGCCACGCCGTAGCGGCCGCGGATGAACTTCTGGAGGTCGCGTTCGTCGGCCAGGACCAGCTCGATCGCGTGCCCGGTGAGGAGCCGGAGCTCGTCGAAGGCGGGGAGATCCGTGGGATCGCAGGTGGCCACCCGCAGGGTCCGGCCCTCCCGGGCCACTGGGACGCAGCGGAGCTTGAAGACCACCTTGGCGGGCAGGAGGCGCAGGGTCTCCTCGTCCACCGACAGGTCCGTGAGGTCCACGATGGGGAGATGGAACTGGGCGGAGAGGGCCTCCAGCACCTCGTCCGAGCCGACGTAGCCCAGGCGGATCAGGGCGTGATCCAGCCGCTCACCCGTCCTCCGCTGCTCCGCGACCGCCTCCGCCAGCTGATCGGCGGTCACCAGGCCACGCTCGAGAAGGAAGGTGTCGATGCCCATGGGGGATGGTATCGGTACCGGCGGGGGGCAGACGCGAGGCGAACGGATGCGGAGATGGGAGGGTTGGACGCGCTCGGGCCTCGGGCCCGCCGGGGGCCCGCCCCCCGTCCGGGCCGTCCGCATCGGGGGTGCGGCCCTTGCAGGGAGGGGTGCGCTCTGGCACAATGCCCCGTTCGCCCCCCGGCACCGTCCGGGAGTGCGGTTCCGTTCTACCAGCGAGACGCCCCGTGCCCAACACCGAATCGGCCAAGAAGCGAGTCCGTCAGACTGCCAAGCTCAACGCCCGCAACAGCCGGCGCAAGCGACTCGTGAAGGAGCAGATCAAGAGCTTCCTCAAGGCCGTTCATGACCGCAACGTCACCGGCGCGGAGGAGGAGTACCGCAAGACCGTGTCCATTCTGGACAAGGTGGCGGCGACCAGCACGCTCCACCGCAACACCGCCAGCCGCCGCAAGAGCCGGCTGGCCAAGCGCCTCCAGGCGCTGAAGAAGGGCCCCGCGACCGGCTGAGCGGGCGACGGCGCCCACCCCGGACGCGGCTCCGGTGGCACGCACCGACACACGGAAGTCCTCCCGGCCAGGGCGGCGCGATGCGCCGGCCGACGATGGCTCGTACTGGGAGCGTTCGCGCCGGCCGCTGGAGATCCTGGTCTTTCTGGCGCCGTTCATCGTGGTGTACGAACTGGGACTGCTCGCGGCCCTGCGCACGCGCGAGGGCGTGCTGACGAATCAGGCGCACGGGGCCCTGCTGCGCTTCTTCGACCTGGTGGGGATGCGCGGCGAAGCCGTGGGACTGCCGGCGCTGTCGCTGCCGGCGGCGGCGCTCGTGGCGGTGCTCATCTCCTGGCAGGTGATCAGCCGGCGGGCCTGGGTGGTGCATCTGCCGACGCTGCCGCTCATGGCGGTGGAGGCGGCCGCCGCGGCACTGCCGCTGGTGGTGCTGGGACGGCTGGTGGCGTGGATCCCCGCGCTGGGGACGCCGCCGGACCAGCAGGTGCGGTCGCTCGGCCTGGGCGGGCAGCTCGCGGTGGCCGTGGGCGCCGGGCTCTACGAGGAGCTCGTCTTCCGCATGCTGGCGATCGCGGTGGTGCACGCCCTGGTGCGGGACCTGATGCGGGTGCCGGAGCGATGGGCGGTGCCGATCAGCATCGTGGTGCCCGCGATCCTCTTCTGCCTCTACCACCCGCTCTCCGGGCAGGGCGCGCCGGCCTCCGCGCGGGCCATCTTCTTCCTGGGCGCGGGGCTCTGGTGGGGCACGGTGTACGTGGTGCGCGGCTTCGGCATCGCGGTGGGATCCCACGCCGCCTACGACGCGGTGGCGCTCCTGCTGCCGCCGGGCGCCTTCTCAGGGTGACGCCGCGTTCGGCAGGACGCCGGAGGAGAGGAGCGCCGTGGCGAGTCCCAGGTAGCAGACGGTGTTGAGGACGTCCGCCACCACGAGCGCCACCGGTCCCGCCGCCAGCTTGGGGTCCATGCGGAAGAGCCGCAGGAGCGCCGGCACCAGCGTGCCCGCCATCGCCGAGGCCATCATCCCGAGCGTCACGGAGGCCACCATCACCAGGGCCATGCCCGGACGCTGGTTGGCGGCGCCGAAGAGGAACGCGGCGATGCCGGCGATGGCGCCGCACGCGAGTCCCAGGAGGAGGGAGGTGGCGGCTTCGACCAGCGTTCGCCTGCGGAGGGCGGAGAGCGCCAGACCGGACTGCTCCACCGAAGGCAGCGCGATGGAGTGCGCCTGGATGGCCACCGCCTCCCCGAGCGTGAGCACGAGCGGGAAGAAGAAGACGAGGGCCACGACCTCGGAGGTGGTGGTCTCGAAGCGGGAGGCGATGGCCGCGCAGCACAGGCCGCCCACGATGTTGCAGCCGAGCCACGGCATCCGCAGGTTGAAGCCGCGCACGGGGCCGCCCATGCGGGCGTCCTCCACGCTGACGCCGATCATCTGGAAGAGCTCCTCCTCCTGCCGCTGCTCCGCCAGTCCCACGGCCCCCTCGGCGTAGGCCTGCACGTCCACGGTGCCCAGGAGGCGGTTCTCGCCGTCCACCACGGGGAGGGCCAGGAGGCGCTGCTTGGCGAAGAGCTCGAATGCGTCGCGCAGCGTCGCGTCGAACGGGATGGCGACGGACTGGGCGAGCATCACGTCCCCGACCCGGGCCTCCGGCGGCGAGAAGAGCAGCCGCCGGATCGGGAGGACGCCCACCAGGCGGTCGTCCTGGTCCACCACGTAGATGTAGAGGACCTGTCCGGTGATGGTGCGGGTCCGCAGCGACTCCAGCGCCTCCGAGATGGTCTGCTCCCGCCCGACGGCGGTCTGCATGGTGGTCATCGCGTTGACCACCGGCTCTGAGAGGTCCCTGGGCGGAATCGGCACGGGGCGGGATCTTAGGGGCTGCGACGGAGTCGCGGCGCCTGCCGGTGACGCGGATGGCGCCATGGCCTCCAGCGGTCCCGAAGGCGCAGCCGGTACCATGAACGGGTGCATTCCGTCCCGCCGATCCGCCTGCTCCTCCTGGACGTGGACGGCGTGCTCACGGACGGCGGCATCTCCATCGACGACCGCGGCGACGAGCGCAAGCGCTTCCACGTGCACGACGGCGCCGGGCTGCGGCTCTGGTGCGCGCTCGGCTACGAGGTGGCGGTGGTGACCGGGCGGAGCGGGATGGCGCTGCGGCACCGGCTGGAGGAGTTGGGGATCCGCAGGCTGCACTCGGGCGCCGCGCGCAAGCGGGAGGCGTTCGAACGCGTGCTGCAGGAGACCGGCGTCGCCGCCGCGGAGGTGGCGGCGATCGGCGATGACCTGCCGGATCTGCCGGTCCTGAGGGCCTGCGGCTATCCTGTGGCCGTGCCGGACGCCGCCCCGGAAGTGAAGGCCGCGGCCCGCTTCGTCACCTCCCGCGCGGGCGGGCACGGAGCGGTGCGGGAGACGATCGAGCACCTGCTGAAGGGACTGGGGCGCTGGCCGGAGGCGCTGGCCCGCTTCGAATGACCCCATGACGGAACGGCACGCACCCCGATCGATCCTCTCCAGACGCCCGGGCCTCGTGGTCGCGGTGGCGGTGGTGGCCGGAATCGGTCTGCTGGCGGCGGCGGGCCTCTTCGACAGCACGCCCGCGGCGACGCGCCGGGCCCCAAGGATCGCGAACCCCGCGGACGTGGTGGCGCCCGGCCCGCTCTCGGAGAGCGAGATGCGCTCCGGGAACGTCGGCCTGACCAGCCAGGACCGGGTGCGCCTGGAGGCGGGCGCGTGGGTGCAGGTGGCGGATGAGCAGGGGCGGCTGGAGCAGCAGTACTCCGCCTCCCGCATCGATCCGGAGCCGGATCGCTGGCTGCGCATGGAGAAGCCCCGCGCCGTGATGTATCCAAGCGGCGGACGAGTGGTCACGATGAGGGCCGACTCCGGGCGGGCCCGCGTCCCGAGGCGGGCCCTCCAGGCTGGGCGGCTCCAGGGGAACGTGGTGATCCAGCTCTTCCGCCCGCACGACGGCGCACCGCCGGATCTGGAGCGGGACGAACCCGCGGTGGTGGTGAAGGCGCCGGAGGCGCAGTTCGACGAAGTGCTGGGGGAGATCCGCTGCGACCAGAGCGTCTCCGTGGTGGGCGAGGGCGTCTCCTTCAACGGAGAGGCCCTCACCGCGATCATCGGGAGTGACCGGCGCTCGATCGAGCGCCTGGTGGTGGAGCGGCCGCTGAGTCCGATCGTGATCGACCTGGCGCGGGTGAAGTCCGCGCGGCGGAACGCGGCGGTGGCGGGGAAGAGCGGCACCACCGCCCCCGGTGCCGCTGCGGGCGGCGCCGCGGCTGCGGCGCCCGGCGCGGGTGGCGGCCACGGGCTCGCCGGCGTGCCGGAGGCGACGGTCGCGGCAGCGTCCGCGGCGGGATCCGGCGCCGCCGGCGCGGTGCCGACGTCGCCTTCGCAGCAGCCGCCTGTGCCGACGCCGCAGCCTTCGCCGGCCGCCGCCCCGGGCCCCGCGGTTCCGGACGTCCGCTGGTACCGCCTCACGCTCTCGGAGGACGTGGTGATCCAGCGGGTGCGAGCCGGCAGGACCAGCGTGATCCGCGGCGACCGCCTGGAGGCGATCTTCTCGATGGACGGCAAGGGACTGGCCGAGGCGCTCGCGGCCGCGACCGACGCGCCCGCGATGGTGGCCCTGGCCGCGGACGACCTGTCGGGCGGCCCCACGCTGGCGGGCAGCTGGCCGGCTCGGGTGGTGCAGCTCTCGCTCGCCGGCTGGCCGCAGGAGCAGGGCTCCCCCGGCGGCGTGGAGTGCATCACGATCCACTACCGCGGGCCCCTCGTGATGGTGCCGGCGCCGGATGCGGGGCGGGAGCTCGCCTCCGCGGACGACGTGCGCCTGGACGTGACCGGCCGGCGGGTGGAGATGGAGGATCAGCAGAGCTCCACGCGGGTCTTCTGCTCCGTCCTCACCTATTGGCGCGACAGCGACACGATCAGGCTCCGGGGAGAGCGCCCGCAGCCCCTGGAGGTGCTCTCGCCGCGGCTGCAGATGGAGGCGGACAACTTCACGCTGGTGCGGCCCGCCGGCACCGGGACCATCGAGGGTCCGGGTCGGATGCGGCTGGGCGAACGCGACCTTGGCCGCCCCGGCTCCCGGCGGTCGAGCGCGGAGTCGCCGCGCGGCGCCGGCGGCATGTCGATCCTGCGTTCGCTCCCAGCATCCGCGTTGGCGGCCATGGTGCTCGCGGCGGGCCCGGCGGCGCAGGGTGCCGCGCCGACGGTGGCGCCCGCAGCGCCGCCGGCAGCGCCGCCCGCAGCGCCGCCCGTGGTCCCGCCCGCAGCGCCGCCCGTGAAGCCCAGCGCCCAGGCCCTCGAAGCCCTCCAGCGGGAGCTGGAGGTGACCTGGACGAAGGGCGTGAACCTGACGCTCGCCCCCGGCGGCGGTGACGACCTGGAGAAGGGCGGCGCCCTCCGGGCCGCGCTCTTCCGCGGCGACGTGAAGGTAGAGAACGTGGACTTCGAGCTGGAGTCGGAGACGCTCGAGGTCGGCTTCGACGAGAAGCGCGAGAACACCATCCGCCGGATCGTGGCCAGCGCCCCGCCCGGCGGCCAGGCCATCGTGAAGCGGCTCGCGCAGGGCGGCAGCTTGGCCGCGGCCACCATCGATCTCACCCTGGACGTGGACGCGCAGGGCAAGCCGATCCCGCAGGTGATGAACGCGATCGGCCCGGTGACGGCCCAGGATCGCGCCCAGACGCTCTGGACGGAGGGCCTGGTGGTGACGTTCCGGCCGGTGGCGGCGGACGCGCCCGCACGGCCCGCGCCCGCGGCGGGCGGCATCGGCGGTGCGGACGCGATGGGGAACGTGGAGATCCACAAGGTCACCGCCTCGCGCGGCGTGCAGGTGCTCCTCAAGGATGGGGCCCGCGTCTTCGCCGAGGGCATGGAGGGTGATGGCCCGGCCCGCACCGTGCGCTTGACCGGCGGCGACGTGATGCTGACCCGCCAGAACGTGGTCGCGGATCGCCTCGCGGACGTGCTGATCGACGAGGGCAACCGCGTGGTCACCGCCGAGGGCCCGGGCCGCTTCCGCTACTTCCGCGAGCCGGTGGTCCGGCCGGCCGCCGGCAGGATCGAGCGGCCGGTGGTGGATGGGGAGCCCACCATGACCGCGGAGTGGACGAAGGGCATGCGCTACATGGACGGCGCGAACGCCGGCGGCGGCGCCATCGACGTCCACGGCGACGTGCGCGTCCGCGCGGATCGCTCGGAGGTGGAGCGAAGCGCCCTCAACGCCCAGAGCGTGCAGCTGGACCTGCGGCGGGACGCGGGCGTCGCCGTGGACGCGGCGGCCGCGGCGGTCGCCGCGGGCGGCGCCGCGAAGGAGCAGGATCCGTTCGGAGGCGGCACCCGCAGCATCGAGCGACTGGTGGCCAAGGGCGATGCGAGCCTGGAGAGCATGACCTGGACGGACGCCGCCCGGACCGGGCAGCCGCGCCTCTTCAAGGTGGCGGGCAACCACGTGGAATACAACACCATCACCGGCGAGGCGGTGGTGGTGGGGGACGGCATGCTGCTGGCCAACGAACCCGAGGGCGCCGCGGGCGCCAAGCCGCCCAGGGGGGGACTCTTCGACGGCCGCGGCATGACCCGCTGCCGCTGGAAGTCGCGGATGGACATGACGGCCCTGGGCGAACGGCGCTTCCTGGTCACCATGCGCGATGCGGTGGAGCTGATCCACTCCGGGCTGCGGCCGGACGACACGCTCACGCTCACCTGCGACACGCTGGAGACGACCATCGAGCGAATGGACGTCGCGGGCGCCACGTCCCATCCCGGCCGGCCCGGTCCGGCGACTCCGGCCGCGGCGAAGGAGATTCCCGCCGGCCAGGCGTCGCCGCTGGATCTCGGCGGAGGCGCGGACCTCAAGCGCGTGCGCGGCCTCGGGCGGGTGTTCGTGCGGGCTCCGGAGGCGGACGTGGAGTGCGAGGAGTTCGACTACGACGTGCCGACGCAGATCGCGCGGCTGAACGCCCGCGAGGGACGCCTGGTGACGGTGCTCCAGCGGGGCGCCGCCACGCCGGTGAAGGCCGCGAACGTGGTGTGGGATCTGCGGACGGGGAAGATCACCATCCAGTCCGCGAGCGGCGGCGCCTCCCCCTGAGTCCGCGCTCGGCGGCTAGAGCCGCGTGCGGATCGCCCAGAGATCCGGGAAGAAGGGCCGGAAGAGCGTGCTGCGGAGGTACTCCGCGCCGCTCGAACCGCCGGTGCCGCGCTTGAAGCCGATGGTGCGCTCGACCATCTTCACGTGCCGGTAGCGCCACTCCTGCACGCCCTCGTCGAAGTCCACCAGCAGCTCGCACAGTCCCGCGTCCGCGTGGCGGGCGTGGTAGAGGGAGACGAGCAGGTCCTGGAGGGCGGGCGACTCCGCCGGCGGAGCGTCCACCGCCCGGGCCGGGTCCGGCGCCGGGACGGCGTGGCCGTGGCGCCGGAGGAGTTCCTGGAAGGCGTCCCAGACGGTGGGGGCGCGAAGCCGCCGCTCCAGCTCCGCCCGCTCCGCGGATCCGGCGGGGTAGCGTTCGAGGGCCCCCGCGTGCTTGTGGCCGAAGGCCGACTCGAAGGCGCGGAACTGCCAGCTCTGGAAGCCGCTCGCGCTGGCGAGGAAGTTCCTGAAGGAGAGGAACTCGACGGGCGTCATCGTCTCCAGCACGTCGATCTGGGCCACCATCGTCTTGAGGATGGTGAGCATGCGCTTCAGGGTGTGGGCCGCCTGCGGCCCCTCTCCCGCGCGGAAGAGCTCCACCAGGTGGTCGGTCTCGTGGAGCTGCTGCTTGAACCAGAGCTCGTAGACCTGGTGGATGATGATGAAGAGCGTCTCGTCGTGCTCCGGTCCGGTGGAGCGGGGACTCTGGAGGGAGAGGAGCTCCGGGATGCGGAGGTAGCTTCCGTAGGTGAGCGTCACGTCACGGAGGATACCGGCGGCGGCGAGGCGCTCGCGGGCACGCGCAGGAACGGATGCTGGAGGCCGCTCTCCTCGCAGAGGAGGCGCGTGGTGGTGCCGGCGGAGAGGAAGATGACCGGCAGCCCGCTTCCCGGATGCGTGCCGCCGCCCACGAACCAGAGGCCGTCCAGCCCCTCCGCGCGGTGCTGGGGGCGACGGTGGAGCATCTGTCCCAGCGTGTGGGCCATGTTGAACGTGGCGCCGTGGTTGATGCGCTCGGCCCGCCAGTCCTCCGGCGTGATGCAGATCTCGGCCCGGATCCGCCGCCCCACGTCCGGGACCTGGAAGACGCGCTCCAGCTGTTCGATCGCCGTGGCCCGCAGCCGCGGTCCCTCCGCGGCCCAGTCCACCCGCGAGAAGCCGGGCTTGGCGTTCGGCACCGGCACCAGCACGTAGAGGGCGCTGTGCCCGGCGGGCGCCAGCGTGGGATCCAGGCGCGAGGGATTGCAGACGTACATCGACGGATCCGGCGAGAGCGTGCCGTTGCGGGAGATGTCCGCCAGGTTGCGTTCGTAGGTGGGGCTGGTGTGGATGGTGTGGTGCGGCAGCTCCACCGCGCCGTCGAGCCCCAGGTAGAGCATGAACGTGGAGCAGGAGTAGCGGGCGGCGTCGATGCGCTCGTCGCTCCAGGGATTCGCGCCGCGCCGGCCGGTGCGGAGCGCGGGCGGGACCAGCGTTCGA
Source organism: Phycisphaerales bacterium (assembly GCA_046350535.1). Lineage (GTDB taxonomy): Bacteria > Planctomycetota > Phycisphaerae > Phycisphaerales > SM1A02 > VGXK01. The sequence goes on from JAXMAG010000001.1 coordinate 1,348,098, forward strand.
AGGGCCCAGGTGGCATCCGCGTTCACCACCACGTGCTGGTGGCGATGGAGGGCGCCGGCCACCTCCACACCGACGGCCCGGCGGCCCTCGAAGTGGATGCGCTCCACCGGCGACGAAGTGTGGATGCGGACGCCGCTCTCCACCGCCGCGTCCGCCATGGCCTGCACCAGGGCGCTGCAGCCGCCGCGCGGGTGCCAGATCCCGTACTCGTACTCGATGAACGGCAGGATGGAGAAGAGCTCCGGGCACTCGAAGGGGCTCATGCCCAGGTACTTGCTCTGGAACGAGAGCGCCAGTCGAACCAGCGGATCCGGGAAGAAGTCCTCCAGGTAGCGGGCCAGCGTCTTCCACGGGCGCAGCACCGGGGCCGCGGTGAGGGCCTCGCGGGAGAGGAGATCCATCACGCTCCGCACCGGCCGCTTCAGGAGCGGCGTCATGCGGGCCAGCTTGGTGCGGTTCTGCCGCATGAAGCGGTGGAAGGCCTCGCCGGAGCCGGACCGCACCGCGTCCAGGCGCGCCGCCATGGCCGCCAGGTCCTGCGTCGTGTCGATCGTGAGCGGCGCCGCCCCCGGCCGCCCCAGGAGCAGCCGGTACATGGGATCCAGTCGGGTGAGCTCCACGCTGTCGCCGAGCCGCCGCCCGGTGGCCGCGAAGATCTCCTCCAGGACGTACGGCATCATGAAGAACGTGGGCCCGCAGTCGAACCGGTACGGCCCCGTCTCCAGGCGCCGGGTGCGGCCGCCGACGCGGTCCAGTGCCTCGTAGACCGTGACCGTGGCGCCGGCGGAGGCGAGCAGCATCGCCGCCGCCAATCCGCCCGGACCCGCGCCGACCACGGCCACGTCGACGCGCCGGCCGGCCGGCACCGGCGGCGCGGCGCGTCGGGGGCGGCTGGTCACCGGCATGGGGTCGGCGAGGCTCATGGCACGGAGTTCGCGGATGGTAGAGCCATGGATTCGAACCCGGGGCCCCCGCATCCGCGGAGGTTCGTTCGCCGAAGAGAGCACCCCATGCAGGCCTGCGCCGATCCCAGGTGGGTCCGACCGCCCCGTGCCGGCCACCTCCCAGCAGGCGGGCGCCCCGCGCGGGTACCTTCTCCGCCAGTGCCGGACCGCCGACAGATCCGTGGATGGCTGGCCACCTTCGAGCGCCTGGTCGCCGAATCCGGCGATGCCCTCGCCCGCGCGATGGAGGCGGAACTGGGCCGCAGCGCCTGGGATGCATGGACGGCGGACGTGCTGCCGCTCCTGGCGTCCATCCGCTGGCATCGGCGCCATGCGGACCGGCTGCTGGCGCCGCGCAGGGTCCGCGGCCGGGCGTGGTGGCAGCTGGGCCAGCGCCACCGGCGCCTCCGCGTCCCGCTGGGGCGGGTGGGAATCATCGCCACGTGGAACTACCCGGTGCAGCTCCTGGGCATCCAGATGGTGCAGGCGGTGGCGGCCGGCAACCGCGTGGTCGTGAAGCCCTCAGAGCTGGCCCCCAGAACGCAGCAGCTCCTGCTGGAGCTGGCCGCGGAGGCGGCGCAGACCGCGGGGCTGGGCGAGGAGTGGGTGCGCTGGACCGCCGCCACGCGGGCGGACGGAGAGCGCTTCCTCGATGAGCACGCGATGGACCACCTGATCTTCACCGGCTCCACCGACGTGGGCCGGCGGGTGGCGGCGGCAGCCGCGGCGCGGCTCCTGCCGACCACGCTGGAGCTCTCCGGACGGGATGGGGCGATCGTTCTCGGCGACGCGGACGCGACCCTGGCGGCGGCCTCCATCTGGCATGCGGTGACGCTCAACGCGGGCCAGACCTGCATGGCGCCGCGGCGCGTGCTGGTGGTGCGGGAGGCGTACCCGGCCTTCCTCGCGGCCCTCGGGCCGCTCGCGGCCGCGGCCCAGCCGGTGACGATGGTGTCCGCGGAGGCGGCCCAGGCGGCGTTCGCACTCGCGGCGGCGGCGGCCGCGGACGGCGCGAGGAGCGTGAGCGGCGTGCTGGAGGCGCCGGAGGGGCGGCGCGTTCGCCCGCTGGCCATGGTGGACTGTCCGCGCGAGTGCAGCCTGGTGGAGGGCGCCCACTTCGGCCCGGTGGTGGCGGTGCTGCCCGTGGATGACCTGGAGGAGGCCCTGCGGCTCCACGCGGGCTGCGAGCAGCACCTGGCGACGGCGCTCTTCACGGGTCGGCCGCAGGAGTGGAGGGCGGCGCCGGAGCGGCTGGCGCAGCTGCGGAGTTCCGTGGTCACGATCAACGATGCGGTGCTCCCCACCGGCCACCCCGCGATCAGCATCGAGGGGGCGGCCGCCAGTGGATGGGGCGCGTCCCGCGGGGAGGCGGGGCTGCTGCGGCTGACGCGGCAGGTGGAGGTCTCCGTCACGGCGCCGCGCATTCGCGTGCCGCTCGGGTACCCGGGGGAGCAGGTCTTCTCCTGGATGCGCCGCATCGCGGCGTGGATGGCGGGGGCCAGGACCGGCGGGCCGCTCACGGAGCGGACGCCGGCGCGGGCAACGGCGCAGACGAACGCACAGACGAACGCACAGACGAAGGCGCACGCCAAGGCACAGGCAACGGAGGCGACATGAGCAGCACGCAGATGGAGCGGATGGCGGGTTCCGGCGGTCCGGCGGCGGATTCCCGCGTGGTGGTGGTGGGCGGCGGCCTGGCGGGGCTGGCGGCCGCCGTGGAGCTCCAGCGCCGCGGCTGGAGGGTGACGCTCGTGGAGCGCCAGACGCACCTGGGCGGCAAGATGAACGTGCTGAGCGAGGAGGGGTTCCACTTCGACATGGGTCCCACCATCCTCACGCTGCCGCAGGTGATCCGCGGCATCCTGGAACGCGCCGGCCGCGCCCCGGAGGAGTACGTGGACCTGATGCGGCTGGATCCGCAGTGGCGCTGCCTCTACGAGGACGGGACGCGTCTGGACCTCGTGGAGGATCCGGCACGCATGAGCGAACAGATCGACCGGCTCTTCGGCGACCGCCACCCCGGCGCGGGCGCCGGGTACCGCTCGTTCGTGGAGTACAGCCGGCGGATGCTGCGGCTGAGCGAGAAGGTCTTCTTCTACAAGGATCTGGGCGGCATCGGCGACATGGTCCGGACGCCGCCGCCGGCGGACGCGGGCCTGCTCCGGGACGTGATGGCCATGCGGATCCACAGCACCGTGGGTGCCACCGTGCACCGCCACGTGCGCGAACCCCACGTGCGGCAGCTCTGCGAGCACTTCCTCCAGTACGTGGGGAGCAGCCCCTTCCTGGCGCCCGCCATCCTCTCGCTGATCGCCGCGGCCCAGGTGGACTACGGCTGCTGGTACACGCGCGGCGGGACGCGGGCCATCGCCCGGGCCCTGGAGCGCGTGCTGCGCGAGGACGGCGCGGAGCTGATCACCGGCGTGGGCGTCAAGCGCATCGTGGTGGAGGGCGCCAGGGCCACCGGCGTGGAGCTGGAGGACGGGCGGCGCCTGGACGCCCGCGCGGTGGTGAGCAACTGCGACGTGCAGCGCACGCTGCGCGATCTGGTGGCCACGCCGCGGGCGGTGGAGGCGCAGCGTTCGCTCTCCCGCCGCTATCAGCCCGCCTGCAGCGGCGTGGTGCTGTACCTGGGGCTGGACCGCCAGTACGACCACCTCCTGCACCACAATTTCCTCTTCAGCCGGGACAGCGCCTCGGAGTTCGACGACATCTACCGGCTGGGCATCCCCGCCCGCGATCCGACGCTGTACGTCTGCGTGCCCAGCCGCAGCGATCCGGACCAGGCGCCGCCCGGCGGCGAGGCCCTCTACGTCCTCATCCACACGCCCTTCCTGCGGCACAACCAGCGCTGGGAGGGACCCGGCGGACTCCTGGAGCAGTACCGGCCGGTGATTGTGGAGAAGCTGAAGCGGATGGGCATGCCGGACCTGGAGCGGCGGATCCGCGTGGAGCGGCATCTCACGCCGGCCGGCATCGAGCGCATGTACAACGCGGAGGGCGGCGCCATCTACGGACTCGCGTCGCACGGGCGGCTGTCCGGCGGCTTCAAGCCCCGCAACCGCTCCCGCGAAGTGCCGGGCCTCTACCTGGCCGGCGGCAGCACCAATCCCGGTCCCGGCGTGCCCATGGTGCTGATGAGCGGCGTCACCGCCGCGGACGCGCTCTGCGAGGACCTGGGCGCACCGGGCGGCGCAGGCGGGGAGCGAACCGCATGGACCACGGCGGCGGCCAGCTGATCCCCGGGTGCTTCTCGCCGCGGGTGGCCCGCGGCTTCACCTGGCTCACGCGGCGAATGCTGCGGAAGTCGTTCAACGCCCTGCGCCTGGAGCGAGGTTCGCGGCCGGTGCTGCACGCGCTCGCCGCGGCTCCCGGGCCGGTGATCCTGGCCCTCAGCCACGCCTCCTGGTGGGATCCGCTGGTGGTGGTGGCGCTGCGGCGGGACTTCTTCCCCGGGCGCCGGAACATGTCTCCCATGGACGCGGTGGAGCTGCGGCGCTTCTCCATCCTGCGCCGCATCGGCATCTTCGGGCTGGATCCGGAGGCGCCGGAGAGCATGGGGGCGTTCCGCGCGTACGTCGCGGCGGAGTGGGCGGCGCATCCCACGAGCGTCCTGGCCCTCACTCCGCAGGGGCGCTTCGCGGATCCGCGCGAACCGGTGCGGCTGCGGCCCGGCGCCGCCCTGGTGGCGGCGGCCACTCCGGGGGTGCAGGCGTTCGCGCTGGCCATCGAATACGTCTTCTGGGCCGACCGCGCCCCGGAGCTCCTCACGCGCGTGCGCCGCGTGACGCCCAGGGACGGATCGCGCCGCGCCTGGAGCGATGCCTTCCTGGAGACGATGGAGGAGAACCGCCTCGGCCTGGCGGCCCTCGCCGCGGCGCGGGATCCGGGCGCGTTCGAGACCCTCCTGGGGCGGGAGGCCGGGGGCACCCACTGGGCCTACGACCTCTGGCTGCGGCTGACCGGGCGGGGCCGGCGCATCGACGCGTCCCGGCGGCGCGACCTGCAGCGCGACGACCGCGCGGAGAGGACCGCATGAACGGCGCGGACCTGGCATGGACCGTCGTCCTGGCGCTCGGCGCCGCCGTGGTGGGGACCGGCGCGGTGATGACGCTCATCAACCTCCGCGTGATGCGGCGGCCCGGAGGCGCGCCGCCGCAGGATGCCCCTCCAGCGAACGGCGCTCCGCGGATCTCCGTCTGCGTGCCGGCCCGCAACGAGGAGCGGAACCTGGGGGAGTGCGTGGGCTCGCTCCTGCGGAGCCGCGGCGTGGCCGTGGAGGTCCTGGTCTACGACGATCACTCGACGGATTCCACGCCCGCCATCCTGGCCCGCCTGATCGCGGAGGATCCGCGGGTCCGAGCCGTCGCGACGCGGGGCCTGCCGCCGGGCTGGAACGGGAAGCAGTTCGGGTGCCAACAGATGGGCGAATCCGCCCGCGGCGAATGGCTCCTCTTCACGGACGCGGACGTCCGCTTCCATCCGGACGCCCTGGCCACGGCCCTGGCGGAGGCGCGGCGCCTGCAGGTGCAGCTCCTCTCGACCGTGCCCCGGCAGGAGACGGGCTCCATCCTGGAGCACCTGGTGGTGCCGCTCATCCACTTCATTCTCCTCAGCTACCTCCCGATGCCGCGCATGCGCCGCAGCCGGGATCCCGCCGCGAGTGCCGGCTGCGGCCAATTCCTCCTGGTGGAACGGCGTGCCTGGGAGGCGGCGGGCGGCCACGCCGGCTTCCGCGACTCCATGCACGACGGCATCCGCCTGCCCCGAGCCGTGCGCCGCGCGGGCGGCAGGAGCGATCTCTACGACGGCACGCCCTGGGTCAGCTGCCGGATGTACCGCGGCGCCGGGGCGTGCTTCCGCGGGTTCGCGAAGAACGCGTTCGAAGGCCTGGGGTCCGTCACGCTGCTGGTGATGCTGACGCTGATGCACCTGGCGGGGCACCTGGCCCCGTGGCTGTGGCTCGCGTGGGCGGCGTGGAGCGGCCGATGGACGCCGGCGCCCACGGCGCTCGCGGCGCTCTGCATCGCCGTGGCGGCGCTTCAGCGCGGACTCATGGCGATCCGCTTCCGGCAGTCGTGGCTGGGAGTGCTCCTCCATCCCGTGGGGATCCTCGCCATGACCGTCATCCAGTGGTGGAGCCTGGTGCTGGCGCTGCGGGGCCGGCGCGAGTGGCGCGGCCGCGTGGCGGGCGTGGAATCAGCCTCCGCGTGAACGATTGCGTGGGAGGCCGCGGCGCGGGAAGCTGTCGTTCGTGGCGGGTCAACCTCTTCCACCGGATGTCGGCCGGACCCTGGAGGAGCTTGCCGCCCGGGTGAGCCGCCTGGAGGCGGCGCTCGGCGTCGGTCCGGGGGAAGCCAGGCGCCACCAGCAGCCGGCACCGGCGGCACCGGCGGCACAGCCCGCACCGCCAGCAACGCCAGCACCGCCCGCACCGCTAGCACCTCCGCCGCCGCCACCACCACCGGAGGCGCCGCGGCCGCCCGCGGGCGTTCCGTCCCCGTCCGTGGAGCGGGTGGTGGGTGGGCGCGTGGCCGCGTGGCTGGGCGCCGTGATCGTGACGATCGGAATGGGCGTCTTCCTCAAGTACGCCTGGGACCAGGGGTGGCTGAAGGGCCTCGGGCCAGGCGCGCGAATGGTGGCCGCGTGCACGGTGGGCGTCCTCCTGGTGGCGGCGGGGGAGCTGACGATCCGTCGACTGGGCCGGGCTGCGGCGGCGGGCCTGATGGCCGCGGGCCTGGGCACGCTCTACGTGACCGCCGCGGTCGCGACGGCGCCCACGCTGATGCCGGTCTACGGACCGCTCGAGGCGGCGGTCCACTGCCTCGTGGTGTGCATCGCGGGCGCGGTGCTGGCGCGGCGGAGCGGGCTGGTGGTGGTGTCGCTCGCAAGCGTGGCGGGACCGGTGCTGGCGGGCGCATGGGCGGGCGTGCTGGCGCCGGTCGACACGCTCGCGGCTCCCGCCTATCTCTCCATGGTGCTCGCGGTGTCGCTCGTCCTCGCCTCCACGGCGCCGGGTGGCATCGCGGCCAGGTGGCTGGCCCTCATCCTGGTGGCGGGCGGCGGTCTCCACTGGCTGGTGGACTCCCAGGTGCCGTGGCCGTGGCGCCATGGCACGGTGGGCCTCTGGTGGTGCCTGGTGACGGCGCAGTGCGTGGTGATGGCGTGGCGCGGCCGGATGGGCCGCTCGAACGTCGCGGTGGCTCTCGCGGCCACCGGTCTCTCCGCGTGGTGGTGGTCGAGCAACGCGGGCTTCTTCGGCGCCACGCGCGATCCGGCGGCGTGGTTCGCGGCGGCGCAGGCCCTCCTCCTGGGGGCGCTCGCGGCCCAGCTCCACGCCTCCACCGCGGGCACCGCGCCGACGCCGCTGCGGCGCCTCTCCGCGGCATTCGGCTTCCTGGCGGCGGCGATGGCGGCGCTGGCCGTCTCGCTCCTCACCGGGCCGCGCAGCGCCGTCACCGCGTGGCTCCTCATGGGCGTCGCGGGAGCGCTCGTGGGGATCCGCGGGCGGATGCGCGGCGTGGTGGCCGGCGCGGCCATGATCCTCACCCTCGCGGCCGGCGGGTCGTGGGTGCTCCTCCTCGTGGAGCGGCTCGCGGTCGGGGGCTGGCCGGAGTGGTTCGTGCCGCGCATGCCGGGCCTGATGATGTGGCACCCGCAGGGCTGGTGGCTTCCTCCGGTCACGGCCCTCGCGGCGCTCGGCCTGAGCCGCGTGGTGCGCGGTCGCGACGAAGTCGGCGGCTGGCGCACGGACGCCGTCGCCGCCGTCATGATCGGCGCGGCTGTCCTCGCGTGGTGCGGCGGGGCCGCCGTCCTGGCTCCGCCGTGGACGGGGGTCCTGCTGGCCGCGATCGGCGTGATCGCAGGGGCGGGCGTGATGAGCGTGCGGCCGGTGAACCCGCCGGACCGCTGGTGGGCCCCGGTGTGCATCGGGCTCCTGGTGGTGCTCTGCCCGGTCCTGCGCTTCGTGGAGCTGGGCGTCTTCGGCCTCCAGCCGGAGGCGGCGGTGGCCCGCACCCTTTCGATCGTGGGCATCGCCGGCGGGCTGGTGCTCCTCTCCGCGATGCGGCTGGTGGCGCTGCCGCCGGCGCGGGCCGCGGGCGCCGCGGCTGCGCTCGTCCTCTTCAGCGTGATCGTGGATCTCACGGCGGGGCGCGGCGTGCGGGCCGACGCGGGCGAATGCAACCAGGTGGCCATCGCGGCCACCCTGGCGGCGGTGGGTGCGGCCGCCCTCGGCGTGACGCTCCGTCGCCCCTGGGGAGCCGCGGCGTGCGCCGGGCTGGGGGCGTGGGCCGCGGTGCTGTGGCTCTACGGCTGCGGCGTCCTGGGCGCCGCAGGCGGGGGACCCTCCGGCCTTCCCATGTCCAACACCACCAACGCCACCGCGGCGGTGGTGCTGGCCGGGCTGACGGTGGGACTCTGGTGTCGGCCGGGCGCAGCGCTGGCGGGGCTCCTCGCGTGCCTCCTGGTGGGCGTCCTCCTCACCGCCGGCACGCAGGACCTGCATCGGCTGGTGCGCGGGATGGATCTCACCGCGGGACAGGCGGTCACGCTCCGCGCCGCGGCGGTGAGTCTCTTCTGGGCCCTCCTGGGCGCCATCGCGGTGGTGGGCGGCTTCTGGATGCGGCTGCCGGCGCCGCGCTGGATGGGACTCCTGCTCCTGGCCCTCACCGCCACCAAGGTGCTCCTCTTCGACATGCAGGGCGCCGCCACGCTCTGGCGCGTCGCGGCCCTCCTGGGCGTCGGTCTCCTCCTGGTCGCGACCAGCCTGATCTACGGCGCCGTGGAGCGGCGACTGCGCCGGACGGAGGCGGCGTGACCGTCGAAGCGCCGCTCGCACGCTGGTTCGCCAGCCGCGGGTGGACGCCGTTTCCATTCCAGCGCCGCGCGTGGGAACTCCACGCCCTCGGCCGCAGCGGCCTGGTCCACGTGCCGACCGGCGCGGGGAAGACCTACGCGGCGCTGGGGGGGCCGCTGGCGCGGATGGAGCGGGAGGGCGCGGGCAGGGGCGTTCGAATGCTGTACGTCTCTCCGCTGCGGGCGGTGAGCAACGACGTGGAGTTGGCCATCCGGGCGCCGCTGGAGGCGCTCGGGCTGCCGCTGCGCGTGGGCAGCCGCACCGGAGACACCCCCGCGTCCGAACGGCGCCGCCAGGAGTCGCGGATGCCGGAGATCCTGGTGACCACGCCGGAGAGCCTCACGCTCCTGATCTGCCGGCCGGACGCGGCGGAGCGGCTGGCGCTCGTGGGCGACGTGGTGGTGGACGAGTGGCACGAGCTCATGTCGAGCAAGCGCGGCGTGCAGGTGGAGCTGGCGCTCGGACGCCTGCGCGCCCTGGGGCGGGAGGTGCGGACGTGGGCCCTCTCCGCCACCCTCGGACGGCCTGCGGAGGCGGCCGCCCGCGTGGTGGGCGCGGGTGCGGAGGCCGCCCTGGTGTGCGCCGAAGTGGACCGGCCCGTCCTCGTGGAGAGCCTGCGGCCCGCGTCCGTGGAGCGCATGCCCTGGTCCGGGCACCTGGGCGTGTCCATGCTGGAGCCGCTCCTCGAATGGCTGGATCCCGCGGTGTCCACCCTCATCTTCACCAACACGCGTTCGCAGGCGGAGCGCTGGTTCTCCGAGATCCTGCGGGCGCGGCCGGAGTGGGGGCGCCGCCTGGCGCTCCACCACGGTTCGATCGACGGCGCGGTGCGCCGCCGCGTGGAGTCCGGGATCAAGGAGGGCTCGCTCGGGATCGTGGTGGCCACGAGCAGCCTCGATCTCGGCGTGGACTTCGGACCCGTGGAGCGGGTGGTGCAGATCGGCTCCCCCAAGGGCGTGGCGCGGCTCCTGCAGCGGGCCGGGCGCAGCGGCCACCGGCCGGGGGCCGCATGCCGCGTCCTCTGCGTGCCCACGCACGCCATGGAGCTGGTGGAGATCGCGGCGGCGCGGCAGGCGGTGGCGGCCGGGCAGGTGGAGGCGCGGCCGTCCGCGCCGCGGGCGCTCGACTGCCTGGTGCAGCACATGGTGACGGTGGCGCTCGGCGGCGGGTTCCAGGCGGACTCGCTCCTGCGCGAGGTGCGCGGGACGGTGGCCTTCCGGGACCTCTCGCAGGAGGAGTTCGACTGGTGCCTCTCGCTCGCGGCCCACGGCGGCCGGAGCCTCAGCCGCTACCCCAGGTACCACCGCATCGCGCCCGCGGGCGCGGGGTGGACCATCTCCGGGCCGCGCGCCGCGCGGCAGCACCGGCTGGACGTGGGGACCATCACCGCGGAGGACGTGGTGGAGGTGCGCAAGGCGCGGGGCGGCCGCCTGGGCTTCATCGAGGAGGAGTTCGTGGCCAGGCTGCGGCCCGGAGACGCCTTCCTCTTCGCCGGGAAGGCGCTCCGGTTCGAGCGGCTGCACGAGCGCGCCGCGTACGTTCGTCCCGCGAAGGGCCGCGTCACCTTCACGCCGCGCTGGGCCGGGAGCCGCTTCCCCCTCTCCACGGCGCTCGCGGCCGCCGTGCGGAGCCTCATGGATGACGCGGCCCGCGGCCGCTGGGAGGAGCCGGAGATGGAGACCGCGCGCCCCATCCTGGAGGCCCAGGCCGCCCTCAGCCGGATCCCGCGCCGGGACGAGATCCTCGCGGAGCGGACCATCACCCGGGAGGGCCACCATCTCTTCGTCTATCCGTTCGAAGGGCGACTGGTGCACGAAGGGCTGGCGTCGCTCCTGGCCCTCCGCCTTGGTCGGCGGCAGCCCTGCACCTTCGCGGTGAGCTTCAACGACTACGGCCTGGAGCTTCTCTCCGCCGCGCCGTTCCCCGCGGAGGCGGTGCTCGATCCCTCGATCTGGAGCCAGGCGTCGCTCGTGGAGGATCTGCGCGGCTGCGTCAACCTGGGGCAGCTCGGCGTGCGGCAGTTCCGCGAGATCGCCCGGGTGGCGGGTCTGGTGCCGCAGCGCCCGCCGGGTGATCGGCGGCGCCAGGCGGCGCAGGCGGGGCCGGAGCTCCTGTACGAGGTCTTCCGCGAGTTCGAGCCCGACAACCTGCTCCTCAAGCAGGCGGAGCGGGAGGTGATGGATCGGCAGTTCGAGGAGTCGCGGCTGGCGCGGACGCTGGATCGCCTGGCGGCCGGCCCGATCCGGCTCCTGGAGCTGGCGGCGCCGGGACCGCTCGCCCTGCCGCTGGTGGCGGACCGGCTCGGCACCACGCTCTCCACCGAGACGCTCGCGGAGCGGCTGGCGGCGTTCGCGCCGCCGTCGGGACCACGGAGTGCCCCGCGGACGCGGCGCCGCCGGAGCCCCGCGAAGGCGTAATCTCCCCGCGTGGACGCGGCAGCCGCCAGCCAGGAGAGATCACCGGTCGAGATCTGCGCGGGCGGAGAGCGGCTCTGGCTCCTTCCGGAGCGCGCGGTCTGGTGGCCGCGCCGCTCGACGCTGCTGGTGGCGGACCTGCATCTCGGGAAGGAGCGGGCCCTGCTCGCGGAGGGTGTGGTGGCGCCGGAGGGAGTCCTGCAGGAGACGCTCCGGCGCCTCTCGCACCTGGAGGCGCTCCTCCAGCCCGCGCGGGTGCTGGTGCTGGGGGACCTGGTGCACGCCGCCTCCGGACTGGATGCGGAGGTGGTGGAGACGGTGGCGGCGTGGCGGCGCGGGCAGCGGGCCGCGTGGGAGCTGATCCCCGGGAATCACGACGCGAACGTTCCGGAAGTCCCGCCGGAGTGGGGGATCACGCTCCGTCCGGAGGAGGTGCTGGAGGATGGCCTCCTGCTCCGCCACGATCCGCGGCCGGACCCGCGCGGCATGGTCTGGGGCGGGCACCTCCATCCGGTGGTGCTCCTCCGCGGGGCGCTGGACCGGATGGTGCTGCCGTGCTTCCTGGTGGGCACCGCCCGCGCCGTGATGCCGGCGTTCACGCGCTTCAGCCGCGGCGTGCGCGTGGAGCCGGAGGCGGGAGAGCGCGTCTACGCGCTCGCGGGCGGCGCTGTGGTGGAGGTGGACCCGTCCGCGGGCGAATCGCGCCGCTCCGCGCGGGCGGTCTGGGCCGCGACCATGTCCCGGTAGGCGCCGCCGCGGGCCAGGAGCTCCGCGTGCGTGCCCTGCTCCTGCACGCGGCCGCCCTGGAGCACCACGATCCGGTCCGCGTTCACGATGGTGCTGAGCCGGTGGGCGATGACGAAGGTGGTGCGCGAGCGCACCAGGCGGGCGATGGCCTCCTGGATGGCGCGTTCGCTCGCGGTGTCCAGATTGCTTGTGGCTTCATCCAGGATCAGGATGCGCGGATCCGCGAGGATGGCCCGGGCGATGGCGAGCTTCTGCCGCTGCCCGCCGCTCAGCCGCACGCCGCGCTCGCCGATCACCGTCTCCCACCGCTCCGGCAGGCCCTCCACGAACTCCCCCAGCGCCGCCGCATCCGCGGCCCGGCGGATGGCGTCGTGGCTGGCGCCGCGGCGGCCGTAGGCGATGTTCTCCGCGATGGTGCCGTCGAAGAGGAAGACGTCCTGCTCCACGATCCCCAGGAGCTGCCGCCAGCTCCCCAGGCGCACGTCGCGGAGGTCGTGGCCGTCCACCACGATCCGACCGGAGCTGGGATCGTCGAAGCGGGCCACCAGGTTGCAGAGCGTGGTCTTGCCGGCGCCGCTCGCGCCCACCAGGGCCACCATCTGTCCGGGCAGCACCTCGAACGACACCTCCTCCAGCACCGGCACCGCCGCGCCCGGGTAGCGGTAGGAGACGGCCTCCAGCCGCACGTGCCCGCGAACCGCGGCCGCGGGAAGATCCACGGCCCCCGGCCGATCCGGCAGTTCCGCCGGCTCCTCCAGCAAATCCAGCACGCGATCGAATCCGGCGAGGTTCGTCTGGAAGCTGGTGGCGCTGGCCGCGAGCGCTTCCAGCGGTCCCAGGAGCATCACGAGGTACGTCAGGAAGAGGATGAGGTCGCCGGGCGTGAGCGAACCCTTGAGCACCTGCCAGCCGCCGTACCAGAGGAGGCCGGCGCTCGCGAACGGGATGAGAAGCTCCCACGCCAGCTCGATGCCGCGACTCCACCACCACGTGAGCACCTCCTGGCGGGCCATGAGGTGGTTCCCCAGCGTGAAGCGCGCGGTCTCGGAGCGTTCGCGGGCAAAGCCCCGCACCACGCGCATTCCGCTGAAGGCCTCCGCGGCGTGGGCGTCCACGTCGCTGCGCTGGCGGCGGATGTCCCGGTAGAGCGGGCGGATCCGACCGATCCAGGTGCGGTGCGTGAACCACACCGCGGGGAGCAGGACGAGCGAACCCACCAGCAGCCGCCAATCCGTGGCCGCCAGGATGGCCAGGCTCCCCACGAGCTGGATGGCCGCCCGCCAGGGGTTGTAGAGCATGCTGAAGACGAGCTCCGCGACGCCCCCGGCGTCCTCGCGCAGCAGGCTGGCCACCCCGCCCGCGCGGAGCGAGTGCACCCGGTGGAGCGGGAGATGCACGGCGTGCCGGAAGACCTGGCGGCGGAGGTCCACCTGGAGCCGCTTGGTGACGCGGGTGGCCTCCCAGCGCCCCACGAGATGGATGGCGCTGCGGAGGAGCGACACCACCACCACCGCGCACGCCACCGCGGCCAGGAGGTGGCCGCGGCTGTCCGCGATCCACGCCGGCACCCAGCGGCTGCTCCACTCCGGGAGCGGGTGATCGAGCAGCACGTAGTCCACCGCCACCTTGGTGGCCGCCGGCGGCAGGAGTCCCAGGATGGTGGCGATGGTGAGCGTCCCCAGGGCCACCGCGAGGGGGCCGGCGGTGGGGCGCAGCAGGCCCAGCAGGCGCCGCAGCAGAAGCGCCGCGCTGCGGGAGCGGCGCGTGCTCCGGTCCGTCCCGTGGGCGCTCACCACGCTCTTCCCCGCCTCCACCCGCCGACCTGCGGCAAGGCGCTCCCGGTAGGCGGAGAAGCGGCGGCGGCTGGCGCGGACGGGGGCAGGCATCCGCGGAGAGGATAGGGCCCGCGGCTACACTCGCCCGGATGCGAAGGCTCCGTCTCCCGTTCCTGGTCGCGTCGATCCTGCTTCTGCCGCTCGCCGCCGCCCTGGCGGCGGTGGGGGAGACCCCGCAGGGCGCTCCGCCCGCGAACGCGCCCGGCGGGACGCCCGCCGCGCCCGCCAAAGGCGCGAACGGCGCGGCCCCCAAGGACGGAGACGCCGCGCCGGGCGCGAAGGGCAAGGCCAAGGAGAAGGTCAAGCACGGCCCCGGCCACCGCTACGGCCTGGAGAAGGCGCCGCCGCGGGCGCCCGGCACGCTGCGGCTGGCGGCCTACAACGTCATGAACCTCTTCGATCACGTGGACGATCCCGCGCTGAGCGGCGAGTTCGACGACCTGCCGATGGCGACCAGCGACGACCGCTGCCGCGGCCTGGCCGCCGCGATCCGGGCGCTCGACCCGGACGTGATCTCCCTGGAGGAGGTGGAGAGCCTGCAGGCGCTCCTCTGGTTCCGCGACACCTATCTCCAGGGCATGGGCTACGACTTCGTGGCCAGCGAGGACGTCGGCTACTACCGCGGCGTCGAGCAGAGCGTCATGAGCCGCTACCCGATCGTGGCGGTGAAGACGTGGACCGACCTGGACCTCTCCTCCACGCTCCCGCAGCGCACGGGGGAGGGCTGGTCTCCGGCCAAGCCGGATCAGGGCACCAAGTTCCAGCGGAGTCCCCTCTACGTGCAGATCCGCACGCCGGAGGGGTGGGTGCTGAACCTTCTCGCGGTGCACCTGAAGGCGGGCGGGAAGGACTTCTCGTTCCAGCGGGAGGCGGAGGCGCTCGCCATCAGCGGAGTGGTCCGCTCCATCCTGGAGGCGGACCCGGACGCGAACCTCGCGGTGATGGGGGACTTCAACTCCACCCCCGGGGAGAAGGCGGCCAAGGTGCTCCTCGAGCCGGAGCGAGGCGGCCTCAAGGGCGCCTACGACGAGCGGATCATTCGCTCACTGCCGCGCGAGGCGTACCTGACCCACGAGAGCGGACGGGCCATCGACTACATCCTGATGAGCCCGGGGCTCGCGAAGGACGTGGTGCCGAAGAGCTTCTTCGTGCTCGGCACCATGTATCCCGGAGACGACTACGACTACCGCAAGGATCCGCCGCCGTCCGGGTACGCGTCGGACCACTATCCGCTCGCGATCGACCTGACGCCCAAGGATCCGCCGGCGGAGCATCCCTCCGGCACGGAGATCCGGAGCCTCGGTGCCAAGGCGCCCACGCCCGTGCCGCCTTCGCCCAAGGGAGCGGCGCCCGCCGCGCCGGCCGCACCGGCCGCGCCGCCGCCCGCCGCGTCACCGGCCGCTCGCTGAGCCCGCGCCGCCGGGACCTTCCCCGCGCAGCCGGAGCACCTCGGCCAGATCCTTGTCGCCGCGCCCGGAGAGGTTCACCACCAGGGAGGCGCCCGGCCCCAGCCGCTGCGCCTCCACCACCGCGGCGCTGATCGCGTGGGCGCTTTCGAGCGCCGGGAGGATCCCCTCCATCCGCGACAGGAGGTCGAACGCCTCGAGCGCCTCCGCGTCCGTCACGGAGACGTAGCGGGCCCGACCCCGCTCCTTCCACAGGCTGTGCTCCGGGCCCACGCCGGGGTAGTCGAGGCCCGCGGAGCAGCTGTGCACGTCCGCGGTCTGCCCCCAGCGATCCTGGAGCACGAAGCTCAGGCTCCCGTGGAGGACGCCCGGCTGCCCGTGGCCGAGCGAGGCCGCGTGGTCCCCGGGGCCCGGTCCGCGTCCACCCGCCTCCACGCCCAGGAGCGCCACCGCCTCGTCATCCACGAAGGGGTGGAAGATGCCCGCGGCGTTCGAGCCGCCGCCGACGCACGCCACCACCGTGGCTGGGAGTCCGCCGAGGGCCGCGAGGCACTGGGCGCGGCATTCGCGCCCGATGACCGACTGGAAGTCCCGCACCAGCCGCGGAAAGGGATGCGGCCCCACCACGCTCCCCAGCACGTAGTGGGTGTGGCTCACGGAGCCCATCCAGTCGCGCATCGCCTCGTTGGTGGCGTCCTTGAGCGTGCGGCTGCCGGTGGTCACCTGATGCACCGTGGCGCCCAGGAGGCGCATCCGCTGCACGTTGGGGGCCTGGCGGCGCACGTCCTCCGCGCCCATGTAGATCTCGCAGCGCAGTCCCAGGTGGGCGCACGCGGCGGCGGTGGCCACGCCATGCTGACCGGCGCCCGTCTCCGCGATGATGCGGCGCTTGCCCATGCGGGCCGCGAGGAGCACCTGCCCCACGGTGTTGTTGATCTTGTGGGCGCCGGTGTGGGCCAGGTCCTCGCGCTTCAGCCAGATGGCCGCGCCGCCCGCGTGGGCGGAGAGGCGCGGCGCCGGGCAGAGCGGCGTGGGCCGACCCACGAAGCGGGCCAGGAGTTCGTCCAGTCTGGCCGCGAACGCCGCGTCGCGCCGGGCCGCGTCCGCCGCGACCGCGAGCTCGTCGAGCGCCGCCACGAGCGTCTCCGGAACCCAGCGGCCCCCGAAGGGACCGAAGAAGCCGTCGCGGTCCGGCACCTCGCCGATCGCGGGGAGAGGCGGGCTCACGGCGTCCTCCGTGCGCCGCCGGGCTGCTCGGACGCGGGCCGCGGTGACCCGGGCGCCGCGTCGCCCGCAGCCGCCTCCACTCCGTCCGCGCCGGGCGCCGCGGCGGGCTCGGGGACGGCCGGCGGCGCGGGCTGCGGACGCAGCGTTCGCATGAGGGCGCCCCACGGCCCGCTGAGGGCGTAGAGCGTGAAGCCCACGGCCATGGTCACCTGGAGCCAGAGGAGCGAGGCCACCACGACCACCGCCAGCCACACCACGTACATGAAGCTCCGCCTCCCGCGCAGGTAGCGGTTCACGGCGTGGGCGTAGCGCATGCGGCTCACCATCGCCACCGCGCAGAGGAGCGTCACCGCCGGAATCACGAGGGCCGCGGCGGGCGCGAACGTGTCCGGCACCTGGTCGTGGAAGACCCGCACCAGGAGGTGCTGGTGGAGGACGATCAGGCTGGCCACGGCGCCGGCGGCGCCGGGCGACGGGAGCCCCCGGAACCAGCGGTGATCCTCCTCCGCCGGGGAGGGCGTCTCCACGTTGTAGCGCGCCAGCCGCAGCGCGGCGCAGCTCACGTAGACGCCGGCCACGGCCCACGTGGCCTTGGCGTAGACGTTGTCCGCGTCCGGACCGAGGAGCGTCAGGGTGGCGCCATCCGTCCCCGGCCCGTAGTAGTGGCTGACCAGGCGGATCATCATGTACGCCGGCGCCACGCCGAAGCTCACGATGTCCGCCAGGGAGTCGAGCTGGGCGCCGAAGTCGCTCGTGGAGCGGGTGAGCCGGGCCACGGTGCCGTCCAGGGCGTCGAAGAACATCGCCAGGAAGAGGACGGCGCCCGCCACGGTGAGCGTGCTCCATCCGAAGACCTGGCTGGGGCCGATCGGGATGGCGGCGTAGTGGATGGCCGCGAACCCGCAGAGCAGGTTCCCGAGCGTGAGGAGCGTCGGCACCACGGAGAGCGGCGGGACGCGGCGGAGCCGCAGGCGGGCCATGCGGCGCCGGCGGGGTTCGCGCGGGGGAAGCGGGCGGCTGGGCTTCACGAGGCGCCCTCCATGGGAGCGCAGAGGGCGTCCGGCATGCGGGCGAGCAGCACCAGCACGGTGGTGCGCTCCTGGGCCGGGGACCCGGGCACGATCGGGAGACTCTGGGTGGGCAGGAGCAGGGCCCCGAGCGACGGCGGCGGCGCCGCGTCCGGCCCCTCGCCACCCGCGGCCTGGGGGGCGGCATCCGCGCAGACGAGGCACGCCAGGTCCCGCCGGAGGGAGACGGCGGCGCAGCCGCCCTTGAAGGCATCGCCGCGCACGCGGTCCCGCGCCGCCATGGCCACGCTTCCAGCGCTCTCCTGTCCCACGGCGTGCGGCACCATCTCCAGGCGGAAGACGCCTCCATCCTCCATGGGCAGCGTGTAGCCGCGCAGCGAGAGGCGCAGCGAACCCTCCTGGAGCGCCCGCACCTTCCCGTCGGCGAAGACCGGCTGCCCGTCCGCGACGCCCACCCGCACCACTTCCCGCCACTCCAGCACCTGGCCGTGCCAGTGCCGCATGTCCGCGAGTGTGCCGCCGAGATCCGCGAGTGTGGCGGGGAGATCCGCGACCGGCACCAGGCAGAGATGCAGGCCGTTGCGGGCCAGGCGCTCGCGCATGGCGGGATCCACGGCGTCCTGGAGTCCGTGCCGCTCCAGCACCTCCGCCACGTGGGCGGGCGTGGCCGGCACGCTCCACTGGACCAGCTCCAGTCCGTTGTCGCCGCCGCGGACGCGGCTCTGCCCGAACTCCATCGCGGAGGCGATGGGCTCCGGCGAGTGCGGGATGGGCTCCACGGTGCAGGCCGCGCAGAGGAGCGCCGCCGACAGCGCCGCGATCGCGGCGGAGGCGGTGCGCGGAGCCGCGGCTGGGCCGCCGCGCGTCATCCGTCCCGCTCCAGGTCGGGCATGCCGTTGATGCGGTCGATCAGCTTGCGGACCAGGCCGTAGGCGCGCTTGGAGTGGTGGAAGGCCAGGCGCGGCAGATGCGGATGCTCCTGCTCGCCCTCCAGCGGGCCGGAGGCGCTCATGTGGCCGCTCTTCACCAGCGGGCGGAACTCCGCGTCCAGCTGCTTCACCTGGCCCGGCGTGAGGGGGCGCTTCAGGCGGATCACCAGCATCTCGTCCACGTAGCGGCTGCTGTGGTAGCGGTGGTAGAAGCGCTGGATGCGGTCCACCGCGTCGCGCGGGCTGGAGGCGATCTCGTAGAGCCCCGGATCCTCCGGACTGATCCAGCCCTGCTGCAGGAGGTTGTCCACCACGCCGTGCTCCCAGCGCGGCCAGTAGCCGCGCGGCGCCCCGTCCGGCCCGGAGCCCTCCACGAGCACCACCGGGACGATGGGGCTCTTGCCCGTCTGCACCAGCGTGAGCACCTCGAACACCTCGTCCATCGTCCCGAAGCCGCCCGGGAAGACCGCCACCGCATCCGAGTGGCTGACGAACATCAGCTTGCGGGTGAAGAAGTAGCGGAAGTCGAGCAGCTTTGGATCGCCCTGGATGAACTCGTTGGCGTTGGTCTCGAAGGGGAGACGGATGGAGAGGCCGAAGCTGGCATCGCGGCTCGGTCCCTCGTGGCCGGCCCGCATGATGCCGTCGCCGGCTCCGGTGATGGCCATCCAGCCCTCCGCGGCGATGGCCGCGCCGAAGTCCCGGGCCGCCACGTAGTCCGGGTGCGTGGGCGGGGTGCGGGCGGAGCCGAAGATGCTCACCTTGCGGACGCCGCGGTAGCGGTTGAAGACGGAGTAGGCCGCCCGCATCTCCTTCATCGCCAGCGCGATCAGGCGCACCTGGGCCAGGTCGTAGCCGTCGTTCACCAGCCGGATGGCCGTGCGCACGATGTCCTGGGCCAGGGCCCTGCGGTGGCCGAGGGAGCCGCTCTCCCGCCCCGCGCCGCGGGTCGCCTCGCGGACCAGGGTCTCGATCTCCTCGCGCAGCGCCTTCTCCTCCGGGGAGGGCGGGTGATGGTGCTGGCGTTCGCGGGCGGGGTCTGGGGGGGATGACATCGGGCGTGCTGTGCCTGGAGCTAGGGTGAGGGTTGGGCGCCGGTGGCCACGGTCCTTGGTTGCGGCGCCGGTCCGGCGGGAGAGAGCGGAGGGAGCGGCGCCACCGTGACCTTCGGAGCCGCGAAGGTGCCGGTCACGTCGATCGCATACAGGGTATCGGTCACCGCCCCGAAGAGGTCGCTCCAGACCGGCAGGGTGCCGCGGTTGCGGAAGCGCAGGGAGATCTCGTTGGTGGAGATGTCCATGTGGCCCTGCCCGATGAACTGCAGGGTGGCGCAGGTGAGGTCGAAGCGCTCGAACTGGATGGTGGGGCCGTCCACGTGGAAGCGGATGTCGCCGCGATCCAGGGCGGTGTTGATGGGGAGCATGAACTGGCTGAGCTGGAGGATGCTCATGGTGAGCGGCAGCTCCGCCATGCGGCCGTCGCGGATGGAGACGAGACCGCGGCCCTCGGCGGAGTCCGCCACGTCGAGCGGGCCGCCGATCGAGAGCGACCCGTCGAGCCGTCCCTCGCTCCAGGCCCGCTGGCTGCTGGAGCCGGCGCCGAATCCGGGGGCGCCGCTCGTCTGCAGGCCGGCCATGTCCGCTCCCACGAGGGCCACCGCGCAGGAGTAGCGCCGGTCGCGGAGATCCACGATCGCGGAGGCGGAGGCTCTGCCCTGGGAGACGAACCCGGTGACGTCGCGCACCACCACGTCTCCCGCGCCCGGCGTCACGGTGACGTGGGCGGCCCCGTCCCGGACCTCCCAGCCGGCGGCGCGGTAGCGCGGCGCGGCGAGATCCATGATGGCGCCGCCTTCGCGCGGCACGTGGATGCGGGCGGAGACGTCCAGCTCCGTGAAGTCGATGCCGGAGCGGAACGACGCGCCCGTGGCCTGGGCCACTCCGTCGAACGAGGTGGCGTACGAACCGTCCGGGAGGCGTTCGAAGGCGATCACCGCGTCATCGACGGCCACCGGTCCCGGCAGCGAGAGCGACACCGCCTGCATCGCGGTGCGGACCCGCGGAGGCAGGAACGCCGCCTCCGCGTCGCCGAAGTTCCACCCGCGGAAGGCCATCTCCAGGCGCCCGCGCTCGATGCGGTCCGCGGTGGCGCCCTCGAGCTGGCCCGCCAGCCAGAAGCTGCCGCCGGGCGTGCGGCCGAAGAGCTGATCGAGATGCACTCGCCCCGGCGCCGCGGTGACGCGCCCGCCGTCGAAGGCGAGCTGGGCCTGGGCTCCATCCAGCGTGGCACCCACCCAGCGGGGCTCGATGCTCACGCGGAAGTCCGGGCCGCGCTCGTCGCTGGCGGTCCAGAAGGCGGCATCCACGCTCCCCACCGGATGGGTGCGCCGCGCCGCCGCCACCGCGCCATCCGCGCCCACGAGCGAGAGCGTCTCCATGAGGAGCGCGGAGTCCAGGCGGCCGCACTCCCACTGGCCCTCCAGCTCCAGGCGCTCCTCGTCCCCGGGGACGCCGTAGGCGCCATCCAGACGGAGGCGCGAACCGGGGATGCCCTCCTCCGCCAGCATCACCGTCAGGTGATCCACGTCCACGCGCCGGTTGTGCAGCTCCAGGGAGCCGCCCTCCTGCGTCACGGTCACGCGGCGCCGCGCCGGGCCCTCCACGGAGCCCTGCGGCGCCACGGCGTCGAACGAGAGTCCATCCGTCCACATCTTCAGGCGCCGATCGCGCCGTCCCTCCACGTCCTGGCTCCAGCCGAGGAGGGCGCTGAAGGTCCCCTCCGGTCGGTGGTCCTTCCAGAAGTCTTGCCCCTCCTTGCGCTGCCGCTGCGGGAGGAGGTTCACCAGGTACTCGCCCAGGTCGATGCGGTGGAACGCCATGGAGAGACTGCGCCGCGAGTCCACGAGCGAGGTCTCACCGAAGCCCGTCACCACGCCGTCGAAACGGCTGCCGCGGAAGGAGACGAGCCGGGCGCTCGTCGGGTCCACCTCGATGGACGCGGTGCAGTCCGTGAGCTCGAACCCCTCCGGCCACTCCAGCCCGCTCTCCGCCAGCTCCGTGCCGACGGACGCGCGCGGCGACGCGGTGCCGTGCCGCAGCTCCCCCCGCACGGACCAGCCGATGCCGCCGCGGCCATCGCCCGCGAGCCGGATGGTGGAGTCCAGATCCCCGGCGAGTCCGATGGCGCGGAGGAGCTCCGCGGCGGTGGAGTGGACGGCGCCGGGCCATCCCGCGGGCGGGGGCGAATGGAGGTCCCCGGGCTGGCTCGGCGGAAGCGCCGCCAGCAGGAGGTCGTTGATCGAATCGTTCCGCGTGGTCACCGTCACCCGCGGGTCCACCACGCGCTCCCCATCCGGGCCGCGCGGGATCTCCACCACGCCTTCGAGGGCGCCGCTGCCGCCGCCGGGCAGGCGGAGGCGCAGGCCGCCGGGAGGCAGCAGGATCCGTTCGTCCTCCACGGTGATCGTGGCGGCCTCGTCTCCCACCACGTCCCGCCCGAGGACGTGCAGGGGGTAGGGGAGTTCCTTGCAGAGGGCGTCCGTCTCGATGAGCGTGATCCGGCCCGTGGTGGTCACGTGCTCTCCGCCGCGCACCGCCCGTTTCACGTTGAGGTCCAGCTTGCACCAGCCGCCCAGCTCGAAGTCCTGGAGCCAGTCGACGGCGGCCAGCTGCTGAAGCCGGCGCGAGAGGCGTTCGCGCTCCGCGGCCTCGGCGGACCCGGGGGCCGGCGCGGCGGGCAGGGCGGAGAGGGCGCCCAGGAGGTCCTCCCGCTCCCGCCGCATCTGCTGGACCTGCCGCGCGGGCAGGCCCGCCGCCAGGAGGGATTCCATGGCCGGCCGGTAGAAGAGCACCTTCAGGAACTGCTGCGCGGGCGAGTAGCGGAGCGAATCCTCCAGCACGGAATCGATGGGCGCCTTGGCCGCGGTGATGCGGAGGTCTACGCCGGCGTCGTCGCCGGGCTCCAGGACGGTCCCGGAGATGCTGATCTCCGCGCCGCGCGAACCCTTCCCGCGCAGGTAGTCCACGGAGACCACCTTGTCGGTGAAGGAGATGTGCCCCTGCACGTCCCGCAGCGTGTACGGGAACTTGAAGTAGCCCCCGGTGCCGCGGTTGATGTAGATCTCGCCGGTGGCGGTGATCTCCGCCGGGACCGGAACCACCACCGGGGGCGCCGCGCCGGGTCCGGTGCCCGCGGGCCAGGCGGGATCCCCGCGCGTCGCGGTGGCGGTGATGGAGACCGCGCCCTCCTTCACCTCGAAGTTGGCCAGGATCTCCGCCGCGGTCCGCGGCAGCTCCAGGCGCGGGGCGGGCTCCCCCGGGACCGCGTTGATCTCGTAGGAGGGGATGTCGACGCGCACCTGGAAGGGGGCGAGCGCCAGCGCCGATTCGAGCCACTCCTCCGGCGGCATCGTGCCCCACTCCTGGACGCGGCCGCGCTCCAGGTCGAGCCAGAACGTCATCTCGATCGGCAGGGTGGCGGCCCGCGCCGCGGGGTCGCTGGAGGTGATGGTCCCGTGGATCTGGACGGCCTCCACCCGCCACTTGCTGAAGGAGAAGACGCCCTTCGTGACGTGGATCTGCGGGGCGCCCTGTTCGCGCTCCAGCTTTCCGTCGCTGTAGCGGGCCCAGATCGACTCCACGCCCGGGATGGGGAGCGTGATGTCGATGTCGCTCACCTCCAGCCGGGCCGTGTCCACGGGGCGGGTCTTGTCGCCTGAGAGCCGCAGCGTGTCCACGCTCCCGGCGATCCCGAACTGGGTCCAGAAGTGGCGCCCCGCCTCCGGGAGCAGGCTCTGGAGTCCCGGCTCCAGCTTGAAGTTGCTCACGGTCAGCTCGTACCGGAAGTCCTCGTCTGAGAAGTCCACCGTGAGCTGCACCGGCCGCTCCGCCCGGGGCAGCGTCTGCACCAGCGAGGCGTGCCACGGTGCGCTTCCCTCCGGGGAGCGCCAGAGGCGCCCGTCGTAGTGGCGGGTGCCCACCTGCAGGACGGTGCCGTCCGGCCGCAGGGACCCCATCTCGAACTGGAGATCCTTCACCCGCACGTCCGGCGCCGCGCCGCCCGCTCCGCCCTCCGGCAGCTCCAGCTTCATGACGTTCAGTTCGCGGCCGTCGCGCCCGTTGATGGTCACCGGCCGCTCCACCGCCCTCACCAGCACCCGGTCCGCCTCCACGTTGCGGAGGTCCAGCTGTCCCCAGAGGAGCGCCAGCGGGTCGAAGTCCGCCCGCAGCGAATCCACGTGGATCACCTCCCGCGCGGACTCGGGCCAGTCCCGGGCGTCCACCGAGAGGCTGCGGAGTTCAACCCGGTTCCAGCCGTTCCAGCGGAGCGATCCCAGCCGGCAGTTCCCCTGCAGGGCCTCCGCGATCCGGGCCTCCACGACTCCGCGGATCCCCGCGCCGGTCATGGCCAGCGGCCACAGCGTGGCCGCCACCAGGAGCCCGGCCATGGTGAGCATCACGATCCGCCGGCGACGTCGCTTGAGCCTCCAGCGCAGTTGTGCGAGCGATTGGGGAAGCATCGGCTCGGACCCGCGCGTCGGCGTGCGAGTGGCGGCATTCTACGGGAGCGCAGGTGGTCCATATACTCGGCCCCATGCCTCTCCAGGAGCCGGTCAGCGTGGAGCAGGGCCGGGCGCTGCTGGCGGGGGTGCTGCTGCTGGCGGTGGTGGCGGTGGCGGTGCTGGCGCCGCTGGCGGTGCTCCTCATGGTGATGATCCGGCGCCGCGCCGAGGCGCTGCGGCGGCTGCGCTCGCGGGAGAGCGTGGAGATCGACGCCTGGCGGGAGGCCGGAAGGCGCGCCGGGCCGGACGACCCGGGCGGGTCCGCATGAACGGCAGAGCCCTGGTGACCGGCGCGTCCCGGCGGGTGGGCCGGGCGGTGGCCCTGGCCCTGGCGGCCCGCGGCTGGCACCTGGTCCTCACCACCCGCGGGCGGGCGGAGGACCTGGCCGCCACGGCGGCGGAGGCCCGGCGGGCCGGCGCGCCCAGCGTGGAGATGGAGCTCCTGGACGCCGCCGACGCCGCCGCCCTTGGCGCCTTCTGCGGGCGCCGCGCCGACGAGGCGTGGGATCTCCTGGTGCACAACGCCTCATGCTATCGATCGGATGAGCCGGTGGGGCGCGCGGATCCGGCGCGGGATCTGCGCCGCGCCGTGGAGGACTTCACCGTGAACGCCGCGGCCCCGTGGATCATGACCCGCGCCCTGGCCCCGGCGCTCGCCCGCAGCCGCCGTCCCGGAGGCGGCTCCGTGGTGGCCCTGGGGGACGTGCACGCGTCCGGCCCCGCGGTGCGCGGCTTCGGGGCGTACCTCATGTCCAAGGCCGCGCTCCACCAGGCGGTGCGTTCGCTCGCCGCTGAGTTGGCGCCCGCCGTGCGCGTGAACGCGGTGCTCCCCGGCGTCGTCGCGTGGCCGGACGGCACGCCGGAACCGGAGCGCGAACGTTATCTCTCGCGCGTCCCGCTCGGGCGCTCCGGCACCCCCGAGGACGCCGCCGGCGCGGTGGTGTGGCTGGGGCTCGAGGCCACCTACCTCACGGGGGTCCTGCTCCCTGTGGACGGGGGGCGCCTTCTCCGCTGACCGGAGCGGGCGGGCCGCTCCGCACCCGGGCCGCGATGGCGGTCACGGCGGGTTCGCGCGGGGCGACCAGTTCAGCGGCCTCCAGGCGGGCCAGGGCGCGGACGCGATCCCCGGCGGCCAGCCACGCCTCCGCGGCGCCTACAGCGCAGCGCCAGCGCCGTCCATCCACGGCGAGCGCGAGCTCCCACGCCTCCGCGGCCTTCGCCGGTCGCTGGAGCGCAAGCAAGGAGCGCCCGAGTTCCTCCGCCACCGCCTCCCCGGCCCGTTCGCGCTCGGGGAGTCCGAGCAGCCGTGACGCGGACTCCTCCGGGCGGCCGGCCCTGCGGAGGAGCCTCGCCTCCGTCACCCGCACGCCCAGGTCCGCCGGCGCCAGCTCCCGGGCCCGGGCCGCCAGCGGCAGGGCCGCGTCCAGGTCCCCGCGAGCGCCGAGCGCCTCCGCGAGGGCGGCCGCGGCGAGCGCGTTCGAGTCATCCAGGCGCCACGCCTGGCTGAAGAGGCGCACGGCCTCGTCCAACTGATCCATGCGCCGGGCCGCGGTGCCGGCGTAGAAGGCGTAGGTCCCGTTGCCGGGCTCCGCCGCCAGGGCCGCGCTGTAGCGGGCCGCCGCCTCATCCATCCGGCCCACCTGGTCAAGGGCGATGCCGGCGGCATGCTGGAGCGGCGCGTTGGCGGGCGCGGCGAGGGCGGCGGCGAGGTAGGCCTGCGCGGCTTCGCGGGTTCGCTCGGCCCGCTCCGCGTCTGATGCCTCCGAGGCGGAGGCGAGGAGCGTGCGGCCGAGGAGCTCCTGGCGGCGCCAGTCCGAAGGATCCCGGGCCGCGAGCGCGCGGGCGATCCGGAGCGCGTCCTCCGGGCGGCCGCCCTCCAGGTAGCGCTCCGCCGCGTCCACGGCCACCTCGGAGGCGCGGAGCGGCTCCGGCGCGGCGGCGCGGCTTCCGCCGCCTGAGGGTCCCGCCTCGCCGCAGGCGGACAGGAGCGCTGCGCACGCCGCAAGCGCCGCCGCCCTCCGCGCTGCCGTGTATGATCGGGCCATCATGCGTCCTGGGTCGTCCGAAGAGGCGCCGCCGGGCCCGGCTCCGGCAGGCGGCGCGGCGCTCGCCAAATCCTACATCCCGTCGGAGCGGGAGCCGGAGGTGGCTGCGCGCTGGGAAGCCGCCGCCGCCTTCCGGGCCGCGCCCTCCGGCGGCCGGCCGTACTCCATCTTCATCCCGCCTCCGAACGTCACGGCCGCGCTCCACCTGGGGCACGCCCTCAACAACACCCTCCAGGACATCCTGACCCGCGTGGCCCGCATGCGCGGCTTCAACGCCCTCTGGATGCCGGGAACGGACCACGCCGGGATCGCGACGCAGACGGTGGTGGAGCGGCGTCTGCTGCAGCAGGGGAAGCGGCGGACGGACTTCAGCCGGCCGGACTTCGTGGCCCAGGTGCAGGCCTGGAAGGATGAGTACGAACGCGTGATCCTGGAACAGCTGCGCCTGATGGGCGCCAGCTGCGACTTCTCCCGCACCCGCTTCACCATGGACCCGGTCTGCATGGCCGCGGTGCGGGAGGCGTTCCTGCGGCTCTTCCGGGATGGCCTCATCGTGCGCGGCCTGCGCCTGGTGAACTGGGATCCGGTGAGCCGGACCGCCCTGGCGGACGACGAGGTGGAGATGGAGGAGGTGGACGGCCACATGTGGTACCTGCGCTATCCCCTGGAGGATGGCGGCGGCCACGTGACGGTGGCCACCACGCGGCCGGAGACGATGTTCGGCGACACCGCGGTGGCCGTGAACCCGCGCGATCCGCGGGCGGCGGCCCTTCGCGGTCGGCGCGTGCGGCTCCCGATCGTGGGCCGCGTGATCCCCATCGTGGAGGACGACTACGTGGTGATGCCCGCGGGCACGCCCGGCGCGGACGCCGCGGATCCGAAGGCCGCGTTCGCCACCGGGTTCCTGAAGGTCACGCCCGCGCATGATCCGAACGACTGGGAGATCGGCCGGCGCCACGGCCTGGCGGTGATCAACACCATGGCCCCGGATGCCAGCCTGAGCGCGAGCCACGGCTTCACCGACGCGGGCCCGGAGGTGAAGCCGTTCCTGGGGCGCCCGCGCGAGGAGGTCCGCGCCGCGGTGGTGGCGTGGTTCAAGGCGAACGGTCTCCTGGAGGAGGTGAAGCCCTACCGGCACGCGGTGGGCCACAGCTACCGGAGTCACGTGCCGGTGGAGCCGTACCTCTCTGAGCAGTGGTACGTGCGGGTGACGGATGACCGCCTGGCGGGGGAGGCCCTCCGCGCCATGCATCCCACGCAGTACCAGGGGGCGCAGGCGGCGCCGCGCCGTCCGGGCGATGGCGAGCTCCGCTTCTTCCCCGCCCGCTACGCCCAGACCTTCCAGCAATGGCACGAAGGGCTGCGCGACTGGTGCATCTCCCGCCAGCTCTGGTGGGGACACCGCATCCCGGTGTGGCAGAAGACATCGACGGACCCCGCCGCCATCGCAGCCGCGCAGGCCGGCGCCTCCCGCCCCGGCGGCATGGGCGACGTGGCCAGCACCTGGGCGTCGCGCGGGGCCGTGCACCGCGCCCGCCGCCGCGACGACGGCAGCGTGGAAGAGCTCATCTGCCTGCCGGAGGCCCTCGATCCCATGGCCCGGGAGCTGGAGGCCGCCGGCTTCCGCCAGGACGAGGACGTGCTGGACACGTGGTTCAGCTCCGCGCTCTGGCCGCTCTCCACGCTGGGCTGGCCGGATCCCGGCCGCTTCGGCATGGAGGGGCTGCTGGACTCCTTCAACCCCAGCAACGTCCTTTCCACCGCCCGCGAGATCATCACCCTCTGGGTCAGCCGGATGGTGATGTTCAACCGCTACTTCCGCGGCGGCACGCTGCCCTTCCACCACGTCTTCATCCATCCGGTGGTGCAGGACGGCTTCGGCCAGCGGATGTCCAAGAGCCTCGGAAACGGCGTGGATCCGCGGGACATCATCCACACCCACGGCGCGGACGCGATGCGCTTCGTGCTGGCCCAGATCGCCACGGACACGCAGGACGTGCGGCTGCCCGTGGACATGGTGGACCCGCATTCGGGGCAGACGTTCGCGCCCTCCTTCTTCACGGAGTCCGCGGGCTACAAGGTGGCGGAGCCCATCCAGAGGAGCCCGGCGGACCCGGCGAAGTCCATGGTGTCGCCCTACGGCGCGGCCAGCGGCCGGGCCACGCCCACCGCGGAGATGCCGCTCGCCCGCAACACGAGCGCCCGCTTCGACGTGGGACGCAACTTCGCCACCAAGCTCTGGAACGCGCTGCGCTTCGCCGCCGGCACGCTCACGGCGCCGGCGGGGGCGGACGCGGTGCGGCTCCCGGACCGGCCGCTCCTTGACCGCTGGATCCTGGCCCGCGCCGCCACCGCGGTGGAGGCCGTCAACCGCGCCGTCGACGGCTACCGCTTCAGCGAATACGCGGAAGTCCTCTACGACTTCTTCTGGCGCGACCTCTGCGACTGGTACCTGGAGGGGGTGAAGCCCACCATCCGCCAGGACCCGGCCCAGCAGCAGGTGCTCCTCACGGTGCTGGACCTCACGCTGCGGCTCGTGCACCCGGCGTGTCCGTTCGTGACGGAATCCCTCTGGCCCGCCATCCGCGCCGCCGGCCGCGCGGGCGTGCCCGGCCTTGACCTGCCGCCCTCGGAGCTCCTCTGCCAGGCCGGCTGGCCGGCGCCCGCCGCGTCCCTCGCGGATGCGGCGGCGCTCTCGGAGTTCACGCGCGTCCAGGCCCTGGTGAACGCGGTGCGGAACCTCCGCGGCGAACGGCAGGTGCCCCCGCGCGTGAAGGTGCGGCTCCTTCTCCCCGCGCCCGCGCTGTCCCTGGCCCGCGCCGCCGGCGGGGTGGTGGAGGCCCTCACCGGAGCCTCCGCCTGCGAACCGCTCCCGCCGGCCCGTCCGGCCACCGCGGTGGGTCTCCCCTTCGAGGGGCAGGAGCTCTTCGTCGACGGCCTCGTGGACGCGGTGGATGCGGGCGCGGAGCGGGCCCGCCTGCGGAAGCTCATGGAGGAGCGGACCAAGGCCGCGTCCGGATACGAAGCGAAGCTCTCCAACCCCGGCTACCTGGCCAAGGCGAAGCCGGAGGTGGTGGAGGAGACGCGCCGCATGCTGGAGGCCGCCCGCGCGGACCTGGCGGCCGCGGAACGGGCCCTTCAATCGCTCCCCGCCTGACGGCTTGGGAGTGGGTTCCGGCACCGGACCGGTCTACACTGGCGACCGACGTGGGCCCCAAGAGGATCACCCTTCCGCGCGTCCTGCCTGCCGTGGCCGCGCTCCTCCTGCTGGGCTGCAGCACGCCCGGCGGCCGCGGCATCTCACCGGCGGGACTCCAGGTGGACGGAGCGGCGCCGCCCGCGGGCAGCCAGCCCGCCGCGCCATCGGACGCTGCGCCCACCGGCGGCGCTGCGCCCGGCGCCAACCCCGCGGCGCCCGCAGCGGGCGCCCGGGAGCAGCCCGGCATCCGCGAGTCCGAGTGGACCTTGGAGAACTCGACCGGCACCATCCTGGAGGGGCCGCACATCCGGATGCACTCCACGCTGCGGGACGCGGCGTTCGCCCGCTCGCTCGCCACGTTCGCGGAGTTCGCCTTCGACAACTACCACACCGCGCTCGCACCGCTGCCCGTGCCGGTGCGGACGCTCGAGAGCTACGTCTTCGGCACCCGTTCGCAGTGGGAGGCCTTCGCCAACGAGCGACTGGGGAAGGACGCCGCCACCTACACGGCCATCGGCAAGGGCGGCTTCACCACCGACGCCACCGCGATCCTCTACGACATCGGCCGTCCCGACACCTACACCATCCTGGCCCACGAAGGCTGGCACCAGTACTCCCAGTCCGTCCTGAAGCACCAGATGCCGGTGTGGATGGAGGAGGGTGTGGCGTGCTGGATGGAGGGACTGCGCCTCAACCGCGACGGCAAGGGCGCCACCTTCCTGCCGTGGCGCAACATGGAGCGCTTCGGGGAGCTGCGCAACGCCGCCCAGCGGGACCGGCTCATCTCCCTGGAGAAGCTCCTGGATTCCACGCCGGAGGCGTTCCTGCGCGAAGGCAAGGACCGCATGCTCCTCTACTACGCGCAGGTGTGGGCCCTCGTCCACTTCCTGAACGAAGGCGAAGGGGGTCGCTACCGCGAAGGAATGCGCCAGCTCCTGGCGGACGCCGCCGCGGGGCGGCTCGCCGGCCGCATGGCCGCGTCGCGCGTCTTCCCGAATCCCAAGGTGCGCTCGATGCAGCTCGGGGGCCGCATCGGCAAGTGGGTGCTCATGGAGTACGCCAACCCCAGCTTCGCGGAGCTGAAGCGTCAATACGACGCCTTCGTGGAGCAGGTGGTGGCCCCGGGTTCCGGGCAGCGGATCTGGCGGGGTGAGAGCCCGCTGCCCAGCGCGCCCGCAAGCGGCCCGCAGGGCCCTCCGTGAGCCCTGCGGGCCGGCGAACGCACCCTCTCCTCAGATCCGTCGACGCCGCGTCATGACCGGCAGCGCCACCGCCGCGAGGAGCGCCAGCGCTCCAGGCGCGGGGACCGCGACCATCTCCACGACGAAGTCGTTGTAGTCCGCGTCCCAGGCTTCGCTCACGATCGAGCCGTCCGCGGTGCGGGCGGTGCCGTTCCCGAGGTCCTCCCAGAAGAGGAGGTAGCGGGCCTCGCTGCCCAGACCCGTGACGCGGTACGCGATCATGTGGTCCGCGCCGTCCACGTTGTCCGCGGCTGCGGATGACCAGGCGTGCTCCGTGAAGGCGGAGTTGCTGGCCCGGATGAAGCGGAAGTCCTGGCCCGGCGAGAGGAGCGCGGCGGCCGTGTTCGCGGCGTTGGAGCCATCGAGGAAGCCGCTGCCCTGGGCCTGGAGGAGGAGCGTGGCTCCGCCTCCGCCGGCCGCGCCGGAGCGCATCCCCAGGTACTGCTCGAACCCTGCGTAGCGGGCCCGCGCCTGGAAGGAGAGCGACTCTCCCTGCAGGATCTGATCGGTGGCGAGGCCCGCGGTGGAGCCCGCCGGATCCGTCAGGTTGAACGGCAGCGTGCCCGCGTCCAGCGCGGAGCTCCCGTAGTCGCGGACTCTGGTGACGGTGACGCTGCCGTTGGACATGGATCCATCGAGCGACCCGCCTGCGAACGAGCCGCCGTAGATCCCGGCCAGGATGTCGCGGACGCCCAGCTCTCCGCCGGGTGCGCCGTTGACGGTGGTGAAGCCTGCATGCAGGAGCGATGCGGCTCCAAGGGCGCCGGCGCCCGCGAACGTGACGATGTGTGAACGCTTCATTCGAACGGTCCCTCCAGTTGCGGACCCCAACGGTGGGATTCGCACCGCCACCTGCGCGGCAGGGAGCCGTTCGTGTGCCAGAAGGGGACGGCGCAGGCGGCACACGCGGCGCGGGAGCCCGGCCGGGGGCCGTCCCGCCGGCGGCGGGGGCGTCTTCCCGGACGCGGCGTTCGGAAGCGGTGGGGAGGGGATTCGAACCCCTGAAGCCCTGACGGGCTTACCGGTTTTCAAGACCGGTGCGTTCAACCACTCTGCCACCCCACCAGGTGGCGGGATTCTACGGGGCGGGGCGCTGCTCCGGCGCGGGCGCCGCGGCGGGCGCCGCCGCACCGGGCGGCGCCGCGGGCTCGGGCGTCAGCACGATGGTGGCGCCTTTCGCGCCCAGTCCCAGGAGCCACGTCGAGCCGTAGGCCCGCACCGCCAGCGGCACCCTTACCTGCAGCCAGCGTCCATCCGGCCGCGACTCCACCATCGCCTGCACCGGACCCGTGGGGAGCGGCTGATCCCCGCACTCCGCCTTCACCACGCGGAGCGCGGGCGCCGGCGGCAGCGGCTCCGGCCACGGCACCGCGCGGTGGAGCTCGAACGCCGCCTCCCGCATCACGTCCGGGCTGCGGACGCTGAAGTAGTCGAGGAGCTGCGACTGCGTGAGCATCGCGTCCGCCCCGGGCATGCCCTTGACAGGAGGAGCCAGCGTCAGCTCCATGCGGCCGGTGGCGGGATCCACGAGCGCGGCGCGGGCGTTCCGGGGCGCACCCTCCGCGAACGGGGCCCAGCCCGGATCCCCGTAGACCACCATCGCGGCGGCGTTGAAGCGGCGGTTCTCCGGCCCTTCACCGGCGAACTTCCGCTGCTCCACGGGAGCGAAGGAGTTCCGCTGCGGCGCCATCTCCATGGCCAGTCGATTCACCATGCACGCCTGGGCGTCTCCCAGCGTCGCTCCATCATCCGCCAGGTGCATGGCCATCTGCATCGCGAGCGGTCCATGCCACGCGTCCACGCCGGCCACGTACGCGGCCACGCCGCGGTCCAGGAGCTCCAGGGCCACGGACGCCTCCGGCGCCGGCGGAGGCATGGCCTGCATGCCCTGCGGGCCCGGCGCCCACCAGCGCCCGGGGCAGCCGTTGAAGCAGGCGCAGTTGACCAGCACCGTGCCGTCCAGGCGCACGCCGGATCGGCGCAGCTCCTCCGCGGTGAAGCACGCCTCCATGCGATCGGGGTAGCCATGGGAGAAGAAGAGGCACAGCCCGCGACCCGCCATCCGCTCCAGGGCCTCCCGGGCCTGCGTGTCGCGGCTCTCCTTCGCGGCGGAGGTGAGGACGTAGGCGTGCGTCGCGTCGAAGCCGAGCGATGCGAGCGCGGGCAGCGGCTGTCCGGTGGGAGCCACCGGTCCCTCCCAGGAGCCGAAGAGTCCCGCGGTGCGGGCGGCGCTCCCGCGGGAGGACGCCACGACGCGCTCCGCGAAGCGCACCGCGGCTGCGGGATCGCGTCCCGTCACCAGCCCGTACGGCACGTCCAGGAAGGGATCCTCGTCGACGCCGGTCGCCACCTCCAGGAGCCGGTGGGCCCACTCCACGTCGATCGTCTGCGGCCGCACCACCAGGATCATGCGCTTCGGTGGATCGCGGCGCAGCCGCGCGGCCAGCGCCCCCATGTCTCCCGGGTCGAACGACTCCACCGCGGTGGCGCGGGCGGCGGCGAGGCGCGTCGCCGCCGGCCGGAAGTCCGGGTCCGCGTCAAGAGCGAGGAAGATGGCGGTCTCCGCCAGCACGACGCTAGCCGCGGGCCCGGATCAGGAGGACGCCCAGGACCACCGCCGTCGCCAGCACCAGCCCGGCGGCGGCGAGCACCGCCAGCAGCCAGACGCGCAGGGCCCGCTGCGAGCGTTCGTGCCGCGCGTCCTGCTCCCCGGCGCGGGACACCACGCCCTCCAGCAGCTCGCCGTTGCGGCGGCTGCCGGCGGCGAGATCCGTCACCGCCTGCGAGAGCCGCGAGACGCCCTCGGCCACGCCGCTCGCGGCCTGCATGTTCACGTCCAGCTGCTGCTGGATCAGTCCCGCCACCTCCGTCTGATGCCCGATGCCGTCCGCGATGCGGGCCAGGGCCGCGTCGATCGCGCCGTCCCGCTGCCTCGCCTGGGCCAGGGACTGCCCCAGGATCTCGGCGAGTCGATCCTGCTGGGCCGCGATGCGCGGCAGGGCCGCGAGCGCCTCCGGCAGCAGGTGGAGGATCCGCAGCACTTCCGCCCGCTCCGCCTCCTGGGCCCGCATGTGCGCCTGGAAGTCCCGGAGGGCATCCGTCACCTGCGTCATGTCCACGGCCGGGAGCCTGGCGAGTCCGTTCTCGCGCTCCTCCGGTGGCGGCGGCGCGGGCTCCGGCGCCTCGCCCACCAGCATGCGGCCGATGGCAGTCCATACGCCCATGGCGCCGCGGAGTGTACGCGCTGGCCGCTGCGCGAGGCATGTACCATTCCGCCGTGCCGCCCCTCAAGGAGGAGCCAGACGTGCCGGGAGCCGTCGCAGGATGCGGCGCCGCCCGCATGGCGGCGCGGATGGCGCTCCTGGCGGCCTGGCTCTGCGTCGCATGGCTCCAGGGATGCGAACGGGGCTCCTCCCCCGGGAGGCCCGCGCCGCGCATGGGGCCGGTCCGGATCGTGAGTCTCAGCCCGGCCGTCACCAGCGCCCTGGTGGCGCTCGGGGTGGGTGACCAGGTGGTGGGGCGCACGCCCTGGTGCCGCGGCCTTCCCGCGGAGGTGCCGGTGGTGGGGGACGCCACCAGCGTGGATCTGGAGCGGCTGGTGGCCCTGCGTCCCACGCACGTCCTGATGCAGGCCACCCAGGCCGCCGGGGACCACGGCCTCTCCGCCCTGGCGGGAGAACGCGGCTGGCGCCTGGCCGCCTTCCGCCTGGACCGGCTGGACGACGTGGACGCCATGATCGCGGGCGTGGGGCGCGTGCTGGGGGTGGAGGTGTCGCTGCGGGCCGACGACCTGCGGCGGGAGCTCGCGGAATCCCTCGCCCCCTGTCCCGCGGCCGCCAGGCTCGGGCGGACGATGCTTCTTTTCCAGGTCTCCCCGGTGATGACCTTCGGCCCCGCGAGCTACGTGGGGGACATCTGG
This sequence comes from Phycisphaerales bacterium, assembly GCA_046350535.1. Taxonomy (GTDB): domain Bacteria; phylum Planctomycetota; class Phycisphaerae; order Phycisphaerales; family SM1A02; genus VGXK01. The sequence goes on from JAXMAG010000001.1 coordinate 1,382,450, forward strand.
AGCCGGCTGGGCGGCACGAACGCGGTCGGGCGCGGCGCGTACCCGGAGCTCTCCGTGGAGGACGTGCTGGCGTTCGACCCCGATGCCCTGGTGGTCTTCGGGGATCCGGATCTCCTCCTGAAGGCCCGGCGGCTTCCGATCCGCGCCGTGCGCGAAGGCCGCGTCTTCCACGCCTCCGACGCCCGGCTCCTCCAGCCCGGCGGTGACCTGGCCGCGGGCATCGGATCGCTCCGCGCCGCGATCGACTGCGGGGACGCGGCCCCATGAACCACGGGAACGCCCACAGGCCCCGCTGGTCCGCGACCACCGGCGTGCTGGCGCTCCTGCTGCTCGTCGGCGTCGCCGCCCAGCTCCGGCTCTCGATCGGCCGCGGCGTGACCGGCCCGGCGTGGGGCTGGCCGGAGGAGTCGCTCCTCTGGGAGCTCCGCGGCACGGCGCTCCTCTCCGCGCTCGCCTGCGGCGCGGCCCTGGGACTCAGCGGCGTCCTGCTCCAGGTGCTCCTGCGGAACCCGCTCGCCTCCCCGTTCGTGCTGGGGCTCTCCGGCGGCGCCGGCCTGGGGATGGCATCCGCGGTGTGGCTCGCGCTCTCCTTCCCCGCTTGGGAGTGGCTGCTCGAAGGCAGCGCGGTGGGCCCCGCGACCGTCGGCGCCATCCTCTCGCTCGCCCTGGTGGCGTGGCTCGGACGGCGCGGCGGGGCGATCGATCCGTCGACGCTCATCCTGGCCGGCGTGATCGTCACCGGCACCACCGGCGCCCTCATGCTCCTGGTGCAGCAGATGCTGCCGCTGGAGACCCGCGGGCGCCTGGACGTGTGGATGCTGGGGCGGATCCCGGAGCGGGACGCCGCGGTGCCGCTCATGATCGCGGGCACGGTCGCGGCGGTGGGCACCATCGCGGCGTGGCGGATGGGCGCGGCGCTGGATGCAGCCAGCCTCTCGGACGAGGAGGCGATCAGCGTCGGCGTGGATCTGCCGCGGCTGCGGCGCATGATGCTGCTGCTCGCGTCGCTTCTCGCGGCCGCGGCCACCGCGCTCTGCGGTCCGGTGGCGTTCGTCGGACTGGTGGCGCCGCACGTGGCCCGCCTGGCGTGCGGGGCGCGGCACGGAGCGCTGGTCGTCGGATCCGCGCTGGCAGGGGCGCTCCTTCTCGTCTCCGCCGATGCCCTGCGGCAGGCCGTGGACGTCGGGGCGGGGCGGCTGCCGATCGGTGCCGTCACCGCGATCCTGGGCGGCCCCGCGTTCCTGATCCTCCTGCGCCGGTACGGACCCGGCTCCGGGCGAGGTGTCCGATGACGCTGCGCGTCGAGTCGCTCCTGGGCGGTCGCGGCGGCTTCCGGCTGGGACCCGTAGACGCAGAGGCGCCGGAGGGGACGCTCGTGGCCCTCCTCGGCGGCAACGGCAGCGGCAAGAGCACGCTCCTCCTGACCATCGCGGGGATCCTCAAGGCCGCCGCCGGCACCGCCAGGTGGCGCGGAGAGGACCTCCAGTCGGTCCTTCCGGCGGCTCGCGCCGCCCGGGTGGCGCTCGTGCCCCAGCGGCCGGTCGTGGAGTGCGCCTTCACGGTCCGCGAGTGCGTCGAGCTGGGTCGCTTCGCCCTGCCGCGCTCGCCGCAGGCCATTCGCGGCGCGCTCGCGGCGTGTTCGCTCACCGGCATGGAGGAGCGGCTCTGGCACCACCTGTCGGAGGGGCAGCGGCAGCGGGTGGCGCTCGCCCGGGCGCTCGCCCAGCACGAGGAGGGAGGGCTCCTGGTGCTGGATGAGCCGTTCGCGGCCATGGATCCGGCGTCGGCACGACGGGCGCTGGAGCTCGTCCGCGGCGCCTGCCGCAGGGGGGCCACGGCCCTGGTGGCCACACATGACCTGGCCCTCGCGGCCAGCGCCGATCAGGTGTGGATCCTCTCGGAGGGTTCGCTCGCCGCCGCCGGAGCGGTGGCGCAGGTGCTGACGCCCGCGGTGCTGGAGCCCCTCCTGGGCGTGCGGGTGGTGATGGTGGACGGGGTGGCGCCGCACCCGGCGCCGGTGGTGGCGTGGAGTGACGCAGGACCGGGCGGCGCCGCCGGACGCTAGAGTGTGCGGCAGTGATCAAGACGGCCTTCATCCTGATCGTGGTGATCCTGGGGCTCGCGAACGCCATCCTGCGGGCCCTGGCCAAGAGCGCCGCGGAGAAGAAGCGCAAGGAGCAGCAGGCGGCCATGCGGACCGGCGGGCGAACGGCGCCCGCGCCGCCCCGCGGCACCGCGCCGCCTCCCGCGCCCGCCCCGCGCCCGGCGTCCCGTGGCGCCCCGGAGCGTCCCGTGGCCGTCCCCGCCCCGGCCGCCCGCCCGCGGCCGGGGGACAAGGTGCCGGCCGCGCGGGGAACCGCGCCGCAGGTGCCGCCACCCGTTCGAGCCCAGTCCGCCGGACGCGCCGCACCGCCGCCCGCGCCCGCCGCGGTGGCCGCCGCAGTGGTGCAGGCCGTGAAGGCCCGGGCCGCCGCGGAGGGGTCCACGCCCCGGGTGGCCGGGGAGCCGCAGGTGGTCCGGATCCGCGGAACCCCCAAGGTGATCCCGGCGGGGACGCGGGGAGGCGCCATCGTCCGCATCGAGGACCTCCGCAACCCGGCCAAGGTGCGGCAGGGGATCGTCCTCGCGGAACTCCTGGCGGCACCGGTGGGGATGCGTCCGCCGCGGGCGTGAGGGATCCCTGGAACAACGCGGCACGATCGGGGGCGTTCGGGCCAGATGCCCTCTGGTTCCGGTGGGGCTGCTACCATCCCGCCCATCCCCGGCCTCCTGGCCGTCCCGCACAATCACAGAGCAAGCCGGCATGATTGACATCCGACGCCTCAAGGAACTCGTCCGCCTCATGGTGGAGAACGACCTGGTGGAGATCGACCTCCGGGACCAGCAGGAGCAGGTCACCATGCGGCGTCCGAACGCCCACGCCGCTCCGCAGGTGATCCACGCTCCGGCGCACGCGGCGGTCCCGGTCCACTCGGCGGCCGCAGCCCCCGCGGCCCCCGCCGCGCCTGCGGCTCCGGTTGCGGACCCCAACGCCGGGCTCATCCCGATCGAGAGCCCCATGGTGGGCACCTTCTACTCCGCGCCGGGCCCGGAGAAGCCCAGCTTCACCAGCATCGGCGCCTCCATCGGGCCGGATTCCGTGGTGTGCATGGTGGAGGCCATGAAGATCTTCAACGAAATCAAGGCCGGCGTCTCCGGCACCGTGGAGAAGGTGATGGTCCGCAACGGGGAGCCGGTCGAGTTCGGGCAGCCGCTCTTCATGGTCCGTCCCGCCTGAGTCCGCGTCCCGCCGCCGTCCTCGGAGTCCGCCTTCACCGCCGCCCGGCCCCGCCGTGGAACCGGGCCGCAGGGGAGCAAGCATGTTCAAGCGCATCCTGATCGCCAACCGCGGTGAGATCGCCCTCCGCGTGATCCGCGCCGCCCGGGAGCTGGGGATCGAGACCGTCTGCGTGTACTCCACCGCCGATCGCGACGGCCCGTGGCTGGAGGCCGCGGACGAGACGGTGTGCATCGGCGCCGGTCCCAGCAAGGAGAGCTATCTGCGGATCGAGCGGATCATCGCCGCCGCGGAGGTCACCCGCGCGGACGCCATCCATCCCGGCTACGGCTTCCTGAGCGAGAACGCCCACTTCGCGGAGGTCTGCCGGGACTGCAACATCGAGTTCATCGGCCCCTCGCCGGAGGCGATGTCGCAGCTGGGGGACAAGGTGAACTGCAAGCGGCTGGCCCGCCGCACCGGCACGCCCGTCTTCCCCGGCACGGATGGCGCCATCGAGGACGTGGAGGAGGCGGTGCGGGTGGCGGGGGAGATCGGCTACCCGGTGATCGTGAAGGCCTCCGCGGGCGGCGGCGGCCGCGGGATGCGCATCGCCCGGGACGAGGCCGCCCTCCGGGAGGGCATCGAGAAGGCCCGGCAGGAGGCCCTCGCGGCCTTCGGCAACGGCGCGGTCTACGTCGAGAAGTTCCTGGAGCATGCCCGGCACTTCGAGGTGCAGGTGCTGGGCGACAAGCACGGCAACTCCGTCCATCTCTTCGAACGCGACTGCTCCAGCCAGCGCCGCCACCAGAAGCTCATCGAGGAGGCTCCGGCTCCCGCGGTGGACCCGGAGCGGCGGATGCGCGTCTGCGAGAGCGCCGCGGCGCTCATCAAGGCGGCCCGCTACGCCGGCGCGGCCACCTGCGAGTTCCTGATGGACCACGAGCAGAACTTCTACATGCTGGAGGTCAACACCCGCGTCCAGGTGGAGCATCCGGTGACGGAGATGATCACCGGTGTGGACATCGTGAAGACGCAGATCCAGGTGGCCGCCGGCATGCCGCTGCCCTTCAAGCAGTCGGACGTGGTGGTGCGCGGCCACGCGATCGAGTGCCGCATCAACGCCGAGGATCCGGACCGCAACTTCCTCCCGCAGGCGGGGCTCATCGAGTTCTTCTCCGCCCCCGGCGGTCCCGGCGTGCGCCTGGACACGCACGCCCGCGCCGGCTACCGCATCCCGCCCAACTACGACTCGATGATCGGCAAGCTGATCGTCCACGGTCCGGACCGGGAGACGGCCATCCGCCGCCTCCGCGGCGCCCTGCGGGAGTTCCGCATCGGGCCGCTGAAGACCACCATCCCGCTGCACCTGCGGCTCCTGGACCACCCGGAGTTCCGCGAGGCGCGCTTCGACATCCACTACGTGGAGCGTCTGCTCAAGGTCTGATCCGCGCGGCGGCGCTCAGCGCTGCCTGACCGGCACGGTCCAGTCCGCGGTGGCGGAGAGGCGCGTCTTCTCCGGCCGGTCCGGATCCCGCAGCACCACGGCGCTGATGCGGGCGTTCACGGGCAGTCGGTAGAGGAGGTAGAGGCGGTCCTCGTCGCTCGCCTTCGGCAGCTCCCCCAGGGTCCAGATGCCGCGGGAGGGCAGGTCCAGGAAGATCTGGACCTTGCCTTCATTGTTGCGCATCCAGATGTAGCCGAAGGGCTGGTAGGTGTCCATGTTGCGGTCCACCAGCTCCACCGTGGCGTTCTCGCCCACGGACTTGCGCAGGGAGCGCAGCTTGTCCACGTCGTAGATGTCCACGGGACTGAGGCCGCGGCTCACGTCCAGGCGGACGATCCGCGTGTCCTTCGGCTCGATGATGCCCTTGATGCGGAGCTCCGCGCTGCCCAGCGAGCCGCTCGAGCGCGGGAACTCGCCCGCGCCGCTCACCAGGTAGTTCTCCTCGCTGATGGTGAGGCCGGCGCCCACGGAGTTGCGGCTCACCGTCACCGGGTCGATGGTGGAGTTGGCGGTGATGTGCTGCCCGCCCAGCGCCGCCGCGTTGGATGCGTCCTCCTCGAGGGCCTTGCGGATGGCCTGCACGCGCGGCGAGTTGGCGCCGCCCGCCAGCACCTGCCCGCCGGCCCGCGGGGCGTGCTTGTCCAGGAGTGCCGCCAGGCTGGAGAGCGTGGGCTCCTTCACCGGCGTCGGCAGGGCGAACCGCAGTCCCTTGATCTGGAGGAACTTGGGCGTCTGGCCGTTGAGCGGCGGCTTGGGGAAGACCAGGTAGAACGACGCGCTCTGGGCGCCGCTGGGGCTGCTGGCGTAGTAGGTCACGTCACTGAACGCGAACGGGGAGAACTTCGAGTCCGGGCCGGAGTTGCGCTGGCCGAACTCCGACGGGAAGCTCGTTCCCGGCGCGGTCGGGTGGTCGCCGATCAGGCGGGCCTGGGAGGCGGAGAGCGTGAACGCGGTGCGGCGGTCGAAGCCGGTCTGCTCCACGTCGATCCGGGCCACGTACGCCCCCTGGCCCAGCGTCGGGGTCTCGTAGAATTCGCTGATGGCGATGGAGCCCGGCATGAGGGCGATCTTGCCCCGCCCCTCGTCATAGCTGTCGCGGAAGGCGCTCGCGCCGACGTCCGCCAGCCGCGGCTGCCAGGAGGCCAGCGTGCCCTTCTCGCCGATCGGAGAGAAGGCGCCCACGCTCAGCCAGTTGTAGACGCTCTCGGTGATGCCCACCACCATCGTGGGCGGGAGGTTGGGCTGGGTCTGCTCCGGGGCGCCGTTGGCGGACTGGGAGCGGCGGAAGCCGTTGTAGCCCAGGAGCTCCGTGGTGGAGTGGATGTAGCCCCAGCCGATGAGCAGGATCCCCACCGTGAGCACGCCGGAGGCCAGGCCGAACGCTCCGCCGAAGACGTAGCTGGCCCACTCGGGGACCTTGATGTCGTTGGGGGCCAGCTTGTCCGCGGCCAGGCGGAGGATGAAGAGGACGATGCTGAAGACGCCCACCAGCGTCACGCCCCAGGAGTAGTCATCGAAGGTGGTGCCCTTGAGGAAGAGCTTCGTGGTCAACGGCTCCCAGAGGGCGAACGCGACGGCGCCCGCGACGAGCACGCACGCGAAGTGGAGGATGGCGCTGAGGACGCCCTGGTTGGCCCACCAGTAGGCGATGAGGGCGATGATGGCGCAGACGAGCAGGGTGAGGATCATGGCTGGTTCCGGAGGGACCGGTCTGGGGTCGTCAGGCGGTGGCGCCCTTGGGGGCGCTGGCGGATGCGGCGCCGCCGGCGGCCGGCGGCTTGGGCGGATTCATGACGCGCTGGAACTCCTCGATGCTGGTGGTGCCGTCCCGCACCCGCAGCAGGCCCGCCTCCTGGAGCGTGGGGAGCTTGGTGGCGCGGCGGGCCGCCGCGTACGCGCTCTTCCAGTCCCCGGCGGCCAGGAACTGCCGGGCCTCGTCGTTGAAGACCACCACTTCGAACGCGCCCACCTGGCCCATGAAGCCGCTGCCGCGGCAGAGGGCGCAGTTCTCCACGCGGTTCTTCACCTGCACCTTGCCGCCGGCGGCAAGGAGGGACGAGGCGGATGCGGGTGGCATCCCCAGCTTCTTGGCGAGCTCCGCCGCCCGCGGATGCGGGACCCGGCAGACTTCGCACAGCTTCCGCATCAGGCGCACGGCCACCACCGCCCGGAGCGGCTGCGAGCCGGCCTTCAGGTCTCCCACGGCGCGGAACCACTCCGTCACCGCGGCTCCGATCTCCGCGCCCGGGGCCGTGGCCACCTGGATGGGCACGTAGAAGAGGATGTCCGCGCTGCCGGGGGCGGAGACGATCTGGCCGGCCCTGGGCTCGCCGATCTCTCCCACCAGCACGATGTCCGGACCGCGCCGCGTGATCGACTGCAGCGCGGTGGCGTAGTCCACGGTGGGGTTCGATGCGTTCCACACCTGCTGGTCCACGCCGTCCATCCGCAGGTCGATCTGCTTCTCCAGGGACTTCACGTTGCACGTGAAGGCGTCGTGCCGGGAGAGGAGCGAGTACGCGGCGGTGGTGAGGCCCTGGCCGGCCACGGCCGTGACCAGGATCACGCCGCGCCGCTCCAGCGGATCGGCGAAGGGCGCCAGCGCCTTGGCCTGGGACTCCAGGAGGCCCAGGGAGTCGAACGGCCGGGAGAGCTGGCGCTCGCGGTCGAAGTCCAGTCGGAGCGACTGCCCCGTCGACCCGCCGTGGACCGTCAGCGAGGTCTTCATGGTGGTGTCGCCGGAGAGCACGTAGAAGTCCCCGGTCTGGCGCTTGCGGCGCTCCGTGGGGTCCGCCCCGGCCACGCCCTTCACGTAGTCGATGACCGCGGTGGCCAAGTCCGGCGGCATGGGCGAGCCCTTGAAGCGGACGCCATCCACCGTCTGCGTGGCCACGAACCCCTGCTGCGTGGGGGTGAGCTCCAGCCGGCTGGCGCGGGCCTCCAGGGCCGGCCCGATGAGCTGCTCCGCGGCCTGATGCACCGGGAAGAGCGGGTCGTCCTTGAGCGGCACCGGGCGCTCCTGCTTGCGGCCGTCCAGGAACCGGACCGCGGCCGCCTTCATCGCGGCTGCGGCCTTGCGGGCCTCCATGGACTCGCCCAGCTTGAGGGCGCCGATGTTCCAGCGGTCCTTCTCCGGCACCTTGGGGTTCCGGATGGCCACGTAGGCGAAGGCCGTGCCGCCCAGGATCAGGATTTCAACGGGCCAGCCGACCCAGAAGATGGGGATGAGCGGCACCGCGAGCGCCCCCACGCCGGCGGCGGCCAGGAAGATGGCGCCCCAGCGCTGCGGGTCGATCTGGTAGTAGCGGGCGTCACGGTCGAACTTGGTGGCGGCCACCCACGCGAACGCAACCAGCGGGATGAAGGCCAGCAACGGCTTGGCGACGCTCATGAGGAACGCCGTCTGGATGGCGTTGACTGCCTGCGTGGCCTCAGGGGCGGTCTGGGCGAGGATGACCAACGTGGTGACTCCGGTGCGGGGGCAGGTGGGGGCCTGGACTCAGGAGATGCCCTTCAGGCGCATCTTCAGCTCTTCCGGCTTCGGCGTGGCTTCCAGGGCGATCTTCTGGTGGATGTACTCCTGCTCCACCAGGCGCACGAGCGAGGTGGTGAAGTCCACCATCCCCTCCTCGTGGCTGTTCTTGATGATGTCCAGCAGCTCGCCTTCGCGGGCGTCCAGGATGTACTTCTGGACCGGCGGCGTGTTGATGAGGATCTCCAGCGCCGGGATGCGGGCGATGTTCTGGTGGAGCGTGGGCAGCAGCTTCTGGTAGACGATCGCCCGGAGGTTGTACGCGAGCAGCTTGCGGATCTGGTCGCGCTCGTTCTCCGGGAAGAGGTCGTAGATGCGGCCGAAGGTCTGCCAGGCACTGGAGGCGTGGATGGTGCCGAACACCAGGTGGCCCGTTTCCGCGGCCCGGATGGCGGCCTCGAACGTCTCGTAGTCCCGCATTTCCCCCACCAGCACCACGTCGGGGTTCTCGCGGACCAGGGCCCGCAGGGCGTCGTTGAAGTTGGTGCAGTCGATGCCCACTTCACGCTGGTTGATGCTGGCCTTGTCGTCCTTGAAGATGTACTCGATGGGGTCCTCGATCGTGACGATGTGGACCTTCTTGCGCTCGTTGACGTACTGGAGCATCGCGGCGATCGAGGTGCTCTTGCCGCTGCCGGTGACGCCGGAGAAGAGGATGAGTCCCTGGGCCGTCATGGCCACGTCGCCCAGGATGGGCGGCAGGTACAGATCCTCGAACTTCCGGATGTTGCTCGTGATGAGACGGGCCGCCACCGCCGGCTTGCCGCGGGCCATGAAGAGGTTCACGCGGAAGCGGTTGCGGTCGTCGTAGTCGTAGGCCAGATCGATGGAGCCCTTGCTCCGGAAGATGCTCATCTGGCCTTCGTCCAGCATGTCCTGGGCCACCTGGAACATCATCTCCGTGGTGACCATGTCCGTCTCCAGGTCCTTGAGCACGCCGCGGTGGCGGATGCGGGGACGGAGGTCCGGCTTCACGATGAGATCGCTGCCGCCGAACTTGATGATGGCCGCCAGCCAGGAGTGCCAGGCCTTCTCGCCCTCCCCGGGGCGGGTTCCGCGGTCGACGTTGATTGGGCTGGCCAGGGTGGCGCTGCGGTCGGCATTTCCTGCCACGGGGTGAGACTCCTCTGCTTCCGTTTCTTCTCAGGGTTCGGCGGCCCCCGGGCGCCGGTTCGGGAGTTCAGCAGGGTAGCAGGAGACGGCCCTCCGCTGGTAGGCTGCCGCGATGGAGCCCCGGATCATTCAGGACGGCATCACCTTCGACGACGTCCTGCTCGTCCCCCGCTACAGCGAGATCACCCCGGACCAGGCGGACACCTCCACGGTGCTCACCCGGTCCATCGCCCTGCGGATCCCGCTCGTCTCCGCCCCCATGGACACCGTGACGGAGGCCACCCTGGCCATCGCACTGGCCCAGGAGGGCGGCATCGGGATCGTTCACAAGAACATGACCCCGGAGCGGCAGGCCCGGGAGGTGGCCAAGGTCAAGCGAAGCGAGAACGGCGTCATCACGGACCCGGTGACGCTGGCGCCCTCGGACACCGTGGCCCGCGCCGTCCAGCTCATGGGGGAGCAGAACGTCTCCGGCTTCCCGGTCACGATGGACGGCTCGAGTCACGGCCAGGTGGTGGGCATCCTCACCCGCCGGGACATGAAGTTCCTGGACGGGGCCCGCAGCGACCTCACGGTGGGAGAGGTGATGACCAGGGAGAACCTCGTCACCGCGCCGCCGGAGACGACGCCCCGGGCCGCGGAGGGCATCCTCAACAAGGCCCGCGTGGAGAAGCTCCTGCTGGTGGATGAGCGGCGCCGCCTCACCGGCATGATCACAATGCGGGACTGCGAGAACATCACCAAGCACCCCAACGCCTGCCGCGACGGCCGCGGCCGCCTCCGCGTGGGCGCCGCGGTGGGCGTGATGCAGCTGGACCGCGTGGAGCGGCTGGTGGCGGCGGAGGTGGACGTCCTGGTGGTGGACACGGCCCACGGCCACAGCCGCAACGTGGTGGGAACCGTCCAGGAGATCAAGAAGCGCTGGAAGATCGACGTGGTGGCGGGGAACGTGGCCACCGGCGACGGCGCCCGGGCCCTCATCGACGCCGGCGCGGACGCCGTGAAGGTGGGGATCGGGCCCGGCTCCATCTGCACCACCCGCGTGGTGACGGGCGTCGGCGTGCCGCAGATCACCGCCATCCTGAATGCCGTGGAGGTGGCGGCGGAGGCCGGTATCCCGGTGGTCGCGGATGGCGGCATCCGTCAATCCGGGGACATCGCCAAGGCGATCGCCGCGGGCGCCAACACGGTGATGCTGGGTGGCCTCTTCGCCGGGCTGGACGAGAGCCCGGGGGAACTGGTGCTGCACCGCGGACGCCGCTTCAAGAGCTACCGCGGCATGGGCAGCGAGGGCGCCATGGTCCAGGGCTCCGCGGACCGCTACGGCCAGGCGGGGGTGCGGGAGACCCGCAAGCTGGTGCCGGAGGGCGTGGAGGGACGGGTGCCGTACCGGGGCTCCCTGGGGGACTTCGTCTATCAGATGGTGGGCGGGCTCCGGGCCGCGATGGGTTACTGCGGCACCAGGACGCTCGATGAGTTCCGGCGCCACGCCCGATTCGTGCGCGTCTCGGCCGCCAGCGTGGTCGAGAACCATCCCCACGACATCCACATCACCAAGGAGAGCCCCAACTACACCGTGACCGCCGGGGCGCCGGGGTCCGAGTAAGGAAAGGGCCTTCCTTGGTGTTTCTGCCGGGTTTTCTTGACATGGCCTGAATACGCGAGAGATAGTAGGCCTGTATCGCAGGGGAGTTTCAGGACCATCACGCCGGTCCGCTCCCAGGCGTGGCGCGCTCGTGAGGGGTTCCCCGGATGCGAACGCGAAAGGTGGAGCGAAGCGCTGCGGGCCTCATCGTGCTCGCGGCGCTGTGCCTCGCGCCCGCCTTCCCCGCGGCGGCCGCCACCGGCGACGAGTGCAACGACCCGGTGCTCCACACCGGCAGCTCCCCCTGGGTCTACGACCCGAACATCTACACCACCAGCCAGGTGTTCATCGATGACCTGGCGTGCCAGGCGAGCGGTGGGGACCCCACGTTCGAGCGCGATGCCTGGCTCTGCTGGACCCCCGACTGCACCGGGGTGGCCAGGATCAGCGCCTGCGGCGGCGCGGGCGGCACGCGGCTCCAACTCTTCCAGGGCTGCTTCTGCACACCCTTCATGACGCCCGCCTGCTGCGCGGACGACGGATGCAACGACGGCGCGGTCCTCTCCTGCGACGTGGAGTGCGGCCACAGCTACCTGATCCGCGTGGGGATGGATCCCGGGGCGGCGCTCGGCAGTCTCACGGTGACCTTCGACTGCAAGGGACAGGGGTGCGGTCCGGCCACGGATCCCGCCGGGCCGCCCTCGCAGTGCACGCAATGCTGCGCCGCGGTGCCGCCCTTCACGGGGTACGCGGCGCCGGTGGTGTTCGGGACGGACAGCGGGGACTTCCCCGGGTCGCGGGTGGTGCACGCGTTCTCGCTCGCGGGTTTCGGCACGCAGACGCCGGGCTACTGGGCCCCGCCGCGCTGGGAGGACCCGAGTTGGACCATGTCCACGCTGGGCTCCGTCTTCGGCGTCACGGTGGATGACGACGGAGACGTCTACCTGTCGCACTTCGCGCTCTACCCGCAGCACGTGGTGGGCAGCGTGGGAGGCGGGACCGGCGCCGTCATCCAGCTGGATCGGCTCACCGCACAGCCCTCCGTCCTTGTGTCGCTCCCGCAGAGCGCGGCAGGCCCGGGCCTGGGGAACCTCACCTGGAGCTGCGACCACCATTCGCTCTACGTGACGGACTTCGAGGATGGCCGCATCTACCGCGTGGACCCGGCGCAGCCGTCCGCGTCCCGCATCCGGAGCGCCTGGGACTATGCGACGGACGTGCTGGACCTGAGCGGCGCGGCGGAAGCGGGGGACGGCCCCGGCATCGTTCCGCTCGGAGAGCGCGTGTGGGCCGTGGCCGCGGGTCCGGACCGCCTCTTCTTCTCCGTGTGGCGGCGGGACCTCGCGAACGCGTTCGGACTCCCCAACCTGATCGCGTCGGTGTCGCTCGATGCCGCGGGAGATCCCGTTCCGGGGACGACGCGGGTGGAGATCTCGCTCGGGCGGCTTCCGCCCCACGCCGGTGGCGGACCTGGCCTTCGACGCGCAGTGCTGCCTCTTCGCGGCGCGCGCACCATGTACGGCCTGCAGAGCAACGCCCACGACAGCGAGCTCCTCAAGTTCTGCTGGGAGGCGAAGGGCAGCGCGGGACAGTGGATTGAGTCCGGCAGCTTCGCCGTGGGCCTGGACACGTCCTATCCGGCGTCCGCGGCGGGCGGCGTGAGCGTGGACGGCGGACCCGGGGGCTGGGTGTGGGCCACGGGCGACTACCTCCTCCAGGCGCCGTGGACCTACGGCATCCAGGGTCTGCCCACCACGGGCGGCGGCACGAACGACGCCCTCTGCATCGACATGGACGGAGACGCCACGCAGCAGCCCGACAGCGACAAGGTGCGGCAGGGGAGCTGCGAAGTGGTCTGCCTCGCGGAGGCCTCCTGCAGCGCGAGTATCGACTCCGTCGAATGCCTCCTCGGCCCGGACGGCTTCCCCAACGGCAGCTACTCCATCCTTCTCACGGTGGTGAACAACACGCCGGCCACGGCGGATCAGCTCCTGCTGCCGTCGCTCGCCACGTGGATTCCGCTGGTGCCGCCGCTGCCCACCGGCGGCTCCCGCACCGTCAAGCTGGTGATCACGGCCCCGCCGGGACCGTACTCGCTCCCCGTGGGCCTCTTCGACTCCGCCGGCGGCACCTTCTGCTGCGGCGCGCGGAGGCCGTGACGGAGCTTCCGGAGTGCACCTGCCTCATCTTCACGGAGGTGGAGGTGAACTGCGCGGACGTGCAGCCGCAGGCGCGCCGCGTTCACCTTCACCTTCACCGCGGCGTTCGTGGAGCAGTGGGTGGGCGCTCACCTCTTCCTCATCCCGCCGGCGGGCGCCCCTGGAGCGTCCAGCCCGTGTACTCGAACGTCTTCCCGCTCCCGGGCGGCAGCAGCTGGTCTCCCCAGAACCCCTTCACGCTCCTCTTCCAGCCTCCGCCCGTGCCGGGCCCGGACGGCATGTGGCACATCACGCTGCCCGTGTCCATCCACAGCGCGGATCTCTCGCTCTGCTGCGTCGCGGAGCTCCACCTCTCCGGGCCGTGGCCCTGCGAACGTCCCTGCGGCGTCGACCTGAACGGCGACGGCGTGGTGGACGGCGCGGATCTCGCCGCACTCCTCGCCGCCTGGGGGACCGACGACCCCTGCGCGGATCTCAACAACGACGGCATCGTGAACGGTGCCGACCTCGCCATCCTCCTGGGGGCGTGGGGATGACCCCGCGCGCCAGGCCACCCGGACTCCCGTTCGCCGTCCACTCACGGAGACGCACCATGCACGCCACCCGCTTCGCATCCATCACGGCAGCGCTCGTCGCTGCCTCGGCCGCCTGGGGGCAATCTCCCGGCGACGAGTGTTCGAACCCCATCCCCATCACCGGGGCGCTCACGTTCCAGTACGACCCCGCCGCCTTCACCACCAGCGCGGAGCCGTTCAACAACGCGCTCGGCTGCTTCCCGATCGGCGCGCCGACCACGTTCGTGAGGGACGCCTGGTTCTGCTGGACGGCGGACTGCACCGGCACCGTCACCATCAGCTCCTGCGTGCCGGCGGCGGGCGGCACCCGCATCGCCATGTGGGTGGGTTGCCAGTGCCCGGGCGACGTCCCGCCCCACTGCTGCAGCGACGACGGCTGCGGACCCAACGCCCTCCTCACCTGCGACGTGGTGTGCGGCCAGCAGTACCTGATCCGGGTCGGATCCGATCCCGGCACGCAGCCGGTGGTGCACACGATCGGCGTGGATTGCGCCGGGCAGCCGTGCCCGCCGCCGGTCAACCCGGCGCAGGGCCCGCCCGCGCAGTGCGAGACCTGCTGCCAGGGAGCGCCCGCCGTGGCCGGCTTCAACGGGCGGCCGGTGGTGCTCGGCACGGACAGCGGGGACTTCCCCAACTCCCCGTGGTGCACGTCTTCGACGCCTCGCTCTTCAACTCGCAGCTGCCCGGCTACTGGTCGCCGCCGCGCTACGAGGATCCGCAGTGGTCCCAGAGCAACCTCGGCACCATCTTCGGCATCACCACGGATGGCAGCGGCAACATCTACGTGTCGGACTACGCCCTGTACTTCTTCCCCATCGCGGGCGCCATCGGCGGCACGCTGGGTGACGTGGTGATGCTCGACGGCGCCACCGGCGCGCCGTCGCTCGTCCAGACCTTCCCGCAGCCCGTTCCCGGGGCGCCGGGCCTGGGCAACCTCACCTGGAGCTGCACCTACTCCAGCCTGTACGTGACCAACTTCGAGGACGGCCGCATCTACCGGCTGGATCCCACGGCCCCCGCGGGCAGCCGCATCAAGAGCGCCTGGGACTTCTCCACGGACGTGCTGGACCTCTCCGGCAGCGCGATCGAGGCGGGCGATCCGCCGGGGATCGTGCCGCTCGGGGCCCGCGTCTGGGGCGTGGCCGTCGGTCAGGGCCGCATGTTCTTCTCCCAGTGGAACCGCGACCACTTCAACGGTCCCGCCGTGAGCAACAAGATCTGGTCCGTGGCCCTCAACGGCTCCGGCGACCCGATCCCGGGCACCACCGCGCTCGAGATCGACCTGGCGAACCAGCCCTTCCAGTCGCCGGTGTCGGACCTGGCGTTCGATGCCAACTGCTGCCTCTACGCGGCGGAGCGGAGCATGGACGGCCTGCTCACCGGCGCACCGGAGCGACCTCCTCAAGTTCTGCTGGGAGCCCAACGCCGCCGGCTCGGGTGGCTCGTGGGTCCAGAGCGGCACGTTCGAGATCGGTCAGCCCGTGGTGCCGCTCCTCAACCACTCCGCCTGCGGCGGCGTGGGCGTGGACAACGGCGCCAACGGTCTGGTCTACGCCACCGGCGATTACCTCCTGGCCAACCCGTGGAGCTACGGCATCGCGGCGTTGAACACCGCCGGCGGCAACTGGACCAACTACCTGGCCATCGACATGGATGGCGACGCCACCCAGCAGCCCGACAACGACAAGCTGGAGCAGGGGAGCTGCGAAGTGATCTGCGCCCTGCAGGGTTGCACCGTGGAGGTGGAGGACGTGGACTGCATCCTCGGTGCGGACGGCCTGCCGACCGGTGAGTACAGCGTGGTGGTGACCATCACCAACCACAGCGGGCAGACGGTCAACATGCTGCTCTTCCCCACCCTGGGCTCCTTCCAGTACCTCAACCCGCCGCTCCTGGACGGGGAGAGCAAGACGCTCAAGGTGGTGGTGTCCGGCCAGGGCGGGACCACCATCTCCCTGCCCATCGGCCTCTACGACGCGCCACCAACTGCTGCGGCGTGAAGGCCGAGATCGACCTGCCGGAGTGCGAGTGCATGATCTTCACGGACATCCACGTGGAGTGCCTGCCGGACGGCAACCCCAACACCTACACCTACAACGTGCAGTTCGTGGTGCACAACATCTCCGGGTTCGCCGGGGTGCACCTCTTCCTGACGCCGCCGGCGGGCTCGGGGATCTCGTTCGCGCCGACGTACTTCAACGTGAATCCGCTGCCCAACGGCGGGCAGACGGTGCTGCTGAACTCCGTGCTGAGCTTCAGCGCTCCGCCGCCGGTGGGTCCGGACGGGCAGTGGTGCATCACCATCCCGGTGAGTCTGCACACGGCCAACCTGGCCATCTGCTGCACGGCGGACCTGACCATCTGCGGCACGGACTGCGCGCCGTCGATGGGCCCGGACCTGAACGGCGACGGCCTGGTGAACGGTGCGGACCTGGGTCTCCTGCTGGGGAACTGGGGCGGCAGCGGCATGGGCGACGTGAACGGTGACGGCATCGTGAACGGGCGGACCTGGGCGTCCTTCTGGGCGCCTGGAACTGATCTCGGAAACTGCGGGCGCCCGGACTCGTCGTCCGGGCCCGATTCGGAACGGACGGATCCCTACATTCCTGAGGAGTACGAACGATGAATCGAGCGAACGGACGGTCTCGCCGGCCTGCGTGGGCGGCGGCGTGGAGCGGAGTGGCGTCGGCGGGCCTGGCGGCGGTCGCCATGGCCGGTGACGGCACGGCCGGACAGCCCTTCGGCCCGCCCGCGGTGTGCGGCGGCTGCTGCGGCGTGATTCCCCCCATCAGCGGCTTCGCCAACACCCCGGTGGTGCTGGGAACGGACATGGGCAACCTGAGCACGGAGTACGTCGTCCACATCTTCGACGTGAGCGGCTTCAACTCCCAGCGCCCGGGTACTGGGCCCCGCCGCGCTACGAGTTCGGCAAGTGGACGCGGAACGACCTGGGCACCGTCTTCGGCATCACCGTCGACGGCAGCGGCAACATCTACGTGTCGTACTTCAGCATGTACCCCATCGCGGGGTCGTACGGCTCCTACGGCGGGAACTCCGGCGCGGTCCACATCCTGGACGGCACCACCGGCGTGCCGTCGCTCGTGGTGAACCTCCCCAACGACCCGCTCACCGCACCGGGCCTGGGCAACCTCACCTGGAGCTGCGAGTACTCCAGCCTGTACGTCTCCAACTTCGAGGACGGCCGGATCTACCGGATCGACCCCTCGGCGCCCGCCGGATCGCGGGTGAAGAGCGCGTGGGACTTCGCCACGGACAGCATCGCCCTCAACGGCACTCCCGAGTCCACGGACCAGCCCGGCCTGGCCCCGCTGGGAGAGCGCGTCTGGGGCGTCGCGGTGGCGGGTGACCGCATGTACTTCTCGGTGTGGGGCGAGGACTCCTGCGCCTCCCAGACCTCCAACACCATCTGGTCCGTGAAGCTCGACGCCAACGGTGATGCGATCCCTGCGACCAAGACGCTGGAGATCACCGTCACTCCGGCGCCGGGCGTGCAGCGGAACCCGGTGTCGGACCTGGCCTTCAACAACGAGTGCTGCCTCTACGCGGCCCAGCGCAGCATGTGCGCGCCGGCACCGGCGCCCACGTGAGCGATCTCCTGAAGTACTGCTGGACCCCGCCCATCCCCGGGCAGCTCGGGGGCTGGACCCAGAGCGGCACGTTCGAGATCGGTGAAGTGAACATCGGCGGCTACCACTCCTCCGCCGGCGGCGTGGGCGTGGACAACGGCACCAACGGCTTCGTCTGGGCCACGGGCGACTACATCAAGGCCGTGCCCTGGAGCTACGGCATCGTGGGCATGAACCAGGCCGGCGGCAACTACACCAACTACCTGGCCATCGACATGGACGGGGACGCGACGCAGAACCCCGACTACGACAAGAACCGCCAGGGCAGCTGCGAGGTCATCTGCTCCCTCGGGCCCACCTGCGACGTGACGGTGGAGGACGTGGACTGCATCCTCGGTGCGGACGGCCTGCCGACCGGCGAGTACAGCGTGGTGGTGACCATCACCAACCACAGCGGGCAGACGGTCAACATGCTGCTCTTCCCCACCCTGGGCTCCTTCCAGTACCTCAACCCGCCGCTCCTGGACGGGGAGAGCAAGACGCTCAAGGTGGTGGTGTCCGGCCAGGGCGGGACCACCATCTCCCTGCCCATCGGCCTCTACGACGGCGCCACCAACTGCTGCGGCGTGAAGGCCGAGATCGACCTGCCGGAGTGCGAGTGCATGATCTTCACGGACATCCACGTGGAGTGCCTGCCGGACGGCAACCCCAACACCTACACCTACAACGTGCAGTTCGTGGTGCACAACATCTCCGGGTTCGCCGGGGTGCACCTCTTCCTGACGCCGCCGGCGGGCTCGGGGATCTCGTTCGCGCCGACGTACTTCAACGTGAACCCGCTGCCCAACGGCGGGCAGACGGTGCTGCTGAACTCCGTGCTGAGCTTCAGCGCTCCGCCGCCGGTGGGTCCGGACGGGCAGTGGTGCATCACCATCCCGGTGAGTCTGCACACGGCCAACCTGGCCATCTGCTGCACGGCGGACCTGACCATCTGCGGCACGGACTGCGCGCCGTCGATGGGCCCGGACCTGAACGGCGACGGCCTGGTGAACGGTGCGGACCTGGGTCTCCTGCTGGGGAACTGGGGCGGCAGCGGCACGGGCGACATGAACGGTGACGGCATCGTGAGCGGGGCGGATCTGGGCGTCCTTCTGGGCGCCTGGCAGTGATCTGACGCCCTCTCCGGAGGGCCACGACGCAACCTCAGGGGCCGCGGCGCAAGTGCCGCGGCCCCTTTCCTTTGCGGCGGGGTGCGGGAGGTGCGCGGGCGCCGCGCTCTCCGGCACCGTTCGCGCTCCCGCCCGGAGCACTCCGCGACTCTTCCGGGTTGCCAATCGCCCTCCCTCTCGCCACGATGGGTGGCGCCGGCCGGTGTGGCGGAACTGGCAGACGCGACGGATTCAAAATCCGTTTCCCCTTGAAAGGGAGTGCAGGTTCGATTCCTGTCACCGGCATTCGGGTGCTTCTCACGGGCGGCGCGTCCGCCGCTAGACTCCGCGCGGCGTCATGGAGGAGGCCACCACGAGTGGGATCTGAGGCCGGAACACGCAGCGCCGCACGCAGCCGCGGAGACACCACCGACGCGGTGGGCGCGAACGGCTTGCGCCGCGCGGGGGCGCTCGTCCTTGCCGCAGGCGCCGTGTGGGCTCTGGCGGCGGTTCCGGCGGCGTTCGCCGCGGGCACCGGCCGGCCCGTGGTGTGCATGCCGGGGAGCGATCCCTCGGGCGCTGGCGTCACCGGCATCTTCTCCCCGGAGTCTCCCCCCGCGGAGTCCATCCGGGAGGTGGCGTGGCTGGTGCTGGCCATCTGCGGCGGGATCTTCCTGGTGGTGGAGGGCGCCATCGTCTACGCGGTGATCCGCTTCCGCCGCCGGCGCCGGGACGAGGCGGCCCAGGGCGCGGCAGGCGAACGCGGCTCGCGCGAGCCCACGCAGCTCTACGGCTCCGGTCCCATCGAGCTCGCCTGGACCGTGGTGCCGCTCGGCATCGTCTTCCTGCTGACGCTGGTCACGATCCGCACCATCCGCGAGGTGGAGCTCACGGCGCCGCCGGAGGGCGCCCTCCGCGTGGAGGTGATCGGCCACCAGTGGTGGTGGGAGTACCGCTACCCGGACGCGGCCGGCCCGGGCCGCCCGGTGGTCACCGCCAACGAGCTGCACGTTCCGGTCGACCGCCCCATCTGGCTCGAGATGTCCTCCGCGGACGTGGCCCACAGCTGGTGGGTTCCCAAGCTCGCGGGCAAGATGGACCTGATCCCCGGTCGCACCAACCGCACCTGGTTCCAGGCCCGGCGGACCGGCCTCTTCCTGGGGCAGTGCGCGGAGTACTGCGGGACCCAGCACGCGAACATGCTCCTGCGCGTCTACGTCACCTCCGCCGCCGACTTCGACGCGTGGCTGCGTCACCAGGCTTCGGCGCCCGTGGTGCCGGCCGCGGGCACCCCCGCGGCCGAGGGACGTGAGCTCTTCATGGACCTGGCGTGCATGAACTGTCACGACGTGGACGGGATGAGCACCGGGATGTTCGGGCCGAACCTCACGCACCTCATGAGCCGCGAGACCATCGCCGCGGGCATGACCGCCAACTCCGCCGCGTCCCTGCGGGCGTGGCTGGACGATCCGCAGCGCCTGAAGCCCGGCTGCAACATGCCGTCGCTCAAGCTGGAGCCGCAGGAGCTGGACCAGTTGACCGCATACCTGGAGACGCTCCACTGAGCCCCGCATGAGCACCGTTCCCGCCCATCACGGCTCCACGGTCACCGGCAGC
Organism: Phycisphaerales bacterium; assembly: GCA_046350535.1. Taxonomy (GTDB): domain Bacteria; phylum Planctomycetota; class Phycisphaerae; order Phycisphaerales; family SM1A02; genus VGXK01. The sequence continues at coordinate 1,402,529 of JAXMAG010000001.1, forward strand.
GGCAGCCGCTGGGCTGCGCTCCACGGCTGGGCCACCACGGTGGATCACAAGCGCCTGGGGATCATGTACGTGGTCTCCGGGCTGGTCTTCCTGGTGGTGGCGGGGCTGGAGGCCAGCGCGATGCGGCTCCAGCTCCTCAAGCCGCTCAACGACGTGCTGGCCCCGGACACCTTCAACCAGCTCTTCACCATGCACGGCACCACCATGGTGTTCCTGGTGGGCATGCCCATCCTGCTGGGCTTCGGGAACTTCCTGGTGCCGCTGATGATCGGGGCCCGGGACATGGCGTTCCCGCGGCTCAATGCCTTCGGCTTCTGGATCTTCCTCTTCGGGGGACTCCTCCTCTACTTCAGCTACCTCGGCTCGCAGGGCCTCTACGGCGCGGGGAGCGCGCCGGACGTGGGATGGTTCGCGTACGCGCCGCTCACCTCCCGCACCTTCAGCCGCGGCAACGCGGTGGAGTACTGGATCCTGGGGATCATGGTGAGCGGCTTCGGGAGCATGACCACCGCGGTCAACCTGGTGGCCACCATCTGCTCCATGCGCTGCCCGGGCATGACGCTGATGCGCATGCCGCTGATGGCCTGGATGATGCTGGTGGTGGCGGCGCTCGTCCTGGCGGTGATGCCGGTCCTCACCGCCGCCCAGGTGATGCTCCTCTTCGACCGCACGCTGGGGGCCCACTTCTTCGACCCGCAGGAGGGCGGCTCCGCGCTCCTCTGGCAGCACCTCTTCTGGTTCTTCGGCCACCCGGAGGTGTACATCCTCATCCTGCCGGCCTTCGGGTTCGTGTCGGAGATCGTCCCGGTCTTCTGCCGCAAGGTGATCTTCGGCTACCCGCTCATGGTGGCCGCCACGGTCTCCATCGGCTTCATCAGCCTGGGCGTGTGGGCCCACCACATGTTCGCGGTGGGGATGAGCCCGGCCCTCAACGCCTTCTTCGGAGCCAGCACCTTCCTGGTGGCGGTGCCCACCGGCATCAAGATCTTCAACTGGCTGGGGACCATGTGGGGCGGGCGGATCCACTTCGCCACGCCGATGCTCTTCTGCACCGGCTTCCTCTCCATGTTCGTCTTCGGCGGCCTCACCGGCGTCATGCTGGCGGTGGTGCCCTTCGACTGGCAGCTCTCCGACAGCTACTTCGTGGTGGGCCACTTCCACTACGTGCTGATCGGGGGGACCGTCTTCGGCATCTTCGCGGCGGTCTTCTTCTGGTTCCCCAAGGCCACCGGCCGCATGCTGGATGAACGCCTGGGCCGCTGGACCTTCTGGCTCCTGATGGTGGGCTTCACGCTCACCTTCCTCCCGATGCACGTCTCCGGCATGCTGGGGATGCCGCGCCGCGTCTACACCTTCCAGCCCGGGCGCGGCCTGGAGCTCTGGAACCTCCTGAGCTCCGCGGGCGTGCCCTTCCAGATCCTGGCGGTGGCCATCTTCGCGTGGAACGTGCTGCGCTCCCTGGTGAAGGGGAAGCCCGCCGGCAACGACCCCTGGGACGCGTGGACGCTCGAGTGGACCACCACCAGCCCGCCGCCGGAGTGGAACTTCGACCAGGTGCCCGTCTGCACCAGCCGTCGACCCCTCTGGGACCTCAAGAACCCGGACGACCCGGACCACCACTACGAGTGACGCCGTGACCACCGCACCCATCCATGCAGCGCCGCGCCCGGAACCGCCCCTGGAGGGGTGGCGACCGTCGCGCGGGCGCGTCGGCGTGGCCTGCCTCATCGGCACGGAGAGCGCGTTCTTCGCGGGCTTCGTGGTGGCGTACCTCTTCTACGTGGGGCAGAGCCGCAGCGGTCCGCAGCCCTGGCAGGTGCTGGAGCTGCCACCCGTCCTGGTGAACAGCGCAGCGCTGCTCTCCTCCAGCATCACCGTCGTCCTGGCCCTGAAATCCCTGGCCCGCGGGGCCATGACCGCATTCCACCTCTGGCTCCTCTCCACCATCCTGCTGGGCGGCTACTTCCTCTGGGGGACGGGCGTGGAGTGGGCCGGGCTGATCGGGGACCACAACCTCACCATCAGCACGAACCTCTTCGGCACCACCTTCTATTCGCTGGTGGGCTTCCACGCCTTCCACGTGGTGGTGGGACTCTCGCTCCTCACGCTGGTGCTGGTGCTCTCCCTCACCGGACGCGTGAAGCCGGAGCGCGACCACGGGCGCGTGGATCTCCTGAGCTGGTACTGGCACTTCGTGGACGCGGTGTGGGTGGTGGTGTTCATCACCGTGTACGTCGTGGGGCGGCAGCCGCCCGCCGGAGGTGCCGGATGAGCGCCGCGCCGCGTCACCCATCGCATCCTCCGCAGCCTGCGCCGGTCCCGTATTCGCGCGGCCTCCCGCGTCCCACGGATGGCCCGCTCTTCGCGGCCCTGGGAGTCACGCTCCTCTTCGCGGGACTAGTGACCAACTGGGCGGTGACGGGCGTGGGCGCCATCATGTCGCTCATCGCGGCGGTGGTCTGGTTCCGCCAGGTGTTCCCGGAGGAGCGCCTGGAGGAGATCCCGGAGGCGGTGCTGGAGGGGGCGGGGGCGCCGGAGGGCGGGGCCGCGGCGCCGGCGCGGGGCGCTGGCGCCACGTGGCCAGCGGATGCGGCGCGGGCGGCGGCGGTTCGAACGGAGCATCCGGGGCACGGACGGAAGCGGCTGGTGGTGCCGGTCGAGATTCACCCGTACCGCGGCGGCATCTGGGGCGGCCTTGCCGGAGGCGTGGCCATGGCCGCGGTGGCGTGCGCGTGGGGCGTCCTGCGGCAGCAGAGCCTCTGGCTTCCCATCAACCTGCTCGCCGGCACGGTGGTGCCCGGCGTGGAGAGCGCCCCCAGGGAGCAGCTCGTCGGCTTCCACGCGCCGTGGGTGCTCACGGCCGTCGGCATCCATCTCGTGGGGAGCGCGTTCGTGGGGCTCCTCTTCGCGGTGGCGCTCCCCATCATGCCGCGGCGGCCCATCCTCTTCGCGGGCATCCTGGCCCCGCTCGCGTGGTCCGCGGCGGTGTGGGCCAGCCTGGGAATCGTCAACCCCGCACTCTCGGGCGCCATCTCCTGGCCGTGGTTCGTGGCCAGCCAGATCGCCTTCGGCGTGGTGGCTGGATTCGTGGTGAGCCGCTTCAACCGCGTGCCCACGATGCAGTTCATGCCGCTCAGCGAGCGGCTCGGCGTGGAGCACTCCCGCTCCGGAGGCTCCGATGCGTAGGCGGCGCGGATGGCGCATCGTCGGCGCGGGCGTGGCGGCGTCGCTCGCGGCGTGGGGCTGCGAACGTCCGGACGCGCGGGCCCCGGCCGGTGCGGGATCCTCGCGAAGCGCCTGGCACTTCGCCCCCGGCGCCGCGCGGGCGGTGGGAGTCGCGGAGGAGGCGGCGCCTTCGTTCGGCACCCTGTGGAGCGGCAACTGCGCGGGCTGCCACGGCGCGGATGGCACGCTGGGACCGGCGTTCCCGCTGCGGAATGCGGCCTACCTGGCCAGCGTGCCCAGGGAGCAGCTCATCCGCGTGGTGAGCCAGGGCAGCGGGCCGGGGACGCTGATGCCGGGCTTCGGCGCGGCGGCTGGCGGCGGGCTCACGGATCAGGAGATCGCGCTCCTCGTGGACGGCATGGTGGCGGCGTGGGGGCGCGGCGGCGCGGCATCGCGCGTGCCGTGGGCGGCGCCGGCCGGAAGCTCCGGTGTGGCCGCGCGGGGCAGGTCCGTCTTCGAGAGCAACTGCGCGTCCTGCCACCCGCACGGCGGCGGGGAGAGCGGCGGCGGTGGGAACGGAGGCGGCGCGGCCGCTCCGGCACCCGGCGGCCCGCGCCCCACGGACGCGCACCCCGGCGGCTCCATCACGGACGGCTTCTATCTGCGGCTCGTGAGCGACCAGGCCCTGCGCACCGCGATCGTCTTCGGCCGCCAGGACCTGGGCATGCCCGGCTGCGACGGCCCGTATCCGGAGGGCACCAAGGGGGGCGCCCTCTCCGCCCAGGACGTCAACGACCTCGTGGCCTGGCTGGCCCAGGCTCGCCGGAGCGGCTGGCCGCCGCGCAGCGCAGTGAAGGAGAGCACGCCATGAACCAGCCCCATCCGCACGGCGACTGCCCCTGCCACGCCCAGCGGGCCGGTGGAGAGGACGCAGGCGCCGGGCCCGCGAACGGCCCCGGCGGCAACGGCCGCCGCGGCTTCCTCTTCGCGTTCGGCAGCGGACTGATGGCCCTGGGCGGCGTGATCGCGGCGCTCCCGATGGTGGGGGCGGTGCTCGCGCCGGGACGCAAGCGGGCGGAGGACTCCTGGATCGACCTCGGGGACCTCTCGAGCTTTCCGGTGGGAGAGACGCGGCTGGCCACGTTCGTCTCCCCCGTGGTGGCGCCGAACGATGGCGATAGCGCCAAGGTGGCCTGCTGGGTGCGCCGCATCGACGAGAGCAAGCTGCAGGTCTTTGCCGTCAACTGCGCCCACCTGGGCTGCCCGGTGCGATGGTTCCAGCAGAGCCGGCTCTTCATGTGTCCCTGCCACGGCGGCGTCTACTACGAGGACGGCTCCCGCGCCAGCGGCCCGCCGCCGCGCGGCCTCTTCGAGTACCCGTGGAAGGTGGTGGGCGGGCGGCTCCTCATCGAGGGATCGCGCCTGCCCGGTCTCCAGGAGGGCGTGGCCAAGTGAACGCGTGGCGCAGGGCCAAGGCGTGGTTCCTGGATCGCTCCGGCGCCCAGGAGGCCATCGCGCCCATGATGACCCACCGGGTGCCGCGCAGCGCCAAGTGGTGGTACGTCTTCGGCAGCGCCAGCCTGATGTTCTTCTCCATCCAGGTGGTGACCGGCATCATCCTGGCCACGCTCTACGTGCCCAGCGCCGCGGAGGCGTGGGAGAGCCTGCGCTGGATCGACTCGCAGGTGCCGCTCGGGTGGGCCATCCGCGCCATCCACGGATGGTCCAGCAACGCCATGTGCCTCATGGTGCTGGTGCACATGGCCCAGGTGTTCCTGCACGCCGCCTACAAGTTCCCGCGGGAGCTCACCTGGATGGTGGGCGTGCTGCTCCTCCTGGTCACGCTGGCCCTGGCGTTCACCGGGCAGGTGATGCGCTGGGACCAGGATGCGTACTGGGGCGTGGGGATCGGCGCGGCCATCGTGGACCGCGTGCCGGTGGTGGGCAACTTCCTCCGCGGCGTCCTCCTCGGCGGGGAGACGATCGCGGGGGCCACGCTCAGCCGCTTCTTCGCCCTTCACGTCTTCATCCTGCCGGGCACCATCATCTTCCTGATCGGCCTGCACCTGATGCTCATCCTGCGGCACGGGATCAGCGAGATGCCGCGGCCGGGCCAGCCGGTGAAGCCGGCCACCTACGTGGAGGAGTACGAAGCGCGGGTGCAGCGCGACGGCGTCCCCTTCTGGCCGGACGCCGCCCAGCGCGACATGGTCTTCTGCGGGCTGGTCCTCATCGCGGTGATGGCCCTCGCGTTCGTGATGGGGCCCTTCGGTCCGGGCGGAAAGCCGGATCCCACGATCATCAACGCCAACCCGCGGCCGGACTTCTTCTTCCTGTGGATCTTCGCGGCGCTGGCGCTGCTGCCGCCGGGGATGGAGACCTTCCTCCTGCTCACCACTCCGGTGGTGGGCGTGGTGGTGCTGCTGGCCATCCCGCTCATCGCGCCGGCCGGGGAGCGGGCGCCCTCCAGGCGGCCGTTCGCGGTGGCGTGCCTGGTGCTGGCGGTGACGTCGCTGGGGACGCTCACGTGGCTGGGCGTCGCCAGCGCGTGGTCCCCCAGGATGGACGCGTGGACGGCGGCGCCGGTGCCGGTCTCCATGGTGCGGCAGCGGACGCCGCTCGAACTGCAGGGAGCGCTCGTCCTCCAGTACGCGCAGTGCCGCAACTGCCATTCGCTGGGTGGAGAGGGTGGCGAACGCGGCCCGGCGCTGGACGACGTGGCCTCCCGCCTCAGCTGGGATCAGCTGGTGCGGCAGGTGCAGCAGGGGGGCGGAAACATGCCCGCCTACGGCAAGACGCTCTCGAGCGCGGAGACGCAGGCCGTGGTGGCCTTCCTCGCCACGCTCCACCCGGGGGAGCCGGCGAGCGCGATTCCGGGGGCGCGGGAGCGGCAGAGCGCGCCGGACCGTTCGCCTGCGGCCCGGCAGTGAGGTGGACCGCCGTTCCGCGCCGGGACCGCTGGACGCCCGTGGCGCCTGCCGCGGCCGTAGGCTGACCCCGTGCCTCCCGGCGCAACCGTTCCCTGGTGGCCCTCCGCGTGGCTGGTGCTCTGGCTGCTCCTCCTGAGCGCGTGCTACCTGCGCGGCTTCCTCCGCCTGCGGCGGCGCGATCCGGGGCGCTGGGCCCGGGGGCGGGCGGCGTCTTTCCTCCTGGGCTGCGTGGTGCTGCTCGCGGCCCTCTCGGGATGGCTGGACGCCTGGGCGGAGTGGCGGCTCTCCGCCCACATGGCCCAGCACGTCCTCCTCACCATGGCCGCGCCGCCGCTTCTCCTCTGCGGCTGGCCGGGGCTCCCGCTCCTGTTGGGGGCGCCCGCGTGGATCCGCCGGGACCTGGTCGGCGCCTTCCTGGGCTGGCGGCCGCTGCGGCGGGCCCTCCGCACGCTCGTCCGCCTCCCGGTGGCGTGGCTCCTCTTCACCATCACCACGCTGGCGTGGCATCTCCCCGCCGCGTACCAGGCGGCGCTGGAACGCCCCTGGCTGCACGCCCTGGAGCACGCCTCCTTCCTCATCACCGCGGGGCTCTTCTGGTGGCCGGTGGTGGCGCCGTGGCCATGGCGCAGGACGGTGCGCCCGCTCCTCCTGGTGCCGTACCTCCTGCTGGCGGACCTGGCCAACACGCTCCTCTCCGCCACGCTCGCCTTCTCTCCCACGCTCCTCTACCCCTGGTACGCCGGCCGCGGCAGCGTCCTGGGGGCGGACGCGCCGGCGGATGAAGCACTGCGGGATCAGGGCCTCGCGGGGGCGCTCATGTGGTTCATCGGCGCGGCGGCGTACGTGGTGCCCGCCGCGGCGCTCGTGGTGCACGCGATGCGCCCGCGCCGCCTGGCCGCGCCGCAGCCCCCGGCCGCTCCGCGCCGCCCGGTCGCGCCGCGCCGCCCGGCGCCCATCCGGGCCATCCCGCTCCCGCAACTGGGCACGAACGTCCCTCCCGCGCCGCCCGCGCGCGGCGGGGGCGCCGCGCCCGCCGCGACCGCGGCGCCCCCGCGGCGGTTCGATCTCCTGAACGTGCCGCTCATCGGGCCGCTCCTTCGGCACCGCGCTGGACGCCTGGCCATCCGCGCGTGCCTCCTCCTCCTGGCCGCCGGGGTGGTGGTGGACGGCCTGCTGGGCCCGCGCGAAGCGCCCATGAACCTGGCCGGCACGCTGCCGTGGACGCACTGGCGCGGCATGGCGGTGCTGGGCCTGGTGGCCGTGGGGAACGTGGCGTGCATGAGCTGCCCGTTCGTGCTGCCGCGCATGCTGGGCCGCCGCTCGTGGCGCCCCCGCGGCGTCGCGTGGCCGCGATTCCTGCGCACCAAGTGGACGGCGGTGGTGCTCGTGGTGGCGTGGCTCGTCTGCTACGAGACCTTCGACCTCTGGTCCAGCCCGCTGGCCACGGCGCTCGTGATCGCGGGGTACTTCGCCGCCGCGTTCGCGGTGGACGCCCTCTTCCGGGCGGGCTCCTTCTGCAAGTGGGTGTGCCCGCTGGGGCAGTTCAACATGCTCCAGTCGACGGTGGCGCCGCTCCAGGTGGCCGCCGTGGACGTCACGGTGTGCGAACGCTGCACCACGCACGACTGCCTCCGCGGCAACGAGCACGCCCGCGGCTGCGAGCTGGAGCTCTTCGTGCCCCGGAAGGGCGGGGCCCTGGACTGCACGTGGTGCCTGGACTGCGTGGACGCCTGCCCGCACGGGAACGTGGGCATCCTGGGTGCCTCTCCCGGACGGGAGCTGCGGCGGGGGGAGCGGCGCTCGAGCCTGGGCCGCCTCCTGCGCCGGACGGACGTGGCGGCGCTGGCCCTGGCGTTCTCAGGCGGCGCCATCGCGAACGCCGCCGGCATGACCTCACCCGTCCTGGACGCCATGGCGGCGCTTGGCCGCACGAGCGGCCTGGGGCGCGGGGCCGCGGCCGCGGCGGTCATCCTGGCCCTCATCGCGGCGCCGGGCGTGATCTCGGCGCTCGCGGCCCGCATGCAGCAGGCGTTCGCGCCCGGCCGCTCCACCGCGGAGCGCTGGCGGGCCCTGGCGCTTGCGTGGGTGCCGCTGGGGGCGGCGATGTGGCTGGTGCACTTCGCGTTCCACCTGGTCACCTCCTGGCAGAGCGCGGGGCCGGTCGCGGTGCGGGCGCTTGGAGACCTGGGGCTCTCCGACGCAGAGCCCCAGTGGAGCCAATCCTGCTGCACGCAGGTCCCGGTGTGGTGGCCGCAGGCGGCGCTCCTGGTCCTGGGCGCGGGGTGCGCCCTCTCGCTCCTCACCGCCTGGCGCACCAGCGGCGGGCGCCTGCTTCCGTGGCTCCCGGGCGCGGCGGCCATCCTCTGCGGGTGGGTCGCGTGCGCGTGGGTGGTCTTCCAGCCGATGGACATGCGCGGCACCTGGGGGCCGCCGTGAGGGGCGTTCGCGGTGTGATCGGTGTGCTCCGTGTGGCGGCGCTGACCGGCGCCCTGGTGCCGGCGGGAGCGGCGTGCGCGGATGGCGGGGCGGTGATCGCGGTGCGGCAGGCGGAGCGGCCAGGCGCGCGTCCGGGGGAACGGCCGGACGCGCGTCCGGGTGAGGCACCCGTCGAGCGTGGCGGCTCCGCGGTGCTCCTCATGGATCCCGCCACGCCGCGCCCCGGCACTGCGCATCTGACGCTGGTGGCGCCGGGCCTGCCGGCGGACACGGAGGTCCGCTTCCGGGCGTGGCCGGCGGGGCGACCGGCGGACGCCGTGCAGGTGGTGGGGCGGCCCGCGGCGGACGCGGCGGGAACGTGGGGTTCCGCAGTGGCGCTCGATGCGCCCGGCGCGTGGGAGGTGTCCGTGGAGGCGGGACCGCGCACGGACGCGGGCGCCGGCGCGGGCACGCGCGCGGATGCCGGCCGGGACGCCTTCCGTCTGCAGGGGGCGTTCGCAGTCTCACCGCCCATTCCGGAGTGGATGCAGGAGTGGCCGTGGCTCTTCTCCTGGGTGCCGCTCACGGCGGTGCTGCTCCTCAGGGAGATCATCGTCCGCGGCCGCGCCGGTACCATCAGGTGATGCCCGCCGCCTCTGCGCCGCCGTCTCCGCCGGGCCTCCGCCTGGAGGACGTGCTCTCCCTGCGGGAGCTGGAGGAGCTGGCGGAGAGCAATCTGGACCGAATGGCGTGGGACTACTACCGCAGCGGTTCGTGGGATGAATCCACGCTCCGCCGCAACGTGGCCGCGTGGGCGGAGCGGGCCATCTTCCATCGCGTCATGGTGGACGTCTCCACGCGTCAGTGCGCCACCACCATCCTGGGACTCCCGTCCAGCTTCCCGCTCTGGATCGCGCCCACCGCGATGCAGCGCCTCTGCTGCCCGGACGGGGAGAGCGCCACCGCCCGCGCGGCCTCCCGCATCGGCGTGCCGATGGTGCTCTCCAGTCTCTCCACGCAGACGGTGGAGGAGGTGACCGCGGCGGCGGCCGGCGTCCCCGGCGTTCCCGCGGCGCCCATCCTGATGCAGATCTACGTGGCCCAGGACCGGGACTTCACGCGCTCGCTGGTGGCGCGGGCGGAGGCCGCGGGCTGCGCGGGGTTCGTCCTCACGGTGGACACGCCCGCGTGGGGCGTCCGCGAGCGGGACGTGCACAACCACTTCCACGTGCCTGCGGGCCTTCGGATCGCCAACCTTGAGCGTCCCGGCGTGCCCACCGGCCACCAGGGTCGCGGGATCGGCGAGAGCCTGGGGTGGACGATTGATCCCTCCCTCTCATGGAAGGACCTGGAGCGGCTGGCCTCCTGGACCTCCCGACCGGTGCTGGTGAAGGGCGTCTGCCGTCCGGACGACGCGCTGCAGGCGCTCGATCACGGCGCCGCGGGCGTCATCGTCAGCAACCACGGTGGCCGCCAGCTGGACGGAGCGCCGGCCACGGCGGAGTCCCTGGAGCCGGTGGCGCTGGCGGTGGCGGGCAGGGCCCCGGTGCTGGTGGATGGCGGGATCCGGCGCGGCGCGGACGTCCTCCGCGCGGTGGCCCTCGGCGCCTCCGCGGTGCTGGTGGGGCGGCCGCTCCTCTGGGGCCTGGCGGCGGCGGGGGAGGCGGGGGCGTTCCGGGCCCTGGAGATCCTGCGGAACGAGTTCGATCTCACGATGGCCCTCGCGGGATGTCCTTCGCTCTCCGCGGTCACGCGGGACCTGCTGGCGCCGTAGCCATGTGCGGCCGCTACGCCATCACCACGAGCGCAGCCCGGATCGAGGCGGCCTTCGACGCCATCTGGGACGTGGCGTTCGAACGGCCCCGCTTCAACATCGCCCCCACCCAGCCGGCGCCGGTGGTGCGGGCTGGCGCGCCGGCGGGGCGACGCATCTCCCTGCTGCGTTGGGGACTGGTCCCCGCGTGGGCGGACGACCCCGCGATCGGCGGCCGCCTCATCAACGCCCGCGCGGAGACGGCGGCCACCAAGCCGTCGTTCCGGGCCGCATGGAAGGCCCGCCGCTGCCTGGTGCCCATGTCGCACTTCTACGAATGGCAGGCTGCGGGACGGCAGAAGCAGCCGTGGGCGATCGCGGCCGCCGCGGGTGAGGGCGTCCCGCTCGCGGAGGCGCCGCTCCTGGCGGCTGCGGGGCTCTGGGAGCGCTGGCATGACGAGCTGGAGACCTTCACCATTCTCACCACGGAACCGAACCGGCTGATGCGTTCCCTGCATGACCGCATGCCGGTGCTGCTGCCGGGGGAGCGCTGGTCGCAGTGGCTGGACCCGGCGTGGCGCGGCCCGGAGACGGAGGAGGAGATGCGGGAGTGGACGCGGCCGGCGGACGAAGGGCTGCTGCGGGCGTTCCGGGTGTCCACGCTCGTGAACTCGCCGCGGAACGACGCGGAGGCGTGCCTAGGGGTGGTGGCAGGGTGATCCGGTGGGCGATGCGCCTGCGTGCTGTGGGCACGCCTTGGGATCGGGCGTGGGCGCAGCGGCGGCAGCTACGGCAGTTCCCGGGCAGGTGGCGGCGCTTCGTGGAAAAAAAGAAGCCCAGGTTACGTCGCAGCAGAGCTGCGGTGAGGCCTGGGGCATTCAGACTGTAAACCAGCCTCCGGCCGTGGTCAAGCGAACCTTGACGGAGATGGCCGTGTCCGGATCGCGGATGAGGTGCCCGCTCAGGCCACGGCGTCGTGCAGGGCCAGTCGCGGGACGCGTCCATATCACGTCGGCTCCGAGGCCGCTGACCTGGGCTCGTCGCGCCCCTGAAATGCGAAGGCGCCTGCCAAAAAGAAAGAAGCCCAGGTTTGGCCGCAGCAGAGCCGCGGTGATGCCTGGGGCGGAGACACTGTACACCAGCCCCGCACCTGGTCAAGGGGAGCTGGAGTGGCGACAGCCCAATGCCAGGGTCGGCGTCCGTGGCAGGGGGGCGGGAAGCGCCCCCTGAGACTCAGCCCTTCTCGAACTTCCACTCCTTGACCGTGACGGTGCCGTCTTTGTCCCGACCTTCGACGATCCAGACATCACCGTCGGCGAGCATCAGGTGGGTGGATCCGTCGCTGGTCACGATCGGCGTGCCCTTGGTGAAGCTCAGGAGCTCGCTCAGCGGCATGCCGGCCCGCATCTTGGGCTGGACCTCCGCGACGGTTCGGCTGCTGGTCGCGGCCGCCACGGGATCGGAGGCACACCCCGCAGCGGCCAGCAGCAGGGTCGCGATGCAGAGGCGGGTGCAGGTGCGGGTGGTTCTCATGATCGAGCGGCGCCGGGATACTCCATCGGGCGCGGATCGTAGCGGGTGATCGGATGGGCCGTCCTCGCGGGTGCGTCCGGCCCACCGCCCGGAGGACCGGGCGCTCGAGGGGTGATCGCGTTGGCCAAAACGAAAGAAGCCCAGGTTATGCCGCAGCGACGAGGCCACGGGGACGCCTGGGTCGAGTTCACTCTACACCATCCCCCTGGCGCGGGCAAGCCGAGCTCCGCCAGCGTCGCCGAGAGTGGCTTCGAGGTCATCGGCGCGCCTCGGTTGGAGTGCATGATCAGGGAGCCACGCGCCACGCCATGACGTCCGGCCGTCTCCTCCGACGCCGCGCCGCGGAGGGCGCGAGGCGTGCCACCTCGCGCCGCTGCAGGCTGTCGGTCGGCGGGTTCCTCGACTGCTCGTGCTTGGGGCGCGTCCGGCGACGCCAGCGCCGCCAGCAGGCCATATTCGAGGAGTAGATGCCCTACCTTCGAAGGAGCAGGCCCAGCTCCCCCGGCCTGCAGACCTTGTAGGCGGCCTCGAGGATGCGGAGCTTGTCCTTGTCGGCGAAGTACCGCCGAGCGCGGGGCTTCGCGTGACCAGACGAGGAGGCGTCGGTTCGGTTGGACGGATCTCCGGCTATGACGGACTCTCCTGTACTCCCTGCGGAGCGAGAGCGATGCGGAGTGTCCATGATCATCGGCAGGGAGGGGTTGCAACATCGGTGCGGATGGCGACAATCGCCACCATGACCTCGGTGGCAACTGGCACCACGATTCATGACATCCTCGCTGGGTTCCGGGAGGACGCCCGCAACAACCGTGACCTTGGCGACCGCTTCGAGCGACTGATCGTCCGGTTCCTCTCGCTCGACCCCATTTACGCTAACCGTTTTTCCAAGGTCTGGCTGTGGAACGACTGGCCCGACAAAGGGAACGTCGGGGATGTCGGCATCGACATCGTCGCGGAGGAGCGCGCCAGCGGCGGATTCTGCGCCATCCAATGCAAATTCTATCTGCCCGAGCACGAGCTCTCGAAGGGCGACCTCGATTCCTTCTTCGCCGCTGCGGGGCGCGAGCCGTTCACGAGCTGCATGATCGTTTCGACGACCGACCGATGGGGGAAGAACGCCGAGGACGTGCTCAGGCAGTCCAAGCCGGTGACGCGCATCCGGATCAACGACCTGGACACCAGCCCTGTGGACTGGTCGAAGTTCGACCCGCGCAGATTGTCGTCGCTGACGTTACGGGCAAAGAAACAGCTTCGGCCCCACCAGACCGCCGCGCTCAGGGATGTCACCGAAGGGCTCAAGCAGGCCGATCGCGGGAAGCTCATCATGGCCTGCGGTACCGGGAAGACACTGACCGCGCTGCGGATTGCCGAGACCATGGCTCCCGATGGCCATGTCCTGTTCCTCGTGCCGTCGCTCTCGCTCATGTCGCAGAGCCTCCGCGAGTGGACGGCGGAAGCGGAGCGCCCCATGCACAGCCTGGCTGTCTGCTCGGATGCCAGCATCGGCAAGCGGCGAACGAAGGTCGATGGCGACCTCGCCGACATCACGACCCATGACCTCGCACTCCCCGCCACCACATCCGCGAAGCAGATCGTCCAGCAGTACGAGGCGTCGCGGCGGGGGCGGAAGGCATCGGCCAGCGAGCGCCCGATGACGGTCGTGTTCTCGACCTACCAGTCGATCGATGCGGTGTCGAATGCGCAGAAGGCGGGCCTGCCGGACTTCGACCTCATCATCTGCGACGAGGCGCACCGCACCACCGGGGTGACCCTGAGCGGCGAGGACGAGAGCCACTTCGTGAAGGTCCACGACGCCAAGTTCCTGAAGGCGACGAAGCGGCTGTACATGACCGCCACGCCCCGGATCTACGGCGAGGAGGCGAAGGGCAAGGCCAAAGACGCGGATGCAGAAATCTGCTCCATGGACGATGGGGCGCTCTTCGGCGCCGAGCTGCATCGGCTGGGCTTCGGCGAAGCCGTCGGCAAGAACCTGCTGTCGGACTACAAGGTCCTGGTCCTGGCGGTGGACGAGAAGTACGTCTCGAGGACCTTCCAACGCCAGATCGCGGACGCGAACAACGAGCTGAATCTGGACGACGCGGTCAGGATCACAGGCTGTTGGAACGGGCTCGCGAAGAAGTTCGAGTCGGTACAGACAGCCGCGACGGACCTGCAGGGAGATGTGGCGCCGATGCGCCGTGCGGTCGCCTTTTCCCGATCGATCAAGGACTCGAAGGCGTTCGTCGAGAAGTTCGGTCAGATCGTGACGGCCTACGCCGCGGGCCATCCGGATGCCGCCGACCTCCTCCGCTGCGAGCTCAAGCACGTGGACGGCACCTTCGGCGCCCTGCGGCGAGGCGAGCTCCTGGACTGGCTGACGGAGGACTCGCCCGAGACTACGTGCCGCATTCTATCGAATGCACGGTGCCTCTCGGAGGGCGTGGATGTCCCGGCGCTCGACGCGGTGCTCTTCCTTAATCCTCGCAACTCGCAGGTCGATGTCGTTCAGAGTGTTGGGCGCGTGATGCGCCGCGCCGAAGGGAAGCGGTACGGATACATCATCCTGCCGGTCGGCATCCCGGCGGACATGGAACCCGAGGTCGCCCTCAAGGACAACGAGAAGTACAAGGTGGTCTGGCAGGTGCTCCAGGCCTTGCGAGCCCACGACGACCGGTTCAACGCCACGATCAATCAGATCGAGCTGAACAAGAGCCACCCCGACAGCATCCAGGTGATCGGCGTCAGCGGAGCGGGTCCCGGCGACGAGCGTTCGTCCGACGGCGACGGCTCGCCGCGCGTCACCGAAGTCGGGGCAGGGGCGACGCTCTTCCCGCAGCTGGAAGAGTGGAAAGACGCGATCTACGGGAAGATCGTCCTCAAGTGTGGCAGCCGCCGCTACTGGGAGGACTGGGCGGCTGACGTCGCCAGGATCGCGGAGCGGCACGTCACGCGGATCAAGGCGCTTCTCGAGGGGAAGGACCGCAAGCAGGCGAGGGCGTTTGAGGAGTTCCTCGACGGGCTGCGGCACAACGTCAATCCCGCCGTCACCGAGGCGGACGCGATCGAAATGCTCTCTCAGCACTTGATCACCCGGCCGGTCTTCGACGCGCTCTTCAAGGGGTACGCCTTCACCCAGCACAACCCCGTGTCGCTCGCCATGCAGAAGATGCTGGACGCCCTTAAGGACGAATCGCTTGAGAAGGAGACCGCCAGCCTCGACAAGTTCTATGCGAGCGTGCGCATGCGGGTCGAGGGGCTCGGGACCGCCGAGGCCCGGCAGCATGTGGTGAAGGAGCTCTACGACAAGTTCTTCAACACGGCCTTCCCCCGCATGGCCGAGCGGCTTGGCATCGTCTACACGCCGATCGAGGTCGTGGACTTCATCATCAGGAGCGTGGAGGACGTCCTGCGCGAAGAGTTCGGGTCGTCGCTCAGCAGCGAGGATGTCCAGATCATAGACCCCTTCACGGGCACCGGCACGTTCATAGTTCGGCTGCTCCAGAGTGGGCTGATCCCGGCGGAGGACCTAGCCCGCAAGTACACGCGGGAGCTCCACGCCAACGAGATCGTGTTGCTGGCCTACTACATCGCAGCCATCAATATCGAAGAGACGTTCCATGGCCTGCGCGGATCGGCCGGCCCGGGGGGCAGCGAATACACGCCCTTCGAGGGCATCGTCCTCACCGACACGTTTCAGCTCTACGAGCCGCGGAACGACATCGTGGAGGAGGCCTTCCCCGAGAACCACCAGCGGGTGGTCCGCCAGAAGCGGGCGCCGATCCGTGTGGTAGTGGCGAACCCACCGTACTCCGCCCAGCAGGACAGAGAGAACGACAACAACAAGAACCTGGAGTACCCGGCACTCGACGACCGGATCCGCGCCACCTACGCCGCCCGTTCCTCTGCCAAGCTCCTGAAGAACCTCTACGACAGCTACGTCCGGGCCATCCGCTGGGCCAGCGACCGTGTCGCGGACCGCGGGGTGATCGGGTTCGTCACCAATGGCTCGTTCATCGATGCCAACAACATGGACGGGCTCCGGGCGTGCCTGGGTGAGGACTTCTCGTCGGTGTTTGTTCTCAACCTGCGGGGCAACCAGCGAACATCCGGCGAGCTCTCGCGGCAGGAGGGAGGCAAGATCTTCGGATCAGGCAGCAGGGCGGCGATCGCCATCACGCTGCTGGTGAAGAATCCCGCGAAGGCGGGGGACCACGAGATCTTCTACCACGACATCGGCGACTATCTGAGCCGAGAGCAGAAGCTGAAGATGATCTCCGACTTCCGCAGCATCGCTGGGATCCGGAGCGCGAACGGGTGGTCGCGCCTGCGCCCGAACGCGAGTCATGATTGGATCAACCAGAGGGATCCGGCGTTCGAGAAATTCATTCCCCTCGGGGACAAGCAGGACGGGGCACGGATGCGCTATTTCGATACTTACTCCCAGGGTGTGCTCACGAGTCGCGACAATTGGTGCTATGGGTTCGCACGTCGTGCCGTCTCGCGCAATGTTCGCCGAACCATCGAAGCCTACAACGAAGATCTCGGGAGAGTCGCGAAGGCTCTCTCGTGCGTTCCGAAGGACAAGCACGAAGAGGTACTGGCCGCGACGATTGATGCCGACGCGAAGCGGATTTCGTGGTCCCGTGCGCTCAAGGCTGACGTAGCGCGTGGGACGCCACTCGCTTTCCGCTCCGCAGGCATGGTTGTGAGTTCGTATCGGCCCTTTGCAAAGCAATGGCTCTATTTTGATCGGCGACTCAACGAATTCGTATACCAGATGCCCGCGGTGTTCCCCGAAGGGCGCCTGCCCAACGTCGGGATCATGGTCTCAGGTGGTGGTGCGTCAAAGGGGTTCTCCGCTCTTGCCACTGATTCGCTGCCGAACTACCACATGCACGACACGGGGCAGTTCTTCCCCCTTTACTCATACGAACCCATCGACGAAGCTGCCGATAGAGACGCGGCAGCGCTCGGCCTGCCGACCGACGGCGAGGTCATCGACGGCTATCGCCGTCGTTCTGCGATCACCGACGCCATTCTCAAGCAGTTCCAGGCCGTGTACGGCCGGACAGTCACCAAGGAAGACATCTTCTACTACGTCTACGGCGTGCTTCACTCACCCGAGTACCGCACGCGATTCGCGTCCGACCTCAAGAAGATGCTGCCGCGAATCCCGCTCACCTGCGACGTGCGCGACTTCGGGAGGTTCAGCAGCGCCGGGCGCGACCTTGCCGAGTGGCACCTCAATTACGAGACCATCGAGCCGTTCCCGCTGGACGAGCACTGCGACCTGCTGACGCTGGACCCCAAGACGCTCTATCAAGTGGAGAAGATGACGTTCGGGCGTCCAAACCCCGAGCAGAAGGCGTGCGGAGAGAAGTGGGACAAGACTCGCATCATCTACAACAGCCACATCACGCTCGGAGGCATTCCGATCGAGGCCTATGAGTATGTCGTGAACGGCAAGCCAGCGATCGAGTGGCTCATCGATCGCTATCAGGTCACCGTGGATAAGGACAGCGGCATCCGGAACGATCCGAACGACTGGGCAAGGGAGCACGGCCAGCCTCGCTACATCATCGACCTGGTGAAGCGGATCGTGCGGGTGAGCATCGAGACCATGAAGATCGTGAAGTCGCTGCCGGCGCTGAGTGAACGCATCACCGAAGAAGGGACTCCAGCATGAAGATCAGGTTTACACTCGACAGGGGTGCTTTGCCCTCGAAGAAGTCGGAGGTGGTCACCAAGGTCAACCGAGAGTTGGGGGCGAAGGCCACGATCGCCGGGGATGTGATCACCGTCGATCAGTGGGACGAACAGAAGGTGGTCGCCATCCTCAACAACCTGCACGTGAACTACGCGCGGGCCGAGTAGGCGCTCGCAGCGTCGCTCCTCGCTGACAGCGCTGCTCTTGTAAGCGGTGGTAGGTTCTGTTTGACGGGCCATGTGTTCAGCGCCTGTTCGGTTGCGCCATGGCTGGAAATCCCTGAAGCTGCGGGTCGGCATGGTGGCCGACAATGGCAGCACCGATGCGCAGCGGTCGAGGCGTCGATGGCAAACCCGGCAAGCGATACGAGCTCACCGACGAGGGGTGGGAGCGCATCGTCGATCCGCTCCCGGGGCAGGCGCGCGGCGGACGCTGGCGCGAGCACCGGCTGATCCTCAACGGGATGTTCTGGGTGCTCAACAGCGGGGCGCCATGGCGTGACATGCCGGACCGGTACGGCAAGTGGGAGACGGTGTACGGACGGTATCGGCGCTGGACGCGCGAGGGCCTCTTCGAGCGCATCCTGGGCCGTCTGCACGTCGCGCTCGACGAGCAGGGTCGCATCGACGGGAGCGTGTTCGACGTCGATGGCTCGAACGCCCGGGCCCATCGCTCCGCGACGGGAGCCTCGAAAAAAGCGGCCGGACGAACCCTCCGACCACGCCCTGGGACGATCCCGCGGAGGCTTTGGTACGAAGCTTCATCTTGTGACCGAAGGTCGCGGAGTCCCGCTGGGCACGGTGGTGACGCCGGGGCAGGCGCACGAGTCGAAGTCGGTCGAGGCGCTGATGGACACGGTGCGCATCGCACGACGGCGGCGCCCCGACGCGACCGGATCAGCCTCGGGAGCGGCTGAGCAGGGCCAAGTATCGGCGTCGCAACGTGGTCGAGCGCCGCATCGGCTGGCTCCAGAACTGCCGTCGGATCGCGACCCGTTACGACAAGCTCGCCGTCCACTACCTCTCCTTCGTCACGCTGACCATGATCCAGCGCTGCATGCGGCTGCTCGATCCGTCAAACAGAACCTAGGGCCCGTGCACCCGGGGGGTCGGTTGTCGTGCGGCGACAGCACGCGCCCCCCGGACGTCCCAGACGACACCGAGATGTCGTGGGGCCTACGGCAGCTGCGGCGTTGGTCGCGCATTGACCGATACAAAAGGTGAGCGATCGGGCCAATCCGCACAAGCGGAGAGCTTGATGTCGAATGTTGGACAGATCCAGAAACTGAAGCCGCGCAACAAGAACCCCTTGAGAATCACATCTGAGTTGCCCGACAACGCGCCGAGTGCCGCCAGCGTAGGGGGAGGTATACCAGCCACGCCAAAGCCGTCGGGCAATGGCGAGCTGAGGAACTCGGGACGAATTTCATGGACGATGCCGACAAACTGGGCGAGCAGCATCGGGTAGACAACAAGCTTTTTGACCTCCAAGAAGCTCTTCAAGTGCTCGTTCGGGAGCGCCGACCACTTGTCCCGGGGCCTAGCCCCCGGGACAGAATCGCCGGTGGTGATGGCGATGTCTACACAATAGACGCCAAGGTCGTGAGCCCCGCGCACGGAAAGGTTGGAATGCACCTCGACGACGGTGTTCTGGCGCTCACAGCGTACATGCGAGTAGTTCCAGGGGTCACCGCGGGAGCTGGCTTTGATGCGCAGGCTGCGCGAACGGCCTGTGTGACGGTACATGAGCGTGAACCCGACCACGCGTAGGTGCTGGAGAACTCCGACAAACGCTCCGAGCTCGAGAATGTGAGTCTGGCGCGAGTCGAGCATACGGAGCGCCTGGGAGTGCCGTCGGAGCACCCCCTTGATGCTCTGGACGACTGAGCTAGTGTCCACGCGTGAGCACCCGAAGTACATCCGCGTACGAGCCCCGCAGCAAATCCCCAATTTCAAGCCGGTCGACTACTTCGCTGAGCGCACGGGATGCGTCGCGAATGGTCATCGCGAACGCGCTCGTCGAGCCAAAGTCAGTCTGCCCGACGACAGGTGGCCCAGCGCCAAGAGATTCCGCAAGGGCGTTCGAAGCGTCTATGGCCCAAGAAGCCGAGTGGACCAGCGCTTGAAGCCTTCGGAGTCCAGCGACCAACACTGCTTCTTCTCGTAGCCGCGGTGAGGGCTGCACGCCAGCTTCTCGACAGAGATCATCAAATGCGAGGTCGACGCTCCTGGAATAGGAATGAACCTGTTCGGCCATTCCGGGAGGCAGATCATCCAAGATGGCGGTAAGCGGCGTGGGCATCGATGTGTGACTGTAGACCTATCGGCGCGACCCGGGGGCGCGCCGCCACGATGCTAGCAAAGCACGACAACATTTCTCGGCACGGCCCCTGGAGCAGCTTGTTATGCGACAAATATTCATTCCGCGAGGGTCCTGTTGATGCGGCCGAACAGATCCTCGAACCGCTTCAGCGTGTCCGCACTCAACGCCGACAGGATAGCCTCGCGCTCGCGCAGCAGTACGTCCGCCGGGCGGCCGTGATCGTAGCGTTCCACGCCTTCATGGCGTGCGATCCGCGTCACGATGGGGCCGTGTCCCTTGAGGTCCTTGGCCTTGATCGACTTGCCAAATGCCCTGTTATAGAGCCCGAGGTACTCATCCTCCTCGAACAAGTCCTCGATGTCGCTCATCGTGCGATCGAGTACCTCGCCGACAAGGATGATGCGCTGCTTCTCCAGGTAGCCATCCTTCGCCATGCGCTCAAGCCTCTGGTGGCCTTCCTTGCGGGAGTCCACCAACACCGTCACCTTGAGGTGGTTGCCGAGCAGCGCAACAAACGTGGGAATCAGGTCCGCGCCGCCAACCGGCACGATGCTCCACTTCGGATCGAGGCTCGCTCGGCCTTGTGACGCAAGAAAATCTGAAATGAGTTTGAGGTAGGCGTAGTCGGACGTGCCCTCGACGACGATGTTGTTCTCGGCGACGAACATGTGCTGCACGAGGTCGTATCCGAGGGCACCTTGCAGCGGGAACAGCGTGTCGCGGTCGCGCGTGAGCACGTCGCTTGAGAGCACCGCGCCCTCCTCCTTGCCGCGGTCCTCGACAAGGCGCACACGCTCCAACCGGCCTGGCTGCACCATGAACGGCGAGTGAGTGGTGTAGATGACCTGGCACCGCTTGGTCAGGCGCTCCTCGATGAACCGCAGAAAGTCGGCCTGCGCCTTCGCGTGAAGGCCCACCGCTGGCTCGTCTAGCAGGATCACCACCGGCGGGTCGCGGGTTTCGTATTCCGAGAACGCCGCCAGGAACGAGAAGAACCACTGGAAACCTGCCGAATGTTCGCTAAACGGCAGCGAAAGGGAGTGTCGGTTGTCCCAGATGCGCAGCTTCAGTTCATCGAGCACGGACTGCTGCCCCTGCGCAGTCGGGACGGTGCGCTGAGTGATGTCGGGCTGTACTCGCAGCTCCGGGTTTTGCGACCAGTACTTGTTCACGTCGTCGGTCAGCACGTTTGCGATGTTCTCAAGCTCCCGCTTCCGGCGCTCATATTCGGGGGTCAGGAGGTAGTCCTTCTCACTGCCCCCGAGCATGAGCAGCGCGCGGGCCGTCGCATCGGAGTCGCTGAGCTTGTCGTTCTTCAGCACGTCCTGGATCTTTACGCTGTACGGCAATTTGCTGTAGTCGGCGAAGTAGAAGAACTCCGGCAGGCGACCCTCGGCCATCTTCCACGCGGCGTCATCGAAGTCGTCCTCATCGCCAAGCAGGGCCTTGAGCGCGGACTGCGCGTTGCTCAACAGCATGAGAGTGTCGGCGGCGTCCGGGCTCTTCTCGACGTCGTTGGCGAGGGCTGCCTTCAGCGTCTCGAAATCCGCAAACACAGCGTAGGCAGCCTGATTCGAGGCGGGCAGGGGGGTCTTGGCGAGGAAGTTGTTGAGCGCCTGCTTCTCGTTGCAGCCACTCTCCCAACGAAACTCGTTGCGATAGTTCTTCCACAGTCGCAGCTGCGTGCCCGCGGCAATAACCCCCGGGCCGAACTTCTCCTCCATCACCGTGACGTCCGCGGGCTCCCACTCAAGGGCGATGGATACCGGCTCAAATCCCTCTTGGTCCACGCCTTCGATGCGATGCCTCTTCTCGAGCCAAGCCGGGTAGTGGTCCTGGATCACGAACTCGGGCTTCGTGCGAGCTGGGTTCACGCGCCAGAGAGCGTTTAGGAAAGCGCTTTTGCCGGACTCGTTCTTGCCGACGAGGCAAGTCACCTTGTCCTCGACCTTCACCTCGGTGGAGTCCAGGATATTCCGGAACATGCGGATGCGTATGGTCTTGACTCTCATGCGTCCTCCGAGGTATTCGCCCCGTGTCCCGTCCAACGCCGCACAACACGCCGATGAGCGGCGCTGAAGCGCACAGCGCGTAGGCGTCCGTTCCATTGGCTGGTTAGGCATCGCTCTCCGGGGGTGCGGATAATGTGCGGGTACCAGCAGTTCATCGGATTGGCCATATCACTAGAGCGATTGAGATGACGGAGAAAATGACCGTGCCCGCCAAGCCCCACTTTGCCCATTTGAGCGATTGATGACTCTCCGCTCCTAACCTCTCGATGGTCTCTTGCCGCACACGTATCGCGGTCGCCAAGTCGCTGAGCTTTGCCTTTACATGCTCCCTGTCGGACCTTGTCAGTTCAAGGATATCTTCGAGGAGTTGTCGCTCCGGCGACGGAGTACCGAAGAATGGGACTCGTATCAGCTCCTGCTTCGCTCGAATGTCGTTTTCTGTAAGCAGTTCGCGCAGCCGTGGCAAATGTCCCAGGTCCCTGGACGATGCTCCTATCGATGACGAAATAATCAGCATCGCTTCTCGTAGTTGCTGGGATATGTCCTCTAAAGCGTGTAGGCCTTGGACACGTGTGCCGAAATGGGCACGCGCAAGGGCATGGAGATCCTCCAGGGAAGATAGGGCGCCATTTGTCATCGCGCGCAGAATTACTGCGACGAACTCCTTGCGACGTCGTTCTTGAGCAGCCTGTTGCCGCCATAGGGCGACTCCGCCCAACAGCGCACCGACGACCGCGAATGCTATGAACGTGATGAGTAGCTGGTCAATCGGTGTCATTCATCGGCCTCCAATGCTTGACGACCACGCGAACAAGATGCGTAACAGTGATTAGGCCGATCGGCTGCGGCGAGGTCGCCCGCAGCAGTCCGTGCGAAGGCGGTTGGACCCCACGCCCAACCTCGAGCGGACGCATGGTAACTGAAACAGAAGTGCGGGGGCGTGCGCAATGGGCTGATCCGGAGCAGTGCGCCATCGAGGCAACGCTGTGGAACACACCACCGCGCGGCGCCACACCCAAACATTCGTCCGCGCGCACCTCATCCGTGCATCCACACCCGCGAACACGCCCCTCCGCTCATGCACACCGCAGCCCGCACCCCACCATCCTGCTGCTCGGACGTCCAACCTGGTCTTCTCTCCCACCTCCTTCCCCCCTTGACGCACCCCCTCCCGGAGGTACCCTAACGGACACCGAACGCCGTGTCCATGCCCACTCCGCCCCCAGCTCTTCCAGCATCGCAGCTCCTGCAGGCCGCGCCCGCGGCGGGGCTCCTCTCCACCGGCTGGCCGCTGATCGATCTCACCCTGGGGGGCGGCCTGCGCCTCGATGGCATCCACGAGTGGTTCGCCATCGGTGACGGCCCGGCCGCCCGGGTGCCGCCGCTGGCCGTGCTCACCCGGCTGGCATGGCAGGCAATTCGGGCCGAACCCTGGGGCGCCGCCGCCTCCGCCTCTTCCTCTTCCGCCACCGCCTCCCACCCCCCCCCGGACTCCGCCCGCTGGGTGGTCTGGATCGGCAGCGCCTGCCGCCCGCACGCCCGGCTGCTGGTGGCGGGCCTGCGCGGCATGCACGGCGGCCGTCGCTGCCGGCCGGACCTGCGGCTCCTGGAGCGATCTCTGGCGGTGGACGCCCGCACGCCCGCGGAGCGGCTGTGGGCCACGGAGCAGGCGGCCCGCTGCCCCGGCGTGTGCGCCGTGATCGCCGACGCGGCGGGGATGGACATGGCCGCGTCGCGCCGGCTCCAGCTGGCGGCCACCGGGGGATCTCTGGTGCTGCTGGCCCGGCCGGAGCGCGAACGCCACCTGCTCTCCGCCGCCAGCACCCGCTGGCTTGTGGAACCCCACACCTCACCGGACGCGCCGCCGGAAGTCTCCGCAACCATCCGCCCAGACACCCTCCCATCCTGGCGGCTCACGCTCCTTCGCGCCCGCCACGTCCAACCCCACGCGGCCGCCGCCGTCGCGGAGGGTCGCGTCCAGGTCACCTGCTCCCTGGAGATGGAGGCCGGGCCCGCGGATGCGGTGCTTGTGGAGGAAGTCGCCATGCGGCACGGCCGGTGCGGCGCGGAGCCGCAGGCCGTTCGCGCCGTGCAACCCATGCGCAGGCTCGCCTGACCCATGCACCACCACCACACACGCTGGCTGGCCATCACGCTTCCGTACTGGAGCACGGACCTGGCGCGACGCAGGCTCGGCCCGCCGCCGGGCACGCCGCTCCTGGCGGTGACCACCAGGGGAGAGCAGCGCCTGGTGGCGGCCGCCTGCGCCAGCGCCGCGCAAGCCGGCGTCCATCCCGGCATGACGCTGGCCCACGCCCGCGCCCTCTGCGGCCCGCAGGCCATGGACGTGCCGTGGAATCCGCAGGCGGATGGTCGGGCCCTGCGTCGACTGGCCCGCTGGTGCATGCGCTACGCGCCGGGCGTGGCGGTGGTGGAGGCGGAGGGCCCGGCCGCGGTGGTGGTGGACGTCACGGGCAGTCAGCGTCTCCATCGCGGGGACGCGGCCCTGGCCGCCCGCGTGGTGCGGGATCTGCACCTCAAGGCGGTCACGGCCCACGTCGCCGTGGCCGGCACGCGCGCCGCCGCCCTGGCCGCCAGCGCCGTCTGGCCGTGCCGCGTCCTTCCCTCCGCGCCGGATGGAGGCCAGGAGGAGGCGGTGGCGGCGCTCTCCGCGCTCCCCATCCAGGTGCTGCGGCTTCCCGCGGAGGTGGTGGAGGCGCTGCGGGAGGTGAACGTGACGCAGATCGGGCACGCCCTGGCGCTCCCGCGCACGGGGAGCGCGGATCGCGTGGGACCCGCGCTGTGGGCGGCGCTGGACGCGCTGCGCGGGTTGGCGCCGGAGCCGTTCGAAGCCATGCGGCCGGTGGAGCCGGTGGAGGTGGAGCGGCTCTTCGACGGCGCCACCACCCGCCTGGAGAGCGTGATGGCGGCGGTGGAGTGGACGCTGGACCGCTTCGTGGACGGGCTGAAGCGGCGCGAACGCGGCGTCCGCCACCTGGAGCTCCAGCTGCTGCGCATCGACGCCCTCCCCGTGGTGGAGCGGCTGCATCTGGGACGGGCCACGGCGCGGCGTGGGCATCTCTGGTCGCTCCTGCGCCCGCGCGTGGAGGGAGCCCACCTGGGGCACGGCGTGGAGGGCGTGCGAATGCGTTCGCTGGCGGATGCGGCGCTGCGGCATGGACAGCGGCAGTGGGACGCGGGCGGGCGCGTCCACGACGGCCACGACTGGGAGAGCCGCGAGGGAGAACGCAGCCGCAGCCTGGGAGAGCTGCTGGACCGGCTGGCGGCCCGACTCGGGCATCAGGCGGTGGAGCGGCTCCCCGTGCCGCCGCAGCGCTCCGCCGCGGTGGAGCGGCAGTTGAGCGCCGCGATGGCCGATGGCGGCTCCGCGTGGTTCGCATCCTGGCTGCGGCCCACGCTCCTCTTCGGCACGCCGCTTCCCGCCCGCGTCACCACGGAGGTGGATCCGCTGGGGCACGGGGCCCCCGCGGAGGTGCGCTGGGCCGGCGGCGGCGGCCGGGTGCGGCAGCGCGTGGGTCCGGAGCGGCGGCCTGCGCCGTGGTGGAACGGTTCGCCCGGCGCGGCGGGAGGGGAGCGCAGCGCCTGGCGCGTGCAGACGGATGACGGCCGCTGGCTCTGGCTGCGCCGCAACGTGGATCCGGCCGATGCGGACGAACGCGGCGACGCCCGCTGGTGGGTGGACGGAGTGTGGGCCTAGGCGCCGGTGCCGCATGGACTGCCCGTACGTGGAGCTCTCCTGCCTCAGCAACTTCTCCTTCCTGGAGGGGGCGAGTCATCCGGAGGAGCTGGTGGCCGCCGCCGCAGCCATGGGCTACCACGCGGTGGCGGTGGCGGATCGCAACACCCTGGCGGGCGTGGTGCGGGCCCACGTGGCGGCCCGCGAGCACGGCATCCGCCTGGTGGTGGGGGCGCGGGTTCGCTTCCTCACCGGTGAGGACCTGCGCCGCGCCCGGCTGGACGTGCTGCTCCTGCCCACGGACCGCGCCTCGTACGGGCGCCTCTGCCGGCTGCTCTCCGTCGGCAAGCAGCGGGCCGGCTGGGGCATCTCCTCGCTGGAGCGTCCGCGGGCGCAGAAGGCGGCGCTGGAGGAGGACGCGTCCAGCGCCGCCTGCCACCTCTGGCTCCACGATCTCCTGCCGCTCCACCATGGATTGCAGGCGGTGGTGCTGCCGCCGCCGGGAACCGCGTGCATGGAGCAGTGGTTCGCGGAGGCCCTCGCGGGCATGCGGCGGCTCTTCGACGGGGATCGTCTCTCGCTTGCGGTGTGGCGCCTTGCGGAGCCGGACGGGGAGCTGCGCGTGCAGCAGCTGCGCTGGCTCTCCGCGGATCTGGACGTGCCGCTCCTGGCCGTGAACGACGTGCACATGCACCAGCCCGCGCGGCGCCCGCTCCAGGAGGTGCTCACCTGCATCCGCCACGGCTGCACCGTGCAGCAGGCGGGGCGCCGCCTCCACGCCGGCGCCCCCCGGACGCTCCGCCCGCCCGCGGAGATGGCCGCACGCTTCAGGGACCTGGAGGAGGACGCCGCCGCCCGCGGAGTCATCGGCCCGGTGGCGCGGAGCCGCGTGGTGGCGGAGCGCTGCGCCGGCTTCTCGCTGGACCAGGTTCGCTACCAGTACCCCGCGGAGGTGGTGCCCGCGGGCCGGACGCCGCCGGAGCATCTGCGGGCCCTCGTGATGGAGGGAGCGCGGAGCCGCTGGCCGCAGGGCGTGCCCCCCGCGGTCAGCGCCCGCCTGGAGGCGGAGCTGACCCTCATCCGCGAGCTCTCCTACGAGACCTACTTCCTCACCGTCCACGACCTGGTGGCCTTCGCCCGCAGCCGCGGGATCCTCTGCCAGGGACGCGGCGCGGCCGCGAACAGCGCCGTCTGCTACTGCCTGGGCATCACCGCGGTGGATCCGGACCGCGTGGACATGCTCTTTGAACGCTTCATCAGCCGCGAACGCAACGAGCCGCCGGACATCGACGTGGACTTTGAGCACGAACGGCGCGAGGAGGTGATCCAGTACGTCTACGCCCGCTACGGACGGGAGCGGGCGGCGATCGCCGCGGAGGTGATCTGCTACCGCGGGCGGCTGGCGGTGCGGGACGTGGGCAAGGCCCTCGGCCTCAGCCTGGATGCGGTGGAGAAGCTCGCCTCCGGCGTGGACTGGTGGCACCGGGACCTGGGGGACGCGGGGCGGGCGGAGCGGCTGCGGCAGCTGGGGCTGGATCCGCGGGATGCCACGCTGGGACACCTCTTCCGGCTCTCCGCGGAGCTGCTCGGATTCCCCCGGCACCTCTCGCAGCACGTGGGCGGCTTCGTCATCACCGAGGGACCGCTCTGCGAGCTGGTTCCGGTCCGCAACGCGGGCATGGAGGCGCGGACCATCATCGAGTGGGACAAGGACGACCTGGATGCCATGGGGATGATGAAGGTGGACGTGCTGGCGCTGGGCATGCTCACCTGCATCCGCAAGGCCATCCAGGAGGTGAACCTCGCGGTGGCCGCGGGCATGGAGGCGCCGGCGGGGCCGCAGCCGCTCCACTTCCACACCATCCCTGCGGAGGAACCGCGCGTCTACGACATGATCTGCCGCGCGGACACGGTGGGCGTCTTCCAGGTGGAGAGCCGGGCCCAGATGTCCATGCTTCCGCGGCTGCGCCCGCGCTGCTACTACGACCTGGTGATCGAGGTGGCCATCGTGCGCCCCGGCCCCATCCAGGGCGACATGGTGCATCCCTATCTCCGCCGGCGCAACGGCGAGGAGCCGGTGCTCTTCCCGGACGAGACCGTCAGGAGGGTGCTCGGCAAGACGCTGGGCGTGCCGCTCTTCCAGGAGCAGGCGATGTCGCTGGCGGTGGTGACCGCGGGATTCACGCCCGGCCAGGCGGACCAGCTGCGGCGGGCCATCGCGGCGTGGAAGCGGCAGGGGAGCCGGCTGGCGGAGTTCGGCACGCGCCTGATGGAGGGGATGGTGGCCCGCGGCTACGAACGCCGCTTCGCGGAACAGGTCTTCACCCAGATCCAGGGCTTCTCCGGATACGGCTTCCCCGAGAGCCACGCCGCGAGCTTCGCCCTCCTGGTGTACGCGTCCGCGTGGCTCAAGTGCCACCATCCCGCGGCGTTCGCGGCGGCCATCCTGAACAGCCAGCCGATGGGGTTCTACGCCCCCGCGCAGCTGGTGCAGGACGCCGCGGACCACGGCGTGGAGGTGCGACCGGTGGACGTGAACCACAGCCGCTGGGACTGCTCGCTGGAGCCTGGTGGCGCCGGCGGCACGCTCGACACCCGCGCCACCCGCGCCACGCGCGGCCCGGCGCTCCGCCTGGGCCTGCGAATGGTGACCGGCCTGGCGGCCGCGGACGGAGAGGCCGTCCACGCGGCGGTGGCTTCCCACGGGCCGTTCCGCAGCGTGGAGGGGCTCTGGCGGGCCTCCGGCGTGCGCGTGGCGGTGCTGCGCCGGCTGGCCCGCGCGGATGCGTTCTGCTCCATGGGCCTGCCGCGGCAGCAGGCGCTGTGGCAGATCCGCAGGCTGCGGGATGAACGGGCGCCGCTCTTCGAGCTGGCGGAGGCGGAGTCCAGATCAGCGGAGCCGTCGCTCCCGCCCGTGCCGGCGCCGCGCCAGGTCTCCATGGACTACGGCGCCACCGGGCTCTCGCTGAAGGCCCATCCGATGAGCTTCCTGCGCCAGCGGCTCCATGAGCGCGGCGCCTCGCCGTGCGGGTGGTTGCGGGATGAGGTTCGCCTGCCGGACCGGAGCGCCGCCCGCGTGGCCGGGCTGGTGCTGGTGCGGCAGCGGCCGGCCACCGCCAAGGGCATCCTCTTCATGACCATCGAGGATGAATCCGGGCCCGCGAATCTCATCCTCCGGCCCCGCGTCTACGAGCGCTACCGGCGCCACGCCCGCCACAGCGCGGTGGTGATGGCCGAGGGGCGCGTGGAGCGGCGGCACGGCGTGGTGCACCTGCTGGTGCGGCGGGTGCGGAGCCTGGATGCGTGGCTGGCGGAGGCGGCGGTGGGGTCCCGCTCCCGGGACTTTCACTGATCGCCCGCGCCGTGCGCCGCCGGTGACGCCGCCGCACCCTGCGCCGCCGGAGGCGCGGCCGCCGCGTCGCGGCGCACGAACGCCATCCGCTGCCGCGGATAGTCGAAGACCAGCACGCACTCCTCGAAGAGCCCCACGCCCATGTTGCCCAGGACGTCGGGGTTGGAGAAGGAGCCCTTGGGCGTGGTGGCGAAGACCGCAGGCACGTCCTGGTGGCGGATGCTGCCCACCTGGATCCACGCGAGCGTGCCCTTCTGCGCAGGGAGCGAACCGCCCACGCCGCCCACGCGCGTCGGCGTGGTCTCGCGTCCCTCCAGGAGCTTCAGCCGCTCCACCGCCGGGGCGTGGAGCGTGATCGTGTCGCGGCCGGCGCCGGTGTCCAGCTTCACGAACCCCTCGTGCCCCTCGATCGCGGCGCGGACGCAGGGGATGGAGCCGGCGAGTGCGAGCGGCACCCATTCGCCCTCCTGGACGGGTGGCGCCAGGTCCGCGGCGCCCCTGGACGCGTCGAGGATCCGGAGCGCGGGCGTGGAGAGGTCCAGGCGAACCGTGGAGCGGGCGAAGAGGCCGTACCCCACGATGCCGCCGATCGGCCGCCCCATCGGCCCGGAGAGGAAGTCCAGGTCCAGCACCACCGTGAGCGGGCGCTCCAGCGTCAGCGGCCCAAGCGAGAGCGAATCCGGCTGGCAGAAGGGAGAGGAGACGGTGCCGCCCACGCCCGCCGCGGGCACGGCGCCGAAGGTCTGGAGTCCGAGCGCGGCGACGGTGCCCTTCGAGAGGCAGTTGATGCCGGCGCCGGTGTCCAGGATGAACCAGCCGGGATCCCGGCCGTTCACCAGCGGGTGGACCAGCAGGTGACCGGTGGGGGCCCGCACCACCTCCACGTCCGCGGGGATGGAGGCGTCGTAGCGCCAGTCCGCCGGCGGCGCGGGCACCTGGAAGGACTCCGGCGCCGCCACCAGCGAGGCCTTCGTGATGCGCGATTGGCTCACCGTGCCGGTGGAGCCGCTTGCGGCCACGGATCCGGGAAGGTGCATGCCGCCGCACTCCCGCCACTCGCCCAGCACCATGGTGTTGGTGGAGTCGCCGCGGGTCCAGCTCCAGCGGCGCGGCAGGTGCGTCGCGGGGTCGAAGTCGATGGTGCCCTGGATCGAGTCCTCCGCAATGGCGAACGCGAGCGCAGGGCCCGGCGGATCACCCTGCGGCGGCAGGGACTCCAGCGTCCAGCTCCGCGCGAGATCCGTCCAGCTTCCGCTCACCACCGCCATCTCCAGCCGCGTGGTGGTGCGCTCTCCGAACACCTCCTGGCGCACCTCCCCACCCAGGTCCCGCGCCCACATCGTGGTGCCGTCCCAGGTGCGGGAGGAGACGGTGCGTCCCTCCGTGGCCTGGTGGAAGCGTCCGTCCGGGAGGATGAGGAGCGTGGTGGTGGCGGGGGAGCCGAGGAAGTCCGCGGTGCCCTCCAGCAGCAGGGCCTCTCCGTGCGAACGGCGGGCCTCCGCGCCGAGCGCCTGCTCCGCCCGGGCCAGCGTGGCCGCCGCGTCGCTGGCGGCTGGCGGTGCGGCCCCGGTGGCGGCGGCGCTGGCGCCGAATGCGGCAGCGAAGGTGGCGGCGGCGAACGCGGTGGCGCCGAGTGCAACGATGGCGGCGAGAGCGCGGGCCTCGGGCAGACGTGGGCGAAGGTTCATCGCGCGGACTCCTGGCGCCGGGGGCGGCGCTCTTCCAGGGGAATGGAGAAGACGACCAGTGATCGAAGCGTGGTCCCGGGCCGGCGCCGGCCGCGGCGGTGAAGCTCCACCAGCCGCTCCGTGAGCGCCGCGGCCTGCCGCGTCTCCGCGGCGGTGAGCCAGCCGCGGGCGCCGGCTCCGAACGTGTTGCGCCGACGCCCTTGCAGGACGGCGCCGCCATCCACGAGGGCCCGGCGGGCGTTGCGGCGGGCGAGGCGAAGGACGCCGTCCACCACGTCCGCCACCGCCTCGCGATGGGCGCGGCTGGGTGAGGCCGCCGTCACCTTGAGGGATGAGCCCGCGAGCGTGAACACCGCGGCCGGGCGCCGCCCGCTGGGCACGCTGCCGCTGCGCTTGACCAGCCCCACCCGCTCCAGGTGCGAGAGGTGGAAGTAGAGGCGATCCGGGCGCAGATCCACCTGCGACGCCAGCTGGCTCACCGTGGCGGGGCCGGAGGCGGAAAGGGCGTCCACGATCTCCTGCCGCACGGGCGAGGCGAGGGCGCGGATCTGCCGGCGGTCCGTGATGGCGAATGGCTTGGCGACGGGCACGCGATAATTGTAGCACAACGCGGAAGTACAAGAATACGCCCGGTGTGGACAGCGGCCGTACTGGGGCCGGCATGCCCGCGCACCCCACGCGTCCCGGGCTGGCCGCGATCGAGGACGGGTACGAGGAACCGTCGAACCGCACGTTCGCCCACGACGCGCGGTTCCAGTCGGGCTGGCCCATGAACCCCGCCTACACGAACGCCCCGCTGATCCGCCACCGCACCTACCTCCCGCCGCTCGGCCGGTGGGACGAGCGGCATCCGCTTGGTTATTTAGATGGAAAGTCCCTTTACGCGGTGGTGGGCGCAGCGCCGGTCTCGTCATCGGACTTCTCTGGCCTCCAGGCCGCTCCGCCAGAGAACCCACCGAAGGCACCCGCCGAGCCCAGGCCGCGGCTCCCGGACTACGAATGGGGACACCCAGGGGACGGGCTACCGGAAGGCTGGTACGGCCCCATCCGGCCGAGCATGCCTTCCCACGACAGCTGCTATCGGTACGCCTGCAACGATCGCTCCGGTCCGGGCGAGTCGCCGGCCATCAACCCCGGGGAGAAGGGCGGGGTGGACGTGGGACTCCCGCCTTGGGACTGCGAGCTCATGGTGCGAGCCGCGCTCGCCGACGGTCTGAGGCGGGCAGACCCCGCCACCGGGAGGTGTCCTGAAGGCTGGATTCGGGCTTTTCTTGCGATAAGAAAGTACGATCCCGTCAACGACAAGTTCCCGTTCCAAGACTATCACTTCTGGCGAGAGGAGGTGGATGGGACTTGGACGTGCGAGTACAGGAGCGCTGTGGTGACCCGCCGGGATCCTAGGGGCCTGCCTCTCTCCGATCCCGCAGCGGGGGGGGCGAGCCCGGTACGTGATCCCTTGCGGCTACCTCTGCGTCCCTCCCGACCTCGACCTGGACGCGCGGAGCAAGCCCCCGGACCCGCCGGTCAGCCCGTTTCCGCCAGCGGCCAAATGATGATTCCGGATCGGAGTGGGACTAGGTGGCGGTTGTTCAGGAAGAGCATGGGAGCGAGTGCGTCAACAAGCGAAGGAGACCGACGGAATGAACGCGCGACCAGTGTTGATGATTGCCTTACTTGGAGTCGCAGCGCTCGTGGGATGCCGGGGTAGCCCGGACCATCATGAGGCGGAGCCGCCTGCAGGCCGGTGCATCATTGACGCGACTCCGCAGTCGAAAGACGACCTTCTCTTCGTGCTGGCATCGAGCAGCACCGCTGGAGAGTGCTTCTTCCTGCTGGACTGCAGAAACTACAATGTTCCCTTCGACTGGCTCGAGTACATCGGAGCCGATCGGAAGTTCGCAACCTTGGAGCAGACGGCCCTTGCCCTGCGAGAGAGTCACTCCGGTAAGCGTGTTGAGGCCGGAGATGAGGGCGTAGCCGAGGTGCTCCACAACAGGACGGTCCGCCCGCTTTCCGATGCGGAGATTCGGCAGCTCCGCAACCTCGTGGGCCAGTTGCCGTGAACATGTCTGGGGGCTGAAATGGCCCGTTCCAGCCACCTCCGGGACGGCCGGGCCCTTGACGTCCAACTCGACCGGGCGCTCAGCCTAGACGGCAAGCGTTCCGCCGCGGGCTACGCCACCCAGGCGGCCGGCCTCTACCCCGGCTTCGACCAGTTCGGGCGGGTGAAGTACCAGACGTGGGCCGATGGCGGCCTCACTTCCACCGGCACCCCCGCGCACTCCACGCGTCCCGAGGTGGTCTCCATCGAGTACGGGTACGATTACTCGTCGAACCGCACATTCGCCTACGACGCGCGGTTCCAGAGCGGCTGGCCGATGAACCACGCCTACACGAACGACCCCCTGAACCGCCTCACCGCGGCGATGCGGAACACCCGGGCCAACCTGACGGGCGGCACGCCGACCAACGGCCCCGGCAGCCAGGCGTGGTCGCTGGACCTCCTGGGGAACTGGTCGGACGTCTCCACCTGGGACGCCACGCCCACGCAACAGACGGAGTCCCGCACGCACGACACCGTGAACGAGCTCCTGACCCGGAACCTCCCGGGCTCCACGCCGGACCACACGCTCACCTACGACAACGCAGGGAACCTCGCTTCCGACGCCATTTCCGGGGGCGCCACCACCACCTACACCCACGACGCCTGGAACCGTTTGGTGAAGGTGACCGTCGCCGGCACGGCGATCCTGGAACAGCAGTTCAACGGCCTTGGCTGGCGGACGCTCAAGCGCTCGGACACGAACGCGAACGGCAGCGTGGACGAGGAGCGGGTGACCTACGACAGCTACGGCCAGGCACGCCACCACTTCGGTGCGGACATCGACGGGAACGGCGCGGTGGACGGCGCGGACCTGGGGGCGGTGACCGGCCTGTGGGGGAAGACGGTCTCTGACGCCACCTACCGCTCAGAGGCGGACCTGAACCGCGACGGCACGATCGACGGCGGGGACATAGGGATCGTGCTGAACTACCGCTCGGCGCTGCCCACGGGCCAGATCTCCGACCCCGCCGCCGGCGGCCCCGACAACGTGATCGGCTGGGACGGCTACGTCTTCAACCCCGCCACCGCGGACTACCTGGTCCGCCACCGCACCTACCTCCCGCCGCTCGGCCGGTGGGCCGAGCGCGATCCCGCGGGGTATGACGACGCGACGAATCTCCAGCAAGCGTTCTTCAGCGCTCCCTGCCTCTTCGGGGACCCCTCTGGGTCCCAAGGTAGCGGGACGGTCGCTCCGACCCTTCGCCCGCGCCCGGGCCCTGCAAGGCCAAGGCACGGTCCGATCTGGCCGCGGGTCCGGCCCGGTGGTGCGCCGCAACCGGGGAGCAACCCGATGTGGCTACCAGACAACCCTGAGATCAGTCCAGACAAGCTCTTCGAAGAAGAGGGCTGGATGCAGGAATGCCAGCGCGGACGGCAGAAGCAATGCCTTTGCGATTGGTGGTATGGTCAGTTCCGGCGCATTCCGCAGCCCGGGCGCGTGGACCCCGCATGGAACCGCGACGACAACCCGAGTTTCGCTCCTGAGTGGTACCCGACGCCTGAATGGCAGTATGACCCAGTCCTGGCGGTCCGCCGCCGCCGGGGGGGTCACGGGCCACCCCGGGAAGGGCCCGACCCCTGCCGCTACCTCATCGCCCTGTACCATGGCCTCGATAAGGCCAAGTCGGCCGTGCACGAGATCCTCGCGAGCGCGCAGCCATCGTCAAGGTGTGAGCTGCTTCGGCTGGTCCGTTCGATGATCCTGATGCAGATTCAATACCGCCGGCAATACCAGCAGTGCCTGAAGGCCTACGGCATCTCCGACCCAGCCAGTTGCGATAAGCATGCGAGACCGGTCCGCCAGTCCATCTCGGAGCTCGCGGACCTGGACCAACGGATCGCGAAAGAGTGCGATGGGCTGGTTCACTATGGTGATGGCTGGTTCGCGCCCGCAAATCCGCTTGAACCGCAGTGGCGACGGGGGCCGTAGGGCTATTTAGTGCTCATGAGTCACGTGAACCAACACAACGGTATTGAACGAATGAGGATGCCTGCCAGTCCCCTGGTGGAGGCCGGTGAATGTTGACCCATTCAGAGGCGCTCATCCTACGCTGGATCGAGGCGGTGTTTCCGTTCTCCTCGGCCAGATGCCAGCCCTTGGAGTGGCTTGATGCGGAGTGGCAGTGGCAGGACCAGATGCAACTTTGGCGCTCCGTGGCTACCCATTGCGACAAGAGCGGCCTGGTTGGGTTGAAGGAGCTCCTTTCGAGAGACCAGGCCGAGACGCTACTTCGGTTCATGTGGGCGCATTCGTTCGATTTTGTATGCGGGGGAAGCGTGGCGGCATGGAAGGACATGTTCGGGTTGGTACTCGCGATCACGGAGTGTTTTCCGCCGCGGCGCGAGTCCGCCGCTTGGTCCGACATCGCCACTCACATGGGCTTCCTATTCTCGAGCGTCGACCCCGCCACTGGTGAGTTGGTGTGCGGAGCGGGCCATCGGGGAGTGACGCTCTTCGTGCTCCTCAGGCACTTCATCGATGTCGCAACGGACTTTGACCGAGTCCCCGCGTCGGCAGGATCACTGCGGTCGATTCTGGGCTGCGGGGCACAGGGCAGAGAGATGATGGACCTGGTGGAGCCGCTCATCCGCGTGTGCCCGGAGGAATGAGCAATGGGCGACGCGTGGCGTCGGGGGCGCGACCGGTCCCCGGCGCGAGCACGTCCGCGGGGGACGCCCGCGTCACCGCATCCCGCGTGACCGCAAATGGCTACGATTCAGCCTTGGACCGCACGTTCGCCCTGGACGCTCTCTTCCAGAACGGCTGGCCGGATGAACAACGCCAACACGAACGACCCCCTGAACCGCCGTGCCGAAGCTGGGGGCCCCACCCACGACGCCTGGAACCGCCTGGTGACGGTGAGCGTCGCCGGCACGGCGATCCTAGAGCAGCAGTTCAACGGCCTGGGGTGGCGGACGCTCAATCGCTCGGACACGAACGCGAACGGCAGCGTGGACGAAGAGCGGGTGACCTACGACAGCTGCGGCCAGGCGCGTCACCACTTCGGTGCGGACATCGACGGGAACGGCGCGGTGGACGGCGCGGACCTTGGGGTGGTGACCGGCCTGTGGGGGAAGACCGTCGCGGATGCCACCTACCGCGCGGAGGCGGACCTGAACCGGGACGGCACGATCGACGGCGGGGACATGGGGATCGTGCTGAACTACCGCTCGGCGCTGGCCACGGGCCAGCTCTCCGACACCGCGGCCGGCGGCCCCGACAACGTGATCGGCTGGGACGGCTACGTCTTCAACCCGCCACTGCGGACTACCTCGTTCGCCGCCGCACCTACCTCCCTCCCCACGGGCGGTGGGGGGAGAGGGACCCGATCGGAGGCAATGGAGGCTTCAACCTCTACGAACTCGCAGCTTCCGCACCCATGAACCGCATGGACCCGACTGGTCTATGTCCCTCATGCCGTCTGGGCGCTGTCGCCCGATCCCCCAGGCAAGGGGACTCCGGCGCAGACGAGAGTTCTCCGTTGCGACTCCCGTGGATGGAGGACTGTGCCCGCGATTACCTCGAGTGCATGAACAGCCACGACCGCCGACATGCGCCACGCTCCAAGGAACTCGAGGACGAGTACAAGCGCCTGCCCATTGAGCTCGACGCGTGTCTCGCAAAGTGGGGATGCGCCGGGAAGGACGTGTTCTGGGACCATCCAATGGACTGGAAAACGTACGGCCCCATCCCCGTGATGAATGATTGCCTGGAGGAGGGCAAGCGTGGTGTGAACTGCGAGTACCTCAAGCACTGGGTAGACGACGTGCCGCCCATTCGCGAGGACCGTGGGCTCTATGATTCCCTCACGCAGAATTGCAAGAGCTGCTACCGGCGCTTCGCTCGCGAGCTCAGTCGCGTGTGTACCAAGATCGAGGCTGAGAACGCAGAGCACAAAATAGCCACCGATGGCTGCTGGCATGCGTTCGTCAAGTGTTGGGTAAGGCAGGGGGCCCCCACGGCGCCTCTTCCCTCGTGGTTCCCGAGGATGTTCCCGGAGGTTGGCCAGTGATCCGATGGGACACAGCACCTCTTGCTCGGCGGCTGATCGCGTCACTTGTGGTCGGCACGATTGCCGCGGTGCTATCCGGCATCCTCTGTTGGGCCGTGCCTCGCCACGGAGTAGAACAGTACACGGCGCGCTGGTGGATCGAGAATCGCGACGGAGTCTGGGTGATCGACGAGTATCAGCAGGTCGGAATCACAAAGTGGGACGCGACTCTGGCTGTCGCGTCCGGCTTGGATCAGGAGCTTGAGTGCGACCGGGTTCTGGGCAAGCTTCGAGATGGCACTTGGTGCAGCGGCGAGGTGCTTCTCCGGGAGGGTCGGCCCTCAGCAGCCGTCTCAGACCAGATCCTGAGTGCAAACGGTCAGGCCGCAAGAGGGGATGTGGTCATTGTGGTGACTTGTGGGTGGCCCGCGCGATCCCTTGGTTCCGGTTGGCATGTCCGCTTTGACCCCGTGACCGCTGACGCAACAGTGACTGGTGTCGTCGGCGCGACGGTCGAGGTGCTCCCTCCTGTGCGCGGCGGTGGGTACCCGGGGCTGGGTGACCTCCCAATGCCGCTACGGCCGCTTCTAGTGGGCGTGCTTGTGAACTCTGGCGTCTATGGTGGCGCCTACTTCATCGTGGCAACAACGGTCGATCTGATCGTGCGCGCGAAGCGGAGCCGATCCGGTCGATGTCCTCGATGCGGGTACCCGGCTGCCGCTAGGGGCACGTGCAGCGAGTGCGGGTGGCGCCTGAAGCGGCGACCCCCTGCGCCGTAGCACCATCTCGGGGCGGCGGTTCGCGGGCGATGGGATTGGAGGCCTTCCTGTGAGGACCATGCGGCCTCACTTCCACCGGCACCCCCGCGCACTCCACGCGTCCCGAGGTGGTCTCCATCGAGTACGGCTACGATTACTCGTCGAACCGCACCTTCGCCTACGACGCGCGGTTCCAGAACGGCTGGCCGATGACCCACGCCTACACGAACGACCCCCTGAACCGCCTCACCGCGGCGATGCGGAACACCCGGGCCAACCTGACGGGCGGCACGCCGACCAACGGCCCCGGCAGCCAGGCGTGGTCGCTGGACCTCCTGGGGAACTGGTCGGACGTCTCCACCTGGGACGCCACCCCCACGCAGCAGACCGAGTCCCGCACGCACGACACCGTGAACGAGCTGCTGACCCGGAACCTCCCGGGCTCCACGCCGGACCACACGCTCACCTACGACGACGCGGGGAACCTCGCTTCCGACGCCATTTCCGGGGGCGCCACCACCACCTACACCCACGACGCGTGGAACCGCTTGGTGAAGGTGAGCGTGGGCGGCACCGCGATCCTGGAGCAGCAGTTCAACGGCCTCGGCTGGCGGACGCTCAAGCGCTCGGACACGGACGCGAGCGGCAGCGTGGACGAGGAGCGGACCTACGCGTACACCCCCGGCTGGCAACTCCTCGAGGAGCGCGTGGACTCGAACTTCTCAGGCTCCCCCGGTATGGACAAGCGCGTCCAGTACGCCTGGGGCCTGCGCTACATCGACGACTGCATCCTCCACCGCGCGGACCTCAACAACGACGGGGACTACTCCGACACGAACGAAGGCACCTGGTACCACCTGACGGACGCGATGTTCTCGACAGTGGCGCTCGTGGACCTCGCCGGGGCGGTGACGGAGCGCGTGACCTACGACAGCTACGGCCAAGCACGCCACCACTTCGGGGCGGACATCGACGGGAACGGCGCGGTGGACGGCGCGGACCTGGGGGCGGTGACCGGCCTGTGGGGGAAGACGGTCGCGGACGCCACCTACCGCTCAGAGGCGGATCTGAACCGGGACGGCACGATCGACGGCGGCGACATGGGGATCGTGCTGAACTACCGCTCAGCGCTCCCCACCGGCCAGCTCTCCGACACCACCGCCGGCGGCCCCGACAACTCGATCGGCTGGGACGGCTACGTCTTCAACGCGACCACCGCCGACTACCTCGTCCGCCATCGCACCTACCTCCCGCCGCTGGGGAGGTGGGGGGAAAGAGATCCGATCTGGGACGAGGGGTCTGATGGGCTGTACACCTATGCGCGCTCTGGACCGGCTCAACACTCCGATTGTGAGGGCGAGAAGTCAGGCCCCCCGGGGGCGTTGTCGGAGCCACGCGCACCACGGGTGTCCCCGGCTCAACGCGTACCGTTCCCGGCACGAGGACTTCCGTTTGATCCCGCACCCGACCCCGGACTTCAACCCAGAGTTCCCGCAATCCCTCCTTGGCTTCGCGGCGGCGGTCGTGCGTGTGCACCTGTGGCGATTGGCGTCGGGCTCGGATATCTCCTCTCACAGACCCCATGGTTCACCTACGCAGGAGACGCGATAGCTGATTATTGGTGGTATCCCGTCGACGACCCGCGCGTTCGGCCGAAGCGACGGGTCCGTGACAAGACCTGGGACGAAGAGCGACGTGATTGCTACGCTATCTGCGAGCGCCGCTTCGAGGAGAACATGCGATTCTGCGAGGGGGAGCTCGTCGCACGCTGTAGGGCCGGCTGCCACCGCGCCGCAGACGAGATGCTCAGGCGGGGGTTCCCGTACTGGGAGGTGCAGGAGTGGGTGGAAGAAGTGTGCTATACGGGCTGCAACGTTGCGGTGCGGGACTGCCGGAGGCAGTTTGGGTACCTCCTCAAGCGTTGCCGCGACAACTGCGACAAGGATCACTCGCCCCCCCTCGTTCTACCCACGCAGGGGGCTCCAGCCCCAGAGTCACCCTCTGCGCCGATCCGCCCGGTGGTGGCGGCGGAGCGCCCCGCTGGATGTCGCTCTGATCTTCGCCTGACAGCGCGAGTGAAGCGACGTCCCTCCGCGTAGGAGCGGACAGTCCTGGCCGACTAAGATCCGAAGTGCCACATCCTGATCTGACCGCGACCGTCCCAAGGAGCACACTTGCTGACCAACCTTGTCATTGTCGACGCGATTGGCCGGGGGAACCTTACCTACGTCCACCGAGTTTTCGTAGGTGCCTTGCTGAATGGCGATGGCACCGCGGCACGAGGCCTCCCGTCTTCCACCCTCGGTCCCGTGCGTTACGCAATCGAGTTGAACCGGACACGGTCCCGACTGCCCCTTCCATCCCATGGCTGGACTGTCTGGCAACGGGCATATTGGGCATGGATCAATGAGTCCGCGCCTGATCGCGAGCTCTCGATTGCAATCAAGGCGCTGACGCCGGAGACCGAGGGCGACGAACTCGTTCTCTCCGGACTCCTTACTGCGCCCACGGCCGGCTATCCGTCCTTGCTGCTGACTGGGACCATCAGGAGACTCTCCAGAGCGGCGGCCGATCGCGACGCGGCGGCGGCGGCGTTTCTCGAGGAGCTGCTGACGCTGCTCCGTGGTGAGCGCATGGACGAGGAGTACGCGAGATGGTTGGATGCCGTAGAGGCAGAGGGGCTAGCAGAACTGGGAGCGAAGTTCCGACGGCAGGACGGATGAGTCGCTCCGGCGCGGACCCCGGAGCCGCGTGCGAGTCTCCCTACCGGACCCGATACGCAGAGGCTCGCGGGACTCGTTGCGAGGGCGTGACCACTGGCGTTGGCGGCGGGGCCGGTGGGACGAGGTCCCGTGCGGGCGGTGTTCCTGCGCGCCGCGAACTTCGGCACGAACGACTCCTCCGGCCACCAGTTCATCAAGGGCACCGGCGATCCGACGGTGACGCAGGGGAGCTCCCCGGCCTCCAGCGCCAGCCAACTCGTGACGAAGACCGTCTACGACGCCCGCGGGCTGGTCGGGTCGACCATCGATCCGATGGACCACCGGACCCGGACGTTCCACGACGCGCTCGGCCGCACCATCGCCACGGCGGAGGCCGACGACGACGAGAGCGTCGCCATCACGTGGAGCTCCGGTGCCTGGGCGGTGTCCCGCGCAAGCACGTCTCCCGGAGTGGACCGGGTCAACAGCTACGTCTACGACGGCCTGGGCCACGTCACGACGCTGACCGCCCACGTCACTGGCGGCACGGACCAGGTGACCACCTACTCCTACGGCGTCTCCGGCACCGCGATCGGCCCCGGCACCTCCGGCGCCCACACCGTGAGCTCCGGCCTCTCCTCGAACGACCTCCTCGCGAGCATCGAGTACCCGCCGGGCTCGACGAGCACCACCGCGATGGACCGCGTGGACGTGACCGTCGACCCGGCCGGTAGGGTCTCGAACGTGTGGTCTTGCCCACCCTCGGTGGAGAGGCTCGGTCGAGCGGAGAAGTCCCCCGATCCAACCCGCTGGACCACCACCGAATGCGAGGGGCCCGACTCGGGCCCGCCTCAACCCGGCCGTGCGGCCGGCTTGCCCAGGCCGCCGAAGGTGCGGCGGCGGGCGGCGTAGCGGCGGAACGCGGCGTGGAGGTCCTCCGGGCCGAAGTCCGGCCAGAGCGTCTCCGTCACGTGGAGCTCCGCGTAGCTGATCTGCCAGAGGAGGTAGTTGCTGATCCGCATCTCCCCGGCGGTCCGGATCAGCAGGTCCGGATCCGGGATGCCCGCGGTGTAGAGGTGGGCGGAGATGGTCGCCTCGTCCACGTCCTCCGGCATCAGCGTGCCGTCCTTCACCTTGCGGGCCACGGCCTGGACCGCGTCCACGATCTCGGTGCGGCTGCCGTAGTTGAGGGCCAGCGCCAGCGTCATCCCGCGGGCTCCCGCGGTGGCCTCCTCGCTGCCATCGAGCTCCTCCAGGACGAAGTCCGGCAGCCCCTCGCGCCGCCCGATCCGGCGGAAGCGGACGTCGTGCTCGAGCATGAGCTGCCGCTCCTTGCGGAGATGCTCCCGGCAGAGCTCCATCAGGCCGGCCACCTCCTCCGGGGGGCGCTTCCAGTTCTCGCTGCTGAAGGAGTAGAGCGTGAGGGCCTCGACCCCCAGGTTGGCGCACTCCTTCACGATGGTGCGGACCTTCACCGCCCCCTCCTGGTGCCCGAAGACGCGCGGAAGGCCCCGGGCCTGGGCCCAGCGTCCATTGCCGTCCATGATGATCGCGACGTGGCGGGGGAGGCGGCCTTCCCGCCGGAGCTCTTCCACGGAGACGAGGCTCTCTGCAGCGCCGTGCATGCGTTCCGAGTGTACGGGCGGCTCCGCGGGCGGTTCGTCTGCAGCGTCCGAGGAGCGGGGCCTCAGGCCCGCTGGCCCTGCACCAGCGTCTGCGTCCGCTCCGGCCCGACGCCGATCATCTCGATCGGCAGCCCGGTGAGGGCCTCGACGCGGTCCAGATACCGGCGGGCCGCGTCCGGGAGCCGGCTCCGTTCGACGTGGCCGGAGACGCTCTCGCTCCAGCCGGGGAGGACCTCGTAGACGGGCTCCGCGCCCTCCAGGAGATGGGCGTCCGGAAGGAAGCGATCCGTCACGCGGCCGTCCGGCAGGCGGTACTGCACGCAGATGCGGACCTCCGGCAGGCCGCTCAGGACGTCAAAGAGCGTGCACGCGATCCCGGTGGCGCCGCAGACCATGGCGCTGTATCGCACCGCCACCAGATCCAGCCAGCCGCAGCGGCGCGGCCGGCCCGTGGTGGTGCCGTACTCGCGCCCGCGCTCCCGGATCTGGTCTCCGGTCTCGTCCAGGAGTTCCGTCGGGAAGGGGCCCGCGCCGACGCGGGTGCTGTAGGCCTTCATGATGCCCAGCACGCGCCCCACGTGGCCGCCGGGGACGCCGCTTCCGGAGTGGATGCCGGCGGTGGAGCAGTTGCTGCTGGTCACGAACGGGTACGTCCCGTGATCGATGTCCAGGAGGCAGGCGTTCGCGCCCTCGAAGAGGAGGCGCCGTCCGGCGGCCATCTGGTCATGCAGGAAGTAGGTGCCGTCCACCACGTGCGGCGCCAGGCGGGCGCCGAACGCGGCGTAGGTGCGGGTGAGCGCGTCCGCGTCCAGCGGCGGGGCCTTCACGTTCAGGGCCTCCAGCTCCGCGGTGCGCAGGCGGCAGATCACCCGCAGCCGCTGATGGAGGTAGTCGCGGTCCAGGAGATCGCTGACGCGGATGGCCGTGGAGCGGTGGATCTTGTCCGCGTACGCGGGGCCGATCCCTCTCCGCGTGGTGCCGATGGCCAGGTTGCCCTCCTCCTGGGCCGCGTACGCCGCCAGGTACTCCTCGAGCGCCGCATCCTGCACCTTGTGGTAGGGCATCACCACGTGGGCCCGCATGGAGATCTTCAGGTTGTCCCCGACCTCCACGCCGCGGGAGCGGAGCTGGTCCATCTCCTGGAGAAGCTTCTCCGGGTCCAGCACCACGCCGTTCCCGATCACGCAGGTCTTGTCCGGGTAGAGGATGCCGGAGGGGATGAGGTGCAGGGCGTAGCGT
This sequence comes from Phycisphaerales bacterium, assembly GCA_046350535.1. GTDB lineage: Bacteria > Planctomycetota > Phycisphaerae > Phycisphaerales > SM1A02 > VGXK01. The sequence goes on from JAXMAG010000001.1 coordinate 1,445,523, forward strand.
TCGTTCCCCACCTGCACGGTGTGGCCCGCGTTGGCCCCGCCGTTGTAGCGGACGGTCACGTCGTGGGCCGCGGTGAGGATGTCCACGATCTTGCCCTTGCCTTCGTCGCCCCACTGGAGTCCCACCACGGCGGTGTGCGGCGCGGGGGCTGGAACGACTGGCGCAGGCGGCATGACCGGATGGTACGGGAGGCGGGAGCGGCCCGCCCCGTGCTCAAGCCCCCCGCCCGGGCGGTCGATGGAGCGGAGGATGGACCGCGACGAAACGATCCGCATCCAGTGCCCCAACCTGGCCTGCCAGCGCATCCTCGCGGTGACGGAGCGGTGCCGCGGACGCCTGGTGCGCTGCAAGGGGTGCCAGACCCTGGTCCGCGTGCCGGAGCCCGGCGCGTGGGAGGAGCGGGGCAGGAGCCGTGGTGGCGCGGATCCCGCGGATGGCGACGGTCGTCGCGTGGCCTGACGTCAGCCGGAGCGCGCGGAGGGGCGTGCTCAGCGTGGCGCGGGCGGCGGTGGCGCGGTGGGTGAACCGTCGCTGGTCCAGGTGGCATCCGGCAGCTTCCAGCCGCCGCCGAGCGCCTTGTACAACCCCACGTACGCGATGAGCCGCTCCGTCTCCGTGAGCGCCAGCCGCAGCTGGGCCGGGAAGAGCTGCTGCTCCGCCTCGAGGATCTCGAAGTAGCTCGCCTTGCCCGCGTTGAAGCGGGCGAACGCCAGCGTCACCGAGCCGGAGAGGGCCTCCACGCCGGCCCGCTGCTGGACTTCCACGCTGGCGAGCTTCTCCCGGTCCACCAGGGCGTCCGCCACCTCGCGCAGGGCCACGTAGACCGTCTGCTCGTATTGGGCGGCGCGCTCGGAGAAGACCGCCTTGGAGGCCTCGAGCTCAGCGGTGAGCCGCCCGCCCTCGAAGATGGGGCCGGTCATGTTGGCCGCCACCGACCACATGTTGGCGCTCCCGGAGGAGAACGCGGAGAGTTCCGGGCTCACGCGACCCAGCAGGCCGGTCAGGCCGATCTGCGGGAAGAAGTTGCCGGTGGCCACGCCGATCCGGGCGCACGCCGACTTCAGCCGGTCTTCGGCCTGGCGGACGTCCGGGCGCCGCTCCAGGAGCTGAGACGGAAGCCCCACCGGGACCTCCGGGACCAGCACCGCGGTGGAGAGCTGGCGTCGCTCCACGGCCGCGGGTGGCTTGCTCTTCAGGACCGCCATCGCGTTCTCCAGGCGGGCGATCTTGCGCTCCGTCTCCGGGATGGCCTCCAGGGCCGCGGCGAGTGCGGCCTGCGAACGCAGGACCGGCAGGTCCGAGGCCACGCCGGCATCCGCGCGGTCGGCGAAGAAGGTGACCGTCTCCCCGAACGTGACCGCGGATTCGCGGGCGATGAAGAGCGACTGGTCCAGGCCCTGGAGATCGAAGTAGATCGCCGCAACCTCGCTCACGAGCGACAGCATGAGGGCCTTCCGCGCCTCCTCCGTGGCCATCAGCTCCGCGAGGGCCGCCTGGTCCGCACGGCGGATCCGGCCCCAGACGTCGATCTCCCACGCCATGCTCAGGTTCAGCAGCGCCTTTCCGGAGGTGCTGCCGCCCGTGAGAGCGGGGGTCCCCAGGAACTCGTTCTTCCCCTGGCTGATCCCGGCGCCGTAGCCCACCTGGGGCAGGAGCTGCGACTGCACCTCCTGCCGGATCGCCTGAGCCTGCTGCACGCGGGCGGCGGCGGCGGCCAGGTCCAGGTTGCGACGCAGCACCTCGTCGATGTGGGCGGTGAGGATTGGATCGTCGAAGACCTCCCACCACGGCCGGTCCGCCAGGGATGCCGCGGCGCCCGGATCCAGCGTGCCGGCGCTGCCCTGGAAGCGGTAGCCGGAGGGCGTGCTGATCTCGGGACGCGCGTAGTCCGGGCCCACCATGCATCCGCCCGCGAACGCCAGGAGCGCCGCGACGCAGCCGCAGCGCCAGGATCGGCGTGGGTCCGCGCTCATGCGTGACCTCCCACCGCGGGGGCGCTGGGAGCGGGCGTGGGGGTGGATCCCGGCGCGGGATGGGCGGGATCATCCGGGCCGTGGCCGGCAGGCGAATCCGGCGAGCCGGCGCCGGGCGGGCCTCCGTGGGCGTCTCCGCCATCGCGCACGAACCATTTCTCCATCATCACGAAGAGGGCCGGGATGAGGAAGATCGCGATCAGGGTGGCCGCGAGCATGCCCCCGATCACGGCGGTGCCGAGGACCTGCCGCGAGACGGCGCCGGCGCCCTCCGCCACCCAGAGCGGGACGCATCCCAGGATGAAGGCGAACGCGGTCATGAGGATGGGACGCAGGCGCAGCTTGGCCGCATTGAGCGCCGCATCCATGGGGTTGTTGCCCTTCTCCTTCTCGAGCTTGGCGAACTCCACGATCAGGATGGCGTTCTTGGCCGCCAGGCCGATCAGCACGATGAGGCCGATCTGGGCGTACATGTTCAGCTCCAGATCCCGTCCGAGGAGGGCCAGGAACGCACCGAACACCGCCACCGGCGTGCCGAGGAGCACGCTGAAGGGGAGCGACCAGCTTTCGTAGAGCGCAGCCAGGATCAGGAAGACGAAGAGGAGCGAGAGACCGAAGATGGCGGCGGGGGGCACGCCCTGCTGGGCCTTCCACTCCTGGTAGCTCATGCCCATGTAGTCGTAGCCCATGCCATCCGGCATGGTCTCCTTGAACACCGTCTCCAGGGCCCGCATGGCCTGCGTGGAGCTGTAGCCGGGGGCGGTGATGGCGTTGAGCTGCACGGAGCGGTAGAGGTTGAACCGCAGGGTGAACTCCGGGCCGAAGGAGCGCTCCATGGTCACCAGCGAGCTGATGGGCACGCGTTCGCCCTTTCGGTTCCGGACGGAGAAGAGGTTCAGGTCGCGCGAGTCCGTGCGGTACTCCCCCTCGGACTGGACGTACACCTGCCAGGTGAGGCCGAAGCGGTTGAAGTAGTTGATGAAGGAACCGCCCAGCAGGGCGTTGAGCGTGGTGTAGAGGTCCTTCAGCTCCACGCCCTGGGCGAGGGCCTTCTCGCGGTCCACCTTGGCGAACAGCGACGGCGCCGCCGGGATCCAGGTGGAGACGACGTTGGCGAGCTCCGGACGCTTCCGGGCCGCCGCCATGAACTTGTTCATCTGGTCCGCGAGGAACTGGACGTCGCGTCCGGCGCGGTCCTCCAGCATGAAGGTGACGCCGCCGGAGGTGCCCACGCCGGGAATGGCGGGAGGGGAGAAGGGGAAGACGATGGCCTCGGGCACGGCCGAGAGCCTCTTCTGCAGATCTCCGACGATGGCGTCGTAGTGGAGCTCCGGTGCGGTCCGCTCCTTCCACGGCTTCAGGGTCACGAAGAAGAAGCCGCTGTAGGTGTCCTGCACCTGGCTCAGGAGGCTGAAGCCGCCGATCGTGGTGACGTGCTGGACCCCGGGATGGGAGGAGAGGATCTGCTGCACCTGGGCGCAGGCATCGTTGGTGCGCTGGAGGCTCGCCGCGTCCGGGAGCTGCAGGTTGACGAAGCAGTAGCCCTGGTCCTCCTCCGTCAGGAACCCGGGCGCCAGATGCTTCCCGAACCAGCCGGCGCCCGCCGTGAGGGCGCCCAGGGCCACGAGCGTCAGGATGAGCCGCCGGGCCGCGATGCGGCAGACGGAGACGTAGTGTCCCGTGGCGGCGTTGAAGCCGCGGTTGAAGAGTCGGAAGAACGCCGCCAGGGGGCCCCGGCCCTCCGTTCGCTTCCGCAGCAGCAGCCCGCCCAGCGCCGGGCTGAGCGTGAGGGCGTTGAAGGCGGAGATGAGCACGGAGAACGCGATGGTGATCGCGAACTGCTGGTACATGGCGCCGGTCATTCCCGGCAGGAAGATCGTGGGCACGAACACCGCGGAGAGGATGAGCGCGATGGCCACCACCGGGCCGGACACCTCGTCCATGGCCTTGCGGGCCGCGTCCTTGGGCGAGAGGCCGTGTTCGATGTGGTGCTCGATGGCCTCCACCACCACGATGGCGTCGTCCACCACGATGCCGATGGCCAGCACCAGGCCGAAGAGCGAGATCGTGTTGACGGAGAAGCCCACCGCCGGGAAGAAGATGAACGTGCCGATCAGCGACACCGGCACCGCGAGGAGCGGGATGAGCGTGGCCCGCCAGCTCTGCAGGAAGATGAACACCACCAGGATCACCAGGGCGATGGCCTCCAGGAGGGTCTTGACGATCTCCTCGATGCCCGCGGTGACGGCCAGGGTGGTGTCCAGGGCGATGGTGTAGTCCATCCCGCTGGGGAAGCGCTGCTTCCACTCCTCCAGGAGCGCCACCACCGCGTTGCGGGCCTGGAGGGCGTTGGTGCCGGGGATCTGGTAGACGCACACCACGGCGCCGGGCTTTCCGTCCAGGGCGCCGGAGAGGTTGTAGATCTGGGAGCCCAGCTTCACCTCGGCCACGTCGCGGACGCGCACCTGGGAGCCGTCGGCGTTGGTCCGCACGATGATGTCGCCGAACTCCTCCGGCGTGGTGAGGCGGCCCTTGGCGCGGACGGTGTAGGTGAACTCCTGGCCCTTCGGCACCGGCTCTCCGCCGATCTGGCCCGCGGGATTCACCTTGTTCTGCGCCTCGATGGCCGCGGTGATCTCCGGGATGGTGATGTCCAGCTTGTTGAGGACGTCCGGCTTCACCCACACCCGCATCGCGTACTGGCCGGCGCCGAACACCATCACCTGGCCGATGCCCGGGCAGCGGAGGATGGGGTTGTTGAGGTTGATGTAGGAGTAGTTGGCCAGGAAGGTCTGGTCGCGCGTGCCGTCCGGAGACGAGAGCACGATGACCATCAGCGGCGACGTCGTGGACGGAAGGACCGTCAGGCCGTAGTTGCGCACCTCCATCGGGAGCTGGCTGTTGGCCTGGTTGACGCGCATCTGCGTCAGGATCTGGTCCGTGCTGACGTCCGTCCCCAGCTCGAAGTCCGTGCGGATGGTGCACTGGCCGTTGTTGGCGTTGATCGAGTAGAGGTAGGTCAGGCCCGTGACGCCGTTGATCTGCTGCTCGATCGGCGTGGCCACGGACTGCTCCACCGTGACGGAGTCCGCGCCGACGTAGGTGGTCTGGACCTGGATCTCCGGCGGGACGATGTTGGGGAACTGCGCCACCGGCAGCCCCAGCACGCACACCACCCCGGTGATCACCAGGAGGATGGAGATCACCATGGCCACGATGGGCCGGTTGATGAAGAACCGTGACATTCAGCGATCCGGCATCCGGGCGGGCGGCGCAGGCGTGGGTCCGGCCGGTGCGGGGGCTGGCTCCGCGGTCTTCGGGGGATCCGGCTTTGGCGGTGGTGGCGGCGGCAGCACGGTCACCTTGGTGCCCGGCCGCAGTCGCTGCAGGCCCTCCACCACCACGCGCTCGGAGCCGGTGAGGCCCTCCGTGACGATCCAGTTGGTGCCGACCTTCTCACCCACCTTGACGGGGACGAAGGCCGCGGTGTTGTCGGGCTTCACCACCACCACTTCGAACGCGCCCTGCACCTCCGCGACCGCCCGCTGCGGCACGAGGAGCGCCCCCTTCAGCTGGCGGACCACCGTGCGCACCCGGGCGTACTGCCCCGGGCGAAGGAGATTCCCGGGGTTCGCGGCCAGGATCCCCACCCGGATGGCTCCGGTCCCGGCTTCCACCTGGCGGTCCACGAAATAGAAGCGGCCCTTGTGGGGGAACGTGCTCCCGTTGGCCAGGATGATCTCGAAGCTCTCCGGCCGGGACTCCAGCGGCATCGCCTCCAGGGTGGCGAACATCGTCGGCGCCGCCCGCATGTACTGCTGTTCCGTCGGGTAGACGAACACCTGGATCGGATCCACGGCCGAGAGCGAAGTGAGGGGCGGACTTGCCGGCCCCACCAGATCACCCAGCTGGGCCGCGGCCTTGCCCACCACGCCGTCGACCGGGGCCACGATGGTGGTGAATCCGAGGTTGAGCTCACCCAGCTGCACCTGGGCCCGCGCCGCTTGCTCATCGGCCTTGGCTGCCGCGTTGGCGGCCACCGCGTCGTCGAACTCCTGCTGGCTCACTGCCTTCTTGGGCAGCAGGATGGCCAGGCGGTCCACGTCCGTCTGCGTCTTCATCCGGTTGGCCACGGCATGGGCCAGATCCGCCTTGTACTTGTCCAGGTCCGCCTGGTAGGGGCGAGGATCGATCTGGAACAGCACCGTGCCCGCCTTGACGAACGCGCCTTCCGCGTACGGCTGGGCCACCAGGTAGCCCTGCACGCGGGCGCGGATCTGGGCGTTCACGCTGCCGTCGGTGAATCCCACCCATTCGCCCGTCACGTCCACGTCCTGCTGGATCACGGACGCCACCTGCACGGGCGGGGACGGCGGTGCGGGCCGCGCCGTCTCCTTCCCCAGCATCGCTTCGATCTTCTCGCAGCCGGTCAGGGCGAGAAGCGCGGAGGCCGCGAGCGCCGCGGCCGCGGTCGCCCTCGCCCCGGAGGTGGCGCGGAGACGGACGGTTCGAAGGGTGAGCGGTGGCGCCATGGTGTCGGGCCGCATGGTAGCGGCGGGCGGGAATGGGCGTAGGATCGGCGCGGCGCCACGCGCCCCGCATGAGCGATTCGCTTCCCATCCTCAGAGGCGCGGCCCGGCCCGGCGGCACCGCCGCCCCGGCCACGCTCGAGGGACACCCGGAACTGCGGCAGGCCCGGCTGCGGGCGGCCTACGCGCACGTCCCGTTCTGCTTCCACAAGTGCCACTACTGCGACTTCTACAGCTTCGTGGACCAGGAGTCCCGGGGCGGCGCGTTCGTGGAGCGGCTGCTTGCGGAGGCGGCTGCGTGGCGCCCGCTGGTGCGGGAGCCGCTGGAGACCCTCTTCGTGGGCGGCGGCACCCCCACGCTCCTGGAGCCGCAGCGACTGGCGGATCTCCTGCAGGGACTGCGGCGGATCCTCCCCTGGGCGACGGACGCGGAGTGGACGGTGGAGGCCAATCCGGAGACCGTGACCCCGGAGGTGGCCGCCTGCCTCGCGGCCGCGGGCGTGCGCCGCGTCAGCGTGGGGTGTCAGTCCTTCTCGCCGGCGCTCCTGGCGGCGCTCGAGCGCTGGCACCGGCCGGAGTCCGTGGCCGTGGCGGTGGAGCGCCTGCGGGCGGCGGGGATCCCCTCCATCAACCTGGATCTCATCTTCGCCATCCCCGGCAGCTCCATGGAGTCGTGGGGCGCGGACCTGCAGCATGCGTGCCGGCTGCGCCCGGACCATCTCTCCTGCTACGGACTGGTGTACGAACCCGGGACGCCCCTCCGCGTGAAGCTGGAGCGCGGCGACGTGGCCCGCGTCGACGAGGACCTGGAGGCGGAGATGTACGAGCTGACCCGCCGGGAGCTGGCCCGCGAAGGCTACGGCCACTACGAGATCAGCAACTGGAGCCGGCCCGGCCACGAGTGCCGCCACAACCTCCTCTACTGGGAGGATGCGGACTGGCTGGCGCTGGGCCCGAGCGCGAGCGGCCACGCCGGGTGCCTCCGCTGGAAGAACGTGCCGCGCCTCGGCGACTGGCTGGCCCACGGCCCCTGGTCTCCGGTGGTGGACCTGGAGGAGCGGAGCGAGGATGGGCGCGTGGGCGAGCGGTTCATGCTGGGGCTGCGCTGCCTGGCGGGTCTGCCCGCTGCCGAGGTGGATTCGCTTCTCGCGGCCACCGCGCGGGGCGGCGGCAGGCGCCGTGTGATCGAGGAGGCCATCCAGGGCGGACTCCTCCATTGGCAGGCAGGGCGATTGGCGCTCACACCCGCCGGGCTTCTCCTCGCGGATCGCGTCATCTCCGATCTGCTGTAGCCCGCGGTCCGTTCCGCCGCGGCGTGCACGCTCACCCCGGCGCGGGCGGCGGGCCCCATCCGCCGCCGCCGGGCGTCTCGATCGAGATGCGGTCGCCCGCCTGCACGTCCACCTGGAAGGTGCCAGGGAGCGGGTCGCGCCCGCCGGCTTCGCGCTGCAGCCACTGCGCGCCGGGGCGTCCGTCTCCGCCGCCGGCCGCGCCGCCGGGACCGTGGGCGCGGCGCTCGCCCATGAACGACACCTGCGCCGGGGCCAGGAAGCGCAGCGTTCGAACGGCACCCTCCCCGCCCGCGGCCGCGCCCGCGCCGCCGCTTCCCGGCCGCCGCGAGAAGCGCTCCAGGCGCACCGGCACGCGCCGCTCCAGGATCTCCGGGTCGCTGATGCGGGTGTTGGTCATGTGCGAGTGGATGGCGCTCGCGCCGGGGCGGCCCGGGGCGGCGCCGGCGCCGCCGCCGATCGTCTCGTAGTAGCCCCAGTCCGGGCCTCCGAAGAGCAGGTTGTTCATGGTGCCCTGGCTGCACGCGGCAAGGCCGAGGGCCCGCAGGAGGCAGTCCACCACGCGCTGGCTGGTCTCCGTGTTGCCCGCGGCCACCGGCGGCAGGGAGGAGGCGGGCGCCGCCGGCGGGAAGGGGGGAGCCAGGAAGCCCGGCGGCACGGTGAGATCCACGGGCTCCAGCAGGCCGTCGTTGAGCGGCACGTCCCGCGCCAGGTGGCCATCCACGGCGCCCAGCAGGAGCCGCATGGCGTACATCACCGCGCTGCGTGTCACGGCGAACGGTGCGTTGAAGGGCGCCGCGTGCACGCCGCCGCTGCCGCCCAGGTCCACGACGAGGCGCTCGCCGCGGCGCTCCATGCGGACCTGGATGGGCCAGCCGTCATCCATGCGCTCGGTGGCGCTGCGGACCTCTCCGGGACGGAACGCCGCCACGATGGCTCTGCGGGCCCCGGACGCGGCCCGCGCCCGCAGGCCGTCCAGGTGCCGCTGCAGCTGCGGCGCGCCCCACTCCGCGCACACCCGCTCCAGCTCCTCCACGCCGCGCCGCAGGGACGCCACCGCGGCCGCGAGATCCGCGAGGTTGTCCTGCAGCGCCCGGGTGGGCCAGCGGGCGCCGGTGAGGAGCGCGGTGATGCCCTCCGGGATCGCGCGGCCGCCCTCCGCCACCAGGCACGGCGGGATCACCACGCCTTCCTCCTCCAGGCTCGCGGCGCGGGGCGCCATGGAGCCCGGGCGCACGCCGCCGATCTCCGCGTGGTGGGCCCGCGCGGCCACGAACGCGAGCGGGGCGCCGTCTCGCCGCCCGGGTTCGAACACCGGCGCCACCACGGTCACGTCCGGCAGATGGGAGCCTCCGAACGCGGGATGGTTGGTGGCCACCACGTCTCCGGGGCGCCAGGTGCGCCCGCGCGAGAGCGCCTGCACGCAGGGGCCGAGCGCCCCCAGGTGCACCGGCACGTGCGGGGCGTTGGTGGCCAGGCGCCCCGCGCCATCGAGGATCCCGCAGGAGAAGTCCAGGCGGTCCCGCACGTTCACGCTCACCGCCGTGCGGCGCAGCTGCTCTCCCATCTGCACCGCCACACCCGCCAGCCGCGCCGCGGCCACCTCCGCCGCGGCCGCGCTGCCGACGGGGTCCGGCGCCGTCGGCGCGTCCGCCGGCGCGTGCGCGACGGGGGCGGCGGGAGCGGCGGGGGCGGCGTCGCGCGTGAGCCGCACGCAGCCGTCGGCCAGCACCTCCGCCCGCCACCCGGCGTCCACCACCAGCGTGCCGGTCGCGTCCGCGACGATCGCGGGGCCGTCGAAGCCCGCGCCCGCCGCCAGCGTGCCGCGCCGCAGGAGCGGTGCGTTCCGCCACGCGCCGTTCGAACGCATGCGCTGGAGGCGCGGAGCCTCCGCCGTGCCGGCGGCCTGGGCCGCGTCGGCGGAACCCTGCTCCGGCTCCGCGGCGGATGGCGCCGGCAGCGGCGCGCCCGCGACTCCCACCACCACGCGGAGCGAGACGAGCTCCATGGCGCGGGCGGGGGGCTCCGCGCCGAAGGTGCGCCGATAGAGCGCCGCGGCCTCCCCGGCCGCCGCCGCCGCGAGCGCCGGCCACGCGGGCGCGGGCGCCGCCAGGGCCGCCGCATCCAGCGCCACGTCCACGCACGCGGATTGTCCCTGCCAGCGGAGCGACGCCTCCGCGGCCCGCACCGGCCAGGGAGCGCCGCCCGCGCGGAGGGAGGCCAGGGCCCGATCGTGCGTGGCCTGCAGCGACCTCGCGTCCAGCGGCTCGGCGCAGCCTTCGCTGCGGGCCCGCTCCAGCGCCGCGGCCGCCACGCCCAGGGCGCTCAGGATCCCCGCGTCCGGCGGATGCAGGATGCGGCGGATCCCCAGCCGCTCCGCCACCCGGCACGCGTGCTGGCCGCCCGCGCCGCCGAAGGCCACCAGCGCGTGCGTCGCGGGGTCGAAGCCCTCCCGCGCGGAGATCGCCTTGAGCGCCTCCGCGATGGCCGCGTCCGCCACCTCGAGGAAGCCCTCGAGCGTGGCGGCCAGGCGCTCCGGCTGGAGCTCGTCCTCCCCTGTGGCCGCCAGCGCGGCCATCCGCGCGGCCTCCGTCCGCACCGGCAGGGCGAACGCGGAGGGATCCGAACGCCCCAGGAGCAGATTGCAGTCCGTCACCGTGAGCGGACCGCCGCGCCCGTAGCACGCGGGCCCAGGATGGCCGCCCGCGCTCTCCGGCCCCACCACCGGCCGGCCGTCCCGCAGCAGGCAGATGGATCCGCCGCCCGCGGCCACGCTCTCCACCGCCACCGACGGAGACGCGATGGCGACGCCCGCGACCGCGGTGGTCCCGCGGATCCGCACGCGTCCCGCCACGCGACACGCGTCCGTGGAGGTGCCGCCCATGTCGAGGCCCAGTGCCTCGCGGATCCCGAGCCGCGCCGCCAGGGCCGCCACCGCCGCTGCGCCACCAGCGGGGCCGCTCAGGAGCGAGTCCTTCGGTCGATAGGCCGCCGCGGTCTCGAGCGAGCCCGCGCTCGTGAGCACCAGGAGTTCCGATCCCTCCGGAAGCGCCCGCCGGTTGTCCGCCACGAATCCCGCCACCGGCCCCGCGAGCGCCGCGTCCACCACCGTGGCCGCGCTGCGCTCCAGCCAACCCTCCACGCCCGACACCTCCGACGACGCCACCACGTGCAGCCCGCACCTCCGCAGCCGCGCCGCCAGCCGCGCCTCCGGCTCGCCGTTCCGCCATGCGTGGAGGAGCACCACCGCGGCGCCCTGCATGCCGGCCTGCGCCAGGCGCTGCGAGGCGCGTTCGAACGCCTCCCACGCGGGGCCGTCCATCTCCTGCTCCACGTCACCGGTGGGGCCCTGCCGCAGCGGCACCTCGAGCGTCGCGGCGTGGAGCGGCGCCTCCCGCTCCGCCACCAGGGAGTACAGCTCGCGCCGCCGCTGATCCCCGATCTCCAGCGCGTCGGCCAGGCCCGCGTTGGTCACCGCCACCACGCGGTCCACGCGCCGCTCCAGGAGGGCGTTGGTCCCGCGCGTGGTGGCAAGGTGCATCCGCATCGGCGGCAGCGCCGCGCCCATCGGCGTCCGCGTGAGCAGGCGCGCCGCCATCACCGGCGCCGGCTCCGGGGAGTCCAGGTCCACCAGGCTCCCCGGCGCGAACGCCTCCGCGCCGCCCGCGCCATCACCCGTCTCCGCGCGGAGCGAGAGCGTCCAGCGTCCACCCGCGCCGCGCGGCTCGCTGCGGCGCACCGTTCGACCGCCGACGCGCCACCCGTCGAACGCGCCGGGCGGCTGATCAGCGCTTCCCGGGATCGACGCCTCGATGACCTCCGCGGCCGGCGCCGCTCCCGGCCGCTCCCGCGGCGCCTCCACCTGGGCCCGCAGCCTGGCCGCGCTCAGCACCTTCACGCGCCGCCGGCCACCGTCCGGACCCACGGCGACGCCATCCGTGAATGTGCCCCCGGTGTCCACCGCCACCAGCCAGCCCGGCCCGGCGCCCATCCGGGTTCAGGCCTTCATGAGGAGCTGCTCCAGGCGCTCCGTGTCCTCGTCCGCCACCCAGACGAAGCAACCGAACTGCCCCTGGAACGCCATCGCCTGGATGAGATCGATGTTGATCCCCGCGCCCGCGATCAGGTCCAGCGTGGCCACGAGATTTCCCCCCTTGAACTGCTCCGTGATCCAGAAGCAGGGCTCCTCCCACACCGTGAGATCCGCGCTGCGGGAGAAGTTGCGGAACTGCTCCGCCCGCTCCGGGACGCAGTGGACGCCATCCGCGCTGCGGCCGGGGGTGGGCCCCCAGAAGCCCAGCATGGCCACGTCCGCCTCCCGCAGCTGGGCGGTCAGCCGGGCCAGTTCGCCCGCTCTGTGAGGCATCCGCACCACGAACTCCGTCAATCGCTTCCAGGTGGCCATGGTTGGCGGAGAATACCGCCGCAGCCGGGGGTGCCCCTCGGCCATAATGCCGGACTCCATGCAGGGCACACACTCGCTCATGTCCGGGATCCTCGACTACGCAGGGCTCTTCCCCCCCGCGGCGCTCGACATGCCGGCGGCCGTCCGCAACTACGCCCGCTACCGCGCCGGCGCGGACCATTGGATGCTCTCGCGCCTGGTGCTGCCGGTGGCCCGCTTCGCGGAGTTCGAACGCGAGGCCGCGGCCCTCCTGCCCCGCAACCGCGACCTCCCGCATCCGGACTCGTGGCCCATCACCGCGCTGGTGGCGGGGGCGGACGATCCGGCGCTCGACCGCGATCTGGCCATCATCGAGGGGTTCAACGAGCGCCACGCCGCCCGTGACGAGGGCGGCGCCCTCGTCGACTCGATCGAGCTCAAGGCGGGTTCGCCCGCGGGACTGGAGAAGGCCCTGGATCTGGTGCCTGCGAACATCTTCCCATACTTCGAGCTCCCCTGGAACCAGGACGTGCGCGGCGCAGTGACCGCGCTCGCGGACATGGACGCCGGCGCCAAGATCCGCACCGGCGGCACGGACGCGGCGGCGCATCCGCCGCCGGAGGCGGTGGCGCGATTCCTGCTGGCGTGCCGCGCCGCCAAGGTGCCCTTCAAGGCCACCGCGGGACTGCACCATCCGGTGCGCCACCATGCGGCTTCCGTGGGCGCGCTGCAGTTCGGCTTCCTGAACGTGTTTGTCGGTGCCTGCCTCCTCTGGCACCGCGCCATCGACGACGCGGACCTGGTGCAGGTGCTCTCCGAGGAGCAGGCCGCTGCGTTCGAGCTCACGCCCAGCGGCGTGGGATGGCGGGGCCGGCGCCTCACGCTCCACCAGGTGACGGAGGCCCGCAGCCTCTTCGCCCATGCGTTCGGGAGCTGCTCCTTCGATGAGCCGCTTGCGGATCTCCGCAGCGCCGGCTCGCTGGGAGCCGCGGCGTGAGCGGGCTCCCCGGAAGCTGGGTGGAGGCCGCGGGACCGGAGTCGGACTTCGGCGTCGCCAACCTGCCGTGGGGCGTCGCGGAGACGCCCGCCACGCCGGGGGAGGCCTCCATCGTGGTGGCCATCGGGGATCTGGCCCTGCGGGTGGGGGACGCCGTCGCCAGCGGCCTCATGGATGGACTGGCTCCGGCGGTCCGGAGCGCGCTGCGGGAGTCAACGCTCAACGCCTTCATGGCCCAGGGTCCGGAGGCGTGGGATGCGGCCCGGCGAGCCATCACGGACCTGCTGGTGGACGGCGGCTCCGCTGCGCTCAGGACGCATGCCCGCCGGGATGCGCTCCTCCCCGCACGCTCCTCTCTCCGCATGCGGCTGCCGGCGGAGGTGGGGGACTACACGGACTTCTACGCCTCAGAGTCGCACGCGACGAACGTGGGCAGCATGTTCCGGCCGGACAAGCCGCTGATGCCCAACTGGAAGCACCTGCCCGTCGGGTACCACGGACGGGCGAGCAGCCTGGTGGTCTCCGGGACGCCGGTGCGCCGACCCATGGGGCAGACGAGCGCCACGGACGACGGCCCGCCCACCTTCGGCGCGTGCCGCCTGCTGGACTACGAACTGGAGATGGGCATCTTCATCGGCCCCGGCAATCCGCTCGGCCGCCGCATCGACGCGTCGGATGTGCATCGGCACCTCTTCGGGATGGTCATCCTCAACGACTGGTCCGCCCGCGACGTGCAGAAGTGGGAGTACCAGCCGCTGGGGCCCTTCAACGCGAAGAACTTCGCCTCCACCATCTCGCCGTGGGTCGTGACCTTCCAGGCCCTGGAGCCCTACATGCGCGAGCCGGCGGCCCGCCCCTCCGGCGACCCGGAGCCGCTGCCGTACCTTCGCGTGCCGAAGGACTTCCTGGTGGACGCCACCCTGGAGGTGGAGCTGGTGGCTCCGGGCGGCGGGCCCGTCGCGGAGCGGACCACGTCCGTCAGCCGCGGCTCCATGCTGGATCTCTACTGGACCCCTGCGCAGATGGTGGTCCATCACGCGAGCACCGGCTGCAACCTCCGGCCCGGAGATCTCCTGGGCACCGGCACCATCAGCGGCAAGGCACCGGAGTCCCGGGGCTGCCTCCTGGAGCGCACCTGGCGCGGCACGCAGCCGCTGGCGCTCCATGGCGGCGGCGAGCGGCGCTTCCTCCAGGACGGGGACGAAGTGGTGATGCGGGCGTGGTGCGCGGCGCCCGGCCGGCCGCGCATCGGCTTCGGAGAGTGCCGCGGCGCCATCCTCCCGGCGGAGTGATCCGGCCGCCGCGCAGCCGTCAGCGCAGGTAGCCGCGGAGCTTCCCGTGATCCAGGGGGAGCGTCTGGCCGGGCTTCACGCCCAGCCGCGCCAGCGTTCCCGGGGCGAACTCGAAGGCGTAGATCGCATCCAGCTCCGACGAGTAGCGGGGGAGGCGGGCCTCGTACTGGGCCATGGCCTCGTCCGCGCCGCGCGGCGGCTCCTTCTTCATGGTGTGCACGGCGGTGACCTTCCCGTTGCGGTCGAGGAAGGCGATGTCCATGTCCGTCAGGCAGTCCTTCATCCAGAAGTTCAGGACGTCGGAGACGGGGTGCACGAAGATCATCGCCTCGTGCGGACCGATCGTGGCCCGGCCGCCCAGGCCGCGGGTGCGGCTCCGCGCGTCCGCGGCCACTTCCGCGTCGAAGCTCTCGCCGTTCACCTTGATGACCTCGATGGGGAGGCCGGAGGGACCGCGCTTGGGCCCGCCGCGGGAGGCCGCGGCCTCCTGGGCCACCAGCAGTCCGACCAGGGCCGCCACGGCCACGCCGACGAGGAGGAGTTTGGTGGTCATGTTCATCTCCGGTTCCGTCTTCCAGGGTCACCAGGTGTCAGAGGTGCCGCGGCCTTCCGGCCGGGCGGAGCCGCGACCGCCCTTGGCGGCGGTCCGGCCGCGCGTCCGCTCCTTGGTCGCGGTGGCCGCGGCGCTCTTGCCCTTCGCGGCCTTGCCGCGGCGGGCGGCGGGGAGCGCCGCGCCGTGGCCGTTCCCGTGGCCGCTGCCGTTCGCGTGCCCGTTGGTGCCGTTCACGGTCAGGCCGAGCGAACGCGGGAAGTGCTCCCCGTCCCAGCTGCGCGGGTAGGCCATGTCGTCCAGCTCGAGCGCCGCCGTCGTGGGGTGCATCGGGCGGAAGGTGTCGCACATCACCGCCAGCTCGTCCGTCCAGGTGGCACCGATGGAGCCCTCCACGGTGCCCGGGTGCGGGCCGTGGGGGATTCCCTGCGGATGGAGCGTGATGGAGCACTGCTCGATGCCGCGGCGGGCCTTGTAGTTGCCCTGCACGTAGTAGAGGATCTCGTCGGAGTCCAGGTTGGAGTGGTTGTACGGAACCACGATGGCCTGCGGGTGGAAGTCCAGCACCCGCGGGCAGAAGCTGCAGATGACGAAGTTGTGGCCCTCGAACGTCTGGTGCGTCGGCGGCGGCAGGTGGTGCTTGCCGACGATCGGGCTGAAGTCATCGATGTTGAAGCAGTACGGGTAGTAGCAGCCGTCCCAGCCGACCACGTCCAGCGGGTGGTAGCTGTAGATGTAGCTGTGGACGCAGTCGCGGGCCTTGATGCGCACTTCGTAGTCGCCGCGCTCGTCGAAGGTCAGCGGCAGCTCCGGGAGGCGGAGGTCGCGTTCGCAATATGGGGCGTGCTCCAGGAACTGGCTGGTCTGCTTGGAGAGGTAGCGCGGCGGCGGTCCGATGTGGCTGCCGTTGGCGGTCTCGAAGCAGACGAACCGCGGCTCCGGCTCGCCCTCCCGCGGGGCGTCGAACTCCATGCGGTAGATGACGCCCTTGGGGATGACGATGTAGTCGCGGGGGCCGAAGCGCAGCGTCCCGAAGGCGGTCCACACCGTGCCGCTGCCGAAGTGGATGAAGAGGCACTCGTCGCCCTGGGCGTTCTTGAACCAGTACTCCATCGGTTCCGCCGGGACGCAGATGCTCATCTCCACGTCGGCGTTTCCGAAGAGCACCACGCGGCCGGTCACCGGATCACCCTGCGCGGGCATGGTGGCGGTCTTGGCGTGGCGCATCCGCATCACGGTCTGCTCCACGTACTCCGGGCGGGTGGTGTAGAGGGTCCGCCAGCCATGGACCTGGGTGGGCGGATGGATGTGGTAGAGCGTGCTGGTGGGGCCGGAGAAGCCCTCCGTCCCGAACACCTCCTCCGAGTAGAGGGCGCCGTCGGGTCGCCTGAACTGGATGTGCCGCTTGGGGGGGAGGATGCCCAGCTTGCTGTAGTACGCCATGCCCGCAGTGTACGCGCCGGGGGCGCCGCGGCGCGCCGCCGGCGCTCCCCCCGGCGGCGCGGGCGTACGCTTGGCGCGTGGCTCCCGAGAGACGAACGGACCCCGCCATCCTCCATCGCGCGGCGGGCTGGATGGCCCTGGACAAGCCCGCGGGGTGGCACTCCGTGGCCCAGCGGCGGTCCGCGGACGAACCCTCCGTGGAGGGATGGTTGCGCCTCCACCATCCTCCGCAGGCGGCGCTGCCGGAGGCGGGATTGGTCCACCGCCTGGACCGCGGCACCAGCGGGATCCTGGTGGCGGCCGTGGATGCCATGACGCACGCCCGGCTGCGCGAATCGTTCGGCGCCGATGCCGCGGGCGGCCCCGCCAAGACCTACCTGGCGCTGGTGGCGCCCGGGATCGCCTCGGAGGGCGCGTTCGCCCTCTACTTCACCAGCCGCTACGAGGGCTCCGCCAAGGTGACGGTCCAGCCGCGCGGCGCTGCGGGGCATCTCGGCCGCTGCCGCTGGCGGGTGCTGCGGCGGGGCGGGCCCGCGGACCTGGTGGAGGTAGCGCTCGAAGGGCCGGGGCGGCGGCATCAGATCCGCGCGGGACTGGCCCACCTCGGACATCCCCTCCTGGGGGACGTGCTGTACGACGGACCGCCCCGCGCAGGCGGGGCCGCGCTTCACGCCTGGCGACTCACCCTGGACGGCGTGCAGCTCGAGTCCCGGCCGCCCGCGGACTTCACGCCTGGTCCCACGTCCTGACCTGGGCCCGGCGCTTCTCCGAGGTGAGGATGAACGCCGTGATCAGCGGAAAGATGAGGGGGATCCCCATCACGGAGTACTGGATCACCTTGTTGGCGGTGCCGCCGTCCATCCAGGGCGGGATCTTCTGGCCGGCCTTCTCCATCACCCGCTTCTGCTCGGCGAGGATCTTGGCCTGCATGTCATCGGCGATCGGCTGGAGCCGCACGGACCAGACGGCGAAGACCACCGTCGTGACCACCGCGAGACCGGCCCACCATCCCATGAGCGTGACGCCGGCGGGGCGCCGCCGCACGAGCGAGATGCCGCCCGCCAGCAGCAGGAGCGAGAGCAGCACGCCGCACGCCACGCTCAGGAGGCCGCTCATCCGCAGCTCCGGCGGGACGGGGACCGGATCGATGCCGCCCAGCTTCTGCAGGCGCTCGTTGAGCAGCAGGCCCACCGATCCGAAGCTGTTGAGGCAGAACGCGAGGGCGGCGTAGACGATCCCGGCGATGCCGAGGACCTTGGGCCACGCGGCGGCCTCGGCGTATGCCGGGTCCTGCGGCTCGGTGTCCGGCGCGCCGTAGCCCGGAAGCGGGCCGGCTCCTCCGCCGCTCACAGGTTGCCCCGCCGGCCCTGTTCGAGCTCCAGGGCCTCGAAGAGCGCCTTGAAGTTGCCCTTGCCGAAGCTCTGGCTGCCGCGCCGCGCGATGATCTCGAAGAAGAGCGTCGGCCGGTCCTGGAGCGGCTTGGTGAAGAGCTGGAGCAGATAGCCCTCATCGTCCGCGTCCACCAGGATCCCCAGGTCGCGGATGCGCTGGTGGTCCTCCTTCACCGGCTCGTGGCCGTGCTGGCGCAGCATGGCGTTCACGCGCTCCCAGACGGTCTCGTAGTAGGTCTGCGGGATGGCCAGGAAGTCCACGCCGCGACGGCGCAGTTCCGCCACGGAGGCCAGCTCGTCGTCCGTCCGCATCGCCACGTGCTGCACGCCGGGCGTGTTGTCGTGCCAGTCCAGGTACTCCTGGACCTGCGACTTCTTCTTCCCCGGCGCCGGCTCGTTGATGGGCATCTTGATCAGGTGGTTGCCGGAGGCCATCACCTTGGACATCAGCGCGGAGTAGTCCGTGGAGATGTCCTTGTCGTCAAAGTGCTTGAACATGGAGAAGCCGAGCACGTCCTCGTACCACTTCACCCAGTGGTTCATCCGGCCCAGCTCCACGTTGCCCACGCAGTGGTCGAAGAACTTCATGCCGCAGGGGTGGGCCCGGTTGAAGTCGTTGAGGGCGAACGGTCCCATGTCGCGCCAGCCCGGCATGAAGATCCCGCCGCTCTTCACCTGCGGGAGGCCGTAGGCGCCGGTCCGGCTCACGAACGTGTGCACCACCCGGCCGTAGGTCCGGATGGAGGCGGTGGTGACGGTGCCGCCGGCGTCCTTCATGGTGCGGGGCTGGGCCGCAGGCTCCGCCCCGCGCTTCACCGCGGTGTCGAAGGCCTTCTCCGCGTCGAAGACGGTCATGGCCACGTCCTTCACGCCGTCGCCGTAGCGCTTGATCTCCTCCGCCACCGGGGAGGTGCCCACCAGCGGCGTCTCCAGGATGAAGCGGATGTTGCCCTGCGTGAGCAGGTACATCGCGGACTCGCGGTTGCCGGTGGTGAGGTCGGAGACCTGCGAGACGCTGAAGCCGTAGGCCTGGGCGTAGAAGTAGGCCGCCTGCTTGGCGTTGCCCACGTAGAAGCGGAGGTGATCCACGTCGATCAGCGCCAGCGGATCCGTGGAGGGTGAGGAGGACGGGGCGGGATGGCTGGTCACGGAGGTCATGCGATCAGTGTATCGGGGTGGCATGGGTCGCCGCCGCACCCTGATGTAGACTGCGGGCGTGGACTCCAAGAAGCTCATCCTTCTCGTCGTGGGTGGCCTGCTCCTCGCGGGTGCCGTCTTCCTCGTCGTCCTCCTGACGGCCGGAGAACCCAAGGGCCTCCAGCCGCCGCCGAACATGGCACCTTCCACGAACTGATGTCCGTGAAGCGGCGCTCCGCGGTCAGAAGTGGAGGAGCGCTTCCAGGCGCCGGCCATCCAGGTGGTCGCGGCCGCGAAGGTCCGTGAGCTCGATGAGGACGGAGATGCCCAGGATCTCCGCGCCCAGTCCCGCCACCAGATCGCAGCAGGCCCGCATGGTGCCGCCGGTGGCCATGAGATCATCCACCAGCACCACCCGCTGCCCGCGGGAGATGGCGTCGGCGTGGATCTCCAGCACGTCCTCGCCGTACTCCAGGGCGTAGCGCTTGGCGTGCTTCATGGACGGGAGCTTGCCCGGCTTGCGCACCGGCACGAACCCGGCGTTCAGGCTCTGGGCGAGCGCGGTGCCGAAGATGAAGCCGCGGCTCTCCGCGCCCACCACCAGTTCCACGCGCTCGTTGCGGAAGGGGCTGGCCATCAGCTCCACCGCCAGGGCGAGGCCGGCGGGGTCCCGCAGGAGGGGCGTGATGTCCTTGAAGACGATGCCGGGCTTGGGGAAGTCTGGCACGTCGCGGATGAGCCGGCGGACTCGTTCAAGCATGGGGGCGGCATGGTAGCGGGGCCGGAGCCCGCGGCCCGTCGGCGCGTACCATGGGGGCATGCGCGAGACCGCCTCCGGAAAGCATCGCCTGGAGACCGTGGAGCCGATCGGCAAGCGGGTGCTGATCCGCAAGGACGAGGACCGGAAGGTCACCAAGGTGGGCATCCACCTGCCGGACAAGATCGAGATCCCCACGCTCACCGGGCGCGTGGTGGCCATCTCCGCCCAGGTGGCCCGCGATGAGGACTACCCCATCCGCCAGTACGACCGGGTGCTCTTCAACCCCAAGCACGGGATCCCCGTGGACTTCGAGGGGGACAACCGCCTCTTCGTGATCCCGATCGAGGACGTGGTGGCGGTCTTCCGCGGCGCCGCCGGGAGCGGCGAGCAGGCGCCGGACGCCTGAGTGGGCGCCGCGGACGCGAAGCCGGTCGAGCTCTCGCCGTGGGCGGCGGCGCCGCGCGGGAGCGTTCGGCTGCCCGGCTCCAAGAGCATCACCAACCGGGCCCTGGTGCTGGCGGCCATCTCGCCCGCGCCGGTGACGCTGCTGGACCCGCTGGACGCGGATGACACGCGCCGCCTGGCCGCCTGCCTGCGAACGATGGGCGCGCAGGTCTCGCCCCTGATGGGCACGGACCTCCTGGTGGATGGACGCGGGCTGGCCGGGAGCGCCGCGGAGGCGGCGGTGCATTGCGGCGATGGAGGCACGCCGGCGCGCTTCGCGATGGCGCTCTCCCTCCTGCGCCGCGGTTCAACGCGCATCGACGGCAGCGACGCCCTGCGGCGGCGACCGATGGCGGACGGTGCGACGCTCCTCCAGGCGATGGGCGCCTCCTGCCGCTGGCTGGAGGCGCCGGAGCGGCTGCCGCTCCTGGTGCAGCCCGCGGCGCCGTCGGCGCTGGCCCGGGAGCTGGCGGTCGGCCGCACCGCGAGCAGCCAGTTCATCTCGGCGCTCCTCCTGGTGGCGCCCGCGCTGCTGCACGGCGTCCTTCTCCGCCTTTCGGAGCCGCCCACGAGCGCGTCGTACGTGGCCCTCACGATCGAATGGCTCCGTCGCTTCGGGGCCACGGTCGAGGAGACCGCGGGCGCCATTCGCGTGGCGTGCGGCATGAGGGCGCCGGCCCGCGTGCAGGTGCCGCCGGACGCGAGCAGCGCCATCTTCTGGGCGGCCCTGGCGGCTATGCGGCCCGGGAGCGACCTCCTCCTTGAGGGCGTGGAGGCGGATGGCCAGCCGGACGTGGGAGCCATCCAGGCCCTCCGCGCCATGGGCGCCGCCGTGGACTGGACGCCCGCCGGATGCCGCGTGCGCGGCGCCCCGCTCCGCGGCGTGGAGCTGGATGCATCCTCATGGCCGGACGGCGCGGTGATGGTGGCGGTGGCGGCCGCCGTCGCCTCGGGCGCCACCACGCTCCGCGGACTCGGCACGCTGCGGGTGAAGGAGAGCGATCGCATCGCCGCGCTCGCCGCGGAGCTGGAGCGGGTTGGCATCCGCACGGCGGCGGGCGGCGACTGGCTGCGCGTGGAGCCGGCGCCTCTCGCGCCCGGGGCTCGAATCAGGACCTGGAACGACCACCGGATCGCGATGGCGTTCGGCGTCCTCGGCGCCACCGGCACGCCGCTCCTCGTGGAGGATCCGGGCTGCGTCGCCAAGAGCGATCCCGGGTTCTGGGAGCGCCTGGAGCGGCTCCGCACAGCCTCGGTGTGACCGCGGCCCCGGGGGAAGCGGCCTCTGGACGGCGCTGCGGGCGTTGTGTCCGCCGCGCGTTTCCGCGATACTGGCCGGGATGCCCGCGTTCAGGCACTTCGCGGCAAGGATGCTGCGGTACCGCGGCCAGTTGCTGGCCGCGCTCGTCTTTGCCGTCCTCTCCGCGGGCGGCCTGGGCGTGGGGCTGGTGAGCCTGGGGCCGATCCTGAAGCTCATCCTGGAGAAGTCCGAGCCGGGCGCTCCGCAGGGGCTGAAGGGCCTCGCCCAAAGCTACAACGCCGGCCATCCCACGGTGCCGGTCCCGGAGTGGCTTGCGTCCCGCCTGCCGGAGGCGCCGTACGACGGCGTGGTGCTCCTGGTGGGCGTTCTGGCCGGCTTGACCCTCCTGGGCGCCATGGCCAACTTCCTCCATCAGTTCCTCTCCCTCACCCTCTGCACCCGGGTGGTGGCAGGGGTGCGAATGGAGATCTTCCGCCACGCCGTCCACCTGCCTCTCTCCGTGGTGGTGCGGCGGGGGCCCGCGGAGTTCACCAGCCGCGTGATCCGCGACACCGCGGAGCTCCAGCAGGGACTGGTGGCCCTCACCAGCCGCGCGGTGGCGGAGGTGACCAAGGGCGCCGCGGCCTTCACCGCCGCGGTCTGGTACGACTGGCGGCTCACCCTGGTGGCGGTGGTGGTGGCCCCGGTGATGGGCGTCATCCTCCGCAAGTTCGGCAAGCTGATCAGACGGGGGACCAAGGGCGCACTGAGCGCCCAGGAGACGCTCCTGCGCGTCACCAACGAATCCATGCAGGGGCTGCGCTCCGTGAAGAGCGCCACCGCGGAGAGCGATGCGGTGCACCGCTTCGACCGGATCAACCGCATGGTGGTGGGACAGGAGCTGCGGGTCCGCGCCGCCCGCGCCGCGAGCGGCCCCGTGGTGGAACTCCTCGCGGTCTTCATCGTCATGGGCCTGGCCCTCGTGGCCGCCAAGCAGATCATCCGCGGCCACCTGGCGGTGGATGACTTCGTCCTCACGCTCGGCGCCCTCGCGATGGCGGGAGCCAGCTTCAAGCCCTTGGCGGGCTTCGTGAACGACGTGCAGGCCGCGGCCGCCCCGGCGGAGCGGCTGCGCGAGATCCTGGACACCGCCCGCGAGGATCAGGATGATCGCGCCGGCGGCAGCCGGGCGGTCCTGCCGCGCCACACCTCCGAGGTGCGCTTCGAGGAGGTCTCCTTCCGCTACGACGGCGCGGAGACGGACGCGCTGCAGCGCATCTCGCTCCGCATCCGCCATGGCGAGCGCGTGGCCGTGGTGGGCTCGAACGGCTGCGGCAAGACCACGCTCCTCGCGCTCCTCCCGCGGCTCCTGGTGCCCACCCGCGGCCGGGTCCTCATCGACGGCCAGGACGTGGCGGAGGTGACGCTGCGTTCGCTGCGAGGGCAGCTGGGCGTGGTGACGCAGGAGACCGTGATCATCCGCGGCACGGTGGAGGAGAACATCCGCTTCGGCAACTTCGGCGCCACCCGCGAGCAGGTGGTGGACGCGGCCCAGCGGGCCCACGCGGAGGCGTTCATCCAGAAGCTGCCGCAGGGCTACGAGACGGAGGTGAGCGAGCAGGGGGCGTCGCTCTCCGGAGGACAGCGGCAGCGGCTGGCCATCGCCCGCGCCATCCTCCGCGACCCGTCGATCCTCATCCTCGACGAGGCCACCAGCCAGGTGGACGCGGAGAGCGAGACGCAGATCAACGCCGCCATCCGCGAGTTCGGCGAGGGTCGCACGGTGATCCTCATCGCCCACCGCCTCAGCACGGTCCGAGGCGCGGACCGGATCGTGGTGATGGACGCCGGGCGCATCGTGGCGGAGGGGCGGCACGAGGAACTGCTGGAGGGGTGCGAACCCTACCGGCGCCTCTTCCGTTCGCAGCTCGACCAGTCCGCGACGCTGGCCGGAACCTAGCCCGGCGCCACCGCCGCCGGCGGAACCGGCTGCAGGTGCCGCACCAGGAACTCCGTGCCCGCGTCCTTCGCCTGGGAGCCGTAGCGCCCGAACCCGATGTGCTCCGCCGGCGCCCCGGTGCGGTCGAACTCGAGCAGCCGCACCTCCACGCCCGGCGAGTGCGCCGCCACCGCCTCCACGAAGCGGCGCTGGGCGCCCACGGGCACCCATTCGTCGTGCGTGGCGTGGATCGCCAGGAGCGGGAGCGGCCGCCAGCTCTGCAGGTGCAGGAGCGGATCCAGCGCATCCACGCGGGCCGCGGGCAGGAGCGGACGGCTGGGGAGGGCGCTCCAGTCGCCGGTGGTGGCCTCCACCAGGGCGGCGCCGAAGCGATGCGGCCGCGTGAGCCGCAGCAGCGTCACCATGCCGCCGGCGGAGAAGCCGCCAAGCGCCAGCCGGGAGGGTTCGAACGCCCCTTCCCGCACGGCGTCCGCCACCACGGCGTCCAGCTCCTCCGCCATGCTGGCCACGACGTCGAGCGTCGCCGCGGGGCCCTGGAGGCGCTCATCTCGCCGCTCCCCGTGGCCGGGCAGGTCCAGGGCGCAGACACCCACGCCCGCGCGCACCAGCCGCAGGTAGCGGCCGGGATCCATCTCCTTTTGCGCGGTGCGTCCGTGCATCCAGATGATCGCTGGGATGGGCGCCGCCCCCGGATCCGCGGGCGGGCGGATCAGGAGCGCGGGGACGTCCGGTCCCAATCGCACGGTGCGGGCGAGCGGCCTGAGCGAGACCGGGAGTTGGTGAAGGTCCGGCACGGGAGGGCAGGGAGGGTGAACGGCGTCGGCGCTCCGGCGGTTCCGGGCGCGGTCTGCGGGACGCCGGAGGGTACTCTGCGGCCATGCTCCGCCTCCTGGCCGGCGAACACCGCTCGCGCGTGCTTTCCACACCCTCCGGTGCGGACCTGACGCGCCCGATGGGGAGCCGCACCCGGGAGGCCATCTTCAACCTGCTCCGCGGCTGGTGCGACGGCGCCACCGTGCTCGACCTCTTCGCCGGCGTGGGCACCATGGGCCTGGAGGCGGTCAGCCGCGGCGCCGCCCGCGTGTTCATGGTGGAGAAGGACCGGGACGTCTTCTCCCACCTGAAGCACAACACGGAGGCCCTGCGGGCCACCGATCGCGCGTTCCCCATCCTGGGCGACGCCCTGGGCGAGACGGCCCTGGCGGCGGTGGTGCCACCGGTGCAGCTGGTCTTCTTCGACCCGCCGTTCGACCTGGCCTCCACGGAGAAGGGGCTGGAACGCATCGACGCCCAGATGCGGCGCGTGCGCCCGCTCTTCGCGGAGCGCGGGTTCCTGGTGCTGCGGCTCCCCTTCGACCGGCCGGCGCCGGATGGCGCCGTGGAGGGCTACGACGGCCCCGAGCTCCATGCCTACGGCGATCAGCAGCGAATCCATCTCTACGCGCCTGCCCGCGGGCGCGCCGCCGCGGAGCCGCCCGGCGCCGCCGCTCCGTGAGGAGTCCAGACCGATGCACCGCATCCGAACCATCGTCCGCTCCGCCCGCGCCGCCTGCCTGCTCACGGCGGCCATGGGACTCAACGCCGTCGCCGGCGATCCGCCCGCGCCGTCCCCGGTCGCGCCGTCCCCGAGCGGGCCGCCCGCGGGCGCCACTGCGGGCGCGGGCGCCGGCGCCGCGATGCCCACGGACGTTCGCGACGCGGAGCACTCCGGCGTGGCCTTCCTCCTCGGTCGTCAGGAGGGCGCCGAGCGCGCGGAGTGGCCCTACGAAGGCGTCTACCGCGTGAACAACCAGATCCCGTTCGGCTACCGGATCGGCGGCACCGGGATCTGCGTGGAGGCGCTCCTGCGGGCCCCCGGGTTCGCCGCGGACCAGGGCCGCGCGGAGGCGGTGGCCCGCGCCGTGGCCTTCATCTGCGACGGGATCCGCGAGCCGCTCATGAGCATCGACGGCTACAAGGGCGGCTACGACGTCCGCGTGTGGGGCTACGTCTACGGGGCGCGGGCGCTCCTGGCGCTCAAGGCCGCAGGCGCGACGCCGAAGGGCATGGAGGAGCGGGCGGAGGAGGCCCTCCGCTGGTATCTCGCGGCCCTGCAGAAGATCGAGATCCCGGAGGTTGGGGGTTGGAACTACGCCCGCAAGCCCGGGGCGGAGACGCCGTGCGCGGCCAGCCCGTTCGTCACCGGTCCGGCCCTGCAGACCCTCTTCGAGGCGGCCCAGCAGCGCTACCCCGTGGATCCGGCGGTGGTCTCCCGCGGGTTGGCGGCGCTCGAGCGCTGCCGCACCGCGAGCGGCAACTTCGCCTACTCCAGCCAGGGCCAGACGCGGGAGCCGGATCAGTCCATGCCCGGCGCCATCGGCCGGATGGTCTGCGCCGAAGCGGTGCTGCTGCGGGCCGGGCGCTCCTCGCCGGAGCGCGTGCAGGCGGCGGTGGAGCGCTTTGTGGAGAACTGGGGAGAGCTGGAGAAGCGCCGCAGCAAGCAGGGGACGCACCTGCCGCCCTATGGCGTGGCGCCGTACTACTTCTTCTTCGGCTTCACGCACGCCATGGAGGCGGTGGAGCTGGCGCCGCCGGCGGCGCAGGCGCTCCTCCGGGACAAGCTCAAGGGCGCGCTCTTCTCCGTCCGCTCCGCGGATGGATCCTGGAACGACCGCGTCTTCCCGCGGAGCGCCAGCTACGGCACCGCGATGACCATGCTGGCCCTCGGAACGCCGTGGAATCCGCCGCCCGCGCGGTGGCAGGCGCCAGCAGCGGACGCGAAGACGCCTGCCGGCAAGGCGGACGCGCCGGCCACGGCGCCGGTGGGCGGGAGCGGCCCGGCGGGAAAGTGAACGCAGCGGCGGAGGCGCGGGCCGCGGCGGGGGCCGCGCTCAGAAGCGCTTGTGGACCGCGCGGCCCTCGGGTTCGCGCAGCCCCAGGATGGCCCTCGTCAGGGCCAGGTCCGCGGGCGTGGTCACCTTGATGTTGCGGGCCTCGCCTTCGATCACCACGACCGGCTCCCCCATCCGCTCCACCAGCTGGGCATCGTCCGTCACGCCCGCGGCATCGCCCGCGGCGAAGGCGCGCCGCAGGAGATCCGCGCGGAAGACCTGCGGCGTCTGCACCGCCACCAGGTTGGCCCTGGGGACCGTCTCCACCACCACGCGTCCCCGGGCCCGCGTGGCCTCCGCGATCTCGCCCAGGATCATGTCGGCCGTGGCGTCGCCCTCCTCCGCCACCACCGTCTCCTCCGCCACCCGCTTCATGGTGCTGGTGACGGAGAGGCCCGGGATCACGGCCGGATGGACGCGAGCGGCTTCGAAGAGCCGGGAGATGAGGTCGTCGCTCGCGGCAGGACGGGCCGCGTCATGCACGGCCACGTGGGTGCACTCCGGCGGCACCGCCGCCAGGGCGTTGCGCACCGTCTCCCAGCGTTCGATCCGCCCGCCCTCCACGATCTGCACGCCGTGGAAGCCCAGCGGCGCCCCGTAACGGCCGCGGAATTCGTCGATCGAATCCGGTGGCGCCCCCACCACGATGGCGCCCACCTCCTCCCGCCGCGTGAAGAGCTCCACCGCGCGCAGGAGCAGGGCCCGGCCGCCCAGGTCCTGGCCGAGCTTGTCCCCGCCGAAGCGCGTGCCGCTGCCGGCGGCGGGAATGATCACTCCGACCCTGAACGAGCTCATGGGCGCCTCCCGCGTTGCATCACTCGACCCGTCTCCCATCCACGGTCAGCGTGGCCCGTCTCTCCTGGGTGCCGCCGCCGGGGCCGCATCCCGGGCACGCCGGGCCGCGTCCACGGCGGGGAAGGAGCGGCCGGATCACCACCCATCCCCCCGCGAGCGCCAGCGCCGTCACCACCCAGAACTGCCAGTCCTGCCAGGGGATGGACGCGAGGTGCGGCATGCGTCAGGAGAACCCCAGCATACGCAGGCCGTGGTACGCCGCGAACGCGGCCACCCACGCCACCGCGCTCATCCAGACGAACTGCAGGATCACCCAGCGCCACTCGCCCGTCTCGCGCCGCACCAGGGCCATGGTGGGAAGGCACTGCATGGCCAGCACGAAGAAGACGAGCACGCTGGCGCAGGTGGCGGGGGTGAAGAGGGGGGAGCCGTCGTCGCGGGTCATGCCACCGATCGTGGCCAGCACGTCGCGGTCGTGGACGTCGTCCCCGGGGGCGCCGGCCAGCACGCACACGGTGTTCGCGAAGACCTCCCGGGCCATGAAGCTCGTGATGACGGCGACCGTGAGCTGGCGATCCATTCCCAGCGGCGAGAAGAGCGGCTCCGCGGCGCTGCCGATCCGCCCCGCGAAGCTCCCCGCCTGCTGGGCCCGGGCCTGGAGGCGATCCGCATCGCCCCGCAGCGCTTCTGCCGCCGCCGGGTCCACGGCCACCTCCGCGTCCGCCCGCATCCGGGCCGCCTGCGGATTCTCCGGCGCCTGCGGGTAGGCGCTCAGCCACCACATGACCACGGAGATGGAGAGGATCACCGTGGCCGCATTGCGGATGAAGGTCATGCCGCGATCCCACGTGGTGAGAAGCGCCGTCCCCAGGCTGGGCCACTGATACGGCGGCAGCTCCAGGACCATCGGGCGCGAGGGGCCGCGGAGGATGGTCCGCCTCGCGATGAGCGCGGAGAAGAGGCCGGCGCCGGCTCCGAGCGCGTAGCAGCCCACGAACGCCGCGGCGGCGACGATCGGCCGTCCCGCGAAGAGAAGCGTGATGAGGAGCGTGTAGACCTGGAGCCGCGCGGAGCAGGTCATGAACGGCGCCACCAGGATCGTGGCGAGCCGATCGCGCCGGTCCGGGATCAGTCGCGTGCTGAGGATGCCGGGGAGGGCGCAGGCGTGGCTCGAGAGGAGCGGCACGAACGCCTGTCCCGGCAATCCGAAGCGGCACATCACGCGATCCACCGCGAACGCGGCGCGGGCGAGGTAGCCGGAATCCTCGAGGAGCGTGATCAGGAAGAAGAGCAGGCAGATCTGCGGCAGGAAGACGAGCGTCACGCCGACCCCCGCGATCACGCCATCCACGAGCAGCCCGCGGATCGGGCCATCCGGCAGGAGTCCCCCGACCGCGGCGCCCGCGTGTCCCACCATCCAGTCCACGGCGTCCATCGGGAAGGAGGCGGCCCAGAAGATGCAGGCGAACAACCCCGCCATCACCACGATGAAGGTCAGGATCCCCGCGACCGGATGGGTAAACGCGGCATCCAGCCGATCCCGCAGCGAATCCTCCGCCCGCCCGCGGGCCCTCGGTCCGCCGGCGCTCGCGGCGACGGCGTCCGAAGCCCATGCGGCCACCGCGGCGGAGTCCGCGGCGGCGGGGGGCAGGGCGCTGTAGCGCGTGGCCTCCAGCTCCGGCGACATGCCGAGCCGCGCCGCCCGCGTGGCCTGGGCCAGGAGCTCATCCGCGCCCTCGCCCGTGCGGCCGGAGACGCACACCACCGGGCAGCCGAGCCGCTGCTCCAGCTGGCGGGCGTCGAGCGTGAGCCCGCGCTTCGCGGCCAGGTCCGTCATGGTGACGGCGGCCACGAACGGCACCCGCCGGCGCAGGGCGCCCGCCGCGAACTGGAGGTTCCGGTGGAGGTTGTTCGCGTCCAGGACGAGGACCGCCACGTCCGGAACCATGTCGCCGATGCGCCCGTCCAGGCAGTCCCGGCAGAGGCGCGACTCCGGGAGCTCCAGCGCCAGGCTGTAGGTGCCGGGGAGGTCCACCACCTCCACCGGGCCATCCGGGCCGGCGGCGGTGCCGCTGCGATGCTCCACGGTGACGCCGGGGAAATTGGCGGTCTTGGCCCGCGCGCCGCAGAGCCGGTTGAAGAGCGTCGTCTTCCCGGTGTTCGGATTGCCGAGCAGCGCCACCCGCACCGGAACCGCGCGCCGCGCAGCGGCGGGGGACTCAGCCGCCTGCGTCATTGCAGCGCTCCACCAGGATCCGCCGGGCCACCTCCCCGGAGAGACCCAGTCGCGTCTCATCCACCTGCACGATGCATGGCTTGCCGGGCCGGCAGACTCGCACCGTGCAGCGGTCGTAGAGCCCCATGGCGCGGAGCAGGCAGCGATCCTCCTCGGGGAGATGCGTGAGCGTGGAGCAGTCCACGATCGCCCGCTCGCCTCGCTTCAACTGCGTGAGCGGAATCCGGCGCTCCCCCGCAGGGGGCTGGGCGCCGTGTCCGCTGTGAGCGTCGTGGCGTGCGTGCATCGCGGGGAGCATAGCACGACGTTGCGACGGATTCTCAACAAGGGTCCGGCGGGGCCGGTTCGCGGACGCCTGTGGCCTTGAAACGGCCCCGGCGGGCGGCGTACTCCGCGGCATCCATGGAGATCTCCATGGGGGCGCCCTTGCGCCACTCCTCATGAAGCTTCTCCAGGAAGGGGACGCACCAGTGGCAGCCGGTGCCGGCACCAAGGCAGTCGCTCAGCTGACTGGCCACCTGGGGTCGCTCCCGGTCGATGAACGCGCAGAGCTTCCGGAGCGGCACCTTGAAGCAGAGGCAGACGTTGTCGTCGGGTCCCATGGGAGGAGTGGTGCTCGGATGTCAGGGGTTGCCGGCGGGCGGCGGCGCGGGTGTGCCTGCAGGTGCGCCTGCTGGCGCGCTCGCGGGAGCGCCGGCCGGAGCGCCGGCGGGCACGGCGGAACCGGAGGCGGCCGCCACCGGCACGATGCTCTGCGCCCCCACGCGGAAGCCGAAGTCCACCATCATCCCCACCAGGTGGGGCTGGTCGAACGGTCCCGCGTCCAGTCGGCTCGGGTTCACCACCAACTGCGGGGTCAGCGTGCCCTTCAGGAGGAAGAGCCCGGCCGGCGGCTCCCCCGCCCGTCCGAACGAGAGTCGCGACGCCTGGGTGATCTGCAGCTGGAGTCCGAACGGTCTCCCCTGGGCCGCGCCCGTTGTGGGGTCCACGCAGACCACCTCCAGGAGCGCGCCTCTGCGATCCAGCTGCCCGCTCCGGATGGCCACGGTCCAGGCGACCGGGCGGCGGTACTCGCGGTTGATCAGCGTGACCCAGCGCTCCGCCTCCTGCTGCCAGACGCGGCGGTTGCGGTCATCCGTGGCGCTCGTGCCGTCGTTGGGCACCTGGAGCTTGGCGAAGTCCGCGGCGAAGCGCTCCCGCACCGCGTTGAGGAAGGAGGCCGCGTTCGCGAGCGCCTCGGGGGTCACGGAGCCGGTGGAGGCGGGGCCCGAAGGTGCCGGCGCGCCGCCCGGCGCCGGTGTTCCGGCCGGAGCGCCCGCGGGCGCCGCGGCCGGCGCCGTGCCGGCGGGCGTCCCGCCGAGGTCCCGGACCTGCTTCTCCAGTTCCGCCACCTTCCGGTTGGCCGCATCCAGATCCGACTGAAGCTGCCGGACCTGCTCCTTCAGCTTCTGCAGCTGGGTTCGCAGCTCCGCATCGGGCTTGTCCGCGGACTGGGCCAGCGCCGCCGGCACCGAAAGCAGCATCCACGCGAGAAGGAACATGACCGGAACCGCGTGCGCACGCCGAAGGTATGGAAGCATGCGGGGAATGTAGCACCCGCACCCGGTACACTTCGGTCACTCAGTCGGAGGAGCACCATGCCTTCGTTCCGGAACATCCACGGCCTGGTCGGCATCGCCCGTTCGCGCCTGGACTGGAGTTGGCGCCTTCGCTGGTTCCTGGGGGTGGCGGCCTGGGGCGCCGGGGCCATCCTGCTCGCGGCTCTCGTGACCCGGGTGGTGCCCCGCCTGGCCCTCCCGGCGGAGAGCCCGGTGTGGCTGTGGCTGACTGGTGCCGCCCTGCTGGCCGCGGTGGCGGCCGGGATCGCGGCGCCGTTCAGGCGACCGCGCGGCCCCCTGAGCGACGCCATCCTGGTGGACACCCGGCTCTCGCTCCGGGATCGCCTGGGAACGGCGCTCGCCCTCGAAGGCGCCACTGAGCCCTTCGCGCTGGCGGCCCAGGACGATGGCGAACGGACCGCGGGACGGAGCGAGCTGCGCGGCAAGGTGGCGGCAGCGTTCGCAGTCAAGCCTCCGGAGCATTGGTGGCTGGCGCCGTCGCTGGCGGCGGCGGCCGTGGTGGCGGTCCTGTGGATGCCGCAGCTCGATCCGTGGAGCCGCAAGAAGCCGGAGGACCCGGAGGAGGTCCTGGCCGCCCGGCAGGCGGCGGAGTCCGACGTGCAGGCGGTGGTGAAGAAGATCGAGGAGAACGACGCGCTCGCGAAGGCCCTGAAGGAGGCGGTGGCGCCGGAGTCCAAGGACGCCCCGAAGGACGGGGAGCGCAGCGCCGATGAAATCCGTCGCGACGCGGCCCGCAAGGTGGAGCAGCTGGCGCAGAAGCTGGACGAACTCCTGAAGGGCGACGAGGCGGCCAAGCTCGAGGCCCTCAAGAACCAGCTCGCGTCGCTCAGCCTCCCGCAGTCGAAGGAGCTGCAGAAGTTCGGCGAGGCCCTGAAGCAGGGCGACTTCGCCCGCGCCAAGGAGGCCATGGCGGAGCTGGAGAAGGCGCTTGCCGCCGGTTCCCTCTCGGAGGAGCAGAAGGAGGCGCTCGCAAAGGCCCTGGAGAAGATGGCGGAGCAGTTGAAGAGCTCGGAGGCCGCCCGGAAGGCGGCGGAGGATGCGCTCGCCAAGGCCGGACTGGATCCGGCGCTCGCCGCCAACCAGCAGGCGCTTCAGCAGGCCATCCAGAACTCGCAGAACCTCACCCAGGCGCAGAAGGAAGCCCTGCAGAAGGCGCTCGCGGCCCAGCAGGCCGCGTCGCAGGCGCGGCAGCAGATGGCCCAGTCGCTGCAGCAGATGGCGTCGCAGTGCAAGGGTGGTTCGCAGGGCCAGCAGGGGAGCAAGCCGGGTTCGCCCGGGCAGGGAAGTCAGGGTGGACAGAGTGGCCAGAAGCCCGGGCAGGGACAGCAGGCCGGCAGCGGCATGGGCGGCATGCTGAGTGACCTGGAGGCGGCGCAGCTCATGATGTGCCAGGCGGAGGCGGCGCGGAACGCGGCGTCGCAGTGCAAGGGTGGCGGGATGTGCCAGAGCCCCGGCAACAGCTTGGTGGGCGGCAACACCCGGGCCCAGGCCTCCGGCGCACGGGCGGAGGCGCCTTCTCCCACCAAGACCAAGCTGGAGCAGGCCAAGGGCACCGGCGCGGAGGCGGACGTGATCGCCCGGCAGCTCGTGGAGGGGCAGTCGATCGTGGGTGAGGCGCAATCCAAGCTTCAGCGCCTGGCCGGAGAGATCCGCCCGGGATTCGAGGAAGGCACGAACGAGGATCCCACCCCCGCGGATCGCGTGGAGGCGCAGCGGCACTACTTCGGCCAGGTGAAGAAGCTGATCGAGGCGAAGAGTGCCGCGCCGCCGGCCGCGGCTGGAGGCGGTGCCGCGCCCGCCAAGGGCGGAGGCTGAGCGTGCGGAGTGGGGGTCCCGCCCGGGCGCCGCGACGCGGGTTCGCGCGCCGGGCCTTCGTCCTGGTGCTGGCCGCCGCCGCAGGGGCCTGCGGCCGCCCGCGGGAGCCGCGGGTCACGGTCTACGTCTCCATGGATGAGCACGTCGCCCGGCCGGTGCTGGCGGCGTTCGAGCGCGAAAGCGGAATCCGCGTGGACGCCCTCTACGACAGCGAGGCGGCGAAGACCACCGGACTCGCGGCCCGGCTCCGGCAGGAGCGGAGCGCGCCGCAGGCGGACGTCTTCTGGTCGAGCGAGCAGGCCCAGTCCGGGGCCCTGGCCCGCGAGGGGATCCTCGCGACGGAGGAGTCGCAGTGGCAGCCGTGCCTCCGGCGCACCCGGGTCCTGGTGTGGCGGCGCGGCGGGCCTGCGCCGCCGGCATCCTGGTGGGAACTGCTTGCGTGGGCTGCGGGGCGCCGGATCGGGATGGCGGATCCGCGCTTCGGGACCACCGGCGTGCACATGGGGGCCATGCTCGCGAACGCGGAGGCCCGCGGAACGCCCGAGGCCTTCACCGCGTGGTGCGAGGGCATGCACGCCGCCGGCGTGACCGTCCTTCCCTCCGGCAACGCCGGCGTGGTGCGGGCGGTGCTCGCAGGGGAGATCGACGCGGGACTCACGGACTCGGATGACGTCGCAGCTGCGGCGCGTGAGGGGGCGGCGCTCGAATGGCGTTCCCTCTCCCTCGCACCGGACGGCGCGGCGCCCGTGGTGATGGCGGGGGTCGCGGCGGTGGTGCGAGGCGGCCCCAACGCGGAGGCGGGGCGGCGTCTCGCGCACTATCTCGGCTCGCGCGAAGTCCAGGAGTCGCTCGCGCGCGCGGCGCCGGGGTTCGAACCCGCGCCGCCGGGGCCGCCCGACGCGGAGCGGGCCGCCTCCGAGCGCTCCCCGGATGCGGTCCGCATCTTCATGGAGTCCGCGACGCGGCGCACCAAGGCGCCGCCCGCGTGAGCGCCCGTGCGGCCATCCTGGGTGCGGCGGCGGTGGTGGCGCTCGTGGCGCTCGTCTGGCCGCTGGCGGCGGTGGTGCCGGTGACGATGAGTCCGCTCCCCGCGGAGGTGGCCGCGGTGCCGATGGGCTCCCCCACGGGCCCGGCGTGGGGCGCCTCCATCGCCTGGACCGCGGGGCTCGCGTTCGCCGCCATGATGCTGGGATGGCCGGCGGGGCGGGCGCTCGCGGCGCGGCCGCGATCCTGGGCGTGGATGGCGGTCCTGGCGGTGGCGCTCCAGCCCGCGTACGCCATCTTCGCGGCGTGGTGGACGGTGCTCTCCCCGGGCAACTTCATCTTCGACTGGGCCGCCACGAACCACGCCTCCGCGTGGGTGCGGCGCGGGACGCTCATCCTGGGCGTCGTCGGCTGGGCGTGGGCGCCGGCGGCGCTGGTGGTGGCGCTCCTCCGCGCGGGTCCGCCTCCGGGCGCGGAGCTCCTCTGCCGGATGGACGGCCCGGGATGGTGGACCCGTCTGCGGCTTGCGCTGTGGATGGATGGCTGGGCGCTGCTGGCGGCGTGGGGAGCTGCGGCGCTCGCGGTGTGGAGCGACAGCGTCGTCTTCGACCTCTCGCAGGAGCCGTCGATCGGCTTCGAGCTGCGGGCCCTGGAGTCGCAGGGTGCGACGCCCGCGCAGATCCTCAAGGTCGGCTGGCCCTCCGTCGCGGTGGCCCTCGCCGCGGCGGTGCTGGTGGCGGTGGGAGTGGCGCGCCGCGCCCGCACCGTAGGGACGGCATCATGGAGCGGCGCCGCGCCCCTGCGGGCCCTGGGCCTGGGCTCCCTGTGGCCGGCGCTCCTGGCCCTGGTGCCGCTTGGGATCCTGAGCAGCCGCGTGCTGGGCGGTGGCCATCCCGATCAGGCTCTTCTCCTCCACGCCCGCGGGAGCGCCAACACGCTCGCCGGCGCGTTCGCGGCCGGCGCCCTCGCCTGCCCGCTCGCGGCCGCCGCGGCCCTGGCGTTCGCGCTCCCGGGCCGGGCCCGCTGGTTCCTGCTCCCGGTGGCCGCGGCCGCCGCCGTCACCGCCGCCGTCCCCTCGGCGGTGCTTGCGTCCGCGTGCCACGCCGCATGGCTCGAAGGGAGCGCCCGATCCCTGATGCAGGGATGGCCGGCGCTCGTCCTGGCGGAGGTGAGCCGCTTCGCCGCCATCGCACTCGCGACGGGCGCAGTGGCCGGCGCCGCCGCGGCCGCCCGCATCGGCGCCTGCCTTCGGATGGACGGACCGGTGCCGCTCTCGGCCCTGCGTCCCTGGGTGGCCGGGGCGGCGCTCGCGGGCGGATGCGTGGTGGCGGCGCTCGCCGCCGGTGAAGTGCCCCTCGCCGCCCGCCTGGAACCGCCCGGCTTCGACTGGATCGCGTCCAGCCTGCTCAACGCCCTCCACTACCAGCAGCCGATGACCGTCTCCCTCGCGATCGTCGCGAGCGCCATCCTCGCCGCCATCGCGGCCGCCGTCTGCGTCGCGGCGCTGCGGCGCCGCCCGGGCGGCGCGGGCCGGGTCGCGGCCAGGGCGGTGACGTTCGCCCTCTGCGTGCTGACGCTCCCGACGCTGCCGGGATGCCGCCACCTGGAGGACGAAGGCACGCAGCCGCTTCCCGATGCCCGCGTGGTGGGGGCTCCGGGGCTCGGCGACGGCCGCTTCGACACGCCCCGCGCGGCGGCCCTGGATCCCGTGGACGGCACGCTCCTCGTGGTGGACAAGACGGCGCGGGTGCAGCGCTTCAGCCCGGATGGACGCTTCCTCGGCTCCTTCCAGATGCCGGAGTGGACGCAGGGGAAGCCCGTGGGCATCACCGTGGGCCCGGACGGGACCATCTTCATCCCGGATACCCACTACCACCGGGTGATCGTCTACGAACGCGACGGGCGCGAGCGCCTGCGCTTCGGCGAGTACGGCACCGGGCCGGGGCAGTTCATCTACCCGACGGACGTGGTGCTCCTCCCCGACGGGAACCTGGCCGTCGCGGAGTACGGAGGGAACGACCGCGTCCAGGTCTTCTCGCCGACGGGTGAGTTCCGCCGCCAGTTCGGCCACCGCGGCGCCGAGCCCGGCGGCTTCGACCGCCCCCAGGCGATGGCGCTCTCGCCGGACGGGCGGGAGCTCTTCGTGGCGGATGCGTGCAACCACCGCATCCAGGTGCTGGACCCCGCGGATGGCCGGGTGCTGCGGGTCCTGGGGCACGCGGGGGAGGCGCCGGGATCCTTCGAGTACCCCTATGGAATCTCGGTGCTCGCCGACGGCACCCTCCTGGTGACGGAGTTCGGGAACGAACGCGTGCAGCACCTCCAACCCGCCGACGGCGCGCCCCTCCACGTGCTGGGCGGGCGGGGCGTTGAGCCGGGCCGCCTCCGCAGGCCGTGGACGGCGGTGGCCTCCGGCGGGCGAATGTGGGTGGTCGACGGCGGCAACAACCGCGTCATCTCCGCGCCGCTGCCCTGGGTGGCCGCACGGTAGAGTGTCCACGCATCCATGCCGCTCTCGTTCGAGCAACCGTGGTGGCTTCTGCTCCTCCTGCTGGTGGTGCCGCTGGCGTGGCTTGCGCGCCGCAGCGAGCCGGTGCTTGGCGCCTTCAAGGCGCGGCTGAGCCTGATGCTGCGCATCCTGGTGGTGCTGCTTCTCACCGGGAGCCTCAGCCGCCCCATGCTGGAGCGTCGCGGCGAGGGCGTCAGCGTGGTGGTCGTGGCGGACGAGAGCCGCTCGATCCCGCTCGCGGTGCGGCGGCAGGCGGAGCAGTTCGTGCAGAAGGCCGCGGAGCAGAGGCCCAACCCCCAGGACCGCGTGGGCGTGGTGACGGTGGCGGCGGAGCCGCAGATCCAGGCCCTTCCCGAGGTGTCGACGGTCATCCAGTCCCTCTCGCACCCGGGTGAGACGGATGCGTCGGATCTGGCGGCGGGCATTCGAATGGCCATCGCCACGCTCCCGAAGGACACCGCCAACCGGCTCCTCCTCGTCTCCGACGGCAACGAGACCGCGGGCAACCTGATGGCGGCCGCGGACGAGGCCCGCGCCGGCGGCATCCCGATCGACGTGCTGCCGCTGCGGTTCGAGCACCAGAACGAAGTGGTCTTCCGGGACCTGCGGGCGCCGGCCCGCGTCCGGACCGGGCAGAGCGTGGACCTGCGCCTGGAGATCTCCGCGCAGAAGGAGACGCCCGGCGTCCTGCGCATGACCGTGGACGGGGAGCCGTACGACCTGGACCCCCGCGGCGCCGGCGACACGCGGGCCGTCACGCTCGCCGCCGGCCCCAACTCGTTCCAGGTGCCGGTGAGCTTCGATCGCCCCGGCGCCCACCGCGTGCGCGCCGTCTTCGAGCCGGACGCGGGCAGCGGCGACGGCATGGAGGAGAACAACGTCGGCGAAGCGGTGGTCTTCGCCTCCGGCGAGGGTCGCGTCCTCATCGTCGACGAGAGCGACGGCTCGGAATCCGCGCCGCTCGCGTCGGCCCTGCGTGAAGGCGGCCTGGACGTGGACGTGGCGCGGCCGGAGGTCCTGGCGGGCGGCGCCGCGTACATGGGCGGCTACGACGCGCTGGTGCTGGCGAACGTGGCCCGCTGGTCCCTGGAGAACGCCGCGGACAAGGCGGTGCACGCCTATGTGCACGACCTCGGCGGCGGCCTGGTGATGCTGGGCGGGGATCGCAGCTTCGGCGCCGGCGGCTGGATCGACTCCGAGACCGCGCGGACGCTCCCGGTGCGGCTGGACCCGCCGCAGACGCGGCAGATCCTCCGCGGGGCCCTGGCCCTGGTGATGCACTCCTGCGAGATGCCGCAGGGGAACTACTGGGGCAAGGTGGTGGCCATCTCCGCCATCGAGGCCCTGAGCCGCCTGGACTACGTGGGCATCGTGCTCTTCGGCATGAGCGGCGCTGGCACGCTGAACGGCGCCGGCTGGACCTTCCCGCTCCAGCTCGCGGGCGACAAGAGCGCCGCCCTCGCGGCCGCCAAGGCGATGCAGGTGGGGGACATGCCGGACTTCGCCCCCTCCATGAAGCTGGCGTACGACGGCCTGGTGGGCGTCAAGGGCGGGCAACGCCACATGATCGTCATCTCCGACGGGGATCCGGGCGCGCCGCCGGACTCCCTCCTGAAGGACATGGCCCGGGAGAAGATCACCGCGACCACGGTGCTGGTGGTGGGCCACGGGACCGCCGCGGACCACGCCAAGATGGAGAACATCGCCAAGTCCACCAACGGCCGCTTCTACTACGTGCGCAATCCGCGGGACCTCCCCAAGATCTTCATCAAGGAGGCGTCGGTCGTCTCGCGTTCGCTCATCCAGGAGGGGACCTTCCCCGCCAACGTGCAGCCGATGATGTCCGGGCCCACCAAGGGCGTGGCGGCCGTGCCCCCGGTGGGCGGCTACGTGCTCACGGTGCCGCGCGAGGGGCTGGGACAGGTGCCGATCGGGATCGCCACGCGCGATGCGCGGGATCCGCTGCTGGCGTTCTGGAACTACGGCCTCGGTCGTTCCCTGGCGTTCACCTCGGATGCCGCGGGGCGCTGGGGCCAGGCGTGGATCTCGTGGCCGGAGTTCCAGCAGTTCTGGGAGCAGAACGTGCGCTGGAGCATGCGCCCCGCGCAGCCGCGTGACGTGGCCCTGCGAACCTCCGTGGACGGCACCCGCGCCAGCGTGGAGGTGGAGGCGTTCGGCGTCGGCGGCGAGGCCGCGGCCCGCGTCGACGCCCGTGTGGTGGAGCCGGACGGCACGTCGCGCCTCCTGCCGCTGCGGCAGACGGGCGCCGGCCGCTGGGTCGGGGACTTCTCCGCGTCGGAGCAGGGCGCGTACCTGGTCAACGTGGGATTCGCGGCCCCCTCCGCGGATGGAGAGGTGCGCACCGGCTCCGTGCAGGCGGCCGTGAGCGTGCCGTACGCCAAGGAGTTCCGGGCGGTGCGGGACAATGCGGCGCTCCTCGCCTCGGTGGCGGCCAGGACCGGCGGCCGCGTGCTGGCGCTCGGGGATCCCTCCCTCGCGAACCTCTTCGACCGCACCGGGATCGAAGTGCCGCGCTCCGCCAAGCGGATCTGGGATCTGCTGGCGATCCTGGCCGCGGCGCTCTTCATCCTGGACGTCGCGGCCCGCCGGATCGCCTTCGACTCCCGCGAGGCCCGCGACGCGGCGGCCCGCGCCTTGGGCAAGGTTCAGGAGGCGGGTACCGGCACCGTGGATGCATGGCGGAGCGCCCGCTCCCGGGCCGCCACGCGCGTCCCGGGCGCGACCCCGCCGGAAGCCCCGCCGCCGGAGCCGTCGCCAGGCGCGCCGCGGGTGCCGCCGCCCGTGCCGGAGGGACGGGACGCGCCGGCGCAGCCCGTTCGCCCCGCATCGCAGCCACCCGCTGCGGATGGCGCCGCCGAGGATCCCGGTGGGCTCGGGCGCCTGCGGGCCGCGAAGCGAAGGGCCCAGCAGGGGGATGGCGGCGCTGCGCCGCCCGGCGCCGGCCCCGGCCCGGACGACCCCGGG
The DNA here is from genome assembly GCA_046350535.1 of Phycisphaerales bacterium. Taxonomy (GTDB): domain Bacteria; phylum Planctomycetota; class Phycisphaerae; order Phycisphaerales; family SM1A02; genus VGXK01. The sequence continues at coordinate 1,484,725 of JAXMAG010000001.1, forward strand.
AACGGAGGCGGACGATGAGCGTCACCGCGGCAGGCGCCGCCGGCGTCCCGAGCGCGGAGCCGACCACGCCGGAGGAGGTGGCGGCCGCGTGCGCCGCGTTCCGCGGCACCGCGGAGCGCCTAGCGGCCGCGGTGGGCGAGCGGATCGTGGGGCAGAAGGAGGTCGTGGGGCAGGTGCTCATGGCGCTCCTCGCCGGTGGGCACGTGCTGCTCGAAGGCGTCCCGGGCCTCGGCAAGACTCTCCTTGTGCGCACGCTGGGGGAGGCGATGGAGCTCTCCTTCAACCGCATCCAGTTCACGCCGGACCTCATGCCGGCGGACATCACCGGCACCACGATCCTGGTGGAGGATGCAGGCGGCGCGAACCGCACGTTCCAGTTCCGCCCGGGCCCCATCTTCGCGAGCCTCCTGCTGGCGGACGAGATCAACCGGGCCACGCCGAAGAGCCAGTCCGCCCTCCTGGAGGCCATGCAGGAGCGCTCCGTGACGGTGGGCGGGCAGACCCGCGAGCTGCCGCGGCCGTTCCTGGTGATGGCCACGCAGAACCCGATCGAGCAGGAAGGCACCTACCCGCTCCCGGAGGCGCAGCTGGACCGCTTCCTGCTCAAGGTGCTGGTCCCGGACGTGGACCGCGCGGAGCTGAACGAGATCATCCGCCGCACCACGGTGGCGCCCGCGGGCGCCGTGAAGCCGGTGCTGGACGCTCCCGCGATCCTCGCCGCCCAGCGGCTGGCCCGCCGCGTGGTGGTGGCGCCGCACGTCAAGGACTGGTGCGTGCGGGTGGTGATGGCCACGCAGCCGTTCGGACCCTTCTCGGATGACTTCGTGAATCGCAACGTGCGCGTGGGCTCCAGCCCCAGAGGCGCCCAGTCCATGCTCACCACCGCCAAGGTGCGGGCGCTCGTGGACGGCCGCTACGCCGTCAGCGTCGCGGATCTCCGGGCCGTGGCCCGTCCGGCGCTGCGGCATCGCCTCTTCCGCTCCTTCGAGGCGGAGGCGGATTCGATCCAGCCCGACGACATCGTCTCCCACGTGGTGGAGCGGATCCCGGTGGAGGAGGTCCCGTGAGCGAGCGCAGCTTCTCCGAGAAGCCGCCCGCCCTGAAGCGGGCCACGCGGCTGGACGACCTGATCGACGGCCGCCTCATGGCCCGGCTGGACCAGGTGGACGTCCTCAGCCGCAAGATCTTCCAGGGCAAGCTCCACGGCGAGCGACGCAGCAAGCGGCGCGGGCAGAGCGTGGAGTTCGCGGATTTCCGTCCCTACGTGCCGGGCGACGACCTGCGCTTCGTGGACTGGAACATCTACGGACGGCTGGATCGCCTCTTCCTCAAGATGTTCCTGGAGGAGGAGGACCTCTCGCTCCACCTGGTGCTGGACGCCAGCGCCTCCATGGACTGGGGCAACCCCAACAAGCTGGAGTACGCGCGGCGCCTGGCCATGGCCCTGGGCTACGTGGGACTGGTGAATCACAACCGGGTCACGCTCACAGGGTTCGGCGGCGCCGGGCTGCAGCGCCTGGCCAACCTGCGCGGGCGGCGGCGCACCTCCGAGATGGGGCAGTGGCTCCTGCGCCTGGGCGCGGAGGGGAGCGGCAGCTTCGCGGATGCGATGAAGACCGTGGCCCTCTCGCGCCAGGGTCGCGGCGTGATGGTGGTCATCTCGGACTTCCTCTTCCGGGAGGGCTACGACCGCGGCCTGCGCTACCTGGCCGGGCGCGGCTACGACCTCTTCCTCCTCCAGCTTCTCAGCCCGGAGGAGCTGGACCCCGGGCGCCACGGACTCTCCGGCGATCTCCGCCTGGAGGACGTGGAGGATGGCGGCACCGCCGAGATCACGGTGAGCGGCGGCCTGCTGCGGCAGTACAAGGAGCGCCTGGACGCCCACCTGGCGGGGCTGCGCGACTTCTGCATCCGCCGCAGCATGACGCACGTGGTGGTGGATACCTCCACGGACCTGGACACGCTTCTCATGGAGTACCTGCGCCGGCGGGGGCTCCTCCGGTGACGTGGCTCACTCCGGTGGCCGGGCTCGTGGTGGCGGGCATCACGCTGCCGCTGCTCCTGGCGCTCTACTTCCTCCGCCTCCGCCGCCGCAAGCGGCTTGCGCCGAGCACCATGCTCTGGCGCCGCGCGGTGGAGGACCTGCGGGCCAACGCTCCGTTCCAGCGGCTGCGGCCCAGCTGGCTCCTCTTCCTCCAGATCCTGGTGCTGGCCCTCATCGCCCTGGCCATCATGCAGCCGCGCATGGACCTGGGCGCCGTGCGCGGCAGCCGCGTGGTGCTTCTCGTGGACCACAGCGCCAGCATGAACACCAAGGACGGCCCCGGCGGCACCACCCGCCTGGAGGAGGCCCGGAAGCTGGCCCGCGAACGGGCCCGGCGCCTCATGTCCGGCGGCCTCTTCAGCGGCGCCCCCTCGGAGGTGATGGTGGTGGCCTTCGGCGACCGGGCGGAGATCCGCTCGCCCTTCACCACCTCGCTGGACGGCGTGCTGCGGGCGATCGACGGCGTGGAGCCGACGGACACCGCCACGCGGATCGGGGACGCGCTCTCCCTCGCCCGGGCCTTCTCGACGGACACGGATCCGGACCGGCCCGACGCGGCCCCGCGCGGATCCGCGCAGCTCGAACTCTTCAGCGACGGCCGCATCGCCGACCTCGAGGAGCAATCCCTGCGCGGCGATGAACCCCTCCGCTACGTGCAGGTCGGCAAGGCCGACACCGGGAACTGCGGCTTCGAGGCCCTGGCCGCGGACCGCTCCGTGGAGCGGCCGGCGGACGTGGAGGTCTTCGCCGCCGTTCGCAATACCGGCACGGAGGCCGCATCCTCCCTGGTGGAGCTCACGATCGACGGCACCATCCGCGGGGCCACGCCGCAGCCGGTCCAGGTGCCGCCGTCGAAGGCGGGCACCGGCGGGACCTTCGAGCCCGGCTCCACCCGCTTCACCTTCACGCCGTTCGCGCAGCCGCGCGGCGGCGTGATCGGGCTGCGCTGGCTGGAGACGGACGCGTACCCGGTGGACGACATCGCCTGGCTGGTGAGCGCGCCCGCGAAGAAGCTGCGCGTGGCGATCGTGGGAGACCAGCCCGCCCTGGTCCGCGCGGTCCTTGAGGGCATGCCGCTGGCGGAGCTGAAGGCCTTCACCTGCGCGGAGTACGACGCCGCCGTCGCCGCGGGCGCGGGCGCCATCGCCGTGGACGTGACCGTCATCGTGGGCTGCTGGCCGGCGGCGCCGGTCCCGGGCCGGTACCTCGCGTTCGGCCTCCCGCGGCCCGGCACGGTTGCGGAGTTCAACCCCTTCGCGGAGAAGTCCGGCGTCCTGGTCCGGTCCACCCAGCGCGAACATCCGATCTTCCGCGCCGCGTCCCTGGACGAACTCGTCGTCTCCCGCTTCCAGGCCACCGCCCCCGGCGCGGACGCGCTGGTGCTGGCGGAGGCGGCGGAGGGGCCGGTGGTGTCGTTCGTGCAGAAGGGCGGCATGCAGGCGCTGGTGCTGCCCTTCGACCCGCTCGACAGCAACTGGCCCTTCCAGCGCAGCTTCGTGAACTTCATCGCCAACAGCGTGGAGTGGCTCGGCTCTCTCGCGGAGGCGGCGGCGGGCGGCACGCTCTCCCCGGGGGACGTCATCGCCACCACGCTCCCGGCGGGGGTGCGGGAGGCGACGGTGCGGCATCCGGACGGCTCCAGCGAGAGCGTGGCCGTCCCGGATCCCTCGCAGTTCTCCTGGGGGCCCATCCGCCGGGCCGGGGTCTACCGCGTGGAGTGGAAGAGCGGCGGTCAGACCCAGGAACGGGCGTTCGCGGTCAACATGCTGGACCCGGTGGAGGCCCGCGTGGCCGCGCGGGAGACCCTGCAGATCGGCACGGAGCGCATCCAGGCCCGCCGCGGCGGGGGGGTGCTCACGGACCTGTGGCCCTGGGCCATCGGCGCGGGGCTCCTGCTGCTTGCTGCGGAATGGTGGGTCTATCACCGACGCCACTGGATGTGAGGTACCCTCCGCGTCCATGCGGGAGTTCCGCGCCATCTGGAGAGAGGAGGAGGGCGTCGAGGCCCTGGAGTTCGGCGGCAGCATTGACAGCCGCACGGCCCAGCTCTTCGGCGCCATCATGGAGACGATGACCCGTGCCGGCGGCGGGGACCTGCGTCTCTACTTCGGGGAGCTCCAGTTCATGTCGAGCGCGAGCGTGGGCCAGCTGGTGATGCTGGTCAACGACCGCCGCGCCCGCGGCCGTCGCGTGGAGCTGCGTGAACTTCCGGAACACCTCGCGGCGCTCCTGAAGCGCATGCGCCTTGACGCCTTCCTGGGAGGGCCCGGCAAGGGCCTATGATCCGCGCCATGAACGCTGAACGAATCGCCCAATTCGAGAAGATGGCGGCCGCCGATCCCACCAACGAGATGGCCCACTTCTCTCTTGGCGGCGCCTACCTCCAGGTGGGGCGCAATGCCGAGGCGGCCCGCAGCTTCGAGCGCTGCATAGAGCTCTCCCCGGAGATGAGCAAGGCCTACCAGCTCTGCGGTCAGGCCATGATCGGAGCCGGCTGGGCGGACAAGGCGGTGGAGGTGCTGCTCAAGGGCCATGAGCTCGCCGCCCGCCGCGGGGAGCGCCTCCCGCAGACGGCCATCGCGGAGCTCCTCCGCTCCGTGGGCCGGGAGCCGCCCACCGTGAAGCTCGAGCCCGCGCCGGAGGGTGGGATGCGCTCCGCGGGGTTCGTCTGCCAGCGCAGCGGCCGGGCCGGTTCCCAGCTTTCGCGGCCTCCCTTCAAGGGTCCGCTGGGGGAGTGGATCTTCCAGAACATCTCGCTGGAGACCTGGCGGGCGTGGATCGCGCAGGGCACCAAGGTGATCAACGAGCTGCGCCTGGACTTCTCGCGGGAGAAGGATCAGGAGATCTACGACCAGCACATGCGGGAGTTCCTGGGCATCGACGATGAGCTGATGGCCCAGTTGGGCGCTCGGAAGTGATGACGCGGGACGCCGGGCTGGAGACCACGCTCGCGGGTGTGAGGCTCCGGAATCCGGTGGTGCTCGCGGCCGGCACCTGCGGCTACGTGACGGAGATGGGGGACGCGCTGCCGCTGGCGCGGGTGGGCGCCATCACCACCAAGAGCATCACGAGGGAGCCGCGCCCCGGCAACGCGCCGTGGCGCATGGTGGACGTCGCCGCGGGCATGCTCAACGCGATCGGACTGGCCAACCCGGGCGTGGATCGCTTCCTCTCGGAGGAGGCGCCGGCCCTGCGGAGTTCCCCCGCGCCGGTCATCGGCTCCGTCGCGGGCCACTCGATCGACGACTACGTCGCGGTGGCGGCCCGGCTCGACGCGGCGGAGGGGTTCGCCCTCCTGGAGCTGAACGTCAGCTGCCCCAACACCGCGACCGGCCTGCAGTTCGGGGATGACCCGCGGCTCCTGGGGGAGCTCCTGCGGGCGGTGCGCCCCGCGGTGGTGCGCCGGAGACTGCTGGTGAAGCTCTCGCCCGCGTCCGGGGACGTGGTGCGGCTCGCGGAGACGGCGGTGGCCGGCGGCGCGGACGGCCTGACGCTGGTCAACACGTTCCCCGCCATGGCCATCTGTCCGCACACGCGCCGGCCGCGCCTCAGCCGCGGGAGCGGGGGGCTCAGCGGCCCCGCGATCCACGCCATCGCCGTGCGCATGGTGCACGAGGTCCACCGGCTGGTGGCCAGGCCCGCGGCGATCCCCATCGTGGGAACGGGCGGCGTGCTGAGCTGGGAGGACGCCGCGGAGTTCATCCTGGCCGGCGCGAGCGCGGTGGGCATGGGGACGGCGCTCTTCGTGGATCCGCGCTCGCCGCTGGCGGTGGTGCGCGGCCTGGCCGGGTGGGTGCGTTCACAGGGAGTCGCCTCCATCTCGGAGCTGGTGGGGGCCGTGCGGGAGGCGGGCGCGTGAATCTGCCGGAGTGGGAGCGGGAGCGCTTCGACGCCATCCTGGAGGAGGTGATCGAAGCGCTGCCGGAGCGCCTGCAGTCCTTCCTGGAAGAGATGCCGGTGGTGGTGGACGACGCGCCCTCCAGGCGCCTCCTCCGCGAGATGGGGCTGGATCCGGAGGATGACGATCTCTGCGGCCTCCACAGCGGCATTCCGCTCACGGAGCGGAGCGTGGGGGACTCTCCGCGGGTGCCGGACCGGATCCAGATCTTCCGGCGCGGCATCATCGACGAGGCCGGCGGTTGGGAGCCCTGGACGGACGACGACGGCACGGAACTGGGCGGCGACGGCCGCGTGCGACACGAGATCCGGATCACGCTGCTGCACGAGATCGGCCACCACTTCGGGCTGGACGAAGGCGACCTGGAGCGGCTCGGCTACGCCTGAGCGCCCGGCGGGCGCCGGCCCCGCGGACCAACCTCAGGCGTGGGCTTCCTCCACGGCCTCCAGGTGGAGGATCCGGTGGCAGCTGAGGCACTGCACCAGCGCCTCGGGGTTGCTCTTCAGCCGGGAGAAGCTCTCGAACGGGATCTCGCAGTTGCACGCCCCGCAGGCGTATTCGCGGTGCCGCGCGGAGAGCGTCACCACGGAGGCCATCGCCTCGCCGTCATGGAGGGCGGCCACATGGTCGAAGACCTTGCGGCTGGCCTCGGGGACGCGGGCGGCGGCGGCGGCGCGTTCGCGCTGCAGCTCCGAGAGGCGGTCCGCCACGTCCGCGGTCTTCTGGTTCAGGTCCCCGCGGGCCTGATCCCGCAGCTTGGTGCGCTCCGCGAGCTGCGCCTCCAGCGCGGTGACGCGGGTGGTGGCCTGCTCGCCCTTCTCCATCAGCGCCTCCGCCTGGGTCTCCAGCTCCTTGCGGTTGGTCTCGATCAGCTTCAGCTCCTGCAGCACCACGTTGTACTGGCGGGTGTTGGTGGTGCTGTTGAGTTCGCCGCGGAGCTTGTCCACGCGCTCGTTGATGCCGCGGATGTCGTTCTCGAGATTCCCCACGGAGGCGTTCACCTGCCGGATCTGGAGGTGCAGGTCCTGTCGCTGCGTCTCCAGTTCATCCACCTGCTTCTGCTGTGCGGTGAGGTACCTCTTCGCCCCGTCCAGTCTGCCCTGGAGCGCCCTCACCTGGCTGTCCACGCGGTGAAGGGCGATGAGGTCTTGCATCAGTGGCATGGGCTGCGGCTCCGGGGGCGGACCACGCAGGGTACCACGCTGCCGCGATGCGGCGCAGCGGCGCCCCGGACCACGTCCGGCCTCAACCGCCGTTCATGGCCGCCTGCCGCAGGAGCACCCACGCCAGGGGGCCGGCGGGAAGCAGGGAGTCCACCACGTCCAGGACGCCCCCCATCCCCGGCAGGAGCCGCCCGGAGTCCTTGGCGCCCGCATCCCGCTTCAGCAGGCTCTCCGAGAGGTCTCCAACCACGCCCGCGACGGCGAGGAGTGCGCCCGCGACGGCCGCCGCGCCCACGCCCGGCACTCCGGGCCGCCCCGCGCCTGCGCCCGCGAAGGCCATGGCCACCAGCGCGGAGAAGACCACGCCTCCCGCCACGCCCTCCCAGGTCTTGCCGGGGCTGAGCCACGGGATGAGCTTGTGCCGCCCGATCAGATGCCCCGTCGCGTACGCCCCGATGTCCGAGGCCTTCACCGTCAGCACGCACGCCACCAGCGCCTCCGCGCCGAACTGGTCGCGCACCTTGAGCCAGAAGCCGGGAAGGACGCCGCAGGCCACGAACGCCAGGAGCGGCGCCGCCGCGGCCGCGGACGCGCCGCGGGCCTCGCGCCCTCCGGCGGCGGCGATCACCGCGACCAGCGTCAGCAGCGACACCGCGAGTGCGAGCGTGTCCGGAGAGGGGGCCGGGGCGCCCGGGAAGCCCGCCGTGGCCACCACGCCGCCCCACGCGGCCGCGACGCACACGGAGGTCTCCGTTCGCACCCCGGCACCGCGGAAGAGGGCCGCCAGCTCCCGGGCCATGAGCGGTGCGAGCACCAGGAAGAAGCAGCAGAAGAGGACCACGCCGCGCGGCCAGCCGAAGCGTTCGCCTGCGGCATCGAGCCACATCAGGCCCACCAGGCCGGCGATCAGCAGGGCACCCGTGGGGAGTCTGTGGCGCAGCACGCGCGGCGGATCTCAGTAGATGGGGACGGAGGGATCCACGTCCAGCGACCAGAGGTGGATGCCTCCGGCCATGCTCTTCACGTTGCCGAAGCCGGCGCTGCGGAGCTGGGCGGTCATGCGGAGGCTCCGGCCGCCCTGGTGGCAGTGCACCACGATGGGATCATCCTCGTGGGCACGCAGGGCCTCCACGTGGTTGGCCAGTTCATGGAGCGGCACGTGGATGGAGCCGGGAATGGAGGCGATCTCCCGCTCCTGCGTCGTGCGGCAGTCCACCAGCACCACGCGCTCGCCGCGAGCCACGGCGTCGCGGTACTCGCGCGGCGTGGTCTCCCACTCCGGCTGGAAGGGGTAGCCGCCGGGAAGGCCCCGCTCGTCCAGGCCGGGCCGGCTCTCGGTCACGGCGCCACCGTCCATCGCGGGTCGTAGGTGGCGGCACGCTGCGCGGGCGGAAGCACCTCCGCCTCCTGGATCGGCTGGCGGGTGGTGACCCACGGCGGCTGACCCACCATGCGCACCGGCCACATGACCAGCTCACCGGCGGTCCAGAAGGGGCCCCACACCGCCTCGGCGGCCATCGCATCGCCGCGGGAGGGACCCTGCAGCACCGTCTCGCGGTCGGGATAGGCGCCGCCGTTCCGCGCGGGCTCGCCGCTGCCGGAGGTCATGAGCGCGGGTTCGAAGTAGTAGGGCTCTGTCTCCACCTGCCGGCGCGGCGCCCGCACCGTCACCACGGGCCAGTTGGAGCGGTCGAGCGTCGTCGTGGCGGGCCCGGGTCCCGGCGGCGCAGGCGCGGGGACCGCGGCGAGATCCGGAAGGTCCGAAGGCTGGTCCCCCAGCGGTCCATCCTGCTGGTTGAGCGGACCGGCGCAGCCGCCTGCGGCCGCCGCGCCCAGCAGGGCGGCGGTGGTGAGGACGCGGACGATGGCGCAGCGAACGTGGTGCGAGTGGCTCACGGCTCGAACGACTCCAGGACGTCCCGGATGGTATCGGAATCGGCGCCCTCCCGGAGGAGCTGCCGCGCGATGCGGGCCGGCGGGGCGCCCTGGCGCCGAAGAGCGAGCGCCCGGCGCCTCGCGGCCGCAGGATCCATCGCCGGTGCGGCCGCCTCCGCCGCGGCCCGCGCGAGCGCGGGTTCGAAGCCCTCGCGTTCGAGTGCCGCCCCGATGACCTCGGCGCTGCGGCGCCCGCGCCGCACCATCGCCTCCGCCCGCTCGGCGGCGCTGCGGGCGTCGTCCAGCCAGCCGTCCTGGCGGAGCTCCTCCACCACGGCCTCGGCCACCGCTGCGCTCGCGCCGCGCGCCACCAGCCGGCGCATCAGCCCGGCGCGCGAACGGGCGCCGACGCCGAGGAGCGCGAGCGCCATCCTCCGCGCCGCCGCCTCCGCCACCGCGGCGGCCACCGCCTTCGCGGTTCGCTCGCTCCACGCGGCGCCCGGACGCAGGCCGAGCGCCTCCGCCCGCTCCCGGCGGAGCGGTCCATGCCAGCGCCGTCCCACGCGGACCCGGCAGAAGCCCGGATCGGATTCCAGGAGGAGCACCTCCGCCACCGTCTCGTGGGCCGCCACGGTCAGGTCCACTCGTCGATGAGGGCCGCGAGTTCGGACGCCGCCTTCCCGTCGCCGCTGCGGCGGGCCGCCGCGGCGCCGGCCCGGGCCGCGGCCAGGGCCTCGTCCGCGCGGCCCAGGGAGCGCAGCGTGCACGCCTTGTGGTACGCGGCGTAGGCGTGATCCGGATCCGCGGCCAGGGTGCGATCGAACCAGCGCAGCGCCTCCTCCTCGCGTCCTCCCTTCAGGTACTCCTGCGCCATCGCGTAGAGGCAGAAGGGATCCGCGGGATCGGCGGCCAGCAGTCGTTCCAGGGCCGGGATGCGCTCCATGGAGGTGGGGAGCGTAGTCGGCGTGGCCGGGGGGCGGAAGACGTCGAACGCCTCCCCCGGGAGATTCCGCACCACGCCCCACGCGACCAGGAGCCCGAGGAGCGCCCACGTGGCCCGCGCCGCCCAGCGGGCCGGCGGGCGCAGGCGAGGTGCGCGCCCCGCGATGCAGGCGGCGCCGCAGGCGACGACCAGCCATGCGAGCGCCGGCACGCCCGCGAGGATCAGGGCCGGATTGAAGCGCCACGCACGGCTCACCTCTCCATGCGCCAGGGCGTGGCAGGCCCGCGAGGAGCCGCAGCCCGGACAGTAGACACCCAGCCATCGGCGGCTCGGACAGAGCGGGGACTGGGAGAGCGAGGTGGGCTGGATCCGCCACGCCAGCCACGCCGCCGCCACCACGCCCAGCAGGAGCGCGCCGGCCGCAAGGCGCTGCCGCGGCGTGCAGCGCTCCCACACCAGCCAGGTGCGGATCGCCATGGTCCCATGCTAGTCTGTGCCCATGGCGCGAACGCGACTCCGGACCTGGCGCGTGGGGGCGCTTCTGGCGGTGACCCTTCTCGGCGCGTGCTCCGACGAGTACGTCCCGGAGGATCGCACGGACCGCCGACCGCGGGAGCTGCGCGTCACCCAATCCGTGGGCGGCACGAACCATCGCACCCTGGTGGCGGACGGGGTCTGGTACCAGGCCCGCGGGCCCAAGGTGATGGCCCTGGATCCGCGCAGCGCCAAGCTTCTCCGCGAGGAGGAGATCCGGCCGGTGGGCACCTCCGGCGCCGCGGTGGACATGATCCTGTGGAAGGGCGACCTGATGGTGGTGCTGGAGAACACCGGCGTGGCCCGCCTGGATCGCAGCGATCCGAAGGCGCCGGTGCTGGTCGAGTTCATCGACGCCTCCACCCTGGGGATCAAGCCGCGCTGGATCTCCGAGGCCGGCGGCGAGCTCTGGGTGTCGGGTGATGGCGGCGCCGTGAGGCTGCGGGACCGGGCCCGTTCGCTCGCCGGGATGAGTGACGTGGGGCCGGTGGTGCTCTCCGCGGAGGGCCTGGTGGCGCCGGTGGAGCGCCGGGTGCTGAAGCTCCAGGACGGCAGCTTCGTCGGCGCCGCGTCGCTCCTGGTGCCGCTGCCGCCGTGGGCGGGCGTGCCCGGAGGATTCGCCTTCGTCCTGCAGGGACGGGAGGCGGCCACGGTGGGAGTCATGGGCCCGGACGTGCGCGAGGTCTCCAACTCCGCGTTGCGCGGGCGGGTGCATTCGCTGCGGCTGCTGGATGGCCGCCTCTGGGCGGTCACGGATCTGGAGCTCGCCTCCTGGGTGGTGAAGGACGGAGCCCTCACGGATCCATTCTTCGCCGCGGTGAAGGGGGCCCGCGACGTGGCCCTGATCACGCCCAACTACTACGCGGTGGCCGGGAGCTTCGGCCGCGCGGTCTTCCGATTCCGCGCAGACCCCAGCGGCGCCGGGGACGAGTTCATCCGGCCGGTGCGGGAGCCGGGACGCGCGGACACCGTGATCAGCGACAAGCGCACCATCGTGGTGAGCAGCCCGGAGGGCACCTGGAGCTACCCGATCCGCGGCACGCCCGTGCTCACGGAGCGCAAGACGGACCTGGTGAGCGTCCCGCAGAAGGAGGTCTCCGGCGTCTGGGGCTCCGCGACGCTGGTGCAGGAGCCCGGCGCGGAGAGCGGGGACTACCGCAGCGTCCGCATCCGGAGCGGCACGCGCTCGGGCCTCTGGAAGCCCGCCTCCGGCGAGCGCCTGCGGGTGCTGGAGGTGGTGGATGGGGACCTCTGGGTGGGACGGGACGGCGGCATCACCGTGCTGCGCCGCGATCCGGCCCAGGAGCCCGCTGCCGGCACGGCGCCGCCCGCGGAGGATCCGGACGAGGCCACCGGGGCCTCGCCCATGCACCAGGTGGCGGCACTCGATCTCGAAGGCCCCATCACCTACATCTTCCCGCTCCGCACCGGCTCCGGCGCCAGCTTCGTCAGCCGCTGGGGCGGGATGGGCGTCGCGGAGTGGGTGCCGGTCGGGGAGAAGCTCCCCGGGGCTCCCTCCTCGAAGGGGACGTCGACCGCTTCGAAGGAGCCTTGACGCGCGGAGCCGCGGCCGCGCGGGACGCGCCTTCGCTGCAGAAGCGCCGACAGATCGCATCCTCCGCGCAGCTGCCGCCGCGGGCCTTGCAGACGCGTCGCCCGTGCAGGATCAGCAGGTGGCTCAGGAGCGCCCAGTGCTCCCGGGGGAAGAGCGCCATCAGGTCCTGCTCGATCCGCTCCGGCGTCTTCTGCCGCGTCAACCCCATGCGGCGGGAGAGGCGCATCACGTGCGTGTCCACCACCACGCCCTCGTTGATGCCGAAGGCGGTGCCCAGCACCACGTTCGCGGTCTTGCGGGCCACGCCGCGCAGCTCCAGCAGCTCCTCCATGGTCCGCGGCACCTGACCGCCATGGTGGGTGGCCACCCGCTCCATCGCCGCGTGCACTGCGCGGGCCTTGGTGCGCCAGAAGTTGATGGTCCGGAGGTAGGGCTGGATCGCCTCGCATCCGGCGCGGGCGTAGTCCGCCGGCGTCGGGAAGGCGCGGAAGAGGGCGGGCGTGGCCCGGTTCACGCCGACGTCCGTCGCCTGCGCGGAGAGGATCGTGGCCACCAGGAGTTCGTGCGGCGCGGAGAAGTCGAGTTCGCAGCGGGCGTCCGGGTAGCGGGCCCGGAGGGCGGCAAGGAGCTCCCCCGCGCGCCGGCGGGTTTGGGGCGTGGGGGCGCGTCGAGCGGCGCTCATGGCGTCCGCCGGACCGCGGCCGCAGGCACCAGGAGGAGCGCCGCCAGGAGCGAGATGGCTTCGAGCGAGGTGGCCCGCTCCGCCCAGGGATGGAGCGCGTCGAAGTCGCGGCGCGAGGCGAGCGCGCCCTGGAGGTCCCCGGCCTCGGCGAGCGCCCACCAGCGTTCGAGCGGCGCCTGCATGGACCAGCCGACGGCCTGCCCGGCGGCGAGGGCGAGGAGGGCCAGGATGAGGAGCGTCAGCAGGGCCCGGCCGCCGCGCCGCCAGCATCCCGCCGCGAGCGCAAGCAGGAGCGCCGCCGGCGCCAGCACCCAGCGGGCCCGGTCCGAAAGCTGGAACGCGGGCTGCAGCGAGCGACCGGCCGCGAGCCGGCCCATCGTCTCCGCGTCATCCGCGGCGATCGCCTTGAAGCGGGGCACCACCACGCCTTCCTTCGGCAGCACCCGGAATGCGGAGTAGGCCGCCACGCCGGGCGCCACCGCCGCAGCCAGCCAGAGCGCCAGGCACGGCGCGAGGAGCATCAGCGGGAGGGGTCGCATGGGCGCGAATGGTAGCCTCGCGGCATGGACGACCCCCGCGCCATGCTTGCGGCCACGCTCGAGCCGCTCGGCGATCCGGTGGAGTCCCTGGAGTGGCTCGGCGGAGCCGGCGTGCGCGGCGTGCAGCTCTCCGCCACGCAGCCGGGACTGCGCCCGCGAACGCTGGACGGCTCCGCGCGACGCGAACTGCGGGCCCGGCTGAAGCGCCTGGAGCTGACGCTCTCCGGCCTGGATCTCTGGATCCCGCCGGAGCACTTCACGGAGCCCGCGAACGTGGACCGCGCCACCGCGGCCGCCGAGGCGGCGGTGGTGCTCGCTGCGGACCTGGGGCGCGTGCCCGTCTCCATGACGCTCCCGGCGGACGCCGCGGCTTCCGCGCTCGCGGCGCAGGCGCTCTCGCACCTGCTGGCGCGGGCCCTGCACCATGGCGTGACCCTCGTGGACTTCCAGACCCCGCCGGGCTCGCATCCCGCGATCGCACCCGGCGTGGACCTCGCCCTCGTCCTGGATCGAGGCGGCGACCCGCTGGCTGCGCTGGCGGAGGCGTCGGTCGCCGCGGGGCGCCCACCGGGCGCCATCCGCCTCGCCGCGCGGCCGGCTGCCGGCGCGCGGGGGCCGCTCGGAGCGCCGGATGTTCCGCTGCTGCGGCGCCTGCGGGAGGCGTTCGCGCGGGATCGCCTGCTTCCGATGCCGGTGCTGGACGCCCGCGGCTGGCACGATCCGCGGGCCGGCGTGCGTCAGTCTCTGGCGGCGTGGGAGGCGGCCGCGGCGCGGTAGGGTGCCCGCATGCACGTGATGGCCCACGGCGTGGATGTGGTGGCGATCGAGCGCATCGCGGCCCTGCTCTCGGCCCATCCGGTGCGCTTCCGCGAGCGGGTCTTCACGGAGGGCGAACAGAGCTACGCGGAGTCCGGCGGGGGCCGCCGCGCGGAGCGGTACGCGGTCCGGTTCGCCGCTAAGGAGGCGGCCCTGAAGGCGCTCGGCACGGGTCTGCGGGGCGGCATCTCCTGGACGGACATCGAAGTGGTCACCGCGTGGATGGGGCAGCCGCACCTCATCCTCCGCGGCGCAGCGCAGGCGGAGGCCGCCCGGCAGGGACTGGAGCAGTGGCTGGTGAGCCTCAGCCACTCCGGAGGCGTCGCCGTGGCCAGCGTGTTGGGGGGCCGCGAGCGGGTACCATGAGCGCCATGCGGCGCCGCAGCTCCACGCCGGTCCTCTATGAACTGATGAAGCGGGACGACCGTTCGCGCCATCCGCAGGTGGGCGCGTCGCGTCCGGCGGAGAGTCCGATGCCGGGTCCCATGGTCGGCGGCGCGGAGGCGCCCCGCCGGGCCGTTCGCGTGCCGATCGGCTGGCTCTGGCTCGCCGGGTGCGTGGCGCTGGCGGCGGCGGTCCTGGCGTACACGCTGGGGCATGCCAGGGGAGAGCGGAGCGGGTTCGCCCAGGGTGAGGCCAGCCTGCGGGAGCGCTCCGCCCAGGATCTGCTGGACCGGGCCGTCGCGGATCCGGCCGCCACTCCGCGGGGGGAAGCCCCCGCCGGGGGGAGCGCGACCGGGGCCAGAGGTGCCGCTGGAAGCCAGGAAAGCGGCCAGGACGCAGGCTCCCGGACTCCGCCCGCGCCCCGCCCTCCGGGCGTGGACCCGCGCACCAAGGGATGGACCTACATCGTGGTGGCGCACCTCCCGCCGACGGAGGCGGATGCGCTCGTCTCCTTCCTTCTGGCCAGCGGGCTTGATGCCGCGGCCATCTCCGACAATAATGCCCGACTTCGCAAGGTCGTCGCCCTACCCGGGTATCCGGAGGGCACCTCGCAATCTGAGTCCCTGAAGAGACTCATGTCGAAGGTGAAGGCGACGGGCGAGAAGTGGAAGAACGCCGCCCGAGGCCATCGGGATTTCTCCGACGCCTACCCTGAACTCTGCCGCTGACACCCGCCATGAGCATCCACCGCAGCCTCAAGACCACGTCCGGCGCCCTCAACATGCATCGCAACGTGCTCACCCGCACGGAGCGCATCGAGAAGCTGGCCAGCACGGACAAGTTCGACTTCGCCAAGAACTCCCCGCTGGGCCTGGTGAAGGTCCGCAGCATCAAGGCCTCCGCGGGCAAGAAGCCCAAGAAGGCGGAGGCGGAAGGCGGCGAGGGCGCTGCCGGAGCGCCGGCCGCCGCCGCCGGCGGAGCCGCGAAGCCCGCCGCGGGAGCCAAGGCCGCGGCGCCGGCTGCCAAGGACGCAGCGGCCAAGAAGAAGTGAGCCCCCGGTGAACCAGGGTGCAGAGCGGCTGGAGGTGGCGCCGCTCATCTCCGCCAGGGCTAGGTCCATCGACGCCTCCGGCATCCGCCGGGTCTTCGATCTCGGCGCGCGCCTCAAGGACCCCATCAACCTCTCCATCGGCCAGCCGGACTTCGCGGTCCCGGACGCCATGCGGGAGGCCGCGGCCCGCGCGGTCCTGGAGAACCGCAACGGCTACACCGTCACCCAGGGCATCCCGGAGCTGATCGACGCCATCTGGCAGCACCTCGCCCGCGACGTGGGGTGGAAGGGGCCCAGCGAGGACCTGGGGTCCATCGTGACCAGCGGCACCAGCGGGGGACTGCTGCTGGCCATCCTCTCCCTCCTGGATCCCGGGGATGAGGCGATCATCCCGGATCCGTACTTCGTGATGTACCCGCAGCTGGGGCGCCTCACCGGCGGCCGCATGGTGACCTGCGACACCTACCCGGACTTCCGGATGACGGCGGCCAGGATCGAACCGCTGATCACGCCTCGAACGAAGGCCGTGATCCTCAACAGCCCCTCCAATCCCTGCGGCACGGTCCTCACCGCCGCGGAACTCGCGGACGTGGTGGATCTCTGCCGGCGCCGCAACGTCCTCCTCATCTCCGACGAGATCTACGACGAGTTCTGCTTCGACGACGCCCGCGACCAGGGCCGCTGCCCCAGCCCCGCCCGCTTCGGCGACGACTGTCTCCTGATCCGAGGCTTCGGCAAGACCTATGGCTGCACCGGATGGCGCATGGGCTACGCGGCTGGTCCGAGGGCCCTCATCCAGGAGATGGCCAAGCTCCAGCAGTACACGTTCGTGTGCGCTCCCAGCATGGCCCAGTGGGGCGTGCTGCCCGCGTTCGGGATCGATCTCTCGCCGGTGGTGCGCGAGTACCAGCGCCGCCGCGACATGGTGCTGGAGGCCTTCCGCGGCGTCACGAACGTCCCGGCGCCGTCGGGCGCGTTCTACGCATTCGTGGAGGTGCCGCGGCACCTGGGCCTCACGGGTTCTGAGTTCGTGGAGAAGGCGATCGCCAACCGCGTGCTGATCATCCCCGGCCAGGTGTTCAGCCACCGCGACACGCACTTCCGCCTCAGCTTCGCCACCAGGGCGGATCGCCTGGCGGAGGGCCTCGGCATCCTCCGCGGTCTCATGGGCGCGGGCTGACCCGCGCGGGCCGAGCGGCCTCGGGCGCTCGACGGACGTTCGCGCCGTTCACTCCCCGGGGATGGAGTCGATGACGCCGCTCCAGGGGCTGCTCGCATTGGCGTAGAGCCGCCGGGGGATGCGGCCGGCGCGGGCTCCCAGCCAGCCGGATTCGCATGCCAATCGCATCGCCCTGGCCATCGCCACGGGCTGGGCCGCGTGGGCGATCCCGGTGTTGAGCAGGACGCCGTCCGCGCCGAGTTCCATCGCCGTGACCACGTCGCTGGGCGTGCCGACACCGGCGTCGACGATCACCGGATAGTCCGGGCGGCCGCCATGGGCCGGATCCTTGAGGAGCTCCAGGATGATGCGGATGGCCGCCGGATTGGCGACGCCGCGTCCGCTCCCGATCGGACTCCCCGCCGGCATCACGCTCGCGGCACCCGCGTCGCGGAGCCTCAGGGCCATGATGGGGTCGTCGCTCGTGTAGCAGAGGACGGTGAAGCCGTCCGCCACCAGCGCCTTGCACGCCTCGAGCGTCCCCACCGGGTCGGGCAGCAGCGTGGCGCGGTCGCCGAGCACCTCCAGCTTCACCCAGTGGCGCCCCGGGTTCCCCAGCTGCTCCAGGAGCTCCCGCCCCAGTCGGGCCACCCGCACCGCATCCTCCGCGCTGAAGCAGCCCGCGGTGTTGGGCAGGATGGTCCAGCGCGACGGATCCAGCGCATCCAGCAGCGAGCGCCCCTGCGCGTCCACCAGCCGTTCGCGCCGAACCGCCACCGTCACCGCGTCCGCGCCGCTCTCCCGCAGCGCGGCCACCATCGTCTCCGGGTCCCGGTACTTGCCCGTCCCCACCACCAGCCGGCTCCGCAGCGAGAACGCGCCCACCCGCAGGGGCGGTGCGTCCAGGGCCGCGGGCTCACATGCGTTCGTCGTGATCCCTGTCGTTGCTGTCATCCCTGTCATCCTTCGATCGGCCTCAGCCGCCTCCAACCAGGGTCACCACCTCCACGCGGTCGCCCTCGCGGAGCTCGGCGCTCCCGTGGCTGGCCCGCGGGACCAGGGACCGGTTCACCTCCACCGCGCAGGGGCGCTCGCCCCAGCCGCACTGGACCAGGAGATCGCGCACCACGGCGGGCCGGCCATCCGGCGCCGTCAACTCTTTCGTCTCGCCATTCACAAGCAGTCGCACGGCCCTATCCTACGCCCCGGCCCTCCTGCGCTGCCGGCCGCCCCTGGTGACCCGGGGAG
Source organism: Phycisphaerales bacterium (assembly GCA_046350535.1). Taxonomy (GTDB): domain Bacteria; phylum Planctomycetota; class Phycisphaerae; order Phycisphaerales; family SM1A02; genus VGXK01. Next base: position 1,502,616 of record JAXMAG010000001.1, read on the forward strand.
CACGCGGCCGCATCCAGGGCGCCGTTCCGCGGTTGGACCCTCGCATGCCCCAACGCACCCAGATCCTGGCGCTCCTCCTTGCGGTCATGGCCGTCGCCACCGGCTGCGGTCGGAAGGAGGTGGGGGAGTACGACACCAGCACCCCCGACAAGGCCGTGGACGCCGTGGCCGCGATGGTCCGGGACGGGCACGCGGAGCTCCTGCCGAGGATGGTGTTCCTGAAGACCCGCGACGTCACCTTCGAGGATGGCGTCACGGAGGCGAGCGCCGTCGAGGACGTGCGCGGCAAGGCCGGGGAGATGCTCGGGCGCCTCTGGCGCGTGAGCCGCAAGATCCAGGCCCGCTGGCCGGATCAGGTCAGGAAGGAGGTGGACGGCGCCCTCCGCGGGCGCTCCGTGGAAGACACGCTGATGCGGGTGATGGCGGATCCGTTCGCGGCCCTGGAGGCGCAGCGGAGCAAGCTCACCACCGAGGACATGTCCGACGGCACCGCCGCACTCCTCTGGGAGGGCGAACCCGTGCTGGGCGGGATGCTCTCCCTGGTGGAGACTCCCGAGGGCTGGCGGCTCAACGTCCCCGTGGAGCTGGTGCGCACCAACCGCTACTGGCCGGACACCAGGCACGAATGGGCGGTGGTGGCCAGCATGATGCTCGCCATCGAGAACTCCCTGATCGATTTCGAACGCGAGCTGGACGGCGGGAAGTTCCGGGACCTCTCGCAGGCGAGCGCCCGCGTCGGCCGCCTGGTGGGGGAGTCGGTGGTGGTGCAGGGCGTCATCTACGCCATGATGAAGCGCGACGATCCTGCCAAGGCGGCAGCCGCGCCCGCCTCCGGCGGCGCGGATGGCGGGGCCGGGACGCCGCCGGCCGCCCCCTGAGGGCGGCGCCGCCCGGCTTCCCGGAGTGGCACGCGATTTGAAATGGGGGCTCCCGCCCGGACACACGGGCAAGGAGACCACACCATGTTCATGCTCAGCCGTCCTGGTTCGTTCGCGTCCAGCCCCTTCGCTCCCTTCGGCGACATCTTCTCCCTGGTCAGCCGCCAGCCCGCCTCCAGCGCCTGCTGCACCCCCGGCGCGCAGGCCACGCAGCTGGCCCTGGACATCCGCGAGACGCCCACACACTTCGTGGTGGATGCGTCGCTCCCGGGGTTCCGCAAGGCGGACATCGACGTGCAGGTCCACGAAGGCGTCCTGACCATCAGCGGCTCCCGCACCCAGACCGCGGAGAACGCGGACGAGACGTGGATCCGCCGCGAGCGGACCACCAGCAACCTCTGGCGCAGCATCCGTCTGCCGGAGGGCATCACCGGCGCCGGCATCAGCGCCGACCTCACGGATGGGATCCTGACCGTTCGCATCCCCAAGCCGGCGGAGAATCAGCCGCGGAAGATCGCGGTCAACTGAGCGCCCGCGAATCGTGAATCCGGGTCCCGCGCGCCGGACGCGCCCGCAGCGTCCGGCGCGCGGGGCTCAGCGCAGGAAGAGGATGCTCATCAGGATGAAGAGCGGCAGCAGCACCGCGCCGCTCCACACCATGTAGCCCATGAAGGACGGCATGCGCACGCCGGACTGCTCCGCGATGGCCTTCACCATGAAGTTGGGGCCGTTGCCGATGTAGGTCATGGCGCCCATGAAGACGGCGCCGAGGCTGACCGCCACCAGCAGGGGCTCCTGGACCCAGCCGCGATCCGCAAGCGCCAGCACGCCCGGCCCCGGCCCGGTGGTCTGCGTCTCCGCGATCTGGAGGAACACCAGGTACGTGGGCGCGTTGTCCAGGAACGCGGAGAGGAGTCCGGTGGCCCAGAAGAAGTGCCATGGCCGGGAGAGCCCCAGCTGCGACCCGTACTCCTGCAGGACGAAGAGCGGCACCTGGACGCAGACGAAGATCCCGGCGAAGAGCGCCGCCACCTCCACGATGGGCGCCCACGTGAATCCGACGGAGCTCCGCAGCCCTCGCGGCGTGGTGAGGAGACTCGCGATGGAGATCGCCACCAGGAGGCCCGCGCGAACGCCATCCGGCACCACCCACGCGCTCCCGGGGAACGGGCGCCCCGGGATCACCACCGCCACCACCAGCACCACCAGCACCAGCCAGAGGAGGTTCCACCAGCCCTCGAGGCGCACCGCGGGAGCCCGAGGCGGCGGCGCCGCGCCGTTGGCGTCGTTCGCCGCGGGGGCGCGGGCGTCCGCCGCCGCGCGGAGCGCGGGGGCGAGACCGGGCGCGCCCGGGACGTTGATGGCGGCGTCCCTGCGTTCGCGCCTCAGGAGCCAGGCGTCCACTCCGGCGTACGCCGCCAGGCAGATGCCGCCCACGAACGCCCACTCCTTCCAGAGCGTCAGCGTCCACAGGAAGGGCACGCCCTTCAGGAAGCCCAGGAAGAGCGGCGGATCCCCGATGGGGAGCAGGGTGCCGCCCACGTTGCTCACCAGGAAGATGAAGAAGATCACGGAGTGGGCCACGTGGCGGCGGTGGCGATTGCTCTCGAGAAGCACCCGGATGAGCACCATGCTGGCGCCGGTGGTGCCGATGACGCTCGCGGCCACCGTCCCCAGGGCCAGGAGGGCGGTGTTGGCCAGGGGAGTGCCGCCCTTCCGGAGGCGCACGCGGATGCCTCCCGCCGCGATGAAGAGCGCCCCGAGAAGCAGGATGAACGGGATGTACTCGTGGGACGCATGGGCCACCGCCCTCGCGGCCACTCCCGGACCGAGGGCCGCCGCGACGTAGACCACGGTCAGCCAGGCCGCGAGCAGCGCCACCAGGAGCCGGTGGAGGTTCTGCTCCCACCAGTGGTGCGTCGCCCTGAAGAGCGGCAGCGCCGCGATGCAGACCAGAAGCCCCGCGAACGGCGCCACTCCCAGAGCCCATGCGGGCGGCGCCCCCTGCGGCGCCGGGGCGTGCACGAAGTGGTCCGCCACCATCAGCGCCACCAGGCCGGCGATGCCGACCCCGGCGATCGCCGACTTGAGCCCCCGGTTGGTCACGCCTCAGCGGGGCCGCGGCGCCGCCTCGACGGTCCAGGAGTCTCCGTCGCGCCATCCCAGGCCGTGGCCATCAGGGCGGAGGGCGCCATCTCGGCGGCGGCCGGGACGCCGTCGGGCGACTCCGGCTGATCCTCGAGCCGGGCCGCCTCCTCCGCGGCGCGGTCCAGGCGGCCGTCTTCGCCCACCTGCTCGAATCGCACCGCCACGCGCCGGCTCACGCCGCGCTGGGGCATGGTGACGCCGTAGAGCTGGTCGCACGCCTGCATGGTTCGCTTGTGATGGGTGATGACGATGAAGTGGCTGCGGTCCAGGAAGTCATGGAGCGTGGTGCAGAAGCGCTCCACGTTGGCCTCGTCCAGGGCCGCGTCCACCTCGTCCAGGATGCAGAAGGGGGAGGGCCTGCTCTTGAAGATGGCCATCAGGAGGGCCACCGCGGTCATCGTCTTCTCTCCGCCGGAGAGCTGGCTGATCACGCGCGGCTCCTTGCCCGGCGGTTTGGCCCGGATCTCCACGCCGGACTCCAGCCAGTCCAGCTCGCCCGTCTCCTCCATGGGCAGCAGCATCAGGTCCGCGCTGCCGCCGCCGAAGAGCCGGCGGAACATGCCGTTCGGGCCCGCGAAGTTGTCGCGCACCGCCTCGAACGTCTCGCGGAAGCGCTCGCGGCTGACCGCGTCCAGACGGGAGACGAGGGAGATGAGCTGTTCGCGGGCCTGGTCGATGTCCGCCACCTGCTGCTGCAGTTCCAGCAGCCGCGCCTCCAGCTGGCCCAGCTCGTCGATGGCCTCCATGTTCACGTTGCCCAGCTTCTGCGTCTCCTGGCGCAGCTCCTCCGCCTCCCGGGCGGCGGACTCGCGGTCGATGGGGGTCCAGCCCTCCTGCGAGCGCTCCGCCGCGTGGAGCGGCCACACCGCGTGGAGATCCAGCCCGAGCTCCTGCTGGGCGCTCTCCTCCAGGGATTCCCGCCGCGCCTCCAGCTCCCGGCGGCTCATCTCCACGGCGTTGAAGTCTCGCTCCAGGCGCATCGCGGACTCGCGCTCGGCACGCAGGCGAACGGACGCGGACTCCACCGCCTCCACAGCCGCAGCGAGCTTCGTCCCCAGTTCCGCGAGCGTGGCCACCAGCTCCGCGGTCCTGGCGCCGGCTTCGCGCTCCGCTCTCTCCGCCGCCGCGATCGTCTCCCGCAGCCGCTCGATCTGGCCGGCGCGGCGCTCCCGCGCCTCCAGGGCGCGCTGCTCCTGCCGGATGGCCTCGTCCAGGTCCGCGTCCAGCTGCCGGCGCTCGCGCCGGGCCGCATCCAGCCGCGCCGTCGCGTCACCCAGCCGGGCGTGGGCCGCGGCCAGGGCCTCGGCGGCCGCGTGAACGGCGGCCTGCGCGGCCTCCACGTCCCCTCGCGTCGCCGCCACCTCCGCCGTCAGCGCCTCGTGACGGGCCCAGAGCTCCGCCGCCTGCGCGGAGAGGGACCCCACGTCCTCATCGAAGCTCCGCTGCCGCACGGAGAGGTCCGCCCGCTCCGCATCGATCGTCCGCTGCTCGTGCTCCTCGCGCTCCGCAAGCTGCCCCAGCCGCTCCGCGTGGTAGCGACCGTCGATCACGTCGCGCCGGGCGGCGGCCAGGGTCTGATCCACCTCCTGCTGGCGGCGCCGCGCCTCCTGGCTCTCCGCGAGGAGTCCCGCCGCCTCCGCCTCCAGAAGTCCCACCTCCACGCCGAGCGCGGAGAGGGACGCCCCCAGCTCTCCCAGCTCCGCCCGTCGGGACAGGACGCCCAGGCTCCCGCGCCCCGGCTCCGTGGCCCCGACGCTCACGCGCCCGGCGGGGCAGATCACCTCTCCATCGAGCGTGACCAGGCGGGCCCCGGCGTACTCCCCGCGAGCAAGCGCCGCCGCGGTGGCCAGGTCCTTCACCACCCAGGTGTCCGCCAGCAGCGAGCGCACCAGTTCCTCCGCGGCAGGATCCGCCCGCACGAACGAGAGCAGGGGCTCCACGCCCGGCGCGGGCGGCCGCGACGTGCAGGCCGCATCCGGCAGGCGGATCTCGTCCAGCGCCACGAAGCGCACCCGGTCCTCCAGCGCCCGCAGGCCGGGCAGCGCCGGCTCCAGGTCCGAGAGGGACGGCACGATCAGGAGCTGCAGGTCCGCGCCGAGCGCCGCCTCCACGAGGCGGGCGTGTTCGCGATCCGCTTCGATCGAGTCCCCCAGCATCCCCAGCACGAAGGGATACGCCGCCCGGTCGTCCAGCACCTGCCGCACCGCCTGGCCGAGCCCTTCGCGGGCCTCGTGCATCTCCTGGAGCAGCCGCCGCCGACTCTCGAGCGACGTGCGCTCGTCGCGCCGCTGGGCCAGCCGCCGCGCCGCCTCCGCCTGGCGGTCACCGAGTCCCGCGACCGCGGCCAGGTGCTCGGCGACCTCCGCTTCCAGCCGGCGCACCGCGTCCTCGGCCACCAGCGCCTTCACGCTCGCCTCCAGCCGCGCCGCGCGGTGGGCGTCCAGCTCCCGTCGCGTGCGCTGTTCGCGCTGATCCAGGCGGAGCCACTGTTCGCGAAGGGCGCGTTCGCGCTCCTCAGCCGCGTTCAGGCGCCCGGCGATCCGGCCGCGCTGCCGCTCCACGTCCGTGATGGCGTCGCGCCGACGCTCCGCCTCGGCGGTGGCCTGGCCGGCGGCGGCGGTGGCCCGTGCCCGCGCCTCTCCGGCGGCGGCCCGCGCCCGCTCCGCCTCACCAGCGGACTCCGCGAGGGCCGCGATCTGCCGCTCCAGGTCATCCTTGCGCTCCGAGAGCTCCCGGCTGCGCCGCTCCAGCGCCTCCTGCTGCCGCGCGTCATCCTGGGCCGCCTGCTGCAGATCCTTCAGGGACTGCTCGGAGAGCTCCACCCGCTGCCGCGCCTGCCGGGCGGCGCCGACGGCCTCCAGTCGCTCCTGGTCAAGCCGGTGCTGCTCCTCCAGCACGGATTGCCGGGCGGCCTCCAGGTCGTTCTGCCCCAGCTCCAGCTCCGCCACGCGGGACTCCGCGGCCAGCCGCTCCGTCTCGAGCGCCGCCACGCGGCTCGTGAGTCCGGCGAGGCGCTCGCGGAACTCGTGGAACTGATCGAGTGCGATCCCGCGCCGCAGCTCCACGCGCCGCGACTCCAGCGCCTGGAACCGCTTGGCCTTCTCCGCCTGGCCGCGCACGATCCGGAGGCGCCGCTCCGTCCCGGAGAGCTGCTCGCGAACCACCAGGAGGTTCTTCTCCGCGTGCTCCAGCTTCCGCGCCGCCTCCACCTTGCGGGCCCGGAACTTGGCGACGCCGGCGGCCTCCTCGAGGATGGCCCGCCGCTCCACCGGATGCGCGCGGAGCATCGCATCCACCTTGCCCTGTTCGATGATCGAATAGGCATCGTTGCCGATGCCGGTGTCCAGGAAGAGCTCCTTGATGTCGCGCAGCCGCACCTTGCGGCCGTTGATGAGGTACTCGCTGCGCCCATCCGCGTACAGCCTGCGCGTCACCTCGACCACGTCGGTATCGATCGGGAGCGCCCGATGCAGCACCTGGTCGCGTCGCACCAGGCCCGCGCCCTCCGGCTCGTCCAGTGCGGGATCCACCGCATCCACGGCCGGCTCCGCGGGAGCCGCGCCGTCGTTCGCGCCCGCGGCTGCGTCCTCCTCCGCGGGCGGAGCGGCCACCGCCACCTGGCGGGCCTGGGCCAGAAGCGGGTTCTCGAACGAGAGCGTCACCGACGCCATCCCCAGCGGCTTGCGCCCGGCGCTTCCGGCGAAGATCACGTCCAGCATGGCGCCGCCGCGGAGCGATCGTGCGCTCCGCTCCCCCAGCACCCACTTCACGGCATCAACCACGTTGCTCTTGCCGCAGCCGTTGGGCCCAACCACGCCCGTGATGGGAGAGTCGAAGCGGAACTCCGTCTGGTCCGCAAAGCTCTTGAAGCCCGAAAGCACCAGTCTGGCAAGCCGCATGGAGACCTCCTGTCAGCCTTGGCGCGGTCCCCTCCTGGGACCGCCGGTCCGGAACCGCTCGATCAGCGGGGGACAGTATCCGCTGGCTTGGCTCCGCGATCAAGCGCGGCCGCCGGCGGCGTCAGCTGGTTCAGGTCGCTCTCCCGCGGCGAAGCGAGGAGGGGGCCGGCGGCCTCCTCCGTGGCCACGTCGTCGAACTCCGGACGCTCCGTGTCCTTCTTCTCCTTCTCCATCCGCGTGATGGCCGCCAGCACCCGGTCCTGCTCGGCCTTGAAGTCCGTGCGACCCAGGTACCTGGCCTTCCAGATCTCGTGGACGGCGCCGATCGTCTCGCTGTAGCTCAGCCCCAGACCCGGCTCCGGGCTCTCCGGCGATGGCTTGTGGCCCAGGAAGAGAACGAACTCCGGCAGGCTCGGCGTCACCCGGTCCACCACCGGACGCCCGCCATCCAGCGGGCGGTAGAAGACCTCCACCTTCTCATCCCCGGAGTCGGCCCGGAGCATGAAGCGGTTGTCCCAGGCCGCCAGGGTGGCCGGGCGGCTGATGGAGAGGTCGTCCCCGAAGATCACCAGCCGCGGCTGGCCGCTCTGGCTCACGTAGACCATCGGGAACTTGCTGGGCACCAGGTTGACCACGAAGCGGTCGTCGATCCGCTTCCCCAGCACCACCACGTCCTTGCGCTTCTCCAGGGCCTCGAACGTCTTGAGGCGGATGTCCACGTCCGGGTCGTCGAGGAGCGGCCGCAGCCCCACGTCGATGGCCGGGTTGTGTCCCATGGCCCCCAGCAGCTCGATCGCGCCCACCCGGTTCTCGTGGGAGCCGGTGCGGGCCATGTCGAGCAGGGGCGGGACCACCATCGCGTCGTTCAGCTTGGCCCCGGCCTGGAGGGCGGCGAATCGAGGCTGCTCCTCCGAGTAGGTGTAGAGATCCTGGAACGAGGGCACCGCCTTGGCCCCCATGGACTGCCAGCGCCAGCTGGCGCTCGCGGCCGCACCGGGGTTCGCGAGGAGCGTCCGCCGCACCGCGGTCGCCGTCTGCTCCACGGCCTCGAAGTTGATGCTCGTGTGCCGCAGCAGCTGCACGAAATCGCTCGTCCGCCCGTAGTAGCTGGGCGGGATGTTGATGGAGATGGTCTCGTCGCTCTTGCCGTGGGCGGTCTTGTCGTCCTGCCCGGGCTCCCGCGGGAAGACGCTGTTGATCGTGGTCTGGAGCGTCATCGCCCGGTTGTGGCTGGGCGTGGCCAGCCGCAGCTTCAGGGGCATGTTCTTCAGCACTCGGCCGCCATCGAGGATGCGCCCGGAGAGGCGGCTGATGGTGTCGCTGCGGCCAGGGTTCGGATCCACGAAGGGGTTCACGAACAGTGGCCCCCGGGCCTCCGCGAGCGCCGCCGCCTGCTTGTTGCCGGAGGTGAGCGGTCCCGGCCGCATCGGGGCGGTCCAGAGCCGGCCGCCCTCCAGGCTGGTGGCGCCGCTTCCGGGCACGGAGGCGACGCGCACGTCGAACGTGGAGTCCTTGTTGGCGCCCGGCGGGATCACGCCCTCCACCACCACCGCGGCCACGTCGTTGCTGTTGAGGAGCGTCTCCGGGGAGACGGAGAACTCCAGGCCCGGATCCCCCACGCCCATCTTGGCCATCTCCTGGAGGAGGAAGGCGCGAACGTCCGCCGGCATGATCCGGCTTCCCGTGCCCTTCAGTCCCACCACCAGTCCGTAGCCGCGCACCACCGTGTCGTCGAAACCCACCATCACGGTCTCGCTGGCGATCGTGCCGCGCATGATGGGGTCCACCTCCATCGGGAGGGGATCCTTGTTGACGCGGTCGCCGGTCTGGGGGCGCGGTCCCGCCTTCTCGACGTTGCTGCACGCCGCGAGGAGGAGGAGGGACGCCACCAGCGCGCAGCGGCGGAACGCGGGCGCAGGCCCCGCCACGAGCCGCGTGTGACACCGGGATCTGGAATTCGCCATGAGCCGGAAAGCGTACCCGCGCCCCGGTCCGGATGCATCACTCAAGCCACCCCGGAAGGCCAGGGAATCCCGGCCTCCTCGGCGCCGGCCCGGAACGCGGCGGGGAGCGGCGCGGTGACCTCCACGGGCCGTCCGTCCGGCGCCTGGAACGAGAGCCGCCACGCGTGCAGGAGGAGCGGCTCGCGCGGGCGTCCGCGGGGCGGGGGACTGGTGTTGGGGGGCAGGTCGGAGCGGTACATGCGGTCGCCGATCACCGGAACGCCGAGCATCGAGAGGTGGACGCGGATCTGGTGCAGTCGCCCGGTCAGGATGGACACCTCCAGGAGGGCGGCGGCGCCGCGCGGGGCGCGGGCCAGCGTTCGCCACCGGGTCACGGCGGGCTGGCCGCCGCCGCGCCGCGCGGGCACGCACACCTTCACCCCGGCGCGAACCTCCTCCCGCAGCGCCACCTCGCAGGAACCCTCCGCGGGCACCGGCGCGCCCCGCACCGCCGCCAGGTAGCGCTTCCCCACGCGCCGCGCCTCGAACTGCGCCCGCAGGCGGTCGTACGCCTCCGCGGTGAGGGCCACGATGATCGCACCGCTGGTGTCCCGGTCCAGGCGATGCAGGAGCCCCCAGTCCCGGGCCTCGCCGAGATGCCGCAGCGCGTGGCCGTGGGTGACCATCAGTCCGTTGAGCAGGCTGTCCCGCGGGTGGCCGCGGCCCGGCTCCGTCACCACGCCCGGCGCCTTCGCCACCACCAGGAAATCCGGCGCCTCCAGGAGGGGCGTCACGGCCACCGCGGGGTTGGGAACGGGCGTGGTCATCGGGCGCCGTATCATCCGCGCACCAGTGCCCGCCGTCGAACTCATCCTCCCGGTCTACGACGAGCGCGAGCAGGTTCCACGGGTCTTCGCCGCGGTCCTGGCGTGGGCCGCGGAGCGCCCGGAGGCGCTCATCCGCTTCGTGGACGATGGCTCCCGGGACGGGACCGCGGACGCCCTGGAGCAGGCCCTCGCGGCCGCCAGAGAGGGCGCCGCCACGCGCGAGGCCGCCGCCCGCGTGCGGGTGGAGCGCAATGCCGTCAACGCGGGGAAGGGCTCGGTCATCCGCCGGGCCATGGTCGCGGCGCAGGCGCCCATCGCGTGCTTCACGGATGGGGATCTCGCCTACTCGCTGGATCACGTGGACCGCCTGGTGGAGGCGCTCCGGGGCGCGGACGTGGCCATCGGCAGTCGGGCCCTCGGGGGCCGGGCGGAGCGGAACATCTCCCTCAAGCGCCGGGCGATGGGGGGCGCGTTCAACCTCGCGGTGCGCGTCCTCCTCGGCCTGCCCAACCGGGACACGCAGGCCGGCATCAAGGGCTTCCGGCGGGAGGCGGCCCACGCCATCTTCGGGCTCTCCAAGGTGGATGACTTCGCCTTCGACGTGGAGATCCTCTACCTCGCCAGGGTCCTGGGTCTGCGGGTGACGGAGGTGCCCGCGCAGGTCTCCGCGGCCCACTCCTACCACGGCACCAGCATGGACCTTCTCAGGGATCCGCTGCGAATGCTGCGCTCCGTGCTCAGGGTGCGCCGACTTCACCGGCGGCTGCCGCGCCCCGCCGCCGCAGGTGCGCCGTGAGCGCCGCCGCGTGCGCGCTCCTCTCCTTCGACGTGGAGGAGTTCGATGCCCCGCTGGATCGCGGCGTGGACGTCTCGCCGGAGGCGCAGCTCCGAATCGGCGGGGCCGGGTTCGCGCGGCTGCTGGATCTGCTGGATGAGATGGACGTCACCGCCACGCTCTTCATCACCGCCAACCTGGCCCTGGCCCACCCGGCCCTGGTGAAGAGGGCCGCGCTGCGGCACGAAGTGGGGAGCCACGGCTTCTGGCACCGGACGCTGGAGGAGGCGGACCTGGCCGCCAGCCGGCGGGCCCTGCGGGAGCTCTCCGGGCAGGAGGTGCTGGGCTTCCGGAGGGCGCGGCTCCAGCCGACGGAGACCGGGGCCATCCTGGCCGCGGGATACCGCTGGGACTCCAGCGAGAACCCCATCTGGCTCCCCGGCCGCTACAACAACCTCCGCAAGCCCCGCCGCCTCTACCGGCGCGGCGAGCTGGTGGAACTCCCCGTGAGCGCAGCGCCCATCACCAGGTTTCCCCTCTTCTGGCTGGCGATGAAGAACGCGCCCATGGCCCTCATCCGGGCCGCGAGCGCCGCGTGCCTCCGCCACGACGGATACCTGAACGTCTTCTGGCATCCCTGGGAGTTCCTGGACCTCTCCGGCTCCGGCCTGCCCCGCTACATGCGCTCCCCCGACGGTGAAGCCATGTGCGAACGGCTTCGCCGCTACGTCGCCTGGCTGCGGCCGCGGGCGTCGTTCCAGTCGATCAGCGACTTCCTCCGCAGCCGGGGGCACCTGCGATGACGCGTCTCCGCGGAGTGTGGCGGATCGCGGCGGCGGCGGTGGCCGCGTTCGCCTGCTGCGCGGCGGCGCAGTCTCCGGCGTGGCGCGACGAAACGGTGCCCGGCCTCGCGGCGGCCTCCGAACTGAAGACGCGGATCGAGGCCCTCCAGAAGGTGGAGAAGCCCACGGAGGAGCAGCAGGCCACGCTCGCCAGGCTCCAGCAGGCCGTGGACCTGATGGGTCGCGCCGCCGCCGCCCGCCAGAAGGCGGAGGAGATCACGGCCCTGGTCGCGCAGGCGCCCTCGCGACTGGAGGCGGCCCGGCAGGCGCAGCCACCGACGGCGGTCGCCGTGGCCGGGGACTCGACCGTCGAGCAGCTGGAGACGCAGCTCAAGGTGGCGCAGGCGGAGCAGGCGGCGGCACGGGAGGCGCTCGCCAAGCTGGACACCCAGGGAAGCACCCTCGCGGATCGGCGCCGCGCCCTGCCGGACGAACTTGCGGCGGCCCGCACGCGACTCTCGGAGGCGGACCGGGATGCCCAGGGACCTGCGCCCGCGGCCGGCGCGGACGACTCGGTCCGGCAGCTCGCCCTCGCCCGCGTCGCGGAGCGCCGCGCGGCGCTCGCCCTCCTGGAGACGGAGCTCGCAGGCCTGGACTCCCGCGGGGATCTCCTGAAGTCCGAGCGGGAGGCCGCCTCCGCCAGGGCCACGGCCGCGGAGGACGCGGTTCGAACCCTCACCGCCGCGCTCGACGCCCGCCGGCAGGCGGCGGCCCGCGAGGCGGAGCGGAGCGCCCGCGACCGGGCCCAGGAGACGGCCACGGATCCGGCCCTGAAGCGCGTGGTGGCGGAGAACGCGGAGTACGCCCGGCGCCTCCGCGAGGCCACGGATCTCGCCTCGTCCCTGAACGGCAGGGTGACGCTGCTGGAGGGGGAGCTGGCCCGTGTGCGTCGCAACTTCAACTCGGACCAGGAGCGGGCCAAGGTGGTTGGCTTCTCCGGCACGCTGGGGGATCTCCTGCGGCGGCAGCGCAGCTCGCTGCCCTCGCGGCGGGAGCTCCAGGCGTCGCTGCGGAAGCTGGAGGCGGACCGCGCCAAGGTGGACCTGGAGCGCATCGAGATCACGGAGTCGCTCGAGCGCCTCCCGCGCCTCATCACGGAGACGGCGGGCCGGGAGCAGGGCGAACGGTTGCGGGCCCTCCTCGAGGAGCAGCGCGACACGGACCTGAAGCCGCTGCAGAGCGCCCTGGACGCGGCGAGCGGATCGTTCGACCGCCTGGAGATCCTGACGCGGGAACTGGCCGGCGTCGTGGACTCCTACCACGGCTTCATCGACCAGCGCATCCTCTGGACCCGCTCCACCGCGCCGCTCTGGAACATGGTCGGCAGCAACGCCTCCACGCAGCTGCGCAACCTGCGGGACATCCTCGCGGACGCCGCGTCGCGGACCGCGGTGGTCACGCAGCTGGGGATCGAACCCCTCCCCGCGGTGCTGGGCGCCGTGAGCGCCGCGGCGCTCTTCGTCCTGCGGGGCCGCTTCCGCCGGCGCCTGGAGGCCCTGGGCGTGGAAGCGGCCCGCGGCCGCTCCGGGATCCGCGCCACCGCGGCCGCCGCGGTGCTCACGCTCCTCCTCGCCCTCGGGGTGCCGCTCTTCCTCCTGGGACTCTCGCTCTCGCTCTCGCCCAACGACGTCGGTTCGCCCCTGGTGGCGGCGCTCGCGGAGGCCCTGCGGCGACTGGTGTCGTGGGTGCTCCTCCTCTCCCTCCTGCGCCGACTCACGCGCCGGCACGGCCTCGGCACGGACCACTTCCACTGGCGCGCGGACTCGCTCAAGGTGGTCCACGACACTGCGATCCTCCTCCTCTGGACCACCGCGCCGCTCTTCCTCGTCGCCTCCGTGACCGCCTCCCTGGGGGACGTGGTGGGGGGCCGCCTGGTCACGGACATCCTCATGGTCCCGGGAAGCGTGCTGCTTCTCGTCGGGGTGTGGCGGGTCTTCAATCCGCGGAGGGGCGTCCTCGCCGCCCATCTGGCCCGCCATCCCAGCGGCTGGCTCTCGCAGCTGCGGTGGCTCTGGTTCGGCGCCCTGGTGGCCATGCCCGCGGCGAGCGCCATCCTCGCCATCAGCGGCTGGTCCTACACCGCCACGGTGCTGCTGGCGCGGATGGTGGAGACCTACCAGCTGGTGCTCATCACCGCGTGCGGCCACGCCTTCCTTCTTCGCGGCCTGGAGTTCGCGGCCAGGGACCTGGCCCGGCGCCACCGGCTCTCGGAGGCGGCGTCCCCGGAGGATTCCGCGGCCCAGGTCCAGGACGTGGCCAGGCGCCTGGAGCTGGCGGCCAGCAGCCGCCAGAGCCGCAACCTGATCGCGAGCGCCTCCTTCCTCGTGGTGGCCGTGGGGATGTGGTTCATCTGGCTGGAGACGCTGCCCGCGCTTCGCGTGATGGGCGACGTGGTCCTCTGGAGCCGCGACGGTCAACCCACGCTCACCCTCGCGAACCTCTTCGCCACGGCGGCCACGCTCGCCGTGACCTGGGTGGCCTCCCGCAACCTGCCTGGCGCCCTGGAGCTGGCCGTGCTGCGGCACACGCCCCTCACCCCGAGCGCCCGTTACGCCACGCTCGCGGTGCTCCGCTACGTCCTCGTTGCCACCGGCCTCGCGCTCGCCGCCGCCACCATGGGTCTGCAGTGGAACAACATCCAGTGGCTGGTGGCGGCCCTCAGCGTCGGCATCGGTTTCGGACTCCAGGAGATCTTCGCCAACCTCGGCGCCGGCCTGATCCTCCTCTTCGAGCAGCCGGTGCGCGTGGGAGACGTGGTGACGGTGGGGGACCGCTCCGGCCAGGTGGTCCGCATCCGCATGCGGGCCACCACCATCCGCGACGGCGAGGGGAGGGACCTCATCCTCCCCAACAAGGCGCTCATCACGGAGCGGGTCATCAACTGGACCCTCCCGGAGGCGCCGCTGCGGGTCGCCGTCGCGGTGAGCCTGCAGTACGGCACCAACCTCGCCGCCGCGGAGCGGGCCCTCCTCTCCGCGGCCTCCATGCCGGAGGTGCTGGCAGCGCCCGCGCCCGCGGCCCAGGTGGTCGGCTTCGGCGCCAACGGCGTGGACTTCGAGGTGCGGGTCTTCGTGAGCGGCGTGGAGGCGATGGCCCCGGTCCGCCACGCGCTCCTCCAGCGCATCGAGCGTTCGCTCGCGGAAGCGGGCATCACCGTCGCGGCGCCCAGGCTCCAGGTCCAGGTGGAGCCCTCCGCGGAGGGGGACTCCGAGCCCGCCTCCCTCGGCGGCCACGGCATGCGTTCTTAGGAGCATCCACCCGTGCACGCCGCATCGCAGATCGCAGCCAGGCTGGCTCCCTTCGGAGAGAGCGTCTTCGCCACCTTCAGCCGCCTCGCGGTGCAGCACGGCGCCGTCAACCTGGGGCAGGGGTTCCCCAACTTCGACGGTCCCGCGTTCGCGCTGGCCGCCGCCACGGAAGCCATCTCCCACTCCGGCGGGCGCTACTCGCAGTACGCCCGCAGCCACGGCCTGCCGGAGCTGAACGCGGCCATCGCCGCCCGCTTCGAGAAGGACACCGGCCTCCGCGCCGACCCGGACGCGGAGATCACCGTCACCAGCGGCTGCACGGAGGCGATCGCGGCCTCGCTCCTTGGACTCGTGAACCCGGGGGACGAGGTGGTGCTGGTCGAGCCCTTCTACGACTCCTACCCCGCGCTCGTCGCGCTCGCCGGCGGCCGCGTGCGCTGCGTGCGCCTGGAGCCGCCGCACTTCCAGCTGCCCGTGCAGGAGCTGTGCGCCGCCATCGGCCCGCGAACCCGCCTGGTGCTCCTCAACACGCCCCACAATCCCACCGGCCGCGTCTTCACCCGCGAGGAACTGGCGCCCGTCGCGGAGGCCATCCGCGCGAGCAACGCCATCCTCGTCTCCGACGAGGTCTACGAGAAGCTCTGGTACGAGCGGCCGCACCTCTCGCCCGCCGTTCTGCCGGGGATGCGAGATCGCACGGTGGTGCTCTCGAGCCTCGGCAAGACCTTCTCGCTCACCGGCTGGAAGATCGGCTGGGCCATCGCTCCGCCGGGGCTCTCGAACGCCATCCGCGCCGCCCACCAGTTCCTCACGTTCGCAAGCGCCACGCCGCTGCAGAAGGCCGCCGCCGTCTCCCTGGCCTGCCCGGACGGCTACTACGAGTCGCTGCGGGCGGAGTACCTCGAGCGCCGCGAACTCATCCTGGAGGAGTTGCGGAGCGCCGGGCTGGAGCCCTTCGTGCCGGAGGGGAGCTACTTCGTCCTCTGCGACCATCGACGCTTCGGCTTCGCGGACGATCTGGACTTCTGCCGCCACCTGGTGACGGAGGTGGGCGTCGCCGCGATTCCGTGCAGCCCCTTCCACGACCTGAGCGGAGAGCGAGCGGGCACCCCGGATCCCGGCGCCCACGCGCTCGTTCGCTTCGCCTTCTGCAAGACGCCGGAGACGATCCGCGAGGCGGGGGAGCGCCTCCGTCGCGGCTTGCGTCCCCGTTAGCCGCCGCCCGTCCGCGGCGGGGCCCCGGCAGCGCCGTACTCGCCGTGGTAGCGCACCTCCAGGCAGTTGTTGAAGAGGTTCAGCATGGTGATGAGCCCGATCATCGCGGTCACCTCCACCAGCTCCGGCTCGGTGAACGCGGCGGCCAGGCGGCTCCGCAGGCCCTGGGGAATGGCGTTCGAATCGCTCCACGCGCAGCGGGCGTATTCGACCGCCAGCGCCTCCCTCGCCGACAGGCGCTCCAGATCGTCGATCCAGGCCAGCGGATCCTCCGAGAACCCCAGGGCCCGGGCGATCTCGACGTGGCTCTGGGTGCAGAACTGGCAGCGGTTGCGCCGCGAGATCTCCAGGATGATGGCCTCCTTCACGGAGCGCTCCACCACGCCCCCCGGGTAGACGGAGGCGGAGAAGGCCCCGAAGGCGGCCAGGAGCTCCGGCCGCAGGGACATGGCCTGGAGCATCTCCACGGGGAGACCCCCGGCTTCCACCAGGCGGCAGCTCTCCGCGAATCCGGGGTTGGCGCGGACGGATTCGAACGCCTGCCTGACGGCCTCGCGGGAGGGGTGGACCTGCATCCCCGCAGCCTATGACGGGCGGCCCCCGCCCCCAACCCTTGCGGCCATCCGGTTTCCCGCTACACTCTGCGGTTCCCCCTGAAACGAGGCCCCCGTGTACGCCATCATCGAAGACAGTGGAACCCAGATCCGCGTCGCCAAGGGCGACGAGCTCGAGCTTGACCTTCGTGACCTCAAGGACGGCACCAAGGAGCTGGTCTTCGACCGCGTGCTGGCCGTCGGGCAGGGGGACGGCACGCCGGCCAAGGTCGGCACGCCCTACCTCGCCGGGGCCAAGGTCACGGCCGAGGTGGTCGGTGAGACGCAGGGGGACAAGCTCCGCCTTGCCAAGTACAAGCGCCGCAAGGGATATCGCCGGACCAAGGGACACCGCCAGTCCTACCTGAAGGTCCGGATCCTCTCCATCGCCGGTTGATGGGGCCGCTGGCCCACCGCAGGAACGGAGTTTCCCGGGGCCGTCGCGCGCCATCCCGGCCGCGCGCCCTGTAGACTTCAGCCGTGGACAGGAGACCGCCCCCGGGGTGTCCCCCCGGGCGAGGAAAGTCCGAACACGGAAGGACACGGTGGTGGCTAACGGCCACCGGCCCCGCTGGGGGCCAGGGAAAGTGCAACAGAAAAGACACCGCCCACGGCCCTTCGGGGCCAGGCAAGGGTGAAATGGTGCGGTAAGAGCGCACCGCCCGGACGGTGACGTCCGGGGCAATGCAAACCCCACCGCGTGCAAGCGCAAGCAGCCCCCGCCGGTCCGCCGGCAGCCGTGGTCCGCGGCATGGGGCGGGTCGCGTGCTGGAGGCCGTCGGCAACGGCGGTCCGAGAGAAATGGTCCCACCCCTCACGGGGCACAGAATTCGGCTTACGTCCACACCAGCCGCGGCAGGCCTTCGGGCCTGTCGCGTGCGCAGAGCCTGCGGCCCGCCCCGGGCGCCCGCGCCGAAGCCACCATCCCTTGGGGTTCATGGCGCTCCCCGCCCCCACGGGTGCTGAAAACCCGCGATTTTGCGCTTGCGGTCCCGTCCCGGCTGTAGAAAATCTGCGGCTCAAGAGGGGAGCAGGTGCGAGCGTCCGTCCGTCCACACCTCGAGGGACAGCAGCCATGAACATCGGGCCGAAGACCACCAGCCTCCAGACCTACAGCATGCTCGTCTATCGGCGGGCGGTGCACCCGGAGTTCTTCGGGATCGAGGGGCGGAAGCGCATCGAGCACGGTGGCTTCGAGCTCGAAGGCTGGATCTTCAGGGGTGGCCACGCCGGCCGCTTCCAGATGGGGGATCTCTGCGTGTGCGAAGTGGTGATCGACCAGTCCAGCCACCTGCCGGACCGCGGCCTCATCACCACCCTCCCCTGCGCGGGGGAGCGGGACCACGAGGAGAAGTTCGGGGACCACCTCCTCTTCATGACCACCATCCAGACCGAGACCCTCTCGGAGCACCTCTACCTGGGCACCTACAAGGAGATGGTGGCGCACGCCCGGGAGAGCGACTCCGTGGTGACCGTCTGGACCGACGAGCGCGGCAAGCCGAACCTGTCCCTCCTGGACATGCAGCGCTACCGCAGTGAGATCCACATCCAGGGGTACCACCTTCGGAGCGATTGCGGCCTCGTGCTGCGCACGCAGTCGATGTTCCAGGTGGTCGCGAACGCCCCCGGCGCTGCCGTCTGACGCCGCTTCACGGCGCATCCCACTGGTCCTACGTGGGTGAGGCCGCCGGCCTCGCCACGAGCCTGCTCTGGACCGTATCGAGCGTCTCCTTCACTGCGGCGGGGCGCCGGCTCGGTTCGTCGCGCCTCAACCTCATCCGCAGCGTGCTGGCCATGGTGATCCTGGCCGGCCTCCTCGCGGCGGCCACCGGCATGCCCTGGCCGCAGCTCGAGGCGCGGCCGGCACTCCTTCTGGCCGCCTCCGGGATCGTGGGGCTCGCGATCGGGGACCAGTTCCTCTTCGCCGCGTTCGTCCACCTGGGGCCGCGCCGCAGCATGCTCATCATGACGCTGTCGCCGGTGGCGGCGGCGCTGATGGGACTGATCACGCTTGGGGAGCGGCTGTCGCTCCTGGGTGTGCTGGGCATGGCCGCCACGCTGGGCGGGGTGGCGTGGGTCATCCTGGAGCGGCGCGGCGGGGCTCCGGAGGCGGGGGGCGGCGATGGTGGCGGAGGTGATGCCGCGGACGCGCCGCAGAGCGCCGCGGCTCCAGCGGCCCGCGCCGGTCCGGTCCTCTGCGCGGTGATGGGCGCCCTCTGCCAGGCCGGCGGCATGGTGCTCGCCAAGCACGCGATGGGCGCGGACGCCACCCCCGTGGACTGGCTCGGCTTCCAGACGGTGCGCATGTCGGCGGGTGCGGGGGCGCTCCTCCTGCTGGCGGCCATCCGGGTCTCCATCGGCTCCCGCGGGGAGGGCGCGGCGTCGCACCCGTGGCCCGCCGCGGGCCGGGAGCGGCGCGTGGCCCTCGCGGCCCTTCTCTGCGGCACACTGGCCGGGCCCGTCACCGGCGTCTTCGGCTCGCTGGTGGCCATCTCCCGCTGCGAGGTGGCCGTGGCCACCACGCTCATGTCCCTCACGCCCATCTTCCTTCTCCCCGTCGCCCGGGTCGTCGACCGGGAGCGCATCGACGCTCGCGCCATCCTCGGGGCCCTCCTCGCGGTGGCGGGCGTGGCCCTCCTCGCCTTGCGGACTCGTCCGCCGGAAGGGATGCTCTGATCCGCTCATGAGCGCACCTGCACCCGCCCCGGACGCAGCAGCGCGAACGCTCCTTCGCGGCGATCTCGCGTTCGGCGTGGACTTCATCCCCTGGACTGGCGGGCTCGTCGCCGTGGCGGAGGCGCCCGGCGCCAGGGCGGCGCCCGCGCGGGCCACGCCGGAGGCGTTCGAACCCGCGCCCCGGGGGAAGGCGGCGCCGCCGCCGACCGCGCCCGCGGCCGTCGCCGTGGACGCCTCCGCCGGGAAGGCGGCGGCACTCGAAGCGCTCCGGCGCCGGCACGACGCGGAATGCGTCCACTGCACCACCGCCACGGCCCACACCAACACCGTCTTCGGGGAGGGGAACCCGGAGGCCAGGCTGATGTTCGTGGGGGAGGCGCCCGGTGAGACGGAGGACCGGCTGGGACGGCCGTTCGTGGGCCGCGCCGGGCAGAAGCTGGACGAGATGATCCAGGCGATGGGACTCTCGCGGGAGTCCGTCTACATCGCCAACGTGTTGAAGAGCCGCCCCCCGGACAACCGCACGCCGCTCCCGGATGAGGTGGCGGGATGCGGGCCCTGGCTGGAGGCCCAGATCCGGATCATCCGGCCGCAGGTGCTGGTGACGCTGGGCGGCCCGGCCACCAAGCTCCTGCTGGGGACGGAGACGGGCATCACGCGGCTGCGCGGAATCTGGGCGGAGTGGCGGCCCGCGGCGGAGCCCGGCCTGACGATTCCCGTCATGCCCACCTACCACCCGGCGTACCTCCTGCGGAACTACACGCTGAAGACGCGCCAGGAAGTCTGGAGCGATCTGCTGCAGGTGAAGGAGCGCCTCGCCGCCGCGGCCTCCGGCGGCTGACGGCCGCAGCTGGCAGAGGCGGGGGGTTGGCGGGCCCACCCGCCTGCCACGCAAGGATCGACCCTACAACCGTTTGCGCCTGGCGGCTCTCCCGGCCACGACAGCCGGAGGCGCAGACTTCCAAGGCCGCCCGGTCCGGCCACGCCTCTTCTCGGACCAGTTTGCGCCGGGGACGAAAAAATCCGGCTCAAAGTTCATGCCCGCTGGAACCGTCCCGGCTCACATGCGAAGAATGACCGCGTAGTCAGGAGTGTTCGAGCGGGCGAGGCAGGCGGCGGACGCCAGCCAACCCCCAGACTCCTGAAACCAACTCTGCCCCCCACGAGGAGCCTGTCGCGGTCACTGACCTGCGACGGGCTCTTTTTCTTTTCCCGGGGCCTCCCCGGTGGGGCCGGGGGTCTGCACCACCAGCGTCACCGGCCCGTCGTTCACGAGCTCCACCTCCATCGCGGTTCGGAAGCGGCCCCACGCGACGGGAAGACCGGCTTCGGCAAGGAGGGCCCCCACCTGGCGGAAGAGCGGCTCCGCCTCCTCCGGCGGCGCGGCCCGGACGAAGCTGGGGCGGTTCCCCTCGCGCACGTCCCCGGCCAGGGTGAACTGGCTCACCAGCAGCACGCCGCCGCCCACCGCCGCCAGCGGCAGGTTCATCCGGCCCTGATCGTCCTCGAAGATCCGGAGGGCCGCGAGCTTCCGGGCCATCCACGCCGCCTGGGCCGGTCCGTCGCTCCGCTCCACGGCCAGGAGCACCACCACCCCGCGTTCGATCCGCCCCACTTCCTCAAGCGGAGCGCCCGCGCGCACCACGGCGCGGCGGGCCCGCTGCACCACGGCGATCATCCGTCGCGACCGGTGAGGGCGATCGCGGCGCAGGAGACCAGGCCGAGACGCTTGGGATCGATCTGCTGGCGATACTCGATGAGCTCCACGCCGGCGGGCCGTGCGGCCTCCAGGAGCGCAAACATGTTCCCCACGCTGCACCAGCGGGTGGGGTTCCCATGCGAACGCAGGTGCGCCGCGAACGCGGCGCCGCTTCCCTGGCAGAAGACGCTCAGGTACTCGCGGTCGTGCCGCTCCACGTCGTCCTGCCGCGCCTCGTCCACGGGCTTGGCGTCGCCGAACTGAGGGCCCACGTGGCTCAGATCGCTGGAGCCCACGAAGAAGGTGCTCCCGCCCGCGGCGCCCAGGCTCTCGCCGAGGGCCGCCGCGAACTCCCGCGGCGCCACCCGGGCTCCGTCCTCCGCGATCATCGGGATGTTCGGATCCGGCACGAGCGCCGCCACCACCGGCACGTCGCCGAAGAGGTGCTGCACCCACGGCAGGTGGAGCTGCAGCGAATGCTCTCCCAGGTGGTCGAGCTCATCCTTGAAGAGCCGGTCGCCCAGCCGCCGCTCCAGATCGGCGATCACCGGCGAGTCCGGCCGCACCCGCCCCATCGGCGTGTCGAAGCCCAGCTGGCTCATCACCACGCCGTCGCCCGTGCCGAAATGGTTCGTGCCCAGGATGACCACGCGGTCCGGCTTCAGGCCGCGAGCGGCGACGTAGGCGGCGGCGTACACGGGGCCGCCGCGATCCAGATCCAGGTGCGGCGCCACGATCCCCAGGAGCGGCGCCCCCAGCTCCGGATCCTCCGCCTCCGAGAGGAGCCCCTCCAGGCGCGTCTCGCAGGAGGTCCTGTCGTTCCCCACGGAGACGCTCACTGTGGGGGGGAAGGCGCCCGCATCGCGGATCCGCTGCATGGCCTGGGCCTCCAGGCGCTCGAACGTCGGTCCCCACAGCAGGCCCACCTCGTCCATCCGGCGCACCAGCTCCAGGAGGTTCTCCTGCTCGATGCCAAGCCCCTTCCCGATGTCCGCGAGCGTCTCCTGCCCGCGGAAGCGGGCCACCACCTGCAGGAGCGTGGGGTGGACGATCAGCATCTGCGGCCCGATGAGGCTGGGATCCCTCAGGCCCGCGAAGGTCTGCCCGTCCTTCTGGAGGGGAAGCGGCTGGAACTGGCGGACGTGCGGCCGCTCGAGGTGCGGGGGAAGGTTGGGTTCGGCGGCCATGGGCTGCGAGTGTAGCCGCGGAGGCTGCGCCGACCGCCGCTCGCACCGCCTGCGCGACGCGCCGCGCACCAGCCGCGGCAGAGGCCGCGCTGCGGTCCGGCGCACCGCGGACGCGGCCGCGCGGATCTGCGTGCGGCGCAGCCTCCGGCGCTCGCTCCGCGGCGCCGGTTCCAGGGTGCGAACGCGCCCCGCCTCCCCGGAGCTCGCCCGAGTCACCGGGCCGCTTCCCGCGCCGGAGCGCTCGGGCACGCCCGACCCTGCGCCGCCGTCCGGGTCCACCTGCGGCCCCCCAAGTCCCGCCAAGTCCGACCAGGTCCGGCCGAATCCGGCCGAGTCCACCCGGGCCGCCGGCCTCAAGTCCGTCCATGGCCGGACCTTGGACCGGCCCCGCAGCCACCAGCCGGCACCTCGGGGCACTCCAGGCAGGAGATCGAATTTCCCCGCTGCGGTCGAACCCCCCCCGGAAAGTGCCGATAGTGCCGGGGCACCAAATCCCGCAGGGGGAGTGCTGTTCCCCAGGGTGGCGTTGGTAGACTCACCGATTCGACGTGCGGGCCTTGGGCCCCGCCAGGAGATCTGATCATGAAGCGTACCCGTCTCGTCCGACTCGCTGCCGCCGCGTCACTCGCCCTGACCACCGTGGCATTGGCCGTTCAGGGCACGGGCGCTGGCGCTCCGTCAGGCACCACCGGAGGCGCGGCACCGCGCGGCAAGCCCGCGGGCACCTCCGATGGCGTCGTCTCCCAGCAGAACGTGCCGGGGCGCAAGGCTCCGGCCGGACCCACGGGCACCACCAGTCCGGCCGGCAAGCCCAACGCGACCCAAGGCGAACTCGGCACGCCCGTCAATCTCCAGGGCCAGCAGGCCGGTGGAGAGATGGCGCCCGCCGAGCCGCCGGCGATCAAGTTCGAGCCGGAGGTCCTCGATCTGGGCGAGATGATCGTGGACACGGCCAAGACGGGGAAGATCAAGCTCCGCAACGTCACGGACAAGCCCATCACGGTCATCAAGGCCATCCCGGGCTGCGGCTGCACGACGGCCGGCTGGCCCAAGGAGCCGATCCCCGCCGGCGAGGCCGCGGAAGTGGAGATCACGCTGAAGCCCGGCTCCAAGGCCGGCATCCCGCTCCACAAGAAGGTGACCTTCCAGCTTCAGGACCACGCCCCGGTCGTCCTCTCCGTGACCGGCAACATTCCGGCCTACGTCACCGTGACCCCGGAGCTCCTGGACGCACCGTCCACCAACAAGCCCGGGAACGACGGCGTCAAGATCAGCTCCGTGGACAACACGGCGTTCAAGGTGGTGAGCATCACTCCGCCCATCGCGATGGAGGAGGATGCCAAGGCCGCGGCCGACAACGCCAAGACCGAGCACCAGATCCGCATCGACTGGAAGAAGTGGGAGGAGACCGGCAAGGGCATCAAGCTCGTCTTTGCCCTGGATCACCCCAAGGCGCCCACCATGGGCGTGCTCATCAAGCGGCCCATCAGCGATACGCCCTCGCAGCGTCCGCCCAACGCACCCCCGGTGGCGGCGGACAAGCCCGGCGCCAACAACCTGGTCCTCGCCGCCCGCCAGGGTGACCTGGAGCGCGTGAAGCTGGAGCTCGCGAACGGCACGGACGTGAACCTGGTGGATCGCGCCAGCCGCCGCGCTGCCCTGCACTGGGCGGCCCGCGAGAACCGACTCGAGGTGGTGGAGGCGCTCCTCGCCGCGAAGGCAAACCTCGAAGTCCGCGACGGCGCCGGCAAGACGCCGCTCACCGTGGCGGCCGAGAGCGGTCGCACCGATGTGGTGAAGAAGCTGCTCGCGGCCAAGGCCGACGTGAACACCCGCGACCAGATCCAGGGCAGCCCGCTCCTGTGGGCCGCCGGCCTCGGCAACCCCGAGACGGTGCAGGTGCTCCTCGAGGCCGGCGCGGATCCCTCCGTGGTGGACGTGAACGGCCTCACCCCGCTCCTCTGGGCCGCCGGCATCGGGGACCCCCGCACGGTCGAACTGCTCCTCAAGACCGGCAAGGCCAACGTCGACGCCAAGGACAACATCTCCGAGGACACCGCCCTCATGCGTGCCGCGAGGAGCGGGAAGCCGGAGAGCGTGATGCTGCTCCTGGCCGCCAACGCCTCCACGAGCGCCAAGAACCGCACCGGCCTCACGCCCTTCCTGATCGCCTGCGGATCCGGCAAGCTGGGCAAGGTGAAGGCTCTTGCCGCCAAGAGCGACGTCACCGTGAAGGACAACCGCGGCTGGAACGCCCTGGACCACGCCCGCAACCGCACGGACGACGACCGCACCGAGGTCATCAAGTATCTGGAGGAGGAGCTGAAGATCCCCGCGAGCGGAACCTCGGTCCCGCCGCAGGGCCCCTCCACTCCGGCCAAGCCCGGCACCCCGGCCGCGTCCGCCGCCCCCGCGGGCAACGGCGCAGCCGCGGCCCGCTGAGCCCCGGCCAGCCAACCTGGTGAGTTGACGGACCGCGCCGTCCGGATCGCACGCAGCGATCCGCGGCGCGGTCCGTATCATCGGGACCATGGCATCCTCGACATCCTCGACCACCGCCGCGTCCCCGACCTCCAAGGCCGCTTCGACGAGCGCCGCCGCCCGGCTCTTCGATCGAGTCCGCCAGGCGCGCCTCCTGGACTCCACCGCCGCCATCCTCTCCTGGGACCAGGAGACGATGATGCCGCCACGGGGGGTGGAGCACCGTTCGCGGCAGATGGCGCAGCTCGCGGGCCTGTCGCACCAGATGTTCACGGATCCCGCGATCGGGGACCTGCTGGCGGCTGCGGAGGCGGAGACGGGATCGCTCCCGGCCACCGCGCCGGAACGCGTCAACGTGCGGGAGATCCGCCGCGACTGGACCCGCGCCACCAAGCTCCCCGCGGCCCTCGTGGAGGAACTGGCCCAGGTGAGCAGCACCGCCCAGCACGAGTGGGCGGAGGCCCGCCGGGACTCGGACTTCAAGCGCTTCCGCCCGTGGCTCGAGAGGCTGGTGGAGCTGAACCGCCGCAAGGCGGAGTGCTTCGGCTGGAACCGGCAGGGGGGCGAAGCGTGGGACGCGCTCGCGGACGGCTACGAGGCGGGCTGCACCGCCGCCGCGGTGGAGCGCGTCTTCACGCCGCTGCGCACGCGCCTGCAGGCGCTCCTCGACCGCATCCGCGGCGCCAGCCGCCGGCCGGATGGCTCCTTCAACGACTTCGCGCTCCCGGTGGATGCGCAGGAGCGGTTCGTGCGGGCGGTGGCGCAGAAGCTGGGATTCGACTTCGAACGCGGCCGGCTGGATCGCAGCACCCACCCGTTCTGCGGCGGCAGCCATCGCAACGACGTTCGCCTGACCACCCGCTACAACCCCACGTGCCTCAATGACGCCCTCGGCTCCACCATGCACGAGGCGGGCCACGGCATGTACGAGCAGGGGCTTCCCGCGGAGTGGATCGGGCTCCCGATGGGGGAGGCGGTGTCCCTCTCCATCCACGAGAGCCAGAGCCGGCTCTGGGAGAATCAGGTGGGCCGCTCGGAGCACTTCTGGCGCTGGGCCCGGACGCAGCTCCCGGAGCACTTCGGCGCCGCCTGCGGCCGCTTCTCCCTGGAGCAGCTGGTGGCCGCCGCCAACGTGGTGGAGGCCGGCTTCATCCGCGTGGAGGCGGACGAGGCCACCTACAACATGCACGTCATGATCCGCTTCAGCCTGGAGCGGGTGCTGATCGGCGGACAACTCTCCATCGGGGATCTGCCCGGCGCCTGGAACGAGCTCTACCGCGACTATCTGGGGGTGGTGGTGCCGGACGACCGGCGCGGCTGTCTCCAGGACGTCCACTGGAGCATGGGCGCGTTCGGCTACTTCCCCACCTACACCCTGGGCACGCTCCACGCGGCCCAGTTCCATGAGGCGGCGTGCCGCGAACTCCCGGGCCTTCCCGAGGACTTCTCCCGCGGGGACTTCTCCCGCCTCCTGGGCTGGCTCAACCGCCGCATCCACGCGGAGGGACGCCGGTGGCTCTCCGGGGAGCTCTGCCGTCACGTGACGGGTTCGGAACTCTCCGCGGACCCGCTCATGCGCCACCTGGAAGCCAAGCTGGTGCCGCTCTACGGACTCTGAGCCGCCACAGCGGCAGAGGGCTCCCGGACTCCGGGGGGCTGAACCGGGGAAAGGAGTCGCCGCGGTCCACCGCGGCTGCTGCTACACTGCGGGATTCCCCGCAGGAGACGCATGGAACTCCGGAACGTCGCCATCATTGCGCACGTGGACCACGGCAAGACAACGCTCGTGGACGCGATGCTGAAGGAAGCAGGGGCCTTCAAGGCCTCCCAGGAAGGCGCGGAGTGCGTCCTTGACTCCAACCCGCTGGAGCGGGAGCGGGGCATCACCATCCTCGCCAAGAACTGCGCCGTCACCTACACGCTGGCGGGCGGAGCGCGCCGCGGCGAGACGATGCGCGTGAACATCATCGACACTCCCGGCCACGCCGATTTCGGCGGCGAGGTGGAGCGGGTGCTCCGCATGGCGGACGGCTGCCTGCTTCTCGTCTGCGCCCTGGAGGGCCCGATGCCCCAGACGCGGTTCGTGCTGGGGAAGGCGCTTGAGCTGGGACTCAAGCCGATCGTGGTGGTCAACAAGTGCGATCGCCCGGATGCGCGGGCCCAGGAGGTGGTGAACGAGGTGTTCGACCTCCTGGTGGACCTGGGCGCGGACGACGTGGCCCTGGACTTCCCGGTGCTGTACGCCTCCGGGCGCGGCGGCTGGGCGGGACGGGCCCTGGATCCCACGCCGGTGGGGGTGGACGAGCTCTTCCAGGTGATCGCGGAGCGGGTCCCGCCGCCCCCGCGTCCCGTGGATGGACCGCTGCAGATGCTGGTCACGAACCTGGACTACAACGACTACGTGGGCCGCATCGCGGTCGGGCGCGTCTACTCCGGGATCCTCCGTTCCGGACAGCCGGTGGGCATCTGCCGCGCGGACGGAAGCGTGCAGCGGGGACGCGTGCTGAAGGTCAACCGCTTCGAAGGCCTGGGGCGCGGCGAGGTTCCGGCCGTGGAGGCGGGGGACCTGGCTGCGGTCGAGGGCCTCCCGGACATCGAGATCGGGGACACGATCGGCGCCCCGGATCGGCCCGTGCCCATGCCCCGCGTGCAGGTGGACGAACCCACGCTCCACATGGTGTTCCGCATCAACGACGGTCCGTTCGGCGGGCGCGAAGGCCGATACGTCACCAGCCGTCAGATCGGCGAGCGCCTGGAGCGCGAACTGCGCCTGAACGTGGCCCTGCGCGTCGCCCCCGGCGACACCGCCGACGAGTTCAAGGTGAGCGGCCGCGGCCTGCTCCACCTGGGCGTCCTCCTGGAGAACATGCGCCGCGAGGGCTACGAGCTCACCGTCGGCAAGCCCGAGGTCATCGAGAAGGAGATCGACGGCGTGCGCTGCGAGCCCTGGGAGCGGCTGGCGCTCGACACGGACCAGTCCTCCATGGGTTCAGCGCTGGAACTCCTGGGGAGCCGGGGCGCGGAGATCGCCAAGGTGGATCAGCGGGGGAGCCGCTTCCACATCGAGGCGGACATCCCGGCCCGCGGGCTCATCGGCTTCCGCACGCGGCTTCTGAACGCCACCGGCGGAGAGGCCGTGATGCACCACAGCTTCATCGGGTACCGGGCCCTCGGCGGCGCCCTCCGCAAGCGGCAGAACGGCGTGATGGTGGCCAACGAAGGCGGGACGGCCACGACGTTCGCGCTCCTGCAGCTCTCGGAGCGGGCGGTGATGTTCGTCCAGCCCGGGGATCCGGTCTATGAAGGCATGGTGGTGGGAGAGAACAGCCGCGACAACGACCTGGTCGTGAACGCGGTGAAGGCCAAGCCCTTCTCCAACGTGCGCGAGAGCAGCAAGGAGGCCACGGTGGTGCTGAAGGCGCCGCGGCTCATGTCCCTGGAGATGGCTCTCGAGTACATCGAGGACGACGAGCTGGTCGAGATCACGCCCACCGCCGTGCGGATCCGCAAGCGTCTCCTGAAGGAGACGGATCGCCGGCGCGTGGAGCGGGCGGCCCGCGATCGCGAGGCCGCGCAGGCGAAGGGATGAGAGCGCGATGGCGACGCTGGTGATGAAGTTCGGAGGCACCTCCGTGGGGGATCCGGAACGGATCCGCCGCTGCGCCACCAGGCTGGTGGAGGCCGTGCGCGCCGGCCACCGCGTGGTGGCGGTGGTGAGCGCCATGGGGCACACCACGGACGAGCTGATCGAGCTGGCCGGGCGAATCTCTCCCAACGTGCGGCGGCGCGAGATGGACGCCCTCATGGCGACCGGCGAGCAGGTCTCCGCGGCCCTGGTCGCGATGGCCGTGACGGATCTGGGCGTGGAGGGCGTGAGCCTCACCGCAGGCCAGGTCGGGATGCACACGGATCCGGTGCACGGCAGGGCCCGCATCGTGCGCATCGAGCGGCGGCGCCTGGAGGAGGAACTGGCCGCCGGGCGCCTGCCCGTGGTGACCGGCTTCCAGGGCGTCCTTCCGAACGCGGACGTCACCACGCTCGGCCGCGGCGGATCCGACACCACGGCCGTGGCCCTCGGCGCGGCCCTGGACGTGGGACGCGATGGCGGCTGCTGCGAGATCTACACGGACGTGGACGGCGTCTACACCGCGGATCCGCGCCTGGTGCCGGACGCCGCGAAGCTGGCCCGCATCAGCTACGAGGAGATGCTGGAGCTGGCCGCCCTGGGCGCCGGCGTCATGCATGCCCGGGCCGTGGTCTTCGGCGAGAAGTTCGACGTCCCGATCCACGTTCGACACAGCCAGCGCCCGGACACGGGCACCATGATCATCAAGGAGTCTCCGGAGATGGAAGAGATCGCCGTCATCGGCTGTGCCCTGAAGCCGGACCTGGGTCGCATCACGCTGCGCGGGCTGCCCGCGGACGTGGGGCTGCAGGGACGGCTCTTCGAGACGATCGCCCGGCGGAGCGTCCTGGTGGACGACATCGTCCAGACCGAGGGCGTGGACGGCACGACGATCGCCTTCACCGTGGAGCACGCGGACCTGGCGGACACCAAGACCGTCTCCGGCCAGTTCCTGGAGACCCTCGGTCGCGGCACCATGGACGTGGAGGTCGGCCTGGCCAAGGTGTCCGCCGTGGGCACCGGCATGAAGAGCCACTCGGGCGTCGCGAGCCGCATGTTCCGGGCCCTGGGGGATGCCGGCATCCCCATCCACAACATCACCACCAGCGAGATCAAGATCAGCTGCATCGTGCCGCGGGAGCACGGCCAGAAGGGCCTGCAGGTCATCCACGAGGCGTTCAACCTGGGGATGGGTGAGCGGGTGAAGGCGGCGATGCAGACGGACCGGGCCTGAGGCGTGAGGGCGAGGCGTGGGGCGTGGGAGCGCCAGCCCGCGATGGACGCCCGGCCCCGGATTCGATTTTACATAACACACATTCTAGGACTCTACGGGTGGGAAGGGGGCTGAGGCCGGAACGCCGCTCCGGAGACGCCGGCCCGGCCGACCGCTCCGCGTACCATCGACCGGACATGATGGCTGACGACGTCCACGCTGGGTCGGACGGCACGCTGGAGGTGCCGCTCTGCTCGGTCTTCCGGCGGCACCTCCGGTCGCTCGATCTCAAGTACACGCAGGAGCGCGCGGACATCCTGGCGGCGGTCATGAGCCGCGAGGGATCGTTCGACCCCGATGAACTGGGCGCGGAGATGCGCCGGGGCGGGCACGACGCCTCCCGGGCCACGATCTACAGAACGCTGCGGCTCCTCCAGGATGCCGGGATCATCGTGCCGGTGCCGGCGTCGGATTCCGCCCAGACCCGCTACGAGGTGGCGTGGGGCCGGACGCCCAGGAACACCATCGTCTGCGCCCGCACCGGGGAGACGATCGACTTCGACAGCCCCGCTCTCATCGCCCTGCGCGACGAGATGTGCCGCCGGCATGGCATGAGCGCCGTGGGCCACCGGTTCATGGTCTACGCGGTGCCGCGCTCCTCATCCGCGTCCGCGTCCGCGGGCGGGCCGCCCGGGATGCGGTAGCGGCCGGAGAACCAGCGTCCCAGGTCCGCCTGGCGGCAGCGCGCGGAGCAGAACGGCGCCGTGGGCGCGGAGACCACGGCAGGGCGGCCGCACACCGGACATGGCGGCGCGGCGGCGCCCCGGATGACGGCCAGGAGCGATGCGTCGGGGTGGGACAGGAGGATGCGCCGGCCGTGGCTCCCGGTCGGCTCCAGCTGCACGCGGAGATGGCTCGCCGGCAGGGCCTCCGCGATCCGTTCCGGCCACTCCACCGCGGTGACGCACTCCGGCGCCAGGGCCCATTCCTCCCAGCCCGTGCCGATCAGGTCCGCCGGACCCTGGAGGCGCCACGCGTCCACATGGAGCAGCGCGCGGCCGCCTTCACCCGGGCCATACCGCTGAAGGATGACGAACGTGGGACTGCTCACCTGGGCCGGATCCAACCCGAGGCCCGCGGCCATGCCGCGCACGAAGCAGGTCTTGCCGGCGCCGAGATCTCCGTGGAGCGCCACCACGTCGCCCCCGTGCAGGCACGAGGCGACGGCGGCGGCGACGGCCTCGGTGCCGGATTCATCCACCGTGATGCACTCGAACTCAGGTGGCGGCATGTCCGCGATGCTCCCATCCCAGCGCCGTCGCGTCGAGCGTGCGTCCGTCCACGATGACCACGCAGGCGGGTTCGCCCGCGGAGCGCAGCTGCACCCGGCCCACGGCGGTGAGCGTGGTCCCGGCCGGCCGCTCCGGCGGCCGCACCCGCGGATCCACGGCCAGGCAGAGCTCGTAGTCCTCGCCGTCACCGAGGGCGGCGCGCCAATCGCAGCCGGACGCGCACGGAAGGCGGCTCGCGTCCAGCACCACCTGGTGGCGTTCGTCCACCAGGTGGGCGCCGTCCCGTCCCAGGCCGTCGCTCAGGTCCAGCATCGAATGGAGCGCGGGCCCCAGGGCGGCGGCGAGCACGAGCGCCTCCTGGACCCGCGGCTGCGGACGGAGGTGGCGCCCCATGCCGTCCGGGCCGAAGGAGCCGCCGAGGACGCCGGTGACGAACACGACGTCTCCAGCCTGCGCCGCCCGGCGCCGCACGACCCCCCCGCCAGGGCCCGCGGCTTCCGCTGCGGCGTCGCCCGCATCCCGCGGCAGCGCCAGGATGGTCACCGAGACCACGAGGGGCGCGGAGGGCGTCGCGGCGGCGTGCACGGCGATGTCTCCGCCGATGAGGGGGCATCCGGCGCCGGCCGCCGTGGCGCGGACGCCTTCGAAGAGGAGCGCCGCGTCCGCTTCGCTGAATCCCGCGGGCAGCACGCAGGCCGCCAGGCATGCAAGCGGGCGTCCGGCCATCGCGGCCACGTCGCTCAGGTTCCGCAGGACCGCCTTGGCGCCGACGAGCGCGGGCGGAGTGCCCGGCAGGAAGTGGCGGCCCTCCACCACCTGGTCCACCGCCACCAGCAGGCGTCCGCCGGCCACCTGGAGGAGCGCCATGTCGTCGCCGGGACCGATGGCCACGTGCGCGGGCAGGCCGCGGCTCGAGGCCTCGATCGCGGCGAGGAGGCGACCTTCGCGCAGCGGCGGTCCCGGAGGCCGCCCCCCGCCGTCCGCGGCGTGGGCGGGGCTCATCGGCTCCCGGCTCCACCGCGGGCCGCGGCCAGAAGCCCCAGCAGCCGCGACGCGGTCCGGGCGGTGGCCCCCTGCTCCCGCCGGATCACCGCCCGCCCCTCTTCCGCCAGCCGTCGCCGCTCCTGCGGATCCGCGAGGAGGCGCCGCAGGACGGACGGGAGGTCCGCCGCGGCGCACTGCACCAGGCCGCCGCCCGTGAGAAGGCACTCTGCCGTCTCACGGAAGTTGGCCACGTCCGGTCCCACGATCACGGCCTTCCCGAGCCCCACCGGTTCCATCATGTCCGAGCCGTGCAATGGCCGCGGCAGCTCGAACGTGCGCCCGACCACCACCACGTCCGCGAGCGAATAGGCCGCCCTCAACTCGCCGATGGTGTCCAGGAGGAAGCGCCCCGTGGCGCTCCCCCGCCCGCCGCGGCTCCGCCGGACGCACCCCGGAAGGTCCGCGGCCGCCGCGTCGAACCACTCCGGCTTCCGGGGGGCGCAGAGAAGCTGCACCTCCGGCGGAAGCGAGTCGCGCAGGAGCGCCTCCTCGCCCGGCGCCGTGGAGCCCGCCACCACCAGGGGCTTGCGCCGGTCGATGCCCAGGTCTCCGGCGAGCCGGTCCGCGCCGGGCACCGCATCGGCGATCACGGCGGTGTCCCACTTCATGGTGCCGCTCCGCTCCACGCGCTCCGGCGGCACGCCCAGCTCCCGGAACCTGGCGGCGTAGGTGTCGGTCTGGGCCAGCACCAGGGAGAGCCGCCGGAAGGTCCCCCGCAGCACCGGCTTGGCCCATCGATAGCGCGAGATGCTCCGGTCGCTCAGGCGGCCGTTCACCACCGCCACGGGGATGCCGCGGGCGGCGCAGGCCGCCACCATCGACGGCCACACCTCCAGCTCCGCCGTCACCAGCACGTCCGGCCGCACCGCGTCCAGGAAGCGCCGCACCCCCCAGGAGAAGTCGAACGGCCACCGCACCACCCGCGCCCGGCCTTCGAACGCCTCGCGGGCCCGCGCGAAGCCGGTGTCCGTGGTGGCGCTCACCGCCACCTCCGCGCCGCCCGCCTGCAGGGCCTCGACGAGGGGCCGCACCGCGTTCACCTCCCCCACGCTCACCGCGTGGATGAGGATCCGGCCGGCTCCCCCCTGCTCCGGACGCGGCCACGGCGCCGCCGCCCCCATGCGGCCCGGCCAGTCCGTGCGCAGCTTGCCCGTGCGACCCATCCGCACCAGCCACACCGGCGACGATGCCACCGCCGCAGCCAGGTAGGCCGCGTCCGTGGCGAAGGTGGCCGCGGGATTCCGGGGGCGGATCACCGCAAGGTCTTGAGCATGGCACGCATCCACGTCTCGCTCTGCGTGCCGGTCCCCACGTCCGTGATGGCGCCGCGGGAGTTGATGTACACCACCTTGGGGATGGTGTTGTTGCTGGGGTCGCGGGTGCGCAGCGCGGCCATGAAGGCGGGGGTGGCCATGAACTCCAGGAGGGCCGGATTGCCGGGCTTCCCCTTCAGGAACTGCGTCACCTTGGCCACGTCGTCATCCGTGCTGGCGGCCGCGAAGATCACCTTGTCCTTGAACTCGGGGGCCAGCTTGAGCATCAGCTCCCGCTGCTTGCGGCACGGGCCGCACCAGGTGGCCCACACCTCCAGCACCATCGGCTTCCCGGCGTAGGTGGACAGCGGAACGTCCTTCCCCGTCAGGTCCTTCAGGGCGATCGGGTGGACGTTCTGCGGGCCCGGGGCGGCGGCGCGGCCTCCCGGCGCGGGGGCCGTCGGAGCGGCGGGTGCCGCGGGCTGCGCCGGGGCGGAGGGCGGCGGCGCGGCGGGCGGAGCCGCCGGTGCCGTGGGCGGCGGCGTGGCGCCGCCGGCGGGTGGCGGGGCGGAGGTCCCCTGCGGCCCGGCCGCCAGCAGCAGCGAACCACCCATGGCCAGGAGCAGCCCGGCGACGCACGAAGGCACAGCGGAGGCCGACTTCATCCCCGGAGCGTACCCCCGGGATCGCTTCCGCGCGGGGTGGAAAAAACCCCACGCCTGCCAGCGGATGAGCGTGACGAGGCGTGGGGCGGAATTGGCGTCTGGAGGGCCGGGATTCCCGGCCCCGGTCAATGCGGGAGCTTCTGCATGTAGACGATCCTGGGAGCGTCCGTGGGCTTCTCCACCTGGGTCCGATCGATGCACATCACGTAGCGGCTGTCATCCACCAGCGTCTCGGGGTTGGTGGCGTCCCAGCGGCCGCTCACCGGATCCTGCCGCACCGCCTTCACGCGGAAGTAGACGGTGAAGACGTCGCTGCGGGTGGTGAAGAGGTTGGCCACGCCCTGGACCAGCTCGTTCTGCTCGCGGGCGTCCCCGGCCACGCGGAGCGTGCGGGGCACCTCCCGCACCGCCACGTTGCTGCCGGCGGGGGTGTACTCGTCGTGCCGCAGCCGCAGCTGGTCCGTGCTGATCCGGGCGTTGTACGGCGGCTGGAGGAAGGGACCGTTCGCGACGCTCTGCCGGTAGCCGCCACCGACGTTGGCGCCGTTGGACGCATCGGCCTGCGCGGTCCGGAAGGGATCCAGGCCTGCGAAGCGCACCGACCAGCTGTGGTTGTCGTCCCACCCGAAGGCGCCGTTGCCGCCCGCGCCGTCCGGGGCCGCGGTGGTCCGCTGCAGCAGCAGCAGCTCACCCAGGCTGTCCAGGCCGCGCTCCGCCCGCATGCCGGGGAAGTAGCCGGTGTCCTGGTAGTTGTCGCCGTTCGCGTCGCCGGGGATGGTCCCGCGGTCCACGTAGTTGGGCAGCAGCGACTGCTGGTTGCCCGCCAGGCTCCGGTTCGGCTTCGAGGGATGCACCAGGTCCGGCACCCATGTGCTGGTCGTCTGGCTCCGGTAGAGGTCGATCGACTCCGGCACCCGCACGTACGGGTTGCCCGCCGCCTGGACCCCCTGCCACACCTGGTCCACGAACCCGTTCTGGTCGCTGTCGACCAGCTGGTCGTTCACCGTGTCGTCGTCCAGGTCGAGGTCGTCGTTGCACACCAGCCGCGACATGTGCGGGGCGGCCCGGAGCACCTCGATGGGCGCGGTGTTGACGTTGACCACGCCCGGCGTGCCGGGCGACTCGGGCGTGCCGGTCAGGCGGAAGCGCTGATCCTCCACCCACTGCGCCACTTCGTTGGCGGTGGGCGGCCAGCCGCTGCCGTCCAGGTCCGCGGCGGCCGGCAGGTTGGCCATGGCGCCGTTGACGCGGGTGGTGCCGCGGTCCTCCAGCGTGAAGGCCTCCAGCACGCGGGTGCCGTGCGGCAGGCTGGAGGCGTAGGCGCCGGCCAGACCGGCGGAGCCGCCCCACTGCCGCAGGAACTGCTGCGACGGCGGCGTCGGCGCCGCCACCGGCGGAATCGGCACCCAGCTGAACGCCAGGGCCGGGTTGTCCACGTGGAGGCGGTTCACGAACGCCGCCGCCGGGTTCTGCTCGAACTCCGAGGAGAAGAGGTCCCCGTCGTCATCCACGTAGCGATGCACCATCCCGACCGGGTAGCCCGGGACGCGGTCCGTGAGGATCTCCCCCAGCGTGTGCTTCACGTTGTTGGTCTGGTCGTAGACCGGCCCCCACACCATGACGTTCATCAGGTCCGCGACGGTGTCGAAGTCCGCGTCCTTGGTGCCGGGGGTGAAGGCGCCGTCCACCGGGAGCAGTGCATCCACCGCCCGCGCAAAGTCGAGTCCGCCGTTCGTGGCCGGAGTGATCTCCACGTCCAGCGAGGTGTCCGAGACCGGCGGCCGGAAGCCCTTGTCCGCCAGGTAGGTCACCGCGTTCGCCGGATAGGTGATGCCGGGCGGGAGGGCCGCGTTCGGGCTGAACGGCACGCCGAAGATCTGGCGTGGATCGGATTCACCGGACGGCGTGCCCACCACGGTCTTCGTGGGGAAGCTCACCGGCTTCATCGCCACCCGGAAGGTGTCCGTGGTGAGGAGCTGCGGGTTGCTGCCCGGCAGCGGCGAGAGGCTGGGGGTGAGGTTGCGCACGAACGGCAGCAGCTGGTTCCCCTTCAGCGGGAAGCCGCCGATCAGCGCCCCCGGGTAGTCCGGATCGCCGAAGCCCGTCGCGGCCGCGTTCTGCTGCGCGGGGTTGATGAGGATCGGAGGCAGTGGGTAGGGCGACGCGGTGCCGCCGTAGTTCTGGGTGAGATCCTGCACCCACGGCGTCAGGCCGGACATGCCCTGGAACGCGGCGCCGCGGAACTTCTCGGAGTCCTGCCGGCCGGGGAAGGGTCCCTGTCCATCCGCGAACTGCGGGCCGCTCGTGATCCCGCCGTCCAGCGGGAGGTCCGGGCGCTGCTTGGCGCTTGCGAACATGAACCGCGGCGCCTGCTCGTCCGGCGTGATGGCGCCGTCGCCCTTGCCGTGACCGAGCGAGACCTGTCGGTCGTACGCCACGGGGTTGCCGTTGGAGCCGTAGACCACCGCGAAGTCCTTGCCCCACAGGCGCGAGCTGCGGGTCCAGGTGACGTAGTAGTCGTTGGCGTTCAGGCGGATCCCGTTGAAGCCGGCGGACTGCTGCGGCTTCAGGTGCCACGGGTGCGGAGGCTGCGGCGGCGGCGGCGGCGCCGGCGGCGCGTTCAGCAGCGGGTGCATCTGGTCCTCGTCCCCGGAGAGGTTCGCGTCGATGCGCGGCGGCCAGAAGCGGCCGGCCTGGTCCAGGATCTGGGCGGCGCCGAGGGAGATGTTCCAGCCCGTCACCGGGTCCGCCGAGGACTGGTCGGTGTCGGAGGGATCCTGATCGAAGCGATCCACGATCTGCGTGCCGATCTGGGCCCCGCTTGCGGGATCGAAGAGTCTGCGCCGCAGCGAGATGCCCAGGTCCGGGCGGATGGCGGCCACGTCCGTGCCGATGGCGGAGGTGGCGTCGAAGACCTTGGTCTGGCGGATGCGGCTCTGCGAGGAGGGACCCGCGCCGTAGAGGGCGGTCGCGGTCCGGTTGCCGCCGAGGAGCGGGCGGCGCACGGGGAGCTCCGCGTCGGAGGCCTCGGTCCCCTTCAGGCCGGCGTTGTGGGGGCAGAACTCGCTGGGCGCGGCGCCGGAGAGACCGCCGGTCTGGAGGTTGGGGTTCGAGCCGCCCAGGTCCGTCGCCTCGACGATGTCCAGGTAGTCGAGCCAGCGGGCGCGGAAGAAGGGATCGAACTCGACGCCCTTGGTGAGGGGATAGCGCTTGGGCGTGGTGGGGCTGTCGCCGGGCTTGTAGTTGATCTGGTTGTGGTCGCTGATCGCGAAGACGATGGCCGTCCGCGGTTCCACCTCCGTGCAGGGACCGAGGGTGAGCGGGATGGCGTTCCCCGCCGCGTCCGTCACCGTGGCGCCGGTCTCATCCACCTCGTAGACCGGGAAGCGGTAGATGTTGCCGAAGACGTTCAGCTCGTAGTCCGCCAGGCGGATCGGGTGCGGGTACGGGTTGGCCACCTGCACCGCGATCACGGCGGTCGACTGGCGCTGCCAGTCGGTCTCCGCCCAGATGCCCACGGACTGCTGGTCCACGAACGCGCCCTTCGGCACGATCGCCACGAAGTGGCTCTCGTTGCCGCCGCGGTAGTAGTTGGTGGGAACGGAGTAGGGATCCGCCGGCTTGGGGGCCAGGGCGCTCGGCTGGAGCGTCCCCACCTTGTACTGCCACTCTGAGCCGAGGCGCGTCTTGGGCCACACCACGGCCACGAAGGCCTCCATGATCACCGGGTGGGCCTCCACGCCGCTGAAGTAGATGGCCTTGGCGCTGGGCGAGGCGTTGGCGGGGAGGGTGGGATCCGGATCCACCGCCTGCGCCCGCGTGTCCGGGACGAGGCCGGTGCTGCCGGGGCCGGGATACGCGGGGAGGAGCGGCTGGTCCGAGAGGAACTGGTTGGCCAGCGGCTGCTGGGTGCCCACGATCTCCGCGTGGTCGCGGGCCGCCGCGGCGTTCGCGCTCAGGCTGGCCGCCATCGCGTTGGTGATGGCCTCGGACTTCAGGGCGTTGTCGACCTTCTTGCCCACCTGGTTGTCCGCCACGATGCTCCGCGGGCGGACCGTGCCGGTGAGGGTCTGGAAGCCGCCCGCAGGCATGTCGGAGCCGATCTGGAAGCGGTCCGCGTAGCTCGACACGGTGCGGATCGGCGCCGTGGTGGGCGTCCCGTCCGCGTCGTTCTCGTAGACGCTCTTGAGGGCCCGGAGGAGGCGGCGGCGCATGCCGTCGATCCACTCCGTCTGGCGGAAGGCGACGTCGAACTCGTCCCAGCCGCCGTTGCCGCCGCGCTGGAACACGCCACCGGTCACGCGCCCCACGATGCCGAAGACGGGGTCCACCACCGGCGCCGCGTTGGGAGAGCCGGTGTCGTCCACGTCGAGGGCTGCGCGCAGATCCAGCTTGCGGTTCCACAGCTCGAAGTCGCGCCGGGCATAGTCCACGTCCCGGGCATCCACGATGCCGTCGTCGTTGGCGTCGCCGGCGACGGAGCGGATCGTCTCCGGACGGTATCCGCCCACGCTGAACACCTGGTTGGTGGCCACCGGCGCAATGGCCGGCGGGAAGCCGAGGCCCAGATCGCCCTGGAGCCGCTGGAGCGTGGGGTAGGCATCGCGCAGCTCCGTGAGGAGCGGCGCGTGGAAGGCCGGGTCGGGGTTGTCGGGATCGATGGGGATCAGCTGCCCGTTGCGGGTGCTCCACCAGCGGGTCCACAGGGCGGGCGGCAGCATCTCCGTGCGGGCGCCGGAGACGGTGGTGAGCTTCCGCCGGTTGTCCACCACCTGCTCAGGGAGCGTCAGCTGCTTGCCGGTCCATTCGCTGGCCTCCTCCCGGGACTGGCTGGAGCGCAGGAAGGCGTAGGTGTTCCCCTCGCTGTTGAGGGCCCGCTCCAGGCGGGAGAGCACGAACGGCTGGTTCTGACCGGCGTTCATGCGCAGCTCGAGCTCGTCCGCGCCGCTGAAGGGCTGCAGGCGCGCGAGCGAGCCGATGGTGGCGTTCGGCTGGGCCAGGCCGGATCCCGCCGGGGCGTTGAAGAAGTGCATCTCGCCGCTGCCGCTGAGGGCGGACTTGAAGAGGCGGGCCCGCTCGGTCTGGGCCTTGAGCTGCTTGGGGAAGAAGATGGCGGCGTTGGGCGTGTTGGCCGTGCTCGCCACCACCCCGCGCTCCCGCAGGAAGGACGGATCGTCCTCCGCCGTGCCGGCCCAGTTGGCGTTGTCGAACGCCACCGTGAGCTGCGGGCTGGAGGCGTAGAAGCCCGTCGCCTGGCTGTTCTCCGGGTCGTTGAAGAAGCCCACCGGCGTGTCCGCGTTGTCCAGGTTGCTCACCAGTCCCAGGTCCGCCGGCGTGTGGCCGGCGGTGTTCTGGCGGTCGAACCGGGACGCGACGTTCACGTTGAGCATCGCGGAGTTGTCGATGATGCGGGCCGCCACCACGTACTTCACGGAGCGGTCCACGGAGCCCGGGACCAGGTACCAGAAGCTGTCGGTCACGCCATCCCCGTCCGCGTCCGCCAGCGTGCGGCTGACGACGTTGCGGATGGTGTTGTTGTTGTCGTCCGGCAGGCCGCTGGCCAGGAAGCGCGTGGGACCCTCGTCCGTCGGGCGCTCGCCCGGCTCCAGGATGGTGCCGTTTCCGTTGAGATCGTTCAGCTTCAGCAGGTTGGGAAGCATGAGCGACGGATTGGGGTTCGGCGGGGAGCCGAAGGGGCCGTGGACCGCCTGGTAGTAGCCGCCGGGGGTGAACCAGGAGTTGCGGCGGGAGACGAAGTCGCCGGAGCCGGTGAGCGGCGCGGGCGGGACGTTCGGGAGCCACTGCTCGTAGGGAACTCCCAGCGCCGCCAGGCTGGTGCCGGTGGCGATCGAGGTGGGATC
Source organism: Phycisphaerales bacterium (assembly GCA_046350535.1). GTDB lineage: Bacteria > Planctomycetota > Phycisphaerae > Phycisphaerales > SM1A02 > VGXK01. Next base: position 1,541,980 of record JAXMAG010000001.1, read on the forward strand.
CGCCGGGACCGTGGCCGGCGTTCCCTGCGGTCCGGTGACGGTGTTGGCGTCCACGTTCGAGATGTCACGCACCACGCGCCATCCGTTCTCGGCGGTGGGGATCCACGAGAGGTGGGCCCAGTGCGTGAAGGTGGTTCCCTGCGGATCCGGCACGTACACGGGCGACTGGGCGCTGCCGGTGTTGATGGCCCGCTGGGGCTCGAAGCTGGCCAGCCAGCGGAGATCGCCGAAGCCCGGGTTGCCCAGCGGGTTGCTCTCCCCCGGCATGGAGCCGAAGGTGTCCGGCCAGTTGGTGTACGGCCGCACGGAGTACGGCGCGAAGTTGTAGCCGTCGGGATAGCCGTCGGCGCCGGAGACGTAGACGTTCGCGAGGTCCCCGGGGTCGATCAGGTTCCGGAGCGTGTCGATGGAGTCCACGTTGTAGCGCGAGGCGCTGTCGTTGCGGGCGCGGAAGCGGGGCCAGTCGCTGCGGGCGGTGGGGATCACGCCCGGCGTGGCGGCCTGGTTGAAGATCGGGTCGATGGGCGCCTGCTGGGAGATCCACTTCACGAACAGCGACTGCGTCACCTCGTCCGTGAGGGCGCCGGCGATGGCGCCGGTGCGGTCGTCCACCACGCCGCGCTGCTGCTGGGCGCTGGCGATGTCGCGGCTGCCCTGGGTGCGCACGATGTACGCCGTGCCGAGGATGGCCAGGAGCACCAGGACCGCGGTGACCAGGATGAGGGCGTTTCCGCGGCGCTGGTGCGGGCGACGGCGGGCTCTGAGGGTTGGCGTCTTGCGTGGCATGGCTCGTCCCTTACTCCTGGGTCTGCGGGGGCAGGTCCACCACGAACTGGAAGGTGCGTCCGGAGGCGATGTTCAGCTTGGGATCATGCAGGCGCATGGTGATCCGCAGCGCGGAGGGCCAGGGCGTGAAGTCGTCCCGGAGGATCATGCGGCCGTTCACGTCCGGCGTGGCGGGCGTGCGGCCGTTGAAGCCGAAGACCGCGGTGTACACCCACACCGGCATTCCCGTCCCCAGCGGCCGCGTGATCCCAGGCCCCTCGATGTTGGCGGGGATGAGCGGCGGGCCGATGCGGGCGGCGCCGGAGAAGATGTCCCAGTTGCCGGTGCCCTTGTTGTAGATGCGCGTGTCGAGGATCACGGAGCTGTCGTTGGCGCTGGAGGGGGACGTGCCCTGCGGTCCCGCGAGCGAGGTCACTCCGCGGAACTGCGCGGGGCCCTGGTACATCCCTGGCGCCTCGTCCGGCAGGCCGAACCACACCGTGCCCGCGCCCGGCGCGAACGCGGCGCCCATGAGCGGCACCGCCGTGTTGGGGCCGATGCCCGCGGTCTCCACGGCCCCGCCCGCCCCTTCGCGCCGGCCGGTGCCCTCGCGCCAGGTCCAGTCGACCTCGAAGGAACTGCAGTTCCCGGTGAGGACGGTGGCGGAGAGGATCTCGTCCAGGCGCCCCATGCTGGGGGCGATCTTCTCCGCGCGGGGGAAGCCGCCCAGCCCGACCAGGCTGGCGCCGCTGTTGCCGCTCACCGGAGCGCCGAAGGTCATGAAGCGGATGCGATCCCGCTGGGCGTCGGGCTGGCCGCTGCTGGGAAGCCAGGCGAGCTGCCGCCCTCCCGCTCCCGCCCGCACCGTTCGATCCACGTCATCCAGGTTGCTGGCCGCGATGTCCACGCGGCCGTTGAGGATCCACGGATCCGGGCCGATGCCGCCGGTGGCCACGAACCCCTGGTAGGGCCCCTCGTCCGCGGAGCCGGATGGAGCGCCGGGGTTCACCCACAGCGCCGCGGCGCTGTTGGGACCGTAGCTGTTGTCGGTGTTGAAGTAGTACTTGCTTCCGCCGTCGTCGCCGAGCAGCGTGGACTGCCGGGCCAGGATCCACTGCCGCGCCTCCGGCTGGGTGCCGAAGAACTTCGGTGGCGTGCCCTGCGGCGGCGAGTTCCAGTAGCTGATCTCGAGGTTCGGCTGCGGCGGGCCGTCGTTGGCCCACGGCACCGGTGGAAGGAAGGTGCTGGTGAAGTCGAATCCCACCGGATCCGGTCGCTGGCCGCTGGCGTTGTTGAGGAGCCGCGGGAACTGCACCGCGGGGCCGAGGTAGACGCGGGAGGCGGTGGACTCCGGGTTGCCGCCGAACTGCCCGTTCCCCATCAGGAAGCTCCCCACGAAGCGGGAGGTCTGCTGGAACCCATCCGTGAAGTAGACGAGCTGGTCGCAGCGGATGATGTCCGTGGCCGGCCGCGAAGGGTCGAGGAGCGGTGCGGTGGCGGAGCCGCCGAAACTGGCGGCGCCCGGCCAGACGTTCGTGTTGTTGATGTCGTTGCGGACGGCGATGCACTGGATGGCCAGATAGCCGCGCGGAGTCATCCGATCCACGTCGGCTCGGACGATGCGCTCGATGGCCGCAGCCGTCTGCTGCATGTTGGCGTTGGCCTCGCCGGTCCCCGCCACCACGCTCGCGGTGCCGAAGATGCGGGCCACGGCGAGGATGATGACCACCAGCACCCCCACCGCCACCATGAGTTCAACGATCGTGAAGCCCGGGCGTGCGGAACGACGCATGGCTCAGAGCTCCTCCACGGTGCAGAAGACCGGGATAAGGGTGTTGCCCGCCGCGTCGCGCGAGGGGATGTACCAGATCTGGTCGATGGTGTTGAGCGGCTGGGAGGTGCCGGACGGCTGACCCACGAGTGCGGGCAGCGAGGGCACGGTGGGAACGGGACGCGCCAGCTTCACCGGGCCCTCGGCCTGGGTGCGCCGGCCGTTGAGCACGCGATGGACGTTGTTGTACTTGTCGAGGATCCACTGGCCGGGGAGCTGCCAGGCGTCGGATTCGCGGCCGGGGTTGTACGCGCTGTTGGCGGCGGTGCCGGGAGGCACGTCCGACGTGGGCAACGTGGTGTTCCACGGCGTGGCCGGCTTGATGGTCACCGGCAGCGGCGGGAGTGCCGGGTTGCCCTGCGGCTGCCCCACGGCGTTGCTCGCCGCCTGGGCGGTGGAGTAGGGCCGCGGCTCTCCACCCGGCGGCACCACGCGGAAGACGAAGATGGCCACCAGGACGCGCCCCTGGAAGCGGCGGAACATGCACTCCCAGACGTACTGCGCGGGGGCCGCGCCGGTCACGGCGCCCTGCGGCCATGTCCGCTCCGCCTGGTTGATGAAGAAGGCGGGCTCCCGGGTCTTCCGCAGCGGGGCGCCGTTGGCGGCGTAGCTGTAGACCTCGGTCTCGATGGTGTTGACGTTCCGGTCGCTGTCGAACTTGTCCCGGTTGTAGGGGATGCCGTAGAGGGCGCTCCATGCCGGAGGATCCGTGGGCACGATCTCCGTGGGGAGGATGCCGCCGGGGAACTCCGTGGCGCGGGCCAGGCTGGAGTCCACCGCGTTGACCGCGGCACCCGCGGCCAGCGGAAGGTCCGGCTGGGCCCCGGTCTGCAGGCGGGTGCCCTCCCAGCTGAAGATGTCGATCTTGCCCTCGTCCGCAGGGGTGTTGGGGTTGTCGAAGACGAACCCCGGCCGCTTCCAGCTCCAATCCCCGGGGACGCCATAGGAGGAGCCCCCACCGCTGACGCTGTACACGTCCTGGGCGGCGCCGCCGCTTCCGGTGGCCCGCTTGTCGTACTGCCAGAACTGGTCGAAGGAGCCGAAGTCCTCCTGCGCCACCTTGCTGCGGATGACGGAGAGGGCGTGTTCCGCCACCACGCGCCCGTAGGTGTCGTCGTTGGCGAACTGCTGCTGCGTGATGCCGGCGGGGAAGATGGCGGCCAGCGCCACCAGTCCCACGCCGAGGACGAGGATGGCCACGATCAGCTCCACCAGGGTGAAGCCGCGGGCGGCACGGCGGCGGACGATGTGGGTGCTGGTGCTCATCGCTTCTGGGCCTCCGCGACGCCGGTGAAGCGGTTGAAGTTGATCCGCTCAGCGAACTGGTTGATGTAGCTGGACTGCTCGCAGCGCATGCGGGACTGCCCCGCGGGAAGCTGGGAGCAGTCCGGTCCCGGCGGGGACCCGGAGGCGTCGCCGGACGCCTGGTTGCTGCCGGCCCAGTTGGACGGGGCGTACACCTCGCGGGCGTCGGCGTCGTCGAAGACGGCCAGCGTCCTCACGTACTGGACGCTCGGCTCGTCCACCTCCTCGTTGTATTCGAAGAAGCGGGAGCCGCCGCTGCTGTTGCCGACGTCCTGCTGGCCGTCCTGGTCCGCATCGAGATAGGCGGACTCGTACTGGGCCACTCCGATCCCGTTGGGCAGACGGGTGGCCACCGTGCCGTCCGCCGCGAAGAGCACGCCGATGGAGCGGCCGTACTCGTTGTTGCGGTACTCCGGCTGCGTCACCCAGATGCCGTCCTGGTCGAAGTCCGTGCGCGGGCCCGCCACCTTGATCCCGGTGGGCAGCACGCGGCGACCGGCCTCGGGGTGCTCGATGAACGGGAGGTTCCAGACCTCGCTCGCGGGATCGTTCGCGGAGGCCACCACCTTGAGGATCTGCCCGGTCCAGCGGCCGATCACGATCTCCGTCCGCTGGTCGTTGCCCGGCACCAGCGGGTCCGTGCGGGCCCGGAAGGTGACCAGCATGGGGCGGTTCTCGCGGATCGCGAGAGCCCGGGCCTGCCCGAGCGAGGCCATCACCTGGTTGGTGGCGGTGGCCACGCGGCTCTCCTTGGTCACGCGCTGCACGCCGGTGGCGGTGAGGACCGCCAGCACCAGGATGACGCCGATCACCACCAGCAGCTCGACCACGGTGAAGCCGGCTCCGCGGCGGTGCGCCGCCGAGCGCGCCGCGCCGCCTGGGGCGGAGGCCCCGGTGCGGCGCTGACGGCGATGGATGCGGTTGCTGGACATGCGGGTACCTCAGGTGGGCGGCAGCAGCTCGTAGCTGTAGACGTTGTCGTCGCGGGTGGCCAGGTTCCCATCCGGCCCCCCGCTCACGAACGCGATGCGCCGATCCCGGCAGACGCCGAGCAGGTTCTCGTCATTGGTGCGGACGGTGCCGTCCGCGTCGCGCACGCCCGAGTCGCCCTGGACCCACGGGCGCCCGGGGAAGACCACCGCCAGGCGGAAGCCCCACGGATCCACCATCTCCAGGCGCGGGAGCGGCACCACGGCGGTGCTGGGCACGGTGGTGGTCTGGTCCTGCCGGAGCAGGTCCGGATCGATGCGCTGGAGGATGCCCCGCGAACGCTCGTTCTGCCCGATCACGTAGAGCGTGGGCACGATGAGGTACGGCGCGGTGATCGCCTGCTCGTTGATGTCCCAGGTGCCCGCAGCGTCGCTGGTGCGCTTGAACGTGATCTTCTGGTCGCGGGCCTTCTCGAACTCGCCAACCGCCTGGTCCAGGAGGGCCATCGCGGCCTCCATGCTGCGGACCTCGCTCCGACGCAGCACGGCGGCGCTCACCGCCAGCACGATGCCCGCGAGGAGGGCGATGATCCCCACGACGATCAGGAGCTCCAGGAGCGTGAATCCCCGGACGGCGGCGGTGCCGCGGCGTGGATGGAAAGCGAGGGTCGCGGCGCTCATGGTCCGGTCTCCACGATGTTGTCCTCGTTGTAGCCCTGCGGATCGATGCGGGCGAAGGGGTTCCACTGCCGGTCCGGCCCGTAGCTGAGGAGGGCGAACTCCCCCAGCTGCAGCGAGCGGGAGGTGGTGGTGTCGGCGTTCGCGTCCGCGACCCCGTCCGTGTCCGAGCCGCGCGGCAGCGAGAACGGCCGGAGCCCGATGAAGTCCCCGAGGTCGAAGTGCGACCCGTCGCGGGTCTGATCCACCACGGCCGGATCCAGCTGCGAGTAGCCCCGGCGGAAGTAGCGGATCGGCTTGCCCCAGTAGTCCACGAAGCACTTGGGGAGGGCGTCGAAGTTGTCGACCTCGCCCGCCCGCACCACGGTGGGCTCGAACCAGGCGTTGCCGGCGGCGTCCGTCACCTGCGTCCAGCCGGTGATGCCGCCCAGGACCGTCTCGTCCTTCACGTCCATGTACGGGCCGAAGGACCTGCCGGCCAGGTTCGGCTGCGAACGCTGGAGGCACGCGGAGGTGTTGTTGCCGACGTCGTTCCCCAGCGCCGCGGCCACCTGCACCCGCGGCGGCACGGCCAGGTTGCGCTGGGCGTAGAGACCGGCCAGGGTGGAGGTGCTGTTGTTGAAGGTGGAGGCCGCGTAGTAGCTGGTGAGTGAGGCGCTGCCCAGCTCCGGCACGGTGAGCGGAGAGAGCGCCGCCCCCCAGACGCCATCCCGGCCGGGCGAACGGATGCCCAGCGTCGGGCGCTCCAGGGCGCCGGGTTGCGTCGTGGACTGCGGATTGACCGTTCCGTATCCGTCCGCGGAGCGGTCCCCGTAGCCGACGAGGTACTCCGGCAGCGAGGTCACGGAGTTCCAGCGTTGGAGCGCGGCCGTCTCCTGCTGGCTCCAGTGCGCGGTCTTGAGCGTGCCCACGCCGTTCGAGGGCTGGTTGTACGGCGGGATCAGCAGGTCCCGCGAGTACCCGATGTTCGCTGGCACCGTGGCGGGCATCGTGGCGGGCCAGCCGAGCTGTGCGCCCGTGCCGGCGATCAGCTGGCCGGGGACGCCCAGGACCGGCGGGTGGTACCCGTGGTCCTGCTTGAACTTGGCCAAGCCGCTCTTGATGGAGTTCATGAGGAACTCCGTGTTGGCCCGCTGCGCCCGCCTGCTGGCGAAGCTGAGCGCCGCCAGCACCGTGCTGAGCACCGCGATGATGATCCCGATGGTGACGAGCAGCTCCAGGAGCGTGAACCCCTCGACGCCCGGCCGCCGACCCGATGCCCGACCGCCGGCGCGCGGGTGCGCCGGGGAACCGGGGCGGGTGGTGTGGAAGAGGTGCTGCACGTGGGTCCTCACTTCTTGTTCGAGCCGGAGACGCTCTCGATCATGGACACCAGCGGCATGAAGAGCGCCAGCACGATGGTGCCGACGATGCCGCCCAGGATGACCACCATGAAGGGTTCGAGCAGGCTGAGGAGGCTGCTCACCGCGACGTCCACTTCCTCGTCGTAGTTGTCCGCGATCTTCATCAGCATGACGTCCAGATCGCCGGTCTCCTCGCCGACGTCGATCATGTTCACCACGATGGAGTCGCACACCTTGCTCTCGCGGAGCGGCGCCGCGAAGGTCTCGCCCTCGCGGATCGAGTCATGCACCTTGGTGAGCGCCTTCTCGAAGACGTAGTTTCCGCTGGTGTCGCGGGTGATCATGATCGCCTCCAGGATGGGCACGCCGGCCGCCACGAGCGTCCCCAGGGTCCTGGTGAAGCGGGCGATGGATGCCTTCTTCACCAGCGGACCGATCACCGGGAACTTGGTCCTCAGGAGGTCCGTGGCCGCCCGTCCGAAGGTGGTCTTCCGGATCAGCTTGAAGAACAGGAAGAGCATGACCGGACTGGTGACCACCCAGACCGCACCGGGCACGGCCTGGTTGGGGCTGGCGGTGCCGGCCACCCACTTGCTGGCGGAGATGAGCCAGAGCGTGATGCCCGGGAGCTTCACGCCGAAGTCCTCGAAGATGGATTGGAACTTCGGAATCACGTAGTACATGATGCCGGTGACGATCAGCACCGCGATCGTGATGACCACGCAGGGGTAGATCATGGCGCCCTTGATGCGGCGCCGGAGCCGCTGCCCCTTCTCCATGAAGTCCGCGAGGCGCTGGAGGATGACGTCCAGCACGCCGCCGACCTCGCCGGCGGCCACCATCTTGCAGTACAGGCGGTCGAACGCCTTGGGGTGCTTCGCGAGCGCGTCGGAGAGCGTGGCGCCCGCCTCCACGTCCTCGCAGACCCCGCCCAGGATCGACTTGAGCTTGCCGGGCTTCTGCTGCTGCTCCAGGATCTGGAGCGACCGGAGGAGCGGCAGGCCGGCGTCCTGCAGCGTGCTGAGCTGCCGGGTGAAGAGCGTCATCTTCTTCAGACCCACCCGTCCGATCGACGGGAGGGTGAGGTTGAAGCCACCCTTCTTCTTCTTCTTCTTGCCGCCGCCGGAGGACGGGGCCTTGTCGTCCGCCGGCGCGCCCTTGATCTTCTGCTCCCGCACGCTGGTCGGGAAGAGTCCCTGGGCCTTGATCTGCTTGATGGCGTCCTCGCTGGTGGACGCCTCGATGGTGCCCTTCTGGCTCTTGCCGGCGGAGTTCAGGGCCTCGTACGCGAAACTGGGCATGCTCGGATCCTCGAAGGCTCGCCCGGAGGGCGCTGGTGCGTGGTCGCTTGGGCGGCCGCGGGTGCGGCCGCGGGTCCGTCACTCTTCAACGATGGTCTCGCGGACCACCTCGTCGATCGTCGTGCGTCCGTCGTAGATGGCCATCAGGCCGCTCTCCCGCAGGGTGCGCATGCCGCGGCGCCGGCACTCCGTCCGGAGCACGGCCGTGGAGACCTGGCCGATCACCATCTCCCGGATCTCGTCGTCGAACGTCATGATCTCGAAGATGGCGAGGCGGCCGCGGTACCCGGTGCGGTTGCATGCCTCGCAGCCGCGCCCGCGGTAGAAGGTCCGGTTGGCCACGTCCTCCTGACGGAGCTGCAGCTCCATGAGCTGCTCCTCCGTGGGAACGTACTCCTCCTTGCACTTCAGGCAGATGCGCCGCACCAGCCGCTGGGCCACGATGGCCTCCAGCGTGGCGGTGAGGAGGAAGGACTCCACGCCCAGGTCCACCAGACGGAGGATGCTGCTGGGCGCATCGTTGGTGTGGAGCGTGGTGAACACCAGGTGGCCGGTGAGGCTGGCCTGGATGGCGATCTGCGCCGTCTCCAGGTCCCGGACCTCGCCGACCAGGATGATGTCCGGATCCTGGCGGAGGAAGCTGCGGAGCAGGCGGGCGAACGTGAGCTCCTGCTCCACGTTCACCTGGCACTGCACCAGCCCGTCGATGTCGTACTCGACCGGATCCTCCGCGGTGAGGATCTTGGTGTCCGGGGTGTTCAGCTCGTTGAGGGCCGCGTAGAGCGTGGTGGTCTTGCCGCTGCCGGTGGGACCGGTGACGATCACGATCCCGTTGGGCTTGTTGATCAGCGCGCGGACGGACTGCAGCTCGTCGTCCCGGAGTCCGATGCGGTCGAGCGACAGCTGGACGTTGCCGCGGTCCAGCACACGCATCACCACGCTCTCCCCGAACATCGTCGGCAGCACCGCGACGCGGAGGTCGATGGGCGAGTTGTTGACCTGGAGCTCGATGCGGCCGTCCTGCGGGAGGCGCCGCTCGGCGATGTCCAGCTTGGCCATGACCTTGATGCGGCTGACGATCGGCATCGCCAGGTGCTTCGGCGGCGGCACCATCTCGTAGAGCACGCCGTCGATGCGGTAGCGCATCTTGAACTCGGTCTCGAACGGTTCGAAGTGGATGTCGCTCGCCTTGTCGCGGATGGCCTGGAGGAGCACCAGGTTGAGCAGGCGAACCACCTTGTTGTCGTCCGCGGCCTCCTGGAGCGTGGCCAGGTCGATGGACTCGCCACGACCCTGGAGGGCGCTGAGGGCCTCCGACTCCCCCATCTCCGCGTAGATGTTCTGGATGCCGCTGGCCTTGTCCGTGTACTTGGCCTTCAGCAGCTCGTCGATCTGCTCCGGCGGCGCCACCACCGCCGACACCCGGAAGCCCATCAGGAGGCGAAGGTCGTCGACGGCGCGGAAGTTCTCCGGGCTCTTGAGCGCCACCACCAGCCGCTTGCTCCCGGGATCGAACTCCACCGGGATGATCTGGTAGCTGTTGGCCGTCTCCGGCGGCACCGCCGCGAAGGTCTCATCCGAGATCGTCCTGGCCTTGAGATCCACGGTGGCCATCCCGGCCTGCCCGGCCAGCGCCACCAGGATGTCCTCCTTGGCGATGAATCCGAGCTCAAGAAGGATCTCCCCGATCCGCTTCCCCTTCTTGTCCCCCTGCTGCAGCTCCAGCGCCTGGTGCACCTGGTCCCTGGTGACCTTGCCGAGCTTGGTGAGCACGCGGCCCATGCGGCGCCCCTTCAGCTCCGCGAGGTCTATGCCGCCCACCTTGCCATCGGGGCGCCCAGCGTTGCGAGACGGTTCAGGTGGCATCGGTGGTGGACTCCGCAGTGGCTCTGAGGCGATCAACCTGGGGGCGCGCCGGGGGGTGCCGGGGCCTGTTCACATTAGTATCCGCTCTTATCGGGTAGCCACAATCGGCTTTGACCGATTCCAACGTATGGACATTCGCCCGATGAAAGCATTCTGGATCGACTGGAGGCTGGTGGCTATTCGCACGGCGACCGCCCACCGGTTCTCCACAAATCGCGTCATGGGACCTGCGGGGGCGCCAAAGCAAGGCCCGGTGAGGTGCTGGTGCCACTCCAGGGTGGGCACTTCAGCGGTCGCGACAGGCCGCCCAGGAGGCCACCGCCACGCCGCGGACAACTGCAGCACCCCCGGTTCAAGCGCACTCAGCGACCAGGTCAGCCCTTCTCTTCGGCCTGATCCAGCTCAGAACGGCCCACCTGCTTACCGGTCCTGTGGACGCGTTCGGTCAGATCCCCGGGGTTCCGGCTCTTGTCGATCATCTCCTCTGCGCTGATCACCTCCCGGGTGTAGAGGGACCAGAGGTGGTCGTCCAGGAGCTGCATGCCGAACTTCTTCCCGGTCTGGATCGCGGAGTCGATGCGGAAGGTCTTGTTCTCGCGGATCAGGTTGGCGATGGCCGGGGTGACCACCAGGAACTCGAACCCGGCGACCCGGCCGGGGCGGTCGATCCGGGGCATGAGCACCTGGCTGAGCACGCACAGGAGGCTCGTGGAGAGCTGGACGCGGACCTGCTCCTGCTGATTGGTCGGGAAGGCATCGATGATTCGGTTGATCGTGCCGGCCGCGCCCGTGGTGTGCAGGGTGGCGAACACCAGGTGGCCCGTCTCGGCGGCCCGGATGGCGGCCTCGATGGTCTCGAGGTCTCGCATTTCGCCGACCAGGATCACGTCCGGGTCCATGCGCAGCACGCGGCGGAGCGCTTCCACGAAGGTGGGGACGTCCGAACCCACTTCGCGCTGGTTCACCACCGACTTCTTGTGGACGTGGTAGTACTCGATCGGATCCTCGACCGTCACGATGTGGCGGTCCAGGGTCTGGTTGATGTGGTCGATCATCGTGGCCAGCGTGGTGGTCTTGCCGGAGCCGGTGGGACCGGTGACCACGAACAGGCCTCTGGGACGGCGGATCAGCTCCTTCACGATCTCCGGCAGACCGATCTGATCGAACGAGAGCAGCCGGCTGGGGATGAGACGGAGCACCATCGAGACGTGCCCCTTCTGGCGGAACACGGAGACGCGGAAGCGGGCCTGGTCGCCGTAGGCGAAGCCGAAGTCGCAGCCGCCCTTCTCCTGGAGTTCCTGCTGGGCCTTCTCCGGGGTGACGCTCTTCATGAGGGCCACCGTGTCGTCCGGCTCCAGCGTCTTGGTGGCCAGATTGCGAAGGTGGCCGTTGAGGCGCACGGTGGGCGGACGCCCCACGGAGATGTGGAGGTCCGACGCGTCCTGACGCACCACCACGTCAAGCAGGCGATCGATCTGAAGGCTGCTCACGTCGCGTCACTCCTTGGTGATTTCATTGGGGTTGAACCCTTCCATCTGGGCGAACTTCGCCACTTCGTCCGGCGTGGTCACGCCCTTCAGGATCTTTATGCGGCCATCCCCGAGCAGGCTGCGCATGCCGTTGCGGATGGCGGCCTGCCGGATCTTGCCGATGCTGGCCCGTTCGAAGGCCAGCTGCCGGATCTCCGAGTTCATAATCATCATCTCGAAGATGCCCTTCCGGCCGCGGTAGCCGTTGCTCCCGCAGTTTCCGCAGCCGACGGCCTTCATGATGCGGCCGCTCTTGGCTTCCGAGTCGTCGATGTTGACCAGTCGCAGGAGCTTGAGATCCGGGTTGGGATCCGGCTTCTTGCAGTGGTCGCAGAGGATCCGGATGAGCCGCTGGGCCAGGATGGCCTGGATGGAACTGGCCACCAGGAAGGGCTTCACGCCCATGTCGATGAGGCGGGTGATGGCGCTGGGGGCGTCGTTGGTGTGCAGGGTGCTGAAGACCAGGTGGCCGGTCAGGGCGGCCTGGATGGCGATGTCCGCCACCTCGCGATCCCGGATTTCGCCCACCAGGATGATGTTGGGCGCCTGGCGCAGCATGGACTTCAGGATGGCGGGGAACGTGAGCCCGATGGCGTCACGCACCTGCACCTGGTTGATCCCGGGGAAGTTGTATTCCACGGGGTCCTCTGCGGTGATGATCTTCTTGTCCGGCCGGTTGAGCGTGTCCAGCGCGGAGTAGAGCGTGGTGGTCTTGCCGGAGCCGGTGGGGCCCGTCACCAGGAAGATGCCGTTGGGCCGGCGGATGACCCGGTTGAAGATGTCCAGGTTGTCCTGCTCGAAGCCCAGGTTGATGAGACCGATGCGGACCGAGTCCGGCCGGAGGATTCGGAGCACCACGCTCTCGCCGTGGTAGGCGGGGCAGGTGCTGACGCGGAAGTCCACCTGCACGCCGTCCACCGGGAGCTTGATGCGGCCGTCCTGCGGAACGCGGCGCTCCGCGATGTTGACGCCGGCCATCAGCTTCAGGCGGGCCAGGAGGGCGCCCTGCATCCGCTTGGGCAGGTTGTCGCGAACGTGGCAGACGCCGTCGATGCGGTAGCGGAGCACCACGCGGTCCGCCATGGGCTCCACGTGGATGTCGCTGGCCCGGCCGCGAACCGCCTCGATGATGACGCGGTGGCACAGCCGGACGATGGGGGCGTCGTCCTTGGCGTCCACGTCGATCGAGCTGTCGATCGAGGTGTCCACCGACTTGTCGACCGTCACGTCCACGGAGTCCGTGACCAGGGACTTCTCCGCGAAGAGCGCCTTCTCCGACTTGCCCCCGTCCACGAATGCCTTGATCTGCCGCTTGCTGGCGATCGCGGTGTCGATCTCGCTGTTGAGCCGGAAGCGGAGGACGTCCAGGACCTCCAGGTCCATGGGATCGTGGATGAGGAGCTTCAGGCGCCCGTTGGTCTTGGCCAGCGGGAGCACCAGGTACTTCTTGATGATCTCGTCGGGGATGAGCTTGATGTCGATCTTGTTGGAGTCCTCCGCCCGTTCCAGGTTGAGGAACTCCATCCCGAACTGCATCCCCAGGGCCTTGGCCACGTCCTCCTCGCTGCAGAACTTGCCCTCCACGAGGGCCTCGCCGAGGCGCTTGCCTGTGCCGCGGATGGCCTGGATCGCCTCCTGCAGCTGCGCGGCCGAGATCAGCTTGTTGGCGACCAGGATGTCGCCAAGTTTCTGTCGTAGCTTCCGGGCCACATGAACTCCAGGCAGGTCGGACGGAGAGGAACGGGCCGCCGGGGGCGGAGCGTCGTAGTATGCGTCCCGCGCGTCACTCCCGCAACCGAGGGGCGGACGCGCGGGCCGGAACGGTGCCCGACAGGACCCGAGGATGGTACGGTGACCAGCGGAGACGCCCCGAGAATCCTGGTGGCATCTGGACCGACGCATGAGCCGATCGATGCCGTCCGGTATCTGGCCAACCGCTCCAGCGGTCGGATGGGGGTGGCCATCGCGGACGCGGCCCGCGCCGCGGGGGCGGAGGTCACGCTCGCCCTGGGGCCGGTTGCCGCGGTCCCGCCCGCGTGGGCGGATGCCCCCCGCTTCCGGACCGCGGCGGACCTGCTGTCGCTCCTCACCCGTCTCTGGCCCGGGCACGACGCCCTGATCATGGCCGCCGCCGTGGCGGACTTCACTCCGGAGTCCCCGTCCGGCACCGGCAAACTCGACCGGAGTCAGGGCCCTCTCTCCCTCCGGCTCGTCCCCACCCGCGATGTCCTGGCCGGACTGGCCGCGGCCAGGAGGCCCGATCAGTTCGTGGTCGGCTTCGCCCTGGAGCCCCGCGAAGCGCTGGAGGCCCGGGCCGCGGCGAAGCTGGCCCGCAAGGGGGTGGACGCGATCGTCGCGAACCCGCTGGAGACGATGGACGCGCCGACCGTGGAGGCGGCGCTCCTCCACGCGGACGGGCGGGTCGAACGGCCCCCGGCGACCGGCGCGATTGCAAAGGAAGCGTTCGTGGGCTGGCTCATGGGGCGCCTGCTGCCGCTCATCCGCGCCCGGCGGGAGGGGCTGCGGGCCTGAGCTCCTCCAGGGCCGTCAGGGCCAGGACGGAGTAGGCGGTGGCGTAGGCGTGGCCGTAGCCGTAGAGCGGGTAGTCGAACCAGGAGCCGTCCACGTGCTGATCGGCGCGGAAGACGTCCCCGAGCCATGACGCGAGGTCCTCCCGGCGCGGTGACTCCGGCAGCGTGCGGAGCACCTCCGCGGCGTAGAAGTGGCCGAAGAAGTAGTAGTAGCCGCTGTTGTAGTAGAAGGCTTCGTGCGGGATGGGGCGGCCGCGACCGATCGCGATGTAGTGATGGCGCCGGCGGAGCTGGTCGACGCCGTCGAGGAGCGTCTCGTCGTCCACCGGCACGCCCGACTTGCGGAGCGCCAGCGTGCAGACTTGGAGGCGGCCGCTGGAGCCGTCCAGGGTGTTGTAGCCGGCCTGGGGGCGCAGCTCCGCGTAGGTGCCGTAGATGAACGCGCCGCTGGGAAGCCGCAAGCGCTCCAGCGCCACCAGCGCGTCCGCCATCATCGGGTCCGGGACCGCGACGCCGCGCTCGCGCACGCGCAGGAGCGCCAGGATCATGGCCGCGGTGTTGAAGCTGGTGCTCTGCTCGCCGCTTGGGTTGACCAGGCTGGCGCCGAAGTCGTAGTAGCCCCAGCCTCCGTTGAGGCTCTGGCGGTCCCGGGCCAGGAGCACCTCCCGCGCGGCCACCTCGCGGGTCGCCCCGTGCCATCGCTCCAGGGCCGGATCCGCCAGCACCGCGGCCGCCAGATCCAGCAGGTAGTTGTGGGCCCAGGTGTCGTAGAAGGTGTGGCCGGTGGCGCGGCCCACGGGCGGCGTCGCCAGGAGCCACGCCAGCCCGCGTTCGAACGCCTGCTGCGCGGCCGGATCGGTGCGGCCGGGCGCCAGGAGGGCCCAGGTGCAGAGGGCGCTCGTGGCCACCGAGAAGGCGCGGTGGCTGGCCAGGGTGTCCAGGAAGATCTCGTTGGGACGGGCGCTTTCGAACGTGCCGAAGCTGCCGTCGGCGTTCTGGTGGCTCACGAGCCACGCGACGCCCAGGTCCCGCGCCGCCTTCACGGACGCTGCCACGGGCGGTCGCGGCGCCTCCGGCTGCGGCGCAGTGGCGCACGCCCCGGCGAGGAGTCCCGCGGCGGCGGCGATCAGGGCGAGGCCCGCGGCGAGCGTTCGCGGAAGGGATCCGGGCCTACGCATCCGGAGCCACCACCACGTCCCCCTCCGAAAGCCCCGAGATGATCTCCACGCGGGTTCCGTCGCTTGCGCCGATCACGACCGGCACCACGTCTCGGCCGGAGCCGGACACCTTGGTGACGGTGGAGAAGCCGTCCCGGGTGGTGACCGCGCGGAGCGGAATCGTCAGGCGCCCGTCGAGGGTGAGCGAACCGCCGACCCGACACTCCGCGCCCGGGAGGAGTCCCGCGGCGGCGTCACCGGCGAGCGGGGCGACGAAGGCGTGGAGCGAGCCGTCTCCGTCCGGCGTTCCCACGCGGTTCAGCTCCGCAGGCGTGAGGGCGGCGCTACGGCCCGGTTCGGAGGGGAAGCGGGCGGTGATGGTGCCGCCGGAGGCCAGGATGCGCAGGCCGAGCGCGGGGAGCGAACCCCGCACCCGCAGCGACGAGACGTCCACCACCTCGCCGAGCGGCGACCAGGGCTGGATGGGGTCGCCGGCATCGCGCACGGTGGGTGACCAGAGGCCGTCGAACGGAGCGACCACCCGCAGCCGGGCCTGGTCCCGCTCCAGGCGGGCCAGCCGTTCGCGGGCGTCCGCCAGACCGCGCTCCGCGCCGGCCAGATCCAGCTCCGCGCGGATGGCGCCCAGCCGCTGAGTCTCCCGGGCCGCCTTCAGATCCTGGGCGGCGTACCGGGCGCCGTCCACCACCTTGCGCTCCTCCTCCGCGTGCAGGAAGTCCTTGTACGTGGAGAGGTCGCGGCGGGCGAAGGTCATGTAGCGCTCGTTGCGGGCCAGGCTGCGCCGGGCGCGGTTCAGCACGATGTCCTTGGTCTCCCCGGCCAGGCTGGTGCTGCCGTACATCTTCTCCAGCTGCGTCAGCTCCTCCTTCTCGTCCGCCAGGGAGTCCGCCTGGCCCTGCACGCGCAGCTCGAAGGACTCCATCGCCCGGGCCTTGTCGAACTCCTTCCAGAAGCGGAGCGTGCGCTCCGCGGCGACCGCGGCCACCTCCGCCCGCTCCACGCCGGTCTGGGCCTGCACGGCGGCGAGCGCCCGCTCTGCGCGGAGCACCTCCAGGCGTCGCTCCCCTTCCGAGACCGCGGCCCGCGCGTCCGTCACCTGGTCGGCCATGTCCGGGGCTGCGATCGTGAGGAGGAGATCCCCCGCCTTCACCGGGCCGGGCGGCGCGGATGCGGAGGCCGTGAGCATCCGGCCGCTGAACGCCTCCGCCTCCATCCGCACCGGGGCCCGTCTCGCGCCGTCGACGCGGGCGGGGCGTTCGAAGCGGAGCACGAGGGGTCCCTTCTCCACCCGCACGTCCGCGCCGAGCGCGGCGGGCGCCGGGAGGGCCGAGGCGAGGAATCCCGAGGCGAGCAGGAGTGCATGGAGACGCGGGCGACGGTGGAGCATGCGCGTCTTATACTCCGGGCCTCAGGAGGTGGCGCGCATGCAGATCGGAATGATCGGACTGGGACGCATGGGGGCGAACATGGTCCGGAGGCTTCGCGCCGCCGGCCACGACTGCGTGGTGTGGGACCACAACCCGCAGGCGGTGGCCGCTCTGGTGAAGGAGGGCGCCACGGGGGCCGCGACGCTGGCGGAGCTGGTGAAGAAGCTGGCGCCTCCACGGCACGTCTGGCTGATGATCCCGGCGGCGTTCGTGGACGCCACCCTGGACACGCTGGCCCCGCTGCTCAGCGCGGACGACGCGGTGATCGACGGCGGCAACAGCTACTACCGCGACGACATCGCCCGGGCCCGCCGGCTTGCGGAGCGCAAGCTGCACTACGTGGACTGCGGCACCTCCGGCGGCGTGTGGGGACTGGAGCGCGGCTACTGCCTGATGATCGGGGGCGAACCCGTGGTGGTGAAGCGGCTGGACCCGGTCTTCGCGGCGCTCGCCCCGGGACGCGGCTCCATCGAGCGCACGCCGGGGCGCGAGAAGCTGGGCGGCACGGCGGAGCAGGGCTACCTGCACTGCGGCCCCAACGGCGCCGGCCACTTCGTGAAGATGGTGCACAACGGGATCGAGTACGGCATCATGGCCGCGTACGCGGAGGGGCTGAACATCCTGAAGCACGCGGACGTGGGCACCCGCACCCACGACCAGGACGCGGAGACCACCCCGCTCCGCGACCCGTGGGCGTACCAGTACTCGCTGAACCTGGCGGACGTGGCGGAGGTGTGGCGGCGCGGGAGCGTCGTCTCCAGCTGGCTGCTGGACCTCACCGCCGCGGCGCTCGCCAAGGATCCGCAGCTGGCCGCGTTCGCAGGCCGCGTCAGCGACTCCGGCGAAGGGCGCTGGACCATCGCGGCCGCCGTGGACGAGGCGGTGCCCGCCCACGTGCTGACGGCGGCGCTCTACGAACGCTTCTCGAGCCGCGGCGAGGCGCTCTTCGCCGACAAGCTCTGCTCCGCGATGCGGCACGAGTTCGGCGGCCACGACGAGAAGCCGGCGGCGGCGGCCCCGCCCGCGGCGGCGGCACGGAGGGCGCCATGACGCCTCCCGCAGCCGGCGCCCCCGCGCCCGCCCCCACCACCGCGGCGGTGAGCGTGGCCCCGCAGCGGAGCGGTTCGCCCCCCGTCGCGGATGCCCTGGTCCTCTTCGGAGCCACCGGGGACCTGGCCCACAAGAAGCTCTTCGACACCATCCAGGCGCTGGTGCGGCGGAAGGCCTTCGAGGGGCGCGTGGTGGGCGTGGCCCGCAGCGGGATGAGCCGCGACCAGGTGCTGGAGCGGGCCCGGGACGGCATCACCAAGTTCGGGCGCGGCGTGGACGAGCAGGCGTTCCGGCGCTTCGCGGAGAACTTCCGCTACGTGGACGGCGACTACGGCGACCCGGCCACGTTCAAGGCCATGCGCGACGCCTTGGGCGGCGCGAAGCACCCGCTCCACTACCTGGCGATCCCGCCGGTGCTCTTCGGCACGGTGGTGACGGCGCTCAAGGCCGCCGGCTGCACCGAGGGGGCGCGGGTGGTGGTGGAGAAGCCGTTCGGACGCAACCTGCCCTCCGCCCGCCAGCTCAACGGCGTGCTGCACGCGGTCTTCGACGAAGGGTCCATCTTCCGCATCGACCACTACCTGGGCAAGGAGGCGACGCAGAACATCCTCTTCACGCGCTTCGCCAACAGCGTCCTCGAGCCGCTCTGGAGCCGCCAGCACGTGCGGCAGATCCAGGTGACCATGGCCGAGGACTTCGGCGTGGAGGGACGCGGCAAGTTCTACGAGGAGGCCGGCTGCATCCGCGACGTGATGGAGAACCACCTGATGCAGGTGGTGGGCTTCCTCTGCATGGAGCCCCCCTACTGGCCGGACCGCGAGCGGGTCCGCGACGAGCAGGTGAAGCTCTTCCGCTCCGTGCGCACGCTCTCCACCGCGGACGTGGTGCGCGGTCAGTTCCGCGGCTACCTGCAGGAGCCGGGCGTGGCCGCGGGATCGACGGTGGAGACGTTCGCGTGCGTGCGGCTGGCCATCGACAACTGGCGCTGGGCCGGCGTCCCCATCTACCTCCGCGCGGGCAAGTGCCTGCCGGCCACGGTGACGGAGGTGCGGGTGGAGTTCAACCGGGCCCCGCAGGTGGTGTTCCCGCAGGATCCCGGGCAGGCCCGCAACTACGTGCGCTTCCGCTTCAGTCCCCGCATCGAGGTGGGTCTGAGCCTGCAGGTGAAGAAGGACGGGGAGCGCATGGAGGGAGAGCCGCTGGAACTGATGGTGGTGGACCAGCAGCACGACGAGATGACACCCTACGAGCGCCTGATCGGCGATGCGGTGCGCGGCGACCAGACGCTCTTCGCCCGCCAGGATGCCGTGGAGGAGTGCTGGCGGATCGTGCAGCCCATCCTGGACAACGCGGTCCCGGTGCACGTCTACGAACCGGGCACGTGGGGGCCCGCGGGCGCCACCTCGCTGGAGCCTGAAGGCGGCTGGATCGAGCCGCGCGTCCAGGCCTGACGCGCCGAGAGCGCTGCTACGCTGGCCCCGGGCCCGTGGCGGAAGAGCAGACGCAGCGGCCTTAAAAGCCGCGGCCGGTCACACGGCGTGAGGGTGCGAATCCCTCCGGGCCCATCCACCGCGCCGCCGCCACCCGCGGACCGGAGCCGCCTCGCAGCCCGCCCGGCGGCGCCAGCGCGTAGCATGCGGCCGCCGATGCGACAGCGCACCGCGATCATGCTGGTGGTCCTCGTCTCCTGCGCCGCCTGCGGCGGCGGCGCCCTCTGGAGCTGCTACGGCGCGTCGCGGCGGCTGCTGATCGAATCCCTGCGCGCGGAGGTGCAGGCGCTGGCCCGCTCCGCCGCCACGGCGGTGGACGTCTCCGTGCACGACCGGGTGCGGGACGCGAAGCGCATGGACACGGAGGAGTACCACGCCGTGGAGCGCCGTCTGCGGCAGCTCCGCGACGCCTGGCGCGACGCGGGGATGGCCGTGCGCTTCGTGTACACGCTGGTGCCGGACCCGAAGGCGCCCTGGGGACTGGCCTTCGCGGTGGATGCGGAGGAGGAGGGCAAGGACAAGAGCAAGCCGGGGGATCCGCTCCAGTTCACGGATCTGCGCGAGGAGTTCCACGACTACGAGCGGCAGCCCGCGATCATCGCCGCGGACGCGTGGGGCGTCTGGATGACGGCGTTCGCGCCGGTGCGGCGGGCGGACGGCTCCACCGCGGCGGTGGTGGGCGTGGACCTCTCCATGGAGTCCGTGCGGACGCTGGAGCGGACGCTCTTCTGGACCGGCGCGGGCACCACCGGACTCCTCTTCGGAGGGTGCATGTTCCTGGCGGCGCTGGTCACGGGCCGGGTGACCGGGCCGTTCGAACGCCTGGCCCGCTGGATGCGGCGCCTGGCCGACGGGGACCTGGGCGCCCCGGCGGAGACGATCGGCCGGGGCGACGCGGCGCAGCTGGCGTCCGCGGCGGATCGCCTGGCCGGCTCCCTCCGCAGCATGGTGATGCGGGCCAAGAGCGTGCGCCAGTCGATGGACGCCGCCTGCCGCGACCTGGCGGAGCGCGCCGCGGAGGAGCGGGACCGGGCCCGCGCCGCCGCCATGGCCGCCAACGACTCCGCCACCCGCGCGGGCGAGATCGCCCACACCTCCACCACGCTGGCGGACGCGGGCCGGGAGCTGCGCCGCAGCTTCAGCGCCGTGTCGGCCGCCGCCCGCGGCGGCGTGGAGACGCTGCAGGGCATCACCGGCGGCGTGGAGACGCTGCGAACGAGCGCCGACGGCGTGCGGGCCCAGTTCGAGGCCCTGCGCGAGCGGGCCCGGGCCATGGACGACCTCCTGGAGGCGATGGTGGCGGTGGCGGACCAGAGCTCCCTGCTGGCGCTCAACGCGGAGATCGAGGCGACCAAGGCCGGCGACGCGGGCCGCGGCTTCATGGTGGTGGCCGGGGAGATCCGCCGACTCACCGACACCGCCGCGGCCAACGCCCTCCAGATCGAGGCCCAGCTCCGCCAGATGCGGGAGGCGCTCGATGGGGGCACGACCGCCATGACGGAACTCGCGGAGCGGCTGCGCGAAGGCGCGGCCCTGGCCCAGCAGGGCACCGGCCAGCTGGAGGCCAGCCTCCGCGGCGTGGGCTCCGTGGGCCCGCGGGTGGCGGAGGTGGCCGATGCGAGCGAACGGCAGCGCGAGGGTGCGGCCGCCATCTCCGCGGCCACCGGCACCATCGCCGCGAGCGCCACCAACGCCCTGGGCTTCTTCGAGGCCGTGGAGGGCCTGGTGCGGGACCTGGCCGCGCAGATCCAGGCCCTGGAGGAGGAGACGGCCCGCTACCGCACGGACCTCAGTGACGGATAGGCAGGAAGACGAGCAGGATCTCGAACGCGATCAGCAGGATGATGATCCACTCCAGGAGCTCGCTCCGCCGCTGGGCGGCTTCCTCCGCGAGCTTCCCGTGGATGGACTCCAGCGTCTCGAGCTTGCGCAGGATGCTCCGCTCCCATTCGTCCAGGCGCAGCCGGCTGCCGGCGGCGCGGTGCACGCGGGCCAGGTACTGATCTCCCAGGAGCTTCAGGGCGTTGTTGACGCTCTCGAAGAGCGCCAGCCCGTCCACCTGCAGCTCCGCGAGGCGCTCGCTGGCCCGGGCGGCGGCGCTGGGGCGGATGCTGCGGGCCCGGCGCCGCACCGCGGTTTCGTAGGCCTCGGTGAGGCTCTGGTCCAGCTGCTCGTCGAGGACGCGGTACTCCAGGAGCTGGACGTTGGCGAACTCCAGCACCGCGAGCGTGGCGACCGGGGCGTCGTCGAAGAGGAGGGCCGCGTTCCAGTCGAGGATGGCCAGGTCCGTGGTGCCGTAGCTGAGCATCGCCGCGCACGCCTCGCGCTCCTCCTGGGCGGAGAGCTGCCCGCGCTCCCCACGGAGGATCCGGGCGGCCAGGCCGGCGTCCAGCGTCTCCGGCCGCGGCGCCGCCGGCGTGCACGCCTCCACGGAGAAGACCACGTAGTCCTCGACGAACCCGGAGAAGGAGGGCTTGAGGATCGCGTCCCCGATCGCCCCGGCCAACTCCTCCACGCGGCGCCGGCTGTCGGCGAGGAGCGGCTGGTTGTCCGCCAGTTCCGCGGAGAGGTCCGGAAGGCGTTCGATGGGGCCCTGCAGGGGCAGGCGGTACTCCACGCTGACGGCGCCGAAGTCGAAGACGGTGAGCTCCACCTCCGGCCCCACCGCCGTCCCCGCCACCTCCACGGCGGGCGCCTGCTGGACCACCCGCAGCGGCAGCGGACGGAAGTCGAACCCCGCCGGATTCCGCCGGTCCTTCAGGAGTCCTCCCCGCTGCGCCTGGACCAGGACCCGCGCCGCCCGGTCGAGGTCGATCATGAGTCCCACCTCGTAGGCGAAGAGGACGTGGCAGGTTCCCCGACCGATGGTGACAGGGATGCCGGGCATGCCGGCGCCTCTTGTACCAAGGAGGACGCCGCCGCAGCTATCCTTGCCCCGATGCAGGCGTTCGTGTTCACCGTCGACGGCCGGCGCATGGCGGTGCCGGCAAGCCTGGTGAGCGCTGTGACGCCGCGGGTCCGGACGTCCCCGATGCTGGGGGCGCCGCCGTTCGTGCCCGGCCTGATGGACCTGCGCGGGCAGCTGGTGCCGGTGGTGGACGCGTCCCTTCTCTGCGGCGGCCCTGGGGTCCCCGGGACGATCGGAGCCCGGATCGTGGTGCTGGAGGTGCCGGTGGCCCCGGAGCCGGGCGCGCCCGCGGCGGTGCGGCGCCTGGGGCTGCTGGTGGAGCGGGTGCTGGATCGGGAGGAGCTGAGCGTCGGCGCGGAGGCGTGGCACCCGGGGGCGATGGCGGCGTCGCTCCCCTTCCTGGGCGCTGTGGGACGGGCGGAGCGGGGCGAAGCGCAGCTCCTGGACGCCGCGGCCCTCCTGCGGCACGCGCGGCTGCTGGGGCCGGGAACGCAGCAGGCGGTGGAGCGGATCCCGTGAGCTCCCGTTCCGACCAGCCTGCGCGGCCCCTGCTGGCGGAGCGGCTGGGGCTCATCTGGCCGCCTCGCGGCGGGGCGCCGGATGCGGCGGACGACGCGGCGGCGCTCCTGGAGCGCGTGGCACCGCCGGAGACCTGGTTCTTCCGCTACCCGGCGTCCTTCGAGCATCTGCGCGCCCACCTCTCGCGCCTTCCGCGCGGCCCGGTGCGGATGGCGAGCCTGGGCTGCGCCACGGGCGCGGAGGCGGCGTCCATGTCCATCGCCTCCCTCGCTGCGGGCGTGGACGCCACCGTGGTGGGGCTGGACGCGAACCCCGAGGCCGTGGCCCGCGGGCGCGAGGGCGTCTGGAGCGCGATGTCGCTGCGGCCACCGCTTCCCGCGTGGGCCGAGGGGTACCTGGTTCGGAGCGGCCAGGAGGTGCGGGTGAAGCCCGAGGTGACGGCGCGGATGACGCTCCGGAGCGGCAACCTGCTGGATCCGGAGCTGGCGGAGGAGCTGGGGGAAGGCACCTTCCACGCCGTCTTCTGCCGCAACGTGGTGATCTATCTGCGGCCGGATGCGCGGCAGCGCCTCGGCGGCCTGCTGCGGCGGATCCTCCAGCCGGGCGGGATCCTCTACCTGGGGCACGCGGAGCCGCCGTCGATCGTGGGACTCGCGGGCGATGTGGAGCCGAGCGCGTTCGCGTGGAGCGCGGTGGAGCCGGCCCGCCACGCCGCGGGACGCCGGGACGCGCGGAGTGGCGGCGCCAGGGCGGCGGAGGCGCCGCAGCGCCGGGCGGGAGGCGCGGCCAAGTCCGAGCGGCCCGCTCGCTCCGCAGCGGCCCCGGCCCCGAGTGCGACCTCGAGTGCGACCTCGAGTGCGACCCCGAGTGCGACCCCGAGTGCGACCCCGAGCGCCACGCCGACCGCGACGCCGGACGCGCTCGACCGCGTGCAGCGACTGGCGGACGCCGGGACGCTGGAGGAGGCCCTGCGCGCAGGAGAGGCTCTCTTCCGCGCCGGCGTCCACGACGTTCGCCTGCTGCACCTCCTTGGCGCGGTGGAGAGCGCCCGCGGCCACCCCGAGAAGGCCCGCGAATGGATGCGCCGCGCCACCTACGCGGATCCCTCCCACCCTGAGGCCAACCTCCATCTCGCGGCGGCCGCGGAGTCCGAGGGGCGCCACCGCGAGGCCGCGCGGCGGAGGGCGAAGGCCCGCAGGGGCGACGCGCCATGAGCAGCATCGTTCCAGGCGGAGGCGCGGAGCGACCGATCGACGTGCTGCTGGCGCGGCCGATGTCCGCGGCGGAGTTGGAGCGGCGCACCGCCGCGGTGGCGGCGCCGCCGGTGGCGACGGACGCCGCGGGAGAGACGCTCCTCCTGATGGAGCGGGCCGGGGAGCTCCTTGCGCTCCCGGCGGCGGCGGCGGCGCGGGTGGTGGTGCCCACGGCCCCCCATCGCGTGCCCCACCGCGCCGGCCCCATCCTGCGCGGCGTGGTGAACCTCCGCGGAGAGCTCGCGCCGTGCGTCTCGCTGGAGGCGGCCCTCGGACTGGACGCGTCGGCTCCGCCGCCGGCGGGCGCCAAGGTGCGCTTCGTCGCCCTCGGCAGCGGCCCGGAGGCGTGGGTGTTCGAGGTGGACCGCGTGCTGGGCGTGCGGCGGGTGCCGCGGGACGAGTGGCGTCCGCCGCCGGCGACGGTGGGGCGCCCCTCCGACCGGATCACCATGCACCTGGTTCCCTGCGGAGACGGCTGGGCCGCCCTCCTGGATCCGGTGCGGCTGGCGGCCCGCTTCCTCGAGGGCATGCGATGAGCGACGCCGGCGGCATCCCGCTCTTCGAGCTCTTCCTGGCGGAGGTGGAGGAGCACGCCTCCGCACTCAACAGCGGGCTGCTGGCTCTCGAACGGACGCCCGGGGACGCGGCGGCCTTCCGCGGCCTGATGCGGGCGGCGCACTCGATCAAGGGCGCGGCGCGGATCGTGGGACTGGACGCGGCGGTGCAGCTCGCCCATCTGATGGAGGACTGCCTGGAGCGGCTCGGCAAGGGGGAGGAGACGCTCGTGCGCGGGCGGGTGGACCAGCTCCTGCAGGCGTGCGATCTCCTCCATTCGCTCTGCGAGCTCTCGGAGGCGGAGGCGCCGCGCTGGGCCGAGGGGAAGGCGGGGCTTCTGAACGAGGTGACCACGGCGCTCTCCGCGCCCCCGCCGGCGGGAGACGCGGCGGGGCCCGCGCCGACGGCGCCGGTTCCCGCGCCGGAGGCCATCGTGCCGGCGGCCGCGGTTCGAACGGAAGTCCCGGTGGCGGGCGCCCCCGGCCGCGCGGAGGCCGTGGTGCAGACCGGCGTCCCGGTGGTGGAGACGCGCGAGAAGCCCCCCGAGGGCGGCGCGGAGTCCCGCACCGTGAAGGTGAACGCGGAGAACCTGGACCGCATGATGCGGCTGGCGGGCGAGAGCATGCTGGAGCCGCGCCGCGCGGCCGGCGTCCGCGCCGCACTGATGGACGCGAAGTCGCGCCTTGCGGATCTCCGGGCGTCGCTCGAGCGGAGCGCCCAGAGCGAGGACGCGCTGGCCGCGGTGGCGGCCATGGCCGGGGCCGCGGCGGAGGCGGCGGCGCTGGAGGCGGAGCTGCGGCGGCACGCGGAGGCGCTGGATTCCCTGCTGCGGCGCAGCGAGGAGATCTCCGCGTCCCTCTACCACGAGGTGATCGGCAGCCGGATGCGGCCCTTCTCGGATTGCACCGGCGGCTTTCCGCGCATGGTGCGGGACCTGGCCAGGCAGCTCGGCAAGGAGGTGGACTTCGAGATCCTGGGCGGGCAGGTCTCCGTGGACCGGGACATCCTGGCCCGCCTGGAGGCGCCGCTGACGCACATGCTGCGGAACGCCGTGGATCACGGCGTGGAGCAGCCGTCCACGCGCAGCGCCGCGGGCAAGCCCGGCACCGCGTCCCTGCGGCTGGAGTCCCGCCACCACGCCGGGATGCTCCAGATCCGCGTGGAGGACGACGGCCGCGGCCTGGACCCGGAGGGGATCCGGCGCCGGATCGTGGAGCGCGGGATGGTCAGTCCGCAGGTGGCGACGGAGCTGTCGCAGCGGGAGCTCTTCGAGTTCCTCTTCCTGCCCGGCTTCTCCACCGCCGCCAAGGTGACGGAGATCAGCGGGCGCGGCGTGGGGCTGGACGTGGTGCATCGCATGATCCAGGAGTGCGCGGGCAGC
The DNA here is from genome assembly GCA_046350535.1 of Phycisphaerales bacterium. Taxonomy (GTDB): domain Bacteria; phylum Planctomycetota; class Phycisphaerae; order Phycisphaerales; family SM1A02; genus VGXK01. The sequence continues at coordinate 1,567,816 of JAXMAG010000001.1, forward strand.
GTGCGGGTGGAGAGCGTGCCCGGCCGCGGCACCACCTTCATCCTCCAGCTGCCGCTCACGCTCTCGGTGGTGCGGGCGGCCATCGTGGAGGTGGCCGGCGAACCGTACGCGTTCCCGCTCTCCCGCCTGGACCGCGTGGTGCGCACGAGCGCCGAGGAGACCCGCAGCGTGCAGGGCCGCCTCCAGGTGGACCTGGATGGACGCGCGGTGGGCGTGGTGCGGGCGTCGTCCCTCCTGCAGCTGGAGGGCCCGGGCTCCTCCGACGGCAGCATGAGTCTCCTCGTCATGTCCCGGGAGGGCGAACCCTACGGGGTGGTGGTGGACCGCTTCCTGGGCGAGCAGGATCTGGTGGTGCGTCCGCTCGACGCCCGCTTCGGCAAGGTTCCGAACGTCTCCGCCGGCGCGTTCCTCGACGACGGTTCGCCGGTCCTCATCGTGGACGCGGAGGACATGCTGGCGGGCGTGCGGCGGCGGCTGGACGAGGGGGCGCCGCGGGCCATCGGGGCCACGCGGGCGGAGGCCGCGCCCACGGGACGGCGGCGCCGGGTGCTGGTGGTGGACGACTCCATCACCGTCCGGGAGGTGCAGCGGCAGCTCCTGACCCGCCTGGGATACGAGGTGGAGGTGGCCGTGGACGGCATGGACGGCTGGAACCAGCTCCGCGCGGGCCAATTCGACCTGCTGGTGAGCGACGTGGACATGCCGCGCATGAACGGCATCGAGCTGGTGCAGGCGGTGCGCCGCGATCCGCGGATGGAGAAGCTTCCTATCGTCATCGTGAGCTACAAGGATCGCGAATCCGACCGCCGCGCCGGCCTGGAGGCGGGCGCGGACGCCTACCTCACCAAGGGGGCGTTCCAGGACGAGACCTACGCCACCACGGTGCAGGACCTGATCGGAGACGCGGACGCATGAGGGTGGGCATCGTGAACGACCTCGGGCTGGCCACCGCGACGCTGCGGCGGCTGGTGGAGAGCATTCCCGGCGCCAGCGTGGCCTGGTGCGCCGCGGACGGTGCGGAGGCTGTGGCCAGGAACGCGTCGGACCGGCCGGACCTGATCCTGATGGACATGATCATGCCGGTGATGGACGGCGTGGAGGCCACGCGGCGCATCATGCGGGAGTCCCCCTGCCCCATCGTCGTGGTCACCGCGACGGTCGAGGGCAACGCGGGCCGGGTCTTCGAGGCCCTCTCCGCCGGCGCGCTCGATGCCACCGTGACCCCCAGCATCGGACCCGGGTGGGAGGCGGCCAGACAGGACCTGCTGCGGAAGATCGAGACGGTGCGGAAGCTGGGGGCGGGGGCGGTGGGCGCGGCGGCCGCGGGAGCGCCGGCGCAGCGTTCGAAGGAGATCTGCCATCCCCGACCGCCCGGCCGGGGATGGAGCGGACCGGTGGTGGCGATCGGCTCCTCCACCGGCGGTCCGCAGGCGCTGGCCACGGTGCTGACGGGACTGGGATCCGCGTTCCAGGTGCCGGTGGTGGTGGTGCAGCACGTGGGACGGGCCTTCGTCCCGGGACTCGTCAGCTGGCTGTCGCGCGAGACGGGGCGGCGCGTGGTGCCCTCCGTGCGCGGGCAGGCGCTCGAGCCGGGCGTCTGCGTGGTGGCGGACACGGATTCGCATCTGGTGGTGGATCGCTGCGGCTTCCTGGACGAGCGCGAGGAGCCGGCGGACGCCATCCACCGCCCCAGCGTGGACGTCCTCTTCCGCAGCCTGCGCGAGCGCGGCGGCCCGCCCGGCGCGGCGGTGCTGCTGACCGGCATGGGGCGCGACGGCGCGGCGGCGATGCTGGAACTGCGCCGCGCGGAGTGGTACACAGTGGCCCAGGACAGGGCCACGAGCGTGGTGTGGGGGATGCCCGGCGTGGCCGCCGGACTGGGCGCCGCGGCGTCCGTGCTGCCGGTGGATGCCATCGGCGCGGACCTGGAGAAATGGCGGCTCAGGACCGCCGGGAGGCTGGGATGAGCGAGAGCCGGATCCGGGTGATGCTCGTGGACGACCAGCCCATCATCGGGGAGGCGGTGCGGCGCATGCTGGCCCCCTTCCCGGAGATCACCTTCAAGTACTGCCGCGACGGCGCCAAGGCGGTCGCCGAGGCGGTGGAGTTCGGGCCCACCGTGCTCCTGCAGGACCTGGTGATGCCCGACGCGGACGGCATGGAGCTCGTGAGCGCCTACCGGGCCCAGGCGGCGGTGGCGGAGGTGCCGCTCATCGTGCTGAGCAGCAAGGAGGAGGCCACCACCAAGGCGGAGGCCTTCGCCCGCGGCGCGAACGACTACCTGGTGAAGCTCCCGGACCCCGTGGAGGTCCTCGCCCGCATCCGCTACCACTCGCGCGGCTACGTGGCCCAGCTGGAGCGCAACGCGGCCTACGCGGCGCTCGCGGAGAGCGAACGCCACCTCCAGGAGGAGGTGACCCGCGCCGCGGAGTACGTCACCTCCCTGCTGCCGGAGCCGCTCCCGCCGCCGGTGGCCACGGCGTGGCGCTTCGTGCCCTCCGCCTCCCTCGGAGGCGACTGCTTCGGATACCACTGGATCGACGACGACCGCCTGGCCGTCTACCTCCTGGACGTCTGCGGGCACGGCGTGGGGCCGGCGCTTCTCTCCGTGAGCGTGACCAACATGCTGCGTGCGGGCGCCGTGCCGGGCGCGGATCCGGGGGATCCGGGCGCGGTCCTCGCGGGCCTGAACGCCGCGTTCCCCATGGAGAAGCACAACCAGATGTTCTTCACCATGTTCTATTCGGTGTACAGCCGCGGCTCCCGCAGCATCCGCTGGTCGAGCGCCGGGCATCCGCCGGCCATGCTGCTTGCGCCGGGAGGCGGCTCGGCCCAGCTCGGCTCCCAGGGGCTCATGGTGGGCGCGGTGGCGGACATGGGCTACGACACCGCGGAGGCGCCGGTGGCGCCCGGCTCGCGCATGGTGGTCTACAGCGACGGGCTCTTCGAGCTGCAGCGGCCGGACGGCCTGCGCTGGACGATGGAGGAGTTCCTGGCGGGCCTCGCCTCCGATGGCACCGCGGGCTCGCTGGACGACGTGCTGACCCGCTGCCGCGGCTTCCAGCAGCACGACCACTTCGAGGACGACGCCTCGCTCCTGGAGGTGCGCTTCCCCGCCTGAACGCGGGCCGCGCCGCCATGATCGGCATCTTCTCGATCCAGGCCCCGGCGCTCGCGGCGGCGCTCCTCGCCGGCGCCGGCACGGAGCGCTTCACCTTCCGCGAGATCCACATGGCCTGCGACACGCGGGTCACGGTGTACGCGCCGGACGAGCCGAGGGCCGCGGCCGCGGCGCGGCGCGCCTTCGACCGCATCGCGGGGATCGAACGGGCGCTGAGCGACTGGATGCCGTCGAGCGAGGTGCGGCGCCTGCCGCAGCGGGCGGGCGTTCGAACGCCGGTCTCCCCCGACCTGCGAGCCGCGCTGGAGGCGGCGCTCCTCCTCGCCCGCGCCACCGACGGCCGGTTCGATCCGACGGTGGCGCCGGTGGTGGCGCTGTGGCGGCAGGCGCGGCGGAGCGGGACGCTGCCGGATGCGGCGGCGGTGGCCGAGGCGCGGGCGCACACGGGCTGGCGCCACGTGGACCTGAACGAGGAGGGAGTGGCGTTCCGGATCGACGGCATCCGCCTGGACTTCGGAGGGATCGGCAAGGGCTATGCGGCCGCGGAGGCGGCCCGGACCCTGCGCGATGCGGGATTCCCGCGGGCCCTGGTGGCGGTGGCCGGGGACGTCTCCAGCGCCTGGACGCCGCCCGGGCGCAGCGCCTGGGTGGTGGAGGTGGACGCCGGCGACGGCGCCGGGGATGCCGCCCTCCTGGGACCGTGGATGAGCATCTCCACGAGCGGCGACATCAACCAGTTCGTGGAGATCGCGGGCGTGCGCTACTCGCACATCATCGATCCCGCCACCGGGATCGGCGTGAGCCACCGGACGGAGTCCACCGTGGTCACTCCCGCCGGTCCGCTCGCGGACGGACTGGCGACCTCGCTGTGCGTGGTGAAGCCGGAGGAGGCGGTGCCGCTCGTGGGCAAGGCGCCCGGCGCGAGCGCCAGGCTGGTGCGCGGCGGGAGCAGTCCGCCGCGAATCGAGTGCACGCCGGGATTCCCGCTCAGGCGTTGACGGCCTTGCCGGGAACCGCGACCGGCGCCTGCGGACGGGGCCCGAACGCCAGATCCGACCCCGGCCGCAGATCCAGCGGAGACTTCATGGCGTCCTCCCAGGTGATGTCCTGGCCGCTGTAGGCCGCCATGCGACCCATGATGGCGCAGAGCGTGCTCTCCGCGATGCGGGACGCCTCGTTCACCGGCTGGCCGCTCCGGATGGCCTCCTGCAGCACCTGGTGCTCCACCACGTACGGATTCGGATTGGGGCCCGCGAACGTCCACGGCCGCAGGCCCGTGGCCGCCGCCATCCCCGACGAGAGCTTCATCACGCCATCCGTCCCGTGGATGAGCTCCTCGACCCGGCCGCTCGTGCCATCCTGCTGGCGGGCCATGCTGAGGGCGAAGCGTCCATCCGGGTACTCGAAGTCCACCGCGAAGTGGTCGTAGATGTGGCCGAACTGCGGCTGCGTGCGGGCCTGCCGGCCGCCCACCGCGCAGGCCCGGATCGGCATGGCGCCGAAGGCCCAGTTCACCACGTCGATGTTGTGGACGTGCTGCTCCACGATGTGGTCGCCGGAGAGCCAGGTGTGGTAGAGCCAGTTCCGCATCTGGTTCTCCAGGTCGCTCCGGCTCCCCTCCGGCGGCACCACCCAGAGTCCGCCCATGTTCCAGAAGCAGCGGGCCGCGATCGGCCGCCCGATGAGGCCGTCCCGGATCTTGGCCATCGCGGCCTCATAGCACGCCTCGTGGCGGCGCTGCGTGCCGGCCACCACGGAGAGCTTCTTCTCCGCGGCCCGCCGTCCCGCGTCGATCACCTGCCGCACGCCGGCGGGACAGACCGCCACCGGCTTCTCCATGAAGACGTTCTTGCCCGCGTCCACGGCCGCCGCAAAGTGGATCGGCCGGAAGCCCGGCGGCGTGGCCAGGATCACCACCTGGCAGTCCGTGGCCAGGAGCCGCTGGAAGGCGTCCAGTCCCGTGAAGCACGCTTCGTCCGGCACGGTGGCCCGGCCTTCGCCGTGCTTCTCGAGCTGGGCCCGCGACTGCGCGAGCCGATCCGGGAAGGCGTCCGCGAGGGCGGTGACGCGCACGTCCGGGCCGGCCTCCAGGGCGTTGATCGCGGCGCCGGTGCCGCGCCCGCCGCAGCCGATGACGCCCACCTTCAGGACCTCCTGCCTCCGCCGCGGGAGTGCGAACGCCCGGGGCGCGGTCGCGAGCGCCGCGGCCGCCACCGCCGCCGCGCCGCTGCCAACGAAGTTCCGTCGCGTCACCTGCATCGAAGGCTCCTTCCGTGCCGGGAGGGTCCGGCGTTCACGTCAACGGCGTGCGCCCCGGGTGCTTCACCGCGGGCATCGGCACCGATCCGAACTCGTAGGCCGCGGGACGGAGATCCTCCTTGCTCGCGAGGAACTTCTCCCAGACGACGGCCTTGCCGGTGTAGGCCGCGGCCCGGCCCATGATGGCCATCAGGCAGCTCTCCGCCATGAAGTTCCCGTCGTCCACCCGGGGACGCTGGCCGCGGATGGCCTGGAAGAGCTCGTCGTGCTCCGTCTGATACATGTTGGGCGCCTGCGTCTCCGAGACGTACTCCCAGGGCGTGGGGCCCTTGATCCACTGCGTGGGGCCCCAGCCGTTGATGAAGGCGAAGCCGCGGGTGCCCATGATGGAGTCGGTGTTCTCGTTGTGGCAGTTGACCTGCTGGCGGCAGGTCAGCGTGCAGCGCTCGCCTCCCGGGTACTCGTAGACCACGGCGAAGTGGTCGTAGACGTCGCCCCGCTCCGGCACGTCCTCGCGCACGCCGCGTCCGCCCACGGCGGTGCAGCGGAGCGGCAGCTTGCCGTCCATCACCCAGTTGATCTTGTCGATGGAGTGGACCGCCTGCTCCACGATGTGGTCCCCGGAGAGCCAGTTGAAGTGCTGCCAGTTGCGGAGCATGAACTCCATGTCGCTCCACTCCGTCTTGCGCGGCTGCGTACCCAGGGGGCTGGTGAGGTACATGGAGTGCATGCCGGTGACGTCGCCCATGCGGCCGGCCCGGATCTGCTCCATCAGGAGCCGCTCCGGCGCGCTGTAGCGCCAGCAGAAGCCGCTCATCAGGTTGAGCCCCTTGGCGCGGGCGTCCGAGATGGACTCCTTCACGGATCGATAGCCGGGCACGTCCACGCACATGGGCTTCTCGCAGAAGACGTGCACGCCCTTGGCCACGGACGCCGCGAGGTGGGCGGGGCGGAAGTGCGGCGGCGTGGCCAGGATCACCACGTCCACGCCGCTTGCGAGCACGCCGTCGATGGCGTTGAAGCCCGTGAAGCGCCGCTCCGGCGGCACCTGCACGCGGTCCGGATACTCCTGCGAGGAGAGGTTGCGGAGGCTGCCCTCCAGCCGGTCGGGGAAGACGTCGCCCATCGCCCAGAGCACCACGCCCTTGTCCGCGGAGAGGGCCTGCACCGCGGCCCCGGTGCCGCGGCCGCCGCATCCCACGAGCCCCACCTTGATCCGGTCCGGCGCGTCCGCGGCGCCCCAGACGCGCGGCACCACGAACGCCGCGGCCCCGGCGGCCACGGTGGTGCGGACGAAGCTACGGCGATCGAGAGGGCTGCTCATTCTGTGCTCCTGGGGCCGGCGCGCCCGCCGGCCCTTCCTCGCAGACGACCCGGAACCCCGCCCACACCGCATCCGCCAGCCACCAGACGCTCTTGGGCATCTGGGGATCCGTGGCGTTCCACTCCTTGGTCTCCTTCTGCTCCGCGGCGCAGCCGATGGCCGACGCGGGGTCGCGGAAGCTGCCGCCGAGGAGGAGGTGGCCTCCACCCGGCAGGGTCACCCATTCGCCCACGTTGCCCCAGAGATCGAAGCATCCCAGGGCGTCCACCTTGCGGGTGCCCACGGCATGCGTGGTCCGGTCGGAGTTGGCGGCATACCACGCGAATGGTCCCGGTTCCGTCGGCGGCACCGCCGCGGCCGCGCACGCCGCCTTCCACTCCGCCTGCGTGGGGAGCCGGTAGCGGCGGCCGGTCTTCGCCGAGAGCCACTCGCAGTAGCGCTCCGCGGTGCGCGGACTGACGCACATGGCGGGGAATCCCTGGTGACCCCAGCCGCGGTCGACGCTGATGTACGGCTTGGTGGGGCGCGTCACCGCATCCGCCGCGGCGGCGTGGTCGTCCTGGTCCAGGTTGTAAATGAAGGCGTCCAGGAGGTCCCAGGTGACCTCCGTGGTGCAGATCCACGTCCGGGCGCCACCGGCGGCGGGAAGGGGCACCAGCTCGAACGAGAGCGCCGTCCCCCGCACCCGCTCCGTGATGCGGGCGGGCGCCGCGGCCGCCGGCGCCGCCGGCGCGGCGGGAGCCACCGGAGGTGCGGGCGCAGCGGGCGGCGCCTGCAGGAGGACCGGCGCCGTCAGGAGCGGCGCCAGCATGAGGGGAAGGCGGCCGGCCACGCGATCAGTTCCAGTTGCCCAGCAGGATGCCGAGGTCCGCGCCGTTGACCACGCCGTTTCCGTCGATGTCGCCGATGCCGGACAGGCCCCAGTTGCCCAGGAGCAGCCCCAGGTCCGCGCCGTTCACGATGCCGTCTCCGTTGAGGTCCCCCGGCAGCTCCGGCGGGCACTCCAGGCCGTAGACCCGGACGTCGTCGACGCCGGCCTCCACGATGGACGCCGTGAGATCGCGGGCCACGAAGCGGAGCTTCATGGTCGCGGTGGGCGTCACGAAGTCCGCGATGCGGAAGGTCTTCTTCACCCACGCGCCGGCGTTCTCGCTCACCAGCTCCAGCTGCACCCAGGTGGCGCCGTTGTCGTTGGAGATGGAGACGGGCATGGTGTTCGTGTTGGGGTTGCTGCCCTGGTTGTTGGAGTACCAGCGCCAGTACTCCAGCTTCGCCTCGGCGACGCCGACAGCGTCGAAGGTGGGCGAGGTGAGCGTGGTGCTGCCGCCATCCACGTCCGCGTCCCCGACGGCGCCGCCGGCGCTGCCCTGTCCGGTCACCCACGCCTTCACGCCCGGCGCCGCGGTGTGGTCATCCCCCGGCTGCGCCGCGGTGGGGTTCGGGTCCACGCGGACCCAGAGGCCGGTGGAGGCGTTGTCGCCGGGTGCGCCCACGGTCCAGCCGCTCGTCGCGGCCTCCATGTCGTCCTGCATGGCCGCCACGAGTCCGAGCGCCGACGTCGCCGGGAAGGCGCTGCCGATCGGATCGCTGTAGGTGAGTCCGTCGCTCGCGGTGACGGAGAAGGAGTAGGTGATCGCCGCACCGCACTCCGTCGGCGGGACCGTGGCCTGCCAGGTGCTTCCGGAGAGCGGCTGGAGCGGCACGTCCGCGGCGGGTGCGCCGTTCACCGTGAAGTGCATGACGGCGGTGCCCGGCACCACGGAGGCGCCCGGCGAGAGGTTCAGGTCGACCTGGAGCGAGTCTCCCAGCGGGTTGAGGAGCGTGGGCGTCCCCTGCGGGTAGGCGAAGCCCACCTGCGGAGAGCCCAGGCGCCACACGAACAGGCCGCGCTGGATGTCGGAGCCGAGGATGGTTCCGCTGGGCAGATACGGATAGTTGGACCAGAGACCGGCGTACCCGCCGCTCGTGTCGCCCGGATAGGTGTCGAACCAGGCCACCTGCGTCGGGGTGGCGGGGTTGGTGAGGTCGAAGACCCGCAGACCGCTCTTGTAGTTGGAGCAGAAGAGGAGATTGCCGTCCACGTACTCGTTGTGGTCCACGCTCTGCTGGCCCGTGGTGTAGGTCCCGGCCAGGGTGGGCGCAGAGAGGTTCGAGATGTTCATGATCCGACCGACGGAGTAGACGCCGAAGTTGGCCTCGTCGATCTCGTCGTTGATGTACGCGTACTGCAGATCCGCGGAGGGCCAGAGCTGGTGGCAGAACGCGGCGTTGGCGTAGAAGAACTCGCTCATCACCGAGATGGCGGCCTTGTTGGTCACGTCCAGGATGGTGACGCCGGTGTTCAGGTAACCGTTGTTGAGGCCGCCGCAGGCGAAGAAGATCTCCTTGCCGGCGTAGGGCCCGCTGGTGTAGTTCATCACGGTGCCGTCGTGGGTGTACTTGTCGCCCCACGCGGTGACGTATTGCGGCGCCGCGGGATTCGGCTCCAGGTTGTAGACCCGGATGCCGTTGCTGCCGCCGCCCATCCGGTAGAGGTACCCGGTGGTCTCGTTGATGATCATGGTGTGGGTGGCCAGGTTGCCGCCGGTGTTCACCGAAGGCAGCTCCGTCACCACGCCGTTGTCGATCTGGGCCAGGTCGAACACCTGGATGCCGCCGCCGCCCTCGCTGACGGCGTAGCACCAGTGCTTGTAGGTCTTCACGTTGCGCCACAGGCTGGTGGGACCCAGCTTGTAGGCGCGGATCTGGGCCTGCGCGGGGTTCGTCACCTCCACGAAACCGGTGCCGTTGGAGAGCCCCACGATGGCGTACTCGCGCCCGCTCGGACTGACGTAGCCCCAGCAGTCGTTGGCGCTCGTGTTGGCGGGATCGAACGTGGTCACGGGGAACCAGCTCATGAGCTGCACCCCGCTGGACTCGAAGGTCTCCGCGACGCCGCCGTCACCTGCATGCCAGACGGGTCCCACGAACGGGGGCTCCCAGCTCTGCGCCTTCGGGTCGTCCTCATGGGCGAGGGCGGTGGCGACCGCGGCGGCCGCGGCGACGAAGGCGATGAGGGTGGGACGGGCGTGCCGGGAAAACTGCATGCAGTGGACTCCGTTCAGTGGGGCCCCGGAACGTCAGCGGCCAAGTCTACCCCCTCCCGGCGGGCATGAAAGGACGATTGTCACGGCTGGGGCGGCGGCGCGTCCCACGGCGCTCCCGGACCCGGCCCCTCGAGCGACCGCAGGAACGCCACCAGGTCCGCCCGCTCAGACTCGGAGAGTCCGAGTGGCGCGAGCACCCGCTCCGAGTGGTGCCCGAGGTCCAGGGCGCCCTCGAGCGTGTCGTAGAAGCGGACCACCTCCTCGAGCGACTCGATCTGCCCCTCGTGCATGTAGGGCGCGGTGCGGGAGACGTGCCGCAGCGAAGGCGTTCGAAAGGCTCCCCAGAGCCCCGGATCCTCCACGAGCGCCTCCGTCACCCGCCCCCGCGGGCCGGCCGGATCGTCGCTGTGCCGGCCCGTGGCGTTGAAGGGATCCGCCTTCAGCCGCAGCACGCCATCGAGGCGCCCGCGATCCGACGGCAGCCCCCCGCCGAGCGGCGGCACTCCCACCACGTGGAACTCCCCGTCCGTGAGCATCGGCCCGTGGTGACACTGCCAGCAGTTGGCCCGGCCGGCGAAGAGCTTGAGTCCCCGGCGGGCGGCGGCGGAGAGCGGCGACTCCGCGGGGGTGGCAGGCGGAGCGTCGGAGCCGGCGGGCGGCGCGGTCGCGGGGGGCGCGGTCGCGGGAGGCGCGGAGGCCGCGGCGCGGAGCCGGGCCACGTGGAGATCGAAGGGAGAGTCGCCGCCGCGCAGGCGGCGTTCGTATGCCGCGAGGGACTTCCCGATGTTGGCCATGGCGCCACCGAGGGCGTCCCGCCACGCCGCCTCCGCCGCCGGATCCGCGAGCGCGGGAGGCGCCGCCGGCGGAAGCGGGCCGAAGAGGGCCTCGTAGCGGCGGCGCAGCGACTCGTTGGCCGCCACCGCGCCCACCACGAACGCGGGCGAGCTCCCCATCTCGCGCGGGTCCGTGAAGGGATGGAGGGCCTGGCTCCAGAGCGAGTCCGCGCTGCCATCCCAGGTGAACCAGCGGTGACCCGCGGCGTCGAGGAGACCCTGGGCGTTGCGCCGCCCCTCGGCGAGGCCGACCGCGCGGCGCCGGCCATCCGTGAAGGCGAGCGAAGGCTGGTGGCAGGTGGCGCAGGAGACGCGCCCGGACGGGCCGAGCGAGGGATCGAAGAAGAGCCGGTGCCCCAGGGCCGCGGCCTCGTCCGAGTCGGCGACGCGGTTGGTGGGATCCGCGGGCGGCGCCGGGAGCGGGCTCATCGCGAGCACTCGGCGGAGCTCGTCCGGGGAGAGCGCGTCGTCCGCCGGGGAGGTCGCGGCGGAGGTGGCGGAGGTGGCGATGGGGGCGAAGGTGGCGAACGAAGCGGAGGTGGCGAACGCGACGATGGCGGCGAACGCGACGAACGCGCCCGCACGCGCCGCCGGCGCGAACGGCGTTCGCGCGCTGCGACGGTGCCCCGCCGCGTTCACGGGCTGCCCGCCTCGAGCGTCACCGCATCCTGGAGGCGGCGGAGGACGCGGTCCTGGATCACGTCGATGTGGACCTCCCAGGCGCCCGGCATGTGGAAGAGGAGTGGCGACGCCCGGTAGACGCCCGCGGCGCCCGCGGGCCGCACCTCCGGGGCCACGTTCATTCCGTGGCCGTGATGCGGCATGATGGCGTCCACCTCCGGCGCCGTGAGCGCCGGTTCCAGCGTCACCTCCAGCGCGAAGGGCTCGCGGAGCGGAATCGCGGCGAGCGGCGCTCCGTCGGGGGTCACCGGTCTCCAGGTGGCGCGCACGGCGCCATCCAGGGACCGCAACTCGCGCGGCCACGGTCCGGTGGCCGCGACGGGCGCCGGGACCGCAGGAAGCGTGGCCCGCGCCGGAGGCGGCGGCGCCGGCGCCGCATCCGGGAGCCTCGGCCGCACGCTGGGACGGCCGAGGGAGAAGCGGGCCTCCCACTCGCCATCGGCGTCGAAGCGCTGGATCCGGTGGTTCCCCCAGTCCACCACGTAGAGCGACCCGTCGTCCGCGGCCGCGGCGCCGCGCGGGGACCAGAGCTGGCCATCTCCGCCGCCGTGGATGAGCGGATCCGCGGCGATGGAGCCGTCCCGCTCCAGGTACCAGAGGCGATCGGCGCCGTCGGTGATCACCACGCGCCCGCCGCGCAGCCGGGCCACGCCCTGCGGCGACGCGAGCGCCGCAGGGGCCGCGAACGCGCCCCGCACCGCGCCGCTCGCGTCCGTCGCCACCACCGTTCGCGCCGGCGCCGCGGCATCGAGGAGAAGGAAGCCGTCCGCCCCGTCCCTGGCGATGGCCACCGGCTCCGCGAGCGGCGCTTCCGGGGGCGCGGGCGCAAGCGCAACCGGCGACATCGACGCGTCCAGCACGATCGCCCGGCCGCGCAGCCGGTCCAGGAGCGCCAGCGTCCTTCCGCCGCCGCCCGGCGCCCCGGGCAGGAGCGCCAGCCCCACCGGCTCGATCCGCGCCGGGCCGCCGAAGCGCGCCGCCGTGGCGGCCGCGATGGCCGGCAGCGACCACGCCCGGGAAAGCCGCGCCATGAACGGATCGAAGCGCATCGGCGCCGCCGGGTCCCGCACCAGCTGCCACTCGGCCAGGCGGTCGTTCCCGGGATCCGCGAGCAGCACCTGATCGTGGAGCGCGTCCACCGCGAGGGCGGCGATGCGCCCGATCTGACCCGGCCGCGTCCCGGGGGAGCCGAAGGTGGTGACGTGGCCCGGAGTCTCCTGGCGCAGGTCGAAGATGATCACCGCCGCGGACTCCGGCTCCCATGCCGCCAGCGTCCGTCCGTCCAGCCCCACGCCGGGACCGAAGTGGCTCGCCACGCCTTCCCGCATGGCGGGCGGCGGCTGCAGCGGCACCAGCTCCCCGGGCGCGGAGCGCCGGAAGACCTGCACGCGCCGCTCGAACGGCTCCGCGACCGCCACGAGCCCGCGGCGATCGTCCACCGCGATGGCCTCGGGGTAGTGGATGCGGCCGTCGCCTTCGCGCGGGCGAACGGAGTGCTGGCCCCACTGCGACTGCGGCTCGCCCGTGGAGGAGAGCCGCTGCACGCGGTGGTTGTAGTGGTCCACCACCAGGAGCGAGCCTTCGCTCCAGGCGAGCGCGACCGGGCGTTCGAACTGTCCCGGCATGGCCCCGCGGGTCCCGGTGCAGAGGTCCAGCGAGCCGTCCGCGCGGAAGCGCTGCAGGCGATGGTTGTCCGAATCCGCGACCCAGAGGCGGCCCGCGCCATCCCACGCCACGCCCAGCGGGCGGCGGAAGCGGCCCGGCTCTCCGCCGCGGCCGCCGATCACGAGCGGCGGCGCATCCGGCGCGGCGAGATCGAAGACCTGCACGCGATCGTTCCCGGCGTCCGCCACCGCGAGGCGGCCGCCCTGGATGGCCATCCCCGCGGGATCGCGGAAGCGCCCGGGCTGGTCGCCGTCGCCGCCGATGCGGCGGAGGAGGGCGCCGCGGCCGTCGAAGAGGAGCACCTGGTGCCGTCGACCCTCCGCGAGCGCGAAGCCGCCGCCCGCGATCGGCGCGAGCGACGCCGCATGCGAGACGAGCTCCGGATCCGTCACCGTGCCGGGCACCACGCCGCGCGGAAGAGGCTGCCCCTCCGCCGTGAACGCGTCCACGCCGTAGCGGCCGTTCGCCACCAGGAGCGGGCCGCCATCCATCCACGCGGCGCCGAGCGCCACCTCCCCCGGGATGGTGTTCATCCACACCACGTCCCCCGCGGGCTGCGTGGGGCCGGGCGGCGGCGGCGGCGCCGTGCGGCGGACCGGTGCGGGCGGCACGCCGTGGAGCTGGGCATGGGCGCCCCCCGCGAACGCGGCCGCCGCGAGCGCGGCGCAACGCAGGGTGTCGAGAGGCCGTGGAGGCGGCATGGCCCCACGGTAGCAGCGTGCCCGCTGGCCCGGCCAGCCCGAGCCCGGGGGCCGCGGCCCGCGTCCGCCGGACACTCAGCCGAGGCGGGCGATCACCGCGTCTGCGAACTCCTCCGTGCCGAGGGAGCCGCCGATGTCCCGGGTGCGGCAGCCTTCCACCAGGGCCCGGTCGTAGGCCTCCCGGATCCGCGTGGCCACCTCGCCGGGCCGGGCGTCGCCGCGGGTCCGCGAGAGATGGTTGAGCATCATCACCGCGCTCATCATGAGGCTGAGGGGATTGGCCACGCCCTTCCCCGCGATGTCCGGCGCAGAGCCGTGGACCGCCTCGAAGACCGACTGGTGGTCCCCGAAGTTGGCGCCGGGGGCGACGCCGAGGCCGCCCACGAGGCCGGCGGCCAGGTCGCTCACCACGTCCCCGTAGAGGTTCTCCATCAGGATGACGTCGAAGCGGGAGGGATCCTGGACCAGTCGCATGCACGCCGCGTCGATGATCAGCTCCTCGTACTGCACCTGCGGGTACTTGGCGTCATGGACCTCGCGGGCGCAGCGGATGAAGAGCCCGTCCGTCATCTTCATGATGTTGGCCTTGTGGAAGACGGTCACCTTCCGCCGGCCGCGCTGCACCGCGAAGGAGAAGGCGAAGTCCGCGATCCGCCGGCACGCCTCGTCCGTGGCCACCTTCAGGCTGGTCACGACGCCCTTGGTGATCTCGTTCTCGATGCCGGCGTAGAGCCCCTCGGTGTTCTCCCGGACCACGATGATGTCCACGCCCTCGAACCGCGTCTTCACGCCCGCCAGGCTGCGGATGGGACGCACCGCGGCGTAGAGCCCCAGCGTCTTCCGCAGGGCCACGTTGACGCTGCTGAACCCGCTGCCGATGGGCGTGGTGCAGGGTCCCTTCAGGGCCACGCCGCACTCGCGGATGGCGCCGATGGTGGCTTCCGGCAGGGTGACGCTGCTCCCCTGCTCCACCGCGGCCAGGCCGGCCTGGCGCTCCAGCCACTCGATGCCGGCGCCCGCCTCCGCGAGCACGCGCTTCGTGGCCCGCGTCACCTCCGGACCGATGCCGTCACCTGGGATCAGGACTGCCTTGTACTGGGGGCTGGCCATGTCGGCGGACTCCGCGCTCCCCCGCCGGCCGGACGCGGGCCCGCGCGGGAGAATCGCGCAGGATACCATCGTCACCCGCGCCGACCTGCGACCTCAGGCGCCTCCTCCACGCATGGATCAGCGCCGAATCGAAACCAGGTGCAGCGTGGCGATCCTCGGGGGCGGCGTGGCGGGCCTTCTCACCCTGGACCGGCTGCGCGGCCTCGGCGTGGATGCGTGGCTCCTGGAGGCGGGCGCTCTCGGCGCCGGCCAGAGCGCGGGGTCCCAGGGCATCATCCACGGCGGCCTGAAGTACACGCTTCGCGGGCTCCTCACCGGGAGCGCCGCCTCCATCGCGGACATGCCCGGGCTGTGGCGCTCCATGCTGGAGGGCCGCTCGCAGCCGGATCTGCGCGGCGTCCGGGTCCGGAGCCAGTCGTGCGTCCTCTGGCAGACCGGCGGCGTGCGCTCCCGCGCCGGCATGGTGGGCGCCCGGGCGGGCCTGCGCGTGAAGCCGGTTCGCATGGAGGAGGCGGAACGGCCCCCTGCGCTCCGCGGCCTCCGCGGCGCGATCTATCGACTTGACGAGCCGGTCCTGGATCCGGTGTCGCTCCTGGGCGTCCTGGCGGAGCGCCACCGGCCCCGGCTCCTGCGGATCGACGGCCGCTCCGTCACCATGGCCGGGCCTCCGGCCACCATCGACTTCCGCAGCCATCCGGAGGACGGTCCGCTCCGGCACGGCCGGCTGCATGCGTCCGTGGTGGTCCTCTGCGCCGGCGCCGGCAACGAGGCCCTCCGCGCCGCCATGGGACTTCCCGGCGGGGCCATGCAGCGGCGGCCGCTCCACCAGGTGCTGGTGCGGGGCGCGTCGCTCCCCGCGATCAACGGCCACTGCGTGGATGGCGCCGCCACCCGCGTCACCATCACGAGCGACGTCGACGCCGCCGGCCGCACCGTGTGGCAGGTGGGCGGCCGGCTGGCGGAGGAGGGCGTGGCCCTGGACCGCGCCTCGCTCCTCTTCCGCGCCGCGGAGGAGCTCCGGAGCGTCCTTCCCGGCGTGGCGTTCTCCGGGTGCGAATGGGGCTCCTGGCGCGTGGACCGCGCGGAGGCGGCGAGCGCCGGGCGCCGCCCGGACGACGCCTGGGTCCGTCGCGAGGGTCCGGTGATCACCGTCTGGCCCACCAAGCTGGTGCTGGCGCCGCGGGCGGCGGAGGAAGTCCTGTCGCTCCTCGGCGCGGACGCGGCGCCGGGTGCGGGCCGGGCCCCGGAGCCCGCGGACTCCGCGTTCGCAGGCTGGCGCCCGCCCCCATGCGCGGCGCCGCCATGGGATGATCCCGCCTCCTGGAGCGGCTCCACTTGACCCGTCACGAACTCCCCCGTCGTCCCTTCACCGTCCTCGAGCGAAGCGTCGCCGCGGTCGGCTTCGGCGCCTTCAAGCTGGGCCGCAACGAGGGCACCAAGTACGGCCGGGCCTACGACCTCCCGGGGGATGTGGAGAGCGCACGCCTGCTCAACGAGGTGCTGGACCTGGGGATGGACGTGGTGGACACCGCGCCCGCCTACGGCCTGAGCGAGGCCCGGGTGGGTGCGGCGCTCGCGGCGCGGCGATCGGAGTTCGTCATCTCCACCAAGGCCGGCGAGGAGTGGATCGGCGGGGAGTCCGTGCACGACTTCTCCGAGCATGCGATCGAGACGAGCGTCTGCCGCAGCCTGGTGCGGCTGCGGGCCAGCATGCTGGACGCGGTGTTCGTCCACTCCGACGGCCGGGACCTCGCGGTGCTGGGAGAGAGCGACGCGGTGGGCACGCTGGACCGCCTGCGGCGCCAGGGCCTGCTGCGGGCCGTGGGCTTCAGCGGCAAGAGCGTGGAGGGCGGATTGGCGGCGCTCGCGGATCCCCGCATCGATGCGGTGATGGTGGAGTACAACCCGCTCGTGCCGGCGCAGCGTCCCGTGCTGGACGCCGCCGGTGAACTGGGGAAGGCGGTCTTCGTCAAGAAGCCGCTCGCCTCCGGCGCGGTGCCTCCCGCGGAGGCCATTCCGTTCGCGCTGGCGCACCCGGCGGTGACCTGCATCCTGGTGGGCGGCCTGCGGGCCGATCACCTGGACGAGGTCTGCCGGATCGCCGTCAGGGCTTCGGCGGGATGACGAGCTTCTGGCCGGTCTTGAGCCGGCCCGGGTCCGCGCCGATCGCGGCCTTGTTGGCGTCGTAGATGCGGCGCCACGCGGCCTCCGCCTTGGTGCCGTAGTAGCGGTCCGCGAGGGACGCGAGCGTGTCCCCATCCACCACCGTGTGCAGCGTGGCGCCGGCGGGCACCGACGGCGGCGGCGGCGCGGTGAGCGGCGCGGAGGCGGCCCCGCGGGCGGGCAGGCGGATCTTCTGCCCGATGGCCAGCTTGGTGGGATCCACGGTGGGGTTTTCCTTGGCGATGAGACCCCACTTGTTGCGGTCGCCGAAGTACTCCTCCGCGATGGTCATGAAGGTGTCGCCGTCGCGGATCGTGTAGTCCATTCCGCCGGTGGGCGGGGCGGGACGAACGCCGGTCCCCGGCACCGGCGTGTTGGCTCCGAGCGTGCCGGGACCGGAGGCAGGCGGCGTGCCGCCCGCGGGTGGGGCGGCGCCGCTGCCGGCGGGCGTGGAGCCGGGCGTGGAACCAGGAGTGGCACCGGGTGCAGACCCCGGCCCAGACCCCGGCCCAGACCCCGGAGCGCTCCCGGGAGTGGTGGGCTTGCTGTCCGCGCCCGCAGGAGTCGCCGAGCCGCCGGACGGCGTCGCGGAGCCGGCGCCGGGAGCGGGCGGCGCGCCCGCGCCGCTGCCGGGCGGCGTGGCGCCGGAGGGCCCCGTCCCGGAGGGCGTGGCGCCGGCGGGGCCGTTCGCGGAGCTTCCCGCACCTGGGGTTCCGCTGCCGGAGGGCGGCGGCGGCGTCACGGGCGGCATCGGCGTGGGTCGGTTGAACGCGCTTTCTGATGGCGGCTTGGCGCCGGATCCGCCCGGCGTCACGGTGGGCGAACCTGCGCCGCGCGACCCTGCGCCGCTCCCGGGCGTCGCGGGGGTCTTGGTCCCGCCCTGCGCCCCCTGCGGGCCCGGCTTCATGGCGTAGTAGATCCCGGCGCTCGCGAACACCACGACCACCAGGACGGCGAGCAGCTTGGCTCCGTTGTTCATGGCTGACTCCTTCAGCTTGGTTCGACCGACTGCCTCATGCGTGCGATGGAAGGGCTGCGTCCGTCCGTCCGGCGGTGGCCGGCTCCGGATCGTCGCCCGAGTGACGGCTGGAATACGCCAGCGGAGCGGCAACGCCCACGGAGCTGAACGTACCGGCCAGCAGGCCCACCAGGATGGTCACGGTGAAGGCCCGGATGGACTCTCCGCCGTAGGCCACCAGGATGATGGCCGACAGGATGGTGGTGCTGGCGGTCAGCATGGTGCGGGTGAACGTCTGGTTCACCGCGTCGTTCAGGATGCGCCGGGTCGCGTAGTGCAGCTTGCCCTTGCGTTCGCGCACCCGGTCCAGGATCACGATGCTGTCGTTGATGTCGTAGCCGACGATCACCAGGAGGCCGGCGACGACGTTGAGGTCTATGCGGTACTCCTGGATCCCGGCCCACTGGCCCAGCCACGACGGGGCGAGCCACTTGCTGAGACTGAGGAAGCCCAGCGAGACGCAGAGGTTGAAGCCGAGGGCCAGCACCGTGCCCACGGAGTAGCGGAAGCTGCCGAAGCGGAGCCAGATGTAGACGAGCATCAGCAGCAGGCTGATGATGACCGCCACCACGGCGTTCGCGAGCAGCATGCGGGCCACGCTCGGGGAGAAGCTGGACACCTGGTCCAGCGACGTCCCCTGGGCCAGGGCCTGGGAGGCCAGCTGCCACTCACGCTTGGCCAGGCGGCTGTCCCAGGTCTCCACGGACACCGCGGGGAGTGCCGCCTGCGGGTCCGTCACCAGGAGCGCCACGCTGCGATAGCCCTGGGAGGGATCCGCGGGGTTGGCCAGATCCAGGCCCACCACGCGGGTGGGGCGGCCGGAGATGTCGGAGAAGTCCGGCTGGTTGCGGAGGCGCTCGATCCGGAGCTGGGCGTCGTCCAGCGTGATCGGTGGATCGATTCCTTCCAGCACCACCCCCACGCCGCCGCGGAAGGTGCCGATGGCCTCGCCCATCCCGGGACGGCCGAGCGCGGCGCCGATCGTGTCCTTGTCGAGCGGGCGGGTGTGCGGGGCGTGGTCGGCCGAATCCCGGCCCTGGAAGCGGCGCGGGAGCTGGGCGTCGATCACGCCGACGAACGCCTCGCTCAGCGCCGACACCGCGGCGCCGGTGATGGCGCTCTCATCCATCGGGCCGGTGGGGTTGCCCACCTTCACCTGGAAGGAGCTGGAGCGGAAGTCGGGCGTCTGCTCACCCACGGTCAGCACGGTGGCCCCGCGGAACTGCTGGGCCATGGGCGAATCCGGCTTGCCGTCCGCGATCTGGCGGACCCGCTGCTCCACATCCTCGCGGCTCATCAGCACGCGGCCGTCCACGGAGCACACGCCGGTGGGCATGCGAATCACCTGGCCGGGCCGCAGCGAGGAGAGATCCACGCGCGGGTTGAGCGCGGACAGGGCGCGGGGCGGTACGCCACCGCCGGGGACGGAGGCCGCGAGGGAGGCGACGGTGTCTCCATCCTTCACGGTGTACGGCGTGGTGTCCACGCGCCGCGTGCTCATGGTCATGGCCACGCCGCCGCGGAACTCCGTGTCCAGGAGATCCGAGCCGCGGCTGAACGCCAGCGCCAGGCCGGTGGCGGAGGCCACCGCGGCCACGGTGAGCAGCACCGGCCGGGCCTTCACCCAGTCCACGCGCGGCGTGAGGGCCCGCATCAGCCCCGGGGAGACGGTTCCCATCATCGGGAGGCTGCGGGCGCCCATCCACTCGATGTAGACGTTCATGAGGACCCGCGAGACCCAGAGGCCCGCGATGAGCGTCGCGAAGACGCCGATCATCATGGTGACGCCGAAGCCCTTCACTTCCGTGCCCGCGAACATCACCAGCACGATGCAGATGATGAGGTTCGAGAGGTTGCCGTCGACGATCGCGGTGGCCGCGCGGCTGAAGCCGAGCCGCACCGCGTTGCGGAGGGACTCGCCGTTCTGGACGATCTCCTCGCGGATGCGTTCGTAGACCAGCACGTTGGCGTCCACGGCGATGCCGATCGCGAGCGCGATGCCCGCCAGGCCCGGCATGGTGAAGGTGCTGTCGATGAAGGCCATGGTGCCGAAGATGATCAGCACCGCCACCGCGAGGGCGATGTTGGCCATCACGCCCGCCACCAGGTACCACACCAGCATGAGCACGCCCACGGCCACCACGGAGTAGCCCACGGCGCGCATGCCGCGCTGCAGGTTGTCCGCGCCCATGGCCGGGCCGAGGACGTTCATGGAGATGGGCTCCGGCGAAAGCTGGCCGGAGAGGCTGCCCGCCGCGAGCACGCGGATCAGGTAGCGGATCTCCTCCTCGCTGAACTTGCCGGTGATGCGGCCGCTCTGGTCGATGCGCGACTGGAGGTTGGGGGCGCTGTAGACCTGGCCGTCCAGGACGATGGCCATCAGGCGGCCCACGTTGGGCCCGGTGAGGCGGGACATCTCGAAGCCGCCGTTGCGGTCGAGGTTGAAGCTGACGGCGGGAAGACCGAGCTCATCCACGGTCTTGGCCGCGCTCACCATCGCCCACTCCCGGCCCGGCCCGTGCGTGAGGCTCTTGGCGTCCGTCACGTAGAGGAGGACGTACACCTCGCCCTGGTAGCTGGCGCCCACCATGCGGCGTCCGGCGAAGAAGGTGCCCGGGTCCGCGCGGACCGCCGCCAGCTGCTGCGGCGTGTTCGCCCACTGCTTCAGGTCCTGCACCTTGAACCAGCGGGCCACCGGCGAATCCGTGTTGGCGGGGCCGCGCTCCGCGAGCTGCTTGCGGAGGTCCGCGGGATTGACGCCCTCGGGGTTGCTGGGATCCACGGCGATGAAGAACTCGAGGACGCCGGCGCCGCGGAAGAGGCGCTTCAGGTCCTCGGGGTCATCCAGGCCGGTGCGCTGCGACTCGTAGTTGCGCCACGCCGTCTCCACCGCGTCCATGCGGGAGGCCACCGCCGGGAACTCCGAGCGGATCGCGGCCAATTCCGTCTCCCGCTCCGACGGGCCGCGGATGATCTGCCCCTTGTCGTCCTTCAGCGGCTCGCCGGTGGTGTTGTCGCGCATCACCTGCTTCTCGGCGCTCATCGCCAGCGAACGCAGGAGGCGGGCCTCCGAGAGACCTGCGGACGCCATGGTGGCGATCGCGGACTCGAGCTTCACCTCCGCTGCGGCCACCTGGGCCTGGGCGGCGCGCTCGGCCTTCTCGTCGCCGGCGGCGGCGGCCTTCTCGAGCGTCGCCCGGGCCTCCGCCGCGGCCTTCGCCGTGGCCTGGAGATCGGTGAGCACCGCCACGCGGGTGTCGTCACCGCCGCCGAAGCGATCCACCGCCGTCCCCGCGGCGACGGCCTGCTCCAGCTCCGTGCGATCCACGCGGGAGGCCCGGACCGCGGCGGCCACGGCCTCGCGGAACTCCACCTGCAGCTGCCGCACCTCCGGGTTGGGAAGCGGCATCACCACTTCGATGCGGTCCGTCCCCTGCGGAGCGAAGGAGATGTCCAGCACGCCGGTGGGGTTGACGCGCTGCTTCAGCACGTCGATCACCTGGGCGAGTGCCGCCTCGCGGTTGCCTCCCTCCGGCAGCTTGACGGAGTAGGTGAGGCTGACGCCGCCGCGGAGGTCCTTTCCGAGACGGAGGCGCTCCTTCGGCGGATAGATCCACCACACCAGGAGGACGCAGAGGGCGAGGACGAGCGCGACGTGAGTACCGAGATTCTTCATGGGGGGAGTGCGGGTGGTGGACGGCCGGGCTCAGGCGCCCTTGTCCGCGGTGGCCGGGGTGGCGGGCGCGGCGTCCGCGGACTGGTCCAGCACCTGCTGGATGGCATCGCGGGAGAAGGTGATCCGGGTGTTTGAGCTCTCGTCGACCTTGAGCACCACGGTCCGCGGCTTCAGCTCCACGACGGAGCCGATGATGCCGCCGCTGGTCATGACTCGATCGTGCTTGCGGAGCCCCTCCAGCATGGACTGCCGCTGCTTCTTCTGGCGCCGCCCGGCGAACGTGGAGAAGATGAGCATCAGGGCCAGGACGCCCAGGATCACCAGGAAGAACGAGTTGTCCATCGGTCCGGCGGGCGTGCCGGGACCAGTCGGGCCCGGCGCGCCCGGCGCGCCGGTGGCGGCGCCGGCGGGCGCCGCGCTCTTGGCCGCGCCGCCCTGGACCGCCTGCTCCAGGGGGTTGGCCTGGAGGGCGAGGAAGGGGGGCTGGGAGGCGGCGATGGAAGCGGGTGAATCCGTCATTCGGGAACCTCGGGCAGGCGGCGCCGGGACGAGCCTCATGCCTCCCCCGCGGGACCGGCGTGGAGGTCTTCAGGCGGTTCGCCGCCTGCTGCGAGACAGGGCCATCCCTGGCTGACCGAAGACCACGCATCATCCCGGATGGCGCGACGGATGTCCAGCAGCAGGCGCTGGAAGTGCCGGACGTTGTGGAGGCTGGTCAGCACGGGACCCAGCATTTCCCCCGCCATGAAGAGGTGCCGGAGGTAAGCCCGGCCCAACCCGCCGGCACAGGCCTCGCAGTCGCACGCGGGGTCGATGGGCCCCGGGTCCCCGGCATGGACGGCGTTCCGGAGGCGGATGGGGCCCGTCCGGGTGAAGGCCAGGGCGTTGCGGCCGCTCCTCGTCGGGAGGACGCAGTCGAACATGTCCACACCGGCGGCGACGGCCGCCACGATGTCCCGTTCGTACCCCACCCCCATGAGGTAGCGGGGCCGGTCCGCGGGCAGGCGGGGCGCCGTGAACTCCACCACCCTGCGGATCTGGGCGGTGGACTCCCCCACCGCCACGCCGCCGATGGCGAAGCCGGGCAGGTCGAAGGCGCAGACGCCCGCGACGCTCTCCTCGCGCAGTCCCAGGTCCGTGCCGCCCTGGACGATCCCGAAGAGCGCCTGCCGCGCCTCGTGCCCGCGGTGGGCGCGGACGCAGCGCTCCAGCCAGCGGATGGTCCGCAGGTGCGCCTCGCGTGCCCTGGCCGCGGGGTCCGTGGGCCGTCGGATCCTGGCGGCGCGAACGCTCCCGGCCCGGGCCGCCTCCGCCTCCTCCTCCGCGCCCGCCGCCGTGGTGGGCGGGCAGTCGTCGAAGGCCATGATCACGTCCGCACCGAGGGCGTGCTGCACCTCCATGGACCGCTCCGGTCCGAGATGGACGCGCGAGCCGTCGACGAAGCTGCGGAAGGTGACGCCGTCCTCGTCGATGTCGCTCGTGGCGCTCATCGAGAAGGCCTGGAAGCCGCCGGAGTCCGTGAGGATCGGCCCGTTCCAGCCCATGAAGCGCTGCACCCCGCCCATCTCCGCCACCCGCCGCTCCCCGGGCCGCAGCATGAGGTGGTAGGCGTTGTTGAGGATCATGGACGCGCCGCACGCCCGCACCTGCGGCACCGTGAGGCCCTTGAGCGCCGCGGCGGTCCCCACCGGCATGAAGGCGGGCGTCGGCACCTCTCCGTGCGGCGTCCGCAACACGCCCAAGCGGGCGCCGTTGACGCTGGTGCGGGCCAGAACGGTGAACGAGATGCTCATGGCGTGGGGGCGGCGCGCCGCGGACGGCGCCGGACCTAGCGGCCGGAGGCGCGTCGGAGCGCCGCCCGTTCCTCCGCCGTGAGCGACTGGAGGCCCTCCCGACTCACCTTGGCCAGGATGCGATCCACCTCTCCGCGGGTCACGTCGCCGTGATCCGCGGCGGCCCGCAGCCGGCGGGTCCGGCTGGTGGGATCCACGCGGCCCATGAAGTTGAAGAAGCCGTGGAGGTGATGCGGATTGCGGATGAAGTACCAGCCCGCGGCGGCACCACCCAGGTGGGCCGCCTCGCCGCCGGCGTTGTCCGCCCCGATGAACACCTTGAGCAGCGCGATGCCCACCATGACGTAGGCCATGGTGGCCAGCCTCATCGGGATGACCCCGAAGACCAGGACCGGCACGTTCGGAGCCAGCTTGGCCCCGGCGATCAGCACGCCGAAGACGCCGGCGCTGGCGCCGACGAGCGGCGTGCGCGGGTCGTTGAAGAGGAGCGCGGGGATGCGCTTCATCGCCTCCGGTCCCAGGTGCGCGGCCAGCTCGTTCCCGAGCAGGTTCAGCCCCAGATAGAAGATGGCGCCGAAGATCCCGCAGAGCAGGTAGAAGGCCAGGTAGCGCTTGCCGCCGAGGGCGTGCTCCACCAGCGGACCGAAGAACCAGAGGCCCACCATGTTGAAGAGCAGGTGCACCATGCTTCCATGGAGGAACTGGAAGCCCACGAAGCGCCAGAACTCGAACCCCCTGGGCCCGTCCGGGGCGTACGAGACCAGGGCCCGGCTGGTCGAGAAGTAGCCGAAGCTGTAGAGGAAGGGCACGCGCTCGTAGATGTTCACGCCCACCAGGGCGCCCGCGCCGTCCGAGAGGGCCTGCACGCCCTGCCGGGCCTTGGCGGCGGAGACGCCGCCCGGCACCGCGGGCACGATCTCTCCGCGCGTGAGCGGCGCCGCCTGGGCCGCGGCGGGATCCACCCCCTTGGCCCACTCCGTCCCCAGGTACACCCAGCGCTTGGGCAGCACGAAGACGTCCAGCAGGAACACCGCGACGCATGCGATGATCAGCCAGTTGTTGATGGAGATCCCCCGCAGCCGCCGCACCCAGCCGGGCCGGGCTGCCGCGCCCGCCGCGCCCGGCCGCATGTAGTTCCTGTCGGAAAGCGCCATTCCGCAACTCTAGCAGGGCGTCACGCGTCGCCGTCCCGCATGCGCCGTGTGGCCCGGCGGAGCGTCCGGCGTTCGCTCCAGGTGAGGCTCTGCTGCCCTTCCCGCGCGATCTTCTCCAGGATGGCGTCCACCCTGGCCCGCTCCTCGGCCTGGTCCCGCTCCCGCTGCCGGGCGAGCCGCTCCTCCTGCTCCGCGCCGCGGGCCGCGGGTCCCGCGGGAATGCCGCCCCGCTCCAGGACGGCGTCGCCGAACTCGATCCGGCGCAGCGTGCTCCAGCAGGTCCACGCGCCGAACGCCCCCACCGCGGCCACCATCATGCTGTCCTGCACGAAGGCCGCGACGCAGAGAAGAAGCGACCCCACGAGCCCCGTCCGCGCGGCGAGTCTCGTGGCTTCCACCGGCGGGCGGCCGCGGGAGAGCACGGCGCGGAGCGCCTGCCCTCCATCCATCGGGAAGATGGGGAGCAGGTTGAAGACGAAGAGCAGCAGGTTCAGCCAGTGGACCAGGAAGAGGGACTCCTCCACGCGCCCGGAGAGGCTCGCGAACGCGACCGGCCGCACCGGGTTGGGCAGCAGCACCTCCGGCTTCCACCCCACCAGGAGGCCCAGGGAGAGCGCGGTCGCGATGCCGACGAGCGCGTTCACCGCGAGACCGCCGAGCGCGGTGATCAGGTCCGCCTGCCAGCGCGGCGGCGGCGCCGCCATCGCCAGTCCGCCCAGCGGCCATATGAGGATCTCGTCCGCCGTGCCGCCGACCAGCCGGCACGCGGTCACGTGCCCGATCTCGTGGGCCAGCACCAGGCAGAAGAGGATGGCGAGGAGGAAGGCGGTGTGCGGCAGGTCGAAGGCGGTGGCTGCGCCGCCGGAGGAGTCCGCGATGAGGCTGCGGACGAGGAGCGTCACCGCGAGCAGGAGCGCCAGCACGTGGATCCGAACCGTCACCCCCGCCACCTGCGGCAGCGGCAGGGACCATGTCATCGGGCTGTCGAAGCGCGGATGCTCCGCGCGCCAGTCGCCGCCGATGCCGCCGCCCCGTGGGGCGTCGTCCTCGTCCCATGGTCCGCGGCGGCTCACGTGCGGCGCAGCCTCCAGAGGGCGAACGCCGCGATCGTCTTCCCGTCGCGGATGCGGCCGTCGTGGATCATCGTCTCCACCTCCGCCACCGGCAGGATCTCCACCTCGATCCGCTCGCCCGGCTCCAGGCGCTGCGGCACCCGCGAGAGTCCGCTCGCGGCGAAGGCGTGCATGCGTTCGTCCGCGAAGCCCGGGGAGGTGAAGAACTCACCCAGGCGGGCGATCCGCGCGGCATGGTGCCCGGTCTCCTCCTCCAGCTCCCGCCCCGCCGCGAGCGCCGGATCCTCACCCCGCTCCAGCTTCCCGGCGCAGAACTCCCAGAGCCACTCCTGCACCGCCACGCGGAAGTTGCGGATCATCACCAGGCGGCCGTCGCCGGTCTCCGGCACCACCACCACCGCGCCGGGATGCCGAACGACGTGCCGCACCAGCGGCGCGCCGGAGGCGTCCGTGAGCTCCAGACGGTCCACGCTGAACACTTCGCTTCGCAGGACGTTCCGGGCTTGCACGAGTGGCACCTCCGCGTCGATGATAAACCGATGCCGCCCCACCAGGATGCTCCGCCGCAGATGCGCGTGGTGGAGCTGCACCGCAGCTTCGGTCCGCTCCAGGTGCTGCGGGGCGTCTCGATCGACTTCCAGCGCGGGCGCACCACCGTGGTGCTGGGTCCCTCCGGCTGCGGCAAGAGCGTGCTGCTGCGGCATCTCGTGGGGCTGGAGCGACCGGACGCGGGCGAGGTGTGGTTCGGCGACACCCGGATCGACACCCTGCCGGAGCGGTCCCTGGCGCCCCTGCGGCTCCAGATCGGATTCCTCTTCCAGCAGAGCGCCCTCTTCGATTCGCTGACGGTCTTCGAGAACCTGGCGTTCCCGCTGCGCGAGCACCGGCTGGCCTCCGGGCGGGCCCTGGTGGAGCGCGTGGAGCACGTGCTGCGCCTGGTGGGACTGCCGGAGAAGCGGGACCGGATGCCGGCGGAGCTCTCCGGCGGCCAGCGCAAGCGGGTGGCGCTCGCCCGAGCCATCGTGCTGCAGCCCGCGGTGGTGCTCTACGACGAACCGACCACCGGCCTGGACCCCATCCGCTCCGACATCATCAACGAGCTCATCCTGAAGCTCCAGGAGGAGCTCCACATCACCAGCATCGTGGTGACCCACGATCTGGCCAGCGCCTTCAAGGTGGCGGACCGGATGGTGATGCTGCACGAAGGCCGCGTGCTCCTCCAGGGGCCGCCGGAGGAGTTCCGCGAGAGCCGCGATCCGGTGGTCCGCCGCTTCCTCGAGGGGGCGGCGCTGCCGGAGGAGCTGGCGGAGATCCGCGGGCCTTCGCCCGCTCCCACGCCGGCCTCCCGCGGCGCCTGACGCGGCGCGCCGACGCCGCGTTGCCGTACCATCCCCCGCCCGCACCCCGCCGCATGGAGCACGCGTGAAGCACCGCCTCCGAGACTTCCTCGTCGGCCTCACCTCGATCGTGGCCCTCTGCGGCCTGGCGGCGCTGCTCCTCCTCTTCGGGGAGCTGCGGTCGCTCTGGCAGAGCCGCTATCCGCTGGTGGTGATGGCCAACACGAGCGCCGGCCTGCGCCCCGGCAGCCAGGTGACCGTGAACGGCGTGGTGGCGGGTGCGGTGGAGCAGATCTCGCTGGACGCGGAAGGCGGCCCGGCGCCGGTTCGCATCCTGGCCATGATCGACACCCACGTGACCGTCCCCCTGGAGGCCAGGCCGGAGGTGGGTGTGGCCCTGCTCGGCGGCGGTCAGAAGCTGGACCTCGTGCTGCCGGAGCGCTGGAACCCGGAGCAGGTGGCGTCGCGGACGGAGGCGAGCGTCCTCACCGGCCGGTTCGAGGGGCTGGGGGCCCTCATCACCAGGCTGAGCGGCTTCGTGGAGCAGGCGAGCGGCACGCTCCAGACCGTGGAGGCGGCGGTCAGGAAGGCGGAGGAGACGTTCGCCACCGCGAAGAGCACGATCGAGCACGCGGACAACTGGATCAACGATGAGCAGATGCGGCAGGATCTCCGCGCCGCCGTCTTCAGCACCCGCAAGGCGGTGGAGGCGGCGTCGCGCCTCGCGGAGCGACTGGAGGGAGACACGCCGCGGCTCCTGGCCAGCCTGACGGAGGCCTCGGACAAGCTCGGTCGAACGCTGGAGAGCGTGGACGCGGCGGTCCGGGACGCCAGCAAGGGCGGCGGGACCGTGGGCCTCCTGATGAGCAACCCGGACCTGTACAACAGCCTGGTCGACGCGAGTCGACGGCTCTCATCGGTCCTGAAGGATGCCCAGCTCCTGCTTCAGAAGGTGAAGCAGGAGGGCCTGGACGTGAAGTTCTAGGCGAGACGCCGCGGTGGGCTCAGGTGCCCACCACGATCACTTCCACGCGTCGGCTCTTGGCCTTGCTGTTGAGCGGCACGTCCGGGCCGAAGCTGGAGAGCGAGATGCGCTTTCCATCCAGGCCCTTGCCCACCAGGTACTCGCGCACGGAATACGCGCGGTCGAAGCCGAGGTGGTAGTTGCTCTTGTAGTTGCTCTTCTTGATGGGGTCCGTGTCGGTGAAGCCCGCCACGCGGATCAGCGCGTTGGGGTACTTCTCGCGGATCACGGACGCCACCTTGTCCAGCGACTTGCGGGAAGTGGTCTTGATCGCGGTCTTTCCGGAGTCGAAGAGGACGTCGCCCTCGATGCTGATGTGGATCTCGTTGCCCACGCGCGTCGCGGAGACGCCTTCGATCCCGTTGAACGAAACGTCCGTCACGCTGCCGGGCGCCTCCTTCACGACGACCTCACCGGACTTGGGTCCCTTCTCCGCGGCGTCGGCGCGGGCCAGGGCGGCGGCGCGCTCCCGATCCGCGGCATCGAGGGCCGCGTTGCGATCGGCGAGCTGCTTGCGCAGGTCCTCGTTCTCCGTGGTGAGCAGCGACACCTGGTCCTTCTCCGCGTTGTTACAGCCGGTCAGCATGGACGCGGCGAACACCACCGGGAGCGCCAGCAGCCTGGCGGCGACGGAGGAAGTGAGAGCGGGCACGAAACGTGAAACGGGCGATCGCATGGTCAGCGTCCTTTCTGATCGGATCCGGGCTAAAGCTCGACACCGGCCGCGGTCTCCGCCGCGGGCACGCGGATTCCAACCGCTCAGGAGGGGTTTGTAAAGAGGCCCGGGGCACTCTCCGGCACGAAGAGCGGCCAGAGGAGCCGGGCGATCTCCACCAGGACGGGGCGGGCGAACATCACCAGCAGGATCCCGACGGCCAGGTGGGGACCGAGGGGGAGCTCGCGCCGCCGGCGCTTCCAGAGGGCCGCCCACCCGGAGGCGGCGAGGGTCCAGCCGAGTGCGACGAAGATCGCCACCAGGAACGCGCCGATCGGCGCAGCCCAGCCGAGGACGGCCCCGGCGGCGGCCATCAGGTGGACGTCCCCCATCCCCATCGCCTCCTTCCCGAAGGCCAGGCTTCCCAGGATCCGGATGGCCCAGATGAGCCCCCCACCCACCAGGATTCCCAGGCACGGCGCCGCCAGGGCCTGGAGCCAGAGGGGCGGAAGGTCCGCCGGAAGTCGCGGCGACAGGAGGAGGGCCGTGGTGACGCCCACGATGCAGGGCATCAGGAAGAGGAGCTCCCGCACCATCTCGCGGCGGGCGTGCGGATAGGCCGCCAGGGTCTCCCCGGGGGCCACGAAGTCGTCGTAGTCGTGGAAGCTGGGGCGGATCACGCGGGCCCAGAGGAGGAGCACGCTCACGCCGAGGCCGAGGCACCCGGCGAGGCCGCAGGCGGTGCCGGTCCAGCCCGCCACCGGAATCGCCCATTCGCCCGGCGGCGTCCGGTGCGAGATGGGGAGGAAGAGCTGCACCACCCAGAGGGCCAGGGCGCTCGCGGTGATGAAGCCGGTGATCTGGATGGGGATGAGGAACGTGCGGGCGTCGATGATCGCGGCGGCCAGCGTCCCCGCCACCAGCGTGAGCCAGGCCGCGAAGGCGGGCCAGGCACCGCCGAAGCCCTGGCCGTGGAAGAAGCCGTTGGTCACGCCGCCCAGGCCGGGTCCGGGCCGGACCGCGAAGAGAAGAAGGAAGAGCGCCGCGAAGAGGAGCGCGGTGGCCGCCTCCACGAGCGGGTACTGGGCGCTCACGCGATCACCGCAGGTGCGGCAGCGGCCTCCGGCGAGGATCCATCCCAGGATCGGCAGGTTCTCGAACCATCGCAGCCGGCGCCCGCACGTGCCGCAGCGGCTGGGTGGCGACGCGATGCTCATGCCCGCCGGGAGCCGGAAGCACAGCACGTTCAGGAAGCTGCCGACGCACGCGCCGAATGCGAAGACGAACGCGGCCCCCACCAGCGTGGGTGCGCTCGACCAGAGCTGGTACCACGCCTGGTCGTCCATGGCCAGGGTGATGGGGCTCATGGTCCTGGGTCGGTGCGGCGGTCAGGGGGCGGGAGCGTGGCCCCCGGCCGGGGGTGCGCCATCAGAACGGCGCCTCCTCGCGGGCGTCCGGCGGCTCCTCGCGCCCCGACTGGGCGGGAAGGTCCTTGCCGGTGACGTGCTTCACCTGCTGCTCCGCGGCATCCAGGAGGGCGCGGCAGCGGCGCAGCAGCCAGTCTCCGCGGCGGTAGGCCTGGAGGCTCTCCTCCAGCTCCACCTCCCCCTCCTCGATCCGCTGGATGATCGACTCCAGCTCCTGGAGCGCGGCTTCGTAGCGCATGCCCGCCACGTCCGCGGGCATCTCCCCGGCGCCGGAGGCATCCGGGGCGCCGGCGCCGGCAGCGGATTTCTGGTGCTTCGCCATGGCGGTCGGGGCCACTGTATCAAGCGCGGGGAGGCGCGTCCGGCGCCGGGCCCTTTGTCACCAGGCTGTGGAGCGCTCCCTCCGCGAGCCGCGTCTCGATCCTCGCTCCATCCTCGACGTCGGACGGGCGCCGCAGCAGCCGTCCACCGGGGCCGAGGGTCAGGGAGTAGCCGCGGGCCAGGACCTGCGCCGGCCCGACGGCCGCCAGTTGCCGGCCGAATCCGTCAAGGGCGGCGCGCCGCCGTTCGAGCGCCTGGCGGTGGGCCCGGGGGAGCCGGGTGGCGAGCGCCTCCAGGCGGGCCCGGCCGGCGGCGAGCGCCGCGGAGGGCCGGTGCCGCTCCATGCGGGCGCTCAGCTCCGCAAGACGGCGCCGCTCCATCTCCAGGCGCCGCGGCAGGGAGCCGGAGAGCCGCAGGCGGGCCTCCTCCACCTCCGCGCGCCGCGACTCCACCAGGATCGACGCGGGGCGGCGCAGGAGCGCGTGCCGGGCCGCCAGTTCCAGGCGGCCGCGTTCGCGGTGGATGCGGCGGTGCAGTCCGTGGAGCGAACGCGCCCCCAGGTGATCCAGGTGGTTCCGCAGCGCCTCGCGGTCCGGCAGGAGCAGCATGATGCCGCGGGTGGGCGTCGCGGCCCGGTGGGCCACCAGCTCGATGATCTCGACGTCCGGTTCGTGCCCGATGGCGGCGACGAGCGGGGTGCGGCAGCGGAAGGCGGCCTCCGCGACGACGCGCTCGTTGAAGGCCCACAGCTCCTCGCGGCTCCCGCCGCCGCGGGTCACCAGGATGGCGTCGATCCCCCACGCCTCGGCCAGGAGGTCCAGGCGCCGGATGGCCTCCGCCACCTCCGCGGCGGCGCCTTCTCCCTGCACCCGCACGTCCACCACCAGGATGGACACCGCGGGGCAGCGGCTGGCGGCGGTGGCCAGGCAGTCGCGCACGGCGGCGCCGGTGGCGCTCGTCACGATGGCGATGCGGCGCGGGAAGGAGGGCAGCCTGGGCTTGCGCGACTCTTCGAACCAGCCCTTCGCGCGGAGCTCCTCGCAGAGGGCGCGGAACTGCTGCTCCAGCGAACCCATCCCGCGCGGCGTCACGGACTCCACGATGAACTGCGTGCGCCCGGCCCGGGACCAGAAGCCGAAGCTCCCCCTGGCCACCACCTCGTCCCCGTCCGCCAGGCGCGGGCGGCGCCCCACGCGGCTCTCCCACATCACGCAGGAGATGACGCTCTCCTCGTCCTTGAGGGAGAAGTACCAGTGGCGCCGCTCCGTGAAGCCGCTCACCTGCCCCACCACCGCCATGGGACGCGGCAGCTGCTGGAGGGCGGCGTCCACCAGCCGCGCCGCCTCCGTCACCGTGAGCTGCGGCTCCCCCGCCGGGCGCTCCGCGGCATCACGCGGTGGCTCCTCGCCCGCGGGAGGCTCGGGCGGCCGCGGCGGTCGCGGTGCGGGCGGCTGCGGATCGAAGAGGCCGCCGACGGCGCGGGAGGGATCGAAGGGTCGGCGGGCCATCGTTCGTATGGTACGACCCGCACATGGCGCTCCCAGAGATCACGCCCGGAACTCCGGTGGAGGCGCTCCCCGGCGTGGGCCCCGTGATGGCGGGCGCGCTGCGCCGCCTGGGACTCGCGAGCGCCGCGGACCTGGTGCGGCACGTGCCGTTGCGCTGGGAGGAGGACAGGGAGGAGTCGACGTTGGCGGACCTGGCTGCGGAGGGCGGGCCGGACTCCTCCGCCGGCGTGAACGCCACGGTGCGCGGCGAGGTGGTGCGGGCCCGGTGGGCCCCCGGCCGCCACCCGCGCCTGGAGGCGATGGTCGAGGACGGCACCGGCTCCATCCGCGTGGTGTGGTTCAACGCCCCCTGGCTGCGGAGCCGCATCCATCCGGGTCGCCGCGGGCTCCTCCAGGGCGCTGTGAAGCGGCGCAGCGGCTACCTCGAGATGACCAACCCGCGCTGGGAGCCCATCGAAGAGGGGCGCGAACCTCCCTCCCGCGCCGCCCGCCTCCGGCCGGTCTACCCCGCCAACGAGGAGCTCGGCAGCCGCCAGATCGAGAAGCTGGTGGCCCTGGTGCTGGAGCCGTGCCTGGCCCGGATCGAGGATCCGCTGCCGACCGCGTACCGGGACCTGCGGGCCCTCCCCGGACTCGCGGAGTCGTGGCGCCGCATGCACCGCCCGGGCTCGATGGAGGACGTGGCCGCGGCGCGGAGGCGGCTGGCGTTCGACGAGCTGTTCCTGCTCCAGCTGGGCGTGATGATGCGGCGCCAGCAGTGGCGCAGCCAGCGCCGCGCCATGCCGCTCCCATGCTCGGAGATGCTCGACGCCCGCATCCGCGCCCGCCTCACCCACACGCTCACGGAGGAGCAGGAGCGCGTGACCGCGGAGATCGCCGCGGACCTGCGCCAGGCGACGCCGATGAACCGCCTCCTCCAGGGTGACGTGGGCAGCGGCAAGACGCTGGTGGCGGTGTACGGCATGCTGCTCGCGGTGGCGAACGCCGGGCAGGCCGCCCTGGTGGCCCCGACGGAACTCCTGGCGGAGCAGCACTGGCGCTCCATCCTCACCATGCTGGACCGCAGTCAGGTGCAGGTGGAGCTCCTCACCGGCAGCATCGGGGCCGCGGCGCGGACCGGCGTGCTGGAGCGGATCGCCTCCGGGGAGACGAACCTGGTGGTGGGCACGCACGCGCTCCTGGAGGAGGGCGTGCGCTTCCAGTCCCTGGCGCTCGCGGTGATCGACGAGCAGCACCGCTTCGGCGTGGAGCAGCGGGCGGCGCTGCGGGCCAAGGCCGGAAGCCTGGTGCCGCACGTCCTGGTGATGACCGCCACGCCCATCCCGCGCACCCTGGGCATGACGCTCTACGGGGACCTGGACGTGAGCGTGCTGCGGGGTCGTCCGCCGGGACGGCGCCCGGTCACCACCCGGGTGGTCGGCGCCGCGAAGGCCCCCGAGGTGTATGCGTGGGTTCGCACGCGCCTCGACCGCGGCGAACAGGCCTACGTGGTGGTGCCCGCGGTGGAGGAGAGCGATGCCGGCCTCCTGGACGTGGCCACGCACGGGCGCTTCCTCTCGGAGGGCCCCTTCCGCGGCCTGTCGCTGGGCATGCTGCACGGGCGCATGGACGCGGAGGAGCGAGAGGCGGTGATGGCCCGCTTCCGTGCCGGGGAGCTGCGGGTGCTGGTGGCCACGGTGGTGATCGAGGTGGGCGTGGACGTCCCCAACGCCAGCGTGATGGTGGTGGAGCACGCGGACCGCTTCGGACTCTCGCAGCTCCACCAGCTGCGGGGGCGGGTGGGGCGCGGGACGGCCCGTTCGTACTGCATCTTCATCGGGGATCCCTCGACGCCGGAGGCGACGGCCCGGCTGGCCGCGATCGCCGGGTGCGACGACGGCTTCGAGATCGCGGAGACGGATCTGCGCATCCGCGGCCCGGGCGAGCTCTTCGGGAGCCGCCAGTCCGGACTGGCCCCCTTCCGCGTGGCGGATCCCTTCCGGGACGCGGAACTCCTGGCCATGGCCCGCCGGGACGCCCGCGACTGGATCGAGCGGGATCCGGCGCTGGCGGCCCCGGAACTGGCGCTCGTGCGCCGCAAGCTGATGGCGACGCATGGCGCGGCCCTGGGCCTGGGGGACGTGGGCTAGCGCCGCTCGGAAGGGCTACCATCCCGGACCATGCCGGCAGCGCCCGCCGAAGCCGTGGTGTCCGCAGCACTGGAGATCCAGGGCCTGCGCTTCTCCTATCCGGGCGCGCTCCAGCTCTCGATCGACTCGCTCCGCCTGGGCCCGGGAGAGCAGGCCCTCCTGGGCGGCGCCTCCGGCGCGGGGAAGAGCACGCTCCTCAACCTGGTGGCGGGACTCCTCGATCCCGCCGCCGGCGCCGTGCGCATCGCGGGGCAGGCGATTCACGAGCGCCGCGGCGCCGCCCGCGATCTCTTCCGCGGCCGCCACCTGGGGATGATCTTCCAGACCTTCAACCTGCTGCCCGGCTTCTCCGCCCTCGAGAACGTGATGCTGGCCCTGGCGGCGGCGGGGAAGGGCACCTCCGAGCAGCGGGCGCGGGCGGCGGAGCTGCTCCGGACGCTCGGGATCGAACGGCCGGACGCCTCGCCCGAGGACCTCTCCGTGGGGCAGCAGCAGCGCGTGGCCGTCGCCCGCGCCATCGCCTGCCGCCCCACGCTGGTGCTGGCGGACGAACCGACCGCCAGCCTGGACCCGCCCACAGCGGCCGCGGCGATGGACCTCATCCAGCAGGCGTGCCGCGATTGCGGCGCCGCTCTCCTCTGCACCAGCCACGATCCCGCGATGGCCAGCCGCTTCGGCCGTGTGGAGTCGATCGAGCGCTTCCTGGCCGCGCCGGCCGCCGGGGTGCGCTCATGAGCGACCTGGCGCTCGTCCTGCGGAGCCTGCGTTCGCGAGCCTTCAGCACCATCACCACCGCGCTCACCGTGGGCGTGGCCGTGGCGCTCCTGCTCGTCCTCCTCAGCGTCCGCAGCGCCGGCCGCCAGGCCTTCCAGCGCGGCACGGGCAACCAGCACCTCTTCGTGAGCGCGGAGTCCAGCCCGCTGGCATCCATCCTCAATGGCCTCTTCTACGCCAACCCGCCGCAGCGGGCGCTGGCGTGGAGCAAGATCGAGGAGATCCGCAAGCAGTTCCCCTGGGAGTGGGCCATCCCCACGCAGATGGGGGACAGCTACCGCGGCTATCCGACGCTGGCCACGGAGCGGACGTTCTTCGAGCGATTCGAACCCGTGGCGGGCGAACCGTGGAGACTGGCCGACGGGCGCGTGCTGGGCGAGCGCCCGGCCCCCGGCGAGCCGTTCGAGGTGGTGGTGGGGAGCGAAGCGGCCCGCGGCGCAGGCCTCAAGCTGGGGGACCGGCTCTTCCTCACCCACGGCTCCGGCTCCAGCCGTGAAGGCGAGGGCCACGGCCACGTGCACCAGGAGTACCCCTTCAAGGTGGTGGGCATCCTCGCTCCCACTGGAAGCCCGCACGATCGCGCCCTCTTCATCGATCTGGAGGCGAGCTGGATCCTGCACGCCCACGACCGGCACGAGCGCGAGCATGCGGATGAGGACGACCACGATCATGCCGACGAGCATGCGCACGACGAGGACCACGACCACGACCACGATCACGGCCACGCCGCCCTCACCGCCAAGGACCTCACCGACGCGGACCGCCTGGTGACGGGCCTCATGCTCCGCCTGCCCACGCGGGCCGGACGCGACGCGAGCGCGGCGATGCAGCAGCAGTTCGACGCGCTGCGGCGCGACACCACGATCATGGTCGCCTCCCCCGCCGACCAGATCGGGAAGCTCATGGTGATCGTGGGGAACGTGGACGGCCTCTTCATCGCGATGGGCGCGGTGGTGCTCGTCTCCAGCGGCATCGCGATCATGCTGGCACTCACCAACAGCATGGCGGGCCGGCGCCGCCAGATCGCCGTTCTGCGGGTGCTGGGCTACAGCCGGGCGCGGCTCTTCGGACTCGTGATGACGGAGAGCGCCCTCCTGGGCGTGCTGGGCGCCGCGGCTGGCGTGGCCCTCGGATTCGGCGGCACGCTCGCCGCAGCGGCGTTCGTGAAGGCCCGCCTGGGTCTGGTCATCCAGCCAACCCTGGACCCCTCCGCCATCCTCCTCATCGCCGCCGGCGCCGTGCTCCTCGGCATTGCCGCCGGCATCGTGCCTGCGATGATGGCCTACCGCACCCCCGTCGCCCGGAACCTCCGCCCGATGGCATGATGCCCGCCGGGATCCGCGCCACCCCGTTCAGAGCCCGCCGCGCCGTTCGCACCCCGCGCCCGTGAAAGCCTTCTGGATCATCCTCATCCTGGTGGTGGCCGCCGCGGCCGCCGTGCTGCTGATGCCGCGCGAACCCTCCGGCGCGCCGGACGCGACTCCTGACGGCGGGGCGGCGAAGCCTGCGCCCTCACCGGCGCCCGCAGCCGCGCCCGCACCGAAGCCGGACGCACCGACTCCGCTGCCCGTCGCCGATCCCGGGAGGAACGCGACCGGCGCTGCCGCGCAAGCCTCGAAGGAGCCGCCGAAGGGTGCGGGTCCCGGCGCGAACCCCGGCGCAAGCCCCGGCGCGAAACCCGATGCGACCGCCCCCGCGCCGGGGGGCCTGGACCTGGGCATGCACGCGGAGATCCCCTCCGCCACCATCGCCCGCGGTTCCCTCGTCCGCCAGCCCGACGGCTCGATCGTGGCCGACGGCCGCTACCGCATCAGCGGGGCCGGCACGGCCGAGGAGCCGTACCGCGTGAGCTGGGAGTGCCTCTCGAGCGCGTCGGAGACGTTCGTGCCCAGGCTCGGAGAGACCACCATCCCGCAGCGGATCGCCATGCTCGACGGGAAGGTGGTGCGGATCGAGGGATACGTGGCCTTCCCGCTCATGCAGCAGGAGACTCGCGAAGTGCTGCTGATGCTCAACCAGTGGGACGGCTGCTGCATCGGCGTGCCGCCCACGCCCTACGACGCCATCGAGGTGAAGCTGGTGGAGCCGATCAAGAACACGCGCCGCCACGCCAATTTCACCTACGGAGGCGTCACCGGCGTCCTCAAGGTGGAGCCGTACCTGGTGGAGAACTGGCTGGTGGGCCTCTACACCATGGAGGGGGCCACCTACAGCGGCGAGATGTAGGCCGCCGGCTGGCAACGTCCCCCGCCCAGGCGGTACAAGGCGGACCATGACCACCGCCCGACTCTCCTCCCGCCGCGCGACCGTCGCCGCAGCGGGGTTGTGTGCCGCGCTTCCGATGCTCGCCGCCGCCCCGCAGGATGCCGCGGACGCGCCGGCCGCTCCCGCCACGCCAACCGCGCCGGCCGCGCCGGCCGCGCCCGCGGCGCCGGCTCCCGTGAAGCCGGCACCTCCGGTCCTGATGACGGACGACGCGCTCGCGAGCGCCCTGAAGGCGCTGGTGGACGCCAATCCGGACAAGGCGCAGCTCGGCTCCATCGGCCGCAGCAGCAAGGGACGGGAGATCGTTCTTCTCACGCTCGCCTCGCCGCCCGCATCCGCCGCGGATCGACCGGGC
Source organism: Phycisphaerales bacterium (assembly GCA_046350535.1). Taxonomy (GTDB): domain Bacteria; phylum Planctomycetota; class Phycisphaerae; order Phycisphaerales; family SM1A02; genus VGXK01. Next base: position 1,605,268 of record JAXMAG010000001.1, read on the forward strand.
CTCCTCATCGTGGGCGGCATGGACGGCGCGTGGCAGCTCGGCACCTCCATCGCCCCGGCGCTGGCCGGCAAGCTGCTGGAGAACTCCGGCGATCTCCTCTCGCAGATCACCATCTACATGGTTCCGCGCGCGAACCCCGATGCCGCGGCGGCGTTCGCGGCCCTGCCGGGCCCCCGCAGCGCTCTCACGCAGCGGGGCGTGGATGAGGACCGCGACGGCGCCGTCGACGAGGACGGCCCGGTGGACCTGGACGGGGATGGCATGATCACGCAGATCAGGCGCCTCGATCCGCCGGCGTGGATGGGGACGCCGTCGCTCGTCGCGGATCCCGCGGATCCGCGCATCCTGCGGGCCCCGGAGCGCGCCAAGGGCGAACGCCCCCGCTACATGCTGTGGACCGAGGGCCGGGACTCCGATCACGATGGCCTGGTGGCGGAGGATGGCGCAGGCGGCGTGGACCCGGACCTGAACTTCCCCTATCGATGGCCTGAGTTCGACCGCCGGGCCGGCGACACCCCGCTCAGCGAGCCGGAGTCCATGGCCCTGGCCCGATTCCTCATGGAGCATCCGCGCCTCTTCGGCGTCCACACGATCGGACGCCACGACAATCTGGTGAACGTCCCGGACGCCCGCGGACGCGACATCACCGGGCGGCAGCCGCTGCTCCTGGACGAAGGGGACGCGCCGGCGTGGGCGGAGCTGGCCAAGCTCTACCGCGAGAAGAGCGGGCAGAGCCGTGCGGCCGGCGCGGATCCGGCGGGAAGCTTCGAGCTGTGGGCCTCCGTGCAGCGGGGAATCCCCAGCTTTGCCGCCACGGGCTGGGGGCGTCCGGACGCCCGGCCCGCGCCGGCGGCTCCCGGCGCCCCGGGCGCTCCCGGCGCGCCCGCCGGAACGGGCGCCGCCGCGCCCGCAGCAGCGCCTGCGGCCGCGCCTGGTGCAGCGGCCGCTGCTCCCGCAGCGCCACCTTCGCCCGCGCCGTCCACGGATTCCGCTCCGCCCGCCGCAGCCCCGGGGGGTCCGGCAGCGCAGGGCGGACCCGGCGCACCCGGCGCCGGCCCGCAGGGCGCTCCCGGTCGCGCCGGCGGACCGGGCGCCCGACAGGGCCGCGGTGGTGGATTCCGCGGCCGTCCCGGCGGCGGCCCTGCGGCCAATCCCGCCGGCGACGCGGCCCAGCGCGACGCGAAGCCCGCGGATGAGGATGCGGCCGCGTGGCTCGCATGGTCCGATCGGGATCGCGGCGGCCAGGGCTTCGTGCCATGGACGCCGTTCGAGCATCCCACGCTGGGACCGGTCGAGATCGGCGGCTTCGTTCCCGGCTTCCGGGAGAACCCGCCCGCGGAGCTTCTTCCCGGCATCGCCGACGGTCAGGCGGCGTGGATCAAGGCGATCCTCGAGCGTCGCCCGCAGCTCGTGGTGAGCGGCCCCGAGGTGCGCACGCTCGGGGACGGCCTCTACGAGATCACCGCATCCGTGGAGAACCAGGGCGGCGTGGAGATCACCACGCGGCCCGGGCGCCAGGATGGGATGGCGCGACCCGTCGTGATGCGCCTGGACGTGCCGTTGGAGCGGGTGAAGTCCGGCCGGCGCGTGGAGACGGTGCGCGGCCTGGATGCGGGCGCCCGCGCCCAGAACCGCTGGGTGGTGGCCGCGGCGCCGGGCGAGACGATCCGCCTCGTGGTGAGCCATCCGCTCCTGGGCGACTCCGTCACCGCGATCCGGGATGGAGTGGTGGCGGCGGCGGAGGTGGCGCCGGGGACGTTCGCGGACGAGCTCCCCTCCCCCACGCCCGCCGCGGATCCCGCCCCGACCCTGCCCGCGGAGCTGGCGTGGAACCGCTACTACGGCGTGGCCGCCGTGGAGGCCATCCTGCGCCGGTTCGCGGCGGAGCGACCGGATCTGGTGGAGCTGCGGGAGATCGGGCGCAGCGTCGAGGGCCGTCCGATGCTCCTGCTGGTCATCAACAACAAGGCCACGGGTCCGGACGACTCGAAGCCCGCGATGTACATCGACGGCTCCATCCACGCCAACGAGATCCAGGCGACGGAGGTGGTCCTCTACACCATCTGGTACATGCTCAAGAGCTACGGCACCGTGCCCTCGCTCACGGCGCTCATGGATGAGGCGGCGTTCTACTTCGTGCCCATGGTGAACCCGGACGGCCGGGCCGCATGGTTCCGCGAACCCAACACGGCGTCGTCGCAGCGCTCCGGCCGCATGCCGCTGGACACGGATGGCGACGGCCTCTTCGACGAGGACGGCCCGGACGACCTGGACGGCGACGGCAGCATCACCCGCATGTGGCGGAAGGATCCCTACGGCACGCACCGGCGCAACCCGCGGGACCCGCGGATCCTCGAGCCGGTGCCCACGGAGCCGCGCGCGGACGGCACCCGCGAGTACGGCGACTGGATCATGGCCGGCGAGGAGGGCATCGACAACGACGGCGACGGCCGCATCAACGAGGATCCCGCCGGCGGCTACGACATGAACCGCAACTGGCCGAGCGACTGGCAGCCCAACCACGTCCAGTCCGGCGCCGGCCCCTATCCCCTGTACTACCCGGAGGTGCGGAGCATCGCGGCGTTCGTCCTGGCCCACCCAAACATCGCCGCCGGCCAGGCCTACCACAACGCGGGCGGCATGATCCTCCGCGGTCCCGGGGCCAACTACCGGGAGGGCGAATACCCGCCGCGCGACCGCGCGGTCTACGAGGCGATCGCGAAGGCCGGCGAGGAGATGCTCCCCTTCTACCGCAGCATGGTGATCCACGCGGACCTGTACACGGTGCACGGGGGCTTCGTGAACTGGCTGGCGGAGGGCCTGGGCGCCATCACCTTCACCAACGAGCTCTGGACCGACAAGAAGATCCTCCAGAACGGGCAGGATCCCTCGCCGGAGGAGCGCCGCCGCTGGGACGACCGCGTCATGTTCGGGCAGACGCTGGCGCCCATGAAGGAGATGGAGATCCCGGAGTACGGCACGGTGCTGATCGGGGGCGGCAACCGCTGGTCCAATCGCAACACGCCTCCCTTCATGCTGGAGGAGGAGTGCCACCGGAACTTCGCGTTCACGATGTTCCACGCGTCGCAGATGCCGCGGCTGCGCTTCGAGAAGCCGGAGGCGAAGGACCTCGGGAACGCCCTCTGGGAGATCAACGTCGGCATCGCGAACGACCGCCTCATTCCATCGCGCACCGCGCGGGCCGCGGACAAGCGCATCGGCCTTCCGGACGAGCTCACGCTCTCCGGACCGGGAGTCACCGTGATCTCCAGCGGGCCGGCGGAGTCGCACCTGGCGCGGACCTTCGACGCCCGGGTGGATCGGCCGGAGCGGCTGCCGGTGGATGACGGCATCCCCGGCAACTCCACCCGCTGGTTCCGCTTCGTGGTGAAGGCGGCGCCGGGGTCGGAGGCGGCGCTCGACTATCGAGGTCAGAAGGTGAAGGCCATCCACACCACCGTGAAGATGGGGTCCTGAGCGGCGCGGATGCCCCTTCCCGCGGACCAGGCGGAGCAGGCGGAGCGGACGGAGGTGGCCGTGGTCGGCGCAGGAGCCGCCGGGCTGTTCGCCGCCATTCACGCCGCCCGGGCCGGGGCCCGGGTGGTGGCCCTGGACGGTGCCGCCCGCCTGGGCGCCAAGATCCTGGTGGCGGGCGGCGGCCGCTGCAACGTGACGCACAGGGCGGTGACGGAGCGGGACTACGCGGGCGGCACGCCCGGCGCCATCCGCAGCGTGCTGGCCCGCTTCGGCGTGGCGGAGACGGTGGACTTCTTCCGGGCCCTCGGCGTGGAGCTGAAGGAGGAGCCGACCGGGAAGCTCTTCCCCGTGACGGATGACGCCCGCACGGTGCTGGACGCGCTCCTGCGGGCGGCGCGGGAGGCGGGCGCAGCGCTGAGGCACCCTGCCCGCGTGGGCGCCGTCACCGCGGATCCGCGCGGGGGCTTCCTGGTCCACGCCGCGGACGCCCCCGGGCCGCTCCGTGCGGACCGCGTGATCCTGGCCGCCGGCGGCTGCGCCCTCCCCAAGAGCGGCTCGGACGGGAGCGGCCATCGACTGGCGGCATCGCTCGGTCACTCGCTCACGCCGCTCGTGGTGCCCGCGCTCGTCCCGCTGCGACTGCCGGAGGGGCACTGGATCCGTTCGCTTGCCGGGGTCGCCACGGAGGTGGAGCTCTCCGTGCCCGCCCCGCCCGGCGGGACTCGCCGCCGGATCCGCGGACGCCTGCTCTGCACCCACTTCGGCATCTCCGGCCCTGCGGCGCTCGATGCCAGCCGCCACCTCCTGCACGCGGCGGCCGCGGGGGCGGCGATGGAGGTTCGCATCCATTGGCTGCCCGGGTTGGATGAGGCCGGGGCGGACGAATGGCTCCTCCAGGCCCGCGGCATCTCCCTCCGCAGCCGCCTCCGCGAGCGCCTGCCGGAGCGCCTCGGGGACGCGCTCCTGGCGGCGGCCGGAGTGGACCCGGCGGTCACGGCCCAGCAGGCGCCTCGGGCCGTTCGGCGCCGGCTCGCGGAACTCCTGGGCGGCGGGAGCGTCCCGGTGGCGGGCGACCGCGGGTTCACCTTCGCGGAAGCCACCGCCGGTGGCGTGCCGCTGCAGGAGATCCAGCTGAAGACCATGGAGAGCCGCATCCGGCCCGGCCTGCACCTCTGCGGGGAGGTGCTGGACGTGGACGGCCGCCTGGGCGGTTTCAACTTCCAGTGGGCCTGGGCCAGCGGCTTCGTGGCGGGCACGGCCGCCGCGAGCCGATAGAGTGTCCCGCACCATGGACGGACTCCTGCTCGCGATCGTGCTGGCCGCCTCGCCGCAAGCCGCCCGGTCGACGCCTCCGCCAACGGTTCCCTCCACGTTCGGACTGGACGAGGAGGTGCAGCGGCTGGCCCAGGGCACGGGCCTCCGCAAGGCCCGGCTCTCCGTGAGCGTGCGGGATGAACGGGGCCGCCCGGTGGTGGATCTCCGCGCCGACGAGCCGATGGCGCCCGCGAGCAACATGAAGCTCCTCACCACCGGCGCGGCGCTGGCCACGCTGGGTCCGGACTTCTCCTTCCAGACGCGCCTCCTCCGCAACGGCGACACGCTCACCGTGGTGGGCGACGGGGATCCGGCCTTCGGCGACCCGGAGCTCCTGGAATCCATGGTGGTGAGCGACGGCGCCGGCGGCACCCGCGAGGGCGTGAAGGCCGACGAACTCCTGGACCTCTGGGCCCGGGCGGTGAAGGCGGAGGGCATGGACCGGGTCCGCACGCTGCTCGTGGATGACCGCATCTTCGCCCGCGAATTCGTCCCTGCGGGCTGGCCGAAGGATCAGCTGAACGAGCGCTACTGCGCCGAGGTGTGCGGGCTCAACTTCCACCTGAACCGGCTCCACATCTGGCCCCGACCGGGTGCGCAGCGCCCGGAACTGGCCCGCGTGGAGCCGGCGGCGCCCTCCCTGCCCATCGCCGTCAAGGCCACGCAGAAGACCGGCCGCAAGGACGAGAACGCGGTCTGGATCAGTCGGAGCCGGGACTCGAACGACCTGGCCCTCAACGGGAACGTGAAGAGCGCCTTCTCCGCCCCGGTGCCGGCGGTGGTGCACGACATGCCGAGCGTCTTCGGCGAGATGCTGGCGGCGCGGCTGCGGGCGGCGGGCGTGAGCGTCGACGCGGTGCGGCTGGCGGGCGAGAGCGATCCGCCCCCCGCGGGCCGACCGGTGGGGCCGGTCTTCCGCACGCCCATCGCCACCGCGCTCCAGCGGGCCAACACAGACAGCGAGAACATCTACGCGGAGTGCCTCCTCAAGCGGGCGGCGTGGACGCCCGGCGCTCCGCCCGTCACGTGGAGCGCCGCCACCGCATGGCTGAGCGGCAAGGTGCGGGGCGCCATCGGCGACGACGCCGGGTCGCTCGTGGCCAACGATGGCTCCGGCCTCAGCCGCACCAACCGAGTCACCGCCGACGCCCTCACGGAGTGGCTCCACTGGGTGGAGTCGCAGCCGTCGCTCAGCGGGCCCTTCATGGAGAGCCTCGCGGTGGGTGGGCGCACCGGGACTGTTCGCAAGCGCTTCCGCGACCTGGATCCCGCCCTGGCCACGGTGCAGTGCAAGACCGGCTACGTGGACGGCGTGAGCGCCCTTTCCGGCTTCGTCACGCTGGCGGATGGGCGCCGCTGGACCTTCAGCGTGCTGGGGAACGGCCTCTCGGAGCCCTCCGCGGTGGCCAAGACCAAGCAGTTCCAGGAGCAGGTGGTGCGGGCGGTGGCCCGGGCCATGGGCACTTCGCGGCCGCGGGCGGGCGAAAGCGCACTCGGCGGCGGCTGACCCGCCGGGGGCGGCTATCCTGCGGCCGGTGCGAACGGAGTCGCCCAACACCAGCGCCCTCGTGGATGCCGCGCCGGCGGAGGCCGGAGGGGTGGACCCCGCGCTCCGCACGCAGGCGGAGGCGCTCGCCCGGCGGGTCTGGGGCTTCGAGAGCTTCAGGCCGCTCCAGCTGGAGGCGATCGACGCGGTGATGCGGGGGCGCGACGCCCTCGTGGTGCTGCCCACGGGCGGCGGCAAGAGCCTCTGCTACCAGGTGCCGGCGCTTCTGCGGCGCCAGCAGGATGCGCGGGCACTCGCGGCGGTGGTGAGCCCGCTCATCTCGCTCATGAAGGATCAGGTGGATGGCCTGGTGGACGCGGGCTATCCCGCCGCCGCCCTCCACAGCGGCATGGATCCGGAGAGCCGCGGCGCCGTGCAGCGGCGGGTGCGGGAGGGCGCGGTGGCGCTCCTCTTCGTCTCGCCGGAGCGGCTCGTCTCCCCGGGATTCGCCGAGTGGCTGGCGGGCCAGGGCACCTGGATGGTGGCGGTGGACGAGGCCCACTGCATCAGCCAGTGGGGTCACGACTTCCGTCCGGAGTACCGGCAGCTCGCGGCCCTGCGGGAGCTGCTGCCGGACGCCGTCATGCTGGCCTGCACGGCCACCGCCACGCCGCAGGTGCGCACGGACATCCAGGCCCAGCTGCGGCTGCGGGAGCCGCTGCGCCTGGTGGGATCGTTCGACCGCCCCAACCTGGTCTATCGGATGGAGCCGCGCACGGATGGCGCCGCCCAGGTCTCCGCGGTGGTGGCCCGCCACCGCCACGAGGCCACCATCGTCTACTGCCTCAGCCGCCGCGACACGGAGCGGCTGCGGGACCAGATCCGCGGCGACGGCATCCGCGCCGAGTGCTACCACGCCGGGCTGCCGGCGCCGGAGCGGGCCCGGGTGCAGGAGGCGTTCCTCGCGGAGCGCGTGGACGTGGTGGTGGCCACGGTGGCCTTCGGCATGGGGATAGACCGTTCGAACGTCCGCTGCGTCGTCCACGCGTCGCTGCCGCGATCCATCGAGCACTGGCAGCAGGAGGCGGGCCGCGCCGGCCGCGACGGCCTGGAGGCGGAGTGCGTGGTGCTCTACAGCCACGCGGACGTGCGCCGCTGGGAGCGGCTCATGGAGCGCCCGGGCGCGGAGGCCGCCGCCGCGGACGACCAGGATGCCGTCATGGAGGGCGAACGCGCCTCCCAGCTGGACGCCCTGGAGCGGATGCGGCGCCTCGCCGGCGCCAGCGTCTGCCGGCACCGGGCGATCGTGGAGCACTTCGGGCAGCCGTGGCGCGGCGGCGCCTGCGGCGCGTGCGACCACTGCCTGGGGGAGGTGCGGCTGGTGGCGGACGGCACCACGGTGGCCCGCAAGATCCTCTCCGCGGTGGCCCGCGTGGAGCAGCGGTTCGGCGTGGGGCACGTGGTGGACGTGCTGCGCGGCGCGGACACGGAGGCGGTCAGGAGGCGCGGGCACGAACGACTGAGCGTCCACGGCCTCCTCGCGAGCTGGGAGCGCCCGGTGCTGGTGAACCTGGTCCACCAGCTGGTGGAACTGGGGCTCCTCCACCGCACGGAGGGGGACCATCCGGTGCTGCATCTCACCGCGGAGGGCATCCAGGCCATGAAGGGCGGCACGGAGGTGCCCTTGCGCCAGCCGCCGCGCGGCGGCCGTCGCAGCTCGGCGCCCGCCCGTGAGGGCTGGGAGGGCGTGGACCGGGAGCTCTTCGACGCCCTGCGGCTCCTCCGCCGCGAGCTCGCGGAGGCCCGCGGCGTGCGGCCCTACATGGTCTTCACGGACGATTCGCTCCGCGACATGGCGCGGCAGCGGCCGCGTTCGCTGGCGGAGTTCTCCGGCATCCACGGGGTGGGAGAGCGCAAGCTGGCGGACTACGGCCCGGCCTTCATCCAGGCCATCGCGGAACACCGCGTCCCGGGCGCCGCCTGAGGGCGCTCAGCCCGCGTCCGGCGCCAGCGTCATCCGGATCGGATCCCCCGGCGCGTCCTGCTCCACCCGCAGGCGCTGGTTGCGGGCCAGCTCCAGCAGGGCCAGGAAGAGGCCGATCATCTCGCTGCGCCGGCGCCCGCGGAAGATCTCCTGCAGCGTCATCGCGCTCCCCGGTGCCCGCCGCAGCTGGTCCACGATGTCGTCCTGGTGCAGCGAGATCGGCGTGTCGTCGTACTCCACGCGATGCTCGCCCAGCCTGGTGAAGTCGATGGCGGCGATGATCTTCTCGTAGGACTCGAGGAGATCCAGGATGTGCGCATCCTCCACGTCGATCGTGCCGTCGTCCTCGCCCGGCGGCGGCAGGCCCGCGCCGGCGGCGCCGCTCGCGGCCTGGCGGGATTCGCGCTCCTGCCGCAGGCGCTCCAGGTCCTCCGCCGCGGAGCGGAAGCGCTGGTAGGCGAGCAGCTGCCGGATGAGCTCCTGCCGCGGATCCTCCGCCTCCCCCGCGTCCGCCGGCGCATCCCCGGCGGCGCCGTCGCCGCGCTGCGACGGCGGCGCCAGCGTGCGGCTCTTGATCTCCACGAGCGTGGCCGCCATCACCAGGAACTCCCCGGCCAGTTCCATGTCCACGCGGTCCAGCTGGTCCAGGAGCGCCAGGTACTGGGTGGTGATCTCGTGGATCGGGATGTCCTGGATCTCCACTTCGGCACGGCGGATGAGCCAGAGGAGCAGGTCCAGAGGCCCTTCGAACGCCGAAAGCCGGACCTGGTAGTCGTCCTGGAGCGGCATGCCCCGAGCGTATCAGAGCCGTCGTGCGCCCGGCCGCCTGTAGAATGGCGGCGATGCCTGGTGTGGACACGGCCCAGGGCGACGCCATCTTCGTGGCGGAGGCGCTCCTTGCGGAGGCGGATGCCATCCGTCGAGTGGCCGCCCGCGCCGGTCAGGAGTGGGAGAGCTGGGCCAGGGCCCTGGACCTGCTCACCGCCTGCACCGGGCATGTGGTGGTCTCCGGGATGGGGAAGAGCGGCCTGATCGGAGCCAAGATCTCCGCCACCCTGGCCTCCCTGGGAACGCCCTCGCACGTGGTGCACCCGGCGGAGGCGGTCCACGGAGACCTGGGACGCATCACCTCCTCGGACGTGGCCCTCCTTCTCTCCCACAGCGGGGAGACGGAGGAGGTGGTCACGCTGGCCATGCTTCTCCGGGCGGACCGGATCCCCCTGGTGGGCGTCTCCTCCAACCCGGCCAGTTCCCTGGCCAAGGCCTGCGACGGACACGTCTGCGTGGGCGACGTCGCGGAGGCGTGCCCGCTGAACCTGGCCCCCACGGCCAGCACCACCGCGATGCTGGCGGTGGGAGATGCGCTGGCGCTCGCCATCGCGCGGCGGCGCAACTTCGCCGCGGACGACTTCCATCGCCGCCACCCCGGCGGCATGCTCGGCGCGGGGCTGCGGCCCATCGTGGAGCTGCTCCGCTTCCGCGTGGGCCACAACCTCCCGGTGGTGCGGGATGACGTCCGCGTGGGTGACGCCCTGGCTGCCGCGGGAGAAGGTCGGCGAACCGGTGCCGTGGTGCTCGTGGACGCCCACGGCCGCCTCAGCGGCATCTTCACGGACGGCGATCTGCGGCGCCTGGTGATCAACCAGGGCACCGCGGCGCTCGCCCTCCCCATCCAGGGCGTGATGACCAGCCGGCCGCGCACCCTGGGCGTGGACTCGCTGGTGCGGGACGCGGTGCGCCTGGTGCAGGAGAAGCGCCTGGACGAGATCCCGGTGATCGACGCGGAAGGGCGGCCGGTGGGACTGGTGGACGTCCAGGATCTGGTCGCGATGAAGGTGGTTCAGGACTGAGCCCGGGGCCGGGCGAGGAGACGCCATGGAAACGTACGCGCACGAAATCGACGGCGACCTGCTGATCCTCAAGGTGGATGGCGGCATCAACCGCGGCACGGCCACCCAGCTCGTGGAGGGCGTGACGCGCCTGGTGGACGGCGGCGTGCGCCGCATCGTGGTGGACTTCAGCGACGTGGAGATGATCACCAGCACCGGCATCAGCACCCTGCTCCTCCTGAGCCGCTCCATGCGGAACCGTGGCGCGGACGTGAAACTGGCGGGGCTGCACGGGATGGTGGCGCAGGTGCTGCAGCTCACCCGGCTGGACAAGATCTTCGATCTCTACCCGGACGTGGGCCAGGCCCGTCTGGCCTTCCGGCCGCGGGCCTGAGGGGCCGGCCTGCCCGCATGCGGCGGGCGGCCCGGGCGCCCCCGAGACTCCGACGTCCCTCCCGGTTATCCGGTGGCGCCACGCAGCCCCGCGGGCCGAAGACTCACCGGCACGCGGGCGGAGCCGGCGTGACATCCGCATTCACGGAGGTCGCGATGCTCACGAAGCCCCAGCTCATCGATTCCATCCAGCAACTCAACCCCTCCGCCCGCGCGGAGTGGCTCGGCCAGTTCAGCGCCGAGGATCTGCGGGAGTACCTGGATCACCTGCAGCACGGGTTCGAACCCCGTGGCGGCGCCAGCGCCTGGCAGCGGCGCGGCACCACCGCCGCGGCCGGTCAGCGCCACGCGGCCTGATCAGCCCTGGGCGCCGCGTCGCTCCTTCATGAGCGACTCGATGCGGCGCTTGAGGAGCCGCACCCGCAGCAGGCTCCGGGTCCTGGTGAGGAGTTCCAGCTTGTTCACCGGCTTGGTGAGGAAGTCGTCGCAGCCGCTCTCGACGGCCCGCTCGTAGTCCCCCACTTCGTGGAGGGCCGTCACCATGATCACCACCGTGTCGCGGGTGGCGGGGTTGGCCTTCACCTTCTGGCAGACCTCGAAGCCGCTCATCCGCGGCATCATCACGTCGAGCAGGATCAGGTCAGGCCGGAGGCGCTCCACCGCGGCCACGGCCTCGATTCCATCGTGGGCGGTCTCGATCCGCACCGGGAGGGCCTCCAGGTAGGCCTGCATCAGCTCCAGGTTCTGGAGGTTGTCGTCCACCAGGAGAATGAGGGCGTTCTCCAGGGACGGCAGCTCCCCCTCCGCCTCCAGGGCCAGGGCGAGCGGATCGTGGTCCGGTGCTTCCTGCGACATGCCGCGAGTCTAGCGTGACGCCCCCACCACCACGCGCGCCGCCACGTCCACCGGGTGGAGCGCCTCCACCCCCAGGAGGTCCCGGATCTGGTGACGGCAGCTGGTGCCGGCCGCGCACACCACGGCGTCCGGCCTGGCCCGCAGCGCCGGAAGCAGCTCAAGCTCCGCGATGCGAACGCTCAGCTCGTAGTGGTCGCTGGTGACGCCGAAGCCGCCGGCCATGCCGCAGCAGCCGGCGTCAAGCACCCGCACCCGGCCCGGGAAGAGGCGCTCGAGCAGCCCGCGTCCGCTCCCCGGCCCCCACAGCGCCTTCTGGTGGCAGTGGCCGTGGAGGATCACCTCGTCCGGGAGCTCCGGGATGGCGGGGATGCGCGGGTGGGAGGACCAGCGTTCGTGCAGGAAGTCATCCACCAGGCGGGCGCCGGAGGCGAGGGCGCCGAGCGCCGCCGCGGGCACGTCCAGGCGCAGGTCGCGCCACTCGTCCACCACGGTGCCCAGGCAGCTCGGCTCCGCGCCGAGGAGCGCCACGGCGCGGTGTTCCTCCATCGCGGCCAGGAGCGCCCGGGCGGTGGCGCGGGCGGTGGACGCGGCCTCGCGGAGGAGGCCGTTCGAGATGAGGCTCCGGCCGCAGCAGCCGGCGTCCGGGATCACCACCCGGTAGCCGAAGGCCCGCAGCAGCCGCACGGCCGCCGCGCCCAGCGTGGACTCGGAGTAGGCGCTGAAGCAGTCCGGCAGGAGCACCACCGCGGGCGCTCCCGGGTCGGGCTGCGGCGGGATCAGAGATGGGTGGCCGCTGCGGCGGGCCCGCTCCTCCGCGGCCAGGCGGCGCCGCAGGGACGGGCCCATCTCCGGGATGGAGCGGCGCGGGTCAAGGTCCGCCCACCAGGAGAGGAACTGCCGGGCCACGCGGCTCCGCCCCAGCGCGTTCGCGAGCGGCCAGAACCTGGAGCCCAGCACCATGGAGCGGCGGATGCGTCCAAGGAACGCCGCCTTCCTGGGAATGCGCCCCTCCGCCGCGTAGCGCTGGGCGGTGAACTCCGCCTTCAGCCTGGCCAGATCCACGTTGGATGGACACTCGCGCCGGCATGCCTTGCATCCCAGGCAGAGGTCGAGCGTGGCGGCCAGCTCCGGATCGCTCCACGGCACGCCGCCGGCACCGGCGCCGCCGCGCCCGCTGGCGGCATGGCCCGCGCCGTCCGGGCGCTCCGGGATCAGCTGGCCGGTGAGCGCCAGCCGCATCGCGTTTGCGCGGCCGCGCGTCGCGTGCCGCTCGTCGCGGGTGGCGCGGAAGCTCGGGCACATGGTGCCGGGCGCCATGCGGCGGCAGAGCCCGGCGCCGTTGCACTGCTCCGCGGCGTGGAGGAGTCCGTGCTGCCGGCTCCAGTCCATGAAGGTCTGCGGCTCCGGCGGCGCGGCGCCCTCCGCCAGCTCCGGAAGCACGCGGAGGTTCTGCAGGATGGCCGCACCGCCCTCCGGTCCGCCCACCACGTTCCCGGGATTCAGCAGGTTGGCGGGGTCCATCAGGCGCTTGATGGATCGATAGCACTCCATCAGCACCGGCCCCATCACCCGCGGCAGGAGCGGCGAACGCACGCGGCCGTCCCCATGCTCCCCGGAGAGGGCGCCGCCGTACCGCACCACGAGGTCCGCCACCTCCTCCGCGATCGCCACCATCCGGGCCCGATCCTCCGGCAGCGACGGCGCGAGCATCGGCCGGATGTGGAGGCAGCCGACGCTCGCGTGGGCCCAGTAGGCGGCGGTGGTGCCGTGCCGCTCCACGATCGCCCTGAACTCCTGCACGAAGGAGCGCAGCCGCGCCGGGTCCACCGCAGTGTCCTCCACGAAGGTCACCGGCTTGCGGATCCCGGGGATGGCGTGCAGGAGCGGTTCGCCCGCCTTGCGGAGGCGCCATGCCTCCTCACGGGCGGCCGGGTCCGTCCACTCCGCGCGCGGCCGCGCGGGAAGGAGCGCCGCCAGGCGGTCGAAGCCCGCCCGGACCTCCGCGTCATCGTCCCCCGCGTACTCCACGTACAGCACCGCCTGCGGCTCGCCGGGAAGCACGCGAACGTACCCCGCGTACTCCGGGTTCATGCGGGCGGCGCCGATCACCACGTCGTCCACCAGCTCCACCGCCACCGGCGCCGTCCCCAGGACCTCCACCAGGGCCTGCAGGGCGTGATCCACGGAGTCGAAGCCGACGATCGCCAGCCCCCGCGCCCGCGGCCGCGGCACGAGGGCCAGCTCCGCACCCAGCGTCACACCGAGCGTGCCTTCGCTGCCGCAGAGGAGGTGGGCCAGGTTCACGCGCTCCCACAGGCCGGGCGTGGAGGCCTGCATCTGGTTCAGCAGCAGGTCCACGTTGTATCCGTCCACGTGCCGCCGGATGTCCGGCACGCGCCGGCGGATCTCGTCCGCCGCCGGCAGCACGATCGCGGCGAGCGCGTCCGCGAGCCTCCGCTGCCGCGGGTCGTCCCGGCAGGCGCCCTCCCGCAGCACCATCCGGGAGCCGTCCGCCAGGAGCGCATCGAGCGCCACCAGGTGCTCCACCGTGCGTCCGTAGCGCAGGGACCACGCCCCCGCCGAGTTGTTGCCGATCATCCCGCCCAGGTTGGCGTGGGAGGAGGTGGCCACGTCCGGACCGAACATCAGGCCGTGCGGCTGCAGCGCCGCGTTGAGCTGGTCCAGCACCACGCCCGGCTCCACGCGGGCCCGCCGTTCCGCGGCGCTGATCTCCAGGATGCGCCGGCACCCGGCGCTCATGTCCACGATCACCGCCCGATTGACGCTCTGCCCCGCCAGGGCCGTGCCCGCGCCGCGCGGCAGCACGGGCACGCCCGCGTCCAGGCACCAGCGCACCGCCGCCTCCGCCTCCTCGACGCTCCCCGGCACCACCACCGCAAGCGGCTCCACCTGGTAGAGGCTCGCGTCCGTCGCGTAGAGGAGCCGGTCATGCCGGCGCGTGCGAACGTCCCGGCAGCCCGCGCGGCGCAGGCCCCGTTCGATCTCATCCACTCCAGGCGGCGTCCCGCCGGCGTGCGGCGGTGCAGCCGCGCCGGCCGTGGTCATGGGGCGCCGCCCGCAGCGGGAGGCTTCGAATCCGCGGGCGGCTTCGGATCCCCGGCCGGCTTCGTGTCCCCGGCCGGCTTCGCACCCTCCGGCGCCCCCGCCGCCGCCGGGTCCCGCCCGGCCTTGAGCGCGGTCTTCACGGCCTTCACCAGCTCATCCTCCAGGTCCTCCGACGCGCCCACGTGGACCCACGCGATCACGCCGTTCATGTCCACCACGAAGAGCGCGGGAATCCCATCCACGCCGAAGCCCTTGGCCGCCGTGCCCTCCGAATCCAGCACCACCGGCACGGAGAGCTTCTGCTCCGCGACGAACTTGCCCACGCGGCCGCGGACCTCCCCCGCCTCGCCCCGCTCCATGGTGTTGACCGCCACCACGGTGACCGGAAGACCCTCCTCCCGGAACCGGGCCGCGGCCGCCGCCACCTTGGGCAGGGCCACGCGGCATGGGCCGCACCAGGTGGCCCAGAAGTCCAGCACCACCACCTGACGACCTCGATAGTGCGCCAGGTCGAAGTCCCCGTCGTCCAGCCGCTCCAGCTCCAGCCGCGGCGCCGGCTTCCCCACCAGGTTGTCCGCCGGTGACGGGGCGCGCCGGGGAAGCTGGGCCACGTGGTCCACGCGTCGCCGCGAGCCGGCGTCGAAGGTGAAGGCGCTCTTCGCCTCCTCCGCCGTGAGCGGCCGCTCCTCGATCGTGAACGCGTACCTCACGACGCTGCCCGCCGCCACGAACGGCCCTCCCTTCAGCGTGAGCTGGCCGCTTCGGAGGGCGCTGGTGGCGGGATCCACGGTGAGCGTCATCTCCTCGAAGTCGCTCGTGAGGCGGATGATCCGCGGGTCCCCGGCGGCGGCCGGCTCCGTCACGCCGGTGGGGAGGAGGTACGGCGCCTTGGTGGACAGCTGCTGCACCGCATCCGCCGGGTCCTCCTCTCCCAGCACCAGCCCCAGCTGCGGGTACGGGAGATCCTGGAAGATCTCGAGCAGGGCCCAGTAGATGGAGCCGCCGTCGTCGAAGCTGACGTACTCCTCCGGGTTGCTCTCGTGCGTCACCTCCATCAGGCCGTCATGGGCGCGAACGTCGTACCCGCGCACCGAGACCGCCGCCCGCGCCGGGGTCGCCCCGGGGTGGAAGCGCAGCACCGCGGGAGGCACGTCCGCGCCGCGGACCGCCTCCCCCTGCACCGCCTCCACCTTGACGGTCACCTTGGCCTCGTACGGCCCGCGGGCCCGCGTGGCCTTGACCAGCGCGGCGAACGCGGCCTGCGCCGCCGGATCCGGCGTGTGCTGCTGCGCGGACGCGGACCCGACGACGATCGCCAGGCCCAGAAACGCGGCGAGGGTACGTGGAGCCATCGGCTCCAAGCGTACCCTCGCCGCAGACCGTCGGGAACCGCCGCGCCGGGCGCGACGGGTTGGGATCTCAGCCCTTCTTCTCCAGGAGCTTCTCCACCTCGGCCTTCAGCTTCTCCGGCATCTCCGGATCGAAGCCCTGGTGCACGGAGGCGATGGTGCCGTCCGGCCCGATGATGACCGTGGCGGGGATGCCGCGGAAGCCATAGGCGCCGATCACCTTGTCATCCGCGTCCACGAGGGTCGGGAAGGAGAAGTTCTTCTTCTTCCAGAACTCGTCGGCGGACTTCAGCTTCTCCTCCGGGGCGTTGCGCTCCCAGACGTCGATGCCGAAGACCTTCACGTTCTTGCCGGACTCCTTCACCCACTTGGCGAACTCGTCCAGCTTGGGGAGGCCCTTCTGGCAGGGGCCGCACCAGGTGGCCCAGAAGTCCACCACCACCACGGAGCCCTTGAGGTCCGCCAGCTTCACCATGGTGCCGTCCGACTGGGGCAGGCTGAAGTCCGGGGCGGGTTCGCCCTTGGAGATCGGGGCCTCCAGGTCCTCCATGGTGGAGACGGCCTTGCGGCCGGCGGGATCCACGGTGAGCGGCGGATCGAGCTTCTCCGCCACCTTGGGATCCATGGCCAGATCCACGCCGATGTTGAGTCCCGGGGGCGCCCCCATCGGGGAGAAGACGAGCTGCACCTTGCTCAGGAGTTTGGTGGTGCCGTTCACGGAGGCCACGGCGTCGCCGTTCGAGCCCTTCATGAGGATCTGGTCGCTGCCGTCCTGGGTGCGGAATCCGACGACCTTCAGGTCCTCCACCGCGCCGAGGGAGAAGGACTTCAGGAGATCGGCGCCCGTCTTGCCCGTGCGCAGGGCGCGGTGCGGAACCGGCAGGGAGAAGTTGGGGAGGATCTTGTCGATCGTCGCATCGAAGGAGCCCTCGAGCGGAACCTCCACGTACTTCTTGCTGTTGGTCTGGCTCTCCATGAACACCTTCCCGCCGGTGGAGGTGATGATGAAGGGGCCGGCGGCGAAGCGGCACTCGTCGCCCTTGCCCATGGCGATGTCGAAGTCCATCTCCTGGCCGCCCATCGGAGTGTTCTCGGAGACCTTGATCTTGTCGACCATGGTGGGCGCGGCCTGATAGGCCTTGGAGACCTCCGCGAGGAGCGCCTCCGCCTTCTTCACCGCGTCCGGCGTGGTCTGCTCGGCCGTGAAGCCCTCGGAGAGCGGCTTCGGCCCGGGCGGCATCTGGAACTCGCCGGCGCCTTCGCCCTGCCCGGCCGGCGCGGCAGGCGCCGCGGGCGCATCGGGCTTGGCGGGGGCGGCCGGCGGCGCGGCTCCGCCGCTCTGGGCGAGCGCGGACATGGAGAGCGTGGCGGCGCAACCGAGGGCCGCGAGGGCGACGAGGGTCTTCATGGAATCTCCGACTTCGCGGCGTGGCCCGACCCCACACGGGGTGGTTCACGATTTGCCGCTGGCGAGCGAACGATGGTACCGCAGGAGGGGCGGGTCGTTCCGCGGCCCCACGCCTCAACCCGCGGATTCCTGCCACAGGAGCGGGGAATCGGGGGTCCCCAGGAGGCGGAAGCGGAGCATCTGCAGGGCCGCCTGCGTCGCCCGCTCACGGACCGCCGACCGGTCCCCCGGGAAGCGGAAGCGGCGGATGCTCTCGCCCTCACCCGGGCCGGGGCCGACCACCACGGCGATGTGGACGGTGCCAACCGGCTTGCCCTCCTCGGCGCCGGCGGGACCGGCGATGCCGGTGATGCCGATGCCGCAGGAGGCGGCCAGGCGGGTTCGCGCCCCCCGCGCCATGGCGAGCGCCACCGGGGCGCTCACCGCGCCGTTCGCCTCGATCGTGGCCTCCGGGACCCCCAGGAGCGAGACCTTCACGCCGTTGGCGTAGGCCGAGACGCCGCCCCTGAACCACGCGCTGCTCCCCGCGGGCGCGGTGAGCGCGGCGGCCACCAGCCCCGCGGTGCAGCTCTCCGCCACCGCGACGGTGCGCTCCTGCGACTGGAGCATGCGCCCCACGGCGTGCGCGAGCGAGGGGTTCTCCTCGCCCAGGCACCACGGCGCCAGGAGCGACTCCACCTGCCTCACCACCGCGCGGAAGGCCGCCTCGTCCAGGGCCGCATCGTCCCGGGCGCGGATCCGAACGGTGACCACCCCGCCGCTCGCGGTGGTGCCCACGAGCGGATTGCGGTGCCGCTCCATCCGATCCCCGAGCCGCTCCGCCACGGCGCTCTCGCCGAGCCCCACCACCGGGATGCCGGCCCGCAGCAGCCGCGCCGGCGCCGCGGCGGCGACGAGCGGCACCACCACCTGCTCGAACATCGGCTGCATCTCGCCCGGCGGCCCCGGCATGCACACCACCGGCGTGCCGTGGAGCGTGGCCCGCAGACCCGGCGCGGTGCCGACCGGGTTGTGGATGATGGACGCGCTCGGCGGCCGCAGCGCCTGCCGGAGGTTGATGGCGGGCATGGGCCGGCCCCGCCCCGCGAACCACCGGGTGATGTCCGCCCGCGCCGCCGGATCCTCCACCATGTCGCCGTCCCGCAGCAGCCGCGAGAGCGCGGGCCGCAGCAGGTCATCGTCCGTGGGCCCCAGGCCTCCGGTGGTGAGAAGGAGCTGGCCCCGCCGAGCCAGGGCGTCCAGCGCCGCCACGATGTCCTCCATGTGATCGCCCACCGTCCGGTGCTCCACCGTCTCCACGCCCATGTCCGCCAGGCGTGCCGACAGCCACCCGGCGTTGCGCTCCTGGATCTGTCCCAGGACCAGTTCATCCCCCATGGAGAGGATGCACGCCTTCATGCCGCGCCCTCCAGGATGGAGCGGTAGCGCTCCTCGAAGAAGCGCCGCAGGAGGAGCCGCAGCTGTTCGCTCCCCTTCTCCCCCGCCGGCCAGACGCCCGCGTCCTTCCAGCCGCCCTTGATCCAGCCGGCGGAGATCTCCCGCAGCTGGGCCGGATCCGCGAGGTCCAGCATGCGCCCCTCCGGACCCGGGATCCGCGGAAGGGCGTCGAACGCCTCCAGCCAGCGCTTGAGCTGCGGATCCGTCACGTCCGCGGCCGTCACCACCGCGCGTCCCGCGGGATACGCGGGATGCATCCGGATGCGGGCCCACGCGGCGGCGAGGAGCTCGTGGTTGTCCATCACCATGGACACGAACGTCGGCGCCACGAAGTCGCGGGCGGAGGGCGGCGGATTCTCCGGGCGCTGGGCGATCTCGAAGGGATCCACGCGGTCCACGAAGTCCCCCATCCGGCTCCGGATCACGTCGCGTCGGATCGGCATGCGCCGCAGCTCGAACTCGGAGGGTCCGCCGGGGGCGCCCACCGGGAGCTGCCAGAGGAGCTGGCCCTCGTCCGAGAGGACGAACTCCACGAAGCGGCGCGCCGTCTCCGGGTTCGGCGCGTTGCGGAGCATCGCGACGGGGTCCGCATCGATCACGGTGCGGCGCCGCGGATCGACGTAGCCCAGGCGCGGCACGCCCGTGTCTCCGGCGGCGCGGTCCGCCACCGTCATCGCCTGGGCCTGGAAGCGGCCGTAGAAATCGATGCAGATGCCGGCCGCGGCCTCGCCCTGGCTCACCTCGATGGGCACGCGGCTGGAGGCGGCGCTGAAGGAGCGGGCGTTGGCGCCGCAGCGGCGGAGGATGCGCCAGCCGCCGAGCCAGCCCTCCCGCTGCAGGATCGCTTCGATCGCCGTCGCGATGGAGCTGGACTGGGCGGGGTTCACCATCGCCACCCAGCCGGCCAGCGCCGGGTCCGCGAGATCGGCCCAGGTGCTGGGCGCCGCGACGCCCAGTCGATCGAGGATGCGCTGGTTCCAGACGATCCCGAATCCCGAGAGCGCGGCTCCGAACCACATCCGGCCCGGGTCATAGAGCGGCCTCCCGCCCACGTCGTTCGCCCCGTACACCTCGTCGAGCCACGCCTGGTCGAAGGGAATGGGCTCCAGCACCGTGGCCTCTCTCACCTGCGGTGCGCCATCCACCGTGACCGTGACCTTCACAGGTTCCCGCAGTCGGTCGAACTCGTAGGAGCCGCCGCCGAAGAGGAGATCCGAGTCGCCACCGGGCGGGCGCCCCGCGCGGAGCGCCGCCTCCCAGCTGGAGACGAGCATCCGTGAGATCTCGTTGGTGCCGCCGGGCGTGTTCCACACCACCTGCGCCGGCTGGCCGTAGCGGCGCCGGTGCCAGGCGTCGAAGCCGCGGGCGAACTCCGCCCGGATCTGCTCGTTGTGCGGGGTCACGACGATCACCCGCGGCACGTCCCGTGGCGGGGTGGCCACCTGACGGCGCAGCACGAGCGGCAGGCCGACCAGCACCGCCAGCGCCGCCGGCAGGAGCACTGCCGCCGGTCTCATGCGGCTCCGGCTGCGCCGAGGGGCGCCAGTTGGGCGTGGAAGTGGCGTGCCGCCTCCGCCACCGCGTCCGTCCAGCGGACGTCGCCGCGACCCTGGAAGGCGTAGGTGACGGAGCGGCTCGCGGTCACCACCACCCCGCCGCCGCCCGCGCCCAGGCACGCCCGCACGTCATCCACGCCGCCGCCCTGGGCGCCGAAGCCCGGCACCAGGAAGAGCTGATGCGGCATGCGGGCCCGGAGCGCCGCGGCGTCGCGGGCCTTGGTGGCGCCCACCACGGCGCCGAGGTTGCTCCAGCCGGATTCGCCTGCGAAGGCTGCGCCCTCGGAGGCCACCATGTCCGCGATCATCTCCGCCACCGTTCGACCGTCCTGCAGGACGCGGCTCTGCACCGCATCGCCACCGGGGTTGCTGGTGCGCACGAGCGCGAAGACGCCCAGGCCCGCCTCGAGGAAGGGCCGCAGGCCGTCCGCGCCCAGGTAGCCGTTCGCGGTCACCCAGTCGGCACGGAGGTGGCGGGCCGCCGCGGCGTAGTGGGCGGCGGTCAGGCCGATGTCGCCGCGCTTGGCGTCCAGGATCACTTCGAAGCGGCCGGAGGCGGCGGCCATCACCCGGGCCAGCGCAGCCACCCCGGCGGGGCCGTGGCGCTCGAAGCAGGCCGACTGCGGCTTCACCGCGCCGGCGATTCCCTCCACCGCGTCCAGCACACCCAGGCAGAAGCGCTCGATGGCCTCCGCAGGCTCCACGCCCGCGAGCGCCGACGGCAGCTGCTCCACCACAGGGTCCAGGCCCACGCAGATGGGACTGCCCGCCCGCTCCAGCCTCGCCGCGAGTCGGTCCGCGGCGGCACGTGCGTCTCGCGAAGCCACGCCGCGATTCTACGGACGGGCGCTCCTGCCCGGGCGCTCCTGCCCGGGCGCTCCCGCCCGGGGCGCTCCCGGGCCGGCTCCGTAGAATCGCGATGCATGCAGGACCAGCCCGGAGATCCCCGACCGCGCCATCTCCACCTGGAGCGTTCGCGCGGGCTCACCGTGGAGTGGGAGGACGGCACGAGCAGCTTCCTTCCGCTGCCGTACCTGCGGAGGATGAGTCCATCCGCGGAGGCGCGGGCGGTGCGCGAGGCCCTGGCCAGCAACCCGCTGGCGGTGCTGCCTCCGGGCGGCGTGTCCGCGGAGGAGCTGCGGGCTGTGGACCTGGAGCTGGTGGGGCACTACGCAGTCCGGATCCGCTTCTCGGATGGCCACGACACCGGCCTCTACTCCTGGCGCTACCTGCGGGAGCTGGCTGCCGGCGCACCGCCCGCGTGAGCGGCGGCGCGGGCGCATCCAGCCGTGCTGACGCCTCCAGCGGCGCGGGCCCATCCAGCCGCGCTGACGCCTCCAGCGGCGCGGTCGCGGTCCGGGAGACGCGGGCCCTCTTTTGTTGGGCGCCTGTGGATCTCCTGTCGCGCCACTCGCTCCGGTCCCCCCTCCCGGAGTTCGAACCGTTCCTGAACGGCACCGCCGCCGGCCGCTCCGGGCGCCCCTGCAGCAAGGGCGCCCCCTCGGCGCAACCCCAGAAGACCTAGAACCTTGAGACCGACGGCGGGACGGCCCCGGCCCCAGAACAAGGGGTCATGGCCACTGCGTATCCATTCTTTGTCCGTGTCCAGCCGGCCCCCATCCACGAGGGCGGCCGGCTGGACCTCCGGACCCGCTTCCGCTATCAAGCGGCGGCCCTCCTGGTGGTGCGTCCGGAAAAAAGTGGTGCCGGACGATGGGATGGGCCGAAGACGTACAGCGGCGCGGGTGGTCTGACGCCTTCACGAGCATCTTTCTCCCCTCCGCCCCGTCGACCCGTTCAGTTGGATCGACGGGGTCTTTGTCTCCGGAGACATCGCGGGCGTTGACGCTGGTGGAAGCGGCGTCGAGGATGCGCGCGTGACCCACACCTCATTCTCCGCGTGCCGGCGCCGTGCGCTGCTGCTCGTCCTCATCATCGCCGGCGCGGGAGCGGAGGCCGCTCCGCCCGCGTTCCAGCGCGACGCCGCCAACGACGCGATCGACGGTCAGGTGGTGCAGGTGGCGGCCGCGCCGCGTTCGCTCCGCATCGGCCTCCTGCCGGACCGCACCACGGGGCGCGACTGGGGCCTGCCCTACCTGCGCCAGGCGGTGAGCGACTTCAACCGCATCAAGCCCGACGTGGTCTTCACGATGGGCGACATGGTGCAGGGCTACACGCGCGACGTCGCGGAGTGGGAGCGGCAGGTGCGCGAGTACCAGGAGATCACAGCGCCGCTCTCCATGCCCTTCTTCCCGGTGCCGGGCAACCACGACGTGATCAGCGGGAGCCGCAAGGGAGGGGACGACACGTTCGCCAGGCTGTACCGCTCGCGCTTCGGACCGCTCTGGTACTCCGTGGACCTGGACATGGCCACGGTGCTGGTCATGTTCTCGGATGACGCCCTCGGGGACGGCGCCCAGCGCGTCTCGGATCCGCAGCTCGCGTGGCTCGCGGGAGCGCTGGAGAAGGCGGCGGCGCGAGGGAAGCCCACGTTCGTCCTCCTGCACCGTCCGCTCTGGAGGAGCAAGAGCGTCAACTGGGAGACCCGGGTCCAGCCGCTCCTGGAGAAGGCCAAGGTGACCGCCGTCTTCGCCGCCCACTACCACTCCATGCAGCGGGATCAGGACGTGGGCGGCGTGCAGTACCACATCGTGGGGGTCTGCGGCGGCATGATCGACCAGCACCCCTACGCCGGACAGCTCAACCATCTCACGTTCATCGACGTGTCGCCCGCGGGCCAGGTCTCCGTCTACCACCAGCCGGTGGGGATGGCACTGCCGCCGGATTGGGTGACGCGCGTGGATCAGGACCGGGTCTTCGACCTCCGCAACGCCAAGGGCGTGGTGAGCTGGAAGGGCGCCTTCCCGGATCCGTTCATGGCGTCGAAGCCCGTGGCGGAGACGGTGGAGTTCGACTTCCGCAACCCGCTGGACGTGCCGGTCACCATCAGCCTCCGGCAGCAGCGCGGCGAGCCGCAGCCCGCCCTCGTGGGACGCGAGAACTTCCTCAGCTGGACGCCGGTGGATGCCTTCAACCGCTTCACCACGGACGTTCGCTCCCCCTTCAACGTGGCGGACGTGGCGCCGCACGTGGTGCAGCCCGGAGAGACGGTGCAGGTGCCCGTGCGCACGCTCTGCACGCCCAGCGGCACGCCCCTCCAGCCGCCTCCGCTGGACTTCACCGCCACCTTCACTGACCAGCACGGACGCACGGTGCCGGTGAGCATGCCGCTGCGGCTGCCGCTCCAGCGGAGCGCCACGCTCGGCCCCTCCATCGAGCTGGCCCAGGCCTGGCCCGCCTGCGTGTGGGTGCCCTCTCCGTACGACACGCTGGAGGAGAACCCCACGTGCCGGATGGCGCTCGAGCGGCGCGAGAGCGGCGACGTGCTGGTGGTGGACGTGCGCGTGCCGGACCGAGTGCGCTGCGCCGGCGAGGACGCACGGCCGCTCGACCGCCGGCTGGACGACCCCATCTCCGACGCGGTCCGCGTGCGGATCCGCACCGACGCCACGGAAGCCGAGTGGCTCATGGAGCCCTTCGGCAAGGGGCTCCAGGGACCCTCGGGTGCCAGCGCCACGCCGGTGGAGGAGCTCCCGGACGGGAGCGGGTGGAGCGTTCGAATGAGCCTGCCGTGGCCGGGCGGCCGCCTGGATCCCACCGCCGGCACCCGCAACCAGGTGAACGTGGGCGTGGCCGACAACGACAACACCTACCACACCCAGTGGCGGTGGCTGGCGCCGGAGGGCCGCTGGGTGACGGTGGCACGGCAGCGTCCTTGACGCGACCCGCCCGGGCGGGTGCAATGTCCGGGGCGGGATTGACCCGGGGCGCGAACCCCTCCCCGCCCACCAACGAAGGAATCGGCACCATGAAGAAGAGAATCCCCCTCATCGTCGCCGCAGCCGCCGCTGCGTTCACCGCCATGGCCCTCACCGGCTGCGGCGGGGAAGGCGGCAGCGCTGTGAAGCCCGTCACCCCGAAGGCCGTGGTCCCCGCGGACCAGAAGATCACCCCCGGCGGCCCGCCCAAGCTCGGCGCCCGCGAAGGCAGCGATCAGGGCCCGAAGGACGCCCCCAAGAAGAACTGATCCGGCGCGTCCGAGCGCCCGGAACCTGGACGACCCCGTGCCGCGCCCTGCGCGGCGCGGGGTCGTCGTCTTTCCGGAGGGTTATGAAGCGAGGCGGCGCCTTCGGCGCCCGCAGTGCCGCTGAGGCCGCGTTCCCGACGACGCCCGTCAGTGGGCCACGCGGGTCCCGAGGAGCGGCGAGAGCCGGGCCACCACCCGCTCCACCGTGGCGGCATCGCGCGCCTCGAGGTTGAGCCGCAGGAGCGGCTCGGTGTTGCTCAGCCGGACGTTCGCCCACCACTCGCCGGTGTCCAGGCTCAGGCCGTCCAGCTCCATCGTCCGGGCGTCCGGGTACGCGGCGCGGAGGGCCCGCAGTGCGCCCTCCTTGTCCTCGTTCTCGAAGTTGATCTCCCCGCTCTGGGCGTAGCGCCGGAAGCCGGCGATGCACTCCGAGAGCGGTCGACGGCTCCGGACCAGTCCGTTGAGCACCGCCACGAAGGCGCGGGCCCCCGAGTCGGCGTTGAACATGTCCTGGAAGTAGAAGTGGCCGCTGAGCTCGCCGCCGAGCGGGGCGCGGGCCTCCGCGAGCCTGGCCTTCATGAAGACGTGCCCCACGCGGCTCTCCACCGGCACGCCGCCCGCGGCCTTGATGGCCTCCGGGACGGCGCGGCTGGAACGGAGGTCGTAGACCACGGCGGCCCCCGCCTTCCCGGCCAGGAAGTCCGGCACCAGCCACGCGAGCAGCAGGTCGCAGCCCACCGGCGTGCCCATCTCGTCCACCACCATGCAGCGGTCGGCGTCGCCATCGAAGCAGACGCCGCAGTGGGCCTTCTGGGCCACCACCGCGGCCCGGAGCTGGGCCAGGTTCGCCTCCACCAGCGGGTTCGGCTCGTGCACGAACTCGCCGGTCGAGTTGTCGAAGTTGATGCGCACCAGCTCCAGCCCCGGCACGCCGTCGAAGACCTTGGGGATCATGGTGCCGGCCATGCCGTTGCTCGCGTCCACCACCACGCGGAGGCGGGTGCGGCCGTCGCGGAGTTCCGGCGCCAGCAGGCGCAGCAGGTGTGCCCGGTAGGCCTCCCAGAGGTCGCGCGTCTCCAGGCCACCGCCGGCGCGGCGGGCCTTCTCCCGCTCCACGCGGGCCGCGTTCTCGCGGATGCGGTCCAGGCCCGTCGCCGCCCCCACCGGGCGGGCCTTCACGGTGCTGATCTTGAAGCCGTTGTACTCCGCGGGATTGTGGCTCGCGGTGGTCTGGATGCCGCCGGCGCAATCCAAGTGGTTGATGGCAAAGTAGACGAACGGCGTGTCCACGAGCCCCACGTCCACCACGTCCGCGCCCGCGTCCCGCAGCCCCTCGATGAGGGCTCCGGCCAGGGCGGGAGAGCTCTTCCGCATGTCCCGTCCCACCACGACGGTCTGCATCATGGGGTCGTGGAAGCCCTGCTCGCGGGCGCTCCCCAGGAGGAACTCCGCGGAGCCGTAGCCGACCTGCCAGGCCAGCTTCTCGTTGAGCGGGCGGGGGTAGGTGGCCCGGATGTCGTAGGCCTTGAAGATCTTGGCGAGCATGGGGGAGGAAGGGTACAT
Organism: Phycisphaerales bacterium; assembly: GCA_046350535.1. GTDB lineage: Bacteria > Planctomycetota > Phycisphaerae > Phycisphaerales > SM1A02 > VGXK01. The sequence continues at coordinate 1,631,072 of JAXMAG010000001.1, forward strand.
GGCCCGTTGCGGGGCGTGGAGGGCCCGGTTAGACTCGTCGGTTCGCCTGCGACGGTCCCGTTCGGGTCCCCGCGGGCGGGCGCGCGGCGTCGTGGACCCGCGCAGCCGCCGTTCGGAGGCACCCGCGTGGGCGCCTCCTGCCCTCCGTCCAAGCGCCCTTGGGACGGGACGACCGCCGGCATGGCGACACGCCGGCGTCCACGGTTGCCCCGTCGGTGCCGCTGCAGCAGGCGCGGAACGACCGCGCGAAAGGAACCCCATGGCCTCGCTCGTGAAGGAACTCGTGGAAGCCGGGATCCACTTCGGCCAGCGCCGAAGCAACTGGAACCCCAAGATGGCGCCGTACATCCACAGCGTCAAGAACCAGATCCACATCATCGACATCCGCGAGACCATCAAGGGTCTCCTGCTGGCCCGCAAGTTCGTGACCAAGACCGTGGCCGCCGGCCGCGACGTCTGCTTCGTGGGCACCAAGCGTCAGGCCCGCGGCGCCATCGAGCAGTACTGCGCGGACGTGAAGATGCCGTACGTGACGGAGCGCTGGCTGGGCGGCACGCTCACCAACTTCCGCACCATCCGGGAGCGGCTCCGCCGCCTGGAGGAGCTGGAAGGCCTGATGACTTCCGGGGAGATCAAGAACTACTCCAAGAAGATGGAGAGCCAGCTCACCCGGGAGCAGAAGAAGATCTTCCGCAACCTCAACGGCATCCGCGGCATGACCAAGCTCCCCGGAGCCCTGGTCGTGATCGACGTGAACCGCGAGCTGAACGCCCTGCACGAGGCCCGCAACCTGGGCATCCCGACCATCTGCCTCATCGACACTGACGGAGATCCGGATCTGGCGGACATCCCCATCCCCGGCAACGACGACTCCATGCGCTCGATCGACATCGTGATGCGGGAGCTCTGCACCGCGGTCAACGAGGGCAAGTCGCAGCGGTCGCAGGGCGCCGCCTCCGAGGGCGACAGGAGCGAGATGGGCGGCGGCGCCGGAGACGGCCAGGCCCCGCGGCGGCGCTCCACGCGCAGCCAGTTCCGAGCCGAGGGCCGCGAGGGCGCCGAGGGCGAGGCGGCCGCGCGTCCGCACACCGAGGGAGTGGCCGAGAAGGCCTGATCACATGACGACCGCCAACATCAACCCCAAGGACGTGATGGCCCTGCGGCAGCGCACGGGCCTGGGCATGATGGACTGCAAGCAGGCCCTCGCCGAGAACGGCGGGGACATGAAGAAGGCCGAGGCGTGGCTTCGCGAGAAGCTGAAGGGCAAGATGGACTCGCGGACGGATCGCGCCGCCGGAGAGGGCTGCGTCGCCGTGGCCATCACCGGAGGCCGCGCGGCCATCGTCGAGGTCCGCAGCGAAACCGACTTCACCAGCCGAAACGCGGAGTTCCGGGCCATGGCCGACGCCCTGGCGGCGGACGCCGCCGCCCAGGACGGCGCCGTCACCATGACCCCGGCCATGACCGCCCGCCTGGACGACGTCCGCATCAAGACCGGGGAGAACGTGCAGTTCTCCCGCGGCACCTCGCTGGGCGCCGGGAGCTTCGCGAAGTACATCCACCACGACGGAAAGCTCGGCGTGCTCATGCAGTTCGAGGGCACGCTGGATCCCGAGACGGCCGCCGGCATCTGCCTGCACGTCGCGGGGGCCGTGCCGACGCCGCTCGCCGTGGATGAGCACGGACTCCCCAAGGAGGTCGTGGACGCCAGGCGCCGCGAGGCGATCGAGGAGGCCAAGGCGACCGGCAAGCCGGAGGCCGTGGCCCAGAAGATCGCGGAGGGCAAGATGCGCAAGTTCCTCGAGGAGAACACCCTCCTGGGGCAGGTGTATCTCAAGGACCCGGACGGCAAGACCCTGGTGAAGCAGCTGGTCCCGGCCGGGACCCGGATCGTGCGCTTCGTCAGGATGAAGGTGGGAGAGCGGACGGCGGAAGAAGGCTGAGCCGCGCCCGCAGCACCGTGCAGACTTCCCGCACCCGCGCCTCGAGCGCGGGTGCGGCGTTTCCGGAGGCCACGGCCCGGTAGTGATCGGCGATGGCCCACCCCTCGGTGGCCGCGTCCCCGGCGTGCCGCGGCACCAGGTGGAGGTGGACGTGGCGCGCGGCCTCCGCGAAGGAGAGGACGTACACCCGTTCGCACCCCGTGGCCGCGCGGATGGCGGCGCAGGTCCGGACCAGGAGCGGCCCCAGTTCCGCGGCCTCCTCCGCTGTGAGTTCATCCATGGTGGCCGCGTGCCGGCGGAGGTCCACGATCACCCATCCGGCGAGAGGCGCGGGCGCGGGGTGATGCCGCAGGCTCCATCCCCGGGCGCCCCCGAGCGCCTCCGCGGCGCCGCGCGCCAGGGCGCAGATGGGACAGCCCGGGATCACGGGGCCCGCTGTCGCAGGGCCGCGAGGGCCCGAACCTCCGCCTCGGCGCGGGAGCGCACGCTCATCGCGGCCTCCAGCCGGGAGGCCACCTCATGCTGGGCGGCGGTGAGTCGCTCCACCGTGTCGCCGACGGCGCCGTCCGCAGGTGGCGTGGAGGCGCTCGCCACCAGCGCCGCGGTGTCCGCCTCCGCCTGCCGGAGGAGCTGCGCGGACTGGTCCACCAGCTGGCTGACGCGGCTCCACGCGGAGATGGCGCCGTCCAGCGTTCGCTGCCATTGGCGGGAGCTCTCCCCCGCCAGGACCCAGGCGCTGCCGTTCCAGGCGGCGCGGTAGCCGCGCTCCACGGGCGTGCGCCGCGGATCCGCCACGATCGCCGCCTGCTCCGCCGCGGAGAGCTGCGAGATGGCGTCGTTCGATTGCTGCAGCGCGGTGAACGCGCGTCCCACCAGGCGGCCCCGGTAGGCGCGGATGGCGCGGTCGTGGAGGGAGGTCTGCCGGACCACCGCCTCCGCCTGGCGACCGGCGCTCACCCAAGGTTCGATTCCCAGGTGGCGTCCCAGCGTGGGGATGCCTCGCTCCAGCGGCTCGGCGAAGCCGGTCCGGTACGCCTCCGCGGCGGTGAGGGACCAGATGCCGTCCGCGGGCGCCTTGAAGCCGGCGGCGGAGAGCGCCGCGGCCGCCGCGAGGAGCGAGCGTGAGGCCGCGGCCTGGGCGCCCACGGGCATGTCCGAGGCGGGCCGCACTTCCGGTTCGTAGGAGATGACCGGCCCGGCCCCCACGGGCTCCGCGAGGAAGACCCGCGTGGCCACCGGCACCAGCAGCGCGGACGCCCCCACCGCCCGCTGCACCACGGCGATCACGGGCACGCCGGACCGCACTTCCTTGAGGATCGCGGCCATGCGGAGGGCCGTCTCGTCGGAGCCGCTGTCGCTGTCGATCAGGAGGACCACGGCGCTGGGTCGGGCGGCGGAGACTCGCGCGGCGATGAGCGAGATCGCCTCCAGCGTGACGTCCGTACCGACGGCTCCCACCACCGGCACCACCACGTAGTGCCCGTCGAGGGCGCCGGGAGTCAGCTCGAATCCCACCTCCGGCGGCGGCGGCGGCGTCTCCACCGCGGCTCCGGGGCTGCCGGCGGCACCGGCAGGCCCGTCGTCCCCGGCCAGGACCGGCCGGGACGCGAGGAGCAGCGTGGACGCCGCGGCGGACCACGCGGCGCACCACGCGGCGGACCACGCGGCGGACCACGCGGTGCGAATGGCGGCGCGCATGGCGGCGGCGCCGAACCAGGCCCGGACCCGTGCGGCTGCGCCCGCGCGGGACACGCCGCTGATGGGGGCGCGGAAACCGGCGCCGGAGCGCCGCGCGATCTGTGGATGCCTCGCCTCGTCCGCACGCATGGAACGGCGAGTGTACCGCCCTACTTGGTCCCCTTGGGGCCCCCGTCCGTCAGGTACTTCTCGCGCAGCGCCGACTCCAGGTCCACGCCGGTCACGTTCGCGAGCGTGGTGAGCCACGCCAGCACGTCCGCGAATTCCTCGCGCAGGTTCGCGGGATCCGGCCGCCCCTGTTCGCGCCGCCCCAGCGCGTGGGCGAGCTCACCCATCTCCTCCGACAGCCAGAGGAACGTCCCCGGGACCCCGCGGGCGGAATCCGTGGCGAAGTAGCGCTCCCGGATGTGGGACTGGAACGCTGCGAACGTCAGCGGCGCGTCGACCGGCCTCCCGGGGGTGCCGTCATGCGCTGATGGAGGTGAGTGAACGTCCACGGCGGGACTCGAACCTGCAACCTTCGCCTTCGGAGGGCGACGCTCTATCCAATTGAGCTACGTGGACTTCGTGAGAGGCGGGGATTCTAGCAGACCCCGGATACTCTCTGCCCCCCATGCCCGCCCACGCGCCAGCAGGTCCGGGACCGGCACCCCTCTGGGCGGTCGGGGTGCTCACCTTCGTCAACTCGCTGGGGAGCGGCCTCATCTGGTCCGCCCTCTTCTTCGTCACCCGCCACGACTTCGGCTTCGAGCCCCGCGACAACTTCCTCCTCCAGCTGGGCGCCACCGTGATCTACATCCTGGTGGCCTGGGGAAGCGGCCGCGTGGTGCGGCGGCTCCCGGCCTCCATCACGCCCCGGCACGTCCTTGCGGTGCTCCTGCTCGTCCAGCTCGCGGCGGGCGTGGTGGCGCCGATGGGACTCGGGGGCGTCCTCACGTGCGCCATGATGGCCAGCGGGATGGCCGCCTCCTTCTGGCCGCTCATGGAGAGCTACGTCAGTTCCGGCCGCCACGGGCGCACCATGCGAAGGGCGCTCGGCGCGTTCAACCTCTCCTGGATGTCCGCGGTGCCGCTCGCGATGTTCCTGATGGCCCCGCTCATGGGGAGCGGCGCCGCCCGCTGGGGGCTCACGCTCTTCGTGCCGATGAGCCTGGTCTCGCTCCTGGTGCTGCGCTGGATGCCCGCGCGGCCCGCGCCGCACGCGCCGGAGGAGGTGCACCGCCACGTGCCGGCGCACTACGAAGCGCTCCGGAACGCCACGCGCTTCCTGCTTCCGGTGGCCTACATCTTCATCGGCGCCCTCGGGCCCGCGATGCCCTTCCTCCTGGAGCGCCTGCGCGTGGAGGAGACGATGGAGACGCCGCTCAGCGCGGTGTGGATGTGCGTGCGGGTGGGTGCGGTCGTGGCGCTGATGCTCCTCCACGCGTGGCATGGGCGCTGGTCCACGCTGGCGGCCGGATTCGCGGGGCTTGCCAGCGGGTTCGCGCTCATCCTCTGGAGCCCGGACGTGGCCACGCTGGTGTGCGGACTGGTCCTGTTCGGCCTGGGGAGCGCCGTGGTCTACTTCGCGGCCATCTACTACGCGATGGCGGTGGGCGGCGCGGACGTGGACTCCGGGGCGTTCTTCGAGACGCTCGTCGGGCTCGGATACCTGGTGGGCCCGCTCGCGGGGCTGGCGCTCGGGATCGGCGCGCCGTACCTGTGGGGCGTGCTGGCGGCGGGCGCCGCGTGCTCACTCCCCGCGGCGGGGATCTGGCTGCGCTCCGCCCGGGTCACGGCGGGGCCGGGAGCGGGGCCGGCGCCGGGCGAGGGTGGGCCATGAGCCGCTCCACGGCGTCGGGAAGGGCCCGCTCCACCAGGAGCGTGTGTCCCTCCTCCGGCCACTCCACCAGCGTCACCTCCACCCCCGCCTGACGCAGCCGCTCCGCGAGCTTGCGGAGGGACGCGGCGGGGATGAGCGGATCCAGGGCTCCGGCATCGATGCGGATGGGCGGCGCGTCCGGTCCCGCGGCCCGTCCCGGATCCACGGGCGCGCCGGTGCCGGCCAGGAGCGCCGCGGAGGCCACGAGCGCGGGGCGGGCCCGCACGGCGGCGCCGGCGGCCGCAGCGCCCATCGAGTGGCCAAGGACGTGCACGCGCCGCGGATCCACCGGGTACGCGGCGCTCATGGTGGCCACCACGGCATCAAGGAACGCGGGACTGGTGGCGAAGATCGTGGTGAGCGGGGCCGCCACCAGGAAGCCGTGACGCTCTGCCAGGCGCACCAGGGCGCCGCGGCCGTAGCCGTCGATGAACATGTTCTCATCGCCGCCGGCGCCGTGGAGCGCCACCACGAGGGGCAGCGCTTCACCCCTGGCCAGCGCCGAGGCCGGCGCCACGATGCGCATCGGCAGCTCCACGCCGCTCACGGAGATGGTCCGCCAGGTGACGCCCGCGCGGCCGTGGAATGGGTCGCGCCCGGATTCGAGCGCCGTCACGTCCGCCTCCACCTCCCTGGCGTGCAGGAGCGGATCCACGAGGCTCTCCGCCAGCCGGGCCCGCCCGGGAGAGGCGGTGAGGAGCTGGGCCCTGGCCCGCACGGCGCCCAGGAGTGGCGCGGCGGCGGGTTGCGCTTCGCTCTCCAGCCGGCTGATGCGGGCCAGGAGTTCGGTCCGCGTCGCGTCCAGGGGCTGCGGAAGCGTCCACACCCGCGCGAGCGCGAGCGGCGGTTCCGCCTCCAGCTCCAGCGTCCACGCCTGCGGCGGCCGACCGCCGGGAAGCTCCACCGTCACGGTGCCCTCGCCCGGCAGCGTCACCGGGAGCGGCGCAGACCCATCCGCCGGACGGAGACGGGCGACCACCGGCGCGCCGGCCGGCTCCCCGGAGAGCCAGGCCACGTCCACCTCCACGGCGCCGCCCTCCGCCGCGGGCAGCGTTCGCGGCGCCGCCCGCACCCGCCGCGGGCCGAGTTCCCTGAGGCGCCGCCCCCGCTCCCTGGCCGCCGGATCCGGCGCAGACTCCAGGAGCGAGACGCTCAACGCGTCCAGCAGGGCCACCGCCCGCTCCATCCGGCCGGCGAAGTACTCGAGCGTGAGGCCGTCGAACTCGCGGTTGACGCGGGCCCTCGCCTCCCCGGCGGGCGCCGCGGCGGCGAGCGCCTCCTCCAGCCGCATGTAGGCCGCGGCGAGATCCGCCCGCCCCACGCGGGAGGCAGCCGGCTGGCGAACCTCCTTGGCGCCGCCCGCGGGCGCCGAGGGCGCGGGGAGCGCTCCCGGGACCTCGGGTGGATCCGCGGCCGCCGCCGCCGCCGCGACCCACGCCGCGAGTGCGGCCGCGACCGCGCCAACCGCACCAGCCGCGCGGACCGCGCCGACCGCGCCGCTCCGGGAACGCCGTCCGAGATGGCCGTGCATGGGTGCCTCCTTCCGCTCAGCGTCCGCGCGAGACGCTGGCCAGCGCTGCCAACGCGCGGCTTCGCGCCGCGGCATGATCCACGAGGGCCGCTGGATAGCCGCCCCCTGGCCGCACCCCTATCGCCCGCGAGGATAGCAGCGGCAAGTCGTCCTCCGCGGGTTCCGCCCGGTGGAGCTCGCGCAGCGGGCGGCCGGCCAGCTCCGGCACCCAGCGGCGGACGTAGGCGCCATCGGGGTCGAAGCGTTCGCCCTGCGACTGCGGGTTGAAGATGCGGAAGAACGGGGCCGCGTCCGCGCCGCATCCGGCGCACCACTGCCATCCGAGCGTGTTGCTGGCCAGATCCGCGTCCACCAGCGTCTCCCAGAACCACGCCGCCCCGCGCCGCCAGTCCAGCAGCAGGTCCTTCACCAGGAAGCTGGCCACCACCATGCGAACGCGGTTGTGCATCCACCCCGTGGCCCACAGTTGGCGCATCCCCGCGTCCACCAGCGGGAATCCCGTCCGCCCCTGGCGCCAGCGCTCCTCCCCATGGGCGTCGTCGCGCCACGGAAAGGAGTCGAACTCCGGGCGCAACGGCCGGTCGACCGTGTGCGGGTGATGCCAGAGGACGTGCCGGGCGAACTCCCGCCACCCGAGCTCGCTTCGCAGCTTGGCGAGGTCCGCGGCCGGCGCTCTCATCGCCCCGAGCATCGCCCAGAGGCGCCGCGGCGAGAGTTCGCCGTGGGCGAGATGCGGGGAGAGGCGGCTGGTGGCGGGCCGATCGCAGCGATCCCGCCCGGTGGCGTAGCCCGGCAGCGACGCCTCGAGGAAGTCTCGGGCGCGGGCCATGGCCCCCGCCTCTCCGGGCGTCCACTCCCGCTCCATGTGCACGTCCCAGCGGATCCGCGGCCGGAGGCCCAGGGCGTCCAGCGCATCCCGGCCCCGCTCCCGCCCGCTCCAGGCGTGCGGTGCCTCCAGGCGCGGCGGCGCCGGGCGGGGCGCCTCCGCTTCGGCCTGGCTGCACGCGCGCCAGAAGGGCGTGAAGACGCGGTACGGCGTCCCCGCGCCGCTCACGATCTCGTGAGGCGCGAAGAGCGAGTCCCCCTGGTGGAGGTGGAACTCCACCCCCGCCGCGCGCAGGGCCCCCTCCACGCGCCGATGCCGCTCCCGGGCCGGCGGCTCCACGCGCTCGTGGGCATGGACGGCCGCGGCGCCCGCCTCCCGCGCCAGCGCCGGCAGCACGCGCTCCGCCGGGCCGCGCACGATGCGCAGCGGCGCCCCGAGCCGCTCCAGGGAGTCCGCGAGGGCCGCGAGCGAGTGGTGCATCCACCAGCGCCTCGCGGCCCCCGGCGCCCACGGCGCCTCCCCCTCCGGGTCCCAGATGAAGAGCGGCGCCACCCGTCCCGCGGCGGCGGCGGCCGCGAGCGCCGGGTGGTCGTCCAGCCGGAGGTCCTGCTGGAACCAGACGATGGAGGTGGTCATGGCCGCCCGCTCGTTCGGCGGCGGCGGCGGGGCGGATTCGGGCCGCGGGGCGTCAATCCAGGAAGCGCCCCAGCTCGAATCGCAGCGCCGGCTCCAGATCCGGGAACTGGAAGCGGAAGCCGTGCTCCAGCAGGCGCATGGGGCGCACGAACGCCCCCCGCAGCAGGAGCGCGTCGCCCATCTCCCCCAGCGCCGCCCGCACGGCCGGGCCGGGCGCGGGGATGAGGAACGGACGGCGCAGCACGTGGGCCAGGGCCCGCCCGAAGTCGCGGTTCGAACGCGGCGTGGGCGCCGTGGCGTTCACGGCGCCATAGAGGCTGGGCGTGACGATCGAGAAGAGGATGGCGCCGAGCAGGTCGTCGAGCGCGATCCAGCTCATGCCCTGGCGGCCGCTTCCCACGGGTCCGCCGAGTCCCAGGGAGAAGATCCGCCGCAGCGGCCGCAGGGCGCCGCCCCGCGCCGACAGCACCAGTCCGATCCGCAGGTGCACCACCCGGATGCCGGCCATCTCCGCCGGCTGCGTGGCCCGCTCCCACTCCGCGCAGAGGTCCGGCAGGAAGCCCTGCCCGCGCTCGGCGCGTTCGTCCACCTCGCGCTCACCGCGATCGCCGTACCAGCCGATGGCGCTCGCCGCCACCAGCACCCGCGGCGGCGCGGAGAGGGACGCGAGCGCCTCCGCCAGCTGGCGGGTGCGGAGGATGCGGCTGCTGCGGAGCTCCTCGCGCCGGGCCGGCGTCCAGCGGGCATCCGCGATCCCGGCGCCGGCGAGATGCACCACGGCGTCCACCCCCTCCAGGAAGCGGCGTTCGAGGGCGCCGTTCGACTGGTCCCAGCCGATGTCCAGGCGCTCATGGTCCGGCCGCCCGCGCACGATGCGGCGGATCTGGTGTCCGCCCGCGGAGAGGAAGGGGCAGAGCGCGGAGCCGACCAGACCGGACGCGCCGCTCACCGCCACGCGGAGCGGATCCGCCGTGGGGTGCTCCATGTGCCTGCGCAGATCCGACGCGGTGCGCCGATGCCGGAACTCGAACGTGCGCCGAAGCTGCGAGCGCACCCACGGTCCCGCGACGAGTCGCCCCGCGGCGCCGCCCGGCACCAGGTACTCCAGGTGGTCCTCCAGCAGGCTGTGCCGCTCGTCCTGCGGCAGGAAGCGGTGCTGGTGCCGCCACATGGAGAAGGGACCGGAGAGCTGCTCGTCCACGAAGCCGCGCCCCGGCTCCACCGCGGAGTGCCGGGCCTTCCACCGGGCGCGGAGCGGGCCGCTGCGCAGCTCGATGGTGGCCACGCTGCCCTCCTGCACGCCGGCGCCGGGATCCACGATGGATGCGCGGACCCACGGCGGGATCAGCCGCTCCAGGGCGCCGGGCCGGAAGTGCCACTCCGCCAGCCGTTCGCACGGCGCAGGCATCCGGCTGTGGTGGATGAAGAGCGCCATCGGGCGGAACTTGTACCACGCTCCCTTCCGCACGGAGCGCCTGGCCGCCTCCGAGTAGCATGCCCGCATGGAGCCCTGGCGGCAGCTCATCGCGAAGCGGCTGGTCCATTCCCGGATGGCGCTCGAGGTGCTGGAGTCCTCGTCGGAGGTCCTGGCCCGCCTCGTTGGATGCGTCACGGACTGCCTGTCCGCCGGGGGCACGCTCTTCACCTGCGGCAATGGCGGCTCCGCGGCGGAGGCCATGCACATGGCGGAGGAGCTCGTGGGTCGCTACCGCTCCAACCGCCCGCCCCTGCGGGCCAACTGCCTCAACGCGGATCCGACCGCCCTCACCTGCATCGCCAACGACTTCGGGTTCGAGGAGGTCTTCGCCCGCCCGCTGCGGGCCCTGGGCCGCCGGGGGGATGCCCTGCTCGTCTTCTCCACCAGCGGCCGCAGTCCCAATCTCCTCCGGGCGCTGGAAGCGGCCCGCGAACGGGGAGTGACCTGCCTGGGCCTCCTCGGCGGAGAAGGCGGCCCCGCCCTCGAACTGTGCCACACGGCGCTCGTAGTCCACGGCTGCGACGGCGCCGCCGTCCAGGAGGCGCACCAGGTCGCCATGCACATCATCTGCGAAGCGCTGGAGGAGGCGGTCCTCCCCGCCGGCGTGGAGGAGGATCACCAGTGACGTCGAACGCCGCTCCGCACGCCTCCGGCCAGGGCCCCGGCGCCCCCATCCCCTTCACCGCCCTGCTCGGCAGCGCGCTCACCCGCCTGGTGGTGCCGCTGTGGCTTGCGGTCGGCGCAGGGCTGAAGCTTGCGGAGCGGGACCCGCGGCTCCTCCCCGCCCCGGTCCGCGCGGTGCTGGAGCGGATCGCGACGGCCATGGGCCGCGGCTCGGAGGCGGACCTTCTGCCGTTCCTCGACCAGTCGCTGCGGGTGATCGTCGGCGTGGAGTTCGCGCTCGCGGCCGCGATGCTCTTCCTGCCCCGCCTGGCCCGCCCGGTGGCTGCGGGCGTGCTGTCGCTCTTCGTCATCATCCTGACGGTGGTCATCGCCTCCGGTCAGGCCTCCTGCGGCTGCTTCGGCAAGTCCGGGCCGCCGCCGTGGGCCGTGCTCATCGTGGATGGCCTCTTCCTCCTGGGCGTGATCACGCTCCGTCCGGCCAAGGTGCGCGGCTCCGCGCCCGCGTGGGTGGTGGCCGCCGCGATCGGCGCCATCGCCGCATACGCGGTCCCGGCGAAGGCGGGGATCGACCACCCGGATGGCGCGCCGCAGACGCCCTCCGCGAGCGGCACGCAGGGCGCGCCCGCGGCGGCCCCCGCGCAGTCCGCGCAGGGCGGGCCCGCCGCGCAGCAGCAGGGTTCGAACGCCACCGGCGGCGCCCCGACCGCGCCGCCGGACAAGCCCGCGCCCCCGCCCGCCGGGGTCACACCCCCCGGAGGCCCCACGCCTCCCCCAGGCCCCACGCCTCCCGCGCCCCCGCCCGCCCCCGCGGCCAACGCGCCGCCTGAATGGGCTGCGGCGCCGGCCCGCATGAAGCCCTACTACCTCCCCAAGTATCCGGAGTGGGTGGGCAAGCGGCTTGGCGACCAGGAGATGATGCGGCTGCTCAAGCGTCCGCTCCCCGCGGGTCTCGACTCCGGCCGCTGGCACGTGGTCTTCTTCCGCGTGGACTGCGACCACTGCCACGAGCTCCTTGAGAAGCACTTCAAGGGCAAGCTCCCCACCCGCACGCTCCTGGTGCAGGTGCCGGATGCGGATCCGGGCCCGGCCCTCGCCAACCCCTGCACGGAGTGCGTCAAGGTGATCCTGCCCCGGGCCGCGAACGGCCCGGAGTACATGATCCAGACGCCCGTGGTGCTGACGGTGATGGACGGCGTGGTGAAGTCCGTCTGCGAGGACGTGGACAACGCCACCGCGCTGAAGGCGACGCTCGAGGCGAAGTAGGACGCGGGGATGTCGCGCACGCCGTTCGCACTCCGCGCCCTGATCGCCCTGGCCGCCCTCGCGGGCGCCGCCTACCACATGGCGTGGGGCACGGCGTCGCTCCCGCTGTGGATGGCGAACGTCGCCACCCGCGCCGGCGTGGACCACCAGACCGCCGTGCGCGGGCTGGTGGCGCTCGAGCTCGTGATCGCGGTGGCCGTGCTGCTGCGACGGCCCGTGGGCCCTGCGGCGGCGGTCGCGGCGGTGGTGGCGCTCGCCTTCTCGGGACTGGCGGAACTCTCCGCGCTGATGCGGGCGGGCGCAGGGATGCCGGCGCTCGTGCCGCCGGGCCTGGCGGTGGCGGCTGCGGCCACGGCGATCATCGTCCTCTCGCGCGGGCGCGGCCCGGGACCCCGCGCCGCAGCCGCCCGCTCACCGGGCGGGCCGCTCGCGGCGCTGGCCGTCGCCGCAGTGGCCGCCACGGCGCTCGCGGCACGACTCCCCGTCGGGGCCGTCGCGGGGATCGCGGCGGAGCGCGTGGCCTTCGGCAACCCCGCCTCCTGGGAGGGCCGCCGCCTTCCGGACACCGGCCTGCCGCACCACCTCCCGCAGCTCACGCCGCTCACGCTGGAGGGGCGGCACGTGGTGATCTTCTACAACCCCAACTGCAGCGAATGCCGGGAGCTGATGAGCGCCCGCTTCGGCGCGGGGGCGGACGGTGCCGGACATCCGGAGGTGATCGTGGTGCTGACGCCGCCGGAGGCGGGCGCCGTGATCGCGGCAGGAGACGACGAGGGGCCCGTCCCCTGCGAGGGATGCGTGAGCCTCTCGCTTCCCAGCGGGCCCGCCTGGTTCGAACGCACGCCGGTGGTGCTGGTCATCCAGGACGGCGTGGTGCGCTGCGCCGCCGTCGGCGATGCGGCCCGCTGTCTGCCCTGATCTCCACGCGGTCCGACTCCACCACCAGCCAGCCGCCGCCCCGGAGCTGGAAGCGACGGGCGGGACCGGGTGCTGCGCCGATCGCGGCGGAGGCCTGCCGCACCACCAGCGCGGAGGCCGTCCGACCTTCACCGGCGAGCGCTCTTCGCAGGGCCAGGCGCCTGGTGGGCTCCGGCGCCCCCGCGAGCGGCGCCCGGCGCCATGCGGCCAGCGCGCCGGCCGCGTCCACCGGCCGGAGGCTGCGCGCCGCGGCCCTGGCGGCCAACCGGGCCGCGGCACGGATGGCCTCCGCGGCGCCGGCGGCCCGCACCGCCGCGCCCGGGCGCAGCGACTCCAGGACGGGCAGCACGTCCCGACGCAGCCGCCCGCGCGGCCGACCGGGATCCACGTTCCCCGGGTCCGTGGCCCAGTCGACTCTGCAGCGAACGAGGAGCGCCCGCAGCGCCTCCCTGGACGCGCCGAGGAGCGGTCGGACGATGACGACGCCGCTCGCGAGCCGCCTGGCCTCCGCCATGCCGCCCGCGCCCCGCGCCCCGGCCCCCCGGACGAGGGCCAGGAGGATCGTCTCCAGCTGATCCTCCGCGTGGTGCGCCACCAGGAGGAGCGCCCGCGGCGTCGCCGGTCTCCCGGCGGCGGCCCTCCGCGCGGGCGCGGGCCCGGGGGCGACGGCCCGCGCGGCCGCCAGGGCCTCCGCCTCGAGCGATCGATAGCGTTCGCGCCGGGCGCCCGCGGCCAGTCCATCCGGCCGCCGCGAAGGCGTCACCCGCCGCACGCGGCCCGCCACGCCGCAGCGCGCCGCCAGGGCGACGGCGGCCCGGCACTCCGCCGCGGACTCCGGGCGCAGACCGTGGTCCACCGCGCAGGCCCGGAGCGGCCAGCCGCGGCGCCGGGCCACGGCGGCGGCAAGGAGGAGCAAGGCGCAGGAGTCCGGACCCCCGCTCACCGCGACCACGATCGGCACCGCGGCGGAGGCCCCGCGCCGCGTCAGGCACGCCTCCACCACCGCGGCCAGCGGATCGCGTCCCGCGGCCAGGAGGAGCGGCTGGTCGACGGGGGCCGGCGCGGCGCTGGTGCCGCGGCGGCGCGGAGCCACGGATGCATGCCGTCCGGGGGCCGCACCCCTCACGGGGCGGCGCTCTGCGCGGGCGCGAGCGTGATCTCCGCCCGCGCCTCCACCACGCCGGGCGAAGGCTCCGAGAGCTCCCACGACGCCCGCACGACGCCGTGGAGGGCGCGGGCCAGCATTCGGATGCCGTCACGGAAGGCGGCGGGATCCGCCGGGGAGAACTCCGGGGCCAGCACCGCCCAGCTCTCCAGCATGTCCGCGAGGGCCGCGCCGCGCAGGAAGCCCGCGTGGGCGCCGGCGCGAACCGACGCGCCGGGTCCGGGGGCGCCATCGGGCGACGGCGTGGAGGCGACGCCGGGGAGCGCGGGAGGCGGAGAGACGGGCGCCGCCGCCGGTGTCTCCGGTCCGGGTTCGAGCCGCCGGGCCACGACGTCCAGCCACGCGCGGTGCGACGAGTAGACCTGCCAGTTGCCCGCCTCGCTGACCACCGTGCGCCAGTGGATGGAGGCGGTGCGCACCAGCGGGTGGTTTCCGGTGGCGGTGCGGAACATCGGCCCCGCGTCGCAGCCGCGGGGATCCTCCACGTCCGCGCCACCGGTCTCCCCGGGTGGCGGGATGGCGCTGCCCGCGATCGATGCCCAGCGGGTGTTGAAGCCGCGGATCACGCCGCGCATGAACTCGTCGTGCTGGCGGCGGGCCAGGGCCGCGTCCTTCACCTCCACCGCCACAGCCACCGCCGGGACCTGGCACTCCGTGGAGGGGCGTCCATCGAGGGCCCCCACTGCCACCATCCAGCGGGCGCCGGCGTTCTCCCGCATCTCCGGGGTGAAGACCGCCTCCGGCAGGAGGGCCTCCACCACGCTCGGCTGGGGTGTGCGCCGCTGCGGTTCCACCCACGCCAGGATCGCCGCGTCCTCGAGCCGGGCCAGGACGCGGGTGTCGAAGCCCTCCGGCGGCGTGGCGAGCTCCAGCGGGGACTGATCGAAGCGCCCCCGATGGCGCAGCGTCACCGTGCGCCCGTCGATCGCGGCGGTGACCACGCTGGCGCCGCCGAGGGGCGGCGGGTGGCGCAGATAGAGCTGCACGCGGCTGGCGGGCCACGGGGCGGCTTCGCGGACGAGCGCGGCCGAGGCGAGCGAACCGGCCGCGGGAGCGCTCGCCAGCGGCGCCGCCGCGGCCGCCGCGTCCGCCCGCTCCACGGCGAAGCGCAGGAGCGGAGAGTCGTGGTTCGCGGCCACCAGGAGGCGCGGCGCCCGCCAGACGCCCACGAACCCCTGCCCCGGGAACTCCACGCGCCCGCCGCCCAGCATCCGGCCGCCGAGTCCATCGACGGTGGCGTGGAGCGCGGCCTCATCCAGCTCCACCGCCATCAGCCAGTCTCGCTCCTCGCCGCGGCGCCGCATCGCGAGGGCGGCATCGCGGCCCATCAGCATGTCGAAGCACTCCTCGCCGGGGCGGCGGAGCCGCGCCGCAAGCGCGGACCAGCGGGCGGCGAGGGTTTCGTCGGCCAGCGCCCCCGCGAGGGCTCCGGCGCCGGGCAGGCTCCCCAGCTCATGCCGCAGCGAGGCGCCGTCATCGACGTGCACCCACGCGTCGACGTCCGCGGGCACGAGTTCCGCACCCTGCCACGGGGGCTGGCACCACGCCACGACGCAGGTCAGGAGCGCGGCGACGGCGCTGGTCATGGGTCAGGCCTGGGGGAAGGGCGCGCGGGCCGGGATGGGCTGCATCCGCCCGCGTTCGCGCTCCGGATCCCGCTCCACGTCACGCACCGCCGGGGGCAGCGGCACGGCGCGGATGCGCATCACCGGCACGCCGCCGTGCGGTGCGTGCAGCCGCGGCATCCCGTCCAGCACGGAGTTGAGGGAGCGGCTGCGGGACTGGATCACGTCGTTCATGGCGGGCACGATGGAGGCGTCCACCGGCTGCGGGCGCTGCGCCGCCACCAGCCAGCCACCACCGGCCGCCGCAAGGATGGCCACCACCACGGCACCGCGGCGCAGGGCCCGCCTGACGGCGACTCGCCGCGCCTGCCTGGCGGTGCAGGGCGCGAACCCGAGCCGCGCCATCACCTCGCCGGTGACGTCCGGGGACGCGTCGCTCCGCTCCGCGGGAAGGGCCCGCAGCAGGCGGCGAATGATCTCGTCGTCGCGCTCGCTCACTCCATGCTCCCCTGCAGGGCCTCGCGGGCCACGCGGGCGTCGCGCTCGTCGGATTCGATGGCTTCCAGCATGCGCCGCCGGGCCCGGAAGAGGTGGCTCTTCACGGTGCCCTCCGGCAGCGAGAGGTTGGTGGCGATGTCGCCGATCGACCACTGCTGCTGGTGGAAGAGGAGGACGATCTCCCGCTGCAGCGGCGACAGCACCGTGATGGCGCGGTCCAGCAGCTCCCGGAGGTTGTCGCGGGTCTCCGCGTCGGCGCTCAGCGAGCCGGGGGTGCGGTCCCCGCCCTGCCAGAGACCCACGGTCTCGGAGTCGCTCGCGGGCCGCATCTTCTGCATGTAGTTGACGTAGAGGCGGCGCGCGATCGTGAAGAGCCAGGTGCTGAAGCGGAAGCGGTCATCGAAGCGGTCGATGTTCCGGAGGACTCGCACGAACGCCTCCTGCACCATGTCCTGCGCCACCTCCGGTCGACCCGAGAGGCGGAGCATGAACGCGTAGAGGGGTTCCTGGTGTTCCCGGATGAGCGTCTCGATCGCCTTGCCATCGCCGCGCCGGGCGCGTCGGATGATCCTGGTCTCGTCGGCTCGTTCCAGCATGGGTCCGGGCTCCTACCGAGTCCGCGGCCCCAGGTTCACCGGGTTTGGCACCTGGTGGAGGAACCCGGGGGACGGCGGTCCCATCGTACCCGCCGTCCCCCGGTTCCCGGATGCGATCTCAGGCGGCGCGGGCGGCCAGCCGGACCGCCGGCTGGGTGGCCGTGCGGGGGGCGGCGGTGCCGGGGTTGAGAAGGAGGGCCCGCAGCCCCGCCGGATCCTTGGCGGAGAAGGCGGCCCCGATCTCCTCGGCCAGTCCCGGAGCCCGGTTGAAGACCCCCCCGCCCACCACGATCCGGAGGTTCGGGTGGCCGCCGATCGAGCGGATGCTGTCGATCACCTGGCGGATGCGGGGCGCGTCCTGGGCGCTGGACGAGAAGAGGACGAGCCACGCGGGACGCCGTTCGTGCACCTCTCCCAGGATGTCGTCCGCGGCGATCCCGCCCCCGCCGAAGCGGACCGCGTACCCGGCGGCCTCCAGGAGGTCCGCGGCCAGCTGGCCGCCGAGGTCCTCGAGTTCATCGGAGCCGCAGAAGAGGAGCACGTGCTCCCCGCGGGAGGGCGCCGCCTGGTAGCGGAGCTGGAGCTGGTCCGCCAGGGCCCGCAGGAGCCGCGTGGCGTAGTTGAAGGCCACCGCGGTGACCTGGTCCCGGCGCCGCAGCGTGTGGAGGGTCTCGTGGATGGGCCAGAGGACGTCGTTCGCAAGGGACTCGGGCGAGGTGCCCCCCGCGAGCGACTCCTCGAGGACGTCGCGGGCGGCGGTGCGGTCGCCGGCAAGGAGCAGGTTGAAGAGGCGCTCCACGACGACCTGCGGAGAGCGGGCGGCGCGACGGACGGTGGCGTTGGCGGCGGTCATGGCGAGTGTCTGGTCTCGGATTCCCGCGCCGGCGCCATCCCTGGCCCGGCCGCGTGTCCCACGACACCGGATCCTCCGGTGGACGCTGCTGCATCGGCGCCTCCGGAGGGGCCCATGCAGCCCTCGGTGGATTCGCCGTATCGGACCCGTTCGCAGGCGTTATGGCACCCTCTCAGCGGCGTCGAGGGTGGCGGCGGCCCGGGTCCGGCCACCCGCGGGCGCATCCGCCGGCCTCCCGGTGGTGGCGTAGCATCCGCTCCGATGCCCGCAGCCCGACACCCAGCCTGGAGCAACCAGGCGCTCGCCCGGGATCCGCACCGGGATCCGGAGAAGGCGGCGCGGGTGCAGGCCATGTTCAGCGCCATCGCCCGGCGCTACGACCTCAACAACCGCGTCCACTCCTTCGGGCAGGATCAGCGCTGGCGGCGCCGCGCGGTGGCGCTGGCCGGGGAGCTCCGCGGGCGAACCGTGCTGGACGTGGCCTGCGGCACCGGCGATCTCTCGGAGGCGTTCGCCCGCGCGGGCGCCGCAGCGGTGATCGGCGTGGACTTCACGCCCGCGATGCTCGATCTGGCCCGGGCGAAGGCGGCCTCCCGGCGCCGGCCCGCCGGCGCCGCGGCGCCGGAGTACCGCCACGGCGATGCCACCGCGCTCGACATCCCCGACCGGAGCGTCGACGTCGTCTCCATCGCGTTCGGACTGAGGAACGTGGACCGGCCGGACGCGGCCATCGCGGAGTTCCACCGCGTGCTGCGGCCGGGCGGCGTGCTGGTGATCCTGGAGTTCGACGAGCCGAGCAACCCCGTCATCCGCGCCGGCAGCGGCCTCTACACCCGCATCATCATGCCGGTCACCGCCACGCTTCTGGCCCGGGACCGCTCCGGCGCGTACAAGTACCTGCCGCGGAGCGTGGCCACCTTCCTGGACCGGGCGGCCCTGGCCCGCAGGCTGGAATCAGCGGGTTTCCGCGAGGTGCGGCAGGTGCCGCTCTCCCTGGGAATCTGCGTGGTGACGGTCGCCGTGCGCCCGGGAGGCGAGTGAGGTATATTCGTCGCCCGGCGGGAATGCCCCGGCACGGACCTGCCTCCTGCACGCCATGATCTTCGACCTGCATGTCCGCGTCTGGCGCTCCCCGGATCAACTGGGCAAGGCCATCTGGAACCAGGTGGCATCGCATCACGCCGGGCGCTGGGTGCGGGTGGACGCCTCGCCTGCGGCCCTTGCCGCGAGCTCCGAGTGCCTCACCGGCGCCGCCCTCCTGGGCTTCCGAAGCGAACTCCTCGGCGCCTGCATCCCCCACGAGTTCGTGGCGGAGTGCGTGCGCCGCGATCCCGGGCGCCTGGTGGGCATCGGCGGCGTGGACCCGATGGCGCCGGATCCGCTGGGACAGGTGGACGCCGCGGTGTCGCTCGGCCTGAGCGGCATCACCGTCAGCCCGGCGTCGCAGGGATTCCATCCCGCCCACTCGAGCGCCATGCGCGTCTACGAGCGGTGCGAGCGCCTGGGCCTCCCGGTGCTGGCGGCCCGCTGCGGCCCGCTCACCTCCGCGGCCGTGCTTGACTTCGACCGCCCGGCGGCGTGGGACGAGATCGCCCGCTCCTTCCCGCGCCTGCGCCTCGTCATCTCCGAGCTCGGCTGGCCGTGGATCGACGAGTGCCTGGCCATGCTCGGCAAGCACGCGAACGTCTTCGCCGACCTCGCGGGTCTCGCCTCCCGCCCGTGGATCCTCCAGCAGGCGCTCCTGGGCGCCGCCGCCCACGGCGTGCTGGAGCGGGTGCTCTTCGCGAGCGGCTTCCCGTTCGAGCAGCCGGCCCGGGCCATCGAGACGCTCTACTCGCTCCACGCCTTCTCCCACGGCACACAGCTTCCCACCGTGCCGCGCAGCTCTCTGCGTGCGGTGGTGGAGCGGGACTCCCTGGCGGTGCTGGGCCTGGATCCGCCCGGGTTCACCGGCGCCCCGCCTCGCGCGGAGCGGACCTCGCCGGCCAACGGACCGGCGGGAAGGACGCCCCGCTGATGAGGGCCGCCGCCAGGATGGCGAAGGCGGCCTTCGCCGCAGCGGCATTCGCGACGCTGGCGGCTTCCGGCGGGTGCATGAACTGGTACCACCGGCACTTCTCCGACCGCGAGCTGGTCACCACCGGCCTCGGCGAGCGGCCCGCCCGTCTGGTGTCGCAGCTCCCCTACTGCTGGTACGAGAACGATCCCGCGCAGGTGAGCCTCTATCTCTCGGACATCCCGCTGGAGGACCTGGTGAAGGGCGGCCAGCTCACGGGGACGCTGGTCCACCTGCAGCTGGTGTGGCTGCCGCGACCGGGCTGGACACCGGTGCAGCCCTCCAGCACCAACACGGTGATCCGCACGCTGGTCTTCTCCGACGGAGAGGTGGGCCTCTACGGCGGCGGCGGCTTCTCCTGGCCGTGGGACGAGCCGGGCGATCCGTCGTTCGGCCTGCAGATGACCGGCTCCAGCCTCTCGCTCCTCAAGAAGACGAGCGGCTTCGTGGATCTCCTCAGCCCCGCGGAGATGCTCGGCATCGTGGAGGCGCCGCTGGACGCGGCCTCCGTGATCCGCGTGCGCGCGGCGGCCAGCCAGATGATCACGGATGCCTTCCGGGATCCCACCTGGGTTCGCATCTGGGAGGGTGAGCCCGGCCCCATGGACGCGAACCCCGCCCGCGACGCCCGCGTGGCCTGGCGGTTCCAGGGCGGCGCGGAGGCGCCCGCCGGCCGCTGCGGCCTCACGCCTCCGGCGGCTGCAGCGCCCGGCTCCTGAGCGCCGTCGCCACCTGGGGATGAAGCGGCTCCCGCTCCGGGTCCTCCGCCCACCATGCCAGGGCCGGCGCGTCCGTCTCGATCGAGCGGTACCAGAGGAGCGCGTGCTCCAGATGGAACGGCCCGGGGAGCCCTCCGTAGAGCGGGTCCCCCACCAGCGGGAATCCAAGCCCCGCGCACATGACGCGCACCTGGTGGTAGCGCCCGGTGTGGAGGCGGATCAGGAGATGCCGCTCACCGGGGCGGCCCGGCGCGTCCCCTTCCGCCAGCACCTCCAGGCGGGATGGATCCCCGCCGGAGCGCACGATGCGGGCGGCGCGTCCCTCACGACGGAGATAGGCGCGATGCTCCCCCAGGAGCGGACGGCCCGCCGGCACGCGGGCCAGGTAGAACTTGGCCCAGTGCCCCGCCCGCACGTGCTCGTTGTGGGCGGCGGCGGCCTGGCGGTCCAGGGCCACCACCACCACCCCGCGCGTCACGCGGTCCAGGCGGTGCGGCAGGGCCGGATCCGCGGACGGCAGGGCCGCGCGGACCAGGGAGAGGAGGGACGGGCCGTCGGCGGCGGACTGCTCGGAGGAGAGGCCCGCGGGCTTCACCGCCACCAGCGTTCGCGGATCCTGGTGGAGGAGGTGCACGCCGGGAAGGCGGATCACTCCAGGATCTCCCGCCTCGGCACCGCGGCGCCCGCATCCGGCAGGATGAGCGACAGCACCTCCTGGGCCGCGGGCGTGAGCCCCAGGTGGGCGGCCTCCGCGGCCGTGACCAGTCGGCGTTCGCTGTGCTCCCATCCGTCCGCGGAGGGGCTCTCCGCGCGGAGGGATGCGTGGCAGCGGAAGACGATCTCCCACGTGCCCGCCACCTCGTCCAGGAAGAGCGCCACCGCGACCGGGCGCCGGTCCGCGGTCGCGGCCGCCTCCTCGCGCAGTTCGCGTTCGAACGCCTCCAGCGGCGTCGAACCCGGCTCGACCGTACCGCCGGGAAGGAGCTCCCAGGCGCCCGGGTAGGCGTGCGCCTCCAGGCTGCGCCGCCCCACGAGCAGGCGCGTGCCGTCCTGCACGATGCCCTTCACGCCCAGCGGGCGCACGCCGGTGTGCAGACCGGACGCCGCCACCGCGTGCATCCGGTAGCTCGACTCCAGCACGTGCAGCGTGACGCCGCCGTGGCCGTTGCGGCTGACGCCGCCCACGTGCCAGAGCGGGCCGTCGAAGAGCCGCGGATTACGGCGGCGCATCGACTCCCACGCCGCATCCACCTCATCCACGCCCACCCGCGCCGGCACGAAGCGGCCCGTGCCCGGCACCAGGACCGGCGGGCGGCGCAGGATGAAGCGGCGGCTCGTCAGTGGGCCACCGCCTCGTCGACGGTGCGGTCCGGCGGCGCATCCCCGCTCGGGACCTCCTTCTGGATGTAGTCGCGCGGCTTGTAGAGGTAGCCCACCACCACGAAGAGGACGGCCGCGACGGCCATCACCTGGGTGAAGAACCAGTAGTAGCTGGCGCCCTCCAGCGTGGAGTTGCCGTTCGCGTCCATGGTGAACCGGTTCACGAGGGCCGTGAAGATGTTGCCGGCGCTCACGGAGAGGAGGTACAGGCCCATCACCAGGCTCTTCATCTGCGGCGGCGCCTGGGTGTAGCTGAACTCCAGACAGGTGATGCTCACCATGACCTCCGCCGCCGTGAGGATCACGTAGGCCAGGATCTGCCAGGCGATGTTGGGGACGCTGCTCCGCATCGGTGCGGAGCCCGCCTGCACGAGCGCCGTGCCGGAGACCACGGCGTCCTCGAGCCTGGTGCCGCCCGCGGCGCTGGCGGCCACGCCGGTGACGCTCTCCCCGGGTGCGCCGGTCCAGAGGTTCACCGGGCGCCACACGGAGGAGCCGGTCGCGGTGGCGGAGAGTGATGCTGAGGCACCGAACCCGGGGCCGCGGAGCAGCACGCCGCCGCCGTCCATGAGTGCCTTCGCGCTCCGCTGGCCGGCGGTCTCGCCGGCGCGGGGCGCAGGGGGCGGCGGCTCGGGGGCGCCGTCCTTCGCGGGCCGCCTGGGCGGAACGGGGTCGAAGACCGCCACGGAGTACGGGGCGGCCGCGCCCGGCGTGGTCGGCGTGGCCTTCACCGCCGCGTCGGCGAAGACCTGGCGGACGTCTCCCAGCGTGGCTCCCTTCTTCAGATCCACGGTGACCGCGGCCGCCGCTGCGCCGCCCTTCACGAGGACCTTGACGTCCGCCGCCAGGAGGAGCGAATCACCCTCCTTGACGAAGAGCGAGCTCGCGGGCACGAAGATGCTCGGGGCCCCGCCCCACTCCGCCATGTGCGCGGCATCGCCGCGGTGGCCGCTCTCCGCGGCCAGCTTGATGGTGGCCGGGAGGTCGATGCGGTTCTCCCGCACCGCCACCTCCACGGGGACCCGGAACTCGTCGTGGGCCGCGCCGATCCACTTCTCGATGGTGGCGGAGAGGCCGAACGCCACCACCGTCACGAAGAAGCCCATGGAGATCTTGCGGATCGGCGTCAGCTTGAAGACGGAGTTGATGGCCGGATAGATGGCGTAGGTGAAGATGGGGATGAAGACGAGGATGAGGAGCGGGTTCACCGCCTGGATCTGGCTCTCCAGCCAGGTGACTCCGGCGAACTGCAGGTCCATCTCGTTCGCCTGATCCACCCAGGCGCTGCCGGTCTGGTCGTAGAGCGACCAGAACACGGAGACGAAGAGGTAGATCGGGATCAGCTTCGCAAGCACGCCCAGTCCCTCGCGGGAGAGGAAGGTCTTGCGGACGAATTCGAACCCCTGCGGCGGGATGTGCACGAAGCGGCGCCGCCCCATCCAGAACACCAGCGTGGCGATGCCCATGAGGACGCCCGGCACGCCGAAGGCCCACGCCGGCCCGAGGCTCGGAGTGGCGAGGAGCCAGGGCGTCAGCAGCGTGGAGAAGAACGAACCGAAGTTGATGGAGAAGTAGAACCAGGCGAAGACGCGCGGCAGCAGGTGCTTGTTGCTCTCGCCGAACTGGTCACCCACGTTCGCGGAGACGCAGGGCTTGATGCCGCCGGAGCCGAGGGCCACCAGGAAGAGGCCCGCGATCAGGAAGGAGCGCGGCTCCATCGTGGCCTGCAGGAACGAGGACGGAAGATCCATGAGCGCCAGGGCCAGGTGGCCCAGGCAGTAGCCCATGGAGAGGATCATGATGGTCAGGTACTTCCCCAGGATCGCATCCGCCAGGATGGCGCCGAAGAGCGGGAAGAAGTAGGCGCTGGCCGTGAACCAGTGGACGGCCTCGCGGGCCTCCGTGGCGGTCATCGGCTGCGGCTGGCCCGCCGACGACATGAGGTACTGGGTCATGAAGACGAAGAGGATCGTCTTCATGCCGTAGAAGCTGAACCGCTCCGCCGCCTCGTTGCCCACGATGAAGGGGATGCCGGCCGGCATTCCCGTGGTGGCCACGGGCGCTGTCAGGTATTTGCCCATGAGGCGGGACTGTACGGGAAAGGGCCGCGTCGCGGCGCCGCGCGGCCTCAGGCCGGCTTGACGAACGTCATCTGCCGCGTGTCCTTCACCACCCCCGGGAAGGCCAGCACGCGGTTGTGCATGGCCACGTAGACGCCCGGCGCCAGGAGCTGGACGGCCAGGAGCGCCTCCGTCAGGTTCTGGATGGCGTCCGTGCGCCGCAGCTCGTACGGCCGCATGGCGCCGGTGAGGACGATGGGCCGCTTCAGGGTGCCGTTCGCGCCCAGGAGGGCATGGATCCGCTCGCCGGATTGCGCCAGCCGATCCGTGCCGTGGACGATCACCACTCCCTGATGGTGGCTCGACATGATCTCGGCGGTGCGGGCCACCAGGTCGTGGTCCGCGTCCGTCATCTCCAGGCTGTCCTTGTTCATGAGGGCCACGCGGTGGATGGCCACGCCGCGCAGCTCCAGCGACGCGATCATGACGTCCAGCACGCTGACGCGGTTGCTCATGGCCCCCGCGAACTCGTCGAAGGTCTTCTCGATGGTGCCGCCCGTGGAGATGAGGGCGACGCTGAACGCGGGGGGAGGCTTCTGCACGGGGGTGCGGATCCTAGCCGGGGGGCGCCACCCGGAGCGTTCGCGGCGGGAGGCACTCTCGCTCCGTGCAGAGCTGCAGGCGCACGTCCA
Source organism: Phycisphaerales bacterium (assembly GCA_046350535.1). Taxonomy (GTDB): domain Bacteria; phylum Planctomycetota; class Phycisphaerae; order Phycisphaerales; family SM1A02; genus VGXK01. Next base: position 1,655,433 of record JAXMAG010000001.1, read on the forward strand.
GCGCCCGCGGGCGGCCGTCAGCGGGGAAACGGATCTGCACGCGAACGCTGCCGCGCAGCCCGATCGCGCCGGAGTCCCCCGGTCCGCCCGGCGGGATCCGCGCCTCCACCGCGGTCGCCGCGGTGCCGGCCCCACCCCCGCCCACACCCCCGCTCCCGGCGGGCGGCGCGAGCGTGATGGCGAGCGTCTCCGGCATGACGTGCAGGCCCGGCGGGATGCGGAGGAGGAGCGACCAGCCGTCGCGCGGCCCGGCCGGCGGCTCCAGCGAGAGGTGCACGGCACGGCGCGGATCCTCCCCGTCGTCGCCCGCGAGGCGGGCCGCGGCGACGAGCGAGAGCGTGCTCGAGAGCGGCGTGCGTCCGACCGCGGCGCGGATGGCCGCCAGGACCTCGGCGCCGCGCCGCCGCCACGCGGGGTCGCCGGAGAGATCCGCCAGGTCAGCCACCGCCATGAGCGCTGCGGAGGTGCCGCACGGGACGGCGCCATCGTCCAGGGAGCGGGCGCTCACGCCCAGCGGGGCCAGGCCGGGCGCCGCATCGAACCAGGCGCCGTCGGGGGCGCGGAGCCGTTCGTCCGCTTCATGCAGGAGGCGTGCGGCCCGTTCATCCCAGCCGGCGCCCGGGCGGGCGCGGGCGAGCGCCGCCATGCCCCACGCGAGGCAGCCGTAGTCCTCCATGAAGGCCTGCGCGGGGCCGGGACCGTCCAGCCAGGTGCGCCGCAGGATGCCGTCGGGGCCGCGGAGGAGCCGCTCCACGGCGCCCGCGGCCACCTCGGCCGCGTCCACCAGATCCGGCCGCTCCAGCAGCATCCCGCAGAGGGCCAGGCCGCGGATGGCCAGTCCGTTCCAGGAGGCGATCACCTTGTCGTCGCGGCGCGGGCGCGGACCCGCGTCGCGGGCGCGACGGAGGGCGGCGTGCACCGCGGGGAGGCGGGGATCCGCCGCAAGCGTGCGGCGCCACAGCACCCACTCCGCGGGGAGCTCGGGATGGTGCGGATCCCGGAAGCCCGGCGGGTCGTCCAGTCCGTGGAGCGACGCCGCCCATGCAGCGTGCGGCGCCGCCGCGGGGTCCGCCAGGAGCGCCGCCCGGAAGCGGTCTGGATCCCAGAGGTATCCGACCCCCTCGCGGCCATCCGCCTCCGCATCGAGCGCCGCCGCGAACGCGCCGTGCGGCATCCGCAGCTCCCGCACCATGGCTTCGCAGGTCCGGAGCGCCACCTCCGCGGCCCACGCGGCGCCGGCGTGCACCGCGTGGCGGGCGTACACCGCGGCCAGGAGCCCCTGGTCGTAGAGCATCTTCTCGAAGTGCGGGATGCGCCACGCATCGTCCACCGCGTAGCGATGGAAGCCGCCACCGGCCTGGTCCGCCACGCCGCCCGCGGCCATTCGCGCCAGCGTGAGCGCGAGGTGCTCCGGCCCCACGCCCGTGTGCTGGAGGAGCTCAAGGAACGGCGCCTGCGGGAACTTGGGACCCCTGCCGAAGCCGCCATGGGCCGGATCGGCCATGGCCATGAGGCGCATGGCCGCGTCGCGGGCGGCGCCGGCGGCGCCACCGTCGGCGCGCTCCGCGGCGGCGGCGGCGGGCGGTTCGGACGCCTCCGGCTCCAGCTGCCTCCGGATGAGCGAATCCAGCCGCTCCGCCTGGGCGTCCACCTCGTCGCGGCGGTTCCGCCACGCGCCGGCCATCGCCTCCACCACCTGCGTGAACGAAGGCCGCGCGGGCATCGGCTCCGGCGGCCAGTAGGTGCCCACGAAGAAGACGCGTCCCCGCGCCGGCTCCAGGAAGGCGTTGAGCGGCCAGCCGCCGCTCGCCCGGCCCTCCGTGAGCTGCGTGAAGATCTGGCACCCGGTCATCACCACGTCGTCAACGTCCGGCCGCTCCTCGCGGTCCACCTTGACGCACACGAACGACTCGTCGAGCAGCCGCGCCACCGCCGGATCCTGGAAGCTCTCGCGGGCCATCACGTGGCACCAGTGGCAGGTGCTGTAGCCGATGGAGACGAAGAGCGGCACGTTCCGTTCGCGGGCCTCGCGGAAGGCCGCATCCCCCCAGGGGCGCCAGGGCACGGGATTGCCGGCGTGCTGTCGGAGGTACGGGCTTCGCTCCGCGCCGAGGACGTTGACCCGCGGCGCGGGCATCAGAGGATCCGGCTGGCCCGCGGATAGCTGCCCAGCACCCGCAGCGAGAGGCAGTGCCGCGACGCCTCGTCGAGGGCCGCGGCCATGCGCGGATCCGCGGCGTGGGCGTCCACGTCGATGAAGAACGAATAGCGCCAGTTCTCGCGGGCGCTGGGGCGCTTGTCGATGTGGCTGAGGTTCAGGTCCGCCCTGCGGAAGACCTCCAGCACGTCCACCAGGGCGCCCGGGGCGTGGCGGGTGGCGAAGAGGATCGTGGTCTTGTCCTCGCCCGTGGCACGCGCCTCCTGGCCGCCGATCACCAGGAACCGCGTGACGTTGCCGGCGCGGTCCTGGATGGCTTCGAAGAGGACGTTCAGCCCGTAGATCTCGCCGGCCAGTTCGCTGCCGATGGCGGCGCTCCCCGGCTCCTCCGCCGCCAGCCGCGCCGCCGCGGCGGTGCTGGGCGCCGGCACCAGCTCCGCCTCCGGGAAGCGGCGGGCCAGCCAGTTGCGGCACTGCGAGAAGGCTTCGCCCTTGGAGTGGATGCGACGGATGCCCTCGGGGGGGCCGTTCGCAAGGAGTGCCTGGTTCACCTCCACCAGCGCCTCCGCGCAGATCCGCACCTGCCGCTCCTGGAACGCGTCCAGCGTCTCCACCACGCTGCCGCCGATCGAATTCTCGTACGGCACGAAGCCGTAGTGGCAGTGGCCCTTCTCGACCTCCTCGAAGACGAGGTCGATCTGGCCCAGATCCGCGAACTCCACGCTGGAGCCGAAGTGGCGCACCGCGGCCAGGTGGCTGAAGGTGCCGGGCGGTCCCAGGTAGCCGATCCGCAGCGGGAGCTCCAGGGCGAAGCTGCCGGACATCAGCTCGCGGAAGACGGCCTCCACGGTGCGATCCGGGAGGGGCGCGTGCGGGCGGCGCAGGGCCCGCTCCAGGACCTCCTTCTCCCGATGCGGCGCGTAGATGGGGAGGCCGCGATCTCGCTTGGTGCGTCCCACCTCCACCACCAGGCGGGCCCGCTCCGCCATCAGCGACACCAGCTGCTCGTCCACGCGGTCGATCTCCTGCCGGAGGGGCGCCAGCGGGTCCGGGCCGGCGCCGGGCGGGGTGGGAGATGGAGGCTGGCCGGTCACGCGGCCCCAGTATCGGCGTTTTTGCCCGGCGGCGGCAGGGGCGCGGCAACCCCGGGCGGGATTCCGCCGATAGAGTGGGAGCGTCCCGCACGGATGCGGAGGCCCGCGATCACTCCATCCACACCCAGCGCACCCCTGCTTGCTCCGGTCCTAGGCGCCGCCGGCGCGGTCCTCCTGATGGCCTTCGCCATGGGCGTGGCGCTGTGGGCCTTCGGTGGCCGCATGCTCCGGCCGGCCCTGGGTCTGGCGGGCCTCGTGGCCGGCGTGCCGGTCGGGGTCTGGCTCGGCGTGCAGGTGGCGCCTGAAGTGCCGCCGCCCGTCTTCGCCGCGCTCGGCGCGGTGGCCGGGGTGGTGCTTGCCAGCCTGAGCTACCCGTTGGCGCTCGCGGTGGTGACGGCATCCCTTCTCTCCTGCGCAGGCTTCATGGGCGCGTGGACCGCGGCGGACGCGGGCTGGCTGGATCCGGCGCGGGCGTCGGCGTTCCTCGAGAGCGCTCCCGCGGCGGCCGTCGCGGGCGCGTCCGGCGCCGCGACGCCGGAGCGGGGCGGGACGTCGGCCCTGCTTGCGGCGCATGCCGGCGCGGGCCGTTCGCTCACCGAGCTCTGGATGTCGCAGCTGGGCGGCGCGGACGCGCCCTCCACCGGCGCTGCGCGTGCCGCGCACGCCTCGGAAGGAAGCGGAAGCGCCGGGCCGGACGATGCCGCCGCCGGAGGCTTCGGCGGCGCATGGGCTCGAACGCGAAGCGCCGCGCTCCAGGCCTGGAACGACTTTCCGCCCCCGCTCCGCACCTGGCTCATGGCCGCGGCCGCCGCCGGCGCCGCCGCTGGCTTCCTCTTCGGACTCCTCTGCCAGCGGGCCGCGGCGGTGATGGTGACCAGCCTGGCCGGCGCCGCCGTGATGCTGGTGGCGGGCGTGCCGCTTCTCACCGTCCTGGCGGGCCGCACCAGCGATCTGATGCCGTCCCGCCCTGGCGCATGGCTCCTGGGCACCCTCCTCCTGGCCATCATCGGCGTGGGCGTGCAGCGCTGGAGCGCCACGCCGCGGGAGCAGCCGCGCGCCGCACCGGCGACCGCGTAGCGCCGCGGACGCGGCCACGCGGAGAGCGGTTCGCGCCCGTACAATCGGCGGAATGGACCACTTCCGGTACCAGGATGGCTGGCTCTGGTGCGAGTCGATGCGCGCCGATCAGGTGGCTGAGGTGGCGGGCACTCCCTGCTACGTCTACTCCAGGGCCACGCTCCTCGATCACTACCGCAGGCTCAGGGAGACGTTCGCGGCCCTGGATCCCCTGATCTGCTACAGCATCAAGAGCTGCGCCAACCTGAGCATCTGCCGCCTGCTGGGTGCGGAGGGCGCGGGGATGGACGTGGTGAGCGGCGGAGAGCTCCACCGGGCCATGGCGGCGGGCGTCCCCGCCGGCCGCTGCGTCTACGCCGGCGTGGGCAAGTCCGACGCGGAGATCCAGGCCGCGCTCCAGGCGGGAGTGGGCGTGCTGAACATCGAGAGCGAGGAGGAGTTCGAGAACGTGAGCCGCATCGCGGCCCGTCTCGGCCGCGGCTGCCGGGCCGCGCTCCGCATCAATCCCGACGTCGATCCGAAGACCCACCGCTACACCACCACCGGACGCAAGGAGACCAAGTTCGGCGTGGACCTGGAGCGGGCCCGGGCCTTCTTCCGCCGCTACGGCAGGGATCCGCTGGCCCGGCTGGAGGGACTGCACCTCCACATCGGCTCCCCCATCTACTCGCCGCAGCCCTACGTGGAGAGCATCCGCAAGGCCCTGCAGCTCAAGGCGGAGCTGGAGTCCGAGGGATTCCAGATCCGCACCCTGGACATGGGCGGCGGCTTCGGCGCGGACTACGAGAGCGGGCAGACCCCGCCGTGGCGCGACTACGCGACCGCGATCGTGCCGCTCCTCCAGCCGCACCACGCCGCCGGCCTGCAGATCATCCTGGAGCCGGGGCGGACGCTGGTGGCCAACGCGGGCGTCCTCCTCACCCGCATCCTCTACATGAAGCACTCCGGGGATCGCCGCTTCGCGATCTGCGACGCGGGCATGCAGACGCTCCTGCGGCCGAGCCACTACGAGGCCTTCCACTTCATCTGGCCCGCGAATCCCGGCCCGGACCACCAGCCGGCGCGGCGCGGCAAGGACCCGGGCGTCCCGGGACTGACGCCAGTGGACGTGGTGGGGCCGCTCTGCGAGACCGGGGACTTCCTGGCCCTGGAGCGCCCGCTGCCCTCCATGAAGCGCGGGGACCTCCTGGCCATCTACACCGCGGGCGCCTACGGCATGTCCATGGCCAGCCGCTACAACAGCACGCCGCTCCCCGCGGAGGTGCTCGTGGACGGAGCGGAGGCCCGCGTCATCCGCCGCCGCGAGACCTACGAGGACCTGGTCGCCCACGAGACCGCCATCGGCGCCTGAGCCGCATTCGCCACCCATGGTTTCACAGGAATCCGATGGCATCTGGGTCACCCTCAAGGAGGTGATCGCCGCGAACCACGAAGAGGTGTTCGCGTGCCTCACCACGGAGGCCGGCCTCATCCGCTGGTTCCCCGTGACCTGCAGCGTGGATCTGCGCACCGGCGGCTCCATCACGCTCGGCATGGATGCCAAGTTCCGCCGCCGGCACACGCTCCCCATCCTGGACTACGACCCGGGCGGACGCATCACCTGGGGCTGGTCGCCGGGAGTGGATGAACTGGTGGTGCCCATCCACTGGACGGTCACGCCGGACGTGGAGGAGGGTTCGCGCGTCATCCACCGGCACGGACCCTTCACCGCGGACATGGAGGGCGCGCTCCTGGCGGCCAACGACGCGGAGAGCTGGCGCTGGTACCTCTGCAACCTGAAGGCCGTGCTGGAAGCCAAGGTGGACATGCGGCGCGAACGACCGCTGTAGTCCCCCGGCCCGCGCCGCTGAGCTATCGCAGCGCCCCCAGCAGCGGCCCCAGGAGCCAGAGCGCAGCGAGGGCGTACGCGCCGGCCACCAGGTCATCCACCAGGATGCCGGCGCCGCCCCTGATCCGCTGCAGGCCCGCGGCGGGCGGCGGCTTCACCACGTCCATCACGCGGAAGAGGACGAACGCCGCAGCCAGGGCGGCGGCCTGGCGGCCCGAGAGTCCTCCCGCGAGCGACGGGCCCTGGAGCCACGCGAGCGGCAGCCCCGCCACCACGATCGCCTGCCCCGCGACCTCGTCCGCCACCACGCGCCCGGGGTCCTTCCCGCCGAACGCCGCCTCCGCCGCGGCGCCGAAGCGCAGGCAGGCGACCGCCCCCGCGACTCCAAGCAGCACCACCGACGCGTGCACCTGCCAGAGCGGCGTCCCGAGCGCGAGCATCCCGGCGGCGAGCACCACCGGCGGCAGCGACCCCCATGTCCCCGACGCGGGCCGCATGCAGCCCAGCCCGCAGGCGGTGACGGCCAGGAAGGGCACTCGTCCCAGGCGTCCCCCGCTCACGACCGCGGCTCCCGGCGCGGCAGACCCGCCAGGAGCCGGCCGCCGCGGAGGACGTAGGGCACGGCGGAGGCCGCGGTGGCGGCGACGGTGGCCCACACCACGCCCAGCTGGAGCACCTTCCAGGGGTTCGAGGGATCCGCGACGCCGTTCACCGCGAGCACCAGGGAGAGCGGGATGCAGATCGACTGGAGGAGCATCTTGATCTTCCCCCACACGTCCGCGCCGAAGGCCACCCCCTCCGCCTCCAGCACGCTCCTGATGCTGGTGACCAGGAGCTCCCGGGCCAGCACCAGCACCACCATCCAGGTGGAGATCCCCGTGGGCGCGGCCACCGGCGCGGGGACCACCCCCGCTTCGTGCGGCGCGAAGGGCGGTGACGCCAGGTAGATGAACGCCCCCAGGACCAGCACCTTGTCCACGAAGGGATCCATCACGCGGCCGAAGGGGCTCACCACCTTCCAGCGCCGCGCCAACCAGCCGTCCAAGACGTCCGTCAGGGCCGCCAGCACGAAGATCCAGACCGCCCAGTTCCCCCAGAAGGCGGTGGACTCCGCGGTCCGGAGACCCAGCCCCAATGCCGCGAAGAACCCGGTGGCCATCACCAGGCGCAGCAGCGTGATGGCGTTGGGGACAAGGGATCGAACCCGGTCCGGCATCGCGGGGATGGTACCGAGGCGGCTTGCGGCCTCACCGCCCCGCCACTACCCTCCCGCCTTCCGCACGCCAGGAGGGCGTGACGGTCCGAGCGCCCGCCCGTTCCCGCCCGAATGCCCACGGATTCCACAGTCGCAGCGATATCGCTCTACGCCGGCGCCGTGCTGGGCGTCCTGGGATTGCTGGGCCTGATGCGCCCCTCCAGGGTGCCCTTCCGGGCCGGCGCCACCCTCATTGGCCTCGCCGGCCTCGCGTGGCTCTTCGTGCAGGCGGCCAAGGCCGGCGGCGGCCTCTCCGGTCCCCCAGCGCCGGCACCGGTGGTGATGGCCTTCGGCACCATCGCGGTGGCGGGCGCGGTCCGGATGGTGACGCACCCGCGACCGGTGTTCGCGGCCCTCTACTTCATCCTGGTCGTCCTGGCCTCCAGCGCCATGTTCCTCCTGATGCAGGCGGAGTTCATGGCCTTCGCCCTCATCATCGTCTACGCGGGCGCCATCCTGATCACCTACCTCTTCGTGATCATGCTGGCCCAGGAGTCGCCATCGGCGGCGGCCGTCGCCTACGGACAGGAGGACTACGACCGGGTGCCGCGGGAGCCGATCGTCGCCGCCGCCGTGGGGTTCGTGATGCTGGCGGTGCTGGCGGAGACGCTCCTGGGGCCGCGCGGCCCGATGCCGCCCGATCCCGCCCGCGCCACCGCCGCGGCCAATGAACTCCGCTGGCAGATGGTGGGTCAGATGCCGGGGCAGGTGCTGGAGATGGCCCGGAGCGCGGATCCGGCGGCGGCGGAGGTGCTGCCGCAGGCGGATGGCACCTGGCTGAGCTCCCAGGGCGGCGTCCGCAGCGCCCGCGTGGCCTCCGCCGGGGGCGCGGATCCGCGAACGGTCACCCTCGGCGCGGTGGCGGACCTGGAGAACTCGCGGGCGGTGGGCATGTCGCTCGTCGCGGATTTCCCGGTCAGCCTGGAGCTGGCGGGCGTCATCCTCCTGATGGCCATGTGGGGCGCGGTGGTGCTCGCCCGGCGCCAGATCGAGCTGGGGGAGGACGAACGCCGCGAGGCCGCGGGCCTGCGCCGGCTGAGCGTCGACGAACCGGAGGCGGATCGCGGGGCCGCCGCCCGCCGCGGGGGTGCCGCGTGACGCTCCTGGCCTACGAAGCGATGGCCGGCGGCCCGCTCAAGGTGGTGCTCATCACGAGCGCCATCCTCTTTGCGCTCGGACTGGTGGGCTTCCTGTCGCGGCGGAACATGATCATGATGTTCCTCTGCACGGAACTCATGTTCCAGGCGGCGGCCCTGGCCTTCGTGGCCTTCGGCCGCATGCACCTGGACCTCTCCGGGCAGACCTTCGTCATCTTCATCCTCACCGTCGCCGCGGCGGAGGCGGCCCTGGCGCTGGGCCTGGTGGTGCTGCTCTATCGGCGGCGTGAGACGCTCAGCAGCGAAGCATGGTCGGAGCTGCACGAATGATCCCCCTGCTGGCCTCCACCATCTACGGCGGCGTTCCCGGCCCGATCCAGCACGCGATCCCCGCGGCGGTCACGGATCCCTCGCTCTCCTGGGCGGGCTGGATCCTCTGGCTTCCGGTGATCTCCGCCCTGGTGTGCGGCCTCTGCGCCGCCTTCCAGGTCCGCAGCAAGCTGCCGGCCCTGGTGACTGTGGTGTGCCTGGCCGGAGCGTTCGCCACCACGCTGGCGCTCTTCATGAAGGTGGACCCCGCCCGACCGGTGGTGATCCACCTGCTGGACTGGATCAACTTCGACTGGGGAGAGGGCCGCTGGAAGGGCGTGCACGCCAACTTCGCCCTCTACGTGGACGGCCTGACGCTCCTCTGGATGCTCTTCGTGACCGGGCTGGCCACGCTGATCGCCACCTACGCCAGCGAGTACATGGAGAGCGACGTCGGCAAGGGCTACGCCCGCTTCTTCTTCGGCGTGAGCATCTTCATCGTGGCCATGAGCGCCCTGGTGATGGCGGACAACCTGGTGATGCTCTACCTGGGCTGGGAGGGCGTGGGCCTCGCCAGCTATCTGCTCATCGGCTACTACTACACGCGCCCCTCCGCGGTCGCCGCGGCCAAGAAGGCGTTCATCATGAACCGCGTGGGGGATCTGGGCCTGGCGATCGGGATCTTCCTGATCTGGGTCAACTACGGCACCATCCGCTGGGACGGCCTCTTCCAGGCCATCCAGGCGGTGGGCAACCCCGCCGGCGGCTGGGACGCGTCCCTCATTCCCTTCTGCCTGATGCTGGGCGCCTTCGGCAAGAGCGCCCAGATCCCGCTCTACGTCTGGCTGCCGGACGCCATGGAGGGCCCCACCCCGGTGTCGGCCCTCATCCATGCGGCCACCATGGTGACGGCGGGCGTCTACCTCATCGCCCGCACCTTCCCGCTCTTCCTGCTGCACCCCGATGCCCTGGCCACGGTCGCGTGGGTGGGCGGATTGACCGCCCTCCTCTCCGCCACCATCGGCATGGCCCAGTACGACATCAAGCGGGTCTTCGCCTACAGCACGGTGAGCCAGCTGGGCTACATGTTCCTCGGGCTCGGCGTGGGAACGACGTTCGGCGCCTCGTACCACACCTTCACGCACGCCTTCTTCAAGGCCCTGCTCTTCCTCACCTCCGGCGCCGTGATGCACGGCTTCGCCGGACAGCTGGACCTGCGGCGCCTCAGCGGCCTGCGCCGCGTCCCCGGCTTCGGCATCGTGAGCTGGACCATGCTGCTGGGCTGCCTCTGGCTGGCGGCGTTCCCCTTCAGCGCCGGCTTCTTCAGCAAGGACGAGATCCTCGCGGCCGCGATGTTCGATCCGCACCACGGACAGCCGGTGCTCGCCTGGATCGGCCTCGCCACCGCGGCCCTCACCGCCTACTACACCTTCCGCGTCTGGTTCCGCGTCTGCGCGGGCCCGGTCTCCTTCGTTCCCGGCGAGGAGGGGCACGACGCCCACGAGGATCCGCACGCCGGGCACGGTGGGCACGGTGGGCACGGCGGCCACGCAGCCGGCGCCCACGCCGCCTCGCCTTCGAACGCTCCCGCCGCGCTCCACGCCGCCGGCCACGACCACGGCGCCGGCGACGGCCACGGCTTCCACCCGCACGCGCCGCGCCTGGCGATCAACGGCGTGCTGCTCCTGCTCGCGGTGGGCGTCATCGCGGCCGGCCTTCCCACCTACCTGAAGATGGCCCACCAGCGCCCCGACAACTGGGTGGAGTCGATGGTGGCCCACTCGAGCGCCGCCCTGGGGGTTCCTTCGCACGCGGTCGAGAGCGCGGACGGGGCGGCGCACGCGGCGAGCGCCGGCCACTCGGAGCACACGCTCTTCGGGTTCGATGGCCACCTGGCGATGTTCGGGCTGAGCACCATCGCAGGCCTGGGCGGCATCGCGGTGGCGTGGTACTTCCACCTGGGGAACCGCAAGGCCGCGGACCGGCTCCGCGCGGCGCTCCTCGCCCGCGGCTGGATCCGCTGGCTCCCGGTGGCCATGGAGCGCAAGTGGTACGTGGATGAGCTCTACCACGCCGCGTTCCGACTGCCCGCCTGGGTGGCGGGCCACATGCTGCACTTCATGGACCGTCACTTCATCGACGGCCTGCTGGTCAACGGCCTGGGTCGCGTGCCCACCGCCGCCGGTCGACTCTTCCAGCCGCTCTACAACGGCGTCCTCCAGGGGTACGCGGCCACGATGGCCGGGGGCGTGGTCCTCATCCTGGCGTGGGTCGTGTGGCGCTGGGTTGGAGGTGCCTCGTGACGATGGCCCTGGCGATGCTGGTGCTTCCGCTCCTGGTCACCGCCGGCATCGCGGCGGGACCGGCCCGCGCCGCCAAGTGGCTGGCGTTCTCCGGCTCCATGGCGGTCTTCGCACTCAGCGTGGTGTGGGCCCTCCAGTTCCCGGAGTGGACGACGGGCCGCTTCTGGCCCGCGGAGCAGGGCGTGCCCGTCCTGAGCCGCTTCGGTGTGCACCTGGAACTGGGCGTGGACAGCGTCAGCCTGATGCTGGTGCTGCTCACCACCTTCCTGGTGCCGCTGGCGGTGCTGGGCAGCTTCACCGCCGTCGCCACCCGCGAGAAGGAGTTCTACGGCTGGTTCATGGTGCTCCTGAGCGCCATGCTCCTGGCGTTCATGAGCCGGGACGCGATCCTCTTCTACGTGGGGTACGAGTTCACGCTCGCCCCCATGTTCTTCCTGATCTCCATCTGGGGCGGCCCGGAGCGGCGGCCGGCGGGCATCAAGTTCTTCCTCTTCACCTTCCTGGGCAGCGTGCTCACGCTGGCCGGCATCATCTACGTGGCGGTGAAGGCGTGGGAGGCGACGGGCGCCTGGAGCTTCCGCATCGACGATCTGGTGGCGTTCGCGAACGATCCCGCGATCGGCCTCTCCTCCACGCAGCAGTACTGGGTCTTCGCGGCCCTGATGGCGGGCTTCGCGGTCAAGACGCCCTTCTTCCCGGTCCACACCTGGCTGCCGCTCGCCCACGACCAGGCCCCCACCGCCGGCAGCGTCATCCTGGCCGGCACGCTGCTCAAGCTGGGCACCTACGGCTCGTATCGGATCGCGCTCCCGATGGCGCCGTCCGGCGGCGTGGCCCTCTGCACCTTCTTCGCGGTGCTGTGCGTCCTGGCCATCATCAGCGCCGCCCTCATCTGCTGGGTGCAGCAGGACGTGAAGAAGCTGATCGCGTACAGCTCCGTGAGCCACATGGGCTTCGCGATGCTGGGGATGTTCGCGTTCAACCCGATCGGCATGCAGGGCTCCGTGATGTACATGGTGAACCACGGTCTCTCGACCGGGGCCCTCTTCCTCTGCATCGGAATGATCTACGAGCGCTACCACACCAAGGACATGGAGGTGCTGGGCGGTCTGGCCCGGCGCATGCCGGTGTGGGCGTTCTTCATGGTGTTCTTCACGCTCTCCAGCGTGGGTCTGCCGGGCCTCAACGGGTTCATCGGCGAGTTCCTCTGCCTCTTCGGCGCGTACACCGCGTCCCACGACGCAGCCACCGGCTACCCGGGGGTGCTGGGACCGTGGTTCGCGCTGGTGGCCGCGGTCGGCCTGATCCTGGGGGCGATGTACCTCCTCATCATGCTGGGCAAGGTGGTGTGGGGGCCGCTGCGGGAGCCGCACGACCACCACGAGGCCACCGGCCACGCCGAGTCCCGTGCGAGCAAGCTGCCCCGGGATCTCTGCCTGCGCGAGATCCTCGTGCTGACGCCGCTCGCGGTGGCGTGCCTCTGGATCGGCCTCCTGCCGGCCCCGATGCTCGCCGCCATCCAGCCCTCCGCGAAGGTGGTCCTGAGCCGCTACCCGGCCGCCGTGCGGGCGGCGGAGACCGGCCAGAGCGCCGTCGCCTCCCTGCCGGCGGAGGAGCCGCACCGTGATTGACATGGGCGCCAAGCTGTCGCTCCTGGTCCCGGAGATGCTGCTCCTGATCGGCGCCGTGCTGACCAGCGTGCTGGGGCTCTCCCGCTCCGCCCGGATCCGCGACGCAGTGCCCGGCCTGGCCGCCGGCGTCCTCGCGGCCTCCGCGATCGCGGTCTTCCTCGTCTCCACGCCGGAGCGGGTGGACGCGGCGGGACTGCTGGTGCCGTGGCTCGGGAAGTTCGTCAAGGTGATGCTGGCCGTGGTCGGCGTGGCCCTGGTGGCCACGGGCGCCGGCGCCGTGGATCGCAGGCTGGAGGAGGCGGTGGCCAGAGGGCACGCCGCGTTCGATCCCATCCGTGTGGTGCGCGGCGAGTACCACGCCTTCCTCCTGCTCTCCGTCGCGGGCGCGATGCTCCTCTGCAACGCCGGCGACCTGATCTGGCTCTTCCTCGCGGTCGAGCTCTCGTCGCTCCCCACCTACATCATGGTGGCGGTGGGCCGCGGCGGCCGGAAGGCCCAGGAAGCGGCGGTGAAGTACTTCTTCCTCGGCGCGATGGCGGCGGCGATGATGCTGTACGGCTTCGCGCTCCTCTATGGCTCGACCGGTACGGTGAAGCTGCCGGCCATGCGGGATGCGTTCGCGGCCCAGATCGCCGCCACCGGAAGCCTGGAGCCCATGGCCCTGGCCGGCATGGCCCTGGCGGTGCTGGGGGCGGCGTTCAAGATCACCGCGGTGCCGATGCACTTCTACGCCCCGGACGTCTACGAGGGCGCCTCCACGCCCGTCACCGCGTTCCTGAGCTTCGTGCCGAAGACGGCGGGGTTCGTGCTTCTGATCGTGCTGCTGTCCACGGTGGGGTGGCAGGCGCCGTCGAACCTTGCCGGCGCGCCGCCGGGACTCCCCGGGCCGCTGACGGCGATCCTGTGGATGGTGGCGGTGATGACCATGACGCTGGGGAACGTGGGAGCGCTCCTCCAGCGGAGCGTGAAGCGGACCCTCGCATACAGCTCCATCGCCAACTCCGGCTACATGCTGGTGGGACTCATCGCAGGCCCGCGAATGGGCGGCCTTGGCGCGGTGCTCTTCTTCCTCCTCTGCTACGGGATCATGAACACCGCGGTCTTCGCGGTGCTCGCGGCCATCGAACGGCACGGCGAGGAGGTGGACCGCTTCGAGGACCTGAGCGGCCTGCGGGCCCGGCATCCGGTCCTCTCCTGGGTCATGGCCGCGGGCGCCATCAGCCTGATGGGCTTCCCGCCCATCCTGGGCTTCTGGGGCAAGTTCAACCTCTTCGTGGCCGGCTTCAACGCCGGCCAGGTGGCGCTCGTGGTCATCGCGGCGCTCAACAGCGTGGTGGCGGCCTTCTACTACCTGCGCTTCGTGCAGCTGCCGCTCGTGGGCGTGGTGGACTCCCGCGCGGAGGCCATCCGTCGCGTGCCCAGCCGCTGGCCGGCCGTGGCCGCGGTGGCGTGCGGACTGGCGGTCCTGGTCATGTGGCTGGCTGCGAACCCGCTGGTGGACGCAGCGGCATTGGCCACCGGGGACCGGAGCAGCGAAGTGGTCCAGCCCGTGAAGGCCCGCCGGCAGGAGCGGACCTCCCCGGTGGTGCTCCTCCCCGCTGGACCGCAGGCGTCCCCTTCCATCACGGCGGATCCCGGGTATCATCCCCGACTCGAGCGACCGTAGCTCAACTGGATAGAGCGTCGGCCTACGAAGCCGAAGGTTGCTGGTTCGACTCCAGCCGGTCGCGTTAGAGCTTGGACCGCGATCCCCCCGCTGCGCGGGTGGATAGGCTGGTTCGACTCCAGCCGGTCGCGTTCGATGTTGGACCGCGATCCCCCCGCTGCGCGGGTGGATAGGCTGGTTCGACTCCAGCCGGTCGCGTTACCTCCTAATCCCTGGCGACCGGGAGCGCGTCCAGCGTGGGCAGTGCCTTGGCGGGCGTCCAAGTCGACGGGAACTCCGGGTGGAGCCAGTACCGGGAGCGCGCCATCGGGTCGGCTTCGAACAACTCCCGCAGGAGCTCCCACGGCGCCCGCATGGCCTCCGGAGCGTCATCCCCGGCGATGCAGGCCAGGATGTGCCGGATCAGGATCTCCCCCTGCGGGTCCACCATCGGCAGGTACTCGCGGAGCGCCGGGGCGTAGCGGGCGGGCAGGTGTCCCAGGGCCCAGGTGGCCATCACGCCATCCTGCCCAACGCCGTTGTCCTCCAGGTGCGGCACCAGGACCGTGACGGCGCGGCTCCGCCAGGGTTCGCGCCCGTGGACCACCAGGATCACCGCGGCCCGGAAGCAGCCCTGCACGTCCTCCCCGGTGAGGAGCGGCGCAAGGTAGCGCTCCGCGGCCCGGACGCGGGCAGGCCTCTGCAGAAGCCACTCGAACGACCGGGTGGCGTTGCCGACGTCGAGCCCCCGCGTTCGCGGCGCTCCGGGCTTGTCCTCCCATTGGATCGGGCCGGGCGGAAAGGGCAGGCAGTCATCGCGGAGCGCGTCCACGGAGGCGCGGAGGAGCAGGTCCGTCATGCGGGCCCGCGGGTTCATCTGCAGCAGATTGGCCGCCGCCTGCCGCTGCTGGTGGTCCGCGGAGGTGAGCGCCGTCTGGAGCTGCCCTTCCGCCTCCTGGAGGTGCGAACCGAGCTCCTCGAGCGCCCGGCAGGCGTTGCCCACCACGTGGTCGTCCTTCAGCTGATCGATGAGCCACTGGATCCGGGCGCGGCCGAGCGGCGGCTCCGAGTCCGCGGGGGAGTCATCGTCCGCCCAATCCAGGTCCTCGCTGGATCCCTCCCCGTCCAGCCGCCCGTCATCGGCGCTGCCGAGCTCCGGACCGCTGCCGCCGGAGGCGCTCCCCTGCGCCAAGTCCTCCGGGTCCGGGTCCAGCTCCTCCACCGCACTGTCCGCCACGGCGGCGCCCTGCCCGTCGGTGGCGCCCGCCGAAGGATGGGGAGGCCACGCCTCCGCGTCGCCGCCGCCGTTGCGGCGCCCGGACGCGGCGGACCCCGCCTCCCCGGCGGCGCCGGGGCGCCCCCGCAGCGCCTCGGGCAGAGCCGTCGCGAGGCCGTTCCAGGCGCGTTCGCACGCCCACTGGAGGGTCAGCTCCATGCGGCCCCCGCTGGTGGCCGCCCGCCCCAGGGCCGCGGTGCCCGCCACCATGACCACCGCCACGGCGACCCCCAGCCGCCGTCGCGACGCCCACCCTGCGGTCCATTCGCCTTGCATGCCCGGCCTCCGTTGCCAGCCCGCGCTCCGATCCTTGAACGCGCCGCTACGCTATCGACCAGTGAAGCGGCGCCAAGGGTCGACCGGACGGAATCGCGAGGAAAGATGAATCGCAACCAGGAACTCGCGACGCTCTTCCAGGAGATGGCCACCGCGCTGGAGCTCACCGGCGCCAACCCGTTCCGCGTGGCCGCCCACTCGCGCGTCGCCCGGGCCCTGGAGTCCATGAGCGAAGACGCGGCGGCGCTGGCGCTTGCGGATCGGACGAAGCTCACGGCGATCGAAGGCGTCGGCGACGCAAGCGCCAGCAAGATGGAGGAGTTCGCCCGCACCGGCCGGATCGAGGAGCACCAGGAGCTGATGGCGCAGATCCCGCGCGGACTGCTGGAGGTGCTGCAGGTACCGGGCCTGGGCCCCAAGAGCGTGCGCCACCTCTGGAAGGACGCCGGCGTCACGGACCTGGCCGGCCTGCGGGCCGCGCTGGACGCGGGGACGCTCTCCGGCATCCCGCGCATGGGGCCCAAGACGCTGGCCAACCTGCGGGAGTCGCTGGACTTCATGGCCCGGAGCCAGGGCCGCACCCGGCTGGGCGAGGCCCTCCCGCTCGCGGAGGCGCTGGTGGAGCGGCTCCGGGACGTCCCGGGGATCGGCCGCGTGGAGTACGCCGGCAGCCTGCGGCGCGGGCGGGAGACGATCGGGGACCTGGACGTCCTCGCGGTGGTGGAGAGCCAGGAGGTGAACGCGGCCGCCATGGAGGCGTTCTGCCGCGGCGCGGAGAAGGTGCTGGCGGAGGGACCCACCAAGTGCTCCATCCGTCTCCCGGAGGGAGTGCAGGCGGACCTCCGCACGGTCCCGGCGGCCTCCTGGGGCGCCGCCCTCATGTACTTCACCGGCAGCAAGGAGCACAACGTGCGGCTGCGGGAGCGGGCCCAGGCGCAAGGGCTGCGCCTCAACGCCTACGGGCTCTACCCGGACGATGGCGAAGCGGCGCCGCAGGATCGCGGCGCCGTGGCCGTGGCCGGCCGGACGGAGGAGGAGGTCTACGCGGCTCTCGGCCTCCCCTGGATCCCGCCGGAGCTTCGCGAGGACCACGGCGAGCTCACCACGCCGCTTCCGCACGACCTCATCCGCGAGCAGGACATCCGCGCGGAGCTCCACGCCCACACCACGGAGAGCGACGGGCGCCTCTCGCTCGACCAGCTCATCGCGGCCGCGAAGGCGCGGGGGTTCCACACCATCGCGGTCACGGACCACAGCCGTTCGAGCGCCCAGGCGAACGGCCTCTCCGAGGAGAGGCTCCTGCGGCACATCGACGCCATCCGCGAGGCGGGCGCCCGCGCCGGCGGCATCCAGGTGCTGGCCGGGAGCGAGGTGGACATCCTGGCGGACGGCCGGCTGGACTACCCCGACGCCATCCTGGAGAAGCTGGACCTGGTGGTGGCCAGCCCGCATGCTTCGCTGCGGCAGGATCCCGCCACCGCCACCGCCCGGCTGCTGGCGGCGGTCACCCATCCGCTCGTCCACATCCTCGGCCACCCGACGGGCCGACTGATCAACTCGCGCGAAGGCCTCTCGCCGGACATCGCCGCCCTCGTGGCCGCGGCCGCGGAGCATGGCACGGCCCTGGAGGTGAACGCCCACTGGATGCGCCTGGACCTCCGCGACCATCACGTGCGGGCGGCGGTGGAGGCGGGCGCCCTCGTCGCGATCGATTGCGACGTCCACGACCCGGAGGACTTCCAGAACCTCCGCTACGGCGTGCGAACGGCCCGGCGCGGCTGGCTCACCGCCTCTCGCTGCGTCAACACCTGGGACGCCGCCACCCTCCGCCGCTGGCTCAAGGACAAGCGCGGCGCCCGCCCGGACCGCGCCGCCGGCGGTGCCGCCTGAGGGCGCGGCCACCGGGCCTCCGCTGCGGCGGCGCCGCGCGGGCGCGTCAGTGCTGGAGCTGCCGGAGGGAGCCGCGGTTCTGCCGGTCCACGCCCATCAGGCAGATGGCGATGCGCTCCGCCACCCGCTCCGCCAGCCGCTCCGACGCCTCGATGTGACGCGAGGTGGCCTCCCGGAGCGACTGCGGGTCCACGCCCGCCTGGGCGAGCTCCGCGGCGCTGATGGCCATCTCTCTGCCGATGAGCTCCCGGTCCCACTCGAAGTGGTACTGGAACCCAACGCTGAAGACGCCGGCGCCGAACGCCTGCACCTTGGTGCGGGCGCTCGAGGCGAGCACGCGGGCCCCCGCGGGGAGCCGGGTGATCTGGTCGTGGTGCCAGTGGAGCTGCATGGAGCGCCACGGGACGCCCGCGAGGAGCGGCTCCTCCCGGCCCACCGGGCTGAGCGCCACCTCGTGCCAGCCGATCTCGGGCTCCGGCGAACGCTGCACTTCGCCACCGAGGGCCTTCGCCAGGAGCTGGGCCCCCAGGCAGAGGCCCAACACCGGGACCCGCTCCTCGTGGGCGGCCCGGAGGAAGTTCATCTCCGCGGACAGCCATGGTTCGGTCCCGTAGGCCGCCTGCGGGCCACCGCAGCTGATGACGCCGCGGACGTCGTCCAGGTCCGGCGGAATCGCCTCCCCCGCGAAGGGCCGCACGACCCGGAGGACGTGCCCGAAGCGACGCATGACGCGGGCCACGATGCCCGCTCCGAAGTGTTCCGAGTGTTCGAAGACCACGATGGCCATGCGGCGAGCGTAGCACGCTCCGCCCGCGGGGTGGCCGGAGGGGGATGCGGGAAGGAGGCGCCTCCGGGCGCAGGGAGCGGGACGGGTTAGCATCCGGGCATGACGACACCGGGATCCCCCCAGCCGATGCCGCAGATGCCTCCTCCGCACTGGCCCGGGCCGCCGGCGAGGACCGTGGTGGAGGTGGTGGCGGCGCGGGGCGGGTTCGCGCGGGCGTTCGGATGCGCGGCGGGGCTGCTCCTGATGGTGCTCATCTTCGGCGGTGGCGTGCTGATCGGCGTGCTGGCCATGGTGGCGCAGGACGCCCTCGAACCGGTGACGCTGGAGCAGCGCTACCGCGCCGGTGGCAGCGCCCGGGTGGCGATCATCTCCGTGGAGGGCGCCATCGACGAGGGGATGAGCCGCTCCGTGCAGCAGTTCATCCGCCACGTGGAGAAGGACCCCTCCATCCGCGCGGTGGTGCTGCGGGTGGAGAGCGGCGGCGGCGGCGTCACCGCGAGCGACCAGATCTGGAACGCGGTGGACGGCCTGCGGAAGGCCGGCGTGCCGGTGGTGGCCAGCTTCGGCGGGGTCGCCGCGAGCGGCGGCTACTACGTGGCCTGCGGCTCGGACCGGATCGTGGCGGAACCCACCACCATCACCGGCTCCATCGGCGTGATCGCCCAGATCTTCACGCTCCAGGGCCTGATGCAGAAGGTGGGCGTGGTGCCGGTGACGCTCGTGGCCAGCGGCAGTCCCATGAAGTCCGTGGCCAACGACATCTTCCGGGAGTGGACCCCCGAGGACCGCGCCCAGGTGCAGATGGTGCTGGACACGGCGTACCGAACCTTCGTGGAGCGCGTGGGCGCGGGCCGCCGGGCCTCGCTCCCGGATGCGGAGGCGGTGAAGGCGGTGGCGACCGGCGCCATCTTCACGGCCCAGGCCGCGCTCCAGGCGGGGCTGATCGACCAGGTGGGGTACCTCGAGGACGCCATCACCTCCGCGGAGGCGGCCGCGGGCCTGAAGCCCGGGAGTGCGACGGTGGTTCGCCTCATCCAGCCGCCCAGCCTCTTCCCCTCGCCGCTCGGGCTGGCCGCCACCGGCAGCCGCGCGGATCCGGGGCCGCTGGACGCGGAGCGCATCCGCTCCCTGGCCAACGAACTGGCCGCGCCGCGGATCCTCTACCAGATGACGCGCTGACGCCATGCAGGACCCGGGGGCCATCAGGAGGAGCGAGCTGGCCCGCCGCGGCGAATCCGCCGCGGAGGCGCATCTGCTGCGCCGCGGGTACCGCATCCTCGCCCGCAACCTGCGCGTCGGACGGGACGAGATCGATCTCCTGGCCGTCGATCCGGATGGCCGCACCGTGGTGGTGGTGGAGGTGAAGACGCGCGAGCGCCAGGACGCCCATCCGGAGGCCGCCGTGGGCGCCGTGAAGCAGCGGCGGTTGGCCCGCGCGGCCCTGGCCCTGACGGACCGCGCCCCCTACCGGGGCCGGCCGTTCCGCTTCGACGTCATCGCGGTCTCCCCGCTCCCGGACGCAGCCCTGGAGGTGCTCCACTTCGAAGCCGCCTTCGACGCCCCGTGACCCGGGACCCGGGACGTGCGGCCCGGGACCAGGGGCCCGGAACCCGCGGCCGCCGCGCGTCCGGCCCGCTCAGCGGTAGTAGCGGTCCAGGGCGATGGCGATCAGCCGCAGCTTCATCTCGTTGATGTCATCCGAGATCCATCGGCTCCGGAGAGCGATGAAGTAGCGGTTCTGCTCGATGATCCGGCGGTTCCGGATGAGTTCGTTGCGGAGCCGCAGCTGCACCTCCCAGTCGAAGAGCGACTTCGGCTCCGGCTTCTCCAGCGCCAGGACCGCCACCCAGACGGTGTTGATCCCCTGCTGGAACGGCGCGCTCGCCTGGCCGGGCTGCAGGCCGCGGAGCTTGTCCTTCACGGCATCCGTCAGGTCGGTGATGCCCTCGATCCCCTTGTCGTCGAGCTTCTTCACGATCCACACGCCGTCCTTGGGAATCCCGAGCCCGCGGGCCACCTCCGCGAACGGCACCCCGGACTCCAGCTGCTTCCCCACCTCCTCCACCTTCGCGGCATCGGAGCTGCGGACGGAGATGCGCCCCAGGGTCACCGTGGCGGGCGGGTTGAACTCCGCCTTGCCCTGTTCATAGGCCCGCTCGATGTCGCGCCAGCTCACGATGGTGCGCGGCTCGATCCTCTTGCGGAGCAGGTCCTGGGCCAGCACCTCGTTCTTGCGGCGCTCCATGAACTGCTCGATGCTCATCCCGAACTCCTCCTGCAGGCTCGTCTGCGCCGCGGCGCGGTTGCCGCCGCGGCCGGCGATCTCCTTCTCCTGCATGGATCGGAGGAACTCGAAGAGACCCTCGCGCATCTCCGGGGAGATCGTGGACTCCGCCTCGGAGATGACCAGGCGGTTGTTCACCTCCTCGTCGAAGCGGGCATCGATCAGGGAGACGATCTCGCGCCTGGCGCGGGCCCGGTCGCGGTTGGCGCCGAGCTGCACCAGGCGGTCCTCCAGCGGTCCCAGGAAGTCATCCGCGTAGATGGCCTTGCCGTTGATCTGCCCCACCAGCGCCTCCACCGGCCAGGCCCGTCCCACCTCCACGGAGGCGCTGATCTTGTCCGGCCCCACCGGCATGGTGACCGCGCCGGCGCCGGGCACGTCCGTCTTCATCGTCTCGCGGCTGGCGGTGATGGTGGTGCCGGACTGCTCCCGGATGCTCGCCGAGGACTTCATCACGCTGGGCGGGCCCACCATCTCCGGCGGGACCTCCACCACCGGCCCGATGTCCGGGCGCGGCTGCGCGTCGTTGAACTGCCCCACGGTGACGGTCGTGGCGTTCGTCGTGTACTGGTCGATGATCTGGCAGCCGGCCGCCGCGATGGAGATCGCTCCCATCGCCAGCAGCCGCAGGTGCGTCGTCAGACGCGTGGCCATCCTTGCCATGGGCCGCATGATACCCATGCGCTGCGCTATACTCGGAGCTTCCCCCACCCGCACCAGGACCGGAGCCCGACATGGCCGACTCACCCGCGGAATCCAAGCTCCACATCGACAGCGACTGGAAGGCGCAGGCCCAGGCCGAGAAGGACCGGCTGGCGCGCCAGGAGGCGGAACGGGAGGCCAAGGGCTCCGGCCGCGGCAAGCCGGGCGAGATGCCGCCGGCGGACTTCCGCAGCCTCGTGGGCGTGCTGGCCAGCCAGGCCATGTCCGGGCTGGGCGTCTACGGCGATGAGAAGGGCCGCCTGATCGTGGATCCGGTGGGCGCCAAGTTCTCGATCGACCTGCTGGGCGTCCTGGAGGAGAAGACCCGCGGCAACCTCGCCAAGGAGGAGGCCGAGGAGCTCACCGGGATCCTGCAGGAGCTGCGGGTGCGGTTCGTGCAGGTGGTGGAGCTGCTGGCCCGTCAGGCGGCGGGCGGTGCAGGCGGCCCAGCCATCGCCGGCGCCGTGCCGCCCGGCACGCCCGGCGGCCCCGGTCCCGGCGGCGAGACGCCCCCCGCGGGCCCGCGCATCGTCATGCCGTGAGCGCGGATCGCGGCGCCCGGGATGGAGGCGCGGCGGCCCGGGCGGCCAGCGTTCGCGTGCTCAGCCGGGACTCCGGCGGAGGAGCGCCGCGAGCGGCTCCGAGTAGACCGTGCCCAGCGTGAGCGCGAGCTGCACCGCCGAGAGGAGCAGGAGCCCCACCGTCGTGCGCACCGCGTGGACGTCGTCACGGCGGCGCACCCCAAGGGCGGCCAGCCATCCCAGCGCCAGCAGGAGGAACGGGTCGAAGTAGCGCTCGAACGTCTGGCTGTTGAGGGCCTGCACCATCGCGAACGCGCCGATCGTCACCACGATCACCGCCGCGTGCCGCCCGCGTCCCACCCGGGCGGCCCGATCCCAGAGCGCCAGCGTGCAGAAGGCGCCCACGAACGCGAGTACCGCGAGCGGCAGCGAGCGCCCCGGCAGATGCGGCAGCCAGCTTCTGGCGTCCCAGGCCTGGGCCAGGGCCCAGAGGACGCCGCCGTAGCGCCCCACCTCCGGCACCGCCGTCTCCCCGGGCGCCGGCACGTAGAGCGGACTGGAGGTGTCCGCCGCCACGTGGTAGGCGCTCGCGGGCAGGAGCGCCGCCGCGGCACCGACTCCCAGGATGATCGCGGCCGCCACCGCGCGGCGCTTCAGCAGGTCGCGGAGGCCGGAGCCGTGGAGGGCCCCGGGAAGGAGCATCACCCCCCACGCGCCCAGGGCCGCCAGGCAGAAGGTGGTGGCGGCGCCGTTGAGGCCCGCGCCGTGGTAGGCGCGGAAGCGGGCCGGCACCGCGCCTCCCCAGAGGAGTCCGAGCGTGGCGAGCGTCGCAAGGGGCAGCGCGAGCGCGAGGGCCGCCGCCAGCAGCCGGCCGCGCCGCCGGGGCAGGTCGCCGGACCACTGGAGGCAGTCCGGCAGCCAGCGCCCCGCGGGAGAGCCGGCGAACGCCGCGGCCACGATGGGCGCCGCCGCCCACAACGCCGTCTGCCGGACGAAGACCGCCACTGCGGTGCAGGCGCCGGCGGAGAGGAGGACGCCCGCCGTGGGAGGCGCGCCGGCCAGGAGCGCAACCGACGACGCCGCCGGCAGCAGCCCTGCCAGATCCGTGGACACCCAGGCGCTCGCCGCCACGGTGTAGCCGCAGCAGCAGAAGGGAAGCGCCGCCGCCACCCCCATCCACGCTCCGGCCCAGCGCGCCGCCCGCCACCACACCAGGAGGAGGAGCAGCGCGCCGGCGCACGCGGTGGCCAGGCGCAGGGCCGCGATGCTCCCGTCCGTGGCCCGGTGCACCATGGCCAGCACCAGGTGGAACCCGGGCGAGGTGGCGGAGGGATAGTCGCGGAGATCCGGCGCCGGCCACTGGGCCGCGAAGGTCCGCACCACCTCCAGGTGGAAGATCCGCTCGTCCACGGCCTGGGCGCGCCCGCCGGGAGAGGTGAAGAGGGCCGGCGCCACCAGGAGCGCGAACCCCGCCAGCAGGAGGAGCGCCGGCAGCGGATGCGAACGGCGCTCCATCACGCCAGCAGCATCCGGGCCAGCAGCTTGTCCACGCCGGGCGCGTAGAGCGCCGCCAGCGTTCCGGAGACGAAGAGCAGGATCGCCACCAGCACCGTCCGGTCCTGGAGCAGCACGTCCAGCGGGCTGTCCGAGAGGCCGTGGTTGGCGCGGCGGTAGAAGCGGTGGATCACGATCACCACGAGCGGCGACAGGAGCGCGAACGCGAGCGCCCGCTCGCCGAAGAGCCGCCGGGCGTGGTCCGACAGCGCGTACATGAGGTACATGATCACCGTCAGCACGCCGCTCACGGCGAGCAGCCAGTTCAGCTCATCGCGGTTCTCGTAGCCGGCCCGCGGCCGCCACTCCACCACGCTGCCGGCGCGGCGGGCGTTCTCCGCGGAGGCCATGTCGCAGAGCCGCTTGATGAACCCCAGGTAGAGCGTGAGGAAGAAGACGCACAGGATCAGCCACACGGAGATCTGCACGCCGATCGCGGCGGCGCCGCCGATCGCCCGCAGGCAGAAGCCCGTGGCCAGCGCCGCCACGTCCACGAACGGGACCCGCTTGAGCCGCAGGTTGTACGCCACCTGGAGGAGGAGATACGCCACCAGCACCGCCACCAGGAGCTGCGAGGCCAGGGCGCCCAGGAAGACGCTCGCGCCCACCAGACCCAGGCCGAGCAGGGCGGCCACCTGCGGCGACACCTGGCCGGCGGCGACCGGCCTGCGCCGCTTCACCGGGTGCTGCCGGTCCTCCGCGGCGTCCAGCGAGTCGTTGATGCAGTAGAAGCCGCTCGCGATCAGACAGAAGGAGGCGAACGCCACCGCCAGCGCCATCGCCTTCGCCTGCACCTCCCCGGCCGGCGCCTCGCGACCCTGCCCCGGGAGCCAGAAGACCATCGGCATCAGGACGAAGACGTTCTTGACCCAGTCGCCGGGCCGGAGCAGTCTGAGGAGGGCGCTGGGCACCCCACCACTATCGGCCGGACCGCCCGTTCACGCCAGCGGAGGGGGGGCGGGGCTCCCGCAGGGGGCGTTCGAACCGCGCGCCGCACATGCCGCACCCCCGGCGCGACCGGAACGCATCCGGCGCCCCGCGGGCCGCCCGGCGGCCGGGTTCAGCCGCTGCCGTTCATCTCCACGCGGCGGATCCCCCGGGCCAGCCCGGTGTCCGGGCTCACGTCCACCACCACTCCGCAGAGCCGCACGTCGCCCGCCGCCACCTCGTACTGCACCGGGAGCCCGGTCGTCATGTGGCGGACCACCATGGCCGCGTCGCGTCCGATCACCGAGTCGTACGGACCGCACATCCCCACGTCCGTGATGAACGCCGTGCCGCCCCGGAGGACCCGCGCATCCGCCGTCGGCACGTGGGTGTGCGAACCCACCACGGCGGCGACGCGGCCATCCAGGTGGTGGGCGAGCGCCGCCTTCTCGCTCGTGGCCTCCATGTGCGCCTCCACGAGCACCACCGGGCGCCGCTCCGGCAGCTCCGCAAGCACCGCATCCACCGCCGCGAACGGATCGTCCGCCGCGAGCGGGAAGAAGATGCGGCCCAGCACCGTGACGACGAAGACGTCGCGGGGGCGGAGGCCCGCCGCGGGAATCCTGATCCAGCGCTTGCCCGGCGCCTTGGCCGCCAGGTTGGCGGGTCGGGCGATCGGTTCCTCCGGCGCCTCCAGCACCGGCGCGATGCGCTGGTCCCGGAAGCAGTGGTCCCCCAGCGTCACCGCGTCCACGCCCGCGTCCCGCAGGCTGCGATAGAGATCCGGGGTGATTCCCGAGCCATTCCGGATGTTCTCGCCATTGGCGATCACCGCATCCGGCGTGTATTCTCTGCGCAGGGTCGCGATGTGCTGCTGCACCGCCAGCCGCCCGGGCGCCCCGACGACGTCTCCGAGGAACGCAAGCGTCATGGGGCGACTCATGGCTACACTGTAGCGATCCGCGAAGACGGTCGCGCCGGACGGGAGCCGGCGCAACTGAACCACCGCGGCGCGTCCAACTCGGCGCACTGGAACCCATCGATGCCGGTCACGGTCCTAAAGCAAGGCGACAAGGTTCGCCATCCCAAGCGCCCTGAATGGGGCGTGGGACAGGTGATGCGCACGGAGGTCCTCGCGAAGGACGGACAGCAGGATCAGCGGATCTGGATCCGCTTCCCCACCGTCGGGCTGAAGACCGTGCTGGCGTCCGTGGCGGCGCTGGAGCAGGTGGGCGCGCTCGCGGATCCGCTGGCCACGATCCACACGCCGCGCACACTCATCGATCACGAGGCCGCCAAGGAGAGCGGCTGGCTCGGCCAGATCTCCAAGCAGGGCACGGACCAGATCATGTCCGGCCTCCCGCCGCGGGCCGTGGATCCCTTCCTCAGCCTCGGGAAGCGGCTGGAGAACACGCTCTCGCTCTACCGCTTCCAGCCCACCGGGCGCGGACTCATCGAATGGGCCGTGGCCCAGTCCGGACTGGATGACCCGCTGAGCCGCTTCAGCCGGCACGAGCTGGAGCAGTACTTCCAGCGTTGGCGCTTCGAGCTGGATGCCCACCTGGGCCGCCTGCTCCTGGAGCTCCGCCGGGAGCCGGAGACGCTCAAGTCGGTCCTGAGCCGCGCCCCCGCGGCGGCTGCGGCCGCCGTGCGCCGGGTCCAGCAGCTGCGCGGCTGACGCCTTCGCTCTCGGAACTACCGGACCACGCACCCGGGCGGCTCCTGCAGGCGCGGGCGGCGCCCGCCAGCGCCCATCCCGCGGCGGCAGGCGAACGGCCGCGGCGCCGGCGGGGCGATCGGGACCGGTGACGCGGGTCGGTCCGCCTGCACGGCGCGGAGTCGGGCGTTCGCGCGGGTTCCGCTTCACCCGGCCCCCCCATCGCGCATGGTGGCTCGCAGGTGCCGGCGCATGCCGGGACCTGGAATCCCAGATCAGACCGGAGCCGCCCATGGACAAGACACTCCAGGACCGCCTTGCGGAGCTCGTGGCGAGGATGCTCGCGGACACGGCGCCACCGCCGCCCCCCGCGTCCACGGACCCCGCGGCGTGCGAGCAGGTCCGGCGGCACCTCTTCGAGCTCCGCGACGCCCTGGACTCCCTGCGCGTGGGCGTGACCTACCTCAGCTTCGATCTGGAGGCGACCAAGCGCGAGAACGTCTCCCTCCGGCGGGAGCTTGACGAACGCCGTCCGCGCTGACCGCGGCCGCCCGGCCGCTCATCCCCACTGACCGAGCAGCAGTCCCAGGTCCAGGCCGTCCACGCGGCCATCGAGATCCAGGTTGGCCACCGAGCCGAACGCGCCCCACTCCTCCATGAGGATGGCGAGGTCTGCGCCGTTCACCACGCCGTTCCCGTCGAAGTCGCCGAGGCGCCCGTTGAAGGCCGCCAGCATGCCCGCGGCGTCGGCGCCGTCCAGCGTGCCGTCGCCATTGAAGTCGAACGCCTCCTCGCCCGGCACCAGCGGCCCCGGCGTCGCGACCGCGAAGGCGGAGAGATCCGCCTGGTCCACGTCTCCGTCGCCATCGGCGTCCCCCAGCCGCGAAGGCGGCAGCAGCCGCCAGATCTTCTTGGCGCCGTAGCCGGTGAGCGTGCGCGTGGAGCCGGTGTTGGGCCAGGTGACCTGGATCTCGTCCATCACCATGGAGGTCCCGAGCCCGAAGTGGAGCAGCCCGTCGTTCTGCGAGAGATAGCCGTTCCCGCCGCTGAGCACCTGCCGCATCTGCCACAGCGCACCGGTGCGGACCCGCACCGTGGCGCCCAGGGCGTGCGTGTCATGCCCCTCGCCCACCACCCGGAAGCGCACCCAGCTGCGCAGCTGTCCCTCGTGGTTGATGAAGAGGCGGACGTTCGAGCCCTGGTTGTTCTGGATGATGTCCAGGTCCCCGTCCCCATCCACGTCCGCGGCGCTGGCGCAGTAGTCCATGGTGAGGGTTCCGACTGGTCCGCCGATCCCCGCGGAGAGGGCCACGTCCGTCATGGGGAGCGAAGGCCCCTTGAGGAAGAGCGAGTTCTGCACCAGCTGGTTCACGACGTAGAGGTCCTGGTCCGCGTCGTTGTCGACATCCAGGAAGATGGCCGCCCAGCTGGCCTTCTTCGCTTCGACGCCCCACGGCCCCTGGGCCTGCACGAAGGTGCCGCCCGGGTGCTGCAGGAGCAGCGGGTTCTCCCCCATGAGCGGCGGCACCGGCGACGGCAGGTTGGTGCAGTAGAAGTCCGGGAGCCCGTTCCCGTCCAGGTCTCCGCAGGCCACGCCCATGCTGTAGAGCGCCAGGGCGGTCCCGTTCCGGGCACCCACGTCGGTGAAGACGCCGCGGTCGTTGCGCAGGAACCGGTTCGGCTTGAACGGGAAGTCCATCCCGCGGTCGTTGCTGAGATAGACGTCCAGATCCCCGTCCAGGTCCGCATCCGACAGGACGGCCATGAAGCTGTACGCGGTGTCGTCAAGCCCCAGGATGGCCGCGACGTCCGTGAAGGTGCCGTTCCCGTTGTTGTGCCAGACGCGATTGCAGGACGCGCCGCTCCCGGGAATGGCGTTCAGGTAGTTGCATACGTAGAGGTCGATCCACCCGTCGCCATCGAGGTCCCCCCAGGCGACGCCGCGCGTGGCCAGCCACTCCTGGAGGCCCGCTGCGGCGGTCAAGTCCGTGAAGTGGAAGGCGCCGTCGTTGCGCATCAGGAAGATGCCGTTCCCCCAGGTGGTGAAGACAAGGTCCAGGTCCCCGTCCCCGTCGTAGTCGCCGGCACCGAAGCTGCTGGCGTTGACGAGCGTCGGGAGGCCGCTCCCGGCCCCGCGGTTCACGAAGAAGCCGCCGGTGTTCTCGAAGAGCCCGATCTCCCCCGTCTCCTTTCCCATGCAGACGACGTCCGGGTCCAGGTCCCCGTCCAGATCCGCAAACCCGATGGAGACGCCGGAGATCACGCCGCCGGCGAGGGGAACCGCGGTCAGATAGCTGAGGCCGCGGAGCGTGGCTTCGTTCGAGAACGGCGCAATCTGACCCTGCGCGGCACCCGGAATCGCCGCGACCGCGAGGACCACCAGCATGGCTCCCACGACCCGCACGTGAGTGGAAGGTACTCGCATCCGGCCCTCAGGCAAACCCCGAACTCGCGGGCATCCGGGCCCGTCAGCCGAGAACGCGCCACGCGCGCTCGAGACCCGCCTCCCCCACCCGCGGGGGTCGCGCCAGCCCGGGGGAGAAGCACTCCACCCGGAAGGCCTCCACCAGCCATGAGAAGGCCACCGCCTCCGCCTCGCGCGGGGCGCCCGGGGGGTGGGCCGCCAGCGCCGCTGAGGCCCGATGCACCCAGGGCGCCACCCGTGCGGATAGTTCCGCGTCGCGGGCGGCGCCGCCGCGGGGCAGGCGCCTCAGTCGCTCCAGGTCGCACTCCAGGGCGGCGGCGAGCAGGGGCCAGCGTTCGAACGGCTGCCGCCACGCCGACGCTCCCGCGAGTCCGGCCGCGTGCTCCCGGATGGCGCGCACCGCCTCCGCCCAGGAGCTGGGCGTCCCGCCCGCGACGATGCGCTCGATCTCGGCCCAGGCCGACTGGACGCGGCGGAAGAGCGGCAGGGTGTGGGACACCGCGGCGTGGAGGGCGGGCGCCGCGGCCAGGAGCCGGGCGTCGAACTCCGCGGCGCTCGCAGGCGGCACGCGCTGGAGACACGCCGCCTCCGCCGCCGCGCCGCAGGCGCCCGCCAGCACCTCCGCGCGGGAGGCCGGGGCGCAGGCCGCGGCCAGCGCTTCGAACTCCGGGTGGTACTCCACGTGGTGCGAGATGGCGTCGCCCAGCTCCAGGAGCACCAGGCGCCGCAGCCCCAGCCGCGTGGCCTCCGCCGCGGCGGCCGCGGAGGGGAAGAGGCGCGTCGCCACGGCGTCGCCCCGATCCTCCACGCCCAGCCACGCCGGCGCACGCCGCGACCCGAGGTCCACCTGATGCGGCAGCGCTCCCCACTCCCAGCTTCGCAATCCCTCCCGAACCAGCCCGGCGCCCGCGGCCCGCACCGCATCGGCGAAGCCGCGCTGGGCCTCGGCCCGGAAGCGCCGCTGCAGTTCCGCCAGGTCGCGGCCGGCGCCGAGGACGCGGCCGTGCTCGTCCACCACCTCGAAGCGCATCCGCAGGTGCTCCGGCACCTGCGACTCGTCGAAGTCCGCGGGCTCCACCGGCGCCCCCGCGAGCCGCGTGAGGTGCACCGCGAGCCTTCCCCGCAGCGAGCCGCCCGCCTCCCCCGCTCCGCGCTCCGCGGCCAGGGTCTCCGCCGCGCCGATCGCGAACTCCTGCAGCGGGAAGAAGCGGGTGCGAAGCCGCTTGGGGAGCGTTCGCAGGAGCGCCTCCACCTTCTCCGCCAGCAGGCCCGGGACCAGCCATTCGAAGGGCTCCGCATCGAGCCGCTCCAGCGCCTCGAGCGGCACCTGCGTGGTGATGCCGTCGCGCTCCGCGCCGGGTTCGTGGTGGTAGCCGAGCGAGAGATCCCCCGCCGGCGTGGGCAGCAGGTTGGGGAGCTCCGCCTGCCCGGGATCCGCGCCCTCCGCGAGGAGGTGCCGCTCCTCCATGAAGAGGCAGCGCGGGTCGCGGGCCTCGGCGGCGCGGCGCCAGCGCTCGAACGAGGGGACGTTGACGCACTCCGGCGGGATGCGGGCGTCGTAGAAGCGGTAGCGCGACTCGATGCCCGCGAGGAGTCCGGAGCGGCGGCGCTTCCGCTCCAGGGCCTCGATGCGCTCCCGCAGGGCCCGGTTGTGGGCCAGGAAGGGCGGATCGCCGCGGAGCTGCTCCTCCACCAGGGCCGCGTGGATGAGGAGATCTCGGGCCCCTGCCGGATCGATCGGCGCATAGGGGACGCGCCGGCGCGGCACGATCACGAGCTGCCCCCACATCACCTTCTCCCACGCCGCCGCCTGCCCCGCCTCCACCAGCCAGTGGGGTTCGCTGTGGGTCCGCTGGAGGAGATGCGGCGCCACGCGCTCCAGCCAGTCTCCCTGGATGCGGGCCACGGTGCGGGCCAGGCGCCGACCCGTGTCCACGATCTCCGCCGCCACGATCCACGTGGGCTGCTTGCGGGCCAGCGTGCTTGAGGGATGGATGCCGAACGGCGGTCCCGACGGCCCGCGGTAGAGGCCGTCATCGTCGCGACGGCCCACGTGGGCCGCGAGTCCTGCGAGGAGCGCCCGGTGGATGGCCACGGCGTCCGGCTCGTCCGCGAGCCGCGGCTCCACGCGGCCGGCCCGCTCCTGCACCAGCCGGCGAAGCTGGGCGTGGATCTCGCTCCACTCGCGGAGCCGGCGGCGGCTCAGATAGCGTTCGCGGCACCAGCGGCGGAGGGCGCCGGACCCCATGGTGGCCTGGGCATCGCACCACGCCCGCCAGAGGGAGAGGAAGCCCATGAAGTCGGAGTCCGGATGCCGGAACGCGGCGTGGGCCATGTCCGCGGCGGAGGCGTCGGCGGAGGGTCGTTCGCGCGGGTCCTGCACGCTGAGGGCCGCCGCGATGACCAGCACCTCCTCCAGGCAGCGGCCGTCGATGGAGGCCAGGATCATCCGCGCCGCCCGCGGATCCACCGGCAGCTCCGCCATCCGGCGCCCGAGCGGCGTGATCTCGCCGCGCCGATCCACCGCGCCGATCTCCACGAGCGTCTCGTGCGCGTCCTGCCAGAGCCGGGGGCTCGGGTGATCCAGGAACGGGAAGTCCTCCGGGGGCCCCAGCCCGAAGGCCCGCATTCGCAGGGCCACGCCGGCCAGGTCCGCGCGAAGGATCTCCGGGGCCGTGAACTCCGGCCGCTCCGCGTGCGACGCCTCGTCCCAGAGGCGGATGCAGATGCCCGGTCCCAGTCGACCGCATCGCCCCGCCCGCTGGGCGGCGCTCGCCTGCGAGATGGGCTCCACCAGGAGCCGCTGCACGCGGCTGCGGCCGGAGTAGCGGGCCATGCGGGCGGTGCCGCCATCCACCACGAAGCGGATCCGCGGCACCGTGAGGCTGGTCTCGGCCACGTTCGTGGCCAGCACCGCGCGGCGCCGCGCTCCCGGCGTGAAGACGCGATCCTGCTCGTCCGCCCCCAGGCGGCCGAAGAGCGGCAGCAGCTCCAGCCCGCGCGTGGACGCGGCCCCGCGAAGGGCCTCGGCGCATTCGAGGATCTCCCGCTCCCCCGCCAGGAACACCAGGAGGTCGCCGTCGGGAGTGCCGGGTTCCGAGAGGCACTCCTCCACCGCGGCCACCACCGCATCCGCGAGCGCCGGCTCGCCGCCGTCCGGCGGCGCCTGCGGCGGACGCCAGCGGATCTCCACGGGGTGCGTGCGGCCGGAGACCTCGATCACCGGCGCCCCGTTGAAGTGGGCGGAGAAGCGCCGCGGCTCCAGCGTGGCGCTCGTCACGATCACCCGCAGGTCCGGCCGCGCGGGGAGGATCCGCTTGAGGCACCCCAGCAGGAGATCGATGTTGAGCGAGCGCTCGTGGGCCTCGTCCACGATGATGGTGTCGTAGCGCCGCAGCTGCGGATCCCGGGCCAGCTCCGCCAGCAGGATGCCGTCGGTCATCACCTTCACCAGCGACCGATCGCCCCCCTGCTGATCGAAGCGCACCTGCCAGCCCACCACGCTCCCGGGCGCCGTTCCCAGCTCCTCCGCGATTCGCGTCGCCACGCTCCGGGCCGCGATCCGCCGCGGCTGCGTGTGACCGATCTGCCCGTCCACGCCGCGCCCCAGCTCCAGGCAGATCTTGGGGAGCTGCGTGGTCTTCCCGGAGCCCGTCTCGCCGCAGACGATCACCACCTGGTGATCCACGATGGCCCGTGCGATCTCCTCGCGGCGGGCGCTGACCGGCAGTTCCGGCGGAAACGCGAGCGCGGGCAGGAGCTGCCGCCGGGCCGCGCGAACGGCCGAGCTGCGCTCCGCGTCCCGGCGGATCGCGGTGAGCGCCGGCTCCACGGGCCGCCCCTCCCGGAGCAGCCGTCGGACCCCCTTCAGGCGCCGCCGCAGCACCGCCTGATCTCGGGCCAGGCACTGGCCGAGCAGCGTCTCCACGTCCTCGATCCGCGTCTCCACACGGCCATCCTAGAGGGGGGCTCGAAGGCTCCCTCCCTCACGGTGCGGCGCGCTGCGGCGCGGCGTGGGCGCTGCTGGATTCGAACCAGCGACCCCTGCCATGTAAGGGCAGTGCTCTTGCCGCTGAGCTAAGCGCCCGGGACGCCGCAGACCCGGGCCGGCGCGCACGACGGGGCTCCCGAAGGAGCCCCGAACGAGTCGCGATCACGGGAAGCGAGGCGGACGGGAATCGAACCCGCAACCACCGGCGTGACAAGCCGGTACTCTAACCAATTGAGCTACCGCCCCTTCCGAAGGGTGTTGCCCTTCGAGCGCCACAGTGTATGCCTCCCCGCGGGCGCGTCAAGTCCAAGCGGTGTCGGCCGCCGCCGGCCGGGTCCCCGGAACCGCCGGCGCCTCCCCTGATCCCGTCGACCCGGTCGTAACTGCCACTCCCGGCGGGAGTCGCGGAGCGGGCGTCGCGCGCCTCCCCGGCCGCGGTCCGGCGGCGCCGCCGCTCACGCCTGGTGCCAGCTCTTGCCGCAGCCCCCCTCCACCTTGAGCGGCACGCGAAGCGTCATGGCGCCCTCCATGGCCTCCTTCACCGTGCGCTGCAGCGACGGGGCATCCTCCGCCGGCGTCTCGAAGAGCAGTTCGTCGTGGATCTGCAGCAGCATGCGGGCGCCGGGGTGGCGGGCCGGAAGGATCCGGTGGAGTTCGATCATGGCCAGCTTGATCAGGTCCGCGGCGCTCCCCTGCACCACGGTGTTGATGGCGATGCGCTCCCCGAGGGCCCGCTCCGCCGGGTTCCGCGAGTGGACCTGCGGCACCGCGCGGCGCCGACCCAGCATGGTGGTGACGAAGCCCTCCCGCCGCGCCTGCTCCACGCACGCCGCAAGGAAGGCGTCGATCCCGCGGAAGCGGGCCTTGTAGCCGTCGATGATCTCCTGGGCCCGTCCCACGCCGGTGCCGGCGCCGAGCCGCCGCGCCAGTCCCCACGCGGTGATGCCGTAGACGATCCCGAAGTTGACCATCTTGGCGGCGGAGCGCTGCTCGTCCGTCACCGCATCCGGGGCCACGCCGTAGACCTCCGCGGCCACCGCCCGGTGGATGTCCTGGTCCTGCCGGAAGGCTTCGCAGAGCCCCTCGTCGCCGGAGAGGTGGGCCAGGATCCGCAGCTCGATCTGCGAGTAGTCCGCCGCCACCAGGAGCCGGCCCGCCGGGGCCACGAACGCCCGCCGGATGTCGCGGCCGAGTTCCGTGCGGATCGGGATGTTCTGCAGGTTCGGATCGCTCGAGGAGATGCGGCCGGTGGCGGTGCCGGTCTGGTGGAAGCTGGCGTGGACCCGCCCGCTCACGGGATCCACCGCGTCCCGCAGCGCCACCAGGTAGGTGCCCACCAGCTTCGCGAGCTGCCGGTACTCCACCACCAGCGCCGGGATCTCGCTCGTCACCTCCGGATCCGCGGCCAGCTTCTCCAGCACCTCCACGTCCGTGCTGGCGCCAGTGCGCGTTCGCTTCACCACCCGCAGACCCAGGCCCGGCGGGTCCTGCTCCGGCGCGTTGAAGAGCACCTCCGAGAGCTGCTTGGGGGAGTCGGGATTGAACGGGCGCGGCGATGCATCGATGATCCGGCGGCGCAGGCCGGCCATGCGGCCCTCCAGGAGCGCCCGCTGCCGCTCCAGCTCCGCCACGTCCACCTTGATGCCGTTCCACTCCATCTCCGCCAGCACCGCCACCAGCGGAAGCTCCACCCGTCGATAGAGCTCCTCCAGTCCCAGCTCCCGCACCCGCGGGGAGAGGACGTGGTGCAGCCGCAGGGCCACGTCCGCGTCCTCCGCGGCATAGTCCACCGCCGGTCCAAGCGGCACCTGGTCGAACGTCCGCTGCGACTTCCCGCTTCCCAGCAGATCCGTGAGCGGGATGCAGCGATGCGCGAGGAGCGCCTCCGCGAGGGCGTCCAGTCCGTGGCTGGTGCGGGTCGCATCCACCACGTAGCTCTCCACCATGGAGTCCCCGGCCACGCCCGCCATGCGGATGCCGTGGTTGCGGAGGATGTTGAGGTCGAACTTCAGGTTGTGGCCCACCTTGGGAATGGCCGCGTCCTCAAGGAGCGGCTTCAGCCCGGCCACCACCCGCTCCAGGTCCAGGTGGCGCTCCGGCTCGGGAGAGCGAACGGGGACGTAGACCCCGTGCCTCTCCCGCCAGGAGAGGCTGATGCCGCAGAGGTGGGAGCCCACGGGCGAGAGTCCGTCCGTCTCCGTGTCCACCGCGATCACTCCGCCCTCCGCCGCCGCCTGGCGCGCGGCCGTCACCACCGCCGCGAGCGCCTTCGCGTCCGCGACCATCTCGTAGCTGCCGTCCACCGCGCGGGGCGGGGCGAGCGCCGCGGGCTCCGGGCCCGCGCCGGACGGCGCCGTCCCGAAGAGGCCGTCGCCCTCGTCCACGGGCCGCGCGGCGGCGCGACGCGGCCGCGCGGCGGAGGTCCGCGGCGGGTCGCTCGCGGGGGGGTTGGGCGCGGAGGGGTTGGGCGCGGAGGGGTTGGGCGCGGCGGGGTTGGGCGCGGTGCCGGCCGCGGCGCCCACCTCCGCAGCCGCACCGTCGCCGGCCGACTCGCGGAAGAGCTTCCGCACCTCATCCCGCAGCCGCCCGAAGCCGAGCGTGTGCAGCAGGTCCATCGCGGGGCCGGCCGGCAGGCGGGCGGGATCCGCGCGGGCGGAGGAGAGCTGGAACGGCACCTCGCAATCGTCCTTGAGGGCTACCAGGCGCCGGGCGAGCGAAATGGTGTCGCGGGAGGCCCGGATGGCCTCTCCGCGCTTGCCCTTCACCTGGTCCGCGTGGGCCAGCAGAGCCTCCAGGGAGCCGTGCTCCGTGATGAGCGCGGCCGCGGTCTTGGGGCCGATGCCGGGCACGCCCGGGACGTTGTCCACAGGGTCCCCCATGAGCGCCAGCATGTCCACCACCTGCTCCGGACGGACGCCCTTCGTCTCGAAGAGCGTCTCCACCGTCACCTCCTCGCCGGTGTTGCCGTCGAAGAGCGTCACGTGGTCATCCATCAGCTGGCCGAGATCCTTGTCCTTGCTGACGATCCGGATCCGCAGCGACGGATCCTCGCGCCGCATGCGCCGCACGATGGTGGCGATGACGTCGTCCGCCTCCACGCCCTCCACCGCCAGCACCGGGATGCCCAGCGTGCCGCACACCTGGAGGCAGCGTTCCACCTGCGGGCCGAAGTCCTCCGGCGGGGACTCGCGGTGGGCCTTGTACTCCGGGTAGATGGCGCTGCGGAAGGTCTCGCGGTCCCCGGCGCGGTCGATCACCACCACCAGGTAGTCCGGGTGATGCTGCGAGAGGAGCTTCACCAGCAGCGAGGTGAAGCCGTACACCATGTTCGTGGGTTCGCTCGTCACCGGGCTGTTCAGCCCGCCGCGGATGGCGAAGTAGGCCCGGAAGAACTGGGCGTGCCCATCGATCAGGTAGAGCGTGCCGGGCACCTCAGGCTCCCGCGGCATGGAGGCGCGTGAGGGCCGCCACGAGTGCCGGACCGGGCGTGACCCCGCGCCGGGCCATCACGATCCCGGCGGTGCGCAGGAAGCGATCCAGCCGCTGCGTGCGGGCCGCCTCCGCGCCGGCGCCGGGCTTCTGGTCCACCAGCCACGCGAAGCGGCCGACGGCCTGCGGCGGCGGCGGCGTGCACGCCACCATGGCGCCAGTCCCCAGCACGCAGCCGGTCATCAGACGCGTGCAGATGGCCGTCTTCACGTGGTCGCCGATCACGGAGCCCATGAACTGCCGCCCCGTGGCCTCCAATGCGCCGTCCGGCCGGAGGCGCATCAGCACCTCGCCGTAGGTGTTGAGCAGGTTGGAGTTGGTGGTCCCCGCGCCCAGGTTCACCCACTCGCCCACGAGCGAATCCCCGAGGTGGCCTTCGTGGGCCTTGTTCGAGTGGGCCTGGAAGATGGTGCCGCCGATCTCCCCCGCCACTCGGCAGCCGGGTCCCACCACAGTGCGGGCCTTGAGCAGGGAGCGCTCCTGCACCACGCTTCGCGCTCCCACGGAGACAGGTCCCACCAGCACGGCTCCCGGACGGATCACGGCGCCGGGTCCCACAAGGATGGGGCCCGACGCTGCGTCGAGGATCGTGCCCGGCAGGATGGAGGCCTCGGCGTGGATCACCACCGGAGAGCCGGGAATCACGATCGCGCCAGCCGGCGCCGACGCGAGGGTGCCCGCAGCCCGCCACGCGTCGTGGAGCTCGCGGATGTCGTCCGCCATCAACCCGGCCAGGGACTCCGCGTGCAGCAGGTCCCACGGCCGCGCCGCAAGCGAACGGTGCGGCCACGGCCGCGCCTTCACCCCGGCGGGAAGCGTCCGCCCGCGCCACCACGCCTCGGCCTGGCGGCGGTCGAACCGCGCCGCCAGCAGGTGGCCGCTTCCCTCCTCCACGAGCGCCTCGCCCGGCTCGAGCAGCTCCCGGGACGCGGCCGCGATGCGCCACCGTCCGTTCAGGAGGAGGATGTCGTCCCCGGCGGGG
This sequence comes from Phycisphaerales bacterium, assembly GCA_046350535.1. GTDB lineage: Bacteria > Planctomycetota > Phycisphaerae > Phycisphaerales > SM1A02 > VGXK01. The sequence goes on from JAXMAG010000001.1 coordinate 1,692,591, forward strand.
AACTGGTTCACCGGCAGGGCGTGCCGCTCCGCCACCAGGGCCGCAAGCGCCTCCGGGACCAGCAGCGCATCCGCCGCGCCGGCGCGCTCCATGGTGGTTCGAACCCCGGTTCTCAACTCGAACGAGGCCCGCAGATCCGAGAGCGGCCCGAAGTCCCCCAGGCCGTCGTCGAAGAGGAGGAGGCGGGGCGCCGCCGCGGTCATGCGCGCACTCTAGCAGGCGAACGGCGCAGCCCGGCGAAGCCCCACGCCGGGAGCGTTCGCAGCAGGAGCCACGCCAGCGGCACGCAGACCGCGCCGCTCCAGAGCGCCCACCAGATCCGCTCCCACAGGGCCCAGGTGACCGGCCGGTCGCCCCACGGCGGCAGCGACCCGGGGTACCAGGCGCGGAGCGACCAGATGGCCGCCCAGGGGAGCGTGGCCGCCGCGAGGAGGAGCGCCGTCGCCGCCCCCACGGTGAGCGGATTCCTCCGCATCAGGGAGCCCCGCAGCTGCAGCAGCAGGAAGGCTCCGAACGCGAACCCCAGGGCCCACGGTCCCGGCACGTGCAGCGGCCGCAGCTCCCACATCTCCGGGGACGAGAGGTCAAGCGTGAGGCCCGTCACGAGGGCCGCGCCCCACGCCGCGGGCCTGGCGGCGAGCAGCACCACGAACGTCGCGAGACCGCCGGAGAGGAGGGGCGTGATGCCCACCAGGTCCAGGGACCGTCCCAGGGCCGCGTCCGCGACCAGCGTGGCCGCCAGGGCCACCACGAAGACGCTCCATCTCATGGCGACGCTCCCTTGCCCGTGCGCAGGACGAGCGACGCCAGCCGACCCGGCTCAGCCTCCGGCCGCACCTCGACGCGGACCCGGAGCGGGTTGGATTCGAGCGGCATCACGCGGCTCACGGTCCCCAGGCGCAGCCCCTGGGCTCCCGGTGACCAGGTGGAGTCCGCGAGCCGCAGCGTGTCCCCTTCCGCAACGCCGGCGCCGGCCACGGCCTCCCCCACCAGGAGTCCCTTCGCGTCCGGCACCAGCTGCATCCGGCAGAGCGTGCCCACGGGCGCTTCCGGATGGGCTGCAGGCACCACCACCACATCCATGCGACCGGCGCCGGGGTGGACGATCGGGACCAGGTAGCTCTGCACCCTCGTCGGCTCCTCCGCGATCCGACCCACCAGCACATCCCCGCGAATCACGCCCGGGTCCCCCGCGGCCACGCCCGCGTCGCTCCCCACGTTGAGGACCAGCAGGCCGCCGCGCGGACTCGCGCCGCGGCCCACCACCGTCGCGTACACCGGGTTGCTGGGTCCCCCCCGTTCGAAGCGGGCCGCGGCCTCCACCTGCTCCAGCCGCTCCTGGAGCTCCACCACCCGCAGCCGCTCGGCCATCCAGAGGGCCCGGAACTCGTCCCGCTCCTCCGTGAGCTTCTGGAGGGGCGCTTCCGCGGCTCCGGACTCCGGTGGCGGACGCAGCCAGGAGGCCACCGTTCCCAGCCCATGCACGGCAGGCCGCAGCGGCAGCCAGAGCAGGTCCGCCACGTCCGTGGTCCACGGGACCAGCCAGCGCGGCGGCAGGAGCGCCAGCACCGCCAGCAGCAGGATGGTCCCAGCCAGCGGCCGCGGCGATTGAAGAAGGGCTCTGGTGATCGCGTGGCTCCTGCGGGCTGGACCACCCCGGGTGGAATCCGATCAGTACTCGTCCGCGTCGGACTCCATGGTGGCCTTCCAGGCCTCCAGGTTCTCCAGATAGATCGCGGTGCCGCGGGCCACGCAGGTCAGCGGATCATCCGCCACCTTCACCTCCAGCCCGGTGGCGTTGGAGAGCACCACGTCCATGCCGCGGAGCAGGGCGCCGCCGCCGGCGAGCGTGATGCCGTTGTTGACCAGGTCCGCGGCCAACTCCGGCTCCGCACGCTCCAGCGTCCGCAGCACCGCCTCCGTGATGGCCTTCACGGGCTCGGAGAGCGCCTCTCGAACCTCGTCGCTGGTCACCACCGTCTTCCGCGGCAGCCCGGTCACCATGTCGCGTCCGCGCACCTCCACCGTGGTGGAGTCCGTGACGGCCGCGGCCGAGCCGACCTCGATCTTGATGCGCTCCGCGGTCTGCTCGCCGATCGTGAGCGAGTAGTGCTTCTTCATGTGGTTGATGATGGCCTCGTCCAGGTCATCCCCTGCCACGCGGACGCTCTCGCAGGTGGCGATGTCGGCCAGGCTCATGATGGCCACTTCCGTGGTGCCGCCGCCGATGTCCACGATCATGCTGGCCGTGGGCTCCGCGATGGGGAGCCCCGCGCCGATGCCCGCGGCCTTGGGCTCCTCCACCAGGTAGACGCGGCGGGCCCCCGCGCCGGTGGCGGAGTCGATCACGGCCCGCTGCTCCACCGCGGTGATGCCGCTCGGCACGGCGATGACCACCCGCGGGCCGAAGATGCGGCCCCGGCCATTCACCTTGCGGATGAAGTAGCTCAGCATGGCTTCGGTGATCTCGAAGTCGCTGATCACGCCATCCTTGAGCGGGCGGATGGCGCTGATGGAGCCCGGCGTCTTGCCGAGCATCTCCTTCGCCGCCCATCCCACGGCGGTCCCGTTGTTGATGACCTTGTTGGTGCCCTTGCGCACGGCCACCACCGAGGGCTCGTTCAGGACGATGCCCTCGCCGCGCACGCACACCAGCGTGTTGCAGGTGCCCAGGTCGATCCCCATGTCGACGCTGAACCATCCGAGCAGCGAGTCGAGCTTCACTGCGGACGCCTCCTTGCGCCTGGCCGTGCGGTCCGGGGTACTGGCACGGTGTTCATCGGCCGGTGCCCGGGGAGAGGCCGATCACCGCTCCAGGTACTTGAGAGGACTGCCGTCCCGGCCGTTCACCTGGGTCTGTTCGATGTTCCTGAGGGCCATGAAGATCACGGCCGTCACCATCACGAGCGCGGCCACCGCCAAGAGGGCGGTGTAGACGTCCGGGCGACCGGCGCCGCGAGCCATGGGAGCGTTGAGCTGCGTCATGGGGGGTGGGTTCCTTGGCGCGGAGCGGAGGAGGTGGAGGCTCACTCACCCTTGCGGGCGACGGCACGCTGGCCGGGGCGGACCTCTCCGCGGGCCGTGGGGTCCTCGAGTTCCACCACGCCCGTGGCCCGGTTCACGTCCACGGTGGTGATGCGGAGGTTGCCCAGGTACTTGCTGCCGTCGGCGATGGTCATCACCCAACCCGCCTGCACGCCGTCGCGACTGCCGGCGTTGATCTCCGCCAGCGTCGAATCGGTGCCGCGGCGGACCTGGATGATGGTGGCGGACATGTTGCGGTCCGCAGGCACCTTGAGCGTCTCCGAGACGGCGCCGGCGCGGCTGCCGGAGGAGGGCAGCTGCCCCACCCACGCGGTGTAGCGGCTGATGGTGTTCATCGCCTGGTCCTTCTCCTCCTGCAGACGCTGGACGTCCTCCTGCAGGGCTCGGCGGGCGGCATCCGCCACTTCGAGCTGGGCCCGGGTGGAGGTGAGCTCCTCATCGAGCTTCACGTACTCCTGCTCCACCTGCGAGAGTCGGGAGCGGAGCGTGACCAGCTCCTCGTTGAGCACCTTGACCAGTTCGGTCTTGGCCTTCTCCGTCTCCGCGAAGATCTTGGTGTTGGCGTTGAACTCGTCCTGCCGGGCGCGGAGGGCGATGACCTCCGTCTCCAGCTTGCGGGCATCCGCCTCCGCAGCGGCCTTCTCCGTGAGCACCGTCTGGTACTTCGCGTTGAGGTCAGCCATCTGCTGGGTGTACTGCGTCTTCTCCACGTCGAAGAGAGCCTTCGACGCGTCGCGATCGCGGATGGCTTCGTTGGCGCGGAGCTGCTCCTGCTCCCAACGGGTTCTGAAGGTGCGCTCGTTGGCAGCGTTCACCATCACCAGGGGAACGAGCGCCACGGTGAGCAGCGCGACCAGAACGATGAAGATCTTCGTCAGGATGTGCACAGGGCTACCTCAGTCGGTCGAACCACGTCTTCCTTCCGCAGGGACGGGCGTCCACGGTTCCGAGATCCGGGACTCGAGGTGGCGTTTGTACCGTCAGAGCGCGCTCCCTGTCAACGAGCCCCCGCGGAGAGCTGGCTGGAGGAGGTGATGGAGAGGATGGCTCCGGCTGCCGCCACCTGCACCAGGGGGTCCTTGTCGTAGAGCATCGGCTCCAGGAGCGGGAGCGCCGCGTCGCCTCCGGAGGCCGCCAGGACCCGGATGGCGCCGGCCCGAAGCTGGCGGTTCTTGTCCCGCATAAAGCGCTTCGCATAGGCGACCGCCTGCGCCCGGTCCACCTGCTGCATCCCGCCCAGCGCCTCCACCGCCAGCAGCCGGACCTCCGGCGGGCGGGCATCGGAGCCGTTCGCGCCCGCCAGGACCTGGAGGTAGGGCACGGCCCGCTCATCCCGCAGCCGGCCAGCCATCTGGCAGCCCAGGGCGATCACCTCGGCCTGCTCGGAGGGGGCGAAGAGCGCCGCCCGGATGGGTTCCAGGGACTGGTCGTCCCCCAGCTTCGCCATGGCCTCCGCCGCCTGGAGATCCGCGATCCGCCGGCGGGCGTCGCTGGCCCGGCCCATGCCCACCCCGATGCTCGAGAGGATCGGCTGGATGGCGCTCGGGTTCCCCAGCTCGCCCATCACCAGGAGGGCGTTGCCGCGCACCTCCAGGTCGTCGCTTCGGATCATCTCCGCCAGCGGCGACTGGTCGACGGGCTGGCCGCAGCGGACCAGGGCGTAGATCGCGGCGGCGCGAACGGAGAGGCTCGGATCGTCGAGGAGCGGGGAGACCAGGGTGGCGGCGTTCACCAGCTTCGCCTTCCCGATGGCCATCGCCGCCACGAAGCGGACCCCGCGGTTCGGATCCACCAGGCCGCGCCTCGCCACCGGCTCCAGGAGCTCCGGATCCGCGGCGAGCAGTTCGATCGCATGGGCCCGCCGCAGGGCATCGGGACTCCCGGCTGCGGTCCTCAGGAGCTCCACCGCGCTGCCGCGGGCGTCTCCGGAGTTGGTGACGGCGAGCCCGGGCGCCACCGGCTGCGCCGGCGCCTCGTCGGCGAGCGCCGGCGCGCCCTCCGGCGTGATGCTCCGGTCGCGGGTGCTCCATGGCTCCGTGCGCGAACCCGGCAGCGGCGCGCCGCGGCTGGAGGCCGCGCCGCCGTTCGCCGCGGTGCCCTTGCTCCCGGCCGCGAGCGTGCCGCCGCCGCTGGTGGAGGAGGTCTTCGGCGGCGGCGTGCTCAACGCGGTGGCGGCGGTGGGGCGCGGGGCGCAGGCCACCGGGAGGCAGAGCGCCGCGAGGAGCCCGGCGCGAAGGGCGACTGCCGCGCCCGAGGCCGGAATCCGCGATGGGACGAAGGTCGAGATGATCATGATGAGTGCTCCCAGAACCAGCAGGTGGGATCCTACCTCCCCCACACGGGCATACAGGGTGACGCGAGGGTCCAGCCACGTGGGCGCCACGAGGCACTCCGCCACCTTGGGCGGCAGCTCGGACCGGACCCGGCCCATCGGATCCACGACTGCGGAGAGACCGGTGTTCGCCGCTCGGGCCAGGGAAACCCGCAATTCGATCGCCCGCCAGCGGGCGATGTCGACGTGGGTCCGCCGCCCCGCATCGTGGTCGCCGAACCAGCCGTCGTTGGAGATGTTCACCAGCAGCGGCGCCACCTTCCGTCCGTCCTGGATCGCCAGCCGCCGGCAGACCGGTGCCATGGTGTCCTCGAAGCAGATCGGGACCGCGAACGCCATCCCCTCCGGCCCCGGGAGGTTGAATCGCACCGCGTTCTGGCCGGCGCGCAGGTCGAACGTCATCCCCTTGGCGCCGATGTCCAGGAGCGCCTGCTGCAGCGCCGGCCACGCCCGGATGTAGGGCATGGTCTCCCCGAAGGGGGTGAGGAAGAGCTTGTCGTAGCGGGGCCACGGCGGTGGTCCGCCCACCAGGTACGCGGAGTTGAAGTGGCCGTCCCACGCCCAGCGGTCGCCCTGCGGCCGCAGGTTGCGGAAGGAGGCGCTGCCCACCACGAGCGGGACGCCGATCGACTCCTGCAGCTGGGTCACCTGGCGGGAGAAGACGTCTCCCGGAAACCAGCCGCCGTCCACCTGGAGCCGGATCGTCTCTTGCTCCAATCCGTAGCCGGGGAGCATCGTCTCCGGCCACACCGCCAGGTCCAGCCGCACGCCCGCGGCGGCGGCGCGGGCCGCGCCCTGCCGGGTGAGGGAGACGAACGTCGGCACGTCGCGCAGCTGCGCCTGCGGCGTCCAGGCGTTCTTGTTGCTGGTGGGGAGATTCGTCTGCACGAGCAGGAGCGTGGGGCCGGGTGCGAGAGGCGCCTGCAGGCGCCACGCGCCGTAGACCGCCGCCGCGATCCACAGCGCGGCCACCACCGCCATGGCGCCGCGCCGGCGGAACTCCACGAGGGCGCCTCCGGTGGCGGCGCAGAGCGCGGAGAGGACGCCCACTCCCAGCAGGTCCGCGGCCTGCGGCACCCACGGCGCGTCGATGAGCGGGTGGGCCAGGAGATGCCACGGATAGCCGTCGAAGAGGATCAGGGCCCGTGCCGCCTCCAGGCCGCCCCAGAGGACGCCGGCGGCAAGCGCCAGCGGGATCCGGGCCGTTCGAGGGCTTCGCTGCATGCGCCACGCGGCCCAGGTGAACGCGGTGGGAAAGAGTCCCATGTACACCGCGAGGGCGGGCCAGCCCGCGTCCGTGATGGTTCGCATCCAGGCGCCGGTGATCAGCCAGCCGGTGGTGCAGACGGCGAACACCACGCACCCCGCCGCGAGCCGCCGCATGCCGCGCTGGCTGCACGCGCCGCGGGCGACCAGCCGGGCGGCCGCGACCAGGGGCGCCATCGCCAGCGGCGCCAGCCACCACGCCTTCAGCGGCGGGAACATCAGTCCGAAGGCGAGCGCATGCAGCCCCGCGAGGAGCGCCACGCCGAGGAGTTCCGGCCCCAGTCGGTTCCGCATCCGGGAGTCACTTGCCCGCGTAGTCGATGACGCGGCTGATCTCGCTGCGCAGCTGCGAGCGATGGACGATCCGGTCCACGAAGCCCCGCTCCATCAGGAACTCCGAGGTCTGGAAGCCCTCCGGGAGCTCCTGGCGGATCGTCTGGGCGATGACGCGCGGGCCCGCGAAGCCGATGAGGGCCCGGGGCTCCGCGAGAATCACGTTGCCGAGCATGGCGAAGCTGGCGGTCACGCCGCCGGTCGTGGGATCCGCGAGCACGGAGATGAAGAGGCCTCCCGCATCGTCGAAGCGCCCCAGCGCCGCCGACGTCTTGGCCATCTGCATCAGCGAGAAGCCGCTCTCCTGCATGCGGGCGCCGCCGGAGCAGCTCACGATCACGAGCGGCAGGTCTCCGTCCGTGGCGGCCTCGATGGCCCGCGAGATCTTCTCCCCCACCACGGAGCCCATGCTGCCGGCGAGGAACGAGAAGTCCATGCACGCCAGGACCACCTTGCGTCCCTTGATGAACCCGGTGCCGGTCTGCACGCCATCGTTCTCGCCGGTCTTGCGCTGGGCTTCGATCGTGCGATCCCGGTAGCTCTTCAGGTCCACGAACTGCAGCGGGTCCATCGGCGCCATGTCCGCGTTCGTGGACTCGAAGCTGCCCGGGTCCACCAGGGTCTCCACCCGCTGCCGCCCGGAGAGCCGCATGTGGTGGTCGCAGCGCGGGCAGACCCAGAGGTTCGCCTCCAGGCTCTTGCGGAAGATGGTCTCCGTGCAGGCGGGGCACTGCATCCACAGGCCGTCCGGCACCTGCTTCTTCTGCGCAAACTCCACCTGGTCCCAGGTCTTCTCAGCCACGCGGCACCGCCATGGCGCCCATGCTAGCCGCCCGGCCCGCGGGCGCCGGAGGCCGCCACCGGCGGCCCCCGCAGTCCCCGCACGCAGGCGGCCCGGTCCGCCGCCCCGAAGAGGGCGCTGGCGCTGACCAGCACGTCCATCCCGGCCTCCACGCACCCCGGCGCGGTGGCGGGAGAGACGCCGCCATCCACCTCCACCCGCACGCGGGCACCCACCGCGCTGCGGACGGCCCGGGCCTTCTCACGCACGGAGGGAATGAACGACTGGCCGGAGAAACCCGGGTGGACGCTCATCACCAGGATGAGCTCCACGTGGTCCACCCAGCGGAGCGCCGCCTCCACCGGCGTGTCCGGGTTGACCGCGATCCCGGCGGACATCCCCAGCGCGTGGCAGCGGGCCGCGAGCGCCGCGGCGTCCGTCGCCACTTCCGCGTGGAAGGTGCAGTGGTCCGCGCCGGCCTTGGCGAAGGGCTCCAGGTACGCCGCCGGGTCCGTCACCATCAGGTGGACGTCCAGGAACGCGTCGGGGAGAGCGCTGCGAACGCTCCCGCAGACGGCGGGCCCCATGGAGAGGTTGGGCACGAAATGCCCGTCCATCACGTCCACGTGGATCAGGTCCGCGCCCGCGTCGAGCACGCTGCGGCACTCCTCGCCCAGCCGGGCGAAGTCCGCGGACAGGATGCTCGCCGCCACCAGCGGCTGCGCCGGTGGCGAGTGGAACAGGCGGGGACGGGTCCGCACGAGACTGGCAGGCGGGCGCCGGGCCGGCCTCAGCCGCCCAGGCGGGCCTGGTCCTTCAGCCCCTTGGCGGTCTGGTACTCGTCCAGGACGCGCTTGTAGTCCGCCTTGTCATCCGGCGCAGCGGCCATCCAGGCGTTGGTCTGGGACTCCAGGGCCTTGTCGTAGTCGCCCTTGGACGCGTGCACCATGGCGATGGCCGCGAGGGCGCCGGCGGGCTGCGTGGAGAGCGCCTTCCGCATCTGCTCCGCGTAGGTCATGGCCAGGGCGAGGTCCCGCTTCGTGATCTCCGGATCCTTGCAGATCGCGGTGACCACTTCGTTCAGCGAGTAGGCATCGGAGCCCCAGAGCGGCATCATGGTCTGCAGGTACTTGCGGGCGTCCGCCTCGGACTTCTCCTGCTCCAGGGTGATCTTGTAGCGCTCCACGGCCACGCTCGAGAAGAGCGTCGGGTCGAGCTTCACCACATCGTCCATGAGCTGGTAGGCCTCGCGGTAGTTGCGGAGCTTCGCGGCCCGCTTGGCCGCCTCGACGGCCGGCTTGGCCTTCGGGGTCAGCACCGGGTCGTACTTGCCCACCAGGGCCAGCTTCACCACGTTGTCGAACTCCTCGTCCAGCGGGTGGCCGATCCAGAGGATCTTGCCGCCACGACCCACGATGAACGCGGTGGGGATGCCCTGCTGGCCAGCCGCCTCCATCCAGTTGCGGTTCATCTCGCCGGAGACGTCCGCGGCCACGTTGTAGGTCATCCCGTCGCCCTTCTGCTTCACGAAGCTGCCCACCAGCTTGGCGTTCTGCTCCGTGGAGATGCCCACCATCTCGAGGCCGTGGCGCTTGTTGGCCTGGTAGAGCTTGTTGAGGTGCGGGATGGACTTCTTGCACGGCCCGCACCAGGTGGCCCAGAACTCCACCACCACCACGCCGTCACCATCGAGCGAAGGGGCCTTGCCCTGCACCCAGCCTTCGGCGTCCACGTTGATGGCAGGCGCCTTCTTGCCCACGGTGAGCCGCTGCTGGGCGGCCGCCGTGCCGGCGAAGGCGAGTGCGAGGCCGGCAGCCATGGCCGCGAAGGATCGGAGCGAGCGCTTCATCGTGTGTCTCCTCGAAGGTGTCCCACCACTATAAGCCGTGGATGGCCCGGTGCGAACCCGGATCGTTCCGGGACTCGGGGCCTTCTACGCCCGGGCAGCCCCAGCCATTGCATCGTCCAGAAGTGGTTCAAGGCTGTCGAAGCGCTTGCCCTCCAGCATCTCGAGGCTCGCGCCGCCCCCTGTCGAGATGTGGCTGAACGCGGCCGCCACCCCGGCGGCCTCCACCGCCGCGGCCGTATCTCCGCCGCCGGCGATGCTGGTGCACCCCCCCGCCTGCGTGGCCCGGGCCACAGCCGCGGCGAGGGCGAACGTCCCGTGCTGGAACGGGGTGGTCTCGAAGGCCCCCAGCGGCCCGTTCCACACCACCATCCTCGCCCGGGCGACCTCGGCGGAGAAGGTGGCCTCCGTGGCGGGTCCCACGTCCAGGCCCATGAGTCCATCGGGGATGTCGCCCGCCACGGTCTGGGTGGGCGTCCCCTCCTTCAACTCCGCGCCGCAGACGTGGTCGAGCGGCAGCAGGATCCTGGTCCCCCGGCTGGCGGCCTCCGAGAGGATGGCGCCGGCCTCCGTCACCATGTCCCGCTGCACCAGGCTCTTCCCGACGGAGTGACCGCGGGAGAGGAGGAACGTGTAGGCCATCGCGCCGCCCACCAGGATGGCGTCGACGCGTCCCAGGAGGTTCCGCAGCGCGAGCAGCTTGTCGCTCACCTTCGCGCCGCCCACGATCGCCACGAACGGATGCTCCGGCTTCTGCAGGGTCTCCGAGAGGTACTTGAGCTCCTTCGCGAGCAGCAACCCGGCCACGCAGGGCTTCGGCTTCATCGCGAGCGGGAGGGCCAGCATGCTCGCGTCGTTGCGGTGGCTGGCGCCGAAGGCATCGTTGCAGTAGACGTCCGCCAGGGAGGCGAGCGAGGCCGCGAGCGCCGCGTCCCCCTTCTTCTCCCCCTTCTCGAAGCGCAGGTTCTCAAGCAGCAGCACATGGCCGGGCTTCAACGCCTTCGCCGCGGCCGCGCTCTCCGCGTCGACGCAGCTCCTCCCGCCCATCGCCACCCCGGCCGGCGCGTCCGCACCCAGGAGCGTCGCCAGCCGCTCGCGGACCGGTGCGAGACTGAATTCGGCTTCGAATCCCCTGCCCTCCGGCCGACCAAGATGGCTCGCCGCCACCACCGAGCCGCCGCGGCGCAGCACGCTGCGGATGGTGGGGATGGTCATCCGGATGCGACGATCGTCGCCGATCACGCCATCCTCGATGGGGACGTTGAAGTCCGCGCGGACGAACACCCGCTTGCCGGACACGTCGATCCTGTCGATCGTCTGCTTTGCCACGGGAACCTCCGAAGGTGGGAATATACGGCCCGGCATGACCCCGGCGAGAACCCTCATCCTGGTGGGCCCCACCGCCTCCGGCAAGACGGATCTGGCGGTGCGGACGGCGCTGCGGCTGGGCGCGGCGGAGGTGATCTCCGCGGACAGCATGCAGATCTGGCGCGGCATGGACGTGGGGACGGCCAAGCCCACCATGGAGGAGCGGCGCGGCGTGCCCCATCACCTCCTTGACGTCGCCGATCCGCACCTGGAGGAGTACACGGTGGCCCGCTGGCTGGCGGCGGCCCGGCGGGCGGAGGCGGAGATCCACGCCCGCGGCGCGGTGGCCATTCTCGTGGGGGGCACGAACCTCTACGTCCGCGCCTTCCTTGAAGGCCTCTTCGAGGCGCCCGCGCCGGACCCGGCGCTCCGCGCCGCCCTCGACGGGCGGACGATGGAGTCGCTCCGTGCGGAGCTCGCGGAGCGGGACCCGGAGGCCGCGGCTCGAATCCATGCGAACGACCGCCGCCGCACCGTTCGCGCCCTGGAGGTGGCCACCCAGACCGGGCGGCCCATCTCCGACCAGCAGCGCCAGTGGCAGGACCTGCCCGCGCCGCTCCCGCCGGCCACGCGCCTCCTGGGCCTGGAGTGGCCCGTGCCGGAGCTCAATCGCCGCATCAACGCGCGGGTGCGCCGGATGGTGGAGCAGGGGTTCGTGGAGGAAGTCCGAGGGCTCCTGGCCCGCGGTCCCCTCCGGCCGCAGCCGGCGGAGGCGGTGGGATACCGCGAGCTCACGGAGCATCTCGCCGGGGTCGCCACGCTGGAGGACGCCCTGGAGCAGACCAAGATCCGCTCCCGCCGCCTGGGCAAGCAGCAACGCACCTGGCTGAGGCGGTTTCGCGGCATTCCCGGGGGGCTCTGGTACCCCGGCGACCACCCGGATCTGGTGGACTTGGCGGTGTCCGCAGTTATTGGCCAGAAGCATCATTCATCTTGACTTCCGGTCCGGTCGATCGTTTGATCCGCCCCCCCGGAGCCCGGGGGCTCTCTCGATGGCGGCCAGGAAACAACCAACCAAGGCGGGAACCCGCGGTGCCACCGGCGCCAAGCGCGGACGTGCCGCCGTGAAGGACGCGTCTCCGCCGGAGGAGGGCACGGACGGCGCTGAGGACTCCGCGGGCGGGGCGCCGGCCGGCGGGAAGAAGCTGGTGATCGTCGAGAGCCCCGCCAAGGCCAAGACCATCAACAAGTACCTCGGGGGCGAGTTCGTGGTGAAGGCCTCCGTGGGCCACATCCGGGATCTTCCGAGCAAGGCGGTCAAGGGCTCCGGCCAGGCGGTCCCGGGCGTGGACCTGGAGCGCGACTTCGAGCCGCACTACGAGGTCCTGCCGGAAAAGCAGAAGATCGCGACCGAACTGCGCAAGGCCGCCCGCGGGGCCAGCGAGGTCTGGTTCGCCACCGATCTCGACCGCGAGGGCGAGGCGATCGCGTGGCACCTGGCGACGCTGGTCGGGATTCCGCCGGAGCAGGCCAAGCGGGTGGTCTTCAACGCCATCACGCGGGAGGAGATCCGGAGGGCGTTCGAGCATCCGCGGGCCATCGACGTGGACAAGGTGAACGCCCAGCAGGCGCGGCGCATCCTGGACCGCATCGTGGGCTACCAGGTGTCGCCGCTTCTCTGGAAGAAGGTGGCCCGCGGCACCAGCGCCGGCCGCGTGCAGAGCGTGGCACTGCGTCTCATCGTGGAGCGCGAACGCGAGATCCGCGCCTTCGTCCCCGACGAGCGCTGGGAGATCGACGCGTGGATGACGCTGGACCTGGCGGCGCTCGACGCGATCGGGAGCGCCTGGCCCGCGTTCCTCGCGGAGACGGATGCCCGGGGACGCGGCCCGAACCGCGCCGCCAAGCTCCGCTGGCTCTCCGAGCGCAAGGCCGTGGAGTGCGAACTGGTGGAGGTGGGCGGCCGCAAGTTCGAGGTGGGCTGCGTCTCCACGGAGCCGAAGGACCAGAGCGGCGAGGTGCGCCGCGCCGCCGAGGCCGCGGGCCTCGCGGACATCCGCGTGGAGTCGCGCCCGGACCCGCAGGGCAAGGGACCCGCGGCCACCGTCAGGAGCGTTCGCGGCCGGGTGGCTCCGGGCGTGCGCTACCGCGTGGCCAGCCTGGAGACGCGCCGCACCAGCAGCCGTCCCTACCCGCCGTTCATCACCAGCTCCCTGCAGATCGCCGCCAGTTCCGTCCTGGGGTTCCACACGGACCGCACGATGGCGCTGGCGCAGCAGCTCTACCAGGGCGTGAACGTTCCCGGCGAGGGCCAGGTGGCGCTCATCACCTACATGCGAACGGACTCCACGCACCTCTCGGGCGAAGCCATCCGGATGGCCCGCGAGCACGTGGCCAAGGCGTGCGGCGAGCGCTACCTCCCGGAGAAGCCCAACTTCTTCGGCTCCAGCAACAAGTCCGCGCAGGAGGCCCACGAGGCGATCCGGCCCACCGAGGCCGCCCGCACGCCCGCGTCGCTGAAGGGCAAGCTGCCGGAGGAGCTGTGGAAGCTCTACGACCTGATCTGGCGGCGCTTCGTGGCCTGCCAGATGGTGAACGCGGAGTGGAACAGCACCTCCGTCCTGCTGCGGCGGGCGGACAAGGACACCGGCGCCACCTTCCGCGCGGGCGGACGGCAGCTGGTGTTCGACGGCTTCTACCGGCTCTTCGGCGAGCCGGAGAGCGCCGACGATCCGATCCTGCCCGCGGAACTCGCGGAGGGCGCCGCCCTCGGCCCCTTCTGCATCGAGCCGGAGCAGAAGTTCACCTCGCCGCCGCCGCGCTACACGGAGGCCAGCCTGGTGAAGAAGCTGGAGGAGGAGGGCATCGGCAGGCCGTCCACCTACGCCTCCATCATCAACACCATCGAGCGGCAGAAGTACGTGGAGCAGCTGGACCGCCGCTTCCACGCCACGGATCGCGGCATGGTGGTCTGCGACAAGCTCCTGGAGGGCTTCTCCGACCTGATGGACGTCGGCTACACGCGGGAGCTGGAGAAGAAGCTGGACCTCATCGAGGAGGAGCACCTCGACTGGAAGGAGATGCTCCGGACCTTCTACGGGCCGTTCCGACAGGCGCTGGATCACGCCGAGGAGCGGATGACCCATGCCAAGGCGGAGCTCGTGCCGGCGCCGTTCGCCTGCCCCAAGTGCGGCTCCCGCACCGCGTACCGCTTCGGCCGCAACGGCCGCTTCCTCAGCTGCACCGCATGGCCGGAGTGCGACTTCGCCTCCCCCATCGATCGGGAAGGCCGCCCGCAGATGGCCCAGCGGATCGACCTGCGCTGCCCCGTCGACGGGAGTCCGATGATCGTCCGCACGGGGCGCTTCGGGCGCTTCCTGACCAGCGAGGACGCCAAGACCAAGTTCGTCCTGAACCTGGACAAGAAGGGGAATCTCAAGTTCCCCGCGCCGCCGCCGGTGGTGACGGACCTCCCCTGCCCCAAGTGCCAGTCGCCGCTCAACCTCCGGGAGGGAAAGCGGGGCCCGTGGCTGGGCTGCTCGCGCTTCCCCAAGTGCCGCGGACGCGAGACCTGGAGCAAGCTCGACGAGGGCCGGCGGAAGGAGCTGGAGAAGCTCCTCAAGGCCCGCATGGCGGCGCATACGCCGTTCGAGATCACCCGCCTCGACGGCACTCCCGTCGCGGACGGCACCCCGCTGGAGGCCCTCATGCTCCCCGGGATGGAGGTGAAGCTCGAGATCCACCCGGAGGCCCAGCGCGACGCGCTTCCGGGGGCCGTGGCCTGACCGATCCCCGCCGGGCGGCCCGGGCCGCCACTCGACACCCCGCGACTTTCGGAGGAACATGGCGCGCTCACCGGCCATGGAGGTCCGCATGCCCGCGTCCCCAGACCGCTCCGCCTGCGAACCGCGCCGCCGGCGCCTTCGCCTCCTCCTCCCGCTCCTCCTGCTGCCCGCCGGCGCCGCCCTGGGGCAGACGCCGCCCGTCGCCGCGGAGCCGATGCGCCGCACCGTGGATGCCCGCCCGGCGGCGGTGACGCTCTACGCGGGCCGCGCCGCGGTGACCCGCGAGTGCACGCTCCAGCTGGAGCAGGGACTGCATGAACTCCGCTTCGCGAACCTCCCCCACACGGTGATGGGCGGGACGCTGCAGGCCCGCGCGGGCGGCGGCGCCCGGCTCGTGGACATCGAGTTCGTGGAGACGCCGCAGCCGGATCCCGCCGGCTCGCCCAAGGCGAAGGAG
Source organism: Phycisphaerales bacterium (assembly GCA_046350535.1). GTDB lineage: Bacteria > Planctomycetota > Phycisphaerae > Phycisphaerales > SM1A02 > VGXK01. Next base: position 1,707,744 of record JAXMAG010000001.1, read on the forward strand.
CTGGATGCGGCCATCCTCTCGATCCGCCGCGCGGTGGAGTACCAGGGGCAGGACCTGGCCCAGCTGGCCGCCTCCATCAAGCTGCTGGACGCGGTGACCGTGCCTGCCGCGGCGCCCTCCGTCGGCGAGAAGGCCCAGGCGACGGCGCTGGATCTCGCGTCGCTCGAGAAGCAACTCGCCTTCGTGGCGTCGGAGCGCCGCTCGCTCATCGCGCGGGAGCGGGAGCTCACGCAGAAGCGGCAGGTCGCGGAGCGGGAGCTCGCGGCCCTGGAGGCGCGGCGCAAGGCGCTCGGCGGTGGTGGCAGCGTGGAGCGGTCCGCGGTCCTTCGCGTGGCGATGCCGAGTGCCGGCGAAGTGCCGCTCAGCCTGACCTACCTGGTGACGGACGCGGGCTGGCAGCCGGCGTATGCGGTGCGAACCTCGGCCGACCGCGCCTCCGTCACCCTCGACTTCGACGCCACCGTGCAGCAGCGGAGCGGCGAGGACTGGAACGACGTCCGCATGTCGCTCTCCACCGCGCAGCCCACCATCGCGGCCAATCCACCGGCGGTGCAGCCGGTGTTCGTGCAGCTCCTGCGCCCGCAGCCGCCGGTCTCCGGGGGCCTGGCGAGCGTGAGCGAGGGGCGGGCCGCGAGGGACGGGGATGACCGCTCGGGGCTCGCGGATGCGGCGGAACCCTCGTCGCCCAGGTTCCGCTCCACGTTCGCCCGCGCCGCCGCCGATGCCGAGGTGGCCTCCGCCGGCACGGCCGTCAACTTCGATCTCCCGCGGCGCGTGACCGTCCCCACCGACAGCGATCGCAGCACCCGCACCCGGGTCGCGTCGATCCAGCCGCAGGCGACGTTCGTGTACGCGGCGCAGCCGCTCCTGACGGATGCGGTGTACCTGCGCGGGACGCTGGTCAACGCCAGCCCGTACCAGCTGGTGCCGGGACCGGCACAGGTCTTCATGGGGGAGGACTACGTGGGCCCCACGAGACTCGGCTCGGTGGCGCCGCAGGGGCAGTTCGATCTCTTTTTCGGCGTCGACCGCGCCCTCCGCGCCACCCGCGAGACGGTGAAGCGCACCGCCGGCGACCGCGGCCTCTTCTCCGGCTCGCGCGAGGATCTCCGGGAGGAGCGGATCACGATCGACAACGGCACGGGACGGGCGGTTCGCGTGGAGGTGCTGGATCGGCGGCCCGTGAGTCGCGACGAACGCATCAAGGTGGCGGTGGAGGAGCTCTCCGCGCCGCTCTCGGCGAATCCCGAGTACGTGGCCGGGCCGTTCACGCAGGGGATCCTCCGCTGGGATCTCCAGGTGCCGGCGGAGGCGAGAGGTCCGTCGGCCGCGACGCTCTCATGGAAGGTCCGGACCACCTGGCCCAAGGACGTGGAACCCACCGGCATGCCCAGGTGACGGCGGCGGCGGCCCTTATGCTGCGGCGGTGCCGGAGCCGGAACCCGATCGCAGCGAGCCGCCCGCGCAGGACGACGCATGGCTCCTTGACCGCTGCGCGGCGGGTGACGAGGAGGCGTGGCGGGAGCTGGTGCGGCGCTACCAGCGCCTGGTGTACGCCGTGCCGCGACGCCTCGGGCTTCCACCGGAGCTCGCCGACGACGTCTTCCAGGAGGTCTTCTCCATCCTGCTCCGCAGCGTGGGCCGCATCGAACGAGCGGAGGCCCTGCCCAAGTGGTTCGTCACCACGGCCAGGCGGGTCTCCCTCCGGAGCGCCCGCAGGCATCGGCGCGAGCGTCCTCTTCCCGCAGGCCTGGAAGCCGCGGCGGCGCAGGCCGGGGAGCTGGAGCGTCTGGAGCGCAGCGACCAGGTGTGGAGGGCGATGGACCGGCTGGGAGAGCGCTGCCGGGCGCTCCTCCTGGCCCTGGTGCGCCCGGGGCGCCCAAGCTACGAGGCCATCTCTCGGGAATTGACGATCCCCATGGGAAGCATCGGCCCCACCCGCGCCCGCTGCTTGGCCAAGCTGCTGCGGCTCATGGGGGAGGATCCGGAGGCTCCCGGACCGTCGCGGATGCGTGCCGGGGAAAACCCTGTATCAACTGGAGCGCGGCGGGGACCTCAAGGAAACGCATGAGCGGCCTCCCTCCTCACCACGCGCCTCGCCAACAGCCCTCGGAAGACGGGCCGTCCGCCGGATTCCTGGCTCGGGTGGACGCAGCCTTCGAGCGCCTCGGTCGCGGCGCCGCTTCGTCGGCCGCGCCGGGCGCGGAGGAGCCGATCGACGTCGTTCTCGCGGCGCTCGCGCAGGGTCCGCTGCCGGCGCCGCACGCGCACCTCACGCGGGTGGTGGAGCAGTCGTTCGCAGCCCGCGGCACGGCGTTCGAACGCCTCTCCCGGCTGCTCGCGGCCGCCCGAACGCTGCTGCTGCGCCCGGAGGGTCCGGAGCCGGGGATGGCGCTCGCGGGACTGCGGGGCGCGGCGGCGCCGGTCACGTGCTACACGGCGCAGCGCATGGAGGGCGAAGAGGCCGTGGCGTGGCTGGATCTGGCGGTGGAAACCGTCGACGGGCAGCCGGAGGCGAGGCGTCTCCGCGGCACGGTCGGGCTTTCGGATCCGCTGGACGCGGCGATCGCCGTCGTGGCGACCGCGCCGGATGGCGCGCTGCTCGCCGAATCCACCGTGGACGAGGAGGGCGCGTTCGCGCTCGTGGTGCAGGCGCCGCGGGTGTCTCTCGTGGTGGAACTGGACCAGCGCGAGGAGCTCCTCCGGCTCGCATCGCTCGAGCTCCGAAGCTCGTAGCCTCCGCACCCATGGTGGAACCCATCCTCGAAGCGCTCGCCGCCGGGGTCACCGCGGAGGCGCTGGCGCGTTCGCATCCCCTGCTGCGCGATGCGGCGGTGGTGGCCGATGCGGCGGACCGCCTCCAGGCCCAGGTGCCGGCCATGCCTGCGGGCGTCTGTGCCCGTGCGGAGACGCTCGTGGCCGCGGTGGAGCTGGTGGCGCCCCGGCATCTGCGGGCGCGGGCGGCGCTTCCGCTGTGCGTGGCGCTCGCATGGACCAATGCGTTCGAGCGCGCGGTGCGGGAGGCGGACGCGGCGGCCGCGGATGCCCGCGCCGGCGGCGATCCGGTCCTCGCGGCCCGGCTGGACCTGGCGGCGATGCATGCGCTTGCGCGGCAGGGACGCCTGGACGACGCCGCGGACCGCGGGCAGAAGGCCCTTGAGGAGCTGCGCACCCACGGCGAGCCGCTCCTGGCGGTCCGCGCGGAGGCGAACCTCGCGGTGATCGCCCGCATGCGCGGCAGGCCCGGCGAGGCCGCCACCCGCTTCCGCGCCGCACTCCAGGGATGGCCGCCGGATCCCGTGGGACGGGCCCAGCTGGGGAGCAACCTGGCGGAGGCGCTCATGGACGAGCAGCGCTTCGAGGAGGCGGAGGCCGCCTTCCGCGATTCCCTCCAGGCCCTGCGCGGCGCGGCGGCACCGGCGGCGCACGCGGTGGTGCTGGGGAACCTCGCGGACCTGCTGGTGCGCCAGGGTCGCACGCGGGAAGCGCTCTCCGCGTTCGAAGCCGCACGGCGGCTCCACGCGGAGGCGGGTTCCCCGGGCGACGCCGCGCGCCTCCGCGCGGAGGCCGCGGAGGCGCTCCTGCAGGCGGGCCTGCGGCGGGAGGCGATCTCCGAGCTCCGCGGCGCGCTCCGGGACCTGGAGGACCATGGGATGCGGGAGCACGCGGCTCGAACGCGCCGCTCACTGGCCGGCGCCCTCCTCCGAAGCGGCGCCATCGCGGAGGCCGCGGCCCTGGTCGAGACGCTCGACCCTGCACCCGCGGTCCAGATCCTCGCGGGCCAGGTGGCCGCGGCCCAGGGCGACCACGGCGGCGCGGAGGCGTGCTTCCGGCAGGCCGCGGAGGCCTCCGCGGAGCGCCCCGCGGAGCGGGCGCTGGCCCTCGCGGGCGCCGCCCAGGCCGCCATCTCCGCCGGTCGGGCCGACGTCGCGGAGCCTCTGCTCGCGGAGGCATGGTCGCTCGCGTCCTCGCTCCTCATCCGTCCGCTCCAGGCCGACATCCTGCGGACCCAGGGACGGATGCACGCCGCCTGCGGACGGCGCAACGCGGCGCTGCTGGCGCTGCGCCAGGCGGTAGCGACGATGGACGCGGCCCGCGCCTCCCTCCAGGCCGCCCGCTTCCGAATGGCCTCCGCCGCGGAGACCGCGGACGCGCGCGGGGAACTGGCGGCGATGCTGCTGGAGGTGCCGTCGCCGGAGACGGCCCGGGAGGCATTCGCGGTGATGGAGGCGGCGCGGGCCCGCGAGCTGCTTTCCAGCGTGGACGCGCCGGTGGTCGTCGACGCGTCTGGCCGGACCTTCCCCCCGGACGACGCCCCCGCCGCGCCGCCGGAGCCCGCCCGCCTCCGGGCCAGGCTCAACGCGCTCTACAGCCGGCTGCATCTGTCGCCGGAGGCGGCCCGCTCCGACGCGTGGCGGCGCGACGTGCTGGCCACGGAGGAGTCGCTGCGGGTGGCCGAGGCGCGCGATGCCGCGATCTCCGCCGGATCCGGGCCCGCAGCGGCACCGGTGGACGCGGAGACGATCCTTCGGGTGCTGCCGGCCGGCCAGGCGCTCCTGGTCTTCGCGGCCGCGGGCGACCGGGTGCTGGGGTTCGGACTCCACGACGGACGCCTGGAGGCGCTGGATCTCGCGTCCCGCGCGGAGGTGGAGTCGCTTGCGGATCGATGGCGCTTCGACGTGCTGCGGCTCCTCGCCCCCGCAGGACGCACCCCGGCGCGGGCCGTCTCCATACGGGCGGCCCTGGAGCGCAGCGGGGAGTCGCTTTCGGAACTCCTCCTGGCGCCCTTCACGGCGGTCATCACCGGCAGCACGGCGGTGTGCATCGCGGGCTTCGGTGCCCTCCATGGCGTGCCGGCCGCGGCGCTCCCCCTCCGCGGCCAGCCGTTCGGCGCCCAATGGAGCGTCACCGCCACGCCGAGCGCCAGTGTCCTCCACCGGCTGCTCGAACGACGGGCGCGCCGAGCCGCGCCGCCTGTCGCCGCGCCGCCGCTCGTGGTGGGCGTCGCCGACGACGCGGCCCCGGCGATCGAGGCGGAGGCCCGCGAGGTGGCGTCCATCCATCAGGGCGCGACGCTCCTCCTCGGCCGCGCCGCCACCAGGGACGAAGTCCTGCGCTGCGCCGCCGGCGCGTCGCTCCTCCACGTCGCGTGCCACGGCCGCTTCGTGGCCGGCGACGCCGGCGGCGCCGGGCTCCGCCTGGCGGACGGCTGGCTGGGTATCGCGGACATCCGGTCGTTGAAGCTCCCCGGCACGGTGGTGATCCTCTCCGCCTGCGAAACGGGCCGCGCCACCGTGGATGCCGCAGAGGATCCGGCCGGACTGGTGCAAGCCTTCCTTGCCAGCGGCGCGGATGCCGTGGTGGTTTCCATCTGGCCGGTGCCGGACCGCGCCGCGCACGCAACCATGCGAACGCTCCACCTCGCGCTCGCGCGCCCGGCGGACGGCGACGCAAGTTCGGCGATCGGCCCGGCATCGGCGCTGCGCCGGGCTATGGTGTCGTTGCGGGATCAGGGCGCTTCCGTCGCCGAGTGGGCGGCGTTCACCATCGTGGGCGCCCCTGACGCCCGTACCCCGCCATGAACATCGCCATGAGAGACGCCTCCGCCCGTGCGGCCACCGTTCGAACCCGACTCGCCCGGTCCGCGCTCGCGCCCCTCCTGGCGGTGGGCGCCGCTGCCGCCGATGGCGGCGGCAACCCCTGCCTCCCCGGGCACGCGGTGGCGGACCAGGTGGTGGTGGAGCTGAGCGGCTCCGCGTCCATCGACGAGGTGGTGGCGGCGATGCAGGTCTCCTTTCCCGGCGTGCGGGTGCTGACGGGCCTGCCGCAGGAGAAGCTCTGGCTCCTCTCCGCGCCGGAGCCCATCTGCGAGCAGGCGCTCGTGGATGCGCTCGCGCTCCTGCCGGGTGTCGAGGACGCGGAACTCAACGAGACGAAGGAGTCCGCCGAGGGGCAGAGCCAGAGCTTCTTCTTCGCGGCGCTGCCCGGGGACTTCGCGGACCAGTACGCGCCGCCGCTCGTCGGCGCGGACGAGGCGGCCGCGATCGTCGACGGCACCGGCGTGGTGGTGGCGGTGGTCGACACCGGCGTGGACGCCATGCACCCCCTGCTCGCCGGCGCCACGGTGCTTCCTGCGCAGGCGTTCGTGCTGGACGGCATCACGACGGACGCCGGCGACGGCATCGACAACGATGGAGACGGCGCGACGGACGAGATGGTCGGACACGGCACCTTCGTGGCCGGGCTGATCCACCGGGTGGCGCCGGGCGCGGCCATCCTTCCGCTCCGCGCCGTGGACAGCGACGGCCACGCCACGACCTTCTCCGTGGCGCAGGCCCTTGCGGCCGCGATCGCCGCGGAAGTGGACGTCATCAACCTGAGCTTCACGGCCGCGGAGAACGCCACGGCGATCGACAACCAGCTCGCCAAGGCCAAGCAGAAGGGCATCGTGGTGGTGGTCTCCGCCGGCAACGGCGCCCACGTCGGCGAGGGTCCGTACCCCGCGAAGCTCCAGTCCGTCATCGCCGTGGCGGGCACCGACGCGGCGGACCAGCTGGCGCCGTGGAGCAACGCGGGGCCGTTCGTGGACCTCTGCGCTCCCGCGGTGGACCTGGTGGCGTGCGTGCCGGGCGACGCCTTCGCGTTCGGGAACGGCACCAGCTTCTCGGCGGCGCTCGTCTCGGGCGCCGCGGCGCTCGTGCGGGCCCAGGAGCCTGCTCTGACGCCGTCGGAGGTGAAGGCGCGCCTCCAGTCCACGGCCCAGGCGATCGATGGCGCGAACCCCGGCATGGGTGGCATGCTCGGTGCCGGCCGCCTCGACGCGGCGGCCGCGGTCGGCGCGGCTGCCGCGCTCCCCGACCGGGACAGTGATGGGGACGTGGACGGCGCGGACCTCGGCGCACTCCTCTCCCTCTGGGGCACCCCCGAAGGGGACCTGGACGGGGACGGCACCACGGACGGCGCGGACCTCGCGCTCCTGCTTTCCGCCTGGACCGGCTGAGTGGCGCGGCGCCCGCTGCGGGACGCCCTCGTCAATCCGCGGCGTCGGCGCGGGCGGGCCGGTTGTCCGCGGCGGGGAACGCCATCAGGACGAAGACGGTGACCAGCAGTCCGATGGCCGCCTGGGTCCACCAGATCGCGGGCCACGTGGGCGCCGGCGCCAGCGTCCCGTTTGCAGCTGCGACCGGCGCCGCCGGCACCACGCGGAACTCCGGTGGCAGGGAAGCGAGGACCCCCTGCCACCACGCCGTGACGCCGCCCGCCGGCGCCTGCTCCGTCCCCTGCACGTTCATGGCCCCCACCGAGTCCAGCCAGCCGTTGTAGAAGCCGGCCAGGATGGGACCCAGACCGAGGATGGTGATGCCGAACGCGGTCTGGGCCGAGTGCCGCGCATCCTTCGGCGCCACCTGATCCACGAAGAGGAAGCACGCCGCGAAGAAGAAGGCGTAGCAGAAGCCGTGGAGGGCGATGCCGGCGTACGCCATCTCCGGCGTGGCGGCGGTGGTGAGCGCAAAGGCCGCGAAGCGGAGGAAGTAGGCGGCCGCGCCGATCGCGATGACCCACTTGTAGCCGAGCCTGGCCAGGAAGAAGCCGAGGAGCGCCAGCGTCCCGATCTCCACCATCTGCCCCACGCTCATCGTGGCGCCGATCTTGCTCTGCTCGAACCCCACGGAGCCCAGCCACGGCGCGGTGCGCAGGAAGTAGATGTTGTGGATCATGGAGACCACGAGGGCCGCCACGCTCACCACCACCACGCTGGGACGCCTCAGGAGCGCGAACGCCTCCACGAACGCCAGCGGATGGACCCGCGAGCGGCGCGGCGGCGTGGCCGGAAGCAGCGTGAGGGCGAAGAGCCCGTAGAGGACGCTCACCGCCCCGGAGACGCGGAGGCTGTCGGCGATGAGACTGGTGGCGTCGGGCTTGTCCGTGCCCACGAAGAACCACGGGGTGCCGATCACCCGGACGTCCGTCTGGAGCCACGCGAGCGGGAAGGCGGCGCTCGCCACGATCCACCCGATGGTGCCCCAGACGCGGATCCGCGGGAAGCTCCGCTCCGCATCCGGAAGCTGGGCGAAGCAGATGGAGTTGGTGAGCGCCAGCGTGGGCATGTACACCACGGAGTAGGCGATGGAGAGGGCCAGGAAGGCATCGAAGGAGCGGGCGTAGAAGAGCGAGAAGTTGATCAATCCGCCCACCACGAGCAGGATGCCCAGCCACTTCTCCGCGTTCACGAAGCGGTCCGCCACCTGCCCTGCCAGGAAGGGCGCCAGGATGGCTCCGCATGCGCCCGCGATCCCCAGGATCGCCCCGATCCGGACGCCGTCGAACCCCAGTCCCACCGGTGGCGCCGCCCCCAGGTAGGTGGCCATCTGCGGCAGCCACACCCCCCAGATCGCGTATTGGAGGAACATCATCACGGAGAGGAGCACCTTGCGGCCGGCGAGCGGCGCAGGCGCTGGGACTGATGCGTCGTTCAAGGGGCGCCTCCTGTGGGGGCGGATGATAGCGGCCACCCGGCTACACTCACGGGATGAACGAGCGACGACGGACCCGTCAGGTGAGCGTGGGGGATGACCGCGTGGGGCGCGTGCGGATCGGTGGCGACGCCCCGATCAGCGTGCAGACCATGACGGCGGGCTACACGCACGACGTGGACGCCTGCGTGGCGGAGATCGAGCGGTACCGCGCGGCGGGCGCCGACATGGTTCGCGTGGCGGTCCCGGAGCGGAAGGACACGGAGGCCCTCCGGGAGATCATCCGGCAGGTCCGGGTCCCCATCGTCGCCGACGTCCATTTCCACTACCAGCGGGCCCTGGAGGCCATCGAGGCCGGGGTCCACAAGATCCGCCTCAACCCCGGCAACATCTCCGACCGGGAGCAGGTCAACAAGGTCATCGACGCCTGCAAGGAGCGCGGGCTCCCGATCCGCATCGGCGTGAACGAGGGCTCCATCATCGAGCGCCGCGACAAGCAGCGCCGCGCCGAGGAGCTGGGGATGTACTTCGAGGGGCACCGCTCCGGACACCTGCTGGCCCTCATGGTGGCCAAGCTGGAGGAGTACCTGGAGATCTTCGACGCCAGGAACTTCCACGACGTGGTGATCAGCGCCAAGTCCATGGACGCCGCGCTCGTGATCGACGCGTACACGGAGATCTCCAGGCGCTTCGACTATCCACTCCACCTCGGCGTGACCCACGCGGGTCCGCGGACCAGCGGCGCCATCCGCTCCGTGGTGGCCCTGGGGACCCTGGTCGCCAACGGCATCGGCGACACCGTCCGCATCAGCTACGCCAGCGACCACGCCGACGAGGTGAAGGACGCGCTGGAGATGCTCTACTGCCTGGGCAAGCGCGAGCGGCGCGGCGTGGATCTCATCGCCTGCCCCACCTGCGGCCGCATCCAGGTGGACCTCTTCACGCTGGTGAAGGAGGTGGAGCGGAAGCTGGAGACGAGCGTCACCCTGCCCATCAAGGTGGCGGTCATGGGCTGCGTGGTGAACGGTCCCGGCGAGGCGGAGGGCGCGGATGTGGCGGTCTTCGCCGGGGATCGCCGCGGGATCATCTACGTCCAGGGGCAGAAGGTCGCGAACGTCCCGGAGGAGGAGATCCTCGACCGGCTCCTCCAGGAGTGCGTGGCCTTCGAGGCCAAGGTGCGCCGCGGCGAGGCGAAGCTGGGCCAGAAGGTGGTGGAGATCGTGCCGCCGGACCCGATCGGGGAGCTGGGCTCGGGCGTGCAGAAGATCCGGGCCGGCCTGGTGGAGCGGGTCACGGTCTCCGGGCGCTGATCGGAGGATCGCGGAACGGATCTCGCTGATCCGGCGCCGTGGGGGCGGGAAAATTCGTCGCATCGGGTATCAGCGCTCCCGGACGGTGCCACCTGCCGGCGGCGTCGGGGTGCGCCATGGAGACCCGCATGCGAACGCTCTACCTTCTCGGCGCCGGGGCACTCGCGGCCCTCGCCACCGGCATCATCGTGGCCCGCCCCGCAGCCCAGCCGCCCGCCGGGTACGTGGCCTTCACGGTGAACGAACTTGGGATGCACTGCGTGAACTCGGACTTCTCCGAGCTCTGCATCCTGCCGCCCTTCAACTCGCTGCGCACGGAAGTGCTGAAACGCGGCGGCTCCCCCGAGCCGGTGAAGGAGGGGCTGACCGTCAAGTACAGCCTCCCCTCGAACACGCACAGTTCGGACAAGAGCAACTTCTGGACCTACGCCCCCGCGATCTTCGGGGTGACGCTTCCACCGGACGTGGGCCTCACCGGCCACGGCATGTCCGGCCTCATGACCATCAACGGGGGCGGCCGCTGGGAGGCCACCGGCGTCCCGGTGATCCCCATCGACGACTCCGGGAAGGTGGAGCCCTATCCCCTGGCGGAGGTTCGCGTCAGCGGCCCCGCCGGCTCGTTCGTCAGCCATGCGGTGGTCCCGGTGTCCAGCGAGATGGCGTGCACCTCCTGCCACGGCGGGAACGGCGTCTCCATGGCCCACGACATCCTCGCCAAGCATGATGCCCTCCACGGCACCACCCTGGTGGATCAGAAGCCCGTCCTGTGCGCGGCCTGCCACGCGGACCCCGCCCTGGGCGCTCCCGGCGTCCCCGGCGTCTCCACCATGTCCCACGCGATGCATGGTTCGCACGCGGAGCGCGTGGCCAACCTGGGCCTGGCCAACGAGTGCTACGCGTGCCATCCCGGCGAGCGCACCCAGTGCCAGCGGGACGTGCACACCAGCGCCAACGTCTCCTGCAACGACTGCCACGGCGGCATGCTGGCCGTCGCGGACCCGGCCCGGCAGCCGTGGGTGGATCTCCCCCGCTGCGCGGACTGCCACAACCGCCCGGGCTTCGAGTTCGAGCCGCCGGGCGTCCTCTTCAAGGAGGCGGTGGGTCACGGCGGCGTGCACTGCACCAGCTGCCACGGCAGCCCGCACGCCATCACCCCCACCACCACGGAGGTGGACAACGCGCAGGCGATCGCCCTCCAGGGCTATCCAGGCGTGATCAACAGCTGCACGGTCTGCCACACCTCCACGCCCGGCGACCCCTTCCCGCATCGTCGGGAAGACTGATCGGTCCGATCCTCTCGGCCACCACGCCGCCGCCCGCACCCGTTCGCGGAGAAACCTCCCATGCATCCCGCTCCATTCGCATCGTTCCCCCGCGGCGCGGCGCCGCGCCGCTCCTCCCAGCGCGTGGCCGCCGCCGCGGGGTCTCTCGCAGCCGCCCTCGGCGCCGTCGCGGCGCCGCCGGCCTACGTCGTGGTGGATCTGGGCACGCTCGCAGGACCGGGAGAGGTCGCGGACCCCGGCTCCTTCGCCGCCGGGATCTCCGTCGACGGCCTCGTGGTGGGCACCTCCGTCACGAACGGACCGCACCACGAGTTCTTCGGCTTCCGCCGAGCCGCCGGCACGGTGGTCGGGCTGCCGCCCCTGGCCGGGGATGAGCACAGCGTGGCGACTGCGGTGAACGCCGCAGGCGATGCGGTCGGCATGAGCTACGCGCTCGGTGCGCTCGCCACCCACGGCGTCCGCTGGAGCGCGTCCGGCGGCGCCACGTCCCTGGGGACGTTCGTGCCGCGGGCCCTCTCGGCCTCCGGCGTCGCGGTGGGCCAGATCCCCGTCGCCGGCGCCCCCGGTGTCACCCGCGCCGGCCGCTGGGATTCCGGCGTGGTGACGGATCTCGGCACGCTCGGCGGGGCCTCCAGCAGCGCCGCCGGCATCTCCGCGGACGGATGGATCGTCGGTGCATCACGGCTTGCGAACGCCACCGGCATGCACGCCTTCCTCTGGCGACAGGGCGTCCTGACGGATCTTGGGACCCTGGGCGGCAGCGATGCGTGGGCCGAGGCGATCAACGACTCCCACCAGGTGGTGGGCACCTCCAGGACCGCCGCCGGCGCCCTGCGGGCCACGCTGTGGACCCTGGACGCGGGAGGCCAGGTGGTGCAGAAGACGGATCTGGGACTCCTTGGCGGCGGAGCCAGCAGCGCTCTGGCCATCTCCCAGGACGGCGTCGTGGTGGGCGCCTCCGGCGACAGTGCGTTCCGCTGGTCAGCCGGCAGCCTGGTGGACCTGAACACGGTCATCGCGAGCGGCTCCCAGTGGACCCTCACACGGGCCACGGGCGTCAACGCCGCAGGCCGGATCGTGGGCGAGGGCCGGCACCTCGGGCTGCGGCGGGCCTTCCTCCTGGTGCCCCGGAATCCCGCGGACTTCGACGCCAACGGCGTGGTGGACGGCGCGGACCTCGGCCAGATCCTGGGCCACTGGGGAGAGGCGGCGCCGGACTTCGACCTGACCGGCGACGGCCACGTGGACGGCGCGGACCTGGGTGTGGTCCTGGGCAGCTGGGGCGGGTACACGGACTGAAGCGGGGCCTGCCGGCAAGGTTTGTGCAGCAGCCGGGGGGTTCCTGCCGTATTCTCAGGCAATCCTGGAGGTACGCATGCGAACGAGGTCCGCCGAAGGGCGCCCCGGCTTCACGTTGGTCGAGATGCTGGTCACCCTGGCCATCATCACCATCCTCATGGGTCTGCTGCTCACCGGGCTCCGGGCGGCCCGGGGCACCGCCCGCGACGGGACCCAGCTCAGCAACGTCCGGCAGCTCTTCGTTGCCTGGACCCTCTACGCCAACCAGAACCAGGACGCGTGCATGCCCGGGTTCATGGACGCGCAGGTCCAGGCCACCTGGAAGCTGAAGTACAAGAACCAGTCCGGCCAGAACCTGGATCCGGCGCTCTGCCAGACCTACACCTGGCGGCTCCTCCCCTTCTATGCCTACAGCACGGACGTGACCCTGGGGTACATGACGGACGTGGACCCGGACATCAACACCACGCTCTACACCGAACCGATCCGCGGCTACACGCTGCCCGCGGAACTCTCGACCGCCTCCACCCTCCCGGGCTCCGCCGCGGCCATCGCGCCTGCGTTCGGCTACAACGCCTACTACCTCGGCGGCTGGTGGACCACGCAGAGCGGCGCCCCCTCCATGGCCTTCGAGGACGCCAAGGATCCGACCGGCGGCAACGGCGTGCGGGTGGTGGCCAGGACGATCGGCGCAGTGAGCCGCCCCAGCGACATGGTGGCGTTCGCCAGCAGCGCCCTCTCCGATCCCGGCACCTTCAAGGGCACGGAGGAGTTGGCCATCGGCGCCGCTTGGGTGGTGCCGCCGTGGCTGGGCACCCAGCAGGTGTGGAGCATCGGCCAGGCCGTCCAGCAGACGCTCAGCGTGCCCGGCCAGCCCACCAGCCTCTTCGCGCCGGAGCCCGCCCCGGTGATGCAGGCCCAGGGCGACGTCGGCGCCATCACCGTCTACGCCGCGCAGGCCGTGCCGCTGCGTCGGTACGCACAGGTGGTGGAGTGCACCGTGGATGGCGGCGCCAAGACCACCTCGTACGCGGAACTGAGCGACATGCGCTTCTGGACCAACAGGACGGACCTGAAGAACGCGCAGCGCTTCGACCCGGTCCACACGCCCAACTGACCCGATGGGGGGCGTGACGGCGCCTGCTGCGAGCCAGTTCGAGGCCTGTCCGCGCTGCGGCCTGGTGCAGGTGGTGCCGCCGGTGCCGCCGGGCCGCTCCGCGATCTGTCCCCGCTGCGGCGCCGCGGTGGAGCGGCACCTGAAGGCCAGCCTGGACCGGACCGCGGCCCTCGCGCTCTCCGCGCTCATCCTCTTCCTTCCGGCCAACCTGATGCCGCTCATCACCATCCAGCGCTTCGGGGTGCGCAGCGAGGCCACCGCCTGGCAGGGCGTGACGGAGTTGTGGCGGACCGGCTCCTGGGGCGTGGCGGCGCTCGTCTTCATGGCCAGCCTTGCGGTGCCGCTCACCAAGCTGCTCGGCCTCTTCTGGCTCTGCGCCGCGGCGGGCCGTCCGGATGGGGCCCGCGAACGCGCCCGCCTCCACCGCGTCCTCGAGTCGATCGGCCCCTGGGCCATGCTCGACGTCTTCCTGCTTGCGGTGCTGGTGGCGGTGGTGAAGCTGGGTGACCTGGCCACCGTGGAACCGGGGCCGGGCATCGTCGCCTACGCTGGCATGGTGGTCTGCAGCGTGCTCGCATCCGCCAGCTTCGATCCGCGCCTCGTCTGGGCGCGCCCCCGGGAGACGCTCGCGTGACGCCGCCGGAAGCGCCGGTGGCGCTGGTGCGACGTTCGCGCGGCCTCAACCCGGTCTGGGTGGTGCCGCTGGTGGCGCTCGCGGTGGCGGCGGCCTTGGTCCTGCGGGATCTGCTCTCGCAGGGCCCGCGGGTGCAGGTGGCGGTCACGAGCGCGGATGGGCTCGAGCCCGGCCGCTCCCCGGTGAAGTGCCGGGGCGTGGTGGTGGGGCGCGTGGCGGCGGTGACGCTCTCGCCGGAGGGACTCACGCCGACGGTGACGGTCGAACTGGAGCCCTGGGCCCGCGGCCTCCTCCACGCGGACGCCGCGTTCTGGGTGGAGCGACCGGAGATCTCGCTCCAGGGGATCCGCGGCCTGGGCACGCTGGCCAGCGGCCCCTTCCTCGCCGTGGAGCCGGGCACCACCGGCACGGCGCCGCGGCAGTTCACCGCCCTGCCGCGCCCGCCGGTCGTGGACGCACCGGGACTGCTGGTGACGCTGCGGAGCCCGCGGCTCTATTCGCTGCGCCGCGGCTCGCCCGTGCTCTACCGGGACGTGGCGGTGGGCCAGGTGATCGACCTTCGACTGGCCCCGGACGCCCGCAACGCGGAGATCGTCCTGCGCGTGGATCCGGCCCACAGCGCCCTGGTCCGCCAGGGGAGCCGCTTCTGGAACGCCTCGGGCTTCTCGCTGGACGTGGGCATCACGGGACTCACGGCCCAGGCCGAGAGCCTGGAGAGCGTGCTCGTGGGTGGAGTGGCGTTCGCGTCCCCGGATCCGCCGGGGGAACCCGCGACGCAGGGCGCCGTCTTCGATCTGGCGGAGAAGGCCGACGCGGCGTGGCTCCGCTGGGCGCCTTCGATCCAGCCCGCTACGGGGCGCGAGCCTCCACGCTGACGATCGTCACGTCATCGCTGAACGAATCCCCGCCGGTGTGGTCCCGCA
This sequence comes from Phycisphaerales bacterium, assembly GCA_046350535.1. Taxonomy (GTDB): domain Bacteria; phylum Planctomycetota; class Phycisphaerae; order Phycisphaerales; family SM1A02; genus VGXK01. The sequence continues at coordinate 1,722,784 of JAXMAG010000001.1, forward strand.
GCAGCGTGACCATGCCTTCGACGTCCTCGTCGCATGCGCCGCTCCCGGCGAGGACCTCCAGCACCGGCTCCTGGCCGAGCATCTTGCCGGCCGAGCCCCCCTGCTGCTCCACCACGCCATCGGTGAAGACCACGGCCCGGTCCCCCGGCCCGAACGGGAGCTCCGACTCCTGGTACTCCATCCCCGGGACGATCCCCAGCACCGAGCCGCCCTCGGAGGTGAGCATCTCCGCGCGACCGGCTCGCACCACCGCCGCCAGTCCGTGTCCGGCGTCGACGGTGCGCAGGCGCCGGTTGGCGGAATCCACCTCCACCACCAGGAGCGACGCGAAGTCGCTCTCGTCGCGACGGTGCATGTGGACGTACTCGTTGGTGCGGGCCACCGCGTCCCCGAGCGGCATCCCTTCGCGCAGGCACGCGGCCAGGTGCGACGCCACGCTGGCCATCACGATGGCCGCGTCCACGCCCTTGCCGCGCACGTCCCCCGCGAAGAGGACCAGGCCCGATGGTCGCCGCAGCATCCCGGCGATGTCCCCCGCCACCATGTGCCCCGGCTGACTGAAGAGCCGCCAGCGCACGCCCGCGTCGTCACCTCGCTCCGTCGGCATGATGCGCCGCTGGGCCCTTCGCGCCGCGCCCAGTTCCCGCTCCAGCTCCCGCTGCCGCTCCTCCGCGGTGAAGCGGCGGATGCCGGCCAGCGCCAGTCCGCAGAGCCTGGCCACGGCCCCGCAGAACGCGGCCGCGTCCGCGGAGGGCCGGGCGGAGCGCTTCTGCGAATCCAGGTAGAGGAAGGCCTCCACCGCCGGCGGCACCACCACGGGGGCGCAGAGGGCGGCGGCCACGCCGGATCCCACGATGCTCTGCGCCTCCTGGAGCGACGCCTGATCCTCCAGGCAGACGATCTGCCCCGCGGCCGCGGCCCGCACCAGCGTGCGGGAGACACGGGCGCTCGGCGCCGCCGTCTGGTCCGCGCTCACCGTGACCGCGAGCGTCTCCAGCGTCTCGTAGTCCCCATAGCCGCGCAGCACGAGGGCGCGGGCGAAGCCGGTCCCCGCAAGGAGCGCCTCCGCCGCGGCGGCGGCCACGCCGCGTTCGTCACGCGCCTGGTGGATCTGCTCCGCGGCCTGCATCAGGAGCGTCAGCCGGCGGGCGTTGAGCTGGTTCAGCTCCTCCGCCGCCACGGTCCGGATGATGCTGCCGGGATCGTCCGCGGCGCTGAGGCGGGAGCTGGGCGGCGCCGCGGTGGGCACTTCGCAGCGCAGGACGAAGGGCCGGATGGCGATGGTCGATCCGTGCGTGAACGGCACCGGCTTCCCCGGCGCCAGGAGCACGCCGTCCAGCACCGTCCCGTGCCGGCTCCCGAGATCCTCCGCCACCCACTGGCCGCCGCTGCAGGCGAGCCGCGCGTGGCGGCGGCTCACCGCGTCGTGCGGCAGGCGCAGCCCCGCGGCGGGATCCCGCCCCACCAGCATCTCCGCGGGCGCCCGCAGTTCCACCATGCGCGGCGAACGGTCCCCCTCCACGTGGAGGCGCATCGGCGCGCACCCGCTCACTGGGCCCCCTTGGCCGCCTCGCGCAGGGAGCGTCGCACCAGGCGCCGCAGCTCCTCCATGCGCTCGCGGTCGAGCGCGGTCTTGGAGAGGTCGATCGACATCGCCTGGAACCAGCGCTCGCCGGTGGGCGTCCAGCCGTTCGCGAGGAGCCGCCGCTGGAGGTCCGGCATGTGGGCGGCGCCGTAGAAGACCGCGATGGTGGCCGGCGGCTCCGGCAACGCGAGGGTGCGCTCCAGGCACTCCATGGCCACGTCGTTCCGCCGCATCAGGATGAGATCCATGAACCCGGGCGCCAGCGTCTCCAGCATGGAGCCGTCGCCGGCCTCGCTGAGGGTCTCGATCAGCACCATGCGGATCACGTCCGCCAGGGCGCCGCCGGTGAGGGCATCGCTGACCCGCAGGAGCGCCACCAGCGCCGCCACCGCCTGCCCGGAGAGGCCGCTGCCCGCCAGCGAACCCTGGAGCGGCCCCAGGTCCAGCCCCCGCTCCGCAGCCTCGCGCGACAGCTGGTCCGCCGTCATGTCCGCCACCTCCCAGCCGGGCCGGTGGTAATCCATGGCGTCGATCTGGAACGAGAGCGACAGCAGCGACGCCAGCTGGGACTGGATGCCGTCGCCGCTCTCGGGGACGCGCGTGCCGCGCCGCTCCCGCAGCGTGAGGTCCGCGTCCTCTCCGTCGCCGCCGGGCTGGCCATCCGCCCCCAGGCTCTTCAGCTCGAACCCCTGCTTCTCCGGCCGATACCGCAGCGGCCGTCCCCACGCGTCCACCGACGCGGCGCGGGCCGAGCCCTCCAGCCGGCTGTCCGTGAGGTGGGCGTCCGCCGCCATCGCCTCCAGATCCGCGGGCGGCTCGCCGCCGCGGCGCTTGCGGTGTCGCTCGATGAGGTCGCGCACGAAGAGCATGGAGGCCCTGGTCGACGCGATCCGCGCCTCCGGCGTCGCGCCCGCGGGCCGGGCGGCGCCCGCCGGCATCACGGACTCGAAGAGGACCTTCGCGTGCCCGTCGAGATACTCCTGGATCCGTCGATAGAAGTCCGCCTCGCCGATGTGGGCCACGCCCACGAGCGACACCGTCGGACCGTCCGCCCCCTTGCGGAAGGTGCGGCTGGCCACCTCCAGCACCACCCGCGATCCACCGGGCGCGGTGGTGCGGCGCACGAACGCCGGGGGCGTCCTGGCGAGTTCCGCCGCGGTGGCGTCCCGGTGGTCCGCCGGCGGCTTGGTGGGCCGCGTGGAGGGGACTGGCGTGGACTCCCCGCCGGGTCCGCCGGGCGGAGCTGCGGGCGCCGCGTCCTGGGGCGCCGCCGCCGCCGCCGCCAGCAGCGCGCAGACCCCCGCCGCGGCGGCGCAGCACCACCATCGGCGCGGCCGCCGGCCCCGACCGTCAGCGGCCCGCGGCGCCCACGGCCCGCGGTTCGTCCCGTCCATCCTGGGTTCGACCATCGCCCTGCTCCTTGCTGGAGGCGCCGCCGCGCGGCGAAGGCCCAGCCAACCCGGACTGGGCCGCCGCGATGACGACTTCAAGCCGGCCCACCGCACGATCGGCCTGGGCCCGGAAGATCATGTACGGGAAGACGGCGACGAGCGCCAGCGAGAGGCCGCTCGCGGTCGCCACCAGCGCCTCCGCGATGCCGTGGCTCACGCTCGCCGGGTCCGGCATGCTGCGGCCGCCCAGGAGCGCAAAGCTCTTGATGATGCCCGAGACGGTCCCGAGGATCCCGAAGAGCGGCGCCGCCGTCACCACCGTGGAGAAGGTCCCCAGGTAGCGGTCCAGGCGCGGCCGCTGCTCCTCGGAGGCGGCCACCGCGTTCGCATCCGTGGGCCCCATCTGCACCAGCGTGGCGCCCACGGTGGTGAAGGGATCCCCGGATTCCTGGGCCATCGCCAGCACCCGGTCCCGCTGTCCCCGCCGCAGCGCGTCCACCAGGCGGTTGAAGCGGGCGCGGCCCCGCCGGCCGTGGAGCCGGATCCAGAACCAGCCGCGCTCGAAGGTGAGGGCCAGGGTCACCAGGCTCAGCGCCAGGATCGGCCACATGACGAAGCCGCCCTTGCGCATGAAGTCCAGGAATTGATCGAGCGCGTCCTGCACGGGCCGCATCATACGGCGGGATCCGTACAATCCGGGCCGTGTCAGTGGCTCCTGCCCCAACTCTCGCGGAACGGGAACGAATCCTCCTGGCGGAGGTCGACTCGCACCTGGAGCGCGCCCTGGACGCGTCCACGCTCTGCGGGAACCTCCGCGAGGCCGCCCGCTACGCGGTGCTGGGCGGCGGCAAGCGGCTGCGACCGGTGCTGACGCTGCTGGCCGCGGAGGCCGCCGGCGGGCGCCGCCAGGACGCCCTGGACGCGGCGGCGGCGCTCGAGTTCATCCACGCCTTCAGCCTGGTCCACGACGACCTGCCCGCCCTGGACAACGACGCCATGCGCCGCGGCCGCCCCACGCTCCACGTGCAGTTCGGGGAGGCGATGGCCATCCTGGCGGGGGACGCGCTCATGTCCGTCGCGTTCGAGACCGCCGCCCGGACGCCCCGCCACTCCGGCGCCCTCGTCGCGGAGCTGGCGGCGGCCACCACCGCCATGATCAACGGGCAGGTGCTGGACACGCTGGGGGGATTCGAAGCCTCCCTGCCGGTCGCCGACCGCCTCCGCCTGATCCATCGCCAGAAGACCGGCGCCCTGCTCCGGGCCGCGTGCCGCATGGGGGCCATCGCCGTGGGCGCGCCGGAGCCTACGCTTGCGCTCCTCTCCCGCTGGGGCGACTGCATGGGGCTGATGTTCCAGATCGTGGACGACCTGATCGACGAGACGCAGACCGCGGAGCACGCCGGCAAGGCGGTGGGCAAGGACCGCGAGGCCGGGAAGCTCACCTGGCCCGGCGTCCATGGCATCCCGGCCGCCCGCGAGGAGGTCCGGAAGCTCCGCACGGAGAGCGATGCGCTGCTGGATCCCCTGGGCGCCGATGGCACGGCCCTGCGGGAGATCGCCGAGTACTTGGCCAACCGGACCCGCTGACGCTGCGTACCGGGCCGGGCCCGTCGGCCCCGGCATCCCGGCGACGATGGCGGGGCGCCGCTAGAATCCCGCCCGGCTTCGGGAGCGAATCCCGGCCCAGGGCTGGAGCCCTCGCCCGCCTCTCCGCGCAAGGACGTTTGATGAAGATTCTCCCCTCGCTGAGTTCACCCGCAGATCTCCGCAGGCTGCCCATCCAGGCCCTGCCGGAACTGGCGGCGGAACTCCGCGCGGCGATCTGCGACCAGGTCAGCAGGAGCGGCGGCCACCTGGCCCCCAACCTGGGGGTCGTGGAGCTCTCGATCGCCCTCCACTACGTCTTCGACTTCGGACACGACCGCCTGCTGTTCGACGTGGGGCACCAGTGCTATCCGCACAAGCTCCTCACCGGTCGCCAGCACCTCCTCTCCAGGCTCCGCCAGCGCGACGGCATGGCCGGCTTCCCGGAGCCGCGCGAGAGCGGGTTCGACCTCTTCTCCGTGGGACACGCCGGCACCGCCATCAGCACCGCCGTGGGAATGGCCCGCGGCGACATGCTCTCGGGCGAGGCGTGGAGCCCGCAGCAGCCGGAGGGCCGGCGCGTGGTGAGCCTCATCGGGGATGCCAGCATCGTCAACGGCGTCGCCATGGAGGGTCTCAACAACGCCGGCACGCTGGCCCGCCAGTTCCTGGTGGTCCTCAACGACAACGGCATGAGCATCGCCAAGCCGCAGGGCGCGGTGGCCGCGTACTTCGACCGCGTGCGCCTCAGCCACGGCTACGGAGAGTTCAAGCGGGCCGCCAAGGATCTCGCCAGCCGCCTGCCGGGCGGCTCCGTGATCGCGGACCTCTATCACCGCATGGGTGAGATGAGCAAGGCGATGATGAGCGAGGACGCCTGGTTCGAGCACTTCGGCCTGGTGACCGTGGGACCGGTGGACGGCCACGATCTCCCCACCCTGATCGACGCCCTCAACGAGGCCCGCCACTTCGACCGCCCGATGGTCCTCCACGTCAAGACCGTGAAGGGCAAGGGCTTCAAGCCCGCGGAGGGGGATCCCTGCGGCATGCACAGCCCGAGCGCGTTCCGGATCGTCGAGGACGAGATGGAGCACGAAGGCTGCCGCGTGGAACTCAAGAAGGGCGGACGCTCCTTCACCGCCGCGTTCGGGGAGCAGATGGCGGAGCTGATGCAGCACGACCCCAGGGTGGTGGCGTGCACCGCCGCCATGCCGGACGGCACCGGGCTCACGAAGGTGATGTCCCGCTTCCCGGATCGCACCTGGGACACGGGCATCTGCGAGAGCCACGCCCTGGACATGATGGCGGGCCTGGCCAAGACGGGCTGGAAGCCCTTCTTTGCCGTCTACAGCACCTTCCTGCAGCGGGCCTTCGACCAGTGCTTCCAGGAGGTGTCGCTCCAGGGCCTGGCGGTGCGGCTCTGCCTGGACCGCGCGGGCCTGGTGGGCGGCGACGGCGCCGTGCACCACGGCTTCTGCGACGTGTCGCTCCTGGCCACGCTCCCCAAGGCGTGCCTCCTGGCCGCCATGGACGAGCCCAGCCTGAAGGCGGCGCTCGCGTTCATGGCCGGCTACGACGCGGGCCTCTCCGCGGTGCGCTACCCCCGGGACTCCGTGAGCCCGCTCTTCGAGGGGCAGCCCTGCCCGCCGTTCGAACTGGGACGGGCCCGGCCGCTGGTCGAGCACGACTCGCCGGACCTGGCCATCCTCGGCTACGGCGTGATGGCGGTGGAGGCGATCGAGGCCGTTCGCCAGCTCCAGGGCGAATACAAGGTGAGCGTCTGGGACGCCCGCTTCGCCAAGCCCGTGGACGTGCCGCTTCTGCGATCCCTCCTGGGTCGCGGCATCCCGGTGCTCACGGTCGAGGATCACTCGGTGCGCGGCGGCTTCGGCTCCTGCGTCCTGGAGGCGTGCAACGAACACGGCCTGGACGCCCGGCTGGTCACCCGCCTGGGACTTCCGGACAGCTGGATCTACCAGGGAGAGCGGCGCGAGCAGCTGGCGGAAGCCGGTCTGGACGCACCGGGCATCGCCGCCACGGTTCGCGCGGTGCTGGACCGTCCCGCGGCAGGCGTGGCCGCGCCGGCCCGCCCCACCGCCGTGGTCCGCTGAGCGGCGGCGGGCGCCGGACGTCCACGGACCTCCACCGACATCTCCGGACACCTCCGGGCATCCCCGGACATCGAAGCGGTGATTCTCGCCGCGCCGGATTTCTGCGCATGCAGGGAACCTGCGCCGCGCCGCGGGCCTCCAATCCCCTGTCACGCCACCCTCACCGGAGTCCACCATGGGTACCGCCACCACCACCACCGCCGCCGCCGCCCGCACCGCGCAGGATCCGGAGGTGGATCCCGTGACGGTCGCCGGATGGCTGGAGCGGGGCGAATGCGTCCTGGTGGACGTCCGCCAGCCCGATGAGCATGCCCGCGAACGCATCGCAGGCGCCCGCCTGGTCCCGCTGGGGACGTTCGATCCCCAGCGCCTGGAGCTGGGTGACGCCCGCCGCGTGGTCTTCCACTGCCGCGCCGGCGCCCGCTCCGCGGATGCGGCCGCACGGGCGGCGCTTCTCGCCTCCCGCGGCATCGCGGTCCACTCCATGAAGGGCGGGATCGAACGCTGGAAGGCGGCCCACCTCCCGGTGCAGGTGGACGCGGCCGCTCCGCGCCTGGGCGTGATGCAGCAGACGCAGCTCGTGATCGGCTCCATGGTGCTCACGGGGCTCGCGCTCGGGTGGTTCGTCCACCCCGCGGGCTACCTGCTGAGCGCCATGATGGGCGCCGGCCTCACCGTGGCCGGCCTCACGGGCGCGTGTCCGCTCGCCATGGTGATCGCCCGCATGCCGTGGAACCGCAGCCGCGGCGCCGCCTGCGAACGCTGAGCGCACTCCCCCACCCGCGAACCACCCGCACCCGGACCCGCACCCGCACTGGAGCCCACCCATGAACCACGATGCAGCCACCTTCTACGCCACCTGGCCGGACACCATGCGACGGGCCCGGAGCGTCCCCGGCGGCGCGGACATCGGCAAGGCGTTCGGACCCTTCTTCAAGGAGCTCATGAAGGACGGTGCCCTCACCGCCCGGCAGAAGGAGCTCATCGCGGTGGGGATCGGCGTCGCCTCCCGCTGCGACGCGTGCATCTACTCCCACGTGGAGAAGGCCATGAAGCTGGGCGCCTCCGCCGCGGAGGTGATGGAGGCCGCGGGCGTCGCGGTGATGATGGGCGGCGGTCCCGCGTACACCTACGTCACCGTCGCAGCGGCAGCGGTGGAGCACCTGACCGCCGGACAGGGCGCCGTCACCCCGGGTGACGCGGCCCGCCACTAGCGACGCGTGCCGGTCGCGTCATCGTCGCCGGTGGCGCCGTTGCCGGCAGCGCCGCCCGGGGCGCCGGCCGCACCGCCGGCGCCGCCGCCCGCCATGGCGGCGAGCTTGGCCGCGGACGGGCTCCACATCCGGACCACCACGCAGATGGGGACGCCGGTGATGGGGTGCTGGATGCGCCGCTGCGCGAGCGTGGAGACGCCCTTCAGCGTGAGCGCCGCCGCCCGCGTGGTCACCAGCTGCTCGAACGAGGAGCGATCCGAGAACGACCGCTCGCCGGAGGCCGCCCGCGTGGCCACGCCCGCGGCCCCGCCCCGCTCCACCACGCTCACCAGTTCCCCCGCGAAGGAGCGCAGCTCGCCGTCGGCCGCCAGTTCCGCGGCGTCGAAGGCGCTCTTGTCGCTCCCGCCGGCGGGCGCCGGCGCCTGACCGAAGGCCAGGAGCCACACCGCGCCGCGTTCGTCCACGCGCGGCTGGACGCCGAATGTGGCCACCAGCTGCGCATCGCCCGGCACCTGCTCCTGGAGGCGGGACCTCGGCTGCTCCGACGGCGGCTGCCCGGCGCCGCGCATCGCCTCCGCCATGCGGCGCATGAAGTCCGACCAGACCACCACCACGCGGATCTCGCCCCGACCGTCCGGCTGCAGCCCCTCGAAGGTCTTGAAGGCGCAGAGGCCGCTCGCATGGGCGTTCGCCACCGCCTCCACCTGGTCCACGAACGCCCGCTTCGCGACCGCGTCCTCCACCGTGCGCTGCAGCGTCGCGGGATCCGCGCTCGCGGGGTCCACCCCCTGCTCGCGGAGGATGCGGCCGAGCGGTGCGTCGAGCAGGGCCGCCGCGGCCGTCGAGAGGTCGTCGCCCGGCGCCTTGTTGACCGCCCGCAGGACGGCCGCCCGCGCGATGGCCTGTCCGAGGTGCTTCGCCAGCCGCCGCTCCGCATCGAGCATGGCCTGCCGCGCCGCCGCGATGCGGGCCGCGGCCCACCCGGGATCCTTCGCGGGGGCGTCGATGACGCCGGTTCCCACGGCCACCACCACGCGCCGCGCCGGATCGAGCGTGGGATTCTCACCCTCCTGCCAGCCCTTGGAGGCCAGGTACTCGCCGACCACGCGGGCCAGTTCCTCCGGCGCCGGCGGCGATGCCCCCTCCGCCGCCCCGGGCGGCGCCCCCTGGCCGGGCGCGGGCGGCCCCGCCGGATGGCCCCACGCGAGCGCCGACGCCAGCAGCGCCTGGGCCGCGGGGAGCGCGAACCGCGCCGGCCTCACCGGCCGGGCCCTCCCGCGCCAGGTGCGCCGCCGCCCCCGCCGCCGGGCGGCGGCACCTCCACCAGCTCGCACGCGGCCCCGCGCACCACCTTGGCCGCGTCCCCGCCGAGGACGCGGGCCCGGCTGATGCGCTCCTCCACGGTCACCACTTCGATGATCGCCACCTCGCTCGTGGAGCGGCTCAGCACGGCGCCGCTGTCCGGATCCGTGATGGCCTCGCCGACGCCCATCACGCGGAGCCGCATGCCCGGGGACATCGGACGGCCGCGGCCCTGGTTGAGGATGACCTCCCCGTTCTGCACCGCCGCCACCTTCACCGGATCCACCACGTCCAGGACCGCGCCCACCAGGGCCGGCGCCGCCTGCTGGTAGAAGAAGCCGATCGCGCCGTCGGGGTTCGAGAGGACGCCCTTCAGCTCCGGCGACTGCCGGCTGTCGAAGGAGCGGCTCAGGCGCGACGTGCCGCGGAGCTCGCTGGTCTGGGCGTTCACCAGGCGCCAGGTGAAGGCCATCCCGCCGCTGTAGTCGTGCGTCACGTAGCCGCTGGCCCGGACCTCCAGGCGCCGGCAGTCCGTGCCGATGAGCTCCAGCGTGCCCACGAGGAGCCAGTCCGCGCCCATGAGCCGACCCAGGCGGGCCAGCTCCGCGGGATCCGTGCTGTTCCCGCGCACCAGCGACTGCTCCGCAAGCACCTTGCCCACGTTCTCCCGGTCCAGGATCCGGAAGCGGCGCGTGGCCAGGAGGGCCGTCACCGCATCCTGCTGGAAGCGCTTCACGAGATCCGCGCCCACGCGCTCCACGCTGCCGCACTCGCCATCCCTGATGGCCGGCGGGGTGGCGAAGTTGTAGCGCGGCAGCGCCGGATCGAAGGGCAGGATGGCCAGCGTGGGGAGGGAACCCTGGCGCGGCGCGCCGGGTTCGAACTCCTGGAGCTCCATGCAGAGATCCACCTCCACCAGGCCGTCGCGGGTGCGCTCGTCCAGGACGCGGAAGCGGCGCACGGTGCCGCCGGGGGTGCTGATGCGGACGTCCGAATCCAGCTTCTCCCGGTTGCTGACCGCCTTGTCCACCGCGTCGTTGAGCTGCTTCACCTCCGCATCGAAGGTGCGCCGCAGCTCCTCGCTGCCCTGCACCACCACGCCGTTGCGGCTCATCACCGTCTCGTGGATGGCGCTCCAGATGGCGGCGGCGCGGGTGGCACCGGTGCCGCGGGCGCGAACCTGGGTGGCGCCGCTCGGGAGCGGCCCCTCCGGACACTCCGTGGAGGCCGCCACCGGGGGCGGCGCCGCCGCGGGCGTCGAGGGCGCCGCAGGGGCCGCGACGGTCGTGGTGGGCGGTGCCCAAGCCACCACCGCCACCACCACCGGGGCGCCGGTCGCGGGGTGGACGATCGACTTCCCGGGAACGATCGTGCGCAGTCCATCCATGGTGAGGCCCGCGGCGCTGGTTCGGATGCGCTCCGAGAAGGCCTGGCCCGCGGCATCGCGGGTGGCGCCATCCGCGTAGGTGGAGGCGTCCTTCACCGTGAGGAGATCCTGGTCCGCCACCACCGCCTCTCCGACGAAGCTGCGGAGCGCCCCCTTCGCGGCCAGTTCCGCGGCCCGGCCCGCAGCCGCGGTGCCGGCCGCATCCGCCGCGAGCGGCGCCGCCTGGCCCACCGCCACCAGCACCAGGTGGCCCTGCTCGTCGAAGCGGGGCTGCACGCCGAAGCTCCGCAGGAGCCGGGCGTCGTCGCCCAGCTGGTTCGCGATGGGTGGACGAGGGCCGCCCATCATGAGCGGCATCCGTCCGTTCCCGGCCGCCGCGGAGGCGATCTGCCGGCTGCGGTCCGTCTGCACCGCCACCACCGCCAGCTCGCCGCGGCCGTTCGCATCCAGCCGCTCGAAGACCTGGAACGCGGTGACGCCGGCCACGCCCGCGCGGGCGAGCGACGAGACGAGATCCACCATGCGCCGCGTGGCCAGGATCTCGCGGATGCTCTCCGCGGAGGGCCGCGCTGCGCCGGCCGCCTTCAGGTCCACGCCGCGGCTGCGCAGCTCCGCCACCAGGGCATCGGCGAGGACCGCCACCGCGACGTCGTTCAGGGAGCGCCCCCCGCGGGCGGCATCCGCCTGCACCTCCGCGAGCGTGCCCGGCGTCCCCTGCACCACGAGGCTCTCGCTCTCGCGCGAGATCGCCTCGCCGGCAGCCCGCGCCATCTGCGCCTTGGCGTCCAGGAGGGCCGCCTCGAACGCCGCGGCGCGGGCCGCGCCGACGGCACCGCCGGCGCCGCCCTCGACGGCGGCGACGCCGATCGCGGTGAACTGCCCGCTCGCCGCATCTCGGCCCAGCGTCCAGCCCCGCCCGCGCACGAACGCCTCCGCCTGCGAACGCGGCTCCGCCGCCGCCTCGCCCGTCCCCGCGCCGGGCATCGTGGGATCCGCCGCCTGCGGCGCATCCGCCGCCTGGGCCGCGGGCGCCCCCGCCGCCTGACGCGGCGCCGCACCGGCCGCGGCGGCCGCGGTGGCCGCGGCGAACAGCGCGGCGGCTGCGAGCGTCCGCAGACTCCAACCGCGTCTCGGAGAGATCCGTGCCGCCGTGGCTTCCGTCACCAGAACGCGTCTGTGCATGGCGTGGCTCCTCCGCGGGCGGACCCGCCGGAGCCGGACCCGGCGCCGCCCGCGCATCCTGCGTGCGTCAGTTCTTCCCGACCTTGGCGATGGGCTGCGACGTCCCCTCCCAGATCACCCGCCCGTTCAGCAGGTCCACCACGAAGATCCGCAACTGGTAGGTCTTCTGCTTGGAGGAGCCGTCGGTGGAGTAGGTGGACTGGAACTCGGAGTTCACCGAAAGCTTCGGGGCGTCCACGGCGCCCATCGCGCCGGACTCCTGCACGCTCCGCTGGTTGAACATCGGGTCGTCCGCCAGCTCGCGGGCCTCGCGCACGGAGGGATCGTGCCCCTCCGCGGTCTTGAGGGCGGCGGTGAACTGGAGCTGGCCGCTGTTGAGGAGCGTGCTGCGGATCCGCGTGTTCACCACGTTGGTCGGCAGGTTCGGATCGCTCGTGTTGTTGATGGTGTTGTTGTAGCGGGCCAGCACGGGGGAGCCGTAGCGCTGGAACGCCGGGGACTGGAGCATCTGGTTGCAGAGGCTCGCGGCGATCTCCTGGGCGTCACCGTAGTCCACGCCCATGCCGGTCACGGCCTCGCGGCCGGTGGGGTCGATGCGCTTCGGCGGCTCGTTGCAGCCGGTGAGGGCGGCGCCCGAGAGAAGCGAGAGAAGCGAGAGGGCCAGGAGCGGGCGGCCGCTTAGGCGGAGATGGCGGGTGATGCGGGTCGTCATGGCTGTGTTCATCGGTGGATCGTGGTGGTTGGGGTGAGGGGGGATTCCGGGGCGAACGGCGCGGGCGGCGCCGGGCTACTTCCGCTCCCAGCGGTCGAGCGTGAGTCGCCAATCCATCGCGGCGGGCGAGGGCGAGGAGAAGGTGATCTCGCCGTCCTGGCGCTCCTGGAGGAAGGCGCGGTTCCAGGTGACGGGTTCGATGGGCAGCCTCATGCCCTTGGCGTCGAACCACTCCACCTGCCACATGTAGCGCAGCTCGCCAGCGCCCTCGTTGCGGACGTTCACCTGCACGAACGTGGTCCCGTTCTTCACGTCCTGGTAGGCGGACTTCACCTTCAGCGTGGAGGCGAGCGAGGGGTTGTTCACCTTGTAGCTGACGTCCACGGCGTTGGGTCGCACCGCCGGGTTGTTGCTCTGCACGGTGTTGGTGGCCTGGCAGGCCCCGAGGCAGAGGATCACCGCGGCGAGCGCCGCGGCCGAAGGGCTGGCGGAACGGAGGGACGACGGATGGCGGCCTGGCATGGTGTCTCCTGGGCCGGCGGGCGCCGGCCGAGCGTCATGGCATGATGGTGAACGGATAGATCACGGTGGCCCCGGGGCCCACGCTGCGGACGTAGAGCATCACCACGCGTCCCGGCGGGAGCGGCACGGGCGAGGCGGGCCCCTGACCGGCGGTGGAGTCCACGGCCACGGTCACCGTCCCGTCCGCGGGCCGGTCCAGCTGGCCGATCTGGATGAACTTCCCCGGCGTGGTCCAGCAGCGCAGGTCCGCCTGGTTGGTGATGGTCTGGTAGAGGCTGGAGCCCACCAGCACGCCGATCTGGGCGTAGCTGTTGTTCCGGGTGGCCTGGGTGGCGGCCACGGTGGCTCCCTGCTTCATCCCCACCATCACCGCGGTGCGGAAGACGATCTCCGGCAGCATGCGGTCGTACTGGGCCTTGAAGATGGCGTCGTTGTCCGCCAGCAGCTCCGTGGTCACCGCCGCCGCGCCGCTCCGGATGGTGAGGCCGGTCAGGTTCGTGGGGTGCACGTCCGGCAGCGGGAGCGGAATGGTGGTGAAGCCGGACCAGGGAGTGCCCAGCGGGATCGCGAGCTGCTTGTAGGTCGGAGCGAGCCCGGCCTCGAAGAGCACCAGCACCTGGGGCACGGATGCGGCCTTCACGAACGGATTCTGCTCCACCTCCGCGGCGAGCACCCTGTTGCCTGGCATCATCGAGAAGGCCTTGCGGAGCGAGACGTTCGCCTTCTCCTGGTTGGACGCATCCCCGGTGGCACCCCAGGCCACCGCCGAGATCCAGGAGGCGAACGGATTGAGGTACGCGGACTCCGCCATCCCGGTCGTGATTCCCTGCATCTCCGGAGTTCGGCGCACCTGGGCCACGAGCGAGTTGACGTCGCCCTTGGAGTACCCCCCCATCTCCGACCGCACCTTCTCGATCTGCTTCTGCTGCTCCACCTCCGCATCCGTCTGCCGCTCCGCCACCCGGTTGGCGAAGACCGCCGCCTGCCGCGGGTCCCCCTTCCACAGCTCGGAGAGGGTCGCGTACGCGTCCACCAGGATGCGGTCGGAGTAGGTCCCGCGGAAGACGCGGGCCTGCTGGTTCACCACCATCGCCGCCGCTTCCTCCTGGATGGTGGTCTTCGGCTCGTAGATCGCGAACCGCTCCCCCCAGTCGCTGGCGTCCAGGAACGCCCGGGACGCGCAGGCGGGATCCCCCGCGTCCTGGCAGATCTTGCCCTCCTCCATCAGCCACAGGAAGCGGTCGTTGTTGCCCTTCTTGGCCTCCGCGAGGTTCGACCCCTGGATGGCGGCCTTGGCGCCCTGGAAGTCTCCGGCGGAGTGGGCCGACACCACCTTGCCGGGCGTCTCGCATGCCGCTGCGGTCAGCAGCGCCAGCGCCATGGGCGCGAACGCGAGGCGCGGCCACCAGGTCCCGGGACCACTCCGCGGCGGGGCGCCGTGGGGGGTGAGAAGGTCGTGTTCCACGCCGCGGAGCGTATCCGTGGGGGCGGAGCGCCGCCACGGCCTGCTATCGTTCGTGCTCCGCGGCATCCGCCCGGGCCCACGACGCATGTTCGAATCCCTCTCGGAACGCTTCCACTCCGTCTTCCGCACCCTCTCCGGCCGCGGCCGCATCAGCGAGGAGAACGTCCGCGAGGCCATGGAGGAGGTGCACGCCGCCCTCCTGGAGGCGGACGTCCACCAGGAGGTGGCCCGCCGCTTCTGCGACGACGTGGTGAAGGAGTCCGTCGGCGCGGAGGTCACCCGCAGCCTGCATCCCGGCCAGGAGATGATCGGGATCGTGCATCGCCGCCTGGTGGAGCTGATGGGCAGCTCCACGCAGCCGTTGATGATGGTGGATCCGGGTCCCACCGTGATCATGATGTGCGGCCTCCAGGGGAGCGGGAAGACCACCACGTGCGGCAAGCTGGCGGCGTGGCTCAAGTCCCGCGGTCGCAGCACGCTGGTGGCCGCGGCGGACCTGCAGCGCCCCGCCGCCGTGGAGCAGCTCCGCACCGTCGTGGCCCAGGTGGCCGCGGAGGGGCGGGGCTCCGCCCGCATCGAGTGCTACGCGGAGCCGGACAAGTGCGCGGAGTATGGCAAGGCCGTGGGCGTGGCGGTGGGCGTCTGCCAGCGGGCCCTTCGGGCGGCGCGCGAGGGGCGCTTCGACGTCCTGATCATCGATACCGCCGGACGCCTCCACATCAACGACGAGCTGATGAAGGAGCTGGAGGGAGTGAAGCGGGCCGTGGAGCCGCACCAGATCCTCCTGGTGGTGGACGCCATGACCGGCCAGGACGCGGTCAACAGCGCCCGCACCTTCCATGGCCGCCTGGCCGTGGATGGCGTCATCCTGAGCAAGTTCGACTCCGACACCCGCGGCGGCGCCGCCCTCTCGGTGCGCCAGGTGACGGGTGCGCCGCTCCTCTTCGTGGGCACCGGCGAGCGCTTCGACGCCCTGGAGGAGTTCCATCCGGAGCGGGCCGCGGGCCGGATCCTGGGCATGGGCGACGTGGTGAGCCTGGTGGAGAAGGCCCAGCAGGAGGTGAGCGAGGCGGATGCGGAGCAGATGGCCCGCAAGCTCGCGGAGGGCCGCTTCACCATGGACGACTTCCTCTCGCAGATGCGTTCCCTGCGGCGGATGGGTCCCATGAAGCAGCTCCTGGGACTCCTGCCCGGCGTCGGCCAGATGCTGAAGGGCGTGGAGATCGACGAAGGCCAGCTGGACCGCCTGGAGGGCATCGTGAACTCCATGACGCCGGCGGAGCGCGCGGACGTGAAGGCCATCGACAAGAGCCGCACCCGCCGCATCGGCGCCGGCAGCGGCACCACTTCCGCGGAGGTCAACAAGCTGCGCACGCAGTTCGAGGCGGTGCAGAAGATGACGCAGCAGATGGCCGGCCTGGGCGCCATGGGCAAGCTGAAGGCCATGCGGGAGCTCACGCGCGGCGCGGGCGCGATGATGCCGGGCATGCAGGGGATGCCGGGGATGAGCGGCCGCGGCTCCACCTACACGGAGAGCATCAAGAGCCGCTTCAAGCAGCGCAAGAAGCGCTGACTGCGCCGCGCTACTCGTTCTCCAGCGGCAGAGGATCCGCGGAGCGCCCGGCGCTCCAGTCCCGGATCCGCGGCAGCAGCACCTCCCGCCACCAGATCTTGAGGCACGCGGCCGCCGGGATGGAGAGCAGCATGCCGTACACGCCCGCGATGCTCGCACCGGCGAGGACGGCCACGAAGATCGACACCGGGCCGAGATCCGTGGCCTTGCCGGCGATGAGCGGCGTGAGCAGATAGCCCTCCACCGACTGCACCACCACGAAGACGAGCGTGGGCCCCAGGAAGATCCAGTACCAGGTCATGCGCTCCGGCGCAGGCAGGGACATCTGATCCAGGAGCAGCAGCCCCACCGCGATCGGCACCGCCGCGAAGCCGAGGTACGGCACGATGCTGAGGACGCCCGCGGCCAATCCGAGCGTGATGGCGTAGGGGACGCCGCAGTACTTCCAGCCGAGCGCCGCCATGACGCCCATGAAGAAGGCGATCACGATGCGCCCGCGCACGAACCCGGAGACGGCGCGGTCCATGTCCCGCACCAGCGAGAGGACCCGCGGGCGGCTGCGCTCCGGCACCATGGCCCCCAGGAACCTCACCGCGTCGGGGAAGGAGACGCTGAAGAACCAGAAATAGAACGGGACCAGGAAGGCCAGGAAGAGGAGCGTGATGACGTCCAGTGCCTTGAGCATCACCTGCTCCACGCCGCTGCCGAGAAGGGACGCGAACGGGATCTGCCGCTCCGCGCCGGCGGCCGCGGAGGCGGCGGTGAGGCCGCGCCGGTCCAGCTCCTCGTTCACCAGCGTGCGGATCGCCTCGGGATCGAGCGCCCCCGCGGGCTCGGCGGGATGGAGGGCGGCGGCGGAGCCATTCGCGCCCGGGGCGGGAACGGGGGCAGCGGGCACGGGTGGGCCCGCCGGCGCGCCGGGAGTGCTGGGTGTGCCGGTCGCGTTCGGGGCGCCTTCCGCATCCGACGGCGCATCGTCCATCGCCGGCGGCGCGGGCCGCTGCAGCGGCGCGGGGGAGATGTTCTCCTTCACCCACGTCCCCAGGCGGCCCACCTGGTCCTTGTACTCCGCGGGCACCACCTCCTGGATGCGCCCGATGATGGCGTCCAGGCGCTCGCGCCGCACGGTCTGCACGAAGCTCGTGGTCTGCGCCACCACGATCGGAAGCGCGAACGTGAGTCCCACCGTCACCACGACGCCGGCCACGCCCAGGATCAGGGTCACCGCCATCTGGCGGCGCATCCGGCCCTTGTGCGTCAGCCACTGCACCACCGGCTCCACCAGGTACGCCAGTCCGAAGGCCACGAGGAGCGGCACGGTCACCGTTCGCATCGCGTAGCCGGTCCACACCATGGCCAGCACGGCGGCCACCACGACGATGTCGCGCACGCCCTGGATCTGCCAGAGGTGGAGCGAACGCAGGTCCTTCGACTGTGACCCCTTGCCGGACATGGCCGCAGGCTACGGGGAACGGCGCCGGAACGGCAACCCGGGGACCGCGGCGCCGGCTCAGTGGATGGCCGCGCTGCGGAGCCGCGACGCCACCTGCTCCGTGGAGAAGGCCTCGGCGAAGTCGTAGACGCCGCGGAAATCGTCGAGCGAATCCTGCTGCGTCTTGCTCATGATCCCGGCGTCGATCATCGCGAAGACGATCCGTCCGAAGTCATCGGTCCGCAGCACGTTCCAGTGCTGCAGGACGGTGGGCGCCAGCATCCCGTACTTCACGATCGCGTAGTCCCGCAGGCCCATGCAGAGCTGCTGGCCGGAGACGTGGCGGCCGTGCTCCCCCAGCGGCTCGTTCCCGGCGTGCACCCGCTCCACGGTGTGGGTGAGGCCTTCGCGCACAAAATCGAAGGCCTGCCGCGGGTAGGGGCCGGCACGTTCGCAGAGCTGCTTCCAGTCGACGTCGGGAGGCGAGGTCTGTCCCATGGGAGTGGCCCAACTATATCGGTGGGTCCCCCGCCGCGGCTGGATTTCCAGGCCGGCTAGCGCCGCCCCCTGCGCGGCCGGCGCTCCCCCGGGACGGGGATGCTCACGGCGGGGTGGCCCGCCAGGGAGAAGCGCAGCCGCCGCCGGGCCCAGAGTCCGCCGCAGCCCAGCCCGATCCTCGACGAGGCCCGCACGGGTGCCGTGGCCGTTCCATCCAGGATGAACACTCTGCGACTCCGCCGCAGGTCCTCCCCGTCCAGGGCGCCCGTGATCCCAAGGGCCCGGCAGAGCCGTCCGGGGCCGGCGCAGAGGCGCGCCTCCTCAACCCCCGGCCGCCGCGACGCCATCAGCCGCACCCCGCCCGCCGGATCCAGGGCCCGGATCAGCACCGCGCATCCCACGCCCTCCGGGGCCGCCACCACGTTCAGGCACCAGTGCACGCCGTAGCAGCGGTAGACGTAGGCATGCCCGCCGGGCAGGTGCATGCTCTCGTTTCGCGGCGTGCGGCGCCCGGCCCATGTGTGCGAACCCCGGTCGTGCGGCCCGAGATAGGCCTCCGTCTCCACGATCACGCCGCGCACCTCCGCGCCGCGCAGCCTGGCCACCAGCGTGCAGCCGAGGAGCCGTCGGGCGAGCGCCTCCGGCCCGAGCTCCCACGCGGAGAAGCGCCGGGGGCGGCGCGGCATCACCGCCCCTCCGACGCCGCGGGGGCGGCGGGCACGTCCGGTCCCTCGATCCACAGCGGGGCACTCGAACCCCCGAGGAGGGAGCGCACCGCCGCCGCGGGATCCGCGAGCGGCACCGCGAGGATGCCCGCGGTCACCCCCGGCGCGAGCGTGAACGGCGCTTCCGGGAAGCCGAGAGCGCGGGCGACGCAGGTGGTGGCCAGCGGGAGGAGCTCCTCCAGGGTCGCTCCGTCTCGGGCGGCCAGCGTTCGCATCTCATCCAGGGTGGAGATGCGGCCCGGGGTGTCCAGGCATGCGGCACCATCCGTGCCGAGCGCCACCAGGACGCCGGCATCTCGGAGGCGCCGCCAGGGGGCGCCCGGGCGGTGGAACCATGCGCTCGCCCGCGGGCAGGTCACGGCCACCACCTTCGCGGCGGCCAGGCGCGCCGCGTCGCCCTCCGCCAGGCATTCGAGGTGCACGGCGAGGGCCGGTCCCGCATGGCCGGACGCCAGGCGGCAGAACCACTCCACCGGGTGAAGCCCGGGCCAGCGGACGGAGTCATCCACCACCCCGAGTTGCTCCAGCATCCGGAGGAGCCGCCCGCCCTGGCCGCGGATCAGCTCCACCTCCTCGGGGAACTCCGCCAGGTGGGTCGTGACGGGAAGGCCGGAGCGAAGCGCCGCCGCATGGACCGCCTCGCCCGCGGAGTACGGGGCGTGGGGTTCGAGGCCGTGACGCACCGCCGCCGGGCGCGCCTCCCCTCCTGCGGCCGCCGCCTGCTCCTCCGCCACCGCCGCCACGCCGGCGGCGCCGCGGGCGCCGAGACCGAAGATCTCGCGGAAGAGGACGGCCCCCATCCGCTGCCGTTCGATCTCCATGCGGGCAGGCCCGAGGGCGTCCCGCCCGGTGACGTCCCCGACGAGCGCCACTCCGCCTGCGAGGGAGGCCGCCACCCCGGCGGCCACGGAGGCGTGGATCGCCGCCGCATCCATCGCCCCGCGGGCCGCCCGCACGCCGCCCAGCCAGCCCACGAAATCCCCGGTGAACGGCACCGCCGCCGCGGTCGTGAGGTCCAGGTGGGCGTGGGCGTTCCCAAGGGCGGGGAGGAGCGCGTGGGCGGGCAGGGTCCGAACGCGGGCCCCCGCCACCGCGCCCACCCCCTCCGGCGTCCCGGCCGCCAGGATGCGGCTCCCGCGCCGCAGCAGCACCCCCGGCGCCAGGATGGCGCGGGCATCCGCCAGGAGGGGCGCGCGGATCAGCTCCAGGTCCTGTTCCGGACGGGACATGGGTGCAGCGTACGACTGGTTTCCCCGCGCCGGAGGCCACCGGACGCGGCGTTCCCTCTACACTCCGCGTCCGCACCAACTGGACAGGAGGTCCCCTATGCGCGTTCGTTTCCTGGCACTGCCCGCCCTGGCCCTCGTGATGGCAATCGGCGCCGGCTGCGTCCCCCAGCAGAAGTACGACGACCTGCTCACCGCCTATCGAGATCTTGAGCAGCAGAACATCCGACTCACGAGCGACTACGGCACCAGTCGCGCCAACGAGGAGCGGCTCCGCAGCCAGCTCCTCCAGGCCGCCGCGGACCTGGAGCAGCTGAAGGGACTGCGCAACGCCAGCAAAGAGGACATCGACAAGCTCCTTGCGGACTACCAGCGCCTCCTGGACCAGGTGGGCAAGATGAACGTGGGCCCACTCCCGCCGGAGCTCAACAAGGCCCTCATGGATCTGGCCCGCGCGTATCCGGAGATGCTCCGGTTCGACGAGCGCACCGGCATGCTCCAGTTCGCGTCGGACTTCACCTTCGACAGCGGCTCCGCGCAGCTCAAGTCCGGCACCTCGCAGATGCTCTCCAAGCTGGCCGCGATCCTGAACTCGCCGGAAGCGCGTCCCTACGAGGTGAAGGTGGTGGGCCACACCGACAACCAGCCCATCAACCGCGTGAAGGCGGAACATCCCACCAACATGCACCTCTCCGCGCACCGCGCCATCTCCGTGCGCGATGCGCTGGTGCGTGACGGCGTCTCCGCGAACCGCATGCAGGTGGCGGGCTACGGCGAGTTCCGGCCGGTGACCCCCAACGGTCCCAAGGGAGCCGCCGCAAACCGCCGAGTGGAGCTCTTCCTGAGCCCGCTCACCGTCCCCGTGATGGACCCCGGGGCTCCGGCGCCCGCCGCCAACGCGGCGGTGCCGTCCACCCCCGCTCCGGCGCCGCGGCGCCCGGCGGCCGACGACGAACCCACGAAGTGACGCGGATCGGCCGGCCACGCCCGTGGCCGGATATCCGCACCTTCGCGAAGAGTGCATGAAGAGGCCCCCGACCCCTTGGTCGGGGGCCTTTTCACGGATATCCTCCAGTCGTGGGTGCCTCGGGGCGGCGGAGCCGCGCCGGGGCCGTGATTCCAGTTCGAGAACCCCTCGAGAAAGACGCTATGACCCTGCGAACAGCGATCGCTCCCCTTGCCTTCGCGGCGGCCCTCGGAGGCGCCGCGATGGCCCAGACCGTCACCATCAACGAAATCCGGATCGAGCAGCCCGGGCTTGAGAGCGACGAATACGTCGAGCTCAAGGGACCCGCGGGAACCAGCCTGAACGGCTACTTCTACGTGGTGATCGGGAACGACGACTTCGCGTTCCCACCCGGCCAGAACGGCTACGTGGAGGAAGTGATCAGCCTGCAGGGGCAGACGATCCCGGCCGGCGGTCTCTTCGTGATCGCCCACCCGGGGTTCACCCTGGGGACGGCCAATCTCTCCGTGCCCTTCATCTTCGAGGGCGACAACAACAAGTCCCACCTGCTCGTCAAGGGGTTCACGGGCCAGGTTGGGGACGATCTGGACGCGGATGACAACGGCGTGCTGGACTCCACCCCGTGGACCAGCGTGGAGGATGGCGTCGCCCTCGTGGTGGACGCCACTCCGGACGGCCTCTCCGCCGACTACTTCTACGGCACCACCACCACCGTCGGCCCGGACGCCGGCGTGGTTCCCTCGCAGGTCTGGCGCTGCTCGGACTCGGGCGAGTGGCGGATCGGTCTCTACGACCTCTCGGGCGGCACCGACTCCCCCGGCGAGGAGAACCCCGCGTGCGGCGGAAGCGGCGCCTCGGTCCTGATCAGCGAGATCCGGATCGACGAGCCCGGCACGGACGTGAACGAGTACTTCGAGCTCTCCGGCACCCCCGGCACGGATCTGAGCGGCTACACCTACCTGGTGATCGGCGACGGCACGGCGTCGCTCAAGTCCGGCGTCATCGAGAACATCACCTCGCTCGCCGGCCAGGCCATCCAGGCCAACGGCCTCTTCGTCTGCGCGAAGAACGCCACCCTGCTGGGCGGGACCGTCACCCCCAACCTGGTCGCCTCCGGCCTCACCTTCGAGAACAGCGACAACGTGACCCACGTGCTCGTGAAGGGGTTCACCGGCACCGCCGGCCAGGACCTGGACACGAACGACGACGGCGTCCTCGACGTCACCCCGTGGACCGAGCTCGTGGACATGGTGGCGCTCGTGGAGGGCACGCAGCCTCCCTTCGCCGCCGGCGACGAGTACTGGTACGGCAGCGCGGTGGTGGGCCCGGACGGCCTCTTCGGCCCCGGCCACATCTACCGCTGCCGCCCGAACGGCGACTGGGTGATCGGCAACTTCGATCCGGCCGCCCTTGACGCCGCGGACACTCCCGGCCAGGCCAACGACGACTGCGAAGCCTGCGGCAACATCGGCGGCGGGAACTGCTTCCAGGCCCACGCCACCCCGGGCTGCCAGGATGCCTCCTGCTGCACCCAGGTGTGCGCCGTGGATCCCACCTGCTGCAACAGCGACTGGGACGCCAACTGCGCGAGCCTGGCCATGTCCCTCTGCCTGGTCGCCGGCAGCCCGCCGGCGCTCCAGATCAGCGAGGTGCGCCTGGATCAGCCCGGCGCCGACACGCAGGAGTTCATCGAGATCTCCGGCAACCCCGGCACCAGCCTGACCGGCGTCTCCTACGTGGTGATCGGCAGCAGCCAGACCGATCCCGCCGGCGTGGTGGACAACGTGACGCCGCTCGGCGGCGTCACCATCCCGCCCAGCGGGTACCTGGTGATCGCCAAGAGCACCTTCACCCTGGGCACCGCGAACCTCGTGGTTCCCGCCAGCCAGCTGAACCTGGCCACGAACGCGGCCAAGACCCACCTTCTGGTCTGGAACAACATGACGCTCCGCGGCGAGGATCTCGACGCCGGCAACGACTGCACCCTGGACTACCAGGGCTGGCAGGCGGTGATCGACGAGGTCGGCCTGAAGAGCGCCGTGCCCACCGAGTGCCTCTACACCACGACCACCGTGGAGCCGGTCGGAGAGTTCGTGGCGTCCCTCATCTACCGCTGCACCCCCACGGGCGACTGGAAGACGGGCTCCTTCAGCTCGTTCGACTACGACACCCCCGGCGCCGCGAACGTGAGCTGCGACGCCGTCGGGATCTTCGCCTGCGGCGAGGCCGAGGCCGGTGACTGCTTCACGCCCCACGCCAACGCCCACTGCAGCAACCAGACCTGCTGCGAAGCCGTGTGCGAGGTCCTTCCGGCGTGCTGCGAAGTGGCCTGGGACGCGGACTGCGTCACCGCCGCCGGCCTGCTCACCGCCTGCGGAGGCGGCGCGGCGCCGGTTCGCATCAATGAAGTGCGCATCGACCAGCCGAGCACCGACGTGGACGAGTACGTGGAGCTCAAGGCCGCGCCGGGCACCAGCCTGGACGGCTACTTCTACGTGGTGATCGGCGACGGCGTCACCCCGCCGGGCGGCGATCCCCCCGGCAGCGGCGTCATCGAGACCGTCGTGGACCTCACCGGCCAGACGGTCGGCTCCAGCGGCTACTTCGTCATCGGTGAGGCCACGCTGGGCCTGGGCACGCCGGACCTGGTCCTCAAGGATCTGAACCTGGAGAACTCGGACAACACCACCCACATGCTGGTGACCGGCTTCACGGGCGCCCTCGACGACGATCTGGACACGGACAACGATGGCGTCCTCGACGCCACCCCGTGGGCCAGCGTCGTGGATGCCATCTCGCCGGTCCTCAACTCCGGCAGCACCCCCGGCAGCAACGACGAGTGGTGGTACGCGGCCCGCATCGGTCCGGACGGCGGCTCCCCGCCGGCCCACATCTACCGCTGCGAGACGACCGGCTACTGGTTCATGGGCGACTTCGACCCGTCCGCCAGCGTGGACAGCGTGGGCGCCGCCAACCCGGCCTGCCCGAGCGGCCCGTGCCCGGCGGATCTCAACGGCGACGGCCAGGTGAACGGTGCGGACCTGGGTCTGCTCATCGGCAACTGGGGCGGCACCGGTGTCGGCGACATCAACAACGATGGCGGCGTCAACGGCGCGGACCTGGGCCTGCTGATCGGCAACTGGGGCGCCTGCCTCTGAGCCGCGTCGGCTGAAGCGGCGGAAGCGTTCGAACCGCTTCCGCCCGGATCCCGGATAGATTCAGGGCGGGACGGCACCGGCCGTCCCGCCCTTTCCCTTTCCCGAGGAGCGCGGATCCCTTGAACCCTGTCCTGGCCGTCTCCCGCTTCGGCACGTCGGTGGTGGACGCCATCGCGGTCTTCGGCCAGTTCATGGAGTTCATGGTGGCCACCCACCTCAGGCTCATCCGCCATCCGCTGCGGAGCCTGCGCTGGAGCCTGCTCGGGCCGCAGCTCTGGGCGGTGGGCGTGGCCAGCGTGCCGGTGGTGGCCATCACCGGCGCGTTCATCGGGATGATCCTGGCGCTGGAGGGCTACACGCAGTTCAACATGCTTGGCCAGGCGGACCGCATGGGCGGCATCATCAACGTGAGCGTCGTGAAGCAGATCGGCCCGGTGCTGGCGGCGGTGATGGTGGCTGGCCGCGTGGGCGGGGCGCTCGCGGCGGAGCTGGGCACCATGCGCGTCACGGAGCAGCTGGACGCCATGCGGGCCATGGCCGCGGATCCCATTCAGTGCCTCGTGGTCCCGCGCTTCCTGGCCTGCGTGGTGATGACGCCCATCCTCACCATCTACTCGGACATGCTCGGAAGCTGGGGCGCCTGGACGGTGGTGGTGCGGGTCTTCGGCGTGCCCAGCATGGACTACTGGCACTTCACGGCCCAGGCCGTGGGGTGGATCGAGCCCGTGGGCGGCCTCTTCAAGGCCATCTTCTTCGGCGGCTCCATCGGCTTGATCGCCTGCTTCAAGGGCTTCACCTGCGCCCCCGGTGCCGCCGGCGTGGGCAAGGCCGCCACGAGCGCGTTCGTGGCCAGCTTCCTGGCCATCATCATGCTCAACCTCGTGATCGCCCAGTTCCTCAACACCATCGCCCGGATGATCAATCCGTTCCCGGGCTCGCTCATCGGCTGAGCTGCCGCCCGCTGCGGCGGAGGAGTCGCCATGCCTCATCCAGCGTTCGCGCTCTTGGTCGCCGCGGTGCTCGCCCAGGCGGGACGTCCGCCGGAAGGTCCGCTCTCCCGCTCCAACCCCAAGCGCTACGAGCTCACCTGGGAGGTGTCGCTCATCGTCCACCCGGGCACCAAGGGGGAGGCGGCGCCGATGAAGCTCGATGAGGTCCGCTTCCTGATGCCGTGGATCCCGCAGGACACCTTCTCCCGCACGGACGAGAACACGCTGCGGATGACGCTGATGGCGGACACCCAGGTGGACCCTCAGGCTCCGGGCCGGATGACGCTCGAGAAGGATCTCCCGGGCGGCTGGGCCCTCGCGGTGATGCCGCTCTCGAACTTCGCCGGCCAGTCGCTCCGGTGCACGCTGGTGTCGGAGACCACCGTGTGGCGGAGCGAGATCGACGAGACGAAGGCCGCCGCCATCCCCTGGCCCTCGGAGTGGCCGGAGGAGACGCGGGAGTGGCTCAAGCCGCAGTGGCTGGTGGAGAGCGACGACCCGCGCTTCGCGCAGTTCGTGAAGCGGGTGGCCGGGGACCAGCTCCGCCGGACCACCATCTATCTGGCGGCCAAGGAGCTCATACGGGCCACCGTCGCGGCCTACAACGGCGTGGAGAGCGGCGGCATCGAGCTCCGCGCCGGCGGCGTGATGCGGGGACTCCGGATGACCGGCGCCGCGGCGTCCATGGCCCAGGCGCGCGGCACCTTCGCGGACGTCTCCGCCGCCTGCGTCGCCACCCTGCGGGCCGCCGGGATCCCGGCCCGCGTGGTGATCGGCGCCACGGAGTTCGACGGCTCGAACCAGGCAGGCGTCCGCACGGGCTACATCGTGTGGGGGGAGTTCTTCCTGCCCGGCGCGGGATGGGTCCCGTTCGATCCGCAGATCCTCCGCGGGTCCCACGGCATGCAGGCCAAGCCCGACCGGCCATGGCCGGGCGTGGGGCGGATCAAGGAGCTGAACGAGCGCGTGCCCGTCGCGTTCGCCTTCCTGCCGCCCCGGAACCAGGCCTCCACGGTCTGGTACCCGGCCGCCTGGGGCTGGATGGCGCGAGGGCAGGTGACCGGCGGCACGGGCGCGGACTACGTCCGCTTCCAGATGATCTCCCGCGGCTCTCCCAACGAGCAGTAGGCGCCGCCCCTCCGGGCTGCGCGGATGGTCCGGCCCTCCGCCGCCGTTCCCGGACGGCGCGCGCCTTCGGAGGGAATCCGCGGTTTGCCGTGCGTCCGCCCTCGGGTAGAGTCTCGTATAACGACCTCGACGCGGCGGACGGGCCCCCCGCGCTCATACCACAGGCACAGGACTTCCTGCATGCGGCAGACATGGATGTGGCTGGCGACGGCCGCGGTGATCCTCGCTCTCACGGCCGGCGCATCCGCGCAGGTTCGCATCAACGAAGCACGCATCGACGATCAGGGCTCGGCAGGCAACGTCGACCCGGACGAGTACTTCGAGCTGCAGGGCGAGCCCGGCCTCCCCATCGGTGACCTCACCTACGTGGTGCTCGGCCGCCGCCCCATCGAGACCATCAGCGGCATCCCGTGGGGCGGCGCAGGCGTGATCGTCAATATGACGCAGTTCCCGGCGAGCGCGACCATCCCCGCCAACGGCCGCTACCTGGTGAACCGCCCCACGATGCCCCCGCAGTGGCAGGCCGTCACCAGCCTCTTCCAGGATCTGGGCTTCGAGGACGACGCGACGCAGACCCACCTCCTGGTGCGGAACTTCGACTACTCGATGTTCGATGACGCGACGCCCCCCACCGTGGGGTTCTCGCCGCTCGGATTCGACCTTGACCTGGACAACGACGGCATCCTGGACATCGTGCCCTGGGGCGAGGTGGTGGATGGCGTCTCGATCCTGAAGTCCAACACGTTCGACGTGGAGAACCGGGCCTACTCCCCCACCCACGTCGGTCCGGCCAGCTACGGCATCCCCGCCCACGTCTTCCGCTGCGGCAACAACGCCAACTGGCGGGTCGGCGTGCAGAAGTTCCGGGCCCGCGTCGTGGCCACCATCAACAAGACCACGCCCACCACCAGTCCGTTCGACTCCACGCACGCCCTCTCCGCGACGCTCACCGGCATCACCCAGGCCGGCTCGGACGTCCTGGTGAAGGTCACGCTGAAGGCGGACATGAACGGCTCCTCCGAGACGGTCAAGGTGCTCTTCGCCGGCACGACCGTGGCCACGCTGACCGGCGGGTTCTCGGATTGCGCCTCCAGCGTGCGCGAGTTCACGGTGCCGCGGGACCTCTTCAACTCGATCCGGTGCGGACTGAACAACACGCTCCCGGTCCAGGTGGTCCCGAACAGCAACGTGGGATTCTGCCCCGGCAGCACCGCCAAGGTGAACGTCTCCTACACGCAGACAGACGGCGTGACCTCCGACACGCCCGGAAAGGTCAACCCCGACTGCCTCTGCTCCTGCAGCTATCCGGCGGGCACCGTGGACGTGGTGTTCGTGATGGACACCTCCGGCTCCATGGATGACGAGGCGGCGGCCCTGTGCGCCACCATCCCCACCATCGTCAGCAGCCTCGGTTCGCAGGGCCTCCTGGTGCTCCCGACGGTGTGGGGCATCACGGACTCCCCGGGCGGCGCCTTCTCCTGCCTCACCGGGAACGTGGCCAATGCGCTCGGGACCGGTGTGCCCAACGCGTCCGGGACCATCATCGGCCAGCTCGATGCGCCGGAAAGCTGGGGCGATGCCGCCGCGATCGTGGCCAGCCGCTTCCCGTGGACCCCCGGTCACGCCCGTCTGGTGGTGACCATCAGCGACGAGGCGCCCTACCAGGGGAACGGCCCGGGCAACACCTGCGACGCCGCGGACACCTTCAGCGTGGCCAACGCCGTGAGCGTCGCCAACTCCAAGGGCGTGGTGGTCTCCACCCTGGTGGGCACCGGCGCGGTGGCGTGCGTGGAGGGCCTGGCCGCCGCGATGGCGGAGGGCACTGGCGGCGGCACCGCCACCACCACCATCCCGGCGGACGAGATCGGCGACATCCTGGCCAGCTTCATCCTGAACGCGGCGGCGAACGGCGTCTGCGGCACGTGCCTGGGCGACCTCAACCACGACGGAGTGGTGAGCAACGCGGACTTCGGCATCTACAACTGCTCCACCAACTTCGCCTGCAAGGACGTCAACAACGACAGCATCACGGGGGCCCCGGCGGACCGGGCGTACGTGATCAACTTCCATGACTGCGGCCCGGCCGAGTATTGCGGCAGCTCCGCCCAGTCCTGCCTGGTCCAGCACTCGAACCCCGGCTGCGCCAACGCCGGCTGCTGCGCCGCGGTCTGCTCCGTGGAGCCGTCCTGCTGCGATGCCGGCTGGGATGGTGGCTGCGTGGTGCTGGCCCTGAGCCTCTGCGGCTCCTGCGGCAACAGCCTGGCGCCCCAGAGCTGCTTCACGGACAACGGCCCCCCGGGGTGCGACAACGCCTCCTGCTGCCAGCTGGTGTGCGCCCAGGATCCCACCTGCTGCGCAGCCAGCTGGGATGCCCTCTGCGCCGCCATCGCGCGACAGGTCTGCCTGGGCTGCGGGGACGACCAGCTGGTGGACTGCTTCCTCCCCAACAGCATCCCCGGCTGCATCGACACCGACTGCTGCACCAAGGTGTGCGTGGTGGATCCCACCTGCTGCTCCGCCGGGGACCAGTGGGACGTGAACTGCGTGGCCCTGGCCCGCATCCTCTGCGCCTCCTGCGGCGAGCAGGACCTGTCGCCGTGCGGCCAGGCCCAGTTCAACCCCTCGTGCAAGGACCAGGAGTGCTGCCAGACGGTGTGTGCGATCGACCCGTTCTGCTGCGAGGTCCAGTGGGACGACAACTGCGTGGCCCGGGCCCAGCAGGTCTGCCTCCTGTGCGGCTCGCTGCTGGCCGGCAGCTGCTGCGTGGCCCACCTCAACCCCTACTGCAACGACCAGGACTGCTGCGAGCAGGTGTGCGCCCTGGATCCCTTCTGCTGCACCAACAGCTGGGACACGGTCTGCGTCTCCCTCTCCAGCGTCATCTGCACCAGCCTGGCATGCCCCTGCGGCGTGAACCCGGCGTCGTGCTTCAGCCCGCATCCGTCCGCCGGCTGCAACGAGCGGATCTGCTGCGAGATCACCTGCACGCACGACACGTTCTGCTGCCTGGTGGAGTGGGACACGCTCTGCGCGGAGTACGCCCAGGCCCAGTGCGGCACCAACGGCGCCTGCGTGCCGGGCTCCGGCAGCTGCACCGTGCCGCACCTCACGCCGGGCTGCGACGATCCGCTGAGCTGCTGCTCCCTGGTCTGCAGCCAGCTCCCGGAGTGCTGCGATGTGGCGTGGGACGAGTTGTGCGTCGCGGCCGCATTCCAGACTTGCCAGCAGTGCGGCAACCCCTCCGCGGGCAGCTGCTACACGGACCACGGCTCCGCCGGATGCTCGGACGTCCAGTGCTGCCAGGCGGTGTGCAACGTGGATCCGTTCTGCTGCACCATCGCATGGGACGGCGGGTGCGCCTCCCAGGCGTTCACCATCTGCGGTGATCCGTCGGACGTCTGCGGGACGCTCGGAAGCGGTCCGGAGCCAAACCGCAACTGCTTCATGCCTTCGACGGGCCGCGGCTGCACCAACTACGCCTGCTGCGGCATCGTCTGCAACAACTACGACTCGTACTGCTGCGAGGTCAACTGGGACGCCATCTGCGCCAAGGAGGCCGCGAGCTTCTGCGTGATGGCGGGGAACACCGACGGGCGCGGCGACTGCTTCACGCCCCACTGCTGCTCCGGCGGTCCGGACTGCGTCCAGCCCTGCACCGCGTGCAGCGACCGAGGCTGCGCCTCCGCCGTGTGCAACTTCGATCCCACCTGCTGCTCCGTCGTGTGGGACGAGAGCTGCGTCGAGCTGGCCCTCGCGGTCTGCGTGGATCGGGAGATCTGCCCGTCGCCGGGCCTCTGCCTGGCCCAGCACCGCAACCCGGGCTGCAACGACGCCGCCTGCTGTCACGCCGTGTGCGACATCGATCCCACCTGCTGCCAGATCACCTGGGATTCCGGCTGCGCCCAGACCGCCCGCGACTACTGCCGGCCCAAGACCGGCTGGGAGTGTCCGTGCGAGGGCAGCTGCCTGATCCCGCGCTCCTCGCCCGGGTGCGAGGACCCGAGCTGCTGCAGCGCGGTCTGCAACATCGACCCCTCCTGCTGCATCGACGGCTGGGACATCAACTGCGTCTCCCAGGCCCGGGCCACGTGCTGCGGTCTCGGGTTCTGCGGGGACTCCTGCGGCAAGAGCTGCCTGGTGGTCCACGCGGCCCCCTTCTGCAACGACAGCTTCTGCTGCGCGGCGGTGTGCAACATCGATCCCTTCTGCTGCGACCAGTCCTGGGACACCCTCTGCGTCCAGGCGGCCCTTCAGCGCTGCACCGGTGGCTGCGGCCAGCCGGAGGCGGGCAACTGCTTCAACGCCCACGACGGCCGCGGATGCAGCCTGGGCGAGTGCTGCGCCGACGTCTGCCGCGTGATGCCGGAGTGCTGCCAGGCGGAGTGGGACCAGGCCTGCGTGGATCTGGCCAAGACCACCACGTCCTGCTTCAGCGAGAAGCCCAAGTGCGGGCAGAGCATCGCGGGCAAGTGCTGCGAGGCCCACCCGTCTCCCGCGTGCCAGAACATCACCTGCTGCATCGCGGTCTGCACGACGGATCCGCAGTGCTGCGACGTGGAGTGGGATGAACTGTGCGCCGAGGCCGCCCGGGCCAACCCCTCCTGCGTGGTCTGCCGGCCGCCGTGCGGAGACCCCTGCGCCGGAAGCTGCTGCGCCGCCCACCCGAACCCCAACTGCAGCAACGGGACGTGCTGCAACGCGGTGTGCGTCGGCTGGTCCGACACGGAGGGCACGCTGTACCCCGGTGATACCTACTGCTGCGACGTGGTCTGGGACGCCAACTGCGCCTCCATGGCCAACGAGTACGCCCGAGTGGCCCTCAAGAGCGGCGTGATCGTCGACGGCCCGTGCGCCGATGCCTGCCCGCAGCCCGAGTGCGGGAGCGTCCTCACCGGCGACTGCTGCAACCCGCACGCGGGACCCTTCTGCATCGAGGCGGATTGCTGCCAGGTCATCTGCAACAACGACGCCTACTGCTGCGAGGTCCAGTGGGACGTCCAGTGCGCCACCGCGGCCCTCTCCCTCTGCGACACCTGCGCCTCGCCGGCCGCGTGCGGCGCCGGCGGGAGCTGCTACCTGATCCACCTGACGCCCTACTGCGACGACGCCATCTGCTGCGAACTGGTGTGCGCGGTCGATCCCACCTGCTGCTCGCAGGACTGGGACTTCAACTGCGTCCTCACCGCGGTGCAGGAGTGCTTCGTGCGTCCCGTGCCCCCCGCGAACGACGAGTGCGCCGGTGCATTCGGGGCCGCCGAGGGCGTGACGCCGATCACCAACGCGGCCGCCACCACCTCCGCCATCCCGCTGCCGACCGTGAACTGCGGCTCGGAGACCTTCGAGTTCCACGCGGACGTCTGGTACGTCTTCACGCCGCCGCAGAGCGGGTCGTGGCTGGTCAGCACGTGCAACCTGGCCAACTTCGACACCGCGCTGGCGGTCTACGAAGGCACGTGCGGGTCGCTGCTCCTGCGTTCGTGCAGCAACGACTCCCCGTTCTGCGCCCAGCTCACCTCGCAGGTGACGCTCACGATGAACGCGGGCCAGACCTACTACATCCGGATCGGAAGCCCGATCGACGACTTCAGCACCGGCACCGGGTTCCTGCTGATCAAGACGGCTCCGTGACCGGGCCGCGGCCTTGGCAGCACGCGACGGGCGCCTCCGCGATGCGGTGGCGCCCGCGGCGTCCTGGCCGTCCGGATTCGGATCCCCCGACGGCGGTCAGCCCCTGCGGGCCTTCGGCGCGCGGTAGCTGTCGCGCTTGGCCACCGGCAGCGCTTCCTTGACGGTGGGACGCTTGGCTGCACCGTTCGCGCCGGTCGCGGCCGCCTGGAAGATGTCGAACCGCGTGTCCGTGAGCATCCCCTGGATGGCCTTCTGCATGGAGACCAGCCGGTCGTGCAGCGGACACGGGTCGCCCACTCCGCAGACTCCTCCGCCGAACGGGCAGAGATTGCTCGTGTCCTCGCGCTCGAAGAGCCCGCACACCTCCTTGAGCGAGATCTGCGATGGAGGCCGGGCCAGGGCGTAGCCGCCGCCCGGTCCCGGCGAACCGGTCACCAGGCCGCTCTGGCTGAGCACGATGAGCAGCTTGGCCACCATGGGCTTGGGCAGGCCCCGCTCCTCTGCGATGTCGCCCGCGGAGAGGCGGGTGCGCCCGCCATCCCACACTTCGGCGAGGCGACTCATGGCCGCGATCGCCCGCTCTGACTGCTTGCCGTACATGCCGAGACCTCCACGGACGCCAGGGGGGCGTCGTTTCGAGAAGCCGGACCTTTGTGCGGGACGTCCCGCTTGACGAGGCCAAGATATCATGATACACAACTCTTTGTTTCGGAAATAGCCAGGAATTCCTCGCTGTGTTCCGAGTTCGCAGCCCAGCCCCAGAGGACCCATGAGCGCCACCCCCGCCACTGCCGCCGGCCTCGACCGATTCAGCTACGACGACGACACGCCCCGCATGTTCATGATGGCCACGGTCATCTGGGGGGTGGTCGGAATGCTGGTGGGCGTCCTGATCGCCCTCCAGATGGCGGACCCCCGCCTGAACATCCCGCCGTGGCTCTCCTTCGGCCGCCTCCGCCCGCTCCACACCAACGCGGTGATCTTCGCCTTCGGCGGGAACGCCATCTTCACCGCCGTCTACTACTCCACGCAGCGGCTCCTGAAGACCCGCATGTTCAGCGACGTGCTGAGCCGCATCCACTTCTGGGGGTGGCAGGCCATCATCGTCAGCGCCGCGCTGACGCTCCCGCTGGGATTCACCCAGTCCAAGGAGTATGCGGAGCTGGAGTGGCCCATCGACGTGGCCGTCGTCCTGATCTGGGTGGTCTTCGCGTTGAACTTCTTCGGGACGATCGCCATCCGGCGCGAACGGCATCTCTACGTGGCCATCTGGTTCTACATCGCCACGGTGGTGGCCATCGCCATCCTGTACATCTTCAACAACCTGGTGGTCCCGTCGGGCTGGCTGAAGAGCTACTCGATCTACGCCGGCGTGCAGGACGCCTTCATGCAGTGGTGGTACGGCCACAACGCCGTGGCCTTCTTCCTCACCACGCCCTTCCTGGGCCTCATGTACTACTTCCTGCCCAAGGCCGCGGAGCGCCCGGTGTTCAGCTACCGGCTGAGCATCGTGCACTTCTGGAGCCTGGTCTTCCTCTACATCTGGGCCGGCCCGCACCACCTGCACTACACCGCCCTGCCGGAGTGGGCCAGCACGCTGGGCATGCTCTTCAGCGTGATGCTCTGGATGCCCTCCTGGGGCGGCATGATCAACGGCCTGCTCACGCTGCGCGGCGCGTGGAACCGCGTCGCCGCGGACCCGGTGCTGAAGTTCTACGTGGTGGGCATCACCTTCTACGGGATGTCCACGTTCGAGGGGCCGCTGATGAGCGTGAAGACGGTGAACGCCCTCAGCCACTACACGGACTGGACCATCGCCCACGTGCACGGCGGGGCGCTGGGCTGGGTGGGCTTCATGAGCTTCGGAATGGTGTACTGGCTGGCGCCGCGGCTCTTCCAGACGCCGCTCGCCCGGCCGGGCTGGGCGTCGCTCCACTTCTGGATCGCCACGATCGGGATCGTGCTCTACGTGATCCCGATCTACTTCGCGGGCATCACCCAGGGCCTGATGTGGCGGGCGTTCAACGCGGAGGGCTTCCTCCAGTACCCCGACTTCCTGGAGACGGTGAAGGCGATCATCCCGTACTACTGGTTCCGGGCCGCGGGCGGCGGGCTCTACCTCTTCGGCGCCTGCCTGCTCCTGGTCAACCTGATCCTCACCTGGGCCCGCGCCCGCCGTCCCTACGAGACCCCGGTCTACGAGGCGGCGCCGCTCAGCCGCACCTTCCATGAGCCGGAGATCCCGGGCCCGTCGCTCCCCAAGGGCAGCGTGGTGGAGTTCGCCCGCAAGGCCGACGTCTTCGCCCAGCTGGGCTGGCACCGCGCCTGGGAGGGACTGCCGCTCAAGTTCACCGTGGGCGTCGCCATCGCGGTGGCCATCGCATCGCTCTTCGAGATCGTGCCCATCTTCGGGCTCAAGCGCGACATCCCCACCATCGCCAGCGTCACCCCCCTGACGCCGCTGGAGCTGGTGGGACGCGACATCTACGTGGCCAACGGCTGCAACAACTGCCATTCGCAGATGATCCGCCCTCTCCGCGCGGAGACCGAGCGATACGGCGAGTACAGCAAGCCCGGCGAGTTCGTCTACGACCACCCCTTCCTCTGGGGCTCGCGCCGCATCGGCCCGGACCTGGCACGGGAAGGCCTGCGCAATCCCTCCGCCAACTGGCACCTCCGCCACTTCAACCGACCCGAGGATCCGAGCCCCGGCACCATCATGCCGTCCTACGCGTTCCTCGTGGAGACGGAGCTGGACTTCAACCGCGCCGGGCCGGCGGTCCAGGCCCTGATGCGCCTGGGTGTGCCCTACAAGGAGAACGACGTCCAGGGGGCCGCGGAGGCGGCCCGAACCCAGGCCGCCACCGTGGCCAGGAAGATCCATGACGAGGGCGGACCTGAGGGCATGCAGAACCGCGAGGTGGTCGCCCTGATCGCCTACATGCTCCGCCTCGGCACGGACCTGGACAAGCCGGCGCCCGCGGCCGCGCCGGCGCCCGCACCCGCGCAGGCGGCGCTCCCGGCCGCCGCGGCGACCGCTCCCGTCTCCCTTGGCGCCGCCACGGAGCTCCGGCCATGACGCTTCTCGCAGAGAGCTCCCTGGTCCCCACGCTCCTCCTGCTCGCCTCCATGGCCGCGTTCCTCGGGCTCGTGGCCTGGCTCTGGCTGACGCCCCGCGGCCGATGGCAGCAGGACGCGCAGATCCCGCTCGATCCCTCCTCCCCTCCTTCGACCCGTTCCAAGGATTCCTCCCGTGGCCAGCACTGAACCTCGCGTCTTCGACCACGCCTACGACGGCATCCAGGAGTACGACAACCCGATGCCGGGTTGGTGGACCTTCCTCTTCTGGGCCACCTTCCTCTTCTCCGTCCCGTACTTCTACTACTACACGTTCGGCATCGGCGAGCGGCTCAACGACTCCTACGACGCGGAGGTGGCGGCCTTCTTCGAGGTGCAGGCGAAGCAGCTCGGAGACCTGAAGCCGGATGAGCCGACGATGCTGCGCCTGGCCGCGGACGCCAAGATGATGAGTGCCGGTGGCTCGCTCTTCAAGGGCAACTGCGCCACCTGCCACGCGGCGGACGGCGGCGGCGGCACCGGCCCCAACCTCACGGACGGGAGCTACATCAACGTGAAGTCCATGCCGGACATCTACCGCGTGATCCAGAACGGCGTGGAGGCCAAGGGCATGCCCGCGTGGGGCAAGCGCTTCAGCGGGCCGCAGCTGGTGCTGCTCGCCTCCTACGTGGCCCATCTCCGCGGGACCACGCCGGCGGCGCCCAAGGCTCCGCAGGGCGAACCGGTGGCCCCGTGGCCCACCGCCGCGTCGCTTCCCGCGCCCGCCGCCGCCCCCGCGGCACCCGGCGCCGCGCCGGCTCCGACCGCACCCGCCCGCAACTGACGAGAGGTTCGTCCCGGATGTCCCCCACGCCCACCAGGCCCGCACCCGGCCAGCGCCACGTGGCGCTGCCGCAGCTGGATCAACCGGTCCTCAGCACCCTCAACCAGGACGGCTCCCGGCGCTGGATGACGCCGCGCCTGGTGAAGGGGCGCTGGTGGAAGGCGCGGGCCATCGTCGGTTGGGGGCTCATCGTCCTCTTCGCCGTGCTTCCCTGGCTGCGGATCGGCGGCCGTCCACCCATCCTGCTGGACGTGATGGCCCGCCAGTTCACCTTCTTCGGCACCGTCTTCCGGCCCACGGACACGCTCCTGCTGGCGCTCCTCTTCATCTCGCTCTTCGTGGGGATCTTCCTCCTCACCGCGCTCGTGGGCCGGGTCTGGTGCGGCTGGGCCTGTCCGCAGACGGTGTACATGGAGTTCCTCTACCGGCCGCTGGAGCGCTTCTTCCTGGGCAGCGCGTACGGGCGCCGCGGCGCCGTGGTGCCGGTGTGGCGCCGCATCCTCCTCTACGGCGCGTTCCTCCTCGCCTCCGCCCACCTGGCGAACACCTTCCTCGCGTACTTCGTCGGCACGGACCGCCTGGTGGAGTGGACGCTGGGCACGCCGGTGAGGCACCCGGTGGCCTTCACCGTCTTCGCGGCCACCACGGGGCTGATGATGTTCGACTTCTGCTTCTTCCGGGAGCAGCTCTGCACCCTGGTCTGCCCCTACGGGCGCTTCCAGTCGGTGCTCCTGGACCGGAACTCGCTCATCGTGGGATACGACCGCACGCGCGGGGAGCCCCGCGGCCGCGCCGCCGGCCCCGGGCCCGCTCCCGCGGGACGCGGCGACTGCGTCGACTGCACCATGTGCGTGCAGGTCTGCCCCACCGGCATCGACATCCGCAACGGCCTGCAGCTGGAGTGCGTCAACTGCACGCAGTGCATCGACGCCTGCGACGCGGTGATGAGCCGCCTCGGTCGCCCGACCGGCCTCATCCGCTACTCGTCGCAACGCACGCTCGAAGGTTCCCCGCCACCGCGGGTGCGGGTGCGGCTCATCACCTATCCCGCGATCCTCGTGGTGCTGCTGGGGGCGTTCGCGTGGCTGCTCCTGACGCGGGCCACCGCGGATGTGGTGCAGATGCGCACGCCCGGCGTCACCTTCACCGTGCTGCCGGACGGCCGCGTCCAGGCGCCCCTGAAGGTCCGGATCGACAACCGCACCGCCGAGACGCGCCGCTACCGCGTGCACGGTCCGGCGGACGCGGTGCTGGAGGGTCCGACGGAGGTGGAGGTGGGGCCATGGTCCTCCACGGACGCGGCCTTCACGGTGCTGGCGCCGGCGGCGTCGTTCACCTCCGGGCGGCGGTCCGTGGAGATCAGCGTGAGCGACGGCGACCGGTATTCGCGCACCACCTCCTGCCAGGTGCTGGGGCCGCTTGCGACCCCGCCGCTGCGCGGGGCCAGGGAGTAGGAAGCCACCCATGCAGAGACTCATCCGCGATCGATGGATGTTCGTGCCCGTCCTCATCCTGGCCGGCTCCTTCGCCATGGCCGGGTTCACCGTCTCGCTGGCGCTGCGGGACCACGGGAGCGCGGTGGAGCCGGACTACTACCGCAAGGCCGTGGAGTGGGACGCCCGCAAGGCGCAGCAGGCCGCGAACGACGCCCTCCGCTGGCTGGTCACCCCGCAGCTCGCGGGCCTCGGCGACGGCACCGTCGCCCTCGACATCGCCATCACCGACCGCCGCGCCGCGCCGATCGGCGGGGCCGCCGTCGCGGTGGAGGCGATCCCGGTGAAGGCCGCGGACGTGGTCCGTCGCTTCACGCTGGTGGAGCAGACGCCCGGCCACTACCGCGGCTCCTTCCCGGCGGGAATCGGCGGCCAGTGGGAGTTCCGCGTGCAGGCGGACCGCGGCACGGACCGGTTCACGGACCGCTTCCGGCGGCTCCTCACGCTGGATGGACGGGACGCCCTGCCGTGATCGAGCTCCTCGCCAGCGTGCTCGCGGCGAGCGTGGTGGGCAGCCTCCACTGCGCCGGGATGTGCGGCGGGATCGCGGTCCTCTGCTCCGGCGGGCCGCAGCGCTCCGCGGGCGGCTCCGGGCGCAGCGGTGACGCGGCGCGGAGCGTGGCCCTCACCCACCGCGGCTCCACCCTGCTCCGCGCCGCCGGCGCCGGCTCCGCGGCACTCTGCTACCACGGCGGGCGCCTCGCCTCCTACGCGGGCGCCGGCGCCATCGCGGGCGCGGCCGGCGCCGCCCTCGATCTCGGCGGCTCCCTGGCCGGCGTGCAGCGCATCGCCGCCATCGCCGCAGGCGTGGCCGTGGCGCTCGCCGGCGCCATCTCGCTCCTCCGACAGGGCGGCGTCACCATCCGCCTGCCTGGAGGCGGGGCTCGAATGGTCCCGCTGCTGACCGCGCTCCACCGCGCCGCGATGCGGCACGGTCCGGCGGGGCGCTCCTTCATCCTCGGAGTCGGCTCCGTGCTCCTCCCCTGCGGCTGGCTCTGGGCCTTCCTCGCGGTGGCCGCGGGCACCGGCTCCGCGGCATGGGGCGCCGCGGCCATGGCGTCCTTCTGGATGGGGACCGTGCCGATCCTGGTGCTTCTCGGGGCCGGCGTGCAGCGCCTCAGCGGCGCGTGGCGAGGTCGCCTGGCGGCCCTCGCGTCCATCGCGATGGTGGCGGTGGGCGTGCACACCGCGGTGCGGGCCCATGCCCGCGCGGATGCCCTGGCGGGCGCCGGCTGGCACCCCGCCACGGATGCGGCCACCGCCGCGTCCCGGGTCACGCAGGCGTCCCGGGAGACGCCCTGCTGCTGCGAAGGCGAGGCGCCATGATCGCGTCGCCCGACTCGATCGGCCCCGCGAGGGACCCGGCGGAGACCGGCTGCCGCTGCGCCCACTGCGGACTCCCGGTGCCCCGGGCGCAGGTCGAGCCGGGGGCGGCGGAGCAGTTCTGCTGCGGCGGATGCCGCGCCGTCCGCTCGCTCCTGACGGGCGCCGGGCTGGCCGGCTACTACGAACTCCGGGACCGCGAAGCCTCGCGGCGCCGTTCGCGCCCGGACCACCGCGCGGATGACGATGCCGGCGGCGTGACGCCGCGCGCGCTGGAGCCGCACCGCAGCCGCACGGAGCTGGACTCGACGGAGTTCCTGGCCCGGCATGCCCGGGCGTGCGGGCCCGCGCTCCTCCGCTGCGAGATGCGCGTGGACGGCCTGCGCTGCGGCGCGTGCATGTGGCTCCTGGAGGCGCTGCCCCGCCTGCAGCCGGGACTGACCCTGGTGCGCGTCGACGCGGGCCGCTCCATGGTGCGCATCGAGTGGGCGCCCTCCGTCACGCGCCTCTCCGCCATCGCCCGGCTCTTCGAGCGACTCGGCTACGGTCTCCTGCCCCTGGGCGACCCCGCGGCCCGCGAGGCGGACCGCCGCGCCGACCGGGGCTGGCTGGTGCGGCTGGGCGTGGCCGGCGCCCTGGCGTCCAACACCATGGCGATCTCGTTCGCGCTCTACGGCAGCGCGTTCGACGCGATGGACCCGCGCCTGCGGCTCTTCCTCCAGTGGACCAACCTGCTCCTGGCGTCCCTCTCCGTGGCGTTCCCGGGTCGCGTCTTCCTGGGCAACGCGGTGGCGGCGCTGCGAACCCGGACGCCGCACATGGACCTGCCCATCGCGGTGGCGCTCCTCGCGGCGCTCGCCGGCGGCGCGGTCAGCTCCTGGCGCGGCGGCGAGGGCGTCTACGGGGAGAGCCTCTCGATGCTGGTCTTCCTGCTCCTCGTGGGACGCTTCGTGCAGTACCGGCGCCAACGGAGCGCCCGCCACGAGGTGGAACTCCTGGCCACGCTCATGCCCGCCGTGGCTCGGCGGCTCCGCGCGGATGGGGAGCTGGAGGACGTGCCCCTGGAGGCGCTTTCGCCGGGGGACCTGATCCAGGTGCCGGTCGGAGAGAGCGCCTGCGCGGACGGCACGCTGGAGGGAGAGGCCTGCCACCTGGATCTCCAGACGCTCACCGGAGAGAGCCGCCCGGTGCGCGTGGAGCCCGGGGATGCGGTCTGGGCGGGCGGACGCCCCGTGGATCGCCCCATCATGGTTCGCGTGGAGAAGTCCGGCATCCACACGCGGGCCGGGCGCCTCATGGCCATGGTGGAGGAGGCCAGCTCGCGCCGGGCCCCCGTCGTGGACTTCGCCAACCGCGTGGCCGGATGGTTCCTCGGCGCCGTGCTCCTCCTCGGCACCGTCACCTTCGCGGTGTGGGCTCCGCATGATCCGTGGCTGGCGCTCCAGCACACCGTGGCCATGCTGGTGGTGACCTGCCCCTGCGCGCTCGGCCTGGCGACGCCGCTCACCATGGTGGCCGCCATCGCCCAGGCGGCGCGGCGCGGCATCCTGGTGAAGAGCGCCGCCGTCCTGGAGCAGCTGGCCCGCCCGGGGAGCGTCATCCTGGACAAGACCGGCACGCTCACGCGCGGCGCGATGGAGGTGATCGAGTCGGAGGGAAGCGAGGCCGCGCTGCGTGACGCCGCGGCACTCGAACGCGAGAGCGCCCACCCCGCGGCCCGGGCCTTCGAGGCCGCGTTCGCGGCGTCGACCCGCCCGGCGCCGCAGGACGTCGCGGAGACGCCGGGGCATGGCGTGGAGGGCACCGTCGAGGGCCGCCGAATCCGCGTGGGGCGGCCCGCGTTCGCATGGGGAGGCGATGGCCGCGGGACGGTTTGGGGGGAGCGCCTGGAACGGATCCTCGACGCGGGGCTGTCGCCCGTCGCGGTGGCCGTGGATGGAGCGCCGGCCGCCATCGCGGGACTCGGGGATCCGGTCCGGCCGGAAGCGGCCGCCACCATCGCGGCCCTGCGCCGCCTGGGCTGGGCGCCGTCCATGGCCTCGGGCGATCACCCTGTCATCGCGGCCGGCGTCGGTCGGGCCGCCGGCCTGGCGCCGGAGGAGATCCGCGGCGGCGTCACGCCCGAGGAGAAGATGCACATCGTGCGGGGCGCCACGCCCCGCCCCGTGGTGATGGTGGGAGATGGCGTCAACGACGTGGCCGCGATGGCGGTGGCCGACGTGGGGGTAACGCTCCGGAGCGGCACGCAGGCGGCCCTGGCCACCGCCCAGGTCTGCCTCTCCGCCGGCGGCGTCGGCGCCCTGCTGCCGCTTGTCGAGGGCGCACGCCGAACCATGGCGGTGGTGCGGCTCAACTTCGCGGTCAGCCTGGCCTACAACTGCGCCGGCGCCGCCCTGGCCATGAGCGGCATGGTGAGCCCGCTCCTGGCGGCCATCCTGATGCCGCTGAGCGGTCTCACCGTGACCACGATCGCCCTGCGCGGACCTCGCTTCCGCGCCGCCGTCGCGGGGACGCTCCCCGGGCACCCCGGCGCCCCGCAGGGGACCTCGGAGGCGGGCGCGGGGGCGCCAGGGAAGGCCGCCCGCGGGGGCGGGGCAGCCCCGCTTCGCGTGCCGCATCCAGGAGCCCAGTGAGATGGAACTCCTCTACGTCGTTCTCCCCATCGCCCTCGTGATCGCGGCCGGCTTCGTGGCCGCCTTCGTCTGGGCGGCCCGTGCGGACCAGTTCGAGGATCTGGACACGCCGCCGGTCCGCATGCTGCTCGACGATCCGCCCGTCACCGGGAGCGGCGCCGCCGAGCCGCCCCCGCACGGAGAGGCGCCGCGCCGTACAGTGCGGCGATGACCGTTCCAGCCATCATGGCGTGCGCCCTGGCGCTTCTGGTGTCGCAGCCGGCGCCGCAGGGCACGCCGCCCGCGCCCACTCGCGCCACCGCCCCATCATCCGTGGTGCCCGTGCCGCGCACCGATGGCGCCGCGCCGCGCCAGGAGGAGGTCCTGAACCGCGTGCGTCAGGCCAAGGGGCCGGTCCCCGTGGTCTTCGTGGGCGACTCCATCACCCAGGGCTGGGAAGGCGCCGGAGCCGCGGCCTGGAAAGCCTCGATGGAGCCGCTCGGCGCCCTGAACATCGGCGTGGGCGGAGACCGCACGGAGCACGTCCTGTGGCGGCTTCGCGAGGCGCCGCTGACGCCGCTCTCCCCCAAGGCGGTGGTGGTGATGATCGGCACCAACAACGCCGGACACGGCACCAGCACCCCGGGCGAGATCCTCGCCGGCGTCCGCGCCGTGGTGAGCACCATCCTGGCGCAGTGTCCCTCCACCACCGTGATACTCCTGGACATCTTCCCCCGCGGGGAGCAGTTCAACGACATGCGCGGCCGCATCGCCCAGGTGAACCAGGCGCTGTCGCGGACGGAGGCGTTCGGACCGGATGCCTCCCGCGTGGCGTGGCTTCCCATCGGCGCGTCGTTCCTGGAGCTGGATGGCTCCATCTCCAAGCAGGTGATGCCGGACTCCCTCCACCTCTCCGCGGAGGGATACGAACGCTGGGCTGCGGCGCTCCGCGAGCCCCTGCGCCGCGCCGTGAGCGCCCCTTGAGTTAACATCGATCCGATGCTCGAGTTCGCCACCGCCCTCCTGTCCATCCTCGCCTGTCTGGTGCTCTCCCTGGAGGTCGGGTATCGCCTGGGACTGCGTGGAAAGGCGTCCCACGACACCGGCGCGGCCCCGCTGGTGGGCGCCGTGCAGGGCGCCGTGCTCGGACTCCTCGGCCTCATCCTCGCCTTCAGCTTCGGAGGCGCGGCGACCCGGTTCCTGGACCGACAGGACCTCATCGTGCTGGAGTCGAATGCCCTGGGCACCGCGTGGCTCCGCGCAGATCTCCTTCCTCCGGAGAACGCCGCCGCCCTCCGCGCCGCGCTCCGCCGCTACACGGAGCACCGCCTGGAGGTGAGCTCACACCTCTCGTTCCGCCCGCCCACGCCTGCGGAGCTGTCCGCCCTGGAAGGGTTTCAGAACGAATGCTGGACCGCGGCGGTGGCGGGCATGGAGCGCCGCCCGGCCACCGCGGCGGTGGTGGCACCGGCCGTGAACGACGTGATCGACATCCACTCGCTGCGGATGGCGGCCGGCCGCAAGCGGCTGCCGGCGCTGGTGCTCGGACTGCTCGGCGGCTGCTCGATCCTGGCGGCGGCGGTGCTCG
This sequence comes from Phycisphaerales bacterium, assembly GCA_046350535.1. GTDB lineage: Bacteria > Planctomycetota > Phycisphaerae > Phycisphaerales > SM1A02 > VGXK01. Next base: position 1,765,480 of record JAXMAG010000001.1, read on the forward strand.
GTCTGGGCTGCGGCCTCGGCGGACGGCGACGGCTCTCGATGACGGTGCCGGTCCTGGTCCTGATCGCGCTGACGTTGGCGGTCACGCTGGACCTCGACAACCCGCGCGCGGGCACGCTGCAGATTTCGGATGCGCCGCTCGAAGCGGTCCTCAGAACCATGACGCAGCACTCGCCGCCAGCCGCCTCTCCCTGACGGCGCCGGTGACGCCACGGCAAGCGCTGCTGCAGCGGGGCCGCGGGACGCGCCCCCCAAAGTCACGGATGGAAGATGCCCGTGCGGGCAAAGCGGGAGACGGGACTTGAACCCGCGACATTCAGCTTGGAAGTCCGCCACTATCAGTGGCGATACGCCATTCCTGCGCTGCTGGCAGGGTTTAGATGTCGCGATCGTAGCACACCTCGCATGCAAGTCTGTCAACTCTGACAGGGTTTCTCGCTCCGCATCGCGAATGTCGCACCGGTCACGTGCCCGTCCGCCGGGCACACCGGTCCGCCGCGGGGAACCGTCCAGGCCTCCGTCGCAGCAGGGCTGGAGTCCGCCTTGTCCTGGGCCAGAGACGCTCCGGTCTCACCGAGACGGTCGTAGATCGCCTTCATCGCCGCGTCGAAGACCTCGTGCAAGTTCGTCCGAGTGCCGTCCGCTCTCGCCGGTCGTCGCTGCGAAGGTGGTGTGGCGGGCGGGCAACTGGGCCTCAGGTTTCTCGTGCCTCGGACCGCGGTGGTTGGCACCGTTGGCGAACTGGAGGCACTCGATGAACAGCTAGTTCGTCCTCTTCAGGCTCGGCTCGCGGTGCCACTCCGGCCAGTGGGCCATCGTCACGACAAGGTTGTACGTCTTGACGACATCGCTTGGGTCCCGCCGGAGCGCGGCATCCACCGCCAATTCGCGTTGTGACGCTGCGGAGGCCCGTCCCGATCGCCTCCTCGATGTATCCCATGTCGGTCTCATCCTGTGCTCTTCGCGTTGAAGGCCCGGCGTGCTGTGCGGAGCGGTCAGGCCACGTCGCGGCCTCGGGTAGGGTCCAGCATCAGCCGTCGTCCGGCGAGGGGCACAGAGACCATCCCACTGGCCAGCTGTCTGAGTTTCTCGATGTCAGTGTCAGGGTCTGCTTCTGCCCACCTAGCCGCTGTCTGCGGATCGAGTTCGCAGGCGTCCTGATAGACGGCAGCCAACTCGGCGAGTCTCGCGGGGTCCGGGGGTGGTGTTGGCGGTGACTGCATCTTGAGTGGCCGGAAGACCGGCGGCGGAGAGGAGCCGGAGGCGACGCTCCGAGCCGCCGCCGGTCGTTCGTCCTGCGTGGCAAGCTGCGGGCCACGCGCCGTCGTTGAGAGATTCGTTCTTTGGATCATTCCCTGAGTCGTTTGCGGGGCGCATGGCGCACCCTCTGAGGGGGCGCACCCCGCCCCCTCTCCCGGGCGGAATCCGTCCCTGCTGGAGGTACTGGCCTCGCCCGCTCGAGCCACTGGAAGCGGCTGAGAGGGGGCGGCCTGCGCCCCCTCTCGGGTGTCGGCCGAGCGAATCCGGTAGCGACTGCTCAGTCGGCCGGCACCACGTCTCTCGACTACAACCGCCCCTACTTCCACTAGCTCGCGGATGGCGCGCCGGATCGCGTCGCGGCTCGCGCCACACTCTGCGCACAGGCGACCCCGAGACGGCCAGCAACCTCCGGACTCGTTGGCGTACCCGCAGAGCGCAAGCCAGACCCTCGCCTTGAGCGGCAGCCACCGCTCAAGCCTAGGGGCGTCGCGGCGCAAGCGGCAGTAGCGCGGTCCCTCTCGCCTTGGTGCCACAGGATCCTCGTTGCCAGGCAGGGGAGCCGCCCCAGCCACCACCGGGCCTAGCGAACCCCCTTGTCTCCCGCGGGCAGGTCGCGGCTCACGCCGGTTCGCACTCATCGCCCAGCATCCGGACGTTCAACCTGCGGCCCCCCCGCCTCCGTCGGGGCACCATTCGCTCGGCGAGCGAGGGGCAGTCCGATGCTCAGCCGCCGGCGAACAGAACTACGGGCTTCGAGTCTCGCCGCTGCCTCACGGCCCCGCCGGGCCAGCTCGCCCGGGATGGAGGCCCCGTCGGCCCGCAGCATGGCGTCGATGTCACCCACAAGGATGAAGCGCCGCGACCCCAGTTGCTGCGCCGGAAGCCGTCCCTTCAGGATCCACCGCCAGACTGTGGATGGGTGCGGACGATGTCCAGTCCGCCGTTCGATGAACGCGGCGGCCTGCCTCGGACTCAGCGCCTGTGGCAACGCCCCGGGATCAGGCATGGCGCGCCTCCTTCATGGCTTCCCAGCGGTCCCGTGCGGGGGCGCCCGCATCCAGCCAGCTCCGAATCTCGGTCACGCTCCAGCGAACCGAGCGGCCGAACCTGAGCGGCCTGGGAGTGCGTGCTGCTGATGCGAGAGCCCGCCAATGGCGGACCGAGACACCCGCGAGGCGGGCGGCGGCGCGCGCTGGCACGGCGAGCGGTTCCGGTGTGTGGTGCGGCGTAGTCATGCGGGCATGTTCGGCCGCTGACCGGCCAAGTCACGCCGCAGGTATCAACGCGTTCGCTTCCGTTCGCTTTAGTTCGCTCCCGTTCGCTTTCGTTCGGCTTCGGTGGTGAGGCCGTGCCTGCTTCCCTCAGGTGAATCCCGTCTGACCGCCTCCAGGAGCCGCGCCCTGTACTCAGGATGGACGCTCGCGACCGCAGCGACCCTGTACTGGCACCGAGTGCCCCGCTTCCAGTCCGACGCCCGGATGCGTGGGGGCGACCCCTCCCTGAGCCGCTGGAGGAGACGCGCGTACAAGCCTCCGTCCGTGGCCCGGCTGAACCACGCGGCAGGTCGGAACTCATCGAGGGGGTTCAGGCTTCCGGGGTCCGGGGGCGGGAGGGCGCTGTCCACCCGCGGGCACGTGGGTTGATCCACCCCGGCTCGTTGGCTGAACTGCCCATCGAGAATCCGAACGGCCCGCTCGATCAACGCCTGCCACACCTTCTTTGACCCCGGCGACCCCAGCTCAGGGCTCAGCCACCCACGACCGAGGTGCACGCCATCGTCCCACTCCAGTGTTGCCAACTCAGTCACCCCGGCCAGGTACTCGCCGGCGAGGCGGTCGGTGGCGAGGCATGCGACGAGTACGATCAATTCGGCTTGGCCTGTGGGATCGTCGAGCGCCTCGTGGCCCAGGTGGGGAGGGTGCTTCGTCAGGTCGTGCACGACGCAGTTGAGGCGCAAGAATCGCGTGTCCTCGTCGTCGCCAAGACCGGCGATCTGGTAGGCGGACGGGTGGAACGGGAACTCCTCCCCGGCCAAGACGCCCTGCCTCCGAGCGCCGACGGCTTCCTTGCCCCACACGCGGTCGAGCAGCCCTCCGGCGGCCAGGAGTCGGCTCGCCAGGCGACGCCCAGTGCCGTGGGCGCTGTCCAGGGTTGCCTCCCAGCTGAGGTCGAGAGTGTCGGGCCCACCGGCCTCGATCGCGTGACGTGCCTGCATGCTCCGACTCCTTGAGCTCCCCCGGCGGAGTCGGGCTTCCGTGACCCGACGCTGCGCCCCCATGCCGCCGGCTCGGGTGCAGGCGGCATCGTCGGCGTCGAACTCCTTGCCGTCCAGTCCCCATCGGCGGGCGATCGTGGACGGTGGATAAGTCGGGGGGGCTGGCCGATGCTCCCGGTCTTCAGCGCGCCTGGCCGCCACCTGCCATGGACGCTTCTGGTTTATGCTCAACGAACACCCGGGATCCGGGCCGGCCCTTGCCTACGCCCCCGCAAACCCACCCTGTCGGGACCTCCCCACTCATGGCCCGCCCTACCAAGGACTCCAAGGCACGGAAGCGAGCCGGAACCGAGCCGCAGGCCGAGCCCGGGAACAGCAGCCCAGCTGCGGCGGCACTCCAGCGGGGAAGGGCCAAGTCCAAGGCTGGCGACGCCCCCATCCCCTTCGAAGCCAAACTCTGGGCCGCGGCCGACGCGCTGCGCAACAACATGGACGCCGCGGAGTACAAGCACGTCGTCCTTGGCCTGATCTTCCTGAAGTACATCTCCGACGCCTTCGAGGCCAAGCACGCGGAGCTCTCGGCCCAGCGGAAGCAGGGAGCCGACCCCGAGGACCGCGACGAGTACCGCGCCGCCAGCATCTTCTGGGTCCCCAAGCAGGCCCGCTGGCAGTACCTGAAGGCGAACGCTCCGCAGCCCACCATCGGCACGCTCGTCGATGACGCGATGGCCGCGATCGAGAAGGACAACCCAACGCTGAAGGGCGTGCTGCCCCGGGACTTCGGCCGCGCCGGTCTCGACAAGCAGCGCCTCGGCCAGATCATCAACCTGGTGAGCGACATCGCCCTCGGCAGCGCCGCCGATCGCGCCAAGGACACGCTCGGCCGCGTCTACGAGTACTTCCTGTCCCGCTTCGCGAGCGCCGAGGGCAAGAGCGGCGGGCAGTTCTACACGCCGTCCAGTGTGGTCCGAGCGCTCGTCGAGATGCTGGCGCCCTACAAGGGCCGGGTCTACGACCCGTGCTGCGGCTCGGGCGGCATGTTCGTCAGCAGCGAGAAGTTCATCGAGGCGCACAGCGGCAAGATCGGCGACATCTCGATCTACGGCCAGGAGTCGAACTACACCACCTGGCGCCTCGCGAAGATGAACCTGGCCATCCGGGGCATCGACGCCCAGATCGCCCACGGCGACACATTCCACGCCGACAAGCATCCGGATCTGAAGGCCGACTACGTCCTCGCCAACCCGCCCTTCAACGACAGCGACTGGCGCGGCGAGCTGCTGAAGGACGACCAGCGATGGGCGTACGGCTTGCCGCCCGCGGGCAACGCCAACTACGCCTGGGTGCAGCACTTCCTCCACCACCTGGCGCCGACCGGGATCGCGGGGTTCGTGCTCGCGAACGGTTCCATGTCCTCCAACCAGTCGGGTGAGGGCGAGATCCGCAAGGCGATCGTCGAGGCCGACCTCGTGGACTGCATGGTGGCGCTGCCGGGCCAGCTCTTCTACTCCACACAGATTCCGGTGTGCCTGTGGTTCCTGGCGCGCAGCAAGAAGAACGGGCGCTTCCGCGACCGGCGCGGCGAGACGCTCTTCATCGACGCACGCAAGCTGGGCACGCTCGTGGACCGGACACACCGCGAGCTGACCGACGAGGACCTAGCCAAGATCGCCGGCGCGTACCACGCGTGGCGTGGGGACAAAGATGCGGGGAAGTACGCCGATTTGCCAGGCTTCTGCATGTCCGCGAAGCTGGAGGACATCCGCAAGCACGGCCACGTGCTCACCCCCGGCCGCTACGTCGGTGCCGAGGCGCAGGAGGATGACGGCGAGCCATTCGAAGAGAAGATGCGGCGGCTCGCCGCGACACTGCGCGAGCAGCAGGCCGAGGCTGCGAAGCTCGATGCCGCGATCGCCGCCAACCTGCGGGACCTTGGGTATGCCGGGTGAGCTGAGGGAGACGATCTACGGAGACTTCGCGGCGGACTTCGTTGAGGAACGCCTAGCAACTCTCTGCGACCCAGACGTGGGAATTCAGACTGGACCGTTCGGAAGCCAACTCCACCAGGAAGACTACCTTCCTGTGGGTACTCCAATCATTACGGTGGAGCATCTTGGCGAGAACCGTATCACCCATGAGGGATCGCCTCGCGTTTCTGATGCAGACAGATCCCGCTTGTCCCGGTACCTACTTCGCGAGGGCGATATCGTCTTCAGCCGAGTTGGATCCGTGGACCGACGTGCACTTGTGAGACACGCCGAAGATGGATGGCTGTTCTCGGGTCGCTGCCTTCGCGTCAGACCGAATACGGAGAAGATCGACGCGAGCTATCTCTCGTACTTCTTCGGGCTTCCCGCATTCAGAGAGCACATTCGCGCCATAGCGGTTGGCGCAACCATGCCATCGTTGAACACCGCCATCCTCAGCGATGTCCTCGTCCCTCACCCCCCGGGCATCCCGGAGCAACGGGCCATCGCCCACATCCTCGGCACGCTGGACGACAAGATCGAGCTGAACCGGCGGATGAACGAGACGCTGGAGGCGATGGCGCGGGCACTCTTCAAGTCGTGGTTCGTGGACTTCGACCCCGTCCGGGCCAAGGCCGAAGGCCGCGACCCCGGCCTGCCCAAGCACCTCGCCGACCTCTTCCCGGATTCCTTCGTGGACTCGGAGCTGGGGGAGATCCCGAGGGGGTGGGGCGTCGCTCGGTTCACCGACACGATTGAGATACTCGGCGGTGGCACGCCCAGGACCTCCGTAGCGGAGTACTGGGGCGGCGACATTCCATGGTTTTCAGTCGTCGATGCACCAACCGACTCGGAAGTGTGGGTTCTGGACACGGAGAAGAAGGTGACGCACGCGGGTGTGGAGAACTCCTCGACGCGCGTGCTCCCTGTTAGGACGACGATCATTTCTGCGCGCGGTACGGTCGGGCGAGTCGCGCTCGTTGGCGCACCGATGGCCATGAACCAGTCTTGCTACGGGCTCAAAGGACTGGCCGGAACGCAAGGCTTTTTCAACTATTACTCCACCCGTGAGCTTGTCGTCCGACTCCAGCAGCACGCACACGGCTCCGTGTTTGACACAATCACTCGCGACACGCTTGCCGGCGTGTTTGTGGTCGTACCGCCAAGCGGGTTGGTCGTGCATTTCGAGAAGGGAGTTGCCCCCGGTCTCGGTCGCATCCGGGCGGGGTTGCTGGAGGCGAGCTCTCTCGCCGCCCTGCGCGACACGCTTCTGCCCAAGCTCATCTCCGGCGAGCTGCGGGTCAAGGACGCCGAGAGGCTACTGAAGGCAGTCTCGGCATGAAGCCCTCGATCCAGACGCTGGGCCAGGTCCTCTATTCGCCGAGCCAATACGTCATTCCGGTCTTCCAGCGCAACTATCGCTGGGAGCAGCCTCAGTGGGAGAAGCTCTGGACCAGTGTGCTGGAGATCCAGAGTCCCAGGAAGCGCGGCAATCACTTCATGGGCTTCCTGGTGTTCGTGCCGGGCCTAGCGCAGCCCGGGCAGCACACCACGTTCCACGTGATCGACGGGCAGCAGCGCCTCACAACGTCATCCATCGTTCTTGCTGCGATTCGCAATGTCGCTCGGGATGCTGGCCAAGCCGAGCTGGCCGACGAAATCCACCAGTACTACCTCGTACACCCGCTCAAGAGGGGCGAGCAACACTACCGCCTCCTTCCCAAGGAGCGCGACCACGACAGCTATCTGGCGCTGGTCTCGGAGCAGAATGAACCAAGGGGTCGCATGGCCGACGCGCTCGCCTATTTCGAGGAACGGCTGTCGGCTCTCGCGACCGAGGATCCGCAACGCTTCCGGAGTGTGTTCGACACGGTCCGTCAGCGCCTCGAATTCATGTGCGCCACACTCGAGGCAGAGAACGCTTACAACATCTTCAAGAGCCTGAATTCCACGGGGGTACCGCTGGGCCCTTCGGATCTCATTCGGAACTTCGTGTTTATGCACGTGGCGCCCGATGAGCAGGACGAGTTCGACCGCACTCATTGGGGCCCGCTTGAAGCGTCCTTCACCCAAGCGGAAGGGACGATGGACGAAGAACGCTTCTCACGGTTCTTTCGCGACTTTCTGATGTCGGGCGGGCGCTATGTGGCGCCGAAGGACACTTTCCAGAGTTTCGAGGCACGCTACGAGGCCACGGGCTTTTCTCCGGAGGCCCTGGCCCGGGAGTTGATCGTCAATGTTCGCCGCTATGCGGTGATCTCCGGCCAGCAATCCGACGAGAGCGATGACGTGACCCGAGCGCTCGCCGGACTGAACGTACTCGAGAGTTCCACAACCTACCCGCTCCTGTTGGCTCTGTTCGAGAAGCGTGCGGCTGGTGTCTTGAATGCGGAGCAGTTTGCGCTCTGCGTCGAGATGTTGCGTGGCTTCATCCTACGCCGCTTCGTGTGCGGAGAGAGCTCCCGCGGCTACGGACAGCTATTCGTGCGAGCGCTCGCCAAGGACGCTGGCGATCCGGTCGCGGCACTGGAGGTCTACCTGCTCGATCGCGGCTGGCCGGATGACCATCAGTTCGAAGCGGCGTTCGTCGAGTTCCCGATCTACGAGCGCGACTACAGCCGTCCGGTCCTGGAAACGTTGGAGCGGGCCCGCGGGCACAAGGAGCCTGCCGATCTCGACGCTGCGCAGGTCGAGCATGTGCTTCCACAAACGCTGAGCGGTGCGTGGGTCGAAGCCTTAGGCTCGGAGGCCGAGCGCATTCAGGCCGACTGGCTCCACAGCCCGGGCAACCTCACGCTGAGCGCCTACAACCAGGAGCTATGGAATCATCCCTTCGAGAAGAAGCGTGCTCGCTACGGGGACAGTAACATCGTCCTCACGCGAGAGCTCGCTTCATTTGACCGCTGGGGCGAGGAGGAGATCCGCTCGCGGGGGCGCGCACTGGCGAGGGAAGCTGCGCGCATCTGGATCGGCCCCAAGGAGCGGGTCGCAAGGACAAGCATCGGGCACGGGGGCGACGAGGAAGGGCCGAATCGGCGCGAGTTGCAATTCCGCTTCTGGCGCGGGTTGAACGATTTCCTGGTTGCGGAGCACCCCGATCTGCCGGCCCTGGAAGCACGGGAGAGTCGGATGATTCGTGTTCCGTCAGGATTGCGGCACATCGGGCTCAGGTTGCGATATGGGCACCGCCACGGCAACGCCGGGATCGACGTGTGGTTCTGGCGCGCCGCTTCGCTGCCGGCGTGGGACCGCATCCGCCGGGACCCCGAGCCCTTCAACAAGCTCGTCGGCGCAGCCTGGGCGTTCGAACAGGTACGAGGCCAAGAGCGCGCCCGCATGTCGCTGAACCTTGACGCGGGGGTGCGCGGCGAGTCCTCCTGGCCGGCGCTGTACCAGTGGTTTGGCGAGAAGCTCTCGCTTGTGTACGACCGTGTCGCTCCGAAGCTCCGCGAGGCGATGGAGCGCGGGGGCGAGGCGTGAGCCGGTTCTGCGAGTCCATCGTCGAGGACGCCGCCCTCGCCTGGCTAGCAGCGCTCGGCTACGCCGTGTTGCACGGACCCGACATCGCGGAGGGCGAGCCCGGCGCGGAGCGGACCGACCCAAACTACCGCGACGTGGTCCTGGATGGCCGCCTGCGACAGGCCCTCGCCCGCCTCAATCCCAGTCTGCCGCAGGACGCCGTTGATGACGCCTACCGCAGGCTCACCCGAACAGAGGCTCCGTCGTTTGTGGAGCGCAACCGCGCCTTGCACCGGATGCTCGTCGATGGCGCCACGGTCGAGTACCGCCGCAGCGACGGGTCGATCGCCGGCACCCAGGCCCGGGTCATCGACTTCGACTCGCCGGATAACAACGACTGGCTCGCCGTCAACCAGTTCACGGTCTCCGAGGGTCAGCACACACGCCGGCCGGATGTGGTGATCTTCGTCAACGGACTTCCGCTCGCCGTCATCGAGCTGAAGAACCCCGCCGACGAGAACGCCACTGTGTGGTCCGCGTTCCATCAGCTCCAGACCTACCAAGCGCAGATCCCAGCGCTCTTCGCCACGAACGCCGCGCTGGTGATCTCGGATGGCGTCCACGCCCGCATTGGGTCACTTGGCGCCGGCAAGGAGTGGTTCAAGCCATGGAGGACGGTGGCGGGGCAGGAGCTCGCCCCGGCCGCGGTGTCCGAACTGCAGGTGATGCTCGAGGGCGTGTTCGAGAGGCGCCGCTTCCTCGACCTGCTGCGGCACTTCATCGTTTTCGAGGATTCGGCAGGCGGTGCAAGCGGAGGCGGCACGCTCGTCAAGAAGATGGCGGGGTACCACCAGTTTCACGCGGTGCGAGTTGCGGTGGAGGAGACGCTGCGGGCGGCACGGACGGAGGCGGCAACCCAGGCACCGCTTCGGCTCGACCGCTACGAGCGCGGCGAGGATCCCGGCGGCGCCCTCGGAGACCGGCGGGTCGGCGTCGTGTGGCACACGCAAGGTTCCGGGAAGAGCCTGACTATGGCGTTCTACGCGGGCCGCGTTGTGCTTCACCCGGGGATGGAGAACCCAACGATCGTCGTCCTGACCGACCGCAACGACCTGGACGACCAGCTCTTCGCGACCTTCGCCCGCTGCCGCGACCTGCTGCGGCAAGCACCGGTGCAGGCCGCAGATCGTGCCGACCTCCGCGCAAAGCTCACCGTTGCATCCGGCGGGGTCGTGTTCACCACGATCCAGAAGTTCTTCCCCGACGAGAAGGGCGACCGCCATCCGGTTCTGTCGGAACGCCGCAACATCGTGGTCATCGCCGACGAGGCCCACCGGACTCAGTACGACTTCATCGACGGCTTTGCAGCCCACATGCGCGACGCCCTTCCAAACGCGTCGTTCGTCGGGTTCACCGGGACGCCGATCGAGACGGCCGATGCCAACACCCGCGCCGTCTTCGGCGACTACATCAGCGTCTACGACATCCAACGAGCGGTCGCCGACGGGGCCACGGTGCCCATCTACTACGAGAGCCGCCTCGCCAAGCTGGAGCTGAAGGCGTCGGAGCGCCCCAAGATCGATCCGCAATTCGAGGAGGCCACCGAGGGCGAGGAAGTCCAGCGCAAGGAGAAGCTGAAGAGCCGCTGGGCACAACTGGAAGCGGTCGTCGGCTCGGAGAACCGCATCAAGCTCGTTGCCAGGGACCTGGTGGATCACTTCGAGGCGCGGCTCGCCGCGATGGATGGCAAGGCGATGGTGGTGGTCATGAGTCGCCGGATCGCGGTGGCGCTGTACCGCGAATTGGTGGCACTGCGACCCGCGTGGCATGATGACGCCGACGAGCGTGGCGTGCTGAAGGTGGTCATGACCGGGTCCGCCTCGGATCCGTTGGAATGGCAACCGCATGTGCGCAACAAGCCGAGGCGCGAGGCTCTCGCCGCCCGCTTCCGCGACCCGAAGGACCCGTTCCAGATCGTCATCGTCCGGGACATGTGGCTCACCGGCTTCGACGCGCCGAGCCTGCACACTATGTACGCGGACAAGCCGATGCGGGGGCACGGCCTCATGCAGGCCATCGCGCGTGTGAACCGGGTGTTCAAGGACAAGCCGGGCGGGCTGATCGTGGACTACCTTGGACTCGCAGACGAGTTGAAGAAGGCCCTGGCGACGTACACCGAGGCTGGAGGCTCGGGGAAGACGGCGATCGACCAGGCCGAGGCGGTGGCGCTGATGTTGGAGAAGTACGAGGTGTGCAAGGGCCTCTTTGGCGCCTACACCGTGTCGGGACCCGGCGGCGCACAGGTGCCGAGGTTCGACTGGAGCCCGTGGGTATCGGGGACGCCGGAGGCAAGGGTCTCGCTAATCCCCGCGGGCCAGCAGCACATTCTTCGCCAGGACGATGGCAAGGCACGCTTTCTGCGCGCGGTGACGGAACTATCGCAGGCGTTCGCTCTCGCGGTACCGCACGAAGAGACCATGCGGATCCGCGACGACGTCGGCTTCTTCCAGGCCGTGCGCTCCGCGCTCGCGAAGGGAGTCCCGGGAGAGAAGAAGTCGGACGAGGAGCTGGATCACGCCATCCGGCAGATCATCTCCAAGGCGGTCGCCTCCGATCAGGTCGTGGACATCTTCGCCGCTGCGGGCCTGAAGAAGCCAGACATCTCGATCCTGTCGGACGAGTTTCTGGGCGAAGTGCGGGGGATGCCGCATCGCAACCTTGCGGTCGAGCTGCTCGAGAAGCTCCTCAAGGGCGAGATCAAGAAGCGGGGCAAGCGGAACGTGGTCCAGGCGCGCTCGTTCGCCGACCTCCTGGAGCAGACGATCCGCAAGTACCAGAACCGTGCGATCGAAGCCGCGCAGGTGATCGAGGAGCTCATCAGGCTGGCCAAGGACATGCGGGCGGCCAACGCCAGGGGTGAGAAGCTGGGGCTCTCAGACGACGAGCTTGCGTTCTACGACGCGCTGGAAACCAACGACAGCGCGGTGAAGGTGCTCGGCGACGACACGCTGAAGCTGATCGCAAGGGAGTTGGTCGCCACCGTGCGGCAGAACGTCACGATCGACTGGACGGTGCGGGAAAACGTCCGCGCCCAACTCCGCGTGTACGTCAAGCGAGTGCTCCGCAAGCACGGCTACCCGCCGGACAAGCAGGAGAAGGCGACGCAGACAGTGCTGGAGCAGGCGGAGGTACTCACCGAGGGGTGGGCGGTGGGGTAGCGTCGCAACCATGAGAGAGCCTGACGTCCCTGAGGTGACGCGGCAGGGCGTTCTCTCGCTCGTGCGGTCACAAGCGACCGCTACTTCGCCGGCAGCACGGACTCGGCGATCCCCCGATAGTGGTTGCGATCGATCAGGAGCTCTCCCTCGAACACCGCCAGCCGAACCGTAGTACGAGTGAAGCGTCTCGGCAGATGTCGCAATTGCCCTGCTGGAAGGGTGAATACGGTGGGCCAGCGCACGCCGACCCCAGGCATCGGCAACAGGCGGCCCCCACAGCGAATGACGAGGACCTCCCCGTCAAAGTAGAGAGTGACCGGCGAGTCATCCGGAAGGGAATCCAGCAGCTGAGCGAGGCGACGGAAGACATGACGAGCCCAGGTGCGCTCGCACGTGCATTGGGGACATGCAAGGAACGCCTCGTTCCAGAGCCGCATGCGCTCCCGTGCTTGTTCCATCGGCAAGAGCATCCTGCACCCTCGACCTTCGGCGAGCCATGGCGCGGGGATCGTTGGGCGGAATTCTCCACCGTGGGCACTGTCGAGGGCGTAGGCGAGCCAGGCAGCGGCCTCTTGCAACGAGTCGAGCATGCCGGGAATCTGAGTCCTACCCTCGGGGTCCTCGATCACCCGGGGGTTGCGCCGGTCGATGTCTAGTACGACGAATGGCACCCCGACAATCGTGAAGGATTCCTGCGCAGTCAGGACGGCGTTGCCGAAGTCGAACCCCACTTGGCCTAGGTCACGCGCGATCGACTCCGACCAATGAGCCGACCCTGCCACGATAGCTGATCGAGGTGGCCATTCGCGAAACCCCAGCTGGTTCAACCAGTCAATCGTGCGGATTGTGGCTGTCGGGGAGTTGAAACTGTCCCACATTCGTTGCGGCTCCCTGCGGTCAAAGAAGGTGACAGCGATCGCGGCGCGGCCGCGGAGTGGCCACACGGCTACACACTCGACCACTGCCCTAACACTCGAGCCAAGGCCGACCCGTGAACAAGATCGTCCTGGATGACATCGGCGAGGCCACAGTTCGCGGCCGACCCAGCGATGGCCGTGCCGAGTTCGGCGCCGTTCACCACGCAATCGCCGTTGATGTCGGCAGAGAAGAACACAGGGACCCGATGGTCGGGCACGCCATCCTCGTCCACGTCTTCCACCAGCCAGAGCACAATGACGCTGTCGTCGGAAGCGCGGTCCGAGTCACAGGCAGGGCCACAATCCACGTCGGATGTGTTGCCGGACTTATGGGTGCCTCCGGTGGAGATGTCGTCGCTTAGGTTCCCGCAGACCGTCGTGTCGTGGACCAGACCCGGGCCAGCGGAGTGGACGCCGCCCCCGATGTCGGCGAGGCTGTTGTCGAACCCGCCGTCAGAGATCAGGGCAATCGAAGAGGCTGAGGCGGTTACCGCGCCGTCGCCTGGGTCTGCGCTCGCAACGGAGTGGCATCTTGAACTGGGAGCGGCCCGACTGGCGCGGGAACCATACCCGACCGCGGTGACCCCGCCGCTTCCAGTGGCAGTGTGATAGACACACAAGCAGTCCTCGATCAACGTAGCGTTGCCCCTGATCGCACCGCCAGAGATGCCCTGGGCGTTGCAAAGAAGCGAGCGACGCCCAACGTCATCGACGTCGCTGACAACCGTTCGCTCTGCTCGGAGGCGCGGAGTTGTGGGGTCCCCTCCCACAACACCGAACAACACGGGAACCTCGTCTGCAACGCTCGCGCCGTTCGTGGGCGTCCCCATTACCCCCTGCTCAATGCCCATGAACGCGCGCTGCTCCAGCGCGGGCTGGGTCGAAGGAAGGCCGTTGCCGGGGGAGACGGCACCGAGCGTCTCGAACGTGCAGTGACATACCGCAACGTTGCCATTGATGCACAGGTACCACGCCCCTCGCACAGTGCCATCCGTGAGAATTAGCGGGACTCCGAACAGGGGGCCGTGCACGTAGCCACTCGCTCCGAGGTCGCGAACTGTGGCATCGGCTCCGCTCCCTCGGTTAGTGATGCGCTTCTGGTTCACCCGCAGGGAGCCGGCGCCGCGGTTGGTACCGCTCGCGGGCGCGTTGACGGCGGCGTCGTTGTCCTGGCTTGCCGCGAGCGCTGGGGAGCGAGTGCACTCCGGCGGGACGAGGAGTGACGCGGCGCGTGCCGAAGAGCCAAGGAACGCAGCCAGAAACACTGCTGCTGTCGGCCGTGGTGGCGGATTGGCGATCCGCGGGTTCATGTGCCGGTCTCCGAAGGCGACAGCGACTGTCGCCAGCGAGGCGGCAAGGTCATGGGCACGGCCCCCACGATCCGATCACGAGACCAAGGTCCGCGCCATTCACGACGCCGTCACCGTTGACGTCGGCGATGGGGTTCCCAGTCCCCCAGAATCCCAGCACGACGGCGATATCGGCACCGTTGACGATGTTGTCGGAGTTCAGATCTGCATCGCATGCCGGCAACTCGATCGCGACGGTGTGGTTGCCGCCCGCAGCCAGCTGTACCACGGGTCCCAGGTCCGTCGGCACCGCGCTCTGGGGCTGTGTGCCCCAAGAGGCCACGGTCCTGTCGGCCTTCAATGCGACCGTGTGGCCACCGCCGCCGGCGACCTGGATGCAAGGGCCGAGACCGGCAGGGACGGCGCACTGCCCGGAGGCGTTGTATCCCCAACACTCCACCGCACCGTTCGGTCGGAGTCCGACCGTATGTTGAGGCCCGCAATCGACTTGGACGAAGTCGTTGTCTATGGGCACCCAGCACTCGCCACTGGATCCGCTGCCCCAGCAGATGATCTTGCCGTCCGCTTGGAGTGCAACGGAGGTCTGGATACCAGCCGCGATCTGAACACAGGCGCCAAGCCCCGGGGGAACCTCGCACTGGTGCCAGAAGTTGCCGCCCCAGCAGACGACGCTGCCGTCGCTTCGGAGCGCCATGCTGTGGTCGGCGCCCGCTGCTACCTGAATCACGCCTCCGAGGTGTCCTGGGACGTCGCACTGCCCGTTGTAGTTGTGTCCCCAGGCCTCGACCGTGCCGAAGGCTGTAAGCGCCACGACGTGGAAGAGGAGGGCATCAACCTGCGTACAAGGGCCGAGGCCGGGCGGCGGATTACACTGGCCGTATTCGTTGTAGCCCCAACACGTAACCGCCCCGTCCGGTGACAGCGCCACCGTGAACCCGCTGCCAGCGGCAACCTGCACCACCGGTCCAAGGTCCGCGGGCACGTTGCACGCGCCATAGGCGTTCCCACCCCAGCACCTCACGGTGCCCTTCTTCGTGCCGGCAGTCGCGGTGTGCGCGAGTCCCGCAATCGCGAACACGCAGAGCCACGAGAATCGGTTCATCGGAGGCCTCCTCAGGATCGCAAGCAGTTCCAGCGTACCCATGGCGGAACTTGCACTCCAGCCCTGGTTCGCCGTTCTCGCCAGAAGGGCGCCGTTCGCCTTGAGGCGTCGAGGACCCCCAGGTCGCCCTGTCTGGCGTGGCACTTTGGCTGAGCACCCCATTGGGTCGGGGGCACCAAGCAGGTACCCTGCCGATGCGGTGCTAGGCACCGCGTGGAGGTGCCGGATGGGCCCGAGAGAGTCGTGCAGACACTGCCTGTGGACGGAGGCCATGGTGTTGTTGGCGGTGTGCGCCCTCGGCGACACAACTGCTGCCTCCGTCACTGCCTGTGACATGCAGTTGGTCCAGCAGCTACCTGCCGGAGCGACTGCCGACCCCTCGTTCGGCTTTCGCGTGGCGGTGAGCGGGGATGTCGCGATCGTCGGAGCAAACTCGCTGGACTACCCCAACGCCATGAATGGCGGCGCGGCCATGGTGTATCGCCGCATCGAGGGTTCATGGATACAGGACTTCATGGCGGTGCCTGACGTGCCGGGGATCAGTCAGATGGGTGATTCGGTTGCGGTCAGCGTCAGCCGGGCAGGCACCCATGCCGTCGTGGGCGCGCCGATTGATGGCGACCCCAACGCCCAGATTGGTGCTGCTTACTTCCTGTCCTGGGACGGATCCGCCTGGACCCAAGCCAAGGCACACGCATCTGACCCCAGGCCCCAAGCCGCCTTCGGAACTACGGTGGCGATGAACGGAGATGTTGCTGCTGTCACAGCGTCCAACGGCGGCGATGCGGGGTACTCCTCGGGTGCGGTCTATGTCTTCAGGTGGAGCGGCACTGCCTGGGTGGAGGAGCAGAAGCTCATCCCATCCGATGCGCAGGCCGGCGATGAGTTCGGGAGTGCGGTCGCTATCGATGGAAACACCATCGCCATCGGAGCTCAAGACGATGACGATGCCAGCCCGCATGCTGGCGCTGCCTACGTGTTCAGGTGGAACGGCGCCAGCTGGGTCGAGGCCCAGAAGCTGCATCCGTGGGACGCAAGTGCACCGGGCGCCTTGTTCGGCCGGGCCATCGCGATCCGCGGCGACTTGCTCGCTGTATCGGCACCGAACGGGGGGCAGCCCTTCGCATACGTGTTCCGACTGGTGGACGGGGCTTGGGTGCCCGAGGCGAAACTCGAGTCGCCCGTGGCACCCCAGGGAGGCGGGTTCGGCGTCTCTGTCGCTACCGACGGGTCTGTGGTCTTGGTTGGAACCGGGGCCTCCGCCTACGCGTTCGCTTGGAACGGCGTTTACTGGCCCGAAGGACAACCATTTCCCGAGCCCGGCGGCCCGCAGGCAGGGCCCTCCGGGAGTGCGCTCGCGGTTGACGGAGACACCGTGATCGTCAACGGTGGGGAAAGTGGAGTGGGCGCCGCGTACATCTACTCCCTCAACTGCCCCGATCCTCTTCCCGGCGACCTGAACAGCAACGGCCAAGTCAACGGCAGCGACCTCGGCATCCTCCTCGGCTTCTGGGGCCCGTGCTCGGGCCTGTGTCTCGGTGACATCGACGGCAACGGCATCGTGAACGGCGCCGATCTGGGCCTGCTACTGGCCAACTGGACCGGCTGACCGCGGCGGCCGCAGGCCTCGTACGAACTCGTCGAGCCGCGCCATCAGCCGCTCGACGTCCGCCTGCTGGTCCTCGGTCGGGCCGGCCCCCTCCTCACCGACGCCACCGTGATGCTCGCCAGCTCGCCCCAGCTCCACCGCCTGCCGCGGCCGTCCCTCCATTCGATCCGCGATGACCATGATCGCGCGGAGGTCGCCGGCGAGCCCCAGCTCCACAAGCCGCTGCGCGAGCAGTTCGACGACGGGGCGCCCGTCCAGCTCCTGGGCCAACGCCCTCCGCAGGGCGCTGGTGAAGCCAACGGCCCCCACAGGCCGCCCCGCCGGGTTGCCGCTGCTCCCGGGCATCCAGCGGCCCAGCTCACTCCGAACAGCGATGTGGCTCATTGACAAGATCCTCCAACGACGCGGAGCGTGTGGATCAGGCGGGTAACAGGGTGCGGTGTCATGCAAGCCTCACACTGATCGGCATCGCATTCGCGCCGACCACAGCCGCTGCCTGGGTCGCCAGCCGCAGACGGTCGCTGGTGTACCGCTGGATGATCGTCGATCCCCGCGCATGGCCCAGGAGCGCCGCCGCCATGTCCTCATTGCCGGTTCGTGCGAGCGCCTCGGTGGCGGCAAGGTGCCGCAGGCCGTAGGGGGACCACGGTGTGGCGCCAGTGGCCCTTATGGCACGGCGCACTGCGAGCTGGATCGCGTTCGGAGTGAAGGCGGCCCCGTTACGGTTGGGGAAGACCATCCCAGTCCTGCTCCCCCATCGTTGCCCAGCCTCGACCACGGCGGCGAGGGCCTCCTGATTGAGCGGCACCACCCGCCTGATTCCATGGTGGGCGGTCTTGTGCCGCTCCGGCTGGAACACGGGCGGATCGCCACCGAGGAGCATGTCGGCGAAGGTGGCCCTCGCCGCTTCGGACGGGCGGCACCCTGTCGCCCGCATGAACCGAAGGAGCAAGGCGGCGCCATGACTCCCCTGCTCCGCCAGCCAACGGACACAGGCCTCGACGGCTTCGGAGTTCGCAGGCGCCCTCGGCTTGGTCTCCGGCGCCGCGCCAGGAGCCAACGGCATCACGGCCTTCAGCCCGACCAGCAGTGAAGCAGGTACCAGTTCCTCGCTGACCGCCCACCGGAAGCAGGCTCGGACGGACCCCAGGAGCTTCAGGATCCACTGCCGGCTGTGGCCCGCACGGACGAGGTCCGCCCGCACCGCCTGCAGCGCGCGGGGCCCGAACGTTGAAGCGGGGATCGGCGCGTGCCGCTTGCAGAGCGCCAGCGCCGCGTACCTGGCTTGGTACGCCCCCTTCGCCTTCCTCCCGAAGCGGCCCTCGACGTACTGCAACCAGCGTTCCACCAGCTCTCCCAAGGCCAGGACCTCGCCTGGGGCCAGGGCTGGCATGGAGTCAGGCGACGCTGCGTCCGAGCGGGCAAGCGACCCCAGGAGGGCCTGGTACCGCTCGATGGAACCAGGAGAACCCCATGTCCCCAGGTACACCTGGCGTCCGCCCATGTTGACGTAGGCCCGGTTCGAGGACTTGTGACGGCGGATTTGCGGAAGGGTCGTTCGGCGAGGCATCGCAGGCTCCTATGTCTGTCAAATCTGACAGACTTTGGGCCAGCAGCCGCACCGAGCGACGCGCTCGGGTTGGGGCTCTAAGTGCGGAACCCCAAGGCGTTTGGACTTGAAAGCGGGAGACGGGACTTGAACCCGCGACATTCAGCTTGGAAGGCTGACGCTCTACCACTGAGCTACTCCCGCAGGAGCCACGGAGTGTAGCAGCGGCGCGGCGGCCGTCACCCGCCCCGCCCGGTCACCCCCACCAGCACCGCGGCATCCGCGGCCGGCTCCGCCATCAGCAGCGGGCCGAGCGGCCGATACGCCTCGATGCGTTCGCGGCTCATCTGCCAGCGCTGGAAGTCCACTGCGCTCGACCAGATGGAGAAGATGGCCAGCCGGTTGCGGCCCTCGTCCCGGAGGAAGTACGAGTCCCGCACTCCGCCCCGCTCCTTCACCGCCGGCAGCGTCTGCTTCACGAAGATCTCCGCCGCCTGCTTCATCTGGTCCGGCCGCACCTGGAGGAACTCCACGGAGACGAAGTCGCCGGGCTTGGGCTCGAAGCGGGCGTTCGAGGCGCCCGCGTTCATCGCCGTGGGCTGCGACCCCGCGGTCAGCTCACCGGTCCGGGGACCGCACCCCGCCAGGAGGAGCGCGGTCGCAGCGAGACAGGCGCCGGCCCTCACCGCGCTCACGGCTTCACCACGGGGCGGAGACGGATGTTGCGGAACTGGATGAACGCGCCCTCGGACTGGAGCGCGATGCGGCCCGGGATCACCTCCACGTCCGTGGCGCTGTTCTGGAGCACGCCGTTCACCCAGAGGGCGATCCGCGGGCCGTCGACCAGGATGCGGTATTCGTTCCACTCGCCGATCGGCTTCTCGCTGGAGGCCGCGGCCTTCACGGTTCGCCGCCCCTCCGTGCGGCCCGGATCCACCTTCATCGGGAACTCGCCGATGTTCCAGAAGTCTCCGGCGTTGCCTGAGTGGAGCTGGGCCTCCACGGAGCGCGGCCACACCTTGTCCGGTCCGGTGACCCGGAGGAGCACACCGGAGTTCCCGGGTCCCTTCGCGGGGTCGAAGCGCCACTCGAGCCGCAGCTCGTAGCTCTCCCAGGGCTTCTCCGTGGCGATGTACCCGGCGGGAGAGCCGGTGCAGGAGAGGACGCCGTCAGCGGCGGACCATGTCTTGGGCGGATCGCCGCCATCCAGGAACGGCACCCAGCCCTTGAGGGAGCGGCCGTCGAAGAGCACCACCTCCGGGCCGAGCTTCGGCTCCGGGGGCGCCACGGGTGGCGTCGGCGCCGGCTTGACGGCGGCCGGTGCCGCCGGCGGCGCGGTCGCGGAGGATGGGGCTCCTCCCGCGGGCGCGGCGGGCTTCGCAGGCGCACCGGGCTTCGCAGGCGCGCCGGACTGCGCCGCGAGCGCGGCGCACACAGCGAGGGCGATCATGTTGAGCATGGCGCGGAGCATACCTGTGGCCGGGGGCTGCGGACTCCGCGCCGTTCCAGCGCCAACGCTCGCCCCGCGCCGCGTGGCCCGCTACTTGGCCACCACCGACACGGCCGCCGTCTTCCCCGGCTGCCCATCCTTCTCCCAGGGGCGGATGGTCTCGAACGAGAGCGTGCCCTCGCCCGCGGCCAGGGCCTTGAACTGGAAGACGGTCATCGTGCGGCCGCCAAGCACGCCGGGATCGAGCGGCGTCACGTGCGGCTTGCCGACCACCTCCAGGAAGGGCGGGACCGCTCCCGAGAGGCGCCACTCGTAGCCCGTGCCGGAGACGCCGGGCAGATCCACGTGCAGGACGCCCCCGACGGCCACCTGGCCGTCGCGCTGGCCTTCCGTCACCTTGATCACGGAGCTTCCCTTCGGCAGCGTGCTCTCCGGCGCGCAGCCACCGATCAAGGCCGCGGCCACCGCGCCGGCCAGAACGCCGGCGGGCATCACGCGGGTTCCGATGCGGCGACTCAGCACGACTCCACCGCCTTCCGGATGGCTGCGAAGTCGACCTGCTCGCGCGGGGACTCGTTCACCTTCGCGTAGCGGACGACGCCCTTGGCATCGATGACGAACGCGGCCCGGCGCGTCACGCCCTTCAGGCCCATCAGATCGTCGTGCAGGGCGCCCCATGCCGCGGCCACCTCGCGGTTGAAGTCGCTGAGGATGGGGAAGGGGATCCGCTCCAGTTCGCGGAACTTGTCCGTCACGAACGGAGAGTCCACGGAGATCCCGAAGATCCTGCAGCCCAGCTTCTCCCACTGGCTCCAGTCATCGCGGAAGTGGCACATCTCCTCCGTGCAGACGGAGGAGAAGGCGAGCGGGAAGAAGAGGAGGACGCACTTCTCGTGGCCGAACACGCTCCCCAGGTCCACGGGGCTTCCCGGCTTCGAGGGCAGAGTGAACGGCGTGGCCTTTGATCCGACAGTCACCGGCATGGTGGCTCCTTGTCCGTGGGTGCGGGGCGCTCGCTCCGTCCCGGAGGGGACGGGCCGGGGAGCGTACCGGTCCGGGAAAGCACGCCGCAACCACGGGAAAGCCCCTTGGATCCTGCGCGGCCGCGGGTACTCTCAGCCTTGACGGTACGGCCGGCCGCGCTCCGCAACGGGGCGATGGGCGGCTCGTGGGAACCTGAAGTTCGACCTCTAGAGGAGACAGCAAGAATGGCTTTCAGACCATGGACTTTGACCTGCTCCGCGCTCGCCGCGGTCACGCTGGCAGGCGGCGCGTGGGCCCAGGGATGCGGCTCCGCCACGCCCATCTTCGTCGGCGACACCCCCTTCGACACGGCCGGCGCCACGGAGAATCTGGACCTCACGGGGATCTGCGACCCGGGTCCCTTCGGTGACGACGTGATCTACCACACCATCTGGTTCTCGTGGGTCGCGGACACGACGGACAACTACCAGATCTCCACCTGCAGCCAGGCCACCTTCGACACCCGCCTTGCGGTGCTGGACGGAGGTTGCGACCCCAGTGCCACGATCGCCTGCCTTGACGACACCACCGGCTGCACCGGGTTCACCACGATCCTCAGCTTCGCGGCGGTCCAGGGCCAGACGTACTACTTCGCCGTCGGCGGCTACAGCGCCGCGACCACTGCGGGCAGCGGCACCCTGACGCTGAGCCTTGCGGCCGGCGGCGGCGGCGGTGGCACCTGCGGCCCGGACAACCCGCAGGACTGCTGCTTCGCGGGCGTGGCGCCCGGTTGCTCCGATCAGACCTGCTGCGAAACCGTCTGCGCGGCGGACGCCTTCTGCTGCTCCACCCAGTGGGACAGCATCTGCGCCGAGGAGGCCCTCGGGCTCTGCGGCCGCCTCTGCCTCGTGCCCTGCCCGCTCCCGTCGGCCACGGTCGCGGAGGCGGAGGCCTGCGGCACCGACGGCAACGGCGGATGCAACCACCCGACGCTGAACGTGGAGTACGTGAGCGTCGGAGACTCCATCGCCGGCACCACCTGGGCCAGCGGCGGCACCCGCGACACGGACTGGTTCGAGTTCACGCTGATCGATGCCACGGAGGTCACGGGGAGCGTGTACTGCAGCGCCCCCACCGCCACCTTCCTCATCGACACCAGCTGCCCGCCGGCCGTCCTCGCGACCGGCGCCGGCGGCTGCCCGAATTCCTGGACCCGCTGCCTGCCCCCGGGCACCTACCGGGCGTTCGTGGCGCTCACGGTCTTCGACGGGTTCCCCTGCTTCGGCAGCAGCGCGAACGACTACGTCCTGACCCTCAGCGGGATCCCCTGCGACGCGTCCGCACCCAAGAACGACGAGTGCGAGACCGCCCAGAGGGTCAGCGACGGGAACACGTTCTTCGACACCTCCTTCGCCTCCACCAGCCCGATCCCGCTGGATCCGAGCTGCGACGAGGGCTTCGGCACGGCGTTCGTGCAGGACGTCTGGTTCAAGTACACGGCCTCCTGCGACGGCATCTGCACCGCCAGCACCTGCAGCCAGGCCAGCTTCGACACGCGTCTCGCGGCATACACCGACTGCTTCGGCAGCCTGGTGGGATGCAACGACGACGGCGCCGACTGCGCCGGCCTCACGAGCGAGATGATCTTCCCGGTCTCCGCCGGGAACGACTACTACATCCGCGTGGGCGGCTTCAGCGGCGGCGGCACGGGCACGCTCTCCATCTCCTGCAGCAAGGCCGCGGGGAACGACGAGTGCGAGGGCGCCACGCCCGTCGGCGATGGCGACACCTCCTTCGACACCACCGGCGCCACCACGAGCCCGCTCGCGCTGGATCCGCAGTGCGACGAGGGCTTCGGCGTGGCGTTCGTGAAGGATCTCTGGTTCGCCTACCAGGCCAGCTGCACCGGCACGGTCACGGTCAGCACCTGCAACGCGGCCAGCTACGACACGCGGCTGGCGGTGTACTCGGACTGCAACGGCGCGCTGGTGGCCTGCAACGACGACGCCGCGGGCTGCGCCCTGACGAGCAGCCTGCAGTTCTCCTCCACCGCGGGTTCCACCTACTACATCCGCGTGGGTGGCTACGCCGCGGGCGGCACGGGCACGCTGAGCGTCTCCTGCACCAAGGGCGGCGGCGGCTGCACCAGCAACGACACCTGTGCGTGCGCGACGGCGATCGCCCTGGGCGACACCGCCTTCAACACCACGGGCGCCAACAGCGACGCACCCACCGCCTCCCCGGCGTTCTGCGGCTCGTTCGGGACGGGATTCTTCCGCGACGTCTGGTTCGCCTACACGCCGACGGAGGCCGGTCACCTGACCGTCTCCACCTGCAACCAGGCCACCTACGACACGCGGCTGGAACTCTGGTCCGGCTGCCCGAGCGACGGCAGCTCCGTGGTCCTGGCCTGCAACGACGACGGCGAAGGCTGTGCCACCTTCACCAGCTTCATGGAGGCGGACGTCAGCTGCGGGGCCACCTACTACGTCCGGGTGGGCTCCTACTCGTCCGGCACCACCGGCTCCGGAACTCTGACCCTCGCCCTGACCAACACCACCCCCTGCGCCCCGCCCTGCCCGGCGGACATCAACGGGGACGGCCAGGTCAACGGCGCGGACCTGGGCCTGCTGATCGGCAACTGGGGCGGCTCCGGCACCGGAGACCTCAATAACGACGGCCTGGTGAATGGCGCGGACCTCGGCATCCTCATCGGAAACTGGGGTCCCTGCCCCACCTGAGGCCGCCAACCCCGCCTCTTTCAAGGAGATCGGACCAAGCCCCCGGCCCCTCGGCCGGGGGCTTTTTCTTCCGGAAAAACCGCAAGTTATGGCAGCAATGCCCTGCTTCGGGTTGGGAGAACGGCCGATTGCGGGTACATTTGGGTCCGTTGTTGGGCAGAGTCGCCCCCGACTTCGTGGACGGGGCGGTCTGCCCGTGGGTGGTTCGAGCCTGAAGGAGGCTTCTATGAAGATGATCGGATGTACCCTGCTCGCCAGCTCTCTGGCGACGGCCATTGCTCCGCTGGCAGCGGGGCAGGCGCTCCCGCCGTGTTCGGACGTTGGCCCCGCCAGCGTTCTCGAGAACGAGCCCTGCGGAAGCGACACGAACGGCGGCTGCAACATGGCCGTTCCGGCGTTCACCAGCATCGCGGTGGGTGACGTCGTCCTCGGAAACTACTGGGCTGCCGGTGGCACCCGCGACACCGACTGGTACGAGTTCACCACCAGCACCGATCGCACCGTGAAGTGGGAGGTCTACGCTCCCGCCGGTGTCGGCGCGGTGGTCTTCCTGCTCGACGCGAACTGCCCGCCGGCCGTCATCGCCGGTGGAGCCAGCACCGGCTGCCCGGCGTGCGCGAGCGCGTTCCTCCCGGCCGGCACGTGGCGCGCCTTCGTGGCCACCCCGAGCTTCGACGGCCTGCCCTGCGACGGCGGCGACTACTACGCCGTCCTGAGCTCGGATGCCGGCGACTGCCCGCCGCCGGTCGTCTGCGGCGAGAGCAATCCCCAGGATTGCTGCGCCGGCGGCGGCCTCCCCGGCTGCTCCGACCAGGCCTGCTGCGAAGCGGTCTGCGCGGTCGACTCGTTCTGCTGCGACACGGCGTGGGACGGCATCTGCGTCAGCGAGGCCTTCCAGCTCTGCGGTTCGCTCTGTGCGGCCGCGTGCTCCGGCAGCGCCAACGACTGCTGCTTCGCGTCTCCGGACGGCACCCCCGGCTGCTCCGACGAGGCTTGCTGCCTCGCGGTGTGCGCCGCTGACCCCTTCTGCTGCAACACGCAGTGGGACGGCGTCTGCGCGGGTGAGGCGTTCGGCATCTGCGCCCCGCTCTGCGGCGAGATCTGCGGCACCAACAACCCGAACGATTGCTGCCTCCCCGGCAGCGGCGCCCCGGGCTGCAATGACGTGGATTGCTGCAACGCGGTCTGCGCCATCGATCCGTTCTGCTGCGACTCGGCGTGGGACACGATCTGCGCGGGCGAAGCCTGCCAGGTCTGCCCGGCGTGCGCCGTGACCGTTCCCGAAGAGGTGCCCGCGTGCACCACGCTGGACCGGAACGTCAGCGAGGACGAGCCCTGTGGTCAGGACACCAACGGCGGGTGCAACAACCCGAGCGGTCTGGTGAACTACATCAACATCGGTGACACCGTCACCGGCAACACCTGGGCGGCCTGCAATTTCCGCGACACCGACTGGTACGAGTTCACCGTCACCGGTGGCCCGATCACGGTGACCTGGAGCGTGTACGGCCCGGTCGGCTTCCCGATGGCGGCCTTCATCCTCGACGTCAACTGCCCGCCGACCGTGCTGGCCATTGGCGCTGGTGATTGCCCCGTCACTGCTTCGTTCTGCCTCGCTGACGGCACGTACCGCGTCTTCGCGGCTCCGACCGTGTTCGATGGCCTGCCGTGCGCCGGTGGCCAGTACTTCGCCTCCCTGACCACCGACGGCCTGCCCTGCGAGCCGCCGGTGATCTGCGGCGAAGGCAACCCGAACGACTGCTGCCAGGCTGGCGGCGGTACGCCGGGCTGCTCCGACGCTGCCTGCTGCGAGCAGGTCTGCGCCATCGACGCGTTCTGCTGCCAGGTCCAGTGGGACAGCATCTGCGCCTCTGAGGCCGCGTCTCTCTGCGGCATCTGCGGTGGCGGCTGCCCGTCCAGCGCCAACGACTGCTGCACGGCTTCGCCGGACTTCACGCCCGGCTGCTCCGATGCCGATTGCTGCAACGCGGTGTGCGCGATCGACACGTTCTGCTGCACCACTCAGTGGGACGGCTTCTGCGCTTCCGAGGCGGCGTCGCTCTGCGGCTCGCTCTGCGGCGGCGGCATCCCGAACGATGACTGCACGGGTCGTCTCCCCATCGGTGATGGGTCGACTCCGTTCAGCACCATCGGTTCCACCACCAGCCTGCCCCCGCTCGATCCGGCTTGCGAGGAGGGCTTCGGTCTCGCGTTCGTGAACGACATCTGGTTCACCTACACGGCGACCTGCACCGGCACCGCGACGTTCACCATCTGCAACGCGGCGGACTATGACACCCGCATGGCGCTCTACGCGTCCTGCGAGGACACCGTCCCGCTGGCCTGCAACGATGATGCCATCAGCGGTCTCTGTGGTCTGACCTCCGAGCTGCCGAACGTCCCGGTCGTGGCTGGTACCCAGTACCTGCTCCGCATCGGTGGCTTCGGTGGCAGCGGCACCGGTACCGTCACGATCTCCTGCACCGCCTCCTGCACGCCTGGCCCGGACCGCAACGGCGATGGCTGCGTCAACGGCGCTGACCTGGGTCTCGTGATCGGCAACTGGGGCGTTGACGGTGGCTTCGGCCCCGGCGACGCGAACTGCGACGGCATCGTGAACGGCGCCGACATCGGCATCGTGATCGGTGGCTGGTCGATCCCGCCCTGCTGAGTCTCGTCAGTTTCGACACCCACTACGGGCCCCCCGGCTTCTGCCGGGGGGCCTTTCGTTTTTGGACTGTTCACCCGACCGCAACAGGTCCCGTCATTCCGTCGAAGTTAGGATTGCCCGCGATGCGCCGCACCAGCCCCACCACCCGCCACCCCCGCCCCGTTGCGTCCGCCTCCCTTGCCTGGGCGCTGGAGCGCGGCCTGGCCCTTCTGCTGGCGGCCTTCGGGGCTGCGGCCCTCCAGCTCCCCGCGGCCGGACAGGGCTGCTCCGGCGGTGCGGGCTCCTGCATCACCCCCCACCCCGGTCCGGGCTGTTCGGACGTGGAGTGCTGCAACGCCGTCTGCCCGTTCGACCCGCACTGCTGCGACACGGAGTGGGATGCGGCGTGC
This sequence comes from Phycisphaerales bacterium, assembly GCA_046350535.1. Taxonomy (GTDB): domain Bacteria; phylum Planctomycetota; class Phycisphaerae; order Phycisphaerales; family SM1A02; genus VGXK01. The sequence continues at coordinate 1,792,299 of JAXMAG010000001.1, forward strand.
GTGGCCGCCGCCGAGGTGGCGTGCCTTCCCCTCGGGGTCTGCGGCCTCTCCACCGCGGGGGACTGCTTCGAGATCCACCAGAACCCGGCCTGCGCCGACGAGTCCTGCTGCACCCAGGTGTGCGCCCAGGATCCCCCCTGCTGCGACGCCAGCTGGGACTCCCTCTGCGTGCAGCGGGCCTACGCGACCTGCTCCACGCCCGCCGGATGCGGCGGGATCTACCCGTGCAGCGAGCCCCACCCGCAGGGCGGCTGCTCCGACGTGGAGTGCTGCACGCTGATCTGCGGCTTCGACCCGCACTGCTGCAACGTGGCCTGGGACGGCCCCTGCGTGGCGGCCTACAACTGCTACTGCGCCGGCAACTGCAACGTGGTCTGCCCGGCCAACGCCGTGGCGGAGCTGGAGCCGTGCGGCCAGAAGAAGAACGACCCCTGCTACAACCCCGGCGCCACCATCCAGGGGCAGAGCGCCGTTCCGGGCCTCTCGATGTGCGCCAGCCTCTTCGCGAACACCATCGCCGGTGGCGGCATCGACGCGGACGTGGACGTCTTCGTGGCCCAGTTGGGCAACGCCGGCTCCGGGCAGATCACGGCCACACTCTCGCTCACCAGCAAGATCCCGGTCTGGGCCGCCCTGGTGCCGGCCCCGCCCATCGGCGGCTGCAACCCGCTCACCATGGCGGTGATGCACGTCACCAGCATCAACACCATCCCCGCCAGCCAGAGCCTCTGCATCCCTGCTGGCAAGTACTGGATCGTGGCCACGGCGGGGACCTACCCCGCCATCGGGCAGGTGGAACCCTTCGCGTGCGGCCTGGGGAGCAAGTACCTGGTGAAGGTGAGCTACGTGCCGGGGTGCGCCGCGGTGTGCGGGGACCCGGCTTCGCCGTGCTTCATCCCGCACCCGCAGCCGGGCTGCGGCGATCCCTCCGCGGAGTGCTGCCTGGCGGTGTGCGACGTGGATCCCTTCTGCTGCAATGCCGAGTGGGACAACGCCTGCGCCGTGGAGGCTGCCAACCTCTGCGGCGCCCTCCCCCCGGAGAACGACGATTGCGGGGCGGCGATCCCGCTGGCTGCGGGTGTCACGCCCTTCTCCACGGTCTCCGCCACCACCGATGGACCCGCCCTGCCACCGGCGTGCGACCAGGGCTCCGGCACCGACATGGATGCGGACGTCTGGTTCGTCTACGCACCCACCGGCAGCGGCACGGTGGAGATCTCCACCTGCGGGGATACCGGCTTCGACGTGCGCCTCGCGGTGTACGAAGGCACCGACTGCCCGCCCTCCACGGTGGTGGCCTGCAACGACGACGATCCGGCGTGCCCCTCGGGGGCCGCGAACGCGAGGGTGTGGTTCGGGGTGCGCTGCGGACAGCACTTCCTGGTGCGCGTCGGCGGCGACAACGGGGACCGCGGCGTGGGCACGCTCACGCTGGTGGAGACCTTCGCGGCCGCCTGCTGCGAAGGCGACATCAACGGCGACGGCCAGGTGAACGGGGCGGACCTGGGGCTCCTCATCGGAAACTGGGGCGGCGCCGGCACCGGGGACCTCAACGGCGACGGCACCGTGAACGGCGCGGACCTCGGGATCCTGATCGGGCACTGGGGCCCCTGCCCCGCCTGACCAGCGGATGCGGGCCAAGACTCGCGCCCACACTCGGGCGCGAACGCGCATCCGCGCGGACCTTCTCGACACTCACGCCGTCGGCGGCGGCGCCCCCGGCGCCACCTCCGACGCGGTGGCCGGCGAGAGCTGGCGCCTAAGGATCTTGCCGGTGGGATTCCGCGGCAGGGCCCGCAGACAGCGGATCTCCCGCGGCACCTTGAACTGAGCGATCCGGTCGCGGCAGAAGGCCCGGATCGAGGTCTCGTCGAAGGCCTCGCCTTCGCGCATCTCCACGAACGCAAGCGCCACCTCGCCGCGGCTCTCGTCCTGCATGCCGATCACGGCGGAGTCCTTCACCGCCGGGTGCTGGTTGATCACCTCCTCGATCTCGCGCGGGAAGACGTTCTCCCCGGCGATGATCAGCATCTCCTTGATCCGCCCGGTGATGGCCAGGTGCCCCTCCGCGTCGAAGCGCCCCATGTCGCCGGTGCGGAAGTAGCCCCGGTCGTCGAACGCCGCGGCGCTTTCGGCGGGCAGGTTGTAGTACCCCATCATCACGTTGGGGCCCTTGATGCGAACCTCCCCGTCCTGGCCCGCGGGCAGCGGCCGCCCGTCGTGGCCGGCGATGATCTGGTCCACGGAGGGCAGCGGCCGCCCCACGCTCCGCCAGCGGTACTCCTCCGGACGGCACCAGTTGGAGACGGGCGATGTCTCCGTGAGGCCGTAGCCTTCGCAGATCTGCACGCCGTATCGCTCCCGGAACGAGGTCATCACCGCCTCCGGCAGCGGCTCACCGCCGGAGATGCAGTAGCGCAGGGAGCGGAAGTCGTCCGGGCCGCCGCTCCGGAGCAGACGCAGCGCGTTGTACATGGACGGGATGGCCACGAAGACCGTCGGACGATGGGTCCGGGCCAGCTCCACCAGCCGCTTGGGCACGAACTTCGCGGTGTAGACGGCGCGACATCCCACCGCGAGGGGGAGGAGCGTCAGCACCGTGAGCCCGAAGCTGTGGAACTGCGGCAGCACCCCCAGCATGCAGTCGCGGTGGTCGAAGCGGGCCCACGCCACGCACTGCTCGATGTTCGACTCCAGGTTCCCCCCGCTCAGCATCACGCCCTTGGGCTTGCCGGAGGTTCCGGAGGTGTAGAGGAGGCAGGCCAGCTCTCCGGAACCGCGGCGCACCGCCCGGCGCGGCCGCGGGAGTCCGCGGAAGGAGACGTCCTCCAGGCGCAGGGGCCGGACGCCCTCCGGCAGGCCGCCCACGAAGTCGAGCATCGGCTTCACCGTCACCACGGTGTCCAGCCCGGCATCTCCGCAGACGTGGGCCAGCTCCGCCGGCGAGAGCAGGTAGTTGATGGGGACGATGACGCGCCCCAGCATCCATGAGGCCAGCGCCGCCACCGGGAAGAGGCCGGAGGTGGGGAGCATGATCCCCACCTGCCCCCGGGTGGTGGCCCGCTCCACGGCGCCGGCGAGGTGCCAGGCGGCCGCGAGGAGGGTGGCCCCCTTCCACGTTCGCTGGTCGTCCACCACGAACTCCCGGAAGGGATGGAGCAGGAGCTGCCGCTGGATCCTGAGGAGGAGCTTCACGGGTCGGCCGATACCATACGGCCGCGTCATGATCACCGCCACCGCATCACGCCGTCTCGTGTTCGCGCTCCTGGGGCTCCTGCTGGCCGCGGGATGCAACACCACGCCCAAGCCGCCATCGGATTCGAGCCTGCAGTCCTCGCGCGTGGGCGTGCCGGCGGAACTGGATGAGGCCGTGGCCGCGTACCGGGCCGGCTCCTACCGGGACGCCTTCGAACGCGCCCGGACCGTGGGGCGCCAGGCCTCCACGCCGATGCTGCGGGAGCAGGCGGCGTGGGTGGCGGGGCTCTCCGCGTACCAGTCGGGCGACCTCAACGAGGCGGAGCGGCAGTTCATGATCGGGGAGCGCAGCACGGACCGGCAGCTGGCCGGCGAGTGCAAGGTGATGCTCGGGGACATCCGCGTGCGGCAGAACCGGATGCGCGACGCCTCCGACTGCTACCGGGCCGCAGCCAGCCTGCTGGAGGGTGAGGACCGTCGCAAGGCGCTCGCGAACGCGGATCTCGCGATGGCGCAGGCCCAGTCGGGCCGCGGCGGGAGCGCCGTTCCCTCCGGCGGCGGTTCGGGCGCCGGGGCCGCCACCGCGGGAGGATCCACGGACGTTGCGGCTGCGGGCGAGACGGGTTCGTTCACGCTCCAGGCGGGCGCGTACGGCAGCGAATCGAACGCCCGCAAGCGGGCCTCCGAGATCGCCGCCACCACCCGCTCCGCGGGGCTCGGGGATCCGCGCGTGGTGAGCACCCGCGACTCCAAGGGGCGGCCGCTGTGGGCGGTGCAGGTGGGCTCCTTCCCCAGCCGCAAGGGGGCGGACGACGCCCGCACGCGGGTGGCCTCCCTGGGCCTGGTGGTGGAGCGGGCCGGCTGACCCGGAGGCGCCGCGTCACTCCCCGCCGCGTCACTCCTCCACGTTGATGAGGAAGGTGGCGGCGTGCTCGAAGTAGCGCTCCATCTCCACCCGCTCCGGGTCCGGGATGGCCGCGTCGAGGAGAGCCGCCTTCATGGTGTCCACCCACGCGTGCCTGGCCGCCACCGTGATGGGGAACTGGGCGTGCCGCATCCGCAGCCGGGGGTGGCCCTTGCGGCGGCTGTACTCCTGCGGGCCGCCGAAATACTGGATGAGGAACTCCGCCTGGTTGCGGATGGGCTCCTCCAGGTCCTCCGGAAACATGGGCCTCAGCGCCGGATGGTGGTCGATTCGGGCGTAGAAGGCCCGCGCCACGCGCCAGAAGGCCTCCGGCCCCAGGCGTTCGTAGACGGAAACGGGGGCGGCGTCGGTCATGGCAAGTATCCTACGAACGCCCCCCCGGAAGCCGGCGCGGCCGGATCCGCGAGGCGGGGCCGTGCGGATCGAGAGGGCCGCCATGGTTGCCACCGCCGCCACACTGACCGTGCTCCTTCTCGTCGCAGCCCAGGGCGGTGGCGCCGCCGCCGGCACCGCGACGCCCGGGGCGCCCGCGCCCGCCGGGCCGCAGGCGGCACCCGCGGCGCCCCCGGCCGCCGGAGGCGCGGCGCGGAGCAGCGCCGTTCGCGTGCCCGCCAACCTGCTCCGACCGCTGCCCAGCTGCGGCGCGGTGCCGCCGATCGTGGATGGGCCGCCGGACATGGAGATGTCGCTCTTCGAGGCCCGCGCCACCCAGAAGGGATACGCGAAGCAGTTGAAGGATCTGGTGCAGCGTGCGTTCCACGGGGCGCCGGCGGAGGCTCGCGCCCGCGGGCTGGCGGAGGTGCGGGAGTTCACCGATCCGGCGAGCTTCCTCCCGATGGTCGAGGCGTTCCGCCATGAGAAGAACGACGTGCGGCGGGCGATGCTCGATCACTTCTCGCAGCAGGGCGAGTATGGCGACGCGGCCCTGGCGTTCGTGGCCATCACCGATCCGGACCCGGGCATGCGGCACGAATCGACCTCGCGCATCGAGCGTCCCGCCTGCGAAGCGGTGCTCCGGATGGTGGACATGGCGCTGCGCGACACCCGCCACGAGGTGGTGAACAACGCGGGCCTGCTCGCGGGGAACCTGAACATCCTCGAGGCGATCCCGCCGATGATCTTCGGACAGGTGGCGAGCGATCCGGTGCGGGGCCAGGGAGACCTGGCGTGGATCGCGGTGGGCACCACCACCACCTACGTGGCCAACGTGGTGCCGGTGCTGGGGGACAACTCCGGCGCCTACACGCCCATCCTGGGCACGGTGAACGAGGGCGTCCTGCTGCGGGTCAACAACGCCATCGCCTACAGCTACCGCACGGATCTGCATGAATCCCTGGTGGCGATGACGAGCGCGGATTTCGGCTCCAGCACCGCCGGCCTCGGCTACGACATGAAGGCCTGGTGGACGTGGTTCAACGAGACCTACGTCCCGTTCAAGCAACGGCAGGCGGAGGAACTGGCCCGCGCGGAGCAGTTCCCCGCCGTCATGCCGGATGTCGGCGAGCCCCCTGCCCCGCCGGATGCGCCGGCGCCGAAGCCTCCCGCCGCCCGACCGGAGCATTGAGCTCCGCGGCCATCGCCATCACCGCGTCCGCGAGACGCACGTACTGCTCCGGTCGGTTGTAGATCTGGGCGCTCACGCGCAGGCGCAGCAGCGCCTGGAACCGCATCACCGGCACCTCGATCCGGTGCCGTTCGTCGATGCGGGCCTGGATCTCCTCCGGCGTGCGATCCGGGTCCTGGAGCGCCGCCGGCAGCGTCACCGTGGCCATCGAGCCCAGCATGGAGCCATCCGGCGGAGAGATCGGCTCCACGCCGAATCGCTCCACCAGGAGGGCGTGGGCCCAGGTGGCCAGGGCGTGGTTGTGGGCCATCACGCGTTCCAGCCCCAGCCGCTCCAGGGCGGCGATCGCGGCCGGCAGGGTCAGCCAGCCGCTGAAGTCGCGGGTCCCCTGCCAGTCGAATTCGCGTTCGAAGCCCTCATCCAGGAAGTGGGAGACGACGCAGGGATGGATGCGCGAGCGCCACTCCGGCGTCACCCGGAGGAACGCGGTGCCCTTGGGGGCGCAGATCCACTTGTGGAGGTTGGCGACGTAGAAGTCCGCGCCGAGCGCCTCCAGCCGGAGCGGCAGCATGCCGGGCGCGTGGGCGCCGTCGACGAGGACGGGGACGCCCCGGCGGCGGCACTCCGCCACGATGCGCTCGACCGGCAGCACGAGCGCGGTGGCGCTCGTCACGTGGTCCACCACCACCAGCCGCGTTCGCGGGCCCATCGCCTCCACGAAGCGCTCCACCACCTGCTGCGGCGAGGTGATCGGGAGGGGCAGCGTCACTTCCCGCACCACGGCGCCGGCGCGGCGGGCCGCTTCCTTCATGGCCTGGCGGACGGCGTTGTAGACGTGGTCCACGGTGAGGAGCTCGTCCCCCGGCTGGAAGGTGAGCGAACGCAGGACGGCGTTGACCCCCTCCGTGGCGTTGGTGACGAAGCCGAGTTCCCCGGGCGGGCAGCCGACGAGGCGGCCGAGCGCCTGCTTGGAGACCGCGAGCAGCTCCTGGATGCGGCGTCCGATGCGCTCGATGGGCCGGGCCTCCAGGGTGCGGCGCCACTCCTCCTGGGCCGCCGCCACCTCCCTCATCACCGCCCCGAAGGAGCCGTGGTTGAGGAAGATCCACGCGGGGTCCAGCTGGAAGAGGGACTCCGGGTCCGGCAGGAGCGGCTGAGGGGGGGTGAGGGGATTCGGGGGCATCGGAGCCGCAGTGTCCCCGGAGCCGCCTCAGCCCGGGCGCCGTCCGAGGCGAGGCGCGGTGAAAAGAGGCGGGCCCGGCTGGCACTCGGATTTCATTCGGGTAACATATACCGAACAAAGTGTGGAGCCCGTCGGCGGCTCGGACCGATCATCTCCCGAACAGCCATGCACACCAACCATGCCAGGCCGGCCAGGATCGTCTCTCTCGCAGCGTCTGCGGCGTCTGCGGCGTCCGCAGCCGCGGAGCTGCCGTTGGTGGCGCTTGGGCCTGGCGGGGACTTCACCACGACCGTGACCCCGATGGCCGTGGCGGAGGCCGCGGGGGCCGCCTCGACCGCTCTTCTGCCCCGCATCCGCGCCGCCCTCGCCGCCCTCTCGTGGGCGGTGGGACTCGTGGCCGTCCAGCACACGCTTCAGGAGCCCACATTCGATGAGCATGAACCTGACTCCCCAGCAGCTTCGGATCTTCCGGCTGGTGCGGGACTCCCGCAACACGCGCGGATTCTCCCCAACCATGCAAGAACTCGCCGATTCGCTCGGGATCAGCAAGGTGACGGTCTTCGAGCACGTCGAGGCCCTGATCGCGAAGGGCGCCCTCCGCAGAGATGCGAACAGGGCTCGCTCTTTGTCCATCCCTGACGGGGCGGTTCTCCCGGACGAGGAGCAGCGCACCGCGTTCCCGCTGGTGGGGCGCATCGCCGCAGGCATGCCCATCGAGAAGGTGGAGCAGTCGGAGGAGCTGCGCCTGGAGGAGATCTTCGGGCCGAGGCGTGGACAGCGGGGTTCGATGTTCGCCCTCCAGGTGGAGGGGCTGAGCATGCGCGACGAGGGGATCCTCGACGGGGACTACGTGATCGTGGAGCAGCGGAACCACGCCCGCAACGGCGAACGGGTGGTGGCGCTTCTTCCCAACGGCGAGACCACCCTGAAGACCTTCTACAAGGAGCGGGATGGACGCGTCCGGCTCCAGCCCGCCAACCCTGACTTCGCCCCCATCCTGGTGAACGAGGTGCAGATCCAGGGTGTCGTGGTGGGCGTGCTGCGGCGCTACTGAGCCGCACCGCGGAGGGCGGTGAAGAGCGCCGCGGCGCCGGAGACGGCCGCGTCCGGAGTGGTGGCGGACTCCATGGCTCGAACGATCGCGGACCCCACGATGGCGGCGTCCGCATGGGCGGTGACCTCAGCCACCTGCGCTGCGGTGCCGATCCCGAAGCCGACGGCGATGGGGAGGCGGGTGAGAGCGCGCAGGTCCTTCACCCGCGCGGCCACGTCGCGGAGGGCGGAGTCGGCGGCGGCCGCGGCTGCGTTGGAGGTGCCGGTGACCCCCTGCCGACCCAGCATGTAGACGAAGCCGGACGCCCGGGCGAGCAGGCCGGCGGCCCGCTCCGCGCCCGTGTCCGGCGCGATGAGCGGCACGAGCGCCATGCCCACGGCGGCGCAGAGCTCCGCGAGATGCGGCGCCACCCGCGAGTCCAGATCCGGGACGATCACTGCGTCCATGCCGGCTTCCGCGGCGGCGGCCAGGAAGCGCTCAGGCGCCATTCGCATCACGATGGAGGCACTCACCATGGCCACGAGCGCCGCATCCGTGCGGCCGCGGGCCCGGCCCACCGCCGAGAAGACCTGCGCCGGGGTGGCGCCGCCCCGCAGGGCCTGCTGCATCGCCGCGGCGATGACCGGGCCGTCCGCGATGGGGTCGGAGAAGGGGATCCCGATCTCGATCACCGTCGCACCAGCCTTGGAGAGGGCCAGGATGGCGGCCTCCGTGGCCGCCAGGGACGGGTGCCCTCCCACCACGAACGGGATGACCATCGGCCTGGGGGCGCCACGGAACGCCGCCTGGAGGCGGGCCGCGGACGGTGAGGAGGAGAGCGCTCCATCCGGCATGGGGGGCGATGGTAGCGGCCCGCATGCTCCGCGATTCACGGCATCAGAACGCTACTCTTCGGAGTCAATCCGGCCTGGTAGCTCAGCGGCCCAGAGCAATCGACTCATAATCGACGAGACCCCGGTTCGAATCCGGGCCAGGCCACTCCGGCGCACCGAACTCCGCGTGAACCCAGCCCCCCCGCAGCCCCAAGAACGAGCGTGACAACGGCCATGACTCCCGAACGCCCCGTCCGTCGGCCCGTGCATCGTTCGCTGCGAGGCGCCCTGGCGCTGCTGGCCGCCACCGGCGGCTGGCTGGGCGCGTGCACCGCCTCCGCACCGGGCGGTGCCACGGCCGTCGCCGGCGGCGCCCCCGCTTCCACCGCCACCGCGCCGCTCCCGGCCACGCCCGCCACCCGCAAGGAGCAGGAACTCTCGCTGATCGCGGAGGCGGCCCGCCCCGCCACCATCTGCCTCATCTACGGCCTGGATGGAGAGTCCCGCCGCGGCACCGGCACCGGCGTGATCGTGGGCGCCCACGACGGCAAGGCCTGGGTCATCACCGCCGGGCACGTGGCTCGCGAACCCGGCCGCCCCTGCCACGCGGTGCTCCCGGACGGGCGCGTCTTCCGCGGGCGCAGCGAGGCCGCCGTGGCCCGCGGCACGGTGGATCTGGGCGTGGTCTCCCTGGACGTGGGGAGCGAAGCGGTGCCGGTGGTGCCGCTCGGCAGCACCGCCTCGCTGCGCAGCGGCGACTGGGTGGTGGTGCTCGGCCATCCGCTGGGACTGTGGACCATGGATGACGAACGCGCCGCCGGCAGCGACGACGCGCTCCCGCGCTGGCGCAACGACCCGCGCATGCTTCCCTCCCTGGTGCGCGGGAACCTCGGTCCCGACGCGATCCGGCCCGCCGTGGTGCGCACCGGGCGCGTCTGGGAGCTGCCGGAAGGCGGCATCCGGATGGACGCGCCGATCGAGGCCGGAGACTCCGGTGGCCCGGTCCTCAACACCCGCGGGGAAGTGGTGGGCATCGCCAGCCGCTGCGGGGTGAGCAGCTTCTGGAACTGGGCCACCAGCGTGGATCTCCTGGCCTGCGACGCGGAGCATGGACTCCTCGTGCTGGACCCGGACCTGGTCGCGGAGACCGCCGATCCGGACGATCAGCCGAGCGCGGGCGCGGGCACCTGGCGGCTCCCGCCGCTGGCGAAGGATCGCTCCGCCCTGATGGAGTGGTTCGACGCCGGGGCCTCCGCGGTGGGTGCCAGTGTGGTGGAGGTGCTGGTGGATGGACGGGTGGCATGCCTCGGCGTCGTGGTGGGGCCGGATGGAGAGGTGGTGACCAAGGCCTCCGAGGTGGGACCCTCCGGAAGCGTCGAGGTGCGGCAGGGACTCTTCGGCGTGCGGGCCTCCCGCGCGGCGTGGGATCCGGACGCGGATCTGCTGCTCCTGCGGGCCCCCGCGCTGCGGGCGCCGGCCCTCTCCCTGGACTGGACGGCGCCGCCGGAGCCGGGCCACTTCGCCGTCAGCGTCGGCGCGGACGGGAAGCCGTTCGCGCTCGGCGCGGTGTCGCTCGAAAGCGCCTCGGAGGACGACCTTGACGCCCGCCCCTTCATGGGCGTGGCGTGGCGCCCGCGTGAGCGCGGCGGCTCCGGCGACGACGCATCAGGCGTGGACGTCACCGGCGTGACGCCGTCCACACCGGCGGCGCGGGCCGGCCTGCGCCAGGGGGACGTGATCCTCTCCGCGGATGGCCAGCGCCTCCGCGGCCAGCGTCCCCTGGTGGACGCCATGGCCGGGCGCCAGGCGGGCGACGTGGTGGTGCTGGAGGTGCTGCGGGACGGCGAGCGCCTCAGCGTGCCGCTCGCGCTCGACCGGCGGCAGCCGAGCATCCAGGTGCGGGACCGCGGCAACACGCGCAGCCTCACGAGCGCCGTCCTCCCGCGCCGCACCGAGGTGTTCCGTCACGACGGCGTGGTTCCACCCGAGCTCTGCGGCTCGCCGGTGGTGGATTCGCGCGGGCGCCTGGTGGGCTTCAATGCCGGCCGCTACGACCGCACCGCGACGCTCGCCATCCCGGTGGCGGAGCTGGACCGCCGCGTGCGGGCCATGCGCCGCGACGCGTCGGAGGAGGATCCGGGACGGTTCGACCGCCTCGCCGATGCCTCCTTCGCGGTGACGGAGGATCCGCGGGGACGGCTGCGGCTGCCGGCGGCGGATTCGCGCCTCACCATGGGACGGCGCGGCCGCGACGACGCCCGCAACGCGTGGACGCCCACCGGCGCGGGGCTCCTCATGTACTCGGAGGACGTGCTGCGCTGGCCGTTGCAGCTCTCGGCGCCGGGGCGGTTCGAGGTGTTCTTCGAAGGCGCGTGCCGCGGCCTCCAGACGGTGCGGCTGCGGATCGGGGATCGCACGTTCGAGGCGGAGGTGCCGGGCGGGACGCATCGGCGCCGCAGCGCGTTCTCCCTCGGGGAGATCGATCTGCGCGACACCGGCAGGCTCGAGGTCCTTCTCGACTGGAGGACGCCGCCCTTCGGCCGGATGGGGGCGAGCGTGGAGGCGATCGAGCTGCGACGGGTCCGCGAACGCCCGGAGGGGACGGAGCCGGCACCGCCCGACGCCACGGAGGCCGAGGGTCCCGGCGGCCGGATGGAGCCGGAGCGCCCGGAGACCTTCCCCTGAGCCGCGCCGGCCGAAGGCCGCTCCGGGGGCGCTGCGTTGACCGCGGCCCCCCTGCTCCGCTACCCTCGACGGACCTCCGGCGGACTCCCGCCGGACCCACGCCCCCACGCACGATGCGCTCAGCCCCCGCAGAACACGCCCGCCCCGTCGAGCCGGTCACCCCGCTGGTGATCCTCGCCGGCGTGCTGGTGGCCATGGCCCTCCTGGCCTCCGCCCCCGGCCACGCGGGCCCGGCGTCCACGCCGGTGGCGGTGCTCTCCCCCTGCTGCATGGTGTGCGAATGCGTGGCCCGCAGCAGCCAGCCCGCGCCGCGCCCTGCGGCCCGGCCGCTGGCACGGCGGCTGGCCCCCGCGGCCGCGCGTCCCGCCGGCACCGCCGCCTGGCGGCACCTCGACCTGCCTCCCCCGGCCGCGGCCTGAACCGCCCCAGCCACCGGCCGCGTCCCGCCCGGACGCGGCCCAGCAGGTCCTCTCGTCCCCCACTGAACCTTTCGGCGCCGCGGATGCATTCGCATCCCGCCGCCCCACTTCCCGGAGCCTCCCATGGGCGTCCCCGTCTTCAGCAAGCTGGCCAAGATCGTCTTCGGCACGCGCAACCAGCGCATGGTCAACCGCTACCTCCGCATCGTGCGGCAGGTCAATGATCGCGAACCCTCCGTCCGCGGGCTGACCGACGCGGAGCTGCGCCAGCGCACCGCCGAGTTCCGCGCCCGCGTGCAGGCCGGCGAGCGCGTGGCCGCGATGATCCCCGAAGTGTTCGCCGTTGCCCGCGAGGCCATGGACCGCGGGGTGGGCATCCGCAACATCTTCAACCCGGACCTGCCCGCGGAGCAGCGCTTCGATCCCGCGACGCTCCCCGCGGAGGCGCGGCGGCTCTACGACGAGACGAAGGCCATCATGGACGCCACGGTGCCGCGCGATCCCGCCGGGGACCTCCTGGGCGGCCACGCCCCCATCCCGGCGTGGCAGTTCGTGGACATCCCGCCGGCGCTCTACGAAGCGGTGCGCGTTCTCTTCCCGCAGAGCCGGCCGCCGTTCCGGGCGAGGCCGTTCGACGTCCAGATCATCGGCGGCATCGTGCTCTCCGAAGGGCAGATCGCCGAGATGAAGACGGGCGAAGGCAAGACCATCGTGGGCCCGCTGGCGTGCTACCTGGCGTGCCTGGAGGGCAAGCAGGTCCACGTGGTGACCGTGAACGACTACCTGGTGCAGCGCGACCGGGATTGGACGTTCCCCTTCTTCCGCGCCCTCGGGCTGACGGTGGGCGCCATCCACCCCATGCACATGCAGGACCACGAGGGGAAGCGCGACGCCTACCGCTGCGACGTGGTGTACGGCACGACGAGCGAGTTCGGCTTCGACTACCTCCGCGACAACATGAAGATCCGCGCCGAGGACCAGGTCCAGAGACGGCGCGACTTCGCGATCGTGGACGAGGTGGACTCCATCCTGATCGACGAGGCCCGCACCCCGCTCATCATCAGCGGCATGGCGGAGCGCGAGCAGCCGCGCTACCAGCTCGCGGACCGCATCGCCCGGGAGCTGGTGGCCCGGCAGCAGGAGTGGAACGACGCGGACGAGAAGCTGCAGAGCTGCCGGATGCGGATCGCGGGCCTGGAGGGGGACGTCCGGAACGCCCGCGACCGGGCCCGGGTGCCGGAGCTGCGCAAGGAGCTCGCGGAGGCCAAGGAGTCCCTGCCGCGCCTGGAGGCGGAGCGGGACCGGCATCGCCAGTTCTACGAGGTGGAGCTGGACAAGAAGCGGGCGGGACTCACCCACGACGGCATCGCGGAGGCGCAGCGCCTGGCCGGCGTGGGCAGCTTCTACGTGGGGGAGCACATCGACATGCCGCACCTCCTGGAGCAGGCGATCCGCGCCCACACCGTCTACCAGCGCGATCGCGACTACGTGGTGGCGCCGGACGACCAGGGCGAGATGGGCGTGGTGATCGTCGACCAGAACACGGGCCGCAAGATGGTGGGCCGCCAGTGGTCCGACGGTCTGCACCAGGCGGTGGAGGCCAAGGAGGGCGTTCGGATCAAGGAAGAGACGCAGACGATGGCCACCATCACCATCCAGAACTACTTCAAGCTCTACAAGCGCCTGGCGGGCATGACTGGCACCGCGGACACCGAGGCGACCGAGTTCTACGAGATCTACCGGCTGGACGTGGTGAGCATCCCCACCAACGTGCCCGTCATCCGCGACGACCGCAACGACCTGGTCTACCTGAGCGGCAAGGACAAGTGGGAGTCCATCGTGGACGAGATCAAGCACTTCCACGACATGGGCCGCCCGGTGCTGGTGGGCACCACCAGCGTGGAGAAGAGCGAGATGCTCAGCCAGATGCTCACCCGCCGGGAGCAGATCAAGCACGAGGTCCTCAACGCCAAGCAGCACGAACGCGAGGCCGAGATCGTCGCGAGCGCGGGCCAGCTCGGCGCCGTGATGATCGCCACCAACATGGCCGGCCGCGGCACGGACATCAAGCTGGGACGCGTCGACCGCGCCCGCCTCGTGGACCACTGGAAGCGGCGCGGCATCGCCCCCCGGGACGCCCAGCCGGACCTGGATGACGAACGGCTGATGACCCTGGTGTGGCGCCACATGGCCCACGCCCAGGCCGGGCTCCCGGTGGCGGAGGCGGAGCGGCTGGACGGCGAGGCGGCCCGGCTGCACACCCTGCGCCACTGGGCCGTGACCATGCGCGGGCTGCCGGAGAAGAAGGCCGCCGCCATGCCCGCGGAGGCGCTGCTCTCGGAGCTGGACGCCACCGGCGGGTTCGTCCTCCACCGCCTGCGGCCCTTCGGCACCGTGGAGGAGATGGGCGGCCTCCACATCATCGGGACGGAGCGGCACGAGAGCCGCCGCATCGACAACCAGCTCCGCGGCCGCGCCGGCCGCCAGGGCGACAACGGCAGCAGCCGCTTCTTCCTCTCGCTCGACGACGACCTGATGAAGATGTTCGCGGGCAAGAAGACGCTGGCCATCCTCAGCACGCTGGGCATGAAGGAGGGCGATTCGATCGACTCGCCCATGCTCACGCGGGCCGTGGAGAAGGCCCAGCGAAAGGTGGAGGAGCGGAACTTCCAGATCCGCAAGAACATCCTGGACTACGACGAGCCCATGGAGCACCAGCGCCGGGCGTTCTACGCCCAGCGGCAGCCGGTGGTGGAGGGACGCGGCATCGCGGAGCTGGTGTGGGGCTTCGTGGAGGAGTCCGTGCGGGACGCCGCGCACACCTACCTGGACCCGGGGCACGTGCCCAACTGCATCGCGGAGTGGGTCCGCGAGCACTTCAACGTCAACATCGATCCGGACCGCTTCCGCCGCAAGGACCGCGAAGGCGTGCACGCGGTGATCCACAACGACTCCATGGAGGAGGCGACCAACACGGTCATCTCGACCGTGGCGGAGTTCATGGGGGACGACCTGGAGCCCTCCGAGTGGGACGTCCCCGGCCTGCGCCGCTGGGTGGAGAGCACCTTCGGCGGGGATCTGCCGGAGGAGCTGGTGCGCAGCGGAGATCGCATGGCGGTGCGCCGGGCCATCGAGGAGGCCGCCCGCCGGAAGTTCGAGGCGATCGATCTGGCGCCGCTCGACGTCTTTCTGGCGCCCGGCTACGCGGAGCGTGAGCTCGCCGGCTGGGCCACCCGGAAGTTCGGGCCGGAGATCAAGCCGGAGGCCCTGGCCGGGTGCGCGGACGTGGATGATGCGGCCCGCCGCCTCCTGGAGCTGGCCCAGCAGATCTACCGGGAGCGGGAGCTCACCTACCCGATCGACTTCGCGATCGAGTTCACCGGCGCCAACATGCCCGTCAATCCGCAGCAGGCGCTGGGGCAGTTCTGCGGGTGGGTTCGCAGCCGCTACGGGCTCCAGTGGCAGCCCGATGCCCTTCCCAGCACGAACCCCGCGGAGATCCGCCGGCTGCTCCTGGAAGAGGCCCGCCGCTGGGACGACGCCCGGCTGGAGGCCCGCGCCGCCGGCTACCTGGCCGCCGGACGGGACGTGGACACCGTGGCCGCGACGATGGAGCGAGAGTGCCTCCTCCGCCTCTCCGAGACGGAGCGGGAGGCGTGCGCCCGGGATCCGGACGCGTTCGTGCGCAGCCGCGTCCGCGAGCTGATGCGGCAGGAGCTCACGCAGTTCGAGCGCTGGGTGCTGCTGCAGATCCTGGACCACGCGTGGAAGGACCACCTGCGGGCGATGGACGGGATCCGGGACGCCATCGGCTTCCGGGCCTTCAGCCAGAAGGACCCGCGGATCGAGTTCAAGAAGGAGGCGGCGAAGCTCTTCGAGGAGATGAACGAGGGCGTCCGCGACAAGGTGACGGACGTGATCTTCAAGGGTCGCCTGCAGCCCCAGGCGGTGCAGCGCCCCGCTCCGCCGGCTCCCGCCGCGGTCCCCACGCCGCAGGCTGGAGACGCCCCTGCGGCGGAGGGCGCGGAGGCCGGGGCGGCGCAGGCCACTCCGTCCGGTCCGCTCCCCTCCGCGGAGCCCGCGCCCACCGCGCGCCAGCAGCGGGAGCTGGAGCAGGCGGAGCGGGCGGGGACGCCGCAGGCCGCCTCCCCCATGCGCAGGGCCGCGGCGCCGGTCAGGAGCGTGGCCACCGTGGGTCGCAACGAACCGTGCCCCTGCGGCAGCGGCAAGAAGTTCAAGCAGTGCCACGGGAAGAAGTGAGGCGGTATACTCTTCCTCCCACGCCTCGATAGCTCAGTTGGTAGAGCAGCTGACTCTTAATCAGCGGGTCGAAGGTTCGAGTCCTTCTCGGGGCATGAGCACCCAACGCCCCCGAACAGTCGTTCGGGGGCGTTTGCTTTGGGGAGGTGGGGGCTGCGGCGCGCCGCGCGCCACCGCCCCGCGTGCGAGGCTTTTCCGGACCAGCGGACCGGCCGGAGTCCGTCATCACGAGGCCGCGATGCAGAGATCGGCGTCACCCGGCGGAGATGGAGCCGGGCTTCCGGGGCGGCGCGGGTGCCGTCGGCGCGGCAGGAGTTCCTGGCACCGCCGGCGCCTCGGGCGTCTTCGGCGCTGCGGGAATCCTGGGCGCTGCGGGCGTGCCGGGCGCCGCAGCGCCGTCGCCGCTCCGCTGCCGCAGGAACGCGATCGTGTCCGCCCACGCGGCCCCCGCGGCCCGCTGGTTCGCGCCCTCACGGCCGCCCTGCTGGCGGAGGAAGCCGTGGCCCGCGCCGTCGAAGGTTCGCGGGGTGTAGCTCTTGCCCGCGGCCTTCATGCGGGTCACGGTGGGCTCCACCGTGGAGGTGACGCGGGCATCGTCCCCGCCGTAGAAGCCCAGCACCGGGCAGGCGACGGCCGCGAGGGCCGCGTCATCCTTCGAAGCCGTGCCGTAGTAGACCACCGCGCCCGCGAGCGGCGGCTGCGCCACCGCCCAGTTGAAGCTGGCGCTGCCGCCCCAGCAGAAGCCGATGCAGGCCACGCTGGGCGCCGCCGCAGGCTGGGCCACCGCCCACGCGCGGACGGCGTCCAACCGCGCGTTCACGTCCGCGGGCGTCAGCCGCGAGATGGCCTCCCGCACCGCGTCCCCCTTGAATGACGGCGTGCCGCCTCCATCCGGCCCCATGCCGGAGAGGAGGTCCGGCGCCACGGCGATGAAGCCCTCCGCCGCCAGCTGGTCCGCCACGCCGCGCACCCAGTCCGTGAGGCCGAAGATCTCGTGGATCACCACCACCACCGGCGCCTTCCCGGCCCGCTCCGGATAGGAGACCCAGGTGTGGAGCGGGGCCTTTCCTGCCGCGAACGGGACGTCCACCCACTCGCCGTGTCGCGGAGAGGCCTTGAGCGCGGCCTCGGCGTGCTCCGCGTCCGGGGGCGGCGCGGGCGCGGGCGGCGGCGCCGGGGTCGGAGCCGTGGGCGGCGCCGCGGCGGGGGCCGCGATGGCGGAAGGAAGGGCCAGGAGGAGGGCCGCGAGCGCGGCGGAGGCGAGAGCGTCTGAACCCATGGGGAGTCTCCTATCGATGAGTGAAGGTCCCGCGCCACACGAGGAGCGGCACCACGCCGAGCAGGCCCAGGATGAGCAGCACCACCAGGACGGCGGTCCAGCGCTCCCGCCACCATGCCTGCAGGCCTGCGCCGGAGCCGGACGGACCGCCGCCCCGGCGGCGCCGGCGGGCCCCATCCTCCATGAACTCTCCGCAGCGCGGGCAGCGGTCCACGCCGTCCCACACGGACGCGCCGCAGGAGGGGCACTCCACCTCCTCGGACCCGAATCGCTCCAGGTCCTCGTCGGTGGGGTCGTCGTCGATTCCGTCGGGCCCGTCGGCGTCCGGGTCGTACGGCTCGTCGAAGTCGTCGTCTTCCGGACGGTGCGTGATCCGCGGCACGCGGGGAGCCTACCGCGGCAATCCACGGCTACGCTGACGCCATGCCTCCCCTCCCCTCCGTCATGGTCCCGCTGGGCTCGCCCTGTCCGGACTTCCGTCTCCGCGACCCGGGCACCGGCCTCTGGACCACGCGCGACGGCGCCGCCGGGCCGCGCGGTCTGTTGGTGATGTTCATCTGCAACCACTGCCCGTTCGTGAAGCACATCCGGGCGGAGCTGGCCAGGCTGGGGAGCGAGTATCCGGCCCGCGGCATCGGCGTGGTGGGCATCTGCTCCAACGACCCCCACTCGCATCCGCAGGACGGCCCGGAGGCGATGGCCGCGGAGGCCCGCGATGCGGGCTATCGATTCCCTTACCTGTTCGACGAGACGCAGGACGTGGCCCGCGCCTTCCAGGCCGCGTGCACGCCGGACTTCTTCCTCTACGACGCGGGGAGGCGCCTGGTCTACCGCGGCCAGCTCTGCCCGAGCCGTCCGGGGAGCCCCACGCCGGTCACCGGCAGCCACCTCCGCGCCGCGCTCGACGCGGTGGCGGCGGGCCGCCCGCCCGCCGCGGAGCAGGTGCCGAGCGTGGGTTGCAGCATCAAGTGGCGGCCCGGACAGCCCGCAGCGTCATGAGGCCCCACGCGGGCGGGATGCGCACTCGGCGCACTGCGTCCACCCGCAGTCCCGCCTCCCGGGCCAGCCGCGGCAGCGAACGCGTGCAGAGGAGGCGCCGTCGCGTGCGCTGCGTCGCGGCCAGCCAGAGCCAGAGGAGCCGCATGGGCAGGCTCTCCCGCGTCCAATCCAGGAGCACCAGATGCCCGCCCGGCCGGAGCACGCGCTGCATCTCCAGGAGCGCCGCCCGCTGGTCCCCCACAAGGTGGAAGGCGTTCGCGCAGACCACGAGATCGAACTCCTCCGCGCGGAACGGAAGACGCTCCGCCGGCGCCGCGACGAACTCCACGCCCGGGTCATCCAGGCCCGCGCGGGCCACCGCGAGCATGTCCGGGGAGAGGTCCGCCCCAACGATGCCGGCGCCCGGGTGGCGACGGCGGAGGGCCCGCGTCACACCGCCCGTGCCGCAGGCCAGGTCCAGGATGCGCCCGGCCGGCGCCTCCGGCAGCGACGCCAGCACGTGGCGGACGCTCCAGGCGGTGTAGCGGGCGTAGGCGCGGTCGTAGGTGCCTGCGCGCTGTCGATAGCGGCGCAGGACGCGTTCGTGCTGGCGATCCGCGGCGGCGCGGGCGGGCCCACGGGCGACGGAGGCCGGGTGGCGCGGACGTGCGGTGGCGGAGAGGGCCAGGGGCGGCGTCGACATGGCGGCTGAGGGTAGGCCGCCACCCCCGGCCCGAGGCGATGGGTAGCATCACCACGATGTCGCTTCGGATCTGGGAACTGAAGAGCGGTTGCGTCCACCCCGTGTCGCACGAAGGGACGGTGCTTGCGCTCTCCGCCGAGGATGCCCGCCACTGGGCGGAAGTGGAGCACGAAGGCGCCGCCGCGCTCGCCGCGGTGGTGGAGCCGCTTCACCTCTCGCCCTTGCTCCGCGAGCAGCTCCTGGACGACGACCGCACCAACCGGATCGCCGTCTCCGGCACCACGATCCTCATCGAGTTCCCCTGCGCGGTGGACGTGGACCACGATCCGCATCCGTACGTCTCGATCGTGGTGAGCCCCACGTTCCTGCTCACGGTCCTCCGGCAGCGCAAGAGCGAGCGGGACGCCCTGATCGATCGGCTGCAGCACCAGCTCAAGGAGTCCCCGCCGGACGTCCGGCTGGTGGCGGCCCACGTCCTGGAGGACCTGGTGGAGGAGATGATGGAGTTCGCGGCGGGCGTGCGCGACGAGTGCGAGCGCCTCACCACGATGGTGCTCCGCCATCCACTGAAGGTGCCGCTGGACGCGGTGCAGACCCTCACCCGCCGGCTCCAGCACACGGCGCTGGTGGCGGAGGATCAGCTCTTCTGCCTGGACTCCCTGGTGGGCGCGCTGGGGGTGCATCAGTCCGACCCGCGCTTCATCCAGCCCCTGGACCAGCTGCGGCTCCAGCTGGTCCACGTCCTCAAGCTGATCAACCGCCTCACGGAGCACATGCGGTCGCTCCACGCCCACGCGGCCAGCGCCCGCAACGACCGCGACTCCTCCCGGCTGAAGACGCTGACCATCTACTCCGCCGTCTTCCTGCCCCTCAACCTCATCGCCGGGATCTACGGCATGAACTTCGACCGCGGCCATCCGTGGAACATGCCGGAGCTGGGGTGGGAGTTCGGCTACTTCTACGCCCTGGGATCCATGGTCTGCGCCGCGGTGCTGCTCATGCTCCTCTTCTGGCGCCGGGGCTGGTTCGGCCGCGGCAACTAGCCGCCGGAGCGACGCCGCGCGATCACGTGGTGCACGTGCCAGTGCTTGGGGCAGCCGGCGGCGGTCTGGCCGTCGCGATCCACCTCGTCGTGGTGCAGGAGATCGAACCCGCGGAGGAGCGTTCGAACGCCCTCCGCATCATGGGCGTTCATGTCCCCGCGCCGCCCCTCCACCACGAACTGGTCGCGCGGCCCGAAGAGCTGCCCCGCGAAGAGGCCGCCCGGCCGGATCGAGGCGCAGAGTCGCGGCCACAGCGCCGGAAACTGCGCCTCCGTGGCGAAGGGCAGGCTGAATCCGGCGTGGACGAGGTCGAAGGCCCCCTCCGGGAGCGGCGTGGCGTCGAAGCCGGCGCGGAGGAGCGTGCAGCGGGCCGCGGCCTCCGCGGGCAGCGTTCGAATGCGTGCCTCCGTGCGTGCGATCATCTCCGCGAGGGCGTCCGTCGCGGTCACGCGCCAGCCGCGGCGCAGGAGCTCCGCCGTCTCCAGGCCCGCGCCGCAGCCGAGATCCAGCGCCTCCCCCGCCGCGGTGCAGCACGCCAGTGCCTGGAGGAGCGTCTCGCGCGGCGGCCGCCCGGCGGTGCCGCGCAGGTACTGGTCCGCGCGGTCCGCATCGAATCCGGGGATCTCCGGGCGCGAATCCGCCGGGGGAACCGGCATCACAACGGGCGGATCTTGAGGTTCCGGAAGGAGACCTGGTCGCCGTGGTCCTGGAGGGCGATCCGTCCGGAGGCGAGCGTGCCGAACTTGGGCATGGTGGCGAACTTGCTGGCGGCGAGGCGCTTCTTGAACTCCTCCGAGGTGGTGTCGAAGGAGGCCGTCTGCACCCCGTTCAGCCAGAGCTCCACCTTGCCGCCCTGCACGCGGATGCGGGCGGTGTTCCATTCGCCGGCCGGCTTCACGGCGCCCTCCGGCGCGGGATAGAGCGCGTAGCAGGCGCCCGCGGAGGTGAGGCGGCTCTTGCCGTCCGGATGCTTCGCGTCATCCAGCACCTGCATCTCCGGGCCGGTCTCCCAGGGGTAGGTGAGCTCCTCCCCCACGTGCCACATGATGCCGGAGTTGCCGCCGGGAGCCACCTTCCAGTCGCAGACGAACTCGAAGTCCTTCCACTCGTCGCGGGTGACGATGTCGCCGCCTCCGCCGGTGCGGGTGATGGCGCCGTCCACCACCGTCCAGCCCTCGGGAAGCGATTCCTTCTTGTAGCCGCGGAAGCTGCGGGAGGCGTCGGTGCCGTCGAAGAGGAGGATCCAACCCGCGGCCTTCTCATCCGGCGCCAGCGTGTTGGGCTTCGCGGGCGCAGCGGGAGAGGCGGGCTTGGCGGGCTTGACGGGGTTTCCGGCCGGCGGCGTGGCGCCGCCCGTCCCCTGGGCGAGCAACGCGGAGGCGGCCAGCACGAGCGCGGACGTGGCGATGGTCATGGGTGACTCCTGCGGGGCGCAACCGCGCCGCCGGGGCTCCAGAAAGGAACGCGGCCCGCCGGGTGCGGGCCGCGAAGTGGACCGTACTGGACTTGAACCAGTGACCTCCTCCGTGTCATGGAGGCGCGCTAGCCAACTGCGCCAACGGTCCGGCGGGCGGAGTATACACGCCGGAGGCGCCGGGGCCCCCGCGGGCCGCTCACGCGGGCGCGGGCTGGGCGAAGTGCCGAAGGCAGCGGTCGATGCGGGCCAGGGAGCGTTCGCGCCCCAGGATGGCCAGGGTGTCGAAGATGGGCGGGCTCACCGTGCCGCCGCTCACCGCGAACCGCAGCGGCTGCGCCACCTTCCCCAGGGCGCCGGCGGCGTGCTCCTCCGCGAAGGGGCGGATGGCCGCCTCCACGCCCGCGGGCGTCCACTCCGTGCAGGCCGCGAGCCGGTCGCGCAGCCCGTGGAGGAGCTGGAGGCCGTTGGGCGCCGCGCCCTGCAGCACCTTGCCCGCGGTCTTCGCGTCCCAGGTGATCGCCTCGTCCGCGGTCACCAGGAAGCGGTTCGCGCGGAAGACGTCGTCGAGGGTCTTCGAACGCTCGTGGCTCGCGTCGCAGAGGCCGCGGAACTGCTCCGGGGAGAGCTGCCGCATGAACGCGGGGTGGAAGGTTTCGCCGTGGGCGCGGGCCAGCTCCACGAAGCGTTCGCGCGGGAGGGCCTGGAGGGCGTCCAGGTTGAAGGCGAGGAGCTTGGCGCGGTCGAAGCGGGCCGGCGTCTTCACCACCCGCTTCAGGTCGAAGTGGGAGGCGAGGAACGCGTTGTCGAACTTCTCCAGGTCGTTCCCGGGGCTCCAGCCGTTGAGGGCCAGGAAGTTGCAGAGGACCGACGGCAGGTAGCCGGAGCGGCGGAAGTCATCCACGTTGATCTCCGGAAGCGTCACGTCCAGCGCCTCCGCGAGGGCCGACGCGGCCTCCAGGTCCAGCTGCACGTTCTTGTCGCGGCGCCACGCTTCGAAGGCCTCCTGCGGAATCCGCGCCAGGAGCGCCGCCGGCGGCGACGTCAGCTTCCGCTCGTCCACGGCCTTGCGCAGCACCTTGTCCTTGTCCCGCTTGCTCATCTTGGAGCCGTCGGGGTTGGAGATGATCGGCAGGTGCCCGTAGATGGGACGGCGGAAGCCGAGGGCATCCTGCAGCACCATGTGCTTGGCGGTGTTGTTGAAGTGCTCCTGGGCCCGCAGCACGTGGGTGACGCCCATCAGCTGGTCGTCCACCACCACCGCGAAGTGGTAGGTGGGGAAGCCGTCCGCCTTGCGGAGCACGAAGTCGTCCACCTCTCCGTCCGGGAGCGTCGCCTCGCCCAGGATCTCGTCGCGGATCGTGATGGGGCCGGGGGGCGTTCGCATGCGGATCACCGCGGGCCGGCCCTCCGCAAGCCACGCCTTCACCGTCTCCGGCGGGAGGGCCCGCGCGGCGGCGCCGTCGTAGCGGAAGGGCTGGTTGCGGGCCTTGGCGGCGTCCCGCATCCGCTGCATCTCCTCCGGCGTGTCGAAGGCGTAGTAGGCCTTCCCCGCCTGCACGAGCTGGGCCAGGTGGCGGTCGTAGATGGGGAGCCGCTCGCTCTGGAAGTACGGGCCGTTGGCGCCCCCGCCGCTGCCGGCGTGCTCCGGTCCCTCGTCCCAGTCGATGCCGAGCCAGGCCAGGTCCTTGAGGAAGCCCACGCTGGCCGCATCGCTCGAGCGCTTCTGGTCCGTGTCCTCGATCCGCAGGATGAATCGCCCGCCGCGCCCGCGGGCGAAGGCCCAGCAGAAGAGCGCGGTCCGGGCCCCGCCCACGTGGAGGTGGCCGGAGGGACTGGGCGCGAATCGCGTCACGGGTGCGGTGGAGTGGCTCATGGTGGACCCTCCAAGGTACCGTGACCGCCATGAAGCTGGGCCTTCTCTCGGACAGCCACGGGCGGAGCGCGCGAACCCGCGCCGCCGTGGAGCGCCTCCGCGGCCTGGGGGCGGAGCGGCTCCTGCACCTGGGGGACGTGGAGACGGAGGCGGTCCTGGACCAGCTGGCGGGGATTCCCGCATCGATCGTCTTCGGGAACAACGACGACGAACGGCAGCTGGGCCGCTACGCCGCATCCCTGGGCCTGGAGGTCCTGCACCCGATGGGACGCCTGGAACTCCTGGGGCAGCGGATCGGCTTCACCCACGGGCACATCGGCAGCTGCATGGCGGCCGCGGAGCGCGAAGGCTTCCACTGGTTCTTCCACGGCCACACGCACCGGAGGCGGGACGTGATGGCGGGCGGCACCCGGATCGTGAACCCCGGCGCCCTCCACCGCGCGGATGCGTTCACGGTGGCAGTCGTGGACCTCGCGGCGGGACGGGTGTCGTTCGAGGAGATCCCGCCTTAGCGCTCCGCCGGTACGCTCCCGCACATGAAGGGCAAGGCCCGTCGCCGCCACCGTCCCATGCCGCACCTGGGGCTGCCGCCGGGAACGATGCGGGTGAGCGAGGGGAGCTCGCCGACGGTGATCCACGCCTTCGGATGGACGCCGGACCGCTGGGAGGAGAGGACGCTGCGGAGCGCCGCGGAGGTGGCCTCCTTCCTGGCCGCGTGGCCCGTGGCGTGGATCAACGTGGACGGCCTGCGAGACGAGGCGCTCCTGAAGGACCTCGCCCACACCCTCAACCTCCACCCGCTGGCCATGGAGGACGCGGTGGACACGTCGCAGCGGGCCAAGGTGGAGCCCTACGGCGCCACCACCTTCCTGGTGGTGCCCATGCCGCACATGGAGCATGGCTTCTTCACGGAGCAGCTCTCCATCTTCCTGGGCCCCTCCTGGGTGGTGACCTTCCAGGATCACCCGGGGGACTGCCTTGAACCCATCCGCGACCGCATCCGCCACTGCCGCGGGCGGGTCCGCGCCTCCGGCGCCGCGTACCTGGCGTACGCCCTGGTGGACAACGTCATCGACTCGTACTTTCCGATCGTCTCGCAGATGGGCGAGCAGCTGGAGGCCCTGGAGGAGCGAGTCCTCCACGACCCGCAGCCGGAGCAGCTGCATGAGATCCGCAGCGTGAAGGGAGATCTGATGCGGGTGCGCCGGGCGGTGTGGCCCATGCGCGACCTCACCGGGGTCCTCCTCACGCTGGACCAGGTCTTCACGCCGGAGCTGCGGCTCTTCGTGCGGGACGCGAACGACCACGTCGTGCGCCTCATGGACCTCCTGGAGACGGACCGCTACATGGCGAGCGACCTCCTGGAGATCCACATGACCGCCACCAGCAACAAGCTGGGCGAGGTGAACAAGTTCCTCACCGTCATCGCGACCATCTTCCTCCCGCTGAGCTGGATCGCCGGCATCTACGGGATGAACTTCAAGCACCTCCCGGAGCTCGATTGGCTCTGGGGCTACCCCTTCGCCCTGGGCCTGATGGCGGCCTTCGCGGCGTCGCTCCTCTTCTACTTCTGGCGCAAGGGGTGGATCGACAGCCGCTTCTTCTCGGTGCGGCGTCCGCGCCGGGGCGGGCACCCGCCGGCTGCGTAGACTCGTCGCCCCATGGCCGCCGCCACGCACGCTCGATCCATTGCGCCGGACGCGAAGGACGCGAAGGGCCCGCGGCGGGCGCGGCGCCGGCGGGCGGCGTTCGCGCTCCTGATCCTCCTGGGGATCTACGCGGCCGTCGGCTTCCTGGTGGTGCCGTGGGTCATCCGGGGATGGATCATCCCCGCCGTGGCCGCCAGACTCACCGGCACGCTGGAGGTGGCGGGCGTGGCGGTGAACCCCTTCGCCTTCTCGCTCACCCTGGAGGGCGTGAGGATCCGTGATGCGCAGGGCGCGCCGGTCCTGGAGGTGCGGCGGGTGCTGGTGGACGCGGATCCGGTGATGTCCCTCCTCCTGGGTGGATGGCGGCTGGGGGCGCTCGAGGTGGACGGCCCCACCGTGGCCGTCGATCTGGCGCCGGACGGCACGCTGAACCTCGCGGGACTCCTGCGGCCGGATCCGGCGCCGGCCCCGCCGGGCCCGGTCCTCACCTCCATCCCGCGCATCGTCGTCGGCACCGGCCGGATCGACGAGTGCACCATCCGCCTCAGCGACCGCAGCGGCCCCGCGCCCTTCACCACGACGCTCGACCACCTCGGTGTGCGCTTCGACAGCATCGACCTCCAGGCGTGGCACCGCAACGAGCATCGCGTGACGGCCCGGTTTGGGGATGGCGCCGCCGTCGAATGGACCGGAACCCTGCTGGCGCATCCGCTGGACGCGCGCGGGAAGCTCTCGCTCTCGCGCCTGGCGCTCCCGCGGTTCCAGCCCTACGTCTCGCGCGTGACCACCGCGGTGGTGGAGTCCGGGCTGCTCTCCGCGGAGGTGGAGTACACCTTCGCGCCGTCGCGGAAGCCGCTGGAGGCGCGCATCGCGGTGCGGGCCGCGGACCTGGAGGAGGTCCGGATCCGCGACGGGGACCACCTCCTACTCGACGCACCGCGCATCCTGGCTCTCGGTTTGGACCTGGACGTGCCGGCGCGGAGCGTGCACCTGGCGGACCTGCGGCTGGGAAGCGCCGCCGCCCACCTGGTGCGGGACGCGGACGGACGCCCCGCCATCCTTCGGCTCTTCCCGTGGCTCCTCGGCCCGGGGACGGACGTGCCCGCCGCGCCCGGCCCGGTGGCCGGTCCGGAGGCGGACGTCTCGCCCTACCCGGTGGAGCAGGTGGCCGCCGCGGTCCGCTCCCTGGTGCGAACCGCCGCGGGCGAGTGGCGCGTGGACGTGGACTCCATCACCCTGCACGAGCAGCGCCTCCGCTTCACCGACGAGAGCACGGATCCGCACGTGGAGCTGGACCTGACCTCCATCGGGCTGGTGGCGGGGCCGATCCGCAGCGCCGAGCGCTTCGCGGTGCCCTTCCGGGTGCGAACGCTCGTGAACGGCAGCGGCGGCGCCTTCGTCGAGGGGCGCCTGGAGCCGCTGGAGATCGCGGCCCGCCTGGGCATCCGCGCGGAGCGCATCCCGCTGCCCGCGATCGGGCCGTACATCCCCAGGCACCTGGCGGCGGAGTGGCCGGCGTCGGTCCTCAGCGCCGGCGCGCTCTCCGCGGACGGCACGATGGAGGTGACGCTCCACCCCAGGCGCGGCGAGGTGAAGCTCTCCTGGAGCGGTGACGCGAGCGTGGACGGCCTCCTCCAGGACACGCCGGGACCGGAGGCGCCGCTCCTCGGCACCTCGCTCAGCGCGAGCGGCGACGCGGAGTTCCATGCCCCGGGCAACGACACGCTCGCCGCCCGCTGGAAGGGGACGGCGCGGATCGCGGACACGGCGTGGAGCGTGCCGGTGGCGCAGGCGCCGATGGCGGGTTCGCTCGCCGCGCTCCAGGCCTCCGGCGAGGCGACCCTCGCCCGGGCCGCGAACGGCCACGCCACCATCGGCTGGAACGGCGAGGCCACGGCGAGCGGATTCCGCGCGGCGCACGGCAGCGTCGCGGAGGCGGCCGCGGAGTCCGCCCGGGCCAAGGGCACGGCGTCGGTCGAGACCCGCGCCGGCGGCGCGCTGCGGGCCGTCTGGACGGGCGAGGCCGGCGTGGAGCAGGTGGCGGCGAGACACGGAGAGGAGAGCGCCCAGCTGGGCGGCGCCCTCCAGAACGCGGTGGTGGACCTATCGATCGGAGCGGACGGCAGCGCTTCCCTCTCCTGGAAGGGGCAGGCCGGCGCGGACGGCGCCTCCGCGAAAGCGCCGGCGGGAAGCGCGTCCCTCCAGTCCACCAAGGTCACCGGGGAGGCCGTGGTCCGCCGCGACGAGGCCGGCGCCACCACCCTGCGCTGGCACGGCGCGGCTGCGGTGGAGCGGATCCGCGCGGAGGGCAAGGCTGAGCTTCTCTCCGCGGACGCGGCCCGGGCGGACGGCGTGCTGGACGCGGCGCTCGCCACGGACGGCGGCATCCGCGCCGAGTGGCATGGACGCGCGGACGCGGGCGCCGTGACCGTGAAGGCCGAAGGCCGCGCGGACGCGTCGGTGGCCGCGTGCGTTTCGGACGGCGCCCTGCAGCTCCGGCGGAGCGAGCGCGACGGCCTCTCCGCCACCTGGGACGGGAGCGCGGAGGTCACCACCGCCAGCGTCGCGGCCCAGGTCGCGGGTTCCGCCGCCACAGCCGCCATCGGAGGCGCCGGAGTGCGCGGCCGCACGCAGGCATCGCTCCGCCCCGCCGGGGACGTGGATCTCTCGTGGAAGGGCTCGCTCGACGCGAAGGACGTGGCGTTCGAGGGGCGCCCGATGGGACCGGTGACCGCCGCCCTCGGGGCCGCGACGCTCGAGGGCGGCGCGACCGTTCGCACCCGCGGCGGTTCGCCGAGTGCGCTTGGCGTCCAGGGGACCGCGAGCGCCTCGCGGCTCCGCGCCGCGATGCCGGAGCGGGATGGTCTGGACGTGGCGCTCGAACGCGCCTCCGTCACGGACGCGGCCGTGGACGCGCTGGCGCCCTCCCTCGCCGCCGCGTCGGTGGAGCTGGATGGCCTTGCGGTGAAGGCGGCCCGGCCGCTCCTGCCGCGGCTGCGGGAGTCGCTCGGGGCCGGAGAGATCGACGCGGCGCGGCGGCAGGCTGCGGACGCCGCCCCCGCTCCGGCCGCGCCGTCCGCCTCCGCGCCCGTCGCGCGGCAGGGAGCCGTCCTCGGCACCGCCGCCCTGCCGGATCTGCGCGTGGGCGCGTTCTCCCTCCGCGACGGGAGCGTGGAGATCCGCGACCTCTCCACCTCTCCGCCCGCCGTCACCCGCCTGGACCAGCTCCAGATCAGCGCCGAGAACGTGACCACCCGCGGCGCGGACGCCGGCACCGTGGACCTCCGCGGCCGCCTCCAGGGCTCCGCGGAACTCGCGGTGAAGGGCTCGCTGATCCCGGCGGACGTGGCCCGGGCCACGTCGCTCGACGTGTCGCTCGCCGCCGTGGGGATGCGGCCGTGGGAGCCGTACTCCACGCGCTTCGTCGGCCACCGCGTGGAGTCCGGCCACCTCTCCTTCCACGTGCCCGTCACCATCCGCGAGTCCGCACTGGACGGCACGCTGGACGCATCGCTGGACCGCCTCCACCTGGGAGACAAGGTCCCCAGCGACGAGGCCATCGCCCTTCCCGTCAAGCTCGGCCTGGATCTCCTGCGGGATGGAGACGACCGCATCACCGTCAACATCCCCTTCGCGGGCAACCTGAACGATCCCACCTTCGACATCTGGGGCGTGGTGTGGAAGGCGCTCCTCAACATCCTCATCCAGGCCAGCACCGCGCCGTTCAAGCTGCTGGGGGCGCTGGTGGGCGCGGAAGGCGCGGACCTCTCGCAGGTGGCGTTCGAACCCGGCTCCGCCGCCCTCACGCCCGCGGCGGGCGCTACGCTCGACTCCCTCGCGGACGCCCTCTCGCGCCGTCCCGCGCTGCGCCTCGCGCTCCTCGGGGACGCGAGCGGCCCGGAGGACCTCCTGGCCCTGCGGCGCCGCTCCCTGGCGGAGTCCGCGGGCGCGGCGGGCGCGGAGCAGCGCCCGGACGACTTCCGCCGCGCGGTGGACCGGGCCTGGGACGCGCTCCCCGCCGAGGTCCGCCGCCAGGCCGACCGCGACGCCGGCGGCCGCGCCACCGCGGCCCAGCGCGAGGCCTTCCTCCTCGAACGCGTGGAGATCCCCGCCGCGGCGCTCGAGGCGCTCGCGACCGCGCGCGCCGAGGCGGCGCGGCAGCGGCTGGTGGAGACGGGCGGCGTGGCGGCCGAACGCGTGGAGACCGGCATCTCCGGCCCGGACCGGGAGGGTGCGGGGGCGCCCCGGGTGGCGTTCGAACTCCGCTGAACGGGCCGCAAAAGCCCGCATCCGACGGCCCCTTGGAGGGTCGCGCCTCCCCTACACTTGCCGCTTCGGAACCGGGTCCGCGGAAAGCGCCGCGGATCCCACAGACCACCCCGGAACCAGACAGGGACGTCCACCATGCCCACGCCACGCACCGCCACCAAGGACCACGCCGCCATGTTCCGCGACTCCTCGCCCCGCGCCAGCGACGTCTTCGGCACGCTCACCTTCTCGGGTGACACGATGCTCAAGCGCCTCCCGAGCGACGTCTTCCACAAGCTGGAGAAGACGATGCGCGACGGACTGCCGCTGGACCCGGCGATCGCGAACACCGTGGCCGTGGCCATGAAGGACTGGGCCATCGAGCACGGGGCCACCCACTACTGCCACTGGTTCCAGCCGCTCACCGGCATGACCGCGGAGAAGCACGACGCGTTCCTCTCGCCGCTGGGTGAGGCGGGCGTCATCGAGAAGCTCTCCGGGAGCCAGCTCATCCAGGGCGAACCCGACGCGTCGAGCTTCCCCTCCGGCGGCATCCGCGACACCTACGAGGCCCGCGGCTACACCGCCTGGGACGCGACCAGCCCCGCGTTCCTCATGAAGAACCCCTCCGGCGTGGTCACGCTGTGCATCCCCACCGCGTTCGTGAGCTGGACCGGCGAGGCCCTGGACAAGAAGACGCCGCTGCTGCGGTCGCTCCAGGCCGTGAGCCGCCAGGCCATCCGCCTCCTCAAGGCCCTGGGCAACGACGCCGGCCTCACCCGCGTCATCACGACGCTGGGCTGCGAGCAGGAGTACTTCCTGGTGGACCGGGAGCTCTTCGAGGAGCGCCTGGACCTGGCCATCACCGGCCGCACCCTGCTGGGGGCCATGCCGCCCAAGGGCCACCAGCTGGACGACCACTACTTCGGCGCCATCCCGGACCGCGTCATCAGCTTCATGGCGGACGTGGAGATGAGGCTCTTCGAGCTGGGCGTCCCGGTGAAGACCCGCCACAACGAGGTGGCCCCCGGCCAGTACGAGATCGCCCCCACCTTCGAGAACGCCAACATCGCCGTCGACCACCAGATGGTCACCATGCACGTCCTGCGGATGACGGCCCGGGAGCACGGCTTCGAGTGCCTGATCCACGAGAAGCCCTTCGCGGGCGTGAACGGCTCCGGCAAGCACAACAACTGGTCCCTCTCCACCAACACCGGCGTCAACCTGCTGGATCCGCGGGACGACACCCACAGCAACATGCAGTTCCTGGCCTTCCTCTGCGCGGTCATCCGCGCGGTGGACCTGCATGCGGACCTGCTCCGGGCCTCCATCGCCAGCGCCGCCAACGACCACCGCCTGGGCGCGAACGAGGCTCCGCCGGCCATCATGTCCATCTACCTGGGCGACATGCTCACGGACATCCTGGACCAGCTGGAGGACGGGACCACCAAGAAGACGATCAAGGGCGGCTCCATGGATCTGGGCGCCCACACGCTGCCGCAGCTCCCGCGGGCGGCGAGCGACCGCAACCGCACCTCGCCCTTCGCCTTCACCGGCAACAAGTTCGAGTTCCGGGCCGTGGGGAGCAGCCAGAGCGTGGCGTGGCCCAACACGGTGCTCAACACGATCATCGCGGAGAGCCTGGACTTCCTGGCCACGGAGATCGAGAAGAAGGCCGGCCGGAACCCCACCGCCGCGAAGCTCGAGTCCGCGGTGCGGGCGGTCCTGAAGGACGTGGTGAAGAAGCACCGCCGGGTCTGCTTCGACGGCGACGGCTACAGCGAGGCGTGGCACAAGGAGGCGGCCCGCCGCGGCCTGCCCAACTTCGCCTCCACCGCGGATGCCCTCCACTGCTTCAACACCAAGAAGGCCCAGGAGCTCTTCGCGGAGTACGGCGTCCTCTCCAAGCGCGAGCTGCACGCCCGCTGGGAGGTGCTGATGGAGAACTACTGCACGGTGGTGGGCATCGAGGCCCGCACCCTGACCACGATGGTCCGGACCCAGATCCTGCCGGCGGCCATCCGGGCCCAGGCGGAGCTGGCTGACGCCGTGGTGGGCGCGGAGAGCGCCGAGGTGGACGCGGAGGACTCCCGCAGCGCCCTGAAGCTGATGGTGGAGCGCGTGGCCCAGCTCCGCCGGACCACCACCCACCTGGAGGCCCAGGAGTCCCACGAGGAGGAGGCCATGGAGAAGCACATGCTGCACGTCCGTCGCCACGTGGTGCCGGCCATGGCCGAGGTCCGTCGCATCTGCGACGAACTGGAGCGCCACATGCCCGCGGACCTGTGGCCCGTCCCCAACTACACCCAGCTCCTCCTGATGCGCTGACCCCACCCCCGCCCCTTCCCACCGCCCCCGGCGCGGCGGCGGGCGGCGGGTTCCGTATACTCGACCCTTCCCCATTCACACACCATGACCGACACCCAGACCACGCTTCCTCCGAACACCGTCGTCGTCGCAGACGCCGGGCCCGCCCGCAAGCGCCTCGCCATCACCATCCCGGTGGAGGCGGTGAAGGAGAAGGTGGAGACCAGCTGGGGCGCCCTCTCCATGGAGGCGGCGGTCCCGGGCTTCCGCCGGGGACGCGTGCCGCGGGCCCTTCTCGAGCGCCGCTTCGGGGACTCGCTGCTGCGGGAGGCCCGCACGCAGCTGGTGGCGGACGCCTACAGCAAGGCCCTGGAGGAGCACAAGCTCCGCCCCGTCGGCGAGCCCGAGCTGGCCAAGGAGAGCCAGGAGGCGGAGCTGAAGGTCGGGAAGCCGTTCGCCTTCACCGTGGAGGTGGAGGTGGTGCCGGACTTCCAGCTCCCGTCCCTTGAAGGCGTGAAGGTCCGCCGCCCGGTGGTGGAGATCACGGAGGAGATGGTCGCCAACGAGCTCCGCCGCAACCAGTACCGCTTCGGCACCCCCACCCGCATCGAGGGGCCGTTCAAGCCGCTGGACCGCATGCTGGGCCACGTCACCGTGTTCGTCTCCGGCGGGACGGAGCCCTTCTTCGAGAACAACGAGGCCCTCCTTGTGGTGCCGGACGAGGTGGACAAGGGACGGGGCCAGGTGCTGGGCCTGCTGGTGGATGACCTTGGCCCGCGGCTGGAAGGCCGCAAGGTGGGTGACGAGATCACGATCGAGACGACCGGTCCAGAGGGCCACGAGCGCGAGGAGCTGCGAGGCGCCCCGATCCGCGTGGTCTACAAGGTCCGCGACGCGGAGCGCATCACGCCGGCCACCCCGGAGGAGCTGGCGGAGCGCTTCGGCCTCGGCACGGTGGAGAACCTGCGGGAGCAGCTGAAGCTCGGCCTGGAGCGGCGGCGCGACATGGAGCAGCGGGCCGCGATGCGGGAGCAGGTGTTCGAGCACCTGGCCGGCGCCGTGGACTTCGCCCTGCCCGAGAAGCTCTCGGAGAACCAGGTGGCCCGCCACATGGAGACGCAGCGGCTGGAGATGCTCTACCGCGGCATGGAGCCGGAGCGCGTGGAGCAGCGGCTCGCGGAGATCCGCGCCACCAGCGCGGACGACGCCCGCCGGCGGCTCAAGCTCTTCTTCCTGCTGGCCCGCATCGCGGAGCACTTCAGCGTGGAGGTGAGCGAGGCCGAGGTGAACGGCCGCATCGCCCAGATCGCGGTGCAGCGCAACATGCGCCCGGAACAGGTCCGCGCCGAGCTCCAGCGGAGCAACCGCCTGGGCGAGGTGGCCCTCTCCATCCGCGAGGCGAAGGCCGCGGACCGCATCATCGACAAGGCCGTCATCACGGACGTGGCGGCGGCGGACTGGAACGCCGAGGCGGAGGCCAAGGCGGGCACCAAGCGTCCCGCGGCCAAGGCGTCCAAGGGCGGGAAGGCCGCCAAGGGCGGCGGCGAGTGAGCACGGCGTCGCCAGCGCGAGGCGCCGGCGATGCCTTCATGGCGATGGTGCCCTACCTGGGGCTCCTCTTCCTCGCGGTGATCGTGGGGGGTGTGATCATGCTTCTGGCCCGCCGCGCCGTCGATCAGCGGAAGTCGCAGGACACCGGTGGCTTCACCCTCTCGGATCTGGAGGCGCTCCACGCCTCGGGAGAACTCTCCCGGGAGGAGTACCTCAAGGCCAGGGAGCGGGTGATCGCGCAGGTGAAGCGATCGCTGTCCGGTAAGGGCGGCGCTTCCTCCGGGAAGTAGGTGTGCGCCGCGCCTCCGGCCGGCGGCGCGGACACGGCGCTGAATCCGCGCGGCCGGCCCCCGCGCGAACCGATAGACTCGGGCACGCTTCACCGGAGAGCCGCATGTCGAAGACGACCCCGCGTTCCACCAACCCTGCGCCAGTCGCCCAGGCCAGCACCCCGAGCGGTCCCGGCACCAAGCGATCTCCAGGCCGGGGGGATGGATTCGACGGAGGCGCGGGCGGCGGCGGACACGGCGGCTCTGGCGGTTCCGGGGGTTCCGGCGGCGCGGGAGGCTCCGGCGGCTCCGGCGGCTCCGGGGGCTCCGGCCCGGGCGGCGATGGCGGCTTCCGTGGGCGCAAGGTGACCACCTGCAGCTTCTGCGGCAAGACGAGCCGCGAAGTGGGCCCCATGGTGGAGGGTCCCAACGACGTCTACATCTGCTCCAACTGCACGGACCTCTGCCAGAACATCTTCAAGCAGGAGAAGCGGCGCGTCTCCGGCAGCCGGCCGCTCTTCAGCCAGATCCCCGCCCCGCGGAACATCAAGGAGTTCCTCGACCAGTACGTCATCGGGCAGGAGCACGCCAAGCGGTCGCTCGCGGTGGCGGTGCACAACCACTACAAGCGGCTGACGCAGCTGGACGCGGAGAACACGCCGGTGGAGCTGGACAAGAGCAACGTGCTCCTGATCGGCCCGACCGGCACCGGCAAGACGCTGCTCGCCAAGACGCTGGCCCGCATCCTCAACGTGCCGTTCGCCATCGGTGACGCCACCACGCTCACGGAGGCGGGCTACGTGGGCGAGGACGTGGAGAACCTCCTCCTCAAGCTCCTCCAGGCCGCGGACTACGACCTGGAGAGCGCCCAGCGCGGCATCATCTACATCGACGAGATCGACAAGATCGGCAAGACCAGCCAGAACGTCTCCATCACGCGCGACGTGAGCGGCGAGGGCGTGCAGCAGTCGCTGCTGAAGCTGCTGGAGGGCACCGTGGCCAACGTGCCGCCGCAGGGCGGGCGGAAGCATCCGGAGCAGCAGTACATCCAGATGGACACCAGCCACATCCTCTTCATCTGCGGCGGCAGCTTCGAGGGGATCGACAACATCATCAAGAAGCGCCTCGGCCGACGCCGCATCGGCTTCAGCGCCGGCGGCGCCGCCGCGTCCGCGCGGGAGGTGGAGGTCTCGGAGCTCCTCCAGCAGATCACGCCGGAGGACGTGCTGGAGTTCGGCATGATCCCGGAGCTGGTCGGCCGGCTCCCCGTCCTCTGCCCGCTGATGCCGCTGACCCGCGAGGCGATGGTGAGCATCCTCACGGAGCCCCGCAACGCCCTGGTCCGGCAGTACCAGCACCTCTTCCGTCTGGAGAGCGCGGAGCTGGAGTTCACCGAGGGCGCACTCCTGGCCATCGCCGACAAGGCCATGTCCCGCCACACCGGCGCCCGGGCCCTGCGGGCGGTGATGGACGAGCTGATGCTGGACCTGATGTACCACCTGCCGGAGATGGACAACACGAACGTGACCTACGTCATCGACGAGCACGCCGTGGCCCAGGGCAAGCGTCTGCATCAGCTGGTGCGGCGGCGGACGCGGGAAAGCGCATGAGCCGGCACGCGGCGGCGTGGGCCGCGCTGCGTGCGGCGCCGGTGCCGGAGGCGGCGTTCCCCCTGGATGATGATTCGAACGTCCTCGCCTCGCCGGGCCACATGGACCGGATGGAGGCGTTCGTGGAGCTGGCCTTCCCGGTGCTGGCCGGGTCCGGCGTGAGCTGGCTTGGCTTCTACCTGGACCTCCCGGACCAGCCGGAGGAGACCCGGCTGGTGCTCGGCTCCCACCGGGACCGGCCGGCGTGCTCGCCGATCGGCACCCACGGCGTCTGCGGCCAGGCCCTTCTCCGCAACGAGGCGCGGGTGGTGGAGGACGTGCGGACCCTGGGGACGGCGTACGTGGCGTGCGACCCGAAGGACCGGAGCGAGGTGGTGGTCCCCTGCCGCCGCGCCCGGGGTCTTCCGTGGGGCGTGCTGGACCTGGACTCCCGCGAGGTGGGAGCGTTCACGGCCGCGGATGCCGCGGAGCTCACCGCTCTCCTGGAGCGCTGGGGCCTCTCCCGGGGCGGCCCTGCAGCCGGCGGCAAGGCCGGCGCCCGCCGCTAGGGTTCCATCGGACCCGGTTCCGGCCTCTCCGCGGGCCACCCCTTGCCACCCCACCGGGCCTCCCGCTATGCTGCCGGACTCTTCACGGAGCCCCCTGCCATGCCGCGCGTCTGCCATTTCACCGGAGCCAGGACCACCTCGGGACACGTCGTGCAGCGTCGCGGCAAGGCCAAGTACCTCGGCGGCGTGGGCATCAAGACCACTTCGGTGAAGAAGCGCACCTTCAAGCCGAACCTGCAGACGGTGACCGCCGTGATCGACGGCGCGCCCCGCCGCATCAAGGCCAGCACGCGGGCCATCCGCGACGGCCTGGTGGTGAAGCCCGTTCGGCGGCGCTACGTCTACAAGGCCGGCGCCAAGGCCTGAGCCGGGCCCCCGGGTCAGCCCGGGGCCGGACCCGCAATTCCTGCGCCAGATCCGCTCAATCGCGCCGGCTTCGGCGCGCGAATGTTTTCACGGCGTTTCCGGCGTGAGAGGATTGACTGCGCCCCCGCCGGGACTATCGTTCCCCGGTCCTCGCGGCACTCCCGCGCTCCTTCGTCCACTCTGCGGGCCATGGTCGGCCTGATCAGGACGAGAGCCACTCCACTGCCGCCGCGCAGGACGCGGGCCACACGGCCCGTTCATCCCGAGCTGCCGCCGCGGCGTGGGCGTCCGCGGCGAGTCGTGACGCCCTTCGGCGATCGTGGGTTCAACAATGGCGCGATGGTCGCGCCGGGATGCGATGGACGGCGTACGGCCGAGGGCGGCCCCGCCGATGGGCGTGCGTGGAGCAGACGGTGTCCAACAGCGGATCGGACATGGGTGGCGTCACAGGCGGACGCGCAGGCGCGTCCGGCGGTGCCATGTCCGGACAGGCGGATCGCGATCGCGTGCTGGAGGCCACGGACCTGGTGGCCCTGATCGGGGAGCACGTGGCGCTGCGTCCGCGCGGGCGCGAGCACCTCGGCCTCTGCCCGTTCCACGATGACCGTTCGCCCTCCCTGGCGGTGGTGACGCACAAGGGGAACGCCTTCTACAAGTGCTTCGCGTGCGGGGCGGCGGGGAACGCGATCGACTTCATGATGAACTACCACCGGCTGGACTTCCCGGAGGCGCTGCGCCACCTGGCCCGCCGGGCCGGCATCGAGCTCCGGCCGATGGAGCGACGCGCCGCCGGCGCGGACGCCGATCCGCGCCGCAGCCGGCAGCTTCTCCTCGCGGCCCATGCGATGGCCCAGCGCTTCTTCCTGCGGGCCCTCCAGGATCCCTCGCAAGGCGCGGCGGCCCGCGACGTGCTGGCCAGGCGGGGGCTTGAACCGGCATCGGCGGAGCGCTTCGGTCTCGGCGCCGCACCGCCCGGCTGGGACGCCCTGGTGCGGGCCCTCGCCCAGCAGCGGGAGCACGAAGCGAGGTCGAGCGCCCGCGGCGCGAACCCCACGCCCCCGATGGAGACGTTCGAGGCCGCCGGCCTGGTGCGTGCGGGACAGCGCGGACCCATCGACGGCTTCCGCAACCGCCTCACCTTCCCCATCTGCGACGATCTCGGGAATCCCGTGGCCTTCGGCGCCCGGGCGATCGACCCGGAGGACAACCCGAAGTACCTCAACAGCCCGGAGAGCCCCATCTTCCACAAGGGCTCCACGCTGTACGCGGTGCACCTGGCCCGACGGGCCATCATCGAGTCGCGCACGGCCATCGTCTGCGAGGGCTACACGGATGTGATCGCCTGCCACCGCGCCGGGTTCGGCAACGCGGTGGGCACGCTGGGTACCGCGTTCACGGAGGACCACGCCCGCCGCCTGCTGCGGCTCGGCGAGCGGGTGATCCTCCTCTTCGACGGGGACGAAGCGGGCCTGAAGGCGGCGGAGCGGGCGGTGGAGGTGTTCATCCGCCAGCCCGTGGACGTGCTGATCTGCACGCTGCCGGATGGGCTGGACCCGGACGAGCTCCTGGGTCAGCCGGAGGGCGCCACCCGTTTCCGCGCGGCCCTGGATGCCTCCGTCGATTCCCTCCGCTTCCTGGTGGACCGCTTCCGCTCGCACTGGAGAGGGGCGATGGGACTGGGCGGCCGGCAGCAGCGGCTGGAGGCGCTCCTCCAGCGGCTGGCGGACCTCGGCGTGTCGCACTTCCCCGGCGTGCGGAAGCGGCTGCTGCTGGGGCACCTCTCGGATCTCACCTCGCTGCCGGCGGACGAGCTGGAGCGGGCGCTCGCGGCCATCCGGCCCGCAGCGCGGCGGGAGGCCTCCGCGGTGTCGGCGGCGGAGGCCGCGGCGCCGGTCGCCAGCGCACCCTCCGCGACCGCGGCGCCGCGCGACCGCGCCCGCCACGAGGCGGAGCGCAACCTGCTCGCGCTGCTCCTCGCCGCGCCGGAACTGGCCGCGGAGCGGGTGTCCGTGGATGACGAACCCGCGCTCCCGCTCACCGAGGCATTCACCGCGGAGTCCTTCTCGGACGCCTCCCACTCGAGGGTGGCGGCGCTCCTCTTCGACCTCGTGGAGTCCGGGAACCGCCCTTCAATTCAACAGGTTCTCGCCGATCTGGAACATGCGGTTGACAAGCGCACGGCGTCGGACCTCTTCTCCATGGGGAGCGCCCGACTCGAGCCTGCTCCGCAGGGCGCGGAGTCCCCGCCCGCACGCATCCGCCAGGCGGCCCTGGACCTGGACCGCCTGATTCGCCTCGACCGCTTCGACCCCGCCGCACGCCTCCCGGACGTTCCGCTGGATGCGGATACGGCGGCTGCGCGGCTTGAGCAGATCCGGCGGAGTGGTCCGCGCGCCGCCGCGATTGCCCGCTTCGTGAGGGCAAACCCCGCGTCGGGGTGATGCCTATACTCGCCGCCCTTTTTCGCACCCGCCCCCACGCCTGCACGCACCGTCACCACCCGTCCGACCGACTGAACGCCTCCTCCACCTTCGGAGTCCACCACCCGTGAGCCTTGCCGTCACCGATCTCCCCCCCGTTCTCCGCGACCTCGTCGAGGCGGGCCAGAAGCGCCAGTGGATCTGTTACGAGGAACTCAACACCTGCCTCCCGGACGAGTTCGTGGATCCGGATCGGCTCGACGAACTGCTGGTGCTGCTGCGGGAGCTCCGCATCACCATGGTGGATCAGCCCGAGGTCCGGCGCAACGCCTGGCAGACCTTCGAGGCGCCGCTCCAGACCAACCTGAAGTTCCAGCGCGACGACCCGAAGAAGTCCGCCAAGATCCCGAAGCCTCCGATGATCGAGGAGGACGGCGCGGTCATCCCCGCGGACGACCTGCCGCTCCCGATGGACGCGGACGAGCCGACGCTGCCTGACCCGCCGGAGGAGGAGGAGACCCTCGACGACGCGGAGGCGCAGGCGGTGATGGAGCAGGCCCTCGCGGAGCAGGGCTCCAAGCGGATCGACGATCCGATCCGCATGTACCTCACGCAGATGGGGACCATCCCCCTGCTGACGCGCGAGGAGGAGATCCGACTGGCGAAGAAGATCGAGACCACGCGCATGATCTTCCGGCGCCTGGTGCTCGAGAGCGACTACGCGGCGACCCAGGCGCTCGAGATCCTCCGGCAGGTGCACGCGGGACAGCTGCCGTTCGACCGCACCATGCGGATCTCCACCGCGGAGGCGAACGCGAAGGACAAGATCGCGGCCCGCATCCCCTACAACACCGAGACGGTCCAGCGGCTCCTCAACCTCAACAAGGAGGCGTGGGAGACGCTCGAGACCCCGGGCCTCTCCGACGCCCGCCGCAGCGGCGTCCGCGAGGAGCTGGCCAAGCGCCGCCGCAAGAACGCCACCCTCCTGGAGGAGTGCTGCCTGCGCACGGGACGCATCCAGCCGCTCTACCGGAAGCTGCTGGCGATCAACAAGAAGATCCGCGAGATCCAGCGGACCATGACCAAGGCGGAGAAGCACCCGGAGCGCTACGACCCCGAGGACCTGGTGGTGATGCGCGAGGAGCTGGACGGCATGCGCAGCCTGGTGTTCGAGGATCCCCAGGAGCTGGAGGCCCGCATGCAGGCCATCCAGCGGGTCTTCGGCGAGTACGAGCAGGCCAAGCGGGATCTCTCCGGCGGCAACCTGCGCCTGGTGGTCTCCATCGCCAAGAAGTACCGCAACCGCGGCCTGCCCTTCCTGGACATCATCCAGGAGGGCAACACCGGCCTCATGCGGGCGGTGGACAAGTACGAGTACAAGCGCGGATACAAGTTCAGCACCTACGCCACGTGGTGGATCCGCCAGGCCATCACGCGGGCCATCGCCGATCACGCCCGGACGATCCGGGTCCCGGTGCACATGATCGAGACGATGTCCAAGCTCCGGAACATCCAGAAGCACCTCCTCCAGGAGCTCGGCCGGGAGCCGACGGTGGAGGAGATCGCGCTCAAGGCGAAGATGCCCATCGAGGAGACGCGGCGGGTGATGAAGATCAGCCGCCATCCCATCTCCCTGGACCGTCCGGTCGGGGAGAGCGAGGACAGCCACTTCGGCGACTTCATCGAGGACGAGCGGCAGGAGAGCCCGTCGGAGAGCGCCACGAGCGACATGCTGCGCTCCCGCATCAACGACGTGCTGAAGACCCTCACCTACCGCGAGCGCGAGATCCTGAAGCTGCGCTACGGCATCGGCGACGGCTACACCTACACGCTGGAGGAGGTGGGCCGGATCTTCAAGGTGACCCGCGAGCGCGTCCGCCAGGTGGAGAGCAAGGCCATCAAGAAGCTGCAGCACCCGGTGCGGCGGCAGCGGCTGGCCAGCTTCCTCTCGGGCGACGAGGAGTGAGCCCGCGCCGCGCCTGGCGTTCGGCGGTGCTGCTGCTCTGCGCCGGTGCGGCGGGCGCGGCCCCGCCCGCGCCGCCGGCGGGCGGTGGCGGCGGTCCGCCGCAGGAGCCACCCTCCCCTCCGGCCTCCGCGCCGGGGCAGGACCCGCAGGCGGAGCAGGCGGCCCGGCAGGCCCGCGTGGAGGAGCAGCTCCTGCTGGTGCTGCGCGAACGTCTCTACTTCGCGGAGGCGGTGGAGGGCCGGCTGAAGGATCACACCTCCCTGGCGGCGGAGACGCGGGAGGCGGCGAGGCGGGCCGGCCTGCCGCCGGACGCCGCCGCCGCGGAAGTGCGGCGGCTGGACGGCGCCGCGGCGCGGAGTTCGCTGGCCGCCCGCGTGCCCGCGGACGACGACGATTCGATCCGTCTCCTGGTGCGGGCGGACCTGATCCGCGATGCGGCGCCCCTCCCGGGCGAGAAGGCCCGCGGACGGGAGGCGCAGGCGGCCACGCTCGCGGCGGCCAGGAAGCTCCTCCGCACGCACATGTCCATCACCGGCGGCGATGCGATCTACGGCAAGGTGGACACGGAGCTGGCCCGGAAGGTCTGCTCCGTGGTGGCCAGCCGCGCGCCGCGCCCGGAGCGGCGTCCCTGGTGCGAGCTGGCGGTGTGGACGCTGCTGGCCGGCGGCCAGGCGGAGCGTGCAGCGGAGATGGCGTCCGCGTGCGAACGCTGGATCCGCGACGCCGACGCGGCCCGCGCGAGACCGCCCGGCGACGCCAAGCGCCCGGAGGCCCCCGCCCCAGCCGCCTCCGCGAGCGAGGATCTGGCGGCCGCCGAGGCGCTCGCGGACCACGCGAGCGGGCGGAACGCGGATGCAGTGGCCGCGGCGGCCCGGCTGCGGGCGCTTGGGGGTTCGAATTCCCAGGCGGACCCGCTGCGGCTCCAGGAGCGCGTGGAGCGCCGCCTGGGGCACGGCTGAACCGCGACTGGAGCGCCGCCGGAGCGCCGCTCGCGCGCGGCGGCTCCCCTCACGGACCCGGCTGGATCCCGACGCTCACATAGTGGAGCGTGAGGTACTCCTGCAGGCCGTGGCGGCCGCCTTCGCGGCCGAAGCCCGACTCCTTCACGCCTCCGAACGGCGCCTGCGGCACCGCGGGGAGGGCGTCGTTCGCGCCCAGCACGCCGTACTCCAGGGCCTCCATGAGGCGGAAGAGGCGCGAGGCGTCGCGGGTGTAGAAGTAGGCGGCCAGCCCGTAGGGCGTGTCGTTCGCGCGGCGGATCGCCTCCTCCTCCGTATCGAAGACCTGCACCGGCGCCACGGGTCCGAACGTCTCCTCCCGGCAGCACTCCATCTCCGGGGTGGCGTCCGCGATCACGGTGGGCTGCCAGAAGCGGTCCGCGCATCCGGCGACGGCGGCCCGCGCTCCGCCGCAGAGGATGCGGGCGCCGCGCCGCCGCGCGTCCTCCACGTGGCGCTCCACCTTCAGGAGGGCCGCGTCGTCGATGAGCGGTCCCACCTGCACCCCGGGCTGGTCGCCGCGGCCCACCACCAGGGCCCGGGTGGCGGCGGTGAAGCGCTCCAGGAAGCGCTGGTGCACCCCGCGCTGGACGAGGATGCGGTTGGCGCAGATGCAGGTCTGGCCGGTGTTGCGGAACTTGCTGGCCACGGCGCCGGCCACCGCCTGGTCAAGGTCCGCGTCGTCGAAGACCAGGAACGGCGCATGTCCGCCCAGCTCCAGCGAGAGCCGCACCACCCGCTCCGCGGCGTGGCGCATCAGGAGCTTCCCCACCTCCGTGCTGCCGGTGAAGCTCACCTTGCGGAGCGCGGGATGGCGGAAGGCCGTCTCCACGATGGGTCCGGGTTGCCCGGTGACCAGGTTCAGGACGCCCGGCGGAAGTCCCGCCCGCATCGAGATCTCCGCGATGGCGATGGCGCAGAGCGGCGTCTGCTCCGCGGGCTTCACCACCTGGGTGCAGCCGGCGGCGAGCGCCGGGCCCAGCTTCCGCGTGATCATGGCCAGCGGGAAGTTCCAGGGGGTGACCGCCATGGTGACGCCCACCGGCCGGGGCAGGACCAGCAGGCGCTTGCCGGGCACCGCGGCCGGGATCGTCTCGCCGTAGACCCGGCGGCCCTCCTCCGCGGCCCACTCCAGGAATCCGGCGGCGTACGCCACCTCCCCGCGGGCCTCGGCGAGGGGCTTCCCCTGCTCCAGGGTCATGAGCGCCGCGAGCCGCTCCGTCTCCTCGAGCATGAGGCGCGCCATCCGCCGCAGTGGCGCCGCCCGCTCCTGCGCGGTGAGCGAACGCCATGCGGGCAGGGCCGCGGCAGCGGCGTCCAGCGCCTCCGCCGTCTCCGCGGCGCCGCACTCGGGAACCTCCGCGACGGGCGCATCGGTCGCGGGATCCGCGACCTTCATCCGCTTCCCGGACGCCGCGTTCCGCCATGCTCCGCCGATGAGATTCCGGGTCTCCATGCATGGAGGGTACACTCGCACTGGAGGAGTCAGCCCATGTCCAAGGCCGTCGTCGACCCGGGAGAACTCAGGCGCTTCGCGAACGACCTTCGCCGCTTCACCACGGAGATCCAGCAGCAGATGGGGATCCTCGCGGGACGGATGGGCACCCTCGGCCAGACCTGGAAGGACCAGGAGCAGGCCAAGTTCTCGGAGGAGTTCGACGCCACCATGAAGGTGCTGCAGCGCTTCGTGAAGGCGTCGGAGGTGCATGCGCCCTTCCTGCTCCGCAAGGCGGAGCGCATCGAGGCGTACCTGCAGCAGCGTTGAGCATCGCGGCGCCCCCCGCGGCGCCGCCGGCCACCACCCCACGCGACATGGCAGGCGACTCAGCCAGCATCACGAACGTCGACGAGCTGGTGCGCTTCCGGGCCGCGGTGGTGAAGGCCCTGGACGAGCTCCGGCTGGCGGCGGCGGAGGCGGACACGGAGATCGGCCGCACCCGGGGGTGGGTGGAGCGGGACCAGGTGACCTACTGGCGTGGCCAGATCCGCAAGGCCCAGGAAGCCGTGGTGATGTGCAAGAGCGCCCTCTTCCGCAAGCAGATGGTGACGAGCAGCAAGGATCAGAAGCCGTCCGTGGTGGACGAGAAGAAGGCCCTTGAACGGGCCCAGGCCCGGCTGGGGCTCTGCGAACAGAAGCTCGCCGCCACCAAGCGCTGGGCCATCGAACTCCCGCGGGAGGAGATCCTCTTCAAGTCCGGCATGGCGCCGCTGGGAGCGATGGTGGAGCGGGACCTTCCCCACGCACTCAGCATCCTGGCGCAGATGATCCAGCACCTGGACGCATACCTGAGGCTGGAGGCGCCGGATCTGGCCCGGGACTTCGCCCCCGGCGCGGACTCCATGGCCGCGGAGATGCGCCGTACGGGCGATGCGGCCAAGGTCGCGGAGACCGCCGCAGCGGACGGGGCGGCGGAGGCCGCGGCGAACGATGCCGCGGATGCAGCCGCGCCGGAGGACGCCGCGGAGCGCGGCGGCGGCACGCCCGCGACCCCGCCGGAGAGGGAGGGTGCGCCGTGAGCGTGAGCGGTTCCCGGATGCGGATCGACCTGGCACTCAAGGACCTCAAGACGAAGTGGGCGCGCGTCTCGGAGGTGTGGCGGGATCCGGTGGCCCGGGCGTTCGAAGAGAACTGCATGAACTCCCTGGAGCAGGCGGTGCGGATCGCGGGAGGCGCCCTGGACAAGATGCGGGACGCGATCTCGCGGGCCCGCAGGGACTGCGAGGACCGATGACGCGGAGCCCCGGCGCCGCGTCCGACGCGCGTGGGGCGACCGGCGGGCCTGCTACGATCCGGCCCGTGGAACCGCAGGGCACGGACGACCTGGAGCGTGGCGCCATGGAGGCGGAGAAGGCGCTCGTGGCGGACGTGGCCGCGGGCGCCGCGGCCCGCGCCGCGGCCCTGGCGGAGGCGGAGCAGACCCGCGTCCGCGATGCCCGCGAGAACGAGGTCCGGCACAAGGAGACGCTCGAGGCGCTGGAGCGCGACTGGCGGGCCGCGACCGAAGCGGCCACCACCGCGCGTGACGCCGCGGTGGGAGAGGCGGAGGCCACGTTCGCATCCGAGATGATGCGGCTGGCCCGCAAGCGGGAGCTGGCCGTGGAGGAGGCGCGGGCCAAGGCCGAGGCCGCCCGAACCTCCGCCCAGCGGGTGCACGACGAGGCGGTCTGGCTCGCGGAGAGCGTCTACGAGGGGAGCGAAGGCAAGCCCCGCGCGGACTACGAGAAGCTGCGGGAGGAGATCACCACCAACCGCAAGGAACTGGAGGAGCTGATCGCCCAGGGACGCACCCTGGTGCACCGCTACCGCCAGGTGGTGCCGGCGCTGCCCGCGGAGGATCCGGGCGCCGCGGCGGCCGCCACCGGCAACCCGTCCATGGCGATGACCGCGGCCCTGGGTGTGGCCCGGCATCAGCTGACCGCCCTCCGCGGCCTGCGTATCCCCGGGCTCTTCAAGGGACCCATCCTGCTGGTGCCGTGGATGCTGGCCGCGGGCGGCGCGGTGACGGCGGCGGGCGCCCTGCGGGCATGGGACGACGTCCCGGTGCTGGTGGGCGCCGGTGTGGGCATGACCGCCGTGGTGGTGGTGGCCGCGGCGGCGCTCTGGATGG
The DNA here is from genome assembly GCA_046350535.1 of Phycisphaerales bacterium. Taxonomy (GTDB): domain Bacteria; phylum Planctomycetota; class Phycisphaerae; order Phycisphaerales; family SM1A02; genus VGXK01. The sequence continues at coordinate 1,837,229 of JAXMAG010000001.1, forward strand.
TGGCGCGGCGGCAGGTGCGGGCGGCGTGGATGCCGCTCGCGGAGGCGCAGCGTTCGTTCGCCACTGCAGCGGATGCGGCCCTGGAGAGGGCGGCCACCGAACGCGCCGACCGCGAGCGGGCGCTCCTGACCACGCGGGACATGGAACTGGAGAAGGCCCGCAGCGCCGTCGCCCCGAAGCTCGCGGAGATCGCGGCCCTGGAGGCGGAGACGCTGCGGCGGATCGAGGAGAAGCTGCCGGGGCTGCGGCGCCGGCTCACGGAGACCCGGGACGCGGCGCTCGCGGAGGCGGCGGAGACGTTCGCCCGCACCACGCGACAGGCGGACGAGGACCGGCAGGCGCGCCGGACCGCGGAGATGGCCCGGGTGGAGGCGAGGCGCACGGAGGTGGCGGCCGTCGCGGCCGCGACCCGCGCCGCCGCCATCGCGTCCTGGCATGCGCTCCAGCGCCGCACGATGGACACGGTGGAGGCGCTGGCCCGGGCGGATGCGGAGCGGTCGCCGGGGTGGGAGGCGCCCTCGTGGGCCGGGTGGACGCCGCCGCGGACGTTCGCGCCCGTGGTGCGGGTGGGACGCGTGGACCTGGATCTCACCGCGGTGCCGGAGGCGATGCCGGCGGATCCGCAGCTCGCGTGGGACCTGCGCGGGCGGCCGCCGCAGCTTCCGCTCCCGGTGGGGCTGGTCCTTCCGGAGCGGGCGTCGCTCCTCCTGGAGACGGGCGCGGAGGGACGGGCCCAGGCCATCGCCACGCTGCAGGCCACCATGCTGCGGCTGCTGGCGGGGATGCCGCCGGGGAAGGTGCACCTGGTGGTGCTGGACCCGGTGGGACTGGGGCAGAGCTTCGCGGGGTTCATGCACCTGGCGGATGCCAACCCTCGCCTCGTCGGGGACCGCATCTGGACGGAGCAGCGCCACATCGAGCAGAAGCTCGTGGATCTCACCGAGCACATGGAGACGGTGATCCAGAAGTACCTGCGGGACGAGTTCCCCACCATCCGCGACTACAACGAGCAGGCGGGCGAGCTGGCGGAGCCGTACCGCTTCCTGGTGGTGGCGGACTACCCGGCCAACTTCTCGGAGCAGGCCGCGGCCCGCCTCAACAGCATCGTCAACTCCGGCGCCCGCTGCGGCGTCTTCACGCTCATCGCCCGGGACGTCCGGCGGGAGCTCCCCCCCACCGCGGACCTGGCGGCGCTGCACCGCAACGCCCTGCGCGTGGAGCAGCGCGCGGAGCGGCTGGTGCTGGCCACGCCCGGACTGGACCACCTGGCGCTCCACCTGGATCCCGCGCCGCCCGCGGACCTGGTGATCCCCGCGATGCGCAAGGTGGGAGAGGCGGCGGTGGACGCGGGACGCGTGGAGGTGCCCTTCTCGGTGATCGCTCCCGCCCCGGAGAAGCTGTGGTGCGAATCCAGCGCCTCCATCCTCAAGGTGGCCCTCGGCCGCACCGGCGCCACCAAGCTCCAGTCGCTCGTCCTCGGCGAGGGCACCAAGCAGCACGTGCTCATCGCCGGCAAGACGGGCTCCGGCAAGTCCACGCTGCTGCACGCGCTCATCACCAACACCGCGCTCTGGTACGGACCGGACGAGGTGGAGATGTACCTCATCGACTTCAAGAAGGGCGTCGAGTTCAAGACCTACGCCAACCACCGGCTGCCGCACGCCCGCGCCGTGGCCATCGAGAGCGATCGCGAGTTCGGCCTCTCCGTGCTCCAGGGGCTGGACGGGGAACTGAAGCGGCGCGGCGATCTCTACCGGGACCTGGGCGTGCAGGACCTCAAGGGCTTCCGGGCCCTGAAGCGGCCGGACGCCATGCCGCGCGTGCTCCTCGTGGTGGACGAGTTCCAGGAGCTGTTCATCGAGGACGACAAGGTGGCCCAGGAGGCCGCGCTCCTCCTGGACCGGCTGGTGCGCCAGGGCCGTGCGTTCGGCATGCACGTCATCCTGGGCAGCCAGACGCTGGGCGGGGCGTACTCGCTGCCGCGCACCACGATGGGCCAGATGGCGGTGCGCATCGCCCTGCAGTGCAACGAGGCGGACGCCCAGCTCATCCTGAGCGACGACAACACCGCGGCCCGCCTCCTCGGCCGGCCGGGCGAGGCGATCTACAACGATGCCGGCGGCCTGGTGCAGGGCAACAGTCCCTTCCAGATCGTCTGGCTCTCGGACGAGATCCGGGACCAGTGGCTGGAACGGGCGGGCCGCAAGAGCGCGGGCTCCAAGCGCCCGGCGCCGATCGTGTTCGAGGGCAACATCCCGGCGGACATCGCCCAGAACCACCTGCTGGCGCAGCGCGTGGCGGCGCCGGCGTGGGGCCCCATGCCGGCGGCCGTCTCGGCGTGGCTGGGGGATGCGATCAGCATCAAGGATCCCACCGCCGCGGTCTTCCGCCGCCAGAACGGTGCGAACGTGGTGGTGGTGGGCCAGCGCGACGACGCGGCCCTGGCCGTCTCCACCTCCATGCTGCTCTCCCTCGCCTCGCAGCTCTCGCCGGAGCAGGTGCGGTTCGTCCTCCTGGACGGCACGCCCGCGGACGATCCGCTGGCGGGCTCGCTGGAGCGGGTGGCACGCACGCTGCCGCACGGGGTGGAGGTGGTGCCGTACCGGGAGGCCGGGGAGGCGGTGATCCGCGTGGCGGAGATGGCCGCCGCACGCCAGCACGAATCCGGCGCGGACGCTCCGTGGGTGTTCCTGATGATCCACGGTCTGCACAGGTTCCGGGCGCTGCGCCGCAACGAGGACGACTATTCGTTCTCCTCCGAGGAGAAGCCGGCCTCTCCCGACAAGGCGATGGCCGCCATCCTGCGCGACGGCCCCGCGGTGGGCGTGCACGCGATCGCCTGGGTGGACACGCTGGCCAGCCTGAACCGGGCGGTGGACCGGGCGGCGATGCGGGAGTTCGACCAGCGCGTGCTCTTCCAGCTGAGCGGCACGGACTCCAGCACGCTCATCGACTCACCCGCCGCCACACGGCTCGGCATGAACCGGGCGCTCCTCTACAGCGAGGAGGCGGGGACGCTGGAGAAGTTCCGGCCGTACAGCCCGCCGGATCCGGCGTGGCTCGAGCGAACGGCGGCGGCGATGGCCAAGCGCTCCCGCGGCTGAGCCCCTCCGCGCGAACGGCGCCCGCGGGCCTCAGCTCCCGGGCGTGGGCTTTCCGCAGTCGAAGCTGGTGGGCACCATGCAGACGAAGCGCATCGGCCCGGCGCCGGCGTTGCGGAACTGGTGCAGCACGTTGGCGGGGATGAAGAGGGCGTGACCGGACTCCACGCGCTCCACGCGCTCGCCGAGCGTCACCTCCGCGAGACCTTCGATGATCAGCACCTCGTGCTCGTAGTCGTGGTGGTGGTGGGGCGTGTGGCCGCCCGGCTCCACGACGAAGTGCCGCATGCTGAAGGTGGGCGCCCCATCCGCCCGTCCCACCAGGATCTCCATGCGGACCCGCTGCGCCCCCTCCATCTGGATGGGCGCAGCCCTCTCGGGATCAAGCCTTCGAACGATCACGGCGCCGAGTATAGGGGAGGCCCGTGGCCGTTCCCCGTGACCAGGCCCGCGCGCCAGCGGAGTTCCAGTCCCTCGCGGCCGGCGACGAAGGCCTCGAGCCACGCGCCCACCGCCTCCTCGCGCCAGCTCCCGGCGTCGAAGAGAGGCGACGGTGGCGCCGCCGGCTCGGCGTCCGGCCGGCGGGCGGCGCGGCGGCGGGCCGCGATCCGTCCCGCGTACCAGTCCGTGAAGGCGGCCCGGCTCATCACCAGCGTGGGCGCCAGCCCCATGGCCAGGCAGCGGGCCTGGGCGGCCAGCCACAGTGCGTCGATCTCCGCCCGCACCGTGGCGTCCTCCAGGAGCTTCGCGTGCTCCTCCCGAGTGGGCGGCAGGGCCTTGGCCCGCTCCACCGTGGCCAGGATCCGCTCGCCGTGGGCGTGCAGCGTCGGCTTGGGCAGGCCGCGCACGGCGCCCAGGAGGCTGGGCGTGGTGGGACGGCGCTTGGCCACCTCCACCAGCGTCGCGTCCGAGAGGAGCGCCCGGGGCGGCTGGTCCGCTTCGCGAGCCAGATCATGACGGAGCACCACCAGCTCACGCAGGAGCGTCAGGGCTGCGGGGCGCAGCGGCTCCCCGCGCGCCGCCCGCTTCACCTGCCGCGCCGGATCGAAGACCGCATCCCCCTGGAGGGCCTCCTCGCTCTCGCGCAGGGCCCACTGGAGGCGGCCGCTGGAGGCGAGCTGCTCCTGCAGGCGCGACCAGACGAGCGGCAGGTACCGCACGTCATCCGCGGCGTAGCGCAGCTGGGCCGCGGTGAGCGGCCGGGCGTCCCAGTTGGTGAAGGTGTGGGCCTTGGCGGGGCGGTGCCCGGTGATGTGCTCCACCAGCGTGCCGAGGCTGGTGGGCCATGGCAGCCCCACCAGGGACGCGGCCACCTGCGTGTCCACCAGGGACGCCGGCTGCCGGCCCAGCGCCGTCCGGACCGCCTCCACGTCCTGCTCCCCGGCATGGACCACGGTGAGGACCGCGGGATCCGCCACCAGCCCCCACACCGGGTTCATGTCCAGTCCCTGCAGCGGGTCCACCAGCACCACTCGCTCCGCGGTGGCCATCTGCACCAGGCAGATGCGGGGGCGGAAGGACTCCTCCCCGATGAACTCCGTGTCGAAGGCCAGCACTGGCTGGGAGCGGGCGTGGGCCGCGAAGTCCGCGATCGCCTCCGGCGTGGTGAGCAGCACCGGATCCCCCGCCGGCACCAGCGCGTGCGACAGCGGCGGGCGCGAGGTCCCCTGCTCCATGTGCTCCGCGGCTTCGTGACCGCGCGATCTCTTGCGACGTCGATGGTTCAACGAGGGCTCCAGCCAGCTCCTCCTCTCCACCGAAGTCGCGCATCCTACAGCGCTGCCAGCGCTGCCGCAGGGAGCCCATCGATGCGGATGAGCTTCTCCGGATGGCCATGCCCGGACTGCACGCGAACCCGCCGCGCCGGGATCCCCAGGGCCCGGGCCAGGAGGGCCTCCACCGCGGCGTTCGCCCGCCCATCCTCCGGTGGCGCCGCGACCCGGATCTTCAGGCGGTCCCCCAGCACGCCCGCCACGGCGTCCGCCCGCGCGCCCGGGACCACCTTCACGCGGATGGTGACGCCGGCGGCATCGCAGGCGGCCACGAAGTGCGGATGCTGGCTCACGCGCCGCCCTTCCGCTTTCGCGGCGTGCCGGGGCCGGAGTCGCCGGTCATGCGCTTGCGGCGCAGCAGGTGGTGGTAGTGCCGCGCGAAGCGGTGGGCTTCGTCCCGGATGGCCTGGCAGAGCTTGAGCCCCGGGTTCGAACGCCCCAGGCGGAGCGGCTCCGAGTCGTGCTGCACCCAGAGGAGCTCCTCCCGCTTGGCGAGGCCGACGAGGAGCGGAGCCCGATCTCCCAGCGGCGCGATGGCCTCGAGGGCCGCGTTGAGCTGCCCCTGGCCGCCATCGATCAGGAGGACGTCCGGCCGGAGTTCCTCCGCGGAGGCTGCGGCGGCGCCTCCCCCGTCCGCCTCCGGATCCGCGGGTTCGGGCCCCAGCCGGAAGCGGCGGCTCACCACCTCGCGGATGGCGCTCACGTCGTCGTTGGTGACGCTGCGGATCCGGTAGCGGCGGTACGCGTCCTTGAAGGGGCGCCCGTCCACGAAGCACACCTTGCTGCCCACCGTCTCGCGTCCGCCGAGGTGGGCGATGTCGATGGCCTCCACGCAGCGGAGCGGCCGCTCCAGCCCCAGCGTGCGCTGCAGGCTCCGCATGCCGGCGGCGGGATCCGCGGCGAACTGCGTCACCTCCGGCTGCCACTCGTACTCCGCATCGCCGTCGCGGGTCTCGCGATCATCCAGCCGCTCCACCGCCCGGATCTGATCCCGCAGGACCGCCGCCTCCTCGAAGCGGCGCTCCACGCTGGCCTGCTCCATCTCCTGCCGGAGCTCCCGCAGGAGCGTGCTGCGGCGGGAGTCGAGGAAGCGCAGGAAGCGATCCACGTCCGCGCGGTAGCGCTCGGGCGTCACGCGATCCGCGCATGGCGCCGTGCACTGGCCGATGGCGTGCAGAAGGCAGGGCCGGAAGCCGCGGTTGGCCGGGTCCCCGGCGCGGATCTCAAGTTCGCAGGTTCGATAGCGGAAGATGCGCTGCAGGAGCTGCACCGCGTGGCGGAGCGAGGCCACGGAGGTGAACGGCCCCAGGATGCGGGCGCCGCGGAAGCGGGGGTCCGCCGGTTCGCGCGTCACGTACACCCCGGGGAACTGGTCCCGCAGCGTGATGGCCAGGTAGGGGAAGGTCTTGTCGTCCGCCAGGCGGGCGTTGAAGCGCGGACGCAGGTCCTTGACCAGCCGCGACTCCATCAGGAGGGCTTCCCACTCCCCTTCGCACTCGATCACGTCGAAGTCCGCCACCAGTTCCAGCATGGGCTCCTTGCGGGGCCCCGGATCTGCGCTGGGAACGAAGTAGCTCCCGACCCGCTGCGGCAGCACGGAGGCCTTCCCCACGTAGATGACCCGTCCGGCCTCGTCCTTCATCAGGTAGACGCCCGCCTGGCGGGGCAACGCGCGAGCCTTGGCCAGGAGGGCCTCCCGGCGGCCGGGGTTCGTCACCGGGATGGGGGCGGCACCTCCAGCCCCGGGCGCCCCTGCCGCCTCCCCGCCCTCTCCGGGCCGGCCCGGTTCCGGACCGGGATCCTGCGGACCCTGGGAAGAGGAGGGAGACGCCACGCATACAGGCTAGGGCGGACCGGCCGCGGCGTGCGGGTTTCCAGAACCGGGGCCCGGTGTGCCGACGTACACTGGAACCTCACTCGGACCTTCCCCTACACTCGGCCGGACCCCGGAGCGTTCCGGGGACGATCCGAACCAACTCCCGGCTGCTTGCCGGGGTCACGTCACAGGAGTCATACGAATGAAGCGTTTCGCGACCCTCGCCGCCGGCCTCGTGCTGGCCTGCCTCACCGCGTGCCAGTCCAATCAGACCACCCAGGCCGCGCCCGGTGCCGTGAACGGCAATTGCGCCGCCAGCTGCAAGGGCACTGGCTGCACCAAGGACGGCTCCTGCTGCAAGGCCAGCGGCGCCAACTGCGCTGACAAGGCCGCCGCCCCCGGCGCCGTGAACGGCGAGAAGGCCGGCTGCTGCAAGGCCTCCGGCGCGTCCTGCACCGACAAGGCCGCCGCCCCCGGCGCGGTCAGCGATGAGAAGCCCGGCTGCTGCAAGAGCGCCTGCACCGGCGCCAAGACGAACGGCTGAATCCGGCGCGGGCTTCGGCCCGCACCCTGATTGCACGTCACAGGGCCCGTCCCCTCCGCGGGGGCGGGCCCTGTTCGCTTCCAGGGGCCGGCGCGGGCCCGCGCGCCGCACCCCCGCCGGCTCTATAGTCCGCGCCATGCGACCGATCGACGGCGACTCGATCCTTCTGCGCGGCGGCCGCGTCCTGGACCCCGCGACCGGATTCGATGCCACCGCCGACGTGCTCCTCCGGGGGGGCGTGGTGACGGAGATCCGCAGCTCCCCGATCCGTGAGGCCGTGGCCGCCACCCTGGACGTGGATGGCTGCCTGGTCACGCCGGGACTCATCGATCCGCACGTCCACCTCCGGGAGCCGGGCGCGGAGCACAAGGAGACCATCCGTTCCGGAGCCACCGCGGCCATCGCCGGCGGCTTCACCTCCGTCTGCTGCATGCCCAACACGACCCCGGCGCTGGACCTCCCCAGCCTGGTGGACTTCGTCCACGTCCGGGCCCGCGAGGCGGCCGCCGCCCGGGTCTTCTGCGTGGGCGCGGCCACCGTGGGCCGCAAGGGCGAGGCCCTCTCCCCCATGGGCGCCATGGCCCGGGCGGGCGCCGTGGGCTTCAGCGACGACGGGGATTGCGTGGCCAGCGCCGCGGTGATGCGCCGCGTCCTCCTCACCTGCCGCAGCATCGACCGGCCCTTCATGCAGCACTGCCAGGAGCCGACGCTCACGGAGGGCGCCACCATGAACGCCGGCCAGGTGGCCGCCCGGCTCGGCGTGGGCGGCTGGCCCGCGGTGGCGGAGGAGATGATCATCGAACGGGACCTGCGCCTGAACCGCGCCATCGGCTGCGCCTACCACGTGCAGCACGTCTCCAGCGGAGACAGCGTGGAGATCCTGCGGCGTGCCCGCGCGGACGGCGTGACCGCCAGCTGCGAGGCGAGCCCCCACCACCTGCTGCTCACGGAGGATGCCTGCGAAGGCTGGAACACGCAGGCCAAGATGAACCCCCCGCTGCGGACCTCCGCGGACGTGGAGGCCCTGCGCCGCGGCGTCGCGGACGGCACGATCACCATCCTGGCCACGGACCACGCGCCGCACACCTCGAGCGAGAAGGGGCGGGACTTCGCGGCGGCGCCGTTCGGCATCATCGGCCTGGAGTGCGCCCTGGCGCTCTACGCGGAGGCGCTCGTGGAGACCGGCGCCATCGACTGGCCGCGCATGGTGGCGCTCATGACCATCCAGCCGGCGCGGCTCTGCGGCCTGGATGCCCAGGGGCTGGGCACGCTGCGGCCGGGAGGGCCGGCGGATGTGACCGTGATCGACCCGCGGATGGAGTGGACCATCGACACCTCGCGCTTCCATTCGCTCAGCCGCAACTGTCCGTTCGACGGCCGGCGCGTCCGCGGGCGGGCCACGTTCGCGTCAGCGGCGGGCCGCGCCTTCCAGCTGGCCTGACGCTCCCGGAGCCACGAGATCCGCCGGCGCCTCCAGTTCATGGACCACCTGACGCGGGTCGCGGTGACGCACCCGTGGTGGATCCTGGTGGCGGCGGCCCTGGTGAGCGTGGGACTCTCGATCTGGTCCGCGCGGACGCTGCAGCTGGATGCGGACACGGACTCGCTCATCGGCGAGCACCAGCCGTTCATGCGGAACTACCGGGCGTTCAAGCGGGACTTCGGGGATCTGGAGTACCTCATCGTCGCGGTGGACCCGACGCAGGGCGGCCGGCACGCGCCGCGGCGCGCGGAGGCGGAGCGGGCGGTGTCCATGCTGCTGGACCGCCTGCGGGCGCTCCCCGGCCTGCGCCGCGCGGAGGGGGAGGTCACGCCGGCGGAGCAGTGGCGCCTGGCCCCCTGGCACATGGATGCCCAGGGGCTCGAACGGCTCCTCCTGGCCCGCGGCGCCATCGCCGAGATCCTGCGCGGCGCCGCGCCCGGGCAGCTCCTCCAGCTGGCCCAGTCGCGGCTGAAGGGGCTGGGCGCGGCGGCCCTCTCCGGCCCAGCCGGCGAGGCGCCGCGCATGGCCGCGGATGCCGTGATGGCGCTCCAGGCGATCGCCGCGGGGAGCCCGGAGGGCGCGGGCGGCTTCGGGCTCGCGGAGGCCCGGGCGCCGGAGTGGCTGCGGGCGCCGGGCGGCGAGTTCCTGTTCGTGCGCATCCTGCCGGACAAGGACTACGGCACGCTCAGCGTGATCCAGGAGCCGCTGGAGCGCATCCGCGAGGTGATCCGCCAGGTCCGGGCGGCGGTGCCGGACGTGGACATCGGTCTCACCGGGAAGCCCGTCCTCCAGGCGGACGAGATGGCCACCACCAACCAGGACATGACGTGGTCGAGCGTGGCCGCGTTCGTGCTGGTGGCTGGCCTCTTCATGGCCGTCTTCCGCGGCGTGAAGCGCCCCCTCCTCGCCAATCTGGCCTTCGGCGTCGGCTGCGCCCTCACCTACGGGGCGGCCACGCTCCTGGTGGGCCGGCTGAACCTGCTCAGCCTGGTGTTCATGCTGGTGCTGGTGGGCGTGGGGCTGGACTACGGGATCCACATGATCGCCCGCTACATGGAGGCCCACCCGGCGCGGGACCGGCGCGAGGCGATCGCCTCCATGATGCGGCGGGCGGTGCCGAGCAACCTCTCCGGAGCGCTCACGAGCGGAGGCGTCTTCCTGCTGGCGTGGTTCACCACCTTCCAGGGGCTGCGCGAACTCGGGTTGATCGCGGGACTGGGCCTCATCCTCTGCTGGGCCGCCATGGCGGTGGTGCTGCCGGCGCTCCTGGAGGTCTTCGACCGCAGGCCGCGCGAAGGCGGCGCCACGTTCATCTCCGGGCGGCCGGGCGGCGCCGCGCCGCGACCGGGCGGGCGGATGGCGGCGCTCGCGTGGCTCCTGCCCGTGGGCGCGGTGGCGGGCGCCGCGTTCGCGTGGGGGCCCGCGCACATCCGCTTCGAGAGCAACCTCCTGAAGCTGCAGGCCGCGGGCCTGGAGGCGGTGGAGTGGGAGGGACGGATCCTCGCCGACTCCTCGAGCGCCACGTGGTTCGGCGCCGTGATCGTGGACCGCGTGGAGCAGGTCCCGGGCGTGGTGGCCAAGGCCCGCGCCGAGCCGACGGTGGGCGCGGTGCAGAGCATCCTGGACGTGGTGTCCCTGCCGACCCCCGAGTCCGATGCCCTGCGGGCGGCGCTCGCGTCGCTGCGTCCGGATCCGGCGCCCGGGGCGTCCGCGGACTCGCCGCTCCCGGTGGCGGCGCTGCTGGAGTGCGCCACCCGCGTGGAGGCGCTGGCTCCGCTCGCGGAGGCGCAGGCGCCGGCGGAGGCGGTGACGCTCCGGAACCTGGCCGCCCGCCTGCGCAGCCTGGCGGCCGCCATGGATCCCGCGGCGCACGACGGCGCCATGATCGACGCCCGCCGCCAGTCCGTCGTGGACGCCGTGGCTCGAACCCGCGACGCCCTGGCCGGGATGGCCGCGGGCGCCGCGCTCCCGCTGCGGGCCGCGCTCCCCGACGCCCTGCGCGACGACGTGATGAGCCCCAATGGGCGCTTCTGCGTGATGATCCATCCGCGCTCCGACGTCTGGGAGCTGGAGCCGATGGAGGCCTTCGTGGCGGCGCTGCGGCGCATCGATCCGGAGGTGACGGGCGTGCCCATCACGCAGCTGGAATCCATGCGGCTGATGGAGCGGAGCTTCCTCCAGCAGGGCGTGGCGGCGGCGCTCCTGGTGATGGTGGTGCTGTGGCTGGACTTCCGGAGCGTGCGGGAGACCGCGATCGCGATGATCACGCTGGCCGTGGGGCTCGGATGGACCCTGGCCTTCATGATCGGCGCGGACCTGGACTTCAACCTCGCCAACTTCTTCGCCATCCCCATCACCGTGGGCCTGGGGGCGGATGGCTGCATCCACCTGCTCCACCGCCTGCGGGAGAGCCCTCATGGCGGGTTCGGCAGCACCCGCCGGGCGGTGACGGTGACGGCCCTCACCACCGTGATCGGCTTCGGCACCCTGCTGTGGGCCCACCACCGCGGCCTCCGCAGCCTGGGGCTCCTGATGACCGTCTCCACGGTGGCCATCCTGGCGGCCACCGTCTTCGTCCTCCCCGCGATCCACCGCGTGTGGGCTCCCGTCCGGAGGGAGCGTAGGATCGGGTCCCCATGATTCGCCGCCCCACCACCCTGCGCGCCGCGCTCCTCGCCTCCCTGCTGGCGGGCGCCGCCGGATGCTCGCGGACGCCGCCTCCTCCGCCGGTGACGCTCGTCTACACCGTGGAGGGGATGCACTGCGACGGCTGCGTGGCCGCGATCGGCGCAGAGGTGGGCCATCTGCCCACCACGCGCACCTGCTCCGTGGACCTCGAGCAGGGCCGCGCGGAGGTGGTCACCGCCGCCGCCGCGGACGACGCCGCGATCCGGGCCGCCATCACCAAGCTGGGCTACAAGGTCACGCCGGGGTGGACGAAGGCGCCGCCCCGAACCGACGACTGAGCGCCTCCCGCACCAGCGCCTGGACCTCCGCGAGCGGCTGCCGGAAGCGGGCCCCGGCCGCGTGCACGTGCCCGCCGCCGCCCCACTCCGCCGCCAGGGCGTTCACGTCCACGAACGCCCCACCCGGCGCCCACGCGGGCTTGCTCCGGAAGCTGGCCTTCACGACCCCGGGTTCGCTCTGCGAGAGGAGGACGGATACCTCGACGGAGCCCACGACCATGGGCGCGTTGACGACGCCGGAGAGATCCTCCGGAGCCCCGCCGGAGGCCGCGAAGTCCGCCTCCGTGAGGGTCATGAGCGCGGCCCGGTCTCCGCAGAGGAGTTCGAGCGAGGCGAGGGCGCGGGCGAGGAGCCGCAGGCGTCCCGGGCGGGCGGTCTCCTCGATCCGTCGATAGAGCTGATCCTTGTCGACGCCCGCGTCCAGGAGGCGCGCCACCAGGCGATAGACCTCCGGGCCTGCGGATTCGAAGCGGAACCAGCCGGTGTCCGTGGCCAGTCCGATGTAGAGGGCCTCCGCGATGGAGTCCCGGCCGGGGGCCGGCGCGGTGAGCGGGACGCCCAGGGCATCCATGACCGGCACCAGCACCTGCGTGGTGGAGGCGCAGCGGGGCTGCACGAGCCGCATCGGCGCGATGTCGTCGCCGCGGCGGTGGTGGTCGATGCCCACCACCCGCTCGCGGTTGGCCCGCAGCCAGGGCGCCATCGCCTCCACCTGGCTCCAGGCCCCGGTATCCAGCAGCACGCAGAGGTCCACCGGATCCGCGGGGAGCCCGCGAACGGGATCCCCCACCGCTTCTCCCGCCAGGAAGGACTGGAGGCTGAAGTCCACGGGCCCCGCGAGCCAGAGCTGCACCCGCGCCCCCAGGCTGCGGAGGGCGCGGGCCAGGGCGAGGCAGCTGCCGATCGCGTCGCCATCCGGCTTGGTGTGCGTGGTGAGGATGACGTTCGAGGCGGCGGCGAGACGCGCCGCGAGCGCGGGCGCGTCCGTGGTGCTGGCGTAGGTCCACGCGCTCATGCCGCCACCGTCTCCGGGATCAGCGTTCGCACCGCCTGCACGTCCGCGGAGATCTGGGCGATGAGGGGCTCCAGCTGGGAGTAGCTGAATTGCGGCCGCAGCCACTCCAGGAAGTGCAGCCGGAGCGTCCAGCCGTACTCCTGCGCCAGCCCCTGGAAGCCCAGGATGTGGGCCTCGCAGAGCCGCTCGCTGCCGCCGAAGCTGGGCTTGTTGCCCACGCTGATCGCGGCGGCGCGGAGGGAGCCGTCCGGGAGGAGCGCCTGTCCGGCGTAGATGCCATCCGCGGGAAGGGCGATGTCCCCATGATCCAGGTTGGCGGTGGGGAACCCCAGGGTGCGTCCGCGCTGGTCGCCCCGCACCACTCGGCCCGCCAGTGCGAACGGGCGTCCCAGGGCCCGCGCCGCGCACGCCACCCGGCCCTGGGCGAGGAGCCAGCGCACCAGCGTGCTGCTCACGGGCACCACGCTTCCGTCGGAGAGGGCGGCCTCCACCGCGGGGACCTCCTCCACGCGGAAGCCATCCACGCGCCCCAGGGCCCGCAGCGACTCCACGCTTCCGGCCCGACCGCGCCCGAAGCGGAATTCCGACCCCTCCACGATCACGTCGAAGGGCAGGGTGCCGCGGAGCGAACGGATGAATTCCTCCGGACTCTTCGCCAGAAATCCGCGGGTGGTGTCCAGGACCGTCACCTCGTCCGCCCCGGCCGCCTTGAGGGCCGCGATGCGGTCGGAGAGCGTCTGGAGCCGCCTGGGCGCCTCGAGGGGACGCAGGACCGCCACGGGATGGGGATCCAGGGTCACGGCGACGCAGCGGCCCTGCGGGCCCGCGACGGCCCGGCAGCGGCCCACGAGGGCCTGGTGCCCCAGGTGGACGCCGTCGAAGTTGCCGATGGTGATGGCCAGCATTGGGGGGCCGGGGTGATCCGAGGGGGCGGGAGCTTACGCTGCCCCTTGATGCCGCCGCCACCGGCGGTGTATCACAACCGGATGCGCCAGGACACCCCCGCCGCTCCCGCGGCCACCCTCGGTCCCACCCCCGACCCGACCATGCTGGTGGAGGAGCTCGTCCGGGGCTTCCGGGAGACCGCCCAGGACCTGGTGCCCTGGTTCACGGCCCAGATGCCGCCCATGTACTTCCAGGACACCCCGGCGGAGGACGTCCGCCGGCACCTGCGGGCCATCATCGCCGCGCGGACGAGCGGCGCCCCGCTGGACATGACGCTCCGCAGCGAGGACGGCCGCGTCCTGACCACCATGCGGCCCGCGAACCGTCCCGGCGTGCTCGCGCAGCTGGTGGGTTCGCTCCCGATGGAGCCTTCCCTGCGCGCGGCCAAGATCCACAGCTCCGCCGACGGACAGCTGGTGCTCGACACCTTCGAGTTCGGCGAGCGGGCGCCCTTCGATCCCCGCGATCCGGTGCAGGCCGAGAAGCTGCGGGCCACGGTCCAGTACGCCGCCGCGCATCAGCCGGAGTGGCGCGAGGAGCAGATCAAGGGCTTCTTCGCCGGCGCCGCGGCGGACTACGTCTCCACGCTGACGCCGCTGCGCCTGTGCAAGCACTGGAATCTCTTCAAGGCCGTGAGCGGCACGGATGGCACGCACGTGGAGATCGAGCCGGAGGCCGATCCCACGCAGACCCGCATCACCATCGCCTTCAGCAACGCCCGCACCCGCACCATGCTGGAGCGGGTGGCGGTGGTGCTGAGCCGCGCCCGCATCAACATCCTGCGGGCGTACCTGGACCAGGTGAAGGACCCGCCGCACGGCTCGGTCACGATCCTGGGGTTCGTGATCCAGTCGGCGGAGAACGGCCCGGTGGATCCCGCCGGCGCCCTCTGGAAGTCCGTGGAGCGCGACCTGCGGCGCGTGAAGTGGGTGGACTTCGACATCCTCGACCTGGCCGCCCGCCATCCGGGCCTGGACCTGGACCGCAGCGAGGCGGTGGTGGCGTTCGCGAACCTGATCCACCAGGCCCTGGTGCCCTCCGGCGCCGCCACCTTCGCCCTGGAGCGGGTGATGGGGACACTGGAGCAGCAGATGGCCCTGTCGCTGCGGATCGTGGACCTCTTCGCGGCCCGCTTCGACCCGTCCCGGCCGCTCCCCAATGCGGAGTTCGACAGCCGCCTGGCCGCCCTGCGCGGCGACGCGGCCGCGGTGAAGGCGGGCGAAGGCGCGGCGGTGATCTTCGGCAAGTTCGTGGATGCCGTGGCCGCCACCTATCGAACGAACTACTGGCTCCCGGCCCGCTTCGGTCTCGCCCTGCGCCTGGACCCCCGCCTCATGGTCGGCGGACAGCGGACGGAGCTTCCCTACGGCGTCTTCTTCGTGCACGGGCGCGGCTTCAACGGCTTCCACGTGCGCTTCAAGGAGATCGCCCGCGGCGGCCTGCGGGTCATCCGCCCCTCCACCGCCGCGCAGCACACCCGCGAGGGCGAGCGGCTCTACGACGAGGTGTACGGCCTCGCGTTCGCGCAGCAGCAGAAGAACAAGGACATCCCCGAGGGCGGCGCCAAGTGCGCCATCCTGCTGGAGCCCGGCGCGGACGCCACGCGCTGCGTGAAGAGCTTCGTGGACAGCCTGCTGGACCTCATCACCACGGACGCCGCGGTGCAGAAGCAGATCGTGGACCGCTGGGGACGCCAGGAACTGATCTACCTGGGACCGGATGAGAACATCACCCCCGCGCACATCGAGTGGATCGTGGCCCGGGCCAAGCTGCGGCGCTACCCGCTCCCCACCGCCTTCATGAGCTCCAAGCCCGGCGCGGGCATCAACCACAAGGTGTACGGCGTCACCAGCGAGGGCGTGAACGTCTTCCTGGAGGTGGCCCTCAAGGCCCGCGGGATCGACCCGCGGGCCCGGCCGTTCACGGTGAAGATCACCGGCGGTCCGGATGGGGACGTGGCCGGCAACATGATGAAGATCCTCCACCGCGACTACGGGGCCAACGCCCGCATCGTGGGCGTGGCGGATGGAAGCGGCGTGGGCGAGGATCCCGCGGGCCTGGATCACAAGGAGCTGCTGCGGCTCTTCGAGGCGGGACTGCCCATCGCCTCCTTCGACAAGGCCCGCCTCTCGCCGCAGGGCCGCGTGGTGAGCGTGGATCAGCCGGACGGGGCCGCCCTCCGCAACACGCTGCACAACCGGATCGTGGCGGACGCGTTCGTGCCCGGCGGCGGTCGGCCCGCCACCATCGACGAGCGGAACTGGCAGGAGTTCCTGCGCGCGGACGGCACGCCCTCCTCCGGCATCGTGGTGGAGGGCGCCAACCTCTTCCTCACGCCGGAGGCCCGGAAGCAGCTCTCCGCGAAGGGCGTGCTCATCGTGAAGGACAGCACCGCCAACAAGTGCGGCGTCATCTGCTCCAGCTACGAGATCGGCGCGAGCATGGTGCTGAGCGAGGACGAGTTCCTGAAGATCAAGCCCGCGTTCGTGGAGCAGGTCCTGGAGAAGCTGCGCCAGCTGGCCCGCAGCGAGGCCGTGCTCCTGATGGCGGAGGGGCGCCGCAACCCGCACACGCCGCTGCCGGAGATCAGCGTGCAGATCAGCCGCGTCATCAACGTCGCGGCGGATGCGATCGAGGCCTCCATGGCCCGCTGGAGCGAGGAGGACCAGGCCCTGGGTCGCGGCCTGGTGGTGGCCCACCTGCCGAAGGTGCTCTTCGAGTTCGCGGGGGAGGCGGTGTGGAACCGCATTCCCCGCCCCTACCTCAACTGGATGATCGCCAAGCGCCTGGCGTCGGGGATCGTCTACCGGGAGGGAATCGGCTTCCTGGCCAGCATGGAGCCGGACGCCATCGCGGAGGTGGCCCTGCACTACCTGCGCAAGGATGCGGAGAACGCCCGGCTGGTGAAGGAGCTGCGGGCCGGCACCTTCCGGGACATGGCCCGCCTGGCGGAGCTGCTGGAGCGGGCCGGCACGCGGGCGGCGCTCCTCGACTGATCCGCGCCGTCCGGCGAGAATCCGGGGGCGCCGGCGCATCGCCGGCCATCGGCACGGGACCCTCGTCCCGGCATCCCCCACCGGGAGCGGCGGAGCCTCTGCGCCCATGGAGCACCGAATGAAGAACGCCCGTCTGCACCGTCCCGCCTTCGTCCGCCATGAGCCGGGCACCGCGGGTGCGATGGGGGTCAGGGAGGTCGGGGGATCCACGGGGGCCGAGAGAGCTGGGAGCGCTGTGAGCGCCGTAAGAGCCACGAGAGCCATGAGCCGCCTGACGGCCATGAGCGCCACGGGCCTCCTGGCGGCGATGGGCGTCCTGGCGCCGCCGGCCCTGGCGGCCCTCCCCGCGCCCCAGTCCCCGCCGCCCGTCGACATGGGCGTGCCCGTGGAGCACAAGGTGGACGCCCGCGTCGACGCCGTGGTGCTCTATGGCGGCCGCGCTGCCGTCACCCGCGCCGCCACGGTGCCGCTGGACGCCGGGCTGCATGCCCTCCGCTTCCCCAACCTCCCCCCCACCGTGGCCACCGACAGCGTTCAGGCCCGGCTGGGCGGCGGCGCCAGACTGATTAACGTGGAGTTCGTGGAGACGCGGAAGCCGGACCCCACCGGGAGCCCGGAGGCCCGGGCGATCGCGGAGGCGGTGACCAAGGCCCGCCAGGGAGTGGAGTGGCTCAAGCAGGATCGGCAGCAGATCGCCACGAGCGCGAAGCTGGTGGAGGCGATCGGCGTGCGCGTGACCGGCGACGCCAGCGCCGCGGCCGGAACCTCCCGGCTGGACCTGGAGGCGCTGCGGAAGGAGCTGGCGTTCGTGGAAGCGGAGCGGGCCCGCCTGGTGAAGGCGGACCGTGAGCTGGCGGAGCAGATCGAACGCGCCACCCGCGATCTCCAGGCGCTGGAGGCGCGGGCCACCGCCATGGGCGCCGGCGACCGCGTGGAGCGCTCCGCGGTGGTGCTGGTGGCCGTGCCGGACGCCGCGGAGGTGCCGGTCCAGCTCACCTACCTTGTGGAGCAGGCCGGTTGGGCGCCGCGCTACAACGTGCGGACGGCCGCGGACCGCAGCAGCGTGGTGGTGGAGTTCGACGCGGAACTGACCCAGCGGAGCGGTGAGGACTGGAACGACGTGCGCGTGAGCCTGAGCACGGCCCAGCCGACCCTGGCCGCCAATCCGCCCACGGTCTCCCCGGTCTACGTGGACGTCTACCGCCCACCGCCGCCCGCCACTGCGGCGCCGCTCCCGCCAAGCGGTGGCGGCGGCGGCGGCGTGGTCGGGGCACCGGCGGAGCAGCGGGCCTACAAGTACGGCGGCGCGGAGTCCAAGCCCGAGGCGGAGAAGAGGGACCAGGCCCTCGGCCGCGAGATGGAGCGCATCTCCGGCGCGGCGTCGGTGGCCGGAGAGGGCACCGCGGTGAGCTACGAGCTGCCGCGCCGCGTCACCGTCCCCACCAACAGCGATCGCTCCACGCGGACCCGCGTGGCCACCATCGAGCCGAAGGCGACGTTCGTCTACTCCGCCCAGCCGGCCGCGACCGAGGGGGTCTACCTCCGCGGGCAGCTGGTGAACGCCAGCCCCTTCCAGCTGATCCCCGGCCCGGCCCAGATCTTCATGGGATCCGACTACGTGGGGCCGACGAGCATCGGCTCCGTGGCGCCGGGCGGCGAGTTCCGCGTCTACTTCGGGATCGATCGGGCGATCCGCGCCACCAGGCAGCTCGTCTCCCGCACCACGAGCGAGCGCGGCCTCTTCTCCTCCAGCACGGAGACCCTCTGGGAGTGGCGGGTCACGCTCGACAACGGCACCGGCCGGGAGGTGCAGGTGGAGCTCTTCGACCGCCGTCCGGTGAGTCGCGACGAGGCGATCAAGGTGGACGTGGAGAAGCTCGCGCCGCCGCTCTCGACCGACGCGGAGTACCTGAAGGGCCCGGCCACGCAGGGCATCCTCCGCTGGGACCTGAAGGTTCCGGCCGGCGCCACCGGCGCGGCCGCCATGCCGGTCTCGTGGACCACGCGGCTCACCGCCCCCAAGGGCGCGCCGATCTCGCCCATCCCGGACTGAGCGCGAACCCGCACCGCGCCGCCGGCGCCCCCCGCTCCGCGCCTCACGTCCACCAGGGCCTGGCCGCCGCCTCCTCGATGATGCAGCCGCTCAGGAACTCGACGGCGCGTTCGAAGCCCTCCTCCACGCTCATGAGCGCGTCCTCGTGCTCGATGGAGAGGACGCCGTCGTAGCCCCAGCGGCGCAGCATGCTGACGAAGGGTCGCCAGAACTCCGTGCCGTGGCCGTAGCCGCACGTGCGGAAGCTCCACGAGCGCACCTTGAGGTCTCCGTAGGGCCTGGCATCCAGGTAGCCGTTGCGCGGACCCTGGTTGGGGCACAGCTCCGTGTCCTTGGCGTGGCAGTAGAAGAGGAGGCCCGCCTCGCCGAGGTCGTGGGCCGCCAGCACCGGGTCGATTCCCTGCCAGAAGAAGTGCGAGGGATCCAGGTTCGCGCCCAGGATGGGCTTTCCGCGCAGGCCCGCGGCGGCGGAGGCGCGGGCCGCGAGGCGGATCAGCGTGTCCGGGTTGTAGACGCAGAAGCCGGGATGCGCCTCCCAGGCCGTTCGCACGCCGTGCCTGCGGCAGAGGGAGGCCTGCGCGGCCCAGTACGGGACGAGCACGTCATCCCACTGGTAGCGCAGCACCTCGCCGAAATCGTTCGGCCACGGGCAGGTGACCCAGTTGGGCGTGCGGTCCCGGCGGGAGCCGCCCGGGCACCCGGAGAAGGTCACCACCACCTCGGTACCGAGCTTCTGCGCCAACTTCACCGCCGTGACGTACTCCGCGTGGTGGCGGCGGGCGATGGCCGGATCCGGGTGGACCGGGTTGCCGTGGACCGCCAGGGCGGAAAGTTCCAGATCGTGGTCCCGCAGGAGGCTCCGGATGCGGGCCTGCTCCGAGGCGCTCGCCAGGACCTTCGCGGGATCGAAGAAGGGACGCCCCGGATACGCGCCCACCGGGAGTTCGATGGCCTGGAGGCCCCGCTCCGCCACATAGCGGCAGACTTCCTCCAGGGGGCGACCGGCGAAGAGCGCGCTCATCACACCGAGCTTCATGGGTGGGCTCCTTGGACCTTGAGGCCGCGAAGGTAGCGGAAGCGGCCGCTCCGCGGGAGCGCCGCGGTTGCATCGGGGCGGGCTGGCGCGGACAATCGGCCCGATGCCCGCGTGCCGGATCCTCCTTGCCCTGAGCTGCGCCCTGGCGCCGCAGGGTGCCTCACCTCCCCCCGCTCCGGCGACCGCGCCTCCGGCCCAGTCCACTCCGGCCGCCACGCCGCCCGCGGCGCCAGCGGCACCAGCGCAGCCTGCGGCGCCCACGCCGCCAGCGACCCCCGCGACACCCGCGGCGCCCGCGCCGCCCGCCGCGGCCACGCCGCCGCGGCGCGTCTGGATCTTCATCGACCGCTTCAAGGAGATGGGCGCCACGGTGGAGCGCGAGGACGAGACCCAGCTCTACGTGAAGGACCGCGAGGGGCGGCCGGTCACCTTCAGCCGCGGACGAATCATTCGCGTGGTGCCGCTGGTGGACCCCGGGGCGGGCGGCCAGGACGGCGTCATCTACCTCCGCAACGGCAGCACCATCCAGGCCAAGGTCTTCGCCGACGACTTCGACCAGGTGGAGTACGAGGTCTCCGGCATCCGCAATCGCGTGGACCGCTCGCGCGTGATGCAGGTGCTGCTGGAGCCGCCGTTCGAGGAGAAGCTGCAGCGCTTCCGCGAGAGCATCAAGCCCGGCGAGGTGCGGAAGCGGCTGGCGCTGGCCCAGTGGCTGGTGGACCAGAAGCGCTACGACCTGGCCCGCGAGGAGCTGGTGCCGCTCACCAAGGAGGCGGATCTCCCGGAGGCCCGCGATCTCCTGCGGCAGGTGGAGGCGCAGCTGGCGCTGGGCGGCCCGGCGGCCACGGGCGGCGCGCCGGAGGAGGATGACGGCGCGGCACCGGGGCGCGAACGCCGCCAGCCCGACCGCGGCCCGGTGGACACGAAGGACCTGCTGCCCTCCCGCCTCCTCTCCGTGGACGACGTCAACGTCATCCGCGTCTACGAGGTGGACCTCTCGAAGCCGCCGCGCCTGGAGGTGCCGCCGCAGGTGATCCGCGACATGATCACGAGCTACGGCTCCAGCGCCCTCATCCCTGCCGGGAACGAGGCGCGGAACCAGCTCTTCAACTGGGAGGCGCCGCGGCTCCTGAAGCTGCTGTTCGATCTCAAGGCCCGGGACCTCTACCCGCGGGTGCGGGTCCTCTCCGAACCGTGGGCCCTCAACCTGTTCCGGACCCGCGTGCACGACGCGTGGGTCATCCCCAACTGCGCCACCTCCAAGTGCCACGGAGGGATCGACGCCGGCCGCTTCTTCCTGCACCGGCGGGCCAGCAAGGACGAGCGGGTCCGCTACACCAATCTCCTGATCCTCCTGCGCTCCAAGCTGGACCACCCGGTGGTGGACTTCGCGGATCCGGAGTCCAGCCTGCTGATCCAGTACGCGCTTCCCCGCGACCAGGCCCGCTACCCCCATCCGGAGGTGCCGGGATGGAAGCCCGTCTTCACCGGAACCGCCAAGGGGCTGAAGGCGGACACGCTCCAGTGGATCCGCGCCATGTACCAGCCGCGGCCGGACTACCCGGTGGACTACGAGCCGCCGCACCTGGATGCCATCGACCGCCCCGGCCGGCCGGGCGAGGCCCAGCCCCGCTGACGGCCCGCCGTTCGGTATAGTCCGCGCCCCCTCATGAAGTCACTCCGCCACACCACCACGGCCGCCGCCATCCTCGCCGCAACCTCCATCCTGGCCCCCCTGGGTGGGTGCGAGGACTCGCAGGTGGTCGCCCAGAAGGCGCTGCGGACCAAGGTGAGCGCCGCCATCGAGAAGGCCGACAAGGCGATGCCGGGCGGCATGCTTCCCACCGACGCGGAAGGGATGGCCAAGGCGGCGCAGGAGCTTCGCTCCGCGGCCCAGAGCCTGAGCGACGCCGGTGCCGCGCCTGCGGCCGCGAAGTCAACGGCCGCGCTCCTCGCCTCCACGCTGAACGCCCAGGCCGCCGCGCTGGACGCGGTGGCGGCGGCGCAGCTGGAGACGTCGCTCCGCATGGACCGGCTTGCCGTCACCCGCGCGGCCTCGGCCGCGGCGGCGCTTGACGCCCTGGCCCAGCCGATGGAGCAGCTGGACTTCGGCGACGCCCGCACCACGCTGAAGGCGCGGCGCGAGGCCGCGGATGGCCAGCTGCGCCAGATGCAGGCGGAGCTCAAGGGCCTCCAGGGTGCGCTCGCGCAGCTCAACACCCAGCTGGAGGGCTCCACCGGCCGGAGCCGGCAGCTGGAACTGGACGCGAACCAGCTCCTCGTCAAGTCGCGCGAAGTGCGCCCCCGGCAGGCACTGCCGTTCGTGGAGCAGGCCGCGGATCTCCAGACGCAGAACGCGCGCGTGCGCGGGGACCTGGGCCGGCAGCAGGCGGAGCTGACGCTCCTGCAGCCGCAGCTCACCTCCGCCAATTCCCGCGCCGACGGCACCAAGGCCCTCCTGGCCGCGGCGGATGACGCCATGGGCGGACTGGATCGGGTCTCCGACGGCTCCCGCCGCGGGGCCGCGGACGCGAAGGCCGCGGCGGCCCGCATCCGCACCGAGGCCCGCAAGCAGCTGGAGGCCCTGGCGGCCGCGATGGATGACCAGCTGGCCCAGCGCTACATGGCGGCAGCGGAGGGCTTCGGGAAGGCGGCGCAGCTGGCCGGCCAGGCCGCGAACGGCGCGGACAACACGGGGCAGGACTCCGCGCGTCTGGCCGCCGCCAGCGCCAACCTCTCCCTGGGGCGAATGATGGCGGAGCGGGCGGGCGTCCTCGCGGAGCACGCCGCCCTCCTGGATCGCCTGGCCGCCGGTGGCGAGGCGTGGGGTCAGCCCGCGCAGTGGAGCGCGGCCATCGAGAAGAACAAGTCGGCCCGACAGGAGTCGATCGACAAGGCCAAGGAGGCCATCCAGGCGGCCTCGGACTCCCTGGATCAGCTGAAGACGCCGGCGCTCACCAACAGCGCCGAGGTGCAGGGCCTGAAGAGCCGCCTCGCCGCCGCCAAGCTGGAGCTGGAGAACCCCGGCGCTGGTCGGGCGTCGTCCCCCACCGCGAAGACGGCGGGCCAGGCCGCGATGGGTTCCGCGGAGGAGTTCGCGGCGTTCCTCTCGAGCGATGGCGCCAATCCCAGCGCGATGGCGGAGTGCCTCTGGAGCGATTCGAACCCCGAGTCCGTGGAGATGCTGAAGGCCCTGCTGCTCGGGTTCCAGCCGCTGCATGACGCCGTGATGGCCACCTTCAAGGATCAGGCCCCGGCGGCCGGATTCGGCCCCTCCACGGTGACGGTGGTGTCCGTCGAGGGTGACACGGCCCAGCTGAAGAGCGTTGGTCCGAAGGGCACGGAGACCCTGAAGGCTGTGAAGAAGGATGGCCGCTGGCGGCTGGACGCGGCCTCCGTGCTGGAAGCCTCCGCGGAGCTGCAGGCGCTGAACTCGCTGCTCTCGCAGATGGGGCCGCAGTGGCGGGCCCTCACCGACGCCATGGCGAAGGCCTCCGGCCAACTGGCCGCGAAGGTCCGCGCCGGCGACGTGAAGTCCATGGAGGAGCTGAGCACCCTCACGCAGCAGATGATGCGGGAGGCGGGCAAGCAGGGCCTGATGGATGCCATGCAGCAGGGCGCCGCCCCCAAGGCCCCCGGCGCCCCTGCCGCCCCGGCGGGTGACGCGAAGCCCTGACGCGGAACCGCGTCCGCTCCCTCATCCAGCCGCCGCCAGCGCCCTGAGCGCGGCGTCGCGCACGCCCGCATCCTCCTCCGGATCCGCCGCCGCGCGCCGCAGCGCGGCCGCGCACTCCGCGTTCGCCCGCACCCAGCCGCGAGCGGAGAGGATCAGGATCGCGTTGCGCTTGAGCATGGCCAACGTGGCCCGCCGCAGCACCGCGGTCTGGGCCAGGCGCTCCGGCGACGCCTCGCGCCAACCCAGGAGTTGGAGCAGGTCGAGCGTCCCTTCGCCACGCAGGGATGCCTCCGCACCCATCCGGCGCGAACGGCGCGTGGGCTGGTTGTGCGGGCAGACCTCCTGGCAGATGTCGCAGCCGAAGAGCCACTCGCCCACCCCCGCCGCGAGCGCCGGGGCCACCGGCCCGGCGTGCTCGATCGTCAGGTAGCTGAGGCAGCGGCTCGCGTCGACGCGCCAGGGTTCGATGGCGCCGGTCGGGCAGGCGTCGATGCAGCGCGTGCAGCCGCCGCAGGGATCCTCCGGCGCAGACTCCGCCACCGGCAGCTCCATGGTGGTGACGATCCCGCCCAGCAGGAGCCAGCTTCCGCCGGTGCGGCCGATGAGGAGGGTGTGCTTGCCCACGCGGCCCAGGCCGGCGCGGGCGGCGTGTTCGCGCTCCAGGAGCGGCGCGGTGTCCACGCAGATGCGGAAGCGGTGCGGGTCCCAGCGCGTGCGCCACTCGCGGGCCAGCGGCTCCAGGCGCTCGCGCAGCACCTCGTGGTAGTCGCGGCCGCGGGCGTAGCGGGCCACGCGGCCGCGCGGCCGGGCGCCGGGGACCTCCGGGCCGGGGAGCGCCGCGTCGCCGCATCCGTCGTGGTAGCGGAGGGCCACGCAGATCACGCTGCGGGCGCCCGGGACCAGCGCCGCGGGATCCAGTCGCTCCTCCACCGCCTCCGCCATGTACGCCATTTCGCCGTGGCAGCCCTGGCGGAGCCACTCCCGGAACTCCGGTGCGAAGCGCGAGGGCGCCGCCGGGCACGCCCCCACCAGCGGGAAGCCGGCCGCGCGCAGCCGCGATTCGATCTCCCGCCACGCCTCCGCCGGAGCGGGGATGCCGGATCCGGACTGGGGGCCGGCGCGGGAGCCGCTCATGCGTCAGCGCAATCCGAGGAAGCGGGCCAGCCGCCCGGGCGGGACGTCCGCCACCGGGCCGCCGCGGCCGGTGAGCGCCGCCGCGGCCGCGAAGCCGCTGCGCACCGCGCCCTCCATGGTGGCGGGCCAGCCGGTGTCGCACCAGTCTCCGGCCAGGTACAGGTTGCGGCAGCCGCGACCCAGCCCGGAGAGATCCGGCGCCGCCCGCGGCCGGAAGGCGTGCACGCCCGGCACCGGCGCAAAGGTGGCCCGCTTCTCCTTCACGCTCCGCACCTCCACGGGCGTGGCATCCGCCGCGGCGGGAAGGGCCCAGCGGACGTCCTCCATCACCTTCGCGGCGATCTCCGCCTCCTGCATGTCCATCCACGCCTCCGCGGCGCTGATCACGGCGTGCACGTGGTGGAGGCCACGCTCGTCCACCCCCTTGCCGAAGAGCCAGTGCGTCGCCCGCCCCGGAAGCACCAGATGCGGCGTCGTGAGCACGGGCCGGTCGAAGAAGAGGTGCACGCCCAGGATCGGCGTCGCGGAGAGGCGGTCCAGCCGCTGCAGGCGCGGATCCGCGGCCACGAGCGTGGCGCTCGCGAGCTTCGCGAGCCGGTCCCACGGCACGGCGGAGATCACGGCGCTCGCGGCCACGAAGCCCTCGTCCGTCACCACGCCGGTGAGGCGGTCGCGTTCGAACGCCAGGGCCTTGGCGCTCATGCCCAGGTGGACCTCCCCGCCCACGGCGCGGATGGCATCCTCCGTCGGCTGGTAGAGGTGCCGCAGCGGCACGGTGCTCAACCCCATCACCGGACTCCAGCGGGAGGCGAGGAAGCCCTCCTGGAAGACCTGGAGCGCGAACGTCGCATCCACCGCGGCGCAGGCCGCGTTGCAGGCGCTCACCACCACCGGCTCCCAGAAGCGTTCGATCGCCTCCGCGGGCTGGCCCGTCTCCGCGAGGAAGTCGGAGAAGGCCCGGCCGCGCCAGCGCTCCCGCCCCGCGAACCCCATCCGCAGCATCCGCCACATGGCCCGCGAGACGGCCCGGCGCGCGGAGGCGGAGATGATCCGCAGCCGGCGGAAGCTGCCCAGGAAGTGGGCGGGCGCGGGCAGGAGTCCGGGCTTCATCGGGATCGGATCGCGCGGCGGATCCGCCCAGTACACGGTGGGGTGCCACTCGATGCGGTCAAGGACGCCCAGCCGGCGGTAGAGCTCCAGGAGGTTGGTGCAGCAGCCCATGAGGACGTGCTGGCAGTTGTCCAGCTCCAGTCCGGAGCGCGGATCCACGAAGCTGGTGGCCCGGCCACCCAGCTTCCCGCGGGTCTCGATCACGATGGGCGTCCAACCGGCCTCCGCGAGGCCGAGCGCCGCCGCGATCCCCGCCAGTCCGCCGCCCACCACCGCCACGCGGCCAGGGACGCCGCTGGTCACGGAGTCCCGGCCTCCGCGGCGGACGCGGACGGCGCGGCGGCGCGGCCGGCCAGGTGCTCTCCGCCGCTGAAGCGGGCCCGGAAGGCGATCCACGCCTTATGCGGGGCGCTGAGACGCACGCGGCGGTCGCGCACGATGCGCTCCGGGTCCGCCAGGATCTTGTCCAGCAGTCCGCGGTAGATGGCGGTCATGGCCCACAGCGTGGGAACGCAGGAGGGCGTGATCACGCGCTCCAGCGGCGCGGACGAGAGGTAGTGGGCCTGGGCCCGCTCCGCCTGGGCGCGGATGAACTCCACGCAGCGGTCCGCCGGCTTCCACGCCCGCAGCGCCGCGGCGGAGAGCTCCATCGCATCCAGCTCCGCGGCGGGGAAGTAGACGCGCCCGGCGTCGTAGTCCTCGCGGAAGTCCCGCAGGATGTTGGTCAACTGGAACGCGATGCCCCGATCCACGGCGAGCCGCGGCGCGGACGGATCGGTGAAGCCCCAGATGCGGATGCAGATGAGTCCCACCGTGCTGGCCACGCGGTAGCAGAAGCGGCGGAGATCCTCCCAGCGGGCGTGCCCCTCGGCCTTCACGTCCGCCAGCTGGCCGTCCAGCATGTCGTCGAAGTCCTGCCGCTCCAGCGGCCAGTGGCGCACCACCTCCGCCAGGCCGCTCCAGAGCGGTGAGTCGTCCACGGGCCGCCCTTCGAACGCCGCCGCCGTGTCCGCGCGGAACTGCGAGAGGCTGCGGAGCTTCTCCGCGGCGTCCGGCCCGGCGGCGTCGGCGAGATCGTCCGCCTGGCGCATCCACGCGTACACCACGAACATCGCGGAGCGGGCCGGCTCCGGCGTGAGCCGCAGCCCGTAGTAGAAGTTCCGGGCCCGCAGCCGCGTGATCTCCTCGCACGCGCCGGCGGCGCGGGCCAGGATCGGCGTGAGCGTGCCGGGGGTGGCGGTGCTCATGCGGCGGCCTCGTGTCGTGCGGGGAGGGCGGCTCCCGCGGCCGGAGCCGCGGCGCGGCGCCGCGCCATCCACCAGGCCCTGGCCACCAGGAGCGCCTTGCGGGCCTTCGTGAGGCGCGGGCGGGCCAGGCACGTTTCGAACCCCCACCGCTCCACGCTGCGGAGGACGTGACGGCCGCCGGCGCCGAAGAGCCACACCACCGGGCGCGCGGCGGGCGAGAGGTGGTCCAGGAGCGCGTCGCCCTCGTCGAAGAGGCGCCAGGTGCGCTCCACGCATTCGCGCAGCACCGGCCGCCACGCGGCCAGGAACTCCCGGTCCGGGGCCCAGCCCTGCCGGGCGGTGATCAGCAGACGGGCCTCGAAGTCCGGGATGGACGCCGTGAGCTCGCGCGGGACGTAGATGCGGTTCCGCTCCAGGAGATCCCGGCGCACGTCCTGCCAGTGGTTGGTGAGCTGGAGGGCGGTGCAGGTGCGGTCGGAGAGCGTCATCACAGATTCGTCGCGGGACTCTCCCAGCACCATCAGCACCAGGCGACCCACGGGATCCGCGCTCCCGCGGCAGTAGCGGAGGAGCTCCTCCCACGTGGCCCAGCGGTTGGAGCGCTGGTCCCATTCGAAGGCCTCGATCAGGCGTTCGAACGGCTCCGCCGGCAGCGACGCCCGCTCCATCACCGGGCGGAGCGCGACGAAGACGGGGTGCCGCGGCTGCCCCGCGACGCACGCGGCGAGCTCCTGCCGCCACCAGCCCAGGAGCTCCAGGGCCCGCTCCGGGGAGCCGGACTCGTCCGAGAGGTCGTCCGCCCAGCGGCAGAAGGCGTAGACGGCCGCGAAGTCATCCACCCGCTCCGCCGGCACCAGGGCGCTCAGGACGCTGAAGTTCTCCGAGTGGGCGTGCGTCAGCTCCAGGCAGTAGCGGCGGGCATCCGCAAGGCCGAGCGCGTCGCAGCGCCCGGGTCCAAAGCGTTGAAGGGCGTGCTGGACTGTCTCCATCGGAAAGGTGCGGGAGCGTACCCGGAAACCCCCCGCCGCTCCGGGTGGCGGGCCGGTGCGGGGGGCGAGGTCAGGCGTGCACCCGGCGGAGGCGGGCTGCGGGAATCCCCAGCTGTTCGCGGTACTTCACCACCGTGCGGCGCGCGATCTCCACGCCCCGTTCGCGCAGCCTGGTCGCGATCGCCTCGTCGCTGAGCGGGCGGGACTTGTCCTCCCCCTCCACCACCTCCCGCAGGAGCGTCCGCACCGCCTCGAAGCTCATGCCTCCTCCGTCGGCGGTCTCCAGGCCGCCGGTGAAGAAGCGCCGCAGCTCCACCAGGCCCCGCGGCGTGGCCATCCACTTCCCCGCCACCGCGCGGCTCACGGTGGCCACGTGGATCCCGAGCTGGTCCGCCACGTCCCCCATCGGGAGCGGCTTGAGATGCTCCGGTCCCAGGTCGAACCACTCCCGCTGGCGGGCGATCACCGCGTTCACCACCCGCAGCAGCGTCGACTGGCGCTGCTGCACCGCATCGATCAGCCACTGGGCGCTGCGGAGCCGGTCCGAGAGGAAGTCCCGCGTGCCGCGATCCGTCTTCCGGTCCTTCAGGAGCTTCTGGTACTGCTCCGCGATCCGCAGCGGCGGGACCGTGCCGTCCGCGAGCGTGGCCGCGTAGGTGTCGTGTTCCGCATCGTGCTCCACCACCACGTCCGGGACGATGGGCCGCTCCTCCCGGACCACCAGCTCGCGCCCGGGATTGAGGGAGAGGCGCCGCAGCACGCCCTTGGCGGCGTTGATGCGGGCCACGGAGAGTCCGCTCGCCTCCTGGATGTGGGGCACGCGGTTGGCGAGGAGGTCCATGAAGTGGTCCGCCACCAGCCGCACCGCGTCGCGCCACGCCTGGAGCTCCTCCTCCGGCACCGGCTCCGGCACGCCGGCGAGGCGGGCCTGGAGCTGGATGGAGAGGGACTCGCGGCGATCCCTCGCCAGGATGCCCGGGGGCTCCAGGAAGGCCTGCACCACCGGCAGCACCGCGGCCAGGCGGGCCTCCGTCCACGGCCCGTCCGGTCTGTCCCAGGCCTGCATGGCGATGGTGGGGAGATCCGCCCCCAGCAGGCCGTCCTGATCGACGTATTCGATGAGCAGCCGCCCCGCGGCGGCCACCTCCGGCGGCACCTCGGCCAGGAGCCATTGCCGCAGCAGCGACTCCGCCAGCCCCTCGGCCCGGTCCGGCGTGTTGGCCATCGCGTCCATCTTGCGGTCGCGTTCGCCGTCGTCGCGCCGCTCCTCTCGCCGAGGGGCGCTCTCCGTGTCCAGGAAGTCGCCGTAGGCGCGCTCCAGCTCGCGGGCGCGTTCGAAGTCTGCGCCGCTCTCCCCCACCTCGAGCGGCGCCGGGCGCTCCGGCGCGGCGTCCGTCTCCTCCTCCGCGGCGCCGCGCTCCGCGCCCTCCGGGGCCTCGGACGCATCCGGCGCCTCCGGCTCCGCCAGCTCCAGGACCGGATTGCGCTCCAGCTCCTGGTCGATGCGCTCCTGGAGCTCCAGCGCCGGCAGCTGGAGGATCTCCATGCTCTGGATCATGCGCGGCGCCAGCTTCATCTGCTGGCCCATCCGGATGTGCTGTGAGGTTTCGAAGCGCATGGGGCGGGCCTGCGTCACATCTCGCGGCGGCCCGCAATGGCGTCCGCGAGCACGGCCCGCGATGCGAACTCGATCTGCGACCCGGTGGGCAGGCCGCGGGCGAGCCGCGTCACCTTGACGCCCGCCGCCTGGAGCTGCTCCGCCAGGTAGAGGCCGGTGGTGTCCCCTTCCATGTCGGGGTTCATCCCCAGGATGACCTCCGTCACCGCCTGGCCGCGGCTGTTCCGGGCGGGCAGGCGCACCCGCTGCAGGAGCTGCGAGACGGTGAGGCTGTCCGGCCCCACGCCGTCCAGCGGATCCAACCGCCCCATCAGCACGTGGTAGACGCCGCGGAACATCCCGGTCTGCTCGAGGTTGATCAGGTCCCGCGGCTGCTCCACCACCAGGACGAGCGAGGCATCGCGGCGCTCGTCGCGGCAGATGGGGCAGGGATCCGCGTCGGTCAGGTTCCAGCAGATGCCGCAGTGCCGCACCCGCTCCTTCACGTCGGTGATGGCCTGGGCCAGCCGCAGCGCCTCCGGCGTCTCCGCCTTCAGCACCCAGAAGGCCAGCCGCTCCGCGCTGCGGCGCCCGACGCCGGGCAGGCGCGAGAACTCCGTCACCAGGCGGTTGACGGACTCCGGGTAGCTGGCGCTCGCGCGTTCGCTGGTCACGATGCCAGTGTAGGGCCACCGGCCACGCCCGCCCCGCGGAAGCCGGGGAGTGCGAACGCCGGCCTCAGCGCCTGGGGTTGCGGCCGGGAGGGCTCGACTCGCCCCGCGGCCCCACGCGCGGCGGCGTGCGCGGCTGGGAGACGGCCGCGGCCGCCATCTGCGGCGCCACGCTGGGCGTCCCGTCCGCACGGCGCGGCTCGTGGCGGGCGAAGAGGAGGCGCCCCGCCGCGGTCTGCAGCGTGTTGGTCACCGTGACCGGCAGCGTCTCCCCCACTCGCGCTGCGGCGTCCTCCACCACCACCATGGTGCCGTCCTGGAGGTAGCCCACGCCCTGCCCCGGGTTCTCCCCGGGCTTGGCGATGGTGACGGTGAAGACGTCTCCGGCGGCGGCCGCGGGCCGCAGCGACGCCGCGAGATCGTTCAGGTTCAGCACCTGCACGCTCTGGATCCGCCCCAGCTTCTGCAGCCCCACGTCCGTGGAGACGATGCGCATCCCCTCCTTGCGGGCCATGTCGATCAGGAGGCGGTCCACGGGGAGGCCGTCGGAGGGCGCCTCCTCCACGCTCACTTCCGCGAACGGGCTCTCCTGCAGCCGGGCCACGACGTCCAGTCCGCGCCGACCCCGCGCCCGGCGCGTGGCGTCCGCGCTGTCCGCGAGCGTCTGCAGCTCCTCCAGCACGAAGGTGGGCACCGCGAGCGGGGCGTCCAGGAAGCCGCTGGCGGCCAGCTCCAGCAGGCGGCCGTCGATGAGGGCGCTGGAGTCCACGAGGAGCGGCCGGATGCCGCGCCGCTGCCGCGCGAACTCCACGTAGGGGATCACCAGCCGGAAATCATCCTTGGTGGTGAGCACGACGGAGACCGTCAGGTAGCAGATGATGAACCCGATCACCACCTTCGCGAGATTCACATAGACCCGCACGAGCGTCCCGTCCAACTCCCAGGCGCTCATCACCATGTCGATCAGGGCGCCGAACGCCACCGCCGCCACCAGCCCCACGACCACGCCGATGTAGATGCCCACCACGCTCGCCAGGCGCTTGTTGGGCGTCATGGCGTCCACGACCACCACGATCAGGCCCACCGCGGCGCTGGCCACGCCGAGTCCCAGCATGATCGAGAAGTCGAAGCTGCGCGTGTCGCGCACGCTGGCCACGGTGAGGATGGTCACGGTGACCAGCAGCACCATGAAGAGGAGGCGCACGGTCAGCATGAACAGGCGGCCGGCCCGCTGGGCCTTCCCCACGAACGGCCTGGGCGCCGCCCCCTGCTGCACCGGTTCCGGCGCCGCCTCCGCCTCCTGCGCTTCCGACGAATCGGCCATGCGGAACAGCATAGGGGGCGGCCCGTGGACGCGAAGCGCGCTGCTACCATGCCCGCGGTCGGCGGCGACGGGGGACGGTCGGGTCCGATGGACGGACGCGTCGTGAACCAGGTCAGGGCTTGACCGCAGCAGCCTTAAGCGGCCGTGTCCGAGCCCTCGTCAACCTGGCCGTCCTCCGCGCCGCCGACCGCCTCCCCTTCCCTCAGCACCCTCTCCCTCCCACCCACCGTGGCCACCAAGTCCAGGCAGCCCGCCGCAGCCCCTGTCCCCGCCCCCGCGGGCGCCGCGGCGCCGGCGGAGGCCGGCCGCGGGTACACGGTGCTGGCACGGCGCTACCGCAGCCGCTCCTTCGATGAACTCGTGGGGCAGGAAGCCGTCTCCCGCACCCTGCGGCAGGCCATCGAGCAGGGCCGCACCGCCCACGCGTACCTCTTCTGCGGCACCCGCGGCGTGGGGAAGACGAGCATGGCCCGCATCTTCGCCCGGGCCCTCAACGTGGCCGGCCAGCAGCAGGCCCGGGAGATCGGCGACGCCATCCTCCGCGGCGAGGACATGGACGTCATCGAGATCGACGGCGCCAGCAACCGCGGCATCGACGATGCCCGTGAACTGATCAGCGCCGCGGGACTCGCTCCGGCTCGGAGTCCCTACAAGATCTACATCATCGACGAAGTCCACATGCTGACCACGCCGGCGTTCAACGCCCTCCTCAAGACGATGGAGGAGCCGCCGCCGCACGTGAAGTTCATCCTCTGCACCACGGAGGCCCACAAGGTCCCGGCCACCATCCAGAGCCGCTGCCAGCGCTTCGATTTCCGTGCCATTCCGACGGCCCGGATCGCGGAGCACCTGCGGCACGTCCTCCAGGAGGAGCACCTGGAGGCGGACGAGGAGGTGATCCTGCTGGTGGCCCGGCTCGCGAACGGCTCCATGCGCGACAGCCTGTCGCTCCTGGATCGCCTGATCGCGGCGGCGAACGGCCGCCTCACCCGGCAGGTGGCGGAGGAGGTCCTCGGCCTCCCGGATGAAGCGCTGGTGGCGGAGGTGGTGGCCGCGATGGCGGCGCAGGATCCGGCCGCCGGGCTCACCCGCGCCGCCCGGCTCCTGGAGCAGGGCGTGAGCGTGGAGCGGGCGCTGGATCTCCTGGCGGAGCGGCTGCGGCTCCTCATGGTGGCGTCCGTCTGCGGCCCGGACAGTCCCCTCCTGGAAGTGGGCGCGGACGCCCGTCGGGACGCGGCGGAGCAGGCCCGGGCGTTCACGCCGGAGTCGCTCGTGGCCATGATCGCCCTCTGCGACGGCGCCGCCCGCACCAGCCGCGGCAGCGCCAGCCCGCGCACCATCTTCGACGCCGCGGTGGTTCGGCTCTGTTTGAGCGCCCGATTCGCGTCCATCCCTGCGCTCCTGCGCGGGGAGGTGCCGGAGGAAAAAAAAAAGCAGCTGACCGCCTGAGCGACGCGGCGCCGGCGGCGCACCCGGCGCCACGCGCGTTCGCGCTCCCTCCGCCGTCCGCGCCCACGCCCGCAGCACCTCCGTCCGCGCGGCCGTCCGCGCCCACGCCCGCACCGCCGCCGTCCGCGCCGGCGTCGGCGCCGCCGCCCGCCGTGGTCCCGGACGATGCGGGGGCGTTCTGGGCCCGCGTGGCGGCTGCGGCCACCACGCGCCGGGAGAAGACCGTGGTGGAGGCCCTGGAGCCGCTCCGCTGGGGCGCCGGGCGCCTGGTGGTCCGGCCGCGCCTCTCCGTGGACGGCGCCGCCTGGATTCCCCGGCCTGGGGATCTCGAACCCATCGCGGCCCGCGCCGCGGGACGGCCCGTCGTCGTGCAGGTGGAGTCGTCGGAGGCGGCCGCCGCTGCGCCCGCGACGCCGCTGCCGGCGGAGGAGCGGGATGCGATGCTGCGGCACCCCGCCGTCCGGGCGGTCATGGATCTCTTCGATGCCCGGCTGGTCTCCGTCACCCGCGCGGTGCCGCCCGCCGGCGCGGAGGCGGCGGAGGAGAGCGCCGCGGAGAGCGCGGGCTCAGCCGCCGAGACCGAGGAGGGTCTGGATCATCTGGTCGGCGGTGGAGATGACCCGACTTGAGGCGCTGAAGCCGGTGGTGGCCTGCACCATGTCGACGAACTCGCGGGACAGGTCCACGTTCGACTGCTCCAGCGCCCCGCCCACCACCGCCCCCATGCCGGAGGTGAGCGCCGTCCCCACGATCGGGTCCCCGGAGTTCACGGTGGCGCCGAACTGGTTGTTGCCCATGTCCGCCAGGCCGTCGTTGCTGGGGAAGCGGGCGATGGCCAGCTGACCCAGGACGCGGGTGAGGCCGTTCGTGAAGCCTCCCACCACCTGCCCGTAGTCGTCCACGCCGAACTGGCTGAGCGTGCCGGGCGGGGCGCCGTCGTTGAAGACGGTGGCGATGGAGCTCGCGGAGTCGTCCAGGGCCCGCAGCGGTCCGAGGGCGTTCGCGAGGTCGATGGTGACGGGAATCCCCGGACCGGCGCCGGGGGCCACGCCCTGCGGCACCGTGAAGGAGGCGTTCTCCACCCCGGTGAGGTTGCCGGAGCCGTCGAAGGTGACGCTGCCCACCTGGATCACGCGCGGCCACACCGCGGGATCGTTGTCCTCCACCAGCATCTGCCATGTGGTGGCGCCGTCCGCGTCGCGCGACTCCAGGACGAACGTGACGTCCAGCAGCGTCGGGCGCCCGAGGGAGTCGTAGACGGAGATGGTGGTGCGCACGCTCTCGCCGTCCGCGTCCTGGGTGCGCGTGAAGTCGAAGGGGTTGACGGCGCCGGCGCCCTGGTTGTTCACCACCACGTTGGCGCCCACCAGGCCCAGGTCCTGCACCGTGCCCTCGTTCCCCACCACCACCAGCTGCCCGTTCTGGAAGGATGCCCCGCCGCCCAGCGCCTGGCCGTTCACCGTGGTGTTGTCCAGGCCGAGGGCGCCGTTGAGGAAGTCGGCGAAGTCGTTGAGCGTGAGGCCGAACGCATCCGTCCCCGCCACGGCCACGTCGCTGATGGCGAAGGTCCGCGCCTCCACCGGCTTGCCTCCCTTGGTGACGCCGGAGACGGTGATGCTGCGCGGCGAGGAGGCGGGATCGAACGCCACCACCGCGGTGCCGGTGCCGTCGTCCACCCAGAGCGTGGTGGTGGTGAGGTCCTCGTCGCCCACCGCGGGCTGCGTCATCGCCGCGTCCAGCCAGAACGTCTGGCTCTCGTGGCGGGAGCCGTGCGCGGCCACGTCGCCGCCGGCATCGAGGATGCCGCCGATCCCCACCGTGCCGGTGGTGGCCGCGATGGAGAGCGTCCCCAGCGGGATGTTGATGCTGCTCGTGCCGCCCTGGATCACGTTGCCGGAGGCGTCCACGCCGTAGCCCTGGACCAGGAAGCCGCTGCGGGTGACCAGGTTGCCGCTCGCGTCCAGGAGGAAGCCGCCGTCGCGCGTGTACTGGATGCCAAGCTGATTCTGCACCACGAAGAAGCCCTCGCCCTGGATGGCCATGTCCGTGGCGATCCCGGTGCCGGCGATGGTGCCCTGGAGGAAGCTGCGGCTGGCGCCGGCCTGCATGGTGCCCATCCCCAGCGCCGCCGGATTGGGGCCGGTGAGCGAACCCACCGCCGAGGAGCCGGCGATGGACGCCATGCCGTACAGCGCGGAGAACTGGACGCGGTTGGCCTTGAACGCGGTGGTGTTGACGTTGGCGATGTTGTTGCCGATGACGTCAAGCCGGCGCGTGCTGGCGAGCAGACCGGAGAGTCCGGTCATCATGCTGTTGATGCTGGGCATGGGCGCTCCCTGCGGCGGATCAGCCGCCGGTTCCAGGCGTGCCGATGGACTGCACCAGGCTCATGGGGACGCGCCATCCGTTCTGGAGCTGGAGGACGGCGCCGGCGCTCGTGCGCAGGACGCTCTCCACCGTGCCCTCCACCGGCTGGTACTCCGTGGAGAGCCCCTTCACGAAGCGGCCGATCATGTCGCCCGCGCCGGAGAGCTCGTTCTGGAGGGCGGTCTGGTCCATCCGCTTGCCGAGCTCCATGTTGGTCTCGATGCTGCGGATGGAGTCGATCTGCTTCAGCAGCTCGCCCGAGTCGTTGGGCTTGAAGGGATCCTGGTTGCGCAGCTCCGTGAAGATCAGCTTCACGAAGTCCTCGCTCTTCAGCTCGCCGAAGCGGCTCGGGAGGAGGTTCTGGCTGGACGAGAGGCCTGAGATGGCGGACATGGGCGGCTCCAGGTGGGCCGCTCCGGAGCGTCACGCGGCGGGTCTGAGCGGGAGGTCGAACGTGGCGTCCGCGGGGACCGCGGCCCCCTGCGTGCGGCGTTCGAGCTCCTGCTCCGCATCCTGTCGACCCTGGCTCTGCCGGCCGCCTGCGTCGAATCGTGCGTCGTCTCCGGCGCGGGGAGCGTCCAGCCCCTGCGCCGTCGGCGATGGCTCGACCACGAGCCGTTCGACCACCAGGCCATGCCGTTGGAGCGCGTTCCGGAGCATGCCGAGGTTGCCCTCAAGCAAGCGGCGCGCCTCCTCCGAGGCGGGGTGGAAGGAGACGCCCACGCCGGCGGTTCCCAGCTGCATCTCCACGCGCAGCGGCCCCAGTTCCGCGGGCGAAAGGCTCAGAAGGAGCGTGCCTCCCCGCTGGGTCACCAGGACGTGAAGGCCGCGCTCGGCGAGGCGCAGGGCGGGTGCGGCATGCGCAGGAGCTGCGCCCTGCGGCACGGGCTGCGCGGCGTCCGCGACCTCCGCGGACGCATCCGCGACGGCCGCGGCGGTGGCGCCGGTGCCGGCGGCCGCAACCGCGAGTGCCGCCGCCGGGACCGCCCCCTGGGCGCCCTGGAACGGCGACGGCTCCGGCTCCAGCGGGACCAGCGGCTCCGCGAGGAGCGCGGCCCCGGTCTCCGCGAGGCCCATGGCCAGGAGCGACGTCTCCGCGGAGGATGGCCCGAGCGGCGCGGAAGAGGGCCGACGGATCCGGTCCGGCCCCTGGCCGCCGGGCTCCACGGCGCCGGCGTCCGGCGTCTCTCCCGCGTCGCGGGTGGTTGGTTCGTGGCGGGCCCGGACGGCGGCCGACGAGCGTTCGGCCGCGGTCCGGGCACCACCGAAGGAGGACTCCGCGCCGCCGGCCATGAGCCGACCGGGCGCGGGAGGAAGCTCAGGGAGCTGGAGAGGAAGGGGCATTGGCGGCGGGTCCATCCGCGACGCGCGGCGTCCACTGCCGCATCGCCTCTATCAGATCGGCTGCAAGCACCGCCTCCTCCGCACTCTTCATCTCGCGTAGCACGCGACTGGCGGCCATGCGGTTCATGGCGTTGAGATACCGGACGGCTTCCTCGCGCCGACCGGTGGTGCAGAGCTCGACGATCCACTCCCGGGCCTGCCGGGGCGGTGCGCCTTCGAGCAGCTGGACCGCCTTCTTCATCTGGGCGTCGCGGCCGATGGCAGCCTCGGCGTCGCGGGCGGACTGCCACTCGGCCTGGGAGGCGCTGAGACGGGCCCGCTCCTGATCGATCGCGAGGCGGCGCTCATCCAGCACGATCCCGAGCTGCCGCGCCTCCTCCGCCAGGTGCCTTCGCTCCAGGGCCCGCAGGTCCTGGGCCCGGTCCACCTCCTCCACGCGCTCCGCCGGCGTGCGCGGCATCTGGCCCAGGTGCGCCAGCTCCACCTGCCGCCGTCCCGCCTCCGCGGCCGCCGCCGCCTCCGTCTCCCGGCGCAGCCGCTCCTCCGTGAGCGTGGTGGCCAGCTCCGTGCGCAGACGCGAGAAGCGGCCGGCATCCATCCGGTCCGAGACCAGGAGCCACGTCAGCAGGGCCGCGATGGCCAGCGTGTTCACCACGCCCAGGATGCCCAGCCCCTTCCAGGCGCTGCGGGCCAGCTCGCTCATGCTTCACCACCCACCCGGGCCGCCACTTCGTCCATGGCCGCCTGCTCGCGCCGCGCCTGGGCTTCCAGGTGGGCCCGCAGCCGCGCCTCCCGCAGGAGCTCCACGGCCCGGCGTTCGCGGGCCGCATCCGCCAGCGTGCGCCGGGCCTGCTCCGCGGCGCGGTTGGCGGCCGCCAGCTCCGCACCCGCGGCCCGGAGCCGCCGCTGAAGCACGAGGGCGTTCTGGGCTTCCATGCGCACCGCGGCGCCATCCACGCGCCCGGTGAGCGCGCCCCGCAGGGCCTCCCGCCCCGCATCCAGCGCGTGGCGTCCGGCCTCCATGGCCTCCGCGATCTCGCGCGAACGCCCCTGGAGCCGTGCGAGCGTCGCCTGCTGCGCCTGCTCCTCCCGGCGGCGCACCGCCAGGAGCGTCTCCCATGGGAAGCGGAAGCGGCTCACGCGGCGGCTCCTGCCCGCCGGGCGGCGGCCGCGGGCTGGGCGCCGGCGGCGGCGGCGGCCATGCGCGGACGCAGCGCCTCCGCCTCCAGGTCCAGCTCGACCAGCGTTCGAAGGGTGCGCGGATACTCGGCGGCCTCCCCGGGCTCCTGCCGCAGGAAGCGATCCAGCTTCTCGCGGAGCGCGATGGCCACGTCCGCGTCGGGGTTGGACCCGCGGGCGTAGGCCCCGATCGCCACCAGCTCCTCCACCTCGCGCTGGGCGGAGAGGAGCCGCAGCAGCGTGCGCCGCGCCTTGCGGTGCGACGCGTCGCTCACCGCATCGGCGACGCGGGAGACGGAGTCGGGGACGTCGATCGCCGGGAAGTGGCCGCGGGAGGCGAGGCGCCGCGAGAGCACCACGTGCCCGTCGAGCACGCTGCGAGCCGCGTCCGAGACGGGATCGGAGAGATCGTCGCCATCCACGAGGACCGCGAAGAGCCCGGTGATGCTGCCGCCGCCATCGAGGGCGCCGGCCCGTTCGATCAATTTCGGCAGGAGCGCGAACACGCTCGGCGGATATCCCTTGGTGGCCGGCGCCTCCCCGGCCGCCAGCCCCACCTGCCGCTGGGCGTGCGCGAGCCGCGTCAGGCTGTCCACCACCAGCAGCACGTGGCGGCCCTGATCCCGGAAGTGCTCCGCCACCGCGAGCGCGGTGAGGCACGCCCGCAGGCGGAGGAGCGGACTCTCGTCTCCGGTGGAGGCCACCACCACGGAGCGCCGCAGGCCCTCGGGTCCCAGGATGCCGTCGACGAAGTCCCGCACCTCGCGGCCGCGCTCTCCGATGAGCGCCACCACCGAGACGTCCGCCGCGGTGTGCCGGGCCATGGCCCCCAGGAGCGTGCTCTTGCCCACGCCCGCACCGGCGAAGATGCCCAGCCGCTGCCCGCGCCCGACGGTGAGCGCCGCATCCACGGCCCGCACGCCCGTGGGCAGCGGCTCCCGGATCGTGCATCGGGCGAGCGGGTTCATCGTGCGCGGCTGCAGCGGCCGCGGCCGCAGGCCCTGCGGCGCGGCGCCGCCGTCGAGCGGCCGACCGAGACCATCCAGCACCCGGCCCACAAGCGAGTCCCCCACCAGCGCGGTCGCGGGGGCGAACGCCCCCTCCACGCGATCGCCCGGCGCGATGCCGCTCCCGCCCTCCAGGGTGAAGATGACGGCGCGCCCGCCTTCGAATCCCACGACCTCCCCCGTGGCCGGCACCGCCGCCTGGGATTGCGGCTCCACGCGCACCGTGGAGCCCACCGGAAGCCGCAGGCCCTCCACCATGAGCGCGCCGCCGCGCATGCCGGTGACGCGGCCGCTGAGGCGGCGGGGCTCCAGATGGCGCAGGGTCTCGAACGCGGGAAGGAGCGGAGTCACGCCGCCGCGCCCTCCTGCGGCGGTCCGAGGATGGCTTCCACGATCCGGTCGAGCATGGGCTCCACCGCGGCATCCACCTCACCACCCTGGGCCCGCGCGATGCAGCCTCCCAGCCCCACGGCCGGATCCTCCACGAGGCGCACCTCGCCGGCCGCGAGCCGGTGCGCGAGCGGCGCCAGATGGCGCTCGACCGCCGCGCGGTCATCGGGGTGCACCACCACCACGGCCTGCGCCGGACTGCCCAGCATCTCCAGGGCCCGCGCCACCTGGGCGGCGGCGGCCTCCGGATCCTGCTCGTTCACGCGGTGCACCACGCGGCGGGCCATCTCCACCGCCAGCCGCAGCGCCTCCCGCGAAAGGACGTCCAGCAGCTCCTGACGCTGGCGCCGGAAGACGTCCAGCGCCGAGTTCCATGCCGCCACGAGGGCGTCGAGCTCCGGTCGGGCCGCGACCAGGCCGGCCTCCCGGCCTTCGCGCAGCCCCTGCTCGCGCCCCTCCTCCAGACCGCGCTGGAAGCCTTCGCGCCAGGCGGCCGCCTGCCGCGCCGCCGCGTCCTGCTGCGCCTGTTCGCAGGCTTCGGCCCGGATCCGCTCCGCCTCCGCGCGGGCCCGCTCCAGCACCTCGCGGGCGTTGCGCTCGATGTCCGCCAGGTCCAGCACGCCGCCGTGCCCCACCATTCCGCGCACTCCGCCATGCTTGATCACGGCCACGTTCGGCTGCTCCTAGACCACCAGGTCCCGTTCCCGACCACGCCCGGCGATGACGATCTCCCCCGCGTCCTCCAGCCGCCGCACCAGGTCCACGATCCGCTGCTGCGACGCCTCCACCTCGCTCACGCGCACCGGCCCCATGAACTCCATCTCCTCCCGGACCAGCTCCGCGGCGCGGGAGCTCATGTTGCTGAAGATCTTGGTGCGGAGCTTGTCGGAGGCGGTCTTGAGCGCCAGGCAGAGTTCCTTCTGGTCCACCTGCTTCAGCACCGCCTGGATGCCGCGGTCGTCCACCAGCAGGATGTCCTCGAAGACGAACATGAGCCGGCGGATCTCCTCCACGAGCTCCGGATCCTGGCCCTCCACGCCCTCCATGATCTGCCGCTCCGTGCTGCGGTCGCAGAGGTTGAGGATCTCCGCCACGCTCTCGATGCCTCCCACCTTCTCCGCGGCATGGTTGAGCATGTTGCTGAGCCGGGCCTCGAGCGCCGCCTCCACCTCGCGCACGATCTCCGGGTTGGTCTGCTCCATCTCCGCCACCCGACGCACCACCTCCACCTGCTTCTCCGGCGGGAGTCCCACCAGGATCTCGCTGGCCTTGTGGTGCGGGAGATGGCTGACGATGAGGGCGATGGTCTGCGGATGCTCGTCCTGGATGAAGGTGAGCAGATTCTCGCTCTCCGCCTTCTGCAGGAAGGCGAAGGGGGTCTTCTGCACGTGCGTCTGGATCTGCTGGATGACGCGGTCCGCGTCCTTGGGATCCAGGCTCCTGCGCAGCAGCGCACGGGCGTAGTCCAGCCCGCCGTCCTTCACGTAGCCCTGGGCCAGGCTCATGCCGTAGAACTCGCGGATCACCGCGAGCCCCAGCTCCTCCGGCACGTCGCCCAGACTGGCCAGCGTGCGCGTGACCTCCTCCACCGCCTCCGTGGGGAGCTCCCGCAGCAGCTTCCCGGCAGCTTCGGAATCCAGGACCAGCAGCAGCACCGCGGCGCGGGCGGTGCCGTCCAGCTCCGCGGGATCCGTGGGCAGCTTCTGTCCGGGGCGCCAGCTCATCCCGCGGCCCTCATCCAGCGGCGAAGGAGACTGGCCGCATCCGCGGGATTGCGGGTCACCAGGTCGTTGATCTGCTGGAGCATCTGGCGGCGCCGGAGGTGTTCGTCATCCACCTCCCGGCCTTCAAGGGGCGGCGTCTCCGTCTCCGCGTCGCCCACCACCTCCGCGGCGACGCCCGGGGAGACCGGACCGGCGGCGGCGGCCACCTGGGCGGCGCCCGCGGCGCCGGCCGCAGGCACGGATGCCGGCGCCGGGGCCCGCGGCATGGCCCGCATGGCCACGAAGATCATGAGCGCCAGCGCCACGCCGCCGAGGGCGATGAGCCCGGCCATGGACCAGAGCCCGGCGCCTCCGCCGGCGTCCGCCAGGCCCCCCACCAGCCCCGCAGCCTGGGCCTGCGGCACCGGCGGGACCGCGGAGGCGGGCAGGGCGTCCACGAACATGCTGACCTGCAC
Source organism: Phycisphaerales bacterium (assembly GCA_046350535.1). Lineage (GTDB taxonomy): Bacteria > Planctomycetota > Phycisphaerae > Phycisphaerales > SM1A02 > VGXK01. The sequence goes on from JAXMAG010000001.1 coordinate 1,878,619, forward strand.
CGTGCCCACGCGGCCGCCGTCGACGGTGTCCGTGTCGATGAGCGGCTCCACGCTCCGGCGGATGCGCTCCATCTCCGCGCTGCGGATGGCGTCGAGCGCGGCTTCATCCGGCTCCGCGGCGGCCGCGGGCTGGGCGGCCCCGGGCGCGGCGCCCTCCGCGCCCTGCCGCAGGCGCCACAGGCCCACGATGTAGCTGCGCGGGACGTTGATGCTGGCGTTGATCTTGGCGGGGTAGCCCGTGGGATCGCGGATCACCGCGGTCTCGTTGGGGAAGCGTGGATCGAGGCGGGACTCGTTCAGCTCCGTGCTGGAGCTCTGGCCGCGCGTGCTCTGGATCACGCTCACGCCGACGTTCGGCCGCAGCCCCACGTCTCCGGATGGAGAGGGTCCCTGCGTGGCGGTGCTGCTGGTGCGCTCCGAAAGCGGTCCCACCACCGGATCGCGGTAGCTCTGCTCCCGGCGGCTGATCTCCTTGGTGACCATCTGGGCGTGCACCGCCACCATCACCCCGGGGATGAACGCCAGGTGCTGCTCGATGCGGCGCTGCACCACGGACTCCAGGCGCATCGCCTGCTCCAGGTTGGTGCCGGCGGCCAGGTCCTCGGTGCGGCGGGCGTGTCGGCGCCGGTTGGCCGCGCCGTCCGTGACGGTGACGTTCTCCACCCGCAGGCCGGGATGGGCCCCGGCCACCAGGCCGGCCACGGCGTCCACCAGGTCCTGCGTCATCTCCCCCTGCTCCATGGTGACGGCCACGGAGGCCGTGGGCGGCACGAACTGGGCGCCGATCCCGGTGGTGCGCTGCGGATCCGCGATGACCACCTTGGCGCTGCGCACGCCCTTGTACTGGCCGATCATGCGCTCCAGCACGCCCATGGTGGCCGCCATCCGGAGGAAGCGGCTCTGCTCCTGCGTGTGGAAGGGGCTCTCCTCCTCCAGCAGCGTGTTGAAGTCGATGAGGCGGGCGCCGCCGACGCCCTGCTCGGAGAGGGCGGCCAGGACGCGCTCCCTCGCCTCCGGCTCCACCATGATCTGACCGTCCTTGAGCTCGTGCTCCACCCCGTGCTCGGAGAGCCAGCTGCGGGCGCCGGGCGTCGCCTCCGTGCTGACCGCGAGCGGCACCAGGCGGGACGGCGTGCCCGGGCCGCGGCCCGCGTACTGGGCCACCAGGAAGAGGGCCATGGCCAGGATCACCGCAAGGGATCCAAGCAGCAGCCGGCTGGAGGGGCTCAGCGCCGCCAGCCTGGTCCGCAGTCCTTCGATGGCCACCTTCACGCTCGGCACCGTCATGGCCTCCATGCCTTCCGGGACCCGCCCGCGGCGTGCGCCGCTCGGACGGACGACGGCGTCCTGCCGTCAGCATCCCGCACCGCCCTCACCGGGCGGCTGGTCACACCCTGATCTGCTTCACCTCCTCGTAGGCCTCCATCATCTTGTTGCGCACCGCAAGCAGCATGCGGAACGCCGTGTCGGCCTTCTGGGTGGCAAGCATCACGCCTTCCACGTCGGCGCGCCGGCCGGCCGCGAGGTCCTCCGCGGCCATGTCGGCGTCCGCCTGGAGGCGGTTCACTTCATCGATCTGCCGCCGGATCTCCCCGACCAGCTCCTTCTCGAACGACGCCCCCGCGGGCGCACGGGCGCCGCCGACGGCGCCGGAGGCCGGAGCCACCGGGAGTCCCGCCTGCATGCCGCCGATCAATCCGAGTGGGTCGCTCATGGTGGTGGTACGGGCGCAGCGCGGCTCACGCCAGGAGCTGGATCGCGGAGGCGAACATCGACTTCGTGGCCTCCACCGCTGCAATATTGGCCTCGTAGGAGCGGACCGCGTCCATCGCGTCCACCTGCTCCGTGACCGGGTCCACGTCCGGGTAGCGGACGTAGCCGCTCGCGTCCGCCCAGGGGTTCCCCGGCTCCAGCCGCAGGTCCCAGGCGTCGATCTCCCGGATCGCGGCCACGTGGACCCCGTCGCGGGAGCCGCTGGCGGGATCCCCCACCGCGAACTCGACCTGACGCCTCTTCCACGGGGCGTAGTTGCCCTGGGCGTCCAGGAGCGTGTTCTGGTTGGCCAGGTTCGCGGAGATGGTCTCCAGGCGCACTCGTTGCGCGACCAGGCCGGAGGTGCTGACGTCAAAGAGGCCGAACATGCGCGTTCCTCGGGACTACGGCCGCTCGCGGATGGCCGCGGCGAGCATGGCGTAGCGGTTGCGGATCAGCTCGTTGGCCGCCCGGAAGGCCATGGTGTTGGCGGCCAGATCGCTCAGGAGCCGCTCCATGTCCGCGTCCGTGCGGTCATGGAAGAGCAGGTTGTCGCCTCTGGGCGAGGGTTCGAGCATCACCTGATCCCCGGCAAACCGGATGCCATCCACATCGCGGAGGACCAGCTCCGGCGAGCGCCCCTCCCGCACCTCGTCCTGGGCCGACCGCAGCGCCGCCTGGAACGCCGCCGGATCCACGTCCTCCGGACGGAAGCCGGGGGTGCCGGCGTTGGCCAGGTTGTTCACCAGGAGGCCATGCCGCGCCTGGGCGAAGCGCGACATCGCCTCCAGCGACCGCAGTGCGTCCGTGTCTCCAACCATGGCCTAGACGGAGGCGGCGATGCGCCCCTCCTCCTTCCAGCGCTTGAGCTTGAGGCCCAGCGTTCGCACGCCGATCCCCAGGGCCCGCGCGGAGCGCTCGCGATGACCGCGGTGCCGCTCCAGGGTGCTGAGGATCACCTCCCGCTCCAGGGTCTCCAGGGTCATAGTGCCGTCGCAGACGATCGGCGCGGGGGCGGGCGCCGCGCCGCCGTCGACGCGGATGCCGCCGGCGCCGTTGGCGGCGGAGCCATGGACCACGAGCGGCGCGCCGCCCAGCCAGGGAGCGAGGAGCGACGCCTCCACCACGTCTCCCGAGGCCAGCACGGCCGCGCGTTCGCAGATGTTGCAGAGCTCACGGACGTTCCCGGGCCACGGATAGCGGCGCAGGAGGGACGCGGCGTCCTCCGACAGCCTCCGCGGCACGCGGCCTTCGCGCCGGGCGACCGCCGCCAGGAAGTGCTCCGCCAGCGCCGGCACGTCCTCCGCGCGCTGCCGCAGCGCGGGCACGCTGACGGGGAGCACGTTGAGCCGGAAGTAGAGATCGCCGCGGAAGCGGCCGCGCTCCACCTCCGTGGCCAGGCTGCGGTTGGTGGTGGCGATGACCCGCACGTCCACCCGGATGGCCTGGCTGGAGCCCACGCGCTCGAACGACCGCTCCTGCAGCACGCGCAGCAGCTTGGCCTGCAGTTCCGGCGGGATCTCCGTCACCTCGTCGAGGAGGAGCGTGCCGCCATCCGCGAGTTCGAAGCGGCCCTTGCGCATCTTGTCCGCGCCGGTGAAGGCGCCGCGCTCGTGGCCGAAGAGTTCGCTCTCCAGGAGCGACGGGGAGAGGGCGGCGCAGTTGACGGCCAGGAAGGGCGCCGCGCGGCGGGCGCTGTGGGCGTGGACGAAGCGTGCGGCCACCTCCTTGCCGGTGCCGCTCTCTCCGTCGATCAGCACGGTGCCGGCGCTCTCCGCGATCCGCAGCAGATCCTGCCGCAGCGTCTCCATGGCCCGGCTTCCGCCGAGCATGGGCATGGCGTCGCTGTCGCTGCCCGGTCCGGGGCCGGCGGTTGCCCGCAGCACCTGGTTCTCCCGCAGCAGGCGGGCGTGGTCCACGGCGCGATCCACGGTGAGGGAGAGCTCGTCGCCGGTGAACGGCTTGGTGACGTAGTCGAAGGCCCCCAGCTTCATGGCCTTCACCGCCGTCTCGACCGTGCCGAAGGCGGTCATGAAGATGACGGGCACGCCGTCGTCCAGGCGCCGGATCTCCTCAAGCAGCTCCAGGCCGCTCATCTCCGGCATCTGGAGATCCGTGACCACGGCGTCCGGCGACTTCTCCGCGATCCTGGCCAGCGCCTGCCGGCCTCCCGCGGCGGCCACCACCGTGTGTCCCCGGCGGGCCAGGATGGTCCCCACGGAGTCCCGCATCAGTTCCTTGTCGTCCACGACGATCACGCGTCCCATGGCAACCTCCTGCGTCAGCGAGCCGCGCTGCGGCGGGCCCCCGGATTCGAACCCCCGCGGCGCGCGCCGAGGCGACGCGTGACCGCGGCGTCCAGCCCGGCCTCGCCCGCGGTGGGCGATGCGGCTGGTCCGTCGAGCGGCAGCACGAACTCCACGCAGGCCCCGCGAGCGAGGTTGCGGATGGAGACGCCGCCGCCGTGGGCATCGACGATGCGATGCACGATGGCAAGTCCCAGCCCGGTGCCTTCGGCCCGGGTGGTGAAGAACGGATTGAAGAGATGCTCGATGGCGTCCGCGGGCACGCCGGGCCCGGCGTCCGTCACGCGCAGGAGCGCCACGCCCTGGCGGCGGCCGTCCACGGAGAGGCGGTGGGAGCGCAGGCCCTCGACGCGAAGCGTTCGCGCCCCCGCCGCGGTGCCCTCCATCGCCTCCACGGCGTTGCGGACCACGTTGGACACCGCCTGGGCCAGGAGTCCCGGATCGGCGCTCACCTCCAGATCCACGGGGAGCGCCAGCTCCGGACGGATCCCGGCGGCCGCGAGCGACGCCTCGCACGCCTCGACCGCCGCCACCACGGGCTCGCGGAGCGGCACGCGGCGCACCTCCAGGCGCATGTCGCGGGCGAAGCGGAGGACGTCGCGCACGATCGAATCAAGCCTCGCGGTGGCCCGCGAGATCTTCTCCACCAGCTCCCGCTGAGCCGGGCGCTCGGAGAGATCCTCCGCCAGCACCTCCGCGTGGAGGGCGATGCTCGCGAGCGGATTGCGGATCTCGTGGGCGATGCCCGCGGCCATCTCCCCCAGGGACGCCAGGGCCCGGCTCCGGCGGAGGCGCTCCTGCGCTTCGCCCAGCTCGCGCTGGAGCTCCGCCACGCGGGACTCCAGCTTGCGGTGCGTGTCCTGGAGCCTCGCGCCCACGTCGTTGAAGAGGCGCAGCAGCTCCGGCAGCGGCTCCTGCGGGAGGGCACCGGGGAGCGCGCCCGCGGTGGCGGCGGGAATGGCGGGCGCAGCGGTCATGCGGTGGCGTCCGTGAAGCGGGCGGTGCCGCCCGCCGGTGCGGCGCGATGCGCAGGGAGCGACGCAAGGCCCTCCTCCGCCTCCGAGCGGGCGCAGGTGAGTTCCTCCGCGAACCCCACGTCCTCCGCGGCAAGTTCCCCGAGGATCTCGAGGAGCCTGGCCCGCTCCGGCGGCTGCAGCGCCGGCTCGCCGGGCTGGGGTCGCATGGCCCGGCGGCACGACTCCACCAGGTGCTCCACCAGGGACTCGCGCAGGGCCATCAGGAGCGCCAGCCTGGCGCCACCCGCCTCGCGCAGGAGTCCGCGCTGGGAGCGGGCCACCTGCAGCAGTTCCTGGGCGGCGCGGAGCGCCTCCGCGGCGGGCGTTCCGGGAGCCCCCTGCGAACCAATCCCCTGCAAATCGGCGGGCGCGGCCACGTGCGTCATGGAGATCCCTCCAGTCGTGCTGCGAGCGGAGCCGGTCCGGGCACGCCCAGCCACTCCGACCATGCGAGGAGCGGGAGGAGCGGCGCCTCGGCGCCCTCCGCCGGCGAGTTCCGTTCCGCGGCGGAGAGCCGCGAGGCGGCGCGGCGCCGCAGCGCCTCCGCGGCCTCCTGGGACTCCGCAGCCGCGATGAGCTGCACCAGGGCCACGAGCGACGCCTGGCTCCCCGGGTGGCGACGATCCACCTCCTCGAGCGCCGCCGCGGCCTCCCGGCGCCGGCCGATCGCGGCGAGCGAACCCGCGAGCCCGAGCCGCGCAGATTGCGACACCGTGCGCATCAGCGCGTCGTCCGCGGGCAGGTCGCGGGCGTCCAGCCACGCCACCACCGCGGCGAACGCCTCCACCGACTGCGTCCAGCGCCGCACCGCCTCCGCCTCCAGGCGGCGGCGTTCGGATGCAGGCGAGGCCCCCTCGAGCCTCGCCTGCAGCGAGATGGCCTGGCTGCGCCGGCAGTCGCCGAGGAGCGTGCGGAGTTCCTGGGCCCGATCGAGATCGGGACGGCGCCGGAGGGCCTCCTCCAGTCGCTCCGCGGCCGCGTCCCAGCGGCCCGCGGCGTGGTGGAGGCGGCCGGACTCGACGAGCGCCTCCACGTACGCGGGGGACTCCGGGGAGATGCCGGCTTGGCCGCTCACCACGCGGTCGAGCACCACGCCGGCGTCGGCGTCGCGCCCCAGCACCCGCAGCACGCGTCCCATCGCCGCGGGGCAGCGGGCCGCGAGCGGGCTGTTCGGATGGTTGTGCAGGAGCTGTTCGTAGGCCCCCACCGCCTCGGCGAAGCGGCCGTCGCCATGGTGCGTCTCCGCGATGCGCCACAGGACCTCGGCGCGGCGCGGGTCGCTGTCCGGGCGGGCGGCGAGCCATTCGCGCCACGCCGCCACCGCCCGCTCCCCCCAGCCGGCCATCGCCCAGCACTCCGCCGCGTTGATCAGGCTCTCGCCGCGCCGCGCCGCGCTGTCGACGCCGGCGTCGACGGACATCCTGGACGCGTGACGCTCCGAGGCCTCCGCGGAGTCCATCAGTCGCCGGTTCATGCGCGACACGGCCCCCTCGCCGGCGGCCGCGCCGGTGCGGAGCGCCGCCCGGATCCCCTCCGCCTCTCCGCGGGTGGCGATCGCCTGGCGCCGCAGGGCCTCCGCGGCCCAGGGCCCGTCGCCCGCCAGCAGGACGGCGCGTTCGCCCAGCGTGGATGCGGCTGCGAACGCCCCCGCCGCGAGGGCCGCCTCCTGCATGTCCCGCGCCGCGGCCAGCCACAGGTCATCGCCGAGCCGCTCGCGCGGATCGCAGCGGCGATCGTGCTCCACGGCCCGCGCGAGCGCCGCGGCGCCGGCGGCGTGCCGGCCGGAGCCGGAGTCCACGAGGGCCTCCGCGAGCGCCAGCCGCGCCGCGGCCATCGGTTCGAGCGGCCGCCCGGACCAGGGTTCCGCGAGGATGGTGGCTTCGTCGAAGCGGCCCATCTCCGCCAGGAGGAGGGCCACCTCCGCGTCGATCCACGGCCGGTCCGGGCTCTCCTCCGGCACCTGGTCGCGCCAGCCCCGGGCGAGCACCAGGGCCAGCTCCGGGCCTCGATCCGCGCTCGCGGCGCGGAGCCGCACAGAGGACCAGGCGGGATCGGCGATCGCGGGATCGGCGGTGCGGGCATCGTCGAGCCTCGACGCGGCGTCCGCGGCCCGCCCCTCCGCCAGGAGCCGCCGGGCCGCCAGCAGTTCCGCCCGGCGTCGGAGCGAGCGCTCGGCGTTCGCAGGCAGTTCCACGCGTGCGGCATCCGCGGCGCTCGCGGCGCCTGCGGCGCCCGAGGCGAGCACCGCGATCTCCGCGTCCGCGAGTCGAGCCTCCGGCGCGGGCGGGGCGTCGCTGGTGGTCGTGGTACGGCTGGTGAGGGCCCAGGCCGCGCCACCACCCGCCGCCACGATCGCGGCGGCGGCAAGGAAGAGCGCGCCCCGGCGGGGCGCCGCCCGATGTCCTGCCTCCAGGGGGCCTTGGCGCACGAGATCCTCTCTCCGTCGCACCGGGCGCGACGGGCCAGACTGCGGCGAGTCCGTTCGCCGCACCCCGCCTATCGGCACTTCATGCGCGTCCGCATGAGGGTCCGGCGGCCGCTCCCGGCGGCGCGGGAACGGCCACTGCGGTTCCGGAAACGATCTCAGAGACCCCCTGCCCGGTGGCGCTCAGGAGCGTGAACGCCCCCAGGATGGGCATGTCCAGGACGATCAGCTTGAAGACGTTGCGGGCCACGCTCTGCCACGCCCGCAGCGTGGGGGGCGTGCCCTGGCGGGCGGAGACCACCCGGAGTCCGGTCAGCCGCTTTCCCAGCGAACGCCCCCAGATCGCTTCGCACGTCCCGGAGATGAGCACCGAGAGCGTGATGGCGGTGAGGGAGGGAAGGAACGCCGCCGCATCGGGCGTGTACGAAGGCAGCAGGAGGAGCGCCACCGGTCGCACGTCCCACAGCCAAAGCGAGAGTGCAGCGGCCGGGGCCAGATCGATCGCCAGCGCCACCACGCGCAGCATGATCGGCGCCGGCACCCATCCCGGGGGCAGCGCCAGCGGACGCCCCTCGCGAAGGGCCCGGGCCACGAAGGCCACACCCAGCGCCGCCATCGCGACGCCCAGCAGGACCGGGAGATGGAGCCAGATCCCGGCGATCGAACGCTGCGCCGCGAGCGTCTGCGGCCCGCCGATCGCACCGGAGACGCGATCGATCGACTGGAGCACCACCCCGTCGGGCGCTGCGTTCGCCAGCTTCGGCTCCGTGCCGAACCAGACCACGGTGCCCTCCGGCGGCAGGGATTCCACGATCGTGCGCGGCGGCTGCTCCGCCTGGTCCACGAGCGACCGGCCGTGGCCGTCCGCGACCACCACCAGGGAGCGGCCCGCGCCCGTGACCGGCGTCACCTCCGCAGCGCCGGGGACGCCCAGCGGCACGCGGGTCCAGGTGCCGTCCGCCGGACGCCATCGCTCCCAGGCGCCATCCTCCGCGGTGGTGGCCAGGATGCTCCACGCATCGCCCTGCACCTCCAGCCGGCGCTTCGTCGCGGAGTCGAGCGGCGGGGGAAGCGGATGCGCCACCCACGCGTCGTGCTCCAGCTGCAGGAGCGCTGCGCTCCCGACCCGCAGGAGCAGCGGCCCGGCGGAAATGGCTGCGAACGACTCCGTCTCCGCGTCCGGGCCCGGCAGCGGCGGCAGCAGCTCCATTCGATCCGCGGGCACGTTGAACCAGAGCGCCGTGGCGGGGTTCCGCTGCGTGCGCAGGGAGAGGACGTAGTGCTGCGGGAGGATGGCGGAGCGCGGCGGAAAGAGGAGCAGCACGCGATCGCCGCTCGCCGCGATCGCCTCCGGCATCTCCGAGAGCGGCGCCGCGGCCCGGGCCACGGCGGGCTCCTCCGCGACCGCATGCCAGAGCTGCCAGCGGTGCGTCGCCCGCTCGCCGGACCAGGGCGCCGCCAGCCAGAGGTGTTCGCCGCTCGACGCGGGCGCCGCCACCTGGCGCCCCTCGGCCCGCGCCGCGGCGCCGCAGAGGAGAAGCGGCAGGAGCGCCGAAAGGAGCGCCGTCCTCACGAGCGCCGCGGCGAAACCGTCAGCGCACCTCATCCACCACCCCGGGCGTCAAGGTGGCGCGGAGGCCTTCCAGGTCGAACACCTTCCCGCGGGTGCGTTCGTCAAGCCCCGTGGGGAGCTCGAACGTGAGTGCCCACGCCGCCTCGTCGCGCCCCGCAGCGGCCGGCAGCGAGACCTGCATCTCCATCGGGATCCGCGGCCACTGCGCCGGCGCCACCCCCTGGATCTCCACCGCCCGCGGCCGGGCGAGATCGCTCGCGGCCATCACGGCGCCATCCGGACCGAGCACCTCCAGCCGCACCAGCAGGCCGCCGGCGTCGAACCACGCGCGCATCGGTCGCGGGAAGCGGCCTGCCGGGATCTCGACGCGCCGTCGTCCGCCGGTGGCTTCGGCCACCGCGGGCTCCGCGGGCGCGCCGAGCGGTTCGAGCCCCATGAGGAGGAGGAGTTCCGGGGCGCTGATCGGCGGGCCGCGCACGGCGCGTCCATCGGTGCCGACGGCGCCGGTGATCAGCCTCGTGGGCCTCTCCGCCAGCATGAACCACCACCAGCGGCGCCCGTCCGTGCCCAGCCACGCCAGCGGACCGGCCGGCGAGAGGATCCGCACCGCCACGCACGGCCGCTCCAGGTAGAAGCGCACCTGCACCTGCTCCCGGTGCTTCCCGTCCTTGTCCTGCCAGGACATGACCAGCGCGCCGCTCGCGGTGAGGGAGGGCAGCCCCGCGAGCATCGCTCGATGACCATCCACGAGGGCCGCCGCGGAACCGGCGGGGAGCGTCGTGGCGTCCGCGGCCTTCGACGCGCCTGTGCTCCCCGCGGCGTCCGAACCCTGCGCCCCCCCGCCGTCGCCCGCGCAGCCGGCCAGCGGGCCCGCCAGCAGGCCGGCCAGGAGAAGCACCGCCCGGCGCACTCCGCTTGCACCCGCCCTGGGCATCATCACGCCCCGGCTTCCACCACGTCCCCCAGCTGCTCGGAGAGGGCCCGCAGGTCCTCCTCGGAGAGCCGCGGGTTCACCACCCGGATGGGGGCGGCGCCCTCCGCATCCCCGCGGCGGCGGAAGCGCCACGACTCCACGCCGCCCGCCGTCTCCACGCCATCGTGGCGGAGGCGCCGGCGGCGCAGCAGCATGAGCGCCACCAGCCAGCGGAAGGCCTGCCGCTCCGGCCGGGCATCACCCTCCAGGCGGTCCAGCACCTCCTCCAGCACGTCGTCGTCCAGGCGGATGCCTCGCTTGGCGTCCGGCGCCTGGACCACCGTCTTCCAGAAGCAGATCCACCGCTCGGGCCGCTGCCCCGCGTTCCACGCGGCCAGCGAGAAGTCCTGCCGCTCCAGTCCCTGGTCGCCCCGATCCACCAGCACCGCCATGCAGGCGGTGCCGGGCGCCAGCGTCTCGCCCGATGCGGCGCAGATGCCGGTGGAGCGGCCGATGCTGAACGAGGGACCTTCGCGCGGCATGCCCGCATGCTATCCGCGGCCGGGTGCCGCGGCACCGCGCCGGCGGGTGGACGCGAGAGGCGGGGCTATACTCGCCCCAGGCATGTACGACCGGCTCTTCCAGCTCTTCCGAGGCAACGAGCCGCTGGCCGTGCTGGTGGAGATGGGGGTCATCTGGCTGGGCGTCTACCTGGCCCTGCGGTTCCTCCAGGGGACGCGCGGTGCCGGCGTCTTCAAGGGCCTCATCATCTTCGTCGCGGTGCTCCTCCTGGGCATCCGCTTCGTCGGCCTCTTCAGCGATTCGTTCGCGCGCCTGCGCTTCCTCAGCGAGGGCCTGCTGGGCGCCCTGGCCATCTTCGTCCTCGTGGTCTTCCAGCCGGAGCTGCGCCAGGGCATGGTTCGCCTCGGCCAGAAGGCCATGTTCCTCCCGGACCGGCGCCGCTTCGACCGCACCGTGGACGCCGTCGACGAGGCGGTGGAGTTCCTCAGCCGCAACTCCTTCGGTGCGGTGATCGTGATCGAACGCGGCACGCCGCTGGGCGGCCTCGCCGAATCCGGCGTCCCCATCGACGCCCTCGTCTCCGCCCGCCTGCTCGAGTCCATCTTCTGGCCGAGCAGCCCGCTCCACGATCTGGCGGTGGTGCTGCGGGGCGACCGGATCGCCGCCGCGAGCGTGCAGCTTCCGCTCGCGGAGGGAGGCGTCGGCCCGCGCCTGGGCTCGCGCCACCGCGCGGCGGTCGGCGCCACGCTCGAGACCGACGCCCTGGTGGTGGTCGTGAGCGAGGAGACGGGCGCCATCCGCTTCGCGGAGGGCGGCCACCTGAGCGAGGAGATCCGCGCGGAGACCTTCCTGACCTCCCTGCGGCGCCGCCTGGCCCGCTCCGTGCCCACGCCGGACGCGACGTGGTGGCGGCGCCTGGCTCGCGGCCGGAGCGCGCCGCCGCCGCCCGCCGATCCGCAGCCGGATGCGACGCCGGTCGCGGACGCGGGCCGCGGGGGTGCGCGGTGAGCGACTGGGGCAACCGGATCTCCACCGGGGCCATCGCCGCGGTGGCCTCGCTCCTCATCTGGACCTGGGCCGCGGAGAAGACCCGCGAGAGCGCCACCGTCACCGGCGCGGTCCGCATCGTCTCCGGCGAAGGCCAGGCGCTGGCCGCGGAGCCGGACACGCCCATCCCGGTCACGGTGCAGCTCAAGGGATCCCGCGGTTCGCTCCAGCGCGTGGCGGCCCTCATCGAGGGCGGCGCGGAGCTGAAGCTGGGCCGCGGAGGCGTGCCGGCCACGCCCGGCACCTTCTCCGTGGATCTCGCGGCGGCCATCGCGGCGCTCCCGGAACTCTCGCGCTCGGACGTCTCCGTGGAGAGCACGCGGCCGGACCTGCTGGAGGTGTCCCTCAGCAAGCTGGTGACGCAGGCCATGAAGATCACGCCGGTCTTTCCCTCCGGCCAGGTGAGCGGTGAAGCCACGGTGGATCCGCCGGAGGCGACGGTCACGCTGCCCGCGACGCTCGCGGAGCGGGCCGCGCTCCTGCGGCTGGAGGCGCCGGTGGACGTGCGGCCGCTGGAGCCCGGCCGGCGCTATTCGCGCCCCGTGCGCCTGCGTCTGCCGGAGGCGCTGCAGACGCAGGAGGGGCAGGTGCGGGTGACGCCCGAGGAGGTCACCGTCACCTTCACGCTGCGGGCCAAGAACAGCACCACCACCGTGACGTCCGTGCCGGTGCAGGTGGCCGGCCCGCCCACGGAACTGGCTGCGTGCGAGGTCCAGCTGGATCCCGGCAACGAGTTCCTCCGCAACGTGACCCTCACCGGCCCCGGCGATGCCATCTCGCAGATCGAGAGCGGGCGCTTCCGCGTGGCCGCGGTGGTGCACCTCTCCGCGGATGACCTGGCGCGCCGCTCGCTCACACGGCCGGTGTCGCTCTGGCTGCTCCCGCCCGGCGTCACGGTGACCAAGGTGGGGAACTCCACGGACCTCGCGCCCCCGGTGAGCCTGCGCATCTCGGAACGGCCTCGAACCTCCGCCGCGCCGCCCGCCGCCCCCGCCGGCCGCAACTGACCTGCGTCATCCGGCGCGCCGCTCCTGACCTGCGTCATCCGCCGCGCCGCTCCTGCCCGGGGTCACCCGGCGCGCCGAAGCACGTGCCACTGCTTCTTGCCGCGGCGGAGGAAGATCCAGCGCCCGTGGAGCAGATCGCGGCTCCCCACCCGGGCGTCCGCGGCCGCCTTCACGCCATTCACGCTCACTGCGCCGGCGCCCAGGAACTCCCGGGCCTCGCGCTTGCTGGCCGCCAGTGATGTCCCCGGCAGGAGGTCCAGGAGCGGGGCGCCGTCACCGGCCAGCGCCGCCTCCGGCAGGTCGCTTCCGGGAAGGTCCTCCGCCACCTCCTGGGCCATGCCGGCATCCAGGGAGCGAACGTCCCCGGAGAAGAGCGCCGCGGCGGCCGCCTCCGCGCGGGCCCGCTCTGTGGGCCCGTGGAAGAGCTCCGTCACGTGGTCCGCCAGGGCCCGCTGGGCCTCCCGCTTCTCCGGCGCGGACGCGAGCGATCGTTCCAGCTCCTCGATCCGCTCCCGCGGCAGGAAGGTGAACCAGCGCAGGAACCGCCCCGCGTCCTGGTCCGGCGTGTTCATCCAGTACTGATGGAATCGATAGGGGGAGGTCCGGTCGGCGCTCAGCCAGATGGCGCCCTGCTCCGTCTTCCCGATCTTGGTGCCGTCGCTGCGCGTCACCAGGTGGTTGGTGATGCCGTAGGCCTCGCCGCCCTCCAGCCGCCGGATCAGGTCGATCCCGGAGACGATGTTCCCGAACTGGTCGCTCCCGCCCAGCTGGACCGTGCAGCCGTGGTGCCTCCACAGGTGCACGAAGTCCATCGCCTGCAGCACCATGTAGCTGAACTCGGTGTAGCTGATCCCCTGGTCCCGGCCGTGGAGGCGCGTGGCCACGGAGTCCCGGGCCACCATCTGGTTCACGCTGAAGTGCTTGCCGATCCCGCGCAGCACCTCCAGGTATCCCAGCTTCCCCAGCCAATCCGCGTTGTCCAGCATGACGGCGCCGCGGGGGCCGCTCATCTCCAGCACGCGGTCGAACATCCGCCGCTGCCGCTCCACGTTGTGGCGGACCTGCTCCTCCGTGAGGAGCTTCCGCTCCGCGCTCTTGCCGCTTGGATCACCGATGAGGCCGGTCCCGCCCCCCATCAGCACGATCGGCCGATGGCCCGCCCGCTGCCAGTGGGCCAGGATCTTCATCGGCACGTAGTTGCCGATCGTGAGACTGTCGGAGGTGGGGTCGAAGCCCGCGTAGGCCACCCGCCCGGGCTGCGAGAGATACGCCGGCAGCGATTCGGAGGTGGTCTGATGCAGCAGCCCGCGCCAGGCGAGCTCCTCCAGGAAGGATCCGGGCTGCTCCATCAGGCCACCAGGGCGGCGGCCTTGGAGCGGATCTGCTCCATCAGGTCCGTCCAGCTCTTCACGAACGCATCCCGACCCTCCACCTGCAGCTCCTCCGCGGTGGCCTTCACCGGCACGCCGGCCTTCTCGCAGTCCGCCAGCACGCGGTGGCTGGTTCCGCCGTCATGCCGCAGCAGCTCCTCCACGCGACCGTGATCCTGGAACGCCAGCAGCGTCTCCTCCGGCATGGTGTTGACGGTGCGGGGCGCCGCCAGCTCCGTCACGTAGAACGTGTCGTGCAGCCGCGGATCCTTGGTGCTGGTGCTGGCGAACAGCAGCCGCTGCGGCCGCGCGCCGCTGTTCTGCAGGCGCAGGAAGCGGTCCGTGGCGTAGCGGTCGCAGTACGCGCGGTAGCACTCCTGGCCCATCGCGACGCCCATCCGGTTGCGGAGGGAGGGCGTGAGGCGCTCGGAGGTCTTGCGGTCCCACCGGCTGATGAAGACGCTCGCCACGCTCTCCACGCGGAGGGGCTTCCCCTCCTTCTGGCGGCGCTCCAGGCCATGCAGGTACGCATCGGCCGCGTCCAGGTACTGATCCGCGGAGAAGAGGAGCGTCACGTTCACGGGGATGCCGCGGTAGGTGAGCTCCTCGATGGCCGGCAGGCCCTCGCGGGTGCCGGGCACCTTGATGAACAGGTTGGGCCGGGCCGCCTTCTGGTGCAGCTTCACGGCCTGCTCGATGGTGGCGCGGGTGTCGTTCGCAAGCCGCGGGCTCACCTCCAAGCTGACCCAGCCGTCCACGCCGCCGCTGCGCTCGAAGGTGGGCTTGAAGAGGTCCGCCGCGGCGGTGAGATCCGCCAGCGCCAGTTCGAAGAAGAGGGCCTCCTCATCCAGCTTCCGGCGCCCCAGCTCCACGATCTGCTCGTCGTAGTCCCGGGAGGCGGCGATGGACTTCTCGAAGATGGTCGGGTTGCTCGTGAGCCCCACTACGGAGTGCTCGTGGATGTAGCGCTCCAGCGTGCCGGTGGCCAGGAGGCGGCGGGAGATGTTGTCCAGCCAGATGCTCTGACCCGCGATGGAAAGGAGCGCCGTGGGCTTCATGGGAGGTTCTCCGTGGAGCAGCGGACCGTCACGGCGAACCGCGCCGCGCCATCCGCCGCCGGCAACGGCCGAGTATAGCCGCGCCTCTGCTACCTTCCCCGGGGTCCGGCGGGGCGCCCGCGTCGCTCCGCTCGGCTCCCGGAGGCTCCCGCCATGACCACGCCGTCGCCCGCCGCACGCCACTCCGCCGCACCCCAGGGGACGCCCGCGCCGCTCCCGCCGCTCGCCCAGCGGCCGGAATTCCAGGCGCTCCAGGCCCGCGCGGAGACCATGCGCCGCCGAACGCTGCGCCAGCTCTTCGCGGCGGATCCCACCCGAGGCGGCGGATTCAGCGCCTCGGCCCTGGGGATCCACCTTGACTACTCCAAGAACCTCCTGGACGCGGAGACGCTCCGGGCCCTCTTCGCCCTGGCGGACGCCTGCGGTGTGCGGGACCGCGCGGCGGCGATGATGCGCGGCGAGATCATCAACGTCACGGAGGACCGGGCGGTGCTGCACACGGCCCTGCGGGCGCCGCGCGGAAGCGTGGTGAAGGTCCGCGGCGTGGACGTGGTGCCGATGGTCCATGAGGTGCTGGACCGGATGGAGGCCTTCGCAGAGTCCGTCCGGAGCGGGGCCTGGAAGGGCCACACCGGCAGGCGGATCCGGACGGTGGTGAACGTGGGGATCGGCGGCAGCGACCTCGGCCCCGCGATGGCGTGGGACGCCCTTCGCGTCTATGCGTCGGAGGCCCTGGAGTGCCGCTTCGTCAGCAACGTGGACGCGAACGACTTCGTCGAGAAGACGCGCGGATTGGATCCCGCGGAGACCCTCTTCATCATCTCCAGCAAGACGTTCACCACCCTGGAGACCATGACCAACGCCCACACCGCGCGGGCCTGGTCGCTGGCCGGGCTCGGCAACGACCC
The DNA here is from genome assembly GCA_046350535.1 of Phycisphaerales bacterium. GTDB lineage: Bacteria > Planctomycetota > Phycisphaerae > Phycisphaerales > SM1A02 > VGXK01. The sequence continues at coordinate 1,894,516 of JAXMAG010000001.1, forward strand.
CAAGGCGGTGGCCCGGCACTTCGTGGCCGTCTCCACCAACGAGCAGGCGGTGCGCGCCTTCGGCATCGATCCCGCCAACATGTTCGGCTTCTGGGATTGGGTGGGGGGACGCTACTCCATGGACTCCGCCATCGGCCTCTCCACGATGCTCGCGGTGGGCGGTCGCCACTTCCGCGACATGCTCCGTGGCTTCCACGAGATGGACGAGCACTTCCGCACGGAACCGTGGCCGCAGAACCTGCCTGCGCTCCTGGGACTCGTGGGCTTCTGGAACGCCACCATCCTGGGCTGCGCCACCGTCGCGGTGCTCCCCTACTGCCAGTACCTGGACCGCTTCAGCGCCTACCTCCAGCAGCTGGAGATGGAGAGCAACGGCAAGCACACCGCGCTGGACGGCAGCCGCGTCGGTTGGAGCACCTGCCCCGTGATCTGGGGCCAGCCCGGCACCAACGGGCAGCACGCGTTCTATCAGATGATCCACCAGGGCACCTCCATCGTGCCCTGCGACTTCATCGCCTTCGCCCAGCCGCTGCACGCGGTGGGTCAGCACCACCACCTCCTGAACGCGAACGTGCTGGCGCAGACGCAGGCCCTGGCGTTCGGACGCACCGTGGAGGAGATCCGCGCGGAAGGCGTGCCGGCGTGGCTCGCGCCGCACAAGGAGATGGAGGGGAACCGCCCCACCAACACCATCCTCTGCCAGCGGCTCACGCCCGCCATGCTGGGGCGACTGGTGGCCCTCTACGAGCACAAGGTGTTCACGCAGGGGACGCTCTGGGGCGTCAACAGCTTCGATCAGTGGGGCGTGGAGCTCGGCAAGGTGCTGGCCGCGAAGCTGGCCCCGGCGGTGGAGGGAAGCGGCCCCGCGCCTGCGGGCGTGGACTCCAGCACCGCGGAGCTCCTGCGGGTCTACCGCTCGTGGACGGACGCCGCTCCGGCGCCGGGCGTCTGAACGCCGGGTCATCCGACGGCCCGGACATCCGGCCCGCCGGAGCGCCCGGGCCTCAGCCGACGCCGAGGGCCGCGGAGCTCTTCCGCAGCCGCTGCACGCACTGGTCGATCACCTCCGCGGCGCGGCGGAGTTCATCCTCGGTGGTGAAGCGGCTCTGGCTGAAGCGCACGGAGCCGTGGGCCACGTCCGGCGGGATGTTCATGGCCCGGAGGATCGGGGAGGGCTCCAGGGAGCCGGACGCGCACGCGGAGCCGGCGCTCCCGGCCACGCCGTGCTCCGAGAGCAGGAGCAGCAGCGCTTCCGACTCCAGGCGGGGAAAGCCCACGTTCGATGTGTTCCAGAGTCGCGCCGCGTCCCCGCCGTTCACCACCGCCTCCGGCGCGGATGCCCGCAGCAGCGATTCGAAGAGCTCCCGCCGGGCCAGGCCCTCCTCGCGCCCGCGCGGATCCGCGAGCCACGCGGCCGCCATCTCGCACGCCACGCCCATCCCGGCAATGGCAGGCACGTTCTCCGTGCCGCCGCGGCGCGAACGCTCCTGGGAGCCGCCGGTCACGAAGGGCTCCAGCCGCTGGCCCGCGCGCAGCACCACGGCGCCCGCTCCCTTGGGTCCATGGAACTTGTGGGCCGCGAAGGAGACCGCGTCCACCGGCGCATCCCCCATGCTGAGCGGCATCCGTCCCGCCCACTGCGTCGCATCGCAGTGGTAGCGGACGCCGGCCTCGCGGCAGAGGGCGCCGATCCGCTCCCACGGCTGGATGACGCCGGTCTCGTTGTTGGCGGCCATGACGCTCACCACCGCGATCTCGGCCGCCCGCCGGGAGAGGATCTCCGCCAGTGCGTCCGCGTCCACCACGCCGCGGCGATCGTTGGGAAGCCACAGCACCTCCGTGCCGCGCAGGGCCAGGCGCTGCGAGAACTCGCGCACCGCGCTGTGCTCCATGCGGCTGGTCACCACCACCCGCCGGCCCGGCTGCTGGGCCAGGAAGCCGGCGAGCGCCATGTTGGCGCCTTCGGTGCCGCCGGAGGTGAAGACGACGTTCGCGGGCGAGGATCCCACCAGGGAGGCCACCTGCTCCCGGGCCAGCTCCACCAGTCGCTTGGCCTCGCTGCCGATCCGATGGATGCTGGAGGGGTTGCCCCAGGTGCGCTCCAGGGCCTGGCGCACGATGGCGATGACCTCCGGGAGCGGCGGGGTGGTGGCGTTGTTGTCGAGGTAGATCATGGGATGGTGGAGGTGGCGGCGGCGTTGTGGGCGGCGGCGGCCTGCTGGGCGGCCGCGGCCGCGGCCCCCGCGGGCGCGCTGGCGCCGCGGACGGATGCGAGCGACGGAATCCCCACGCCCTCGCCCTTGAAGGGCTGGGACCAGAGGATCGCCCCGCGCCACGGATCGATCGCGAACGTGTAGCCGTTGCTGGAGGCGATCAGCCTGTCTCCATCCAGCAGGAGCGACACGAATCCGCTTCCCTGCGGCAGCTTGCAGCGCCAGACGTCGGTGCCGTCGAAGCGGTCCACGGCGAAGACGCGGGCGTTGAAGGCCACGAACACCAGATCCTCGAGGGCCCGGAGGGGAGTGGTGGGTTCGTCCGCTGACGGCATGGTGCTGCTCAGGGAATGAGGCGGGGCATCAACGAAGGCGGGCCCGGCGCTCTGCCGGGCCCGCCCCTCTGACTCATGCGGATGAGAGGAATCGAACCTCCACGGGTTTTACCCCACAAGAACCTGAATCTTGCGCGTCTGCCAGTTCCGCCACATCCGCAGGGGTCGCACATTGTACGCCCTCCCGCCCTCGCGGCAACCGGGCGGCGCGGACTGCCTGCGAACGGCGCCGGCGCCCCCACCGCGTCCCCACCGCGTCCCCACCGCGACCCCGCCGCGTCCCCGCCGCGTCCCCGCCGCGCCCCCATCCAAGAAGAACCCCTCGACCGCGGTGGCCGAGGGGTCCCCTCCGTCGTTCGTCGTCCGCACCGCCCGCGTCGGGCGGCCGGGAGCCTCCGGCAGGCGAGCCGGACGCAGCGCCGGGTGCGAGCTACTCCTCGTCCGCCTCTTCCGCGGGGCCGGCCTTGGCCGCAGGCGCGGCGGGCGCGCCGGCCGGGTTCGCCAGCCGCTTCGCAACCACGGCCTTGCGGACCTCTGCCATGAGATCCGGGTTCTGCCGGAGGAAGGCCTTGGAGGCCTCCCGCCCCTGCCCCAGCCGCAGCTGTCCGTAGCTGAACCAGGCCCCGCTCTTGTCCACCACGCCGTCGGCGGTGGCCAGATCCAACAGGTCTCCGGCGGTGGAGATGCCCTCGTCGAACATGATGTCGAACTCGGCCTCCCGGAAGGGCGGCGCGATCTTGTTCTTCACCACCTTGGCCTTCACGCGGTTGCCCACGTTCCGCTCCCCGTCCTTGATGGCGCCGATGCGGCGGATGTCGATGCGGACGGAGGAGTAGAACTTGAGGGCCCGGCCGCCGGTGGTGGTCTCCGGGCTGCCGAACATCACGCCGATCTTCTCGCGGAGCTGGTTGATGAAGATCACCACCGTCTCGCTCTTGGAGATGGCGCCGGTGAGCTTCCGCAGCGCCTGGCTCATGAGCCGGGCCTGCAGGCCGACGTGGCTGTCCCCCATCTCTCCCTCGATCTCCGCCCGCGGAATGAGGGCTGCGACGGAGTCCACCACCACCACGTCGATGGCGTTGCTGCGCACGAGCATCTCGCAGATCTCAAGCGCCTGCTCGCCGGTGTCCGGCTGGGAGACGAGCATCTCATCCAGGTTCACGCCCAGACGCTTGGCCCAGGAGGGATCCAGGGCGTGCTCGGCATCGATGAAGGCCGCCACACCGCCCTGCTTCTGGGCGTTGGCGATCACCGTGAGTGCGAGGGTCGTCTTTCCGCTCGACTCCGGCCCGAAGATCTCGATGACGCGACCCTTGGGCAGACCGCGGCCGCCGAGTGCCAGATCCAGACTGAGCGCGCCGGTCGCGATGGAGGGGATCTCCGGAATCCGGTCCCCGTCCAGCCGCATGATCGAGCCCTTGCCGTAGGTCTTCTCGATCTGCCCCATCGCCGCCTCCAGGGCCTTCCACTTGCCCTTGCTGGCTGCGGCAGCGGCGGCCTTGGCCGCTGCGTCCTGCTTGGAGTCTGCGCGGGTGGGGTCCATCCGGGGGTCCTTCGCTTCGACGGTGCGCTGGGGGTGGCTCATGGTGCTGGGGGCTGGGGCTGGGGCTGCGCCGGGCCGGGCGGCCGGCTCTGCGCTGCCGGGCCGAGTTGTACCCACGGGAGCGGCCGTGGGGCGCGGCTCCGCGCGGGACTGCGCTGCAGTGCCGGAGGGTGCGGGAGGGGTGGTGCGTCCGTTCGCGTTCGTGCTGACCATGGAGTCCTTCCTGCGGGGCGTTCCTGCGCTCCCGCTCCGACCCTGCGGCTGCCTGCCTCCGGGTCCTGTTGTTCGGTGTCTGTCAGGTTCGCCGCCTTCATCGGCGGCGTCAACCCGTGTTCGGGATATTTTCGGGCGGATTTTCGGATTTCGTTCGGATGCCGGCGGAGCACCCTACCACCCCCGCGGGCCCCCGCCGGAAAGCCGCCGGAAGTTCATCGCGAACCGCGCGCCCGGTACGCTCGGGGCATGATGCGACCTTCCGATCGCCTCCCCGGAACCGTCCGCTGGGTGCTTCTCGGCGCGCTCGCCTCCACCGCCCTGCTCTCGGGCGCCTGCGTCGCCGTTGGCGGCTCCCGCCAGACGCAGGCCGTCCAGCCCACGGTGGGCCAGCAGCTCATCGACCTGAAGAAGGCCCTTGACTGCGGCGCCATCACGCAGAAGGAATACGACTGCCAGAAGTCGAAGGTCCTCGGCTCCTGAGCCCCGCGTCGCCGTCCGCGCCTCACGACGTCAATAGTTCGGCGTCGGCGGCCGGTAGCGGCCCATGTCGATCGAGCGGAACCACGCGATGGTCCTCTTGAGACCCTCGTCGAGGTTGATCTTCGGCTCCCATCCCAGGCGCTTCTTCGCCAGGGAGATGTCCGGCCGGCGCTGCAGTGGATCGTCCGGCGGCAGCGGGCGGCCGCTCCCGATCGTGGTGCTGCTGCCGCTCAGCTTCACCACCTTCTCCGCCAGCTCGCGGATGGTGAATTCGCCCGGGTTCCCCAGGTTCACCGGCCCGATGAAGTCATCCGGCCCCGCCATCATCGCCAAGAAGCCGTCGATCAGATCGTCCACGTAGCAGAAGCTGCGGGTCTGGCTGCCGTCGCCGTACATCGTGATGGGCTCGTTCCGCAGCGCCTGCCGGATGAAGTTGCTCACCACGCGGCCGTCGAACGGGTGCATCCGCGGGCCATACGTGTTGAAGATCCGCACCACCCGGATGTTCACGCGGTTCATCCGGTGGTAGTCGAACATGAGCGTCTCCGCCGCCCGCTTTCCCTCGTCGTAGCAGGCCCGCGGGCCGATGGGGTTGACGTTCCCGCGGTAGCTCTCCGTCTGCGGATGCACGTCCGGATCCCCGTAGACCTCGCTCGTGCTGGCGTGGAAGACCTTGGCCCGCACCCGCTTGGCCAGCCCCAAGACGTTGATGGCCCCCATGACGGAGGTCTTCATGGTCTTGATCGGGTTGTACTGGTAGTGGCCCGGCGCGGCGGGACAGGCCAGGTTGAAGATCTCGTCCACCTCCAGCTTGATGGGATCCGTCACGTCGTGGCGGATCACCTCGAAGTTGGTGTGATCCAGCAGGTGCTCGATGTTCGACTTCTGGCTGGTGTAGAAGTTGTCCAGGCAGATCACGTCGTGTCCCTGGGCCACGAGGCGGTCGCAGAGGTGGGAACCGAGGAAGCCGGCGCCGCCGGTGACGAGGATCCGCTTGATCATCGGGGGCGAGTCTAGCGGTGCGGCCCGCCGCAGGTGCGGGTTGCCGCCTTCGCCTCCGCAGGCCACCATGGGCGCATGGCACCTGCGTCGCATCGCCCCGCGCATCGCGGCCCTCCGGAGGAGCCGCGGCAGGGCGCGGATCCGCCGCGACTCCTGCTGGGCGCCATGACCGGCACCAGCCTGGACGGCCTGGACCTGGCGCTCGTCGAGGCGCGCGGACGGGGCCCCGCCATGACCGCCAGCTTCCTGGAGGGACGCAGCGTGCCGCTGGGCGCACTCGCGCCCCGCCTGCGAAGGATGGCGGAACAGGCCGCGGTCACCGCGGGAGAGATCGCCACGCTGGCGCTGGAGTTCGGGGAGTTCCACGCCCGGCACGCGGCGGAGCTCGTCGCGGGTCGCCGCCTCCATCTCGCGGCGCTCCACGGGCAGACGGTCTTTCACGCGCCACCCGTCTCATGGCAGTTCATCAACCCCTTCCCGGTGGCGCGGGCGCTGCGCTGCCGAGTGGTCTCGGACCTGCGCCAGGCGGACCTGGTGGCGGGCGGGCAGGGCGCTCCGATCACGCCGCTCGCGGACTGGGTGCTCCTGCGGGACGAGCGGCCGCGCGTGGTCATCAACCTCGGCGGCTTCTGCAACGCCACCGCCCTGCCGGCGGCCACGGATCCGCGCGGCACGGAGGGCATTCGCGGGGCGGATCTCTGCGCCTGCAACCAGCTCCTGGACCGGGCCGCGTCGCGCCTCCTCGGCGTGCCGTTCGATGAGGATGGGCGCGCGGCCCGCAGCGCGGCGCCGGATCCAGAGGTGGCGGATTCGCTTGCGGCGCTCCTGGGCGCCCAGGGCCTGGAGGGGCGCAGCCTGGGCACCGGCGACGAAGCATGGAGCTGGCTCGACCGGCACGCCTCCGCCGCGGCGGACGACCTGCAGCGGCGTCGCCTCCTGGCGGGGATCTGCGCGGGGGTGGGAGCCGCCATCGCCGCGGGCTGCCGCCGGCTGGCGCCGCACGCGGCGAGCGCCGTGGTCGCCGGCGGCGGGGCCCGCAACCAGGCCCTCCGAGCCGCCCTCGAGCGCGGCCTGGCCGTCCCCGTTTCGGACTCGGAGTCCCTGGGTCTCCCGATCGAGATGCGCGAAGCGGCCGCGATGGCCGTCCTGGGGGCCATGGCCGGGGATGGGCACGCCATGGGGCTGCCGGCCGTCACGGGCGCCTCCGCGGACGCGCCTCCCGCGGGCCTCTGGATCGGACCGCACCAGAGCGCACTCTGAACGGAATCTTGACTCGGCGCGGGTTCCCTGCCGCCTCCACCCTACGCTGTCGAGAGGAGCCCCCGTGCGACCCAAGCCACTTGTCCTGATCGTGGAGGACGAACCCGCCATCGCGGAGCTGATGCAGTTCCACCTGGAGCGGGAGGGCCTGGCGGCCAAGGTGGTGCCGAGCGGACGGCTGGGTCTGGAAGTGGCCCGCCACGACCCGCCGGACCTGGTGCTGCTGGACCTGATGCTGCCGGACCTGGGCGGCATGGAGGTGTGCCGGCGGCTCCGCCAGCACGACGCCACCCGCAAGACGCCCATCATCATGGTCACGGCGAAGGGCGAGGAGTCCGACGTGGTGGCCGGGATCGAGCTGGGCGCCGACGACTACGTCACCAAGCCCTTCAGTCCGCGCGTCCTCCTGGCCCGCGTGCGGGCCCTGCTGCGGCGCAGCCCGGGATCGGAGGACGCGGCCGCGACCGGCACGCCCGAGCGGCTGGCGCTGGTCGGCGGGGACCTGGTGATCGACGCCGCCCGCCACGTGGTGACCTGCCGGGGGCGCACCATCGACCTCACGCTCACGGAGTTCCTGCTGCTGCAGTACCTGGCGCAGCGGCCGGGATTCGTGCGCACGCGTGATCAGATCATCGCCGCCGTGCATGGCCGCAACACCGTCCTCTCCAGCCGAACGGTGGACGTCCACGTGACGGCGCTGCGCCGGAAGCTCGGACCGCTCGGGGAGTGCATCGAGACGGTCCGCGGCGTCGGGTATCGTTTCGCCGAGGGCGTCGAGGCCCCGGCTGAATGAGCGATACCGGCAGCGCTTCCTCCATGATCGCCGCATGGCCCGCCTCCGCGACGGCGGCGGTGGCCGCCGTCGGCGCCGGCGGCTTCGTGCTGGGGGTCCTGCTGGCGCGGCGCCGCATGCGGCGCGATCTCGCTCGCCTGGAAGCCCAGGCGGCCCAGCTCCTGCACGACCCCACGGCGGCCGGCGGCGGCTCCCCGGATCCACGCGTGGCGTCGGCGGAGGTGGCGGTGGGACGCCTCGCGAGCGGACTCTGGTCCCGCATCCGTTCGCTGGAGGCGCAGGGCGCTTCGCAGCAGCTGGTCTTCCAGTCCATGACCACCGGCGTGATGGCCCTGGACCGCCAGCAGCGCGTCCTCTCCGTCAACGCCGCCGCGGAGCGGGTGCTGGGGGTCGGCGGCGGCGCCGTCCGCGGGCGGCTGCTCCAGGAGGTGGTCCGCATCCCGGAGCTCCACCGCTTCGTGGGCGCGGCGCTCGAACGCGGCGGCGCCGCCCAGCAGGAGTTCCGCATCGATGGCGCGGGCGCCGGCATCCTGCACGCGGCCGCGGAACCGCTCCTGGATGCGTCGGGGGCCACCGCCGGCATCCTGGTGACGCTCGACGACGTGACCGCGGAGCGGCGCCTGGAATCCATGCGCTCGGACTTCGCCGCCAACGTGAGCCACGAACTCCGGACGCCCATCACCAACATCAAGGGCTACGCCGAAACGCTCCTCGAGGTGGGCGCGGAGGAGCCGGAGCGCACGCGCCGCTTCCTCTCGATCATCGCCGCCAACGCCCGGAGGCTGGGGCAGCTGGTGGAGGACCTGCTGGCGCTCGCATCGCTGGAGCAGCCGCAGGCGCGCCTCGGACTGGAGCTGGAGCGCGTGCGCCTCTCGGATCTCGCCGCCAGCGTGCTGGAGGATCTGGGCCGCGTCGCGGAGGCCCGCGGCGTGCGGCTCCTGGTGGCGGTCCCGCCGGACCTCGCCTGCACGGGAAGCCGCTCGCTCCTCACCCAGGCCCTGGCCAACCTGGTGGCGAACGCCATCCAATGGAGCCCCGCCGGCGGCGCGGTCTGGATCGAGGGGGCCGTCCATCCCGCGGAGACCGTGCTCTCCGTGCGCGATGAGGGAGCGGGCATCCCCGAGAAGCACCTCCCGCGCCTCTTCGAACGCTTCTACCGCGTGGACCGCTCCCGCTCCCGCGACTCCGGCGGCACCGGCCTCGGGCTCGCGATCGTCAAGCACATCGCGGCGGTCCACGGCGGCCGGGTGGACGTGGAGAGCCGGCTGGGCTCCGGCAGCGTCTTCCGCATCCACCTGCCCCCGGACTTGCCCGCAAACGCACCCTCGCTTCACACGTTCTTAGCGCAACCCGGCGAGAGTCCGCATCCTGGCCGGGAGCGACCCGGCCCCCCCAACGATCCCGCAAGGAACGACCCATGAACCACCGCGTCACGCGTCAGATCCGCCGGTCCGCCGTGGCCGTCGCCGCCGGCACCCTGGTCGCCCTCGGCATGTCCGCCGCCGGCCCGCAGGGGACGGACCTGAAGAGCCTCCCCAAGTCCGCCATCCGCGTGGACGGCTCCTCCACCGTGTATCCCATCACCGAGGCGGTGGCGGAGGAGTTCGCCAAGGCGGCGCCCACCGTCAACGTCACGGTCGGCATGTCCGGCACGGGCGGCGGCTTCAAGCGCTTCTGCGTGGGCGAGATCGACATCTCCGACGCCAGCCGCCCCATCAAGAAGTCGGAGGCTGATCAGGCTGCCACCTCCAAGGTGGAGTACATCGAGCTCCCGATCGCGTACGACGGCCTCACGATCGTGGTCAACAAGGCCAACACCTGGGTCGACCAGCTCACCGTGGACCAGCTGAAGAAGATCTACTCCGCCGCCGGCGGCGCCAAGAGCTGGAAGGACGTCAACTCCGCCTGGCCGGACAAGCCCATCAAGATCTTCTCCCCCGGGACGGACAGCGGCACGTTCGACTACTTCCGCGAGGCCACCGTGGGCAAGGACGGCAAGATCCGCTCGGACATGACCGTCAGCGAGGACGACAACGTCCTCGTGACCGGCGTCGCCGGTGACTCGAACGCCATCGGCTACTTCGGCTGCGCGTACTACTTCGAGAACAAGGACAAGGTGAAGGCGGTTCCCGTGGTCAGCCCCGCCGGCAAGGCGGTGATGCCGTCGCACGACACCATCATGGACGGCAGCTACGCCCCGTTCAGCCGGCCGCTCTTCATCTACGTGAACCGCAAGGCGGCGGACCGGCCGGAAGTGGCGGCCTTCGTCGACTTCTACCTGGGCAACGTCCACAAGGTGGTGGAGGACGTCGGCTACGTGGCGCTCCCGGACTCGATCATCGGGACCACGCGCACCAACTGGAAGAACCGCCGCACCGGCACCCAGTTCATGGATGCCAAGGGCGGCGCCGTGACCGGATCGCTGGGCACCATCTACAAGTGACGTCGCGGGCCTTCACGGGCCCGATCCCTCTGCCGGCCCTCAGGTACCATCCCGGGCGGCGGCGCATGGGCGCCGCCGCCCGGTTCTTCCCGGAGCCACCATGAGCCTCGTGGCCGCCAGAGCCGCCGCAGCCGCAGCCGCCGAAGCCGCCATGCGCGGCCGGCCTCGCAGCCGCGTGGCCCGGGTGATCAGGGAGCGGATCATCCGCGTCTCCCTGGTCTGCTCCGCCACCTTCTCGGTGGTGACCACCTTCGCCATCATCGCGGTGCTGGTCGTGGAGACGGCCAAGTTCTTCGCCGTCACCTATCCCGGGCCGCTGGTGGTGCAGGCCGGGGACACCGTCGCGGGGCTCGAATCCCGCTGGGGGGCCGAGGCGCTGGCCCGCATGAACGAGGGCCACTGGCCGCCGGAGTCCCTGGAGCCCGGCATCACCATCTCCGTGCCGCAGCACGTGAGTCCGCTGGACTTCCTCTTCGGCACCCGCTGGGAGCCGCTCCTGGGCGCGGAGCGTCACTTCGGCATCTGGCCGCTCGTCTTCGGCACCGTCCTCGTGACGCTGGTGGCGGCCATCTTCGCCCTCCCGGTGGGTCTCGTGACCGCCATCTTCCTCAGCGAATACGCCTCCAGCCGACTCCGCGCCGTGCTGAAGCCCGTGCTGGAGGTGCTGGCCGGCATCCCCACGGTGGTCTACGGCTTCTTCGCTCTCACGGTGATCACGCCCTACGGCCTGCAGGCGCCGTCCCGCTTCATCACCGGCCTCCTGCGCGGCGAGCCGCTGGAGGTGTTCGGCAACTTCAACGCCACCGGCGCCGGCCTGGCCGTGGGCATCATGATCCTGCCGATCGTCTGCTCGCTCTCGGAGGACGCCCTCCGCGCGGTGCCGCGTTCCCTGCGGGAGGCGGCGTACGGACTCGGCTCCACCCGCTTCGACGTCAGCGTGAAGGTGGTGGCGCCGGCGGCCCTCTCCGGCATCACCGCGGCATTCCTGCTGGCCCTCTCCCGGGCCGTCGGCGAGACGATGATCGTGGCCCTGGCCGCGGGCGGCCTGGCCCAGATGACGCTGGACCCCGCGGAGCAGGTGCAGACCATCACGGCGTACATGGTCCAGATCTTCCTGGGTGACGCGGCGGCGTTCAGCGTGGAGTACCAGTCGAGCTACGCGGTGGCCTCGGTCCTCTTCGTGATGACGCTGGGCCTCACCCTCACCGGCGCGTACGTGCTGCGCCGCTTCCGCGAGGCGTACGAATGACCCGGACGGCATCCCAGATCCTGGACGCCTCGACGCCCATCTCGCATCAGCGGCGGGCGGCGTTCGACCGCGGGTTCCTGGCCTTCTGCCTGGTGCTCACCACGCTCGCCGTGGCCATCCTCGCGGTGCTCCTGGTGGCGGTCACCGCCTCCGGCGCCCGATGGCTCGTGAACCCGGAGCGCATGGCCGCCTTCAACCAGGCCGTACACGTGCCGGGTCCGTGGGAGAACAGCCTGGCCAACACCGCCGCAGGCTGGGCCGCCGCCCTGGCGGTGCTCCTCTGCACGGTCCTCCTGGCCCCGATCCCCGCCCGCCCGCGCCGCGTGCTGAACGTGCTCCTGGCGCTGCTCGCGGCGGGCGGACTGCTGGGCTTCCTCGTCTTGTGCCGGTGGGAATTCTTCACGGAGTTCAGCTCCCGCTTCGCCGCCAAGAGCGGCATCCACGCACCCCTCATGGGCAGCATCTGGGTCTGCGCCACCAGCGCCCTGCTGGCTCTCCCCGTCGGCGTGGCCACCGCGGTGTACCTGGAGGAGTTCGCCGGGAACGGCCGCTTCACCCGCTTCATCCGCCTCAACATCTCGAACCTCTCCGGCGTGCCCAGCATCGTCTACGGCATCATCGGCCTCACCGCGTTCGTGCGCATGTTCGGCCTTCTGGGCGGACGCGGCCCGGACGGCGGGGTCCAGATCGGCTCTCCGGACTCCTTCTTCAGCGTGCATCTGCCGCTGGGGCAGAGCGTCCTGGCCGGCGCCCTCACTCTGATGCTGGTCATCCTGCCCATCATCATCGTGAGTTCGCAGGAGGCGCTGCGGGCGGTCCCCAACTCCCTGCGGCAGGGCGCCCTGGCCATGGGCGCCACCCGCTGGCAGACGGTGTGGAAGATCACGCTCCCCGCGAGCGTGCCCATGATCATGACCGGCTCCATCCTCGCGGTGAGCCGGGCCATCGGCGAGGCGGCGCCCCTCCTGGTGCTGGGCGTGCCGCTCTTCATCCGCAGCGTGCCGGAGAACCTCATGAGCGAGTTCACGGTGCTGCCCTTCCAGATCTACAAGTGGGCCGCGGATCCCAAGGAGGACTTCCGGGATCTCGCGGCCAGCGCCATCGTGGTGCTCCTGGTGGTGCTGCTCTCCTTCAACGCCATCGCCGTGCTCATCCGCCAGAAGCTCCAGAGGTCCCTCGCATGAGTCCGGACGGCGCCCCTCCCCTTCCGCCCCGCCCCGCCGCGCCCCGCGGCGATGCCACCCGGAGCGACCGCATGACCGAACCGTTGCCGCCCCGTCCGGCGCCGCCAGAGGGCCGCGCCGGCGGCGCCGCCCAGCAGGCCGCGTCGGCGCCCGCCCCCACGGCGGTGGAGACCCGGGACTTCTCCAGCTGGTACGGCGCCTTCCAGGCCCTGCACGGCATCACCATGGACATCCCGGAGCGCCGCGTGACCGCGCTCATCGGGCCCTCCGGCTGCGGGAAGAGCACCTTCCTCCGCTGGATCAACCGGATGAACGACACCATCCCCAGCGCCCGCGCCACCGGCCACATGCGCCTCCATGGCACGGACCTGCTGGATCGCGGCGTGGACGTGGTGGAGCTGCGGCGGCGGGTGGGCATGGTGTTCCAGAAGCCCAACCCCTTCCCCAAGAGCATCTACGACAACGTCGCGTTCGGACCCCGGCTCCATCGCAAGATGTCCCGCAGCGATCTGGACCACCTGGTGGAGCAGGCGCTGCGGGCCTCCGCCCTGTGGGAGGAGGTGAAGGACCGCCTGAAGCACTCCGCGCTGGGCCTCTCCGGCGGCCAGCAGCAGCGGCTCTGCATCGCCCGGGCCCTCGCGGTGGGCCCAGAGATCCTGCTCATGGACGAGCCCTGCTCGGCCCTGGACCCGCGCAGCACCGCCAGCATCGAGGAGCTCATCCGCGAGCTCCGCTCCCAGTACTCCATCGTGATCGTCACCCACAACATGCAGCAGGCCGCGCGGGTGTCGGATATCACGGGCTTCTTCTTCGAGGGGCGCCTGGTCGAGACCGGCCCCACCGATCAGCTCTTCACCAACCCCGCCAGCAAGCGAACCGAGGACTACGTCACCGGGCGCTTCGGCTGACCGCAAGGACGCATCATGGCAGTCGATCTCCACTCGGAACTGGTCGAGCTCCGTCGCAACCTCCTCAGCATGGGGGCGATGGTGGAGCAGCGCGTCACGCGGGTCATCGAGGCGATGATCGACAACGACCTCACCCTGGCGGAGAGCGTCCGCGCCAGCGACCAGGAGGTGGACGCGATGGAAGTGGAGCTGGAGAACGCCTGCATGCGTCTCCTCGCCCTGGCCCAGCCCGTGGCCGGGGACCTCCGGCTCATCCTCGCGGTGATCCGCATCTCCGGGGAGTTGGAGCGGATCGCGGATCTCGCCCGCGGCGTGGCCAAGAAGCTCATCAAGCTGGCCGCTGTGGAGCACGTGGAGCTCCCGGCCGCGATGACGGAACTGGCGTTCGCCACCAGGACCATGCTGAGCGACGCGCTGGCCGCGCTGGCCAACCAGGACGCGGCCCTCTGCCGGCAGGTGCGCCGGGCGGACAAGCGGGCGGACGACCTCTACAAGGAGGTGCTCCTCTGGGGCCGGGACCAGATCCCGCGCCAGGTGACCGCCACCGGAGCGGCCATCGACGCCCTCACCATCGCCCAGCGGTTCGAACGCATGGCCGATATCACGACGAACATCGCGGAGGACGTGATCTTCATCGTGGAGGGCCGGGTGGTCCGGCACGAGCCGGAGTAGCCCGCGGCCGACCGGGAGTCGAGGGGCCCAGGGGGGCTTCCGGGGGGGGATTCCGGGGGACCCCCGGAGAGCCTGTGGAGGGCGGCCTCCGTCCCGGCGGCGCCAGCCTCCTCTGCTCTTGCCGGGAGGCCGGACCTGCGGTAGCATGGCCGCCCCGCCATGCACTACCCACACAAGGTCAGCCGCATCAAGAAGGTGCGTGCCGTCGGCTTCCGGGCCAGGATGAGCACCCGCAAGGGACGCGCGATCCTCAACCGCAAGCGCCGCCTGGGCCGCAAGATTCGCGTTCGGTAGGCACTCCCACCGTGAGCACCTGCGAGCCGGCGAGGCGGCCGGACCTCGTGCTCCTCGGACTCCGCGCCAGCGGGAAGTCGACGCTGGGCCGCGCCGCCGCGGACCTGGCCGGCGCCCCCTTCTTCGATCTGGATCAACTCGTGACCGAGCGGAGTGGCTGCGCCTCCGTCGCGGACGCGTTCCGTCACCTCGGAGAGGCTCGCTTCCGCGACCTGGAGGCGGAGACGCTCGCGGACCTCCTCGCAGCCCGCGCGGACGCGCGGCGCGACGACGCCATGCACGGCCCCGCGGTGATCGCTCTTGGCGGCGGGACCCCCACTGCACCCGGCGTCGCCTCCAGACTGCAGACGGACGCCGCTGCGGGCCGGCTGCGGCTGCTCCTCCTGGACGCCACCCCCGCCACGCTGGCAGCACGCATCCGCGCGGATGGCGACGGCCGCCCCTCCCTGACCGGCGCGGGCCCTGCGGAGGAGGTGGAGGCGGTGGCCGCGGCGCGACTGCCGCTCTACCGGGCGCTCGCGCAGGTGTGCGTCGACACGGATTCGCTCGACCCGCCCGCGGCGCTGCGGGCCGTGGAGGCGGCGTGGCTCGCGTGAGAACTCAGGCGTCCGCCTTGCGCGGCCAGCTCACCACCATCTCGCCGGCCTCGTTCTCCGCCACGATTCCCAGGACCCGCAGGGCCTCCAGCGCCGCCTGCTGCTCCGCGTCCTTCTTCGAAGGCCCCCAGCGCGGCGGGAAGCGGTCCTCTCCGCTCTGGGCGCAGATCTCGAAGCACTTGGCGTGGTCCGGTCCCTTCTCGTCCAGGACCAGGTAGCTGGGCGCCGGGCGCCCGAGCTGGAGCAGGCTCTGCTGCAGCACGCTCTTGAAGTTCTGCTGATGACCGAGCCGCGCCGCCTGCTCCGCGCGCGGCGTCATGTGCTGCAGCACGAACGACTTCGCCGCGTCCCATCCCGCGTCCAGGTAGAGCGCCGCGACGGCGGATTCGAAGACGGCGGCCGCCACGGATTCCGGAAGCGGCGCCCGTCCTCCCATTCCCTTCCCGAGGAGCAGCAGCCGGTCCAGCCCGAGCTCCACCGCCACCTCCGCGCAGGAGCGGCGGCTGACCACCTGGCTCTTGATCTTGGTGAGCTCACCCTCCAGAAGCGTGGGATGGGTGCGGAAGAGGTACTCGCAGATGATGAGCCCCAGCACCGCGTCCCCGAGGAACTCGAGACGCTCGTTGCTGGCCAGGCGCGCGTCCGCGAGGCTGGCGTGCGTGAGCGCCTGCTCCAGGAGCGCCGGGTGGGCGAATGCGTGCCCCAGAAGCGCTTCGGCGCTGCGTAGAACGTCCGTGTCCATCCGTGGTGGGTGTGGAGCTGGCGGCGAGGGTTGCGGACGCCGGCGGGGATCCGCGGGCCGCGATCAGGCGGCTCGAACGGCCCTGAAGGAGTCCAGCAGGCCTTCGAGACGGGCCTCGTCCTCCGGGGTGGAGAAGCCGGTGAACCGGGCGCCCATGCGCCGCGGGCCGGGATCGTCCGCCTCGTCGTAGACCCGCACGATCCTGGCGTTGGCTCGGATCACGCCGGCCGCAGGCACGGCGAACTCGAGCGCCAGATCCGTGCCCACGGGCAGCGGATCATCGATCTCGAATCGGAGTCCTGACTCGGAGAGGTCGTAGACATGACCTTCGCGGGCGCCACGGAACGGCTTCGCCTGCACGGCAAGCGTGCTGTACATGGGCGGAACTGCCATTCTGTTGGCTTTGCGCAGGTTCATGAAGGTCCTCTGACCGTTCGATACGAAGCCAGGTTCCTGGTGGCTCATTGGAGAAGTCCTTTCTCCGATATCGGTGCCTTCCGCCAGGAACTTCACGTACCTGCACCCCCCTGGCGATTCCTAGGTGCCAGTGTGGCGCGTTTCAGGACGAATTCAAACGCGGACCCTCCAGGAACTCAAAGGAATCACCGCTACGAACCGGCTTCGCCGTATCCTGCCGCGCCGCATGGCGAAGACCTCAAGAGATGCGACCGCCCCATCCCCCGTCCTGAGAGTGTTGCGCTCTCCGGCGGAGGCGCCGATCGCCCCCATTCAGGCACAACCCGTGGCGGTGCTGGGCTTTGGAAACCAGGGCGCAGCCCACGCGCTGAACCTCCGGGATTCCGGTGTGGAGGTGGTGGTGGGCGGCCGGCCCGGGCGCAGCCTGGAGCGGGCCAGGTCCCTCGGATTCCGCACGGAGAGTCTGAGCGGCGCGGCGGCGTGCAGCCGGCTGGTGATCCTGGGCCTCCCTGACCCCATGCATGCCATTGCTTGGCAGGAGGTTGCGCCGGTCCTCCAGGCCGATGCCGTGGTGGGCGTCATGCACGGCTTCTCGCTCATCAACGGCCTTCTTGCTCCGCCCGCCTCTCACGGCGTTGTCCTGGTGGCGCCCAAGGGTCCCGGCGACACGCTGCGCCGGCGCTTCGAGGCCGGCCAGGGGATTCCCGCGCTCTTCGCGGTGCACCAGGGCGGCGCAGACCCCGCGCGAACCCGGGCCGTCGGACTCGCGTGGGCCGCGGGAATCGGCAGCTGTCGCGCGGCGATCGTGGAGACCACCGTGGCCATCGAGACGGAGACGGATCTCTTCGGGGAGCAGGCGGTGCTCTGCGGGGGCATGTCGCTCCTCATGGAGATGGCGTTCCAGCTGCTGGTGGATGCGGGATATCCGCCGGAGGTGGCGTACATGGAGTGCTGCCACGAGGTGAAGCAGGTCGCGGACCTCGTGTACCTTCACGGCCCAGAAGGCATGCGACGGCGCGTCTCCACCACGGCGGACTTCGGAGCCATGACGGCGCGGCGCGAGTTGGACTCGCCCGCGCTGCGGGCATCGATGGAGGCGCTGCTCGCGCAGGTGCGGAGCGGCGCGTTCGCGCGGCGCTTCATGGACGAGGCGGCCGGTGGCATGCAGGCGCTCGAGGCCTCCCGCCGCGCCGACGACGCCTCTCCGATGGCGGCCGCAGGCGCCGCGGTGCGGGCATGGATCCCCTGGCTCCGTGACGAGGCGGCCGGGCGTTGACCATCCTCGACGCACTCATCCTGGGCGTGGTGGAGGGAGTGACGGAGTACCTCCCCGTCAGCTCCACCGGCCACCTCATCCTCACGGGCGCCCTGCTTGGGCTGGGGCGGCCGGAGGACGGCGAGACCAGCGCCGCGGCGATGGGCGCCGTGAAGGAGGCGCTCGACCGCTTCGAGATCGCGATCCAGGGCGGCGCGATCCTGGCGGTGGCGGGCCTCTACTGGCCGCGGCTGATGCAGATGGCCGCGGGGCTCCTCAGCCTGGTGCGGCCGGGGTCCCGCACCGAACGGAGCGCGGATGGCCTGCGGCTCCTGCGGAACCTGGTGGTGAGTTTCATCCCCGCCGCGGTGGTCGGCCTGACGCTGGAGCCGCTGATCAAGCGCCACCTCTTCCATCCGGTGCCCGTGATCGTGGCCCTGATGGCGGGTGGTCTGCTGCTCCTTGCCCTGGGACCGTGGCAACGTCGCCGCGGCACGGCGACCGCGGAGCGGGCCAGCGGCCCGGACCCGCTCGCCTCGCTTCCGGTGTGGCGGGCCCTGGTGATCGGGCTCGCGCAGACGCTCGCGCTCTGGCCAGGCACGAGCCGCAGCATGGTGACCATCCTGGCGGCGCTCGGCGTGGGACTGCCGCCCCGCAAGGCCGCGGAGTACAGCTTTCTCCTCGGGTTGCCCACCCTGGCCGCGGCCAGCGCCTGGCAGATCGCCAAGGTCCTCCGCGGCCAGAAGGCTCCGGACGGGACGGTGCTCGTCCCGGGCGGCATGGAGGGTCTGCACCGGTTCGTGGAGCTGATCGGCGGTTGGGGGCCGCTCCTAGTGGGCCTGGCGGCCGCCACGGTCACCGCGGCGCTCGCGGTCCGCTGGCTGGTCGGCTGGCTGGGACGGCACTCCCTGGACGTCTTCGGCTGGTGGCGGCTCCTGGTGGCGGCGGCCTTCGCGTGGGCACTCGCGCTCGGATGGATCGCCCACTAGAGGCGCCCAACCTAGACTCGCCGTCCCATGGGTCAGCTGGCGCTCGGCATCAGAAGCCTTCTCCTGCGGAGCGCGGTCTTCGTGGTGATGGCGGCGCTCCTCGCGTGGGTCCTCGGCGGGACGCTCTTCCCGGCGCCGCAGCGGGTGAACCTGCCCTCGTGGAGTTGGGGCGGCGCGGCGTGGAACTGGCGGGTCACGGGGAGCGCCTCGGACGCCGGTCCCGTGGAGTGGGCGCTCATGCGGCGGGACGGACGCGGGGAGTCGCGGAGCGTCGCGCTCGCGCCGGCGGGTGCGGTTCGCGAGGCGTGGGGGCCGCTCCCGGACGAGGCGATGGCGTGGTGCGATCCGCCTCTCGGCGCCACGCAGGCAGCGCGGCTCCTGGTGGCCGTGGTGGTGGAGTCGCCGCAGGGCCGGGAGGCGTGGCTGGTCGGCGTGACCCCGGAGGCGCCGCCGGGGAGCGAGGTGCGGGCCCCGCTTCCGGCCGCCGCGGTCGAACGACTCCGTCGCGGACCGGTGCGGACCGCAGCGGCGCCGCCCGAGGGCGCCCTCCACGCGGACCCGTGACGAAGGGGCTGGCCGCTGCGCCCCGGCGCGAAGCGAGGCACGGCGCGGCCGCCGCTCAGCCGGCGCCGTGACGCTGCAGGAACTCCAGGAGCTCCGGCTCCTCCCACACCTCGATCCCCAGCTCCCGGGCCTTGGTCAGCTTGCTGCCGGCATCGCTCCCGGCCACCACCAGCGTGGTCTTGCGCGAAACGCTGCCGACCACCTTGGCGCCCAGCCGCTCCAGGATCTCCGCCGCGGCGGAGCGCTCCATGGCGGCCAACGTGCCGGTGAGGACCACCGTCCTGCCCGCGAGCGGCGCGTCCGCGGCGGCGGGCGCGGGCTCGTGGCTGGTGAGGTCCACGCCGGCCTCCGCCAGCGACGCGAAGATCCGCCGTGCCTGCGCGGACGCCAGCCAGTGGGCCACGCTGCGGGCGGTGATCTCCCCGAAGTCTTCGAGGGCCGCGAGATCCGCCTCCGTGGCGGCGAGGAGCTCCTCCGCGGAGCGGAAGCGGCGGGCCAGCGTTCGCGCCGCGCTCGCGCCCACGTGGCGGATGCCCAGGCCGGCGAGCACGCGCGTGAGCCCGCGGCCGCGGGCCTCCTCCGCGGCGGCCACCACCGCAGCGGCGGTCTTCTCGCCCAGGCGGCGTTCCACCACCTTGCCGCGCTGCTCGCTCTGGCTGCGCAGCTCCGCGAGCCTCCCGGCGTCCAGCGTGAAGAGATCCGCGAACGAGGAGACCAGCCCGGCGTCCACCAGCTGGTCGATCAGCTTCTCGCCGCAACCCTCGATGTCCATCTGGTCGCGGCCAGCGAACCACTTGAGCTTCTCCCGCAGCTGGGCCGGGCAGGCGGGGTTGGTGCAGAAGAGTTTTGGGCCCTCCTGCTCCACGTCGCCGCCGCAGGAGGGGCAGCGCGTGGGCACGGCCACCGGCTCGGCGCCGGGAGGGCGGCGTTCGCGCACCACCTCCACCACCTGCGGGATGATCTCCCCCGCCTTCTCCACCACCACGGTGTCGCCGAGGTGCAGGTCCTTGCGGCGGATCTCCTCGATGTTGTGCAGCGTGGCGTGCCGGACGGTGGTCCCCGCCACCACCACCGGAGCCATCGTGGCCCGCGGTGTCAGCGTGCCGCCCTTCCCCACCTGCCAGTCCACGCGCTCCAGCGTGGTGGGCCGCCGCTCCGCCGGGTACTTGAAGGCCACGGCCCAGCGCGGCGCCTTGGCGGTGCTTCCGAGCGCCTCCTGGTCCGCGAAGGCGTCCACCTTGGCCACCAGGCCGTCCACGCCGTAGTCGAGCGACCCCCGCTGCTCGCGGAAGGAGTCGATGAGCGAGAGCGCGTCCTCCAGCGAGCTGCAGCGGCGCGTGAGCGGGGAGACCGGCACACCCAGCGTCCGCACGAACTGGAGGAAGTCCCAGTACCCGGCGATGGATTCCGGGAGCCCGCGCCGGTCCCCCGCGCCGTGGGCGGTGAAGCGGAGCCCGCGCGAACGCACGAACGCGGGATCCAGGTTCTTGAGGGTGCCCGCGGTGGAGTTGCGGGCGTTGGCGAAGAGGGCCTCCCCCTCCGCCTCCCGCGCCCGGTTGATGCGCTCGAACTCGGGCGTGGGCATGTAGATCTCGCCGCGCACCTCCAGCACCGCGGGGAGCTCCACTCCCTTCGGCGCCCGCAGCCGCAGCGGCACGCTCCGGATGGCGCGGACGTTGTTGGTGACCACGTCCCCGCGCTGGCCGTCTCCGCGCGTGACCGCTGAGGCCAGCACGCCCGCCTCCCAGCGCAGGCTGATGGCGACGCCGTCGATCTTCGGGTCGCAGGTGACCACCGGCGGCCGTCCCAGCGACTCCTGGCAGCGCAGGTACCAGGCCTTGAAGTCCTCCTGCGAGTAGGTGTTGTCCACCGACTGCATCGGGACGCCGTGGGCGGCCTGCTCGAAGCCTTCCACCGGGGCGCCGCCGATGCGCTGCGTGGGGCTCGCGGGGTCGTGGAGTTCCGGATGCGTCGCCTCCAGCGCCGCGAGCTCCGCGAGGAGGGCGTCGAACTCGGAGTCCGCCATGAAGGGCCGGTTCTCCGCGTAGTAGGCCACGTTCGCGCGGTCGAGCAGCTCCCGGAGCTCGTGGATCCTGGAGGCTTCGTTCGCGGCGCCGGCCATGGCGTCAGGGCGCGGACGCCGGCGGCGGCGCATCCGCCACGCAGCGGAAGCCCACGTGCGAGAGCCCGGTGTCCGGCGTGCAACCCATGCGGGCCGCGGCGCGGTAGCTGGAGCAGTACGAGTCGTTGCAGAGGAACGAACCGCCCCGGTGGACGCGACTCACCGGTGCGTCGGGGTTGCGCGGATCGAGGGCCTGATCCGGCCCCTTGGGATCCACGATCACGCCGTCGGGTCCCGCGGCCCGGACCCTGCGGGCGTACTCGTCCACGCGATAGAGATCCGAGCACCACTCCCAGACGTTCCCCGCCATGTCGTAGAGGCCGTAGCCGTTCGGGGGGAAGCTCCGCACCGGCGCGGTGCGTTCGAAGCCGTCCTCCGCCGTGTTGCGATCCGGGAAGTGGCCCTGGAAGGTGTTGCAGCGAGAGGGCCCCACGGGCTCGTCGCCCCAGGTGTTCTGCTTCCCCTCCAGCCCGCCGCGGGCGGCGAACTCCCACTCCGCCTCCGTGGGCAGCCGCTTGCCGGCCCAGCGGCAGTACGCCACCGCGTCATCCCAGGAGACGAGCACCACCGGATGGTCCATGAGCTTCTCGATGCCGCTCCCCGGCCCGAGCGGGTGCTTCCAGCTGGCGCCCGTGGTCCACGCCCACCACTTGGAGTAGTCCCTGAGATCCACGGGTGCGCTGGGCGGCTTGAAGACCACGCCGCCCGGCTGCAGCATCTCGTCCGGCGGCTTGGGGGTCCCCGGCGGCAGCTGCTTGCGAAGCTCCTCCCAGTCCACCGGGCGCTCCGCCACGGTGACGTATCCGGTGGCCTCGACGAACGCCGCGAACTGCCGGTTGGTGACCTCCGCGGTGTCCATCCAGAAGCCGTGGACGCGCACGCGATGAAGCGGCTGCTCGTCCGGGCGGGCCAGCGGATCCCTGCTCCCCATCGTGAACTCGCCGCCCGGAATCCACACCATCCCGGCCAGGGAGCCCGGTCCTGCCGGCGCGGCGGCGCCGTCCGCGGCGGGCGCGGCGGCGGAGGTCCCTCGTGCAGGCGTCGACGCGGGTTCGCAGGAGGAGGGCGCGGGCGGAGCCGCCGGCGCCGCAGGCGCCGCAGGCGGCGGAGGCGCGGCCCCGGGAGCCTGCGGGATGGGCGGGGCGGCCTGCATCCCCCAGACGGCGCAGAGCGGCAGGAACGCGGTGAGGACCGAGAGCAGCGCGGCGCGGGCGCTCCGCCGGGACGAGGTGCACGTGCGCATGTGTCGTGGTCCCATGGGTCAATCCGCGCTGATCACGTCCGGTCCCTGGCCGGCCTTCTTCTCGTAGAAGCCGCCGCCGGCACGCTCGTACTTGGTGAAGCCCAGGCGGTCCAGGTTCTTGTTGGAGAGCTTGGCCTTCTCCGTGGTGGCCTGGAACTGCGGCGCCACCGGCACGCGGCGCACGGGCTCTCCGCTGTCGGGGTGGCGCGTGAGTGCGTCGTCGGTGATCCTCTGGAAGATCTCGAACGCGGGACCGTCGCTCCCGTCGGGCTTCACGATGACGTATCGATAGGTGGGCACGGCGTCACCGGAGCATAGGGGCGGCGAGGGCCCGCGCGGCGGCCACGTCGGCAACGCGCGAATCGCCGGCCTCGCGTTCGATCACCAGGTCCACGCGGCGCGGAAGGCGGTGGAGGACGCCCGCGAAGGCCGTCCAGTCCACGGCGCCGCCTCCGGCCGGGACCTCCCGGCCCCAGGTGCCGGGCGAGGCGCTCGGGAGCGCGTCCTTCACGTGCACCTGGCGGATCCACGGGGCGAGCCGCTCCATGGCGGCGATGGGGTCCCCCATACCGTAGAGGATCACGTTCGCGGGATCGAAGTTGACGCCCAGGGTGGGAAGGGAGAGCTCCGTGAGCACCTCCGCGAGCGTCTCCGCCCGCTCCTGGCCGGTCTCCAGGCCCACGTCGACGCCGCGCCGCGCGAAGACCTCGACGACCGTTCGCAGCCGATCGAGGAGCTCCGGACGCTCCGGGTCCGCGGCGGCGTGGGGGATGAAGCCCGCGTGGAGCGTCACCAGGCGGATGCCGGCGCCGGCCGCGATGTCCGCCAGCCGCAGGGCCCGATCCAGGTTGGCCTCCCAGGTGGCCCGCGGACGCAGGCCGCCGGTCCGCGCGATGCTCTCGAGCGTGGAGTAGTCCTCCCCGAGCGTGGCCATCATCCCGCTCAGGATGCGGATCCCCGCGCCGCGGAGGGTCTCCACGCCGCCGCTCCAGTGTCGCGGATCCTCCAGCATGGGCACCAGGGCGAGCTGGACCGCATCCAGGCCCGCGGCCCGGACCTCCGCCGCCAGGGCCGCGGGGTCGCGGGGCCTGAGGCTCCAGCTGCACACACCCAGCGCCGCGGTCCGGGCGGATTCCATGCGGCCAAGGGTACCGCGGGGGCCGCGCTTCCCGCTCGCCCGGCAGCGGCGGGGCATCTAAAGTGGCGGCCCATGACGCCCCTCCCCACCAGGCTCCCCCGCCGTGCGCAGCGCTGTCCGACGGGAAGGCGGTGGCGCTGGCTGGCGGCCACGGCGCTCTTCCTCCTCCCCGCGGGAGCGTCCGCGACCGCGGCGCCGCCCATCACCGCCCAGTCGCTCCTCGCGGAGATGGTGGACCGGAGCGTGGCGGCCCGCTGGCCGGACCCGCCCTACGTGTGCAGCCAGTTCAGCAGCTACGACCGGCGCTCGCGGAGCCCGGACGATCCGGAGGGGTGGTTCGCCAACG
This sequence comes from Phycisphaerales bacterium, assembly GCA_046350535.1. Lineage (GTDB taxonomy): Bacteria > Planctomycetota > Phycisphaerae > Phycisphaerales > SM1A02 > VGXK01. Next base: position 1,918,520 of record JAXMAG010000001.1, read on the forward strand.
ACGACCACGGCCAGTACCTCCGGACCATGGAGGCCGGCGGGCGGACGGAGTACGTGATGGCGGACGCGCAGGGCCCGGGAGCCATCGTTCGCATCTGGAGCCCCAATCCGAAGGGCACCATCCGCATCTACCTGGATGGCGCCGCCACTCCGACGCTGGAGGCGCCGATGGCGGATCTCCTCTCCGGGCATGGCGGGGTGCCGCCGCCGCTGGCGTACAACAAGGCCCGCGGGTGGAATCTCTACCTCCCGATCCCCTACGCCACGCGCTGCGTGGTGACGGCGGAGGAGAAGGACCTCTACTACCAGGTGAACGTGCGGACCTGGCCCAAGGGGACCGCGGTGACGTCGTTCGCAGCGGGTGACCTTGAGAGGCTCCGGGCCGCGATGAACGAGGCGAACACGGCGCTCGCCCGACCCGGGCCGTTGGCGCCGGCCCCTTCCGATCCGCCGCGCGTCCGCGAGCAGGGCGCCATTCCTCCGGGCGAGTCCCGCACCGTGGAGATCCCCGCGGGCGACGGCGGCGGCGCCATCCGCGGCATTTCGCTGCGCATCGCCGGTCGCAACGCGGCCCAGGTGCGGCGCTCCACGCTGCTGCGGGCGGAGTTCGACGGCGAAGCGTGCGTCTGGTCCCCGGCGGGCGCCTTCTTCGGGGCGGACGTGCTGGTTCCCAAGGCCACGGATTGGTGGACCAGCGTGCTGGGGGACTCCCAGCTCCAGTGCCGCTGGGTGATGCCGTTCCGGAAGCGGGCCGTGCTGACCCTCACCAACGGCTGCAGCGAAGTGGTGACCTTCGACCTGATCGTGGACCGCATGGCGTGGACCTGGGACGACCGCTCCATGCACTTCCACGCCACGTGGCGCCAGGAGTTCCCGATCTCCGTGAAGGGCGGCGCGGGCACCCGCGACTTCACCTACGTGGACGTGAAGGGCCAGGGCGTCTACATGGGCGACGCCCTGGCGGTGATGAACCCCGTCGGCGAGTGGTGGGGCGAAGGCGACGAGAAGATCCGCGTGGATGGAGAGGCCTTCCCCTCCCACTTCGGCACCGGGACGGAGGACTACTACGGCTTCGGCTGGTGCATGCCGGAGCGCTTCGACGCCCCCTTCAACGGCCAGTCCCGCGTGGACGGCCAGACCCGGCAGAACAACTGGGGACACACCACGCTTCGGCGGGTGCGGAGCCTGGACGGCATCCCCTTCACCCGGAGCCTGCACTTCGACATGGAGATGTGGCACTGGAAGGCCTGCAACGTGGCCTACGCGGTGACCTGCTGGTTCTACGCCCGGCCCGGCGCCACCGTGAGCCCCGCGCCGATGCCGGAGGAGGCCGCGCGGGAGATCCCGCAGCCGCCGGAGCTGACCGCCTCCATGCGGGTGCCCGGCGCGATGGAGTGCGAGACCATGAAGGAGGTGTCCGTCTCCTTCGGCTCCGCCCACGAACGACAGGCCGCGCCGCGCCCCGGGATGTGGAGCGACGACGGGCAGCTGTGGGTGCGGGGCAAGGGGCCGGGCGCGTTCGCGGACATTCGCCTCCGGATCGCGGATGAGCGGCCGCGGCGCGTGAAGCTGTGGGCCACCCGCTCCTGGGACTACGGCATCCTCCGCTTCACGGTGAACGGCACCAAGGCTCACGAGGACATGGACATGTACAGCCCCCGGAGCGAGGGCATCCAGCCCACCGGGCCCATCGACCTCGGCGTGCACAAGCCCCTGCGGGGCAACATCAACCTGCGGGTCCAGGTGATCGGCGGGAACCCGGCGTCGGAGGGGAACCACTCCTTCTTCGGGCTGGACTGCCTCACCCTGGAGCCGGTGGACGACGCTGCCAAGCCCCAGTGACCCCTGCTACGATGACTCCGCTCCCATGACCACGGTGAAGTTCGATGATCCCGCCCTGGCCACCCGCGCGGGAGCGTCGCGCCCGCTGACGCCCAGCCTGGTCCAGCGGGCGGAGGCCTTCCTCAGCCGTCTCAGCACCCGGAACCGCTTCTGGCAGAAGGTGTGTTCCCTCATCTGGCTGCCGTATGCGTTCCGCAGCGGCATCACCATGAAGCGGCTGGACGCCAAGCGCTTCACCGCGGTCCTCCCGTTCAGTCGCTTCAACCGCAACTGGTACAACGCGATGGCCGGCGCCGCCCTCCTGGGCAACAGCGAAGTGGCCGGCGGGATGTACCTCTTCTCCCGCGTGGGCAGCGACTACATCGTGGTCTGCAAGGAGATGAAGTACCGCTTCCTGCGGCCCTGCGTCGGCCCGGCCGTGTACCACATCCTGGACTCGGAGGACCTGGAGACCAGGCTCCGCGCCGGCGGCGAGTTCAACATCCGGCTGGACATCGACATTCGCCAGCAGGTCCGGCGCGACGGCCGTGAACCGCGCGTGGGCCGCTGCGAGATCACCTTCCACTGCCACCCCAAGGCGCTGATGCGCGAGAAGTCCGCCCGGCGCGCCGAGCGCGCCGAGTGACCGGCCAGGGCGGGCCGATCGGCGCGAGCGGGCCTGGCGCTGCCGGAGGCGCCGGCGGCGCGGGCGCGGCGTTCGCGTGGGGGCTCTTCCTGGCGTCGAGCTGGACCTGGTGCATCGGGATGTTCCTGCCCATCCTGCTCCTGCGCGAATGGGGCTGGGCGGGATTCGCGGTGTTCGCTATCCCGAACGTGCTGGGATGCGCGGGCTTCGGAGCGGTGCTGGACCGCGGCAGGGCCGCCCGGCTGCGCGCCCGGCTGGCCCCGTGCATGGCGTGGTTCAGTCTCGCCACCATCGCGTTCCAGACCTTCTTCCTCTCGTGGGCGTCGTGGCGCTGGATCGCGCCGGTGCTGGCGCCGGGCGCGGAACCCTGGTCCTCGTGGATGGTGGGCGCGGTGGTGGCGGCGGCGCCGGTGCTTCTGGTGCGCCGCCAGGAGAGCCGCGCGTGGGTGGCGCTCGGCGTGGTGGCATGGATCGGATCGATGCTCCTCTGGTCCCGCACGGGCGTCTCCAGCTGGTCCACGGTGCCCGCCGCGGATGGGGATCTCACCGCCCTCGCGCTCCTGGCCCTGCCGATCGCCGTGGGCTTCCTGCTCTGCCCGGCTCTGGACCTCACCTTCCACCGGGCGCTCGAGGAGTCGCCGTCGCGCGGCTCGTTCGCGGTCTTCGGCCTCGCGTTCGCGCCGATGATCCTCTTCGCGGCCGCCACCTGGGGCGGCGCGGGCCCCGCGGTCACATCGTTCGTGGCCCTCCAGTGGTTCATGCAGGCCTCCTTCACCGCCGCGGCCCATGCCCGGGAGGTGCGGGAGCGGCGCATCGCGGGGGCGCCGGGCGAGGCGGGCGTGGTGGCTGCGGTGCTCCTGGGGGCCGTCCTGGGATGTCCGTCGCTCGGCGGAGAGCCGCTCTACCTGCGTTTCCTGGGGCTCTACGGCATCGTGTTCCCGGGCCTGCTCCTCCTGGGACTCCGTGGACGCGGGGGCCTCCTCTCCGCCGCCTTCCTGGTGGCCGCGATTCCCTGCTACGAGGCCGGTTTCGTGGGCTGGGGCGTGGGCCCGGAGACGCCCACCGGCCCCCGGCTGGCGTGGGCGCCGCTCGTGGCGCTCGGAGTTCTGGCTGGCATCGTGCTGCCTTCACGCGACAATGGACGCGGCGCGGCCGCGGAACCTCAGCGGTCCGCGGCCGGATGAACCGTGGTCCCGGAGGCGTCATGCCCAACCCAACCCTCAAGGCGCTGCCGCCGGAGAAGTTCGACTACTGGAAGGCGCACCACCTGCTGAACCGGGCGGGCTTCGGCGGCACGCCCGCGCAGATCCGGTCCCTGGCGGACATGGGCCTGGAGAAGGCGGTGGACCTGCTGGTGGAGTACGAACGCCTGCCGAGCGAACCCATGGAGGCGGATGCCTTCAGCGCCGCCCTGATCCGGCCGCCCACGGAGGAGGAGAAGCGGGCCCAGCAGGAGGCCAAGAAGGCCGGCGACGAGGCGGCGCTCGAGAAGTTCCAGAAGATGCGGAACGAGGCCCAGCAGGCGGACCGCCGCCAGTTGGCGGACATGAAGAAGTGGTGGCTCAAGCGCTGCATCGAGACGGGACGCCCGCTCGAGGAGCGCATGACGCTCTTCTGGCACGGCCACTTCGCCACCGGGTTCCGGACGATCGAGGACTCGTGGCACATGTTCATGCAGAACCAGCTCTTCCGCGAGCAGGCCACCGGCAACTTCGGGACCCTGGCCCACCGGATCATCCGCGACCCGGCCATGCTGCGGTACCTGGACAACGACAAGAACCGCCGGCAGCGCCCCAACGAGAACCTGGCCCGCGAGCTCATGGAGCTCTTCGTGATGGGCGAGGGAAAGGGCTACTCCGAGCAGGACATCAAGGAGGGGGCGCGGGCCCTCACCGGCTACACCTTCACGGACGACGACTTCCGGATGGACAAGGGCAGCCACGACACCGGCCCCAAGACCATCCTGGGGAAGACCGGGACCTGGGACGGGGAGGGCTTCGTCGACATCCTTCTCGCGACGGATTTTCCATCCAGGTTCATCGCGGCCAAGCTCTACCGGTATCTGGTGTGGGACGCCCCCGGAGAGCTCTCCAAGGACCGCCGCCAGTTCGTGGAGGCGCTGGCCCGCCGGTTCCGCGACTCCCGGCATGAACTGAAGCCGCTCCTCAAGTCCCTCCTCCGCAGCGAACACTTCTACGACGACTCCAACGTGGCCAGCCTCATCAAGAGCCCGGTGCAGCTGATCGTGCAGGCGGTGCGGAGCCTGCGCACTCCGGTCCGCGAGCTGAGCGCCCTGGCGAGTGCGGCGGACCTGATGGGGCAGGACCTCTTCCAGCCCCCGAACGTGAAGGGCTGGGACGGCGGACGGGCGTGGATCAACACCTCCACCCTCTTCGTGCGCCAGAACGTCCTGATCTACCTCCTCACCGGCAACCGGCCCGCCCTCTACGGCTGGGACGAGAGCAGCGACCACTACGACGCCCGCCACCTCGTGGAGCACCTGGGGCCGCAGGCCCGGGATCCCTCCGCGGTGACGGACTACCTCCTCCGCTTCTGCCTGGGCCGGCCTCCCGCGGAGGCGCGGCGCACCACGCTCCTGGACTTCCTCCGCAGCCGCGGCGACAGCGTGGACAACGATCGCATCCTGGCCTGCCTCTGCCTCATCACCGCCATGCCCGAGTACCAGCTCTGCTGAGCTCCACCTTCCGCGAGACCCCCATGCCATTCGAACCCGGACTCCCCTGCTCGCGACGCCTCTTCATCCAGCACGGCGTGGCCCTGGCGTCGATGGTGAGCACCATCCCCAGCTTCATCCAGCAGTCCGCGCTGGGCATGCTCACGCAGGCCGGCGCCGGCCAGTCCAGCCAGCCGGGCGTGCCGCAGGAGCGGCTCCTGGTGGTGGTGCAGCTGGCGGGCGGCAACGACGGCCTCAACACCGTGGTGCCCTACGGCGCCTCCGCCTACTTCGACGCCCGCCCGCAGCTGGCCATCGCGGAGCCCGGCGCCACCGCCCGCAACGGGACCGGCGTGGCCCTGCAGCTGGACCAGGGCCGCGGCATCGGGCTGCATCCCAGCCTGGCCCCCTTCAAGGATCTCTACGACGCGGGTGAGGCCACCGTGGTGCAGGGCGTTGGCTACCCCAACCCCAACCGCTCGCACTTCGCCTCCATGGACATCTGGCACACCGGCCGGATGGAGGGCAAGGGCACGGGCTGGATCGGCCGCTACTTCGACTGCACCTGCGGCGGCACGCCGGAGCCGGACGGCGCCATCAGCATCGGCCGCACGGCGCCGCTGGCCATGATGGGAGAGGTCCAGAAGCCCGTCTCCTTCGAGTCCGCGGATCTCTTCAAGTGGCTGGGCGATGACGTCCACGACGCCCTCAAGGCCCCCTACCAGTCCATCACCCGCGCCGGCGTGGTGGGAGACGCGCCGGAGGCCAGCCAGGCCGCGTTCCTCATGCGAACGGCGCTCGACGCCCAGCTCTCGAGCGACCGGATCCGCGCCGCGGTGGCGCGGCAGCCGCTCGTCCGCTACCCGCAGAGCGACATCGGACGTCAGCTCCAGACCGTGGGCGCCATGATCCGCGACGGCATGAAGACCCGCGTCTACTACGTGAGCAAGGGCGGCTTCGACACCCATGCCGGCCAGCAGGGCAACCACGCGAACATCCTTCGCCAGGTCTTCGAGGCCATCAAGGCCTTCCAGGACGACATGAAGGCGCAGGGCAACCAGGATCGGGTGGTGACGCTCGTCTTCAGCGAGTTCGGCCGCCGCGTGCGGCAGAACGCGAGCCAGGGCACGGACCACGGCACCGCGGCCCCCACCTTCCTCATCGGCACGCGCCTGAAGGGCGGCGTGGTGGGCGATCATCCGAGCCTGACGGACCTGGACCAGGGCGACCTCAAGTTCACCACGGACTTCCGCGGGATCTACGCCTCCGTGCTGGACGAGTGGCTGAAGGCGCCCTCGGAGAAGATCCTGAACGGCCGCTTCCGCGGTCCCTCCCTCTTCAGGTCCTGAACGTGCGCCTGTCGGCGGCGGCGCTTCTCGCGGCGGCGGTGACGGCGGCGGTCGAGCCACCGGCGCAGGTCCTGCAGCATCCCATCACCGGCGAGCGGGTCCGCCTGGCCGCGGAGGTGCCGCTGCGTCCGCCGCCAGGGTACGAACCCGCCACCCACCAGGCCCGCTGGGAGGCGCGGCAGCGGGCCGCCGGCTTCACGAAGGTGGTGGCGCCGGAGGACGACGCGGCGGCGCTCCAGGCGATTCGCGAGCGGGATGCGGGGCTGGCGCGGCTGGCGGCGGCGGAGGCCGTACCGTGGCCGGAGGCGGAGCGGCTCTTCCACCAGGATCCCTCGTGGCTCGGCTCGGACGCGGCCTACTCCATTCCGCTCGGGGACGGGCGGACGCTCTGGCTCTTCGGGGACACGTTCGTGGCCCGCGCGCCGGGAGGTACGCGGCGCGAAAGCGTGATGGTGCGCAACACGGTGGCGGTGCAGCACGGGCCGGACCCGCGGTCCGCGAAGATGGAGTTCGCGTGGGGGCGGCGCGGGGATGGTTCGCCCGCTGCGTTCTTCCCGGATGAAGGCGGGCGCGGCTACTGGCCGGGCCACGGCCTGCGCGTGGAGCACGGGCCGCTGGTGGTGTTCCTCTACGCGGTGGTGAACACGCCGGGCGTGGGGCTGGGATTCGCGGGCGATGGATGGAGCCTGGCGGTGGTGCAGCATCCGGAGCGGCCACCGGCGGAGTGGGCGCCGCGCATCATCCGGCAGCAGGTGCCGGCGTGGGGCGCAGTGCCGTCCACCGCGGTGGTCCTGCAGGGCGAGTGGGTGGTGTGTCTCGCCATCGGACAGGAGGCGTCCCACGCCGGGATGCTGGTGCGCTGGCCGCTGGCGGCGCTGGCTGCCGGCGAGACGCGCGGGGCGGAGTGGTGGACGGGGCCGGTGCGCGGCTGGGTGCCGCAGGCGGACGTGGGGCCGGGCGGCCCCGCGGTGGTGATGGACGACGCAGGCAGCGAGTGCTCCATCCACCGGGATCCGCAGGTGCGGCAGTGGGTCCACACGAGCACGCTGGGATTCGGAGCCACCTCCGTGGGCATCCGGACCGCGCCGGAGCTGACCGGGCCGTGGAGCCCGCCGGTGGTGATCCACCGGCCGCGCGAATCGCAGGGGGAGCACCCCTTCGTGTACGCCGCCAAGGCGCATCCGGAGCTGACCGCGCCGCAGGCCGGGGCGCTCGTCATCACCTACGCCACCAACAGCTTCACCTTCGCGGATCTCTTCACGGATCGCGGTCAGGCGGAGCTCTACTGGCCGCGGGTGGTGGTGCTGCCGGCGCCGGCGCCGGCTACGGCTGGTGCAGATCCTGGCGTTCGATCGCCTGCGGCTCCACCCCCTCCGGCAGCGACTCGATGAAGAGCCGGCCGTAGGGCTTGGTGACGATCCGCGGGTCCAGCACCACCACGCGGCCGGTGTCCTGGCTGGATCGGATGAGGCGCCCGAAGCCCTGACGGAAGCGCAGGACCGCGCGCGGGAGCTGGTCGTCGCGGAAGGGATTTCCGCCGCGGGTCTCGATGAGCTCGCGCCGCGCCTCCACCAGCGGCAGGCCGGGGACGTCGAAGGGCAGCTTGCAGATCACCACGTTGCGGAGCCCGCGACCGCGCACGTCGATCCCCTGCCAGAAGCTGCTGGTGCCCAGGAGCACGCTGCGCTCGTCCTCGCGGAAGCGCGAGAGGAGGAGCCCGCGCGGGACGCCGCGGCCCTGCACCAGCACGGGGTGGCCGCGTTCGCGCAGGGGGCCCTCCACCAGGGCGGCCACGGCCTCCAGCATGGAGAAGCTGGTGAAGAGGACGAACGCCCCGCCATCCGTGGCCGCCACCTGCTCCAGGATCCGCGGCGCGAGCGCGTCGTTGAATCCCGGCGCCTCCGGCGGCGGCATGGTGGGATCCACGAGGAAGCGGACCTGCCGCGCGTACTCGAAGGGGCTGCCCAGCTGGAGCGTCTGCGCGTCCTCGCAGCCGAGCTGCGCCGCCACCACGCCGAAGTCCCCGCGGCGGCAGGCGAGCGTGGCGCTGGTCATCACCACGGAGACCTCCTTGCCGAAGAGGTGCTCGCGCAGGATGGGGGCCACGTCCACCGCGGCGCAGGCCAGGGTGACGTGGGCGCGGCCGCCGCGGCGGCGGGCGCTGCGGCCGCCCTCGATCCAGTAGACGCACCCGGGCACGGTCTGGCCGGCCAGGCTCTCCGATGCCGCCGCCATCTCCTCTGCGCGGGCGGCGTAGGCGTTCAGCTCGAAGTCGTCCTCGTCGCGGACGCGCCCGCGGAGCATCCGCAGCGCCGCCGCCAGCTCCCGCAGCGGCGCCGCGAGGGACTCCTCCACCTCGCCCGGGCGGCGCAGGCGGGAGCCCTCGTCCTCCGGACCGCGCAGCCGCAGGGCCAGGCGGCCGAAGAAGTCCGCGGCCGCGCGTTCGCACTCCCGCACGCGGAGGACGGCCTGCTCCACGATGACCGCCGCGGAGTCGTCCGAGGGAAGCACGGCCAGGAAGCCGCGGCCGCTCCCGGCGTGATAGAGCGTGCGGAGGAAGTGGTGGAGGCGGGCCTCGGAGAGGCGCAGGCCGAAGTGCGTCCCCGCGACGCTCTCCACCTCATGGGCCTCGTCCAGGATCACGTGGTGGTATGGCGGGAGGATGGCGGCGCCGCGGCTCCGCAGGGCCAGGTCCGCGAAGAAGAGGGCGTGGTTGCACACCAGCAGGTCCCCGCGCTCCATGCGCCGCCGCGCCGCCTGGTAGAAGCACTTGTCGTAGGTGGGGCAGCGCCGGCCCATGCAGTTGTTGGCGTCGCTCTGCACGTGCTCCCAGACGCCGGGCCGGGAGAGCGCGGGAAGCGTGCTCAGGGTGCCGTCGGTGGTGCCGTAGGCCCAGTCCTCCACCGCCTGGAGGGAGTGCTGCTCCTCCTCCCCGCCGAAGAGGCGCTCCCCGCGGGTGGACGCCAGCTTCAGGCGCCGCAGCGAGAGGTAGTTGCCGCGCCCCTTCACCAGCACGGCGCTGAACTCCTCCGGGATCACCGCGTTGAGGAGCGGGATGTCCTTCTCCACCAGCTGCTCCTGCAGGCTGATGGTGTTGGTGGAGATCACCACGCGCTCGCGCGCGGAGACGATGCGTTCGATGGCCGGGATGAGGTACGCGAAGCTCTTGCCCACGCCCGTGCCCGCCTCCACCAGCAGGCGTCCGCGCCGCGCCAGGCACGCCTGCACCGCGGCGGCCATCTCCTGCTGCTGCGGCCGGACCTCGAAGCCCTGGAGCCGCCTCGCCACCGCCCCCGTGTCGGCGAGGAGCGTGCCGGCGTCCACGCTCACCGCGGCACCCCGAGCGGGCGGCGCTCCGGCTCACCGGGGAGACGCGGCCACATCCGCGGCGTCCTGGCCACCTTGTGCACCACCACCACGGTCCCGGTGCCGGTGACCACGCTGTCCACCACCTCCGCCTGCAGGACGCGGAGGGCCTCCGCCGACTCCGCCACCTCCTGCGCGGCCTTGGCGCCCTTCACGGCCAGGAGCGTGCCGCCGGTCCGGACGAGCGGCAGGGCCAGCTCCAGCAGGATCGCCAGGTGCCCCACCGCGCGGCAGACCGCCACGTGGTAGCGCTCGCGATGGAGCTTGTGGTCCTGGCCCGCCTCCTCGGCGCGGGCGTTGAGGACGGTCACGTTCGAGAGCCCGAGCGCGGCCGCCGTCTCCTCCAGGAAGCGGGCCTTCTTGCCGGTGGCCTCCAGGAGCGTCACCCGCAGGGAGGGCAGCGCGCAGGCCAGCACCATGCCGGGCAGGCCCCCGCCGCTGCCCACGTCGATGAGCGTCTCCGCCTCCGCGCTGGCCACGAACGGCACGAGCGAGAGGCTGTCCTGCACGTGCCGGATCCACGCCTGGGCGGGATCGCGGATGGCGGTGAGGTTCATGCGCTCGTTGCCGGCCTGGAGGAGCTCCAGGTAGCGGCCGAGGCGAGCCTCGTCCCCGGGCTCCAGCTGCACGCCGAGCCGCTCCAGCGCGGGATGGAACTCGGGGGGCGGCGGCGGGAAGGACACGCGCGGAGGATACGCTCGCGCGGGCCCGAGCCGCGCCCCGCAGGGCTCGCTCACTCGTCGAACTGGAAGCTGTCCCGTTCCATCCGGCGCGGACGGCGCAGACCGATCCCCAGCACCAGCCCCACCATGGCCCAGGTGGTGACCAGACTGCTCCCGCCGTAGCTGACGAACGGCAGCGTCATCCCCGTGATGGGCAGGACGCCGATGTTCATGCCGGTGTTGATCACCGCCTGCGAGATGACGATCGCCACCACCCCCACCGCCACCAGACGCCCGAAGGGCTGCCGCACGAGCGCCGCGGTGAGGAGCCCCCCGGCCGCGAACGCGAGCGTGAGGAGCCAGACGAACGCTCCACCCAGGAAGCCCCAGCGGCAGCAGACCACCGAGAAGATCATGTCGTTGTGCTCCTCCGGGAGGGCGTTGTGGATCACGAGCGCCCGGGCGTGTTCGCGTCCCACGCCCGTGAGGCCTCCGGCTCCCGCGAGGGTCATGGCCCGGTCCCCCTGGAAGCCGATGCCCTGGGCGAAGCGGTCGTCGCCCTGCACCTGGGCGATGAGGGCGTCGATCCGCTCCCGCTGGTGCGGTCGCAGGAAGGGGTAGGTGAGCGGCGCGGCCACGGCCCCCATGAGGACGATGGCCGCGATGTGGCGCTTGCGGGCCCCGGCCGCCAGCAGCATCGCGAAGAGCGTGGGGACGAAGAGCATGGAGGTGCCCAGGTCCGGCTCCACCAGCACCAGGACCAGCGGGACGAACGTGATGGCGAACGGCACCGCGAGCCCCGTGAACGTGCGGTGGGCGCTGGTGCCGCGGAGCCACTCCGCCATCACCAGGATCCACGCGATCTTGGCCACCTCGCTGGGCTGGAAGTCCGTGACCCCCAGGTTGATCCAGCGGCGCGAACCGTTGCGCGGGTGCACCAGCCAGTCCGGAACTCCCGGGAGCATCACGAACACCAGGAGCGCCACCGTCACCCCGAACAGCACCCACGACGCCCGCTGCACGAAGCGCGTCCCCGGGAGCGCCGCGGCCGCGGCCGCCAGCAGGGCCACGCCGAGGAAGATCCCCTGGCGGAGGGCGTGGGCCGGCTCGGTGGTGGCGATCGCGTCCAGCCCGAGGACGCTGAGGGCCAGGGCCGCCGCGACGGAGATCCACGCGGGCGTGGCCCAGTTGAGGCGCGAGGTGCGCAAGGCGCGGGCGGCGCGATCCAGGGGACGCACGAGGGCCCGGGCCGTTCGCGCGGCGCTCCCCTCGCCCGTGCCGCGGATCGGGATGCCGCCACCGCCGAGAGGCGGCTTGAGCATGGAGGCGCCGTTCACTTCGGCTCCTTGAGCGGCGTGGTGGAGAGGTACCCCTCCGCCTGCAGGGCCCGAACCACCTCCGCGGCCACGGGTCCCGCCACCTTCCCGCCGGAGCCGCCGTACTCCACCACCACCGCGATGGCGTACCGCGGCCGCCCGCCATCCGCGGAGTCCCCGACGAGCCCCGCGAACCACGCGTGATCCCCGCTGGCCACCACGCGGCCCTTGCCGCCCTCCTCGTCCCGCACCACGAGCGGTGACGCCTGCGCGGTGCCGGTCTTGCCGCGGATCACGCTCCCGGGCACGTTGAAGATGGGCTCCTGCGAGCCATCCGGGTACTTGATGTGGTGGCCGGTGCCGTGCGACTCCTCCACCGCCTGCCGCAGCCCCTCCAGCATGTGCTGCACCGCGCGGGGGGAGAAGGCGAGATCGCCGCTGCGGCGCCCGCCGGCGCCGGGAGAGTCGTCCGGCCGGCGCAGGAAGGTGGCATCGCGAACGACGCCTTCGCGCGCCAGGAGCGCATACGCATTGGCGGCCTGGAGCGGCGACCACGCGATCGGCCCCTGGCCGATGCCGAGGAAGATCGTCGTGGGCACGTCGCGGGCGCCGCGCAGGCCGGCCAGGAAGGACTCCGAGGGGAGGGAGCCGCCGCTCTCGCCGACCCAGGCCCGCGTGCCGTCCTCCCGCTCCCGCTCCCGGCGGAGGCCCGCCTGGAGCGGCGCGCCCAGGCCGAAGCGGCGCAGCCACTCCACCAGGCGATCCGCGCCCAGCTTGTGGGCCAGGGTGTAGAAGTAGATGTTGCAGCTGCGGCTGAGCGCGGCCTCCGCGTCCAGCGGGCCGCCGATCCGCGCCGTGTGCGTGGTCATCCCGAACTGCGGGCGGTAGATCCAGCAGCGGGCGATGGTGGGCTGGTTGGGGAAGTAGTGGCCGGTGCACTCCACCGTGCCGTCCACCGGGAAGACGCCCTCCGTGGTGGCGGCCAGGTAGACGAGCGGCTTGAGGATGCTGCCGGGCGGGTACATCGCGTCGGCGGCGCGGTCGACGCCGGGCTGGAGGCGCTCGCGGTCCGCGGGGGTCAGCCGTTCGCCCTCCGCGAGGGTTGGCCAGCTGGCGGCGGCCAGCACCTCCCCGCGATCCACGTCGATGACCACCGCCGCGGCTGCGAGCGCGGTGCCCTCCGGCATCGGGCCGTGGTGCTGCTCTCCATCGTCTCCCAGCGGGGCGTGGTAGCCCTGGACCCGCGTGAGACCCAGGCGCGGATCGAGCGCCGCCTGCACGCGGGCCTGGAGCGAGGCGTCGATCGTGAGTTCCAGCGTCCGGCCCGGCACCGGGTCCACGCGCTCCTCCTCACGCGTGTCCAGGCGCGTGCGCACGGCGCCGCGGCTCCCGCGCAGCGTGGACTCCTGGGACTCCTCCACGCCGCCTTCGCCGATCAGATCCGTTCCGGGCCGGTAGCCGCCCAGGTCGCGGGTGCCGTCGGGTCGTTCGAAGGGCCTCCGCTCCAGGTCCTGCTTCCACACCTGCGTGCGGCAGCCGCCCAGGATGTGGTCCGCCACGCCGAGGAGCTCCATGGGGAGCGGCGCGGCGCTGCGGATGGGGCGCGGGAGGTGCGAACGGTCGACGGTGATGGAGACGCGGCTCCACGGATGGACGCGCCTCGCGGTGTCCAGCACGCGCACCACGCCGGGCGCCTGATCCTCCAGGCGCCGCAGGTCGAACGCCGTCTCGTCCTTGAGTCCCTCCACCACCACGTGCGGCTGCCGCTCCTCGCGGATGGGCTCCGGCTGGAAGGTGGCCGCGGCTTCCGGACCGTAGGCCGCCACCGCCGCGTCCAGCTGGCGCTGCCGCACCGCCTCCGCCTGGCGGGCGACGCTGGTGCGCAGCTCCGCGATCCGCGCGTCCAGGCCGGCTCGCTCCAGTCCGGAGAGGCGGCACGCTTCGTTCAGCACCGCGTCCAGCTGGGCGGCGGCGCGCGGGCGCTGGGCCTCCACGGCGGCGCTGCGCTCCGCGCGGGTCATTCGAGACCAGGCCCGGCTCCCCGCCTCGCGCCGGGCCAGGCGCTGCGCGGCCAGCGACTCCCAGGAGCCGTCGATCGCGGCGTATTCGATCGCCAGGTCGTAGCTGGGCGCGTCCATCGCCAGGACCCGCCCCTTCCGGTCCACGATCGAGCCCCGCACGGTGGGCAGCAGCCGCTCCTTCTCCAGGCGCCCCTCCGCCTCCTCCCGCAGCTCCGGCCCCTCCACGGTGGTGAGGTTCCAGAGACGGGCGGCCATCATGCCCACGGCGAGCACCGCCACCAGGCCCACGAACGCGATGCGGCGGTGGAACATGCCGAATCGGGCAGCCTGGGTGGCGGCGGGCGGGAGGCGGGTCACGGTGGAGGATGAGCGTATCGGCTTGGAGGGCGCCGGTTCCGCTACCATCGCCCCCCTTTCGCGGCCGGTGGCCGCGGGTCACGCCCCGGAGTCCCGTCATGGAATGCGGCATCGTCGGTCTGCCCAACGTCGGCAAGAGCACCCTCTTCAACGCCCTCACCGCGGCGGGGATCGAGGCGGCCAACTACCCCTTCTGCACCATCGAGCCGAACGTGGGCGTGGTGAGCGTGCCCGACGCCCGGCTCCAGGCCATCCGGGAGAAGATCGAGAGCCAGAAAATCATCCCCGCCGCCGTGCGGCTGGTGGACATCGCCGGCCTGGTGAAGGGGGCCAGCGAAGGCGCCGGCCTGGGCAACAAGTTCCTCTCCCACATCCGGGAGGTGGACGCCATCCTCCACGTGGTCCGCTGCTTCCAGGATCCGGACGTGACCCACGTGGACGGCTCCGTGGACCCGGTGCGGGACATCGAGACGATCGAGACGGAGCTGATGATCGCGGACCTCCAGATGGTGGACGGCATCCTGGAGAAGCAGCAGCGCATCGCCCGCAGCGGCGACAAGGAGGCCATCGCGAAGGTGGCCATCCTGGAGAAGGCCCGGGTGGCCCTGGACAAGGGGCAGCCGGTCCGGGCCCTCTCCCCCACTCCGGAGGAGCGGAAGGCCCTGCTGGGACTGGGCCTCATCACCGCCAAGCCCGTCCTCTACGTGGCCAACGTGGACGAACGCGACCCGCGCGGCGAAGGCCCCCTGGTGCAGAAGGTGCGCGACTACACCCGCACCCACGGCGGCAGCGTGGTGGTGGTGTGCGCCAAGATCGAGAGCGAGCTGGCGGAGCTGGAGGAGAAGGACCGCCAGGAGCTCCTGGAGAGCCTGGGGATGACGGAGCCCGCCCTGGCCACCGTGGCCCGCGCGGCGTACGACCTCCTGGGACTCCAGAGCTACTTCACCGCGGGCCCCAAGGAGATCCGGGCCTGGACGATCCACCGCGGCGACACCGCCCCGCAGGCCGCCGGGGTGATCCACACGGACTTCGAGAAGGGGTTCATCCGCGCGGAGTGCTACTCCGTGGACGACCTGGTCTCCCTGGGCAGCGAGAAGGCCATCAAGGAGGCGGGCCGCTGGCGGAGCGAAGGCCGCAGCTACGTCATGCGCGACGGCGACGTGGTGCACTTCCTCTTCAACGTGTGAGCGCGGCCGGTCTCGGCGCGCGGACGTGAAGGCGACGCCCAGCGGGGGCTCGGCGGGCGAACCCCGCCGGCCCTCCGCTGGTGCGTGCCTGGCAGCTCTGGCCGGGATCGGCCGGGGAGCGGCCTCCGTCAGATGGCGCAATCCCCCCAGGCCGCGAACAGGAGGCCGACGTCCACGCCGTCGGTGGTGCCGTCGCGGTTCAGGTCCGTGAGGCCGGCCTGGCCCCATCCGCCCAGCAGCACGCCGAGGTCCGCGCCGTTGGTGGTGCCGTCCACGTTGAGGTCCGTCGCGCAGGAGCCGACGGCCTCCGGGAGGAAGAACGCGTAGAGCTGGCCGCCCTCGACGAGCGGGTTCGCGAGCGGGTAGTGGGCCTGCGTGTCACCGATGAACCAGCCCAGCCCGAGGACGGCCCGCGCGTCGATCACCCCCGAGTTCTCCTCGTCCTGGGTGAAGGGCGCCGAGGGCGGGGTCGCCTCGTCGCCGAAGCGGGCCGGATCGGACTGCAGCACCACGCTCAGGGTGTCGGTTGCCACCTCGTACAGGCGGGTCTTGGCGTTGTACGCGTTGTTGCCCGGGTCCTCCTGGATCACGATGTTGGTCCCGCCCTGGATGGTGTTGACGAGAGCCATGTTGTCCATCATCTGTGCGCCCTCGGTGCCGTCGAGGAGCGCCTCGATCGTGCCGCCGGCGAGGAGGTCGTTCACGTCGCTGAAGCGGAGGCGGAAGAGGCGGGGCCGGCCGACCTGCGTGGGCGAGTTGAAGCGATCGGTGGTGAGGAAGTAGTAGTCGGTCGGATTCGCGGGATCCCAGGCGCCGTCCTCGGGACGGAGGAACGCGGTGCCGGAGTCCGTGCCGGCCGGACCCAGCGTGAAGGTGGCGGTGTAGAGCGGGGCGCCGGAGGCGTTGAAGCAGAAGGTGCGGTTCTCCGCGGCCACGTCGACGCCGTCGACCTGGACCTGGATCCCGTAGCCGACGCCGTTCTGGAGGCCGGCACGCTCCACCGGGTTGCCGGTGGACTGCTTGGTGCCGAGGTAGAGGAAGACGCGGTTGCCTCCGCCGTCCGAGTTGGCGATCACCGCGGTGGTGTCGCTCTCGTAGGGACGGCCGAGCGCGTTCTCCCAGGAGCCCTGGAGCGGGTCGAAGGCCTGGAGCTGGTACGACTCGCCGGTGCCCGTCACGGTCGCCAGGATGCGCCCCGGCGCGCCGGCCTCCTCGCCGTGCAGGAAGATGCGCTCCTGCGTGCCCTTGCCGGTGGCGGGGTTGTAGTACGCCGAAGGGGCGGCGAGATCGGCCGAGCAGAAGCGGTTGAAGGTGTAGAGGGAGCCCCCCGTTCCGTTGCTCGTCGCGACCACCGAGAGCATGGCGTCGGCGCCGGCGGCGACCTGAAGGGTGCTCGCGTCGATGGTCCACTTGCTCACGAACGCGCCGCCGATGAAGCCGGCCGGCTGGAACGGATGCTGGATCCCGCCCGCGGTGGAGGTCAGCTCGTGGTTGACGAGGAGCGTGAACGTGCCGTCCTCGTTGTCGAAGGCGCCGAGACCGTCGGGGATGCCGACGAGCGTGTAGCCGCCGACCGAGTCGCCGACGGTGAGGATCGAGACGACCGTGCGCACCGGGCTCCCGGGGGTCGGGCGGACGTACGGGTCGGCGGAGGACGACGGTCCGGTGATGAGGGTGGTCTGGCCGATCGCGGCGCACGCGAAGGCGGCCGAGAGCGAGATGCCCGGAGTGACGATGGTACGACGCATGGGTCTGTGGCTCCTGATCTGCGAGCGATGCCGTGCGGGTTCCGGTTGGAACGCGAGGTGACACGGCTCCCACCCGCGTCGCGGCAATGTGGCCATGGACCGTTAAGGCATCTCCAGCGCGGCGCAAGGCATGCCGCGCGTTCCGCCCCGCGAACCGCGCGCGCCGCGCTCACGCGATGCACACACTCCCCGGGTACCGGGCGCGCTCGGCGCCCCGTTGCCCGCGCTCAGCGAACCTTCACGCTGGCCAGGGCCAGCATGGCCAGCACCGCGGTGATGATCCAGAAGCGGGCCACCACCTGCGTCTCCGTCCAGCCGCCAAGCTGGAAGTGGTGATGGATGGGCGCGCAGCGGAGGAGCCGCCGTCCCTCGCCGGTCATCTTCCGCGTGAGCTTGAAGAAGCCCACCTGGGCCATCACGCTCACCGCCTCCAGGTAGAAGACGCCCCCCACCACCAGCAGCAGGATCTCCTGCCGGATGGCCACCGCGATGGTGGCCAGGACGCCGCCCACCGCGAGGGAGCCGGTGTCCCCCATGAAGACGCTCGCCGGCGCGCCGTTGAACCAGAGGAATCCCAGGCTCGCACCGGCCAGCGCCCCCGCCACCACCATCAGTTCACCGCTTCCGGGCACGTACGGCACCAGCAGGAAGTACGCGGCATCGCGGGTGCCGGCCACCCAGGTGAGGGCCATCAGGGCGATGCTCACCACCGTCATCATCCCCGCCGCCAGGCCGTCCATGCCATCGGAGATGTTCACGGCATTGGAGGTGTAGGCGATGAAGAGGGAGCCGATCGCCAGGAAGGCGGGGAGTCCCAGGACCAGGACGCCGGGTTCGAGTGGAAGGCCCTGCCAGATGCGCTCCCCCGGACTGGGCGGATAGGTGCGCTGGAACGGCAGGTTGAGCGCGAGCGCATCCGGCGTGGACGCTGCGCTCCAGAGGAACCACGCGGCGATCACGCCGATCCCGAGCTGGAAGAGGAGCTTCTCCCAGGCCACCAGGCCGTCGCGGCTGCCGGGCTGGCGGCGCGACGCGGTGAGCTTCAGCCAGTCATCCCAGCCGCCCAGGATGGAGAGCCACACCAGCACCACCAGCGTCACGTGCACGTAGCGGTTGTGGACGACGTCCGCCAGCAGCAGGCAGGTCACCAGCACCGCGCCGCAGATGAGGAGTCCGCCCATCGTGGGCGTTCCCTTCTTCTGCTTCATGAGCTCGTTGAGGTTGGCGTTGTGGAACTCCGGGTTGTCGCCGATCTTGAGGCGGCGCAGCCACGAGATCACGGATCGCCCCGCCAGCAGCACCAGCACGAACGCCAGCAGCAGCGCGAAGAGCGCCCGGAACTGCAGCTGGTGCATCACGCTGATGATGGGGCCGAGGTTGTGCTCCTCCAGCCAGCTCTGCCACTCGTCCGTGAGGTTGTAGAGCATCGGGGTTCAGGCGCCGTGCAGGGCCGCGGCCTCCGGCGGCGCCACTCCGGGAAGCGACGAGAGCAGGCGTTCCATCGCGCTTCCGCGGGAGCCCTTCAGGAGGATCGCGTCGCCGGGACGGAGGGCCGCCACGATCGCGGCGGCGCCGGCGTCGTCGAGGGCCGGCACGTGGAGGCAGGGCGCGGCGCACGCGCGTTCGAATGCCTGGGCGCCCGCGGCGGAGGCCGTCCCGACGAAGACCGCCAGTCCCGGCGGTCCGCCCGCGAACCCGCGGGCCACGGCCGCGCCGATCTCCGCGTGCAGCGACTCCGACGCCGGCCCGAGCTCCAGCATGTCGCCCAGGATGGTGACCCGGCGCGGCGCATCCACCGACACCTCGGAGAAGGCCGAGAGCGCCGCCCGCACGGCGTCGGGATTGGCGTTGTAGGCGTCGTTGAAGAGGAGGACGCTCCCCACCCGCTGCTTCACCAGGCGCATGTCCGCGGGGGCCACTGCGGCCAGGCCGTCGGCGATCGCCGTGGGCGACGCGCCGAGCCGCCACGCGGCGCCGGCCGCCGCGAGGGCGTTGACCGCGTTGTGTTCGCCCGGCAGCTGCAGGTGGCATTCGAACGCCCCCCACGGTGCCGCGGCCTCCACCAGCTGGCCCTCCCCCGCCACGCGGCGCCGCGCGAGCCGCAGCTGACCCTCCGCCCGGCCGAAGGTGACCCGCTGCACGTCCGGCCGCGCCCGCAGCTCCTGCTCCACCGCGGCCCCGAGCGGCGACGGATCCGCGCAGAAGACCAGCGTGCCGCCCGGCACCAGGCCGCGGGCGATCGAGGCCTTCTCGCGGGCGATCGCCTCCACGCTGCCCAGCGCCTCCAGGTGGGCGCGGCCCACCATGGTCACGATCGCCACGTGCGGCGCGGCCATGCGCGAGAGCGGTTCGATCTCCCCGGGCCGGCTCATGCCGATCTCCGCCACCAGCGTGCGGTGCCGCCCGCGGGCGGAGAGGAGCGTGAGCGGGACGCCCAGATGGTTGTTGAAGCTGCGCGGGCTGGCCGCCACCGCGCCCAGACGCTCGCAGATGCCGGCGACGAGCCGCCGGGTGGTGGTCTTGCCGGAGCTTCCGGTCACCGCGACCACGCGGCCGGGGAAGCGGCGGCGCCAGGCGGCGGCCAGGTCCTGCAGGGCCCGCAGCGTGCACGGCACCACCAGGCAGGGGCGGGCGGCGCGGGCAGCGGCGTTCCCGCCACTCGCGGCGGCCACCGCCGAGTCCGCGGCCACCAGGGCCGCCACCGCACCTGATGCGAACGCCGCCTCCACGAACTGATGACCGTCGAAGCGATCCCCGCGCAGGGCCACGAAGAGCGCTCCCGCGAGCGACTGCCGCGTGTCCGTCCCCACGCCGCAGCACGCCGCCTCCGGCATGGAGGACCAGCGCCCGCCGGTGGCGGCGGCCATCGCCTCCGGGCCCATGAAGCCGTCGTCCAGGGCGGCCCGCGCCTCCACGCGGTCGTCGAAGGGCCGCTTCTCCCGCCCGATGATCTGATAGTCCTCGTGGCCCTTGCCGGCGATGAGCACCACGTCGCCGGGACCGGCCTCGGAGATGGCCAGCCGGATGGCGGCCCTGCGATCCACGCAGCGGCGCACGCGGGCGGCGGCCTCCGCGGGGACGCCGCGCATCACCTCGTCCACGATCCGCTCCGGATCCTCGGTGCGAGGATTGTCGCTCGTCACCACCACGCGGTCCGCGCCGCTGCACGCGGCGGCGGCCATGCGCGGTCGCTTGGTGCGGTCGCGGTCTCCGCCGCAGCCGAAGACGACGTGCAGCCTCCCGCCCGCGGGCAGCACCGGCCGCAGCGCGGAGAGGACGTTGCGCAGGGCGTCATCGGTGTGGGCGTAATCCACCAGGACCGCGAACGGATCCTCCGGCCGCGTGACCGGCTCCAGCCGGCCGGGCGGCGCGGTGCAGGAGTGGATGGCGGCGCCCAGGGACTCCCCCGGGACGCCCATCCGCCACGCGGCGGCCACCGCCTGCAGGACGTTCATGGCGTTGTGGGCGCCCACCAGCGGCACCTCCACCACGCACTCGCCCCAGGGCCCGCGCAGCCGCAGCCGCGTGCTGCCCAGACCGATCGCCTCCACGCGGGCCAGGCACTCCGCCGCGGGAAGCGCCCCGCCCTGCCCCGCGTCCACGGCGCAGCGCAGCACCGGGGCGCGGCAGTCGCGCGTCATGCGTTCGCTCGCCGGATCATGGGCATTCACGATGGCGGTGGCATCCGCGTCCAGCCCCCGGAAGAGGATGGCCTTCGCGTCCGCGTAGGCGTCCATGGTGCCGTGGTAGTCCAGATGGTCGCCGGTGAGGTTGGTGAAGACCGCCACCTGGAAGCGCAGACCCGCGGTGCGACCCTGATGCAGCGCGTGGCTCGAGGTCTCCATGCACGCGGCGGTGCAGCCGTTGGCCACCATGGCCTTCATGAGCGCCGCCAGTTCCACGCCGCCGGGGGTGGTGAGGTCCGCGGGGCGGCGGTTGGCGCCGTCATCCACCTCCACGGTGCCGATCAAGCCGCTGCGGATCCGCGCGGCGGCCAGCATCTGGCGCACCAGCCAGGCGATGGTGGTCTTCCCGTTGGTGCCCGTGACGCCCATCAGCCGCAGGGCCCGCCCGGGCCAGCCGGCCAGGGCCTGGGCGAGCAGCCCGCACGCCTCCGCTGCGCCCGGCACCACCACGCGGGGCATGCCGGCCGGGAGGAGCGCCGCCACCGGCGCCTCGCACGCCACCGCCACCGCGCCCCGCGCCAGCGCGTCCGCGACGAACGCGGCGCCGTCCGTCTTGGCGCCCTGGCGGGCCACGAAGAGCGTCCCCCGCGCCACCTGCCGCGAGTCGTCCGTCACGGCGGCGATCTCGGGGTCGCCGCCATCCACCGTCGCTCCGGGGAGCGCCGTTCGCACCAGCTCAACCAACCGCATGCACAGCTCCTGGGCCCTGGTCGCGGGACGCCCGCGTCCCGGCGGAAGTTGTATCGGCAGACGCGGCGGCGCGCCCGGAGAGGATCAGCATCGCGTCGCCCCAGCTGTAGAAGCGGTACCCCTCCCGCTGCGCGAGCGCGTAGAGCTCCCGGAGGGCGGGCAGTCCCGTGAACGCCCCCACGAGCGCCATGAGCGTCGAGCGGGGAAGGTGGAAGTTGGTGAGGAGGTGCTCCACCCGGCGGAAGCGCCATCCCGGACTGATGAGGAGGCGGCTCTGCCCGTGGAGCGATCCGTCGGCTTCGCGGTGGAACTCCGGCAGCCATCCCGGGGGCCATCCGGCGGCCTCCCCCTCGCCCGGCGGCGGGAGGGACTCCAGCACCCGCACGCTGGTGGTGCCCACGGCCAGGAGGCGGGCCCCGCCCGGCCGGTGCTGCCGCGCGAACGCGTCCAGCGCACCCACGGTGGCCGCCGGGACGCTGAACCACTCCGCGTGCATCGGGTGCTCCTCCAGGGTGGCGGCCTCCACCGGCTTGAAGGTGCCGATCCCGACCTGGAGCGCCAGCTGGTGGGTGGCCACCCCGGCGCGGGCCAGGGTCTCCAGCAGGCCGGGGGTGAAGTGCAGGCCGGCGGTGGGCGCCGCCACGCTCGGGTGACCGTCTCCGCGGGCGAAGAGGGTCTGGTACCAGCGGCGGTCCGCGCGGTCGTCCGTCCGCTCTCCCGGATGGAGGTCGCGCCGGGCCTTGAGGATGTAGGGCGGCAGCGGCGTCCAGCCGGAGTCCGCCATCACCGCCTCGGGAGCGGGATCGCCGGGGAAGCGGAGCCGCCAGCCCTCGCGGGTGCGTTCGAGCAGGGTGACGGAGTGGCGCGGGGCGCCGCCATCCGGCGGAAGGAGCTCCAGTTCCTCACCGGGGTGGAAGCGGGCGGCGTGCCGGAGGAGGGCGTTCCAGGTGCGGCCGTCCGGGCAGGACGCCACAACGTCCGTGAAGAGCCCCTCCGCCTGGCGGCCGTCGCCGACCCGGCGGGCCTTGAAGCGGGCCGCCACCACGGAGGTTCGGTTCACCACCATGGCGTCGCCCGGGCGGAGGTACTCCGGCAGATCCGCCACCCGCCGATGCTCCACCCGCTCCACGGAGCGCGGCCACGCCGGTCCCGCCCCCAGGTGCACCACGAGCATCCGCGCCTGGTCCCGCGGCTCCACCGGGTGGGTGGCGATGCTGGCCTCGTCCAGCGCGTAATCCAGCTCTGACACCGGGAGCACGCGGCCGAGCATACGGCTGGCCCGCACGCCCGGCGCCGCCCGCACGGCCGGAACCGATCGGCGCGCTTCCCCGGCAACACCGCACACAATCCGGCCCCTCATCCGCACACTCCGGGCGGTGGCAGGCTCTCTCCCCATCTCCGTGCCCATCGATTCGCTCCTGCGGGCGGTGGACCCTCCGTGCCATCACCGGCACCACGAGCTGCGGGTGTGCCACCCGCCCCCACCGCCCGCGCCGGCGCCGTGGCCCTGCGGGACCCCGGAGCGGCTCGCGTTCGCGGAGCGGCAGGCGCTCCTTGAGGCGGTGCAGGAGATCCGGCGCCTGGAGGCGGAGAACGCGTACACGCAGCAGGCGCTGGCGAACGCGGTGGAGACGGGGCGGGAGTGGCGCTGCGACGCGATGGACGCCCGGCGGCAGCTCGCGGCGTGCGCGGCCGCGGAGCGCGGCCCGCAGCAGGCGGGCGCGGTCGTGGAGGCGCGCGGCGTGGAGCGGGCGTCGTTCGCGCCCGTGGCCGGCGCCGCCGGAAGCGGCGCAGCGGACGCGGCGCCGCGCGAGGTGGCCGTCCCCTACCCGGTGACGGTCCGCTCGCTCATCGATCTCTTCGCGTGAGCTCCGGCCCGGAGCGGATGGCCGCCTCCGCGCCGAGCGGGTGACCGCGGACCCATTCGCGCCATGGAAGGATCCGTCCTCCCGGAGACTGCACCTCCAGGAGCTGCACCGCGCCGTCCCCGCAGCGGAGGACGCCATCCGGGAGGAGCCGCCCGGGCGGGAGGTGCGCCGCGCTCTGCGGAAGCCGTTCGAACGCCGACGCCCGGCAGAGGCGCAGCGGCGCTCCATCCAGGAGCGCGTCGCAGCCCGGCCACGGCTGGAGGCCGTTGAGGCGGGCCGCCACCAGCCGCGCGGGGGCGGCGAGATCCACCCACGCGTCCTCCTTGGAAAGCTTGCGGGCGCGGGTGGCCAGGGATTCGTCCTGCGCCGCGCCGGCCAGGACGCGGCCCGCGTCCCACCAGCGCCGCAGCACGTCGTCCACCAGGTCCGGACCGAGCGCGGCCAGGCGGTCGTGCACCTCCCCGGAGGTCTCCGCGGCTCCGACCAGGGTGCGGGCCTCCCCGTACACCACGCCCGCGTCCATCCGCGGCGCGATGGAGATGACGGTCACGCCGGCCTCCGCGTCCCCCTCCATCACCGCCCGCTGGATGGGGGCCGCGCCGCGCCACCGCGGCAGCAGGCTCCCATGCAGGTTGATGGCGAAGCGGGGCCTCCCCGCCGGCTCCTCCAGGAGCGCGGGCAGCAGCTTCTGGCCGAAGGCGATCACCACGAACGCGACCGGCGCCGCCGCGCGGATGGCCTGGAGGGACGACTCCGCGTTGGCATCCTGGCAGCGGAGGAGCGGCAGCCCGTGCTCCAGCGCCCATGCCGCCACCGGCGTGGGCGTGGGAGCCCGGCCGCGGCCCGCCTGCCGATCCGGCTGCGACACCACGAGCGCCACCTGCCCGCGCCCGGCCAGGCGCGAGAGGACCGGAACGCCGAAGGCACCGGAGCCGAAGAACACCAGCGGGCGCGGGTCGCTCATGCTCCCCTCATCCCGGATGGGACTCCTTCAGCTCCTTCAGCGGCTTGCGGGCCCGCAGCCGGTCCACCGGCGTCATGCGGTCCACGATGAGCACGCCATCCAGGTGGTCCAGTTCGTGCTGCCAGATGCGGGCCAGCATCGCGTCGTCCGTGCGGACCTGCGTGGTGCCGTCCAGCTCCGTCCAGCGGAGCGTCACCGCGGGAGGGCGGCGGATGTCGCCGCGGATTCCCGGCAGGCTGAGGCAGCCTTCGTTCCACGGCACCAGATCCCCCTGCATCGCCTCGATCACGGGGTTGAGGTACGCGCGGGCCGGCTCCTGATCGTCGGGCCGGGCGGCCACCACGAAGATCCGCAGGCTCTCCCCCACCTGCGGCGCCGCGAGCCCCGCGCCATCCTCCTCCTTCATCACCCGGAACATGTCCTCCACGAGATCGCGGATCTCCTGGTCCACCGCCGCCACTTCCGCGGCGCGGCGGCGCAGGACGGGCGCCGGGAAGAGCACGATGGAGCGGGGCGAACGGAGCGTGGTGGTGGCGGGCATGGTGGAAGGCGACGTGCCACCGGCGGCGCCGGGCGCGTCCGGCGCCCGTTCCCGTGGCCGTTCCGCGGATGCTACGCGAACGGCCTTTCCCGGCCCCGCGGCACCCCGCCGCACCGCGACTCCGCCGCTGGATTGACCGCCCGGCGCCCGGCGCATACCTTGACCCGTCCGGGCCCGGTCGGCCCCACCAGAAGGAGCAGGCGTTGAAGCTACCGTGGAACAGAGGCGGGTCCGGCGGCTCGGGCGAGCAGCCCTTCCAGCCGCAGCCCGACAAGGCGAAGAAGTTCTTCGAACATGCCTCCACGGCCGCGGCGTCCAGCAACTTCGAGTTCGCGCTGCAGCTCTACGCCGATGGTCTGAAGCTGGACCCCGGCAACATGGCGGCCCACCAGGCCATGTACGAGGCCGCGGTCCGCTACGTCAACGGCGGCGGAAAGCCGGCCACGGGCAAGGAGCTCCGCAAGATCGACGACGGCGGGACCAAGGTCAGCAAGATGGCCGCCGCCGAGTTCACCTGGATGAAGGACCTCAACAGCCTGGCCGCCGCGACCAGGCTGCTGGAGGCGGCGTCGGAGGCGGAGCAGCACGCCCTCGGCCAGTGGCTGGCCCCCAAGGTGATGGCGCTCGTCAAGAACCAGGCCCGCAAGAAGCCCAGCAAGTCGCTCATGGTGCAGGCGAAGGATGCGTTCGCAGGCGTGGGCGCGTGGGACGAGGCCTTCATCTGCGCGGACGAGGCCCTGAAGATCGATCCCTCCGACGGCAAGCTGGCCAGCGAGCTGAAGCAGCTCACCGCGGCCCGCGCCATCCAGCAGGGCGGCTACAACCAGACGGTGGGCCAGGCCGGCGGCTTCAGGTCCAACGTCCGTGACATGGACAAGCAGCGGGCCCTGGAGGAGGCGGGCTCCCTCTCCGGCGGCGCGGACGTGGAGGCCCGCAATCTGGAGCGGGCCCGCAAGGAGTACGAGGACAACCCCCTCTCCCCGGAGGCCATCCGGCGCTTCGCCGATCTCCTGAAGCGCAAGCAGACCCCGGAGGGCGAGGACGAGGCGCGGCAGGTGCTGATGGCCGGCTTCAACCGCACCGGCGAGTACCGCTTCAAGATGGCGGCGTCGGACATCCGCATCTCGCAGATGCGCCGGGAGCTGAAGACCCTGCGGGAGAAGGTGGAGGCCGCTCCCGCGGACGAGGAGGCCCGCGCGGCCATGGAGGCCGCCAAGCGGGCGCTCCTGGAGTTCGAGGTGGAGGAGTCGCGCGAGCGCACCTCCAAGTACCCCACGGACCGGGTGCTGAAGTTCGATGCCGGACGGCTGGCGTTCGAGCTGGGGAAGGTGGAGGAGGCCATGGGGCACTTCCAGGCCGCCAAGGACGAGCCGAAGCTGCGCGTGACCGCGGCCGCCATGCTGGGGCGCTGCTTCGCCGCGGAAGGGTGGCACAGCGAGGCCATCGGCGAGTACCGCGAGGCCCTGGCCGCCATCGATGCCACCACCAGCCAGCATGAGCTGGACGTCAAGTACGACCTGATGCTCAGCCTCATAGAGCTGGCCCGCGCGGAGAAGTCCAGCGCCCACGCCAAGGAGGCGGCGGACATCTGCTCCGCCATCCTCCGCAAGGACATCTCCTATCGCGACATCCGTTCGCGCCGCAAGGATCTTGACACGCTGGTGAAGGAACTCGGCTGACGCCGATGGACGCGGCCGCGGCGGTCATCCCGGCCCGCTGGGGCAGCACCCGCTTCCCGGGGAAGCCGCTGGCGCTCCTCGCGGGGAAACCCATGATCGTGCACGTGTGCGAACGGGTCCGGCGCTGCCGGCGCGTCTCGCGGCTCCTCGTCGCCACCGACGACGAGCGCATCGCGGCGGCGGCGCGGGCCGCCGGCGTCGACGCGGTCATGACCCGCGCCGACCATCCCAACGGCACGAGCCGCATCGCGGAGGCCGCGGCCCGCCTGACGGAGCCGCTCGTCGTCAACGTCCAGGGGGACGAACCCGCGGTGGAGCCGGAGCTCGTGGACGCGGCGGTCGCGGCCCTGCAGACGGCCCCGCCGGAGGTGCCGATGTCGACGCTCGCGTCGCCGTTCGCGCCCGGCGAGGATCCCGCGAACCCCAACCTGGTGAAGGTGGTGCGGCGCGTGGACGGCACGGCGCTCTACTTCAGCCGCAGCCTCATCCCGCATGCCCGGGACGCGGGAACGCCCGAGGCGGCGCCGCTGAAGCACGTGGGCATCTACGTCTACCGGCGGGAGTTCCTGCCCCGCTTCGTGGCCCTTCCCGCCACGCCGCTGGAGCGCACGGAGCAGCTGGAGCAGCTGCGGGTGCTGGAGCACGGCTTCCAGATCGCCGTGGCGATCGGCACCGCCCGCTACCACGGCGTGGACACGCCGGAGCAGCTGGCGGCGCTCGAGGCGAAGCTCTCGCGCGGCGGCTGAGGCGGCCGCGGCCCGCGGCGCCAGCGGAGATCCCGATCGCGGCCCGCGGCTCAGCCGCCGCGGCGACGGCCGCGCGGTCCGCCCGCGGGAGGCGCGTCGCCGGCGCCGGCCGGCGCCGCGGCG
This sequence comes from Phycisphaerales bacterium, assembly GCA_046350535.1. Lineage (GTDB taxonomy): Bacteria > Planctomycetota > Phycisphaerae > Phycisphaerales > SM1A02 > VGXK01. The sequence goes on from JAXMAG010000001.1 coordinate 1,945,963, forward strand.
CCCGTCGCGGGCGCGGCGCCACCACCGGCCGGCGCGGCACCGGGAGCGTTCGAGCCGCCCTCGGTTCCGCGGATGCGGCCAAGCCAGCCGGTCGCCATGTCGCGGCGCCCCGGATCGGAGTCGCTCGCGGCGATCGCCTCCAGGCGCGGGATGGCCTCCCGCGCCTTCAGCGACGCGAGCGCCTCGCCGGCGGCGTTCGCGGCCCGCCGCTCCGGGTCATCGAGGTACGCGACCAGCTCCTTCACCACCTCGTCGCGCCGATCCTTGGCGGCCTCCGCCACCAGGCGCCCCATGGTGGAGATGCCGTCGGGGCGCGAACGGTCCGGCATCCCCTGGGCCGCGAGCTGCCGCGCCGCGTCGAGCGCCCGCGGCTCCTTGAGGGCCAGCAGCGCCCGCAGCGCCGCCTCCCGCAGCCGCTCCTGGTGGCTGGGCGTGACGGCCAGCTCCAGGAGCACGTCCACCTCCCCCGCGGCGCGGAGGCGTCCGAGGCCCTCCGCGGCGGCGGCGCGGCAGCGGGCGCTCTCGTCGCGGCGGGCCACCGCCGCCAGGCGCGGCGTGGCCACGTCCGGATCCAGCTCCGCGAGCGCCGCCACCACCTCCGCGCGGAAGCGCTGATCCTTCACCCCCGCGTCGAAGAGCGCCGCGATGGCGGCCTTGGATGCGGGAGACTTGAAGCCCTGGAGGACGTCAAGGGCGTCCGAACGGAGCGGGCGGCGGGCGGACTCGCCGGCCGCGATGGCGGCCAGCCGTTCGATGACGCCGGGGTCGCTCGAACCCCGCAGCGCGGCCACCGCGGTCCGGCGCGCGGAGGAGGTGGGCCCCCGCTCCGCGCATGCCAGCAGGAGCAACTCCGGCATGGAGAGCTTCATCGTCTTGAGGGCGAAGAGCTCCGGATCCACCGCCACCACGCGCGGCGGGCCGGGGAGCTGGAACTCCGCGGTGGTCAGCTTCTCGCGAATCTCCAGCGGATGCGTGACCGCGCCTGCTTCCGTCTCCACCCAGATGGGAAGCTGCAGCCGGAACGCGGGCGTCGCGGCGTCGATCTTCTGCGTCTGCTCCACGCGCACGGTGAGGACGCGGCGGGCCCCGTCGTAGCCCACATCCACCGCGAGGGCGGGGCAGCCCGGGCGCATGCACCACTGGTCGAAGAACCATTCGAGATCCAGGCCGGAGGCATCCTCCAGGGCCCGGCGGAAGTCCACCGTCTCCACGGTGCCGCCCTGGTGGCGGGCCATGTAGCGGTGGACGCCGTCGAAGAAGCGATCGTCGCCCAGCATGCGACGCAGCATGTGCAGGATGCTCGCGCCCTTCGGATAGGGATTCGCGGTGCGGCTGAAGGTCTCGCCGGGTCGGCGGTAGATGGGGCTCACCATCGGGATCTCGCCGTCCGTGGTGTCGCGGCGGGCCACGCCCATGGAGTCGTGGATGGAGTCGCTGTAGCCGTCGGCTCCATCGCGCTCCTCGAACCAGAGGGCGCTGCCGTAGGTGGCCCATCCCTCGTTCAGCCAGATGTGGGCCCAGCTCCGGCAGGTCACAAGGTCGCCGGTCCACTGGTGGCACAGCTCGTGCGAGATCAGGCCGTCCAGGTCCTCCTCCGCCGCCGCGGCCGGATCGTGGATGGCGCTCGGCTGGAGCGTGGTGGCGCTCGTGTTCTCCATGCCGCCGGCGCCGAAGTTGCGGACCACCAGCTGGTCGTAGCGGTCCCACGGGTAGGCCACGCCGAAGACGCGGTTGAAGAGCGCCACCATCCGGTCGGTGTTGCCGTAGGTGCGCTCCACGTCCCCGGCGCGGCTCGGCGGCACCCAGACGTGCATCGGGACCCCGGAGAGCTTGTTCGGGATCGGCACCTGGGCGAAGTCCCCCGCCACCAGCGTCACCAGGTACGGCACGTGCGGCTTCGCCTGGAGCCAGTGCCACACGGCCCGGCCGCCCTCCTCCTTCTGCTCCACCAGCTTCCCGTTGCTGGAGACGCTCACCCCCGCCGGCACCGTCACCACCAGCTCCGTGGGCATGCGGACGTTGGGGAAGTCATGGCACGGGAACCAGTGGTGGTTGGTCTGCGGCTGCCCCTGGGTGTGCAGCTCCGCCGGCTTCCCCGGCTCTCCCGGGACCCGCGGGGAGAAGACCATCCCGCTCTGGGGATCCCTGACCTGGTAGCGGATGACCAGCGTGGTGGGGCCCGCCGGCAGCGGCTCCGGAAAGCGCAGGGAGAGGGTGCCGTCACCCTGGAACCACTCCACCTGGCCCCCCTCGCGGGTCACGGAGTCCACCTTCATTCCCGCCGCGTCCAGGGAGAGGTCCTGCACCGGAAGCCCAAGCGGGGACACGCGATACGTGGCCACTCCGGAGAAGCGGCGCTCCGCCAGATCGGGGAAGTCCAGGTCCAGGCGGAGGTGTTCGAACCGCACCCGCGGTGACGGCGGCCAGTTGCGCAGGTCCCGCCCCGTCGCCGCATCGAAGGCCGCCTCCGGCGCGGCCACCGCGGCGCTTCCCGCCTCCGACGCCACGCCGGCGTCCCCGGCTCGGCCGCAGCCGAAGCCGTTCGCCCAGCCGGCCTCCTCGCCCCCCGCCGCCGCCAGGGGCGCGGGAGCCGCAAGCAGTGCGAGCCACAGAGCCGAGACGCATCCGGGAACCTGCCGCATTGGCACCTCCAGCGGGCGGATTCGGTCCGCCCCAGGTTCGTACCTTACTTCCGCGCGGCCCCGGAGGCGGATGTCCTTGGCGCTCCCGCGAAGTTCGTGTTACGATCTGTCATGCCCCTCAATCAGCGACGCGATGTCCAGAAGCCAGCGCCCGGCGCCGGTTTCCTGTCGCAGTTCGGCCAGAGCGAGGAGTCCACGGAGTGGTATTCGCCTGCGCCGCCCGGGTACCAGAAGGGCCGCACCAAGTTCGTGGTGGTGATCGGCACCGTGATGAGCGGCCTGGGGAAGGGCATCTTCTCCAGCTCCCTGGCCAAGCTCCTCAAGGACAAGGGACTCTCCGTGGCCCCCATCAAGATGGAGGGCTACCTCAACATCGACTCCGGGACGCTCAATCCCTACCGGCACGGCGAGGTGTTCGTGCTGGACGACGGGCTGGAGACGGACATGGACCTCGGCACGTACGAACGCGTGCTGAACCAGGACCTGGGCCGCCGCAACTTCATCACCGCCGGCCAGATCTACACGGAGATCCTGGAGCGGGAGCGCCGCGGCGGCTACCTGGGGCGCGACGTGCAGATGATCCCGCACGTCACCGGCGCCGTGAAGATGCGTCTCCGGGAGCTGGCGATGACCGGCGACAGCGGCCGCCCCTGCGACGTGGTCTTCGTCGAGGTGGGCGGCACCGCCGGCGACTACGAGAACGGCTTCTACATCGAGGCCCTGCGCGAGCTGGCGTTCGAGGAGGGAGAGGACTCCACGTGCTTCGTGGCCCTCACCTACATCCTGGAGCCGAACATCCTGGGGGAGCAGAAGTCGAAGGCCGCGCAGCTGGGAATCAAGCGGCTGATGGAGGCGGGCGTGCAGCCCCACCTCATCGCCTGCCGGGCCAGGAATCCGGTGGGAGACAAGGTCATGCAGAAGATCGGCATGTTCAGCAACGTGCCGCTCAAGCGCATCTTCTCCATGCATGACCGCGAGAGCATCTACACCATCCCGGACGCGATGCGGGCCGCGGGCCTGGACCGGGAGATCATGTCCTACCTCCAGCTCCATGACCGCGTGGACGCCGCCCACGAGGACGAGGCCCGCCGCGAGTGGACGGACTTCAGCCACCGGCTCGCCGCTCCGCGGCGCTGGAAGGTGCGACTCGGCGTGGCCGGGAAGTACGCCGCGCTCCGGGACGCCTACGCCTCCATCGACAAGGCGATCGAACACTGCGGCATCCATCTCTCCGCGCAGGTGGAGCTCGAGTGGCTCGACACCAGCGAGATCGCCTCCGTGGACGCGGCGTCGGCGCTCCTCCGCGGCATGGACGGGATCATCGTGCCGGGCGGCTTCGGCCACCGCGGCGTGGAGGGGAAGATCCGCTGCGTGCAGGCCGCGCGGCAGACGCGCCTCCCCTTCCTGGGCATCTGCCTGGGATTCCAGGTGGCGGTCATCGAATTCGCCCGCAACGTCCTCGGATGGGCGGACGCCAACAGCACGGAGTTCGACCCCGCGACCGGACATGCCGTGATCTCCGAACTGCCGGAGCAGAAGCGCATCGAGGGGATCATGGGCGGGACCATGCGGCTGGGGGCCCAGGACGTGCAGATCGAACCGGGGACGCTCGCGGCGTTCCTCTTCGGCAGCCGCCCGCTGGTGCGCGAACGCTTCCGCCACCGCTACGAGGTGGACCCGGTGTTCATCGAAGGCCTCTCCTCCGGCGGCATGGCCTTCAGCGGCCGACACCCCAGTCAGCCCATCATGCAGGTGCTGGAGCTCGCGGCCCACGACCACCCCTACTTCATCGGCGCCCAGTTCCATCCGGAGCTGACCAGCCGCCCGCTCCGCCCGCAGCCGCTCTTCATGGGCCTGGTGGCCGCCGCCATCCAGCGGGCCAACCCCGGCGCCACCCGGGAGCAGATCTCCACCCGCTGGCTCCGGGCCGCGGAGTCCCCCGTCCACACCTGACGCCGGACGGTGCGCGGCACGCCTCCGCCACCGCTGCTACACTTTCCGCCCTTCGGCCGATGTAGCTCAGCTGGTTAGAGCGGGACATTCATAACGTCCAGGTCGGCGGTTCGAGTCCGCCCATCGGCACTCCGTGCCCACCCCCAGGAATCGACCGGAGCCCCCCCACCCCCCGGAGGGGCTTTCCGCGCCGCTCGGCGCGTCGCTGGTGGACGGCGGGTGCAACTTCAGCCTCTTCTCGCGCTCCGCCACCGCCGTGGAGCTCCTGCTCTTCGACCGCGTCGAGGACGCGAAACCGTCGCGCGTGGTGGCGCTCGAACCGGCTCGGAACCGCACCTACCACTACTGGCACACCTTCCTCGCCGGCGTCCGCGCGGGCCAGCTCTACGGCTGGCGCGTCCACGGCCCGGACGAGCCCGGGCGCGGACTGCGCTTCGACCCCGCGAAGCTCCTCCTGGATCCCTACGGACTCGGCGTGGCGGTGCCGCGGGGGTACAGCCGCGCGGCCGCCTCGCAGCCGGGAGACAACGCCGCCAGCGCGATGAAGAGCGTGGTGGCGGACCTGGGACTCTACGACTGGGAGGGAGACGTCCCGCTGCGGCATCCCTCCTCGCGAACGGTCATCTACGAGATGCACGTCCGCGGATTCACGCGCCATCCCTCCTCGGGGGTCGCGGAGGCGCGGCGGGGAACGTTCGCGGGCCTGATGGAGCGCATCCCCTACCTGCAGTCCCTGGGGATCACCGCGGTGGAGCTGCTGCCGGTCTTCCAGTTCTGCCCGGCCGATGCACCGGAGGGCCGGGTCAACTACTGGGGCTATTCGCCGGTGTCGTTCTTTGCGCCGCACCAGGCGTACTCCTCCGCCGGGGGCGGCCTGGCGGCTCTCGACGAGTTCCGCGACATGGTGAAGGCCCTGCATCGCGCCGGGATCGAGGTGATCCTGGACGTGGTCTACAACCACACCGCGGAGGGGAACGAACGCGGGCCCTTCCTGGGCCTGCGCGGGATCGACAACCCCACGTACTACACGCTGGAGGAGGACCGCGCCCGCTACGCCAACTTCAGCGGCACCGGCAACACGCTCAACGCCAACAACCCCATCGTGCGCCGGATGATCGTGGACAGCCTGCGGCACTGGGCCCGCGACATGCACGTGGACGGGTTCCGCTTCGACCTCGCGTCCATCCTGGCCCGCGACGCCGTCGGGCACCCGCTTCCCAATCCGCCGGTCCTGTGGGACATCGAGAGCGAACCGGATCTCGCCGGGACCAAGCTCATCGCGGAGGCGTGGGACGCCGCCGGTCTGGTGCAGGTGGGCCGCTTCGTGGGGGATGCGTGGAAGGAGTGGAACGGCCACTTCCGCGACGATGCCCGCAGCTACCTGCGCGGCGAGCCCGGCTCCATGAAGCGGTTCGTGGACCGGCTGGTGGGGAGCCCGCAGGTCTACGCCCACAAGGAGCGGGAGGCGGAGCAGAGCGTGAACTTCGTCACCTGCCACGACGGCTTCACGCTCAACGACCTGGTGAGCTACTCCGGCAAGCACAACCTGGAGAACGGCGAGTCGAACCGCGACGGCGCGGATGACAACCGCAGCTGGAACTGCGGCGCGGAGGGCCCCACCGACGATCCGGAGGTGGAGTCGCTGCGGTCACGGCAGGTGCGGAACTTCCTGGCGGTGACGCTCCTCTCCCTGGGCGTTCCCATGATCCTCATGGGGGACGAATGCCGCCGGACCCAGCGCGGCAACAACAACGCCTACTGCCACGACGAGCCGTGGAACTGGTTCGACTGGACGCTCCCGGAGCGGCACGCGGATCTGCGTCGCTTCGTCTCGCTGCTCGTGGCCCGCCGCGTGCAGCGAGTGACGGGACCGGAGTCCCGCCGGGCCACGCTGGTGGAACTGCTGCACGAAGGCCGCTTCGCCTGGCACGGACCCCACGGCGGCCACCCGGACTGGAGCGATCATTCGCTCTGCGTCGGCGTCAGCGTGGAGATCCGCGAGGAGCGGCTGCGCTTCTGCGTCCTTCTCAACGCCTGGAGGGAGGCGGTGGAGTTCGCGCTGCCTGCGCTGGAGGTCCCGGATGCGCAGGGGTGCGTCTCCATGTCTCCCGCGGATGCCGCTGGCGCCGCCTGGCGCCGGTGGATCGACACCGCGCTCCCCTCACCGGGGGACATCGTCCCCTGGGAGGACGCGGTGCCGCTCCACTCGGCGCGCTATCGGCTGGAGGCCCACTCCGTGGTGGCCCTCGTGGCTCCGTCTACTTGCCCGTGACCTTGGTCACGGCCGGCGGCTTCCAGGAGCCGTCGAGGATGGACGGATCCTTCTCCTTGGGCCAGTAGAGACGCATCATGAGGACGAACGGGCCCTTGGGCGCCGGGAGCCAGTTGGCCTCCTTGTCCTTGCCGGGCGAGTCCGCCTGGACGAAGAGGTCCAGCGAGCCGTCGGCGTTGAACTTCAGGTCGTTCCGCGGGCTCACCGTGTACTTGTTCAGCGGGTTGTCCACGAAGAAGTACTGCGCGTTGTACATGGTGATGGACCAGAAGGCGTTCGCCGGGGGCGTCTGGCCGCGCGGGAAGTGGATGGTGTAGCTGTTGGCGCCGGAGTAGGGCGCGCCCGTCGCGTCCGCCTGGGAGGTGGGATACACCGCGTCCTGCGGGCGGTTGGCGCCGAGGCCGATCGCGGTGATGAGCGCCCGCTGCAGGTAGTTGGTCCCGTAGACGCCGGCGTCGGTGGTGAACATCCAGCCGTTGACGTCGGAACCGGAGGACTTGAAGTGGCCCATGATCTGCTTCTGGGCCGCGGCGGGGATGGCCTTGGCGGCGTCGGCGGGCAGCTTGCTGGCGTCGAAGTCCTTGCCGGGGACCAGGCCGATGGAGGCCATCCTGGCCAGGATGGGCGCATCCGCCTCCGCCGGCGGGTTGGCCTTCATGAGCTGGGCGAGAAGCGTGAAGTAGGCCACGCTGTCCATCTTGTTGACCTGCTCGCGAACCGGGGTCTTCATGTCGATCGAGGGATCCACCTTCCCCGCGGGCGGCGTGTAGGGCTTGCCGTAGGCGCTCAGCGGCGTCAGGGCGTACTTGTCCATCACCGCGTGGCACGCCTTGTAGTCCTCGGCAGTGCCGGTGCAGTAGGTGCGACCCAGGATCCACACCATGTTCGTGGGGGCCTTGAGCTCCGTCACGCCCGCCGGGAGCGTGCCCTTCCAGCCCGGGCCCGTGATCGCGTAGGTCTGGGCCTTGGTGCCGGTGGTCCGCTTGCCGGGGACCTGGAAGACGTCCGTCCAGCCGCTCAGCATGGGCATCAGGAAGTAGCGGTCGTCCATGTCCGGCAGGCTCAGGACGTAGGGCTCCTTGCCCAGGTCCAGCCACGCCGTGGAGTAGAGCGTGTCCGCGTTCGGTGCCGTCACGTCCCTGAAGGACGCATCCGGGTATTTGCGCATGAGGACGAACTGCCCCATCGGCGCGTGCGTGCCTTCCGGTGCGACGGTGTTGGTCATCACGCGGCGCGTGAACTCCATCGTGACCAGCGGGTAGCCGTAGACGTAGGCCTCCACGCCGATCTCGGCGGCATCCGCGGCGGGCGCGGTGGCCTTGGCGGGCGCCGTGTTCTGGGCGAGGGCGGGTGCGCCGGAGAGCGCTACCGCCCCGATCGACAGGGCGTACATCAGACGAGGCGAGATCCTCATTCAAGACTCCTTGCGCGGGGTGCGCGTGGGGGTTGGGCCGGGACGATGCCGTCGGCGGCTCCAGGCGGCGGGTGCGACGTGCGTCCAGCAGGCGTCGGCGCCCCGCCACCGCGGGGGGCGATGGAGTTTACCTCTCCCGGTCAGCGGGTCGCCGGAGCACCCGGGGGCCCGGCGGGAGCTCAGCGCTTTCCTGTGCCGGGCCGTCCGGCGGCGGCCTTGCGAGCCGCTCCGTCCGCATCCATCTCCGTGCGGGGCAGGTTCATGATGCCCAGGTACTCGCGCCACGGCCCCACCTCTGCGTGGAGCTGCCACGCCATGGCGCGGGCCACCTGGGCCAGATGGTTCAGGTCGTGGGCCACCCATGTGGCGATCAACTGCTGGAGCGTCACCTCGCCCAGGGCCGGGTGGAGCCCGCGACGCACAAGGTGCGCGGGGGTGAGGTTCGCGTCCCGGAGCGTCTTCACGTTGGCCGCCCGGAGCCGCGCGAACTCCTCCAGGAGCTCCTCCAGCGTGCGGCCGGCGCTCGTCTCGAACTGGGCGTAGCGGTCGTACTTCGGGAACGGTCTGGCGGTGCCCTCCTCCAGGATCATCCGCAGGCGGACGATCCAGTCGACGCGCTCGCCGGTGATCAGGTGGCCCACCACGTCGTAGGGAGAGAACGTCGCCGGCCCGTAGGTTCCGGTGGCGAATCGGGCGGGGACGCCCCGCAGGAGCGCGGAGAGCGCCTGCGGCGTGCGCTCCAGGATGTCGAACGCCTCCTCCAGCACGAACGTCATCGCAGCGTCCTCACTCCCCCGTCAGGTCCGGCCGACCTCCGCACAACCTGCGTCAGGCTGCGGACCAGCGCGCCCGGCATCATCAGCGCCATGAAGGCCAGCCCGGGGAGCGCGAACGCGAGCGCGAGCGCCCAGTGCCACCCCCAGACCACCCACGCGCCGAGGAAGGCTCCCACCGTCACCGGGAACGAGATGCGCAGGAACACCGAGAGGCCGACGATCCCCACCGCCCACCAGGTGCCGAGGAAGTGCTGCAGGCCCAGGTATCCGGCCCAGATCTGCACGCCCGCATACGCCAGCACACACGCCATCACAAAGCAGCCGGCCAGCGCGCCCATTGCGCTCCCCGAACCGGGATCGTGATCGTGCGTCATGGCGTCATCTCCGGGCGCCGGCCCATCCGGCCCCGCTCATATGGGCCGGGTGCCCCGGCAGTTCGGGTACTTCGGGCAGCCCCAGAACGACCGCCCCGCGTTCGCGCCACGACCTGCGGTCCGCTTCACCATGGGGCTGCCGCACGCGGGGCACTCCACGGCCGAAGACGCCGCCCGGGCCGGCGCGGCCCCAAGCCGGGCCCCGTCTATCAGTTCAAGCGGCTGCCCCCGCGCGAATGCCAGTGCCGCTTCCGTGAACGTGCCGGACGTCACCAGGATCCCGCCCGCGGCTCGGGCCGCCGTGACCGCGCCCAGAAGCTCCCGGACGACGTCCACACCGACCGGGCGGCTCCGCCAGTGCTTGCACTGCACCAGGAAGCGCTTCCCGTCCCGCCATGCCTCCACATCCACGCCGCCGTCGGCCCCGCCGGCGAGATTCTCCTCCGTCGTGTAGCCGTGCTTCGCGAGCCAACCTGCGACGCCGATCTCGAAGCCCTTGGACCCGAGTGCCGCAGCTCTCCCAGGGTGCGCCACGGCTTCTCCGAGCCTCGAGCGCCTCCAGGCGTGGAACGCGGATGCCGCAGCAAGGACGAGGAAGCCGATCGCCGCGAAGCCGCTCAGTCCTCTCGCCACTTGCCCAAGGATGGAGTAGGGAGGTCCGAGGTTCCGGGCGAGCGAACCAGCGCCGTAAAGGAGGCCGAACGCCACCGGCGCGAGCGCCACGCTGGCCCACCACGGCGCCACAAGGAAGACGTCAACGATGGATTCCCTGGATCTGCGGGACACTGGGGACCTCCGGATGGCCGCATGGCGAGGACCCTCCAGCGCCGGCGGCCTGGCTGCGCGGACCATACCCCGAAATGCAACGCCCGTCCCGTGCTCAGCCCGCCGCCTACCTGGTGACCAGGAGCCGGATGGACATGCCACCGAGGAGGAGCGACGCGACGCGGTCGATCGAGCGCTTGGCCCGCAGATACGAGTTCCGCGGCCGCTGGGAGGAGAGCACGAACGCCACGAATGCGTACCAGCCCGCCTCCATGCAGAAGACGCACACCGGAAGCAGGAGGGAGAGCGCAAGGGTGGGGTGCTGGGGCAGGAAGGTGCCGAAGATCACGCCGTACTGCACCGCGGCCTTCGGGTTGGTGATCATCACGCCGAACGCCATGGCGAAGTGGCGCCAACCGGACCTCCGGACGCCCGCGCCCTCCGCGGCCACCACCGGCGTCCCGGACTTCCGCCAGAGCTGCACCGCGAGGTAGAGCAGGTACACCGCTCCGACGATGCGCAGCGCCATGTGGGCCCGGGGGAACTGGAGCAGAAGAGCCTGGAGGCCGAGGAGCGCCAGGATGCAGAGGAGGGTCGCACCGAGCGCCATCCCGAGCGCGGAGAGCAGGGCCGCACGGCGCGACTGGCTGACCGCCGTCTGCGCGACCAGGAGGAAGCTGGGGCCCGGACTGATGACTCCAACGAAGAGGACCGCAAGGATGCCGATCAGGGACGCCGCCAGTTCCATGCTGCTCCTCCAGGGGTGATCGATGCAGCGCCGGGCGGTTCCACTCGGAACGCACGCCCGCCGCGGGCTGCCCGCCTGCTAGCGTCGGGCGGCCCCGCTGGTTCGCCGCGCCTTCGCGGCCGTCTTCCTCTTCCCCGACTGCTTGATCACGATGCGGATCGGGCGCCCGCGCGGAAAGGAGACGCCCGAATGGCGGATGGCGGCCGTCACGAGCGCCCGGACGTCGCCCCGGTCCAGCTCGGACGCGGCGCGGAGCACCACGCTTCGAACCGCGGCCCCGGAGCCCTGGAGCAGGCCCTTCGGGTCCGGCACTGACTTGTCCAGGTAGAGACGGACCTCCCTGGGCGTCATGGCGAGAGCCACCACGGCGTCGCTCCCCCGCTCCGTCATGCCGAACGCCACCACGACGGAGCCCGGGTATTCGTAGACCAGCTGCAGCGATCCCGGGAACGAACGGCGCAGAGTGCCCAGGCACTTCCGTCCCAGCGCCGCCACCTCCGCGGGGAGCGTCGACAGGAGCGCGGACACCGGGGCGTCCGAGCCCGCGGATCCGCTGCGCCCGACGGCGCCCGCGGCGAAGAAGCGCCGCAGGAAGGAGGCTGCCGCATCGCTGATCCCAACGAGCTTGTTCGTCGCCTGCCGGTAGAACTTGAAGTTCAGCTCCGTCTCCGGACGGCCGTCGCGCCAGCGGTTGAAGGGACGCAGCTCCGCGCGGCCCAGCGGCCGGCGCGCCAGGGCCGTTCGCCGCACGTGCACGGTGACCCGCGGCGTCTGCCGGGCCACGCCCCGCGTCCGCGGAGCCGCCTCCGCCGCCGTCACCACGCCCATGGCGCAGAGGCCGGTGCCGCCCTCGTTCTCGCTGTCGAAGAGGAAGAGCGTGTCCCCCACGGCGATGGCCTTGCCGCCGTACATGGTCTTCTGGGCGATGAACCGATGCGTGGCCGCCCGGCGAGCGCCGATGGGCGCCTTGATGGCGAAGTTCATGCGGGCCGCATGGTAACCACGGAGTGGCGCCTCCGATGCTCCGCCGCCCCGCTCCACCGCCTCAACGCAAACGCCCCAGGCGCGACTCGAACGCGCGACCTCCAGTTTAGGAAACCGGTGCTCTATCCAACTGAGCTACTGGGGCTCAAGACGCTCCGGGCCGCCGGCGGGCCCGCGATTCAGTCCGCAGGCGGCACGTACGGCGGGTACCGCCCGGGGCCCTTCGAGTCCGCGGACCTCTGGACGAAGTAGAGCGCGCACCAGGATCCCAGGAACACCAGCCACAATGCGTTCGCGATCAGGACGCCAACCATGAGGGATCTCCAGCGGCTCTCCTGGCCTCCGGGCCGGCGGGTGCGGGCGCGGAGGCCGATGCGGGCGGGACGGGGAACGAGGGACCGGCGCCGGACCCCTTGAGGAGTCCGACGGCCGCAGCATACACGCGGGGCTCACGGGGCGGCGTAGCGCTCCGTCACGTCCACGCCGCGCACCCAGTCGTTGCCGGGGTCCCATGCCACGGGGAAGCGGGCCGGCACGTCCTCCCAGGTGACGGCCCAGATCCGCCGCTTCGCCTCCGCAGGACGGGCGGCCGCGATGGCGCGGGTGCGTTCGGTCCACCACGCCTCCCCGTAGGGCGCGGGTGCGAACGCATCCACCGCGCGCCAGGCGCCGCCGTCCCACACCTCCACCCAGGTGTGGTTCCCGCTGTCGTCCAGCCACAGCGGCACGCCCGCCAGCCGCGCGGGGATCCCGCACGCCCGGCACGCATTGGCCAGCATGATGCTCATCCCCGTGCAGCTGGCGCACCCCGCGTCCATCGTCTCCGCGACGCTCTGATCCGTCTTCGGGCGCTTGGTCGCGTGGAAGGTGATGCCGTTGTCCTTCCAGAGCCTCTCGTTCAGCATGCGAACGGCCGCCTCCTGCGTCGGCGCCGCCGCCACCGCCGACATCCACGCGCGGAAGAGCGGCCCGCGCCAGCGCTCGCGCCGTTCGCCCACGTGGGCGTAGGGAAGGACGGCGTCGTCCCAGATCTCCGGCGGCACGTCGCGGGCCCAGGGACTGTCGTGCCGCGCCCGGACCGCCCAGCGGGCGTGCTCCTCCAGGAAGTCCCGCGGCACCACGCCGCGGTCCCGCGCGGGCATGTGCGCCTCCAGCCACGCCACGGCCTCCGCCACCTCCGCGGCCTCCGCAGGCGAACGCGGCGCCGCGTCATCCGCGGCCGCCGCCGGCGCCGCCGCCGGGGCCGCGGGCGGCGGGCCCGGCGCAGCGCCGGTCGGGGCCGCGGGCGTTCGCTCTCCGCGCGGCACGCCCCGGAAGCGCACCGTGCGGCTCTCCCCCGCCTCCAGGGACTTCACCCCCGGCACCATGAGGAAGCGCCCGGTCAGGATCGGCTCCAGCTCCGCGCCCTCCACCACCTGCGTGCCGTCCAGCCAGCGCGGGAAGATCACGCTGGGCGGCTCCGCCAGCGTGCACGCGGCGGTCGCGGTGACCGCGAAGGTCCACAGGTCGCCTTCGCGCACCAGCCGCGTGCTCCACGGCGCGGGCGCGGGCGCCACCCGCGCCTCCCACGCCGGGTCCCCCAGCAGCACCAGCGCGTCGCGATCCCAGAAGAGCCCCGCCATCTCCTTCATTCGTTCATCCACTCCCTGCTGCGCGTAGGCCCGGGCCACCTGGCGCATGAAGGAGTCCGGACGATCCTGCGCGAATGCCGGAAACACGCGCTCCGGCGCGCCGGGCGAGATGGCCTTCAGGTCCCGCAGGATGGTCTGGTTGTTGAGGAAGAACGCCTCGCTGAGCGTCCATCGCCCCGGCACGGAGAGGAACCAGTCGCGCGTGCCCCAGCCGGCGCGGCCGAACCACGTCTTCACCGTGTACCCGACCAGCTGCATCACGCCGCCCTGCCCGATCATCGCGGCTGCCATCGACTCCGGGCCGTCCACGTGCCCCATCAGGCAGTTCCCGCACGCGAGGTACACCTTGGGATTGGGGCTCTTCAGCGGGAAGACCTTCTCCTCCGGAGACACCGCGAAGAGATCCCCATAGCGAACCCTGAACGCGCCGCCCTGGAACGCGTACCCGATCTGCCAGTCCCGCTCCGTGGCGTGCCCGCTGGTGAGGAAGAGGTCCGGTCCATCGCGGAACGCCGCCGCGATGGCTTCCGTGGTGTCCTGGTCCTCCGTGCGCGTGGCGACGGTGCCGTCCGCACTCTTCACGGTGCGCTCCCCGCGAACGCCCTCGTTGAACCAGACGCCCTCGCGGAACGGCCCGAGATCCATCGCGGTGCCGCCGAGGGCCTTCCGCACCACCAGCGGCGCCGTCGTCCGGGCCACGGTCATGGCATCCGCGGGGCCGCGCCCGGTCACGATGCCCCACTGCAGGTCGCCCCAGGGCTGGTCGTCCAGCGAGCGCGAGAGGAGGCTCACCTGCTGCACGAAGACGCGTCCCGCCTCCTCCGGCCTGGCCACGAAGCACGCGTAGCGCGGCATCAGCTCCCGCAGCGCCGGCAGCGCCTCCTGCGGCTCCCTGTCCACCACGATCACCGCGGCGTCGTGCCGGAAGCGGAGGGCGCTCACCACCTGCTTCCAGCCGTCCGCCTCCGCGGTGCCGCGGCTCACCACCACCGCGACGTCGGCCGGGGCCGGCGCCGCCTGGATGCCCGCGGGCGGCGGGATCACGGTGGCGCCCAGGAGCGAGAGGAGGCTTCCACGGCACGCGGCCGGTACGCGTAGTCTTGCCATGCCGCGATGATACGGAGCAGGACCCCTTCTCCATGACCACGCTCCTGGCAAGCCGGATCCTCCAGGTGCTCGCGCCGCTCCTGGCCCTGCTGGGCGGCTGGCTGCTGGCCCGCGGCTGGCGCGGCCGCACGATCGGGTGGACGCCCCATTGCCGGCGCTGCGGCTTCGACCTCCGGACCTCCGCCGCGAACCTCCCCCCCGCGTGCCCGGAGTGCGGCGCCCCGCTCCAGGCGCCCGGCGCGGTGCGGAGCGGCGCCCGCGCCCACCGACGAGGACTCCTGGCGGCGGGCACGGCGCTCGTGCTCTGCGCCGCTGCGGTCACCGCCGTCAGCGCCACCGGCCTCGTGCATGCGATCCCGCAGTGGTGGCTCGCCCGCCGCACGGTGAAGTCCATGGTGCCGGACCTGGCCAAGGGCGACGGCGCCACCTGGAACGAGGTGCGGCGCCGCCTGCGGGACGGAGAGCTGGACGACGCCGGCGTGGCCGCGGCGGCAGGCGTGGCGGTGGACCGCATCATCGCGGCCGGTGCCCCCGGCGGCGTCGACGAATGGTTCCTCTCCGAGCTCTCCGCCGCCAACCGCCTGCCGGAGTCGGAGGACCGGCGGCTCTGCGAAGGCATCCTGAAGCGACCGGGGCTGGTGAAGCTGACGGTGGCGCCGGAGTCGGTGGCCCCCGGCGCCGGTGTCGCGGTGGCGGCGGCGCTCAACGGGCTTCCGGGGCGCTTCTTCGGCGCGTTCCGCGTTCGGGTGGATGAGGCGCGGCCGGCGACGGGCGGCGACGCGTGGAAGACCTTCCCCGGCATGGACGACGAGGAGCGCGAGGACCGCCCCTTCGGCGACACGCTGCAGCTCCGCGCTCCCACCGCGCCCGGCGTCTACGCGCTGAACGTGAAGGTCTCGCTCCGCGCCTTCGGTGCCGCCGCGGGCGCGGGCCCCGGGCAGCGCGCGGACCTCTCCCCGCCGGACACGCCGCCGCTGGCCACCGCGACGCAGACCCTCCCCGTGACCGTGGAGGTGGTGAACCCGGAGAGCGTGGTCATCACCACCGCGCCCAGCCCCCGCGACGCGGCCCTCCTCCAGTCGCGGCTTGCCACCGTCACCGTGCGGAGCTTCGGCGCCCGCACCGCGCTCCTGGAGTGGGGCTCCCTGTCGCGCGCGCGCCTGACGCTGGACCTCCCCGCGGCGCTCCGCGTCACGCTGGTGCAGGGGGCCGCGCGCTTAGACATGGGGAGCCTGCTCATCGAGACGGGCAGCCTCCGCTCGGACGTGAAGCCGGCCAAGCTGCCGCCGGAAGTGGACCTCGCGAAACCGTTCGAGCTGGAGTTCGCGCCGGACGAGGCGTACGCGAAGCGGTCGCTCGCCCGCAGCTGCCGGATCGTGGGTGACACGATCACCCTGCCGGGCCGGGTGGTGACGAAGTGACGCCGCCCCTCTTCAACCTGGTCCTCTACCAGCCGCAGATCCCCAACAACACCGGCAACATCGGCCGCACCGCCGCCGCCACGGGATGTCGCCTGCACATCGTGCATCCCATCGGCTTCCAGATGGACGAGAAGGCGCGGCGTCGTGCCGGCCTGGACTATTGGCACCTGGTGGACTGCCGCGAACACGCCTCCTGGGAGGCCTTCCTGGAGCGGGAGCGCCCGCCGCGCCTCTGGCTCTACACCACCGCCTCCGCCACCCCCCACTGGAGCGCCGCATTCGAACGCGGGGACTACCTGCTCTTCGGCCAGGAGCTGGGCGGCGTCCCCCCCGTGATCCACGACTGGGTGGCCGCCTCGTGGGGCCCGGGTCACCGGATCACGCTCCCGCTCCGGCCTGTGGAGGGCGCCCGGAGCCTCAACCTGGCCACCGCGGTGGCGTGCGCGGTCTACGAAGGCCTGCGGCAGCTCTCCGGGAGCGGCGCCCCGGCCTGGGAGTGAGCCGCGAACGACGCCGCGGCTCCCCGGGCGGCCGCGCCCCCCCGCCGCCTCGCGTGACCGGAGGTTCCCGGCCCGGCGGACCGACTCGCTCTCCGCGGAATGTGGCTTGCCTGTCCGCGGAACTCCGATACAGTCTCCGCAGCGGATGAGCGTGACGAGGCCAAGGCCCGTACCGCCACCGCCCGCGTTGCGCTT
Source organism: Phycisphaerales bacterium (assembly GCA_046350535.1). Lineage (GTDB taxonomy): Bacteria > Planctomycetota > Phycisphaerae > Phycisphaerales > SM1A02 > VGXK01. The sequence continues at coordinate 1,962,745 of JAXMAG010000001.1, forward strand.
CGAATGGAAGGCCCGGGCACTCATGCGAGAGCATGCAGCTCTCGGTCAACCTGCGTCCCGAGGACACGCCATGACCGCCCAGCGACAACCGTCGATCCGCCGCCCCAGCACGGGCTTCACGCTCACTGAGCTCCTGGTGGCCATCGGCATCATCGCCCTGCTGATCGGGCTGCTGCTTCCCGCGCTCTCTGCGGTGAACCAGCGTGCCAAGAAGAGCGCCACCGCCGCGCTCATGGAGCAGTTCGCCAACGCGTGCAACGCGTTCCAGCAGCAGTTCGGCTACGTCCCCGGACTGGTGCCGGAGGACGTGCTGGCCTACGACACCGCCCAGAGCGGCGGCGTGGCCAAGATCAGCGGCACGGAGAACGCCATCCTGCACCTCATGGGGGGCGGCGTCCGCGCCGACGACGAGCCCGCATACTTCAGCTCCCTTGGCACCTCCGACGGTTGGGTGACCGTGTCGTTCCAGCGTCCCGCCGGCGGCACGCTGGACGTGAAGGTGAACGTGCGGAAGATCGGGGACGGCCCGCGCATCGGCGGCAAGCAGTACCCGCCGTTCTTCACCGCGAAGGCCTCCGAACTCCTTGCCGTGACCGGGCAGGCGGGCGCCAACGGCGGCGGCGACATCGATTTCGACCCGAACACCGCCGGCACGCAGGGCATCCCCGACCTGGTGGACGGCTGGGGGCAGCCCATCATGTTCCTCCGCGCCGCTCGCAGCAGCGGTCCGCTCATGGGCAACGTGCTGGGCACCGGCACCACGCCCCCGTCCCAGTTCGGCACCTACGCCCTCACGCCCTACATCAAGTCCCTGGGCCTGGGTGAACTCGGCAAGGATCAGACCGTGGACAGCCTCTTCAACGTGGCCACCGGCACGGAATCCGGCGCGAGCAACACCGATGCGTTCGCGGCCCAGGTGGTGCGTCACGCCGGATTCGGCGACAAGACCAAGCCCACCGCGACGGGCACGGCGCGCGGGAAGTTCGTCCTCTTCAGCGCCGGCAAGGACGGCCTCTACTTCTCCAGGTACGACGGCCCCGGTTCGAGCTCCAACGCGGTCACCAACATCATCACCAGCGACTTCGCCAACGGCGGGAACTTCGGCCCGCAGGTGGTGGACAACTACGACGACGTCCGGGTCTTCGGCGGCAGCTGAGCCCGCACGCGGCGCTCCGGAGAGCCCCGGACGCCCCCGAACACATCCCGGAGTGCCGCCACCACGCGGCCCCCGGGCGGCGAGACGCCGGTGGAGAAACGACGAAGCCCGCGGCTGCACGCCGCGGGCTTCGCTCGTTGTGTTGGGTGATGCGAGGAAGGGTGCCGGCCGGTTCAGCCGCCGGAACGGCCGTTGCCGCCGGATCCGCCGCTGCCACCGGTGCCACCGCTGCCGCCGCTGCCGCCGTTGCTGCCGTCGCCGCCCTTGCCACCCTTGCCGCCCTTGCCGCGACCGGGGGGGAAGGTGCCGTCGCCGCCGCGTCCGCCCTTGCCGTCCGGGCCCATCTCGTCGCCCTTGCCGTCGCGGGCCTCCTTGCGGCGCTTCTCGGCCTGCGCCTGCAGGCTGGCCAGGTTGGCCTTGAACTTGGTCTGCTGATCCGGGGTGAGGAGGGCGAAGACCTTCTCCTGCGACGCCTCGGGCCGCGGACGGCTGTCGGTGAGCTTCTTCATCTCGTCGGCGACCGCCTGATCGGGCTTGCCGCCGTTCTTGAGGGAGTCCCGGACCTTGCCCTGGAGCTCCTTCATGCGCTCGCCGTTGGCCTTCTGCCACTCCTCGGCGGACTTCTTGAACTCCGAGCGGATGGCCTCGATCTTGGTCTTCTGGTCCGGGCTGAGTTCACCCAGCATCTGGTCCAGGGCCTGATTCCAGACGCGGGCATCCTGCATGGCCATGCGGCCGCGACCGAACTGGGAGTCGCCCTTGGTGGCGTCGCCGGGAACCTTGGGACCCTTGACGCCGTCGCCGGTTCCTCCACCCGGAGCCCGGGTGGGCGGCTTGGCGGGTGCATCCGCCGGGGGATCCATGGCGAGGACGGCCGTGGCCGGGATCAGGGCCGAGGCCAGAACGAACGACACGAGGCGCAGGCGGGTCATCTGAAGTGTCTCCTTGGTTTCGCCGGATTGGCGCTGGCTGGGCAACGCGGTTTCCACGGGCCCATTGCTGAACTCCCATCCATCGGTCAGGCGGTTCCCTACCATGAACGGCCCATGGCCCTCACCCCCCAGCAGGTCACCGACGCCCTCCGCACCGTGAACGATCCGGACCTCCACAAGGACCTGGTGACGCTGGGGATGGTGAAAGGGGTCCAGGTGAACGGGCCGGACGTGGTGGTGGCCATCGAGCTCACCACCCCCGCATGCCCCATGAAGGACCGGATCCGGTCCGATATCGAGGCGGCGGTGCGGGCGAAGGCCGCGGAGGCGGGGACCGAGGTTCGGCAGCTCCAGGTGGACTTCACCGCCGACGTTCGGCGAGCCAACGAGAAGGCCCGCGACCAGCCCAACCCGCTGCCGCAGGTGCGGCAGATCATCGCGGTCGGCGCCGGCAAGGGCGGCGTGGGGAAGAGCACGGTGAGCGTCAACCTGGCGGTGGGACTGGCCCGCCTCGGCGCCCGGGTTGGACTCCTGGACGGCGACATCTACGGGCCGAGCCTCCCCACCATGCTCGGCCTGGACGAGGTGCCCGCCGCGGCCAAGGGGAACATGCTCGTCCCCTTCCAGGTGCACGGCATCAAGGCGATGACGATCGGCAAGCTGGTGGATCCGGACAAGGCCCTGGTCTGGCGCGGTCCGATGGCCCACGGCGCGTTCAAGCAGCTGGCCACGCAGACGGAGTGGGGCGAGCTGGACTACCTGATCATCGACCTTCCGCCCGGCACCGGAGACGTGGCGCTCACCATGTCGCAGCTCCTGCCGCTCTCCGGCGCGGTGGTGGTGTGCACGCCGCAGCGCGTGGCGCAGGATGACGCGCGGCGGGCGGTTCGAATGTTCCAGCAGCTGGGCGTGGAGGTCCTGGGGATCGTGGAGAACATGAGCGCCTTCGTGGGGGACGACGGGCGCGTGTACGACCTCTTCGGCCGCGGCGGCGCGGAGATCATGGCCCAGTCCATGGGCCTGCCCTTCCTGGGGACGCTGCCCATCCACCCCGCGCTCCGCGTGCATTCGGATGAAGGCACCCCGCTGGCCAACTTCACGGAGGGCACGGCGCTGGCGCAGGACCTGGACGCCCTCTGCCGGCGCGTGGCGGCGCAGGTGTCGATCGCCGCCATGCAGGGGCGGTTCGTGCAGCCGACCGTGAGCGTGGTGTAGCGGGCCGCGGCCCCGCGGGATTCAGGAGAACTCGCGCCGCAGCTGCCGCAGTCCGGAGATCAGCCGCTCCAGGTGGGCAGGCTCGTGGGCCGCGGAGATCTGCACCCGCAGGCGGGCGTGCCCCTCCGGCACCACCGGATACCCGAACCCGATGACGAACACCCCCAGCTCCAGCAGGCGCCGGCTCATGGCGATGGCGCGGGCGGTGTCGTGAACGATGATCGGGCAGATGGCCGTGGGGCTCTCCAGCACCTCCCAGCCGGCGGCGCGGATCCCTTCGCGGGCGGTCGCCACGTTGCGGCGCAGGCGGGCCACGCGCTCCGGCTCCCGCACCAGGATCTCCACCGCCTTGCGGGCGCTGCACGCCACGCTGCAGGGAAGGGCGTTCGAGAAGAGCGTCGGACGGCCGCGCTGGAGGAGGAGCTCCACCGCGGCGCGGCTGCCGGCCACGTAGCCGCCGGCCGCGCCGCCGAGCGCCTTGCCGAGCGTGCCGGTGAAGAGGTCCACCATGCGGCCGGCCATCCCCCAGTGCTCGTGCGTGCCGCGCCCGGTGGCGCCCATGACTCCGGTGCCGTGGCTGTCGTCCACCACCAGCATCGCGCCGAACTCGTCGCAGAGCTTGCGCAGGCCGGGCAGATCCCCGAGATCCCCCTCCATGCTGAAGACGCCGTCCGTCACCACCCAGCGCGCGCCGGTGACCTCCGGGTTCCGGGCCGCCTCCTCCAGGCGCTGCCGCAGCTGGGCCAGGTCGCCGTGGCGGAAGACGGCGCGGAGCACGCCCTTCTTGATCACGCCCGCCAGGCGGATGCCGTCGATGATGGAGGCGTGGTTCAGCTCATCGCTGATGATCAGGTCGCCGGGCTCGCAGAGCGTCGGGAAGACGGCCTCGTTGGCGTTCCAGCAGCTGGTGAAGGTGTAGGCCGATTCGCTTCCATGGAAGTCCGCCAGGGTCCGCTCCAGGGACTCATGGCAGTCGAACGTGCCGCAGATGAACCGCACGCTCGCGGTGCCCGCGCCGTAGCGCCGCAGCCCCTGGATCCCCGCCTCCACCACCTCCGGATGGTTGGCCAGCCCGAGGTAGTTGTTGCTGCAGAAGCACGCCACCTCCCCCGCCCCGCGCAGGGTGATGGTGGCGTCCATCGGGCCTTCGATGACCTGCAGCTTCTTGAGCTGCCCGGAGGCCTCGAGGCCATCCAGGATCTGGCGGGCGCGGGCGGCGAACGAGGGGGATGCGGTCGCGGGCATCCCCGCATGCTAACGCCGGCGGCGGCGCGCCACGGCCAGCGCCGCCAGGGCCAGGGCCGCCGCACCGGGGGCCGGGATGGGCGCCGAGTAGTTGAACTCGGACTTCCAGCCGGCGCTGATGGCCCCGCCGCTCCAGACGTAGCCGTTCACGAGCGACTCCGAACCGAAGGCGGTGGAGCCCTGCGAATAGAGCATGCCGGTGAGCTGCGACTTGTAGCCGAAGGCGGACTCGCCGCCGGTGATCAGGTAGAGGCTGCCCGGGCCGGTGGTGAGGAACCGGGCCTCGTCGCCCGCCTTCAGGGAGCCGTTGACGTAGAGGTACACGTCGCCCTTGCTGGTATCCGCCACCACGGTGCCGGCCCAGCCGCTGCTGAAGCTCTTCACCGCGTAGTCGCCGGCGGAGAGGAGAAGCGTGGCGCTGTCGCCGATGGCCACCTTGCCCCACGCGCCGGGGTCCAGCGCCACCGTCTCCTTCCATCCCAGGGAGATGGTCTTGGTGCCCGCCTCCGGCAGCTTGCCGAGGTCCGGGGTCTTCCAGGTGGATTCCGGGCCCTTCTCGATGAGGCCGGTGATCTTGGCGTTCCAGCCGATCTCCATGGCGCCGCGGGCGCCGGCGGAGCCGTCCACGAAGACGTCCGCGCCGAGGCTGGTGGAGCCTTCGCTCCGCAGCGCGAACCCGTCCGGCGAGTCGATGATGACCCCGGCCTGGGCGGCGGCGCCGAGCGACGCGGCCGCGAGGGCTGCAAGGTACGGACGGGCGTTGCGGGTGCTGAAGTGCATGGGTGCGTCTCCTGAGCCGTGCAGGCTCGAATCCACCTATGCGGCAGCAAGCCGGGCGTGTGAAGGACCCCCTCCCGGAGCGTGCGCAGCCATGCCAGGCCGCACCGGCGGACCTGGCGCCCCCCCCTGCGAACACAACCTCCGGGGTCCGGGCCGTGTCGGCCGGACGCGCCCGATCAGGCGTACCTGGCCCTGATACGCGGCACCAGGTACTCCATGAAGGCGCTCTCGAGGGAATGGGTGGGCTTCCAGCCCCAGTCGCGCCGGGCCGCGGAGTCATCCACGTCCTCCGGCCAGCTGTCGACGATCCCCTGTCGTCCGATGTCCGGCGCGAACGAGATCTGCGCACCCGGGAATTCGCGGCTCACGAGGGCCCGGAACTGGTCGGCGCTCGGGCTGAAGCCGCCCACGTTGTAGACGCAGCGGGTGAGCTTCTCCTTCGGGGCGCCGGCGAGGCCGAGCAGCGCGTCGATCGCTTCCGGCATCGTCATGAACGGGATGCGCGTGTCCGGCCGGACGAAGCACGTGTACGGGCGACCCTCCGCCGCGGCGTGGATCATCTCCGGGCCGTAGTCGCTGGTTCCGCCGGATGGCAGCGTCTCCGCCGAGATGATGCCGGGGAAGCGGATGGAGCGGAAGTCCAGCGGGCGGTCGATGCGATCCTTGGCCAGGAGGCGGTAGTGGCGCTCGTAGTAGCGCCCCAGGTGTTCGCCCTCCAGCTTGTTGACGCCGTACATGGTGTGCGGCGCCAGGTGCGACTCCTCCGCGACCCGCCCCGCGGCCCGCTTGGTGGCCAGGTCGGGAATGCCGTAGACGGCGATGGAGCTGGGGAAGATGAAGCGGACCCGCCGGCCGTGGCTGCGGCACTGCTCCGCCGCCAGCCGCAGCAGGTTGAGCGTGCCGCCGACGTTGACGTGGTGGGCCGTCTCCGGGGCGAACTCGCCGCGCGTGCTGAGGAGCGCCGCGAGGTGGTAGATCTCGTCCACCTCGTACATCGCGAGGAGCCGTTCGAAGAGCGCGGCGTCGCAGACGTCCCCCACGAACGAGTCTGCGCAGTGCGTGCGGATGGCGGGGTCCACGTCGCGGATGTCCACCGCCACCACGGAGGTGCCGGGGCGGGCGGCGAGGGCCTGGATGAGTCCGTGGCCCATCTCGCCGCCGGCGCCGGTCACAAGGACGGCGTTGGCGCGGCGATGGCCGGAGCGTGGGGAGGGGTGCGCGGATGTCATGGGAGACGGGGCGATGGGGGCTGCGGGCGCGGAGGCCTGGGGCGTCACTTCGCGAACCTCTCCGCCATGTCGTCCACGCTGGTCCAGCGGGCGGCCATCACGTGGATGAGCGTCGACACCACGGCCATGATCAGCGGGACCGCGAAGAAGGCCAGCAGCACCCGCATCTCGAACGGAGACGGGAGGTAGTCCATGGCCACCAGCCCGGCGAACGCGCCGCAGGCCACGTAGAGGACGGCGTTGAGGATGAAGAGCCGGAACCCGTGCTTGGCGCTCATTCGCTTGGGGGCCGGACGGTCCTTCTTCTCGTGTTCGTGGTGGCTCATGGACCGCTCAGGATAGCCGGGGACGCCCGCCGCGCCATGCCGCGCAGGCGGTACGCTGCCGGTCCGCCCGGCGATGCGCCGGGCGTTCGCCCCGGAGACCGCCCATGACCCCGCGTGCCCCCGCCGTCGTCACCTGCCTCGCATTCGCCGCAGCTGCGTTCGCCCAAGGGTCCTCCGACCCGGCGGCCACGCTGGCCCAGGGCGCGGCCGCACCGCCCGCTGCGCCGGCCGCTCCCGCCGCGCCGCCCGCCGGGAACCAGGCGCCTCCGATCCCGGCCGGGATCTCCCCGGGCATGGTGCCGGCGTTCACCAACATGCAGCTGGAGCTGAACGCCCTCAACAGCATGAACGACGCGGCCGGGCAGCTGACGGACGGCGCCCGCCGGCGCGTGACGCTGCTCACGGACTTCGTGGCCAGCAAGAACATGCAGGCGGACTTCACCACGTTCCAGCAGGGCTGGAAGCCCAACTCTCCGCCGCTCTCCTTCCAGCAGGCCTACACCACGGCCCTCAACGCCGAGAAGCTGCGCGGGCCGGTCACCATCACCACCTCGGACTTCGACACCCTCACGCGCGAGGTGACGGCCACCACCTCCATGGTGCAGACCGGCTGGAACTCCCTGAACTCGCTGCGGGGGCAGGTCTCCTGCCTCTCCGCGTTCGTGCACGGCAAGAACCTGTGGAACGACTACCACACGTTCGCGGCCGCCCGGGTGAAGCAGATGCAGGCGGACGCCGCCGCCGCGGCCCAGGCACGCGAGGCGAAGGACAAGGCCGAGATGACCAAGGAGGACCAGGCCCGCATCGCGGCGCTCGACTACCTCCAGAAGCAGTGGGACTCCCAGTCCCACCTGGCCTCCAGCGGCATCAACATGAACTACAGCTTCAGCCAGAGCGCGAGCCAGGCCAGCCAGTTCAGCCAGACGCCCTCCACCGCCTACACCGCCGGCACGGGCCAGAACCCCGCCGTGTACCCCGTGGATCCCTATCCCGGCGTCTACGACTACTGGACCGGCACCTACTGGAACGGCTACGCCGACCCGTACTACGACGTCTACGGCGGCGCCACCTTCGGCCCGAACGGCGTGTGGAACGGCCCCGACGGCGGACTCACGCCCGCGGGCGCATTCCGGCGCGGCTGGAACCCCACCTACCACAACAACCCCGGCCGCGAGGTTCCGGCCGGTGGCACTCGCGGCGCGGGCGGCGCTGCGGGCGGCGCCCGCCGGTGAACGATGATGGAGGCCCGGAGCCCGCGCGCGGAGTGCACCGCTCTCCTTGACTGGAGGGTGAGCAAGGTGGCCGCGCTTGCGGGCTCCGGGCTCCTCCTGCTCCTGGCCGCACTCTGCTGGTGGTGGGCGGACCACCCGGTGGCGGAGTGGTGCCGGCCGCTGGACGCGGACTGGGCGGGCGTGGTGAGCATCCTGGGCCAGGCCGAGGTGTGGCTGATCCCGGGCGCGATCGGGTTTGCGTGGTACGCGCTGCGGCGGAACTGCAACCAGGCCCGGTGGTGCTTCCTGCTGGGCATCTCAATCGGCATCTCCGGAGGTCTGGTGAACGTGTTGAAACTCCTCGTGGCCCGGCCGCGTCCGCACTGGGACACCGCCTCCGACGGCATCAGCTTCAGCTTCCCCTCCGGCCATGCGGCCACGGTCGCCAGCGCGGCGATGGTGCTCTGCCTCTGGCAGCCGCGCGGCTGGCCGGTGTGGGTCGCGGTGGCGCTGGCGGTGGCCGGCGCGCGGGTGGCAAGCCACGACCACTTCCCCAGCGACGTCATCTGCGGCCTCCTGCTGGGCGGCCTGGTGACGCTGGGCTGCCAGTGGGTGTGGGCGCGGCGCTGGCCCGCGTCCCTTCCCAAGTTGGCCCCACCCGTCCTCGCGATGATCGCCGCGGGCGTGGTGCTGCAGGGGTGCGCCTCGCCGGGACCGGCGATGCAGCAGTCCTGGAGCGAGATCGACACGGCGCGGGGCAAGGTGGCGGTGGCGCGTGAGCAGCTCGTCCGCGACGTTCGCTCTGCGCTTCAGGGCATGGGGATGAGGACCGACGACAGCAAGCCCGCAGCGTGGGATGCGGCGGTGGCGTCCCTGCGGGCCAGATCCGCCGCGTCCGTGACGCCGCTGGAGCGCAGCGTGGCCACGAGTGCCGCCCCGCGCCTGGGTCAGGACCTCGCGGCGCTGCGGAGCGCCGCCACGGGTCTGCAGGACGGCATGGTCCACCTGAAGGACGCCATGCTCCGCGGCGAGTCGCCTCCGCCCGGGTCCCCTCCCACTCTGGACCGCCTGATGGACCTGAAGCGGGAGGTGGAGGAGCTGAAGCCGCTCATGGATTCCGCGGAGGCCCTCCGGAAGGAGCTGGCCCGCATGGCCGGGGACGCGGAAAAACAGTCGGGTTCCTGACGGAACCGAGCCCTGGCGGTCGTTCCAGGGATGGAGGTTCCATCCATGCTGAACACTGGTGTCCGCGCCGCCTGCCGTCGAATCCTCATCCTCGCCCTGGGCGGGTCCGCTCTCCTCGGGGCCGCGGGAGCGGCGCCACAGGGCGCCGCCGCGAAAGCCCCCGCGCCGGCGGACGCGGCCAGGCCCGCTGCGGCGGCCCTTCCGGGGGACAAGATGGGGCCGCTCATCACCGTGGCGGACTCCGACGTGGTTGCCCGGCTGGTGACGCTCCGCGTGGGCCAGGCGGACGAGCTGCTGCAGCTGATGCGGATGCTGGGCGCGGACGGGGACATCCTCCCCAACACCAACCAGGCGCTCATCCGGGCCGCGCCGGAGCCGCAGACCTGGGCCGGGCTGGAGACGGCCTACTCGGCGTACGTGGCCGGCGCCGCGCAGCGGGCGCAGACCCACGGCGGCGTCTGCGACCTCGCCTTCCCGGGTGGGAGCGTGGCGGACGTCGCCGGCGCCGTGGGCCGCATCTGCAGCATCAACGTGGTGATCGATCCCGGCGTGGAGGGCATGCGCGTGGCTCCATTCACCGTCACCGGCGCGTCGGCCCCCGCCGTGCTCTCGCTGGCCGCGGACCTGGCCACGCAGGGATCCGGGGAGACGGTGGTCCTGCAGACCTACTCGCAGGGAGGCGGCGCGCCCATCTTCCGAATGGCCGGCAAGGGGCCGCCGGCCTCCGCGCGGCAGGAGACCCTCATCATCACGGTGGAGCGCCCGGAGCTCACGGAGGAGCGGGTGCAGGAGTACGCCAAGCTCCTGAACGACCTCCTGGCCCTGGCCGGCGGCACCACCAAGGCCGACATCCGCCTGCATCCGGACAGCGGAATCCTCCTGGTGCGCGTCCCGACAGGCCATCTCAGCGATCAGGCCCAGACCCTTGCGGCGTGCGTCTTCCCCTCCGCCAAGTGAACGGGACGCGGAGTGCGCGGACCTCGCCGCGGCGCTCTGCCGCAGCGAACCCGGCGCGGCCACGAGACTGGTGGCGGCGTTCGCGCGCGATCTCGCCGGGTGGGTGGCCGCCCGCACCGGGCGCGGCGCCGCGTTCGGTGAGGAGATGGCGCAGGAGGCGCTCGTCCGGGCGGTGCGGCGGCCGCGGATGGCGGGTTCGCATGCGGAGCTTCTGGCCCGCCTGCGGCGGATGGCGCTGCACGCGGCCGTGGACCGGATCCGCGCGGAGCAGGCCCGCGAACGCACGCTGCGGGCGCTGGCGGAGCGCCCCGATGCGGCCGGCGGCGGCCGCGCGGCCGCGGGAGAGGGCGCTGCCGCGGATCCGCGGGAGCGCCTGGAGCGGGAGGCGCTCCTGATGCAGCTCCGAGAGGAGATCTCCCGTCTGGACGGGGAGTCGCAGGCCATCCTGAGGCTGCGGTTCGGCCTGGGTGCGCCGGTGGCCGCGGTGGCGGCGCTCCTGGAGGCGGCGCCGGATGCGGTGGAGAGCCGCCTCCGGCGCGTGCTGGCCGCACTGCGCGGCCGCATGGGGGGTGATGCATGAGCTCGAACGACCCGGCCCGCGCCGAGTGGGCGGACGCGCTCGCGGCGCGACTGGAGGCGCACGCGGCGGAGCGGCGCGGGCGCCGACGCCGGGTGCGGCGCGCAGCGGCCGCGATGCTTCTGCTGGCGGCTGGCGCCGCGGGGGCGACGGCGCTCTGGTGGCCCGCGCACACCGGCGGAGGCGCGGCGCCGCGCGAGGGCGATCGCCCCCCTGCCGGCGGGCGCGACGAAGCGCCCGCACCGCCGCTCCAGGCCCGCGCGGCGGTGCCCGCCAGGGAGACGCCGCAGCCGCCGATGCGGGTACGGATCTCCACCGCGGGCCCGGAGGCGCCCACTCTGGTCACCGTGCGCACCGTGAGCGATGGGGAATTGGTGGCGCTGCTTGCGGCGCAGGGGCAGCACTGCGCAGTGGCGCGGCTGCCGGGCGAGGTGCGGCTGATCTGCGACTCCGCGCCGCGCTGAGCCGCTTCGCGCCGAGCCGACCCGCGCAGGGCAAACCCGAGGCGAGCCGACCCGCGCAGGGGCGGGTTCAGGTGTCCGAGACGAGCGGCGCGTCCGTCGTCACGGCGCCACGACCGAGGACCACGAAGGTCAATCCCGGCGCGGGCTCCGGCGGCGCCGTCCCGGGCAGCAGGAACGTGGGGCGCCCCTCCCGCACCACCACGAACGGCACCGCTCCGGGCTCGAGCGCGTCGCAGGCCGCGACCGTGCGCCGCCCGCGATCCACGTCGTCCAGCACCTCGTCCAGCAGGCGGCCGCCGCCGAGTTCCGCGAACGGCGCGTGGTCCGGGATCCGTCCGGTGGCCCAGAGCGACGCGCGTTCGCGCCCGAACCGCTCCGCACCCCAGCGGGCCACGGTCACGTCCACGTCGCGGTTGCCGGTCCACGAGAGGAGGAGGCCCACGTCCTCGCAGTGCACGTTGTCCTCCAGCCAGCGGAGGTCCGTCGCGTCTCCGCGGAGGGCGTGGAGCCCCGCCACCTCCGCCCTGGCCACGTGGTCCCGGCGGGAGTCCACCAGGGTCACGTCCACCCCGAGCTGCCGCAGGACGAGGGCGCAATCGATCGAGAGGCGGTGCCCGCCCACGAGGAGGACGCCGGAGGGCACGGCGCCGCCCACGCCGAGGACGCGGGCGAGGATCGGACCGGTCACGGAGGCCCACAGGACCGTGCCGATGATGACCACGAACATCACCCGCTCGAGCGAGCCCGTGTCGCCGACGAGCGTGGGGAGCGACACCATGCTGCCGCTCACGGCGCCGGGGTCGACGGTGGGCGCGAAGGTGGCCAGGTCCTGCGCCGCCACCGCGGCCACGGAGAGCGCCACCACGCCGCGCGGGGCGAAGAGCGCGGCGAAGGCGCGTTCGCGCCCCGAGAGCCGGGAGCCCACGAGCGCGGCGCCCGCGGCGATCGGGCGCACCACCAGGATGATGGCGCCCACGAAGAGCGCGTCCCGCATCCCGGTGTCCGCGAGCTGGCGCACGTCGAAGCGGGACGCAAGCAGGACGAAGAGCGTGCCCACGGTCAGGGCCGCGAGTTGCTCCTTGAACGCGTGGAGCTCCGCGACGCCCACCACCCGCATGCTGGCCAGGCACATCGCCGAGACGGTGGCCGCCACGAGTCCCGCCTCCGGCGTGACCAGCTCCCCCAGTCCCACCGCCAGCATGCAGTTGCCCACGGCCAGGATGTTCAGCTCCCGCGCGGGGATGAGCCCGGCGCGGCGGCGGAGGCGGCTGAGGAGCATGCCCAGCGTGCCCACGCCGAGCCCGACCAGCGTGCCCACCGTGACCGGAAAGCCCATGTGGCGGGCGCCGTCCAGGAGCATGGTGGGACTCATGGGCGTCACCGCCGCGGCCTTCAGCATGGCCAGCACCACCACGGTCAGGAGCACGCCGATGGGATCGATGAGCACCGCCTCCGCGCCGAGCGCCGTGCGGAGCGGCGGCGTGAGACGGATGCGCCGCAGGATGGGCTGCACCACCGTGGGGCCGGTGACGGTCAGCATGGCGCCCAGGAGCGCGGAGGCGCCCATCCCCCAGCCGAGAATGAGGTGCGCGGCGGTGGCGGCCAGGGCCCAGGTGAGGAGCGCGCCCACGGTCAGAAGGCCGCCCACGGCGCGGGGGGCGCGGCGCAGCTCGTGGCCGGTGAGATGCAGGGCGCCTTCGAACACCAGGAGCCCGATGCCGAGCGTGATGATCGGCGAGAGGAGGTTCCCCAGGGAATTGGCGTCGATCACGCCCGCACCGGACGTGCCGAGCAGGAGTCCCACCCCAAGCAGAGGAAGAAGCGCAGGGATGCGAAGGCGATCGCTTCCGACGGACACCAGCGAGCTCACGCCGATGGCGAGCGCCATCGTGACTGCGGGCGAGGAGGCCATGGCCCGATGGTACTTGGCCTCGCACACGCTCGGGGCGGGGAGGGCGCCCGCGCCGGCTTGTGCTATCGTTCGCTCTATGAACTACCTCACGGTCCCGCAGATCGCCGCGATGCACGGAGTGACCCAGGGGCGGATCTGGCAGATCGCCAAGGAGCGCGGCATCCGTCCGGTGGGAAGGCTCTCGCGGATCGCGCTGTGGACGCCCGCCCAGGCCAGGCAGCTGGCGCCCGGGAGCGGCCCGCGTGGTCGCGGCGCGGCGCCCGTGAAGAAGAAGGCCAAGGCCGTGGGGGCCCGTGCCGGCGGACGCAGCCGCGGCGGGCGCGCTGCGGCCCGGGGCCGGACGAGCGGCGGACGCCGCTGACGCAGGCGTGACCGAGCGAGGGTCCGCGCGGCCTCAGCGCGAACGGTGACGGCGCAGCCGCGGGGGAGGCGACGCGTGCGTCGACGCGCACGCGAAAGCCACCCACCGGATTCGATCCGGCGACCTGTGCTATACGAAAGCGCATCAAAGGAGATTCCGCAAGGCGCACAAGGCACCGTACTGTGGCGCCACGGACATGTTTGGAGGGGGTTACAGATGCGAGAGGCAACGGGAGATGGCGGGAACGCACGGGAGAATGGACCGAATTCGGTCCACCCGACTACGACCCGAACGCCTGCGATGCTCCGCGCCGGCATGGAGTACCTCACCACAAAGGAAGTCGCGGCCAAGCCCGGCGTCACGCCGGGACGCCTGAGGCCGATCGCGATCGACCGGAAAATCCGGACCGCGCGCATGGCCGCGAACGTAGCCCAGTGGGCGCCGAAGCAGCTGGCGGACCTCAAGCCGCGTCCGGCTGGCAGGCCGCCAACGAAGGGCGCGACCCGTGGGCGTTGACGCAACGCACTCCCAACCGCTAGGGTTCGGCGCATGCCACTGCCACCCGCTGCCGTCGCCGCACTCCCCTGGATCGCGGCCGCGATCGATGCCCAGGCCGGAGGCGTCACCGACCCCGACGAGTTGCGGCGCACCGCCCTTGAGGCCGGGGCGACGGAGGAGGAGTGGAGGACTACTGCCCCGTTTTCAAGTGGTGCCCGCGTTGTGCGGTCGTGACGCACCCGGCTGTCCCCTGAACCCGCGCGCTTGAGGAGGCGACACCGATGGCAACCGCTTGGCTCACCTACGCGTGGGCCGACAACGAGAGTGGCGACGTCGACTTCGTCGCACAGGAACTCCGGGGCGCCGGACTACGCGTGGACATGGATCGGTTCGAACTACCTGCTGGCATTCGGCTCTGGGAGCGCATCGCGGAGGCCATCACGATCCCGTCTCACTCCGACGCCTGGTTGTGGTACGCGACCCAAGCGAGTCTCGGCAGCGAACCCTGCAAAGAGGAATTCGCCTATGCCTTGGACCGCGCGCTGAACGCCCGCGGCGAGGAGTTCCCCATCATCGCCGTGTTTCCCGGTCCAATGGATCGCGAGCTGATCCCGGCAGCAATTCGTGTTCGCAGACACGTGAGCCTGACCGACACCGATTGGAGGGAACGGATCGTCGCGGCGGCCGAACGCCGCCCGCTGAACATTGGACGCAACGAGGTGCCCCCTTACGAGCTTCGGGTACATTGCACTCCCTATCCAGCGCGGCCATTAGCAGTCGAGTTTCGCCCGCGAGCCGGATCGTGGGCACCGTGCATGGTGGCGATTCCACTGTGCGAACGACGCAATGTGGAGCCGGTACTCGTACGAGGTCCCCGGGGGCGCCCGCCGGGAATGTGCTTGATGGGACCAGGTGGAGAGGGCCTCTCCGAAGATCAGAAGTGGTGGAACATGCACACCCAGGACGAGGCGACCCCGACGCAGAGCTTGTTCTTGATGTGCGCAATGATGCCGTCGCAGGTCGCATTCGGATGTATCAGTCGAGGTGGCCCGCTGTACCGAGAGGACTTGACGAACGACCCACGCTGGAACTCGTCTGTCACCCAGCCGAAGGCCCTGAGCGCTGACGAGCAGGCCCGTGCGGTGGAACGGCGGGACTGGCAGTTCATCCAGCGGCCCCATGGATCCACCGCATCCTGCCCAAGCTGCGGCGACACCCGCGATCTCCGGACGGCGCCACCCAACCCCCTCATTCCGCATGGCAACGCGTACCGCTGCCAGCGCTGCAAGAAGGTCGTAGCTTGGGGCACCGAGTGAGAGGTCGTCACCGCTTCATCGCCACCGTCAACCTGGCTCCGCGACAGAACCAACCCTGGTTTGACCCGGCCGGCGGCCAACGCCCAAGAACGGTGACCTGGCAACGATCCGATGCGCGTAACGGGGATCGTGAGGAATGATGAGCACACTGGACTCGGTTCTAGCAAGCCGCGAAGCCGCGCTCGCTATCGAGCCAGAGGAACTCGCCGTGCTGCTGCTCCGGCACCTCCTCGCGGTCGGCACCGATTCGCGGATCATCCCCAGCAACCTCGCGAATGCGCGGTTGCACCATGGACCGGAAGTGTGCCGAGCCGTGATGGAGGCCTGGGCTTGGCTCGAGAACAACGGGTGCGTTGCGCGTGACCCAGCCGTGCTGGGGGCGACCAGCTACTTCATCTCCCGTAATGGACGGGCTCTCGCGAGCAGCCAAGATGGCGTCGATGCCACACGCGTCTCGTCACTACCGCGGGGTATGCTGCATAAGTCGATACGCGAACGTGTTTGGAGTGCGTTCCTGAGGGCGGCCTACGACACGGCGGTGTTTGAGGCCTTCAGGCAAGTGGAGATCGAGGTTCGCCTCGCGGCCGGGCTAACGCAAGAGGACTTCGGCGTCCCCCTGATGCGCAAGGCTTTTAGACCAGAGGGTGGACCGCTCACTGACATGTCACAGCAGGACGGTGAGCGACGGGCGCTCGCGGACCTATTCGCTGGCGCCATCGGCTCGTACAAGAATCCCCATAGTCATCGGAACGTGACGGTCGGCGGTCCAGAGGAAGCGTCCGAGATGGTCCTCCTGGCGAGCCACCTGCTCCGCATCGTCGATGTGCGTCGAAGCAAGCCCCAAGACTCGCTTGAAGCGCTAGGCCCGCGGCCGTCTACCGCTTGATCTCACCCAAGGTGCACGCGATCGGCGGCAGCTCGACGCAGGATGGCGCCTGGCCCCAGCTCCCGAGGACGAGCGCGAGGTCGGCGCCGTCGACGACGCGGTCGCCGTTGATGTCAGGGGCGCACGCGAATCCAGCGGCGGTGCCGGGAATGGCCTTCCAGTCACCACATGACTGCCAGTCCGCGTCCGGCTCGCATGGGTGCAGAGTCCAGACCTGCTTTGCCTCTACGGTCCCATTCGACCACATCCGCCACAGCAGGTGCTGGTACGAATACGGGTTGCTCTGCACCGGCGTCGCGGGGGTCACCAGGAACGCCACCACCGTCGGCTCCGCCGGCCCCGAGGCCCCCGGCGCCGCGTGCGCCGCGTCGCGAGGTCCGAACATCAAGCCCAGCCCGATCGTGCACAGCCCAACGCCCACCAGACCCACCGCCACGCTCATGCTCGTGTTGCTCATGTGATCCTCCACGCGGCAGGCGGTGTGCCGGCCGGAGCGTGCAGCGTAGAGGAGGGGGCCTTCCTTTCCAAAGGCGCGGCACCGAGGTCGGAACAGATTGGAAGCGGCGTGACGCTCGCGGATCCGCAGGCCTGCGGCCCCGGGGGGCCGCAGGCCGAGGACCGGAGACGGTGCGGGCCGGCGCAGCCGGCACGCGGGGCTGCGAGGCGGAGCCTCGCGGCCCAGGGGGGCTTTCGCGGAAGCGGCGACGCTTGCGTCGACGCGCACGCGAAAGCCACCCACCGGATTCGCGATCCGCGTGCCCGGGGTCATGGCTGGGAGTTCGGAGCTCGCGGATCCGCAGGCCTGCGGCCCGGGGGGCCGCAGGCCGAGGACCGAAGACGGTGCGGGCCGGCGCAGCCGGCACGCGGGGCTGCGAGGCGGAGCCTCGCGGCCCAGGGGGGCTTTCGTGGGAGCGGCGACGCTTGCGTCGACGCGCACGCGAAAGCCACCCACCGGATTCGAACCGGCGACCTGTGCTTTACGAAAGCACTGCTCTACCGCTGAGCTAGGGTGGCACGCGACCCGCCCTGCACGACCGGGACGGCGTCGGAAGCGGCAGAGCATACCCGCGATCCCGTCCTCCAGCACACCACATGCCGCGCGGGTCCTCGGGAAATCTCTACCCGCAGGTATTTGTTTCGCCCCCCGGTGGCACTCTTCCTGTGGAGGGGCGCTCCCGCCCCCACACGGAGGATCCCATGCTCTTGAGCGACATCGCCCCCCAGCGCCGCACCCTCACGCGAACGGCCGCCGCCGCGCTGCTCGCCGCCGCCTCGTCCGCACCCTGGATGCCCTGCACGGCCGGCCTCTCCTCCGCCCGCGCGGAGACGGTCACGTTCAACTTCGAGAACGCCAATGTCTACTCGCCGCTCCCGGTGACACTCGGCGCCGGCTCCGTCTCCGCCACCTTCTCCGGCACCGGCCAGGGCTACTCCATCCAGTGGGCGAACACGATGGGCTTCACGCCCGTGGGCTTCTCCGGCAAGTGCATCTACCCAAGCAGCGTGTTCCTCGCTGACCTGGTGATCACCTTCAGCAAGCCGCTCACCGCCTTCAGCGTGCTCTACGCGGTGCAGGAGCTTGACTGCGACTGCTCCGCCACCATGAAGGTCACCGCGTACCTGGGCGCGGCCACCGTCGGCTCCGCCACCAAGGTGGCCCAGCCCGGGTTCACCTGGCCCACGGCCACGCTCGCGTACTCGGCGCCGAGCGGGCAGAGCTTCGACAAGGTGGTGGTGCACTACCAGTCGCCGCCCCCGTGCGGCTGCGACTACGGCGTGATCTTCATGGCGGACAACGTGCAGGTCACCACCGCTCCCGCGCCCACCGCGGACCTGAACGCGGACGGGCACGTGAACGGCGCGGACCTGGGCATCCTGCTGGCGGGCTGGGGCACGCCCAGTGGTGACCTCAACGCCGACGGCACCACGAACGGCGCCGACCTCGGCATCCTGCTGGCCGCCTGGACCGGCTGAACCCTGGGACGCAGGAAAGCTCCGGAAGAGGCCCGAGCGCCCTCCCCCGCGCCCGGCGCACGAAAGCTCCGGAAGAGGCCCGAGCTCCCTCCCCCACGCTTCGCGCAGGAACGCTCCCGAGGAGGCCCGAGCGCCCTCCCCCGCGCCCGGCGCAGGAAAGCTCCGGAAGGGGCGGAGCCCCTTCTGGAGCGCGATGATTGCTACCCCGGAGCCCCTTCCGGAGCGCTATTTGCAAATCAGCTTCACAGCCTCATCCGACGGCAGGTTCAGCGCGCCGTAGGCACGGGCGGCGGCATCCGCGCTGGTGCCCTTGGCGCTCTGCACCAGAGCCCGCAGGGCGGACGCCTGGCGCTGCTCGACCTGGGCGCCCCAGCGGCGGCCGCTGACCGCCACGCGGTCCAGGAGCTGCACCTGCTCCTCGTCCTTGGCCGCCAGCGCCGCGTCCAGCAGCTTCTGCTGGGCGCTCGCGGTGGGGATGAGAGCAAGCACGTCAGCGACGGTCATGCGGACGGAGCCGGAACGGGTGTCCAGCGCCTCGGAGAGGGCCTTCTCCGCGTCCTGGATCCTGTAGACGCTGTTGCCGGAGACGGCGATGTCCCGGAGGGTCTCCAGGGACCGCATGGCGTAGGTGACGGCTTCGTCCTCCGCGATGGGACCACCGGAGGCACTCAGGATGAGCGCGTCTACGGACGCCTTGAACGTGTCCTGGGGAGCGCCGGCGGTCCAGATGTTCACGCGACGGTCGGCGCCGAGGGCGTTCTCCAGGGCGGTCCGATCCTCCGCTGCCGCCACCACCAGAACCGGCGTGGCAGCGGTGAGGTTGGAGGCGCGGATCCCGGCGAGCGCCGCCTGCACCTGATCCGTGCGGCCGCGGGCGGCCACGAGGTCAAGCGAAGATGAGGCCAGGGCGCTGGCGGTGAGGTCCTCCCAGCTGCCCGCGGTGCCGACCACGGTGTAGCCGAGGGAGGTGAGGCTGCCCGCGAGCTGGCGCCGATCCTCCTCGTCCGCCGCCACCACGGCCGCGTACTGGGTGCCGGCGGTGCGAACCGCGCTCGCGAGCAGCGGCACCACCGCCGTGTCCTTGGGGAAGGCCTGCTTGGGCAGGGCCGCGCCCAGCACGATGGCCGCGTCGTACTGCACGCGGCGATCGGGGTACGCGAGGCACTCGATGAGCGGGGCGCGTCCGCCGACGCCGATCGTGATCCCGGCGCCGCCGGTCTGGGCGAGGGCTTCGATCGCGTCGCGGATGAGGAGCGTGTCCTTGGAATCCACGGCGAGCGAGAGAACCAGCTGGCCCACGGCGGGGCCGACCACGGTGGCGAAGAACTGCGGGCTGAGCGGCCGGTCGCCGTAGACCGGATCCTTGGCATCGGAGGGCAGGTCGTTCTGACGGCGCAGGTCCGCGGCCACGTAGATGGCGAGCGCGTCCTGGCCGGCGGGGTCCAGCTTGAGGGCCCGCTCCGCCATCCGCATGGCCATCACGTCGCAGTAGATGGCGGTCGGGACCGGCGTGGGCTTGAGGCCGCCGAAGCCGTCCCACTCCCAGAGGTTGTTGATCGCGTCATCCGCGTACGGGAGGAGCGCCGGCTGCCGGCGGAAGTAGTCCAGGGCGAGGTTCGTGTAGCTCTGCGCCAGCGTGCCCTTGGCGCCGCCCAGCGTGGCCACCGCGCGGGTCGCGGCGTCGCGGACGTCCACGGTGGAGCGGGGATCCTCAGCCAGTTGCTGCAGGACCGGCACGGCGGTGGGCCACCCCACCTGGGCCAGGATCTCCACCACCTTGCGCTGGTTGGAGGGGTCCAGGGACGGGAGCGCCGCCATCAGCGGAGCCACGCTGAGGCGCTTGATCTCCACCAGCACCGCGGTGGAGGCCACTTCCAGCTTGGGGTTGCGGCCATCCACGATCTGTCCAAGAAGGACCGGCACCGCGTACTCGCCGCCGGCGACCAGGCGGGCGCGCCCCAGGCCCTGCTCGCGGAGGGTGCCGTCCAGCATGGTCATGGCCTGCTTCAGGCGGGCGGAGTCGCGGGCCAGATCGCGGCGGCCGCGCTCCAGCTTGACTTCGAACTCTCCCACCAGCGGTCCCACGCCTTCCATCGCGCGACCGCGGCGGATGGCCTTCTCCAGCTTCTCGCTGATGTTCATCCCGTCCACGACCTGGGCGAGATCCGCATCGGAGATGCCGCTGCCCAGGATGGCCTTGCCTGCCACCTGGGCCTGGTCCGGACGGGCGATGAGGATGAAGTGCAGGAACTGATCCACCTGCTGCGCCGTCTGGCTCCCGGAGACGGCGCTGCCGGATGCACCGGCGGCGGCAGGCTTCGATGCGGGCGGCGCGGCTCCCACACCCTGGGCATGCGCGGTGGCGCCGACCCACAGCGTGAGGAGTGCGGAAACGGCGACGACACGCTGGGGGAGGCTGCTCAACGCGGGCTCCTGGGAAGGCCGGAGCGATCGCCTGACCTCACGCGGTCCGGTGCGCACCGGGCCGCGCGGTCAGCATCGACCGCCGCAGAAGTGGCGAATCTATCGGTGAGCGCGGAGGCTTGTCAACGAACGGGCCCGATCCGGGTATCCTCCCCGCCGTCCTGGTGCCCTCCGGAATCGGTTCCGAAGGGCTGTCGAAGCCGTCGGCGGCCCCGCGAAAAATCGCGGTCCTCCGAGGCCCCGGCAAGGGAAGGCGGTGAAAATCCGCCGCGGGCGCGCCGCCGTGAAGGGTGCAGCAGCCTCCGGGCTGCCGCGAGTCCTGCCGATCCACGCCACTGGTCCGGTCGCAACGACGCGGGCTGGGAAGGCGGGCGGGGCTGACCCCTGAGCCGGAAGACCTGCCAGGACCTTCGGCCGAGCCCTCGCGACACAGGGCCCACGGCACGAACCCAGTGGGACGGAGTTCCGCACCCATGACGGTCCATGCATCCGGCGGGCGCTGCTGCGCCTGCGCGGCGCCCAGCGCCGCATCGTTCTCCTCGTTCGCACCCCTCTTCCGGCTGGCGCTCCTGGCGCCGGCGGCCGCGCTCCTGGGCCCGGGAGGCGCGGCGTCCGCCGCGGACTTCGCCAGCGCCGTGGTCTTCTACGAGCCCGGTCTCGGCGTGCCCGCCGCGTACCAGGATCCGAAGGCGGCCCTCGGGGGTCCCTCCCGATTCGAGCCCTCTCCCTTCGACACCGGCGTGGTCACGCCGTTCCGCGCCCCCTTCAGCCCCGGCCTCGTCACCGGCATCGGTCCCGGCGGCTCCCTGGTGCTGGAGCTGGCGGCTCCGGCGACGGATGACCCGCGGCACCCGTTCGGCATCGATCTGCTGGTCTTCGGGAACAGCTTCTTCTCCGATGACGAGTGGCCCGCCGGAACCTGCGGCGTCCTCTTCGACGAGGGCGGCGTGATCGAGGTGAGCGCCGACGGACGCGACTGGCACGTCATCCGCGGCTTGGGGGCCGACGGCCTCTTCCCCACGCTGGGGTACCTCGACGTGGGCCCCTACGACGCGGAGCCGGGGACGATCGAGAGCGACTTCTCCAAGCCCGTGGATCCGTCCATCACCTCGCTCTCGCTCCTGGGCGCCACGTGGCCCGAGCTCCTGGCCGCGTACGACGGCTCCGGCGGCGGCGCCGGCGTGGACCTGGCAAGCGTGGGGCTCGCGAACGCGGCGTTCGTGCGCATCACGGTCCCGGCCGGCTCCGGCTTCACCGCGGAGATCGACGCGGTCAGTCTGGTGGCGGCGCCCGCCGGACTCCCGGGAGACCTGGACGGGAACGGCGTGGTGAACGGCGCGGACCTGGGACTCCTCCTGGCCTCCTGGGGCGCGACGGGCCCCGGCATCCCGGCGGACCTGAACGGGAGCGGCGTGGTGGATGGTGCGGATCTCGCGGTGGTGCTGGGCCACTGGAGCACGCCGTGAGGCGCGGCCTCACTCTCATCGAAACGCTCATAGCGCTCGGCACGGTGACCGTCCTCCTGGCGGTCACCGTGCCGGGCCTGCGGAGCCTGCGCGAATCCGCCCGCACGACGGAGTGCGCCGCCAACCTGCGGCAGATGGCCGCTGCGGCGCTCTCCTACGCCAACGTGAACCGCGAGGCGATGCCGCCCGCGATCATCCAGCGCTGGCGAAACGGCCAGCTGGTCTCGCAGTGCTGGGATTGGGAGACGGCGTCCACCGGACCGGGCGCGCCGCCCGCCTCCGTGACGCCGGGCGTCCTCTGGAACTGGCTGGACGGCGGAGAGCGCACGCTCCAGTGCCCGCTGCTGGAGCCCGGACTCCCGGGAAGCGATCCGTTCACGGGCTACAACTACAACACCACCTTCATCGGGGCGGAGGGCTCGCTTCCCGGCCCGGGCCCGGACGGCGCGATGGTGGAGGGCTGGGCCAACGCCCGGCTGGGCGTGCCCGCCAGCCAGTTCCGGCGCCCGGGGGAGGCGGCCCTCTTCGGGGACGCGGGCTGGAAGGGCGGCCCGAACAAGTTCATGCGGGCGCCCATGAACAGCGTGGAGCTGAACCTCTCCGTGGTGTACGCGGGCGGCCAGGCCTTCCGGCACTCCGGCGGATGCAACGTGGCCTGGCTGGACGGCCACGTCACCTGCACCCGCGAGTGCTGCAAGGGCGCCCTGGCCCAGCCGGGACTCCTCTCCGGCGTGATGGACTGGCCCCGCAACGGCTTCCTCTCGGAGGACGACTCCGCCTACGACCCGCGCTGACGGCGCGGCGCGCCGCGGCGGACGGCTAACGACGGCCGAAGTGCCGCTCCAGCTCCGCGAGCCCGATCCGGAGCGTGGTGGGCCGGCCGTGCGGGCAGTTCGTGGCCCGCTCCAGGCGCTCCCGCGACGCCAGGAGGACGCGAAGCTCCTCCGGCGTGAGGCGTTCGCCCCCCTTCACGGCCGCCTTGCAGGCCATCATGTCCACCACGCGGTGGAGCGCCGCCTCCGCATCCCGTCCCGCGCCGGACTCCGGCGGCTCCCGCAGGAGCTCCGCCAGGAAGCGTCCCGCCTCCACGCGCCGGCTGGCCAGGAGGGACGGCACCGCGTGGATCGCCACGCTGCGGGGACCGGCCAGGGACGCTTCGAACCCCAGCCGCTCCAGGAGCGGCGAGAGGCCCTCCAGCTGGGCCGCGGACTCCGCGCCCACCTCCACCACCTGGGGCAGGAGGAGCCTCTGCTTCTCCAGCGGCCCGGCCGCCAGCCGCGCCATGATCTCCTCGAACATCAGCCGCTCGTGGAGCGCGTGCTGGTCCACCACCAGGAGCCCCTCCGGAGACTCGAGGACCAGATACGCCTGATGCACCTGCAGGACCTCGCGGGCGTGCCGGAGCTCCGGGAGGCCGGGCTCCGCCGCGAACGGCGCGGTGGCCGCGGGCTGCGGCGTCGCGGCGGGCGCCGCCGGCGCCGCCAGGCGCGCTCCGACCGCGAAGCCCCACGCGGGATCCTCCGGCCGCGGCGGCGCACGGTCCGCGACGGCGGCGCCGCCGGTCCACGCCCGCGCCGGCGCGGGATCCGCGGCGAGCGGCAGCGCCGGCACCAGGTCCGCGGCCGTCAGGGCCCGCGACACCGCGCGGTGCACGAACTGGTGGACCAGCGAAGGCTGCCGGAAGCGCACCTCGCTCTTCGCCGGATGCACGTTCACGTCCACCTGCGTGGGATCCATCTCCACGGCGAGCATGCCCACCGGGTAGCGGCCCGGGGGCAGCAGCCCGCGATAGGCCTCGCGCAGGGCGTGGAGCAGGGAGCGGTCCACGATGGGGCGGCCGTTGAGGTAGATCCGCATCTCGCGGGCCGTGGGGCGGCTGCTCGCCGGCCGCGACACCGCGCCCCACGCGCTCAGCCGGTGTCCATCCTCGAGCGCCTCCTCCGCGGAGATCGGAAGGAGCTGCGCCGCGTCCTCCGGTCCCAGCACGTCGCGGAGCCGCCGCCCCGGGTCCTCCGTGGCCGGCAGGTCCAGGACCGTCCGGCCTCCATGCGAGAGATGGAAGGCCACGCCCGGATGGGCCAGGGCCACCGTCTCCACCAGGTGGATCACACGCCCGGCCTCCGTCGGCTCGCTGCGCAGGAACTTGCGCCGCGCGGGGACGTTCGCGAAGAGGGTCCGCACGCGAACGCTGGTGCCCGGCGGCCCCGCCCCCGGCCGCACGGGCGCCACCCGCCCGCCATCCACCTCGATGACCCCCGCGTCATCCTGGGTCCGGGGACGACTGACGATCGTGAGCCGGGCCACGCTGCCGATGCTGGCCAGGGCCTCCCCGCGGAAGCCGAGCGTGCCGATCGCCTCCAGGTCCTCCGGGGCCGCGATCTTGCTGGTGGCATGCGCCGCCACCGCGAGGGGGAGCTCCTCCATCGGGATGCCGGCGCCGTCGTCGTCCACCTGCACCAGGTCCCGCCCGCCGCCCTCCACCACCACGCGGATCCTGGTGGCGCCGGCGTCCAGCGCGTTCTCCACAAGCTCCTTCACCACGCTCGCGGGCCGATCCACCACCTCGCCGGCGGCGATCTGGTTGACCAGGACGGGCGGCAGGAGCCGGATGGGCACGGCGCGATGCTAGCAGGCCCCTCGCGCCATCCTGCGCCCGCCATGCGCACTCTTCACGGTTCCGCTGCGCCGCCCGCTCATCCAAGCCACCCGCGGCGGCCGAAGAATGGGATCATGGTGTCCGTGCGGACCTCCACCCTGGCCATCGGCGACGTCCACGGGTGCGGCGCGGAGCTGCGGGAACTCCTGGCTCGCTGCGACCGCTGGTACCCGGGGGCCAGGCTGGTCTTCGTGGGGGACCTCTTCACCAAGGGGCCGCGCCCGGACGAGGTGGCCCGGGAGATCCGCGAGCGGCGTTCGCGCGGGCAGCGGATCGACCTGGTCTGCGGCAACCACGACCTGCGCCTGCGGGATTCGCTCCGGCGCCTCCGCGACGGCGCGCGAATGGACAGCCTGCCGCCCACGGAAGCCGCCACCATCCGCCTGCTGGAGCGCTCCGGCGCCCTGCCGCTCGCGGAGGACCTCACCTTCGAGGCCTGCGGGCGCGTGCAGGTGCGTCACCCGCAGGGACGCTGGACCGTCCTGCACGGCGGGATCGACCCGGCCCTCGGCCTGAACGGCACACCGGACCACGTGAAGATCCACCAGAAGGCCGCGGAGGGCCAGCCCCACTGGTGGGAGCGCTACGACGGCCGCGACGGGCTCCTCGTGGTGGGCCACAAGCCGCTGCCGGAGCCGCTCATCGTGCGGGACCCGGAGGGGCGCCCCCTGGTGGCCAACGTGGACACGGGCTGCGCCTACGGCGGTGCCCTCAGCGGCTACTGCATGGAGGAGGATCACCTGGTGCAGGTCCCCTCGCAGCAGCCGGCCTCCAACGGCTTCAGCGCGGGGCCGCGTGCCACGGGCGCCACGCGATCGGCATGGAGCGACCTCGTCCGAACGCTCTCGGGCTGAGCTTGAGGATCACCGGGGCCTGGTCGCGCTTGTACTGGGCGCGGTCGATCCGGAGGGCCCACTCCCGGGCGTCCTTGAGCGGCAGCCCGCTGGACCGGGCCGCCTCCTCCGGCGTCCCCTCCTCCACCACCAGCGTCTCCACCAGGCGGTCGAACGCCTCGTACGGCGGCAGCGTGTCCTGGTCCGTCTGGTTGGGGCGGAGCTCCGCGGAGGGCGCCTTGGTGATGCTGGACTCCGGGATCGGCGCCGCGCGGAAGCCGAGGCTGCGCCACTCCGCGTTGATCCAGCGGGCCAGCCTCCACACCTCCGTCTTCAGGAGATCGCCGATCGGGGCCAGGCCGCCGCACATGTCGCCGTAGAGCGTGGCGTATCCGGCCGCGAACTCGCTCTTGTTGCCGGTGACGAGGACGAGGGCGCCGGAGGCGTTCGAGAGCGTCATCAGCTGGAGCCCGCGGAGGCGGCTCTGCAGATTCTC
Source organism: Phycisphaerales bacterium (assembly GCA_046350535.1). Lineage (GTDB taxonomy): Bacteria > Planctomycetota > Phycisphaerae > Phycisphaerales > SM1A02 > VGXK01. The sequence goes on from JAXMAG010000001.1 coordinate 1,988,844, forward strand.
CTCCGTGACGCCGTCGTGCTTCCCGGGGAAGTGCACCATCTGGGCCCGGGCCTCGTGGAAGAGGCGGTCGATCCCCATGATGGTGTGGCTGCCCAGGCGGAGGCGCTCCGAGAGCTCCACCGCGTCGCCGACGGAGTGGGCGCTCGACCACGGGCCGGGCATGAGGACGCCGTGGACCGCGTTCGCGCCCAGGGCCGCGGACGCCAGCGTGGCCACGAGCGCCGAGTCGATCCCGCCGGAGAGGCCGATGAGCGCCTCGCGGTGGCCGGTGCGGGCGAACCAGTCGCGGATGCCGGTGACGATCGCCTCGTACCACTCGCGTTCGTCGCACCAGGCGGGGCCGCGGTCCACCGCGGCCAGGAGCGGCGCCGCCGGGTCCAGCACCTCCGTGCAGGCGACGAAGCGCGGCAGCGCGGCCACGGTCCGGCCCGTGCGGTCCACCACGGAGGAGCCGCCGTCGAAGACCAGGTCGTCGTTGCCGCCCACCTGGTTCACCACCACCACGGAGACGCCGTACCGGGCCGCCACCGCGGAGAGGTGCTGCCCGTGGAGCTGGTGCTTGCCGCGCACGAAGGGACTGGCGCTGGGAACCAGGAGGCACGCGGCCCCCGCCGCCACGCACTCCGCGACGGGATCGCCGCGGTAGCGCCGGGATGCGGTGACGTCCGTGGCCTGCCAGAGGTCCTCGCAGACGGCGACGCCGAAGCTGGTGCCCTGGTGGGAGAAGACGAGCGGCGCGCTCCCGGGCGAGAACCAGCGGTCCTCGTCGAAGACGTCGTAGGTGGGAAGGAGGCGCTTGTCGTAGAAGGCCTCCACGCGGCCGCCGCGGCAGAGGGCCACGCTGTTGGCGAGCGGGCGTTCGCCCCCGGTGACCGGGCGCGGCAGCCCCAGCAGCATGGTCATCCCGGGATGCGCGGCCGCCAGCCGCTCCGCCGCCGCGACGCACGCCTCCGCCACGCCGCGGCGCAGCAGGAGGTCCCGCGGCGGGTAGCCCAGGAGTCCCATCTCCGGTCCCACCAGGAGCGACGCGCCGGCGGAGGCCGCGGCGCGGGCGGCCGCGTCCACGGCGGCCGCGTTGCCCTCAACGTCGCCCACCACGGGGGCCAGCTGCGCAAGCGCCAGGAGCATGGGGCGGATGGTAGCCCCCGCACGTCCCGCGCAGGAAAAAGACGCCGCGGACCAGGCAGTGGTGCCGGTCCGCGGCGTCCAGTGGAGACGACTCCGCGCCGGGGCGCGGGTCGCATGTCGAAGTCGCTGGGTCAGCAGGCCACGGCGTGCGAACGCTCGATGGCCTCAACCACCGACCGGGCGGTGTAGGGCTTGCGGAGAATGCGGTCGAACCCGAGGCGGGCGTAGCGGGCCTCGTCGCCGTCGACGAAGCGGGCACCGGTGGCGACGAGGCGGGTGCCGGCGAGATCCTCGCCCTGGCGCACCTGGGCGGCGAACGCCTCCATCTCACGGGTGCCGATGGACTCGTCCACCAGCACCACGTGGGGGCGGAAACGTTCGCACTCCACGCCCGCGGTGAACGCGGTGGCGGAGGTGCGCACCTCGAAGCGGGTCTGCTCCGAGAGCACCTTCCTCAGCGTGGCGGCGGTCTCCTGGTCCGCGTCCACCACGAGCACGCGCGGGGCGCCGCTCATGAAACCGTCCAGCGGGATGTTGTGCTTCTTCATGAAGCCCAGGAGCGTGGCCACCGGGACACGGCGGTCCTTGCTTCCGGGGATCCGATAGCCTTCGAGGCGGCCGGAGTCGATCCACTTGCTGACCGTGCGGGCCGCCACGTTGCAGATCTTGGCGACTTCGCCGGTGGTCAGGACGTCCTTGCCGTTTCCGAAGGGGTTGCTGCGCATGGGGTCACTCCATCTTTCTCTCGGACATAACACTCGAAACGGGGGCCGGCACCTTGCGGCCCCCGCCGTCGCTATCGGCGCCCCCGGAGTTCGGGTTGAGCGGCGTGCGCGATTTCGGAGCGTGGCCCGCAAAAAGCGGGTGTAGGCTTGCCCCGAGTTCCGCCGTGCGTCAGCAGAAGCCACCCCTGGGACCTCCGCGATTCCTGCGGCAGGCCCGTGGTCCAGCCGCCCCCCTGCGGCGGGCCGCGGCCGCCCTGGTGGCCGCATCGCTGGGCTCCCCGGCGGCCCTGGCGGGCGGCGGAACCGTGTTTTCGGTCTACGCCGGCCCTCCGGGATGGAGCTGGAGCCTCCCCTCCAGCTGGGTGCCGCCGCAGGTGCCGGACAACTTCGATCCCGTCTTCTACGTCCCCACGATCCCCGCGGGCAGCTGGGTCACGCTGAGTTCGCCGGTCTCCGTGAACGGCCTCACGCTCGGCGCGGGCGCCCACCTGGGAATCGAGGATGGCTTCTCCCTCATCGGCTCCGGTTCGCTCACGGTGATGAACGCCCCGGTCCTGAACGACGGCCTCATCTCCCTGTCCGGCGCGAGCGCCGCCACCACCTTCCGCATCATCGGCACCGTGGAGCTCGCGGGACGCGGCTCCCTCACGCTGGACCAGAGCGGCATCCACCAGGTGCTTGCGGGCGCGAACGGCTCCACCCTCCACAACGGCGCCGGACACACGATCGAGGGGAGCGGCACCCTGGGAAGCGGTGGCTCGCCGATGGCGCTCCGCAACGACGGCATCGTGAGGGCCACGGGCCCGCAGCCACTGGTGGCGTTCCTCCAGTCTCCCCCGGGGGCCTCCGAGAATCACGGCGTCATGGAGGCGGACCAGGGCACGCTGATCCTCCTGCTGACGCACGTCACGCAGGACGTTCCGCCGGCGGGCGTGATCGCCGCGGGTCCGGGCGGGCAGGTGTGGGTGATCGGAAGCACGGTGGTGGGCGGCACGCTCCGGGCGGAGGCGGATGAGTCGCGCCGGCTGCCGCCGGGACAGGTCCAGCTCCAGGCCGGGGCCCGGCTCGTGGACGCAGCGCTCGAAGGCGACGTGCTGGTGACTCCCGGCGCCGCGGTGTTCCTGGAGGGAGGCCTGCAGAACGACGGCATCCTGCGGGTGGCGGACGTGCCTGGCGGGGCCACGCTGCTCCTGCCGGGCCAGCTCCAGATCACCGGCGCGGGCACCCTGGACCTGGGAGACGGCGGCGCCGCGCAGGTCCTCCCGGCGGGCCCGGGGGCGGCGCTCGTCAACGGCGCAGGCCACACCATCCGCGGCAGCGGTTCGATCGGCGCGGCCTCGGGCGTGGCCCTCATCAACCACGGCACGCTCCGGATTCCCGAGGGCGGTTCGCTCGCGTGCGGGGCGTTCGAACAGGACGGCGGGGAGACGGACCTCCGCGGCACCCTCGACGCGACCGGCGCGGCCACGCTCACTTCCGGGAGCGTCACCGCCACGCTGGCCGCCCCCCCTGGCGAGCCCGGCGCCGCCCGCGTGACGGCGGGCGGCGCGGTCCATCTCGGCGGGACGCTGATCATCCGGCGCCCGCGGGAGTTCCGACCCACTCCCGACCAGATCTTCACGCTCGTGGAGGGCGCGTCCGTGCAGGGCACCTTCGCGGTGGTGGACGCATGCGACGCTGTGGAGCTGACCTACGGCGGGTCGACCGTGACGCTCCGCTTCCTGGCCCTGGAGGGTGGCGGCCCGGACATCGACGGCAGCGGCGGCGTGGACGGCGCGGACCTGGGGATCGTGCTGGCCCAATGGGGCCCGTGCAGCGAATGCTGCGCCGCGGACCTGGACGGCAGCGGCGCGGTGGATGGCGCGGACCTGGGCCTCCTGCTGGCGGCCTGGGGCGGGTAACGGAGCAGCCGCGGCCCGCGGGATTCTCCGGGGAAAGCGGCGCCGCGGCCTCCCCACCACGCGACGGGGCGTTTACGCTCCGGCACCTTGACTGCATCCCCCGTCGAGGCGGCGCCGCAGAAGCCCGCCGAACAACCGGCCATCACCGTTCACCATTCGCGCTGGTTCCACCTGCGGGGGTTCGCAGGCGGCGCCCTCCTGCTGCCCATGGGGGCGGCGATCGCCCTGAGCAAGCCGATGATTCCCGCCGGTTCCGTGCTGGAGCTGGTGGTGTACTGCCTGGCGTGGGTGGCCTTCGCCAGTTACGTCTGGTGGCGTCTGTGGGCCACGCTCTTCATCGGCGGCCGCAAGGACCAGGTCCTGGCCACGCAGGGCCCCTACTCCGTGACCCGCAACCCGCTCTACGTGGGGAGCTTCTTCTTCGGGCTGTCGGCCACGCTCTTCTTCCAGAGCCTGCTGGGCGTGCTGGTGGTGATCGCGCTGATGGTCATCTACTCCCGCACCGTCATCAAGACGGAGGAGCGGGTGCTGCGGGACCGCTTCGGGAGCACCTTCGACGAATGGTGCGCCCGCACGCCGCGCCTCATCCCGCGCTTCTCCGCCTGGGACGCTCCGAAGGAGGTGGTGGTGAACACCGCCGCGTTCCGCCGGGAGCTGAGGCGCCTCTGCGCCGCACTGGGACTGCCGCTGGGGGCGGCGGTGGTGAACCTGCTGCGGCACGATCCGCGCTGGCCCGCGTTCTTCCACCTCTTCTGAGATCCGCTGGCACCCTCCGCCGAGCCGGCGCCCTCCGTCAGCCGCGGGCCTTGGAGACCAGCGTCTCCGCCTTCACCGCGATGCCGCGCACCCGGGCCCGGAGCGCCTCCACGTTGGGCGCGTAGCGCTCCGCCACCCGCAGGTCCACCCAGTCCTTCTCCACAAGCTCCGTGAGGCTGGTGGTGAAGTCGTGCATGCCCTCGGAGGCGCACCCCGCCATCACCGCGGGGAGATCGTCGTCCAGGCCCTCGCGGATCTTGTCCGCCACCGTGGAGTTGCGCAGGAGCACCTCCGTGGCCGGCACCCGCGGCACCCCCTTCTTCACGGAGGGCAGGAGCCGCTGCGCCATGACGGCCTGGAGCCCCGCCGCCAGGCTGGAGCGGATGAACGCGTGGTCCTTCACGTCGAAGAACTCCAGGATGCGCGAGAAGGACTGCATGGTGTCCGCGGTGTGGAGCGTGGCGAAGACCAGGTGCCCCGTCTCCGCGGCCTGGATGGCGGCGAGCATGGTCTCGCGGTCGCGCATCTCCCCGATCATGATCACGTCAGGATCCTGGCGCACCGCCGCCCGCAGGGCGCTGGCGAAGTCCGGCACGTCGATGCCGATCTCCCGCTGCGACACGAAGCTCTTGGCGGGCCGGAAGAGGTACTCCACCGGGTCCTCCACGGTGATGATGTTGCAGGACTGCGTCCGGTTGATGTAGTCGAGCATCGCCGCGAGCGTCGAGCTCTTGCCGGAACCGGTGACGCCGCAGATGAGGATGAGACCCTCGTTCGTATGGCTCACCACGCGCTCGTAGACGGGCGGCAGGTGCAGCCCCTCGAACGACGGGATCACCGGATTCACGCGCCGGATGGCGGCGTGGAGGGCGTGCCCGGCGTGGAAGACGCTGCAGCGGAAGCGGTGCTCCGCCGTCTCGTGGTGGGAGAAGTCGATCCCGCCGCGGGTGTCCAGCGTGCTCCGCAGGTGGGCCGGGATGATGGGCGCCAGGAGCTGCTCCAGGTCCTCCGCGTTCAGGGCCGGACACTCGATGTGCCGCAGATCCCCCCCCACACGGAAGACCGGAGGCGAACCCACCTTCAGGTGGAGATCCGAGGCCTCCACCTCCTTCATCTTCGACAGCAGTCGCGAGATGGTCAGCGCCCCGAGCATGCCAGCCTCCCCGCCCGGCGTCACCGGGCGTACACGGCCGGGCCGCGGCGGAGCCGCGGTCCATGCAGACGGGTACCAGCCTACGCCCGCGGGGGTGCGGTCAGACCTTCGGACCGGCGCCCCGGACCTCCGGCGTGATCTGGAACTTCTGGTCGTTGGCGCGGAAGCGGGCGGCCAGATCCCGGGCCTTGGCGTCGTAGGCGGCCTTGTCGGCCCAGGTGTTGCGCGGCGTGAGGACTTCCGCCGGGACCCCCGGGACCGCGTTGGGGATGGACAGGCCGAAGATCGGATCCGGCGTGAAGGTGGCCTGCCGCAGGGAGCCGTTGAGGATGGCGGTCACCATGGCCCGGGTGTACGCCAGCTTGAAGCGCGAACCCACGCCGTAGGGGCCGCCGCTCCAGCCGGTGTTGAGCAGCCACACGTCCGTGCCGTGCTGGCGGATGCGCTTGGCGAGCATCTCCGCGTACACCATCGGGGGCCGCGGCATGAACGGAGCGCCGAAGCAGACGCTGAAGTTCGGCTGCGGCTCCGTCACGCCCGCCTCCGTGCCGGCCAGCTTGGAGGTGTAGCCGTTGAGGAAGTAGTACATCGCCTGCTCCGGGGAGAGACGCGACACGGCGGGCAGGACGCCGAAGGCGTCCGCGGTGAGGAAGATGCAGTTCTTCGGGTGGCCGGCCACGGAGGGCACGCGGGCGCTCGGGATGTGGGAGAGCGGATACGTGGCCCGGGTGTTCTCCGTCTTGGCGGAGCTGTCGTAGTCGGGGATCCGCGTCGCGGGATCCATCACCACGTTCTCCAGCACGGAGCCGAAGCGGATGGCGTTCCAGATCTCCGGTTCGCCCTCCCGGCTCAGCTTGATGCACTTGGCGTAGCAGCCGCCCTCGATGTTGAAGACGCCCTTGCTGCTCCAGCCGTGCTCGTCGTCCCCCACCAGGTCGCGGTTGGGATCGGCGCTGAGCGTGGTCTTGCCCGTGCCGGAGAGGCCGAAGAAGAGGGCCACGTTCGCGGGATCCTTGCGGTCCACGTTCGCGGAGCAGTGCATCGGGAAGACGTCCGCCTTCGGCAGATCGAAGTTCATCGCGAAGAAGATGGACTTCTTCATCTCGCCCGCGTAGCGGGTCCCGATGATCACCACCTTCTTCTTCTCCAGGCTCTGCACGATGGCCACCGGGCCCTTGACGCCGTAGCGGGCCGGGTCCGCCAGGCGGAGCGAGCCTGCGTTCACGATGGTCCAGTCGCTCTGGAAGCTCCGCAGCTCCGCGGCCTCCGCGTTGATGAAGAGGGTCCTCACGAAGAGCGAGTGCCACGCCTCCTCGGTGAAGACGCTCACGCGGCAGCGGTGGGCGGGATCGGCGCCGGCGTAGCCGTCGAAGCGGAAGATCTCCTTGCGGGTCCGCAGGTGATCCATGGCCAGCTTCTCCAGGGCGTCGAAGTTGGCCGGGGAGATCGGCTGGTTCACCTTGCCCCAGTCGATGTCGCCGTGGATCCCCTGCGTGTCCTCCAGGAACTTGTCGTTGGGGCTGCGGCCGGTGCGGTCACCGGTGTCGCAGACGATGGCGCCGTTCGCGGCCAGCTGACCTTCGCCCCGCTTGAGGGCCATCTCCACCAGCTGGGCCACCGGGAGGTTGCGGAGGATGGTGGCGGAACCGAAGTCGAGGGCGGCGGGCGGGGTGGCGGTGGCGCTGGGCATCGTGGTGCTCCGTGGGGAAAGGGGGACATGGTACCCCGGCCCGCCGCGGGCAGGCAATGCCGCGTTGACCCACCGGCCTGAAACCCGATACACTCGCCCGTTTCACGGCGACCGTAGCTCAGTTGGCAGAGCATCGGGTTGTGGTCTCGAGGGTCGCGGGTTCGAATCCCGTCGGTCGCCCTTTCCGCTAGCGCCAGGCCTGCCCGCACTCCGGGCAGCGGCCGGTGCCGGCCGGTCCCTTCAGATAGCCGCAGCCGGGGCAGGAGTGGCTCTGCCAGCGCCCGGTCCGACGGGCCCACAGCAGGACCGCCCCCGGGCCGGTGAGGAAGAGGAGCCCGGTGACCCCCGCCGCCAAGCCCCAGAAACTGGAGAGGGCGCAATAGCAGTTCTCCCTGGAACGGGCCCAGGCGTAGGCGGGCACCACCACCGCCAGCTCCAACAGCGTTCCGCGGAAGAGAAGTCGAAGAAGCCTGCGGGCCGCGCCGTGATCCATTCGCTCCCCGTAGCGCCAGAGGAGCGTGGTCCACGCGACCCACCCGATGGCCAGGAAGGCCGCCAGCGTGGTCCACACCTGCCAGGTCTCCGTGAACGCGCCAGGCTCGCTGCGGATCAGGAGCGCCATGAGCTCAGCCAGGGCGAAGACGCCGCCGGCGACCAGGCCGCCGGCGATGAACCCGGCCGCGATCACGCTGCCCCGCATCGAGCGGGGGCGCTCCGAGAGCGCGAGCGGCCCGGCAAGCGGAAGAAGGAACGCACCGCTGCAGATTCCCGCGGCAAGCGGCGGCAGGTAGAGGAGGGCCCAGAGCGGATCGTCGCCGAACTGCGAGGGCCGGAAGAGGCCGGAACCCATGGTGCCGAGGATCTTCCCCCACTCCTCCAGCACGTTCGAGAGCTCCCCGAAGGCCGCCCAGATGAATGCCCACACCACCGCGGCGAGGAGCGTCTGCACCACCACCACGCCGGCGATCGCAGCCACGCGGGCCATCGGGCCGTAGCATACGGACCGTGCTCGCGGCATGCCTTCAGCTCGATCTGGCCTGGGAGGACGAACGCGCAAACCGCGCCGCGGTGGAGGCCGCCCTCTCGGCCCTCGCCGCCCCGCGCGGCAGCCTCGTGGTGGACCCGGAGATGTGCGACACGGGGTTCGTGCCGCGGATCCGGGAGGGTGCGCTGCTCGACGGCGAGGCGTTCGCGTGCAGTGCCGCGGGCAGGGCCGGCGTCCACCTGCAGCATGGGTGCCTGGAGCGGGCGGAGGATGGCATGGGGCGGAATCTCGCGGTGATCGCGGCTCCGGATGGCGGGATCGTCGGCCGCTACCGGAAGCTCCATCCCTTCGGCTACGGGGCGGAGACGCGCGGCTTCCGCGGCGGGGACGGCATTTCGGTGGTGCGCTGCGGGGACGCCCTGGTGGCGCCGTTCATCTGCTACGACCTGCGGTTCCCGGAGGCGTGGCGCCTGGCGGCGCTCGCGGGCGCGGAGGTCTTCACGATCGGGGCCAGCTGGCCCGCGGTGCGCCACGATGCGTGGCGCGCGCTGTGCGTGGCGCGGGCCATCGAGAACCAGGCGTTCGTGGTGGCCTGCAACCGCACCGGGCGCGATCCAAACCTCGACTACCGCGGGGGTTCGCTCATCGTGTCGCCGCTGGGAGAGATCCTGGCGGAGGGAGACGAGCGTCCCGGCGCGGTGTGCGCTGAGCTGGACCTGGCGGCGCTCCGCGCGTGGCGGGAGAGGTTCCCGGCCCTTCGCGACGTGCGCCGGTCGTTTCTCGGACGAGTGGAGACGGACGACCCGCAATCCGCGCAGCTGGTCCGCAGGATCCGTTGACTGCGCGCCGCAGGTGGGTAGAGTGGCGGCCACGTCGACCGCGGCGCCATGGCGCGACGCAGGTCGGGCGAAGCTCGCGAGGGGATCGCATGCAGATGCACAACATGAAGGACCGTTGCCGATGAGCCACGGCGCCACGCTGCGCGCACCAGAGGCCACTGCGGCGCCCGCCCTGCCCGGCGCGGCCCACATCAGCACGGAAGAGACCGGGACCATCGATCCCGCCCTGCAGGCGGACCTGCGGCGGGAGTTCTTCCGCAGCGCCGGATTGGCGGCCAGATACGGGGTTTCCTGCGAGGAGGTGCTGTCGCACCTGGCCCGCGCGGGACTCCAGGTGGCGGCCCGTCCGCAGCGCGTGCTGGCCCACATGGGGGACGTGATCCTGGCGGTGGCATGCGTGCGCGGCAGCGCCACCGCATGGAACGACCTGCTGAACCAGAACGCGTGGGTGCTGGACCGGGCGTGCGCCGAGGGGCTCGGCGCGGGCGCGGGGCTGGCGTTTGCGCGGCGCTTCTGGAGCGACCTGAAGGCCGCCACCACCGGGCGGGCCGCGCATCTTCCGGAGGAGCGCTGCCGCACCAGGCTCCAGTGCTATGCCGGCCTCCGGCCACTCCGGACCTGGCTGGCGGACCGCCTCTTTGGCGGGATGGCCTCCGCGGCGTGGGGCCGCGCATGGGCCATCCTTGACACGCCCGGGCGTTCGCGTACGCTTCCGCTTTCCGCGTCGGCCTCACCTGAAGCCGGCGCCACGGCAACTTAGCTCAGTTGGTAGAGCATCGCATTGAAAATGCGAGGGTCCGCGGTTCAAGTCCGCGAGTTGCCACTTGCGCCGACCGGGCGGTGGAATCACCTCACCCGGCGCCGCGAATCAGCATGGACTCCGTCATCCCGGGGAACGGGTGGTGGCGCATCAGCGCCTCCGCCAGCTCCGGCGCCTCCGCCATCAGCGGAAGGATCGGTCCCGGGACGATGCGGGCCATGAAGCGATGGGCGCGGGCCAGGCGCTGCGGGAGCGTGGCCACCACGGTGGCGCCCTCCTCCCAGCGGAGCGGAAGCACCGCGAACTGCCACGCCTGCCGGCGCGTGACCAGCCGCACGCACTCCTCGTCGAAGCGCTGAAGCTCCGGGTCCAGCCCGGCGGTGAGCTCCGCGTACTGCTCCGCCCAGGCGTCCTCCACCACGGTGGGTGGAACCCCGAACATCTCCTCGCAGATCAGACCCAACGGCTGGCAGCACTCTCCCTGCCGCTCCAGCGCCGCGGCCAACTGCACCCGCGTGATGGCTCCCTTGAGCACCAGGCGCTCCCCGATCCTCGTGACGTCCATGCACCGCACCTCCTCCTCCGGTGCATCGGTGCGAACGCCCGCGGGCTCTCCCGCGGCTTCCGAAACGATTCCGCGCAGGGTGGAGCGGCGCGGGCGGCGCAGGCCCCGCCCACACAACCCGCGCCGGCGGAACTCCGAGCCCCCTCGCGGCGCGGCGGCGCTTCGGGGAGACTGCGGGGGTGAGCAGCCGCGGATCCGAGGCATCCTCCCGCCGGGATCTCCCGGACCCCTCCCGAACGGCGGCCGCGCCCGCGTGGCTGCGCCGCGCGGTGCTGCGCCGGCGCATTCCGCCGCGGCACGCGGAGTCGCTCCACCGCGGACTGCGGCATCCGGATCCGGAGCGGCGGGAGGCGGCGCGGGCGGAGGCGGAGGTGGCCCGGCGGCTCCTGGAGCGCGGCTGCCGCGTGGAGGTGGAGGTGCCCACGCCGGACGGCCACCGCTGCGACTTCCTGGTGGAGCGGCAGGGCGTGCGTCTCTACCTCCACGTGAAGCGCTGGGCCCCGCACGTCCGCCCGGTCCGGCGGCCCATCCCCCCGGAACTGCGGGCCCTGGAGGGCGGTGCCCGGAGCCTGCTGGTGGCCCTCCGCTGGCGGCCCGGCCTGCGCGGCGCCGGCCGCTCGGCGCTGGCGGCCGCGGCGGCGGAGTTCCTGCGCACCGCCCACGTGGGTGACGAACGGATCGTTCGCCACCCGCGCGGCGGGGATCTCGGCGCGCTCTCCGTGCTGGCGCCGCTCTCCGCCGGCGAGGGCATCCGCTTCGCCGTGGGGGCGGATGCGGAGGTGCGGGAGGAGATCCCGCGCCTCCAGTCGCTCCTCCGCAAGGCCTTCCATCAGTTCATGCCGCGGGCCACGAACGTGATCGTGGTGGCGAGCGCGGCGCCGGGCCATCGCCGGCTGGTGGAGACCTCGCTCCTGGGGAGCGTCGTGGAGCGGTGGGACCGCTTCCCGCCGCGAGGCCAGCGCGTGGCCCACGGCCGCGCGGACGACGGCTTCTGGGCCGGCGGGCGCTGGCAGTCCAGCCGGGCCGCGGCATGGATCCAGGTGGAAGGCCGCGGACGCCGCCACGCGTGGTGGGCCAGGCCCGGAGAGCCGCTCTCCCCCGCGGAGGCGCAGCTGCTGACGCACCTCTTCGGCGCCGCGGCTCAGCCCTCTCCGACGTGACGGTGGTGTGGCGGGGAACGAGGCGCCTCCGCCGCGGCCGTCCACCCGGGCCCGAGCGATCCGCGCGGGTCCGCACCATCCAGGAGGAAGCGGCTGCCGGAGGCCAGGAGCTGCTCCAGCTGCCGCCGGCCGATTCGGGCCCGCAGGCGAACGATGCCGTCCTCGTATTCGCGTCCCAGCACCTCCGTGCGGCGCTCCACGAAGTCCACGGCCCGGCCGTCGGAGGTGGGGATCTCCAGGACGGCCTCGCGAACGTCGCCGCGCATGGCGTCCAGGGCCAGCTTCGCGAGCGCGTCCAGGCCCTCGCCCGTCCGGGCGCTCACCACCACCGCGTCCGGTTCGCGCTCCATCCACTCCTGCAGGCGCCGGTCCGGACCGTGGCGGGAATCCCAGGTCTCCGGCAGGCGGTCCGCCTTGTTCAGCACCAGCACCCGCGGCTGCGTGGTGGCGCCGATCTCGTCCAGCACGCCGCGCACCGTCTCCAGCTGCCGCTCCGCCCACGGGTCGGAGACGTCCACCACCACCAGGAGCAGATGGGCGTGGACCGCGTCCTCGAGCGTGCTGCGGAAGCTGGCCACCAGGTGGTGCGGGAGGCGGCGGATGAAGCCCACCGTGTCGCTCAGCATGGCCACGTTGCCGCCGCCCAGGTTCCAGGATTCCACCCGCGTCCCCAGGGTGGCGAAGAGCTTCTGGTGGGCGAAGGCGCCTCCGCCGCGCGTGAGCGCGTTGAAGAGCGTGCTCTTGCCGGCGTTGGTGTAGCCGACGAGCCCGGCGGTGAAGTGTTCGCGCCGCCTCGCCTCCACCTCCCGGCGCTTGCGGGCCTGCACCTCCTCCAGTTCCGCGCGGAGCCGGTCCAGGCGGGCCTTCACCAGGCGGCGGTCGATCTCCAGCTGCTGCTCGCCGGGGCCGCGGGTGCCCACCCCGATGGGAGCGCCGCCGGTCACCTGCCCCAGGTGCTTCCACATGGCGCGGAGCCGCGGCGCCGTGTACTGGAGCTGGGCGATCTCCACCTGGAGCTGGGCCTGCCGCGTGGTGGCGCGGCTGGCGAAGATGTCCAGGATCAGTTCGCTGCGGTCGATGATCTTGGCGCTGGTGGCGGCCTCGATGGCCCTCACCTGGCCCGGGGAGAGCTCCCGGTCGAAGATGGCCACCCGGGCGCCGAGGGCCTTCATGGTGGCGGAAAGCTCCTCCAGCTTGCCCTTCCCCACGAACGTGCCCGCCCGGGGCGACTTCATCCGCTGCACCATCTCCCCCGCCACCTCGACCCCGGCGGTCCCGGCCAGGGCCCGCAGCTCCTCCAGGGGATCGCGCTCCTCCTCGTCCGAGGGGAGGATCACGCCCACCAGCACGGCCCGTTCGGGTCCGCGTGCGCCGTCACCTCGGAAGCCTGTTTCCACGGGGCCGATTCTAGACCCTGGCCGGGGAGCGCACCCGCGCCCGCGGCCGCAACCCCCGGAGCCCCCGCGGATACGATCGCAACCGATGGAACGATCCCACCGCGACCTGCTGCGCCGTTCGCTCCTGCTCATCCTTCCGCTGTGCCTGATGACGGCGCTGGTGGCCTCCGCCGCCCAGCGCAGCGCCGCGGAGTGGTTCGACCCCATCCTGGACGTCCGCCAGGCCATCCTGGGCTCCTTCGTGGACTCCCCGGACGAGGCCGCGATGCAGCGGGCCATGCTGGACGCGATGGTGCGGGCCCTCAACGACCCGTACTCCGTGTACGTGCCGCCCACGGACGAGCGGGAGTTCCGCAAGCAGGTGATGGGCAGCTACGTGGGGATCGGCGCGGAGATCGACGTCCAGGACGGCTGGCTGGTGATCGTGACCCCGATGGAGGATTCACCCGCGCTGGAGGCCGGGCTGATGGCGGGCGACGTCATCATGGAGATCGACGGCCGCTCCACCCGCAACCAGACCGCCGAGGAGTGCGTGCAGCTCCTGGCCGGCGAGGAGGGGAAGCCGGTGGCGCTCAAGGTCCGCCACGAGGACGGCACAACGGTGGACGTCACCGTGCCGCGACGGCAGATCGTCACCCGCACCATCCGGGGCGACCGCCGCTCCGGCGACGGCTGGGACTTCCTCCTGGATCCCTCCCGCGGCATCGGCTACGTGCGCGTCACGCAGTTCACCGACACCACGGCCAAGGATCTCCGGGCGGCCATCACGGCCCTCAAGGATCGCGGCCTGAAGGGCCTCATCCTGGACCTTCGCTTCAACGGCGGCGGCTCGCTGGCCGCGGCCATCGAGATGGCGGACGTCTTCCTCGGCTCCGGCACCATCGTGAGCGTGAAGACGCGGCGCGGAGAGGAGCGCACCTGGAGCGCCTCCGACGACCCGACGGACGTGGACACGCCCCTCATGCTCCTCGTGAACGGCGGCTCGGCCAGCGCCAGCGAGGTGGTGGCGGGCGCCCTGCAGGACAACGGTCGCGCCGTGCTCCTTGGAACCCGCACCTTCGGCAAGGGCTCCGTGCAGGAGGTCCGGCCGCTGCCGGATGATCGCGGCACGCTCAAGCTCACCACCGCCCGCTACTACCTTCCCTCCGGCCGCAACATCACGCGCCTCCCGGAGGCCCGCGTCTGGGGCGTGGATCCGGATCCCGGCATGCACGTGTCGATGGACGACGAGGAATACCGCACGCTCTTCCGCAACCGCCGCCGCTTCGACGCGATCGGCGCCTCCGCCGAGGCCCACTGGGACGACCCGGAGTGGGTGCTGCGCGAAGCCGGGGATCGCCAGCTCTCCTCCGCCATCGAGGCCATGCGTTCGCGCCTGGATCACGGGGAGTGGCCCCGGGTGGGCGGGGAAGGCGGCACCACCGCCGCGGAGGATGAGGCCCTGGTGAACGAACGCGAGCTGCGCCGCCGGCTCATGGAGGAGCTCGCGGCCGTGGACAAGCGGATCACGGATCTGCAGGCGCGGCGGAGCGGGCTGGCGCCCGCGGCCAAGGCTGCGGGTTCCGCCGCAGGGAGCGGTTCGCCAGCTCCGGCGGGAGCCGGCGCGCCGGCGCCCGGAGCCAGCGACGGCGAGAAGTAGCGCATGCCGCCGGAGGTGACGCTCCTGGGGGTGGAGACGAGCTGCGACGAAACCGGCGCCGCCGTGGTGCGGCTGCGCGACGGGCGCCTGGAGGTGCTCTCGAACGTGGTGCGCTCCCAGGTGGAGGTGCACGCGGAGTACGGCGGCGTGGTGCCGGAGCTGGCCAGCCGGGCCCACATGGAGTGCATCGGGCCGGTCCTGCGAACGGCGCTTCGCGACGCCGGCGTGGAGCGCGGCTCGCTCTGCGCCGTCGCCGCAGGCGTGCGGCCGGGACTCATCGGATCGCTCCTGGTGGGGACGAGCGCCGCCAAGAGCCTGGCGTGGGGACTGGGCGTGCCCTTCCTGGGTGTGGACCACGTGGCGGCGCACCTGACCGGCGGTCTCCTGGATCAGCCGCCCGCCTCCTTCCCGGCGCTTGGACTGGTGGTCTCCGGCGGTCACACCAGCCTCTTCCTGATGGAGTCCCCCACCCGCATGGAGCGCCTGGGGCGCACCATCGACGACGCGGTGGGCGAGGCCTTCGACAAGGCCGCCACGGTGCTGGGCCTGCGCTACCCCGGCGGCCCGGAGGTGGACCGCCTGGCGGAGGCGTGCCGCACCACGGAGGAGGTCCTGCCGGTGCCGCGCGTCTCGATGGAGCCGGGGGGCGGGATCGCGTTCAGCTTCAGCGGCCTGAAGACCGCCCTCCTCCACCAGGTGCGCGGCACGCCGCCTGCGCCGCGACGACCGGCACCGCCGCCACCGCCGCCGCTCACGGAGCCGCGCCGGGCGGCGCTCGCCTGGGACTTCCGCCGGGCCGCGGTGGAGGCGGTGATGCGGGGGTTGGAGGCGGCGCGGGTTCGTGCGGTGGATCGCGCCGCGGCGGGCGGCGCGGGCGGCTCGCTGCGCCCGGTGACGCTCCTGGTGGGGGGCGGCGTGGCGGCCAACGCGCTCCTCCGGCGGCGCCTCGCGGAGTGGTGCGCCGCGTGCGGCCTGGAGCTGCGGCTGCCGCCCCTCCGCTACTGCCTGGACAACGCGGCCATGATCGCGGGGCTGGCGGCGTTCCGGGCCGCGGCGGGCGAACGCGACCCCTGGTGGCTCCCGGCCCAGCCGCTCTCCGCGCTCCGCTGAGCGGGCCCGGCCCCGGGCGCCCCGGCGATGCCACCCGGTACGCTCCGGGCCATCGCCATGGTGGTGGGCGTCCTCCTCTTCGCGCTGGTGTTCTGCGTGGCCATGACCGGACTGGTGGCCGCGGCGGCTGCGCTCTTCGGTCGGCCGGTGCCGCACGACGCGTGCTGCAGCCGCTGCCGCCACCGGCTGGCGGGCTCCGAACTGGAGCGGGACGGGCGCTGCGTGGAATGCGGCGCCGATCTCACGACAGAGGACGCCATCGCCTGGTTCCGGCGGCGCCGCCGCCCCCTGATGGCCACCGTGGGGTTCATCGTCCTTGCGCTGGCGCTGGGGAGCTTCCCGCTGGCCGCCGCCATTCGCCGCGGGCTCGCCCCGCCGTCCGTGGCCGCCAGGAGCGACGCGGAACTTGTGTCGGCCCTCGCGCCGGGTCGGCCGGATGCCTGGCTCGCGCTGCGCGAGCTGGCGCAGCGGGCCCGGGCAGGAACGCTCTCCGACAAGAGCATCCGCGAAGTGGCGGCGGTGCTGGCGCCCTCCGGTGAACTGGGCGCCCCCGCGTTCGATTGGGCGGTCGATGACGACATGCTCCTCCTCCTCATCACCGCGCTCCAGGCCGGAGCGATCGACGAGGCTGCACTCGGACGCTGCTGCGACGCGTTGCTCCGCACGCCGGTGCTGAGGATGCCGCCGGCCGTGCGGCAGGGCGGCGCCTGGGACCCCGGGTTTCCAGGGAGCATGCGCGGCACGCTGGAGCGGTGGGTGGCCATCACGGGCGTGTCGGCGGATGAAGGCGCGCCGCAGGTGCAGGACGAGGATGGCGCGCCCCTTCCGCGACTGGGCGGGAAGGAGATGCAGGCCGGCGTGCTGAAGTGGGATCTGCCCGTCGGACCGGCCCGTCTGTCCATCGACACGGAGTGGCACTATGTGGTCGGTGCCGCGGGAACCTCGAAGGAGCTGAAGATCAGGCGCCGGCTGGACCGGGAGGTGACGGTGGTGCCCGCTGAGGCGGACTCCTGGGTGCGCCTGACGGACGAGTCGACCAAGGCCGGATGCGTGGAGGCCGCCGTCTCCGTCCTCGGTGCTGTGCTGGACCGGGATCCGCGCGATGGCCAGTGCGTTCTGCGGGTGGACGGGGCGGTGCGGGCCTGCGAGGTGTGCCCGATCTCATTCAAGGTGGTGACGGAGCTCGAAGGCCGCCGGGTGGACCTGGGAGCAGTGCGAGTGGCCGTCACTCCGGTTGGACGCACGGAGTCGAGCGGCCCGTTCACGGCCCGCGTGCCGTGCCCCGGCGCGCCGCCCCCGGAGATCACAGTGGTGTTCGAGCCGGACCCGCGGGCCTGCGAAGGGGACCCGGACATGCAGGCCATCTGGGGCGCCCGCGTGGTGCGGCTGGTGCCGCTCCGTGTCGGGCGGGGAGTCGTGCCGTGATCGAGGTGATGCTCGTCATGCTGCTCGGCCTGGCGGCCCCCGTCGTTGGCGCCATCCTGATGGGCCGCGCACTGGCCTACCGCCGCTCCACCACCCGCGCCGCCTGTTCCCGCTGCCGGATCCGCGTGGACGCACGGACCATTCTGGGCCGCGCCGCCTGCCCCGGGTGCGGCCGCGCCATCACCGGGCCAGCGTCGCTCACTCCCGCCCGCGGACGGTCCATGGTGGGGCTCGGCAGCGCCGGCGCAGGGATCGCGGTGGCGGGCGTCCTCGGTGCCGCGCTCCTCGGGAGCCTGATGGGCCGCGGCGTCCGGCCGCTGCCGCCGACGGCCATGACCACCACGCGCCTCGCAGGCAGGCTGGCCGTCTCCGGGCCCCCCACCGACTATGTCAAGGATGAGTTCGCAGCCCGCCTCGCCGCGCTCAAGGACGCGGCGGAGCTCGCGGCGGTGCGCAGCGCCATCGCGGCGGCGGCCACCGCCAGAGGCGCCCTCCCCACGCAGCCTGATGGGCTGGTGGCCGCGATCGACCTGGTGGTCCGGACCGAACAGCGCCTGGGCCTCCCGCCGGATCGCGCCTTCCTCGACACCGTGATGCCGCTGTGGCTGGGCGCCCCCACCCTCTCCGCGTCGCTCGAGGGTCCGGCGCTCGCGCTCCGCTTCACCGGGCTTCCGCTGCGCACCAGCCACCTCCCGCTGGTGGCCAGGAGCGTCATCCGCGAAGCCTCCGTGGACGGGAAGGCGGCGCGCCTTCCCGAGGGTGCCCCGTTCGCCCTGCTGCCGGGCGTGAGCCGCATCGGCTTCCCGCTTCCTCCGGGCCCTCGTCCGACCGGAGGCACTGTGAAGGTGATCCTGGAGCTCGTGGTGTTTCCGCGCTTCGACGCCGCCCGAACCCTGGACGAGCGCGGCGGCTCCATGCCTCGCGACTCCTGGCCGGAGCCGCTCTGGTCCACCGAGTTGACGCTCACCTCCCCCCTCATCTCCGACAGCGGCGGCTGACAGGGGCGCGAACACTTCGCCCGCGCGCCGCGCCCCGGTACCCTCCGGACCGAGCGCCCCGTGACCAGTTTCGCCCCTCTCGCCTTCCAGATCGCAGTGCTCGTCATCGTGGTGGCGGGCGTGGTGATGCTCTCCGGAGTCTTCCGCGCCAGGCTGGAGCGCCAGCCGCCCGCCTGCGCCGCCTGCGGCCACGCGGTGGAGGCCTCTGCGCTGAGCCGCGGCGCCCGCTGTCCGGAGTGCGGCTCGGATCTGGCGGCCATCGACGGCATCCGCTGGTTCCGGCCGCGCCGTTCGCCGGCGTCGGCACTGGTGGCGGTGGCGTTCATCGCGGTCGCATTCGCCGCGGGGCCGCTGGTGTCGTACTTCCGCAACCCCACCGCGATCGCGGGCGCCCCCACCGCCGAACTGGTGGCGAAGGTGGCGGGCGGGCGCGGCGACGCGTGGCTCGCGGTGCGGGCGCTCGCCCAGCGGGCCCGCGCGGGTTCGCTCACCCCGCAGGAACTCGCGGCCGCCGGCCGGGCGTTCGTGCCCGTCCCGGGTCCGGATGGGTTCGCGCGCCAGCCCGCCGGATACGTGGATGACGACGCGACCACCATCCTCCTCACGGCCTGGCAGTCGAAGGCGATCAGCGACGCGGAGCTGGCCCTCGCCGTGGATTCCATGCTGGGAGAGCGCTCTCTGCGAATCGCTCCCACCGTCCGCCGGAACACCTGGTGGGATCCGCAGCTGGGGTTCGACACCGGCTCCGGAGGGATCCGCCGGACGGAAGCCCTGACCGGCGTGATGGTGGGCGAACGGCGCCTCCCGATGCGCACCTACGCCCGCGCTTCGGCGGAGACGCTGCGCGGCGGCGGCGGTGAGGGCGGGCAGGTCCTCCTCGACCTTCCGCCGGGCCGTGCGGTACTGAGCCTGGCGGTGGAGCGGAGCTACGTCTTCCCCGGGAACGGCTCCCCCACGCTCACCCTTGCGGTCCCAATGGAGCGAACCGTGACCGTGGTGGCGGAGGACGCACCCTCGTGGGTGCGCCTCCTGGATCTCTCGAACCGCGCCGGCGACGTGGAAGCGGCCATCGTGGCCGGGGCGGCGTCGCTCGACCGGGACCCCCGCGACGGACGCTGCGTGCTTCGCGTGGATATGCGCATGACCGCTCCCCAGGGCGTGCCGCTCTCGTTCCTCGTGCAGGCCCGGGTGGGGGACGAGCTGGTCGGCCTGGGCACCCATCTCGCCACCACGCCCGGGGGACGAGGTGGAAGCACGGAGTCCTACTCCGCCCACGTGGCCCGCATCGACTGCCCGCCGGCAACCCCGGCGGAGGTGGAGCTGGTCCTCACGCCTGCGCCGGCGGCATGCGAGACCAACCCGGACATGCAGGAGATCTGGGGCCGCGAGGTGCGGCGCCGCGTCCCGCTCCTGCCGGCAGCGAGGACGCCCCCATGACCACCATGGTGCCGTTCCTCCTGCTCGCGT
This sequence comes from Phycisphaerales bacterium, assembly GCA_046350535.1. GTDB lineage: Bacteria > Planctomycetota > Phycisphaerae > Phycisphaerales > SM1A02 > VGXK01. Next base: position 2,008,542 of record JAXMAG010000001.1, read on the forward strand.
TCGTCATCCCCTTCGGGTTGGCGATGGCCCTCGGACTGGCCCGGGCCGGCCGGCGGGCGGCAACCCGCGCGGCGTGCGCCCGCTGCGGCGCCCAGCTCGATGCGGCGGCGCTCCTGGTCAGCAGGTCCTGCCCCGGATGCGGCGGAGAGCTGGAATCGCAGCGCTCGATCGTGCCCGGCGCGGACCCCGCGGCGCGGCGGCGGAGGTGGCTGGGCGCCGTGCTGCTCGTCGCGTTCATCGCGGGCCTGGCCGGACTGCCGTTCCTGGTGAAGAGGACCATGACCTCCGGACCCACCGCCTCCCTGTCCGACGCCGCGCTCGCGGCGCAGCTCGCGGTGGGCCCGCCGGGGAGCCAGATGCTGGCGGAGGAGTTCCGACGCCGCCTGGAGCGGCCTTCCCCGCCGGCGGATCTGGAGGCCATCTCCGCGGCCGTGCTCGCCGTCATCCAGAAGCCCGGCAGCCTCCCGGGACAGCCGGAGGGGCTCGTCTCCCTGCTGGACCTGCTGGCCTCCGCCCGCCTCAACCGCGGCCTTCCCGCCGACACGGCGCTCAACTCCGCGGCGATCCCGCTCTGGATGGGCGCGCCCCCAGCGACCATCTCCCGCGGCGGCGGTGGGCTGCGCGTGGATTTCGGGCCGCCGCCGCTGCGGAGCTGGAGCAACCACGGGCTCCTCCGCGCGGTGGTGATCCACGGCATCACCGTGGACGGCGCTCCCGTGCCTCTCCCAGGCGGCTCCTTCATGCGGCTGGACGACTACGGGCAGGCGCTGGTGATCCCTGCGAAGATCCCCGCCGGGCCCCCCGGCATCGAGGTGGCGGCGGATGTGGAGTTCTTCGTGCTGCGGCGCTTCGACGCGGCCCGCACCCGCGACGAGCAGGGCCGCTCCATGCCGCTCGAGTCCTGGCCGGCGCCGCTCTGGTCCCTCCGCCGCACGTTCACCGCGACCGTCGGGACGCCGGCGCCGGAGTCCGCACCGTGACCTATCGACCTCCCCACGTCTCCGATGCCTTCACCACCGTGCCCGCGCCGCATCCGGCCACGCTCGAGGAGGGCGCGCTCCTCGCCCAGTGCCGGGTGGAGTTCGGGCGCGTCTCCGGCCCGGGCGGGCAGCACCGCAACCGCGTGGACACGGCGGCGTGGATCGTGCACGTCCCCACCGGGGTGGAGGCCCAGGGCACGGAGCGGCGCAGCCAGTCGCAGAACCGCCACATGGCGATCAAGCGCCTCCGCGTGAAGCTGGCGGTCCGCTGCCGCTGCGTCACGAGCCGCGATCACCACCGTCCCAGCCCGCTCTGGAGCCAGCGCCGCCAGGGCGACAAGATGAGCGTGAACCCGGAGCACTGGGACTACCCCGCGCTCCTCTCGGAGGCCATGGACGTGGTGGTGGCGCGGCGCTTCGACCTCGGCGGCGCCGCCGGCGTGCTCGGCATCACCATGAGCCAGCTCTCGCGGCTCATCCGCCACGAGAAGAGCGCGTTCGCGGCGGTCAACGCGGGGCGGGCCTCCACCGGACTGCCGCCGCTGCGCCAATGACCGGTGGCGCCGGCCCCCTGCTACGCTGCGGGCATGGCGCCGGCCGCCGCGGAACGCATTCGAACGCTGATCGCCGAGGCCCTGCCCTCCCTGGTGGAGCTGCGGCATGACCTGCACATGCACCCGGAGCTGGGCTACGAGGAGCACCGCACGGCGGAGGCGGTGCGGCGCGAGCTCTCGGCGTGCAGCGTGGAGTTCGTCCCGGGGATGGCGGGCGGCACCGGGACGCTGGCCCACCTGCCCGGGGCGGCGGCGGAGGCGATCGGCCTCCGCGCGGACATGGACGCCCTGCCCATCACCGAGGAGGGCCAGCAGCCGTGGCGCAGCCGTTCGCCCGGGCGCATGCATGCCTGCGGCCACGACGGTCACACCACCATCCTGATCGGCGCGGCGCGGGTGCTGTCGCGGCTGTCGCGCGAAGGCGGCCTGCCGCGGCCGGTCACGCTCGTCTTCCAGCCCGCCGAGGAGGGCGGCGCGGGCGGGCAGCGAATGGTGAAGGAGGGCGCCCTGGACGGCAGCCGGCTGGGGCCGCGGGTGCGGGAGATCTTCGCCCTCCACGGCTGGCCGCAGTTCCGCCTGGGCTCCGTGGGCACGCGCGTGGGCCCCATGCTGGCGGCGAGCGACCGCTTCGACATCCGCGTGGAAGGCTCCGGCGGCCACGCCGCGTGGCCGCACGCGACGCGCGACCCCGTCCCCGCGGCCTGCGCCATCGTCTCGGCGCTCCAGACGATCGTGAGCCGCAACGCCTACGCCGCGGACCCGGCGGTGCTCAGCGTCACGGTGGTGCACGCGGGCACGGCCTTCAACGTCATCCCCTCCGTGGCGGAGATCAAGGGCACGGTGCGCACGCTCACTTCCGAGACGCGGGCCCTCATCGAGCGGCGCATCGGCGAGGTGGCGGCGGGCGTGGCCATGGCCCACGGCTGCACGGCGTCCGTGAGCTATCGACATGGATACCCGATCACCAGCAACCACCCGGAGGCGGTGGCCACCTTCGAGGCCGTGGCCCGCGGCACGGTGGGAGAGGATCTGGTGCGCACCGTGCCGCACCCGGTGATGGTGGGAGAGGACTTCGCCTACTACGGCATGGAGATCCCGGCGTGCTTCTTCGCCCTGGGACTCTGCCGGCCGGATCGCACCTCCATGCCGGACCTGCACCAGCCGGACTTCGACTTCGTGGATGAGGCGATCCCGCTCGGGATCGAGCTCTTCTGCCGCCTGGCGCTGCGGCCCTGAGGGCCCGCGGCCGCGGAGCCGGGAGACCCGCCGGAATCCCATGAAGCGCACGAACGCCGCTGGCCCCGGCCCGCGGCGCTTGTAGCCTTGCAGACCCATGTTCACCGCCATCCTCCTGCCCCTCCTGGCCGCGCCGCTGGCCGGCTCCGGTCCCGGCCCCGCCCATCTCCCGCACCTCCCCTCCCCGCTGGTGGCGCTCCCGGATCCGGGCCGCCCGCTCCCGCCGGGCACGGTGGCGCTCACGCTTGACGGCGCCGCCCTGGCGGCCCTCGCGGTGGCGGCGGAGCACGGCGCGGTGGTGGACGGCGTGCCGGTGGCGCCGGGCGTGACGCTCTCGCTGGGCCTGGCGCGGCGGCATCCGCTCGCGCCGGACGCGACGGTGGTCGCCGCCGCCCGCGGCGCGGACGGCGCCATCGCGACCCGTGCCGTGAACGACGCGGAAGGCGTCCTGCTCGCCGGGTCGATCCCCGGGGTCGCCGGTTCGCATGCGTTCCTCTCCGTGGGCGCCGCCGGCGTGCACGGCCTGGTGCAGACGCCCGCGGCCCGCTGGATCATCAGCTCCGGACCGCTCGGCAACGGTGGCCCGATCCTGGCCTTCGATCCGGCGCAGGTGCCGGCGGAGCTCCTGGACGGCACTCCCTGGATCTGCGCCGCGGACCAGCTCCAGCAGCCCTCGATGGTGCCCGGGGGCGGCGTGGCGGAGGAGCCGCCGTGCCGGCAGGTGCGCATCGCGGTGGACACGGATGCGGAGTTCCTCCAGCTCTTCGGCGGTGACACGAACGCCGCCGCCAACTACGCCATCCTGCTGATGACGGCTTCCAGCGAGATCTACACGGAGCAGGTCAACGCCCGCTTCGGCCTCACCTACCTGCGGCTCTGGGAGACGCCCGAGGATCCGTGGGACCAGGGCTCCACCGTGGATCAGCTCTTCCAGTTCCGCGACCACTGGGAGGCGGAGATGGGCGGCGTGACGCGCGACCTGGCCCACTACCTCTCCGGCCGCGGCCTGGGCGGCGGCGTGGCGTGGCTCCCCGGACTCTGCAACGGCTACGGCTACGGACTCAGCGCCAACCTGGGCGGGAGCTTCCCCTACCCGCTGGTGGACAAGGACTGGGGCAACTGGGACATCATGGTGGTGAGCCACGAGCTGGGCCACAACTTCGGCGCCCTGCACACCCACAGCCACCCGGAGTCCCCGGAGCAGTGCGGCAACGGCGACTGCAGCCTGGCCGGCAGCGGCACCATCATGAGCTACTGCCACACCTGCCCGGGCGGGATGTCGAACATCACCCTGGAGTTCGCGCCCCTCTCCGTCTCGGACATCGTGGCGGAACTGGCGGGGAATCCCTGCGACTTCACCCCCGCCGCCGGCAACCCGGTGGCGGTGCTGGACGCGGCGTGGCTCCTGGCCGGCGGCAGCGTCACGGTGGACGTGCTCGCGAACGACCAGCCCGCCAACTGCCTCCCGGTGACGCTCGACGCCTTCGACGCCGCCAGCGCCGCCGGCGGCACCGTCACGAGCGAGCCCGCCGGCCTGCACTACGCGCCGCCCTCCGGCTTCAGCGGCGCGGACAGCTTCTCCTACGCCATCAGCGACGGCAGCGCCTCCGCGGTGGCCACGGTCCTGGTGGACGTGGTGCCGCTCCTTCCCCCCACGAACGTGAGCGGGTCGCTGCCGGGGCTGGACTGCGCCTACTACGCCCTCGCCGCGCCGCAGGTCCTTCCGGACTTCACGGCGCTCACCGCCTACGCGAACGCCGTCGTGGGGCAGGTGAACTTCCCCTCGACCGGCGGCAACTTCTCCACGAGCGGCCGCGCCGACGAGGTGGGCGCGGTGTACACCGGGTGGTTCGTGGCGCCCGGCGATGGGCTCTACACGCTCTTCACGGAGAGCGATGACGGCTCGCGTCTCCTGGTGGACGGCCAGGTGGTGGTCACGAACGACGGGCTGCACGGCATGGTGGAGCGCGCGGGCACCATCGCCCTGAAGGCGGGACATCACCCGCTGCGGATCGAGTTCTTCGAGAACCAGGGCGGCGCGGGGCTGATCGCCCGCGTCCAGGGCCCCGGGATCTCCAAGAGCGTGATCCCCGCGTCCATGCTTCGTCGCGGCGGCAGCGTCCTCGTCGGGGACCTCAACGGGGACGGTGCCGTCAACGGCGCAGACCTGGGGCTCCTGATCGCCCAGTGGGGCACCCCCGGCCCGCAGGCGGACCTGAACGGGGACGGCACCGTCAACGGGGCGGATCTGGGCCTCCTGATCGCCGCCTGGACGGGCTGACGGCGCCCCCGGGGGGTGGCCGCCGGAGGGCTTGGCATCGGGGCGGGCTCCCTGTACACTGCTCGGCTCGACAGTTCAAACCGCACGTACTACCCCGCCGCGTGGATCTTGGCTGAGCCACGGTGCCCGCATGGGACGGAGGGGTGGGAGGTAGGAGCACATGGCCAAGAAAGTCTCAAAGGTCTTCAAGCTGATGGCACCGGGTGGCAAGGCCACTCCGGCGCCTCCCATCGGTCCGGTCCTGGGCGCCAATGGCGTCAACCCCGGCCAGTTCATCACGCAGTTCAACGAGCGCACCCGGCAGTTCAACGGCCGCGTGGTGGGCTGCGTGGTCACGGTCTATGCCGACCGCACCTTCGAGTTCGAGATCAAGAGCTCCCCGGCCAGCGCCCTCATCAAGGACGTGATCAAGCTGGAGAAGGGCTCCGCCACCCCCAACACCGCCAAGGTGGGCAAGATCACCAAGGCCCAGGTCCGCAAGATCGCGGAAGAGAAGATGAAGGATCTCAACACCACCTCGGTGGAATCCGCGATGCGGATGATCGAGGGCTCCGCCCGCTCCATGGGCGTGACGGTGGAGGGCTGACCCGATGAGCACCATCACCAAGAAGAAGAGCACCGGTCCCGGCGGCAAGCGCCACCGTCACAACGCCGCCATCGCCCCCGCGACCCCGGTGGACATGCCGACGGCGATCGCCACGCTGCGGAAGTTCAAGCACACCAAGTTCGACCAGTCCGTGAACGTGGTGGTGAGCCTGGGGATCGATCCGAAGGCGTCCGATCAGGCGCTCCGCGGTTCGATCAGCATGCCCCACGGCATCGGCAAGAGCGCCCGCGTCATCTGCTTCTGCCCCGCCGACAAGGCGGCCGCGGCCAAGGCCGCCGGCGCCGTGGAAGTGGGCGGAGAGGAGCTGGTGTCGAAGGTGGAGGGCGGCTGGATGGACTTCGACGTGGCCGTGGCCAGCCCGGACATGATGCGTGTGGTGTCCAAGCTGGGCAAGGTGCTGGGTCCCAAGGGACTCATGCCCTCCCCCAAGGCCGGCACCGTCACCCCCGACGTGGCCAGCGCCGTCAAGGAGTACTCCGCGGGCAAGCAGGAGTACCGCAACGATGACGGCGGAAACGTGGCGTGCGTGATCGGGAAGCTGAGCTTCAAGGACGAGGCGCTCCTGGCCAACCTGGAGCACTTCGTGGCCACGATCCACAAGATCCGTCCCGCCGCCACCAAGGGAACCTACATCCGCAAGTGCGTGCTGGCCGCCAGCATGAGCCCCGGAATCCAGATCGCCGTGTGAGGCCGCATCGGATCAGCCGCCCCGGCGGCGGATCCGGCGACAAGGACCAGCCATGAGCAAGACCATCAAGGACATGATCGTCACCCAGTACCGCAAGCGGTTCGATGGCGTCGAAGGCGCCGTGGCCGTGGAGATCCGCGGACTGGATTCCATCTCCACCAACCGGATGCGAACCCACCTCATCGGGAAGAACGTCCGCGTCACGGTGGTGAAGAACTCCCTGGCCCGGAAGGCGTTCAAGGGCGGCCACCTGGAGTCGCTCAACGACGCCCTGGCCGGCCCCACCGCGGTCGTCTACGCGAAGGACGCCTCGGTGGTGGACGTGGCCCGCGAGATCGTCAAGTGGGCCAAGGGCGTGGAGAAGTGCGTCTTCAAGGGCGCCTGCCTGGAGGGCGTCTTTTACAAGGGCAAGGAGGGCGTGGAGAAGCTCAGCAAGCTCCCCACCCGCGGGGAAGCCCTCTCCCAGGCCGTCACCATCTTCCTCAGCCCGGCCAGGAAGCTGGTGGGCTGCAGCGTCGCCCCGGGTCGCAGGATCCTGGGCGTGGTGAAGGAGATCCAGACCCGTCTCGAGAAGGGGGAGGCCATCACGGCCAAGGCGTGAGCCTGAACGGCACGGTCGTCCGTGCCGCGTCCATTCCGTTCGAACCCAATCCGCCGTTCGACTGGCCCCACGGGGTCAAATGCCGCGCGTGTCGGCACCACTCGAAGGCGATCAGGAGCGTGAAGCATGTCCGACACCAAGACGTTTGATGCGAAGATCACCAAGCTCGGCGACGAGATCGCGGCCCTCACCCTCAAGGAGGCCGTGGACCTCGCTGACTACATGAAGGAGAAGTACGGCATCGAGCCCGCCGCGGGTGGTGCCGTCATGATGGCCGGCCCCGCCGGCGGCGACGCGGGCGGCGCTGCGGCCGCCGCGGCCCAGTCCGAGTTCGACGTGGTGCTGGAGAACTCCGGCGCCAACAAGATCGCGGTCATCAAGGCCGTCCGCGAGGCCACCGGCCTCGGTCTGGCCGAGGCCAAGGGCCTGGTCGACGGCGCCCCCAAGACCGTGAAGGAGAAGGTGTCCAAGGAGGACGCCGACAAGCTCAAGAAGTCCCTCGAGGAAGCCGGCGCGAAGGTCACCGTCAAGTGACCTCCGGGCCGCCACCCGGCGGCCCACGGATCCCAGGACCGCACGCTCAAGGGGCTCCCCGATCGGGGGGCCCCTTTTCCATTCCGGCCGCGCGTTCGCCCGCCGGGACGCCCGGGCGGAGCGGCGGGCGTTCGTGCCCGGTCTGCGCTTCCCCCGGCCCGGACCCGCGGCATGCTTGCAGGGCGGCACGGTGGGCACCGCGCCGCCACTCGGAGACGAATCCATGCACGGCATCATGGCCCTGATGACGGGTGGCGCCCTCGTCCTGGCGGCGGCGGCGGCCGCTCCGGCGGCGGCCGCGGACACGGTGGACATCTCGTTCCAGGTGGAGAGCGACTGGGGCTCCGGCTTCCAGGGCAAGGTGACCATCACCAACCACGCCGGGTGGAGCATCCCCGCGTGGCAGCTGGGGTTCGCGGCGCCGTGGAGCGTGACCAGCATCTGGAACGCCCAGGTGCTCTCGCACTCCGGGTCGCAGTACGTGATCGCGGACGCGGGCGCGGACATCAGTCCCGGCGCCACGGTGAGCTTCGGGTGGATCGGCGCGCCGGGCGGCGCCGTGCCGCCCGCGGCCGGGACGCTCAACGGCGTTCCCGTGTCGCTCAACGGGGCGTCCCCCGCCCCGCCGCCGCCCGCGCCGGCACCGGCGCCGGCGTGGCCGACGCGCTGGTTCTCCCCGTTCGTGGATGCCACGCTCTGGCCCCTCTTCGACCTGCCGGCCTATCGACAGAATGAGGACGTGCGGTTCGTCGCGCTGGGCTTCGTGGTGGCGGTGCCCGGCACCTGCGAGCCGGCATGGGGCGGCTTCCAGGCCTACTCCGTGGCCTCCCTCTTCCGGCTGCAGGAGATCAACGCGGTCCGGGCCGCGGGCGGAGACGTGATGGTGTCCTTCGGAGGCGCCGCCGGGACGGAGCTGGCCCTGGCGTGCCCCACCGTGGAGAGCGTCCGGGCCGCGTACCGGCAGACGATCGACACCTACGGCCTCACCCACGTGGACTTCGACATCGAGGGCGCCGCGGCGGCCGACCCGCCGTCCATTGCGCGCCGTTCGCAGGCCATCCGCCTCCTGCAGCTGGAGGCGGCGGCCGCGGGCCGGGAGCTGCGCGTCTCTCTCACGCTGCCGGTGCTCCCCAGCGGCCTCACCGCGGATGGCCTGGCGGTGGTGCAGTCGGCCCTGGCCGCGGGAGTGGAGCTCCACTGCGTGAACATCATGGCGATGGACTACGGGCCGGCCGCCGCGCCGGATCCGGACGGCCACATGGGCGACTACGCCATCCAGGCCGCCACCAGCCTCCACGCCCAGCTGGCGGCCACCTACGCGGCGGCGGGCCAGCCGCTGGATGACGCCGAGGTGTGGCATCGGATCGGCGTCACCCCGATGCTGGGCGTGAACGACGTGGTGCAGGAGGTCTTCACCCTGGCGGATGCCGCCCAGGTGCGGGCCTTCGCGGAAGAGAAGGGCCTGCGGATGCTGGCGTTCTGGGATGCGCAGCGGGACCGGCCGTGCGACTCCCCGCCCCCCGCCCAGCCGAACAACTTCTGCTCCGGCATCCCCCAGGCGCCCTGGGCCTTCACCAGCGCCTGGCGAACCTTCACCCCGGTCCCGGGGGACCTGGACGGGAACGGCAGCGTGAACGGGGCGGACCTGGGCCTGATGCTCGCGGCCTGGGGGGCGGCGGGCGGGCCGGCGGACCTCGATGGCAGCGGCTCCGTCGACGGCGCGGACCTGGGCATCCTGCTCTCCGCCTGGAGCGGGTGAGTCCGCCGGCGCCGCGGGAGCCCAAAGGCCTGGAGGCGAAGGCCTTCCGGGGCGGTCCCGTTTGCGCCGTGTAGTCCGATAAGATAAGACGCTGCGTTCAGGAAATAAAGATTCAAGCAACGGCCCGGCTGGGAACCCGAGTGGCCCGGCTTTCGCTACACTGCGGGACTCTTGGCGGCAGCTGGCGCAGCAGTGAATTGAAGACAAGGCTCGGAGGCGAATCCACGCTTCGGCAACACGTGGATCGATCGCTTCCGCGCCGGAACACCACCGGATCAACGCATGGCCACGAAGACCATTCGCGAGCGCATCGTCGACGGCAGACTTGACTTCGCCCGACTTGGGGATGCAGTCCCGGTCCCGGACCTGGTGCGCGTCCAGCGCGCCGCGTACGAACGGTTCCTCCAGAAGGACGTGGATTCCGCGGATCGCAACAAGGCCATCGGCCTGGAGGCGATGCTCCGCGAAGTCTTCCCGATCGAGAGCTACGACGGGACGATGAAGCTGGAGTACCGCTCCTACAAGCTGGAGGAGCCCCGGTACACGCCGGACGAGTGCCGCGAGCTGCGGCTCACGTACGGCCTCCCCTTCCGCGTCTCCGTGCGCCTCGTGAAGGGCGCCAACGAGGCGATCGCGGAGGAGGAGATCTACCTCGGGGACATCCCCGTGATGATGGGCGGCGGCGAGTTCATCGTCAACGGCGCGGAGCGCGTGATCGTCAGCCAGCTCCACCGTTCGCCCGGCGTGGACTTCAGCATCGCCAGCTCCCTGGGAGACCGGCCGCTCCACAGCGCCCGCATCATCCCGGAGCGCGGCAGCTGGATCGAGCTGGAGGTGAGCAAGAAGGACGTGCTGGTCATGCGCATCGACCAGTCCACGAAGCTGGCCGCCACCACCTTCCTGCGGGCGCTCGACGAGCGCTTCAGCTCCACCGAGAAGCTGCTGGAGCTGTTTTACGAGGTGGAGGACATCAAGGTGGAGAAGCTCAAGCCCGAGCACTACTCCGCGGAGATGATCATCGACCAGGACACCGGCGAGGAGCTCTGCCGCGTGGGCGTTCCCTTCGGAGACAAGGTGAGCGTCATCCAGCAGAGCGCCCTGAAGGCCGTCCGGGCCATCACCAACCCCGGGGACCCGCTCATCCTCAACACGCTGGCGGAGGAGAAGCTGGACTTCCTCGCGGAGGTCACGGATCACGAGGCCGCGCTCCTGAAGATCTACGGCCGTCTGCGCCCCGGCAACCCGCCGCAGGTGGACAAGGCCAAGGCCCTCTTCAAGGAGAAGTTCTTCGACGACAACCGGTACCGCCTGGGGCGCGTCGGCCGCTTCCGCATCAACCGGAAGTTCGACTACCTCAAGAAGAAGAAGATCTACAAGGAGCAGCCCGAGACCGTCCAGAGCCTCCAGGCGGAGGACTTCCTGGCCGTGATCCACTACATGCTGGATCTCCGCGCCAAGCGCCCGCCCACCCACGTGGACGACATCGACCACCTGGGCAACCGCCGCCTCCGGACGCTGGACGAGCTGGCGGTGGAGGAGATGCGCAAGGGCTTCCTCAAGCTCCGCCGCACCGTGCAGGAGCGGATGAGCGTCAAGGATCCCAGCGAGATCGCCAAGATCGCGGACCTGGTCAACTCCAAGAGCATCTCGAGCGCCATCGAGTTCTTCTTCGGCCGCAGCGAGCTGAGCCAGGTGGTGGACCAGACCAACCCGCTCTCCATGCTGGTGCACGAACGGCGCCTTAGCGCCCTCGGTCCCGGCGGCCTCAACCGCAAGCGCGCCGGCTTCGAGGTGCGCGACGTGCACATCTCGCACTACGGCCGCATCTGCCCCATCGAGACGCCTGAAGGCACGAACATCGGCCTCATCGCCTCGCTGGGCATCTACAGCCAGATCGACGACTACGGCTTCCTCCTCACCCCCTACCGCGAGATCAAGGGCGGCAAGGTGGTGCTGGACGGGAAGATGAAGCCCGCCATCAAGAACCTGCGCGCGGACGAGGAGATCAGCCGCGTGCTGGCGCCGAGCGACGCCCTCTCCCGCGAGGGCAACCTCAAGGATGCCCGCATCCTGGCCCGCAAGGATGGAGACCTCACGGAGGTGGAGGCGGAGGGCGTGGAGTTCGCGGACATCTCGCCCAAGCAGATCGTGGGCGTCTCCGCGGCGCTCATCCCCTTCCTGGAGCACGACGACGCCAACCGCGCCCTCATGGGCTCCAACATGCAGCGGCAGGCCGTGCCGCTGGTGAAGGTGGAGCCCCCGTGCGTGGCCACCGGCATGGAGCGCGTGGCCGGCTCGCACAGCGGCATGATCGTGAAGGCGGAGCGTGGCGGGACGGTGACGGAGGTGGATGCCTCGCACATCGTCATCGACAACGCCGACGAGTACCACCTGCGCAAGTTCGTGGGCCTCAACGAGCGCACCTGCCAGAACCAGCGCCCGGTGGTGAGGCTGGGACAGAAGGTGAAGGCCGGGGACATCATCGCCGACGGCGCCAGCACCCGGATGGGAGAGCTGTCCATCGGCAAGAACGTCCTCGTGGCCTTCAACACCTTCGACGGCTACAACTTCGAGGACGCCATCGTGATCAGCGAGCGTCTCGTGAAGGACGACGTCTTCACGTCGATCCACATCGAGAGCTTCGACGTGGAGATCCGCGAGACCAAGCTGGGTCGCGAGGAGTTCACCCGCGACATCCCCAACGTCAGCGAGAAGCTGCTCAAGAACCTGGATGACAACGGCGTGATCCGCGTCGGCGCCCGCGTGGGTCCCGGCGACATCCTGGTGGGCAAGGTCAGCCCCAAGAGCAAGTCCGAGCTCTCCCCCGAGGAGAAGCTGCTCCACGCCATCTTCGGCCGGGCCGGCGAGGACGTGAAGAACGATTCGCTGGAGGTGCCCGCGGGCACCGAGGGCATCGTCATCGCCACCAAGCGCTTCAGCCGCCGCATGCACCTCAACGAGGAGCAGAAGAAGGTCCAGAAGAAGGAGCTCCAGGCCTACGAGGAGGAGATGGATCGCCGGCAGATCGTCCTCTTCAAGCAGATGGTGGCCCAGATCAACGAGGCCAGCGGCGCGGAGATGGTGGATCCCAGCACGCGTCAGAAGGTGGGCGCCAGCGACATGGCCGGCGTCATCATGGAGCAGATCGAGGGCTTCACCACCAAGTGGATCAAGGGCCCCGCCGAGTCCCGCGAGAAGGCCGAGATCATCTACGGGCAGTTCTGGCCGCGCATCCTGGGTCTCAAGAAGGAGAAGGAGCGCAAGGTGGGCCACATGAAGCGCGGCGACGAGCTTCCGTCGGGCGTGCTGGAGATGGTGAAGGTGTACCTGGCCACCAAGCGGCAGCTCTCCGTGGGCGACAAGATGGCCGGCCGCCACGGCAACAAGGGCGTCATCGCCCGGATCGTGCCGGAGGAGGACATGCCCTTCCTCGAGGACGGCAACCCGGTGGACGTGCTCCTGAACCCGCTGGGCGTGCCCAGCCGCATGAACGTCGGTCAGATCCTGGAGGTCCACCTCGGGTGGGCCGCCAAGGTCCTGGGCTTCCAGGCCGTGACGCCGGTCTTCGACGGTGCCACGGAGAACGAGATCATGGAGGCGCTCGACGCCGCCAACACGCACGTCCGGGAGCGGCTGGATCGCTTCGAACGCGGCGCCGGCGATCCCGGCCACCCGCGCGAGCTGCTCACGAACATGCCCTACGGCGGCAAGGTGCAGCTCTACGACGGGCGCACCGGCGAGCCGTTCAACCAGCGCACCACGGTGGGCTTCATGTACCTGCTGAAGCTCCACCACCTGGTGGATGACAAGATCCACGCCCGCTCCACCGGCCCCTACAGCCTCATCACGCAGCAGCCGCTGGGCGGCAAGGCCCGCACCGGCGGCCAGCGGTTCGGCGAGATGGAAGTGTGGGCGCTGGAGGCGTACGGCGCGGCGTTCGTGCTCCAGGAGCTGCTCACGGTCAAGAGCGACGACGTGGAAGGCCGGACCAAGATCTACGACTCGATGGTGCGCGGCACGAACACCCTCCAGGCGGGCATGCCCGTGGTGTTCGACGTGCTCTGCCACGAGATCAAGGGCCTGGCCATGAACATCCAGCTCGAGAAGGAGCAGGCCGACGCGGCCTCCATCCTGTAACCGCCACCGCACGGGGGCGCCCGCGGCCCCTGCACCGTTCCCCCGTCGCCACCCGCGACGCCCATTCCGACCGCCCAGCGCACAGTCAGCGAGGAATCCAGCGTGGACACCCGCACCGGCAACATGATGTCCGAGAGCGTCTATGACCGCGTGAACGACTTCGGCAGCGTGAAGATCACGCTCGCCAGTCCCAACGACATCCGGAGCTGGAGCTTCGGCGAGGTCAAGAAGCCGGAAACGATCAACTACCGCACCTACCGGCCGGAGCGCGACGGCCTCTTCTGCGAGCGCATCTTCGGTCCGGAGCGGGACTACGAGTGCGCCTGCGGCAAGTACAAGGGCACCAAGTACAAGGGGATCATCTGCGACCGCTGCGGCGTCAAGGTGACCCACAGCCGCGTCCGCCGCAAGCGCATGGGCCACATCAACCTGGCCGCGCCCGTGGTCCACATCTGGTTCTTCAAGGCCATGCCCAGCCGCCTGGGGAACCTGCTGGCGATGAAGACCAGCGACCTGGAGAAGATCATCTACTTCCAGGACTACGTGGTCACCGATCCGGGCGACACGGACCTCTCCTATCAGCAGGTGCTGGAGGAGGCGGAGTACCAGGTGGCCCGCGAGAAGCACGGCAGCGCCTTCACCGCGATGATGGGCGCGGAGGCCATCCGCGAGCTCCTGAACAACCTGGACCTGCACGAGGTCGAGGCGGAACTGCGCCAGGATCTCGGCGAGACCAAGAGCAAGCAGAAGCAGAAGGACCTGGCGAAGCGGCTGAAGATCGTCAAGCAGATCCTGGGGTCGGAGAACGATCCGGCGTGGATGGTGCTGGACGTGGTGCCGGTGATCCCGCCGGACCTGCGGCCGCTGGTCCTGCTGGAGAGCGGCAACTTCGCCACCAGCGACCTCAACGACCTCTACCGCCGCATCATCAACCGCAACAACCGCCTCAAGAAGCTGATGGACCTCAATGCGCCGGAGGTCATCATCCGCAACGAGAAGCGCATGCTGCAGCAGGCGGTGGATGCGCTGTTCGACAACGGCCGCTGCCGCCGCCCGGTGCTGGGCTCCAGCAACCGCCCGCTCAAGTCCATCACGGACATGATCAAGGGCAAGCAGGGCCGCTTCCGCGAGAACCTGCTCGGCAAGCGCGTGGACTACTCGGCCCGCTCGGTGATCGTGGTGGGTCCGGAGCTGAAGCTCCACCAGTGCGGCCTGCCCAAGAAGATCGCGCTGGAGCTCTTCCAGCCGTTCATCATCCGCAAGCTGAAGGAGCACGGGCTGGCGGACACCATCAAGAGCGCCAAGCGCATGCTGGAGCGGCGCGACGCGGAGGTGTGGGACATCCTGGAGCAGGTCATCCGGAACCACCCGGTGATGCTCAACCGCGCCCCCACGCTCCACCGCATGGGCATCCAGGCGTTCGAACCCGTCCTGGTGGAAGGCAACGCCATCAAGATCCACCCGCTGGTGTGCACGGGCTACAACGCGGACTTCGACGGCGACCAGATGGCCGTCCACCTGCCGCTCTCCGTGGAGGCCCAGACCGAGGCCCACGTGCTCATGATGAGCACGCACAACATCTTCAGCCCCGCCAACGGCAACCCGATCGTCAGCCCGTCGCAGGACATTGTGATGGGCGTGTACTTCCTCACCGTGGGCTTCGAGGACGCCCCGGATGAGAAGAAGGATCCGGCGGCGTTCAGCTCCTGGCGGCGCACCCTGCGGAGCTTCCGCGACCCGCACGAAGCCTTCATGGCCTACGAGCTGGGCAAGATCCGCATCCACGAGTGGATCGAGGTCCGGCTCCCCCGCTTCGCGGACGTGGTGACCGGCCAGACCGCGCGTGCGGAGGCCATGCCGGCCCACCGCCGCCTGGTGACCACCGTGGGACGGCTCTACTTCAGCGAGATCCTCGCGGACGGGATGCCCTTCTACAACTGCGCCCTGGGCAAGAAGGGCGCGGCCCGCGTGATCGACGACACCTTCGCCCGCAAGGGGAAGCCCTTCACCATCGAGCTGCTGGACCGCATGAAGGAGACGGGGTTCCGCTTCTCCACGGTCAGCGGCCTCTCCTTCGGCATCACGGATCTGCGCATCCCCGATGACAAGGAGGTCATGATCAAGGCGGCCCGCCGCCAGGTGGACAAGGCCCATCGCAGCTTCGACACCGGCGCCATCACCGACGGCGAACGCCGCAACCAGGTGCTGGAAGCGTGGTCCAAGTGCCGCGCGGACATCTCCGACCGGCTGATGGAGACGCTGAAGAACGACTGGCGCGACACCACGACCGGCCGCGAGGTCCCGATCCCGCCGAAGGACGCCAAGGAGCGCCCCAAGGGCCACCGCTACCTCAACCCGGTGTACCTCTTCGCGGACTCCGGCGCCCGTGGCAACAAGAGCCAGATGCAGCAGCTGGCCGGCCTCCGCGGCCTGATGGCCAAGCCGAGCGGCGAGATCATCGAGACGCCGATCAACTCCAACTTCCGCGAGGGGCTGAGCGTGCTGGAGTACTTCACCAGCACCCACGGCACCCGCAAGGGACTGGCCGACACCGCCCTCAAGACCGCGGACTCCGGCTACCTCACCCGCAAGCTGTGCGACGTGGCCCAGAGCGTGGTGGTGGTGGAGCACGACTGCGGTACCAAGCACAGCGTGCAGAAGCGGGCCATCTACAAGGGCGAGGACGTGGACGTCCCGCTCCGCGAGATCATCCGCGGCCGCACCAGCCGTCAGACGGTCATCGACCCGCGGACGGATCGCGTCATCGTCCACGAGAACGAGCTCATCAACGACCGGATCGCGCGGGAACTGGAGAACATGGGGATCGACTCCGTCCAGGTTCGCTCCCCGCTCACCTGCGAGACCGGGCGTGGCGTCTGCGCCCTCTGCTACGGCATGGACCTGGCCACCGGCAAGCTGGTGGAGGAGGGCATGGCGGTGGGCATCATCGCGGCCCAGTCCATCGGCGAGCCGGGCACGCAGCTCACGATGCGCACGTTCCACACCGGCGGCATCGCCTTCAGCTCCGTCGCTGACACCACCTACAAGGCCCAGAACGCCGGCGTGGTGGAGCTGCGCGACTGCAACGAGGCGGACGTGGAGACGCAGGGCGTCACCCACCTGGTGGCCCTCAAGAAGACCGGCGAGCTGGCGGTGAAGGACGCCAAGGGCCGCGAGCTGGAGAAGTTCAAGGTTCCCTACGGCGCCATCTTCGACGTCCGTCCGGGCGAGGCCGTGAAGAAGGGCCAGACCCTGATGCACTGGGACCCGCACACCACGCCCATCCTGGCGGAGAAGAGCGGGCGGGTGGAGTTCAAGGACATCATCGAGGGCGAGACGGTCAAGGTGGAGCGGAAGGGCGAGGTGATCGAGCGGATCGTCACCGAGCACACCGGCGAGCGGCACCCGCAGATCAAGATCGTGGATCCGTCCAACGGTCAGGTGCTGGACTTCCACAACATCCCCGCCAAGGCCCGCATCGAGGTGGCGGATGGCGAGGCGGTGAAGGCCGGCCAGATGCTGGCGCACACGCCGAAGGAGGCGCAGCGCTCCGCCGACATCGTGGGCGGTCTGCCCCGCGTCACGGAGATCTTCGAGGCCCGTCTCCCCAAGGAGCCCTCCGTCCTGGCCGAGATCTCCGGCCGCGTGGATCTCCTCCCGGAGAAGCGCAAGGGCAAGATGACCATCCGCGTCTCGCCCCCGGGCGAGGACGAGTCCCTGGCGGTGGAGCACCACGTGCCGCAGGGCAAGCACCTGCGCGTCCACACCGGCGACTACGTGAACGCCGGGGATCCGCTCTGCGAAGGTCCGGCCATCCCGGGGGACATCCTCCGCATCCGCGGCGTGGAGGCCCTCCAGAACTACATGCTGGAGGAGATCCAGAACGTCTACCGCGCCCAGGGCGTGCCCATCTCCGACAAGCACATCGAGGTCATCCTCCGGCAGATGCTCAGCAAGGTCCGCATCCACGACCCGGGCGACACCGACGTGCTGCCGATGGACGTGGTGGACAAGTACTTCATCCGCCGCGTCAACGAGGAGCTGAAGGACAGGCTCGTGGTCGAGGATGCCGGCGAGTCCACGCTGGTGCGCGGCAAGCTGGTGCCCAAGGACGAGGTCAAGGAGGCCAACGCCCTCGCGGAGAGCCAGGGACGCAAGGGCGCCAAGACCCGCAAGCCCAAGCCCGCCCGCTTCAAGGAGCTCCTCCTGGGCATCACCAAGGCGTCGCTCCAGGCGGAGAGCTTCCTCTCCGGCGCCAGCTTCCAGGAGACCACCAAGGTGCTCACGGAGGCGGCCCTCAAGGGCGCCGTGGACACGCTCCAGGGCCTGAAGGAGAACGTGCTCCTGGGCCACCTGATCCCGGCCGGCACCGGCTTCGGCGCCTATCCCAAGATCAAGGTTCGCAAGCTGGTGGAGCTGCCGAAGCTGGACGAGGCCTCCGACGCCGCGATGCGGGCCGCCGCTGCGGAGCGTGCGGAGAACCTGGGTGCGGAGCGCGTGGGCGTGGGCACCACCGTGGCGGACATGGTGGCGGCGCAGGCCGCGGCGCCGCAGGGCGGCTCCGGCGACGGCGACGACTTCACCGACCCGCTGGACCTGGAGCTGGGCGCGGAGTCCGAGGCGGACGTGGACGCGGAGAGCGCGACCACGGACGAGCTGGAGGACGAAGCGACCCTGGGCGACGGCGAGGACGGCGGCGAGGAGTCGTGATCCCGCCGCCTCCGGGCGGAGGTGGATCGTGACGGCCGGCGAACGTCCCGGCGGGCAGCCGTGGTACCGGGACGGGCTGCGCTTCGCCTGCACCCAGTGCGGCAACTGCTGCACCGGGCCGCCCGGCGCGGTGTGGTTCGACGACCAGGAGGGCGCGGCCATGGCGGCGGCGCTCGGACTCTCCGCGGAGGAGTTCCTGGCCCGCTACGCCCGCCGCATCGTGAACCGCTGGTCCCTGGAGGAGCGGGTCACGGAGCATGGGCACGACTGCATCTTCCTGGACCGCACATCGGTGCCGGGCCGCGCGGTCTGCGGCGTCTACGGGGCACGCCCCTCGCAGTGCCGCACGTGGCCCTTCTGGGATTCCAACCTGGTGAGCCGCAAGGCGTGGGACTCGGCCCGGGAGCGGGTGCCGTGCCCGGGCATGGGCGCCGCCTCCGGCCGCATCTACAGCGCGGAGGAGATCGGCCTCCTGCGCCGGGAGGACGCCCGCCGGAGCGAGCAGACGCCGTGAACGGCGGCGCGGGCGCGGCGGATGGGGAGCGGGCGGCGCTCGCGGAGGCGTGGCGGGCGGCGGCCGCGGACGCGGGTGTGGCGGAGGCCATTCGAACGCTGTACGCGGAGGTGGAGGCGGAGGTGGCGCGGCGGCGGCCCATCTGCCTGGCGAGCGGGCGCTGCTGCCATTTCGACGCCTGGGGGCACCGGCTCTTCGTGACGGGACTCGAGGCGGCGTGGTGTGTGGCGGAGATGACGCGGGGGGCGGATGAACGCAATGCACTGGAAGGACGCGGCGCCGCGGACGAGCGCGGCGTGGCGGGCGGGCCCCAGGGCGTGCAACCCCGCGATCCGCAGGCGGCGAGACGCACCGAGCTGCCGGTGCTTCCGGTGCCGCCGGTGCTTCCGGTGCTTCCGGTGCTGCCGGTGCGAGCGGCGGCCGCGGTGACGGCCGCGCAGGTGGCGGAGGCCCGCGCGCGGGGCGACTGTCCGTTCCTGGTCGGGAGGCTCTGCGGCGCCCACGCGGCCCGGCCGCTCGGGTGCCGCATGTTCTTCTGCGACCCCGCGGCGGAGGAGTGGACGCGGGAGCTGCACGAATCGTCCCTGCGCCGGCTGCGGGCGCTCCACGACGAGCGCAGCATCCCCTACCGGTACGGCGAGTGGCGGGACATGCTGGACCACCTGGCCGTGTGACGGAAGCCAGGGCGCGCCGGCCGCGGACAGACGGCGCCACCGGCAGACGGCGCCGGAAGCACTCGGCGCCGCAGGCAGCCGGCGCCGCGACGGCGGCTTCTATACTCGCCGCATGCGCGAGACAGGCCTCGAAGCGCGGGGCCCGGCCCCGCGTCCACGGACGTTCATGACCGCCGCCGCCGTGCTGGGGGCCGCCCTCTGGGGCATGGTCGCGTGGAGCGGCGCCGCCTTCGGAGAGGCGGATCAGGCCGCACCCGCGGATGGTTGGGTGGAGCTCTTCGACGGGCGTTCGCTCCGTGGATGGAAGGGCGATCCCGCCGTGTGGCGCGTGGAGGACGGGGACCTGGTGGGCCGCACCACCGCGGACGCGCCCCTCAGCCAGAGCAGCTACCTGATGCACGAGGGAGAGTGGGGCGACTTCGAGTTCACCTGCCGCTTCCGCCTCGCGGGCGGCAACTCCGGCGTGCAGTACCGCAGCCGCGACGACGGCCGCCCGGACGTGACCGGCCCGCAGGCGGACATGGACGCCGCGGACGCCTACACCGGAGTCCTCTACGACTCGAACGGCCGCGGCCTGATGAGCGCCCGCGGCGAGGACGTGCTGCGCGGCGCGAACGGCCGCTCCGTGGTGCTGGCCCGCAGCGGCACGCCCGAGGCGCTGGCCGCGACCATCCATCGCGGCGACTGGAACGACTACCGCATCGTGGCCCGCGGCGAGGAGGTGGTCCACGAGATCAACGGCGTCGTGATGTCGCGAGTGCGGGACCGCCAGCTGGAGCGGCGTTCGCTGCGCGGCGCCCTGGGGCTCCAGGTGCACATGGGTCCGCCGATGGAGGTGCGCTATCGATCGCTGAAGGTGCGGCCGCTGCCGCCGCCCGCGGCGCCGGAGCCGGAGTGGATCTGGGGGCCGGACCCCGCGGGCGCGGGGGAACGCGGCGTCCTCCGCACCACGTTCGTCCTCCCGGAGGCGGCTCCGGCGGCCACGCTGCGGGCCACCGCCGACAACCACGTGCGGGCCTTCGTGGACGGCGCGCCGCTTCTCTCCGGGGACGACTGGGCCACGGTGCAGAGCGCGTCCGTCCCGGGCGGCCTGGCCGCGGGCCCGCACGAACTCCGCCTGGAGGTGGCCAACGACGATGGTCCCGCCGCCGCCGCCGCGACCCTGCAGGCCGGCCCCTTCCGGGTGGTGACGGACGCCTCGTGGGAGTGGGTGCCGGCGGCGGGCGGCGACCCCGCGGCGGTGGTCGCCCTCGGTCCCGTCTCGCACCCGCGCGGTCCGTGGCCGAATCCGTTCGCGGAGCGGAGCGCTCCCCCGCCCTCCTCCATCAGCGTCCCGGCGGGCTTCACCGTGGAGCTCCTGCGCTCCGCTCAGGCGGCGGAGGGCAGCTGGGTGGCCATGACCTTCGACGACGCGGGGCGAATCTACATCTCGCCGCAGCGGGGGCCGCTCCTCCGACTCACGCTCCCGAGCGTCCCCGGTGGAGCCGTGGCCGCGGAGCGGGTCCCCGCGCCGATCGGCTCCGCGCAGGGTCTCGCGTGGCTCGACGGCCGCCTGTGGGCCAACGTGGCCCTGGAGAACCGCGACGGCGGCGGACTCTGGCGCGTGGAGGACGCGGACGGTGACGGCATGCCGGAGCGGGCCGTTCGCGTGATGGAGGCGGGCACGGATTCGGAGCACGGTCCGCACGGCGTGGTGGCGGGACCGGACGGCAAGCTGTGGGTGGTGAACGGCAACCACACGCCGCTCCCGCGGGAACGCTCCGGCGCCTCTCCGCTGGCGCACTGGAGCGAGGACCTCCTCCTGGGGCGCGAATGGGATCCGCGCGGCCACGCCTCCGGCGTGATGGCGCCGGGCGGCTGCGTCTTCCGCGTCGACCCCCGGAGCGGCGAATGCCTCGTCTGGTCCGGCGGCCTCCGCAACTCCTACGACCTGGCCTTCAACGACGCGGGCGAGGCGTTCGTGTGGGACTCGGACATGGAGTGGGATCTCGGCGCCCCGTGGTACCGCCCGCCGCGCCTCTGCCACGTGGTGTCCGGCGGGGAGAACGGCTGGCGCTCCGGCAGCGGCAAGTGGCCCTCGTGGTACCCGGACAGCCTGCCCGCCGCCGTGGACACGGATCTGGCGTCGCCCACCGGCATGGTGTGGGGCGGTCGCGGCAACTTCCCGGAGCCGTGGCGCTCCAGCATCCTCGCGGGAGACTGGGCCTACGGACGCATCGTCGCGTTCCACCTGCGGCCGGACGGCGCGTCGTGGCGCGGCAGCTGGGAGCCGTTCGCCACCGGTCGTCCGATGCCCATCACGGACATGGAGTTCGGCCCGGATGGCGCGCTCTACGTCATCACCGGCGGCCGCGGCACGCAGAGCGGCCTCTACCGGATCTCCGTTGCACCCGCTGCAGCCGCCGCACCTGTTGCAGCCGCCGCATCCACGGCACCCGCCGCATCCGCCACCTCCGCCGCGGCCGCCGCGCCGACCACCGCCGCGGCCGCCGCCGCGGACGCCGCCGCAGCCCGCGAACGCCGCCGGCGCCTGGAGCGCCTCCACACGGACCCGCGGCTGGACGCCCTGGACGAGGTGTGCGGGTCGCTCCGCTCCACCGACCGCTTCGAGCGCTTCGCGGCCCGCGTGGCGCTTGAGCATCTGCCGCCCGACGCGTGGCGGGCGCGGGCCCTGGCGGAGCGTTCGCCGCGTCCTGCGCTCGAGATGCTCCTCGCCCTGGCCCGCACGGGCGGCCGCGACGACCTGGGGGCCATCATCGAGTCGCTCGCGGCGCTCGCGCCCGCGACCGCCGCCGTGGAGTCCCCCGCGGAGTGGCGCCGCAGCCTGATCCGCACCGCCCAGGTGGCCATCGCCCGCCATGGGACGCCGGATGACGCGGCGCGAACACGCCTCCTGGAGGCGGTGGATCGCTGGTTCCCCAACGGTGACTTCCAGCTGGACCGCGCCCTCGCGGAGCTCCTCCTGGCACTGCGGGCGCCGAGGGCGATCGAGCGCACGGTGGACGCGATGGAGGCGGCGGCGGATCCGCAGCGGCAGATGGCGTTCGCGTTCCTGCTGCGGGGCGTCCCCGAGGGATGGACCGCGGAGACGCGGGCGCGCTACGCGAGCTGGATCCGCGGCGCCCGCTCCATGCAGGGCGGCTTCAGCCTGGCCGGCTACGTGGACGCGCTGGTGCGGGCCACGGAGGCGGCGGCGGGGCCGCTTCCCGGCGGGAGCGCGCCCGCGGAGGGCGCGGCGGCGCAGGCGGCCCGCGCGGCGGTCCTGCCGCACGCGGCGCCGTCGTCC
Source organism: Phycisphaerales bacterium (assembly GCA_046350535.1). GTDB lineage: Bacteria > Planctomycetota > Phycisphaerae > Phycisphaerales > SM1A02 > VGXK01. The sequence goes on from JAXMAG010000001.1 coordinate 2,031,103, forward strand.
CGCTTCGTGCGGGCGTGGACGGTGGCGGACCTGGAGGCCGCGCTTGATCAGGTGGGCGCCGGGCGCGACGTGGCCCGCGGCGCGATGGTCTTCCAGGGCTCCAGCTGCGCCATGTGCCATCGGGTCTCCGGGATCGGCGGCACCACCGGGCCGGATCTCACCGGCGCCGGCGCCCGCTTCTCGCGGCGGGATCTCCTGCAGGCCATCCTCGAGCCCTCGGCCGTGGTGGCGGACCAGTACCGCGACACGCTCTTCGAGCTCCACGACGGGAGCGTGGTGGCGGGCCGCGTGGTGGAGGAGCGGGACGGCGCGGTCGTGGTGGCCACCAACCCGCTCGGGCCGGAGCGGGAGACGATCCGGCGCGCGGCCGTGGCCAGCGCCACGCCCCTGCCCACCTCGCCCATGCCCAAGGGCCTCCTGGACGGCCGGACCCGCGAGGAGATCCTGGATCTCCTGGCCTACCTGGAGCAGGCGCGAAGCGCAGGCGGCGCTATCATGGCCCCCTGATGCCCAAGGGCCGACCCACATCCCGCGCCGCCGGCGCCGCGCGTCCGAAGGGCACCAAGCGGCCCGCCGCCGCCCCGGTGCCGGAGTCCGTGGCGTTCGTCAGCCTCGGCTGCCCCAAGAACCTGGTGGACAGCGAGAAGATGCTGGGCGTCCTCCACCAGGCGGGGCTGCGCCTGGTGAGCGACCACGACCAGGCCGACGCCATCGTCATCAACACCTGCGGCTTCCTCGACGCGAGCCGCGAGGAGTCGCTCGAGGTCATCCACGAGGCGCTCGAACGCAAGAAGCGCGGCCGCGTGAGCCGCGTGGTGGTCGCGGGCTGCCTCGTCCAGCGCCACCGCGCCAAGCTCCTGGAGTGGGCCCCGGGCGTGGATGCGGTGATCGGCGTCTTCGACCGCGATCGCGTCCTGGATGCGGTCCGCGGCCCGGGCGCGGCGGGTGCCGCGGAGGGCGCCCGCGAGGGTTCGGTCTCCGCCGCCGCGGTCGGGCGGGCCCAGGCGTGGATCTCCGGCAACGCACTCCAGGCCGCCAACGCCCGCGGCATGCCCACCGTGGGACTCACGGTGAACGGCGCGGACGGCCGCGGCGTGGGCTACTTCGAGGATGACGGCGGCCGCTTCCGCCTCACGCCGCGCCACTGGACCTACCTCCGGGTGAGCGAAGGCTGCAACCAGCGCTGCGCCTTCTGCACCATTCCCTCGATTCGCGGCAAGATGCGCTCCAAGCCGCTCGCGGCGCTGGTGGAGGAGGCGGGGTCGCTGCTTGCGGGGGGTGCGTTCGAGCTGAACCTCATCGGCCAGGACACCACGAGCTACGGCGCGGACATCGGCGAGGCCGCCGGCCTGGTGGGGATGCTGGAGGCGCTGGACGCGGCGGTGGCCCGCCACGGCGGCGGCTGGCTGCGGCTGATGTACGCCTACCCCACCACCTTCGACCTCCGCATGATCGACGCGATGGCGCGGCTCCCGCACGTGGTGAAGTACCTGGACATCCCGCTCCAGCACGCCAGCGACCCGATGCTGAAGGCGATGCGGCGCCACACCACGCGTCGCCAGCAGTCGTCGCTCCTGCAGGCGCTCCGGGAGCGCATCCCCGGCATGACCATCCGGACCACCTTCATCACCGGCTTCCCCGGGGAGACGGAGGAGGACCACCGGGAGCTGGTGGAGTTCGTGGAGGCGCAGCGCTTCGATGCGATGGGCGTCTTCCGCTACTCGCGGGAGGCGGGCACCCCCGCCGGCACCATGGACGAGGATCCGGCGCTCCACGTGCCGGACGAGGTGAAGGCGCGGCGCGAGGACGAGCTGATGCGCACGCAGCAGCGGATCGCCTTCGAACGCTCCCGCGCCACCGCCGACGAGGGCCGCCTGGTGGACGTCCTGGTGGACGGCCCGGCGCCCGGTCGGACGAGCGGCCGCCGCACCAGCGGCGTCACCCGCGGCGGCGCTCTCTTCACCGGCCGCACCGCGGGCCAGGCGCCGGAGATCGACGCCATGACCTGGATCCACAGCGCCAAGCCGCTCTCCGCCGGAGAGCTGGTGCGCTGCCGCGTCGTGGACGCCGATGGCTACGATCTCGTCGCCCGCCCGGCGGCGGATCTCGAGACGACCGTGGAACTCCCCATCCTGAGGAGCCGGCACTGATGTCCATCCCCCGCATGGCCCGCCCGTCCGCCGCGCTCCGCGGCGCCGGCGGCGCCGGACTCCTGGCCGCGCTGCTCCTCCTGCCGGCCTGCGAACCCGACCGCTCCAAGACCGAGAGCAACCCCACGCCCGCGGCCCACTCCCCGTCCACGCCGCTGCCGCTGGATCCCACCACGCCGGTGGAGGTGACGGGATGGTGGAGCAACGGCACGCAGCTCCTGCGGCTGCGCGACGATGCGTCGTACCAGCTCTGGAACACGCAGAACCGCTACGAGGCGCCCGCGCAGACGGGGCGCTGGGCCCGCCAGAACTACCAGAGCGTCTCGCTGGAGCCGTACCGCACCAGGCCGCAGGACGTCATCCGCGGAGAACTGAGCCGCAACGGCGACGAGGTGTTCCTGGGCCTTCCGAGCCTCCGCGCCATGGTGCGACTGGAGGGCCCGCCGCCGGTCTTCGAGGATCGACTGGCCGGCATCTGGCTGGGCCCCGGAGAGCGGCTGCAGCTCAAACCCGACGGGCGCTACCGCGTGGACGCCCGCGGCAGCGGTTCGCTGGGCGCCGCCGGCACCGGCGTCGGAGGCGCGATGATCGCGGGGCATGAAGGCACCTGGAGCGTCGGGGAGGGCGTGCTCACGCTGGTCCCGGACTCCCCGGCCCTGGGGCGCGAACGGCTCACCGTGGTGGCGACCGGCAACGGCGGCGTCTCCCTCCGCCGCGGCGACGCGGATCTGACCCGCGAGGCGCCCTGACCGGAAGCGGCCGGGTGCTCCTCGACTCCATCCGCTCCCTCCTGGGCTTCGGCTCGGACGTGCCTCTCACCCGCGCGGAGCGGGATCGGGTCACCTCCATCTATCTCTTCCTGATGAGCGACCCGGCGACGCACCTCCGGGTCGCCCGCGAACGCGGCGTGCTGGTGCGGGTGTTCGCGGGCGTGCTCGTGCTCCTGGTGTTCACCGCCATCATGGTGGTGCTGGGAGTGAATCACGCGGTGCCGCCATGGGTGGTGGCGCCGGTGATCATGGCGATGTCCATGGGCTTCGCGTTCTGGAGCGCCACCATGCAGCGCCGGCCCGTCCGGCATGCGTGGCGCACAGCGATGCGCGCCGCAGGCCACGACGTCTGCCTCCAGTGCGGCTACTGGCTGGCCCGGCGGGCCGCGGACTCCACGCGCTGTCCGGAGTGCGGCATGGAGGATCGGCACCAGGTGGTGGTGGGCTGGCCCCCCCGGGCGGCGCCGCTCCCGGACGAGGAGCCGCCGGACCCATCCGGCCCGGACGGCCCTTCCCGTATGATGCGGGACTCCCCGCCGTGAACGTCCGCAACTTCTCCATCATCGCCCACATCGACCACGGGAAGAGCACCCTGGCCGACCGGCTGCTCCAGGCCACCAAGGCCGTGAGCGAACGCGAGGCCCGCAGCCAGCTCCTGGACTCCATGGAGCTGGAGCGGGAGCGCGGCATCACCATCAAGGCCTCCGCGGTGACGGTGCACCACACGTTCAAGGGGCAGGACTTCCAGCTCAACTTCATCGACACGCCGGGCCACGTCGACTTCGCCTACGAAGTGAGCCGGGCCCTCACCGCCTGCGAAGGCGCGGTGCTGGTGGTGGACGCGACGCAGGGCGTGCAGGCCCAGACGGTGGCCAACGCCTACCTCGCCGTCTCCCACGACCTGGAGCTCATCCCGGTCATCAACAAGATCGACCTCCCCGCCGCGGATCCGGACAAGGTGGCCATGGAGGTGGAGCAGGTGCTGGGACTGCGGGCGGAGGACTGCCTGCTGGTGAGCGCCAAGACCGGCCAGGGCATCACGGAACTCCTGGACCGGATCTGCGACCGGCTCCCTCCGCCGCGCCCGCAGCAGACGGAGCGCCTGCGGGCCCTGATCTTCGATTCCATCTACGACGACTACAAGGGCGTGGTGGTCTACGTCCGCGTCTTCGACGGCCAGCTCAGGCTGGGCGACAAGATCCGGATGATGGGGACGGGGCGCACGTTCGTGGTGAACGACCTGGGGCGGAACACGCCCTTCCCGGAGCGGGCGAAGCAGCTCGGGTACGCGGAGGTGGGCTACCTCTCCGCCGCCATCAAGAGCCTGGGCGACGTGCGCGTCGGTGACACCGTGACCCACGAGACCAACCCCGCGGAGGCGCCGCTGCCGGGCTACGAGGAGCCCAAGCAGATGGTCTTCTGCGACTTCTACCCCGCGTCCACCGGCGCGGAGGGCGGAAAGAAGGGGGACTTCGAGGCCCTGCGCGAGGCGATCGAGAAGCTGCACCTCAACGACGCGAGCTTCACCTTCGAGGTGCAGCACTCGGAGGCCCTCGGGTTCGGCTTCCGCTGCGGCTTCCTGGGGCTCCTCCACATGGACATCGTCCAGGAGCGCCTGGAGCGGGAAGGCGGCGTGGACGTGGTCCAGACCGCCCCCACCGTGAGCTACATGGTGGACCTCACGGACGGTTCCACCGTGGAGATCCACAACCCCGCGGACCTTCCGGACGGCAGCGTGGTGAAGGCCATCCGCGAGCCGATCGTGAAGCTGGAGATCATCTGCCCCACGGAGAACATCGGGGACCTGATGAAGCTCTGCGACGGGCGGCGCGGCCTCTTCCAGACCCAGAAGTTCGTGAGCGAAGGCCGGCAGATCCTGGACTACCAGATGCCGCTCGCGGAGATCATCTACGACTTCTACGACAAGCTGAAGTCCGTGACCCGCGGCTACGGCACCATGGACTACGAGCTCATCGGCTTCCGCGAGGACCGGCTGGCCAAGGTGAACATCCTGGTGAACGGCGAGTCCGTGGAGGCCCTCAGCCTCATCTGCCACCGCGACAACGCGGAGCAGCGCAGCCGCGTCATCCTCCAGAAGCTGCGCGGCCAGATCGACCGGCACCAGTTCGAGATCGCGCTCCAGGCGGCCATCGGCGGCAAGATCATCGCCCGGGAGTCGATCAAGGCGGTGCGCAAGAACGTCACCGCGAAGTGCTACGGCGGAGACGTCTCCCGCAAGCGGAAGCTGCTGGAGAAGCAGAAGGAAGGCAAGAAGCGGATGAAGCAGATCGGCTCCGTCACCATCCCCCAGGAGGCGTTCATGGCCATCCTGGATCAGGGAGACTGACGGCGCGGAGCGAGGCGGCCAGGGAGGCCGCCAGCACGGCCTTCACCTCGGACATCGCGGGCATCGGGGGGAGCGCGGGCTTCGCGGCCTCCGGGGAGGACGCGGCCGCGGCGAGCGAGCGTTCGCGCTCCAGGCTGGTGACGTCCCGGCCGTGCAGCCCGCAGGGAACGATGGTCTGGAAGTGGCGCAGATCCGTGGTGACGTTGAGGGCCAGGCCGTGCGTGGTGACCCAGCGCCCCACGCGAACGCCGATGGCGCAGATCTTCCGCCCCGCGCCGCCGCCGACCCAGACGCCCGTCGCCTCCGGATCCCGGCGGCCCTCCACGCCCCACCCCGCAAGGGCCTGGATCACCGCCTCCTCCAGGGCCCGGACGTAGGCGTGCACCCGCAGCTCCAGGCGCTGGAGATCCACGATCGGGTAGGCCACGAGCTGCCCCGGGCCGTGATAGGTGATGTCCCCGCCGCGATCCGTCTCCGCCACCTGGATGCCCAGGGACGCCAGCCGCTCCGGCGACGCCACCAGGTGCGATGCCGCCCCGGGCCGGCGACTCACCGTGACCACCGGCGGATGCTCCACCAGCAGGAGCCGCATCGGCCCGTCCGCGGCGCGGCCCTCCAGCACCTCCGCGTGGGCCCGCTGCTGGAGGGCGAACGCATCGGCGTAGTCGCGGAGGCCCAGGTCGCTCACCAGGAGACGGTGCGGCACTGCGGGCAGGGTAGCACCCCTGCCCTACACTCCCGGTCTATGCCGCGCATCCATCCCTCCGCGACCATCTCCGGCGACGTGTCGATGGCCGACGACGTGCAGGTGGGTCCCGGGTGCTTCATCACCGGCCCGGTCACCATCGGGCCGGGCTGCATCCTCATCGCCAACGCCTGCCTGCAGGGCCCGCTCACGATGGGCGAGCGCAACGTCCTCTACCCCGGCGCGTGCCTCGGCTTTGCGCCGCAGGACCTCGGCTTCGATCCCAACCAGCCCGGCGCGGGACTCGTGATCGGGAGCCGCAACACCTTCCGGGAGGGCGTCAACATCCATCGGGCCAAGACGCCGCAGCCCACGCGGATCGGCGACGACAACTACTTCATGGCCTACAGCCACATGGCCCACGACGCGGTGATGGGGAACCGCTGCGTGCTGGCGAACGGCGCCCTCGTGGCCGGCCACGTCCAGGTGGCGGATCGCGTGATCTTCGGCGGCAACGTGGCCATCCACCAGTTCGTGCGGATCGGCCGCGGCTGCATGCTCTCCGGCGCCATGGCCACCGGCCTGGACATCCCGCCCTTCTTCGTGCTGACCGGGATGAACCTCTGCGGCGCGGTGAACCTGGTGGGCATGCGCCGCGCCGGGATGACCTCCGCGCAGATCGACGTGGTGCGCTGGGCCTACCGCATCCTGATGCGCTCCGGCCTCCCGCGGAAGGCGGCGCTGGAGGCCCTGCGCGAGCGGGCGGACGATCCGCTGGTGGCGGAGTACGTGACCTTCGTGGAAGGCACCAAGCGCGGCCTCTGCCACGGCAACCCGCGGGCCATCCGCAGCGGCGGCGCCGTGGCCGCGGAGACCGCGGACCGGGAGGCGTGATGCGCGGGCGCCTCTGCGTGCTGGGTTCCGGGAGCGGAGGCAACTGCTCGTGGGTGTCGCTGCCGGGTCCCGGCGGAGGCGTGGAGTTCCTGATGGACGCCGGGCTCTCGCCCCGCGCCGTTCGAACCCGTCTCGCGGCCCGCGGACTGGCCGGGCGCGAACCGTCGCTCCTCCTGGTGACGCACGCGGACACGGACCACTTCTCGCCCGGGTGGGTGGCGGAGGTGGTGCGGCGCCGGCTCCCGGTGGCGGCCCGCACAGCCCACCACGCCGCTCTGAGCGCCGCCGGCGTGCCGCGGAATCTGCTGCTGCCGCTGGAGCGGGTGGCGGACCACGCCCCGATCTCGCTCTCATGGATGTCCCTGCCGCACGACCACCTGGGCAGCACCGCCTTCCGCGCGGAGTGCGGCGGCGTCTCCATCGGCTGGGCCACGGACCTGGGCTGCGCGGGCGGCGGACTCCTGCACCTGATGGAGGGCGTCTCCTGCCTGGGGCTGGAGAGCAACTACTGCCCGCGCATGCAGGAGGCGAGCGCCCGCCCGCTCTTCCTGAAGGAGCGCATCATGGGCGGCCGCGGCCACCTCTCCAACGAGCAGTGCCTGCGGGCGGTGACGGCGCTCCTGGAGGGCCCCGGAGGCGCGGAGCTTCCCGCGCCGTCCCGGGTGGTGCTGCTGCATCTCTCGCGCGAGTGCAACCATCCGGCGGTGATCGAGTCCCTGTGGCGGGCGGAGGCGCCGCGGGCGTGGCCGCGCGTGACCATCACCGCGCAGGATGAAGCGACGGAGGTGCTGGAATTCGGGCCTGCGGGCGCGGAGGCGGCGGGCGCGTCTCACTCCCCGGAGGGGCCGGGCGCCTCCGCGGCGCCGATCCCGGCGGCGCGCTGAACGGACTCCCACGACCCGGGCGGGTGGAGGAAGCGGCCGATCGCCTCCCCCTGGAGCGAAAGCGGGATGAGGAGCGGCATCCCCGCGGGCGGATGCTCCTCCACCGGCACCGTGGTGCGCCCGATCCAGCGACCGCGCTCGTCGAAGAGCCGGTACACCTGCCGCGGCTCCGCGCCCGCCGCGCGCCGGCATGCGGGGATCTCCGGCGCCGGCCGTCCCGTCCACCACGCCACCGGCTCCCCGGGGTAGACGATGGTGCCGGGCGCCATCGCGGCCAGCGTGCCCGCCGGCGGGCCGGGTTCGAAGGGCGGCACCACCCACGTGCCCGGGCCGTCCCAGACGTACTCCTCAAGGCCCGCGTAGAGCGAACGCCGCAGCGCCGCGCCGGCCGCATCCACGAGCGCCTGGAGCGCCTCCGGAAGCGGCGCACCAGACCAGATCTCCCGCAGGGACTCCAGTGCGCGGGTCACCTGCACCTCCGCCATGTCGCGGGCGACGGGCCACTCCCCCGCGGGCAGGGAGTCCAGCTCCCGCAAGGCGTGGGTCACGGCCTGGAGCGTGATCGCCGCGGGCACGGAGGCCCGCCAGCGCGCGCCTTCTCCGCCGGGCCAGGCCCGGGAGGCCGCGGCCAGCTCCGTCCAGCGGGCCAGCAGCGCCGTCCACGCGAGAGACTCCGCCGGCAGTTCCATGCCGTGAGCCTACGGCCGGCGCCGCGGGGCGTGCGGGCCACCTCGCGGCTACGCTTGCGGCTCCCCATGGGCGATCGCATCACCCACGAATGCGGCCTGGCGCTGGTCCGGCTCCGACGGCCGCTCTCCTGGTATCGCCAGGAGCTCGGGGATCCGCTCTGGGGCCTTCGGCGGCTCTTCCTGCTGATGGAGAAGCAGCACAACCGCGGCCAGGACGGCGCGGGCGTGGGCTGCGTCAAGCTGGACATGCCGCCCGGAGAGCTCTTCATCGACCGCCACCGCACCTCCAAGCGGAACGCGATCGAACGCCTCTTCGACGACGCCTTCCGCCCGGCCCTCTCCCTCGGAAAGCGGGCGCTGGCGGAGCTGGACGAGGCGTCGCTCAAGGCCCGCGTGCCCATGCTGGGGGAGGTGATGCTGGGGCACCTCCGCTACGGCACGCACGGCGGCAATTCGAACGACACCTGCCATCCCTACCTCCGGCGCCATCCGGTGGCCAGCCGCAACGTGGCGCTGGCGGGGAACTTCAACCTCACCAACTCCGCGGAGATCTTCCGCACCCTGGTGGAGTACGGCCTGGCGCCCGTGGGAGACAGCGACACCGGCGTGGTGCTGGAGAAGGTCGGATACGCCATCGACCGGGAGCACGAACGCCTCCGCCACTCCATGGGCCCGGGCTCCTTCCGCAACCTGGAGGGCCGGGCGCTGGCGCACGAGGTGGGCGTGGAGCTGGACCTGGTGCGGGTGCTGCAGCGGGCCACGGAGAGCTTCGACGGCGCGTGGGTGCTGGCGGGACTGCTGGGGCACGGGGATGCGTTCGTCTGCCGGGATCCCGCCGGCATCCGCCCGGCCTTCTGGCTGGAGACGCCGGAGGTGGTGGCCGTGGCCAGCGAACGCGCCGCGCTCTGCACCGCGTTCGACGTGGAGCCCGCGAAGGTGCGCCCCATCCCCGCGGGCCACGTGCTGATCATGAAGGCCGGCGGCGGCGTGGCGGTTAGGCCCTGCGCGGAGCCGCGCCCGCTGCGGCAGTGCACGTTCGAGCGGATCTACTTCAGCCGCGGGAACGACCCGGACATCTACCAGGAGCGGAAGCGCCTCGGCCGCAACCTGGCCCAGCCGGTGATGGACCTGCTGGACGGGCGGCTCTCGAGCGCGGTCTTCGGCTTCATCCCCAACACCTCGGAGACGGCGTACCTGGGGCTGGTGCACGAGCTCGAGCGTCGGGCCGCGGAGCAGCGGCTGGACGCGGCGATGGCGCTCGTCCAGCGCGGCGGCGTGACCCGCGAGGACCTCGCCGCGGCGCTCGGTGGCGGGCCGCGCTTCGAGAAGGTGGCCCACAAGGACCAGCGGCTCCGCACCTTCATCACCCACGACCAGGCCCGCAGCGACCTGGTGAGCCACGTCTACGACATCACCCGCGGCACGGTGGGACCGCAGGACACGCTGGTGGTGGTGGATGACTCGATCGTGCGCGGCACGACGCTGCGCGAATCCATCATCACCATGCTGAGCCGCCTGCGGCCCGCCCGCATCGTGGTGGCGAGCGCCGCGCCGCCGATCCGCTACCCGGACTGCTACGGCATCGACATGAGCCAGCTGGGGCGCTTCATCGCGTTCGAGGCGGCGGTGGCGGTGCTGCGGGATCGCGGCGAGGAGGAACTCCTGGAGGAGGTGGAACGGCGCTGCACGGAGCAGGAGCAGCTGCCCAACGCCCGCCTGAAGAACCACGTCCGCCTGATCTACGACCGCGTGAGCCACCAGGACCTCTGCACCAAGGTGGCGGCGCTCATCCGGGCCCCGGACCTGGCCTGGACCGGGCCGATCCACGTCGTCTACCAGACGCATGAGGGCCTGCGCGAAGCCATGCCGGAGCACACCGGGGACTGGTACTTCACCGGGGACTACCCCACCCCCGGCGGCCTCCGGGTCCTGAACACGGCGTACCTGCGCTGGCGCAGGGCTGACGAACGCCGGGCCTACTGACCCGGCGGCCCGGGGGGAGCGGGGGCGGCCGGCATCCGGGGCGCGTTCTGCGGGCTTTCCCGGGGATTCCAGGGCCGCGGCCAGTCCGTCCGGCCCGTCCCGGGAGCGGGGCTTCGGGCCCCCGGTGCCCTGCCCCGTCCGGGTCCCCACCTCGCCTCCCCAGCCTCCTTGCGAGCGTGGTCCTTGACGGCTTCGGGCAGGTCTGGTTTACTTGCCGATCTTCCCCATGGCTCGATACACAGGTCCAAAGGTCAAGCTCTCCCGCCGCGTCGGTGTGCCCATCGCGGACACCCCGAAGCACACCGCCAAGCGCCAGCTCACGGCGCCCGGCATGCACGGCTTCCGCGGCAAGCGGGCCAAGGCCTATGGCGTCCGCAAGGACGAGAAGCAGAAGCTTCGCTACCACTACAGCGTGCTGGAGCGCCAGTTCCGCCGCTACATGGGTGAGGCCACCCGCAGCAAGGGCAACACCGGCGAGGTGCTGCTCCAGCTCCTGGAGCGTCGCCTGGACAACGTGGTGCGCCGCGCCGGCTTCGCCCGCACCATCTGGGCGGCCCGGCAGCTCGTGGCCCACGGCCACATCCGCGTCAATGGCCAGAAGGTGGACCGTCCCAGCTTCAGCGTCCGTCCCGGGGATGCCGTGACGCTGAAGGATGGGGTGCACAAGCTGGTGCGGGAGACCATGGAGTCCATGGCGGGCCACATCGTGCCCGGGTGGCTGGAGGTCAACCCCGCGGAGCTCACCGCGAAGGTCGTGGCCACGCCCACCTCCGACCAGATCCCCTTCGACGTGAACACGAACCTGATCATCGAGTTCTACCGCTGACGCGGGGGGACCCATGCTCAAGTTCCTGCGCGAGAAGCGGAAGTGGCTGCTGGCGATCTTCGGGACGCTGCTGCTGCTGGTCTTCCTGGTTCCCACGACGCTGACGGAGATCGGCCGGCGTTCCGCCGCCCTGGGCACCACCTGGGGCAAGGTGGACGGCACCACGGTCACGGAAGCGGACCGCACCAGCATGCTGGGGCAGATGGAGATCCTCTCGGGTCTTCCGGACTACCAGCAGGTGGTGTCGGCGGTCGGCCTGGATCGCAAGCCGGAGCACTGGATGCTCCTGGTGCGCGAGGCGGATTCCGCCGGCCTCATGGGCGGCCCGGAGGATGGCCGCAACTGGATCCGCGATCAGATCCGCGCCAACCCCAACCTGACGGAAGGCATGATCCTGGGCGAGCTGGCCTCCAAGGGCCGGCAGAGCCCGACGCTGGTGCTGGAGGCCCTGGGCAACCTGCGGGGCGTGCGCCGACTGCTGATGACGGCCGCCCAGGCTCCCATCTCCGACGCCCGGACCAAGCACGCCGCGGTGCAGAGCATGATGGGCTGCTCCGCGGACGTGGTGGTGATCGACTCCAAGACGCCGCTCCCCGGCCATGAGGTCGCGGTGCCCGGCGATGACGCGATGGCCGCGCAGTTCAAGGCCAACGCCGAGCTGAAGCCCGGCAGCGGCGAGCATGGCTTCGGCTACCGCGTCCCGGACCGCCTGAAGCTGGAGTGGATGAAGGTGGGCGCGGACGCCGTTCGTGCCAGCCTTGAGAACGATCCCCGCCTCTCCGGCATCGAGCTCCGCAAGGCATTCCTCAAGGAGCCCGGCAAGTTCGTCGCCCCGGGGCCGGATGGCGCCATGCCGGACTTCGACGCCTCCGAGGGCGTCGTCCGTCAGAAGATGCTGGAGGAGCTCACCGCCGCCCGTCTGGCGGAGGTGGAGCGCTTCGTGGGGGACGAGCTCCAGCTCTCCCTCCGCGGCGTGCCCAAGCAGGGCGGCTACTACACCTTCTCCCCGCAGCAGGTCGCATCGCAGCCCACCCTGGCCCAGATCGCTGAGCGCGTGGCGGCCAAGTTCGGCATCCCCGTCCCGGAAGTCACCGTCGCGGCGGACGCCTGGCGTTCCCCGCGGGACGTGGACACCACCCCCGGACTTGGCACCGCGGTCACCACCCGCTTCGGCACGCGCCCGCTGCGGCTTGGGGACCTGCTGATGGTGCTGAAGGAGTTCGGCGGCTCCCCCACCATCCTGGTGCAGACCGGCGTGATCGGCCCGGCGCTCTCCGGGCCGGGCGCCCCCGGCACCGCTCGTGACGCGTACTTCTTCCGGGTCACGGAGGCGCAGGCCAACCACGCGCCGGCCGGCGTGACGGACGTGGCGGATGCCGTTCGAACGGATCTGCTGCGGCTCGCCCGCTACCAGGAGCTCCTGAACCGCGCGCCGCAGATCGAGAAGACCGCGATCGAGAAGGGCATGGCGGCGGTGGCGGAGGAGTACGGCGCGGCGGTGGGCTTCGCCCCCCTGCTGGGCATGAACGGCCGCACGCAGATCCCCGGACTGGGTGCGGATCAGGCGGCGGTGGAGGCCATCATCAAGCGGGCGGCCACGCTGCCGAAGACCTCGCCCATCGCGGACGTCCCGGACGCCAAGCGCACCTTCGTGGTGCCGGTGGAGGACAAGCTGGCTCTCCTGGTGGTGCGGATCACCAACATCTCCCCGCTCACGCAGGACGACTACGAGCAGTACAACAAGATGGGCTTCCTGGGCGCCATGCTCGGCACCAAGGAGAAGCCGCTGGACCTGCGCAGCGTGTACGCCCTGCAGACGCTTTCGAAGCGCCACCGCTTCGAGCCGGCGCGGGCGGAGACGCCCGCCAATCCGCCGCAGGATCAGGGCGCGTCCAACTGAGTTCGAGCCGCGCGGCGGCGTAGCGGCTCCGGTTTGAACGGAATCCGAGTCCGTCAGGGCTGCGGCGTCGCCGGACACGCAGGGGGCCGGTGCCATGCCCACACTCTCACAAGGGGTGGACCGATGAGCGCCACCCCGTCACTCGTAGTCGACGTCGACTACCGCGCGCAGTACGACTGGCTCTCGACGTGGGGGCTCGACGGCATCGTGCGCCGTGCGCAGCCGGTCAGCCAGGTGCGGCTCGGCACGCACGATGGATTCGTCGTCCTCAACGGCCGTGTGAAGTGCACGCCGGAGCACCCGATCCTCGTCCGTCGCGACGACCAGTGGGGCTTCGTCTCGGCGGAGTTCGTGGAAGTCGGCGATGCGCTCTTCCTCGACGGCCTTGGCGAGGAGATCGTCGCAACGTTTGAGCGCATCGCGGGCCTCGTCCGAACCGTCGCGCTGCACGTGCCGACGACCAACACTCTGTTGGTGGACGGCGTCTGGGCGCACAACGACACGGGGCTTACCCAGTTCACCTCGACCTCCAGCTCGTCTTCTTCGAGCAGTGGATCGGGCAAGTCGAGCGGCTCCAGCTTCTCCAGCAGCTCGGGAACGATCGCCCCGTCGATCTTGACCAGCGGCACGGGAAGCAGCAGCATCGGCGTGAGCGACAGCAACGGGAGCAGCAACAACACGGCGGTTTGACTGTGCGGTCAGCTGCCCTCCAGCCGGCGCCCGCGAAGGCGCAGGCTGTTGAGCACCACGCTCACGCTGCTGAACGCCATCGCGGCGCTGGCGATGATCGGCGAAAGCAGCCAACCCGTGAACGGATAGAGCAGGCCCGCTGCGATCGGGATGCCGAGCACGTTGTAAACGAACGCCCAGAACAGGTTCTGCTTGATGGCCCGCATCGTGGCGTGCGAGAGCGCGATCGCCTCGGGAACGGTCCGAAGATCGCCGCGGATCAGCGTGATGTCCGAGGACTCGATCGCAACATCGGTTCCCGTGCCGATCGCCATGCCGACGTCGGCTTGGGCGAGCGCAGGCGCGTCGTTGATGCCGTCGCCCACCATCCCCACGATCTGTCCCTGCTCCTGCAATCCCTTCACCCGATCGGCCTTGTCCTTCGGCAGCACCTCCGCGAACACCTCGTCGATGCCGACCTGAGAGGCGACCGCCTCGGCGGTCCTCCGGTTGTCGCCCGTCATCATCACGACACGCAGACCGATCGCGTGCATGCGGGCGATCGCGTCCATTGATTCGGGCTTCACCTTGTCGGCGACTGCGACGAGCCCCGCCTCGCGTCCATCGACGGCCACGAACATGGGTGTCCTTCCGAGCGCCGCGAGCTCGGCGGCCCGTTCGGCGAGCGTGACCGCTACGCCGCGCTCGCTCAGCAGGCTCGCTTTGCCTATGAGGACCGCACGGCCATCGATCGTCGCCTCCACGCCGTGGCCGACCACGGCTTGGAACCGCGTCGGCTCCGCGAGCGCGATTCCGCGCGAGGTCGCACCGCGGACGATCGCCGCGGCGAGGGGATGCTCGCTCGACTTCTCGGCTGATGCCGCGATGTGGAGCAGGTCGGCCTCCGACCAGCCGTCGGCGGGAACGACATCGGTAAGCGCGGGCTTTCCCTCCGTGATCGTTCCCGTCTTGTCGAGCACCACGGTCGTCAGCTTCTGTGCGGTCTCGAGGGCTTCGCCGCCCTTGATGAGGATGCCGTGCTCCGCACCGCGGCCCGTGCCGACCATGATCGCCGTCGGCGTCGCCAGCCCCAGCGCGCACGGGCAGGCGATCACGAGCACCGAGACGGCAGTGACCAGCGCCATGCTCAGACGCGCATCCGGCGGCGAGACGAACCACCACACGGCAAACGTCGCCAGCGCGATCACGATGACGATCGGCACGAAGATTCCGCTGATCCTGTCGACGAGCCGTGCGATCGGAGCCTTGCTGCCCTGCGCCTCCTGCACGAGCCGCACGATCTGCTGGAGCGCGGTGTCCTGTCCGACCTTCGTCGCCACGAAACGCAGCGCGCCGGTCGTGTTGAGGGTCGCGCCGAAGACGTCGCTCCCAGGCGACTTCTCGACCGGCACGCTCTCGCCCGTGAGCATCGACTCGTCGACCGCTGATCCTCCGCTCTCGACGCGACCGTCGACCGGGATCTTCTCGCCGGGGCGAACGGCGATGACGTCGCCCACCGCGACCGACTCGACCGGAACGGACTCCTCCGCGCCGTTGCGCACGACGCGAGCGGTCTTGGGCTGCATGCCGATCAGTCGCTTGATCGCAGCGCTAGTCCGACCCGTCGCACTCGCCTCGAAGTACTTTCCGAGCAGGATCAGGACGATGATCACTGCAGCCGCCTCGTAGTAGACGGGGACCATGATCATGCCGCCCATTCCCGCGTCGGCACGCGTCGTCCCTCCGGCGGCGTCCGGCGCGGCGCTCGTCGCCGTCGCGAAGAAGCCCGGCCAGATGGTCGCCGCGAGTGAATAGAGGAACGCCGCTCCCGTTCCGAGCGCGACGAGGGTGTCCATGTTCGCGCTCAGATGCCGAGCGCCCTTCCACGCGGAGCGGAAGAACTGCGAGCCGCACCAGACGAGCACAGGCGTCGTCAGTGCGAGCTGCACCCAGTTGATCCAAGGAACATTCAGCGCGTCGATCGCGCCGTGCGACATCGCAATGACCAGCACCGGCAAGGCCAGCACGCCACCGACGATGGTCTTGGTGAGCAGCCGTCTGGCCTCGGCCTCTCCGACATTCATGTGGGAAGAGTGATCTTCGCCGACTGCGCGATGCGGGTGAGCACTGTGCTGGCGATCCTCGGCGCGGAGCATCGCCGCGTGGTCGTGCCCAGCGTGGCCGTGCGGCGGCTTCCCCGCAGGCATAGGGACGATCGCTCGGTAGCCAATGTCCTCGACAGCCTTGGCGAGAGCCGCAGGTGCTGTCGCCGCCGGGTCGTACCTCACCGTGGCGACCTTGGTGGCGAAGTTCACGTTCGCCGAGGCGACGCCGGGAGTTTTCGCAAGCCTCTTCTCGATGCGAGTGGCGCACCCCGCGCACGACATTCCCTCGATAGGGAGGTCGCACCGCGCGAGGTCGGCTGCGGGCGGCGTTCCGTCGGCACGGTGTGCTTGGGGATTCCGGCGTCCTGAAAGGTCATGCTCGCGTGTCATCGATGCTTCTCCGTTGTTGAAATGTCTGCCACCGACATGGACTGTCGGATCGCCCCCCCAACCGCGTACTCGAGCTCGATGGCGGCGACCGCCGCGTCCGCCTCGCGTCGCGCAAGCGTGCGTCGGACGTCTAGGAGCTCCCGTCGCGCCTCAAGAAGCACGGTCGTGTCGCTCACCCCGGCCGCCACGCCCTTCTGGGCAAGCTCGGAGACACGCTCCGCGAGCGGGACGGCAACGTCTCGCAGCGTGCTCGCCAGCCGCAACGATTGCACGACCTCCACGTACGAGGATCGCGCTTCGCGAATGGCGCGTTGTGCCACGGCCTCGCTCGTGGCGAACGCCGATCGAGCGAGCGATCCTGCCTTCGCGATCTGCGCTTCGTTCGTGTCGAAGATTGGAAGCTCCGACTCGATGACCGGCCCGAGCGTGTAGGTCTCGTCTGTGTCGCGTTCGAAATCGATTCCGACGCCAAGGTCCTTCAGTCGGCTCCGCTCCTCAATGGACAGGTCCGCCGCGCTCGCGTCGGCGAGGGCCCGGCTGGCCGCCACGTCGAGTCGCTGCGACAGCGCGAGCGCGATGACCGATCGCTCGTCAGGCGGGATCGCGGAGGGCGGCTCGACGTCGGACACTTCCCAGTCCGCGTCGGCGGCAGCGAAGCCCACCAGCTCGAGCAGCCGCCTTCGCTCCTTCGCGAGCGATCGGACGAGGTCGGCCTCATCGGTCTCGAACGCGATGCGCTGTTGGTCGAGGCGCGCGACGTCGAGCGCCGTGGCTTCGCCTCCTGCAACCCGGCGTCGCATCACGTCGACCGACTGGCCCACGAGTGTCTCGGCCTCACGCACGATCGCGAGTTCGCGTTGTCCGAACGCCAGCCGGGCGTGGGTGGACCGCACCTCGGCGACGACCCGAAGCGCCCTGTCGGAGACGTCGAGCACCGTCTGGTTGAGGCGTGCGTCGGCCGCACTGATCTTGCTGTCGCGCAGCCAGAGAGCCGTGAACTGCTGGACCACCGCCGCCCCGACGAACCATACGCCGTCCGTCGGATCGATCGGGGCGCGGAGCGTCAGCGAGAGGACCGGATTCGGGAGCAGTCCCGCCTGCACGAGGTCGGCACGACTTGCGGCGATCCGCTCGACTTCCGCGCGGAGCTCGCGATTGTTCAGCAGGGCGAGCGCAACTGCCGCATCGGCCGCGAGTGGAGACGAACCGTCCCATCCGTGGAACTGATCCGACCATGGCGCGGTCCAATCCACGCTTGCGCCCCCCCGTTCCCGCACCAGCGTTTCCGCACGCCTGTAGTCGGGCGCGGGGTCGAGCGAGGCGCAGCCCGTGATCGTGCCGAGCAACGCTGCGGCCAGCAAGGACAGCGCAGTGCTCGCGCCTGACGCGGGACGTTCGCGATTCCTGTTCATGCGATGCGCTCCCAGTCATCGCCCATCCCGCGCCGCTCGTGCAGCGCGGGATGGACAGTCCAACTGTGACCCAAGGGTGTCGCTGCGTTCACTTCTTCACGTACTCGGAAGGCGCCTTGAGTTCGCCGGGACTCGTCTTCGCGAGCGCGACGAACTCGTCGATGCATGGAGGGCAGCAGAACTGGTACGTCTGACCGCCGATGATCCACGTGAACTTCGGGTTGGCCTTCGTCATCGTGATCGGGCACAGCAGATCGCCCGACTTGGGCTTCGTGTCGTGCTTGGCCATCTGGTCCTTGTAGCGATCACCTGCGGTGACCTTCCCGTTTGCTTCGATGTCGGCCTGCGTATAGGCGCCGCCGGGAACGAGATAGAGCGCTCGCGCCTCGTCCGCTTCCGTACCTGCGGGCATGCCTGGATCGTGAGCACCGCCGTTGGCTCCGGAGTGCCCCGGCGCACCTTGACCATGCGCATCGCCATGTGGACGGGGCTCTCCCGCCGCTACGCCGAAGGTGAACGGTACCGTGATCACCTTTCCCCCGTGCTGGAACTGCGCCCAGCCCTTGTAGATGCCGGGAGTCTTGAAGTGGGCCTCGAAGTCCACCTTCGGTCCGCCCTTGCGGCTGGCGTCGTGCGCGTGCTCGCCGCCTTCGTGTGGATGGGAATGCACGAACTCCTTCAGGTCCTCCTTGATGATGACAAGGTGTCCCATCGCCCCGAGATACGGCGCAAGATCAGTCACCGGCTTCCCGTCCCTCATGATCGTGTAGGCCATGTGCGTCGCACCGCCGGTCTTGACGGGTCCGCCGGTGTCGAGCGAGACCGTGTAGCCGTCCACCGTCTTCGGTTTGTCGCTGTCGACCGAGAGTGCGGCCTTCGGCGCCGGGGTTCCTTCGACCTTCAGCGTCACCGGGACGACCTGCATGCCGACGTCCTTCGGCGTGAAGTCGTTGAAGAGCGTGTACTCGCCGCCCGCGGGAAACGTCCACGAGAACGTGAAGGTGCCGTCCGGCTGGAGCGTCGGGTGCTCGTGCGCGTACCACGAGAGGTCCTTGCTCACCATAAGGAGGTGAAGGGGCATCTCGTGGACGACCTCAACGTCCTTGACCTGCATGCCGCGCGGGTCCTTCAGCGTGAAGAGAAGGTTGACGGGCTTGCCCGCCTCGATCCTTCCGCCGATCGGCTTGACCTCGACGGTGAACTGCTCGCTGGTCTGCTTCTTGAGCTTCATGTGGCAGACCGGGCACTCGCCTGGCTTGTCGTAGGTCTTGGCCCCCTCGCAGTGCATGGGGCAGAAGTACGTCGCGGGCGCGACGGCTTCGATCCTCGACGCGGCGGCCTTCACCTTCTCGAACTGCGCCTTGCTCGCCGCAACGTCGCCCTTGTCGGCGACTTCGTGCAGCGCATCGGCGGCCTCGGCGAGCTCCTTGCCCGCAACATTCGCGTCCTTGACCTTGTCGCGCGCGATGCCGCTGTCCGCCGCGAGCGCCAGCGCGCCGAGCTGCTTCGCGAGTTCCGCCAAGGCGTTCGCGTCGTCCGAGACGCCCGCGAGCGACCCGCCGCCCAGCGTCGTGCCGATCTTCGCGAGCGTGTCCGCGATCCGCCGCGACGCCTCGCCGAAGGACTTAGCCTTCGCGACCGCCCCGTGCGCGTGGTCGCCGCCCCTTTCGTCCTTGCCGTGCTCGTGCTGGGCCATGACGGGCGTGGTCCAGAGCGCCGCGGCCGCGATGGCCGCCAAGAGAGATGATGCAATGCTCGTCTGCATGGTGAGCTTCCTTTAGCTGGCCTTTGTTGGGCCGCCTTCAGTAGGGGCAGAGGCGGTGGGATCGCCGCCGTCGCGAGCCTCTGCCCGTGGTGCGACGCGGCTCTTGGGATCTGAGACAGCGGCACGAGCCGCTGCGGGATCGTCATGAACTGGAGTTGGTGACGCGGACGGCGCGTTCGTCGCGCCATGCGCGATGGCGTGCTCGCGCGCGAGCCGCTCCGCGCTCCGTCGGCCGAAGCGGTAGAACACCGCGGGCGTGACAAAGAAGTCGAGCAGCGTGCTCGTGATGAGGCCGCCGAGGATGACGACGGCCACCGGATAGAGGATTTCCTTGCCCGGCTCGCCCTTCGTCAGCACGAGCGGCAGGAGGCCAAGTCCGGCGGTGATCGCGGTCATGAGCACCGGCGCGACGCGCTCCTGGCTGCCTTGGATGATGAGCTCCCTGCTCCAAGGCTTGCCCTCCACGGTCATCAGGTGGATGTAGTGGCTCACCATCAGCACGCCGTTGCGCGTGGCGATGCCGGTGAGCGAGATGAAGCCCACGAGCGAGGCGACGCTGAAGGGCTCGCGCGTGATCGCGAGCGCCGCGACGCTGCCAAGGAACGCGAACGGGACGTTAAGCATGATCTGGATCGCGACCATGCCCGAGCGATAGTGCGTGTAGAGGATGACGAAGATCGCGACCAGCGATCCAGCGCCGAGGAGAAGGAGCAGCCGAGTCGATTCCTGCTGCGCCTCGTACAGCCCGCCGTACACCAGCGTGTAGCCCTGCGGCAGCTTCACGTCCGTGGCGATCGACTTCTGCAGCTCCTCGACCGTCGATCCGAGGTCGCGCCCGCGCACGTTGCACTGCACGACGATGCGCCGGCGGAGGTTCTCGCGTGCCACCTCGTTCGGCCCGAGCCGCTCGACGACCTCGGCGACGTCGCGCAGCAGGACGATCGCGCCCGTCGGGGACACGAGCCGGACCTCCTCGAGCTTCGTCGGGTCCGTGCGGTGCCGGTCGTCGATCGTGAGCGTGATGTCGAAGGCCTTCAGGCCGTCGAGCACCTGACCGACGACCTTGCCCTTGGTGGCCGTCTCCATCGCGTCGGTCAACGTGCGCGGCGAGAACCCGACGCGCGCCGCGGCATCGCGGTTGACGGCGACGTGAAGCTGGGGCACCAGCACCTGCTGCTCGATCTGGAGATCCGCGACGCCCGGGATGCCCTCCATCGCGCCCTTGACCTCCTCCGCAAGAGAGCGGAGCGTGACGAGGTCGTCTCCGAAGACCTTGACCGCGACCATCGCGCGCACGCCCGAGAGCAGGTGCTCGATGCGGTGGCTGATCGGCTGGCCCACGCCCACGTTCGCGCCCGGGAAGACCGAGAGCTTCTCCTCGATCTCCGCGAAGACCTCTTCGCGCGGACGGATGTCGGCTCGCGGTGGAGGCCTTCGGCCGCTCGCCGTCTGGAACTTCTCCGGGTCCTTCGCTTCGTCCGTGGTCCAGATATCGACGTCGATCTCGGAGGAGTGCACGCCCTCCGCGTGTTCGTCCTGCTCGGCGCGCCCCGTGCGCCGAGCGACGTTCTTCACCTGCGGAATCGAGAGGATCGCCTCCTCGGCCCGTGCGGCGATGCTGTCCGATTCCTCAAGCGAGACTCCCGGCGTGAGCATGAAGGACACCGTCGCGGTGCCCTCGTTGAAGGGCGGCAGGAACTCCGAGCCGAGCCGCGTGACGACAAAGACCGCGACGACGACGAGCCCACCGAGCGTGGCCAGCACCGCGATCGGGCGCGGCATCGCGATCGCGTAGGAGCGCAGCGCGAGTCGCTTGCAGAAGCGAAGCAGCGGTCCGTCCTTCCCGTGCTCCATCCTCTTGATGCCGGGCAGCAGGTAGAACGCCAGCACCGGCGTGGCGGTGAGCGCCACAAGGAGCGACGCGAAGATGCTGATGATGTAGGCGGTGGCGAGCGGGGTGAAGAGTCGCCCCTCGATGCCCGGAAGGAAGAACGTCGGCAGAAAGACCAGGTTGACGATGACCGTGCCGAGGATGATCGGGTTCCGGATCTCGCTCGACGCGTCGAAGACCACTTGGAGGAGGGGCTTGGGATTGGCCGATCGGCGGTTCTCGCCGAGGCGCCGATAGACGTTCTCGACGTCGACGACGGCGTCATCGACCAGCTCTCCGATCGCGACCGCGAGCCCGCCGAGCGTCATCGTGTTCACGCTCATGCCGAGCCAGTGGAACACGATGAATGTCGAGATGACCGAGAGCGGCAGCGCCGTGAGCGTGACGATCGTCGTCCGCACGTTCATCAGAAAGAGGATCAGGACGATCACGACAAGGATCGCGCCGTCGCGGAGCGCGTGGACGACGTTGCCGATCGCGGAGTTGATGAAGTGCTCCTGACGGAAAACGTCCGGATTCACGTTCAGTCCGACGGGCAGCGCTGGCCTGATCTGTTCTAGCGTCGCGTCGAGCGCGCGCGTCAGCGTGACCGTGTCCGCTCCGGGCTGCTTCTGGATGGCCATGATCACCGCGGGCGCGGCGTTCTCGGAGCCCTCCCCGCGCTTGATCGTCGGTCCCGACTCGATCACTGTCGCCACATCGCGCACGAGAGCCGCGCGCGGTGCGGAGGCATGGTCGCCAGGCCGGGTCGCGACGAGCGACGTCGCGATGTCCTCGGCGGTCTGGACGCGACCGACATTGCGGACAACGAGCTCTCGCGCTCCGCTTCTCAGGAACCCGCCGCCGGTGTTCTGGTTCGCCGCCGCGAGCGCGTCCTCGACTTCATCGAGGGTGAGATCGAAGAGTCGCAGCTTGTCGGGGTCCGCCTGGACGCGGAACTGCTTGAGCTCCCCGCCCATGACCGTCACCTGCGCGATGCCGGGAATCGAGAGGAACGCGGGACGGAGCACGAACTCGGCCTGCGTGCGCACCTCCATCGGGTCGAGCGCCGTGCTCGAGACGCTCACGAGCGCGATCTCGCCCATGATGCTCGACGCGGGCGTCATGACCGGGACGATGCCAGGCGGGAGCTTCTCGATGATGGTGCCGAGGCGCTCGCTGACCACCTGCCGGTTGAACTTGAGGTCCGTGCCCCACGCGAACTCGACATACACGATCGAGAGGCCAAGCGCGCTTCGGCTGCGCACGCGCTCGACGCCGGGAGCGCCGTTGACGGCCGTCTCGATCGGATAGGTGACCTGGGTCTCGACCTCCTCCGGCGCGAGTCCCGGTGCTTCGCCGAAGATCGTCACGACCGGGCGATTGAGGTCGGGAAGCACGTCGGTCGGTGTGTGGAGCGTGACGTAGACGCCGTAGACCGACACGAGCAGCGCCGCGATCAGCACGAGCACGCGGTTGTGGAGCGAGGCCTTGATGATCCAGTTGAGCAAGGTGAGTCCTTGGTGAGCAGGCTGCGAAAGCCGCCGCGTCAGCGCTTGTGTCCGTGGCCGTCGTCCTTGGTCCCGGATGCGTCCGTCGCCCGCTCGCCAGCCACGAAGCCGCGGAGCTGCGACAGGCTGAACGCGCCGCCGACGGCGATGACGTCGCCGGGCACGAGCCCTTGCCTGATCTCGACCACGCGGTCATCGCGCACGCCCGTGGCGACGTCGCGCTTCTTGAACGCCTCGCTCTCGCCCTTTCCCTCCTTCACGAACACGAACTCGAGCGGCCCCTCCTTGACGATGGCCGACACCGGCACGACCACTGCGGAGTCGTTCTCGCGCAGCACGACCGCAAGGTCGACGAACTGTCCGGGGCGAAGCGCGCCGGCGGCGTTGTCGACGTCTACGACGATGTGCGCCGTGCGCTTGCTTGCGTCGATCACCGGACTCAGGAATCGGACCGTGCCCTCGCCGAGCAGCTCTCCATCGACGCCGCGCCGGACCCGCACCTTCGCGTTGACCGATGCCCCCAAGCGCGCGATCAGCCCCTCGGGCACCTCGCCCTGGATCTGGACTGCACTGAAGTTGCCGACGCTCAGCACCGGCGCCCCGGCCGCGACGCCCTCGCCGATCACCGCGTTGCGGGAGACGACGACGCCGTCGATGGGCGACGTGAAGCGGATCACGCCGGGCGGCAAAGGATCGGATGTGTCGATCGCGAGTTTCGCGCGGGGCAACGTGCCGCGGAGCGCGTCCGCCGCCGCCTTCGTTGCGGCGGCCTGCCGGCGCAGCGACTCCACCTCCGCTCGGGCCTGCTTGATCGCGACGGTTCGGAGCGAAGCCTCCGTTCGCAGCTTCAGGGCGTCGGCGCTCCGCTGCGCGAGGAGATTGGCGGCGACGCTGTCGCCAGCCGCGCGCAAGCGCTCGACCTCGGACTCGGCGATCTCGGCGCTCTGCGCAGCTGCGGGCGCTTCGATCTCCGCGACAGCCACTTGGGTTTCCGCGCGCGTCGCTTCGGCGAGCAGGCGCTCGATCTCGGATTCCAGGCGCTGGACGTCGTAGATCGCCTTGGCGACCTCGGGCGACTCGATGTCCGCGAGCACGTCGCCTTTGCCGACTTGGTCGCCGGGCTGCACGCCGATCGCCCGCACCACCCCCGCATAGCTCGGCGCAACGGCAAAGATCGAATCGGGCCTCGCCTCCGCCATTCCAGTGAGGCGGACGATGTCCTCGACGCGGCCGAAGTCGACTTCGGCCGTTCTCAGGTCGATCGCCGCAGCGGTGGCTTCGGAGACCCGCTTGGGGGCGTTGGGATCGAACGTCGCACCTGCGGGCTTGCCGTGCCCCTCGTGCGCGAAGACAGAAGGCAGGAGCGCGATCGCGACGACCGCGACGGCGCACGCGGCGACGGCTGAGTACCGGTTGAGACCGTGCATGGAGCATCCTCCGTGGTGAGGAAGGAACGCGAATCAGCTTGAGTTGGAAGGCGACGCGCAACGGATCGCGGCGAACGCGACAGTCGACGCGCGAGCAGGCGAGCTACGCCCGTTCGACGCCGTGGTCGAGTCCGCCGCGATGGGTCGTCACACGGTCAGCGCGCAGTGCTGGCGCAGCAGTGACGTCGCCGGAGGCAGAGGAGGCCGCGCGGCCGAAATCCGTGCGAGCTGCGACGGCACCTCGTCAACCGAGGGCATGCTCGGGAGGGGCAGGAGTGCGACGAGCGCCGGCGCAGGGATCTCGACGACGGGCTTCCCGACGACGCCCATCTTCGTCAGGCTCTTGCCACAGGCGCACTTGTTGCCGTCGTCGTGGCCCGGTCCGCTCGGGTCGGTGCCGGGTGGCGCGTCGGTGCGTTCATGACCGCCGTGGCAGTGGGCGTGTTCGTCCTCCGGCCCGTCCAGGTCGGCATGCGCTTCGGCTAGTGCGTCACGCGCGCCCAGCGTGGAACAGCACTTCCCCAACGACCGGAAGGTGCAGCAACACAGCGGCATCGACGCCATCAAGAGGATGGTGACGATGAGCCTGAGTGGGCTGGAGGGGGCGAGCACGACCCGGAAGGATACCTGCGCCCGGCTCGGCATTCCATCTGCCCCCGGTCAGCACGTCTGGGCCGATCCCCACCCCACGGTCACGATCCCTCGGGTTGGGGCTAAGATGGAACGCCCGTGAGAGGTTTCGTGAGGTATCACGACCCCTCTACTTTGAGAGCGGTTGCGAACAGCTGCCCTCGCAAAGTGCACGAGAGACGCGTCCTCCACGAGGGCGCGTTCTTGCTTTCTGCGGAGCGTTTTCGAGGGGTGGGCCACGGCGGGAGCTCACGCTGTGTCTCGGAGTCTTAACGCGTCCGTCCGGCGAAGCCCGTGTTCTGACGGGGTCGCTCTCATCGGTCCACCCCTTGAGGGAGTGTGCGCATGGTACCAGCCCCTGCGTGTCCGGCTCCTGTCCGCCTTCGGCTTGGGCAGGAGCGGCTCGATTCTCGCCCAATGCTCGTCCTTGAGCTCCCAGCCGTTCTTGGCCAATGGAGACCCCTTTCCTCGGCCCTCCGCAGATCGCGAATCCGGCGATGGCGCAACGTTGCGCATGATGCATGTTGAACCCGCTTCCAGCCTACGGAGCGGTCGCGGTCCCGCTGGTCGACGCTGCGCTCCCTGCGGATGAGGCGATCGAGCCAGCTGCGGGCACCGCGGTTGAATTCGAGGTCGCGCGTGCGTCCTCGTTGCCGGGGAGGGCGGTCTCTCCGGCGGCCCGGGATGGCGCAACCGAACACGCGCCGGAGAGCGCGCGGAGATCGTCTGG
Source organism: Phycisphaerales bacterium (assembly GCA_046350535.1). Classification (GTDB taxonomy): domain Bacteria; phylum Planctomycetota; class Phycisphaerae; order Phycisphaerales; family SM1A02; genus VGXK01. Next base: position 2,056,740 of record JAXMAG010000001.1, read on the forward strand.
GGACCGAATCAGCTCACCTTGGAGCCCGGCTTCACCGGCCGGTCCAGGGCGAGCAGCACCACGTCCCGCTCCTGCGGGCCGGGTTTCGCCGCGGGTGCGGCCGCGGGTGCGGCCCCGCCGCCGGAGGGCGCGGGAACCGGCGCCGCAGCCGCAGCCGCGGCCGTCGCGTCCTCCCTGAGGTCGCTCGCCGCGAGCACCATCCCCTGGCTGATCTCGCCGCGGAGCTGCCGCGGCTCCAGATTGGCCACGATGATCACCTGCCGCCCCACCAGCGTCGCCGGGTCGTACCACGCCCGGATCCCCGCGCACACCTGACGCCCCTCCGGCGTGCCGTCATCCAGGCGCAGCTTCAGGAGCTTGTCGGCGTTCGGATGGGCCTCCGCGCTGCGCACGGTGGCCACGCGGAGGTCCAGCTTGGCAAAGTCATCGAAGGTGATCATGGGACGCAGGCTCCAGGCGGCCGCGAGGGGCCGCGGGTGTTCAGGTGAGACCGAGGGCGGCGGCGTCCCGGTCGGAGAGCATGCCGCCGTCCGAGCGGGTGCGGACGGTGCCGTCCCGCTTCCAGCTGCGGTCGCAGCGGGGCTGATCGCGCAGATCCAGGATCTCCACCGCGGCGCCCGCGGCGGCCCCGGCCACCAGCTCCACGCGGCTCACGCCGAAGAGGTCGGCCAGCTCCGGCTGCATCGCCGTCAGGGCGCCGTCCGGATCCGGAAGCCGCACACCCGCGTCCAGCGGGTTCTCCACGCCACGCCCCTTCGCCTCCTCCAGGGCCTTCAGGACCGGCTCGCGGGCCGCCATCACCTGCGACCAGCGTTCGTCCGCCGTGGCGTTGAGGCCGCGGTGCGTCTGCAGCTCCAGGCGGGCCGCCGGGTCCCCCAGGAGGGAGGCGTACGCCTCGTTGGCGGTGTGGGGCACGAACGGCCCCAGCAGCCGGCAGAGCACCTCCACGCACTCCCACATCACCCGCTGCGTGCGCCGCCGCCGCGGCGAGTCCGAGCGGTCGCAGTAGAGGCGGTCCTTCACGGCGGCGCAGTAGACGCCGGAGAGCGTGTCGTTGCAGAAGTCGTAGAGAGCCAGGCTGGCGCTGCGGAAGTCGAAGTCGAGCATCGCCCGCCGGACCTGCGCCTCCAGGCGCGACAGCTCCCCCAGGGCCCAGCCGTCGAGCGACGTCGGCGGCACCTCCGCGAGCGCCGGCAGCGCCGATGCGCCGCCCTTGACGTCGCCGAGGTTCGAAAGCAGGAAGCGGAGCGTGTTGCGGATCTTGCGGTACGCGTCCCCGGCGCGGCGGAAGAACTCCATGTCCGCCTTGATGTCCGCGTCGTAGCTGATGGAACCCACCCACCAGCGGGCCACGTCCGCCCCGAACTCCTTGAGGAGCGTCTCCAGCTCGATGGCGTTGCCCTCGGACTTGCTCATCTTGCGGCCGTCCTTGTCGACGATGAAGCCGTGGGTCACCAGCGTCCGGAAGGGCGCGACGCCGGTGGCGCCGAGCGCAGGCAGCAGGCTGGACTGGAACCAGCCGCGGTGCTGGTCGCTGCCCTCCAGGTAGAGGTCGCAGGGGTAGCCGAGCTCGCGGGTGCGCATCACCGCATGCCACGTGGAGCCGGATTCGAACCAGACGTCGAAGATGTCGTGGAGCTTCACGAGCGCCTCCACGCGCACGCCCTCCGGCGCCGCGGCATCCGACGCGGGGTTCCAGCCCTCCAGGAGCGCCGCGGGCGGCTCCATGAACCAGGCGTCCGAACCCTTGCGGCGCACCACCGCGGCCACCGCGCGGATCGACGCGGGAGTCATGAGGACGCGTCCGTCCGGGAGCGCGAACGCGGGAATCGGGAGCCCCCACGCCCGCTGCCGGCTGATGCACCAGTCCGGGCGGCTCTCGAGCATGCCGCGCATGCGGTTGCGGCCCCACTCCGGCACGAAGCGCACGCCGGAGGCGGTGGCCTCCAGGGCCCGTTCGCGGAGGGAGCCGCCGCCGTCCACCGCGCGATCCACGCCGATGAACCACTGCTCCGTGGCCCGGAAGATCACCGGCGTCTTGCTCCGCCAGTCGTGCGGGTAGCTGTGGGTGATGGGCTGCTCGTGGACCAGGTGGCCGCTGCCGCGGAGGCGCTCCACCACCAGGCCGTTCGCGTCCCAGACGCTCTGGCCGCGGAGCCACTCCGGCACGCTGTCGTCGTAGGTCCCGTCGTCCCGGACCGGGCAGTAGATGGGCAGCTTCTCCCGCAGGCCGGTGCGGTAGTCCTCCTCGCCATGGCCGGGCGCGGTGTGCACCAGCCCGGTGCCGTCCGTGAGCGTGACGTACTCCGCCGCCACCACCCGGCCGGTGCGATCCATGAAGGGATGGCGGTACTGGAGCCCCACCAGGGCCGCGCCCTCCGCTTCCGCCAGCCGCTCCACCGTCTCGCAGCCGGCGGCGCGGGCCACCGCATCCACGAGCTCCGACGCCACCACGGTCTCCGCGCCGTCCATGCGGACCAGCGCGTAGCGGAAGCGTTCGTGCACCGCGATGGCCAGGTTGGCCGGCAGCGTCCAGGGCGTGGTGGTCCAGATCATGAAGCTGGGCGTGGCGTCCAGCTCCGTGCCGAACGCCCGCGCCACCGCCTCCCGGTCCACGGCCTCGAAGTCCACGAACACCGAGGGATCCTGCCGGTCCTTGTACTCCAGCTCCGCCTCGGCCAGGGCCGTGCGGTTGGCGATGGACCAGTGCACCGGCTTGAGATCGCGATAGACCAGGCCCTTCTCCACCAGCGTCGCGAAGAGCTCGAGCGCCGCGGCCTCGAACTCCGGCTGCGTGGTGAGATAGGGATGCTCGTAGTCCGCAAGCGTGAGGATCCGGCGGCAGTCCGCGGCCTGCATGGCCACGAACTTCTCGGCCGCGCGGGCGCATTCGCGCCGGATGGCCATGCGCCGCTGGTCGTCCGTCAGCGTGTCCAGCTTGGCGGCCTTCCCGGAGGCCACCAGGTCCGTCATCACCTTGTGCTCGATCGGGAGGCCGTGGCAATCCCATCCGGGGACGAAGCGGCAGCGCTGACCCTCCAGGAGACGGCTGCGCACCACCAGGTCCTTCAGGCCCTTGTTCAGGAGGTGGCCGATGTGGAGCGGCCCGCTCGCATACGGCGGGCCGTCATGGAAGACGAACGGCGCCGCCCCCTCCCGCGCCGCCATCGCGCGGGCGTAGAGCCCCTCCTCCTTCCAGCGCTTGACGGAGGCGGGCTCCGCCTGGGCCAGGTTGGCCTTCATGGCGAAGTCCGTCTTGGGGAGGTTCAGCGTGGAGCGATAGTCTGGGCGGGAGTCGGACATGGCGCACCCCCGGCCGCGGGCTGGCTGCGGGGGGCGTCGATGATAGCGGTGAACGCCCGCTCAGTCCTCCGGCTCCTCGCCGGGCTTCACGGCCTGGTCGAGGTAGCGCTGGAGCTCCCCCATCCGGTAGCTCACGAAGCAGAAGACGTGGTGGAGCGTGAACCACTCCAGGTCCCGGGGGTCCTTCGAGAGGTCGTTGCGGAGGCGGTTCAGCTCGGCAAGGAGTCGCTCAGCCTTCATGCCCGGAGGATAGGGCCTCAGGGGTGGTCGTGATCGTGGTCGTGATCGTGGTCGTGCGCGTGGTCGTGGTCGTGGTCGTGGGCGTGATCGTGCGCCGCGGCCCCGCCACTCCCCTGCTGGACGCCGCCGGCCGCGGGCTCGCCGGGGCCTGGGCCGTGATGGTGGTCATGGGAGGCGCCCTCCAGGAGCCCGATGCCGAACGCGATCGCGAGGCCCGCGATGAGCGACGCGGAGAGGGCCAGCCGGTCATGCCGGTGGAACTGGAGCTCCGGGAGGAGGTCGCTGGTGGAGATGCACAGGAAGGTGCCGGCGGAGAAGGCGAGCGCGAGCACCAGGATCTGCGGCGATCCGCCGGCGAGGGGTCCGGCCAGGAAGAGGATCGCACCCAACGGGACCAGGAGCGCGAACCCCGCGTTCAGGAGGTGCACCGCCAGGCGCCGCCGCGGCCCGCCGAGGTGGAAGAGCGTCGCGACGGTCATGGAGTCGAAGGGCTTGTGGAGGAGGATCACCAGGAAGGTGCCGAAGCCGGCCCACGCGCCGTCACCCAGGGCCACGCTGGCCGCGAGCGCCACGCCCTCCAGGAGCGCGTGGATCCCCATGCCCACTGCGGCGCCCACCCAGGCCATCGGCGAGACGCCGCCGCCCGCGCCGTGGCGGTGCGGCCTGGCCCGCGAATGCTCCGCGCCGTGCCCGTGGTGGTGCCCGTGGCCGGCGTGATCGCAGTGATCGCCGTGCCCCGCGGCACCGCCGGCCTCGGGCGCGGGCTCATGCGAGTGGAACGGCAGGAAGCGCTCCACCAGGAACATCACCAGGAAGCCCGCCACCGTGGCCAGCGTGATCCGATCGAAGTCGCCGTGACCGAACGCGCCCGCGTCCCCGTGGTGGAGAGACTCCAGCACCGCGTGCGGCAGCAGATGGAAGAGCGCCACCCCCAGCATCACGCCGGCCACGAAACTGAGCGCCACCTGGAGCCGCCGGTGGGTGAAGCGCACCAGCATGGGAAGCACGCCCCCCAGGAGGGAGGCTCCCACGATGGCCGCCGCGTACAGGGCCAGGAGTTCCGTTCGCAAGGCGGGCAAGCGTAGCCGCTTCCGACGGGTGCCATGGCGCCCGCCGGGCCTTGAAGGGGTTGAGGGGGGCCGGGGTGGCGGCTACACTCCCCGTCCTGACTCCCATGGGGTGGTAGCTCAATTGGGAGAGCGCCTGAATCGCATTCAGGAGGTTGTGAGTTCGATCCTCATCCACTCCACTTGCGGGCGCGCCGTTCGCGGCGCGCCCGCCTTCGTTTCCAGGCCGTTCGTGGCCCGGGGACCCCTCCCCATACACTCCGGCGCGTGAGCGCCACCGCCGCAACCGGACAGCCGCCACCAGGGCGGGACACGCCGGCCATGCGGCAGTACTACCGCTTCCGTTCGCAGCACCCGGGGTGCCTCCTGCTCTTCCGGATGGGGGACTTCTACGAACTCTTCGACGAGGACGCGGTCACCGCCCACAAGGCCCTGGGGATCACGCTCACGGAGCGGACCAAGGGCGTGCCGATGGCGGGCGTGCCGTTCCACGCGGTGGAGGGCTATCTGCAGCGGCTGATCGCCCAGGGCTTCCGGGTGGCCGTGTGCGAACAGATCCAGGACCCGCGCGACGCGAAGGGCGTGGTGGAGCGGGCGGTCACCCGCGTGCTCACGCCGGGGACGCTGGTGGACGAATCGCTCCTGGAGGCGGGGTCGCAGAACCTCACCGCGGCGCTCGCGCTCGCCGGTCCGCGGGCGGCGATCGCGGCTGCGGAGCTCTCGACCGGCGAGTTCACCGTGGTGGCCTGCGCCGCCGCGGACGTGGCGGACGAACTGGCCCGCCTGGCCCCCGCGGAACTCCTGGTGGCGGAGGAGGCGCACGCGCCGCCCCGCGCCGCGGACACCGCCGCCATGGCGGTGAGCGTCCGCCCGGCGTGGCACTTCCGGGCCGCGGATGCGGCGGAGGCGCTCCAGTCCCACTTCGGCGTGGCCACGCTTGCGGGGTTCGGGCTGGAGGCCGGGAGCGTGGAGGTGGCCGCGTGCGGATCGCTCCTGGCATTCCTGCGGGAGTCCATCCCGGAGGGCGCCGCGGCCCGGCTGGCCCACCTGCGGCCGCCGCAGATCCGGCACCCGGGACGGCACCTCATCATCGACGCCACCAGTCTCCGCAGCCTGGAGGTGGAGCGAACGCTGCGGAGCGGCGGGCGGGAGGGCTCGCTCCTGGCGGCCATCGAGTCCCCGCGCACGCCGATGGGTCGGCGGCTCCTGCGGCAATGGCTGGCGTGGCCGCTGGCGGAGCTCGCCGCCATCCGCGCCCGCCAGCGCCAGGTGGCCGCGCTGGTGGAGGATGAGGCGCTCCTTCTCCGCGCCCGCGGCGAGCTGGAGTCCGTGCAGGACGTGCCGCGCATCGCCGCCCGCGCGGCCCTGGGGCGGGCCACGCCGAGGGACGCGGTGGCGCTCGGGCGCAGCGTCGCGGCGTGCGAACGTGCCGCCAACCTGCTGGAGGCGCGGCCCGCGTTCGCGCCGCTGCACGCGGTGCTGCGCGGGGCGGAGGCGTCGCTGACGCCGCTGGCGGTGGAGATCGCGGCCCGCTGCGCGGAGGCGCCGCCCGCACACATGCGGGAAGGCGGCCTCTTCCGGGACGGCGCCGACCGCGAGCTGGACGAGTGCCGCAGCCTCCAGCGCGACGCGGGCGCGTGGCTCGCGGAGTACCAGCGGAGCCTGGTGGAGCGGACCGGCATCGCCTCCCTCAAGGTGGGCTTCAACCGCGTCTTCGGCTACTACATTGAAGTCTCGCACGCCCGCAGCGCGGGCATCCCCGCGGACTTCACCCGCACGCAGACCCTCAAGGGGGCGGAGCGCTACGTGACGCCGGAGCTGCGCACGTTCGGAGACCGCGTCCTCTCCGCGGAGAGCCGGGGGATCGAACGCGAGAAGGCGCTCTTCGACGACCTCTGCCGGCGCATCGCGGAGCGCGCGGGCGTGCTGGCCGCGTTCGCGGATGCGATGGCGGCGCTGGACGCGGCCGCGGCCCTGGCCGCCACCGCGGCGCGGCGGCGCTGGACCGCGCCGGAGATGGTGGAGACGCCGGAACTCCGCATCCGGCAGGGCCGCCACCCGGTCCTGGAGCCGCTCCTGGAATCCCGACTGGTGCCCAACGACTGCCTGCTGGCCACCGCCGACCAGCCCGCGGCGCTGGCCCTCATCACCGGTCCCAACATGGCCGGCAAGAGCACCTTCATCCGGCAGGCGGCCCTGGTGACGCTCCTGGCGCACGCCGGCAGCTTCGTCCCCGCGGAGCACGCGGTGGTGGGGCTCACGGACCGCATCCTCACCCGCATCGGGAGCGCGGATGAGCTGCACGCCGGCCAGAGCACCTTCATGGTGGAGATGACGGAGACCGCGGCCATCCTCCACCACGCCACCGCGCGGAGCCTGGTCATCCTGGACGAGGTGGGCCGCGGCACCAGCACGCTGGACGGACTCAGCCTGGCGTGGGCCATCGCGGAGCGGCTGGCGCTGGGCAAGGTCCGCACGCTCTTCGCCACCCACTACCACGAGCTCACGGGACTGGCGGACCAGATGGCCGGCGTCGCCAACCTCCACGTCTCCGTGCGCGAATGGGGCGACCAGATCATCTTCCTGCACCGCATCGTTCCCGGCCGCACGGACCGCAGCTACGGCATCCACGTGGCCCGGCTCGCAGGGCTCCCGCCGGAGGTGGTCTCGCGGGCCCAGTCGCTCCTCGAACAGCTCTCGGTGCAGCACGCGCCCCCGGCCGGCGCCGCGGCGCTCGCGGCCCCGGGCGGTGCGGCGAGCAGCGCCGGCAACGGCGCCCAGCTCTCCCTCTTCACCGAGTACCTCTCCCACCCCGCGGTGGACGCCCTGGCGGCGCTCGACCTGGATCGCCTCACGCCGCTGGCGGCGTTCGACGAGCTGCGGCGCCTGAGGGGCCTGCTCCACCCCGCCCCCGCCCCCGCCCCCGCTCCCGGACCCGCCCCCACCCCCGCACCCCGGAACGCACCATGAACGCAGCGCTCCTCCGTCGCCATTTCGAGCAGGGCCACACCTACGCGGACTACCTGGCCTCGGACCCCGGCAGGGCCGGCGCCTGGCGGACCCAGGCCGGCCAGGTTCGCATCTCCACCGCCCATGCCCTGCTCCTCCACGGCTTCACCCGCACCATGCGGGTGCTGGTGGTGAGCGGCATCTGGTGCGGAGACTGCTCCGCGCAGGGTCCCATGCTGGCGGCCATCGCGGACGCCAACCCGGAGCGCATCGACATGCGCTGGGTGGACCGGGACGCCCACCTTGAGCTGGCGGAGCAGATCCGCATCTGCGGCGGGATGCGTGTTCCCACCGTCATCTGGATGGCGGAGGACTTCGAGTTCGTGCACCTCATGGGAGACCGGACGCTGACCCGCTACCGGGCGATGGCCGCCCGCAAGCTGGGCGCCAGCTGCCCGCTGCCGGGCGCGCCGGTGCCACCGGAGGAGATCGAGGCCACGCTCGCGGACTGGGTCCATGAGTTCGAACGCGTGCACCTCCTCCTGCGGCTCAGCCCGCGCCTGCGCGAGCTCCACCGCGACTGACCCCGCGGTTGGAGGTTCGAGCGCCCCTGACCGCTCACTCGCCCGTGATGGACTCGGGATCCGGCGGGACGCGCGGGAAGACCACACCCGCGCCGTCCATCACGTTCTCCAGGTCCTCTCTGGCGGGCGCGCGGCCCTCCGCAGCGGCCGAGAGGAGCGCTCCGAGTGGATGCGCCGCACCCCTCGTCAACTGCCGCCACAGGAACGGGTGGCCGCGCAGCACGCGCCACTGGTACGGCTCACCGGTCCATGGGTCCACTGGTGGCGGCAGCTCCCGACCGTCAGGCCCAGGCAGCGGTGAGAGCGAGGCGGGCCACGCGCCGGTGGCCTTCCGGACCTGCGCCGCGGCCAGCAGCCACACCGTGGCATCCCGGTCCGCCTTGGCCATGGCGCCGCTGTCCGCCGCCCGCTCGAGCGCGGGCAGCAGCAGGAGCGTGGGGTACCAGCGCCACCTCCACGTGGAGCTCATCATGACCTCCACGGGCCCCCGCGTCCCATCGCTCCGCTGCGAGAGGGGCCGGGCGTTCCGGCGCTCGAGCCAGGCGAAGTAGTCGTCCACCATGGCGGCATGCTCCGCGCGGGAGTGGAACGCGGCGGCCGCGACCGGCCACGCCAGGGCCTTCGCCGCACGCCCCACCGCGGCAGCCGCGCCGGTGGGCGGCGTCGGCGGGGCACCCGCCGTGGTCAGCCCGAAGAAGAAGGGATCCCACGCGGCCAGAAGACCGTCGCCGGCGCCGTCGTCCGTGAACAGACGCTGACGCGCGTCCGCCAGGGAGAGGCGCTCCAGCTCCAGGTTCATCTCGAACCACTCGTCCGGGAGGGCCTGCAGCCGGGTGATCAGCCGGGACGCGAGCGCGGGCGAGATCTCCCCGGCCGGGCCCGCGACGGCGCCCTGGATGCAGTTCAGCGTGGCGGCCAGGATGGCGGTCCCCACCAGCTGCGAGATGAGCGTGGGCGGGCGTCGCACCAGCCGCGCCAGATCGAGCGCCGCCGCCACATCCGCTTCGAAGGTGGCTTCGTCCCCGCGATGCAGGGCGTGCACCGCGTCGGCGAGTGCCCAGCGTGCCGCCTGCCGCGCTGCGGCCAGGTACGGGAGGCGGACCATGAGCAGGCAGTCAGCCCACTCGTCCGGCACGCTGGGCGGTGTTCCCGGGATCACCGGCGGCGCATCCGCCGGATCCGGCTTGGCCAGGCGGATGCCCAGCGTCGGCCGCTGCGTCGCGGCCCTCAACTCCGCCAGATCGGCTGAGAAGCGGTCGAGCGCCCGCTGCGTGTCCTTCCACGCCGTGCTCCCCGGCCGCCAGGCCTCCCGCCCATCCAGGAGGAGGAAGCCGGCGTCGCCGCTCGGTTCGTCGCTCGTCCTTCGCAGGATGGATCGCAGCGCCGGCCACGCCCGCTCCGCCTCCGGCACCTCCGGCTCCCATGCGTCCACGACGGCTCGATAGTCGGTGGTCACCTTCACCCGATGCCACCAGAAGCGCACCGCCAGGTACCCGTAGGAGAAGAGCGTGATCACCAGGCACGCGGCCAGGGCCCGGAGCGCCCAGCGCCGCAGCGAACGGGTGCCCGGCGCGGCCCGGCCGCCGGCGTCCGGCGCCGTCACCGGCGCGGCGGCGCCCGGTGGGTCGTTCGCATCGCTCCTCCCTGGGGCGGCCATCCGCGCCATGCTACGCGCCGACGGGGCACCGGAGGCGGATCCCGGCCTCCGTCGGAAGAGCGCGCCGCCCCCGCGGCCCCGCGGCGTACGCTGACGGCGTGCTCCTCCGCCGTTCCCTCTGCCTCCCGGGCGTGCTGCTGCTCGCGCTCCGCGTGAGTGCGGACCCGCCCCCGCCGGCGCCGGCCGCACCGCCGCCCACGGTCCAGGACACGCCGCACGACCCCACGTTCGGACTCGCCGCGGCACCGGCCTGGAGCGCCCGCGCCATGGCCGCCACGCGCCTCGAGTCCTCCGGGCATCCTCGGGCGGGCGCCATGCTGGAGGCCCTCTCTCGCGACGCGGACGCGCGGGTGCGGGCCTTCGCGGTGGCGGCCATGGTGCGCCGCGGCACGCCCCCGCTTCCATCGTCCATCCTGCGGGATCCGGATCGGCGCGTGCTGCGGGCTGCGCTCATGGCGGGGGGCACGCCGGATCCGCTGGCGGTGGACGCGGCGGTGGAGGCGCTCCTGGAGGCCCAGGATCCGGCCACGATCCTCATGGGCGCGGAGATGGCGGCGTGGCTTCCGGAGGGCGCCGTGCGGCGCACGGCGCAGGAGCAGCTGGGGCGGGCCATCATGCGGTTGGATCGCGCGGACGCGGGCGCACTGGGCTCGCGGCTGGCGGTCCTCCTGGGGACGCGGCCCGGCTACCGCGAGGGGGACTGGCAGGAGTGGTGGCGGCGCTCGCCGCGGGAGCGGACGCTGCGGGCGGAGCCGCTGCCCGCGGTGCGGGCGCTTTCGGAGATGGACAACGCGGCGTTCGCGCGCCTGGCGGCGGCGCTCCGGAGCGCGGGCGGCCGCCCGATGGACGTGGCCTTCTGCGTGGACAGCACCTCCAGCATGTGGGCGGAGATGGGGATGGCCCAGGAGGCGCTCGACGGCCTGGGGCGGGGCGTGGGCTACCTGGCCCCCGGATCGCGCGTGGCGGTGGTGAGCTACCGCGACCGGCGCAGCGAATACGAGACCCGCGTCTCCCAATTCACCGAGGATGCCGCGAGCTGGCGCCGGGCCCTCTGGCAGCTGGTGGCGGAGCGCGGCGGCTCCGCGCCGGAGAGCGTCTCCGCCGGACTCGAGGCCACCTATCGATCCCTGCAGTGGCTCCCGGAGCGGCGCGGCGCCGTCATCCTGGTGGGGGATGGTCCGCCGCACAGCGGCACCGGCACCGCATGCCGCGAGATGGCCGCCAAGGCCCGCGCCGCCGGCGTTCGAACCTTCTCGGTGTGCACGCGGCGCGAGGGCGAGCGCGAGGTGAAGTTCTTCCCGGAGATCGCCGCGGACGGCGGCGGCAGGATGGTGCGCCTGGAGGGCTGCGCCGCGCTTGCGCCGGACGTGGTCGGCGCGGAGCTGGCGGATGACTTCGCCGCCCCGCTCCTGGAGTTCATCGCCCGCTGCGAACGGCTTGCCCGCCAGGCCCGACGTTCCAGCGGACCACCTCGCGGTCCTGGGCCAGTGTCCACGCGGCGTCCAGCATCGCCGGCACGCCCTCGCGAGTGGCGCCGCTGATCACGCATGGCGGCCGCGCCAGGCGCATCGCGGCCGCGAGGCCGGAGACCCGCTCCTTCCGCTCCGCCTGCGGCACCAGATCGATCTTGTTGAACACCACCAGCTCCGGCTTGCGGGCCAGCTCCGGGGAGAAGGCCTCCAGCTCGCCCCGGATGGTCTCCCATGCCCGCACCGGGTCGCCGCCATCCAGCGGCGCCACGTCCACCAGGTGGACGATCACCCGCGTGCGCTCCACGTGCCGCAGGAAGTCGTGCCCCAGGCCGGCGCCTTCCGCGGCCCCTTCGATCAGCCCGGGCAGGTCCGCCACCACCAGGCGCCGATCTCCCGGCAGCTCCGCGATCCCGAGCTGCGGCGAGAGCGTGGTGAACGGGTAGTCCCCCACCTTCGCGTTCGCGCGGCTCACCGCTCCCAGGAGCGTGCTCTTCCCGGCGTTGGGAAGCCCCACCAGGCCCACGTCGGCAATCAGTTTCAGCTCGAACCGCAGCGTCCGCTCCACGGCCGGCTCGCCCAGGGTCGCCTCGAGCGGCGTCTGCCGCGTGGAGGTCTTGAAGTGTTCGTTCCCCATGCCCCCGCGGCCACCCGGCGCGGCCACGAAGCGCTGCCCCGGCTCCGCCATGTCCACCAGGAATTCGCCGCTCTCGTGGTCGTAGACCAGGGAGCCCAGCGGCAGCGGGACCAGGATGTCCGCGCCGTCGCGACCGGCGCAGCTCTTGCCCTGCCCCTTCTCGCCGTCCTCGGCGAAGAAGTGGCCGCGGTACCGGAACTCGATCAGCGTGTCCAGGTGCGGATCCGCCACCAGCACCACGTCCCCGCCGCGGCCGCCGTTGCCGCCGTCGGGTCCCCCCTTGGGCATGAACTTCTCGCGGCGCAGGTGGGAACAGCCGTCCCCTCCCTTGCCGGACCGGATCTTGACTGTGGCGCGGTCGACGAACATGTGCCGACCACCTCTCCCGAGCGGAGCTCAGCCGCTCAGCGGGCCGTGTCGCGGGCCAGGCGCGGAGCCTTGGGGTCCGACGGGATCACGTCCACGGTGCGGCCGCGGAAGCGCACGGTGCCGTCGACGGCCGCCATGAGGGAGTAGTCCTTCCCCGTGTTCACCATGAAGCCGGGCTTCCAGCGGGTGCCGCACTGGGTGAGGATGATGGAGCCGGCCTTGGCCGCCTGGCCGCCATAGAGACGCACGCCGCGGTACTGCGGGTTCGAGTCGCGTCCGTTCTGAGTCGAGCCCTGTCCCTTCTTGTGTGCCACGGCGAATGCTCCAGAGAGTCCGGCCGCCCTGTCCGAGGCGGGTCGGCCAGTGTAGCAGGAGCCCCACGCCCGGCCAAGGGGGTCAGCGGAGGATCCAGCGGGGGTTGGGCTCCTTGCCCTCATCCAGCAGGGGCAGCGGTTCGCTGCCGCGGGCCGTGGCGTTCCCCGGCACCTGGTAGGCCACCCGGAACTGCCGCCGGAGGATCACCGGGCCGCCGTTGACGTCCGTCACCCGCTGACGCTCGCTGGAGATGCCGCTCACGTAGAGGAACAGCTCGTTGCTCTCGATGTGCTGCGCCGGGAAGACCACGATCCCCTCGCGGGCGTGCTGCTCGCCCTGGAGGATGTCCCCCAGGATCTGGTTCTGATCCTCGAGCAGCGGATTGTTGAGGAGCGTCATCAGCTTGCGGGTCACGTCGCTGGGGACGCCGTGGCCGGAGACGGTGATCCGCCCCTCCTCGTCCACCAGCTCCAGCTTCGGCGCGAAGCGGAGATCACGGCCGGAGTTGTTCTCGGCCTTGTAGGTGAAGTACCAGTACGGGCGCCCATCCGCGGGATCCACGAAGAGCCGCATCGGTCCCGGCGTGATGTCCAGCTCCCACCCGAGTCGCGGCCGGGGGCCCTTGAGGGCGGAGCCGCCGGTGACCGGCGTGGCCTGGCTGGCGGAGCTGGGCGTGGCGGGCGCGTCACCACCACTGGCGTCCTGCGCGCCGGAGGCGGCCATGGCCGCGCCCGCGGCAAGGAGTGCGAACGCCGACAGCACGGTTCCGAGGCGGATCTGCGGACGGATGCTCATTCCTGCGGCACTATAGCGGGAGACCGCAGGGGCGCCGACATGGGCTGCTACGCTGACGGCGGTGACCGCGATTCATCCCACAATCGGGGGCTCCCCGGCGGAGCCGGTCGAGGTCCGCCGGGTCCGACCCGAGGAGCGGGCCCTTGCCATCCGGGTCCTCCTGGGCGGCGCGGCCGGGCAGGCGCGGCGCTTCCTGGATTACGCCCGGGAGCACTCGCTGCCGCTCGAATGGCTCTGGGCCGCCTTCTCTCCGGAGGGGATGGAGGCCGTGGCCATGCTCTCCCTGAACCCGGGCCGGACCGCCATGGTGCTCTTCTCCACGCCTCGGGACGAGGAGACGGCCAGACTGGCCGCCGCGGCCCTCCGAGGCACCCTGCAGGATGCCGCCAGCCTGGAGCTTGCCCTGGTGCAGGCCCTGGTGGACCCGCGCCTGGAGCTGGAGTCCGCGGCCCTGGAGCAGGCGGGCTTCCAGCACCTCGCGGAGCTGAGCTACCTGGAGCGGGCCGTGCCCCGCATCCGGCCCCCGCAGCCCCCAGCGCCCCCTGGCGCCCGGATGGATCCCTGGGATCCCTCGGAGCGGCAGGTCCTCCTGGAACTCCTCCAGGCCACCTACGAGGACACGCTGGACTGCCCCGGCCTCACCGGCCTCCGCAGCGGCGAGGACGTCCTGGACGGCCACATGCGCGGCGGCCGGTTCGATCCATCGCTCTGGACCATCCTCCGCATCGACGGCCGGCCCGCCGGCGTGCTCCTCCTCAACGCCACGCCGCAGGCCGGATGCGTGGAGCTCTCGTACCTGGGACTCGCTCGCGGCGCCCGCGGCCGCGGCCTGGGCCGGCTCCTCCTGGAGCGGGCCTTCCGACTGGCGGCCGGCCGTGAGGAGCCGCGCATGGTGCTGGCGGTGGATGATCAGAACGCGCCGGCGCTTCGGCTCTACGAAGCCGCGGGATTCCGCAGGACGCTGCGACGTCGTGCGTACATCCATCCCCTCCAGCGCCCTGAATGACCGCCTCGTTCCACGGCGCCCACTTGTCCACATGCTGGGCACATGAAGAGCTCGCAGCGGTGGAGAACTTTTTTTGCGCGGCGCAAGCCTCGCGTTCACCAAGGTTCGCGCACCGGCTGCGCGTGCGGCGCGCGCGCACCCCCTTGTCCGCCGCGTGCGCGGCACTATCTTCCGCCCGCCACCCAGGGACGGGTGGCGGGTTCCGCCGCAGGACCCCGCGGGTCGCCTCCGGGCGACCTTGAGGACCGCGGCCCCGTTCGTGGGTGGATCCCCTCCGCCACTGAGGGCTCTTCAACTCGACTCCACCGGAGCCGCCGGCGCATGCCGCCGCGGCTGTGGCACGGCCCGCGCCGTTGCCGGAGAGGCTTCCTGATGCAACACGACGGTTCCCCGACCGTGCAGGAATCGACACCACCGGACCAGGCGGAAGCGGCCATCAGCGGCCGCCTCAGGGAGCGGTTGGGGGAGCATCGATGGGGCATGTGGTTCGACCAGGGGACCAGCCTGCGGGTGCGCGACGGGCAGGTGGAGGTGGAGGCCGCCTCGCAGTTCGTGGCGGACTGGATCGGTCGGAACTTCCGGGGAGAACTCGAGTCGGCGGCCCGCGCCGCACTGGGCGAAGCAGCGCGCGTCTCCTTCCGGGTGGGCGGAGGACCCTCTGACGCTCCGCGCGGCGACGACGACGACGCCGCCCGGGCACGGGCCCGACTCAGGCACGCCGGTGGCATGACGCCGCCGGCCCGGCTCACGGCGGGGCCCGGCGCAGACACGGACGCTGCGCCGGCCCGCCGTCCCGCGTGGCGCACGCTCGAGGACTTCGTGGTGGGCGACGGCAACCGCGTGGCGTGGGACGCGGCGTGCCGCGTCGCCTCCTCGCCCCGCGCGGAAGTGGCCAACCTGTTCGTGCACGGCGGCTGCGGCCTCGGCAAGACGCACCTCCTCCAGGGCCTCTGCCAGCGCCGCCGGCAGCTCTTCCCGCGGGAGCACATCCGCTACACCACCGGGGAGCAGTTCACGAACGAGTACATCGCGAGCGTCCGCGCCGGCCAGATCGACGCCTTCCGCGCCCGCATGCGCCGCCTGGACCTGCTGGCGATCGACGACGTCCACTTCCTGGCCAACAAGACCGCGACGCAGTCCGAGTTCACGCACACCCTGGACGCGCTGGACCTCACGGGCCGCGTGGTGCTGGCCTCCGACGAGCACCCGCGCCAGATCCGGCGCTTCAGCCAGGCCCTGGTGAGCCGCTTCATGGCCGGGACCGTGCTCCGCGTGGACGCGCCGGACCGCGCCACGCGGGCCATGCTGGCGGCGCGGCTGGCGGCGCGGCGCGGGTTCGTGCTGGGACCGGAGGCTGCGGACGCGGTGGCGTGCCAGTGCGTGGGGTCCGTCCGGGAGATCGAAGGTGCCCTCGCCAAGCTCGCGGCCCTGCACGCCCTGGAGTGCGGCGGCGGCGCGGAGCTCCCGGTGTCGCTGGTGCGGCGGCTCTTCCACGAGGAGCGCCGCAGCGCCACCCAGGGCCCGGTCCGGTTCAACGACGTGGTCTCCGAGGTCTGCACGCGCCTGGGCATGACCGCGGAGGAGCTGGCGACGGGCGGACGCCACCGGCGCGTGGTGCTGGCCCGGGGACTCGTGGTCCACCTGGCCCGCGAGCTCACCACGCTCAGCTTCCCGGAGATCGCCCGGGCGCTGGGCCGGGAGGCCCACTCCTCCGCGCACGCCGCGGATCGCCGCATCCGTCTCCTCCTGGAAGCGGACGCGACGCTCCTGGAACTCCCGGAAGGGCCCGCATCCGCCCGGGAAGTGGTGGGCCACCTCCGCCACGCGCTGGCTCGCGGCCGCGGTTGAACGGGTACCATGCGACGATGATGCGCTTCGCCCGTGGCGCGCTGACGGCGATCGTCTGCTGGGGACTCCAGGCGTCCCTGCCCACCGCCGCCGCGCAGGACCGCTATGCCAAGCCGGATCCGTTCGACGCCTGCGTGCTCTCCCTCCAGCGCGCGGTGAAGCCGCCGCCCGGAGGCGGACGCACGCCGGCGCTCCTCTCGCTCATAGAGCTGCGGGATCCGGAACTGCGCCCGCTCTACCAGACGCTCCTGCAGCGCCAGGACCAGCCGGTCCTCCAGGCGGATGCGGTGCTGGGCCTGGCCATGACGGATCCCAAGGGATCGCTCGATCCCATCGTCCTGCGGCAGATCAAGGACAAGGCCCTCCGCTCGGAGGTCATCAAGACCCTCATCGGCCGGGACCTGCTGAAGGCCACGGAGATCAACCAGATCCTGCTCTGGAAGGATGAGATCCTCCCGCAGGACCGCCTCTTCCTGGTGGCCACGCTGCAGCGCCTGGAGGGCGCCAAGGGCTGGCAGTCCTCCGCCCTGGCGGACATGGGCGACACCAAGGTGGCGGAACTCCTGGCGCTGCGGGCCCTGCTCCTCCTCGAGCAGGGAGAGACGCAGCCCTGGGACGACTTCAGCAAGGAACTGATGCAGATGACGCCCGCCCAGCGGGACACCATCCTGTCGCTGGTCACGCCCGCGGTCCGCGCCTACCGCCTCAACGCGGCCGCCGGTCCGCTCCTGCGGATCGCGACGGACCGGGAGGTGAACCCGAACGTGCGCGCTGCACTCATCGGGAGCGTCCTGGACCTGGATCCCCCCGCCGGACTCGCGGCCCTGCGCGACGAGGTCTCCCGCGACCGCAGCCGCAGCAACCTGGTGCGCTACGGCCTGCTGCTCCTGGTGGTGTCGGACAAGGCGGAGGTGGCGGACTTCGACGCGGTCACCCTGCCGGAGGAGCCGGAGCTGATGCGGCTCGCGGATGCGGGCAAGGCGGCCAAGTCCGGGGAGCGCTTCGCGGAGTCCCTCTCGAAGCTGGTGGACATCGGCCTCCGTCCGGCCGCGGAGTGGGCCATCGCCAAGGCGGCGGCCCGCGGCGGCGCAGAGGGCACCACGGTGCTCAACCATGTGCTGGACCTCTCGGCCGGCGCCCGTGACCCGCGGGACGGTGTCCTGGTGCTGGCGGTCCGCGCCGCCCAGGCCCTCATCCCGCTTGATCCGGATGGACTGAAGCAGCGCCTCCTCTCCGCGGAGACGCCCATGCCCACGCGCGACGCGATCATGGTGGCGCTCGTGGACGCGGGCACGCCCGAGGCGGCAGCGATCGCCTCGTCCGTGCGGGAGACGCTCTCCCGCCGCTTCGGCTCCATGGCCCTCATCACCATGGCCAAGGCCGGATCCTTCCCGGAGGAGCTCCTGCCGCAGCTGGCGGTGGTGGCCTCCGGCGGCGGCGCCGTGGAGGACGCCCTCCAGGCCCAGGCCGCGTGGCTCTACCTGAAGTCCATCCGCCGCCAGAAGGACGCCCTCGCCCGCGTCTCCCCCGCCTGATGCATCCCCACGCTCCCATGTCCGGCGTCATCCCCCTCAACAAGCCGGAACTGACGGACGAGGACGTGGCCGCGGTCTCGGACGTGCTCCGCAGCGGCCGCCTCATCCTGGGGCCCTGGCTGCTGGAGTTCGAACGGCTCTTCGCCGAACGCACGCGCCGCCCCTTCGCGGTGGGCGTCGCGAGCGGCGCGCTGGCGGTGGAGATCTCGCTGAAGGCCCTGGGCATCGGCCCGGGTGACGAGGTGCTGCTGCCCGCGTTCGGGTACGCCGCCGGCGTGCACAGCGTGCTGCACGCGGGGGCGCGGCCGGTCTTCGTGGACGTGGAGCCGCGGACGCTCACCATCGACCCCGCCCTGGTGGAGCGGGCGTGCACGGTGAAGACGCGGGCCATGCTCGCGGGCGCGCCGTTCGGCAACCCCGGGGGACTGCCGGCCCTCTGCTCCATCTGCTCCCGCCTGGAGATCCCCATGCTGGAGAACGGCACGGAGGGACTCGGCGGAGAGATGGGGCCGGACAACGTGGGGCGCTTCGGGCGCGTGGCGACGTTCGGCTTCTTCGTCAACCGGCCGGTCACCACCGGAGAGGGCGGCATGATCGTCACCCACGACGATCGCCTGGCCGGCATCTGCCGCGCCTTGCGCAACCAGGGCCGCGTGGACCGCATGAGCTTCCCGGGGCAGCAACTGGATCTCGGCACCATCCTGGATCACCGCTACGACGGCTACGACGCCCGCCTCTCCGAGCTGAGCGCCGCCCTCGGCGCCAGCCAGATGCGGCGACTGGACGCCACCATCGCGAGGCGGCGGGAGCTGGCGGATCTCTACGTGCAGCACCTCGGCGGCAACTGCGACGTCATCCTGCCCACGGTCCCGGAGTCCGCGCGGGTCAGCTGGGCGGCGTTCGTGGTGCGCCTCTCCGAGCGCTTCACCAGCGAGGACCGGGATCTGGTGATCAACACGCTCCATCGCCACGACGTGGGCGCCGCGAACTACTACCCGTGCCCGGCCCTCCTGCCGCACGTCCGCGCCCTGCT
Organism: Phycisphaerales bacterium; assembly: GCA_046350535.1. Taxonomy (GTDB): domain Bacteria; phylum Planctomycetota; class Phycisphaerae; order Phycisphaerales; family SM1A02; genus VGXK01. The sequence goes on from JAXMAG010000001.1 coordinate 2,075,547, forward strand.
GGGCACGCAGCCCGGGGACTTCCCGGTGGCGGAGAGCATCGCGGGGCGGACGATCGCCCTCCCCTTCTACACCGCCATGCGCGATGCGGACGTGGCCAGCGTCTGCAAGGTGCTGGAGTTCGCGATCAGCCGGACCGGGATCGAACGGCACTAGGCCGCGTCAACCGCAGCAGCGTGATCGCCAGGAGCGCCGCCCGCCACGGGATGGAGGCGAGGTCCACGAACTCGTCGTGGCGGTGGAGATTCCCGCCGCGCACCCCCAGCGAGTCCAGCACCGGAAGCCCGGCGGACTGGAGGATGTTGCCGTCGCTCGTGCCGCCGGTGGCGCCGAAGGGGAGCGCGTGCCCCAGGGCCTCCGAGACCTCGCGGCAGCACTCCGCCATGCGCGACACCTCCGCGGTGCGCGGCTTGGCGGGTCGGTTCAGCACGCTGACGGTGCGCACGCTGGGAGGGTTCGAATCATCGCCGCGCTCCAGGGCCCGAAGGCCGGCCACCAGGCTCTCTCCCGCGGCCTCGTCCCGGAAGCGGATGGTGCCCCACGCCGACGCCTCCGCCGGCACCACGTTCGCGGCGTCGCCGCCGCGGATCGGGCCGACGTTGAGGATGCGGCCGTCGCGCGGCGCCGCGAGGGCGGCCGCGGAGACGAGCGACTCCGCAAGGGCCGTCACCGCGGAGATGCCCCGTTCGAAGTCGCGCCCCGCATGGGCGGCGCGGCCGCGGCAGTCGATCCTGAACTGGCCGGAACCCATGCGCTCCACCACCAGGCCGCCATCCGCCATCGCGGGTTCGGTGGCCAGGCCGACGTCGAAGCCGGGGGCGAGCCGCCGCAGGTGCGACGCGGAGTGGAAGCTCCCGGTCTCCTCGTCGGAGTTGAACACTGCGCTCCACGCGACGGGGAGGCGGAGCGCCGCGATCGCCTCGAGCGCCGCCACCGCGATGGCGATGCCGCCCTTCATGTCCGCGCATCCCGGTCCCACGACGGTCCCGGGCGCCGGTCTCGTGAGCCGCAGGAACGGACCGTCCGGGCTGAACACGGTGTCCAGGTGGCAGGCGATGAGCGCCGCACGCGAACCTTCCGGCCGCGGCCCGTGCACGACGAGCGTGGGAGGCGGCGATCCCGCCGGCGGCGCGCCGGGCGCCCCCGCCATCACCGCGGGCGCCGGATCCCCGGGCCATCGCTCCGCGCGGCCGCCGAGACCCGCGAGCCGCTCCGCGAGCTCCGCCCGCATGGCCTCCAGCCCCGGCTCGTGCCCCCATCCCGTGGGCAGGTTCACCCAGCGTTCGAGATCCGCCTCCATCCGCGGCGCCCGCTCCGCGAGCGCGGCCGCGAGCTCCCGCTCCTCCGGCGCCAGGCTCACGCCGGGCCCCCGCCGCTCATGCCGGCACTCCGGTCCCGGCCGCCACGCGGATCTCCCCGCGGAAGACCTCCACCGCCGGTCCGGTCATGCGCACGCTGCGGCCGGCGCCGGGCCACGAGAGTTCCAGGTCCCCGCCGGGAAGGTGAGCCAGCAGGTCGCTGCCGGTGCGGCCCCCGAGCACGCCCGCCACGCACACGGCGCTGGCCCCGGTGCCGCAGGCCATGGTGGCGCCGGAGCCCCGCTCCCAGGTCCGCATGCGGACCTCCCGCCCGGAGATGACCTGCACGAAGTGGACGTTGATCCGCTGCGGGAACCACGCGTGGTGCTCCGCGGCGGCGCCGGCGCTCTCCAGCGGCACCGCGTGCACGTCCCGCACCCACATCACCATGTGGGGATTGCCCATGCTGACCAGGGTGAAGCACGGCTGGAGGCCCGCGGCGCTGCGCCACGGTCCCTCCGCGCTCCCGAAGAAGGTGGCCGGGAGGCCCCGCTCCACCGCCGGAGACCCCGGCTCCACGCCGGGCACCAGCGCCGGGATGCGCTCCACCGCGAGGATCGGCTCCCCCATCTGCACGGAGGCGCTCTGCACCTGCCCGTCCGGTCCGCGCCGCCACTCCACCGCCAGCACGCCGCGGCGCGTCTCCACGCGGAGCGGCCGGGCCTGGCTGAGCCCCCCATCCACCGCGAACTTCGCCACGCAGCGGATGCCGTTGCCGCACATCAGCCCCTCGCTGCCGTCCGCGTTGTACATCCGCATGCGAACGTCCGCGTCCACGCCCGGCGAGGGCGGACCCACCATGATCAGTCCATCCGAACCGATCCCGAAGTGCCGGTCGGAGACGCGGCGGGCGAGCGACGGCGGATCCGCCACGGGGAACGCGGCCTCGTCCACGTAGACGTAGTCGTTGCCGATGCCCTGCATCTTCACGAAGCCGATGACGCCGCTCATCTGGATCGCATCATAGAGAGCGCGGCCGCGTCGGCGCTGCACGTGGCCGGCGGCCCGGGGACGGGAGCGGACTCGAGCCACGCGGCGGCCAGGCTGGCGGCGGCCATCGCAGCCACCACCAGCTTCACCATGCGCATCTCGCGGTCGATGGGAATCCGCCGGCAGGGCAGGCCCGTCAGGCGCTCCAGCCGCTCCCGCCGCGAGCGGATGGAGCCGTGCCGGAAGGAGCGGCGCCCCGGCGGGATGCCGTTGGTCATGGCCACCACCGCCAGCGCCCGCCGCATGCTCTGCACCGCATCCTCCGTCACCACCGCGTCCGCGCCGCCGGAGAGGACCTGGACGGCGAACGCATCCGCCTGCCGCTCGCACCGCCTGGAGACCGCGCCGAAGATCCCCGCCCCCACCACCACCGCCGCCGCGGTCCCCGCCGCCTCCACCCACGCCGGCAGCGGCCCCTCCGGCGGCCACACCGTCTCGACGAGGCCCGACACCGCCACCGCGGCGCACCCCATGCCGCCCACGAGCGCCGCCGCCAGCCACAGCATGTGCCGCTGACGCAGGTGCCCCGCCTCGTGGGCCGCCACCGCCATCACGCCGCGGGCCGGAAGGCACTGCATCAGGAGGTCCGTCAGCAGCACCCAGCGGCACCAGGGCACCAGGCCGACGGCCATGCCGTTCATCATCGCGCCGCCGGTGCGCCAGACCCGGAGGCCCGCGACGCGAACCCCCGCGGCGCGGAAGACCTGCCGGACGGATTCGCCCGCCTCATCCTGCGGCAGGGGCGCGGTGTCCAGAGCGAGGATCATCAGGCCGGGCGCCGCGAGGAGGGCGGCGATGGCGGCGACGGTGGCGAGCAGCTCCGCCGGGAGGCCCAGCCACGCCGCGCCGCGGATGGCGCTCTCCTGGGCCGCGATCACGAGCGCCACGGGCACGAGGAGGAGCGGGAACTGGAGCCGGGCGAGGTCCACCACCGCGCGGAGCCGCCCGGGCGGCGGCTCTCCGCGATGCGGCATGTGGGCCGCGGGATGGAGCACCCACCACACGAGCAGCATCCCGCAGATGGCGGGCAGGAGCGCCAGCGCCTCGTCGACGAGGATGAGGTCCCCCACCGTCCGACGAACCAGGTCCAGCCAGCCGAGTCCCGCGATGGCCCCCGCGGTCACCGCGCAGACGAAGGTCTGCGTCCAGCGCATGCGCCGGAGCCGCCTGCTCCATGAGCCCTCCGCGTCCGCGCCGCGCCGGTTCCAGGGGAGGAACCCCGCGGCGCCCGCCAGCAGCGGGGCGCCGAGCGTCCCGCCCACCACGATGGCCAGGAGCAGCCAGGGATGGTCTGAATCCAGCGGCCAGGGCGGCGCCACGCCGCCGGAGCGCAGCACCAGGGCCGCCACCAGCAGGAAGAGCGACGCTTGCATCCGTTCAGCTTCGGCCGGGCCGCTTCACCACGCCCAGGTCCACCACCATGCGGTTGTAGCGGTAGAAGTCCACGTTGAGCGTGCTGCGATCGATGAACGTGAAGACCAGGCAGTTGGCCCGGGTGGCGTCGGCGTAGGACATGTCGCCAAGGTGGGGACCGGCGTACTGGGCGTTGTCGTAGGCCTGGGCGTGGTTGTGGAAGTGGAAGAGCGAGGTGTACGCGCGGTCGAACATCTCCTGCGGCGCCTCGAAGCGCACGTCCGATCCCGTGACCCTCGGCCGGAACTCGATGATCTGGAAGCGCCCCTGGGCGTCGATGTCCACGACGCCGCCGTACTCGGTGGCCCGGTCCTGCATGTCGCGGTCGCCGAGATCGAAGATGTGGCTGATCACGCTGGGCTGCTCCAGCATGTCCATGGCCAGGAGCATGGCGGAGAGGTCTCCCCACGAAAGCTCGTCGCGGCGCTGGTAGAGCGACTCCGTGAACTTGCCGGAGTAGCCCTCGAAGTTGGGGCTGTAGGTGCGGCGGCCCTCGGATTTCACGCGGGCCTCCACCATGGGGTAGAGCGTCTCCGGGGTCATGGCCAGCAGCTCCGGTCGATGCCGGGAGGCCGCCACCGCGACCGGGAGCTCCCGCAGCTCCAGGCGCGTGCGCACCTCCGCGGGCATGCGTCCGGTGGCGTTCACCGCGTCCCTCCAGAAGGTGCTCCGCGACGGCTGCTGGAGCTCCCGCAGCCAGAGGATCTCCTCACGGTTGCGCGGCAGGATCCCCAGGTCATGGGCGCAGCGCCGCACGTCCGTCAGGAAGGCGTCGTCCGGCTTGATGCGCGGGTCCTGCACCAGGGCCACCAGTCGCTCCCTGTTGCCCGTCTTCCAGAGCAGCTCCCAGCAGCGGGCCCGCAGGTTGGCCTGGGTGACCGGGTTGGCCTCCAGGAGCGCGGTGAAGAGCACGTCCGGCACGCTCTCCGTGCCGTGGAGCTTCTGCAGCGCGATGTACTCCGGCCGATCCGTGTCCGTGTCCACCCAGCCGGCGATGGGATACGCCCAGGCGTTGATCAGCGTGGGCGTCATCTCCTTCATGTCGAACTGCACGTAGAGCTCGCAGAGGCGCCGCCGCCACTGGAGCGCCTGCAGCCGGGGCATGGAGATGTCCAGGCACTCCTTGAGCGCCGCCGGATCGATCTCCTTGAGCTGCATGAAGGCCTCCTCCCGCACCGGCTCCGTGTAGCCGGGCTGGGTGATGACGCGGCGAAGCACCTTCACGTACTCCGGGGAGGTGGTGCCCTTCAGCGTCTCCAGGGCGGAGCGCTGCGACGTGGGCAGGGAGTCCGGGGAGCCCAGCGTGGCCATGGGGTTCCGGTCGGGCGTGGTCTCGCATGCGGACGTGAGGGCGGCCGCCAGCAGGAGCGCTCGTGGAAGGGCGCGGACGGCACCGCCGGGGCGGAGGGCCGCCGGCCGCATTGCACGGGGTGGGAACCTCATGATGGCGCGAGTCTAGTGGGGACCGCAGCCCGGGTCCGCTGCTACGATGGCTCACGCGTCATGCGCCGCAGCACCGACAAGTCCCCCGCCCCGGATCACCCGCTGGATGAGCGGGTGGAGCAGGTCCTCCGCCTCATCCGCCCCGCGGTGCAGGCGGACGGTGGAGACGTGCAGCTGGTGGGCGTGGATTCGGACGGGACGGTCAACGTCCGCTTCCGGGGCGCATGCGAAGACTGCCCCTCCCGGGGCATCACCCTCCACTCGAGCATCGAACGCAACCTGCGGGAGCGCATCCCGGAAGTCCGGGCGGTCCGCGCGGTGGAGTGACCGGCCTCAGCCGGCGCCCTGCTCCCCAGCCGGCCGGATCTTTCCAAGAACGTTTCGGGCGGGATCCGTCGCCAGGATCTGGTCAGCCACCTCCCGGCGGTGGACGTCCACCTCCCGGGGGAACTCGAAGGCGATTCGCACCCGGTCACCCTTGATCGTGGCGATCCGCACGATGCCCAAGGGCGCGGCGGGGTTGCCGATGACGACCTCTTCCCCTTCGCGGCGTGTGATGACAAGCATCGTCTGGACCTCCTGCCCGGTCTGCCGCCATTCCGCGGCGGACTGCTCGCCGCGGCTCCGTGCGGTCGTGCCTGGTACGGGCTTCAGCCCGTGCTGTGAGACTACCGGAGATCGGTCCGGGACCCAACCCACCCCAATGAAAAAACGCCCCCGCACCGGGAAAGGTGGTGCGGGGGCGACGACGGAGGAGTCCTTTCCGGGCTCCCTGGCACCTTTGCCGGTCGATCCATGACCTGCGCAAGTGCCTGCTGTGGCCATCCTTGGCCGATGTTCCTCAGGTGTCGCTGCCGTTCCCTGGCAAACCACGCGTCACCTGGCCCTGACCCGCGTCCCTGCGGGCTCCGGGCGATGTCATGCGACCGGCCGCGCCTGGGCTCCGGTCATCGAGATTCCTTCCCGGCATCCCCGCGGCCCTGGGCTGCGAGGGCGGAGCGGGCCCGACGCCAGACGTCCGAGGCCTGAGGCTCCAGCCGCTCCCGCTCTGCGCTCCAACGGCCAGGCGGGCTGAGTTCCAGATGGTCCCGGACCCCAAGAATGGTCACAGGGCCGTTCAGTCCAAACCGCTGCACAAGCCGCTCCGGCAGGCGAACCCGCCCCGCCGAATCCAGCGGTAGCCGCGCCGCCTGCGAGAAGACGAGCCGCTCCAGCTCCTGAAGGTTGTCGTCCCCCAGAAGCGAGCCGCCCAGCGCCGAGGAGAGGGCCTCGAACGTCTTCTCCGGCCAGAGCCAGAGCGTGCCGTTCGAACCCGGTGCCGCGATGAAGGCCTCCCCGTGCACCTTGGCGGACATCATGTCCCGCACTTCCGACGGGATCGCCAAGCGCTGCTTGGAGTCCAGGGTGTGTTCGAATTCGCCGAGGAAGAGCACGCATCACCACCTCGCTTGGGGGATGCCTGAGACTCTACCCACTTTGCCCCACAATGCAACACTCTGCCACCAATTTTCCCCTGCGAACCCATCCGGGGCCCCAAAGCCCGTGTTGGGGGCTGATTCGCGCTGCGGACCGTGGCCTCCGACCCGGATTCGGCTCCGCCCGGTAACACACTTGTAACCCTTTCCAACGAAGGTGTTTATGGACTTCGGCCGCAGATGCGGCAACCTCCTCCGTGTTTCCGCCTGCTGGCGCCAGGGTGGATTCCGGGCGTGGGTGAAATGGCGCGGGTCTTGGGGAGGCTTGCATGGACTGGCTGCCAGCGGATCGACCCGCGATCGCTTCGATCCTCGATCGCGTGCCCAACGGATGGTTCGTCCTCACCGCCGCCCACGGGGAGACCCGCTGCGGAGCCCTGGTCCGCTGGGTGCAGCAATGCGCCGCCATGCCCCCGATGCTGGTGGTGGCCATCGAGAAGGGACAGGCCCTCAGCCCCATCATCCGCGACAGTCACGGCTTCGCCGTCTGCCAGCTCCATCGTGACGATCGGGTGCTGCGGCGAATCTTCCCGCCCATGCCGGAGCATGGCGTGGATCCCTTCATCTCCGTCCCCCACCTCCGGACGCCCAGCGGCGCGCCGGTGCCGCTGCGGACCATGAGCTGGTTCGACTGCGAACTGGTGCGGCATCTGGACATCGGTGGGGACTGCGAGCTCTACGTGGGTGTGGTGCACCACGCGTCGGTGGTGCAGCCGGGCGCCGCGGCGCCGTGCCACTGCGCCGCCGAGCCATGCGCACACTCCGGCGTCACGCCCGCCAAGGCGGCCACGCTGGTGGCTGCGGCCACTCCGCCCGCCGCCAAGCCGCCGGCCGGAAAGTCCCCCGCCGCGGCGCGGCTGGCCCATCGGGCCGGCGCCCCGGTGGCTGGCCGTCCCGGGGCCCGGCGGCGATAGTCCGGCGGGCGCGGCGGCGCATCCCGGACCTACCATCCCCGCCATGACCGCCACCAACGGCGAACGCGCCGTCCCGTCCGCGCCGGCGGCCACGGCCGCCCGCGCCGCGAAGACCAACCCCTCGAACCTGTTCGGGCTGGACTACCGCCGGGAGGCGGCCCGCTTCCCCCGCCTCCCCTATCCGATCGTGGACGTCCATTCGCACGTGCATGGGCGCCTGGCGACGCCCATCCTCGCGGAGGCGATGTCGCTCTACGGCATCGGCAGCATCTACTCCATGACCGCCCTGGAGCAGGTCGAGACGGTGCGCAACATCCTGGGGGACCGGGTGCGCTTCATCTCCGTGCCGGACTTCGCCGCCGCGGACCGGCGCCGGGCCCACGGCGAGGCGTACGCGGAGCGGATCGAACGCTACTTCGCCGCGGGTGCCCGCATCGCCAAGTTCTGGGCGGCGCCGCGGATCGTGGACATGGCGGCGGAGGCCGGAGAACCGGGGCTCTTCGCCCTGGACTCACCGCTGCGCCGTGACGCGATGGAGACGGCCTCCCGCCTGGGGATGGTCTTCATGACCCACGTGGCGGATCCGGACACGTGGTTCGCCACCCGCTACGCCAACGCCGCCCGCTACGGGCGGAAGCTGGATCACTACCGGCCCCTGGAAGCGCTCCTGGACCGCTACCACACGCCGTGGATCGCGGCCCACTTCGGCGGCTGGCCGGAGGACCTGGCGTTCCTCGACGGGCTTCTCGCCCGCCACCCGAACCTGCACCTGGACACCAGCGCCACCAAGTGGGTGGTGCGGGAGATCTCGCGTCATCCGCCGGAGGCGGTGCGGGACTTCCTGACCCGCTGGGAGGGGCGGATCCTCTTCGGGTCCGACATCGTCACCACCGACGACCACCTGGTGGCCAGGGATGGCAAGACGGAGATGGCGGCCAAGGCGAGCACCGCGGAGGACGCGTTCGATCTCTATGCCAGCCGCTACTGGGCCCTGCGCACGCTGTGGGAGCTGGACCACGACGGCCCCAGTCCCATCAGCGACCCGGACCTGGCGATGGTGGATCCCGCCCGCCATGGACCCGCGGATTCACCCCGGCTGCGCGGCATGCGGCTCCCGGCGCCGCTTCTCCGTTCGCTCTACGCGGATGCGGCGGCCAGGCTCCTGGATCCGTACCACCGCTCCGCGTCCGCGAGCCCTGCGCGGGCGTAGAGGCCGGCCACTTCGTCGAGCCACGAGGGGTCCACGCGATCCACGGCGTGCGTGTTCGCGTCCGCGTTCGCGTCCGTGCCGCCGGCCGCGCCTCCGTCCGCGCCGCCGCGCACCTGCGTCACCTCACCCAGGGCGAGCGCCGCCAGGTTGGGCCCGGGATCCACCAGGCTCAGCCGCTGCGGCACCATCGCCTGATCCACGGGCCCGTTCCGCGGCGCCACCACGCAGAGCCCTTCCGCGGCGGACCACGCCGCGCCCAGGGCGCCGGAGGGCGGGCCGGAGATGGCCCGCCAGCGCGAGCGATGCGGTCCCTCCAGCGGATGCACCGCCTCCGGCAGATAGTGGACGTCCGCGCCGGGCGCCACGCGCCACGGCAGCGCCGCCTCCGGCTCCACCACCACCAGCCCCCCCAGTTGCGTCAAGCGGTCCAGCCGCCACAGTTCGTGGGCCTGCGCGATGCGCGGCTCCACCACCAGTTTCACGGGCTGCCCGGCCAGGAAGGCGCGTCCGGCCGCATCGAAGGCCACGCGCCCGTCCGCGGCGCTCCACGGATCCGCGCTCACCAGCACCACGCGCGTCCCCTCGCCTGCGCCCCAGCGGCGCCGGAGCGCAGCCCGGCTCCCTGCCGGTCCCGCCATGCGCGGCGGCATCACGCTCCTCAGCCGACCAGGCAGCCATCCGAACGCGGCCGCCTGGTGCCTGGCCCGATCGCCGATGCAGAGCGCCTCCATGCGGTCGAGCGAGAGCGGCGCGGCGCCCGCAGGCTCCCGCACCGCGGTGAGCGTGGCGGCCATGGGCGGGGCGCCCTCCAGGTCCGGCGCGATGCGGGCGAGCAGGAGCGCCGACTCCGCATCCCACGCATGCAGAAGCAGCGGACGCCACGCGGCGATGGCCCGCCGGAGCGGCACCCGCAGGAGCGCCGGCGCCCCCAGGAGCGGCGGCAGCCGCCAGTGCGGACCGAGGCCCACGAGCGCCGCCTCGCGGCTCGCGCCCGCCGGTCCGAGGAGCAGCACGCCATCCTGCGGCGCCGCCCTGCGGGTGGCGGCCAGGAGGCGGAGCAGGCAGCTGCCCCCGCCGGGAGACCCAGGCGCACAGACGTGGAGCACCCTGAGGGTGCCCATCAGCGCACGCCGAGCGGTGCGCCCAGCTCCTTGGTCTCGTGCTTGTAGAAGGTCTTGGCCACCTTGTCCGCCAGCACGTCCGCCAGGGAGTCCTCGATCTTGCGCCGTCCGGAGCTGGACTTGTACAGCTCGTTGTCCACTTCCCGGGTGGTGGCGTTCACCGGGAAGCCGTCCTCGGTGGTGCCCTCCTCCGGGAAGACGCGACGGGAGGCGCCCACGTCCACCACCTTCACCTCGGCGCTCGCCTCGGGCTTGTTGGTGTAGCCGTCCGGGGTGATGAAGAAGCCCGTGATCTTCACGTAGATGACCAGCTCCGCGCCCACCTCCTGGCCGACGGTGCCGATGCCGATCTTGTTGGAGTCCGTGTCCTTGCGGCGGGCGATCTGCATCGCCTCGCGGGACGCGATGACCTGGGTGAGCATGCCCTTGGCCATCAGGTCGGCAGCCACCTTGTCCCCGATGCGGGTTCGGAGCGAGGTCCGCGGGAGCTGGTTCTTGGTGTCGTCCACGAACACCACCGCCTTCTTCTGCGGCAGGGTGTACGCGGCCTCCGTCGAGGGAGGACCCTCGATCGCGTAGGCGATGGGCACGACGATGTTGCAGCCGGCGGCGGTCAGCAGCGCTGCGCCGGCCAGCAGGAGCGCCGCGACGGCGCGGGAGTGTGCGGTGGTTCGCATGGTCAGCGGTCCGGGTACTTGTCTTCGGTGTGATCGTGGAAGAGCCAGGCGATGTTGCGGGCGAACGTCCCCACCAGGCCCGCCTCCACCTGCTCCTGGCGGAGCGACTCGCGGGGCACGGAGTCCTCCTTGGGGAACTTCGCGGTCACGGAGTACTGATCCGCGCCGGCGTCGGGATCGACGCCGTCGCGTTCGAACACGGTCACGTTGGCCGCGGCGGCGCCTTCCCACAGCCAGCGGTTTCCCGGAGGATTCAGCCGGAACTCCACCACGTCCACCAGGACCACGCGGTCCACGTCCAGGGCCTCGCAGACGTGGCCCATGGGCATCGCGGCCCAGGCCGGCGTCTGGTACTCCCAGGCCATCACCTGCGTGGGGGAGATGAGGCGGCATCCCGGCACGTCCTTCTGCAGGCGGGCGGAGACGTTGGAGGCCAGGTTGGGCTTCACCATGGGGTACTCGTAGAGCATGCCCATGTCGGCGTGGATGAGGACGGCCACGGACTGGTTGTCCAGGCCGGTGTACTTGGCCAGCACCTCCACCTTCTTCTCGCGCTCGATGTTCTGGCCGATGGCGCCGATGAGGCCGGGCAGCTGGCAGCCGGAACCGGCCAGGCAGGCGGAGACGGCGATGCCGCAGGCGAGCGCCGATCGGAGGCGGCGGCCCGCGCCTGCGGTGGCCCGCGCGGGTGAGGTGGTGGTGTTCATCAGGCGAGCACTCCCTTGAAGACGAGGATCTTGTAGCCCCACGCACCCAGCAGGAGGACCGCGGCCGCGATCGCGGCCCGGGTCCCCGCGACGCCCTGCAGGAGCGTCACGGCCCGCGAACCGGTGGCCGCCGCGTGCAGCGCCACGAGGAAGGTCATGGCGGTGAGGAGCGCCAGCACGCCCCCCGCGGGTTGCGCCGCCAGCGCCGCCGGCAGGTTGCCGCGGGCCGCGTGCGCGAACGCGGTGGTCATCCCGCACGACGGACACGGCACGCCCACCGCCGCGGGCCAGGAGCACGCCGGCAGCCCGAGCATCCGGTGCGTGCCCATGCCGTCCGGGCTGGGCGGCACCGCCGCGGCCACCAGCAGCACCAGGGCGCAGAGACCAGCCACGGCCAGCGCGATGGCGCGGTCGCGGAAGGCCAAGCGGGGCGCGCTCTGCTGCGCCCCCGGGTCCACCTGGACGGAGCTGGCAGCCATGGACCGGGCAGCGTACCGCAAAGGCCCCTTGCCGCCATCCGCCCATCCCCTAGCCTGACGCGGTGCCCGCACACTCGCCGGATGCCCCGCCCGTGGCCGCTCCTCCCCGGACCGGCGCCCCCTGGTTCGTGGATGGCCACCTGGATCTGGCCCTTCTGGCCCAGGAGGGACGGGACCTCCTCCGGGCCGCGGAGGAGCCGGCGCGCCAGGGCGTCACGCTGCCGGCGCTGGCGGCCGGGGACGTTCGAGTGGTCCTGGGGACACTCTTCACGCAGCTGGGGGCGCCCGGGGAGCGCTGGGGCTACCGGGACCACGATGATCTGGACGGCGCCCGCCGGGCGGCGCTCGACCAGCTCTCCATCTACGAGCGCCTGGAGCGAGACGGCCACATCCGCCTGGTGCGGTGGGCCGCGGATCTCCCCGCGTCACCGCAGCCCGGCCAGCCGCTCGCGGTGATCCTCCTCATGGAGGGCGGCGACCCGATCGCGGGGCCCGCGGATGTGGCGTGGTGGTTCGAACGCGGCGTCCGCGCCGTGGGCCTCTCCTGGTCCCAGGGCTCACGCTGGAGCGGCGGCAACGCCCGGCCCGGCGGACTCGCGCCGGGCGGACGGGAGGTGGTGGCGGCGCTCGACGAAGCCGGCATCCTCCACGACGCCTCGCACCTCTCCGACCAGGCCCTGGAGGAGCTGCTGGAGGTCTCGGAGCGCCCGGTCGTGGCCTCGCACTCGAACGCGCGAGCCCTCATGGACCCTTCGGAGCGCCATCTGCGCGACGATCACGCACGCCGGCTGGTCTCCCGCGGCGGCGTGGTGGGACTCAACCTCTACGGCCGCTTCCTCGCCTCCGGGCGCCCGGCCACGCTCGATGACGCGGTGCGTCACCTGGAGCACTGGTGCCAGGTGGTGGGCGAGTCGAACGTGGTGCTGGGAAGCGATCTCGACGGCGGCTTCACCCCCGCGGAGTGCCCGCCCGGCGCATCTCGCCCGGAGGAGCTGCCGGCGTTTGCGCAGATGCTGGGAGAGCGTGGTTGGGGGCGGGCGCGGGTGGAGTCGTTCGCGCACGGGGCGTGGATGCGGGTGCTGGCCCGCTGCCTGCCCAGGCGCTGAGCGCGGGCGCGGATCTCACGCTCCGGCGGGCGGCGCGTTGAGGGGCACGTGCCGCACCAGGCGCACCGGACCGGCGTCCACCTCCACCAGCAGGTGGAGCGCCGCGCCGATCCCGTGCAGGTGCGCCACGGCCACCGCGTCGCGCGTGACCACGTCCAGCCGCGGCTGGCCGCGGCTGAGGCCCGGCACCGCAAGCGCCAGCAGGTCCGCCTGCTCCAGGGCCCACGCGCGGGCCGCCGGGAGATGCGAGACATGGAGCGGGTCCACCACCAGGTGGAGGTGCCCGCTGCGATCCACGGCCACTTCCACGCAGCGTGCCGTGGGGGGCCGCACGCCGAGCGGCATGAGACCGGGGAGGTGCGACGCCATCGGCCCCGCCGCGTCCGCCGCGATGGGCGCGGCCGGCGCGGTGGCCGGAGCGACCGCCGGCGCGGGGGCCGGCACAGCCGCGACTGCGGGCGCGCGAGCGTCGGCGGGGGCGGAGACAACTTCCGCCGCCGCAGCAGCGGGCGCCGCAGCGGGCGCGGGAGCCGGAGCGGGCGCCGCAGCCTCCACCGGCGCGGGCACCTCATCCTCATGCGGCACGAGCGAGAGGGGCGGCGGCACGAAGCGCCGCGGCGGAGGCGTCCGCTCCAGGCGCAGCGGCGGCTCCTCCAGCCTGCGGAGCGCGTCCGAGGCCGCGTCCCCCAGGCGCTCCGCAAGGAACGACGGCGCCACCGGCGCGTCCAGGTCGAAGCCGTAGCGTTCGGAGCTCTCCACGCGATCCATGCGCTGGATGGCCATCTCCAGGTGGAGATCCACGAGGCCCGCGACGCCGCTCTGCCCGGCCACGTGCCCCAGGAGCCACTCCACGCGCTCCGGTGGTGCGCCCATCACCACCAGCCCGACGGTGGGCGCCGCGGCTCCGGCGCCCGCGGCCGCCAGCTCCGCCAGGCGCCGCGCGGCGCCCGCGGCGGCGGCTTCGTCCGCACTGGTCAGGAGCACACGCTCGTGGAACACGGGGTGGAGCCACTCCTCCGCCGGCGCCGTGGCGGGCGGCACCAGGATCCATCGGCGCACCAGCGATGCGGCCCTGCGGCACCACGCCAGGAGGTCCTCCGCGGGACGGAGTCCCACCACGCGGCCGCCCGCCCGGAGAAGCTCCACCTGGGCGTGACCGGACTCGAAGCGCACGAGGCACGTGGGGCCATCCCGCTCTCCCACGCGGTCCGCATACTGCGTGCTCCAGAGTCCGGCCATCATGGGCAGGTGGCCGGCCACTGCGCAGGTGGCGCGGATGACGGGCGCGGCTGCGGCGCCCTGGCCGCCACCGCCAGCCGCGCGGAGCGAGGCCGCGGGGCCCGCGCTCCCGGCGGACGGATTGGCCACCTGGGCGCCACCCGGCCGCAGGGCCTCGGGGGCGTTCGCCGGCGCGCTCCCGGCGGCGGAGGGCCGCGCGGAGAGCGAGGAGGACGTCGCCTCCCGCGGCTGGGTCTGCCCCAGGAAGACGGACGCGAGCACGTCGTAGGGATCTCGGGTCACGGCGCCACTCCTTCGATCGATGGCGGCGCCGGCTGCGCCGCCTCCGCGGAACCTGGGGGAACTCTCATGCGGGCCACGAGCTCCGCGGCCCGCTGGCTGGTGCGGGGAGGCTCCGCGGCGGCGCCGCCCTCAGGCGGGTCCAGGAGCGCGGCCACGGACGCGTTCACCGCGCGCGGCGGCACGGCCGCGCCGGCGGCGGTGGCCGCCTCCAGATCCACGGGCGGCACCGGATGCTGATGCAGCCACTCCGCCAGCTGCCGGAAGTCCTCGTGCGCGGCGGACTCCGGGGCGAACTCCACCGCCGCCTGGCCGAAGCTCGCGGCCTCGCGGAGCACCTCATGCTCGCGGATGATCACCGGCAGCAGCAGGTCTGGGAAGCGCCGAGCCAGCGCCGCCAGCACCTCCGCCGCCACCTTCGCCTCTCCGCGGTGCATGGAGGGCAGCATTCGAATGGGGATCTCCCTCCCCAGACGCGGCGCGAGCGCCTGGATGGTCCCCACCTGCCGCTCCGCGCCGCGGAGCGCGAAGAAGCCGGTCTCCACGGGCACGAGCGCTTCGCCTGCGGCCCGCAGGGCGTTGAAGGTGAGGAGCCCGATGGTGGGCGGGCAGTCGATGATGCACCAGTCCGCTTCCGCTGCGAGACGGGCCAGCAGCCGGCTGAGCCGAAGGTCGCGATCCGGCCGGGACGCGAGGCCGCCGCCGGCGGACTCCAGGGCCGCCAGCTGCAGGCTGGCCGGGGCGAGACGCAGGTTCCGGGAGACCTCCCAGAGAAGACTCCCGGGATCGAACGTGGCCGGATCCGCCAGGAGCGCTTCCGCGACGCTGCACTCGATGCTCGACTCCGGGATCCCCAGGCCCGCCGCGCAGTGGCCCTGCGGGTCCATGTCCACGATGAGCGTCCTGGCGCCGCCGCGGGCGAGCACCGCAGCCAGATTGATGGCGGTGGTGGTCTTGCCACATCCGCCCTTCTGGTTGACCACGGCAAGAGTGCGCATGGGCCCGCATCCTTTCGGACCAGTTCCTCCGAACGGCGCACCTGCGCCGCGTGGAGGCCATCGGCGTGCGATGGGCCGGGGCCGCCTCCTGCGGCCCGCCTGCGATCGGCGGATGAAGACTACCCGGTGGGCGCCGCGCCGTCGAGAACGCCGATGGACTTCCATCCCGCCACCACCGCCTGGCGCGGCGGCTCCTCCACCACCCGGCAGCCGCCGGCGGCCACGGGGAGGATGAGACGCCAGCGCCCGGCGCGGCGCTTCTTGTCCAGGCCCATCAGCTCCAGCAGCGGCGCCGCCTCCACCTGCCGCGGCAGCGCCACCGGGAGTCCGGCGCCCGCGACCGCGCCGCGGATCCGGGTGACCGCGGAGGGATCCGGCAGCAGCCCGGCCGCCACGCTCGTGGCGGTGGCCGCCACCAGGCCCAGCCCCACGGCCTCGCCGTGCGGGACGTCCTCGTGGAAGAAGCCCTCGATCGCGTGGGCGAAGGTGTGCCCGAGGTTCAGGAGGGCGCGGTCGCCCTCCTCGCGTTCGTCCCGCGCCACCACGTCGGCCTTCACCTTCACGGAGCGGGCCACGATCTCCGCGAGCACGAGCGGCTCCCGCGCCTCCAGGGCCGCCCGCCGGGACTCCATCCACTCCAGGAGGGAGGGATCCGCGATGAGACCGTGCTTCAGGCACTCCGCCAGGCCGCAGCGGAAGGTGCGCGGCGGCAGGGAGCGGAGGACCGCCACGTCGCACACCACCAGGCGCGGCTGGCGGAACGCGCCCACCATGTTCTTGGCAAGTCCCCCGCCGGGCAGCTCCAGGTTCACCGCGGACTTCCCGCCCACCGCGGCGTCCACCATCGCCAGGAGCGTGGTGGGCACCTGCACGCAATCCACGCCGCGCATGAAGGTGGCGGCCGCGAAGGCCCCCAGGTCCCCCACCACGCCGCCGCCCAGCACCACCACCACCGCGGTGCGGTCCAGCCCGGCCTCCAGCATTCGGCGCCAGAGTCGCTCCGCCCCCGCGGGGGACTTCAGGACCTCCGAGGCCTCCACCGGCTCCGTCGCCGGCGCGAACCCGTTGTCCGCAAGCGAACGCGTGGCCGCGCCCACCACCTCCGCGGGGAGGGCCGCGTCGAAGACCAGGAGCGCCCGGCGCGTGCCGTGGCAGGCCTCGTGGACCAGGCCGCCCAGGCCCTCCAGGAGCCCGCTGCCCACCTCCACGCGGTATGGATGCGGCGGCACTTCCACCTGCACGCGGCGACGGACGACGGCGTGGCTCACGGCTCCACTCCGCGCTGCCGCCCGGCGGCGCCGTGGAAGTCGCGGAACGCGCCGGCCTTGGCGGGCCCCAGATAGAAGTCCTGGATGCGCGGATGGACTTCGCGCATGTCCGCGTACATGAGGGCGTCAACCACGTTGCCGAACTCCGGATCCAGGTTGAAGGCGATGAGCTTGGCGTTGAGCTTCAGGTACTGGCGGAGGAGGACCGGCACGGCGCGCTGGCCGCACTCCACCTCCTGCACCAGGCGGTCCACCTCATCCACCGTGCGCACCACCGCCCGCGTGTGCTGGCCGTCCCACTCCCGGATGCTTCCCAGCTGCGGCGGGTTCCGCGGCCGAACCATGCGTGTGAAGCGCGCGAGGGCCCGGTGCGTCTCCAGGAAGGCCATCATGAGCTTCTTGGACATCGTCTGGTACTGGTCGGAGATGCTCACCGGGCCGAAGACGATGACGTAGCGCGGGTTGCGGCCGATGAACTCCGCGATCCCGCGCCATAGCAGCAGGAGCGGCAGCGGCTTGCGCTGGTACTCGCTGCGGACGTAGCTGCGGCCAAGCTCGATCGCCGGTCCCAGCTGCCGCAGGAGCTGCGGCGAGTAGTGGAAGAGCGTGCTGGTGTAGAGGCCGTCCAGCCCCTGCTGCGGGAGGATCTCGTCGGTGAGGCCCATGCGGTAGGCGCCCACCAGCTCCTGGCGTGGCGCGTTCCAGACGAAGAGCTGGCGGTAGTGGCGATCGAAGCGGTCGATGTCGAGCGAACGGCCGCTGCCCTCGCCCACCGCGCGGAACGCCAGCTCGCGGAGCCGTCCCATCTCCAGCATGAGGAGCGGGATCCGGTCCGCGGTGGTGCACCACACCTCGTACTCGCCCTTGCGGATCAGGAGCGCTTCCGGGGGAAGTCCCGCCACTTCGGCCGCCAGCTCCGCCGGTTCGTGCTGCGGGCTCCGGGCCACGGGCTCCGGCTCGCCGGCGCCGCCGGCCGCCTCCTGCGGGCGCCGCGACGCCAGGAGGTAGGTTCGCACGCGGAGATGCCGGACGAGTTCATCCGGCTCGCCGATGGCCTTCAGGCGCTCCACCGGGATCGGGGTCCCCACGTGGACGCGGATGCCGCGGCCCTCGCAGCGGAAGTACTCCCGCGGCAGGAGCATGGTGCGCAGGAGCGGGTGGATCAGGCCCGCCAGGTGGAAGAGCACGCTGTTGCCGCCCTCCACGTGCAGCGGCAGCACCGGCGCCTGGCAGAGGTGGGCCAGCTTGGCGATCTGCTTGCTCCACGGCCGATCCGTCACCCGCCAGCGTCGCCAGCTGATGGAGGAGACCTCGCCCGCGGGGAAGACCACCAGGCACCCGCCGGCGGCGACGAAGGCCACCGCCTCGCGCAGGGCGGCCGCGTTGGAGGCCACCACCGTTCGCCCGCCGAAGACGTCCACCAGGAAGGCCCGCTCCGAGAGGTACGGGATGGTGGCCAGCATCCGGTTGGCAAGGAACTTCACGTCCGGCCGCACCCGCAGCAGCATGCGAACGAGCACGTGCGGATCCACGCCCCCGTAGGGATGGTTGGAGACGGCGAGGAGCGGGCCGCTGGCCGGGATGCGGGCCAGGTCCGCGGCGCTCACGACGGGGTGGATGCCGGTGACCCGGTTGAGATGGTCCAGTGGCGTGCCGCCATGCTCGAGCGCATCCTGGACCTTCTCGCCGAGGTCGTTGAGGCGCCTCAGCGCCAGGACCTGTGCCAGGAGCGGCCGCATCAGCCGGAAGAACGCGGCCTGAGCCGGCGTCCAGGAACCCGGTGGTTCCAAACGGAAGGTGGGTTCTCGACGCGTCGGAGACATCTGGGACGGACGGTGGTGCGGCTGCGCGGGCGGCGCCCGATCGGAGGTGCCGACTATACCGGCCGCCGAAGGCCGCGGCGTGATACCTTTCCGTCAGCCGCCGCCCCCTGGAGGGTCGGTGGTCCATGAATGGAAGCGAGGGAGACACAGCACCAGCAGGTGGACCGCACAGGGTCCTTCCAGGCCGCGGTCTATCGCGGCTCGCTTTGGACTGTCTCCCAGGCGGTGCTCCAGAAGGGCGTCACCGCGGTGGGCACCTGGGTGCTCGCGTGGTACCTGACGCCTGACGATTTCGGGGTCTACGCCAAGGCGCTGAGCGTCATGGTGGTGGCCACGTTCTTCATCCCGCAGTGCGTCTCGGATCTGCTCGTGCAGCGGACGGAGCGCTTCCGCGACGCCGCGGGCCTCGGCACCACGCTCGCCCTGGCCAGCGGCCTGCTGGTGGCCGTGATCTGCCTGGGGCTGGGGCACCCGCTGGAAGGCTGGCTGGACACCCCGAAGCTGGCGCTGGTGCTGGGCGTGCTGGGCTTCCGGCAGCTGGCGGTGGCCCTCCAGGTGGTCCCGGTGGCCAGCCTGCGGCTTCAGCTCCGCTTCGGCACTCTCACCAAGCGGGCCCTCTTCGCGGGAATCGTGGGCACCTGCACCGCCGTCGGCTGCGCCGTGGCCGGCGTGGGCACCGCCTCCATTCCCCTGGGCACCCTGGCGGCGTTCCTCGCGGAAGCGATCCTCCAGTCCCGCGTGGCCGACGTCCCCTGGGCCAGGCCGCGCCTCAGCGGGGACTCCCGACTCTTCGCGGACTACACCTCGCTCACCTCCGCGCAGTACCTCCACAACCTCACGCTCTACGTCGACTACGCGGTCCTCTGGTTCTTCGTCAGCACCTCGGACGTGGGCATCTACTACTTCGCCTTCCAGCTCTCCACCCAGGTGGCGGTGCTGCTCACCCACAGCCTGGGACGGGTGCTGCTGCCCGCGCTCTCCCTGCTGCAGCGGGAGACGCCGGTGCAGCGGCAGGTCTTCCTGCGCAGCGTCAACGTGATGCTCGCGGTGGCGGTGCCGGTGGCGCTCCTCCAGGCGGCCCTCGCGGCGCCTCTCCTGGACGTGGCCTTCCAGCAGAAGTGGGCGCCCGCGGCCCGCATCCTGATGCTCCTCTCGGTGGCCCAATGCTTCTACTCCTCCAGCGGTCCTGCCACCGCGATGCTGAAGGCCCAGGGCCGCTTCCGCACCTGGACCGTCTGGCAGGCCGTGAAGCTGTCGCTCATGCTCCCGCTGCTGGTGGCCGCGTGCGAAGCGGCCAGCCACGTGGCCCCGGAGAACGGCATCGTGGCCGCGGAGGCGTGCGCCGCGGTGGTGGTGCTGACGTACCTGGTCTCCGGACCGGTGGGCGTCTGGCTGGCTCTCGGCTGCGACCGCGCCGCCGCCCGCGACACGCTGCGGGCCCACCGCGGACCGCTCCTGGCGGGTGTGGTGCTCCTGGTCGTCTCCGCGCCGGTGTCGCTCCTTTGGCAGGACGACCGCTGGTGGCTCTCCCTGGGCCTGCTTGTGGGCGTGCCGCTCCCGGCGGTGGCGGCGTACCTGGCGGCGTTGCGCTTCACGGATCCGGAGGGGTTCCGCTCCCTCCGCGACGGCGTCCGCCACGCCCTGCACTGGCTGGTGCGCCGCTCCGCGCCCGCGTCCGTGTAGCGGGGTGGAGTGACCCTAGCGGGATTCGAACCCGCGTTCCCACCGTGAAAGGGTGGTGTCCTGGACCGGGCTAGACGATAGGGCCGGGCACCCGGACCCCGCGGGGACGCCGCTCAGCGGCCGCGAAGGTGAATGACCCCAAGGGGATTCGAACCCCTGTTCCATCCGTGAGAGGGATGTGTCCTGAACCGGGCTAGACGATGGGGCCGTCAGGAGGGCGGAGTATAGCGGGCCGCCGGCCCATAGGCTGCATGCGGATGCTTCCGGCCGCGCCCATCCTGGTCTTCGGGGGGACCTTCGATCCACCCCACCGGGTCCACGCGGCCATGGCCAGCGCCGCGGCGGATGCGCTGGGCGCGGACACCATCCTGGTGATCCCGGCCCGGGTCAACCCGCAGCGCACCTCGGCCCCCCCCGCCGGCGCGGAGGACCGCCGGGCCATGGCCGCCATCGCCTTCAGGAGGGAGCCCCGCGCGGTGATCGATCCGGTGGAGCTGGAGCGGGAGGGACCAAGCTGGACCGTCGACACCCTGCGCCACCTGCACCGACTCCACCCCGGGCGCACGCTCCGCCTCCTGGTGGGGAGCGACCAGGCGCTCAACTTCCACACGTGGCGGGAGTCCGCCACGGTGGAGGCGCTGGCGGAACCCGCGGTGGTGCTGCGGGCGCCGGCCACGGAGGCGGCATGGAGGGCGGCGCTCGAAGCGCAGCTCGGGGCCGCCGGCGCCGCCAGATGGGCGCAGCGGCTGCTGCCCGTGCCGCCGGCGCCGGCCGCCAGCACGGACGTTCGCGCGGCGCTCCGCGAGGAGCGGCCCGTGACCGGGATGCTGGATCCGGAGGTGGAGGCGTACGTGCGCCGCCGCGGGCTCTACGGCGCCGCGCCGTGAACGCGGTTCACCAGGGTTCGATGGTCACGCGGTGGACCTCCGCCTGCTTCCGCCGCAGCGGCAGGTCCTGCAGTTCCGGGGGCCGCTCGTCGAAGGCCACGCGATCCGTGGCGTACACCATCTCGAAGCGCCACTCCGTGATGCGGTCCAGCTCCGCCTCCACGAGGGCGTTCAGCTCCGAGAGCGAGCGGGCGCTGGCCCACACGCTCACGTACGCCCCCTTGCCCACGCCGGGCTCCGCGACGGATTCCACGACCACCACCGCGTTCCAGAGGGTCATCCCCATCTCGCGGCCGTTCTCGTCCAGGTTCCGCTCCGGATCCACGTCCAGCTCCAGGTCCCACGCCTCGCGCAGCTGGAGCAGCACCTCCTGAAGATCCGGGGACTGCTCGTCCCGGATCTCCAGCACCTCGCGCACCTGCGAGGGCGGCGGCTCGTCGCGGTTCTCCTCCGGCCAGGTCTCCGCCACCTCGCGCAGCCCGTGCCGGCGGAGCATCCACTCCACGTCCTCGCGCAGATCGATCGGCACGTAGATGAGGAGGCCCTTCCAGTTGTCCAGGAAGACCTCCACGAACGGGTCCTCCGCATTCGCGCCCGCGCCGAGCGACGCATCCTCCATGAGGACCGGCTCGAACTCGTCCCAGACGTCCAGGAAGTCCTCGAGCGGGATGGGCTCCCGCCCGGTGAAGACGTCCACCTGCCGATAGGCGTCGGTGGAGTCGATCTCCACGATCGGCGTCACCTCCTGCGGCAGCAGGCTGAACGCCTCCCGCACCAGGCCGCGGATGCGCTCGTGGCTGGCCACCACGTGGAAGGCGTAGTGGTCCGGCTCCTCGCCGGTCCCCTCCCGGTAGTCCACGGTGTAGCCCTGGGTGGGCGGCTTGAGGCCGATGGGCTCTATCCCCAGCGGCAGGGCGAACCCGCTGATCACGGCTCGTTGCAGGTCCTGGCGCAGCTTGATTTCACGCATGGCGAAGCCGCCCCATGGTATTCACCGGGCCCCCTGGGGCGAATGCCCCGTCCCGGGTGCCGGCGCATCCCCGAGATACGCCTCCTGCACGCGGCGGTCCCCCAGCAGCGACTCCGCAGCGTCCGAGAGGACCACGCGGCCGGTCTCCAGCACGTAGCCGCGGCTGGAGAGCCGCAGGGCGGCCCGGGCGTTCTGCTCCACCAGCAGCACGGTGAGCCCCTCGTCCCGGAGCCGCCGCACCGCCGCGAAGATCCTCGAGACCAGGATGGGCGCGATCCCCATGCTGGGCTCGTCCATCATGAGGAGCGTGGGGCGGCTCATGAGGGCCCGGCCGATCGCGAGCATCTGCTGCTCTCCGCCGGAGAGCGTTCCCCCCATCTGCCTCACCCGCTCCTTGAGGACCGGGAACAGCTCGAAGACGCGCTCCAGGTCCTGGGCCATGCGGCTGCGATCCCGCCGCAGGTACGCGCCCATCTCGAGGTTCTCCAGGACCGTGAGGCGCGGGAAGATCCGCCGTCCCTCCGGCACCTGGGCCAGGCCCATGGCCACCACGCGGTCCGGGGCCACGCCGTCCAGGCGCTCTCCCGCGAACTCGATGGTCCCGCCCCGCATCCGCCGCACCCGCGAGATGCACATCAGCGAGGTGCTCTTGCCCGCGCCGTTGCAGCCGATGAGGGAGACGATCTCCCCGGTGCGGACTTCGAGCGAGATGCCGTGGAGCGCCTCCACGGCGCCGTAGCCGGCGCGGAGATCCCGCACGGAGAGGAGCACGCTCATCCGAGGTCCTCCTTGCCCAGGTAGGCCTCGATGCACGCCGGGTCCCTGCGGATCTGCTCCGGCGTCCCCTCCGCGATGCGGCGGCCGAAGTTCAGCACCACGATCCGGTCGCTGATCCCCATGACCACCCGCATGTGGTGCTCGATGAGGAGCACCGTGGTGCCGCCGGCGCGGATGCGTCGGATGAGCTCCATCAGCTCCACCGTCTCCGTGGGGTTCATGCCCGCGGCGGGCTCGTCCAGGAGCAGCAGGCGCGGCCGGCTGGCCAGGGCCCGGGCGATCTCCAGGCGCCGCTGGAGTCCGTAGGGCAGACCGCGCGCGGGCTCGAACGCGCGGTCGTCCAGCTCCACGAAGTGGAGGAGCTCCATCGCCCGCTCCGCCGCGTGGCGCCGCTCCCGCCAGTACGAAGGCAGCCGCAGGAGGCTGGTCCAATAGCCGGTGGAGAGGCGGCCGTGCATGCCGACGAGGACGTTCTCCAGCAGGGTCATCTCGCCGAAGAGGCGGATGTTCTGGAAGGTGCGGGCGATGCCGGCGCGGGCGATGAGCTCCGGTGTGCGGCGGCCGTTGCGCCAGAGGACGAGCGCCGCGGCGGTCCCCACCAGGAACGCGAGCGCCGCCGGCACGGCGCCCCAGGCCGCGGGCAGCTCCGCGAGCGTTCGCCATGCGGCACGCACCGCGTCGCCCCACGGGAAGGCCTCGCCGTAGACGTAGGGGGCGGAGATGGCGGCCTGCCAGAGCGGCGTGGAGTTGAGGAGCACCACCGCCGCGACGGCGGTGACCGCGCCCACCGCCAGCGCTCGCAGGAGCGCCGCGGTGCTGAACCGCCGCACCACGTCCGCACCCTGGAAGAGGACGCGCCCCTCGGTGGGGCGGTAGATCCCGGTGATGGCGTTGAAGAGCGTGGTCTTGCCGGCGCCGTTGGGACCGATGACGGAGAGGATCTGCCCCTCCTCCACGCGGAAGCTCACGCGCTCGTTGGCCACCAGGCCGCCGAAGCGCATCGTCACGTCCTCCACGGAGAGCAGGCTCATGGCCGCCCGCCCGCGGGAGTGGAGGCGAGCGGTGCCGCGGGCGATCCCGGGACCCTGCGGCCGGCGCGGGCGGGCAGGATGCCGTCCGGCCGCAGCCGCATCATGGCCACCAGCACCACGCCGAAGACCAGGTACTTCCAGTTGTTCGGATTGCCGAAGACGCTCTCCTGCGTCACCAGTCCCTGCCGCTGCATCCACTCCGCGGCCTTCGGGAGCGCGATGTTGGCGAAGCCGATCATGGCCAGGGCTCCCAGCAGCACGCCGCTCACGGAACCCATGCCGCCCACGATCACGATGCAGAGCGCCAGGATGGACACCTGGAAGTCGTAGTTCCCCGGCTCGCCGGTGGAGGTGAACATGCTGGCCCACAGCGCCCCCGCCACCGCCGCCATGGCCGCACCGGTGGCGAACGCGGTCATCTTGGAGGCCACCGGCGCGATCCCCATGCAGCGGGCCGCGAGTTCATCCTCGCGGATCGCGATCCACGCCCGCCCGGTCCGCGAGCGTTCGAGATGCCGGCACGCCACCACCGCCGCCACCAGGAGGCCCAGGTAGAGCCAGTACCACGGGTATTCGTTCTCGCTGCCGAAGGCGTAGAGCCCCAGCGACGCCCGCCCCGCCTCCGCGCCCGCGGCCGCGTCCGGCGTCACCACCCACGGCACGGAGGGACCCGGCAGCGGGTTGATCCCCTGCGTGCCCTTGGTGATGGCGTCCAGGTTCTTCAGCACGTCCTGCACGATCTCGCCGAAGCCGAGCGTGACGATGGCCAGGTAGTCCCCGCGCAGGGCCATGGTGGGCGCGCCGAGCACGAATCCCGCCAGCGCCCCGATGCCCGCGGTGAGGACGAGCGCCGCCCAGAACCCCACCTGGAACGGATAGATGTCGCAGGTGAGGATGGCGAACGCATACGCCCCGATCGCCATGAACGCCGCCATCCCCAGGTGCAGCAGCCCGCTGAAGCCGGTGACCACGTTGAGGCCCAGGGCGAGGATCGCGAAGACCAGCACCTGCCGGAGCGGATCCACGAGCGAGAGCCCGGCGACGCGGTCCACGAGCGGCACGAGGAGCGCCGCGCCCAGGAGCACCAGGTCCGTCCGGTGGATGCGGGCGGGGGCGATTCGCATCACACCTTCTCCCGCAGGCGGGCGCCGAGGAGTCCGCTGGGACGGAAGACGAGCACCAGGATGAGGATGCCGAAGACCACGGAGGGCGTCCAGCGGGCCTCCAGGTAGCCGTCGCTCAGGGCCCGCACGAGGCCGATGAGCAGTCCGCCGAGGACCGCCCCGGGAAGGCTGCCGATGCCGCCCAGCACCGCGGCGGTGAAGGCGTCCATGCCGGTTCGATAGCCCATCTGGAAGCTGATGGAGCCGTTGTAGAGCGCGTAGACCACCACCGCGAATCCGCCGAGGGCGCCGCCGATGAGGAACGTGGCCCCGATCACGCGATCCACGTTGATGCCCATCAGGCTGGCCGCGGTGGGGTTCTGGGCCACGGCCCGCATGGCCTTGCCCAGCCGCGTGAAGCGCACCAGCCAGGTGAGCGCCGCCATCAGCGGCAGCGTCACCGCGGCCACCAGCAGGTCCCGCTCCGTGACGCTCACCGCGGCGCCTTCACCGAGGAGGTTGTTGGCGGGAACGAGCGGCGGGAAGTTCTTGGGGGCCGCGGCCTGGTTGCCGCCGCCGAAGACCTCCATCGGGATCCCGCCCCAGAAGAGGGCCAGGTTGACCAGGATGAAGCTGCATCCGATGGCGGTGACCAGCAGCGACAGCTTGGGCTTCTCCCGCAGCGGCCGGTAGGCCACGCGGTCGATGCCCCAGTTGAGGACGGCGCAGAAGCCCGCGGCGCCCACCAGCAGGAACACCACCCCGACCCACTGGCCGGAGGGCGTCCACGCCTCCATCCCCAGGGCGCCGATGAGCGTGAGGGCCAGGAACGCGCCCAGCGTGCAGAGGTCGCCGTGGGCGAAGTTGATGAGCTCGATGATCCCGTACACCATCGTGTAGCCGATGGCGATCAGGGCGATGATCATGCCGTTGGAGAGGCCGATCACCAGGTAGTTGAGCAGCTCGGCGGTGGCCGGCCCCAGCGCGTCCGCCGCAAGCATCACGGTCACTGGCCCAGCTTCTTGGCGAAGACGAACTGGCCGTTCTTCACCACCTGGCCGCTCATCATGCGGCTGGTGGTGTCGCCGTTCTCGTCGAAGCTCCAGCGTCCCAGGGCGCCGTCGAAGTCCTTCGTGGCCGCCACCGCCGCCAGGATGGCCGCCCGCTTCTTCTCGGGCGCCCGCCTGATGGCGTCCAGGAGGACCTTGGCGGCCTCGTAGCCGTAGACGGCGTACGCCTCCGGCTCCTGGCCGTACTTGGTGGTGTAGCGCTCGCGGAACTCCGCACCCTTGCCGGTCAACTGGCTGGCGGGCAGGCCGCCGAAGGTCACGTAGGTGAGGTCGTTGAGGTTCTCGTCGCCGGCGGCCTCGATGAAGGCCTTCTCGAAGCAGCCGTCCGGCACCATGTACATGGCCTTCACGCCGCCCGCACGGAGGTCCTTGGCGATCTGGCCGGCGTTGTTCTGCGTGGTGCCGCCGAAGTAGACGAGCTCCGGCGCCGCCGACTTGATCTTCACCACCAGGCTCTTGTAGTTGCTGGCCTTGGGGTCGATCCCCTCGAAGCCGACCACCTCCAGCCCCAGCTTCTCCGCCTGCTTGCGGAAGACGTCGGCGATGCCCTTGCCGTAGAGCTCCCGGTCGTGGAGGACGAACACCTTCTTGGCGCCCAGCTCCTTGGCCCACTCCGCGGCCACGGCGCCCTGAAGGTCGTCCGTGGGCACCACGCGGAAGTAGTTGATGCGGCCGGAGGGGCGGTAGACCTTGGGTTCGTTCGCCTCTCCCATGCCGGGCTTGGTGAGGCCGGGATAGGTGTTGGCGGGGCTGACCATCACCAGGCCCGCCTTGTTCAGGATGGGCATGCTGATCTTGCTCGCCCCGGAGTTGAAGGTCCCGATGTACCCCACCACCTGCTCGTCGCGGACGGCCTTGTTGGCGTTCTGGGCCTCCACGGCGGGGTCCCAGTTGCCGCGCTGCGGGCTGGCGTCATCCATGTCCTCGTAGCTGATGGTCCAGCCGTCGATCGAGCCGCCCACCTCCTCGATGGCCATGCGGATCCCGTTCACCATGGTGGTGGTCTGGGCGTTGGCGCTGCCGGTGCGGGGGAGACTGGAGACGATCTTCAGGACCTTCTCCTGGGGGGCTGCCGTGGCGGCGGCCGTCAACCCGAGGAGCGCGGCGGCCGCCAGGAGGGCCGGACGCGGAAGGCGAACGCGACGAGCGACTGCGGAGAGAGTGGACCTGGGCATGGGACTCCTGGAGATGGGCCGCCCCCCGGATGGCGGTAGGGTGGAATATAGAGGACGCCGCCCCGCCCGGGCTTCCCCCGATGCCGCCAGACGACTGGTCACCCGCCGATGTCGCAGACGCCGCCTTCGCGGCGCTGCGTTCGCTCTCAGAGCGGCTCGACCTGGAGCAGTCGCCCTACGGCGTGGACATGCAGCCGGAGAAGACGCTCCAGGCGGCGCTGGCGGAGGGCATGGCGGCCCGCTTCGGGGTCCGCCGGGAGGTCCACTATCCCGCGGCGGCCGGCGGCTCCCGCCGCGACGGGGCCCGCTGCGATCTGGTCCTGACGCAGGGGCCGCCGCTGGAGGAGGCGGGCGTGGAGCCCGGGCTCTTCGATCCCCCGGAGCGGACCCCGTTCGAGCGGGCGTGCTGGGTGGAGGTCAAGCGGGCGGGGATGCTGGGCCCGGAGGGGCCGGATCCGGGCTACGCGGCCACCCTCCAGTCCATGGCCGTGGACGACGTGATCCGGCTCGCGGCGGACGAACGCGTGCGGCACGGGATGCTGCTCCTGGTCCTCTTCGGCGGCAACGGCGTGGATCCCGGCCGGGATGCGGAGCGCTTCGTGCTGGAGTGCGCGGGCCAGGGGCTGCCGGTGGGCGCGCCGGTGGTGCGGCGCTTCCGGATCCAGGACCGGATCGGCCACGAGCAGGCCGCGATCTGCGTGGTGCCCGTGGGGCGGCTCTAGCTGCGGGCGGGGGACGCCG
Source organism: Phycisphaerales bacterium (assembly GCA_046350535.1). Lineage (GTDB taxonomy): Bacteria > Planctomycetota > Phycisphaerae > Phycisphaerales > SM1A02 > VGXK01. The sequence continues at coordinate 2,103,482 of JAXMAG010000001.1, forward strand.
GCGGAGTCGCGGCGCCCGCGGCCGCCAGGTCCTCCGGGGTCCAGGTGCCGTGGTCCACAAGCGCCAGCAGCAGCTTCGCGGCCTCCGTGTGCGGCACGTGGCCGCGGAACTTCGCCGCCACCCGCTTCAGATCCTCCGACGCCTGGGCGAGGCGGCGCGAATCCTGGAGGAGGTGATCCGCGGCCTCCACGATCTTCTTGGCGCCGCCCCAGTGCGGCACGAACTCCGGCACGATGCGCCGCCCCGCCACGATGTTCGGGAGCAGCCGGTTGGGCGTTCGCAGCAGGATCCTGGCGCCGAGGGCGCTCAGGAGACTCACCTTGTAGACGCCCACCATCGGCTTGAACTGCCGCGTGAGGTCGAGCGAGACCGTGCCGCTCACCGTGATCGCCAGGTCGCACCAGGCGATCCCGGCGTCCAGCTCGCCGGAGATCATGTGCAGCCCGGTGGGCATGCTCGGGATCGAGTCGCGGATCATCCGGGCCAGGGCGTCGTTGGCGGCCACGATGAGTCCGGCGGTGCCGCGGTGGCGGTCCTGGAGATCGCTGAACGCGCGGACCAGGAGGCGGATGTTCGCCTTCACCTCCCCGGACCGGCTGCCGGGGAGGAGCAGGATGCGCGGGCTCCCGGAGGGAAGCGTGCCGCGGCGCTGGTCGAGCGCCTCCCGCTCCAGCTCCCGGTTGATGCGCGGGTGGCCGATGAAGCGGGCCGGCACCTGCCGCTCGCGGAACCACGCCTCCTCGAAGGGCAGCACGCAGAGGAGCCCGGAGGTGAGGGCGCGAACCTTCCGGATGCGCCACGGCGCCCACGCCCACACCTGCGGCGCCACCAGATGGGCGCTGCGGATGGAGCGGGCCCGGGCCGACTTGCAGATGGGGAAGTTGGCCGCGGGCGAATCCACGGCCACGTGGAGGTTGACGCGGTACTGGCCGATCCAGCGGCGGATCTTGGCGATCTCCCGGCGCACCGCGACGATGCGCGAGAGCGAGGAGAGCGCCATCGCCCCGTCGTCGGCGCTGCGTTCGATGATCTCCGCGCCCGCCTCCTCCATGCGCGGGCCGCCCCAGGCGCAGATGCGCAGGCCCGGCTCCAGCGCCTTGAGCGCCGCGATCACCGGCGCCGCGTGCAGATCCCCTGAGGGCTCGAACGCGGTGAAGAGGATGGTGGCGTTTCGACCGCCTCGGTCGTCAGCGGCACCGGCCATGGGCTGGCAAGGTACCATCCCTCCCCCCAAGCGGATCCGCACCCAGGACGGCACTCCTCCCATGCTCAAGCGAACCCACTTCTGCGGCCAGATGCGCCCCGAACACGCGGGCCAGACCGTGGTCCTCTGCGGCTGGGTCAACACCTACCGCGACCAGGGCAAGGGCCTGATCTTCATCGACCTGCGCGACAAGGAGGGCCTCTGCCAGGTGGTGTTCGACCTGGAGGACGTGAAGCCGGAGGTGGTGGCGGCCAGCCGCGCCCTCCGCCGCGAGGACGTGGTGGGTGTGAAGGGCGTCCTCCGCCGCCGCGCGGGCGATCCCAACCCCAAGCTCGCGACGGGCGAGGTGGAGCTCCTGGCGACGGAGATCGAGGTCTTCAACAAGGCGGAGAACCCGCCCATCCTCCCGGACGAGTACGAGGCGGAGAAGATCAACGAGGAGACCCGCCTCACCTGGCGCTACCTGGACCTGCGCCGGCCGCGCATGCAGCAGATCCTCCGGACCCGCAGCCGCGTGCTGAAGGTCACGCGCGACTACTTCGCACAGCACGGCTTCACGGAGATCGAGACGCCGCTCCTCATCAAGACCACGCCCGAGGGCGCCCGCGACTTCGTGGTGCCCAGCCGGCTCCACGAAGGCCTCTGGTACGCGCTGCCGCAGAGCCCGCAGCTCTTCAAGCAGATCCTGATGGTGGCCGGCTTCGACCGCTACATCCAGATCTGCCGCTGCCTGCGCGACGAGGACCCCCGCGCCGACCGGCAGGCGGAGTTCTCGCAGATCGACCTGGAGCTGAGCTTCGTGGACCGGGATGACGTGATGAGCCTCATCGCCGGGTTCGCCCGCACCATCTGGAAGGAGATCCTGGGCGTCTCCGTGGGGGAGATCCCGGTGATGACCTGGCGCGACGCGATGGAGCGCTACGGCATCGACCGCCCGGACACGCGCTTCGGCCTGGAGATCCACGACGTGAGCGCCCTGGCGGCGCGAACGGAGTTCGCCGTCTTCCGCGACGCCCTCACCCGCACGCGGGCGGGCCGCAACGGCGCCGTGAAGGCCATCCGCATCCCCGGCGGCGCGGAGAAGGTGACCCGCAAGACCCTGGACGCGTGGGGCGAGTTCGTGAAGGGATTCAAGGCCGGCGGGCTGCCGAGCGCGAAGGTGGGCGCGGGCGCCGGAGGCGGCCAGGGCGCCATCTTCGAGACCGGCTGCGCCAAGTTCCTGGAGCCGGTGGCGAAGGAGCTGGTGGCGGCGCTCTCGCTCCAGCCCGGAGACCTGGTGGTCTTCGGCGCGGACCACTGGGACGTCTGCACGAAGGCGCTGGGCGAGCTGCGGCTCCGCATCGCGCGGGACCTCAACCTCATCCCGGAGGGCCGCTGGAACTTCCTCTGGGTGGTGGACTTCCCGATGTTCGACTGGGACGAGGAGGGCGGGCGCTGGGTGGCCATGCACCACCCGTTCACCAGCCCCAACCCGGACCAGTTCCACCTGCTGGAGAAGGACCCCGGCGCCTGCGTGAGCGCCGGATACGACCTGGTGCTGAACGGCAGCGAAGTGGCCGGCGGCTCCATCCGCATCCACAGGATGGACGTGCAGCAGGCGGTCTTCAAGCTGATCGGCCTCTCCCCGGAGGAGGCGGAGGGCAAGTTCGGCTTCCTGCTGAACGCCCTGCGCCACGGAGCCCCGCCCCACGGCGGCATCGCCTTCGGCCTGGACCGACTGCTCATGCACCTCTGCGGCACGGAGAACATCCGCGACGTCATCGCCTTCCCCAAGACGCAGTCCGGGCAGGACCTGATGATCGGGGCGCCGGGACCCATCGATCCGTCGCAGCTGAAGGAGCTCCACGTCCAGCAGGCCGCCGCCGGCAAGCGGTAGCGAACGTTCGCCGCGCCGACCGCGCAGCTCCCGGCAGCCCGGGCCTCCCCCGCCGGTATCGGCGGGCATGCTCGACCGCGCCGCCATCATCCAGACGCTCTCCGCCGCAGTCCGCGCGGACCCCGACGTCCGCGCCGCCTGGCTGGGCGGCTCCGACGCCAACGGCCGCGCGGACGAACGCTCCGACGTGGACCTCTTCCTGGTGGTGAGGCCGGGATCCGTGGACGCCGTGGCGGAGCGACTGGAGACGGGGCTGGCGGCGCTCTCCCCCATCCGCCTCCGGCTCCGCCTGCCGCACCCCACCTGGCACGGCTTCCCGCAGGCCTTCCTGCAGCTGCGGGATGCGCCGCCCGATCTGATGGTGGACTGGCTGATGATCGAGGAGGGGACGCCGCACCCGTGGCTCGAGGAGGATCGCCACGGACGGCCGGTGGTGCTCGTGGACCGGGCCGGATTGGTGACGCCGGCGGCGCCGGACCTGGCGGCGCGGGCCGCCGCGCGGGCGCGACGGCGCGAGGAGCTGCGGGTGCGGTTCGAGCTCTTCTCCCACCTGGCCCCCAAGCAGGCGGGGCGCGGGCTGCCGGTGGACGGCCAGCTCTTCTGGCAGGGCATGGTGCTGCGGCCGCTCGTCGACGCGCTGCGGCTCCTCCACTGCCCGGAGCGGTACGACTATGGACTTCGTTACCTCCGCGACGACCTGCCCGCGGATGCGTACCGCGAGGTGTGCGCCCTGGCGTATCCGCCGGACGTGGACGCCCTGCCGGCCATGACCGCGCGGGCGGCGGCGCTCTTCGAGGGCGCGATGCGGGCGCTCGATGCCGCTACTCCGGTTCGCGCCGCCCCGCCGGTGGAAGGTCCACGCGCCGCGGCGCCTGGTCCCGCGCCATCCGCAGCAGGATCCCCCGGCCGCAGCCCAGCACCGCCTCGCGGCCGTCCGGAGACACGCTGAGCGAACGGAAGGAGGCGAGGTCGTCGCGGCGCAGCGAGAGGAGGTCCCGCCCGTCCGCCCAGGACCAGACCTTGAAGGTGGTCGCGAAGCCGGCGGTGAACATTCGCGAGCCATCCGGCGTGAAGGCGATGCCCTGCGGCTGCTGCCCGTGGTCCGAGAGGACGCGCAGGACGGCGCCGCTCTCCGGATCGTGGATCACCAGGCGCATGTCGCGGCCGCCGGTCACCACGGAGCCGTCCACCGGATGGATGGCCACGGTGAGGATGGACTCGCGGTGGCTGTCCGCGCGCCACACCTGCCGGCCGCTCAGCAGGTCCCAGCAGATCACGCGGCCATCCCAGCCGGCGGTGACGGCGCGGCCGGGCTGGAGCGGGAGCGCGAGCGCCTGGACGGTGCGTTCGTGCCCCAGCAGGTCCAGGCCGGGCGCCGGCGGCCTGGAGGCGCCAGGGGAGAGCCAGGTGCGGAGGTGGGCGTCGTCGCTCGCGGCCAGGAGCGTGGATCCGTCGCGGGTGATCTCGAGGGCGCCGATCGATGTGGGCGCCGCCTGCACGCTCCACGCGGGTTCCCAGCTCCCCGCGGGCAGGCCCAGGAGACGGCCGCGCATGGTGCCCGCCGCCAGGAAGGAGCCATCCGGCGCCCACGCGAGGGAGCGCACCGCCTCCTCGCAGGTCCACGCGTGGACGAGCCGCCACGTGACCGCGTCCCGGATCTCCACCGTGGCCGGCGGCGCCACCACCGCCAGCAGGCGGCCGTCGGGCGAGTGCCGGAGGCGCTGGACCGCGTCTCCGTCTCCCAGGCGAATGGTCTCGGGCGCCGCGGGGAGCGTTCGCCACACCTTGAGCGCGCGGTCCCAGCCCGCGGTGGCCACGAACGCGCCATCCGCGGAGAAGCCGACGCCGTAGAGCATGTCGTGGTGACCCGCGAGCACGCCCAGCGGACGCCGCCGGGCCACGTCGAAGAGCGCCGCCCGCTGATCGCCCGACGCGCTCGCAAGGAGTGCGTCCGTGGGACTGAAGGAGAGGGCGCGAACCTCCCGGCCGTGCGTGCCGAGCCGCGCCACCAGCGTCCCCTGCACCGGATCCCAGAGCGTCACGGCGCCGCGGCCGTCGCCCGCGGCGAGCAGCCGCCCGTCGTGGCTCCACGCGAGCGCCAGCACCTGGAGCGACCCGACGCGCCACGAGCGCAGCAGGCGCCCATCGTCCGGGTGCCGCAGCTCCAGGAGGCCGTCCTCCGAACCCACCGCGATGGTGCCGCTCCGCGGATCCACCGCCACCGCATCCGGGCGCGGCGTCATGTCCAGCTCCCAGCGGAGGCGCCCGGAGGGGAGGTCGCGCCGCTCCAGGCCGCGCATGGTGCCCACCACCACGGAAACGCCGTCGGGCATGAACGCCAGCTGGAAGATGGATGACTTGCCCAGATCCACGCGGGCGCCGGGGCCGCCGCGCAGGTTCCACGCCGCCAGTTCGCCGTCGATCCCGCCCGCGACCAGCCACGCGCCGTCCGGGGAGAAGGCCAGGACGTGGGCGGAGCGGTCGAAGCGGGGAGTGCCGGCGAGCCTCGACTCCTCGTCCAGGAGCGAGACGCCCTCCGCGCCCTCCTCCACCCGCGCCAGGCGCACGGCGCCGCCTTCGCCGCACCAGGCGAGGAGCGGTTCCGAAGGGTGCCAGGCGAGGGAGAAGATGCGCGTGGCGCCCTCCCAGCCCGCGGCGGCGGGCGCCGCGCGTGCGGACAGGGCCTGCCACTCCCAGCCGCGGAGGGACTCCGGCGCCTCCTGCAGGGACTGCCGCATCCGCCGGTACTCCCCCGCCTGGAGCGAGGACTCCGCGGCCGCGATGCTGCCCACGTACGCCCGGCGGAGGGCCTCGTCGCGATCGAGCGCGGCCTGGCGCCAGAAGGCGGCGCTCACCACCGTCGCGGCGGCCAGGGCCGAGAGCGCGAGCGCCGCCGCCGCGACCGCGGCGCGATGTCGCCGCACGAAGAGCCGCGCGTGGTGTCCCCACCCCGCGGGGCGGGCTTCGATCGGCCGGTGCGTGAGCACGCGGCGCACGTCCTCCGCGAGGGCCGCGGCGGAGGCGTAGCGCCGCCCCGGGTCCTTGTCGAGCGCCGCCAGCACCACCGTCTCCAGGTCCCGCGGCAGATCCGGCACCTCGCGCCGCAGCGGCGGCGGCTGCTGCTCGCGGATGCGCCGGAGCGCCGCCTCCAGCGGGAGGCCATCCAGCTGGAACGGCGGGCGCTCCGCGAGCAGTTCGTGGAGCACCACGCCCAGGGAGTAGACGTCGCTGCGCACGTCCGCGGGTTCGCCCGCGCACTGCTCCGGGCTCATGGTGGCCAGCGTCCCCACCGGAGCGCCGGTGACGGTGGCGTGGACCCCCAGCGTGATCGCCGCGGAGCCGGAGCTCCCCTCCGGGGCCCGCAGCCGGGCCACGCCGAAGTCGATCACCTTCACGCGGCCGTCCGCGCCCACCAGGATGTTCGAGGGCTTCAGATCCCTGTGGATCACCCCCTTCTGGTGGCCGTGGTGGACCGCGTCGCAGGCCTCCAGGAAGAGGTCCAGGCGGCGCGAACGCGGCAGCCGCCGCTCGCGGGCGTGGAGCGTGATGGGGCGTCCGCCCGCCACCAGCTCCATGGCGATCCACGGCAGCCCGCTCGCGGCATCCACGCCGGAGGCGAGCACCGCCGCGATGCCGGGGTGGTGCATTCGCGCCAGGGCCTCCGACTCGGCGTGGAAGCGCCGCCGCGCCGCGGGGGAAACCGCGCCCGGCACCAGCTTGAGCGCCACCTCCCGCGCTGGAGACTCCTGCAGCGCCCGCCAGACGATGCCCATCCCGCCCTGGCCGATCGGCTCCAGCAGTCGATAGCCGCCGATCACCCGGCCGGTCATCAGGTCCGGCGGCGGAAGGCCGGTGGAGGCGGTGGCGGCGGCGGGCGCCTCCAGGAAGTCCCCGGCCGCGTCGTGGGCGTCCAGGAGGGACGCCACCTCGGCGCGCACGCCGTCATCGCCGCCGCAGAGGGCGCCGAGCGCCGGCCGCCGCGCCGCCGGCGGCAGGTCCAGGAGCTGGCCGAGCAGCGCATGGGCCCGCCGCCTGCGTTCGAGTTCCGCGGCATCCATGGGCCCGCGGCGGCGTCAGCCGCCAAGCTCCCTCAGGAGCCACGCCTTGGCCACGGCCCAGTGCCGATCCACGCTGCGAGGCGGGATCTGGAGGGCGCTCGACACCTGTTCGTTGGTGAGTCCGCCGTAGAAGCGCAGTTCCACGATCCGGGCCTGATCCGCGTCGAGCTGCCCCAGCCGCTCCAGCGCCTCCTCAAGCGCCAGCAGATCCACCGCCCCGCCCGGCACCGGCGTCTCCACGTCCTCGAGGGAGAGGCGGCCGCCGGCGGCGCCCCGCTTCAGGGCCGCGCGCGCCCGGGCGTGGTCGACCAGGATCCGCCGCATCGCCTGCGCCGCCAGTCCAAGGGCCTGGGCCGGGTTCGTCCATGCGACGTCCCGTTGCGCCAGCAGGCGCAGGTAGGCCTCGTGCACCAGGGCCGTGGGCTGGAGCGTGTGGTCCGGGCGCTCCCGGGCCAGGTGCCGCTCCGCCAGGGCGCGCAGCTCCGCGTAGAGCCGCTCCACCACCGGTCCGAGCGAGGGCTCGCGTCCGGCGTGGATCCGTGATTCCTGATCGCCCATGGATCGAAGACTACCCCGCACCCGCGCCGGATCGAAGGAGCGGTCCGGGGTTCTCGGCCGTCGCGGTCGCGTCCGCGGCGTCGCCGCGGGCGGGAACGCGGCGCGTCAGTGGATGCCTTGCGCGGCCAGCCAGCGTTCGCAGTCAAGGGCCGCCTGGCAGCCCATGCCCGCGGCGCTGATGGCCTGCCGGTAGACGCTGTCCGCCACGTCGCCGGCGGCGAAGACGCCTTCCAGGTTGGTGGCGCTGGAGCGCCCGGCCAGGTGCACGTAGCCCTTGTCGTCGAGGCGCACGCCGCTCCCCTTGAGGAAGCCGGTGGCGGGCGAATGACCGATGGCGATGAAGAGCCCCTTCACCGGGAGCGTGCGCTCCGCGCCGGTGCGGACGTCCTGCAGCTTCAGGCCCTCGATCGTCTCCCCGCCCAGCACGTCCGCCACCTGCGTGTGCCAGTGGATCTCCGCCTTGGGGTCGTTGAGGAGCCGGGCCTGCATCGCCTTGCTGGCGCGCAGCTCTCCGCGCCGCACCAGGAGGTGCACGCGGGAGGCGAACTTCAGCAGGTAGCTGGCCTCCTCCATCGCGCTGTCCCCGCCGCCCACCACCGCGAGCGGCTGGTTGCGGTAGATGGGCAGGGCGCCGTCGCAGACGGCGCAGGCGCTCACGCCGCCGCCGGCCATGGCCAGGCGGAGCTCGTTCGGAAGCCCCAGCCAATTCGCGGTGGCCCCGGTGGCCACTATGACGCCATGCGTGCGGACGCTGCTGCCGTCCGCGCAGTGCAGCGTGAACGGGCGGCTGCCGAAGTCGCATCGCACCACGTCCTGGTCCACCACGCGGGTGCCGAAGCGCTCCGCCTGCTCCCGGAAGAGCGCCATCAGCTCCGGACCCTTCACGCCGGCCGGGAACCCGGGGTAGTTCTCCACCTCGGTGGTGAGCATCAGCTGCCCGCCGGGAAGCACCGGCGCGGGGTTCGCCGCGGGGATCCCCACGATGCAGAGCGGCCGCAGGTTGGCGCGGGCCGCGTAGATGGCCGCGGTCCATCCGGCGGGACCGCTGCCCACGATGGTCACGCGTTCAACGCCGTCCGGGGGGGGCGAGGAGGGGCCGCTGCCGCCGCTCACTTGAGCTTCCCCTCCTGCCGCGCCACCGCACGGGGCGGCGGGAAGAGGATGAAGTCGTCGGCCTTGGCTTCGCTGCTGTGGTCCGTCGCGCCCTCATCCCGGCTGTCGGCGCCCTTCGAATAGAGGATGCAGCCGCTGATCGTGATCTGGCCCCACTCGGTGTTGACCTTGGCGGGCGAGCTCAGCTGCCGGTACTCGAACGGCCCCGGCTCGGGAACGCCACGCAGATCCTGGCGCTTGTCGAAGGGGTCGTAGTTGAACCGCTTGATGCCGTAGGTGGGGAAGACCTTGGAGAGGAGCGACGGCCAGGTGTCCTTCTCCGCCTTGTAGAAGCCGCACAGGGCGGCGCTCACCGCGGTGCCGTTCACCTCCGCCACCAGGCGCATCCGGAGGTCGAACGCGGCCTGCAGATCCGTGACTGAGAAGACCACGGCCGCGTACTTGGTGGTGTTGGTCCGGCTCAGCTCCGTGGCCAGCTCCAGCATGGAGTCGAAGGGCCGCATGCGCCAGCGCCGCCACCAATCGTCGTAGATCACGCCCAGCCGCTTCTGGCTGGCATCGAGGCTGCCGTGCACCGTGGCGATGAGGCGCCAGCGCTTGGCGGCGCCGAACGCGGTGAGCGGAGCCTGCTTGGCCTGCAGCCCGCCCCACACCGCCGCGAACTTGTCGGGATCGGCCTGCCCATCCGGCCCGAAGGTCTCGGCGAGGACGGCCATCTGGATCTCCTTGTCCCCTTCGGGCAGCTCAAGCCGCTTCAGGCGCTCGTTGTCCGTCTGCCGGAGGAAGGAGTAGCCCTTGAGACTGGCCTTCTGGAAGCTCTCGGCCGGGATCTTGGCCAGGTTGGCCCACATGAAGTCCCGGTTGGCGCTGGCGCACTCCGCGAGGAGCTGCATGAAGGTCACCTTCTCGCGCAGCGTCCGCTGGTCGCAGCCCTGCCGGAGCACGCGGAGATTCGCGACCGCGAGGTTGAAGGCGTCATCGAACTTGCCTTCCCCCCCCAGCCGGTACATCTCCGCCACCGCCCAGGTGGCCATGAGCCGCATCTTGTCCAGGTACGGGAACTGGACCTCCGCGATGGTCTCCTCCGTGCCGATGCGCACCCAGAGGCCCGCCTCCTGGTACTTGGGTTCGATCGCGGAGCCGTAGGGCATCCCCAGCGCGATGCAATCCTGGGCCTTCAGGAGCGCCGCCCCCACGGCCTGGTTGTCCTTGGCCCAGGCGCTCACCTTGTCCCAGCCCGCCATGCCGGGCCACACCGAGGTGGGGCCGAACGTGAGGCTGAGCGGGACGGGCGGCGCCTTCAGCTGCATCACCGCGTCGAAGACGGTGCGGTAGCTGCGGTTCTTGTCCGCGATCACCTTGAACGGCGTGTTGAGGGTGGCCGAGATGGACTTCTCGTCGGCCGCGGCCGCCCCTGAAAGGATGGCGGCGGCGACGAATGCCAGTCGCAGGAAGCTGCTTCGCATGCGGGTCTCCGGGGGAGGAGCAGGCTAGCAGAAACGGCCGCCCCACAGCCCCCCCGGGGGGCGGTCCCGTTACACTGCTCCGCCCCACTGGAGGCTCACCATGATCGTCGGCGTACCCAAGGAAGTGAAGAAGGACGAACACCGCGTCGGCATGCGCCCGGTGGGAGCGGAGATGATGGTCCGGGACGGCCACACGGTCCTGGTCCAGGCGGGCGCCGGCACGGGCGCCGGCTTCACGGACGAGCAGTACGCCGCCGCGGGCGCCACGCTGGTCCGCACCGCCGAGGAGGTCTGGAAGCGGGCCGAGATGATCGTCAAGGTGAAGGAGCCGCAGGCCCAGGAGATCCCGCTGATCGGCGAGGGCCAGACCGTCTTCACCTACTTCCACTTCGCGGCGGACAAGGCCCTCACGGTGGGATGCCTGGAGCGGAAGTGCGTCAGCTGCGCCTACGAGACCCTCACCGACGACCGCGGGTTCCTCCCGCTCCTCACGCCGATGAGCGAGGTGGCGGGCAAGCTCTCCGTGCAGGAGGGCGCCAAGTACCTGGAGCGCCCGTTCGGAGGCAAGGGCGTCCTGCTGGGAGGCGTGCCCGGCGTGGAGACCGGCCACGTGCTCATCATCGGCGGCGGCGTCGTCGGCACCTGCGCGGCCCAGATGGCCGCGGGCCTCGGCGCCCAGGTGGTCATCCTGGACATCAACATCGACCGCCTCCGCCACCTGGACGAGGTGATGCCGCCCAACGTGGTCACGATGTACTCGGATCCGCAGTCGATCCGCGAGCGCCTCGCCTGGGCGGACCTGATCGTCGGCGCGGTCCTCATCCCTGGTGCCAAGGCGCCGCACCTGATCCGCCGCGAGGACCTGAAGCACATCCAGCCCGGCTCCGTGATCGTGGACGTGGCCATCGACCAGGGCGGCTGCGTGGAGACGGCCCGCGTGACCACCCACTCCGACCCCGTCTACAACGTGGACGGCGTGGTGCACTACTGCGTGGGCAACATGCCCGGCGCCGTGGCCCGCACCAGCACCATGGCCCTCACGAACGTGACCCTGCCGTGGGCCCTCAAGCTGGCCCGCTTCGGTCCGCACCGCCTGGCGCAGATGGACCACCACTTCGCCAACGCCATCAACACGGACCGCGGCCGGCTCACCAACCAGCCGGTGGCGGAGGCCCACGACCTGGAGTTCGCAGGCGCCGTGCGCTGAGCCGCGGAGCCTGACCCACCCGTGCCCTGCCCCGCCCGAGTCAACGTCCTGGTGGTGGGCACCGGCGGGCGCGAACACGCGCTGGCCTGGAAGCTCCGGCAATCGCCGCGCATCGGGGACCTCTGGGTGGATCCGGGTGCGAACGCGGGGCTCCTGGCCTTCGGCCGCCCCTGCCCGGAGACGCTGGACCCGCAGCGGCGCTTCTTCCTCCAGCGCTGGTGCGAGAAGGTCGGCATCCAACTGGTGGTGATCGGCCCGGACAACCGGCTCGCGGAGGGGCTGACGGATGACCTCCAGAAGGTCGCGGGCTGCACTGTCTTCGGCCCCACCCGGGCGGCGGCCCGGATCGAGTGGGACAAGGCGTGGGCCAAGCAGCTCATGCGGCAGGTGGCGGTGCCCTGCGCGGAGGGGCGCACCTTCGACACCCTGGAGAGCGCCGTCCGCTACGTGGTCAGCCGCGACGAACCGATGGTGGTGAAGGCCTCCGGCCTCTGCCTGGGGAAGGGCGTCTTCGTCTGCGACGGCCGCGAGGAGGCGCTCGAGGCCCTGGAGCAGCTGATGGAGAAGCGGGTCATGGGGGAGGCCGGGGCCACGGTGGTGATCGAGGAGCGGCTGGAGGGCCAGGAGCTGAGCGTCCTGGCGCTCGTCGACGGCTCCACCATCTGGGTCCTGGACCCGGCCCAGGACCACAAGCGGGTGGGCGAAGGCGACACCGGCCCCAACACCGGCGGCATGGGGGCCTACTGCCCCACTCCGCTGGCCACCCCGGAACTCCTGGACCTGGTGCAGCGGGACATCCTGGTGCCCACGGTGGACGCCCTGCGGCTGGAGGGCTGCGCCTTCCGCGGCGTCCTCTACGCCGGCCTGATGCTCACGCCGGGCGGCCCCAAGGTGCTGGAGTTCAACGCCCGCTTCGGGGACCCGGAGACGCAGACGCTCATGGCCCGGCTCAGAGGGGACCTGCTGGAGATCCTCTGGCGGACGGCCACCGGGGAGCTGGACGGCGCGGAGCTCTCGTTCGACCCGCGCACGGCCTGCTGCGTCTCCGTCTGCGCCCAGGGCTACCCCGGGACGCCCCGGAGCGGCGACCGCATCGAAGGGCTGGAGGACGCCGTCGCCGCCGCCGGACCCGGCGAGGAGGTGGTCCTCTTCCACGCCGGGACGGCCAGGGATGCGAACGGCGCCCTCGTCACCCGGGGCGGCCGGGTCCTGGGCGTCACCGCGCTCGCCGCGGACCTTGCGGCGGCCCAGGCGCTCGCCAACCGCGCGGCCTCCCTGGTGCGGTTCGAGGGCGCCTTCTTCCGGCGGGACATCGGCTCCAGGGTGCTGGGCGGAGCCGGGATTCCCGGCACTTCACCTCGTCGCTGAAACCGCAGCCCCCGCGCGTGCGGACGCTTGGGGGTATCGGCCTCTCGCCTTGTAGGTCGGGACGGCCGCCCGTACACTCGGTTCGGGCGAGCGCTGCACGGCTCTCCCGAGAATTCCCGTGTCACGTGGCGCGGCGATGCGTCGCCGGCCGCTGGAGATCCCACCTTGCTGACCGCGCGTCAACTCTCGGTTTTCGTCGCAGCCTCGGCGCTCACCGCGTCCGTCGTTGCCGCCTCCGCGCCTCCGACGCCCGCCGGTTCCGGCCAGGCCTCGATCGGCATCGGCACTCCCTCGGCGCGGGCCGCGAGCGGCCTGACGAGCGCCATCTCGGCCCAGTCGCCCGCGGTCGTGGATCCCGCGACCAGCGGGCTCGAGCCGCGCATGCCGCTGCCCAAGAAGGCCTCCTCCTCCATCCAGATGCCCCTCAACTCCATCACCTGGAAGCCGGAGGTGACGGGGCGCGTGCTGGTGAAGTTCAAGGACTCCGCCCGCGTCCGCGCTCCGCGCGCGGCCAGCACCATCCTGCTCAGCGAGACGGGCACGAACGTGAGCGGCGCCGTGCAGGCGCTCGCGGCCACCGGCAGCATCGCGTGGCAGGCCATCGAGAAGGATCCCGCGGAGCTCGCGGAAGTGAAGCAGCGGGCGGAGGCCCGCAGCGGGCGCGAGGCGCCGGACCTGGCGGGCTTCGTCTACGTGGTGCCCGCGAATGAGGATCTGGTCGGCTGCGCCAAGGCCTTCAACGACCTCCCCGAAGTGGAGTTCGTGGTGATCGAGCAGCTGCCGTTCGAGGCCCAGGCGCAGCAGGGTCCGCAGACCGGGTGCGGCACCGCCCCCGGCGCCCCCTGCCAGAATCCCCCGGGCCGCGTCAACTGCAACAAGCCCGCCATCACCACGCCGCCGGTGGGCCCCGGTCCCACGGGCCGCTGCTCCAACTACGTCTTCGGCTCCGGGTGCAGCGACGGCTGCCTCGACCCCTGCGCCGGCGGCGCGGACGACGTGAACTGCAACAACGGCTGCAACGACCAGGTGTGCTGCGACCTTGTGAGCGCCACGCTTCCCGCGTGCTCCACCGCCGGCTGGGACGCCCTCTGCGCGGCCTACGCCAACTCGCTCTGCGACAAGACCACCTACGACCTCCTCGCCGTCGCCACGAGCAACGGCAACGCCGTGCCCCCGAGCTTCAAGTACGACCCGTGCTTCGCCCTGAGGACCGGGCCCAGCCCGCTGGCCCCGGACTTCACCATCCAGAGCGCTCTCGCCTCCACGATGGGTCTCCCCGCGGCGGTGAGCTTCCCGTTCGAGCTGGTGCAGGTGACGGGCTACAGCGCGAACGTGGTGGCTCCGCCCCCTATGGGCGACTCGGGCCTCGTGAACGCGGTGGCCGCCACCGCTGCCAACCCGGCGTTCCCCTCCTCCGCGAAGCTGGCCATGCAGGACCCGTCGTTCGAGCGCGTCTCCTACGCCATGAACAACGGCAGCTGCTTCACCAACCACGCGGGCCGCAAGGGCTGTGCGAACACCCCCTGCTGCGTCTACGTGTGCAACGTGGATCCCGCCTGCTGCGTGGTGGCGTGGGATGACGGCTGCGTCTCCATCGCCAGCGCCATCGCGACGGACAACCCCTGCGTGCAGCCGCTGGCCGGCAGCATCGCCGCGAGCATCGCCCCGGGCCCCGCGGACTTCCCCACGATCAGCATGACCAGCTTCCCCGCCGGCGGCTCGACCCCCGACTTCACCGGGAAGATCGTCAACACCGGGTTCGGCAAGCAGGCCCGCAACATGCAGATCTGGAATCTCGGCGCCCCCGCGGCGGGTTCCGTCGAGGCCCTGGAGTCCGATCCGGCGGTGGGCAGCGTGGCGGTGGCCGCCCCCACCACCCAGGCCCAGCTCAACAGCTCCCGTCTCTTCCTCAATGGCGGCTTCCGCGGCGGCGGCATGGACTTCGAAGGCTACGAGTCCGCCGCCGGTTCCCTGGGCGTGGGCACCTCGCAGGCCCGCGGCGAGGGCATCACGATCGGCGTGATCGACAACTCCGCCTTCATCAGCCATGAGGACCTCTCCGGAGTGGTGACGCTGGAGCAGGGCCAGACCCTTGTGACCTCCCTCGGCGGCACCGTGAACCCCCACCACGGCACCGCCGTGCTGGGCATCCTGGTGGCCAAGGCCAACGGGATCGGCATCACCGGCGGCGCCCCGTCCGCCAAGGCCAACTTCTACCCCGCGTTCGGCGGCAACGGCGTCGGCGGCCGCTTCTTCAACGCAGTGGCCTCCGCGGTGGCTGGACTCAAGTCCGGCGACATCATCTGCATCCCCATGGACTTCCCGGTCGCGGTGACTGATCCCGTCACCGGCGCGGTCACGGTTCTCCAGGGCACCGTCCTCCAGAGCGAAGAGGTCTTCACCCTGGTCCAGGCGGCGGAGCAGCTCGGGATCACGACGGTCGTGGCGGCGGGCAACAACTGCTCCGCCGTGGTCACGGCACCCACCGGCGGCGGCGTCACCGGGGCGTCCAACGCCGTGGTGGTCGGCGCCGTGTGGCCGGGCGCGCAGCGCTTCCCGGCCATCGTGCAGTCCCTCCGCTACTGCCGTGCGGACTTCAGCAACTTCTCCGGCCAGGCCGCCGTGGGCGGCGCGGACGAGGTGGACGTCGCGGGCTGGGGCTCCATGGTGTGCACCACCGGCTATGGCGACCTGTGGAGAGGCAGCAACAGCTCGAGCGACCCGAACGCCACCAACAACCTGCGGACCTACACCATGCAGTTCGGCGGCACCTCCGCCGCCTCCGCCATGGTGGCCGCGGCGGCCGCCCGCATGCAGTCCACGGCGAACGTGATCTTCGGCACGCCCCTCACGCCGGCGCAGGTGAAGAACACGATCCGCGCCAACACCCACCTGCAGTGCGGATTCACCGCCGGCAGCCCGCTCCAGCTGGGCAGCACCACCCCCTGCTCCGGCGACAACCAGGCCGGCGCCCAGGTGAACAGCATCCGCGGCTTCATCAACGCCGGCCCCGGCCTGCTCACCACCATCGCCAACCAACCCTTCGGAAGCCTGCCGCCGGGCGTCACCAACTTCGAGGCCCAGGTGCTGGTCGGGCGCCTGCTCTCCGGCTCCGTCTACTCGCTCCGGGCCAACGACTCCAACTGGATGAAGATCCAGGCCAAGCGGTTCGGCACCAACCTGACCCCGGCGCCGGGCGCCCAGATCTTCTTCCCGCCCACGGCGGTGCTGACGGACCTCATGGTCACCATCACCACCTCGCTGGCGTCGCAGGATGAGCTGTACAGCCTTGGCGTGAACGCCTTCGGACAGGCCCAGCCGCCCACGTGGGCCTACACCATCTTCTTCGTCTACAACGTCAACACGCAGCGCTGGCTCATGCTGCCGGACAGCCTGATCTTCTTCGCGGACGAGGACCAGCCCGAGGCCGATGGCGACGTGAACGTCACCGGCGGCAACATCGGTGAGCTGTACAACGTCGCCAACTTCCTGGAGCTCACCCCGACGGGCGGCAAGATCCGCGTCCGCGTGGTGACGATCGGCCCGCCGATCGCCGGCGGCTACCAGGCCTGGTGGGATCTGATCTCCATCGTGCCCAACCCGCCCCCGGCTCCGCCCGATCCATGCTGGGTGGCCCGCGCCGCCTACGGCCGCAGCAGCCCCAAGTGGGTCATGTTCCGGCAGTGGCTGGACACCAAGGCGCCGCAGTCGTTCCGGGCCGCGTACCTCACCATGGGCAAGCCGTTCGCCTCCTGGCTGCGGCACTCCCCGACCGCGAAGTGGATGGTGCGGATGGGCATGGACCATGCGATCCGGGATCTCCCGGAGCAGGCCATCCTCCGCGGCATGGACGCGTTCAGCCGCATGAAGGAGGGCAAGGCCCTCCGGGAGCGCGCGGCCGCCGCAGCCGCGGCGGTGGACGCCACCCGCTGAGCGGACCAGGAACGCAGGAAACGACAAGGGCCCGGCCGATTCGGCCGGGCCCTTTTTCGTTGGAGCGGACAGGGCGGGATTCGAACCCGCGATACGAGGCAGTACCCCGTATACCGGTTTAGCAAACCAGCGCCTTCAGCCTCTCGGCCACCTGTCCAAGCCCGCGCGGGGAGCGAACTCCCGGCGTGGTCCGCCCCGCAGGGGGCGGGCGGGCATTGTACACGCGGGGCGGCCCCGGGACGGCGGGTCGCGTTCGCACGCCGCGCCGCAGGGCCCCGGTTCCGCCCCCCGGCTACTCTTCCGCCCCATGTCCGACCTCCTCCACGAGTTCATGCGGCTCTTCCGGGAGCTGCCGGACTTCCTGACGGACTTCGTCCACGCCCACGGCGCGTGGGTGTACGTGCTGCTCTTCGCCATCGTCTTCTGCGAGACGGGCCTGGTGGTGACGCCGTTCCTGCCGGGGGACTCGCTCCTCTTCGCCGCCGGCGTGCTGGCCGCCATCACCCACGAGGCGGATGAGGCCGCCCGCGGCACGGTGGGCATCAACCCGCACTTCCTGGTGGCCATCCTGGTGGCGGCGGCGGTCCTGGGCGACGCGGTCAACTACCACATCGGGCGCTGGATCGGGCCGAGGGCCTTCACGGGGCGGATCCGCTTCCTGAAGCGGGAGCACCTGGAGCGCACCCACCGGTTCTTCGAGAAGTACGGCGGGAAGGCGATCGTGCTCGCCCGCTTCGTGCCGATCGTGCGCACCTTCGCCCCGTTCGTGGCCGGCGTGGGCACGATGAACTACCGGCGCTTCCTGGTCTACAACGTGGCCGGCGCCGTGGCGTGGGTGTGCATCTTCGTCTATGCGGGGTACTTCTTCGGGAACGTGCCGTTCGTGAAGAAGAACTTCTCCGCGGTGGTGGGCGCCATCATCTTCGTGAGCGTGCTGCCCATCGTCTGGGAGTGGTGGCAGATCCGACGGGCCCGCGCCGCGGAGCGGGCCGCGGGAGGCGCGGACTCCGGGAAGGCCTGACCCGGGGCGCCACGGCACCGCGGGTGCCACGCCCCGCGGGCTCCACGCCCCGCGGGCGCCACGCCCCGTGGCGGCCCGCTTCCACTGCTACACTCGGCGATCCATGCGAATCCATGAGTTCCAGGCCCGGCAGCTCCTTCGGGACGCGGGCATCCCCACTCCGCCGTTCGCGGTGGTGACGAGCGTTCCGGAGGCGGGCGCCGAGGCCCGCCGCATCCTCGCCACCGGCGCCACCGAGGTGGTGGTGAAGGCCCAGGTGCACGCCGGCGGCCGCGGCAAGGCGGGCTTCGTGAAGGTGGTGAAGAGCGCCGCGGAGGTGGAGGCGGCGGCCACGTTCATGCTCTCCAACCGCATGAAGAGCCCGCAGACGCCGCCGGAAGGCCTGGTGGTGCGACGGCTCCTGGTGGCGGAGGCCGTGCCGATCGCCCGCGAGTTCTACCTGGCCATCACGCTCGACCGCACCAGTCGCACCAACACGCTCATCGCCAGCGCCGAGGGCGGCACGGAGATCGAGGTGACCGCGGCGGAGCGCCCGGACGCGATCCTGCGCCAGCCGCTCCATCCGCTCCTCGGCCTCCCGCCGCACGCGGCCCGGACCATGGCCTTCCGCCTTGGCTTCAAGGGCCGGCAGGTGCAGCAGGCCGCGTCGCTCATGGTGGCGCTCGCGGAGCTGGTGCGGACGAAGGACGCGTCGCTTGCGGAGATCAACCCCCTGGTGGTGACGCCCCCCACGGCGGAGCATCCGGACGGACGCGTGCTGGCCGTGGACGCGAAGTTCACCTTCGACGACAGCGCGCTCTTCCGGCAGTCCGCCATCGAGGCGATGTTCGATCCCGCGGAGGAGAACCCCGCGGAGCTGCGGGCCCAGGAGTTCGGCCTCAGCTACGTGGCCCTGGACGGCACCATCGGCTGCCTGGTGAACGGCGCGGGCCTGGCCATGAGCACCATGGACATCGTGAAGCTCCATGGCGGGGAGCCCGCCAACTTCCTGGACGTGGGCGGCAGCGCGAGCGAAGAGGCGGTCACGGAGGCCTTCCGCATCATCCTGGCGGACGCCCGGGTGAAGGGTGTGCTGGTCAACATCTTCGGCGGCATCATGCAGTGCGACCGCATCGCGAGAGCCATCACCGCGGCCGCCAGACAGGTGGGCTTCAAGGTGCCGCTCGTGGTGCGGCTGGAGGGCACCAACGTGGATGCCGCCCGGGCCATCCTGGCGGAGGCGAGGCGAGACATCCCGCAGATGCAGGCGGCCACGGACCTGGACGATGCGGCCCGCCGCATCACCGCGGCGGTGGCGTGACGCCAGGATGCTGATCCTCTTCGACATCGACGGCACCCTGCTCCGCAGCGAACGCGCCGGCATCTCCGCGATGACGAGCGCCATGGCGGAGCTGCACTCCGGCCTCCAGGTGAACTGGGAGGCGGTGCCCGTCTCCGGCCGCCTGGACCACCTGATCTGGAACGACCTGGTGCGCCTCCACGGACTCCCCGCCGGCGCGGCGGAGGAGGCCCGCTTCCGCGGCGTCTACGCAGCGCATCTCGAACGCCGCCTGCGCGAGCACCCGACGGCCCACAGCCTTCCCGGCGTCTCCCACCTGGTGGAGCACCTCGCCTCCCACCCGGACTACACCACCGGCGTCCTCACCGGGAACTGGCAGGTCACCGGGACGATGAAGATCCGGGCCGCGGGCCTGCAGCCGGAGCACTTCAAGGTGGCCGCGTGGGCGGAGGATGGCGCCAGCCGGCGCCATCTGCCGCCGGTCGCGATGGCCCGCCTCCAGGCCGTTCGCGGCCAGCCGGTGGATCCGCGCCAGGTGGTGATCATCGGGGACACGCCGCAGGACGTGGATTGCGCGCTCCACAACGGCTGCCTCTGCATCGGCGTGGGCACCGGCCACTACGAGCCATCGGTGCTCCAGGAGGCGGGTGCGCACCTGGCGCTGCCCTCCCTCGCGGAGACGGACGGCATCCTGGAGTGGCTGGAGCGGGCCCGGGCCGGCGGCGCAGTCGGAGGAGCGGCCAGAGATGTCCGCTGACTACGGCGTCTGGTGCCGGGACTTCTACGTCAACCAGAAGCTGGCGCTGAAGATGGACCTTCCCGCGGGGCGGGAGCCGGTGCTGGAGCTCTTTGACCGCCTGCGCCGCCAGGAGCCGCGACTCAAGCACTTCCACCGCTACGAGCAGGAACTGGTGCTGGAGAGCGACGAGGACGACCGCACCTACACCTGGGTGACCATGCGGCAGACCTCGCTCCGCAGCGGCGTCGTGAACCCGGCGTCCCTGCAGGAGGCGTACCGCCTGCACCGCGGCGTGCTGGAGCTGGCGCCCTTCTACATCTCCATCTCCCCGCTGGACGTGGAGCACCTGGAGCTCGTCTTTTGCTTCGACTTCGAGGCCCACGGCAACCGCGACGAGATCATCTGGGACGCGCTTCTCGCGGAGTCGCCGCTCGCGGCCCTCGTCGATCCGCAGCGGGAGCGGCCGATCGACGTGCAGCCCTTCGTGGGCTTCTCCCTCACGCCGGGCGGGGAGCTGCAGGCGTTCTTCGAGGTGAAGAGCCGCAGCCGCACCGGGGAGCCGGGCGGCGGCCGCGGCGCGGACGAGCCCATCAGCGTCTACCTGACGGTGCGCCGGCAGGGCCCGCTGGGAAGCCCGGCGGAGATGCTGGCGGCCTTCGGCGGACTGGCCGGACACGCGGAGCGGCTGGCGGAGGAGCGGGTGATCCCGCACATCGTGAAGCCGATCCACGACGCGATCACGGCGCGGTAGCCGGCCCCCGCCGCGCCCGCCGCGGGCCGCGCCGGTACAACGCCGTCATGCAGCAGCCCGCCCTCACCGCACACCCGAGACCGGCCCGCCCCGTCGTCAGCGCCGTCGCCAGCCCCGTCGCCAGCGCGGCGCGCGAACGGCGGCGCCGGCCCGACCTCCACCGCCGGGGAGGGCGCGTCGCGTTCGCCTGCGGGCTCCTGGCCTCCGCGATGGCGGCGCTTCCGTGGGCCGCGACCGCCGCAACCGCCGCGACCGCCGCAACCACCACAACCCCCGCAACCGCCGCTGCGTCCGCCGCGCCCTGCGGGTCCCAGGGCGCTCCCCCGCCGCCGGACGCGGCTCCCGCGGATCCGCTCGCACCCGCCGCGACGCCGCCGGTGGCGCCGGGCCACGGGACGGTCGACGGGCCGCCCGCGCCGGGCGGGAAGGTTCGCCAGCCGGCACCGCCTCCCGCACCGCCCACGGAAGCGGAGGCCGCGGGACTCCTGAGGGATCTGGCGGTCCTGGACCAGGCCGCCACCACCCGCGTCAAGCTCCCGGAGCCCAAGGCCACCGTGAAGCAGGCCCTGGAGGCGCTCGCGGCGGGATCCGGCGTGGACGTGCGGGCGGAGTGGAGCGCGCTTGAGCGGCACGGCGTGACGCCCGAGGACCCATCCACGTTCCAGACCGGACTCACGGACCTTCTCTCCGCGCTCGACGGCCTCTGTCTCTCCATGGGCAGCGCGTCGGAGCGGCCGCGCGTGGAGTGCCGCGGCGGCGTCCTCTGGATCACGAGCGACGCCGGCGCCGCGCAGATGCGCCGGAGCTGCGTCTATCGATCGTCCGATCTCCCGGAGACGTTCCTGGCCGCCATCACGGACCAGTTCGACCCGGACGGCTGGGTGACGGTGGGCGGCGACCGGCAGAGCTTCAGCCGCGCGGACGGGGTGCTGGTGATGAGCGCCCCGCCCACCGTCCACCGCGGCGTGCGCCGGATGATGGCGGAGTACCGCCGCATCAACCCGGAGGCGGTATCCGTGGACGCGGCCCTGGTGCTGGTGCCCTCGGACCTGGCCCGCGAACGCTTCGCCCAGGTGGCGGACGACCGCGCCTGGACGACGCTGGCCGCGTCCCCCGGCGCCACCTCCCTGGGGGCCCTGCGGGTGGTGACCCGGGTGGGTGCCGACGGGAGTGCCGCCCTCCAGGACGCCACCCGCAACTACCGCCTCACCGTCACCCCGAGCCGGGAGGCCCCCGCCGCGGGGAGCGGCGGACCCGGCGCCGCACCCGCTGGCGCCGGACCCGGCGGCGGCGTGCTCCTGAGCTACTCCCTGGAGGTGGGCGGCAAGGGCGGCAGCGCCACCATCTCCGGAAGCGCCCCGGTGACGCCCGACGGCCCCCCGCTGGCCCTGGTGACGGCCATCCCGGACGCCGGGGACCGGGCCCTGGTGGTCCTGCTGCGGGTCCGTCCGGCCGGCACCACGGACGCGGAGGGGCCCTGACGCCCCGGCGCCCGGCCGCTTGGCGGTTCCCCCGGCATCCGCTATCCTGCGGGACTTCCCCCGCAAGGACCCGCCATGGCTGAACTCGCCCCCGCAAAGACCGTCACGCTGACCATCAAGAGCCTCCCGCGGACCGAGCGCGAGCGGAAGACGCTCCAGCGCCTGATGCGGCTCCAGCCGAAGACGCAGCGGATCCTGGGCCGCCTGGCCCGCGTCCGCCGCCGGGAGACCGCCTGGACGCAGCGCGGCGGCCGGCTCTTCGCCCGCCGCTGGCAGGCCACCAAGGTGGTGGTCCCCGCCGTGGGCGCGGCGTTCACGCTGCGGCTCACCGCCCAGATCCTTCCGGACGTGAAGAGCGTCCAGAAGTTCTGCGACATCCGCTGATCGCACCTGCCGTCACTGCGGCCAGCGCAGCACCATCGCATGGGTGCCGCGCCGGCCGTGGCCCGCATCCGCGAGTTCCTGGTAGAGCCGCTTCGCCAGCTGGAGGAGCGGCAGGTCCAGCTCCATCCGCTCCGCCTCCAGGCAGACGATTCGAAGATCCTTGAGCAGATGCGCCACCTGGAAGCCGGGCTCCAGGTCCCCTCGCAGCACCCGGGGCGCCAGGTTCTGGAGCGTCCAGCTCCCGGCCGCGCCGCCGGAGACGCTCTCCAGCGTCTTCGCGGGGTCGAGCCCCGCACGCCGGGCGTAGGTGAGTCCCTCCGCCATGGAGATGGTGGACGCCGCCACCAGCACCTGGTTCACCAGCTTGCAGTGCTGGCCGGAACCGGGCGGCCCCTGGTGCACGATCGTCCTCCCCATGAGGGCGAGGAGCGGCCGCACCGCCTCCACATCCTCCGTTCGCCCCCCCACCATGATGGAGAGCGTGGCGTTGCGGGCGCCCACGTCGCCGCCGGAGACCGGCGCATCGACGGCGCCGCCGCCGCGAGCGGCCATCGCCTCGTGGAGCCGGGCCGCGAGCGACGGCGCACTCGTCGTCATGTCCACGATCACGCGCGGGGCCGCGGATCCTGAGAGCGTGCCGCGCGGGCCGAGATGCACGGACTCCACGTCCGCGGGTTCGCCCACCATGGAGAAGACCACCTCGCACTGCGCCCCCAGTGCCGCAGGCGAATCCGCCCAGCCCGCGCCGCGCCCCAGGAGCGGCTCCGCCCTGGCGCGGGTCCGCGAGTGCACCGTCACCTGGTGGCCCGCCGCCAGCAGATGCCCCGCCATGGAGGTCCCCATGACTCCGGTCCCGATCCAGCCGATCCGGCGAGGCGACTCCGTCACGTCTCATCTCCCTGGGAGGGACGCGGCGGGCACCACGCCAGCCGCGGGGCGGGCATGGTACGCCCTCCCCCGGCGGCCTCCGGCGCCGGCGCCCGTGGCGGCGCCGCACCCGCGTCCGGCGGCGGTCGGAGCACGGAAGACCCATCCCGGAGCGGGTTTGCCGCGGCGCCAGCGCACATCCGGACCCTTCCCTCCCGGACGCTGCCCTCGCTCCCGGACGCAACCCGGGACCGGGAGGCTGGTTCGCACTCCGCGCCCCCCGCCGCGCCGCGTCACGGCGCCGCGCGGGGGGAGTATCTTCCGACGGACTCCAGGGAGGATCTCGCCACAATGAGCGTCACGCAGCACGACATCAGCGGCATCGAGCGCCAGGTTCAGAGCGCCTCGAAGCCCTTCCAGCAGCTTGTGGAGCAGATGCAGCGGGTGATCGTGGGGCAGGAGGATCTCCTCCAGGGCCTCACGATGGGCCTCCTCTGCAACGGGCACATCCTGATCGAAGGCGTCCCGGGCCTGGCCAAGACCACCGCGGTGGCCGCCCTGGCGGCGGGCATCCGGACGGGCTTCCAGCGCATCCAGTTCACGCCGGACCTCCTGCCCGCGGACCTGGTGGGCACCCTGGTCTACCGCCCGGGGAGCGGGGACTTCGTGGTGAAGAAGGGCCCGCTCTTCACCAACATCGTGCTGGCGGACGAGATCAACCGCGCCCCCGCGAAGGTGCAGAGCGCCCTCCTGGAGGCGATGCAGGAGCGGCAGGTGACCATCGGGACGGAGACCTTCCGCATGGCGGATCCGTTCCTGGTGCTGGCCACGCAGAACCCCATCGAGCAGGAGGGCACCTATCCCCTGCCGGAGGCCCAGGTGGACCGCTTCCTCCTGAAGCTGGTGGTGACCTATCCCACTCCCAAGCAGGAGCGGCAGATCCTGGACCGCATGGGGCAGACCAGCACCCGCATCCAGATCGAGCCGGTGATGCAGCCGGAGTCCATCGCCCAGGCCCGCCAGGTGGTGGACCAGATCTTCGTGGAC
Source organism: Phycisphaerales bacterium (assembly GCA_046350535.1). GTDB lineage: Bacteria > Planctomycetota > Phycisphaerae > Phycisphaerales > SM1A02 > VGXK01. Next base: position 2,127,834 of record JAXMAG010000001.1, read on the forward strand.
GAACGCATCAAGGACTACATCGTGAACCTGGTGGTGGCCTCCCGCGATCCCGGCGCCTTCCGCGTGCCGGTGAAGGAGCTCATCCAGTACGGCGCGTCGCCGCGGGCCACGATCGCCCTCACCCTCACCTCGCGGGCCAAGGCCTTCCTCGACGGGCGAGGCTACGTGGTGCCGCAGGACGTGAAGGACGTGGCCCTTGACGTGCTGCGCCACCGCGTGGGTCTGACCTACGAGGCGGAGGCCCTGGAGAAGACGCCCGACGACGTGGTCCGCGCCCTGCTGGAGCACGTCCCCGTTCCGTGATGGACGCCGTGCCGCCGACGCCCCCCAAGGCAGCGCCATGAGCGACCTTCAGGCATCAGAACTCATCCGCCGGGTGCGGCGCATCGAGATCCGCACCAGCCGCATCGTCAGCGAGGCGATGGCGGGCCAGTACCACTCCGCCTTCAAGGGCCGGGGCATGGAGTTCGAGGAGGTGCGGCCCTACGAGGTGGGGGACGACGTCCGGGCGATCGACTGGAACGTCTCCGCCCGCATGGGCAGCCCGCACGTGAAGCTGTGGCGCGAGGAGCGGGAGCTGACCGTGATGCTGGCGGTGGACCTGAGCGGCTCGCTCGGGTTCGGCAGCCGGAAGCAGCTGAAGCGGGAGCTGGCCGCGGAGATCGCCGCCACGCTGGCCTTCAGCGCCATCCGCAACAACGACAAGGTGGGGCTCCTCTGCTTCACGGACCGGATCGAGCGCTTCGTTCCCGCCCGCAAGGGGCCGCGGCACGTGCTGCGGATCGTGCGCGAGCTCCTGGGGCTGGCGCCGCAGGGTCGCGGGACGCGGCTCGGAGACGCCATCCGCGAGCTGGGGCAGATCCAGCGGCGGCGCTCGGTGATGTTCGTGGTGAGCGACTTCCTGGACCAGGGGTGGGAGACCGCCTTCTCCGTGGCCCGGCAGCGGCATGACGTGATCCCGGTGGTCATCTCGGACCCGCGGGAGCGCTCGCTGCCCAACGTGGGCCTGGTGGAGTGGGAGGACGCGGAGACCGGCGAGCGCGTGGTGGTGGACACCGGCAGCCGGGGCGTGCGGCGCCGCTTCGAGGAGGCGGCGGCCATCGAGGAGGCGGCGCGGACGCGGGCCCTTGCCAGGATCAAGACCGACAGCGTGCAGGTGGAGACGGGCCAGGACGTGGCCCCGGCGCTCATGGGCTACTTCCGGCGGCGCGAAGCGCGGAGGGGCCGCTGATGGTGCGGGGCGCGGCGATCATGGCGCTCGCGTTCGCCTGCGGCGCGGCGGCCGCCCCCGCGCCGCCTCCCGCGGCGCCTCCTGGGGCACCCCCCGCGGCACCCCCCGCGCCGCAGGCAGCGCCGCTCCAGCCGCGTCTCGAGGCGAGCGCCGCGGAAGGCCAGGTCCGGGCCACGCTGAAGGTGGCGGAGGCCGCGGCCGAAGTGGGACGCCCGATCCTCGTGGAGCTCCGGATCGATCGCCCGGCGGGCACTTCCGTGCGAGTCGCCTCCGCGGCGGTGGGGAGCCAGTGGGGGTCGTTCGAAGTGCGCGGCGAAGGCACGCCGGGCGACGCCGCGGCGCCGGAGGACCCGACGCGCGTGCTGCGCAGCTGGCGACTCATCTCCTGGGAGTCCGGCGTGGTGGAGCTCCCCGCGCTCTCCATCACGGTGCGCCCGGACCAGGGGCCGGAGCGCACGCTCAGCGTGGGGCCGCTGGCGATCCCGGTGGCGTCGCTCCTGCCGGCGGATGCGGATCCCCGCAGCGCCCTCCGCCCCGTGAAGGACGCGGTGGAGGTGCCCGTCGACTTCGACTGGCGTCCGTGGGCCGTGGGCGCCGGCGCGGTCGCGGCGTGCCTGGTGATCGCGGCGCTCCTCTGGCGCCGCCTCCGCCGCCCGCGCGTGGTGCCGGAGCCGCTCCCGCACGAACGCGCCCGCGCCGCCCTCGCGGCCCTGCGCGGCGAGGACCTCCCCGGCCGCGGCCGCGTCCACGAGTTCTACGTCCGCATCTCCGACATCGTCCGCCGCTACGTGGAGGATCGCTTCAGCATCCGGGCGCCGGAGCAGACCACCAAGGAGTTCCTCGCGGCCGCGCGTTCGCACCCCTCCATCCAGGAGCATCACCAGCGCCTGCTGGCGGGGTTCCTGCGGGCCGCGGACATGGTGAAGTTCGCGGCCGCGCGGCCCGGGCCGGATGAGTGCCAGAGGACCTTCGACGCCGCCAACACCCTGGTGGACGAGACGATCATCCAGCCCGCCTCCGGCACGGAGGGCGCGCGGTGACCGGGTTCGCCGAGGGACAGGTCTGGTTCTTCCTGCTGGCGCTCCTGGCGCCGCTGGCGTGGTGGCGCTGGATGCGCCGAAGCGCCAGGCCCGCCGTGACCTTCTCCGCCGCCAGCCGGCTCCGCGCCACGGGCGGCAGCCTCTGGTCGCGGATCCGCGGCGCCGTGCCGCTCCTGCGGATGCTGGCCATCCTCCTGGTGGTGGTCTCGCTCGCCCGGCCCATCAAGGCCAACGAGCAGACCCGCGTGCTCGTGGAAGGCATCGCCATCGAGCTGGTGGTGGACCGCTCCGGCTCCATGCAGGCCCTGGACTTCTCGCGCCGCGGACAGGAGATCGACCGGCTCGCGGCCGTGAAGGACGTGGTCACCAAGTTCCTCCGCGGCGAGGAGGGGCTGGCCGGCCGCCCCAACGACATGGTGGGCCTGGTCACCTTCGCCCGCTTCGCGGACAGCCTCTCTCCGCCCACGCTGGACCACGACCACCTCATCACCGCGCTCCGCGCCATCCAGCCCGCCACCGGGCAGGGAGAGGACGGCACGGCGATCGGCGAGGGCGTGGCCCTGGCGGCGGAGTACCTGCGTGACCTGGGAGACGCCAAGGGGAACGCGGCCCGGCGGATCAAGAGCCGCGTGGTCATCCTGCTCACGGATGGAGAGAACAACGCCGGCGACGTGGAGCCGATGGCCTCCGCGGAACTCTGCCGCACCCTGGGCATCCGCCTCTACACCATCGGCGTGGGAAGCCGCGGCCAGGCACGCATGCCGGTGCAGACGCCGCTGGGCGTCATGTACCAGCTGATGCCGGTCTCGATCGACGAGGATCTCCTCCGCAAGATGGCGGAGGCCACCGGCGGCCAGTACTTCCGGGCCACGGACTCCCGCAGCCTCCTTTCGATCTACGAGAAGATCGACCAGCTGGAGAAGACCCAGACGGAGCAGCGCCGGTACCTGCAGTACAAGGACCTGGCGGTGGAGTCCGCGGAGCTCGGCGGCTGGAGGATCCCCCCGCTGGTGCTGGCCGCGATCATCCTCCTGGCCCTGGAGCTCCTGCTCTCCCAGACCCGCCTGCGAACCCTCCCCTGACGCCCCATGCCCTTCCAGTTCGCACAACCCGAGGCTCTCTCCTGGCTGCTCCTGGTGGCGGCCCTGGCGGCCATCGCGCTGTGGCGGCAGCTCCGCCGCGGCCGGGCCCTGGCGGCCCTCGCGGAGGCGCCGTTGCTTCCGCGGCTCGCACCGGGCGCGAGCGCCGTTCGCCCCCTGCTCCGCGCGGGGCTCGTCCTGGCCGCCATGGCGGCCCTGGTGCTGGCGCTCATGGATCCCCGCTGGGGACTCCAGGTGGAGGAGGTGCAGCGGGTGGGGCTGGACTGCTTCTTCGCGGTGGACGTCAGTCGCTCCATGCTGGCGGAGGACGCCAAGCCCAGCCGCCTGGAGCGGGCCAAGCAGTTCGTCTCGGACGCCCTGGAGGGCACGGAGGGAGATCGCGTGGGACTCATCGAATTCGCGGGCACGCCCGCCCTCCGCGTGCCGCTCACGCTGAACGACGGCGCCTTCCGGACGACGCTGGCGGAACTCTCGCCGATGGCCGCGTCGCGCGGCGGCAGCAACGTGGCCGCCGCGATCGAACTGGCGGTGCGGAGCTTCCCCGATGACGCACCGGGCGGAAAGGCCGTGATCCTCATGACCGATGGAGAGGACCTGAGCGGCGACGCGGGAGAGGATGCCATGGCCGCCGCGCGGAGCGCCCTGGAGAAGGGCGTGCACGTCTACACGGTGGGACTCGGAGATGCCCGCGACGGCGCCCGCATCCCCGTGACGCGCGGCGGGCAGACCACCTATCTGGTCCACGACGGGCAGGAGGTCTGGAGCCGGATGAACCCGGACTTCCTGGCAGAGCTTGCCCGCACCGGCGGTGGCACCTTCATCCGTGCCGGCACCGCGCAGGTGGACATGGCGGACGTCTACCGCCAGTCCGTGGGCCAACTTGAGCGAACGGAGGCGGAGGCGTCCACGGTGAAGCGGGCCACCCCCCGCTTCCAGTGGTTCGCGGGGCTGGCCCTCCTCCTCCTGCTCGTGGAGTGCGTGATCGGTGATCGGCGCCGGTTCGGGACGGCTCGCGGGCGGGCGCTCGGCGCAACCGCGTCGGCGGCCGCGGCGCTCGTGCTGTTCGCGACGCCGGCGTCGTGGGCCCAGGCGCCGGCGAACTCGCCCCCGCCGGCGAAGGCGCCCGCGCCGGCGCCAGCCGCAGCTCCGGCGGCGCCCACGCCCCCCGGCCCGTCGACGGAGGCCCCCGTCGCCCCGCCGGAGGAGCTCTCTCCAAGCCAGGAGGCCGCGGAGTGGCGCGCGGCCGTTCAGGACGCCGCGAAGGCCTGGGCCGCCAAGGACATCCCCGGTACCAAGTCCGCATACGAACGGGCCCTGAGCCTCCGACCGGACTCCGCGGAGGCGGCGTTCAACCTCGGGCTGGCGGAGTACGCGGCCGGCAACTATGCGAAGGCCCAGGAGCTCTTCGCCAAGGCGTCACTGGCCAGGAAGGCGGACCTGGCGGCGAAGGCCATGTACAACCAGGGACGCGCCGCGCTGGAGGAGAGTGCGGCCAATCCGGCCCAGGGGCCTCAGCTGCAGTCCGCCATGGACAAGGTGCAGAAGGCCTTCACGCACTTCAAGGACAGTGCGGCGGCCTCCCCCGCGGACGACGACAGCCGGGTGAACGCGGAGGCCAGCTGGCGCCTGCTCAAGGAACTCAAGCAGCAGCAGCAGAAGCAACAGCAGAATCAGCCGCAGAATCAACAGAATCAGCAGCAGCAGCAGCAGCAGCAGCAGCAGCAGAACAAGGACCAGCAGCAGCAACAGCAGCAGAACCAACAGGACCAGCAACAGCAGGACCAGCAGGATCAGCAGCAACAACAGCAGCAGCAACAGCAACAGCAACAGCAGCAGCAACAACAGCAACAGCAGCAGCAGCAACAACAGCAACAGAGTCAGCAGAACCAGCAGAATCAGCAGGATCAGCAGCAACAGCAGCAGTCGCAGTCCGGCCAGCAGCAGGACCAGAAGCGGGAGAACCAGCCGCAGCAGGATCAGTCACAGGACCAGAAGCAGGACCAGCAGCAGCAGCAACAGCAGCCGGACCAGAAGGACCAGCCCCGTACCAAGCAGGAGCCCCGCGACGGACAGGGCCAGCCCAGCGCCCAGCAGGGCCCCATGTCCCGGGAGGAGGCGGATCGACTCCTCCAGATGGTGCGTGACAAGGAGAAGAAGCGTCGGGACCAGAAGGCCCAGCGGGACCGGCTCCGGCAGCAGCCGGTGCCGCGTGACTGGTAGTGACCGGCGCAGACGACGGACGCAACGCCCCCATGTTGAACACCGCACGCATCCAGACGCTCCTCTCCCTCCTCGCGCTCCTGCTGTTCGCGTGGCCGGTGGTCGCGGCCACCACCGCCCCGCAGGCCAATGAAGAGGCCACCGTGGAGATCGAGTACCCGGAGAAGCTCCAGTGGGCCGGCGTGCCCATCTCCGTGGACATCGTGGTCCGCAACGCGTCCACCGTGGAGCCGCCGGTGGCGCCGGAGATTCCCGGGGTCACGATGACCGTTCGTGCCGGACAGGAGTCCAGCATGACCACCATCATCAACGGCCGGATGTCGCGGAACGTCAGCCGCACGTGGCACGTGCAGTTCACGACGGACCAGGTGGGGACGCTCGAGCTGCCCAAGATCCGCATCGTGGTGGACGGCCACACCTACGAGAGCCGCACGCACCGCGTGGAGGTCCAGAAGAGCGACGCCGGCGACCTGCTCAGCCTGGAGGTGACGGGCACGCCGGACCGCCCGTGGATCGGCCAGCAGGTGCAGGCCACGCTCCTCATCCGCGTCAAGGCCTTCCGCACCGGGCGGCAGGTCTGGGATGCGGAGTCCATGTGGCGCGGCATCGATCCGCAGGGTTCGGACTGGGGCATCTTCAAGCCGGCGGTGGAGGAGCTCTACCAGCGGCGCCGCTTCCTCACGCCGCCGCGCACGGAGAAGAACGGCGCCGGCGAGGAGGTGTACGTCTACGAGCTCACCCGCACCGTGACGCCGGAGCGCACCGGCCCGCTCCAGGTGGGGGACGTGCGGGTTCGCATGGCGTATCCGCTCACGCGCTTTGCGGAGCGGCCGCTGGTGGCCACGCTCTCCAAGGTGGAGGTGGACGTGCAGCCGCTTCCGGCGGAGGGCCGTCCCGCGGGGTTCAACGGCGCGGTGGGTGACTTCGACATCGAGACCTCCGCGAAGCCCACCACCGTGGCCGCCGGAGACCCGGTGACGCTCACCATCACGCTCATCGACCGCTCCCGCCCCGGCACGGATCTCACCCGCCTTCCCGCGCCGCCGGTGGCGGAGCTTCCGGAGGTGTCCCGCCTCTTCCGCGTGCCGGCGGACGCACTGGCCGGCACCGTCAACGGCCGCGTGAAGACCTTCACGCAGAGCCTCCGCCCCATCGGCGAGCACGTGACGGAGATCCCGTCCATCGCCTTCACCTTCTTCGATCCCTCGGAGGAGCGCTATCGAACGGTGCAGTCGCGCCCCATCCCGCTCACCGTGACTCCGGCGGAGCGGGCCAGCACCGCGGCGCTCCTGCCGGGTGCGGGACAGCCGGCGCCGCGCTCCGCGGCCACGCTCACGGAGGTGGAGGGCGGGCTCCTGGCGAGCGACGCCGTCTCCACCGCGATGCTGGCCTCCGAGTCCATGGCCCCCGCGTGGACCCTGGCCACCGCCGCCGCGGCACCGCCGCTGCTCGCGGGACTCCTGGTGCTCTGGACGCGCCACCGCCAGCGGTCGCGCGGCGACGAGCGCCGCCTCCGCGCGTCCCGCGCCCGCCGCCGGGCCCTGGCCGCGCTCGCGGCCTCGCGCGGTCCCGCGGAGGTGGGGGCCGCGATCGTCGCCTACCTGTCGGACCGCAGCGGACGCCCCGCCGCCAGCCTGGCGCGGCGCGAATGCACGGCCCTCCTGCGGGAGGCGGACGCGCCGTCGGCGCTCGTGGAGCGCCTGGACTCGCTGCTCGCGGAGTGCGAACGGGGCGCGTTCGCAAGCGGTGCGGCCGGTCCCGTGGATGACCTGGCCCGCAGGGCCCGCCAGGAGATCGACGCCCTCGAACGACTCCGGATGAGGACCGTGCCCGCCGGCGGCGCCGTGGCCGGCGCCATGGCGCTCGCGGGTCCGATCCTGTGGGCGGCCGTGCTCGCGGGCGGCGCCACCACGAGCGCCCGCGCGGAGGAGGCCCGCACCGGGGCCGTCGCGCCGGCGTCGCTCGCCTCCCTGGAGTCCGCCCAGCAGGCCTACGAGCAGGCGATGGAGATCCGCCCCCGCGACCCTGCGGCGGCTCGCCCCCTCTTCCAGCGGAGCGCGGATCTCTACGCCGCCGTCGCCGCCGAGGTGGACAACGCATCCCTCTTCTACAACCTCGGCAACAGCCTCCTGGAGTCGGGCCGGCTCGGGGAGGCCATCGCCGCCTATCTCCGCGCCCTCCAGCTCGCGCCGGGGGACGTTCGCGTGCAGGCCAACCTGGCCCACGCACGAACGCTGGTGGCGGACCGCTTCGAGCAGCCGGGGTCCACCACGCTCCTGGAGAACGCCGCCAGCTGGCGCCACCTGCTTTCGCTCTCCTGGCGCACCTGGCTCGCGGGCGGCGCGTGGCTCCTCCTGTGGGGCCTGGTGGCGTGGCGCGGCGTGCGCCCCGGGATCGTCACCTCGGAGTGGGCCCACGCGGCCTGGCGGATCAGCGTCGCCGCGACCGCGGTGGTGAGCGTGATCCTCGGAGCCACGGTGGCGGTGGATCTGGCCAACCGAGCCCTGCATCCGACCGGCGTGATCGTCGATGCCGGCGTGGTGGTCCGCAAGGGCAACGGTGAGGGCTTCGAAGCCCAGTTCCAGGAGTCCCTGGGTCCCGGCGTGGAGTTCCGGCTCCTGGGCCGGCGCCCGGGATGGCTGGAGATCCAGCTCCCGAACGGCCGCGGCGGCTGGATCCGCGAGCAGCAGGCCCAGGTCATCTGAGCGCGGGCGCGTCCGGCGACGGCGCCCGCGCGTCCACCCGCACAGGCTCTCCGCACTCCGGGCAGCGTTCGTGCCGCCCTCCGTCCAGCCAGTGGCGGCAGCGCCGGCACCGCGGCGCTTCCACCTCCGTCCGAACGTGAAGGCCGCACGCCGGGCACTGTCCGCGCCCGGCCCGCAGTTCGGATCGCTCCCGGCAGCGCGGGCAGTCCAGCATCCCCACGACGCCCTCCGGCGCCATCGGCTCGACCCGCTTGTGGATGCGCCACAGGAGGAGGATCCCCACCACGTCGCAGATGGACGCCACCACCAGCGCCCCGCCCATGAGACTGAACGGCCCCAGGAGAAACGCCTCCGCCGCGAAGCCCGCGAAGGCACCGAACACCAGGAGCGGGAGCGCGTGCCGGGCGATCGACGCCGGCCACGGCAGCCGCGCGAAGCGGGCGGTGTGCCAGCTCACCCATCCGAGCGTGACGCCGATGAGGAGCAGGAGGGCCGCGCCGATCGCCACATCGCCCCGCTCCACCATCAGGAACGAGAGCAGCATCACCGTCGAGAGGGCCCACGCGCAGAGCACGCCGATGAAGGGCGCCAGGCCCGTGGAGCGGGGTTCGTCCTCCCGGCGGAGAAGGGCCGCGCCGCCGGGCAGCGACGCCACGAGAATCGCGCCTCCGATGAGGCCGCACGCGATCCACGAACGGCCGGGACTCCCGGCGGCTCCGGCGATGATCGCCGGGATCACGAAGAGCGCACCCGTGCCGGCCGAGGTGACCAGCCACCACCCGGCCTGGCGCCCCGTGGGCCAGCCCTGGGCCAGGAACCCAGCGCAGACCGGGACCGCCGTGGCCCCCGCGAGCCGCCGTGGTCATGAAGATCGCTTCGCTCGCGCGCCAGCTGAGGCGGCCCTCGCCCAGGATGGCGGCCTCCAGCAGCACCATCCCCACGATCACGGAGACGAAGATGGCCGTCATCCCGCGGCGCAGGCGCGGGCGGTCCATGAAGATCGTGGCGCCGATGGCCACGCCGCCGCCGATCGCAGCCATGAAGCCGGTGGCCACCAGCTGCACTTCCACGTCCCGGCCACCCATCAGCGCGGAGCCCACGGCCAGCACCACCAGGAGCGCCAGCACGCCGAAGGCCACCATCTGGCAGGTGCGCCGCAGGGACCAGCCCTCGGCCTCGGCTCCTGCGCTCACGCGGTGACCCCGGGAAGGAGGAGCGGTTCGCCGCACTCCGGGCACTGCGGCTCCGGCACTTCACTCACCATCTGGCCGCAGCGCCGGCAGCGGGGCGGCTCCATGTCGATGCGGATCCGCAGGCCGCAGGCGCCGCAGGCGGATTCGCCGGAGCCCGCGCTCATCGTCCGCCGGCAGCGCGGACATCCGAACTCGATTCGCACCCTCCGCACGCCCTCCCGCTGGTACTCCGCGCGACCGTTGATCCTGGCCATCAGGAGGAGCCCGATGGCGGCGCAGGCGGCCGCCACACCGAGGGCGAGGGAGAGCGCGCCGGTCTGTTCGTTCTCTGTCAGGACGGCGGCCGCCCCGGTGGCGCCGGCGGCCATGACGAGGCCGGCCATGGAGTGCCGCAGGAGCGACTGGTGCCCGCGGAGCGGCGCGAACCGTGCGGCCCGCCATGCGGCGACGGAGAGGGCGCCGGACCAGAGGAGGACGATGGTGGCCACGTCCGTCTGCCCCGCGCGACCACCGCCCCACGCCCGTGAGCTCCACCAGATCGCGTTCAGCGTGAGCCCGAGCGCGGCCAAGGCGAGAAGCGCCCCCAGGACGCCCACACCACCCCGCCCCGCCCACGCCTCCTCGGAGCGCCGCAGCAGGCTGGTCCCGGCGCAGAGCGCCGTGAGGGAGAGGAACGGCGAGGTGCCGGCGAAGCGGGAGGCATCGCCCGAGGTCCAGTCACCCTGAAGCACCTGCAGCACCGCCGGAAGGCCCGCCAGGAGGGATCCGGCCGCCAGGACGAGCAGCACCACCCCCACCGCCGCGTTGGCCCGGCTGCTGGTCATTCCGGCGCCGAGCGTGGCGGCCGGCACCGCAACCCCCACGAAGAGGGCCGCGAAGAGCGCCCCCTCCTGGAGCGTGCCGGGCCCGCCGCCCAGCCAGATGGCGGTGAGCACGAGCACCATGAGCAGCGCCACGCCGAGGATGGCGGTCAACCCCGCGCGGGCCCGCATGGGGCGATCCGCCTGCACCGCGATGGTCATGCAGATGCCGGCCCCGATGCAGCCCACGAGGCCGGTGCCCATCACCCGCAGCGGCACTTCCCACCCGCGGCTGAACGCCGCGAGGATGCCACCTCCGGCGATGAAGGCCAGCATCAGGAAGACCAGCCGCACCAGCCAGGTGCGAACTCGCATGGCCGCAGTCTACCGCCCCCCTCCCGTCCTGCAGGCGCCGAAGACGCGACGGACGCGCCCGGCATGGCGGGCGCGTCCGTCTGGAAAGCGGAGAGGGTGGGATTCGAACCCACGGTGAGGACGAGCCCCACACCGGTTTTCGAGACCGGCCCTTTCAACCGCTCAGGCACCTCTCCGGTGGTGCAGGCTGCGACGCGGGTCCGCGCCGAGGCTGCGGTTGCGGGCGGACACGATAGCAGTTTCGGTGGGTGGGGGAAGGCGGTCCACCCGCACGCGGGGCCGCCCCGGAACCGGCCGCCGGCTCAGGCCAGGGCCTCCTCGTGCGGCTTGTGGGCGGCGATGAGCTTCGCCTGCACGTCGTGCGGCGCGTGCTCGTCGTGGCTGTGCTCCATGGTGAAGCTGCCGGCGCCGGCCGTCATGCTCTTCAGCGTGCTGGCGTAGGTGCCCACCTCGGAGAGCGGGGCCGTGGCCCGCACCAGCACCAGCCCGCCCGCCAGGGACTCCGTCTCCATGATCCGGCCGCGCCGGGAGGAGAGATCCGACGCGATGGCGCCGAGCGAGGTCGCGGGCGCCGTGACCTCCAGGGCCACGAACGGCTCCATGATGACCGGGCGGGCGTTGCGGACGCCATCGATGAACGCGTGCTTGCCCGCGGTCATGAAGGCGATCTCCTTGCTGTCCACCGGATGGTGCTTGCCGTCGTAGATGCTCACGCGCACGCCGGTGAGCGGATACCCGGCGATGACGCCGTGGGCCATGGCGGCGCGAACGCCCTTCTCGATGGCGGGGATGAACTGCTTCGGGACGCTGCCGCCGAAGGTGTCGTCGACGAGGTCGAGCGGCCAGGCGGCGTGATCGTGCGGGAGCGGCTCCACGCGGAGGTACACCTCGGCGAACTGGCCCGCACCGCCGCTCTGCTTCTTGTGGCGGCAGTGCCCCTCGCCCTTGGCGGTGACCGCCTCGTGGTAGGCGATGCGCGGCGGCCTGGAGCTCACCTCCACCCCGAAGCGCTCCTTGATGGCCCTGAGGGCCACGCGGAGCTGGAGCTCCCCCATTCCGCGGAGCACCGTCTCGCCGGTGGCGGCCACGTGGTCCACCTTCAGCGTGGGGTCCTCCAGCTCCAGCTTGGCCAGCGCCTCCGCCAGCTTCGCCTCCGTGCCCTTGGTGGTGGCCTCCACGGCCAGGCCCTGCACGGGCCGGGGCAGCGGGAGCGGGCGGAGGCGGATGTGGTCCGACACGGCGCCGTCATGGAGGACGGAGCCCGGGCGCACCTCCTCCAGCTTGGGGACCGCGCCGATCTCGCCGGCCTCCAGGTGATCCACCTCCACGTGCTGCTTGCCCAGCAGGCGGTAGAGGTGGGCCAGCTTCACCGGCTTGCGGCTGTCGTCGACTCGCAGCAGGGCGTCCTTGCGGATGGTTCCCTGGTGGAGGCGGAAGCATGCCAGGCGCCCCACGTACGGGTCCACCGTGACCTTGAAGACATGGGCCATCGCGGGGTCCGCCGGCGAGTGGGTCGGCACCCACGGCGCCGGGTCCTTGCCCTCCTCGATCACTTCGAACGGCCGCGGGTTGCTCTCGTGCGGCGCCGGCGCCAGCCGGGAGAGGTCCTCCAGCAGCTCCTTCACGCCCGTGCCATCCTTCGCGGCGGCGAAGAGGAGCGGCACCAGATGCCGCTCCCGCATCGCCTTCTCGAAGGGATCGTGGAGCTCCGCCGGCGAGGCGGGCTTGCCCTCCAGATGGCGCTCCATGAGGGCATCGTCCACCTCCACCACCTGATCCACCAGCTGCGAGTGGTAGCCCTTCACCTCGCCCAGGTCGCTCTCGCCCGCCTCGTTCTCGAAGCAGTCCACCACGGCGTGCCCGTGCTGGGCCGGGAGGTCCACCGCGCGAACGATCGGTCCGAGGAACTCCGTCACCGCGGTCACGATCTCCGCGAGGTCGTCGCCGCGATCGATCTTGTTGACCACCACCATGCGCGGCAGGTTCCGCTCCTCCGCGACGCGAGCCAGGCGGCGGAAGACGGGATCCACGCCCATCTTGGGATCCACCACCAGCATCACCATGTCCACCGCGGGCATGCACGCGATGGAGCGGCCCACGAAGTCGCCGAGCCCCGGCGTGTCGATCAGGTTGATGGTCACTCCCTTGTGCGTCAGGTGCACCACCTGGGCGTCGATGCTGTGCTTCATCTCCCGCGCCAGGGCGTCGTGGTCGCAGACGGTGGTCCCGTCCTCCACGCGACCCGCCTTGGGAATGGCACCTGCCGCGTGGAGCAGGGCCTCCACCAGCGAAGTCTTGCCCGTGCCGGATCCACCCATGACCGCGATGTTGCGGACGCTCGAGTTGACGGAACCCATGGACGCTCCTTGGGAGGCAGCGGCGCCGCCGGGCACACAGCCGGGAGGTGCCGCATGCACATTGGAGCATCATCCGCGGACGCAACAAGCTCCGCCGGACGCAAAAACGGCCCGAACCCCGGCCGCGCGACCGGGGTTCGGGCTCATCGACGCGTACGGGACGCGACGGCGTCTCAGCCGGTCCAGTGGCCCACCAGGAGGCCCAGGTCCGCGCCGTTCACGGTCCCGTCATGGTTGACGTCGGCGGCGGCGTTGCCGGTGCCCCAGGCTCCGATCAGCAGGCCGATGTCCGCGCCGTTCACGTGGCCATCCCCGTTGATGTCGCCCTGGATGGCCTCGCAGATGTCGGCGGTGCCGTTGCCGTTGATGTCCGCGCAGGTGGTGCCCGCCCCCTTCCAGGTGGCTCCCGCGGCCACGGCGTCCGCTTCGGCCAGCACCAGGCAGAAGCCGTTGGGGAAGCACGCGGCACCCTGCGGTGGCGGGCAGTTGACCCCGCCGCAGGTGGTGCCGTTGCCCTGGTAGGTGCCGTTGATCTGGGCGCAATCCTCAGGGCTCATCACGGAGCAGGTGCCGTCCAGCTTGCAGCAGGCGCCGCTCGGGAAGCAGGTGTAGCCGGCGCACGTCTGGCCGACCGGCCCCGGAATTCCCCCGGCCGCGACGCAGTTGGCGTAGCTCAGGTTGACGCAGCCGCCGGTGGAGACGAAGCAGCACGGCACGTTCCCCGTGGGCTGGCACACGGTGCCCTGGCAGGTGGTGCCGGCGCCCTGCCAGGTACCGCCCGCGGACTGGCACTCCGCCTGGGTGAGGAGCGAGCAGTTGGTGCCCACGCAGCAGGCGCCCACCGCCGGCCCGCCGCAGCCGAGGCCCGTCCAGGTGAGGCGGATGTTCCAATCGCCGCTCGGCTTGCAGAAGGAGAGGATGGTCTGGAAGTTGAACCATCCGGCCGGGCAGGCCAGCGGGCAGCTGATCGCGTAGAGCCAGTTGTTGGGGTTGGAGGCGACGCCGTTCGCGTCCACCGTCGGGAAGGCGTTGGAGGTGGTGGAGATGGTGCCGCAGGGGTTGGCCGGTCCGTTGTTGTGGTCATCGATCCGGAAGGCCACGCTCACCACGTGGGAGCCGTTGTCGTTGATGTAGATCTGGTCCGGATCGCCGGGATCGATCCCGAACTGCAGGAGCAGACCCGCCGGGTTCTGCACGGACCCCGGGGGCATCACCACGTGCGGCATGATCTTCCCGTCGGAGCTGAAGGTGGCCACCAGCGTGCCCGTGCTGGGAGTGCCGGAGTAGAAGAGCACGGACCACTTGGTGGTGGTCTGGACCGGCGCGGTGCTGGCCCAGAGGATCTCGGCGAGGTCGATGCGCAGCGGGAACTCAGAGGCGGGCACCACGAACGAGGCCGCGGCCATCTCGCCTTCCGCCATCCCCTGCTCGATGATCACCTGCTGGTTCTGCCCTTCGAAATTCAGGCTGGACCAGGTCTGGATCTGCTGCGGGCAGTCGGCGACGCCACCCTCGCTCCCGGGGCCGCCCAGCATCACCTTCATGAACGGCAACTCCGGGAAGAGGACGAGTTCCGGAGTGAAGCGACTCGACGGATCCGCCACCGGCTCCTTGCCGGGCGCGCCCGCGGGTGGGCCGGCGAACGCGGTGGCGGATGCGATGAGCGACAACAGTGCGGCGGTGCGGCCGTGCAGCATTCGGGTCTCCTGTGTCCCCCGGCCAGTGAAGCCTGTTATCGGCAAAGTATCACGCGGGCTGCTGCCGCCAAGCGCCGTTCGTCCACTTCACGGGTGGAAGGGCGTTCAGTGGAATAGCGGACGCAGCTTCCGCGCCCGCGGACCTGCGCTCCCCCGGCGCCATCCCGGCGCCATCTTGTCCTCTGCCCCGGTGCGGTCCGCTCAGCGCTTGCGGCCGGGCGCGGCGGGCGCCTTCATGCCGCTCGCCTCCCAGTCGATCGTGATCTTGTCGTCCCGGATCTCCTCGATCACCAGCTCCAGGTCCGAACGCAGGCGGCCATCCGGGCCTTCCCGGTCCACCAGCGGCCGGGCGCCTTCGATGATCTCGGACAGCCGGCGCTGGATGAGGGCCGTCAGCTTGAAGCGGCCACCAAGCTTGTCGACGATCTCGTCGCTGAGGAGGGTTTCGATCACGGCGGTCTCCTGGGGCCCGGAAGGAAGCCCGGGATTGTACCTGGATCCCGGGTGGACGCAAAGGCCCTGGCGCGGGAGCGGGATGCCGGGTCCCGCCGGGTGCGCCCCGGGACCGGAGGGTGTAGAGTCCGGTCTCCCATGCCGCGACGGATGGTCCTCAACTTCCTGGGGGCGGTGGGAGCCCGGCTGGGACTCCGGCGCGAGTGGTACCTCATCCTCCTGGCCGCCATGATCGGGGTGCTGATGGGGATCGCGGCCCTTGCGTTCATGAAGCCCATCCAGTGGCTGGAGGGCCTCCCCGAGCAGGTCCGGGAGACCTGGGGCTGGGGCGCCCGCTACCTCATCCTGGGCCTGCCCGCGGTGGGCGCGGTCCTCACCTGCATCACCTTCATCCTGGTGCCCACCCGCTTCCGCGGCCATGGCGTCACCACGGTCATGTACGCGGTCTCGCGGGAGAAGTCGCAGCTGCCCTTCTCGCTTGCGGTGCGACACTGGTTCGCCAGCACCTTCACGATCGGCTCCGGTGGGTCCGCGGGTCCCGAGGGTCCCATCGTCACCATCGGGGCCAGCATCGGCTCCTCGATCGGCCGCCGGCTGGGCGCCTCCCCGGCGGACACCACGGCTCTCCTCGGGTGTGGTGCCGCGGCGGGCCTGGCGGCGGTCTTCAACGCGCCGCTTGCGGGGATCTTCTTCGTCCTGGAGGTGCTGCTGCGGGACTTCTCGCTCCGCACCTTCACCCCCATCGTGGTGGCGGCCGTGATGAGCGCCACCACCGCCCAGACCATCATGGGAGGGCGGCAGCCCATCTTCGGCGTGGGGCCGCACGTCCTGGGGCCGCAGTCCACCTTCACGGTGCAGGAGTCGCCCTCCTTCGCGGTGCTGGGCGTGGTGGTGGCCCTCGTCGCGGTGGGCTTCATGCGGGCCATGCGGGCGTTCGAGCAGATGTTCCACCGCATGCCGGTGCCGCGGCGCTGGCGACCGGTCGCGGGCGGCATGTGCCTGGGAATCCTGGGACTCGGGTTCGTCATCTTCGTCCCCACGCGAATGGCCCTGCCGCCCTTCTACGGGCACGGCTACGCCATCGCCTCCGGTCTCATCAACGGCACCTCGTATCCGGCCCTGGCGGGACCGGAGCACGCGAAGGAGATGCTCCTCGTGGCCGCGGTGCT
This sequence comes from Phycisphaerales bacterium, assembly GCA_046350535.1. Classification (GTDB taxonomy): domain Bacteria; phylum Planctomycetota; class Phycisphaerae; order Phycisphaerales; family SM1A02; genus VGXK01. The sequence continues at coordinate 2,144,174 of JAXMAG010000001.1, forward strand.
GCTGGCGTGGATGGTGCTGAAGGTGGCCGCCACCGGATTCACCGTGGGCTCCGGCGGCGCCGGCGGCCTGTTCGCACCGACGCTGGTGCTGGGCGCGATCGTGGGCGGCGCCTTCGGGGCCGTCCTGTCGGCGATGGGACTCCTCCCGGGACCGACGCCCGCGCCGTACGCGCTGGTGGGCATGGCCTGCATGGTGGCCGCCACCACGCACGCGCCGCTCACGGGCATGATGCTGGTGTACGAGCTGACGCAGAGCTACGAGATCATGCTGCCGCTCATGCTGGCCACGGTCGTGGCCACCATCCTCAGCAACGTGCTGAACCCCAACTCGATCTACACCGCGGAGCTGAGCGCCCTAGGCGTGCGCCTGGGCACCCTGGGGGACTTCTCCGTCCTGCGGCGCCTGACGGTGAAGGACCTGGGGCTGGACCCGGCCGTGGAGGTGCGGCGCGAGGATCGCGGGCAGCGCCTCCAGGAGCTCTCCGAGGCCTTCCACGTGGATGATCTGGTGGTGGTGGACGAGGAGCGCCGCTACCTGGGGGCCATCACCGCTGGAGATCTCCGCGCGGCCCTGGTCTTCCGCGAGGCGCTCCCCCTGCTGCAGGCGGGAGAACTGGAGCGGAGCGACGTGCCCATGCTGCACGAGGATGACACGCTGGACATGGCGCTCGAGCGGTTCAACGGCGTGGAGGCGCAGGGCCTTCCCGTGGTGGACCGGCGCACGCGGCGGGTGCTGGGCATGGTGAGCCGGCGGCGGTTGATGCAGCGCTACACGGCGGAGCTGGAGCGATCGCAGTGACCGGCGGCCAGCCGCGGCTCTCGCTGCCGCGCTCCATGCGCCTCGCGGATCCCGCCGGGTTCCGCCGCGCGTACGCGGGCCAGCGGCGTTCGGACCTTGGCGGCCTGGTGATCTACGTGGAGCCCAACCACGGCGCCACCATCCGCCTGGGCATCTCCATCGGCCGCCGCTGCGGCACGGCCGCCGTGCGCAACCGGATGAAGCGGCTGCTGCGGGAGGCCTTCCGCCTGGAGCAGCACGCGCTGACGCGGGCCGCGGGATCCTGCGACTTCGTGGTGGTGGTGCGGCCGCACACCGTGCGAACCCTGGCGGACTACCGCCGGGCGCTCGCGGACGCCGCCGCCCGTCACGGCACCGGGTCGTGACCGCAGCCGCCCCACGGGTGGCAGCGGCAGAGCCGGCGGAGCGTCAGCCACGAACCGCGCATGACGCCGTGGCGGGCCAGCGCGTCCTGGGCGTACACGGAGCACGACGGCGAGAAGCGGCAGCGGCCGCCCATGGTCGGGGCGAGCCAGCGCCGATAGAGGCCCACGACGCCGATCGCGGCCCGGGCCGCGACTCCGGGTGGCGCCGTCGCCGCCGGCGGCTGCGGCGCCGTCACGAGGCTTCCCGCACCCGGTTGCGGATGCGGCCCACGCGTTCGATCTCCACCTCCACGACGTCCCCGTCGCGGAGGAAGCGGGGCGGCGTCCTGGCCGCACCGACGCCCGAGGGCGTGCCGGTGAGGATCAGGGTGCCGGCCAGGAGCGTGGTGCCGCGGCTCAGCTCCGCGATGAGCCTGGCCACCGGGAAGAGCATGCTGGCGGTGCTGGCGTGCTGCATCTCCTCGCCGTTGAGGCGGGTCACCAGGCGGAGCGAACCGGGGTCCCCCACCTGACCGGGCGCCGCGGGCGCGGAGAGCGGGCAGAAGGTGTCGAAGCTCTTGCCGCGGCAGAACTGGCCGCCGCTCCCCTGCTTCTGCCACCAGCGGGCGCTCACGTCGTTGGCCACGCGGTACGCGCCCACCACCTCCAGGGCCCGCCCTTCCGGGACGTCGCGGCATTCGCGGCCGATCTCCACCGCGAGCTCCCCTTCGAAATCCACCTGCGGTCCGTGCTCCCGGCAGATGGCGGGGATCACGATCTCCGCCTCTGCGCCGGCCACGCACGCCGGGTTCTTCATGAACACCATCGGCTGCTCCAGGGCGCTGCCGCCCATCTCCGCCGCGTGCTCCGCGTAGTTGCGACCGATGCAGAGGATGGCCGGTGGGCGCAGCATGGAGTTCTCCGATCCGGCCGCGCTCAGCGGCGCAGGGTGTCCCCGCCGCCCTGACGCTGCCGCTCCAGCTCCTGGGCCTTGGCCGCCTGGGCGGCGCGGTACGCGTCCATCCCCGGAGGCTCCGGGAAGAAGTTGAGGAAGGTCGTCTCCACCGCCTTCGCGGCCTCCTCCGGCGTCTTGCCGGAGGCGAGCGTGCGGTCGTACGCCGCCCGCCCGATGGGGCTCGCGGCCAGCTCCTTGCGGATCTGGTCCTTGGCGCCGTCGTAGGCGAGGCGCCGCAGCTCCTCGCCGGCGCGGTTGTAGATGGTCAGTCGGTCCACCAGCGGCAGCGATGGATCCACCATCAGCCGCGTGAACACCTCCTCCTCGCTCTTCTCCAGGCTGCCGATGAGGTCGCGCATGCGCCCCTCGCCGAACTTGTTGGTGAAGTCGAAGTACTTGGTGTTCTTGAAGTAGTCCGTGAGGTCCTTGGCGAACTGCCGGGCATCCTTCAGCACCTGCGGCTGGTTCAGCAGCAATCCCTCCCGGAAGCCGCGCTGGAGCGCGGAGTAGACGTCCGTCCGCGCCGTGTCCGGCACGAACTCGTACTCGCCGAAGGTGGTCTCGCGGACGAAGACGTCCAGCGGGCGCTGGTACTTGTTGTTGGCCAGCGGCCCGGGCGCGCCGGTGCCGTACAGCTGGTCCAGCTCGTCCATGAGGCGCTGGGCGCCCTGCACGTCTCCGGCCCGGTAGAGCTCCCGCACCGCGGAGCTGAGGAAGTTCTCGTGCTGATCCGCGAAGGTGTCCACGCCGCCGCCGCGCGAACGGTCCCGGTACTTCTCGTAGATCTCCCGGAAATAGCGGTCCAGCGTGTGGATCCAGCGGGTGTCGTTGAGGCGCGTGGGGTTGTCGTTGCTGAACGGGTCGTAGGCCATCAGGCCGGTGCGGGCCAGGGCCTGGAAGGCCTGCATCCAGATGCGATCGTTGTTGATCGCCTTGTAGACGTCCTCCGGGTCGGAGTACCGGGCGGAACCGGTGTCGTCTCCGCGCTTGGCCCAGTAGAGGGCGTGCGCCTGGGGATGCCGCCAGTCGATGGGGCCGAAGTCCCGGGTGTAGTCGGCCATCACCTTGGCGTCCATGTTGTAGTCGTCGCGGAGCACCTTCTTGCGCAGGAAGGCGATCAGCTCGTTCACGGGCTTCTTCAGCTCCGGGTCTCCGCAGACGGAGTCCATGGCCGCGTAGATGGGATCGTTGGCCTTGAAGGTGGCGTCCATCTGCAGGATCTGGGCCGTGGGCGACTGCTTCACCGCGAGCCAGCGCCCGTAGCGCATCAGGAAGTCGCGGTCGAGCCGGAAGGCGAAGCGCTTGTCGAAGCCCGACAGCCCGGAGGTGAGGCGGTCGATCACCACCTGCACCTGCGGGTCCCGCGCCACCAGCTCCTCGAGCGTGTCCGGAGCCTCGGCGATGTAGCGCATCCACTTCTCGCGCTCCGCCGCGTCGTAGGGAGGGATGCCCAGGAGGAACTGCCACTCCTTGGCCAACTCGCGCTTGTAGAAGAGGTGGGCGTCGTCGCTGACGCCGTCCACCTTGTGGGCGAACCAGAAGCCCAGCTCCTTGTTCAGCCCCAGGTCGTTCGGGTTGTAGCGCAGACCCTGGTTGCGAACCAGGTTGATGCCCGCGTTGACCCACGCCCACCGCTCCTGCGGCGTGTTGGTCATCACCGAGATGTTGTAGGCCAGGTTGTGCCCGTGGAAGCCCCACACCTCCGGGAAGCGCGGCTGCAGCTTGGTGATCCACGAGGCCTGGGTGTTGGCCTCGTAGAACTGCCCCTTCTCCTTCATCTGCCCCAGCTTGATCCAGAGGTAGTCCGCGATGATCGAGCGGAGCACGCCGATGGCGTTGCCGAGGGCCACGATCGGCGGAGCGCCCTCGATCGGATCCGCGGTGTAGCGGAGGCCGTCCTGCTCGGACTGCCGCAGGAGCGCCGGGAGGAGCCTGGAGGACGCCAGGGCCCCCAGCAGCACCACGATCGCGGCCGCGGCCTGGACGATTCGCCCGCCCTGCACGTCAGCCTCCCTGCCCGCTGTAGATGGCGATCTCCTTGCGGCGGAACGCGGTCCAGCCGATCAGGAGCGAGAGGCCGCACCACACCACGCCCATGAGGAGGAAGCTGCGTCCCACCGCGGTCCAGCTCACCAGGCGCCCCTCCACCAGCAGCGTGTCCGCGCTCACCTGTCCGTAGCCCCCCAGCAGCCAGTTGATGCCGACCGCGATGGAACGCACGCAGACCTGGAAGACCACCACCAGCACGTTGGCGTTGGTATCCACGGAGAAGGCCTCGATGGCCGTGGCCAGGAAGGGCGTCATCGTGCCCACCAGGTAGACGGTCACGGAGAAGAGGAGGGCCACCGGCAGGCTCAGCACCGTGGCGCAGCAGACGCCCAGCATCCCCAGGAAGGCGAGCTTGGTCCACTCCACCAGGAGGGCCCGCAGGAAGTTGGCTTCGAAGCCGCCCACCTTGAAGAGGACCTCCATGCCGTTGGCGTCGAAGTAGATGTTCCACTGACCGGGGAAGAACTGGTCGTCCTGGATGCCCAGGTTGCCTATCTCCACCGTGAGGCTGCCGTCGTCGTCGATCAGGTAGGCCGGGATCGGGAGCACGAACCCCTGCGCCGGCACGAAGATCCGATCCGTCCAGCTCCCGTCCCTGAAGCGGAAGATCACCGGGTGGCGGGTGTGCGGGTCGCTGGCGCCGGCATGGAAGAGGTACTTGAGCGTCACCGTCTCCGCGGCCCCCTTGGCGGCGCCGACGCCCGGGAAGCGGTAGGTACGGAACTCGCCGGGGCTGATGGATCGCTGCTTGGAGAGGTACTCCTGCCGGACCTGGTCCGTCAGCTGCTTGCGAACGTCCGACTCGCGGCGCATGCCGCTCTCGATCTCCGCCTGGAGGTTGGGATCCGCGGCCAGCTGCCGGTCCACGGACTCCGCCAGCACGTCCGGGGCCAGCATCTCCCACGCGGGCGAGGCGCTCACCCGGGCCACCAGGACCTCGTCCCGCACGGAGAGCTCGTCCAGGGGGTCCTGGCCCCGCTGCGTCCGCAGGTACTGCACGAAGAGGAAGATGCTGAGGGCGCTCACCGCGAGCAGGATGAGGTTGACCGCGGAGACCCCCAGCCACTTGCCCAGGAGGTAGGAGAGGCGGTCGACCGGCTTGGTGAGGGTCTGCCAGATCTGGCGGTCCCGGATCTCGAGCGACACGGTGGCGCAGGAGAGGACCAGCGTCAGGAGCGCGGCGAGCACCAGCGTGAGCCCCAGCGACCAGCTGATGAAGCTCTGGACGCGGTACCGCAGCGGCTGGTTGGGTTCGATGAGGGCCGGCACCAGCGGCAGCACCACCAGAAGCACCATGATGAAGGCGCCCGTGTACCACTGCCGCGTGGACTCCCGCAGCACGGTGTGTGCCACCGCGGTGATGGGGCGCGGCGCGGAGAGCAGGCTCAGCACCACCCGGGATAGGACGCCGTAGCCGGTGAGAAGGACGCCCATGCCGGCCACCACCAGGATGGCGCCGGGGGAGCCCACGAGGAGGATCACGCACGACGCAGCCACTCCGCCCAGGAGCACCGTGCCCAGCAGGAGCACCAGGTCCAGCAGCACCGCGCCCGCCAGCAGGGCCACCGCCATCACGGTCAGGGCCACCACGGTCCCGCGCTCCAGGAGGAAGGACGGCATCCACGCCGGGAGCGCGGGGGCCAGCAGCATGGCCACCACCTCATCCGGACGCGTCACCTTGCCGCTGCGGGGGTCGAAGAGCCGCTCCCCCACCGCCTTCACCTGCGCGGAGCGCCAGACCATCCCGTCGACGGTGACGCCGCCCTCGCTGGTCAGCTCCTGCCAGATGGGCTCCTTCTCCGTGGCGTTGGCCTGGAGGATGACGCCCATGAGCGCATCGCGCCGGCCGGCCCAGGTGAAGGACTGGACCAGGAACGGGGCGCAGGCGCCAAGCGCCGCCGCTCCCGCCAGGAGCGCCACCACCACGCGGGTGCGGCCGCCGGAGAGCCGGGCCTGGATGCGGGCCCGCATGCGCCACATCAGGTACAGCACGGCCACCGCCGCCAGCGGGACCAGGATCAGGATCGTGGTGCCGAAGGGGCCCCAGTCGTTCATGCGCCGCCCTTGCCGTCGCGGCCGCGGCGCTCATCGCGGCGCCCGCCGTCCTTGCCGCCGTCCTTGCCGCCGGAGGCGGGATCCGCGCCGCCATCGCCGAGAAGTCCTTCGATGAACGAACGGTCCACCGCCGGACTCGCGGGCGGCGTGCTCCCGCCCGGCCCGGCCGGCGCCGATGGCGGCGGGACCGGTCGGGTCCCGCCCGGCGCCGCGGGCGTGCCGGGGGCGGCGGGCGCCGACGGCGCCGCGCCGCGCAGCGACTCCAGGACGTCCGCGCGGGCCGCCTCCTCGCGCCGCCGCGAGGAGTCCCGTTCGACCTCCATCGCCCGGACCGGCGCCGCCGTCTCCGCCCTGGCCAGGGACTCGATGACGCCGCTCCCCTCCTCCGGTTCGCTCGCTTCGTCCCCCTTCAGGAGGAACTCGGCGGTGCGGCCGCCGTGCTGGGCTCCGCTGGTGGCCACCTGTTCCCGACGGGCCCTCTCCACGATCTGCATGAAGAGGTCCTCGAGCTTCTGCCGCGGCGCCTGCACGCTCTCGATGGACACGCCTTCCGTCTCCTGCAGCACCTTCTCCACGCGGGAGACGGTGGCGGGCGTGAGCCGGCGGGTGCGGATGAGGGTGTGGTCCGAATCGTCCAGCAGCTGATCCACGGTCCCCTCCGCGCGGACCTTGCCTCCGTAGAGGATGACCATCCGGGTGCAGACGTCCTCCACGTCCGCGAGGAGGTGGCTGGAGAGCAGGATGGTCTTGCCGCGGCGGCGGAGATCCAGCAGCAGGTCCTTCACCTGCCGCGTGCCCACCGGATCCAGGCCGGAGGTGGGCTCGTCCAGGATGAGGAACTCCGGATCGTTGATCAGGGCCTGGGCCAGCCCGAGGCGGCGGGCCATGCCCTTGGAGAACTCCCCCACGGAGCGGTTGGCGGCGCCCTGCAGGCCCACCATGTCCAGCAGCTCCGCGGAGCGGCGGCGCCGCACGCGGCGGTTCAGCCCGAAGAGCTTTCCGTAGTAGTCGAGCGTCTCCGTGGGGTTGAGGAATCGATAGAGATAGCTCTCCTCCGGGAGGTAGCCGATGCGGCGCTTGATGCTCACATCCGAGGGCTCCCGCCCGAAGACCCGCAGCACGCCGCGGCTGCGGCGGAGCAGGCCGAGGATCATCTTGATCGTGGTGCTCTTGCCGCTCCCGTTGGGACCGAGCAGGCCGAAGAGCTCGTGGCGGGCCACGTGGAAGTCCACGGCATCCACGGCCAGGGCCCGCTCGCGGTGCCAGAAGTCGTGGAACACCTTGGTGAGCCCGGCGGCCTCCACCACCAGGTCACGCCGGGTCCCGGTGGGCGCTGCGTGGGACTCGGGTGACGTGATGGTCATCGGGCGCTCCTGTGGCGTCGGTGGAGTCTGCGGCGGCTCAGCCGCCCTTGGCGGGTGACGACGGCGTGCCCAGCGAGCCCGCGCGGAGCCGGCGGCCGGCCTTGTCGATCGTGATGTCCTGGAGCTGGATGCCGGTGCCCGGCCGCATCAGCTGGGCCGCATCCGCCGCGTTCTTCTTGCGGTCCAGCTCCGCCTTGCGGCGGAACTGCATCACGTCCGGGCTGCTGGAGAGCCGCAGGCTCATGGACTGGAGGGCCAGCGGCGTGGAGATCACCTCCGCGCCTCCCTGCTGGAACACCTGCCGCATGGTGTCCAGCCACATCTGCCGGACCAGCTGCCGCGGGTTCTCCCGGAAGGAGGCGGCCAGACCGGCCACGCGGCGCGCCTCCGCGCCCAGCGTGGCCTGCACCGTGCTCTGGTAGGCCTTGGCGCGGTTGATGATCAGCGACGCCTCTCCCCCGATGTCCGGCTGCTCCAGCCGGCGTCCCAGGGTTCGAAGCACCGCATCCGCGCGGGAGTTGTCCGCGGCGGAGAGGGCGGTCTCATAGTCGCGGACGCCGTCGATGAGCTGCTGGTACGCGGGGCCGGCCGCCGCCACCAGCGCGCCGCGGGCCCCCTGCCGGGCCTTCTCCACCATCTCCTTGGACTGCTCCCGTGCCACCTGCACGCGCTGGAAGGAGTTCTCCACGGCCAGCGGCGCGATGCGCTCCGGCACCGTGAGGGAGGTGATGCGGATGCCGCAGCGGAGGCCGTCGAGCATCTCCTGGGCGCGGGTCTGGATGAGGCGTTCGATCTCCGCGCGCCGACTGGAGCGACTGCCGAGGGCGCCTGCGTCCGCTGGAGGCGCGGACGCGGCCGCGCCCGGATCGGCGGCACCCGACGCGGCCGCGGGCGGGGTGCCGGCGGGCGAAGGCGCCGCGGCGCCCGAGGCACCGGTCGCGCCGGCTGCGCCGCCACCGGCGGGCGCGCCCCCGGAGGCCGGTGCGGCGGGCGCCTCCGCGCCGCTCTCCGTGCGGCGTCCCGGGTCGCGGTCCGCCAGCAGGTCCGAGAGGGACATCGAGGCCGCCGCATGCACCACGCCGCGGGCGATGGCCTTGCGGACCAGGGCGTCGGTCTTCTCGCGGTTCACCTGCGAGAGGAACTGGCTCACGTCCGCCACCGCGTACTCCGCGGACACCTGCAGATGGGCCAGGTCCCCGTCCCCGGTGAGGACGGAGCCGTCCACGCCGGGACGGATGGGGGTCGCGGTGTCGGCCGATTCGATCGCCTTGGCGAGCGTGAGCTGCCGGCTGGCCACGCGCGGCCAGAACTCGTTGCGGAGCTCCACCTGCCGCTTCACCTCGAACACCACGATCTCGCCGACCGGGTACGGCCAGAAGGGCTCGAGGCCCGGCGAGAGCTGCTCATCTCCCGGCGTTCCCTGGATGCGGCCGAAGATGGTCTTGACCCCGGTGTACCCCTCCTGCACCGTCTGGAAGCCGCTGAAGAAGAAGGTGATCAGCAGGCCCAGGATGGCCACCTGGAGCACGCGGAAGCTGAGCCTCAGCGCGTCCGCGAGGCTCTGGTTCGCGGGGTCCATCGCCTCCCGGAGACCAGCCTGCCCGCCGGCGGCGCCGCGCACCTCAAAGCGGGCGCTCGCCTCCCTGCGGTGCTCCTCCTGGCCCGGCTCCTGGGGGTCCAGGTCGTTCGACTGGTCGTCTGGCGGCGTGGGGGTCATGTGATCAAGTCCGTGCGGGGGGCGCGAATGGGGGCCGCGGCGCTCACGGGGTCCTTGCGGGCGCGCCGGCCGCCGGGGCGGGCGCCGGCGTCCGCGCGGGCGAGGGCTGCGGGATCCCGCGTTCGTTGACCGGTGCGTCCGGGTCCATCAGATGGAACGGCGCCCGCGACATGTCCGTCACGTAGGTGGTGTTGGCGGAGAGCGAGGCGCGGAGCGTGTCGAGCCAGCTGAGGAAGATGGCCAGGTCCGCTTCGCCCTTCATCTCCTGGTAGAAGCGGGTGGCCTCCGTGTCACCCACGGCACGGATCTCCGCGGCCCACAGCTCCGCCAGGTTGCGGATGGTGTCCGCCTGGCTGGCGGCCTGGCTCTTCAGCGCGTCCGCCTCCGAGTTGCCCCTGCTCTGCTCGAGGTTGGCCAGCGTCTCCTGCGTGGCGGCCATGCGCCGCAGCACCGCGGTGGTCGTCTTGGGCGGCAGCACCACCTGGCTCAGCCCCACGCTGACCGGCTCGATGCCGGCCATCGGACTCTTGCGGAGATCCGCGAGGATGGCCTTCTCCGCCTCCCCGAGCTTGCTGTTCTGACCGATCAGGTCCGTGAAGCTGTAGCCGCCCACCGCGCGGAGCGACCCCTGCAGCATGGTGGAGAGATCCTTCGCGGCCGCCTCCACGCTGCCGTAGCTCGTGAAGAAGCTCAGGGCGGCCTCGTCGCTCTTGCCCACCTTCCAGAGGAGGAACGCCTGCACCACCACCTGCTGCCCGTCGCGGGTCAGGACGGTCTCCAGCGGGCTCTCGATGAGCTGCAGCCGCGTGTCCAGCTTGCTCACGGAGTCGATGAAGAACGGAGCCTTCAGGTGCAGACCGGGCTCGTCCACCACGCCGGCCGGCTTCCCGAAACGGGTGCGGATCGCCAGCTCGTGGAAGTTGACCGTGTACGTGGTGTTGAAGGCCACGAGCACCGCCACGATGGCTAGACCGGCGACGATCGGAATGATGCGGGTCATGGTTGGCAGGGCGGCTCAGCCGCCATCCTTCTTCTCCAGGTACTCGCCCAGGTTCAGGCCCGGGTCCGGACTCATCATCTCGGCATCGATCATCACCCTGCGGGGATCGAGGCCCAGGACGTACTTCACTCGAACGTTCGCCAGCGCCTGCGCCAGCACCTCCATGGTGCGGCGCTGGCGGTACAGCTCCGGCGCCGCGCGGTAGGCGGGCGCCTGCCCCATCACCTCCGCGGCGTTGCGGCGTGCCTCCAGGTGCAGGCCCCAGCGGCGGGCGCGGGCCTGCGCGATCACGCTGGCCACCTGGGCGGGCTGGGCGGTGAGGGCCCGCTCCAGCCTGGCGCGGGCCGCGATCACCTCCGGATCCGAATCCCCCCTGGTGGCCCGGAGCCTCTCCCACGCCCGGATCTCCGCCACCAGCGCGGGCGCCGCCGCCACCTCGCCCACGAGCGTGGCCATGGTCACGTCCACGCTGCGCCTGGCCTCCTCGAGGAACATGCGGGCGTTCTGGGTGCTGACGGAGAGCGACTCGTACATCTCACCCGCTTCGCCGGGTGGACGGAGGAACGGCGTGTGGACCGACACCACCTCCACGCCCGCCTTCTCCCGGTCGAACGCCGCCTGGATCCGCTCCTTCAGGGCCGTGCCGAGGGAGTTCCCGCGGGGGCTCAGCACGTCATCGAGCGGTTGCGTGGAGAGGAGCTGGCTCAGCTCGCGCATCGCGATGGCCCGCAGGGCCCGTTCGCGCATGTCCAGCGGACTCTTGCGGACCCGCGTGTCGTTGCAGAAGTTCAGGTACTCCAGGAGGCCGTCGTCGCGAATGCGGTAGTTCATCACCACGTCCGCATCCACGAGGGCGAACTGCGAGGAGACGCTCCGCGCCGATGCGTCCTCCGCGGGTGGCGGCGCCAGCGGCGCCGAACCGGGAGCGATCGCGGCACCGGGACGCAGTGCCTCCGCCGCCTCGCTGCGGCGCCCCAGGTCCCGCTCCACTTCGGCGCTGAGCCGCGGCGCGGCGACGATCAGCGAGTAGCGCTCCGGATCCTGCGGGAGCTGGCCTCCCCAGAGGTTCACGCCGCCCACCGGGAACGGCTTGGGACCCAGGGTGAGCGAACGGATGGTGGCCACGTCCACCACTTCCGCGGTCTCGAAGGGCCACGGCCACTTGAGGAGCAGCGTCCCCTGGTGCACGTCCCCCACCACGCGTCCGCCGCGGAGCCGCACCGCCTGCTGACCTGGTCCCACCACCACCACGGTGGAGAGGAGCACGAGCACCACGGCGCCCAGCACCAGCAGCGCCGCGAAGCTCCGCAGCAGCAGCCGGTAGCCCCAGGAGCTGGTGATCTCGAAGCCGAACTGGTAGTTGATGGCCTCGTTGATGCTGCGGACGATGTTGTCCGGCGCCGCGAGAAGGCCCAGGACCCGGGAGTCGAAGGCCGGTCGCGGGAACTCGCCCGGACGGCGCGGCCGGTAGAGGTTGAGGATGAAGTTGAGGAGCACCTCGCCGGCGGCGAGGGCCATGAACCACGCCACGCCCTTGGCCACGTACTCAAGGGCCTTGGGCTGCTGGAAGACCTGCAGCACGATGCCCACGCCGAGGGCGAGGAGCACCAGCGCCGTGCCGACCATCACGCCGGCACCGCCGCGGAGGTGCTGCCACGCGGGCTGCTTGGCCATGCCCGCCACGAAGCGGGAGAAGATGAACGAGATCAGCGAGAGGCCGATGGAGATGGCCAGCTGCCACCCCAGGTAGCGCCCCACCTGGAAGGCCTCCACCTCCGAGGTGGGGTCGTCCAGCCGCAGGTAGTACTGGAGCTGGAGGATCGCCAGCAGCAGCAGGATGCCCGCCATGCCGAGGGCCGCCCCCGGAAGCAGGTACTGGTGCATCTGGCGGAGCCGCCGGGCGGCCGCATCGCCCGTGCCGCCCTCCGCCTCGAAGAACCCGCGACCCTCCGCCCGCGCCGCCGCGATCTCCTCCCGCTCAAGCGACTCCAGCCGCTCGAGCTTGTGCTGGTGGAAGACCAGGATCAGGCTGCCCCAGACCAGGGCCCCGGGCAGGACGTAGAAGCTCGCGGCCGCAAGCGCGGTGTCGTCCACCACCCGCCCGAACACGAGCAGCGTGATCCCGACGGCAAGCTGGAGGAGCAGGCCGAACCCCGCGACGCGAGTGGCCTGCTGGTAGGCGAAGTGATCGATCCGCATGGGCGTTCGAAGTTCCCGGGATGGTAACGGGGGCGGCCCCCGGTCGCTTGGGGCTACGACGGTCGGGGCCCCCGGTTCGCGCCGCCGCTCCGGTCGAGCGACATCCGCGGGTTCACCCGTGATACCCTGCGAACCTCCCCGGCGCGCCCCGCGTGGAGAGCCGGGAACCTCCCATGGGCATCCTCGAGCAGCTGCTGGCCATCGCCCGCGTCACCTTCGCCGAGAGCATCCGGCAGCCCGTGGTGGCGGTGGTGGCCATCGCCGGCGTCCTGATCCTCATCCTGGCGAACCCGCTCTCCGCGTTCACGCTGGAGGACGATCAGCGGATGCTGGTGGAGATCGGGTTGAGCAGCATCTTCGTGATGGGACTGCTCCTGGCGGGGCTGCTGGCCACCAGCGTCCTCACGCGGGAGATAGAGAACCGGACCGTGCTGACGGTGATCAGCAAGCCCGTGCCCCGCGTGGTGCTGCTTCTTGGGAAGTACCTGGGGGTGCTGGCCGCGATCGTCCTGGCCTACGGCTTCCTCACCGCCACGTTCATGCTGGTGGTCCGCCACGGCACCATGCCCACGGTGGCCACCCCCTACCAGGCGCCGGTGATCACCTTCGGGTTGGCCGCAGCCCTGCTGGCTGGCGGATTCGCGGTCTTCGCGAACTTCTTCTGGGGCTGGAGCTTCGGCGCCACCCTGGTGGGGGTGGGGACGCCGCTCCTGCTGCTCGCGTTCGCCATGGCCCTCCCGTTCCGCGCGGACTGGAGCGTGCCGCCCACGGTGCCGCCGCCCCCGCCGGTGCCGGGCGCCCGCGTGGAGTCACTGGGGTGGCTGGTCGGGAAGAACCTCAACTGGGAGGTGTGGAAGGCTGCGGCCGCGGGCGGTCTGGCCCTCTCCGTGCTGACCGCCATCGCCGTGGCCCTCTCCGCCCGCCTGGGACTGGTGCTCACGATGGTGGGGACCGTGGCCGTCTTCGCGGTGGGCATGCTGAGCGAATGGGTGCTGGCCCGGCGGCTGGCGGCCCTGGACGCCCTCTTCGCCCGAACGGGCGGCGCAGGCCACTGGTGGGATGGGGACCACATCACCTGGTGGACCTGCCGGAGCCTCCAGGCGGTCATCCCGGACTTCCAGCTCTTCTTCCTGGCCGACGCGGTGAACCAGCGCAAGACCATCACCTTCCTGGCCCGGACCGAGGGCGGGGACCTCTCCTGGTACGGCGCCGGACTGGTGGCCTACGCGGTGATACTGATCGCCATGGCCCTCGGGCTGGGCACGATTCTCTTCCAGCGCCGCGAAGTGGGCTGACGCGGAGGGACCGGAAGGACGTCACGGACGGCGGGAGTGCGCGGACCGGACTCCGGCCCGCCAATCCGCGCCGGCGTGTTCACCCGCGCTTGCGCTCTTCCTGCTGGGCCTTGCGGAGGTCAGCCAGCTCCTTGCTGAGGAGCTTGATCCGATCCTGGATCCAGTCCTTCGGGGGGAGCCGGACCATGCTGGCGGTGATCTCGGAGTCGATCCGGTCGTGCCAGGCCAGGAGCTTCTTCAGGATGCCGATCTGGATGCCCAGGCGCGCGGCGGCATCGCCGGTGCCGGTGCCCTTGACCTGGAAGTCCTGGAAGAGGCTCGGGATCTCCTCCTGCGCCGTCTTCAGCGTCTTCTCCCAGTTCTCGCCGACGCGCTTGCCGGCGTCGTTCACCACGTAGGTGCCCTCCTGGAGCTGCATCGCCTTGAAGAGCTCCTCCTCCGTGTTCGCGATCCCCTGCGAGAAGCCCGAGTGGAACGCGTTGGTGGCGTTGAAGACCAGGTTGTCCTTCTCGTCCGAGAGCTTGTACTGGCCGGAGAGATCCTTGTGCCAGGTCACCTTGCCGGTCTTCTCGTCCTTGTCGTAGCTGCAGAGGAGCGGCGAGTAGACCATGCACTGGATGACGTGACCGTCGCGTCCGCCCACCTCACCCAGCTGGTTCATCTTCTCAAGCCACGCCTGGAGGGCGGCCCCGGTGATGCTCTTGTCCCCCGCGAACATGGTGATGGCGCCCAGCGAGCCGACGTCCATGAAGTACACCTCGTCGGCGATCAGCCCCGTGAACGCGCCGCCGGAGATGGCCTCCTCGATCCAGGAGACCAGCCGGTGCTTCTTCTTGATGCGCATCAGGGAGTCCCAGATCATGTCCGCCTCGACGACGGCGCCGCCCGGGCTGTTGATCCGCATGATCATGATCTGGCCCGGCCCGTACTTGTCCATCTCCTTCTCGAGCTTGTCCATCTCGTTGTGACGGAGGCCGTCTCCCACGCCACCGTTGAGCGGGAGGATGAACACCTGCTTCTTGGCCGTCGCGGCAGCGGCGGGCGCGGCCGGCGTGGTGCCGGAGGCGGCGCCGGCGGCGGCTGCGGGACCGGTCGTGGTGGAGGCGGGCTGCTCGCCGGCCGGTGCAGCGGCGGCGGCCTTCAGCGTCACCTTCCGCACGTCGCCCAGCGGGATGGACTTGCGGGCCTTCTTGCCGGCCACGTCCGTCTCCACCGTGACCGTGTACTTGTCGACCCGCATCACGGTGCCGGTGACGGTCTGATCCCGGCCGGCCTCCACGAACGCCACCTCGACCGAGTCACCGGTCTGGCCGCGCCACACGCCACCCGTGTACTTCACCTCCACGGCGCTCGCGGCCGGCGCCTGCGGCAGTGCCTGCGCGGAGCCTGCGATGAGCGTGCCGCCGAGGGCAACGAGGGTGACGCCGATCAATGACGTGCGACGAAGCATGCGACTCTCCTTCAGACGCCGGGCCGGGCCGGCGCGGTCCTGAACGTGGGGTTCTGTGCGTGGGTGCGTGAAGCGTGAAGCGTGGGTGCGTGAAGCGTGGAGCGGTACCGGACTCAGCGGGCGCCGCCACCCGCGCCCCGGACGCCACCGCCCGGGCCGGAGCCGCTGCCGGAGCGGTTCTGCTTGGCCTTCTGCATGGCCGTGATGCGCTCCTTGAGCGTCTTGATCTGCAGCTCGATGTCCGCCTTGCGCACGCCGCGGCGGCCCCAGCGGGTCTCCACGGCGGGATAGGTCTCGAAGGCGTCCAGGATGTTCTCGTAGGCCTTCTTGGCCTTGCCGAGGTGGGCCAGCGCGTCGTCGCCGGAGGCCCACTCCTGCTCGCGACGTGCATCCTTGAGCCACGTCTCGCAGTTGTCGAAGGCAGCGCGCCACTTCTTGATGTAGTCGTCGATGATCCGCGTGCCGTCCTTCTTCTCCTTGACGAGGGAGTCGTTCCACTCCCGGTAGCCCAGGAGGAACATGACCTCATCGATGTCCTCGGCGGTGCCGTCGGAGATCAGGAAGTCCTCGGCGGTCTTGGCGTTGAAGTTGGCCACCGCCTTCTCGTCGTTGTCGATGACGTACTGACCCTTGTCGTCGGCCCGCCACTTCAGCTCCCGGCCTTCCCAGGAGACGGAGAGCCGGCGCTCCGGGCGCATCATGGCCTCGCCGAGCACCTTGGAGTCGTAGCCGCCGTACTCCAGGAAGCCGCCGGCGATGCCGGTGACGGCCGCGAGGAACTTGCGGGTCACCTCGTAGTCCGGGTGGCGGGCCAGCATCATCACGCGGCCCAGGCCCCAGAGGCGGGCGTCCGGCGCCATGAACATGTCGGGCCAGCCCATGGCGATGATGCTTCCGAAGCCCACGGAGTCCTTGACCCACATCGCCTGCGGGAAGTCCTTCAGGTCCTCCTTCAGGTAGCGCATCAGGATGCGGGCGTCCTCGAAGTTCGAGAGGCTCGCCTCCTCCTGGTTGTCGTTCTGGAGGTAGTCGTTGCGGTCGATGTCCGCGGACTCCAGCGTGAAGAGGATGAGGTCCGGCTTCTTGGCCTTGACGTCCTTCACGATCTCCCCGTAGATGCTGGAGTGGATGTCCGTGCCCAGCTGGCCCCGCAGCGGCACCACGTAGACGGTGGGGATCTTGGTGGGGTCCGCCTGGTCCGCCTGCCAGGGGGACTTCCGGGTGACGGAACTCTGCATGGACGCGCCGCCGAGGACGCCTAGCGCAAGCAGACCGGTCAGGATCAGGGTGGGTCGCATCATGCGGATTCCTCCAGGTTCCCGGAGTATACGGATGACCGCCTCCGGCCGGATCGGGCAACCGGCGAAGGTCGCGGTCAGTTGCACTCGCGTGACGGCGCGCCGGTTATGGTCAGCGCGCGGCCCCTCGCTCCACCAGCTCCCTGGCCGCCTGGAGGGCGTCGCCGGGGTTCGTCAGCTCCCCCCGAAGCTGCCGGTCGTAGAGGGCATCGAGGATGCCCCGGAACGCGGGACCGGGGCGCATCCCCAGGGCGATCAGGTGGTCTCCGGTGACCAGGGGCGGCGGCGCCAGCCCTTCCTGGCGGAAGCGTTCGAATGCGGTGGCCACAACCTCCGCGGCCTCCGGGGCCTCCGCCCGCCGGAGCAGGAGCGCCGCCGGGAATCCCTCCCGGGCGGCGGAGCGCTTCCGGGCCGCGAGGTCCCAGGCGTCCCAGCGGTCCTCCAGGGCGGCGTGGATCTCCAGGGTCTCCAGGAGCAGGCGGGACTCGGCGTTGGAGAGGACCAGGGCGCGGGTCCAGCGTTCGCAGCGGACACCCTCCGGCTCCCGCGCGGGGAGGGCGCGGTCCAGCTGCCAGGCGGCCAGGGCCGCGGCGAGCGGGACCGCCGGCGGCAGGCTGGCCACGCGCCGTCCCTCCAGCGTGCCCTCCGGCTCCATTAGCACCGCGGCGGCCAGCCCCATGGACTCCACCTCCGCCACGCTGCGGCCGCGGCTCGGGTGCGAGAGCATCCGCCGCACCTCCTGCCCCACCCGTTCGCGGCTCACGCCCATCAGGTCTCCGGCGTGGCGACGGACCGCGGCCTGCGTGGCGGGGTCCCAGGTGAGGTCGAAGCGGGCCGCGAAGCGAACCGCGCGGAGCACCCTCAGCCGATCCTCCTGGAAGCGCTGGTCCGGGCTGCCGATCGCCCGCAGCAGGCGCTTCTGCAGGTCCTCCACGCCGCCCACGAAGTCGACGATGCGCCCGCTCTCCGGGTCCTCGAAGAGGCCGTTGATCGTGAAGTCCCGCCGCCGCGCGTCCTGCTCCGCGGTCCCGAAGTCCACCGACTCCGGGCGGCGACCGTCGAGGTAGCGGCCATCGCTGCGGAAGGTGGCCACCTCCACGGTGCGGCCGCCGCTGCGCACCAGCATGACGCCGAAGCTCTCCCCCACGCCGCGGGCGCCCGGGAAGATCTGCGCGATGCGGGCGGGCGTGGCGTCGGTCGCGACGTCGTAGTCCGATGGCTCCAGGCCGAGCAGCCGGTCGCGCACGCAGCCTCCGGCGAAGTAGGCGGTGCAGCCCGACGCCACCAGCCGCGACGCGATGCGGGCCGCGGCCTCCCGCGCCGGAAGCGGCGGGCGGCCGGAGGCGGCGGGCTCCGGCGTCTGCGGGGTCACGCGGCCTCACCTGCGGCGACAACGCGCGGGCGGGGCCGCCAGCCGGCGCGGCGCATGCGGACGCCGCAGCGCTCCTGGAGCTCGGCGACGCGGCTGCGCAGGAGCTGGAGCAGGGCCTCGGGGTCGCGCGGAAGGGATTCGAACGCCAACATCTCCCCCACCTCCACCGCCAGGCGCCCCGAGAGTCGCGGGAGCGACTGCCCGCGCGGCCACACGTCGTGGGCGCCTTCGACGGCCATCGGCAGCACCGGCACGCGGGCCCGGCGCACCAGGAGCGCAAGCCCCGGCTGGAAGACGTCCACGCGCCCATCCGGGGAGCGCGAGCCCTCCGGGTAGATGAGGATGCAGCGGCCGGCCGCCAGCTCCGCCAGCGCCGCCTTGAAGGCCGCGGCGTCGCCCCCCTCCTCCTTCAGGCGGATGGCGCCGATGCTGTGCATCAGGAGCGCGAACGGCTTCCAGCGGAAGAGGCTCTCCCGGGCCATCGCCGTGAGCTGCCGGTCCTTCACCGCCAGTCCGTTCAGGATCGGGTCGTAGAAGGATTGGTGGTTGCTCACGAAGATGCACGGCCCGCTTGCCGGCACCCGCTCCATGCCGTAGGTGCGGAAGCGGTAGACGAGCTTCATGAAGAGCTCGCACGCGATGCGGCAGATGTCGAACCAGACCGCCTGCCGGAGCGGGCGCCCCGGGCAGCGGCGCGAGTACTCCAGCCCCTTCACCTCGAACAGCCTCCGGCCGCGTGCGGCCGCAGGATGGAGGCCGGCAGCGCAGACTCCACGGCGTCCTTCAGGAGGGCCACCACGCGCTCCTGCGGGAGGTGGCTGGTGTCGATGCGGATGGCGCCGTCCGGGACGCGGAGCGGCGAGTCCGCGCGGGTGGAGTCGATGCGGTCGCGCTCGCGGATCCCCGCCAGCACCGCCTCGAAGTCCGCGGGCCGCCCCTGGGCGTGGAGCTGCTCCACGCGCCGCCGCGCACGTTCGCCCGCATCCGCCTCGAGATAGAAGCGCACCTCCGCATCCGGGAAGACCACGGAGCCCTGATCGCGCCCCTCCGTCACCAGCCGCGGGTGGGACGCCGCCGCGGCCCGCTGCTCCTCCACCATGACGCGCCGCACCTCCGGCTGCGCGGCCACGATCGACACCACCTCGTTCACGTCCGGGTCCCGGATGCGGGAGGCCACGGAGCGGCCGCCCAGCCGGATGTCCGGCGGATCCTGGGACCAGTCGAAGCTCACGCCCACCACCCGCAGGCGCGCCGCCAGGCGGGGACCGTCCTCCGGCGCTATGCGATCCTCGATGGCCAGCAGGGCCGCGGCCCGGTACATGGCGCCGGTGTCCAGGAATTCCAGACCGAGCCGCTCCGCGAGCAGATGGGCCACGGTGCTCTTGCCGGTTCCAGCCGGGCCGTCGATGGTGACGACCAGGCGGGGAGTCATGCCGCCTCCTCCGCCATGATCGCGGTGGACATCAGCTCGCGGGCCCGCTCCAGGGCCTTCACCGGGTCGCCCTTCCCCGTGTATTCGATGGAGAGCGTGTTGAGGTAGCCCACGCTGCGGACCGCCTCCACGCAGCGCACCAGGTCGTAGCCCTCGTGCTCTCCGGTGCGCTTGAAGCCCTTCACGCTGGCGATGATGGCGCCCGCGTAGGGCGCCAGGCGTCGCAGCGACTGCTCCAGGTCCCCGGTGGCGTGCGCGTGCTCGAAGCTGGGAAGGCTCCCGATGCGGAAGCCGCCCACCTTCTTGATGAGATCCGTGAGCCGCACCGGATCCGCGAGCGGACCGGCGCCGGGACGGAGGAGGACGTTCACCTCGAAGCGGTCGAGCGCGATGAGCGACTCCTTCACGCCGGCCGCGGTGCGGTCGAAGGAGGCGTCGTCCGTCACGCCGGCGCAGGCGACGCCGAGGCAGCTGCAGCCGAGGCGACTGGCGGCGGCGGCCAGCTTCCGCATCCGCTCCACGGTGGCGGCGCGGCGGGCGGGATCCTGGAAGTCCAGCGCCTGGGACTCCACGAGCAGCAGGCACGGGCAGTGGGCCTTGTCCGCCAGATCCCGGAACTGATCGAGCTGCACCGGTCGCAACCCGGCCAGCATGTCCGACGGCACCGTGAGGCCGCGGAGCTGCAGCTCCTCCGACGCGAACGCGGGGATGTCCATGAGCGTCAACGGCTTCTGGGCCCGAACGAGCAGGGGCTTCAGGCTGCTGGCGGCCAAGGTGAGCAGGATCTGTGCTTGCACGGCGCGGAGGGAACCCGGGGACGCTGCGATGCCGACGACACGGACCGACGGGACCGAGTCTAACACCCCCGGGGGGAGGCGCGGCCCGGTATAGTCCGCTCCCCGTTCGCACGCCCCGGAGAGAAGCAGATGGCCAGCCCCGCGTCCTGCAGGTACAGCGAGTCGCACGAGTGGTTCAAGGTGGAAGGCGACCTGGTGGTGATGGGCATCACCCAGTTCGCCGCCGATGAGCTCACGGACATCACCTACGCCGAAGTGAAGCCGGTGGGCACCAGCGTCCAGCCCGGCGGCTCCGTGGCGGAGGTGGAGTCCGTGAAGACGGCCAGCGACGTCTACTCCGCCGTCCCCGGGACCATCGTGGAGATCAACGAGGAGGTCCGGAAGGATCCCTCGCTCCTCAACAGCGATGCCTTCGGCCGCGGCTGGCTCTGCAAGATCCGTGCGAGCGACACGGCCCCGCTCCAGAAGCTGATGGATGCGGCGGCCTACGATCGCTCGCATGGCCACTGAGAACCCAGATCCCGGCAGCCGCGGCGCCGCCGGGACCGTGGTCGGCGACGAAGCGTTCGTGGAGGCCACCGGGGTCTGCAAGCGCTATCGGCTCCAGGACCGCGTGGTGGAGGCGGTCCGCGGCGTGGATCTGCGGATCGACGAGCCCGGCTTCCACGCCATCATGGGCGCCTCCGGGAGCGGCAAGAGCACCCTGCTGCACCTGCTGGCGGGACTGGACCGCGCGGACGAGGGTTCGATCCAGGTGGGCGGCCAGCGGCTGGAGCGGCTCAGCGAACGCGAGCTGACGCTCTTCCGGCGCCGCCGCGTGGGCATCGTCTTCCAGGCCTTCAACCTCCATCCCACGCTGAGCGCCCTGGAGAACGCGGCCCTGCCCGGCGTCCTGGACGGCATGCCGCGGGCGCAGAGCAGCGAACGCGCGGCCTCGCTCCTGCGCGACCTGGGACTCGGCGACCGCCTGGGGCACCGGCCGGACGCCCTCTCCGGCGGGGAGCAGCAGCGGGTCGCGATCGCACGGGCCCTCTTCTTCGCGCCGCCCGTGATCTTCGCGGACGAGCCCACCGGGAACCTGGACTCCGCGAGCAGCGAGCGGCTGTGGCGGCTCCTGGGGGAAGTGGCGGAGTCGCGGCGGCTCCTGGTCCTGATGGTGACCCACGAACCCGCCGCCGCGGCCCACTGCCGCCGGGTGACCGTCCTGCGCGACGGCTTGGTGGCGGGCGGCTTCAGCACGGAGGAGCTCGATGCAGGCGGCGTTGCGGTTCGCGCTGCGGAGCTTGCGCGGAAGGCCGGGTAGGTCCGCCACCCTGGCGGCCGCCGTGGCCCTGGCCAGCGCCCTCATGGTGGCGGTGGCGTGCGGTCTCGCCACCGGGCAGCGGGCGGTCGAACAGCAGCTGGAGAAGCTGCTGGGCGCGGTGGACGCCCGCGTGGTGCACACCTTCGGCGGGGTCTTCGAGGCCGCGCTGGTGGACGAGGTGCGGCGCTGGCCGGGAGTGGCGAGCGCGGGCGGGCGGCTCGTGGGTTCGCTCACGCTGGTGCGCTCCGACGGCGCCGCCGGAAGCAGCGGACGGCCGCTCCGCGCCACCGTCCAGGCCCGCGGCCTGGATCTGGGCGGCACCGGCCCCGTCAACGGACTGGAGATGCGCGAAGGACGCCGGCCCGCCGGTCCCGGCGAGGTGGCCGTGGACAACGCCACCCGCAAGGCGCTGCGGCTCCATCTCGGAGAGCGCGTGGTGGTGCAGCGACTCGGGGATCCGATCGAGCTCGAGGTCACCGGGGTCTTCGAGCGGCCGGAGCTGGGCGCCCTCCAGCGCCCGCTGGTGCAGCTGGACCGCGGGACGCTCGCGGAGGCGATGGGGCACGGCGACGAGGTGACGCTGGTGGCGATCGAGCTGGAGGAGGGAACGGACGTGCGCCGGTGGGTGGAGGCGAACGCGTCGCGCGTGGAGGCGCCGCTCGCCGTGGAGCCCGCGGAGATGGCGGCGGCGGGGTTCGACCGCCAGGTGGCGGGCATCAACCTGGCCTTCACCGCCGCGTGCATGGTGGGCTTCCTGAGCTGCGTGTTCATCGTCGGGACCGGACTCACGACGGCGCTGGCGGAGCAGATCCGGGAGCTGGCGCTCCTGCGCTGCGTGGGGGCGGGCCGCGGCCACCTGGTGCTGGGCCAGCTCCTGACCGGCATGGTGGTGGCGGGCGCCGGAGGCGTGGCGGGCGTGCCGCTCGGCGTGGGGCTCACCGGCCTGGCCACCTGGTGGTGGCGGGCCAGCCTCCCCGCGGGGCTCGCCATCTCCTGGGGCGGGATCGCCCTGGCCATCACGGGCGCCCTCGCCGCGGGCATGGCCGGCGCCGCATGGCCTGCGTTCGCGGCCGCGCGGGTGACGCCGCTCCAGGCCCTGCGGGTGCGGGCGGCGCCGCCACGGCGCGGCGGCGCCTGGTGGTTCCTGGGGCTCGGCGCCCTCCTGGTCGCGGTGCCATGGATCGAGATCTCGCTGGTGTCGGAGCGGGACGCCCGCTTCTGGACCTACGTGACGAGCGGGATTCCGGCGGTCCACGTGGGCTGGTTCCTGCTGAGCGTCCCCGCGCTCATCCTCCTCTCGCGCTGCCTGGGCCCGCCCCTCGGTGCGCTCCTGCGTCTGCCGCGCGGCCTGCTCACCGGCACCGTGGCGGCGTCGCCGTGGCGCCTCGGCCTCACCGCGGGCTCCCTCATGGTGGGCGTCTCGATCCTGGTGAGCACGTGGAGCAACGGCCGGGCCCTCTTCGAGGACCTCACGGAGCGGGTGCGCTTCGCGGACGGATTCGCCTTCAAGACGAGCGGCTTCAGCGAGGCGGAGCAGGCCCGCGTGCGGGCCATGCCGGAGGCCAGGAGCGCGGTGCCGATCGGCTACCTGCCGGTCCGCGTGATGGGCCAGCAGGTCTTCGGCGCGGAGGGCATGGGGCCGCGGAACGTCACCTGCGTCGGATTCGAGCCGGAGGAGTTCTTCCGCCTCAACCGGGTCGACTGGATCCGCGGCGATCCGGAGACGGCGCTTCCCGCGCTCACCTCCGGCGAGGGCGTCCTGGTGGCGGGCGAGTTCCTCACCGCCCGCGGTCTCACCGTCGGGGATCACCTCACGCTGGGCGGCCCGCGCACCAGCCACACCTTCACCATCGTGGGCGTGGTGGGCTCCGGCGGCCTGGACATGGTGACGCAGTTCTTCGGGATCCGCGGCGTGTACATGGAGCACGCGGTGAGCTGCGTCTTCATGGACTTCGACGCGGTGGCCCGGCACTTCGGCACGCGCGAAGCGCTCATGATGCAGTTCGACCTGGGGCCCGGCGCCACCGCGGAGACGGAGGAGCTCCTGGGGGAGCGCCTCTCGAATGAGGTGCCCGGCGCCGTCTTCTCCAGCGG
The DNA here is from genome assembly GCA_046350535.1 of Phycisphaerales bacterium. Lineage (GTDB taxonomy): Bacteria > Planctomycetota > Phycisphaerae > Phycisphaerales > SM1A02 > VGXK01. Next base: position 2,167,697 of record JAXMAG010000001.1, read on the forward strand.
CCGGGCCATCAAGGAGAAGGTGGCGGCCACCAGCCGCGTCATCCTGGGCGTGTGCGCGGGCGTGGCGTTCGCGGCCCTGGTGCTGGCGGCCTTCGGCGTGGGGAACGTGGTGGCGGCGGGCATCTCCTCGCGACGCTTCGAGCTGGGCGTCCTGCGGGCGTGCGGTGCCACCCGCGGCATGGTGGCACGGCTGATCCTCGGGGAGGCGGCCCTGGTGGCCGTCACCGCGGCCGTGACCGGCACGTGCCTGGGCCTCCAGCTCGCGTGGCACGGCGTGCGCATGTACCACGACATGGCGGGACTGGAGCTGCGGCTGGTCCTTCCCTGGGAAGCCGCGCTCGCGGGCTGGTGCGTGATGCTCGCGCTCACCCTCGGGGCGGCGTCCATCCCGCTCGTCGCGCTCCTGCGGCAGCCGACGCGAGCCCTCCTGGCCGCCCGGGGCGGCTGAGGGCGCCGGCCCGGCGTACAGTGCGGCCATGTCCAGGGCGTTCGCGCTGGTGAGCCCGTTCCAGCCGACCGGCGACCAGCCGGCGGCCATCCAGGGACTGGTGGAGGGCGTGCGCCGCGGCCGGCGCTGGCAGACGCTCCTGGGCGCCACCGGCACCGGCAAGACCTTCACCATCGCGAACGTGGTGGCGCAGGTGCAGAAGCCGACGCTCGTCATCAGCCACAACAAGACGCTGGCCGCCCAGCTCTACGAGGAGCTCCGCGAGCTCTTCCCGGAGAACGCGGTGGCGTACTTCGTCAGCTACTACGACTACTACCAGCCCGAGGCGTACATCCCGCAGCGGGACATCTACATAGAGAAGGACGCCAGCCGGAACCAGGACCTGGACCGGCTGCGCCTGGCCGCCACCAGCCAGCTCCTCTCGCGCCAGGACGTGATCGTGGTGGCCAGCGTGAGCTGCCTCTACGGATTGGGCTCCCCGCAGGAGTACGAACGGCGCATCCTCATGCTGGAGCGCGGGCAGCGCATCGAGCGCCGGGCGTTCCTGCTGGCGCTGGCCGGCATGCAGTACCGGCGGAACGAGGCCGCTCCCGGCCGCGGCGACTTCCGCGTGCGCGGCGACACCATCGAGCTCCACCCCGCCGGCGAGCAGCACGCGATCCGGATCGAGCTCTTCGGCGACACCGTGGAGAGCCTGCAGGTCTTCGACCCCACGAGCGGAGAGCTCCTGGCGGACGAACGCAAGGTCTTCATCTTCCCCGCCGTCCACCACGTGACGCCGGAGGATCAGCGGGCGCGGGCGGTGGCGGAGATCCGCGCGGATCTGGACGCCCGGGTGCTGGAGCTGCGTTCGGAGGGGAAGCTCCTGGAGGCGCAGCGGCTCCTCGGCCGCACGCGCCACGACCTGGAGCTGATCCAGGAGACGGGCTTCTGCCCGGGCATCGAGAACTACTCGCGCTACTTCGACGGCCGCCCGCCCGGCGCCCGCAGCTACTGCCTGCTGGACTACTTCCGCCGCGTTCCCGGCCGGGGCCCGGAGGAGTGGCTGGTGGTGATCGACGAGAGCCACGTCACCATCCCGCAGATCCGCGGCATGTACTTCGGCGACCGCAGCCGGAAGCAGACGCTGGTGGACCACGGCTTCCGGCTGCCCGCGGCGCTCGACAACCGGCCGCTCCGCTTCGAGGAGTTCCTGGAGCTGGTGCCGCAGGCCATCCTGGTCTCCGCGACGCCGGGCCCGTGGGAGCTGGAGCACTCCGGCGGCGAAGTGGTGGAACAGGTCATCCGCCCCACGGGACTGGTCGATCCGCCGATCCTGATCCGTCCCGCCCGCGGCCAGGTTCCGGACCTGGTGGAGCGCTGCCGCGAACGCGCCGCCCGCAAGGAGCGCGTCCTGGTCACCGCCCTCACCAAGCGGCTCTGCGAGGACCTCACCACGTATCTCCACAAGGAGGGCCTCCGCGTCCGCTACCTCCACAGCGAGATCGAGACCCTGGAGCGGCTGGAGCTCCTCAAGGACCTGCGCGAAGGCGCCTTCGACGTGCTGGTGGGAGTGAACCTGCTGCGCGAGGGCCTGGATCTCCCGGAGGTGAGTCTCGTCTGCATCCTGGATGCGGATTCGCAGGGCTTCCTCCGGAGCCAGTCCAGCCTGATCCAGACCATGGGACGGGCGGCCCGCAACGCCGGCTCCCTGGCGGTGATGTACGCCGACACGGTGACGCCCGACATGCAGGCGGCGATCGACGAGGTGGAGCGGCGCCGCGCCCGCCAGATCGCCTGGAACGAGGCCCACGGCATCACGCCGGTGACGATCCGCAAGGCCATCCGGCGCGGGATGGAGCAGGAGCTCCAGGCGGGTCGGACCGTGCGGGAGGCGGCGGGCCGCAAGCCTCAGAAGGCCTTCGACCTGGAGGCGGCCATCCAGGCCGTGGAGGCGGAGATGCTGGAGGCCGCGGCCAACCTGGAGTTCGAACGCGCCGCCTCGCTCCGCGACAAGGCGGCGCGCCTGAAGAGCCTCCCCGCGTCGGGCGGGGCGCTGGCCGTGGATCCGCTCCAGGAGGATGCGCCGGTCAGACAGACCAAGGCCGGCATGCCGGGCACCCGGGCGGGACGGAAGCGTCGAGGCAGGTAGCGCGGCTCAGTCCGCGCCGGCATCCGCGGACGGCGTGGGCGTCACGCGCACGCGCATCCGGCCGGCCGCACGCAGGAGCAGATCCCACTCATCGCGATCCGGGCGCTCCGCGAGCTGGACGCGCCGCGACCACGGCATCGGCGCCACCGACGGCCGGCACTCCGGTGCGGCGGTGGGCAGGGGGACGGGCTGGATGGCGGTGGTCTTCATGGGGGCCGCGGTTCCGTTCACCGGACAGGGTTCGGCATCTTCGCAGGTTGGTTGCCAGTTTTCGCTGCGAAGAGTCCCGGGAATGTGCGACATCCAACGCCCCCCGCCAAGCGGCGTGGGAGGAAAGGCGGTGGTTTTCTCCAGATGGGTTCGAACGCCGGCGCCCGGATCGCATCCAGCGTCCCCATAATGGCGAACCCGCAACTTCCGCGCCTCCCCGATGGCCTCCCCCTCCACCGCCGCCGCTTCCATCCCGCCCGACCGGGCGATCCGGGTCCGCGGCGCCCGCGAACACAACCTGAAGCAGGTGGACCTGGACATCCCGCGCGACCAGCTGGTGGTGCTCACCGGCGTCTCCGGCTCCGGGAAGAGCTCGCTGGCGTTCGAGACGATCTTCGCGGAGGGGCAGCGGAAGTACATGGAGAGCCTCTCCGCGTACGCCCGGCAATTCCTCGATCAGATGCAGAAGCCGGACGTGGAGTCCGTCGAGGGGCTGCCGCCCACCATCGCCATCGAGCAGCGTTCCGGCTGCCACACCCCCCGCTCCACCGTGGCCACCACCACGGAGATCTACGACTACCTCCGCCTCCTCTGGGCCCGCTGCGGCACCCCCACCTGCTGGCACCGGGAGTCCCCCGACGGCCCCCTCTGCGGACGGCCGATCAGCGCCACGAGCGCCAGCCAGATCGTGGAGGCCATCCTGCGGGACTTCGACGGCCGCCGGGCCATGGTGGCGGCGCCCATCGTTCGCGGGCGCAAGGGGTTCCACCGTGACGTGCTGGAGGCGATCCAGAAGCAGGGGCTGGTGCGGGCCCGCGCGAACGGCCGGGTGGTGGATCTGCGCGAGGTGCTGAAGGAGCCGGGGGAGAACCCGCTGGGGCTGGGACGCTACGAGGCCCACACGATCGAGGCGGTGGTGGACCGGGTGGCCGTCGCGGAGGCGGACCGGCAGCGACTGGCGGAGAGCGTGGAGACGGCGCTGCGGCTGGCGGAGGGCGCCCTGGTGTTCCTGGTGGAGCGGGCGGACGGCGGCTGGGAGGAGCACCGCTTCAGCGAGAAGTTCGCCTGCGCGGAGCACCCGGAATGCGCCCTGGAGGAGCTGGAGCCGCGGCTCTTCTCCTTCAACTCGCCGCACGGCGCGTGTCCCGCCTGCGCCGGCCTGGGCACGGTGAGCGAGTTCGACGAGTCGCTCGTGGTACCGGATCCCTCCCTGCCGCTCTCCGAAGGGGCGATCGACGCGTGGCGCCGCTGGGGCCCCCGGACCAACAACCACTACGCGCGGCTCCTGCGCCGCTTCACGACCTTCTTCAAGATCGCGCCGGGCACGCCCATCGGGAAGTTCCCCGCCAAGGTGCGCAAGGCGCTCCTCCACGGCATCCCGGCGGAGGAGGCGGAGCGCGTGGGGGCGTCGTTCGAGGGGGTGCTGCCCAACCTGAAGCGGCGCTTCCAGGAGAGCGAGAGCGACTTCGTCAAGGAGCGGCTCCACCAGTACATGAGCAGCGCCCCCTGCCCCGCGTGCGGCGGAAAGCGCCTGCGGCCGGAGGCCCTGGCGGTGAAGCTCCGCTCCGGCAGCCACGTCCTCTCCATCAGCGACGCCACCAGGCTGAACGTGGAGCGGGCCCTCGGCTTCTTCGGGTCGCTCGAGCTGGGCGAAGCGGCGCGGCGGATCTCCGCGCCCATCCTGAAGGAGGTGGAGGCGCGGCTGGGCTTCCTGGCCAGCGTGGGACTGGAGTACCTCACGCTGGATCGGGCCAGCAGCACGCTCTCGGGTGGCGAAGCGCAGCGGATCCGCCTGGCCACCCAGGTGGGGAGCGGGCTGGTCGGCGTCTGCTACGTGCTGGACGAGCCGACGATCGGCCTCCACCAGCGCGACAACGACCGCCTGGTGGCCACGCTGCGGCGTCTCTGCGACATCGGGAACACCGTGCTGGTGGTGGAGCACGACGAGGACATGATCCGCTCCGCCGACCACCTGGTGGACATCGGACCGGGGCCCGGGCGGCACGGGGGCACGGTGGTGGCCCAGGGGAGCGTGGCGGACGTGGCCCGCTGCCCGGCCAGCGTGACGGGCGCGTTCCTCTCCGGAGCCCGGCGGATCCGCGTTCCGGAGCGGCGCCGCCCCATGGACGCGGAGCGGGCCCTGGTGGTGAAGGGCGCCCGCGCCAACAACCTCCGCGGCATCGACGTGGCCTTCCCGCTGGGCGGCATGGTGTGCGTCACCGGCGTCTCCGGCAGCGGCAAGAGCACGCTGGTGAACGAGGTGCTCCTCCGCGCCGCGATGCGCCAGCTCCACGAGGGCCGCGCCGCCCCCGGGGCCCACGACCGCGTCACCGGCCTCACCCGCATCGACCGCGTGGTGGAGGTGGACCAGTCGCCCATCGGGCGGACGCCGCGCTCCAATCCCGCCACCTACACCGGCGTCTTCGACGACATCCGCAAGCTCTGGTGCATGGTGCCGGAGGCCCGGATCCGCGGGTACGAACCGGGCCGCTTCAGCTTCAACGTGAAGGGCGGGCGCTGCGAGGTCTGCCAGGGCCAGGGCGTGCGTCGCATCGAGATGCACTTCCTGCCGGACGTCTTCGTCGCCTGCGACGCATGCCGCGGAACCCGCTACGCCCGCGAGACGCTGGAGATCCGCTACCGCGGCCGCACCATCGCGGAGCTGCTGGACATGACGGTGGAGGATGCGGTGGGCTTCTTCGACGCCCATCCGCGGGTGCAGCGGATGCTGAGCTGCGTCCGCGACGTGGGGCTGGGCTACATGCAGCTGGGGCAGGCCAGCACCACGCTCTCCGGCGGGGAGGCGCAGCGCATCAAGCTGGCCACGGAGCTGGGCAGCCCCGCCACGGGCCACACGCTCTACGTCCTGGACGAGCCGACGACGGGACTCCACTTCGCCGACGTGGAGAAGCTGCTGGAGGTGCTGGGGCGCCTCGCCGACGCCGGCAACACGCTGGTGGTGATCGAACACAACCTGGACGTCATCAAGGCCGCGGACTGGATCATCGACCTGGGGCCGGAGGGCGGCGACCGCGGCGGCACCGTGGTGGCCTGCGGCACGCCGGAGGAGGTGGCGGCGCACCCCACGAGCCACACCGGCCGCTACCTGAGGCGGATGCTGGCCGCTGATACCCTCCCGGCATGCCCCCCCGCCGACCGCGGAAGCCCCGCACGCCCCGGACGCCGCGGCGCCCCCGCGCCCCCCGCGACCGGACCGGCGCGGGCGGCTCCGGGAGCCCCGGAGTCACCGGCTCCGGAGGCGAGGGCGCGCGGAGCGGATTCGCGCCGGCGCTCCGCCGCGTCACCGGCCCCGCGGACACCAACCACCAGGGCACGGTCTTCGGCGGAGTGATCCTCTCGCTCATCGACCAGGCGGGGTACATCGAGGCCCGCCGCCACGGACTGCACCGCTGGGTCACGGTCACCATCGATCGCGTCGTCTTCACCGCGCCGGTCTTCCCGGGGGACGTCGTGCAGCTCTCGACCCGCACGCTCGCCACCGGGCGCAGCTCCGTCACCGTGGACGTGCTGGTGGAGGCGGAGCGCTACCGCAGCGGCGAGGTGGTGACGGTCACGGAGGCGCAGCTCAAGATGGTCGCGGTGGGCGCGGATGGACGCAGCATCGACTTCCGCGCCCCGCCCACCAGCGGCGAGGTCCCGGGGGCATGAGCGGCCGTTCGCTCCGCCTGGGCTGCCTGGCGAGCGGCGCCGGTCGCACCGTCCGGAACCTGCTGGAGGAGTCCCGCGCCGGCCGCATGCCCGCGGAGGTGGCGGTGGTCATCGCCACGCGTGCGGGCGTGGGCGCCGTGGAGATGGCCCGCGCCGCCGGCGTCCCCGCGGAGGAGATCCTCCCCGCCGTGCCGGGCGTCCCCGATCCCACGATCGACGACCGGGTGGACGAATGCCTGCGCCGCCATCGCGTGGACCTGGTGTGCCTCTGCGGCTACCTGCGCCGCTTCCGCGTGGGCGCCTGGGCCGGTCGCGTCATCAACATCCACCCCGCCCTGCTGCCGCGGCACGGCGGCGCCGGCATGTACGGCCACCACGTGCACCGCGCGGTCCTGGCCGCGGGCGACCGCGAATCGGGCTGCACGGTGCACTTCGTGGACGACGAATACGACCACGGCCCCCCGATCCTGGCCCGCCGCTGCCCGGTGCTCCCGAGCGACACGCCTGAGAGCCTCGCGGCCCGCGTCTTCGAGGAGGAGTGCCGGGCACTTCCGGAAGCCATTCGAATGCTGGCTGCGTATCCTCGGGCGTGATGCGAGGCGCGCCCGCGGCCAGTCCGGTCCGGTGGCTCGCCGCGGCGCTGGCCGTGGCCCTTGCCGCCCCCTCCGCGCCCGCGGATCCGCCCGCCTCGCCGCCCTCCAGGGCGCCGCCGCTGGACGCTCCGGGCACCGGGCCCTCCACGCCATCGCGGGCCGCGCCCCCGCGGCCCCCCGCGGCGCCGCCCGCACTCCCACCCTCCGCGCCGCCCGCGGCCACGCCGCCGGCGGCCCCGGCCGCGCCCGCGGCGCCGCCCGGGCGCGGCGAGCGAACCCGGGCCGAGCAGGCCGTGGCCGCCGCCGTGGCCCAGCGGGACTGGGCGAAGGCCCTCGCGGCCGTGGAGGAGTTCCTCGCCCGGCACCCGGACGACGCGATCATGCTCTTCAACGCCGGCTGCATGCTGGCCCGGCTCGGCCGCGACGACGAGGCGTTCCAGCGCCTCGACGCGTCCGTCGATCACGGCTTCGCGGATCTGGGCGCCCTCGACGGCGACACGGACCTGGCGGCGCTGCGGGACGACCCGCGCTGGGCCCCACTGCGGGCGCGGGTGGACGCGAAGGACGTTCGCACCCCGGGTGGATCGCGGCGCGGCGAGGAGGCGTTCGACGCGTGGAAGTCCAAGTACGGGGAGAAGCGCTACCGCTACGAACGCGACGACAAGCACCGGATGCTCCTTGCGCTCGCGCTGGATCCGGAGAGCGCCGCCCAGATGAAGCAGATGGTGGAGCGGCAGATCGACCAGATGGTGCCGCTCCTCTTCCAGGACGTGCAGCCGGACGTGGTGATGCTGGCCATCCCGCATCCCCTGGACTTCAAGGACCACTTCGACTCCCCCAACACGGCGGGCGTCTACGAACACCGCAACCGCTCGCTCGTGAGCCGCGACACCGGCGCCAGCCTGCGGCACGAACTGGTGCACGTCCTCCACTGGGGCCACATGGAGCGGCTGCGGCAGCTGCACCCCATCTGGATCCAGGAGGGACTGGCCTCCCTCTACGAGGACTACGAGTGGGCCGACGACGGCACCATCCGGTTCCGCCCCAACCACCGCCACAACATGGCCCGCCTGGCGTCGATGCACGGCAACGCCCCGCCGTGGCCCACCTTCTTCGCCATGAGCGGCGCCCAGTTCATGGAGCGCCCGGAGCCGATGTACGCCATCGCCCGCTCCATCTTCGAGTTCCTCGCGGACCAGGGGAAGCTGGGCTCCTGGTACCGGGCGTACGTGCAGGGATTCACCGCGGAGCCCACCGGGCTGAAGGCGATGGAGGTGGCGTTCGGACTCCCGGCGGCGGAGGTGGAGAAGCAGTGGCGCCGCTGGGTGTCGGCCCGCGGCGCCATCGACGATGTGCTCTCCCCGGAGGATCCCACCCTGGGCCTCCAGGCGGAGAACTCCAACGACGGCGCCCGGATCACCCGCGTGTATCGCCGCTCCCCCGCCGCGAACGCGGGACTGCGCATCGGCGACATCATCGTGAAGGTGGGGAGCGAGTCCGTGCGCAGCGTGGAGGAGCTGGTCCTGGCCCTCAGCCGGGCGCCGGAAGGCCGGCCGCTGGAGGTGGGGTACCGCCGCAAGGGCGCGTACTCCTCCGTCACGGTGACGCCGGTCCGGACGCGTCCCATGCTGGCCCCCTGAGTCCGACGGCGCCTCGCCGACCGCGGATCCGGGCCCGCTCCGGAGGGTGCTACGATGCCCGCCCCATGCAGGTGAACATCTCCGCCAAGCACATGGAGCTCACGGAGCCCATCGAGTCGTACATCCGGAAGAAGGCCGAGCGCCTCAAGCGCCACTTCGACCGCCTCCAGCAGATCAACGTGGTGGTGGATCGCCAGGCCGGCCACGGCTTCCACGTGGAGATCCTGGCGGACGTGGAGCGCCACGCGGATTTCGTGGCCAACGCCACCCACGACGACCTCTACGCGTGCATCGACCTGGTGGTGGACCGCACCACCCGCCAGCTCACGGACCACAAGGAACGGGTCCGCGACAACCACGGGCACTGAGCCTCCCACCCCCGCCGCCCCCATGAAGCTCCGCACGATCGTCGCAGACAAGGCCATCATCCCCGCACTGAAGTCGACGCGCCGCGACGACGCCGTGGGGGAGCTGCTGGACGCCCTCGTGAAGGCGGGCGCGGTCCGGGCCGCCCATCGGGACGAGTTCCACAAGACCGTCATCAAGCGGGAGAAGCGCGGCTCCACCGGCATCGGTCACGGCGTGGCGGTGCCGCACGTGAAGACCCCGGAGGTGAAGTCCGTGGTGGTGGCGGTTGGGATCAGCGCAGCCGGCGTGGAGTTCAACGCCCTGGATCGGCAGCCGGTGCACACCATCTTCCTCCTGGTGTCGCCGGAGGATCGCCCGGAGGAGCACATCGAGGCCATGGAGACCATCGTCGGGAGTCTCAGCAAGGACCAGTTCCGGCGCTTCCTCAGGCAGGCCAAGACCGCGGCCGACGTGGTCACGCTGCTCGAGGAAGCGGACGACGGCCAGCACGGCCGGTGACCCGGTGCATACGGCGCGGGTGGTCATCTGCAACAAGCTGGGCCTGCACGCAAGGCCCGCCATGACCTTCGTGGAGACGGCGTCCCGCTTCTCCGCGCAGGTGACGGTAAAGCGCGCGGACGCGGACGAGACGGTGGACGGCAAGAGCATCATGCACATGCTGCTCCTGGCCGGCACCTGCGGGACGGAGCTGGAGATCCAGGCGAACGGCGCGGACGAAGCCCAGGCCGTGGAGGCGCTGGTGAAGCTGGTGGAGAACCGGTTCGACGAGGAGTGACGCCCGCGTGGAGCGCAAGGTGACCATCCTCGGCGACGGTCAGATGGGCCTGGTGCTGGCCCGGACGGTGGTGGAGCAGGGATGCGCGTGTTCTCTCTGGGGGCCCTTCGCGGATGCGGTGGCGGGGCTGGCCGCCCGCCGCAGCTCAGGCCGACTCCCGCAGGTCCGTCTCCAGGACGAGGTGCACGTGACGGCGGACGCGGCGGCGGCGCTGGCCGGGGCCACGCTGGTGGTGTCCGCCATCCCCACCCAGTTCATGCGGGGCGTCTGGGAGCGGGTGGGCCCGCACCGTCCCGCGGCCGCCGCCGTGGCGAGCGTGGCCAAGGGGTTCGAACGCGGCTCGCACGTCCGGCCGACGCAGATCCTCGCCGACGCGGGGGTTCACTCGCCCGCGGTCCTCACCGGGCCCACGATCGCGGCGGAGCTCGCCAGGCGCCTCCCGGCCGTGATGGTGGCGGCGAGCGCGGATCCTGCGGTCGCGGAGCGCGTGCAGTCGACGTTCGCCACGCCATGGCTGCGCATCTACACGAGCGGCGACGTGGTGGGCGCGGAGGTGGCGGGCGCGCTCAAGAACATCATCGCCCTCGCGGCCGGGATGGTGGATGGGCTGGCCCTGGGGTGCAACGCGAAGAGCGCCCTGCTGGCCCGGGGACTGGCGGAGATGGTCCGCCTCGGCACCGCGCTGGGGGCCCGGGCGGAGACCTTCTTCGGCGTGGCCGGCGTGGGGGACCTGGCCACCACCTGCTTCAGTCCGGAGGGGCGCAACCGCAGCTGCGGGGAGGCCCTCGGGCGCGGGCTGCCGCTGGAGGCGGCCCTCGCGGCCACGGATTCCGTGGTGGAGGGCGTGGAGACGGCCCGGAGCGTGCGGGACCTGGCCCGGGAGCTGGGCGTGGAGATGCCCATCACGGAGGCGGTCTGCCGCATCGCCTTCGAACGCCAGCCGCCCCTCGACGCCATCCGCGACCTCATGGGTCGCGCCGCGCGGAGCGAACGGGTGGGCTGACCCCCGCGTAGCGGCCCTGCCGCGGGCTGCTACGCTCCCGGCGTCACGGACGCTTCCACCGCCATGGCCAACGCTGCCCAGACCTCGGCTCGTCCCTCCCGCACCGGTGCCGCGGATCCCGCCCTCCATGGCGGGGAGCGGCTGGAGCGCAAGCTCTTCGTGGCTCTCGCGGGAGGCGTGCTGCTCCTCTCCGCCTGGGTGGCCACCATCCTGGGGATCGAACGCCAGGTGGCGGACATCCCGGCGGCCCTCGGGGCGATCATCCTCTTCCTCCCCCTGGCGAGCGGCGCGTTCCGGGAGTTCATGACCGGCCGACCCTCGAGCGACACGCTGGCGTCGCTGGCGGTGTTCGCCGCCCTGATGAGCAATCTCTTCCTGGCGGCGGGGTTCCTGGCGTTCTTCCTCTGGCTGGCGGAGCTGGTGCTGAGCCGCACCGCGTGGGGCGCCCAGCGGGCCATCCGGGATCTCGTGGAGCTCACCCCCGACACCGCCAGACTGCTCCTGGACGACGGGACGGAGCGGGAGACCAGCCAGGCGGAGCTCCGCCCGGGACAGATCGTGCGCGTGCGCCCCGGAGAGAACCTGCCGGCGGACGGCCAGGTGATCCGCGGCACCTCCTCCATCAACCAGGCCTCCCTCACCGGCGAGGCGGTGCCCATCGAGGTCCAGCCCGGCAGCGACGTCTACGCCGGAACCAGCAACCTCACGGGCCAGATCGACGTGCAGGTGAAGGCGGTGGCGGGCGAAAGCACGATCGGCAAGGTGGAGAAGCTGATCCGCGAGGCGGAGAGCGCCCGCGGGCAGCGCCAGGAGCTGATCGAGCGCCTGGCCAGCTACTACGTCCCCGTGGTGCTCATGGTGGCGGGCCTGGTGTGGTTCTTCGCCAGCCGGAGCGACGTGAGCGCCGTGAAGGCCGCCGCCGCGGAGCGGGCCATCACCGTGCTGGTGGTGACCTGCCCGGGCGCCCTGCTCATCGCGTACCCCACGGCCATGGTGGCGGCGTTCGCAGCCGCAGCCCGGCTGGGCATCATGGTGAAGACGACGCGCGTGCTGGAGGCGGCCGCCAACGTGGACACCGTGGTGATGGACAAGACCGGCACGCTCACCACCGGCCGATTCTCCGTCAGCCGCCTGGCACCCGCGGAGGGGCAGGATCCCGCGGCGCTCCTCCAGGCCGCCGCGGATGCGGAGCAGAGCTCGAACCACCCGCTGGCCCGCAGCATCCTGGAGACCGCCACCAAGGCCCGCCTGAAGCCGGAAGCGGTCTCGAAGGTGGAGGAGCTCCACGGCCGCGGCGTGGTGGCACGCACGAGCGCGGGCGCCGTCATCCACGCCGGCCGACGGGAGTGGCTGGAGCACGTGAACCCCGCCATCGCCGCCATGGTTCCGGGGGTGGAGTCGCAGATCGAAGGCATGTCCGGCGTGCACGTGATGCGCGACGGCACCTACCTGGGCGCCGTGGGCCTGGAGGACAAGCTCCGCCGCAACGCCGTGGAGGTGGTGACCAAGCTTCGGGACCTGGGCGTCCGCCGCGTGGCCATCTTCACCGGTGATCGCCTCAGCGTGGCCAAGCGGGTCGGCCAGGCGGTGGGCGTGGACGCCATCGAGGCGGAGTGCCTCCCGGAGGAGAAGCACGAGGAGCTGAAGTACCTCATCCGCCGCGGCCACCGCACGCTGGTGGTGGGCGACGGCATCAACGACGGCCCCATCCTGGCCAGCGCCGACGTGGGCGTGGCCATGGGTCTGAGCGGCTCCGACATCGCCACCAACTCCGCCGGCGTGGCCCTCATGAACGACGACCTGCGGCACGTCCCCTTCCTGCTGGAGATCGCCCGCCGCACGCGGGCCATCATCGCCCAGAACATCGGCGCCAGCCTGCTGCTGGCGGTGATCGGTCTGGCCCTCGCGGCCACCGGCAACATCAACATCTGGGCCACGCCCTTCTTCTACGCGGTGAGCTACGTCTTCGTCATCGCCAACAGCCTGCGGCTGGTGCGCTTCGGCGAGGACTTCATCGGCACGGAGGAGGCGCGGCGGCAGTCCGAGGCCGCGCAGGCCGCGCGGCCCACGCGCGACCGCCCCGGCCGCATGGCCGGCGCCTCCGCCTGATCCCGGCGTGGCCACCAGCCCGGCCAACACCACCCGATTCACCACGCTGGTGGCGGACTACGTGGCCGCCCGCCCGGACTACCCGGCCGCCGCATTCCAGGCGATGACCGAAGGGCTCGCCGCGCCCGTCGCGGCGGCGGACGTGGGCTGCGGGACGGGCATCTCCACGCGGGGACTCGCGGCCTGGGTGGACCACCTCACCGGCGTGGAGCCGAACCAGGCCATGCTCGACGCGGCCCGCGCGGCCGGCGGCCGGGCCCGGATGGGGCCGATCGAGTGGCGCTGCGCCCCCGCGGAACGGACCGCTCTTCCGGAGGGGAGCGTGCATCTCGTGCTCGCGGCCCAGGCCTTCCACTGGTTCGACGCCGCCGCGGCCCTGGCGGAGTTCCGCCGCATCGCCGCGCCGGGAGGTCGGGCGGCGCTCCTCTGGAACCTGCGCGACGACACCTGCCCCGCCACCGCGGCCTTCTCCAGGATCTGCGTGCCGGAGGCCAACCGCGGCCTCGACGCCACCACCATCGCGGCCCGCGGCGCGGGCGGCACGCCGCTCTCCACGGCCCCCGGGTGGCGCGGCTATCGACGGATGGAGTTCCGCAACGCCCAGCCGCTGGATCTCCCGGGGCTCCTCGGGCGGGCCCGCAGCGCCAGCTACTTCCCGCGGGAGCCGGCGCCGCGGGCGGCGGCGGAGGCGGCCCTGCGGGAGGCGTTCGAACGCCACGCCCGCGACGGCGTCTTCACGATGCACTACCGCGTGGAGCTCCATCTGGCGGAGCGGGCGTGACCGGCGCGGGCGCGGGGGGCACCTGCGAGCGGGCGCCGGGCGGCACCGCCGGGGAGGGCCGCGGCAGCAGCGGAATGCCCAGGAATCCCTTGCGGGCCTCCAGCGCCGCCTCCACCCTCTCCGCCTCCTCCACGGAGATCCCGCCGGGCCCGATGCGCACCGGCACCTGCCGGGAGATGCTGGTCTTCAGCGTGGGCGCGTAGATCACCGCGCCATCGAGCATCACCGCCAGCGGATGATCCACGTGCGGCACCGTGGCGTTCTCCAGGCGCACCTTGGCGCCTTCGCGCACGTTGAGCAGCAGGAAGTCGCGGCCCCCCTGGTTCCGCACCAGGCCGTCGCGGAAGTCCGCGAGTCCCAGGAGCGGCTCCGGCGCCACCCAGATGGGGCGCGAATCGGTCCGGAGCTGCATCTGACTCCACCCCTCCGTGGGCGCGAACTCCGCGAGTCGCACCTCCAGTGCCGGCGGCGGACCCTCGAATGCGGGATGCGAGGCGCAGGCGCCCGCGAGCGCCGCCGCGGCGGCCAGCGCCGCACCCCCGATCCTGGCCGCGGCCCGCACCGGGATCACGCGACGGTGACGCCGGCGTCCAGATAGACGTCCTGGATGGCGTTGAGGAGCTTGACGCCCTCCGGCATGGGACGCTGGAAGGCCTTGCGGCCGGAGATGAGGCCCATGCCGCCGGCCCGCTTGTTGATCACCGCGGTCTTCACCGCCTCCTGGAGATCGTTCGCGCCGCTGCTCGCACCGCCGGAGTTGATGAGTCCGGCGCGGCCGCAGTAGCAGTTGAGGACCTGGTAGCGGGTGAGATCGATCGGGTGGTCCGTGCTGAGATCCGTGTAGATCCGCTTGTCGAACTTCCCGTAGCTGGAGCCGCCCATGTTGAGGGCCTCGTAGCCCCCGTTCACCTCCGGCTGCTTCTGCTTGATGATGTCCGCCTCGATGGTGACGCCGAGATGGTTGGCCTGCCCGGTGAGGTCCGCGGAGACGTGGAAGTCCTTGCCGTCCTTCTTGAAGGCGGGGTTCCGCAGGTAGCACCAGAGGACCGTGGCCAGGCCGAGCTCGTGGGCCAGCTGGAACGCCTGCGCCACCTCCACGATCTGCCGGTCCGCGTTGTCGGACCCGAAGTAGATGGTGGCGCCCACCGCGGCGGCGCCCAGGTTCCACGCCTCCTCCACGGTGCCGAACATGATCTGGTCGAACTTGTTGGGCAGGGTGAGCAGCTCGTTGTGGTTGAGCTTCACGATGAAGGGGATGCGGTGGGCGTACTTCCGGGAGAGGCTGCCCAGCACGCCGAAGGTGGTGGCCACGGCGTTGCAGCCGCCCTCGATGGCCAGCTTCACGATGTTCTCCCCGTCGAAGTAGATGGGGTTCTTGGCGAAGCTCGCCCCGGCGGAGTGCTCGATTCCCTGGTCCACCGGGAGGATGCTCAGGTAGCCGGTGTCGGCCAGGCGGCCGTGTCCGAACATGGCCTGCAGGTTCCGCAGCACCTGGGGGTTGCGGTCGCTGCCGCTCCAGATGCGCTCCACGAAGTCCGGTCCCGGCAGGTGGAGCAGCTTGCGGTCCACCTTGGCCTTGTGGGCCAGGAGCGCATCTGCTTCGGCTCCGAGGATCTCGTGGACGCGGCTGGTGGCGGTGGCGGGCATGCTGGGGCTCCTGGTTGGACCCCCGATGGTACAGGACGGGGCGTGCGGCGCTCCACACCGCCCGTCACTCCGGGGCGGCGTCGATCCAGCCTCCGCAGACCACGCGATCCCCGTCGTAGCAGACGATCGCCTGTCCCGGCGCCGGGGCCTCCTGCGGCGCGTCGAAGCGGACCTCCAGGCCCCCATCCTCCGTGGCTCGAACCCGGCCGGGGACCGGCTCCATCGCGGAGCGGAACTTCACCTCCACCGGTCGTTCATCCTTCCACGGCGGGAGCAGCCAGTTGGCGGCGGAGGCGACGCAGCGGCGGCGCAGGAGCCGTTCGCGCGGGCCCACGGTGATGGTGTTGGTCCGCGGGTCCTTGGCCAGCACGAAGAGCGGCGTGCCCACCGCGAGCGGGATTCCGCGCCGCTGGCCCACCGTGAAGTGCTGATGACCCGCGTGCGGGCCGAGGTCCGCGCCGGACTCGTCCAGGATGCGCCCGGGCTGCACGCGCTCCGGCGCCCTTCGCGAGAGGAGTCCCGCATAGTCCTGGTCCGGCACGAAGCAGATCTCCTGCGAATCCGGCTTCTCCGACACCGGCAGGCCCAGCTCCGCGGCGAGCGCCCGCACCTCCGGCTTGCGCCGCTCCCCGATCGGAAGCAGCATCTCCCCGAGCTGCGCCTCCGGCACGCCGAAGAGGACGTACGACTGATCCTTCCCCGCGTCCACGCCGCGCCGCAGGGCCACGCGTCCATCCGGCTCCCGCGTGGTGCGGGCGTAGTGGCCGCTCGCGACGTAGTCCGCACCGAGATCCTTCGCCAGCTGGTGCAGGCGGCCGAACTTCAGCCAGTCGTTGCAGCGCACGCACGGGTTGGGAGTGCGTCCGCGGTGGTACTCCTCCATGAAATAGTCGATGACGCGGTGGAAGCTGCGCTCGAAGTTGAGTGCGTAGAAGGGCACCCCGAGCCGGGCCGCCACCAGGCGGGCGTCCCCGGCGTCGTTCACGCTGCAGCACCCCTGCTTGCGGACCGGCAGCCGGACCTCGCACGACGGCGCCTCTGCGCCCGGACCCTCGTCCGGCTCCCCCGCGCTCCCGAGACGCATGAAGCAGCCGATGACCTCGTGTCCCTCCCGCTGCAGCAGCGCGGCGGCCACGGCGCTGTCCACGCCGCCGCTCATCGCCACCACCACCTTGGCGGGTCGAACGCGCATCCGCGCAGTGTAGGGGCGCCTCCCGGCCCGTCAGCCGGGAAGCGCGACGCCCTTCTCCGCCGCCAGCTGGAGGAGGGACGGGGCGCGGCGGGCGTCGTCCGCGGGCAGCAGGCGGAGGAGGAGCCAGGCGGCGCGTTCCGCCTCCGCGTCCATGCGGCGGAGGAGAGCCGCGCTGAGCCGCCGACCGCGGTCCAGGTCCACCGCCGCGCCGCCGCGCAGGAGGCCGGAGATGAGGAGCGCCGCGGCCGCCTCCTGTGGACGCGCGATCTGGTCCATGCGCCGCAGGGCGTCCAAGGCAGCGCGGCGGACCTCGGCACGCCGGACCGGATCCGGCGGCTCCGCGCCCGTCTGCGCCACGGCGTCCAGTTCCTGCATGGCGCGGCGGAGGAGGCGGCCATCCGCGAAGAGGGAGGGAAGGCGGGTGACCCGCGCAGCCCACGAGAGCTCCTCCCTGAACCCGGGCGCGAGCGCCGCGTCGACGGCGCGCAGGGCGGCGTCCGCCTCCAGGCGGTAGTCCTCGGCGCGGGCCAGCACCGCCAGCGATTCCGTTCGCACCCGCTCCGCGTACTGCTCCTCCAGGGCCGCACGCCCCCTCCCCTGTGGGTGGGAGCGAAGCTTCACCCACGCCTCGCGGATGCTGGCGAGGCCCTCCAGATCCGCGGCGCGGAGCGACTCCAGCCGCTGGCTGAGGAGTGGAAGCGAAGGCTGCAGGGCGGCGGCGGCGGCGCGGCACGCCTCCGGCGGAAGGGCCGCCTGGAGGATGACGAGCGCCGGATCCGTGAGGCAGCCGGCCAGCTGCACGCGCAGGGCGGAGAAGGGCGCGCCGATCCCGCCTCTGCCGCCCTGGCTCCAGGCCGCGGCTCCGGCCCGGCGTGCGTGGGCGACGAGCGCGAGGCGCGGGTCGCACGCCATGTCCGGCGCGAGGGCGCCGACCGCGCGGAGGAAGTTCTCATCCACCGCCGCGGCCGCCGCGTCGGCATCGATGATGGCCCGGCTGATCCGCAGGGCCCAGGCCGAAAGCGCCGCGCGATGCGCCGCGGCCTCCGGGCCCACGTCCTTCGCGCCAAACCTGCCGACCGGTGAAGGCGGGAGCGCGGACGCAGCCATCAGCAACGGGACGACGCGCTCGGCCCACTCGCGTCGCTGCGCCTCCCTGGCGGCCTGGAATGCCGCGAGGAGCGCCTGCCGCTCCGCCGGCGCATCCTCCGCATGCGGCGCATGCGCGGCGAGCGCCTCCCGGAGCGGCGCCAGCTCCTCATCCGTGAACGGGACGAGTCCGAGCGGCGTGCGCTCCTCCTCCGGGGACCGGACCGGCACCCTGGCGAGCGCCGCGGCCTTGAGCGTGCCGGTGAGCGCCACCTCCTCCGGTCCGAACGACTCGAGCGCGAACGCCGCGTCCGGGAGCGGCGCCGTGTCCACATCGCGCTCCGCGGCGCCTGCGGCCGCGAGCCACTCCGCGCCCAGCGCCCGGCCGAGCGCCGGCGCATGCCGGGCGGTGACGCTGCGGAGCGCCGCGTGCCGTTCGGGGGCCTGCGGCAGCGGCCAGCGCCGCTCCTGCGGCACCTCCGCCACCTCCGGCATGGCCCGCAGCGCGGCGAGGATCTCCCGCTCCACCACAGCGGATGCGGCGTCCTCGTCCTCGGCCCACGCGCGAAGCCGCGCCATGGCCTCCGCCCGCGCGCTGCCCGCGAGGTTCCGATCCGTCAGCACGCGCCGGGCCGCGTGGCGGACACTCCCATACCCCCAGCCGGGGAGCGTCCACGCGGACTCCGTGGCGGGATTGGTCCCCAGGGCGACCTCGTTCCAGGTCCGCTGGAGCGTGAGTGAAGCGGGACCGGGGGCGGCCGCGCGAATGGCGGCGACCGCGTTCGACTGCGTCTCCAGGACCTCCGCGACCGCAGCCGGCGACGCGCCCCCGAGCTCCCAGGCATCGCTCCATGCGAGCGCCGGGTCGAGCGGCTCGTGCGCTTCCGCGTCATCGCCCGGAGCCGCGGCGGCACCTGCGGCATCCGCGGCAGCTGCGGCATCCGCGGCAGCCGCAGCAGCCGCGGCCCGCGCCGCCGCTGCTCTCGCCCGCAGCGCGGACGCCATGAGGCGTTCGAACGCACCACGCCGCGCCTCCGCCGTCCCGTCGAGCGCCGCCACCATCCGGGCCCGCGCTTCCGCCGCGTCCGGACCCCTCCCCCCGGCATCCCAGTCGAAGGTCTCCACGTCCCGCAGCTCCATCGGATACCAGCTGAAGCTGGCGAGCGAGGTCGCCCGCTGCGAGGCGGCCGCCACGCGCCGCGCCCGCAGCGCCCCCTGCAGCGCGGAGTGCTGCTCCGGAGGCACCGTCCCGGCCAGGGCCGCGAACAGCTGGGCCTCCGCCGCGTCCGCATCCGCGAGGGCGCGGGTGAGCACCCGCAGCGCGGCGTCGAGCGCTTCCGGCGTCTCCACCACACCCGGCAGGAGCCCGGCCCGCGCGAACGCCTCCTCCATCGAGTCGCGGAGACCGAGGATCCGATCCGCGCACGCTTGGTGGAGCAACCCGAGCACGCGCGGATCCACCTCCACGCCGCGTCGGGCCAGGAGGTCCGAGATGGCCTGGATCCGCGGCGGCTCCAGGGCGTCCGCGAGCGGCGGCGGCGAGGCAGCCGCGCCCCGCAGGAGCGCCAGGCACGTCGCCAGCAGCCCCACCACCCATGCGGCACCACCGGCCCGGGTTCGCGCTGCGGGCGGCGCTCCCGTGCTGGCGCGACGCGCCGCCGTCCCCACGGTCACGCCACGGAGAAGAGGATGAGGAGTGACGACGAGTCCGCGCCGGCGCATTCGATCGCCTCCCCCTGTTCGAAGGCCGCGGCGTCGCCGGCGCGCAGGCGCGTTCCGCCCGCGTCCACGGCGCCGGTGGCCACGTGGAGCCACCCGGCCCGACCTGTCGGCGGCGCCCAGCGGCACCGCTGCCCCGGCGACGGCCGCGCCATCAGGATGTCCGCCTGCTGATGGATGGTGAGCGGTTCCCCGGGCGCCCCGGCCGCGGGCGCCGGAGTCGCCACTCCCTGCACCACGGTGACGAAGGCGTCTCCCGCCAGCTGCGGCAGCGGCTCCTGCCGCCAGCGCGGCTCCAGCCCCTGCGCGGCAGGCATGATCCACACCTGCAGGAAGTGGACCCGCTCATCCCGGGACGCGTTGGTTTCGCTGTGACGGATCCCCCGGCCCGCGCTCATCACCTGGATCTCTCCGGCTCGGAGCGTGGAGGTGTGGCCAAGGGAATCGTGGTGCTGGAGCGCGCCCTCCAGCACCACGGAAATGATCTCCATGTCGCGATGTCCGTGCAGGTCGAACCCGAAGCCGGGTTCCACGACGTCGTCGTTGATGACTCGCAGGCTGCGGAAACCCATGTGCGCGGGGTCCACGTAGCCGCCGAACGAGAACGTGTGCCGGCTGTGAAGCCAGCCAAGTTCCGTCAGGCCGCGGTCATCGGCCGCACGGATTCGCAAGGCTTCACCAGCCGCCGCGATCGCGGCCGCCGCGGCCACCGCCGCCGCTGCCGCCGCGCCCGCCGCCGCCGAAGCCACCGCGGCCGCCACCGCCGCCGCCGCCACCGCCGCCGAAGCTGCGCTCCTCGCGCGGCCGGGCCTCGTTGACGGTCAGGTCACGGCCGTCGATGTTCTTGCCGTGGAGGGCGGAGATGGCCGCCTGCGCCTGGGCAGAGTCATCCATCTCCACGAAGCCGAAGCCGCGCGGACGGCCGGTCATGCGGTCCATGACGAGTTCCGCGGAGCGGACGCTGCCGTGCTGTTCGAAGAGGGCGCGCAGCTGATCCTGGGTCGTCTTGAACGACAGATTCCCGACGTACAACTTCATGACGTTGATTCCTTGCCCGAACCCTGTTTGAACCGTGCTGAACTCGGGCGAGGTCAATCGACGGCTGATTCATGCAGAGGCCTGTACACGAACGCACGAGACAGCCTTCGAGAACCGGGAACAATGTACCACGGCCTCCCGGGGGTTGCCAGAGGGGAAATCCGCTCCGTAGTAGTCTCGGGGGCGTGATCGTCTACATGGGGATCGACGAGGCCGGCTACGGCCCCCTGCTGGGGCCCCTCTGCGTCGCCACCTCCGTCTTCCATATGGAAGAGGCCACGGAGCCGCAGGACCTCTGGGAGCTCCTTTCCAGCGCCATCTGCCGTTCGCCGAAGGATTCCAAGGGCCGGGTGGCCATCGAGGACAGCAAGCGCCTCAAGGGCTCCAACCAGCTCACCACCCGCCACCCCCTCACTTGGCTGGAGCGCGGGGTGCTGGCGGCGCTTTCGTCCATGGATGGCCAGGAGCTGCCGGGGAGCGATTCGATCCTCCTGGAGCGCCTGGGCGCGACGCCCCCCTCGGAGTGCCCCTGGTGGGCCGGCGAGGCTGCACTTCCGCTCGCCAACGACTCGGGCCTGCTGGGGATCGCAGCCTCCAGGCTGGCCCGCACCCAGCGCGAACGCGCCCTCCGGCTCCACCGTCTCCGCTGCATGGCGATCGACGCCCCGGAGCTCAACCGCCGCATGGGCCCCGGCGCCTCGAAGGCCGCCGTGAACTCCTGGGCCGCGATGACGCTCCTGGACCAGGCGCTTCGCGACGCGCCGAACTCCACCGTGCATGCCTTCCTGGATCGCCACGGCGGCCGCATCCACTACCGGGAGGAACTCTCGTTCTGCTTCCCCGACGCCGCGATTCGCGTCCTGGAGGAGAGCGAAGCCACCAGCCGGTACGAGCTCCGCTGGGGCGCGCGAACGGCGCACGTCGCCTGGCAGGTGGGCGGCGAGACCCACCACCTCCCCGTCGCCCTGGCCAGCATGACCGCGAAGCTTGTCCGGGAACTCTGGATGGCTCGCCTCAACCGGCACGTGGCCCGGGTCCTCCCGGAGGTGAAGCCCACCGCGGGGTACGTGGAGGATGGACGACGCTGGCTTGCGGAGGTGGAGCCGCACCTGGGGCGGCTGGGGGTCTCCCGGGAGCAGCTGGTCCGGCAGGCGTAGCGAACGGTGGCGCAGATCCGGCGATGGCCGTGGGAGCGCCGGCCTGACCCTTGACTGTCACCCGAGGGGGCCGGTACCCTGTGCGATTCTCCACAGAGCGACCCTATGGCCACTGACCTCTCCAAAGTCCGCAACATCGGTATCTGCGCCCACATCGACGCCGGCAAGACGACGGTGACGGAGCGCATCCTGTTCTACACCGGCAAGATCCACAAGATGGGCGAGGTGCATGAAGGCACCGCGACCATGGACAGCCTGCAGGAAGAGCAGGAGCGCGGCATCACCATCCAGTCCGCCGCCACCAGCTGCCCCTGGGAGTACCAGGGCGTGGAGTACAAGGTCAACCTGATCGACACGCCGGGCCACGTCGACTTCACCATCGAGGTGGAGCGCTCCCTCCGCGTGCTGGACGGCGCGGTGGCCGTGTTCGACGGCAAGGAAGGCGTGGAGGCGCAGTCGGAGACGGTGTGGCGCCAGGCGGACCGCTACGGCGTTCCCCGCCTCTGCCTCATCAACAAGATGGACAAGCTGGGTGGAGACTTCGAGTTCAGCTTCAACTCCATCCGCACGCGCCTCGGCGCGAACGCCATCCCCATCCAGGTCCCCATCGGCAATGGCGCGGACTTCCGCGGCATCATCGACCTGATGGAGATGAAGGCCATGTACTGGGACACCGCCCAGGAAGGGCGCGAGATCAAGATCACGGAAATCCCCGAGGACCTCAAGGACTACGCCTCCATCTGGCACGCCCAGATGGTGGAGCGCGTCGCGGAGCTCGATGAGTCCCTCACCGAGAAGTACATCCACGACCACGAGTCCATCACCGCGGCGGAGCTGAAGGCCGCCCTGCGCCGCTCCACCATCGCGCTCAAGGCCTTCCCCGTGCTGTGCGGCTCTGCCCTTAAGTACGTGGGCATCCAGAAGGTGCTGGACGCGGCCGTCGACTACCTGCCGAATCCCACGGAGCGGCCCGACGTGGAAGGCGTGGATCCCAAGGATCCGTCCGTCAAGCTCACCCGGCCCCACACCCAGGACGCGCCGTTCTCCGCCCTGGTGTTCAAGGTGGTGGCGGACGTGGCCGGCACCCTGACCTACCTGCGCATCTACTCCGGCAGGCTGGAGAAGGGCAGCCGCGTCATGAACCCCGGCAACGGCCGCAAGGAGAACGTGAGCCGTCTCTACGAGATGCATGCCCAGGACCGCCAGGCGCTGGAGGAGACCGGCGCCGGCCAGATCGTGGCCGTGGTGGGCCTGAAGGACAGCTTCACCGGGGACAGCCTCTGCGACCCGGACAACCCCATCATCCTGGAGCGCATGGTCTTCCCGGAGCCGGTGATCTCGATGTCCATCGAGCCCATCACCGCCGACGACAAGAAGAAGCTGGGCGAGGCGCTCACCACCATCCGCCGCGAGGATCCCTCCTTCCGCTCCAACTACAACGACGAGACGGGCGAGACGATCATCTCCGGCATGGGCGAGCTCCACCTGGAGATCATCAAGAACAAGCTGACGCGCGACATGAAGATCGGCGTCAACGTCGGCAAGCCGCGCGTGGCCTACCGCGAGACCATCACCGGCACCGCCGAGCGCGTCCGCGGCCTGTTCAAGAAGCAGACCGGCGGCCGCGGCCAGTACGGCGATGCGGTGGTCACCGTCAGCCCCATCACTCCGGAGGAGGCGGCGGCGCAGGAACTGGAGATGAAGGACGGCGTGGTCTTCGAGGACAAGATCACCGGCGGCGTCATCCCCCGGGAGTTCATCCCGAGCGTGGAGTACGGCGCCCGGCAGGCGGCCGCGAGCGGCATCCTCGGCGGATACCCGGTCATCAACGTTCGCTGCCAGCTGGTCTACGGCTCGTACCACGAGGTGGACTCCAGCCAGATCGCCTTCGAGCAGGCGGGCGCCCTTGCCTTCCGCGAGGCGTGCACGCAGGCCCGTCCCGCGCTCCTGGAGCCCATCATGAAGCTGGTGGTGACCACGCCGGACGAGTTCTTCGGGAACGTCTCCGGCGACCTGGCCTCCCGGCGCGGTCACATCGTGGACAGCGAACTCCGCGGCGTCACCCGCGTCATCCAGGCGGAAGTGCCCCTCTCGGAGCTCTTCGGCTACACCACGTCCCTCCGGTCCATGACCCAGGGTCGCGCCTCCAGCAGCATGGAGCCGCACACCTATCGGATCATGCCCGACCGCCTGAAGGACGAAGTGCTGGCCAAGACCTGAGCGGCCTCCCGCTGCGCCTGGGGCGTGCGACAATGGCCCCCGCAGCATGAGCGACGCACTGCTGGAGTCCCACGGCCCCGCCCTCTTCAAGGGGGAGTACGAGCAGGAGCTGGAACGCTGGTTCCGGACCCGCTTCAAGGTGCTCTGCGCGCTCTTCGCGGGGGTGGAGCTGATCACCACCGGGATCTTCGTCACCTCCTGGCAGATGATCCGGGCGGTGCGCACGGAGATGGCGGCGGGAGTTGAGCGCCCCTACGGCCTCAGCGCGGACAAGGCCCAGGAGCTGGTCTCCCAGTTCCCCGGCCTCTCGCTGCCCGCGGCCATCGCCTCCAGCGTGGTCACGCTCGCCATCCTCGCGTGGTACGCGTTCGTGCGCTCCGGACGGGTGGAGACGCGCCTCGGCACGGTCCGCGAGGCCAGCTGGATGATCATCCTGCTGGGGGCGGTGCATCTCTCGCTCGAGACCTCCACCGCGGTGGTCTCCAACGTCTCCATCTTCAGCCCGCTCTCGGCGATCTTCTTCTGGCACTTCCTGGCGTGCCTGGTGCTGCCATGGACGCCGCGCGAGAGCCTGAAGCCGATGGTGCCGCTGGTGCTGGCCTACGCGGCGGTGGACGTGGTGCTCCACCCGCCGGCGCGGGACGTCCAGATCAGCCCGGAGGGCATGAGCGCCCTGGGGCGCTGGGCCCTGGTGGCCGGCATTCGAACGGTGGCCCTCCCGCTGGTGCTGCTGCCGGGCGTGGTCATCTGCTGGTGGCGCCTGCGCCGCCACGCCCGCCGCTTCGGCCGCCGCATGGCCAGCCAGGGCTTCATCGAGCTCCGCCGGGAGCTGGCCCAGGCCCGCCGGATCCACGAGAGCCTCTTCCCGCCGCCGGCCAAGCGCGAGGACGTGGAGTTCGACCTCCACTACCGGCCGATGCGCGAGGTGGGCGGCGACTTCGCCCAGGCGTGGACCGATCCGCTGGACCGCTTCATGCTGGTGGTGATCGACGTCACCGGCCACGGGTTGGCCGCGGCGATGACCGTGAACCGCCTGGCGGGCGAGCTGGACCGCATCCGCGCGGAGAACCCCCTGCTCTCTCCCGCCGCGGTGCTGATCGGCCTCAACCGCTACATCCATCTCACCCTGGCCCGCCACAACATCTTCGCCACCGCGGTGGCCGCCCAGCTCGACCCCAACGCCGGCCGCCTGGTGGTGGCCAACGCCGGCCACCCCGCAGCCATCCTGCGCCGCCGCGACGGCCGCCTGGAGACGCGGGACAGCAGCGCGTACATCCTGGGGGCCGTGCCACCGGCGGAGTTCGAGGTCTCCGAGCAGCGCTCCCTGGTGGACGCGGGAGACATCCTGATGCTGGTGACGGATGGGATGGTGGAGGCGCGGGATCGCCGCGGCCGCGCGTTCGGAGAGTCCCGCCTGCGCGAGGCATGCGGCCGGCAGCCGGCGCCCGAACGCTGGGCCCGCTTCCTGGCGGACCTCGTGGAGACCTGGAGCGGCGGCGTGGCCCACGATGACCTGCTGGTGGCGACGCTCGCGCTCTCGCCGCGGGCGCGGACGGCGGCCCGGCGGCCCCCCGCGGAGGAGCGGCAGCAGCGCGAGGAGACGGAGACCATGCTGGAGCCGGTGGCCGCATCGTCCGCCGGGGGCGGCGCGGCGTGATGGCCAGGCCCGCGGCGGCCGGCGAGCCCTCGCTCCATCGCTGGATGGATGCCGCGGTTCGAATGGCGCTCCGCGGCCACGGGCGCGTGGAGCCCAATCCGATGGTGGGCTGCGTGGTGCTGGATCGCCACGGTCAGCCGGCGGGGCAAGGCTGGCACCGGCGCGTGGGCGGCCCGCACGCGGAGGTGGAGGCGCTGCGCGCGGCCGGTGAGCGGGCCCGCGGAGGCACCGCGATCGTGACGCTCGAGCCGTGCAACCACCATGGGCGCACGCCGCCGTGTTCGCAGGCCCTGCTCGCCGCGGGCATCGCCCGGGTGGTGCACGGGACCCGGGATCCCAACCCAGCGGCCGCGGGTGGCGCCGCCGCGCTGGCCGCCGCGGGGGTGGAGGTGGTGGCGCTCGCGCACGCGGGGGCCGCGGAGTTGAATCGGCCGTTCGTCCACCGCGTGCGGAGCGGGCTCCCGTGGGTGATGGCCAAGTGGGCCCAGACGATCGATGGCGCGATCGCGAGCGCCACCGGCGTGGGACGCTGGATCTCCTCGCCGGTCAGCCGGGCCATGGTGCACCGCGAACGCGGGCGCGTGGATGCGATCCTGACGGGGATGGGCACCGTGCTCGCGGACGATCCGAGCCTCACGCCCCGCGGCGTGCGGCTGCGGCGCCGGGCGCTGCGGGTGGTGGTGGACGCGTCGCTCTCGATGCCGGTCGAGTGCTCGCTGGCGCGGAGCGTGGCCGACGGCCCGGTGCTGGTGGCCACCACGGAGGCGGCGCTCGCAGCGCAGCCGGCGCGGGCCGCGGCGCTGAGGGGCACGGGCGTGGAGGTGGAGGCGTTCCCCGAGGATGGCGGCGGATGGCCGGATCTGCGGGAGCTCCTGGCCCGGCTCGCGTCCGGACGGGGCGTCTCCACGGTGATGGTGGAGGCGGGTCGCGGCCTCCTGTCGCGCCTGGAGCGGCGGCGGCTCATCAACGAGGCGTGGGTGTTCGTGGGGCCGCTCCTGATGGCGGACCCGCGGGCGCCGAGGGCGGCGGACGGCCGGGCGCCCGCGTCACCGGCGGAGGCCGTCCGCCTGCGGCTCATGTCGGCCCGGCGGCGCGGCCCGGATGCCCTGCTGCACTATCGATGGAGTGAGTGACGGCCCGCGGGCGCCGCCGTCCCGCGCTCACGGCACGCGGTAGCGCCCGGGATCCAGCTCCAGCCCGAACGACGGCGGGAAGACTCGCAGCACGTCGTCCGATTCGTCGATGGCCCACTTCCCGCCGGGGCCCTCCCGGGCCACGCGCAGCGTCACGGGACGGGATGCGCCGATGGGCCACACCTCCACCGTGGCCAGGAGCAGCTCCTTCGGCGGGGCCTGGAGGGCGATCTCCCCCGCGCGGGCGGTGCAGAGTCTCGCCAGAAGCGACTCCACGGCGGGCCCGGAGGCCGGGGACTCCGCCGCACCCTCCGCGGCCACGAGCCACCCGTCGAGGGTGCGCCGCAGCGTCCACGGCGCGCCGCTCCCGGAGGCGGGCACGATCCGCAGCCGCTCCACGTCCGCGGGGGCCACGCCGCACCCCGTGGGCTCCACGAACGCGGCCGGAGGCGGCAGCAGCGCCTGCAGCGCCGCCGCATCCAGCAGGAACACGGGCGGCCGGTCCGTCCTGCGTCCGCACGCCATCCCGCCCTCCGCCACCGCGGAGCCGATCTCCACGCGCTCCTCCACCGCCGGCGTGCCGCCGGAGATGGCCACGGCCGCGATCGGTCGCGCCAGGCCGTAGAGGGCCAGGTCCGCGGGCGACTCGTCGACGAAGCCGGAGTGCCGCACCCGCGCGAGGGCCGTCACCACCGCCTCCAGCGCCTTGGCGTCCACGCGGGTTCGCGCGGGTTCGATCATGCTCCAGCGCCCGTCGCGCCGCTCCAGGACCAGGCGCGATGGCGGCCGGGAGGATTCGAGGGGCGTACGCAGGATCTCCACCCGCCGTCCCTCCACACCAGCGCCTTCGAAGAGGCGCCACGAACGCCACTCGCGCAGGTCCGCGTCCAGGATGGCGTCGTGCAGCGCGGGATCCACGCTCCACGCGGCGCCGTCCGGACCCCGGGCCCACGCCCGGCCGCCCACGCTGCGGCGCCCGAGCGCCACCGCGACCCTGCCATCCGGCCACGTCACCTCCAGCTGCGCCTCCGGCGGATCCAGGCCGAGCTCCGCGCCGCCGCCGTCCACGCGCCGGGTGGCCCGCAGGTCCGCCAGGCGCAGGAGCACGTCGCGGAGCGCCGCCGCCTCCGCCGGCTGACGCCAGGGCGCCACCTGCCACCAGCCGTCGCCCTCCCGCCGGAACTGGAGCGTGTGTCCGCCGCGGGTCACCGTGACGCCGTCCACGCGATCGACCGGCAGCCTGCCCTCCGCCACCACCGGCTGGCCGGCGCTCCCCGGGGCCGCGCTCCCCGCGGATGGCGGCGCGCCGCCGCGCAGCGCCGCGCCGACGGCCACGAGCGCCGCCGCCACGAACCACGCGATGATCGCCCTCCGCCACATCAGCCGCTCCCCCGGATGGCGCGGAGCCCGGCGCCGGTCAGCACCAGGATGAGGGGGATGCCGAGCGCCGCCCCCAGCGCCAGGGACCACCGGGCCGCGGGCTGGAGCGCAGGCACGCGCGGCACTTCACGGCCGGAGCCGCTGCGGAGGGCATCGTCCCGCCCGGCCAGCCAGCCCACCGCACTCACCAGCACCTCGCGGTTCCCCGGGTACCGGAGGAAGACGCGCTCTCCTCCCAGCGACGCGGTCATGTCGGCCAGGCCGGAGAGCATCCAGCCCGCGCCGCCGGAGACGACCGCGCGCCGTCCGGATCCCTGCACCGCCATCAGCACCGGGACCGCGGCGCGGATCCGCTTCTCCGCCGGCGCCTCCCGGACCTGCCGGCCTCCGCGGCGCCAGTCATCCTCGCGCCAGCGGTTCTCCGCGGGTTCCACCTGGAGGATGGGTTCCACGCGGGCCGCCGCGCCATCCGCCGCCTGCAGCGGGATGGGGCTGCTCACGATGGCCGCAAGTCCCTCCGCCGCGGCGCCCACGGGATGCGGGCCCTGCGGCGACACCTCGAACCACGACCGCACCTCCCGCTCCCGTTCGGAGACCGGCACCACCTCCAGCAGGCTGGCGGCGCTTGCCGCCTGCACGCCCAGGCGCGACGCCAGCTCCGCCCACGGATCGCTCCGTCCCAGGAGCGGCAGCGCGCTCGGCGGAAGCGCGAGGAGCATGGGCGCCCCCTCCTCCACCAGCCGCTCCACCGCCGCCAGCATGCGCCGCTCCGCGGGGTCCGCCTCCGCGTCGCTCCGCGCCAGCGGCGGCAGCACCACGAAGACCTGGCCGCGCCCGGCGGGCGGCAGCGGCCGCGGTTCGCGCCCCGGCTGCCACTCCCTCACCTGGAAGCGGGCGGCGCGGAGCGCGTCCGCCATCGCGGAGAGATCCGCGCGGTCCCCCGTGGCCTTGAGCAGCGAACGGCCCTCGCCGTGCACCACCACCACCTCCGGCATCTCGCCCTTGGCGATGGAGCGGAGCGCGGAGGCGATCACCTGTTCGCCGCGGAAACGGCGGTCGAACGCGACGCCGCCGCCCTGGCCGCCGTCTCCGCCCGCGGGCAGCACCTGCCATCCGGGCACGGCCGCCACGCCCGCCGGTCCGGTGACCACCAGCGCGTCACCGCCGCGGAGCGCCGCCGCCACCTCCGCCACGCCCAGGGGCGGAAGCTGGGCGAGCGCATCCTGCCGCTGCCGGAGGAGCGACGCCATCTCCAGGATGCGGGCGGGCGCGGCCCGGAGGTACTCCGCGCCGTTGGCCGAAGGCGCTGCCCCGCGACGCCGCTCCCGGAGCTGCTTCTCCGCGCCGGCGAGCTGATCCGTCCACGCCCGCAGCGACTCCGCGAGCTGGGCCGCGGCGCCCGCCGGATCTCCGAGCGGGCGCTCCGGCGTGCTGCGGATGCGGGTGCGGATGGCATCGACGAGCGCGGCGCCTTCGGTGGAGAGCTTCCCCAGGGATGCCCGCCACTGCTCGAGCCACGCCCGATCCTCCGGCGTCCATCCGCCCGGCGCCGGATCCGCCGCGCCTGCGGGCTCCGATCCCAGCGCGAGCGTCACCGCGCCAACCTCCCGGCGGGAGAACGCCACGAGCGCCTGCAGGGACTTCAGTCCCGCGTCCGTCTCGCGGCGGGCCCGGGTGAGCGGTTCGCCATCCGCGGCCTCCGCCCGTTCAAGCGAGCGCTCGAAGTCCGCCGCCCCCGCCGGGTCCGTCGGATCGATGCGCCGGGCGCGGAGGACGCCGTCGCGGGTGGGCAGGCCGTCCAGCCGCGCCAGCACCTCGTCCAGCTGCCGCAGGGCCACGGGATCCACGTGGCCGGCGCCCACCAGGGCCTCCACGCTCCAGTCGCCGGGGAGCCGGGCCACCATCTCCACCGTCTCCCGGCTGAGCGTCCATGAGCGGGTGCGGGTGAGATCCACCTGGGCGCGGAGCGGCGGAGCGTTGGCGATCCACGCCGCGGCGCCCAAGGCGCAGGCGACACCCGCCACCCACGCGGCGCGCGGCAGGAGGCGCGGTCGCGCAGGCCCCGGCCGCAGCTGGTCCCGCACCGCGTCCACGGCGCCCACCGCCGCCACCGCGGTGGCGGACGCGAAGAAGGCCACGGCGCCCAGGTCCAGCAGGCCGGCCAGGAAGTCATCCACGCGCCGCAGCGGATCCAGCGAGAACCCCGCGGCGGACCAGGGCGCCGGGAGAAGCTGCGGGATGGCGCGGGAGGCCGCGGCCCACGCGGACCAGAGGGTCACCGTGAGCACGTACGCGGACACCGCGCTCGGCGCGAGCGACGACATCCAGAGGGCGCTCGCCATGATGGCCGTGCCCGCGAGCATCACGCCCAGCAGGCCGCAGGCGAACTCGGCCGCATCCGGCGCCGCGACCAGCGAGAGCAGCCCGAACTCCGCCAGGAGCGGAAGCGAGAAGAGGGCCACCAGGCCCGCGAGCGCCGCCAGCTTCCCCAGCACGATGGTCGCGGGGGAGGCGGGTGACGCGAGAAGCGGATCCCAGGTGCCCGCCCGGCGCTCCTCCACCACCGTTCGCATGCCCAGCACCGGGGCGGCCACGAAGAGGGCCCACGCCGCGGCCTGGAGCGGCAGACGCAGGGACGCCGGCGCCCCCGGGCGCACGCAGAAGACGGCGAACGCGATCCCCGGCGGCAGCGCGAACGCCGCCATCGCGACCCACGCCGCCGGCGACGACACCACCATGCGCCACTCGCGCCGCGCCACCGCCCACCACGCCGCCGCCTGGCCCCCGCGGGCGCCGGCGCTCATGCGGCGGCTCCGCCGGAGAGGATCTCGCGGTACGCGCTCTCGAGCGGCGTCGCCAGCGGCTCCAGGCGCCGCACCTCGACGCCATGGCGGGCGAACGCGGCGGCGAGCGCCACGTCATCCTGGCAACGGAAGGTCCAGCCCGCCCAGCCCGGCGGCGCCGCGGCATCCGGCGCGGCCAGGAGCACCCCCGCATCCGCGAGGGCCCGCGACGCGGCGTCCGCCGGACGGAGCCAGGCGCGGTGGGTGGGGCCGGTGGAGGCCCGGCCGAGCGCGGAGAGCGGTCCCGCCGTGACCAGGCGGCCGGCGCTGATCACCGCCACCCGATCGCAGAGCGCCTCCACCTCCCGCAGCACGTGGGTGGAGACGAGCACCGTGGTCCGTCCGGCCAGGGCCCCCACCACCGCCCGGAACTCGTCCACCTGGGCTGGATCCAGGCCGGAGGTCGGCTCGTCCAGGATGAGCACGCGCGGCGAGTGGACGAGTGCCATCGCCAGTCCCAGTCTCTGCCGGAACCCCTTGCTGAGCTGGCCGGCCAGACGGCGGCGCACCTCCGAGAGCCGGCAGCGGGAGACGACGTCGTCGATCGCGGCCCGCCGCTCCCGGCGCGGCACCCCGTGGAGCGCGGCCCGGGAGGCCAGGCACTCCTCCACGCGCAATTCCGCCTCCGCCGGCGCCGCCTCCGGAAGCCAGCCGATGCGGGCCACCGCCTCGCGGCGCCGGGTGGTCATGGAGAGGCCGTCGATGGTGATGGCCCCCTCGTCCGCGGCCAGGGCGCCCGCCACCATCCGGAGGGTGGTGCTCTTCCCGGCGCCGTTGGGTCCCAGGAATCCGCAGATGCTCCCGGCCGGAACGTGCAGGTCCAGGGCGCGGACGGCCTCCACGCCCCGGAACCGCTTGCTCACGCGCTCGAGGTCGATCATGAGGAGGAACCCGGACGGCGCCAGCCCGTGGGCCGCCGACCGGGAACGAGGGAGTCTACTTCAATTGGCGCGTGGTCCGGCCGATCTATACTCGGTGGCCCGCTGGGTCCGCACTGCGCCACGCCTGGCGCCGCGGGCTGGGAGACGCATGCCAGACGCACCCGTCACGCGAATCACCGGCGGCGACGTGCCGCCGCTCCTCGACGCCATCGGCGATGGCGTGGGCGTCGTGGATCCCTCCGGCGAGATCCTCTGGATGAACAACCGCCTGGCGGCGCAGGCACCGGAGACGATGCGGCGCTTCTCAGACGCCTGCCGGGACCAGCTCCGGGACGGCATGGACGCCTCGCGGCACAGCCACATGCGCAGCTTCCAGGCCGCGTCCAAGGGCTGGGAGGTGGTGATCTCCCCGCACGCCGGCCCCGGCGGAGAGCCGCGGGCCATCGGCGTGCTGCATGAGGTGACGGTCCGGCAGCGGCTGCTGCAGCGGATCGAGGCCGTGGACCGCGCGGGCTCCTCGCTCCTTGCGCTGGACGCGGAGATCCTCAACCCGCTGAACGTCGCGGAGCGCCTCAAGCTCATCGAAGGCCGCATCGAGCAGGCCATCCGCACGCTCTTCGACTGCGGCGAGTTCGAGCTGCGGCTCCTCAACCGGGAGTCGCGCCAGCTGGAGCTCGTCATCGGCAAGGGGATCGAACCGCTGCGGATCGGCCAGAGCCTCTTCGCCCGCGCGGAGGGGAACGGCATCACCGGCCTGGTGGCCGCCACCGGCGAAGGCGTGGTCTGCCCGGACACCGCCCGGGACGCCCGCTACGTGGGCGGCCTGCCCGGCGCCCGCAGCAGCGTGACGGTGCCGCTCCTTCTCCATGACCGCGTGGCCGGCACGCTCAACCTGGAGTCCGTGCAGCCGGCGCGCTTCGACGACGAGGACCGCCTGCTCCTGGAGCTCTATGGCCGCTACGCCGCCATGGCCCTCACCATCCTGGACATGCTCATCGTGGAGCGGTTCACCACCAACCAGCGGGTCTCCGGCGCCGTGCGGGAGGAGATCGCGGTGCCGGTGCGCACCCTGCGAACGGAGGCGGAGAAGCTCCGCGAATCCGCCGGTCGGGACGCCGCGGCGAGTGCGGCGCTCGTCCGCCTGGAGGCCGCGATCGACGCGCTGGACGCCCGCATCAAGGAGTGCACCGCGGGTCCGCGCACGGTCCTGGGCGTGGACCGGATCGACCGCACCCGGGCCCGCGACCCGTCGATCGCGGGGCGAACCGTCCTGGTCGCGGAGGACGAACCGCAGGTGCGCGAGACCATCCAGACCGTGCTCAGCGACGCCGGCGCCCTGGTCACCCCCTTCGACTCCGGCGCCGCCGCGATCTCCGCGGTGACGGCCGCGGCCGAGGAGGGGCGGCCGTTCGACCTGGTGATCAGCGACGTCCGCATGCCGGATCGCAACGGCTACGAGGTCTTCCGCGCCACCAAGGACGCCCACGCGGGCACGCCGGTGATCCTCATGACCGGGTTCGGCTACGACCCGCACCACTCGATCGTGCGCTCCAGCCAGGAGGGCCTGAGCTGCTTCCTCTTCAAGCCCTTCCAGGCCACGCAGCTCATCGAGGAGGTCCGGAAGGCCCTGAGCGCGGCGGCGTCGCCGCCGGCTCCGTAGCGTCCGCGCCGCGTGACAGGCGGAGCATCCGGGGAAGACCTTCGTGATCGCAGTGGAGGGAGACGCGCTCCCACCCGGGCGCGGTCCGGGCCAGCTGGAGCGCCGCCTCCGCGTGCGGATCCCCGATCTCCACCAGGAGGAGCGCCGTCGGCGCCGCCCACGCGTGGGCCTCGGCCAGGATGCGCCGCACCACGTCCAGTCCGTCCGGGCCGCCGCGCAGGGCGGTCGCGGGTTCATGGAGGCGGACGTTGTCCGGCAGCGAGTCCCATTCGCCATCCGCGACGTAGGGCGGGTTGGCGCTGATGACGTGGAACGATCCGCGCTCCCCCGGCGCGAGCGCTTCCCAGAGATCCCCGACGCGGATCTCCACGAGCGGCTCCAGCCCGTGACGGGCGGCGTTGCGGCCGGCGAGCTCCGCAGCCGCCGGCACCGCGTCCGTGAGCACGGCACGAATCTCGATCCGCGGCGGCGGCGCCGACTCCTGCGGGAGCTTCCTGGCCCCCGTGAGCGTGGCCACCGTGGAGAGGCCCAGGCAGCCGCTGCCGGTGCAGAGGTCGAGGAGCCGCCGGGGCGCCTCCGCCGGGAGCTGCCGCAGATGCGTCACCGCCGCCTCCACCAGCGTCTCCGTGGCCGGCCGCGGCACCAGCGTGGCCGGCGAGACCTGGAAGGCCCTTCCGAAGAACCACGCCTCCCCCACCACGAACTGGACCGGTTCGTGGGCCGCCACCCGCTTCACCCACCCCCGCAGGCGCTCCAGCTCGTCCGGGGACGCGGGCCGGTCGACCTCCATGTAGAGGCGCAGGCGTTCGCACGCAAATGCCTGTGCCATAAGCATTTCCGCACATACGCGCGGCGCCTCCACCCCCTTTGCCGCAAAGTGCGAGGTGATCCAGGCGAGGAGCCTTCTGGTGGTCCACGGCTCCGCATCCCCCGCGGCCCGGGCGGCGTGTCCCGGCGGAGCGGGAGAGGTCATGGGACGATCATACGGCGCGAACGAGCCGCCCGCGCCGGCCGCTATCATCTTCGCCCCTTCCGCCACCCCCCGCCGCCGGGTCTTTCACGGGAGTCACACCATGACCGCCATCGACGACGACTTCCTCAGGGCCGTCTCCGACCGGGCCTCCCGTTCGGGAGCGTTCGACCGCGTGGAGATGAAGGAGCGCCGACTGGTCTGCGCCGCCCGCGGTGCGGCCGCGGAGGCGTGGTACCGGATCGAACCCCGGGAGGGCGCCTGGCACGTCCTCCTGGTGACGCCGGACCGCTGGCTGAGCGAGTCGATCGAATCGGACCTGATGCACACCGGCGACTCCCTGGAGGAGCTCCTGGACGAGGAGCTGGCGGAACTGGGCGTGGACGCCTCCGTGCCGGCGGTCCACCACTATCGATCGGATGAGCGGATGTACACGTTCGCCGTGCGTCTCCCGGATGGCGGCAACGTGGATCTGGTCTCCACCTACCTCCTCGCATTCGAAGCCACCTTCCGCCGCCTGGGCGACATGGCCGGCGACGAAGGCGAATGAGCGGATGACGCCGCGCGTCCTGATGCTGGGATGGGAGTTTCCGCCGTTCATCACCGGCGGCCTGGGGACGGCGTGCCACGGCCTCACCAGGGCCATGTCGCGCCTCGGCCTGGACGTGACGTTCGTCCTTCCCAAGCACATCGACGCCAGCATGGCCAGCCACGTGCGGCTCCTCTCCCCCGGGGAGGCGCGGCCGGAGGACGCGGCGGGCGTGCCCACGGGCCAGCCGACCGTGGTGCCGTCGCGTCCCGCCCCGGCCGCTCCCGGCGCCGCCCAGGAGGGCGGGCGCGGGCCCGTCGGTGACGCGCCCGCTGATCCGCACGCCGACCTCGCGCACCCCCTCTCCGGAGCCCAGCCCGCGCCCTCCATCCTGCGCCGCGCCGGGGGGACCCGCTTCCTGGAACTCCCCATCCGCGTGGGCGGCGTCTACCAGGCGTCCACCGCGTGGCACGGCGTGCCCGGCGCGGGGCCCTGGGTGGACCAGGTGGCGCGGCGCCTGCTCCGGCCGGACCTCACTGCGGAGGAGGCCGCGGACCTACACGAATCCCTGGCGGTGTGGCACGCGGTGCCGGAGGCCGGCCCGCCCGCCGGCATGGACGCGGCCGCGGACGACTTCCGGGCCAAGCGGGCGGACGCCGCGGACTACGGCGGGGACCTCGTGGGACAGGCGGAGCGCTACGCCCGCTTCTGCGTGCGCGCGGTGCGCGGGATGGACTTCGACGTCATCCACGCCCACGACTGGCTCACCTATCCCGCGGGCCTCGCGGTGGCGCGGATGACGGGACGGCCGCTGGTGGTGCACGTGCACAGCACGGAGTTCGACCGCTCCGGCGAGCACGTGAACCAGCCGGTCTACAACATCGAGCGCCGCGGCATGCACGGCAGCGTGCGGGTGATCGCGGTGAGCATGCTCACCAGGAACCTCTGCGTCAACCGCTACGGCGTGCCCCCGGACCGCGTGGACGTGGTCTACAACGGCGTGGACCTGAACCCCAGCCAGGTGGGCATCTCCGGCATCCAGAAGAGCGACAAGATCGTCCTCTACTTCGGCCGCATCACCATGCAGAAGGGCCCGGAGTACTTCATCGCCGCCGCCCGACGCGTGCTGGACGTGATGGAGGACGTGAAGTTCGTGGTGGCCGGCTCCGGGGACCAGGCCCAGCGGATGATCGAGATGGCCGCGGGGATGGGGATCGGCAGCAAGGTCCTCTTCACCGGCTTCCTCCGCGGCCGCGACATCCAGCGCGTCTTCGCGATGGCCGACCTCTACGTGATGCCCAGCGTGAGCGAGCCCTTCGGGATCGCGCCGCTGGAGGCGATGAGCCACCGCGTGCCCGTGCTCATCAGCCGCACCTCCGGCGTCAGCGAGATCCTGGTGAACGCCCTCAAGTGCGACTTCTGGGATGTGGACGACATGGCCAACAAGATCGTGGCCGTGCTGCGCCACCCGCCGCTGCAGCGGACGCTGCGGGAGCAGGGACTCTTCGAAGTCCGCGGCATCACCTGGGACGGCGCCGCCCGCAAGTGCCTGGCCACCTACCAGCGGGCCATGACGGCGGTGGGCGCACCGACCCGCAACGGACGCCACTAGCCGCGTCCGCACGCTCCGAACGCCGCCCCGCTGCCACCTATACTCCGGCGTTCCATGGGTCTCTTCTCCAAGCGCAGCAAGTCCGGCGCCGGCGCCGCAGCCCCGCCGGCCCGCGGCGTCCGTCCCTCCGCACCCGCGGCCGCTCCGGCCGCCGGCGCCTCCGCCGCGGCCCCGGGCCACGATCCGGCGCTGGAGCAGGAGATCGTCCGCATCGGGCGAGGCTTCCTGGAGAAGGCCCGCGGGCACCGCGGCAGCTTCCTGAGCGCCGCGTTCTGGTCGGACAAGCTGATGGACTGGTCCATGAAGGACCCGGCCTTCAAGGTGCAGCTCTTCCGCTTCGTGGACGCCTTCCCCATGCTCCGCACGCCGGAGCAGATCCATGACCACCTCGTGGACTACATGAGCCAGCCGGGCGTGCGCCCGCCGCCGGGGTTCGATCTCGGCCTGAAGGCGGGCGGACTCCTGAAGGGCATGGCCGCGAAGGCGATGTCCAGCCAGATCACGGGGATGGCCGGGAAGTTCATCGCGGGCACGGATGCCGCGAGCGCCCTGCCCAAGCTGCGCGCGGTGTGGAAGCAGGGCCTCTGCTTCTCCGTGGACCTCCTGGGCGAGGCGTGCGTCAGCGACGAGGAGGCCGCGGCCTACCAGCGGAAGTACCTGGACCTCATCGAGAACCTCCCCGCGCAGGTGGCGGAGTGGCCCGCCAATCCGCGCCTGGAGTCCAACCACCTCGGACCGATCCCGCGCACCAACGTCAGCATCAAGATCAGCTCGCTCCACGCCCGCACGGACCCCATCGACCACGAGGGCTCCATCCGCGGGCTGATGGCCGGGCTGAAGCCCATCCTGGAGGCGGCCCGCCGCTGCGGCGTCTTCATCAACTTCGACATGGAGCAGTTCGCGCTGAAGGATCTGACGCTGGATCTCTTCATGCGCTGCTGCGAAGCGGTGGACTTCCAGGCCGGCCTCGCCATGCAGGCGTACCTCCGCTCCGGCGACCAGGACGCGCAGCGGATCATCGATTGGTCCCGCCGCACCGGCCGCCAGGTGACCGTGCGCCTCGTGAAGGGCGCGTACTGGGACTACGAGACGATCAACGCGGAGCAGATGGGCTGGCCGGATCCGGTGTGGGGCCACAAGCACGAGACGGATGCGTGCTTCGAACGCATGGCCGCCGCGTTCATCGCCCAGTGCCCCACGAGCGCCGGACAGGGCGGCGTGACGCTGGCGCTCGGCTCGCACAACGCCCGCAGCATCGCCGCGGCGCTGGCGGCGCTCGAACGCCGCGGCCTTCCGCCCGAGGCCCTGGAGCTGCAGATGCTCCACGGCATGGGCGACCAGCTGAAGGCCGCCGCGGTGGATTCCGGCCTGCGGCTCCGCGAATACGTGCCGGTGGGGGAGATGATCCCGGGGATGGCGTACCTGGTGCGCCGCCTCCTGGAGAACACGAGCAACGAGAGCTGGCTGAAGGCCGGCTTCATGGACGAGGCGGCGCCGGAGGTGCTGCTCGCGTCGCCGCATCGGGCCCCGCCCGCGGCGCCCGGGCGCGGCAGTCCGGCCGGCGGGCATGGCGGGCTGCCGGAGCGCCACCGCCTCTCCGGCGCGGAGGCGGAGGTGGGAGATGGCCGCCCCTTCTTCACGGAGCCGGTGCGGAACTTCGCGGAGGCGCCGCAGCGGCAGGCGTTCGCCAAGGCGATCGGCGCGGCCCGGGTTCCGGAGGTGACGCAGGACGCCACCGCGGAATCCGCCAACGCCGCGGTGGAGGCGCTCCACGCGGCCTTCCCCGCCTGGCGCGACACGCCCTACGCGGAGCGGGCCGCGGTCCTGGTGCGGGCCGCCGCCGCCATGCGGGCCCGGCGCGACGAACTCTCCGGCGTGATGATCCGCGAGGCCGGCAAGACGTGGCGAGAGGCGGATGCGGACACCTGCGAGGCGATCGACTTCTGCGAGTACTACGCCCGCATCGGCGCCCGGCTCTTCCGGCGCGAACGCCTGGGCCGCTTCACCGGCGAGCTGGACGAGGTGATCCACGAGCCCCGCGGCGTCTGCGCCGTGATCAGCCCGTGGAACTTCCCGCTCGCGATCTGCACCGGGATGACGGTCGCGGCGCTCGTCTGCGGCAACACCGTGGCGGTGAAGCCTGCGGAGCAGACTCCGGGCATCGCCCGGCTGATGTGCGAGATCCTCTGGGACGCGGGCGCTCCGCGTGAGGCGCTCCGATTCCTGCCCGGACCGGGCGAGACGGCGGGCGCGGCGCTCGTGCGGCATCCGCGCACCGCGGTGATCGCGTTCACGGGTTCGCGGGCGGTGGGCCTGGACATCATCCGGGCCGCGGGCGTCACGCCGGAGGAGCAGCTCCACGTGAAGAAGGTGGTCTGCGAGATGGGCGGCAAGAACGCGGTGATCGTGGACGCTTCCGCGGACCTGGATGAGGCGGTGCTCGCGGTGCGGCAGAGCGCGTTCGGCTTCTCCGGCCAGAAGTGCTCGGCGTGCAGCCGGGCCATCGTGGTGGAGAGCGCCCATGACACGTTCCTCCACCGCCTGGTGGAGGCCACCCGCTGCCTCACCGTGGGGGATCCCATGCTGCCCGGCACGGACGTGGGTCCGGTGATCGACGCGGAGGCCGCATCCAAGATCCGGGCGTACGCGGAGCTGGGCGCGTCGGAGGGCCGGCTGGAGCTGGCCCACGCGGTCCCGGAGGGCCTGGAGCGCAGCGTGGGCAGGCCCTACGTGGGCCCGGTGATCGTCAGCGGGATCCGCCCGGAGCACCGCCTGGCCCGCGAGGAGATCTTCGGGCCGGTGCTGGCGGTGATGAAGGTGAAGGACTTCGACGAGGCGCTGCGGGTGGCCAACGGGACCGACTACCGCCTCACCGGCGGCGTCTTCAGCCGCAAGCCCGCGCATCTCGAACGGGCCAAGCGCGAGTTCCGCGTGGGCAACCTCTACATCAACCGCGGCATCACCGGGGCGCTCGTGGGGCGGCAGCCCTTCGGCGGCGGCGGCATGAGCGGCGTGGGCAGCAAGGCCGGCGGCGCGGACTACCTGCTCCAGTTCACGGAGCCGCGGGCCATCTGCGAGAACAC
Organism: Phycisphaerales bacterium; assembly: GCA_046350535.1. GTDB lineage: Bacteria > Planctomycetota > Phycisphaerae > Phycisphaerales > SM1A02 > VGXK01. Next base: position 2,207,232 of record JAXMAG010000001.1, read on the forward strand.
CATGCGGCGCGGCTTCGCGCCGCCCGTGGAGGACGAAGCCTGATCCTCCGCCGGCGCGGTGCGGCGCCGGCGCAGCCGTGCCGGCCCGCGATCCGGCGGGTCCGCGGTCAGGCGCTGGCGGTGGCGCGATCCAGCAGGCGGTACTGAACGGCCTCCGCCACGTGGTGGGCGCGGACCCGCGGGCAGCCCGGTTCATCCAGGTCCGCGATGCTCCGGGCCACGCGCCGGACCCGATCCCACGCCCGGGCGCTTAGACCGAGCTGCTCCACCGCGGCGCCGAGGAGCTGCGCCGCCTCCGGTTCGAGCGGCGCGTGGCGGTCCAGCTCCCGTCCGCGGAGCGACGCGTTCGGCCGCCCCGCCCCCTGCCGCACCGCCTGCATCCGCCGCGCCTCCAGCACGCGGGTCCGCAGCTCCGCGCTGGAGCTCCCGGCGCGGGCCGACGCCAGCTCCCGGAACGGCACCGGATGGACCTCCACGTGGAGATCGATGCGGTCCACGAGCGGCCCGGAGAGCCGACGCTGGTAGCGGGCCTCCTCCCGCGCCGACACCGCGCCGCCGAAGCCGCCGCGCCCGCCCCGGGCGCTTGGGTTCATGGCCGCCACCAGCATCACCCGGGCGGGGAAGCGAACGGCCCCCCACGCCCGCGCGATCGTGACGTGCCCATCCTCCAGCGGCTCCCGCAGCGTCTCCAGCACGGAGCGGGCGAACTCCGGCAATTCGTCCATGAAGAGGATCCCGTGGTGGGCGAGGCTCACCTCGCCGGGCCGCGGGATGGCGCCTCCGCCCACGATCGCAGCGGCACTCGCGCTGTGGTGCGGCGTCCGCACCGGCCGCGGCACCGTCCCCGCGCGGGCGCCGGGCGCCAGCCCCGCGCAGGAGAAGAGCCTGGTCACCTCCAGGGACTCCTCCCTGGTGAGCGGCGGAAGAATCCCCGGGAGGGCTCGTGCCATCATCGTCTTGCCGCTTCCCGCGGGGCCGATCAGGAGGACGTTGTGGCCGCCGCTGGCGGCGATGGCGAGCGCCCGCTTGGCCGCCTCCTGCCCCCGGATCTCCGCGAAATCCACCTCCGCCGCCGGGGGCGGAGACGCCTCCGGATCCGGCGGCGGGGCGAGGGGCAGCTCCGCCTCCCCGCGCAGGAACGCCACCACGTCCGCCAGGCGCTCCGCGGAGAGCGCCGACACGCCCTCCACCACCGCGGCCTCCTTCGCGTTCTCCGGCGGCAGGATCACGCCGCGCCGCCCCTGGCTGCGGGCGAGGAGGGCCATGCTCACCGCGCCTCGGATGGGGCGCAGCCGCCCATCCAGGGCCAGCTCCCCGGCCAGCAGGAAGGCCTCCGGATCAGGCCCGGCGCGCGGGCGCGTCCCCCGGCGCGCACTCCCGAGCAGGATCCCCACCGCGATCGGAAGGTCGTAGACCGGACCTTCCTTGCGCAGCTCCGCGGGCGCCAGGTTCACGGTGAGGCGGCAGCGCGGCCACTCCAGCCCCGTGTTCTCGATCGCCGTTCGCACCCGGTCCGCGGACTCCCGCACGGCCGTGTCCGGCAGCCCCACCAGCGTGGTGCGCGGCAGTCCCGCGGTGGCGAAGTCCACCTCCACCTCGCAAGGCAGGGCCTCGATCCCCTGGAGCACGAAGCTGTGAACGCGGCTGATCAACCCCCGGCATCATGGGCGCGTCAGCGGCCAACCCTGGCGGTCGTGTCCGTTTTTCCCGCGTCCTCGTAGACGGTCACCGCCAGCCGCTGCACGCCCCATCGGCGCGCCACCTCGTGGGTGGGGAAGAGGACGTCCAGCCGATGGCCGCGGATGGCGCCGCCGCGATCCAGCACCGGGACCGGCCGCCCATCGTCGTATCCGGGCACGCTCATCACCGTGCCGAACGGAAAGAGCGACGTGTCCGCCGCCACCATGAAGCCGCCGTTGGTCCACACGGAGTAGCCGCTCGCGGTGATTCCGTCGTCCGTGCCGGGGCAGCTGCGCGCATCCGGGGAATACGCGGTCACGGTCATCATGATGGTGCGGGATGGGCGCAGCAGCCGATCGCCGAAGCGCACCAGGTCCTCCGCCTCCGGCACCGCGGCGTGCGTGGCAGAGATTCGGTTCCCCGCGGGCAGCACGCCGGCGTCCGAGCCCGCGACGCGGTGGAGTTCGCCGCGTTCCCCCGCCCCCATCGCGGTCGACTCCTCCGGCGCTTGGCGCGACGCGAGCCACGCGGGCGCCTGGCCGCTCTTCCATCCGGTGACGATCGCAAGCAGATCCACGGTTCGGAACGCCACCCGCTGCTCCGCGCGGAACTCCTCCCGAGGGTCCGCGGCGGGCGCCGCACGCCCCGCATGGCCGGTCGCCTGTCCGCTCCGCGCCCCGCGCAGCCCGGCGCCCCCTGCCGCAGCTCCGGAGCCTCCTGCGAACGCGAGGAGCGCCGCACCGCTCACCGCCGCCGCGAGCGCCGCCAGCGCGCGGCGGGCGCCGCTCCGCGCCGGCGCACTCCGCCATTGGCTCTTCCTGGGTGGTTGCATCAGCGGCCTCCCGTGTCCGGCGGCGCCGGATCCAGCGTCAGGCTACGCCGCGCCGCGCTCCGCCGTCCCGGCCGGTCTCCTCCACAGGATGTCCACACCCGCCGACCGGGTCCGCGGCGCCCGCCGGACTCCCCGGATCGGCCGCGGAGGCCGCCGGCGCGGAGCCTCATAGTCCGGAAATACCGGTCCTGGATCCTCGCGGCCCGGGTTCGAACGGTGAAACCGGCGCCCGCCGCTGCCGAACAGACGGCCGCCACCCCCGTACACGGAGCCGCCATGACCGTCCTTGCCAACAACGCCAAGACCGCGATTCTCCTGGCCTTCCTCTTCGGCCTCTTCGTCTGGGTGGGCTCCTTCTGGGGCACCCAGGGCATGGTGCTGGCCGCACTCATCGCCGGCGCCATGAACGTGGGCACCTGGTGGTTCTCGGATCGCCTGGCCATCGCCGCCATGCACGGCCGCCAGGTGGACATGCAGAGCGCCCCGGAACTGGTGTCGATGGTGGCCAGGCTCTCGGAGCGCGCCGGCCTTCCGATGCCGCGGGTGTTCATCTGCCCGCAGGAGGCGCCCAATGCGTTCGCCACCGGACGCAGCCCGCGCCATGCGGCGGTGGGCATCACGGAGGGGGCGCTGCGCCTCCTTGCGCGCGATGAGCTGGAGGGCGTCATCGGCCACGAGCTCGCCCACATCCGCAACCGCGACACGCTCACCAGCACGGTGGCCGCCACCATCGCCGGCGTCTTCAGCATGATGGCCCAGTGGGCCCTGCTCTTCGGCGGCGGCGGAGGCGGCGGCGACGGCCAGCGCGGCGGCCATCCCTTCGCGGCCCTGGCGGTGGTGCTCCTTGGCGGCGTGGGCGCTGCGCTCCTCCGCGCCACCATCAGCCGCAGCCGCGAGTACGTCGCGGACGCGGAGGGCGCCGCGATCGCCGGCTCTCCCCACGGACTGGTGTCGGCGCTGGCGAAGCTGGAGCAGTGGAACCGCCGCGTGCCGCTGCAGACCGCCAATCCCGCCCTCAACGGCATGTTCATCGTGGAGCCGTGGGTGGGCGAGACGCTCACCGGACTCTTCGCCACCCATCCGCCCACGGAGCGGCGGATCGCGGCCCTTCGCCGCGTCTGACGCCCGCTAGACCCGCAGGGGAAGCAGCAGCTCGAAGCGCGCGCCCCCCAACGCCGCGGCGCCGCACAACAGGTCACCGCCAAGACTCCGGGCGAGTTCCCGCGAGATCGCGAGCCCCAGGCCGAGGCCGCGCACGGCGTCCCCGGGCCCGCGCTCGCCGCGATCGAAGGGGCGGAAGATGCGGCGCCGCACCGCAGCCTGCACGCCGGGGCCGTCGTCCTCCACGCCGATCACCAGCCGCTCGCCCCGCACCTCCGCGGTGACCCGCACGGTGGCGTTCATCCCCGCGTACTTGCACGCGTTGTCCACCAGGTTGAAGAGCACCTGGCGCACGCGGTCCGGATCCGCGGTGGTCTGCGCGGTCCCGTCCTGGAGCCGCAGTTCGAACGCCGCCCCCGTCTCCTGGCAGCGCCGCCGCAGGAGCGGCTCCGCCGCGGCCACCAACTCCTCCGCGGACATCGCCCGCGGCTCCACCGTGGCCCGCCCCTCCTCCACGCGCGACCAGGTGAGGACGTTCTCCACCAGGAACCCGAGGCGCCCGGACTCGTCCCGCAGCGTGGCCAGGTAGCTCCGCACCTGCTCGGGATCCTTCACCATCCCGTCCGTGAGCATCTCCGCGTAGAGGCGGAACGTGGTGAGGGGCGTGCGAAGCTCGTGCGTGACGCTCGACGCGAATCGGCTCGTCCGAACGGCGGAGTCGATGCTGGACTTGAGGGCGAAGCCGGTGACGCCCAGGGCGCCGAGCGCCGCGAGCCACACCAGCCAGATGCCGCCGAGCCCGCCCGGTCCCTCCTCCCCCAGGGCGTCGCTGCCCAGCCTGGCGGGCGGGACGAGCACCGCGGGGATGCTGGCGAGCGACACCGCCGGATCCGCCTCCGCGCCGGGGGCCACGGGCTGGAGATCGCTGCCCGGCACCACGGAGCGGCAGCGTTCGAGCAGCGTGCGCTTCAGCACCGGCCAATCCACCAGGACGCCCTGCATCAGCCACTCGTCGTTCAGGCGGACGCGCCGGGCCAGCACCAGGCGCGACGGCGGCTCACCCAGCCACACCGGCACCAGCGGTCCCACGTCCACGCGGTTCACGCCCGCGGGCGCTCCCGCCTGCTGCGGGATCTGCTGCTCCTCCATGGCCTGCTGCTGGACCATGTTGGCGCTCCACTGGCGGGCCTTGTAGTCGTAGGCCGCATCCTCCTGCACCTTGGCCTTCGCCCCCGCGGCGCCCTTGAGGGACTGCGCGGGCATCGGCGGGGTGGGCAGCTGGAGCGGCACCCGGCGGTTCGCGGCGCGGGTCTGGGACTGGGCGGCCGCGCGATCCTGGCCCTCCGGCGCGGACTGAAACGAACCCTGGGACGGGTCCACCTCCATCTGCTGCACCGGCGCCTCGGACGCGCCCGCCGCGGTCAGGCGGAGCTCGCCTCCCCCCTGCATCCCCGGCGGTTCCGGCGTCGCCGGCGGCTCGTTGTCGAACAACCCCAGCACCACCCGCTCCGCGCGCTCCAGCCCGCGCTCCAGCGCGGACGGATCCGTGGTGGTGGCGAACGCCTCCAGCGCGAGCGCCCGCTCCGGCCGCGACTGCACCGGCGCGCAGGCGACGGTGGCGGAGCCGAGCCCCAGCGACTGGGGCACCTGCGGCGAGGTGAATCCGCGGCCCGTCCGCCACTGGAAGTGCAGCGGGAAGTGCGGATTCGTGAAGTCCAGCAGCGGACTGGGCAGCACCACCGCTCCGTCCGCGAGCGGCTCCATGAGGCGGTTGTACGCCATCACCTGCGGGTAGTAGGGCTCGTACTCGAACCACGTCCGCCCCGCCTCGCGGGCCAGCCGCGGCGCGAGCCACGCGTCCATCTGCCACAGCGCCTGCCGCAGCAGCTCCTGCCGGCGCAGCTCGCAGCGCCCCAGGCTCTCCTCCTGCTGCAGCTGTGTGACGCGCCACGTGACCCAGGAGAGACCGGCCACCACCGCGGCGCAGCCCGCCGCGTAGCCGCCCCACCATGCCGCGCGGCGCGAACGCTTCACGACTGCACCTCCACGCCCGCCGCGAGGCGGTAGCCCTTGCCGCGGGCGGTGGCGATCCACTCGCCGGCGGCGCCCGCGGAGGCGATCCGCTCCCGGAGCCGGGCCACCTGCATGTCCACGGTGCGGGTCTCCAGCCCGCGCGGATCCAGCCCCCACACCGCCTGGAGGAGCTCCCGCCGGTCCACGGCGCGACTCCGGTTCACCGCGAGGTAGCGGAGGATGCCGCCGTCGCGTTCGCTCAGCGGAGCCTCTCCGCCGCGCCCCACCACCACGCGGCGCCGCAGGTCCACCTGCACCTGTCCATCCGAGAGGAGCGCCACGTCTCCGGGCCGGGCCGGCGTGCGCCGCAGCACCGCCTCGATCCGCGCCATCACCTCGCGGAGGCTGAAGGGCTTCACGATGTAGTCGTCTGCGCCGAGCGTGAGGCCGTTCACGCGGTCGTTCTCCGATCCGAGCGCCGTGAGCATCAGGACCGGCAGCGTCGGGCGGGCGGCGCGGATCCGCGAGAGCGCTTCGAACCCCGACTGCCGCGGGAGCATGCAGTCGAGGAGGATCAGGTCCGGCTCGTCCTCAAGCGCCGCCTTGACCGCGGCCTCGCCGTCCTGGGCCTGCAGCGGCTGGTAGCCGTGGAAGGCCAGGGCATCGACGAGGCCGCGGCGGATGGCGGAGTCATCTTCAACGACGAGGACGCGGACTTGTCCCATGCGTGGTTCCCGTCACACGATACGGCGGGTCAGCAGCCGCCGTTGCTCCGGCCGGAGACGGCACCGGCCGCGGCGGGGGCTGCAGGTGCGGGCTGGGGCGCGGGCTGCGCGTCCACCGGGAAGGCGAAGCCCCTGGCCTGGGCCTGGGCCCGGACCGCGGTGCGGAAGGCCCGGTCGAACGCGCCGGCGTCGCCGCCCATGCGGGCGGTCTCCTCCGCCACGAAGCGGGCCCGCTTGGCGCTGACCTCCTGGATCTCCTTCTGCACGCGGGCGCGCTCCTGCCGCCGGGACTCCACGTAGGCGCGTCGCTCGTCCACGCTCATGGAGCGCATGGCCTCCGGAAGATCCTTCGCCTCCACGGACTCCAGCTTGAAGTCCGCGGCCGCACTGGCGTCCACCAGGTCCCACTGGGAGTTGGAGTAGCAGGAGGAGCCCTTCGCGGTGCAGCGCTGCGCGGCCACCGCGCTGGAGACGCCCACGGCGTTCGCATCCTGCCGCACCTGGTTGCCCGCGCCCCACTCCCCGCGGTCGCCGTAGGGCACGTAGGTGGCGTTGAGGGCGCCGTTGAGGCTCAGCAGCTGGTCGTCGAACGGCGTCTGCACGATCACCGTCCCCTTGTCCTGGTCGATGGCCGCGAACTGCCCGTCCGCGAGCTGCGAGACCTCCTTCCACGCCGGCGCCAGGTTGTCGCCGATGGGGCCGCAGTAGATCGAGTTCACCAGGATCCCCTTCTCGATGGCGCGGCGCGACGCCTCCTGGTACTTCACCTGCTGATCCTGGTCCGCGGACTCGTTGCCCGCCACCACGATGATCTTCAGGGCCTCTTCGCCGGGGGTCCAGGTGAGGGCCTTGGTGGCGCGATCCACCACGCGGCCCACGTACTCGGTGCCGCCGTTGGTGGTGAGGGCGAAGAGCTTCTGGCTCACCGTGTCCAGGTCCTCCGTGAGGTCCGCCTCCACGTTGGTCCAGCCGTTCTCCTGGGTCAGGCCGTCGTTCCCGTAGGTGAGGAGCGCCACCCGCAGCTTCGGGGCGGGCTTCGCGGTCGCGAGATCGCTCACGATGTCCCAGATCTTGGCCCGGGCGGAGTCGATCAGGCCGTTCATGCTGCCGCTGGTGTCCAGGCAGATGGCCAGATCCACGCGGCCAGCGCCCTCCGCGGCGGCCTGGGCCTCCGCGGCAAGACGGCACGCCTCGCCGCCGCGGACCGCGGCGGCGGAGACGCTGACGCGGGTCCAGGCGGGATCCTCGGAACCTCCGGTCATCGGCGGGCAGGCGAGCAGCGTGGCGCAGCTCCCTGCGGCCATGACGAGTGCGGCGCGGACGGTGGACGGTGCGGTGCTTCGGTGCATGTGCTTCCTTTCAGTGGGCTGCGTGCGGGGCGCGAACCAGGATGGTCCGGCCGTGGTGTCTGAGGACGATGTCGCCGTCCATGGCGAGCGCGGACTGCCGACCCTCCGCCGCGAGCTCCCAGACGAGCTGCTGATGGCGGGTGGAGCCGAAGGCCGTCTCCTCGTCGATCCGGAGCTCCCGTCCGGCGAGCGCGGCGTCCGCCCAGCCGGTGGAGGTGCGGTAGAAGGTCTTGTCCGCGCACTGGTTCATGGCCTGGGCGTTCTGCACGGCGCCGCCGGGGGCCACGTAGCAGGTGGTGGCGGACTGGGCCCGCTCCAGCTTCTGGCGGTTCCAGTTGACGCCCTGGTTGACGGCGGCGGCACCGACGCGGGTCTGCACCGCGCGCCCGTTCACCGCGTCCAGGCAGGCGCTCTCCAGCGCCCGCCAGTCGTGGAGGTTCGAGCCTTCGAGGGCCAGCATGGAGGTGTATTCCGTGAGGATGCCCCAGGTGGTGGAGAGCCTCACGATCTCCCCCACCAGCTCGCGCCGGCGCGGGTCCGACGCGGGCACTCCGGCCTGGTCCAGCCCCTGCTGGCGGAGCTCGTCGATGAGCACCGCGATGCGGCGGCTGGCCCAGAGCCGTGGCACGAATGCGTTGGCCGTGGACGCGGCCGCCGGATCCACGTCCACGGAGATGCGGGCCTCGCCCGCGGCGCCGCGGCCGCGGACCTGGAGCCGGAAGGGCTCGTTTCCCCGGTAGCGTCCCAGCACCACCAGCGTCCCGCCGCGGAAGAGATCCGGGAGCCGGAGCGGGAGCAGTTCCTCCACGCGTCCCGGCGCGGACGCCCCGCCGGCGCTCTTCACCTCAAGCGACGTCTCCGCGAGGACCGGACCGCGCAGGCGCTCCGCCACCTCCGCCAGCCGGGTGGCCAGGTCGTCGTTCATGGCCAGATAGCACGCCTCCGCGCGGGTCACGTCCGCCAGGCGATCCAGGAGCGGCACGTTCACGTCGTTCCCCAGGCCCACGGTGAAGATTCGTCGCCCGCCCGGATTGGCCCGCTCGGCCAGGGCCCGGATGTCGGCTTCGCGTGTGCGGCCGATGGTGGGGACGCCGTCGGTGACGAAGAGAACCGTGGCCAGCGTGCCCGGCGGCGGCGCGGGCTGCCGCAGCGCCTCCAGGAGCGCATCATGGATGTTGGTGCCGCCGCCCGGGCGCAGCGAGTTCACGTGCTCCCGGAGGCGGGCCCGCGACTGGGCCGAGAGCGTCACCGGCGCATCCGCGAAGCGGGTGACGCCGTTCGAGAAGTCGATCACGTTGGCGGAGTCGCCGTCGGAGAGGCCGTCGAGGATCCGCAGGGCCGCGGCGCGGGCCCTCTCGAAGGGCTGCCCCGCCATGCTTCCGGAGCGGTCCAGCACCAGCGTCACCTCCCGCCGCAGGGAGGGCGCCTCGGCTCCGGCGGGCGCCGCGGCCAGGAGCAGGAACCAGCCGCCGCCATCCACCGGGTCCGGGTAGGAGATCACGCTGGCCACCGGGCTGCTTGATCGAACCACGGAGAGCCGGAACGCGCCCGCGCCGCTCGGGGTGGCGGTGATCCGCAGGCCGGCGGCGTCGCGCCGCGTGACGATGTCGTGGGAGGGCGAATAGGCCGCCGAGACGTCCGCGCCGCGGGCCAGCACCTCGATCCGCCAGGGCGGTCCGCCCGCCAGATCGCTGCGGGGGAGGACGAAGTCCACGCGATCCCCGCTCCGTTCGAGGAGCGACTCCCAGGAGATCCGCACCCGCTGCGTGCCGCCGGCGGGCACCGGGAAGACGCTGGAGCGGAGGAGATTCCATCCCGCCCACTCGAGGAGCGCCGGGTCCCGTTCGCGGGCGACGATCTGGTCGTAGAGGGCGCGGGCCTCGTCCCGCGGCACGAAGCGCGCCGTCGGCTCCGAGGCCGGTCCCTGGAAGGCGAACCCGGTGACCGTGGCCTGCGCCGGCACCGGCACGAGGAGCACCGCCTCCTCCGCCCGTCCCGCGGTGTTGCGGATCCCCACCTCCAGCGTGACGGTGGCCGCGGCGCCGGAGAGCTCGACCGCGGCGGAGACGTCCGTCACCACGATGGCGGGGCTCCCGAACGCCCGCGGCGCCTGCGGCATCACCCAGCGGGGACCGGGCGGCGCGGCGGACTGGGCCGCGGCGCCCCGCACGCCTCCGGCGGCGGCCGCGCAGGCGGCGAGCAGGCAGGCGGAGGCGGTTCGAACGGCGGCGGATGGACGGCGAATGGCAGGTGCGGTGGACACGTGGCCTCCGTGGTTGACACGAAGACTACGAGCGGATCACCACCCCTCCTGTCACAGCCGTGCAACGCGCGAACGCTCACGCCGGCGGGCGGGCGCCCCCGGCGCGGCCGAGCGCCAACTGTCCCTGGCGGGCCAGGTCCACGCTGGCGGCCAGGATCCGGGCCGCCTCCTGCGGCGCGTGGAAGCCCGAGGAGTTCTCGGCGGAGACGAAGTCCAGCATGAACTGCGCCCGCCGCTGGAAGGCGCGGGCCTCCTTCAGCGCCTCGTCGGTGGCGCCGGCGCTCCGGGCCGCGGCGATGTCCGCGATGAGCGCCGCCACCGCGGTCTCTCCGCGCCGCAGAAGCTCCTGCGTGGTGTCCTGGATGCGCTGCACGCGCGCCATGAGCTGCTCCGCGGACTGCGGGTGGCAGTTCTGGCAGCTGGCGGCCACGTCCAGGAGGGGACTCCGCACGTGGTGGCTGCTGACCTTCATGCCGCCCACGCGGGTGTACGGCATGTGGCAGTCCGCGCAGGAGACGCCCATGGCCGCGTGCACGCCCTGGCTCCACATCTCGAACTCCGGATGCTGCGCCTTCAGCACCGGCGCCCCGGTGATGGCGTGCGTCCAGTCCGCGAAGCCGCTGCGGTCGTACGTCCCCAGGATCCGCTCCACGCCGAGACCATCTCCCCACGGATAGGTGAGGCGCTTCTCCGGGCCGGCGAAGTGGTACTCCACGTGGCACTGGGCGCACACAAGGCTCCGCATCTCCTGCCGGGACGCGAGCGCGTTGGGGTCGTAGGGAGCGCGCCGGTCGCCCGTGCGCCACCGCTCCATGCTGGGCAGGTGCGCCACGGGCCCCTCGCCCGCGGCGAGGGCGGCGAAGGCATCGAGCGCCGCCGGCCGGGTGACGCGCAGGGCCATCGTCCCGGGGTCGTGGCAGTCCACGCACGCCACGGGGTGGGACACCTTCGCGGTGACCTCCGCGTACGGCCTTGGATTCAGGCTCTCCCAGCCGCGCCGGAGCTGCGCCTGGCCGTTGGCGGAGAGGAGCGGTTCCTCCGGGCCTCCCGGGGCCCCCTGGGCGATGCCCTCCGCGCGGTACGCCTCCAGCACGGAGGCGTGGCAGTGCAGGCACGCGCCCGGCTGCTTGAACTGCTTCACGCGCTCCGTCTGGCGCTGATCCGTGAGCATGTACGCGTGTCCGCGCTCCTCCCGGAAGTCCGTCGCGAACGCGTACCCCGCCCAGATGTCGCGCCACACCGGATGCTCCTCCAGCTTCTGGAACGCCTCGCTGCCGCCATGCCGCGTTCGCTGGACGTCCACGGTGCGGCGGTAGGAGTCGTACTGGTTGGGGAAGTCGCGGCCCCACACCGCGGGATCGGTGGTGGTCTCCTTGAGTTCCACCGTTCGCAGCACCATGTTCCGGGCGTCCTGCTTCTTCTGGAAGATGTCCGTGAGGAGCCAGAGGAGCGCGAACGTGGCCGCCGCCGCGGCCACCGCGAGCAGCACCCATCCCAGGGCGCCGCCGCGCCGGCGGTGCTGCAGGCGGGCGGAGCGGCGGCGGGGCGGTGCGGAGCGGTTCGTGTGGAGCGGCATCGTGACTCCCTGGCGTTGAGGTCAGGAGGATGAGGGGCTGCGGCCCCGCGGGTGGGCCACGTGCTGATGGCAGCGGATGCAGTCGTCGGCGAGGGCGCCGTGGGGCGTCTCCGGCGCCGGATCCTCCAGGATGGCGCCGTGGCAGCGGATGCAGTTGGCCTGGGCGATCGCCCTGTTCCCGGCCCGGGCCCGGATGGGTTCCTGGAAGGCCCCCAGCGTGAACGCCTTGGAGTGGTGGAAGCCGTTCTCAGCCTTGGTCCACCACTTCCCCAGAGGGTCCGCCGGCGTATGGCAGTCGTTGCACACCGCGACGCGGCCGTGCACGGAGTGCCGCCAGGTGTCGTACGCCTCCTGCATCACGTGGCAGTTGAGGCAGGCCGCGGGATCGTTCGAGAGGTACGACGTCCCCTCGGCGTAGCGGAATGTGTAGAGACCGGCGCCGACCGCCGCCCCCACGCAGAGCATGGCGCCCGCCTTGGCGATGGACCGGAACCCACGCACGATGCGGGCACTCTACAGCGTCGCCGCCTCGCGGCGCGTCCGCCCCCCCGGCCGACCACGGAGCGAGGCTCCGCGTTGCCCCCCCGCGTCAGGCGGAGAAGCTGGAGCCGCAGCCGCAGGTGGTGGTGGCGTTGGGGTTGTTGAAGACGAACCCGCGACCCATGATCTCGTCCTTGAAGTCGATCGTGGTGCCGTCGAGGTAGAGATGGCTCTTGGGGTCGCAGATCACCCGCAGGGTGAAGGCATCTCCGCCGCCGGGGCCGGTGGCCACGGCCGTGCCGCCGCCGGATGAGGAGGCGGAGGCCGCCGCGCCGGCGGGCTGGAGGGAGAAGGCGTACTCCCAGAGCTCGTCGTTGTCCTTCTGCACTTCCGTCAGGTCCAGCAGGTAGCTGAACCCGCTGCAGCCTCCACCCTTCACGCCCACGCGGAGGCGGATCTTGTCCGCGTCCAGGCCCTGCTGGCGGATGATGGCGCTGATCTCTCTCGCGGCGGTCTCGGTCACGTTCACGGGCATCGGGCGGGCTCCTTGCGGCTCAATGGGCCGCGGCCTGCGGCTCGCTGGGAGTGGCGTCCGCGAGGCCGTTCTTCTTCTTCCAGTCGCTGATGGCGGTGCGGATGGAATCCTCCGCCAGGACCGAACAGTGGATCTTCACGGGCGGGAGGCTCAGCTCCTCCACGATCTGGGTGTTCCTGATCTGCAGCGCCTCGTCCACGCGCTTGCCCTTGACCCACTCCGTGGCCAGGGAGCTGGAGGCGATGGCCGAACCGCAGCCGAAGCACTTGAACTTGGCGTCCTCGATGACGCCCTGCGGGCTCACCTTCAACTGGAGCTGCATCACGTCCCCGCACTCCGGGGCGCCGACGATGCCCACCCCGATGTCCTTGCGGACCGCGACCTCCTTGGAGGTGCCGAAGCTGCCCACGTTCCGGGGTCGCTGGTAGTGCTCGATGACCTTGTCGCTGTACGCCATGGTGGGTTCCTCGGTGGACCGTAGGTCCGACTCAGTGGCTCTGCCACTGGATCTTGGAGATGTCGATGCCTTCCTTGTGGAGATCGTAGAGCGGGCTCATGGTGCGCAGGTGCTCCACCGCCTTCACGATGCCGTCGACCGCGAAGCGGACCTCCTCCTCCGTGGTCCAGCGGCCCAGCGAGAGGCGGAGGGAACTGTGTGCCATCTCATCCCCGACGCCCAGGCTCTTCAGCACGTAGCTGGGTTCCAGGCTGGCGCTGGTGCACGCGCTGCCGGAGCTGCAGGCGATGTCCTTGATGCCCATGAGGAGGCTCTCCCCCTCCACGAACCCGAAGCTCATGTTGGTGAGGTGCGGGAGCCGCTTCTCCGCATGGCCGTTGATGTTCACCACTTCCAGCCGCGAGCCGAGCTCCTGCTCCATGAGGCGGCGGAGCCGCAGCAGCCGCGTGCCGTCCGCGTCCATCTCCGCGGCGCAGAGCCGGCACGCCTCGCCGAAGCCCACGATCCCGGGGACGTTCAGGGTGCCGGATCGCATGCCGCGTTCGTGGCCACCACCGTCCAGGAGCGCCTCCAGGCGGACGCGCGGGCGGCGCCGGCGGACGTAGAGGGCGCCCACGCCCTTCGGCCCGTAGATCTTGTGGCCGGACCAGCTCATCAGATCCACGTTGTCCCGCTCCACGTCGGTGGGCATCTTGCCCACCCACTGCGTGGCGTCGGTGTGGAAGATCACCTCCCGCTTGTGGCAGAGGGCGCCGATCTCCGGGACCTCGTTGATGGTGCCGATCTCGTTGTTCGCCCACATGATGGACACCAGGATGGTGTCCGGGCGGAGGGCGGCGGCCACGGCGGCGGCGGTGATGATGCCGTCCACGCCGGGCTCCAGGAAGGTGACGTCAAAGCCCTCCCGCTGCAGCCGCTTGCACGGATCCAGCACGGCCTTGTGCTCGTGGATCGCGGTCACGATGTGCCCGCGGCCCGTCTGGCCCTCCGGCGCCCTGGCGTACATGTGGGCGGCGCCCTTGATGGCCAGGTTGTTGCTCTCGGTGCTGCCGGAGGTCCAGATGATCTCCTTGGGGTCCGCGCCGATCAGGTTCGCGGCGTGCTCCCGGGCGGCGTCGACGGCCTCCTCCGCCTCCCAGCCGTAGCGGTGGTTGCGGCTGGCGGCGTTCCCGTACTTCTCAAGGAAGTACGGCAGCATGGCCTCCACCACGCGCGGGTCGCAGCGGGTGGTGGCGGCGTTGTCCATGTAGATGGGAAGTCGGAGCGTCATGTGGTGGGTCGGCAGGTCGTGTGAGGCGGGTCCGGGGGCCGTCGGGGCCCCCGCCGATCCTGAGAAGGAGTCGCAACGAACTCCAGTGTAGCCGGTCCCTCGTTTCGCCGCTCATTCTTCCGGGATTCGCGGACGCGGAGCTCCGTGATCCGCCGCGGGGCCCGCTCGCCCGGACGCGGAAGCCCGGAGGCCCTCCCGCCGCCATCCGCAGGCCCGCACGGGCGGCGGCGCCATCGCCGTTGCTACGCTCCGCCCCCCATGCGCGTGGTGCACACCGCCGGCGAGCTCCATGCACTCCATGGCTGCGTCTTCGTGCCCACCATGGGCGCCCTGCACGCCGGTCATGCCTCCCTGGTCCGAACCGCCGCCGCCCACGCCGCGGCGGCCGGAGCTTCGGCGCCTCCGGTGGTGGTGAGCGTCTTCGTCAACCCCACGCAGTTCGCCCCGCACGAGGACTTCTCGCGCTACCCGCGCACGCTCGACGCGGACGTGGCGCTCGCGGCGGACGCGGGCGCCACCGCGGTGTTCGCCCCCGCCGCGGAGGAGATCTATCCCGATGGGGCCGCCGCCGCCGCACGGGAGGCCGCGCAGTGGCCGCTCCCCCCTGCGGCACGCGAACCCGGACTCGAGGATGCGGTGCGTCCCGGCCACTTCGGCGGCGTCTGCCAGGTGGTGGCGCGGCTCTTCGACCTGGTGCGCCCGGCGAGCGCGGTTTTCGGCGAGAAGGACTGGCAGCAGATGCGCGTGGTGGAGCAGATGGTGGAGGCCGGCGCGGACCGCTGGCCGGGGCTGCGGATCGTTCGCGGGCCAACGGTCAGGGAGCCGGGCGGCCTGGCGATGAGCAGCCGCAACCGCTACCTGTCGCCGGAGGAGCGGAGCCGGGCGCTCGGGCTGAAGCGAGCCCTGGAGGCGGCGGCGCGGGCGGACGGGCCGGACGCCGCGGAGGCGGCGATGCGGGATGTCCTGGAGGCCCACGGCTGCAGCATCGACTACGCCGTGGTCCGGGATCCGCAGTCGCTGCGGCCCCTGGCGCGGCCGGCGGGGCCCGCCCGGGCGCTCGTGGCGGCCCGGCTACCCTCCGCCAGACTCATCGACAATGCGCCGCTGCCTGGGTGGGACTCCGCCGCATCCATGTAGGATCACGCTACGGAGACCTCTGCATGCCCAGCCCAACGGCCCTGTTCCTCAAGATCCTGCGTCCCGCCTCGCTCCTCGCCGCCGGCGGCGCCGCATCCGTGATCATGGGGCTGGCGGCCGCTCCGCAGGGAAGCGGCCAGGCGCCTCCCCGGGACAGCGCGAAGGATGGAGCCAAGGACGCCAAGGCCAAGGGCAAGGAGGGGCTCGATGATCCCGCCCGCAACCCGCGCCTCCAGCTCAAGCTGGATGACGCGGACCGCGCCCCCATCAACGACTGGGTGGGCTACACCGCACCGGAGTTCCCGGAAGGCCTGCAGTGGGTCGGCACGGAGCCGATGACCATGGCCGCGCTGCGAGGCAAGGTGGTGGCCATCCAGAGCCTCAGCACCAAGGGCCCGTGGCGCGGCGCGGTGGAGCCGCTGCGGAAGCAGCTGGACGGACTGGGGCCGGACGTGGTGGTGGTGCTCCTGCACACGCCGGAGGGCGCGGATCGCGCCAAGCCGATCATGGACAAGGCCCTGGACGGCTGGTTCGGCGTGATCGACGCCAAGGGCAACTTCTGCAACGACCTGGGGGTGTGGAAGAAGCCCGTCAACTTCCTGGTGGACCGCAACGGCGTGGTGCGCTACGCGGGCCTCACGCCGGAGGGCATGAAGGCCGGGGCCGTGAAGCTGCTGGCGGAGAAGGCCGAGCAGGACCCGCTGCCGAAGCCGCGTCCCGCGAGCGGTCCCTCAGAGAGCAAGATCGTCTTCCCCACCTTCACGGATCCGGTGCAGAACGGCGTCGACCAGCGCGGGAAGGCCGCCCCGGCCCTGGCCGTGGAGACCTGGGTGACCCAGGCGCCGGACATGGGGAAGAGGCTCCTCGTCCTGGACTTCTGGGCCACCTGGTGCGGACCCTGCCGGGCATCCATTCCGCACATGAACGAGCTGGCGGGCAAGTTCTCGCAGGACGCATGCTTCATCGGCATCAGCGACGAGACGAAGTCCAAGTTCGAAGAGGGCATGCGGACCCAGAAGCTCAAGGAGCGGGACTTCAAGTACTCCCTGGCCCTGGATCCGCAGGCCCGTCTCAAGAGCGGCTTCTTCAAGCTGAACGGCATCCCCTGCTGCGCCATCATCAGTTCGGACGGCGTGGTGCGCTGGCAGGGCCACCCGGTGTCGCTCTCGGAGGACGTCCTCCGCAGCCTCGTGGCGGCCAACAACTCGCTGAACGGCGGCGGCAAGTCCGGCAAGGGCGCCGCGACGCGCGGGTGGCGTTCCAAGGATTGAGGCAGGCGTTCGAACGCTGCGCCTGACGACCGCGGCTCCGGCCGGGTCCGTCAGGCGTCCCGCGACACCACGAAGCCGCAGGCGGCGGCGAGATAGTCGCGTGCGGCGCCCGCGGGGAGGCCGTCCAGGCGGGCGCGGGCCCGCTCCACCAGCGCCAGCGCCTTGCGACGCGCGTCCTCCAGGGCGCCGCTGCGCCGCAGCATGGCGAGCAGGGCGCCGGCGTCGCGGGCCGCGATGGCCGCCTCCGCATCCGTCCGCTCCGCCCGACCGGCCCGGGAGAGGTGGATGATGAGCGGAAGGGTCAGCTTGCCCTTGTCCAGGTCCCGGCCGAGGCTCTTGCCCACCACGTCCTCGCGGCCGGAGAGATCCAGCAGGTCGTCCTGGATCTGGAACGCGGTGCCCACGTCCGTGCCGAAGGCGCCCAGCGACTCCGCGAGCTCCTCCGACGCGCCGGACAATCGGGCCCCCAGCAGGCAGCATGCGGCCACCAGGGACGCGGTCTTGCGGCGCACGATCTCGAAGTACGTCTCCTCGTCAAGCTCCAGGTTGTCCCGGTTGTGGAGCTGGATCAGTTCGCCTTCGCAGAGCGTGTTGGTGGTCTTGCCGAGAAGGAGGTTGATCCACGGCTCCCCCGCCTGGCTGCACAGGTGGAAGGCGTTGGAGATCAGGTAGTCCCCCAGCATCACGGCGGTCTCGTTGCCCTGGAGGCTGTTGACGGTGCGGCCCTGCCGGCGGACCTCCGCCTCGTCCAGCACGTCGTCGTGGACCAGGGTGGCCATGTGGATCATCTCCACCACCGCCCCCACCATCAGGTGCCGCTGGGTCACGGCGCCCGCGTCATCCCGCCCCACGGCGGCCATCCCGGAGAGGAGCACGAGCGACGGCCGGAGCATCTTGCCCCGGTAGCGCTCCACGTGCCGGCAGAGGACGTTCACGGGCGGCATGTCGGACGCCAGCTGGCGTTCGAAGATGGCCTCCACGTCCCGCAGGGCGGACGCCACCACCTGGGCCACGGGACCCGCCAGCCCCATGTCCGGGGCGGTGGCGCCGGGCTGCACGATGGTGGGACGGACCATGCCCGGATGATAGGGGTTCGGGGCGTGCGGTGGCCCGCCGCGGCCTCCGGAGAGGCGCCGGACCCGGGGCCTCACCGCTCCGCGACCAGGTACGCGATCCACCCGGCGCAGGGCTCCCCCACCATGGTGGGCTTGAAGACGCCGTTCCCCTCCCCGCTGCGGGCCTCCGTGCCTTCCCAGTAGACGGTGGTGCGCCGGAAGCCGGCTTCCGCGAGCAGCTCCCGCAGCTCCGGGAGGCTCCAGAGGCGCCAGTCGTAGGCGAACGCGCGGCGGATCTCCGTCCCGTCCGGGAAGCGGAAGTGGATGTTGTTGCGGACCTCGTTGGTCACCGGGTTGTAGGCGGCCTGATCCCAGACGTAGGTGAAGCCGTCGAGGTTGCGCTCCTCCTCCATCACGGAGTAGCTCTCGTAGCCGCCGTAGGCGTCCAGCACCAGCATGCCGTCCCGCACCAGGCCGCGCCGCGCCCGCGCAAAGTAGCGCCGGAGCTCTTCGCGGGTCTTGAAGATGAAGTAGCTGAAATTGAAGGCCGCGATCACGTCCACCGGCGGCCCGCGGAACGCGGCGACGTCCGACTGCACGATCGCCAGCCGCGCCAGCTCCTCCGCGGTGCGCTCCCCGGCGCGGCGGCTCTGCCCCCAGGCCAGGATCTCCGGGTCCAGGTCGATGCCCACCGCGCGGTTCTCGCGGCGGCGCTTCACCCACTCCGCGCAGAGGGCGTGCGAACCGCAGAAGTCCTCCCGCAGGGTGAGCGGCGTGCGCTCGTTCAGCTTGCGGAAGACGCGATCGATGAAGAGGCACTCCGTCTCCGGGCTCTGGACGGAGAGCTCGTAGAGCTCGCGCGGGTCGCTGGTGGCGGCGGTGCGCCAACCGCGACGGCGCTTGGTGCGTCCGCCGCGCGTGCGGCGCTTCCGTGGCGGCGGCGCGGTGGCCGCGGCGCCTTCGGCCCCGGCGGCACGGCTGGATCGGGAGGCGCGGGCGGCGGGACGGGACGCATCCTTGCGGGCTCGGTTGGACATGGGGTGCGAATCCTAGCGGCGGAGGCCGCGTCGCCGGAGCGGTTCGGAGCCGATCCGCGCGGTGCGGCGCGCCGGCTCAGCGACCGGCCGCATCCGCCGCGTGCTCCCCGGTGGCGCGGCGGAGCGCCGCCTTCCCGAGCGCCCCGATGGCCGCGAGGCACACCACGAGCACCGCCACCCCGAGCGCCACCATCCCGAACCCCTGGTCCTTGATGAGGGCCTGGAGGTCCGTGGCGCTGCGGCCGCCGTGGGAGGCCACCCAGCAGGTGATGGCGGTCCGGGGCAGCATGCCCAGGGCCGTTCCCATGACGTAGGGCGCCAGGCCCACGCCGCTTGCGGCCATGGCCAGGTTCGACAGGGCGAAGGGACTGTTGGGCGGGATGCGCAGAAGCGTCACCACCAGGAGGCTCTTGCCGAAGCCTCTGCCCACGAGCGCCTTGCGGACGATGCGGGCCTTGGGCTTGGAATCCAGCCACGCCTCCATGCTGGCGCCGGAGATGGCGCGGGAGATCAGCCAGCCCAGCAGGCCGCCACCCACGAATCCCACGATGGACGCGCCGAGGCCCACGCCGAAGCCGAAGGCCCATCCGCCGAGGATCGCCTGGGCGTAGGTGGGGAGCAGGCCCACTCCGGCCGCCACCACGAAGCAGGCCACGAACACCGCCACTCCCATGTCCCCGCTGGCCCGGAGCCACTCCGAGACGGGGCCCAGGTACGCCAGGAGCACGAAGCCCCACACCGGGGGCGTCGTGCCCCAGAAGATCGCCAGGACGGTGGTGGCCAGCAGGCGGGGAGAGCGCGGGGGCGCCGCGTCGCTCACACCCCCACCGCCACCTTCGAATCCATGTGGCTGATGATGGCGTCGCCGAAGCCGGAGCAGCTCACCAGCGTGGCCCCCTGCATCAGGCGCTCGAAGTCGTAGGTGACCGTGCGGGCGGTGATGGCGCCGTTCATGCCCCGGATGAGGAGGTCCGCCGCCTCGTCCCAGCCCAGGTGCCGGAACATCATCTCGCCGGAGAGGATCACGCTGCCGGGGTTCACCTTGTCCAGGTTGGCGTACTTGGGCGCCGTGCCGTGGGTGGCCTCGAAGATGGCGTGGCCGGTCACGTAGTTGATGTTGGCGCCGGGCGCGATGCCGATGCCGCCCACCTGGGCCGCCAAGGCATCGCTCAGGTAGTCCCCGTTCAGGTTCATGGTGGCGATGACGTCGAAGTCCTTGGCCCGCGTCAGCACCTGCTGCAGCGTGATGTCCGCGATGGAGTCCTTGATGAGGAGCTTCTTCTTCCACTTGCCGTCGCCGTGGCTCGGCCAGAGCTTGAGGGCGGTCTCCACCTCCGCCACCACCTTCTGCCGCTGCTCCGGCGTCATCATGTCGAACCCGGGGTCGATCATCCGGGCGTTGGCCTCGGGCGTGAGCTGCGGGTTGGCCTCGCGGTTCCCCAGGATCCACGACTCGCGCTCGGTCACCACCCGGTCGCGGAAGAAGCGGGTGGCCACCTCGTAGCCCCAGTCCCGGAAGGCGCCCTCCGTGAACTTCATGATGTTGCCCTTGTGCACCAGCGTCACGCTGCGGCGGCCGTGCTTCAGGGCGTATCCGATGGCGCTGTGGATAAGGCGCTCGGAGCCCAGGTAGGACACGGGCTTGAAGCCGATGCCCACGCGCGGTTCGTCGGCCAGCGTTCGCGCCGGGGAACCCACGCCTTCCAGCTGGGTCTGCCAGGCCCGGGACCTGTCGGCGGTGCCGAAGCGGATCTTGCCGAACTCCTTGGGGAACTCCCGCGAGAGGAACTCCAGCACCTTGCGGGACTCCGCGCTGCCGGCGGCCCACTCGATGCCGGCGTAGATGTCCTCCGTGTTCTCGCGGAAGATCACCGTGTCCACGTCCTCCGGCTTCTTGACCGGGGAGGGCACGCCCTTGAAGTAGCGCACGGGCCGCAGGCAGACGTAGAGGTCCAGCATCTGCCGCAGGGCCACGTTGAGTGAGCGGATGCCGCCGCCCACCGGCGTGGTGAGCGGGCCCTTGATGCCCACCAGGAACTCGCGGAACGCCTTCAGGGTCTCGTCCGGAAGCCAGTTGCCGGTCTTGTTGAAGGCCTTCTCGCCCGCCAGGACCTCGTGCCAGTGGATGCGCCGCTTGCCGCCGTAGGCCTTCTGCACCGCCGCGTCGAAGACGCGCACGCTGGCCCGCCAGATGTCGGGTCCCGTGCCGTCGCCCTCGATGAAGGGAAGGATGGGCTCATCCGGCACCTTGAGGCCGTTGGCGGTCATGGTGATTGGGCTGGGCATGGGGCGCTCCTTGGGCGGAGTTGATGCGGGTATGGAGACGCGGGCCCCCGCGGGCAACCGCGAAGCGTCGATGATAGCGGCCGCCGCGTCAGGGAATGTCGATCGGCTTGCTGCCGCCACCCGCGGGCGGCGGGTTCGAAGGCGGCTCCGGCGGCACTGGCGGCGCCGGAGGCACCGGTGCCGGAGGGGCCGGCGGCGGCTGCGTGCCGGGCACGTTCCCCGGAGCGGCCGGCGGAGAGCCTGATGGGCGCGGGGCCCCGGCGCCGGTCACGTCCACGGGCTGCGAAGTCCCGGGCTGCACCACCGGCGGCGGCGTCGCCGGGATGCCGTCCAGCGGCTCCGCGCCGGCCGGCGCGGCGACGCTCGGAGGCGGCAGGAGCATGGGATCGTCGCGCGGTCCGGGCGGCAGCGGCGCGGGCGGCGGCGCCGTGGCCAGCCGGTGCTGCACCTGGTCGAAGAAGTGGTCCGCCTGGAGCCAGAAGTGGGCGGGGATGCAGAGGTCGTGCGTGGTGAGCACCAGGGTCGGCGGATCGCCCGGCTCGATGGTGCCGCGCAGGCGCCATTCGCACTCCTCGCGGAAGGGCTTCTGCCCGGGGAGGACCACGTCGCGCTTCAGCTCGCGGAGGATCTCCACGCGGGCGCCGGGCTCGTCCACCCACACCTGGTTGTCCACCACGATCCAGTCGCGGTAGCGCGGCTCGCGGGCGGCGGAGACCATGGCCGTCCACACCTCGTCCCGGGTGTGGCCGTCGTAGGTGCGGGAGTCGTGCTGGCATCCGGCGGCCAGGACCGCGGATCCCGCCGCCACCAGGATCCCTGCGGTTCCGCGCTCACTCCGCCATGTCGGCATTGGTGTGCACCTTCTGCACGTCGTCGTGCTCCTCGAGTGCGTCGATGAGTTTCTGAAGCCGCGAGCCGGCCTCCGCGTCCACGGACACCGTCGCCATCGGCACGAACGCCAGGGCCGCGTCCTCCACGGTCACCCCCGCGCTCTCGATGGCCTCCTTCACCTGCGCCAGCTTCGAGGGCACGCAGGTCACCTCGTGGCCCTCCGCGGAGGAGGAGACGTCATCCGCGCCGGCCACCAGGGCCAGCTCCAGCATGCGCTCCTCGCCGACGGAGGCGGCGCTCACCAGGATGACGCCCTTCTGGGCGAATCCGTGGGCCACGCTGCCGGGGACGCCCAGCTTGCCGCCGCCCTTGTCGAACAGCGTGCGGATCTCCGGCGCGGTGCGGTTCACGTTGCTGGTCAGGCTCTCCACGATCACCGCCACGCCGCCGGGGCCGTAGCCCTCGTAGCGCACGGCCTCGTAGCTCTCCCCGTCCAGATCGCCGCTCCCCTTCTTGATGGCCTTCTCGATGGTGTCGCGCGGCATGTTGGCGGCCTTGGCGTCCGCCACCGCCAGGCGCAGCCCGGCGTTGAACTTGATGTCCGCGCCCCCGGAGCGAGCGGCCACGATGATGGCGCGACTCAGCTTGGACCAGATCTTGCCGCGCTTGGCATCCACCGCGGCCTTGCGATGCTTGATGTTCTTCCAGGCGCTGTGTCCTGCCATGGCATGCAGACTCCGAATGCTCGTCGCGGACGCGGGACACGGTACCGCGTGACGGGAAGCGTCGCTCAGGTGCCGGCTGACTCCGCCACGGCGGGGGTGCCGCCTCGCTCCACCGCCGCCAGCTTGCGGCGGGCCCGTTCGATCACGGCGCCGTAGTGCTCCTCGTAGAAGCGGTCCGGGTCTCCCGCCCGGACGCCCATCTCCGTGGCCAGGAACGCGGCGATCTGGCGAGTCATCGCGGTCCGCTCGAAGCGCTCCTCCCCCAGCCCCACCACCTGCTGCCAGGCCTTGACGGCCCGTTCGTGCTCCCCGGCCTTCCAGAGCGCATCTCCGAGGTGGTCCAGGACCTCCAGGCTGGGGCTCTCCGCATCCAGGGCCACCGCGCGGGCCAGGAGCGTCACGGCGCCCTCCTGCCCCCGCTGCGAAGGCGTGGCCGGCGGATCCCCGGGCGCCGGCGGCACACGGGGGATGACGCCGTCGCTCAGCCGGCCCTGGCGGTAGCGGAGCCAGCCGAGCGTGTCCAGGACGCTGGCCTCCTCGCTGGCCAGGGAGGCGGCCTTCTCGATGAGAGACACCGTCGTCTCGTCCATCGCGCCGCGCTCCAGCCGGGCAAAGCCGAGGTTGTTCATCGCCATCGCGTGGGCGGGATCGGACTTGAGCGCCTCCTCCAGGATCGCCTCGCTGCCGGGCTTGTCGCCCACCAGCGAGAAGAGGTTGCTGAGCTCGTAGAGCGCCGCGGCCTCCCGCTCCGCCCCGGACTGGGCCCAGGCGAAGGGCCGGAGTCCCTCGTCCCGCAGCATGCGAACCAGCTCCATTGCCTGCGTCGCCCGGCCGCCGGCCAGCGCGTCGCTCGAGAGCGCCGCGGCCACCAGCAGGCGGAACGCGGCGGGCTCCAGGTTGGGGGCCTTGGCGAGACGGGCCCGGATGAGCTCCGCCGCGGCTGCGGGCTCGCGGGCATCCAGGAGAAGCTGCGCGGCGTCGCGCCAGCGCACCGCGGCGGCGGCGCCGCCATCCGCGCCCAGTCGGGTGGACGCGGCTCGGGCGCCCAGGTCCCGCACCCTGGCCAAGGCCTCCTCTCGCTCCGCGCGGGAGCCGCCCCTGGCGTCCTCCGCGGCGGCGAGCGATGCGGCCGCGACGTAGGTCAGCACCTGATCGTCCCCGGCGGCGAGACCCGCCTCCGCCAGGGCCCGCATGAAGTCGCTCCGGCCCACCACGGTGTCCGGCAGGCGTGAGGCCACCTCCAGCGCCGCCACCCGCTGCGCCGGGGTGAGCCAGCTGGCGCTCGCCACGTCCTGCAGGGCGGCCATCGCCTCTCCCATGCGGCCCGCGCGCTCCTCCAGGTTGGCAAGCTCCAGGGAGCGACGCGGTCCCGCGGGCCGCGCCAGCAGGCGTTCGCGGCTCAGCGTGACCGCCTCATCCTCGCGGCCCAGGCCTCGCAGCATGGTCTCCAGGTGCCACGCGGCCAGGGCATCCTCCGGATCCGCGTGGAGCCGCGCCTCCAGCTGGGACTTCGCCTCCTCGCCGCGGCCGGTGAGGGCCATGGCGGAGAGGGCACCGTCCCGCAGCGTGTGGAGCGCGGGCTGCTGTTCGCGTGCCGCATCCAGCCAGGCCAGGGCCTCCGGGCCGCGGCCGAAGCGCACGAACGTCGACACCATCGGGGCCACGGCCGCGGAATCGAACGGGCGTCGCTCCGCCAGCCGCATGAGGCGTCCCATCGCCAGGTCCGCGCGGCCGCGGGCGAGCTCCTCCTCCACGGAGAGGCGTTCGTCCACCCAGGCCAGGGCGCCGTTCCGCATGCGCGCGCGGAGCGTGTTCATCGCCTCCGCGTCCGGCGCGAGTCCGGTCCTCGGCTCCACGATGCGGATGAGCGCGGCGGCCGCCTCCGCGTCCGACGGATGGCGTTCCAGCGCCGCGAGCGCGAGCGTCTTGGCCCGTGCCAGCCGCGCCGTCCGGCGGGCGCGGTCCAGATCCACCGCGGCGGCCTCCACGAGCGACTGCGCGAGCTCCGTCTCCGCGCGCCAGGGAACCTCCGGGCCGGCGACGAGCCTCTCCAGGCGTTCGATCGCGCCGTCCAGGTCCCCCGCGGATCGGAGCGCAGCGGCGACCCGCGCGGCGCTCTCCACGCCGGGGGGAAGCCCCGCCGCGGTCCCGGGGGCGCCGGATTCGAGCGACCGGACGAGGAGCGGCTCCTCCATGGCCGCCGCGGCGTCAAGCTGCGCCCACGCCAGGCCGGCGTCCGTTGGGAATGCCTCGCGGGCGTCCGCGAGGAGGCGCCACGCCTTGCCCAGATCACGGCCGTTCATGGCCAGCCTCGCCTGCACCTCCCGGCGGGCGGCGGAATCCGGGAGCGCCGCAAGAGCCGCCCGCAGGGACGTCTCATCCACGCGCGTGGTGAGCGCCGCGGCCACGGCCTCGCGACCGCAGGTGGGCGCCTCCTTGATCCGTCCCACCAGGGCGCCCGCCAGTGTGCGAGCGCCATCGGTGCCCGCGGCCGCGCTGGCCAGGAAGCCGCGAAGGGCGTCCTCGCTGTGCGGGTCCGCCTTGAGGATGCCCTCCCAGGCCTGCAGGGCGCTCGCGGGATCCGCGGCCGCCGCGATGCGGGCCGCCGTGGGATCCTGCGGGAGCCGCCCGCGCAGGGTGCGGGCGGCCGCGCGGAGTCCCTCCGCGGCGCCCGGCTGGGACACCAGCCATTCGGTGAGTTCCGCGTCCATCGCCAGCGGCGCGTGGTCCTCCGCGGACAGCCGCCTGGCCAGCCGGTCCACCGCGTCCGGAAGCCGCTCCGCACGCAGGAGCGCCAGCAGGATCCGCGGCTCCACCACGCCGCCTTCCAGGCCCGGCAGCGCCGCCGCGCGCTCGTAGGCCGCAATCGCCTCCGCGGGACGCCCCAGGCGCAGCGAAGCGTCGCCGATCGATCGGAGCAGCTCCGCGCGGTTGCGGTCCGCATCCGCGGCGTCACCCACCTGCTCATCCTGCACCGCGAGAGCCCGCTGCCACGCCTCCACCGCCGCCGCATCCAGACCCAGTTCCTTGAGCGACAGCCCCAGCGCCATGCCGCCCAGCACGCGTCCCGTGGGCGTGAGCCCATCCCCGTCACCGCCGGGTGCAGCAGCGCCGGCCGCCAGCACCGGGCCAAGCCGCCGCACCGCGTCCTCGTAGCGGCGCCGCCCCATCGCGGCCATGCCGGTGGTGAGGAGTGCCTCCGGATCCCCGGGGTTCGCGGCCAGGAGCCGTTCGTACGCATCGATGGAGCGCGCCTCGTTGCCCACCATGCTGTAGGCGTGCGCGAGCGCCCGCAGCACCGCGGAGTCACCCGGGGCCGCCTGCGCCGCCTGCTCCAGATCCGTCACCGCCTTCAGGGCCTTCCCCTGCGCCAGCGCCTCCCGCCCGCGCAGGTAGCGCTTCAGGAACTGCCGCTCCTCCGCGGAGCCCTCCTCCGGGCGGGCCGCGCCGTCCGGCGGCACCGCCGAGAGCGGGCCGATCCGCTCCAGCACCTGGGCCAGCGTGGTGGGGGCATCCGGCGCCGGCTGTCGAACGTTCACCTCCACTGCCGACACGCCCGGCGGCGGCGAGGTCCCCTCCGCGGCCGCGGCCCCTGCGGGCGCCCATCCGAGGAGGGCCAGGAGCGAGGCGATCCCCGCGAGTGCGGACGGTGCGGTGACGCCCCGTGCGTTCCGGCGGCGCCCGCTCACCGCGGTGCCTTCCTGGCCGCGGCGGGACGGGCGGCCTTGCGGCCCTTCTCCGCGGCGGGCTTCGGGGCGGGTTTCGCCGCGGGCTTGCGCGCCCCCTTGGCCAGCCACTGGTCCACCGCCCGCTGGAGCGCCAGATGCGACTCCAGGGCGCGGTCCGCGTGGATGTGCCGCTGCAGCCAGCTGGTGGCGTCCGCGAGCGTGGTCTCCGGGTGGAAGACGCCGGCCGCCACCAGGGCGCCCAGCGTGTTCTCATCCACCGGCACGGCGTGCGTCTGGAGCCCCATCACCGCCACGCGGGCGGCGACGAAGGGCACCATCCCCTGCAGTCCGTCGATGAAGGCCTTGGCGTCGCGCTTGGGAAGATTGACCGCCCGCTCCAGCGACACCTTGTGTTCGCGCCGGAAGAGGTCGTTGAGTGCGGCTCGAACGCGGACCGATCGCTCGTGGGCCCGCGGGTAGCGCGGGCCGATCACCTCGATCACCTCGTTCACCAGGCAGACTCGGAACTCGTTGAAGTCCACCGCGGCGTTGCGGATCTTGGCCATGGCCGCATCCGCCTGGGCGGTGGAGGCCTCCCAGAGCATGAACGAGTGGATGAGGAGCTCCATCAGGTCCGGCGGCGGGCCGGGGGGCGCCTCCACCGCGTTGGCCTTGAGGAGCGCGTTCAGCCTGGTGATGAAACCGTCGTGCTTCACAGACCATCCTCCGGTTGATCCGGCCCGCCCGTCGCGTCCCCGTCCACGCTCCCGTCCGGAGCCTGGAGGCTGGCGTCGAGTCGAGCCTGCTTCTTGAGGGAGTCGTCCAGCTCGAAGTCCAGACGAGGCACCCTGCGGAGCCGCAGCGCCCGGCCGACCTGGCCGTGCAGGCGCCCCGCGGCGTGGCGCAGCCCGGCCACGGCGAGCGGGCCGTGCTCGCCCGGCAGGACGCTCACCAGCACCCGGGCGTTCGTGTGATCCGGCGAGAGATCCACGCCGGTGATGCTCACCAGTCCGCGGATGCGCGGATCGTTGAGTCCCTTGGCCAGCAGGAGCTGGAGGGAACGGCGGATCTGGGCCGCCACGTGGGCGTGGCGTGGCCCTTCTTCCGGAGGCCGGTCCCTGCCTGGTCCGCGCGGAGGTGCCATGCTGCTCCGCGGCTCAGGTCCGGGCGGCGCTGCCGCGGGCCACCGTGATGGTCTTGTAGCACTCCAGCACGTCGCCCACCTTGATGTCGTCGTACCCGACGATCTTCATGCCGCACTCGTTGCCGGAGCCCACCTCCTTGGCATCGTTCTTGAATCGCTTGAGCTGTTCCAGCCGGCGGTCCTTCTCGATGACGATGCCGTCGCGGGTGACGCGGATCTGGGCGTTGCGCTCCACGGTGCCGTCCGTGACGTAGCAGCCGGCCACGGCGCCCACCTTGGAGATCCTGAAGACCTGGCGGACCTCGGCGTGGCCCAGGACCTCCAGCTTCAGTTCCGGCTCCAGCTTGCCTTCCACGGCCTTCTTCACGTCGTCCGTGAGGTCGTAGATGACGTCGTAGAGGCGGATCTCGATCTTCTTGGCCTCCGCGAGGGCGCGGGCCTTGGAGCTGGTGGTGACGTTGAAGCCCACGATGATGGCGCCGGTGGCCTCCGCGAGGGCGACGTCGCTCTCGTTGATGCCGCCCACCGCACAGTGCTTCACGCTCACCGCGACGTCGTCGCTCTGGATCTTGCCCAGCACGGACCGGAGCGTCTCCGCGGAGCCCTGCACGTCGGCCTTGACCACCAGCGACACCTCCTTGCGGGAACCCTTGCCCAGGTGCTCGAAGATGTTGTCGAGGGTGATCTTCGGGGCCGCGAGCTCGTGTTCGCGCTCCACACGGCGGCGTTCGTTGGCCGCGGCCTCCGCGTCCTTCAGGCTGCCGGCCACGAAGAAGCGGTCTCCGGCGTCCGGCAGCATGTCGATGCCGCTGATGGCCACCGGCGTGCTCGGTCCGGCCTGCTCGACGCGCTGGCCGCGGTCGTTGATGAGGTCGCGCACGCGTCCGAAGGCGCGGCCGATCACCACCACGTCGCCCTTCTTCAGGAGGCCTTCCTGCACCAGCATCCGGGCCACCGGTCCGCGGCCCTCCTCCATCTGCGCCTCCAGCACGGTGCCCACGGCGGTGCCCTTGAAGTCCCCCTTGAGGCCCAGAAGGTCCGCCTGGTAGTCCAGCATCTCCAGCAGGTCCTGGACGCCGGTGCCCTTGGTGGCGCTCGTGCGGATCACTTCCGTGTCTCCGCCCCACTCCACCGGGTTCAACCCCTGCTCCGCCAGCTGTCCCAGGATGCGCTGGATGTTCGAGTCCGTGGCCTCGGCCTTGTCGATCTTGTTGAGGACCACCACGATCGGCACCTTGGCCGCCTTGGCGTGGGCGATGCTCTCCACCGTCTGCGGCATCACGCCGTCATCCGCGGCCACCACCAGCACCACGATGTCCGTGACCTTGGCGCCGCGGGCGCGCATGTTGGTGAAGGCCTCGTGGCCGGGCGTATCGATGAAGGTGACCACCCGCTCCTGCTCCCCGGCCTTCACCGGCACCTGGAAGGCGCTGGTGGCCTGGGTGATGCCGCCGGCCTCTCCCGCCGCCACGTTGGTGTTGCGGATGCGGTCCAGCAGGCTGGTCTTGCCGTGGTCCACGTGGCCCAGGATGGTCACCACCGGGCTGCGCGCACGCTCATCCGTGCGGACGCGGCCCTTGAAGGTGTCCTCGATCGTCTCCGCCGCGGTGCGGGCCGCGGTGACCTCGATCTCGATCCCGAACTCCAGCATCACCTCCACGGCCTGCTCGGAATCCACCGTGGAATTGATGGTGGCCACCGTGCCCTTGAGGAAGAGCTGCTTCAGGATGTCTCCCACCTTGACGCCGGTGGCGGCGGAGAGCTCCTTGATCGTGATCGGCTCCGCCACCTTGGTCGGCCCGGCGGGAGCGCCGCCGCCGGCGCGCTGCGGGTTGTTGGTGGTGCGCTTCGCGTGATCGCGGCGGTGGGCCTTGAAGAAGCCCCCGGACCGGTTGAGGCGGTTCTCCCGCTCCAGCAGGTCCTGTTCGCGCCACGGCTCGAACGGCGGCGCCTCACCTTCCGCGCCGGTGCGGGCACCGGGCCGCGCGGCGGCATCGCCGGCGGTGGCGCGACGGCGGTTGCGCGTGGTGGCGCCCTTGCCGCGGCCGAAGCGATCGTCCGTTCCGCCGCCTTCGCCGGGGCGAGTGGAGGTCCGACCGGGTCCGCCCGGTCCGCCGGGTCCCATGGGACGCGGGCGCGGCGCCGCCACGGGCTCCGGCTGCTCCACGCGGATCACGCGCGGACCGGCCAGCGTGGTGCGCACCGGGCGCTCCAGCATCGGCCCCACCGGCTTCACGTCCTTGGGGCGATCCGGGACGTTCATCTTGGGCGGCGGGCCGGGCTCGAAGTAGGTGGTGCGGCCGGGCGGCGGGCCCGGCGGCGGAGAGGCGGGCGGGACGCGCGGCGAAGCGCTCGGCGGTGCAGCGCCTCCAGGCGGCGTGCCCGGACGGCTGGCGGGCGCGGGCGGCGCCGCGGGGGCCTGGGCGGCCACGGCCGGCGGCGTCGCGGGACGAATGGGGGTGGCGCGGCCCGGCGCCGGAGGCGCGGCGGGCGCGGCCGCCGGCACTGCGGGGGCCGGCGTGCTCGCCGGCGCCGCGGGCGCGGGCGTGGGGGCGGGACGGGCGGGCGCCGGCGAAGGCGCCGCCACGGGCTTGACTGGCGCGGCGGCGGGCTTCGCGGGTGCGGCGGGTCCCGAGATGGATGGCGCGGGCGGCGCGGGACGGGGTGGCGCGGGCGCCGGCGCCGCGCTCCTGACCGCCGGCGAAGGGGTCACCACGGACGGCGCCACCGGTGCGGCCTCCACGGGCGGCTCCGGCGGCGGTGCTGCCACGGCGGTGTCCCCGCCGCCTTCCCCGGCATCCCCCTCCTCCCCGGATCGGCGGCGGATGACCGGCGCCTTCCGCGGCGCCTTGTCCGCCCGGGCGCGGGCCTGCTCGACGTCCACCTTGGCGGCGCTCTCCACCGCGGTGACCACGCCGGCCTCGCTTCCGAACCACTGGCGGATGGTCTCCGCCAGCCCCAGGGAGACGGTCGCCTGGGGCTTGTCCACGCCGGGGATCTCCTCGGCGCGGCACTTCTCGATGATGTCCTTCGACGAGACGCCGAGTTCCTTCGCCAGCTGTGAAACTCGGATCTTGGTGATCTTCGACAACTGTTGCTCCTCAGGACTGTGAACCGCCACCCAGAATGTTGTCCGCGGCGCTCTCCGCCTCCGCGTCCGGCGTGACCGCCGCCGGGCCGCCGCCGAGGAGCGCATCCGCCTGGGCACTTTCCTCCGCCGCGCGGACCGCGGCCTCCTCCTGCTCCTTGCGCTGCTGCTCCGCCACTTCCTTGGCGCGTTCGCTGCACAGCTCCACCACCCGGTCCGCCACCTCCGGCTCCAGGCCCAGCTCCTGCACCAGCACCTCCGGGCCGATCTCCTCCACGTCGAAGACGCTGATCATGCCGAGCGCGCCCATGCGGTCCAGGTTCTCCGCGGTGATGCCTTCCACGCCGCGAACGGTCTCCTCCAGGATCGCCAGCCCCTTGTCGAACTCCGCGGGGGTGAGGATGTCGATGTCCCAGCCGGTGAGACGGGCCGCCAGGCGCACGTTCTGGCCGCGCCGGCCGATGGCCAGGGAGAGCTGGTCGTCCCGCACCACGATGGTCGCCCGGCCCAGCTCGAAGCAGAGACTGACTTCCTCCACCTCCGCTGGCTTCAGGGCGTTGGCGATGAGGACCTGGCTGGACTCGTTCCAGCGGACGATGTCGATCTTCTCGCCGCCCAGTTCATCCACGATGTTGCGGATGCGGCTGCCGCGCACGCCGACGCAGGCGCCCACCGCGTCCACCTTGCTGTCGATGGAGGCCACGGCGAGCTTGGTGCGGAAGCCCGGCTCGCGGCTCATCGCCTTGATCTCGATCACGCGCTCCGCCACTTCCGGAACCTCCGCCTCGAAGAGCCGGCGGATGAAGTCCTGGTGGCTGCGGCTGAGGACGATCTTCACCTGGTTGCCCGCGTCGCGCACATCCAGGATGAGGCAGCGCACGCGATCACCGGGCTGGAACTGCTCGCCGGGGATCTGCTCGGAGCGGGGCATGAAGCCATCCGCGCGGTCGATCTGCACCACCAGCGCGCCGCCTTCGTACCGCTGCGCGGTGCCGGTCACCAACTCCCCCTGGCGGCGGCTGAACTCGTCGAGGAGGCTGTTGCGCTCGTCCTCGCGGAACTTCTGGATCATCACCTGCTTGGCGGTCTGGGCCGGGATGCGGCCGAGCGCCTCCAGGGGAACCTCCTCCTGTCCCTCCGGCGAGTTGCGCCACAGCCGGAGCCGCCCCGTGAGCCGGTCCATCTCGCATCCGAACTCCTCCGTGTCGAGCGAGTTGAAGTGCTTCCTGGCGGCGCTGATCATCGCCTGCTCCAGGTCGTGGATCAGCAGCTCGCGGTCGATGTTGCGGTCGCGGGAGATGGACTCGAGGATGCGGAGGGTTTCGGGGTTCATGATGACTCTGCGCTGGATGTCGTGATGTTGCGATGTCGAACGCGATGCACGGGCGGGACGGAGACGCGGGCGGAACGGCAGGCGCCCGGAAAACAAACCGGGCCACGCGGCACCGGTGTGCGGCGTGGCCCGTCCGACGAGGGACCGGACAACCTGATCGGGAGCTGCTACCTCACGGAAGCGGCTCCGTCTCGAAGACCCCAACTCCCGCCCCCGCGAGGCGGGCAGGAATCCACACCTTCCGATGGGCGCTCGAACGCCTCATCGGGAACGAAGAACCGAGGATGCGACCTGCGAGGTCATGCGGGTGCTCGGCGATCAGGAAGGGGTGACGAGGGTCCAGGCTGCACGGCTGTCCACGACGGACGGCCCCCGGGCCAAACGATGTGGACCGGGAGGGCGGATGTTACCGGAAAGCCCGGCAAGCCTCAAGTAGAAGAGGATGGCGCAGGTCCGAGAACCGGATCCACCGGGGCGGTGGCCCGCATGAGTTGCAGCGCCCTCCGGCCTCGATGCTGGCCCAGGCGGGCCACGAACTTGGCCTTCCCCTCCACCCGGAGGATGGCCGGCTCGGACGCCCGGCGGGTGGTGACCACCAGATCCCCCACCTCCAGGCCGCGCAGTTCCGAGAGCGTCATCGTGGTGTGCGCCAACACCGCGTCCAGGGCCACGGTGGCGCCGCCCACCGTTCGCGCCAGTCGGGTTTCCGCATCGTTGCCGCGCCGTGCCCGTCCCGCGGCGAGCCAGCTCTGGCTGTTGAGCCGGTCCATCAGCGGCTCGATCGAGTTGTACGGAAGGCAGAGGCGCATCGGGCCGCAGCGGGTCCCGAGCCGGACGTCGAAGATGATCGCGACCACCACCTCGTTCGGCGGCACCACCTGCACCAGCTGCGGGTTGTTCTCCATCTCTCCCAGGGAGAGGTCCAGGCGCTGCACGCCCGCCCACGCTTCGCCCAGCGCCAGCAGGGCTCGCTCCAGCAGCTTCTGCACCAGACGCGTCTCGATGGGCGTCATCGGCCGCTGCGGAATCACCACGTCCCGGTTCGTTCCCCCCAGCAGGCGGTCGATCACCGGGTAGATGACCTCCGGGCTCACCTCCAGCAGGAAGTGGCCCTCGAGCGGCCGGCAGGGAAGCAGGTTGAGACTGGTGGGATTGGGCAGCCGGGCGATGAACTCCGCGTAGCTGATCTGCTCGCAGCTGCTGACGCCGATCTCGACGATGGTCCGCAGCAGACCGGAGAGGCCTGCGCCGAAGCTCCGGGCGAAGGCCTCATGGAGCGTGTAGAGCGCCCGCATCTGGTCCTTGCCGATGCGCTCGGGACGCTTGAAGTCGTAGGGAAGGATCTCCACGGTGCCCTGGCCGCGACGCCGCCGCGTGAACATCTGGCCGGGAGTCTGCGGTGCCGCGTCGAAGTCCCCGCGGGCCACGGCGGCGCGCAGCGTCTCCGCGTCCGCCCCCGCCAGAGGGACGGCGCCCTCCTCCGGGACTGGAGGTGTCGGCGCAGGGTCGGCGTTGCCGGGCTCTCGACTCACCGGGGCCTCATATCGGCGATGGCCCGGCCGGGCCTGCCACTTTCGCGCGAACCCGTTCGCCCGCCCTGCCGTTGTGCCCTACTCTGGACCGATCATGGCCATGGCGAACCCGTCCCGCTTCCGGCTGAAACCAACTGCACATCCGCTCCGGGGCCTTCCCGTCCTCTTGGCCGTGCTCGTGGCTGCGCTGACCGCGGGTCAGGCGACGGCCGTGGCCCGCTCCCCCCAGTCCGGCGCCATCGGCGGCTTTCCGGGCCTCAAGGGAGGCAAGAGCGCGGCCTCCGGCGCCGCCGGCCATGCGCCCGCGGCAGCGGCGGGCGAAGAGGCCGGAGATGGACAGACGTTCGGGGACTCCCGGGACGTGGTCCGCATCGAGGTGATCCCCGCGCAGCGGCGGGTGATGCCGGGCATGCAGCTCCCGGTGGCGGTGGTGCTGGACATCTCCAGCGGCTGGCACATCTGGACCGGCGCCTCCCAGGCGGCGGCGCTCCCGGCGGGCGTCTCCCGCTTCGACGGCGCCCAGTACACCGCGGTGAAGACGGACGGCCAGGCTGGGGTGCTGGTGGGAACGGGCCTCGTGCAGTGGCCGGCGTGGAAGACCGTCACCGCCGACATCGGCGACGGTCCCTCCAAGTACGCGGTGTACGAAGGGCGCGTCGTGGCGTTCCTCCCGGTGGAGGTCCGCAGGGACGCGGCGACCGGGGCGCTCTCCATCCCGCTCACACTCAGCTTCCAGGCCTGCAACGAAAACACGTGCATGCAGCCGGCGGACTGGTCCACCACGCTGTCCCTCACCGTGGAGGGCCAGGGCGGTGCGGCCGGCGCCGGATCCGATGCCGCGGACCCCGCCCTCTTCGCCGCGTTCCAGCCGGCGGTCTTCGCCGAACTCGCCAAGGGAGACGGCAGCGGCGGCGGCCCGACCGCCGCAGGCGGCGCTGCGGCGGCGGATCCGGATGGCGGCCTGGTGCCGTTCGATCTCTTCGGCTGGAAGGCCAGCATCGACCCGCGCGGCGCGGGCTTCCTGGTGATCCTCCTGCTGGCGTTCGTGGGTGGATTCGCCCTCAACCTGACGCCGTGCGTGCTGCCGGTGATCCCGCTGAAGATCATGGGGCTGAGCCAGAGCGCCGGTTCGCGCATGCGCAGCTTCCAGCTGGGGCTGGTGCTTTGCGCGGGCGTGGTGGCGTTCTGGCTGGGACTGGCCCTGGTGATGTCCGCGTTCACCAGCATCAAGGCCACCAACGAGCTCTTCCAGTACCCGTGGTTCACGCTGGGCCTGGGCCTCTTCATCGCCATGATGGCGGTGGGCATGGCGGGCTTCTTCAGCGTGCGGCTGCCCAACTTCGTGTACGCGTTCGAACCGAAGCACGAGAGCGCCGGCGGCTCCTTCATGGTGGGCGTCATGACCGCGGTCCTCAGCACGCCGTGCACCGCGCCGTTCATGGGCTCCAGCATCGGATGGG
Source organism: Phycisphaerales bacterium (assembly GCA_046350535.1). GTDB lineage: Bacteria > Planctomycetota > Phycisphaerae > Phycisphaerales > SM1A02 > VGXK01. The sequence continues at coordinate 2,242,080 of JAXMAG010000001.1, forward strand.
CGGTGAAGATCCAGTCGCTGTGGGCGCTCCTGGCCATCTTCGGCGCCGTGGGCATGGGCATGGCCGTGCCGTACCTGGTGCTCTCCGCCTTCCCGCAGCTGGTGAAGCGGGTGCCCAAGTCCGGTCCCGCAAGCGAGCTGGTGAAGCAGGTGATGGGCCTGCTCCTCCTGGCCGCGGCGGCCTACTTCATCGGCGCGGGCCTCACCGGCATCCTGAAGCTCCGCACCTACGACTACTGGTGGGCGGTGGCCGCGGTGGGAACCGCCGCGGGCGTGTGGCTGATCTGGCGCACCTTCGGCATCACCCGCAACGCGGCCCGACGACTGGTCTTCGGCGGCATCGGGGCCGGCATCGGCGCGGTGTCCGTCATGGTGGGTGTGGTGATGGCGGCGCAGGTGGATCCGGTGCAGTGGCGCCCCTACACCGCGGCTGCGGAGAAGGAGGCGCTGGCCCAGGGCAAGGTGGTGGTCCTGGACTTCACCGCCCACTGGTGCCTGACCTGCAAGGCCCTGGAGAAGGCGGTCCTCAGCTCCACGGACGTGGCCAAGCGGCTCAACAGCCCGGACGTGGTTCCGCTCAAGGTGGACATCACGGACGGAGATCCGGAGCAGAAGGCGCGGCTGGCGAGCGCCGGCCGGGCCACCATCCCGCTCCTGGTGGTGCTGGCGCCGGATGGCCGGGAGGTGCTGAAGAGCGACGCCTACCACGGGCAGCAGGTGCTGGACGCCGTGAACCAGGCGGCATCCTCCGGTTCCAAGACCACGGCCCGGCGGTAGCCGGCGCCGCCGCAGCTCCGCGGGCGCCGCGAGGGAGGCGGGCCGCAATCGCGGCCCCGGCGGGGCGTCTGTGATCCCATGCCTGCACCAACGATGACCGGGGGATGCGTTCCAGTCGGCTCGGCCCTCGCCGCGTGCGCCGCGGCGTTCGCGCTCCTGTGCGGAGCGGATGGTGTCCAGGGCGCGGAGCCGCCACGCGGCGTCGCCGTCTCGCAGGCGTCCTGCGCGGCGGCGGCGGATGAGAGCGAACGGCACCTCGGCCGCGCCCTCCTGGTGATGAAGGACGGGGAGATCGTCTTCGAACGCTACGCCCGCGGATGGAGCGCGGAGCGCCCCCACCCGCTCGCCTCCGGCACCAAGAGCTTCTGCGGCGTGCTCGCGGCGCGAGCCCTCCAGGATGGCGTGATCCGGTCGCTGGACCAGCCGGCGAGCGACTTCATCACCGAATGGCGCAGCGACCCGAAGGCCGCCGGCATCACCGTCCGGCAGCTGCTCACGCTCACCTCCGGGCTGGAACCGGATCCCAAGGCGCTGGGGCCGCAGGGCGCGGGCATCCGCGACCTCGTGGATTCGCAGGGACAGGGTCCCATCGCGACCCGGCTGCGCAAGGCGAACGAGGAGGCGGCCGCGCGGCTCCCGGATCGCTTCCAGGCGGTGATCGGGACGCCCGTCACCACGGCGCCGGGGCTGCGCTTCCGCTACGGCCCGGCGCACTTCTACGCGTTCGGAGCGATGCTGGAGCGGGCGCTGGCCGCGTCCAGCGTGCCGGAGAAGACGCTGTGGGACTACATGCGGGCCCGCATCCTGATCCCGTGCGGGATCGACGCGGGGCTGGATCGCTTCGCGCCGGACTCCGCGGGGAAGCCCAACCTGCCCGGCGGCGGCCACCTCACGGCCCGCGAGTGGGCCCGCTTCGGTGAGATGGTGCGGCTGGGCGGCCGCGTGCGTGGCCAGGCGTCGTCCGCGCCGGATGCCACGGGCGGCGGAGCCGACGGCAGTCCTGGCCCGGGCGCGGTTGGCGCGGTGCAAGCCGTGGATTCGGTGGAGGTGGTGGATGCGGCGCTGCTGGCCGCGTGCTTCCAGCCCAGCGAACGGAACGGCGCCTACGGACTCACCTGGTGGCTCCTCAACGGCAAGGGCCCGGGGGCAGCGGTCGCGGACGCCGCGGGCGCGGGCGCGGTGGAGCGGGCCGGCGCGGCGCAGGCGGCGCAGACGCGACCGGTGCTGGATCTGGATGGGCGCCCGATCACCGTGGTGATGGCCGCCGGCGCCGGGAAGCAGCGGCTCTACGTGATCCCGGAGTGCGGGCTGGTGGTGGTGCGCTTCGCGGCCATGGGGCGAGGCGGCATGGAGTACGACGATCGAGCCTTCCTGCAGGCCCTGCTGGGACTCACGGCGCAGGGGGCGGGGGCGGAGCCGGGACCGGGGGCGAACCCGCCGGCGCGCCAGCCGCCGCCGCGGGATCCTGCCCGCGCTCCATGAGCCGCTTCAGGAGCGCCCGCTCCGCAGCCGGGAGCTGCTTGAGCGGATCCAGGCGGAAGGAGTCGTCCGCCTCCAGCGCCTTCGCCCACGCCTGCAGCGCGGCGGCGGAGTCGCCGCGTGCGGTGCGGATCTCCCCGAGCCGCATCCATCCCGCGGCGGAGCGCGGGTTCAGCCTCAGCAGCGTCTCCGCCTCCGCCTCCAGGGCCCGGAGCGCCGGAGGCTCCGCCGCGGCGCCCGCGTCGCAGCGAAGCTGGGCCCGCCGCCATCCGGCCTCCACGCGGAGCCGCTGAAGCGGGAAGCCCGGGACGCCCGCCCCCGCCGGAAGCGTCGCGGCGAGCACGGCGCCCGCCGCGGCGCGGCAGAGGTCCTCCGCGGGGATGAGGGCGGCAGGGAGCGATGCGGCGCGGAGCCATTCGAGCGCCGCGTCATGACGCAGGAGCCGATGGCCGGGGAAGAGCTGGAACGCCGCCTCCAGCGAAGCGGCTGCGCGGCAGCGGGCGTCGAACTCCGCCCGAGCCGCGGCGGCGCGAGTGCGGCCGGGATCCGCGCGGGCGGCGTCGCCTGCGCTGGCGAGCGCATCCGCGGCCGCCTCCACCAGGGCCTGCTGCCGGAAGGCCCGGACGCTCCACCACCCCAGCGTGCACGCCAGGCAGAGCGAAGCGACCGCGATGAACGCGGGCAGCGCCGCGAAGGGCGACGCGCGGCGGGCGCGGGCCGCCGGTGCCGTCCATCCCGCGGCGGCGCCCAGCAGGAGCCACGGGAGCATGGCGCTCCCGGGGAGCCAGAAGATCATGTCCAGCTGTCCGTGGAGGGCCAGCACCCACGCGGCGGCGGCGAGCGCCGCCACCACCGCCCCGCCGCCCTGGAGGAGCGGCCACAGCGCCCACGCCAGCACCGCGGCGGCCACGGCGCTCCCGCCGCGGAGCGCCACCGCACCCTCGTCGCCGTCCACGGTGGCCATGAGGAGGAGCGCGGCGAGGGGCGGCACGGCCGCCAGGAGGGGCACGGAGCGCGGCGCGGGCTGCGCGGCGGCGCGTTCGTCCTCCGCGTCATCCTGGTCGGGCGGGCGGAGGGCGTCCCGCAGCGCCCGCCACAGCATCCACGCCGCCAGCAGCACCCAGGCGGCCCCGGCGGCGCCGGCGGCGGCCACCCAGTCCACGATGGCGGCATGGGCGCTCATGACCTCCTCCGGCGAAGATGACGGTCGGAGCCGCATGTACGCGTCCTGGAAGCCGTCCGGACCGGTGCCCGCCAGCGGGGCCTCGCGAACCGCCTGGAACGCCCCCTGCAGGTAATGCCATCGATAGAGGAGACTGCGCTCGCCCCCCAGGGCGTCCGGACCCAGCGGGCCGCGGAGGATCACGGCGCCCAGTCCGGCCAGCGCCGCCGCGGCGAGGAGCCCCGCCGCCCACGGCGCCGCCCTGGCCGAGAGCCGCCCGCGCCACGCCAGGAGCGCCGCACCAACCAGGCCGCCCAGGAGCATCGAGGCCACGGCGCCCTTGCCGGCGTTGAGCAGCACCAGGAGCGCGGCGGCCGCACCCGCAGCGGCGGCCAGGATCGCGGGACCGGCGGCCCGGCGGCGGCCCGCGGCAGCCAGGCAGAGGAGCCCCACGGAGGTGGACGCCAGCACGCCGCTCAGCACGTTCGCCAGCCCGAACCAGGCCGGGGTCTCCCGCTGGAGGACCCGCCGTTCGTAGGCGAGCGCCTCCGACGAGCCTTCCGTCCAGCCCTGCGCGGCCAGGAGCTCCGGGCGGTGGGCGCGGTAGTGGGCCACCATCGCCGGGTGCTCAAGCCACCACTGGCTGGCGCAGCGGACCACGAGCGCAGCGCTGCACGCCAGGAGGAGGACCACGCTCGTGCGACGCACCCACGCTGGAGAGACCAGGAGCGCCACCGCGCCCAGGGCCGCGATGCACCAGGTGGCGCCGCGCCACGCATCCCCCAGTGACGCGCTTCCGCGGAGCAGGATGGGGAGCGCGGGCAGCAGCGCCAGGAGGCCGGCCAGCACGGCCCGGCGGGCGGGGGCCGCGGGTGCGGGCGGGCGCTCCTCCTCGGATTGGCTGCGCAGCACCGCGGAGACCAGGAGCGCCGTGGTCCCGAGCGCGGCCGCGGCGTCCAGCGCCAGGCTGAGGGCGGGGCCGCCACCGGGGAAGGGCGCGGGGTCCACCCAGGGGTCCGCGTCGAATCGCACGCGCGGCGCAAACGGGATGAAGAGCCGGGTGCAGCAGGCCAGCGGGAGGAGCAGGCCCAGGCCGCCCAGCCAATCCCCGCGTGGCCTCACCGCGGCATCCGTCCTTCCAGGAGCCCGAGGACCAGGAGCACCGCAAGCGTCTGCACTCCCACGAGCGCCGCCTGCCACGGTGCCAGCGTGCCCAGGCTGACGCCACCCACGCCGGTGATGAATGCCAGGGCCCAGATGACCATCACGGCGCCGCGCCGACTGAGGCCGCGCTCCACCAGGCGGTGCGACAGATGCTGCTGATCCCCCACGAACGGACTGCGCCCCTGCCGGATGCGGATGGCGGAGACGGCCACCATGTCGTAGAGCGGCACCGCCAGGATCACGAGCGGCATCAGCACGCCGTACCACGCGGTGCCGAGCGCATATCCATCCTCCGAGGGCGCCGTGAAGGTGGTGCGCACCGTCATCACCGCCAGCACCCAGCCCACCACCAGCGAGCCGCCGTCTCCCATGAAGATCCGCGCCGGCCGGCGCAGCGGGGCGTTGAAGGCCAGGAAGCCCAGCAGCCCGCCGGCCAGGAGGGCCAGCGTCCCCGCGATGAACCACTGCTTCACCAGGATGGTGGCCGTCATCAGGAGGAGCGCCGCGATGCATCCCACGCCGCCGGCCAGTCCATCCATGTTGTCCATGAAGTTCATGGCGTTCACCACCGCCACGATCCAGAGCACCGTGAGCAGCACGGAGGCAGCGTGGCCCGCCGGTCCCCACGCGTCCAGGAGGTGCAGGAGGCGGACGTCGAACCCCACCGCCAGCACGAGCGCCACCGCCGCCTGGACGAGCAGCTTCGGGAGCGGGCCGAGGCCGCGACGATCGTCCACCAGGCCCAGGACGTGCAGCACCAGGAGACCGCCGAGGAACGCGGCGCCGAAGGGCGCGCTCTCCGCCAGCCGCGGAAGGAGCGGCTGAAGCTGAGGGACGAGGGACGCGGCCCGCGGCGCCAGGCCCAGCCACTCCGCGGCCAGGCCAAGGGAGAGCGGGATCCATAGGGCCGCCGCGATGGCCACGCCACCGATGTTCGGGACCGGACGCAGGGCCTTCACGTGTCCGGACGCTCCCGCGGAGTCCAGCGCCCCCAGCCGCGCTCCCACGCGCACCAGGATGGCGGTGAGCGGAAGGGAGCAGGCCAACCCCACCGCCAGGAGCGCCAGCACCGCCGTGGTCATGGTGCCGTATCGTATCGGCGGCGCCGTGGCCGCGCCAGCCGGACGTTCGCATGACCCCTGCCGCCATCACCGTCTACTGCGCCAGCTCCCCGCATATCGAGCCCCACTTCCGGACCGCGGCGGAGCGGCTGGGGCGCGCCCTGGGTGAGCGCCGTCTCACGCTCGTCTACGGCGGCGGCCGCATCGGCCTGATGGGCGTGGTGGCCCGCGCGGTGCGGGAGGCGGGCGGCCGCGTGGAGGGCATCATCACGCGCAAGCTGCTGGGACTCGAGCAGGGCTGGGACCAATGCGACGAGCTGGTGGTGGTGGACACCATGCGCGAACGCAAGCGGATCCTCGCGGAGCGCGGCGCGGCGTTCGTGGTGCTGCCCGGCGGTCTTGGGACCTACGAGGAGTTCTTCGAGATCCTGGTGGGCCGGCAGATCGGGGATCACCACAAGCCCATCGGGATCGTGAACGATCACGGCTACTACGACCCGCTCCTGACGCTCATCGATCACGGCGTGGAGCATCGTTTCGTGAAGCAGGCGGTGCGGGACCTGCTGCACGTGGCCGGCGATCCCGCGCGGGTGCTGGAGCTGGTGCTGCAGGAGGCGGCGACGCTGGCCGCTGGAGGCCCCGGCGCCGGCGACGCGGGGTACGACCCGGACCGCTTCCTGCCGATGGGCCGCGGATGAGGCCGCCTCCGGCTCCCCTGCGCGGGCCGCTTCTGCTTCAATGAGCGTCGCATGGCGGAGCCACTCGGGCTGATCGCGGGCGGTGGACAGTTGCCGCTCCTGGTTGCGGCCGGGGCCGCGGCGGCCGGGCGGCCGGTGGTGGCCGTGGGACTGCGGGAGCAGTTCGACCCGGCGCTGCCCGGGGCCGTCACGGTCTTCCACACCGCGGGCGTGGTGCAGCTGGGGCGGTGGATCCGGCTCCTCCGCCGCCACGGCGTGCGGGAGGCCATCATGGTGGGACGGGTGGCCAAGGTGCGGATGCACGACCCGTGGAGGCTCTTCCGCCAGCTGCCGGACCTGCGGGCGGCCCGGCTCTGGTACCGTCGGCTGCGTCACGACCGCCGCAACCACGCACTGCTGGCCGCGGTGGCGGAAGAACTGGCGAGCGCCGGAGTGAGCCTCATCGACTCCACCACCTACATCCAGGACCACATGGCCACCTCCGGGGCCATGGGTCGCGTGCAGCCGGGCGCGGAGGCGCAGGCGGACGTCCGGTTCGGATGGGCGCTCCTCTCGCAGGTGGTGGAGCTGGACATCGGGCAGAGCCTTGCGGTGCGCGAACGCGACGTCCTGGCCGTGGAGGCCGTGGAGGGGACGGACGCCCTGATCGAGCGGGCCGGACAACTCTGCCGCTCCCGCGGGTGGACGCTGCTCAAGACCGCGAAGCAGGCCCACGACCGCCGCGCGGACGTGCCCACCGTGGGCGTGCAGACGGTGGAGCGGCTGGTGCGCTGCGGGGCCCGCTGTCTGGCGCTGGGCGCGGGACGGGTGATCCTGGTGGACAAGCCGGCCGTGCTGGCCGCCGCGGATCGGCTGGGGCTGGCGGTGGTCGGCGTGGAGGACGCAGCCGGAGCGGCGGGCGCGGCCGGAGCCGGGGGCGCGGCGGGCGCGGCCGGAGCCGGCTGAGGAAAGGCCGCAGATCGGTGCCGGGGCCCTGGGTGCGGCCAAGCTACGGCCATGACACCACCGGATCCCCCGCCGCCGGGCATGCGGCTCATGGACCGCTTGCGGCGTGCGCTCCAGATGCGGCACTATTCCGTTCGCACGGAGGCGGCCTACTCCGAATGGGTGCTGCGCTTCCTGCGATACCACAGGATGCGGCACCCCGCGGAGATGGCGGAAGCGGAGATCAACGAGTTCCTCTCCTGGCTTGCCACGGACCGGGGCGTCTCCGCGTCCACGCAGAACCAGGCGCTCGCGGCGCTCCTGTTCCTCTACCGGCACGTGCTGGAGCAGCCCATCGGGGAGCTGCGCCATCTGGTGCGGGCCAAGCGCACGCTCCGCGTTCCCGCAGTGCTCTCCCGCGAGGAGGTCCGGACGCTGCTGTCGCACATGTCCGGGGCACGCGGACTGGCCGCATCGCTCCTCTACGGCGCAGGACTCAGGCTGCACGAGTGCCTCACGCTGCGCGTGAAGGACGTGGACCCGGGACGAGGCGCGATTACGGTTCGGGAGGGAAAGGGGTCAAAGGATCGGGTCACGATGCTTCCTGCCACGCTGGCGGAGGCCGTGAAGGCGCATCTGGCCAGGGTTCAGTCGCTGCACGCGCGCGATCTGCGGGAGGGCTGGGGCGCGGTGCCTCTTCCCCACGCGCTGGCGCTGAAGTTCCCCAATGCGAGCAGGGCGTGGTGCTGGCAGTGGGTGTTTCCCCAGGCCCGGCGCTGGCAGAACACCGCCACCGGGGAGGAGGGACGGCACCATATGGATGCCTCCATCCTTCAGCGGGCCGTCCACGAAGCGACCCTGCAGTCCGGCCTCCAGAAGCGGGTCACCTGCCACACCTTGCGCCACTCCTTTGCCACCCATCTCCTGGAGGCCGGCCACGACATCCGAACGATCCAGGAGCTGATGGGGCACGCGGACGTGCGCACCACCATGATCTACACCCACGTGCTGAAGCTGGGGCCTGCAGGCGTGAAGAGCCCCATCGATCGGCTGTAGCCCAGCGGGCGGCCGTGGCGAACGGCTGCGGCGGGATTGGAGCCGGGGGCGCGCCGCGGCGGGCCGCTGAGCAGCGGTCATCGCCTGCGCCGGAGGCAGATCAGCCTAACACGCAGCCTCGCACACCACGATGAGCGGATATCATGCCCACGCTGGCAGTTGCGCGTGGAGGCCAACCGCCCGCAGCAGCGAACTTGCACGACCTCATCCCCCTCCCGACCGGTCCAATCAACGTTAGATGGATCAAGTCCGGACGAACGTCCCCGAGAGCCCCGTCGACAACGCCGCCCGTCGGCAGCTTGCCGAGCTCATCGAGCGTCTTGTGGCGGGCGAGCTGACAACGGACAAGTTCGCTGCGCAGGCACAGGAGCTTGCACTTGGCTCCTCGGATCCCGCGGTGGACGCGATCTACCTCGCCGCAGACAGCTTTTACAGCGACCTCTGGTCCTATCGGCTACGCGGTCGGCGCGCGCTGCCACCATCCGTTCTCACACATGTCGCGCGTTGGGTGCTCTTTCTGCGGACCTCCACCCCGCTAACCGCGAGGCTTCCGAACCGAGCACGCCCTACGGATTGGGGAGACGGCTGCCTCCTTGGCGTGACTGCGATCTGTGTCCCGGCGACCGCGGTGATCCTCGCGATCTCGCCGCTGTGGGCCGCGCCGGTCTTTGGGGTCGCGGTCGCGGCCTGGTGGTTCTCGTCAAGCCCGCTTCGCCGCCGGAGGCGTGAGGTGCCAGCGGCGGGAGATCCCCTCATGTACTGGCCATTTGCCTCGCAGGCGGACTCGGACGCCGCAGTGCTCGCGCGCGAGACCATCTAACTGAGCGTTCCTGCTGCCACATCAGTGCGGGCTACCATCTCTGCGGGAGCGTTCGCTCCCTGCCGCACTGACGTGCAGCAGAACGCAACGTTAGGCAGAGCCTACCCATGCTAGGCCCATTGAATGCGCTCCTCGAGGGCGACGACCTCGACAACTTGGTTGCACGTGCGGTGTCATACGAACTCCAAGGTCCCGACGCCGTCGTTGAACTCAAGCTCGACCCGCAAGGCATCATTCTGGAACAACCCAATTGGCGCGTCGTCTGCCGCGGAGTGTGGCACTCGCGCACAACCGACACGGGTCCTGATCTCAAAGTCTTCGACCACGATCATCCGCTATCCCGTCAACACACAGATTGGCGCGCAGATCTCTATTTCAGAGGAGCACCTCGCTCGGCCTCGCTTGTGATCGGCCAGCTCTTCACCGCGCACCAGCACGCATTCCGCCCTTGGATTCCCTTCGAGCGATATCTTGGCATGGTGCAGCTCCAGGAGCTACTTGAGGGTGGCTTCGGGCAGCTGGCGGCTGGGCCGGAATTCGTGCTGGAGGTCTATATTCCCGTTCTACAAGCGAACGGAGTATTACCTAGCCTCGTGCGGACGTACAAGCCAAAGCGTGACTTCTCGTCCGACCCTAATGGTGTCGCGCCGTCCCTTGCGCAGCTTGGGCACTTCCTCGTTCTTGCCGAGCGTTTTGACGTCGCTCCGATCGCATGATCCACGTGCTCGCATGGCCTGCCTAACGAGGCGCTCCAGCTGCCAAGGGCCCCATGACACGGGGTGTATGCTGCCGCTTGTCAGCGGTCGGAGCTCAGCAGTCGCGGACCCCGCGACGGGGCCCTTGCAGCTGAGCTCAACGTTGGGCATCAACAGCGAGGGTGTGGATCCTGTCAGAGCCTTCAAGAGAAAGTAAGAAATCGAGGACATGATCGGGCTAATTCGAGCAGACGACCTTGACCGGTGGGCTACGCGCATTACAGCGGCGCCGGAATTTCCCCGACTAGTTCGGCTACTCGTCCACGCAACGGCACGCGGACTAAGGCACGTTGATTTTCCAGCTGATGAAGCTGTGCGTCTAGCTGGATGGGACGGGAAGGTGCTCGCGGAAGAGACCTCTCCTTTTGTTCCAGCCGGGTTTTCGACCTGGGAACTCGGCACGGGTCACGACCCTCGGGCCAAGGCGAACGAGGACTACGTCAAGCGAACGGACAATCCCCTCGGCGTCGATCCGATTCAGGCCACATTCGTTTTTGTAACACCGCGCCGCTGGCCCGGTAGGGACGCCTGGGTGACGGAGAGGCGCGCAGAAGGCAAGTGGAAAGATGTCATTGCCTTCGATGCAGAAATCCTCGCGCAGTGGCTGGAGAGAGCCCCAGCCGTCGCGGCCTGGCTCGCACCGGTGGTGGGAAGCATGCCGCCAGATGCGCGCTCATTGGAGGCGGTGCGCGACGATTTTAAGAACGCAACCAAGCCTGCGCTCGATCTGTCAGGTCTTCTCGTTGCGCGCGATCTCGAGCGAGCGAAGATCCTTGCCCTTCTACAGGGGCCACCACTCGTGGCCGAGATATCGGCAACGACTGTTGCTGAGGCAGCGGCGTTTGTAGGCGCGTGCATCGAGTCCTTGTCTGAGGACAAGCGTGATTCTTTGTGGGCTCGTGCGATCTGGGTTGACTCAAGCGCTGGTCTTCGCGCCATCGCCGTTTCAGACCGTCCGCTGATCATCGTCGCCTCCGGCGACCTTCCGAAGGCTGCCAACCAACATCACCTCATCAAAGTAAGCGCGAACCGCAGCGGCAGAGCCGGAAATGCCATAGAACTCGGCGCGCAGCCCGTTTCGGCACTCGTTGAGTATCTCGCCGAGCAGGGATTGGACCGCAACGACGCGTATGAACGTTGCCAGGAGGCAGGGGGATACCTCGAACGCGTGCGTCACACTTTGCTCCCTATCGCACCAGCGGAGCCTGAATGGGCAGCCCCTGCCGTAGGAGTGACCGTAGCTACGGCAATTCTCATCGGAGAATGGGACGAATCATACGAGACTGACAAGGCCATAGTTTCAGCGATCGCTGGCGTTGAGTACGAGCAATTTGTGCGTGCGGTGACGCCGTTCCAGTCCGGACCCTCACCACTGATCAACTGTGCCGGAACGGTGTGGAAGGTGTATGGACGGCCGACGGCATGGAAGCTATTGGAACGATCACTCACGACGCGCCAGGTGAAGGCGTTCCTGCAGTCTGCGGATGACGTTCTCTTAGAGCCCGATCCGCGCTTTGACCTCCCGCCCGAGGAGCGGTGGATGGCGAACGTTCACGGCAAGCGCCGCGCGCACTCGGGCCATCTGCGAGATGGGCTCGTTGGTGGGTTGCTGCACGCCGCAGTGCTTGGTCGAGATGATTCTGCTTGTTACGCCGGTCGGCGGCCTCAGAGCTGGATCGATAGCGCTTCCCATCGTTTGTTCGAAAGGCGTGGAGAGGCGGGTTTTTGGCGACGCATTCGAGGAGAGTTACGAGAACTTGCAGAGGCTGCACCGGACCAGTTCTTGACCGCCCTCGAAACTGATCTGGAACAGGCGGAACCCCCGGTACTTGAACTATTCGAAGACGAAGGGAACCAGGGCGCCTGTCTTCACGCAGATCTCCTGTGGGCGTTGGAACTGCTTGCTTGGGCGCCGGAACATGTGGGCCGTGTAGTGCTCATTCTCGCAGCACTTGCCGAGCGGGATCCGGGGGGCCATTGGGCCAACCGCCCCCACTCCTCGCTGACGGAGATGCTTCTGCCGTGGCAACCTCAGTGTAGCGCGACAGCTTCTGAGCGTAAGACGCTTCTTTCTCTAATCACACAGCGTTTCCCGAACGAGGGGTGGAACCTTGGCAAGGCCCTGATGCCCACACAGACGACCATCGTATCGCCCGGCGCACGACCAAAGCTGCGCGGCTGGGGGCCGGAGGCGGAACGAAAGCCTGTGCTTCGAACAGATTACTGGGCAGAGATCCAGGATATTTCAGAACGGCTCCTTGAACTTGCCGACAACGATCCGAATCGTTGGCACTTCCTCCTGTCTAGTTTGAATTCCTTTATGCCCCCTCTCAAGGAGCGCGTTCTGAGTGGGGCCGAGGAGTTCGCACGGCAAGCCGATGGCAACGATCGACTGTTGTTCTGGAAGCTACTCCGCAGGCTCCTGCATCACCACAACCAGTTCAGCGGAAGGGAAAAGGTCGAATGGGTGTATCCGAGGCCGACGCTTGACCGCCTGGAAGCGCTCTACGCGTCGCTCTTACCCGAAGACCCGATCGATCTGTTCGCATGGCTCTTCTGCTTTAACGTCGCGCGACCGACAGATGTTGCGCCCGGTTGGCGCGAAGAGCAGGACAAGACCAGTGAGGCGCAGGCTCAGGCGGCAGAAGTGCTCGCTAAGTTGCACCTGGACGTGCTGGTTGCCGCTCTCCCGCGCTTTGAAAACCACGCGATGCTGGGCTACCGGCTAGGGCGCAGCTCCCTGGCGGAAGCAATCGCGCCCGGCTTGCTGCGCCGCTGCGCCACGAGCGCGGAAGAGCGAGAGCGGAATCTCGCGCGCGGCTTTTCCAATGCGTGTTACGAGGCTGAACCCGGAACATTCTTGCGCCAATGGTGTTCGAAAGAGAGCCTGGATTTCATATCCGAGCAAGCCGCAGCAACGATGCTTCAGGGACTGCCCGCCTCGCCGGAGATTTGGGATGCCGCCGACGCGGCTGGCCCGCTCTGCCGTGAATTCTTCTGGAAGGATGCCTACCTTCATCTCTTCGGTCGTCCGCGCGAGGCTGAGCGAGCAGCAAGAAATCTCCTCTCCGTAGGGCGGGCCTTGGCGGCGATCGATCTATTGGCTGCAAATACGGAGAATGGCTGGCTTGCGGGTGACGGAGACGCACGGCTTGTGCTGGATGCCCTCAATGCGGGAGTCGCCGAAGCGAACGCCAACCCAAATCACGCCCAGCGCGTCGCGTACGATATCGCCCGGCTCATCAAGGCGCTCGCGGATTCGAAGCGCCTTGAGCTCGGCGAACTGATGCACCTCGAGTGGATGTATTTCGGGGTGCTGGAGCATCAGGCTCAACACGACCTCGTCATATTCCAGCACCTGATTTCCGATCCCGAACTACTGCTGCAGCTGATCGCGCTCATATACATCCCAGAAGGCGAATCCCGAGAAGGTCGACCAGAGCCCTCCGAGAGTGAACGGGCAGCGGCGACGCAGGCATGGCGCATACTTCATGACTGGAAACCGTTCGCGGGTACTCCCCCGCACGCCATGCCGTCGCCCGAAGAGCTTGCGGCGATCGTTGAACAGGTACGCAAACTGGCTGCTGAAAGACGTCACTCAGGGATCGTTGACGATCACGTTGGAAAAGCTCTGGCAAGCTCGCCTGCCGGAACCGACGGGGTCTGGCCCCACGAGTCCGTTCGTCACGTCCTTGACCGGTATGCCTCCGAGCCACTGGTAGACGGATTCGTGGTCGGCAAGCAGAATCTCCGGGGTATGACGTCGCGCGCGCCAGGTGACGGCGGCGCGCAAGAACGCCAACTCGCGGCGCAGTACGAAACATGGCAGCGCGCGCTGGCAGTCAGTCATCCGCGCACGTCGGCTTTGCTTGGCCGGCTGGCGGAGGAGTACCGCGAGCAGGCCATAAGGGAAGATACGGAGGTCCGAAAACGCTAGAAGCGGTTTCAAAACTGCCGGAGCGTGATAATGAGGCAGGCAGGGTGGAGGAAGCCTTGATACATCAGGATGTTGCGATCGTAGCGGACCACGAGCCGCCGGAAGTTCGCGAGCCAGGCGATCAGACGTTCGATCTTCCATCGCTTGCGGTACCGCCTCAGCTTGCGTCCGTCGTCGTAGCGCCGCTCCTTCACGCTTCGGCGGTACGGAATGATCGGTTCCGTGCGCTGGTTCCTGAGCAGGCGACGGATGAGCTCCGAGTCGTAGCCGCGGTCGGCGATGAGCCGCTTCGGATTCGTGCGTGGCCTGCCGCGTCGTCTCGGGACCCGCACATTCTTCAGCGCCTTGAACACCAGGTTCACTTCCGCCGGCGAGGCCGAGTCGAGGTGAACTCCCACAGGCAGACCCTCGCCGCTTCCCACCACCATCCACTTCGTACCCTTCCCGCGTTTGGTAGGGCCGATGCAGAGCCCCCTTTTTTCGCCGGTGCGAAGCTCGCATCGACGAAGAACTCTTCCCAGTCAAGTCGGCCCTCGGCATCGAGGTCACCAAGGAACTTGCGCCAGATGGTGAGCCAGACATCGGCCTCCTCCCAGTCACGCAGCCGTCGCCAGCATGTCGCGGACGACGGAAACCGATCGGGCATGTCCTTCCACCGCGCCCCGCTTCTCAGCACCCAGAGAATGCCCTCGAAGCAGGCACGGCTGTCCGCACGAGGCCGTCCGCCACGCCTGCCCGCCTTCGGCTTGGGCAGGAGTGGCTCGATTCGCGCCCATTGCTCGTCCGTGAGTTCCCAGTCGTCCTTGGCCATCGGAGACCCCTTTCGGGCGCTCCATATATCGCAAGTCCAGCGATGGCGCAACTTTGCGCAGGGCGGGTTTTGAAACCACTTCTAGACCCGCCCTCCCGGTGCCAGTAAGCTCATCCACGGCCCGTGGACCGCGGGGAGGTTCCCTGTGGGGGCTAATGCGGCTGAGCTCGACGTTAGGCGGACAGCAGACGGTGAAACGAACTCGAGTGCTGCTTGCTTGTGTCGTTGTCCTCGCTTGCATCTGTACGATCGCCAGTTCGTGGGCCTTCGATCGCGTCGCGTCAACCTCTGCGCACGGCACTTTCATGGATCCTGTCCTCATAGGCTGGTTTCACCGCAACGCGCCGTCACCTCCAGAGAATCCATGGTCCATCAACTTTGCCCTTGAGTCCTTCGGATTCGGGGTCCGGCAAGCCTGGGTCACCGCGGCGTCACCATGGGGTGCGGCCAAGCCGGAGTCACCCTCAAGTGATCGGCGGTACATACAGATGTGGCGCCGACAGTCTGGGTTTCCCTTCCCTGCGTTGGGGTGGACCGAAACCGTGCACTATGACTTCACGCGAGATGGGACAGAGTACGGGCACGTCCGCACCCTTGAAGGCGCGCTACTTTGGCGGCAGCCGAGAGATTTTCGTGATCCAGCCATGGCCCTACCGATTCGTCCGCTTCTCTTTGGATTTGCAGCCAACACAACAATCACAGCGGGCGTGTTCCTTGCTTTCTGGGCTGGTTGGTTCCGCCTTCGGGCCTTGCTGCGGCGCACACGGGGATGCTGCCCATCCTGTGGTTACACCTTGGGTCAGACCTCGACTTGCCCGGAGTGTGGCATGTTTGCTTCCGTTTAACGCGGCGCTCCAGCTGCCAAGGGCCCCATGACACGGGGTATATGCTGTCACTGGTCAGCAGGAACGGGTCAGCTGTCGCGGGCCCCGCGACGGGGCCCTTGCAGCTGAGCTCAACGTTAGGAAGAGCCGCGTTTGCGTTTGATCATGGCCTTGCCTACCCAGGTCGCGAGACGTGCTTCGCTCATCTCTCCTGCGGCCAGTGCAACGATCGTCGTCACGACGTCCGCCTCGCTCGTCTCGATCTCGTAGCCATTGAGTCCTAGGAACGCAGCCATCGCCAGAAACGCGGTCCGCTTGTTGCCGTCGTGGAAGGGGTGGTTCCTGGCAATCCCGAATCCATATGCCGCCGCGAGCACCGCCATACTCGAGGTCTTGCTGTAGACCCACTTGTTGCGAGGCCGACCCAAGGCCGACTCCAGAGCGCTGTCATCGCGGATCCCGGGAAGCCCCCCGTGCTCCTCGAGTTGCTCTTGGTGAATCACCTCGATCGCCCGGCGCGGCACCCATCGCGGCTCCCGCATGGAGGCGCGCCTACTTGGCCAGCTGCCGTAGGGCGTGTCGGTACTTTCGCGCAGCCTTGGCCGCGCTGGCCACCGCGAGCTGCGTATCCGCGTCGTAGGGTGTGAGCAGAATGCCGTCCGGGGTCGCCACGACGACGAGCTTGTCGCCCGCCTCGACATGAAAGCGATCCACGACTTCCTTGGGAAGGGTCGCCCCAAGAGACCCGCCGACCTTCCGCACCGTGACGTGTCGCATCATGGCCCAAGTATAACTCCAGTACTACGCGAGTCAACACCGGCCTTCCTAACGCCACGCTGCAGCTGACAATGGCCCCGTGAGCCGCGTGGTGCCGATCGGGCGTGAGCTTCGGGCGCGGTGCGGAGCATGGACCGCGGCTCCCGCCTCCACTACCATGGCGTGCGGCCCCGAACCGGCGACCTGGGTGGTCGCCAGGGGCCATTGCAGCTGAGCTCACCGTTAAACGTCGCTCACGCACACTGACACGACAGCCATTCAGTCGACACCTAACTCGACTAACACGAATGATTCTCCGCAACATCACCAAGTCTGTCTCCATCCAAGCGCCAGTTGAGCGAGTTTTCTCCTTTCTCGCCGATGCGGCCAACTGGCCTCGCTGGGCCGTCGTCAACGTGCTCTCCGTTTCACCAGCCGAGGACGGCTGGTGGCAGATGCAGACGCCCAATGGCGCTGCCAGGCTTCGCATTCGCCCCGACAAGTCTTCTGGCACGCTCGACCACGACTTTCACAGCCCCGAGGCGCAGTGGACAGTTCCGGCCCGCGTCGTCCCCAACGGTTCCGGCTCCCTTTTCACGATTACCTTCTTTCAGCCGCCGGTGTTTTCCGACGACGTTTTCGACCAGCAGACCGCGCTCGTCGATCAGGAGCTGGCCACACTCAAACGACTGCTCGAAGTGTGACCGCAACGCCTAACCATACGCTGCAGCGAACCTGGCCGGAGCGTCGCGGTTGCCATCGTTACGTCCCCTGCGCCGGGTCGCTGAGCTTGGGTCGTTAGGCATACCTTGCACAAGCTCGCAGTCATCAGCGAGGGCCCAGCGCTTGAGTTGCTCATGCAGCGCCTTGAGGACGCGCAGATCGCGGCAACGTGCGTCCGCGAGCACACCGTAGGGGACCTCTACTTCGGCGGAATGACCTCGATGTCCGTGTGGATCGACGATCCGCAACGCCTTCGGCAGGCCGCTGAGATTCTTGAGCAGATCAATGCGCTCACGGAGGTCGACAAGTGTCCGCGCTGCAAGTACGACGTGCAAGGCCACCAGGGCGTCTCGACATGCCCAGAGTGCGGGCACACACTGTCCGCACCTGCAGCAGACGTCTCCTGCCCCAAGTGCCACGAGATCGTGCCGGCTACGTTCGAGATCTGCTGGAGCTGCGGCGCGGAGCTCGCCCCGCCGAGCTAGCTCCAGCATCCAGAGAGAGCCGGCAAGCTGCTCATCCCTCCGTGCTGCGCGGAGGCACAGCGGCCGCGGCCGCAGGGCAGGAGGATGCCGAACGATTCGCTGCAGCTGCCAAAGGCCCCCTCGAGCGCCTCGTCTTCGAGTTGACACTCCGGCCCACCGCGGGTGTCAACCGGAGCTAGGATCCACTGCGTGAGCCAGTGCGGCCGCAGCTTTCACCCGGACGATCCGGCGACACTCAGCCCATCCCAGCATCCTCCGCGACTTGGCCGACGACTTGTACCCGTCTGCTACGTCCTCATGACGGCCGGTTGTCTCCTCGGTGCCATTGCTTGCCTGATGCAAATGGCCTACACGCGCGAACCTGCGACGGATGCTCGCGTTCGCGGCATGGTTCTATGGGTCGGCCCAGCGGTCGCATTCCTCGTCGGCGCGCTCGGAGCGGCTGTTCTCGCCGTCAGCCGCCTAGCTACCCCCCCTCGTTCATGGCCCACTCCTGGGCTCTCGTTCCGCAGCTGGTGTCGACTCAACGCCTGTGTGCTCTACTTCGCGGCGGTCGCCGTGCTGATCCCTCCCACCATGCTGCTGCGGCACGCCCTGCGACACTCACTCCAGGACACGCACATCTCGCCTCTTGCCGCTGTACCGCTGCTTCTTGGCGCTCTCATCGCATCCTTGGTCTACTGGCGTTGGGGCCGCTCACTCGCGATGTCGTGCCTGGCGAACCTCACCTTGGATGTTCCGCTTACGCTCGCCCAGGCGCATCGCATCTCCAGGCTGATCCGCGCTGGCGGCGAGCCGTCTGCGGCGACAGTCGTGCTATCGTCGACAGCGACCAGACGCCAGCGTCGGATTGCACTGCAGAGCCTTCTCGCTCGTGCCGCCCTGGGAGGTCCATCCAACGAACGCTGGAGCTGACAAGGGCGCCACGACCCTTGTCGTGTCGCCTGGGACCCTCAAGGATCACGCCTCCAGGCCGCCAACGCCCAGATCCAGGGGTTTGAACCGGTGGACCGCTGTTGCCGGTTCCTGTACGCTTGACCCGCAGCGCAGGCACCGCGGGGAGCGTCCCTGCGAGGGCTTTGCGGCTGAGCTCAACGTTAGCCGGATTCTGCATGCGTGTGTCGCGGGCAATTCCCTTCAGTCGATCCGCGCGTCTACTCATCGTCATGGTCGCCCTCGGCATCGCAGCGATCGTTGCGCTTGAGTTCTGCCAATGGGTTCCAGCCTCCGGCCAGACGACTGCGCCGCGGTTGTTCGGCTGGGGCACGCAGTTTCGGTTTCAGCCGGATCCACGCGACTCAGCCAGCGAATGGCACACGCGATCCAACGGCCCCGGGCTCTTTGCTCGCAACGGAGTATCGTTGAACACCGCAGTCTTCGCAGGACTCGTACTACCCGTCGTTTTGATCGGCGGCGCGCTCGTGTTCATCCTCCAGGCACGACATCGGGATCGCGTCCTCCGCGGCGAGTGCGCGCTGTGTGGACATCCGCGCGGCTCAGGTCCGCGCTGCCCGGAGTGCGGCGCTTGCTGACGGAGTATGCCAGCTGTCGACCATTGAGCTGTCCAACGAAGCGCTCCAGTCGACAAGGGCCCCGTGACACTCCCCGTGTCGCCCAGGAGCTTCGACCGCGCCGTATCGCTCGTGGGAGTCGGCTGGCTATGCCGTCCGAGGAACCCGCGGGCCGGTTCCTCCGGCTCCAGTAAGCTTGATTCGCCGACCCGAGGCCGCGGGGAGCGTCCCTGTGGGGGTCCTTGCAGCTGAGCTCAACGTTGGACGGACAGGAGGCGACATCAATGAGCGAGCAGGCCAGGTACTACGAGGAGAAGCTGGCGTACGAGGTGGACTCCTGGGATCTCAAGATGGCGCTTGAATCCGGAGAGCGGATCATCGTCATCGACGCCCGGTCCCCGGAGTCCTTTCAACGCGCGCATGTTCCAGGCGCAATCAACATCCCCCATCGCACGATGTCGGTCGAGACGACCGCCAATCTCCCGAAGGACGCGTTGGTCGTGGTCTACTGCGATGGAATCGGCTGCAACGCTTCTACGAAGGGCGCTCTGAAGATGCTCCTGCTCGGCTTTCAAGTAAAGGAGCTGATCGGCGGCCTTGACTGGTGGCGCCGGGACGGGCATGACGTTCATGCCAGGACCGCCTCCGGGGATTCCGCTACGTGTGGTTGTGCGTAGGCTGCCGACTGACACTCCGTCCCAGCGGCCACTCGCCGCATTGGCGCCCGCTGGCCGGTGCGGCCTCAGGGGACGCCGACGCCCTTCGCCCTTTGGCAGCCGCGTGCTTTCAAGCCCACGGCCTTGAGCCATCGATCGCGCGGTCGATCAGGCTCCCGGATCACCGGGGCGCCCATTGGGACGCGTGGATGTGCCTCGGGAACCTAGCAGGCTGCTGAAGAAGCCATCCTGACGGGGCGCCACGATGAGAGATCGTGTTCCGACAACAACTCACGACGGGATCAATCGATCATCGCTTCTCGCGGTGTCGTCGAGGAGCGGCATCGGTCCGATCGACTTGCCCCAGCCGAAGTACTCCTCGACGAACTTGCGTTTCCGCTGGCTCCGGCAGTATCCCGCGAGACCCCCGCGATACCGCGCCGGGCGACGCGCGTCCGCGCTCTCATCCTTCCTCGTGATGCGACCCGGTCGAATCGCGACATGCGGCACGATCCCGCGCAACTCGAGCGCACGCAGGAACGGTCCAGCCTCGAAGCCCATGTCCGCGCCGAGCGTCGTCGGCGTCACGCGGCGCCGACGCTTCAGGCGATCCACCATCCGAAGCGCGCTCTCCCGCTCGGCGGTTCCGTTGGGTTCATCGACATCCACTGCCAGCACGAGCCCCTGCCGGTTCTCCGTCAACGCATGCACCGAGTGGCAGAGGTTCGCCGCTCTCCCTTGAAGTCGGCCGGCCCGTTCCCCGAGCAACGCGTGGCTCTGGATCAGGCTGCCGTCGACCGTGAAGTGGTCGTCGCTCGCGAGACCCGCCTCGATCGCCTGACGCACGACGCCGTCGAAGAACTTGCGGGTCAGCCCATGCGAATCCAGGCGATCGCGGTTGTGGGTGAAGACCGTCGGATCGAACACCACCTCGTCCGGGTGCATGTCGAGGAACCAGCGGAAGAGCAGATCGGTGCGGATCCGAGGGCAGAGTTCGCGCTCCGACCGGATCGTGAAGCGGCACTGAAGCAGCAGCGCCTTCAGGAGTCGCTCCGGGGGCACGCTCGGCCGCTCGCCCGAGGAGTACGCGGCGTCGAAGGAAGCGCTCAGGCGCGCAGGCGCCAGGTCGACCATGCGCTTGATTGGCCGCAGGGGGTGGCCTGCCTCGACCAGGTCTTCGAGATTGATCGCGTACCACCTCGACGGCTGGGAATGTCTGTGCCGTGCATGATGCGAGAGAGTTCGCGCCAGCCTTGTCGACGGGCCTTTGTTTCACCCTGGATTCGAGTACGATTTCAGCGGCCTGCGAGTGGAGCGTCAGTGCGTCCCTGAACGGCTGACACGGCCCGCCCCCATTGTGGACGAGGATGTGGGCCCCCCGCGGCAGCCGATCCCGCGCCAAGATTCCGACTTCTCAGGCCACGATTGGCGGCCTGTCTGGTAGCGTCACTCCCATGATGATCACCAGCGTGCTCGCTGTGTTCGCCCTGGCGAACGGTGCCCCGCCAGTGTACCCCGTGGCCTTCCTTTCCAGCTACGAGGAGTGGGCCGCCGTGACCAGCGGAGACGTGCTCAAGGTGACCTTCGAGGAGCCCTTCTGGCCTGTCGACCAGATCCTCACCGGCGCCTGGACGCTGAACGGCTTCACCTTCCAGGGCTTCGCCGGGACTCCCGGTCCGAACATATATGTCGCGAACTTCGATCCGCCTTTCGGCAGCCCTCAGTGGCTTACGGCGAATGGAGACGAGGACATCAACGTCACTCCCACCGTTCCGCTCACCGCTCTGGCCTTCGACGCCCAGTCGGACAACCTTGGAGCGGCGTTCGTGAAGGTCTTCGACACCGGCAACAACCTGATCGGCAGTCTCACGCTTCCGGCTCGCACGGTGCGCTTCGTCGGGATCATCTCCGGCACGCCCATCGGACACGTCAACTTCTCGTCCACCCTCGGCGCTCTCCAGGACACCGGCATCGACAACGTCCGCATCGCGTTCTTCTCGCCCACGGGGTCGCCGGACCTGAACGGCGACGGGCATGTGGACGGTGCCGACCTGGGGCTTGTCATCGCGAACTGGGCGACGCCCGGCCTGGGCGACTTGAACTTCGACGGCACGGTGGACGGCGCCGATCTCGGGCTGATCATCGGTGGCTGGACAGGCTGATCGCCGGCGCCCGGGCCGGAGTCGTCCAGCCGAGGTTGCGAGTCTGCGGGAGCGCATTGCGGGTCGACCGTAGGATGGCCCGACATGAGCGTTCGGTACGACAGCATCGGACACAGATATTCGACCACGCGCCGCGAGGAGCCTCGCTTCGCCCGGCTCATCGCGGACGCGCTAGGTGGATCGAGGTCCGTGGTGAACGTCGGCGCCGGTACGGGCTCCTACGAACCTCGTGATCGCTACGTGGTGGCTTTCGAGCCAAGCGACGTCATGGCCGCTCAACGGCCCAGGGACCTGGCGCCTGCTGTTCGAGCCGACGCGCATCGGCTCCCGCTCAGGGATGGTGCCACCGATGCGGCGATGTCTGTGCTCTCACTGCATCACTGGGACCAGCACCAGGAGGAAGGGGTTCGGGAGCTCCGACGAGTGGCCAGGGGTCCCGTCGTGATCCTGACCTGCGACCCACACGTCAGCGGCGAGATGTGGCTCATGAAGGACTATCTGCGGGAGGTGGCGGAACTGGACCGCCGGATCTTCCCGAGCATGGACCGTTTGGCCAGTTGGCTCGGCGGGACGACGCGCATCGAGAGTGTGCCTGTCCCGCGTGACACGTGCGACTGGATGCTGATGTCGTTCTGGGCGCATCCGGAGCGCGTCCTCGACGCTTCGGCACGCGAGGGGACCTCGGGCTTCGCGCGCATGGACCGCGACGCCGTCGAACGGGTCGTCGGCGCCGTGGAACGCGACCTGAGCTCTGGCGCCTGGGACGCGCGACACGGTCATCTCCGCAGGCTCCACGAGCACGATGCTGGCCTGAGACTTGTGGTCAACACGCGACGCTGACCAGCCGCGTAGGACCAGCGGACGGG
Source organism: Phycisphaerales bacterium (assembly GCA_046350535.1). GTDB lineage: Bacteria > Planctomycetota > Phycisphaerae > Phycisphaerales > SM1A02 > VGXK01. The sequence goes on from JAXMAG010000001.1 coordinate 2,264,706, forward strand.
TCGTCGCGGCACTCCGGCCAGCATTTCGTGGGCACTACACTCGGACCGGAGGCCTGCGGCTCCAGCTGCGCATGCGTGCGGCAGGACGCACGGCCGTTGGAAGGCGAGCTCTTCCTGGTGCTTTCCGGGAACCTCACCATCACGATGGAGCAGTCTTTGGTCACGCGCTCGCAGGGTGTGATCTTCGTGGTCCCCAAGGGGATGCGCACTGCCCGGCGGCCCTCTTCCTCAAGCTCGCGCTGCCGTTGACCGGCTTCACCCCAATTCCTGCGTCGCGTCTCGCGCGTCTCTTCGGCATCGCGGCGGGCGGTGCGCTCCTGGCGAGCGCGGGGGGCCGCCTCACGATCGGGATGGACGTCTACCAGGGCGGGGAGTGCTTCTGGCTCTCCTTCCCGCGCCCTTCCCCGGGCGAGCGCAACCTCGACCCCGGGACGTTCAGCACGGGCTTCCGGTTCATCGGGGTGCCGGGCGCCTGGTACTGCAGTCTGCGCAGCACCGCCCGGCCGGGCCCAGGCATGGTGACCTGTGCGCTCCTATTCCATGACTCGAGCCTGCTCGCCGTCTCGCTCGCCATCCCCGCGGGCACGGCATGGGTTCTTCGGATCCGCCGGCGCCGTGCGCGCCGCCGCGGGCCTGAACCCGCGGCGATCCATCTTGACGGAGCTACGATGACCCCTGATGCGTCCGAACGAGCCTCCCCCATGAACAAGGTGACCCCCTTCCTGATGTTCAGCGACCGGCTCGAGGAGGCGATCGCGTTCTACATCGCGACGTTCCCGAACTCCGAACTGCGCCACGCGGCCCGGACGGGCACGGACGGACCCATCTGCGCGGCCGAGTTCGTGGTGGGCGGACAGCGCTTCATGGGATACAACGGCGGCTCGTACTTCAGCTTCTCCGAGGGGGTCTCCCTCTACGTGGACTGCGCGGACCAGGCCGAGGTGGACGCGTACTGGGAGAGGCTCGTCAACGCGGGCGCGACGCCCACGCAATGCGGCTGGATCAAGGACCCGTTCGGACTCTCCTGGCAGATCGTCCCGAGGCGCTTCATCGAGCTCATCCGTGACCCGGACCCGCGGAAGGTGAAGGCCGTCATGGACGCCATGATGACGATGGTGAAGCTGGACGTGGCGGAGCTCGAACGGGCGTACAACGGGGCCTAGATTCGCCCTCCGGGAGGAGTGACCGCCGCGCCGCTACTCTCTCCGGGGCTACGCCATGGGGGCAACCATCGTCTTCGAAATCCACTGCGTACCGGAGCGGTCCGGCACACGACTGGAGACGGAGATCCCGACCCGCCCGGAAGCCCTGGGCACCAGGCTCCTCTCCCCGCTCCTGACCAGGATGACCAACGTGATGGGCGAGACCCGCGCCAAGGACCAGGTGGACATCGCGACCGCGGCCGCACAAGGCAACGCCAGGACCGGAATCTCGCCATGAAACCCACCACCAAGCGTGCGATCCTCCGCTGGGCCCACATCATCTTCGGGCTCACCCTGCTCGGGTACATCTATGGTCCGCCCGAGGAGACGCGGCAGTACCTTCCGTTCTTCCGATACGGATACGTGCCGCTCCTGGTGCTCTCCGGCCTGTGGATGTGGAAGGGGCCGGCGATACGCCGATTGTGGTCGGGAGCGCCGGCCGCGGGAGGATCCTGACTCCCCTCCCTGCCGCCGCCCGGACATGAGACCCCACGCCGGCTGGAGCCGGCAGCGCCAGCACGGAGGAGCGGAGTCCGCGGCGCGGCGCCGGAATCCGGGACGAGCACTCCGCCCGTTTCGACGCTGGTCCTAACATGAGGTCACTTCACGTTCCATGACCGCCGGCTACTCGGGAACCCCGCTCGCCCGCAAACTGGGCATCAAGGAGGGCTCGAACGTCCTTCTCGTGGCCGCGCCCAAGGACTATCGAGCGCTGGTGGCGCCCCTGCCGCCATCGGTGCGGTTCGCCTCACGGGCCAGCGGCACAGTCGACCTGGTCCACGCGTTCGTCACCAGGGAGAAGGACCTGCGGAGGCATCTGGCGTCCTTGCGACGGACGCTCAGGCCCGACGCGGTGATCTGGGTCTCGTGGCCCAAGCGGACCTCCAAGGTGCCGACCGAAGTCACAGAGGACACGATCCGCGCGGTGGCGCTCCCGCTCGGCTTCGTGGATGTCAAGGTGTGTGCGGTCACGGAGGTCTGGTCCGGCCTGAAGGTCGTGGTTCGAAAGGAGCTGCGATGAGCGGGACGCATGGCTCCCCATGCCAACGGCCGAGTATGCGGAGCCCGACCCCGGTGGCGTGCTGGCCGCTCGCCGGTGGCCGGCGTGAAGCGGCCGTTCCTGACCGCGGAGTGGCGCCGCCGGGCCATGCTGAACCTCTTCGCCAGCACCGCGCCCATCGCGCGGGCGGTGCGGCGCCTCGAACACGAGCCGTATCGCCTCGTGCCGACGGCATCCACGATCCACAGCAGGCGGCCGCCATGATTGGATCCTCGTGCGTGCCCGCATGAAGCGCATCCTCGGCCTCGCCATTGCCTTCCTGGCCCTGGGTTTCGCCGCCTCCGTCGCCACGGCGTGGGCCATCGCGATCTGGTTCCCGTTCGAGACCAAGGCGGTACCGGAAGGCGCCTCGCTCCATGAGATCGACCTGGGAGCCCTGGCGACGTTGCAGGGCGTCCCGTACCTGCCCCCGGGCGTCTTCGACCGCGTATGGCGCTCGGGAGACTTCCTGCGGCATGCTGGGTGGCGCGGCGCTGCCGCCACCTGGCCGTCTGGGGGCGGGCGGTGGCTGATCGAGTTCGAGGCCTATGGGTTCCCGCTGCCCTGCATGGCCCTCGTGCCTCACGAACTGTTCCTGCGCGGGAGCGGGCCCATCCTGGGTTTCTACGACATCCCGCGCACCACCTATGCGGTGCCGTCGTTCCTTTCCGTCCACCCCGCGCCCTGTGTCCCGATCTGGAGCACCTTGTGTTGCGATGCCGTGGTGAATGGAGCACTCCTCTTTCTGCTGCGCCTCGGACCGCTCCGCCTGCGGGCGTGGCTCCGTCACCGGCGAGGACAGTGCGTGCGCTGCGGCTACCAGCTCACGGATCCCGCGACCTGTCCTGAGTGCGGCAGAGCGGCGGCTTCGCGGGCCCCATCGGGCCACGATCGCCACGGCGGGGACCGCGCCACCGCGTGATACCATCACCGCCATGAGCGCCGTCATTACCGTCCCGATGCATCGCCGATGGGTCGCACTCCTGCTGGCCATGTGGGTGGCCGCCGCCGCACACGCGGCGGACCGCGGACCCAACATCGTGCACATCGTCGCGGACGATCTCGGCTTCCGCGACGTGGGCTTCAACGGCTGCAAGGACATCAAGACCCCCAACCTGGACCGCCTGGCCGCGGAGGGAGCCACGTTCACGCAGTTCTACGTGCAGCCGATGTGCACCCCGACGCGGGCGGCGCTCATGACCGGCCGCTACCCGTTCCGCTACGGGCTGCAGACGATCGTGATCCCCACCGCCGCCGCGTACGGCCTGGACACCAGCGAGTGGCTGATGCCGCAGTGCCTCGGCGAGGCCGGGTACGGAACGGCCATCATCGGCAAGTGGCACCTGGGGCACGCGGACCGGAAGTTCTGGCCTCGGCAGCGCGGCTTTGACTACCAGTATGGCGCCATGATCGGTGAGCTGGACTACTTCACGCACGATGAGCACGGCGTGCTGGACTGGTTCCGCAACAACGAGCCGGTGAAGGAGGAGGGGTACACCACCAACCTCCTTGGCGACGACGCGGTCCGGTTCATCGGCCGGCAGAGCGCGGACAAGCCCTTCTACCTCTACCTGACCTTCAACGCACCGCACACGCCCTACCAGGCGCCGGAGTCGTACGTCGCCAAGTACGCCGGCATCCCGGACTCCACCCGACGGACCTACGCGGCCATGGTGGACTGCCTGGACGAGAACGTGGGGAAGGTCGTGGCCGCGCTGGACGCGAAGGGCCTCCGCGGGAACACGCTGATCCTCTTCCACAGCGACAACGGCGGCACCACGGACAAGCGCTTCAGCGGCCAGATGGCGGACGTCTCCAAGATCACGCTCCCCTGCGACAACGGGCCGTACCGCAGCGGCAAGGGCTCGCTCTTCGAGGGTGGATGCCGCGTCGCCGCGTTCGCCAACTGGCCCGGACACATCAAGCCGCAGCGCGTGAACGAGATCATCCATGCGGTGGACGTCTATCCCACGTTCGCCGCGCTGGCCGGGGCCACCACCTCCAAGTGCAAGCCGCTGGACGGCGTGAACGTCTGGAAGACCATCGCCGAAGGCGCCCCCTCGCCGCGCACGGAAGTCCTCTACAACGTGGAGCCGTTCCGGGCCGCCGTCCGGCAGGGAGACTGGAAGCTCATCTGGCGCACCACGCTCCCCAGCAGCGTGGACCTCTACAACCTCGCAGAGGATCCGTGCGAAACGAAGAACGTGGCGGCCGCCCACCCGGACAAGGTGGCGGCCATGCAGGCCCGCCTGGAGGCCGCCAGCAAGGAGGCGGCGAAGCCGCTCGCGCTCCTCTACCTGGTGGAGAACGCGATGAAGGCCAACGTCCCGCTGCTTCCGACCGATGAGGGCTTCTTCAGCGACAGCGACGAGTCTTCGGCGCCGCCGAAGATCGGCAACGGACACTGAGTCCGGACCGGGGTTTGCCCGCCGCGCCTCCCTGCGTGTCGCCCCCGCACGCCCCGCGTCGGGAGATGGAGCCCATCGTGGAGATCGAGCAACTCACGCCGACGCTCCGAACCTGGGACCTCGCGGCCAGCGTGGCGTTCTACCGGGACGTGCTTGGCTTCCAGTGCAAGGCCCATGATCCGGCGCTGGGCTGGGCGTGCATGGCCTGCGGTCCTGCGGAACTCATGCTCTCCGGCCCGAACGCCCACGAAGGCGACCGGGCGCCTGGCTTCACCGGCTCGCTCTATTTCCGGGTGAAGGACGTCGATGGCCTCTGGGCCCGCCTCCAGGCGCACGCACGCGTGTGCTACGGGATCGAGACCTTCGACTACGGCATGCGCGAGTTCGCGATCTACGACAACAACGGGTACCTGCTTCAGTTCGGAGCGCCCGCCGTCACGGGGTGACGGAGGCCATCCAGAACGCCGACCCTGCAGTGAAGCACGGCGCGATGACGGCCCAGCTGTTCCCCTTCCGCGTGGCGCTCCGGTCCCGGGAGGGGCCGCCGGACGAGCCGGCGTCCCGATCCGTCGCGCAGATCCGCGACGCGGCATTCGCAGAGTGATTCGCTCCGCGCCGACGGCGCGGTTCCGGGATTCGGCGGCGCGGGAGGCGCCGGTGCAACAGAGGTCCCGCGCACCGCGAAGGGATTGGCAGGAGCCTCGCCATGCGCACCCATCGCTCCGTCCCGCACGTCCCGTTCCTGGTCGTCCTCGGCGCTGGGGAGGTTCTCCTCGTGGGCGTCATCCTCCTTGCCCTGGGATTCGCCGCGACGGTAACCGTCGTGATGCGCGCCTTCGGGGAGACGCTGGCCCTTTCCATCGTGGCGCTCATCGTGGGGGCGATCCTCCTGCGGTGGGGGCTGGCACTGCTTCGAGGAACCCCGCAGGCCACGGCGGGCCTGTTCGTGGTGTGGGGCGTCCTTGCGCTGCTGGCGGCGGCGCATGCGGCGTCCGGCCCACCCGCCGCGGTGGCACTCTTCGGCGTGCCGCTCCTTCTGCTCACGCCACCGGCGCTCGGCGGCGCGCTGGGATGGAGCCACCTTCCGCGGCCGACGGACGCGCCAGCCTGCGCCGCGTGCGGCTATCCGCTGCGGGGGCTCCTCTCCAACCGTTGCCCAGAGTGCGGCGAGCTTGCGGCCCCCCGGACCAACGCACTGCAGGCGGAGGCGCGCCGGATGGACCGCTGATGATCCACAACCACGGCGGACCGTGGGCGCTGGCGGCGGCGACCCTCCGTGTTGCGGCGCAGGAGCTCTCCGCGGGCGCCTGTGAGCCTCCTCGGGCAGCGGTTCGGGCCCGCGGCTCCATCGGTGTGGGGTAGGCTCGAACGCAACGCCATGGTCCCCACCGTCACGCTCAGACCGCTCAGGGAATCGGACGCCGAGGAACTCCACGCCGCCGTGCGGGAGTCCATGGAGGAGGTCTCCCGCTGGATGGTGTGGTGCCACCCCAGGTACTCGGTGGACGACGCGACCGCGTGGATCCGGACCACCATCGCTGGCCGGGCGTCCGGCGCATGCCACGAGTTCTGCATCACGGACGACTCGGGCCGGATCGTGGGTGGCTGCGGGATCAACCACGTCAACAGCGCGGACCGTTTCGCGAACCTTGGGTACTGGGTGCGGAGCACCTGCACGGGGCGCGGCTACGCCTCCGGGGCGGCGCGGGCGGCCATCCAGTGGGCGTTCCGCCACACCACGCTCAACCGCCTGGAGATCGTGGTGGCCGTGGACAACGTCCCGAGCCAGCGCGTGGCGCAGCGGGTGGGCGCCGTCCGCGAGGGGATCCTCCGCCAGCGCGTGATGGTGCGCGGCGGCCCCGCAGACGCCATCATGCACTCCGTGGTCCGGAGCGACCTGCAGGATGCCCGCGCGTGACGCCCGGGCGCGCCCGGGGCGGAGTCCACGCTTGACGAACGCTCCCGCCGACATCCACGTCCGCGTCGACGACCTCTCCTCGCCGCAGGTGCAGGCGCTGGTCGCGGAGCATCTGGCCGGGATGCACGGCCACTCCCCCGCCGGTCACGTGCACGCCCTGGCGGTGGAGGGACTGCGGGCGCCGGAGATCACGTTCTGGACCGCCTGGATGGGCGGAGCGCTCTGCGGCTGCGGGGCCCTGAAGGCCCTGAGCCCCTCCGCGGGGGAGGTGAAGTCCATGCGGACGCGGGCCGCGTTCCTCAGGAAGGGGGTGGGCCAGGCGGTGCTGGACGCCATCGTCCGCACGGCGCGGGAGCGCGGCTACGAGAGCCTCCACCTGGAGACCGGCACGGGCGACGCGTTCACGGCCGCGCACGCCCTGTACCTGCGGAACGGCTTCGAGTGGTCCGGCGCGTTCGGCGACTACACGGCCACGCACTTCAACGTCTTCATGGTGAAGCGGCTCCGCGCGGCGGCGCCGCAGCATCCACCGGTTCCGAGGAGTCCACGCCCATGACCGTACCAGCGCCCTGCCGGAGTTCATGGAGCGCGAACCTCCCCGGCGTGCTTGCGCTCGCGGCCGCGCTCGCGATCACCGCGTGGCTGGCGCCGCGTGCCCGCGCCGCGCAGTCCCCATCCCCCTCCCCCTCCCCCGCGCCCGCGCCCGCCCCCGCCCCGGCCCGCCCGCTCAAGGTGTTCATCCTGGCCGGGCAGTCCAACATGCAGGGCCACGCGAAGGTGCGCACCTTCCGCAGCATGGCCGGGGATCCGCGGCTCGAGCCGCTGCGTGCGCAGATGCAGGGTCCGGACGGAACGCCGACGGTGTGCCGGCAGACGTGGATCTCCTCCATCGGCTGCCTGGGCGACGCCTACTCCGACCTGCAGGAGCAGACGGGGCTTCTCACCGCGGGCTTCGGGGCCTTCGGCGCGGAGGGCGCCAACATCGGCCCGGAGTTCACCTTCGGGCTCACCATGGAGCAGGCGCTCCAGCAGCCCATCCTGATCATCAAGACCGCGTGGGGCGGCCGCAACCTGCACACGGACTTCCGCCCGCCCAGCGCCGGGGAGGAGGAGATCAGCGACTTCCTCCGCGAACGATGGAAGGAGCGCGGCCTCGACGCGGAGAAGGAGGCGGCCACGATGCGCGAGAACGGCGGCGTCTACTACCGCCACATGATCTCGCACGTGCGGCGCGTGCTCCGGGACATCCCGCGCGTGGTGCCGGGCTACGACCCCGCGCAGGGATACGAGCTGGCTGGCTTCGTCTGGTTCCAGGGATTCAACGACCTGGTCGATGGATGGGCCTACCCGGAGCACGACAAACCCGGCGGCTTCGATCGCTACGCGGACCTCCTCTGCCACCTGATCCGCGACGTGCGGCGGGACCTGGACGCGCCGGAGATGCCGTTCGTGATCGGCGTGATGGGGATCGGCGGGGATGCAGAGGGCCGGCGCGGGGCCCAGAGGCACTTCCGGGCGGCCCAGATGAAGCCGGCGTCGCTCGAGGAGTTCCAGGGGAGCGTGGTGGCGGTCCAGACCGCGGCGTTCTGGGATCAGGACCTCGGGAACCTCAAGGAGCGCATGGAGAAGGTGGAGGCGTCGCTGGACCGCGAGGCGGAGAAGGGCGCCACGCGCACGCCGCAGGAGCAGCACACCGCCCGCGAGGAGGCGGTCCGGAAGGCGTTCTCCGCGGCGGAGCTGCAGCGCCTGGAGGAGGGCGTGAGCAACGGCGGCTACCACTACCTGGGTGCGGCGCGGATCATGGCGCCCATCGGGCGGGCGTTCGCGGAGGCGCTGCTGCCGCGGCCCGCGGGCGGACCGTGGAAGGCGGAGCTGGCCGGATACCTCCTGGTCCCGCATGCGCAGGTGGATGCCCGGTTCGACGGGGGCTTCTCCATGTACGTGGCGGCATGGCCGCTCCAGCGCCACTACCCGGGGCAGGACTTCCAGAGCGGCCTCTTCGGCACGTGGATGTTTCCGCACTGGGAGGGTGCGAAGCCGGAGCACGCGTACACGGACGTGGAGGGAGGACTCGGGTGGTGGCGCGACACGCGCTTCGCGACGGAGACGCCCAAGTTCATCATGGGCGGCGTGGCCCTCAACTTCTCGGAGTGGGCCAACGGCCCCGGCGCCGGCAAGGGGCGGGACTGGTCCAACCCGCTGGGCCACTACGCGATCGCCCAACTGAGCCCGTGGGTGCTGTGGCCGCCGGACGGACTGAACCTCAAGCAGGGAACGTGCGGCGGACTCCTCGGCTACGGCTACCTGCCGCTGCCGCTCGTGGCACCCTCCGCGAACGCCGGCGGCGGCGTCCCGACCGGCGGCAACTGCTGGACCCTCTTCCTCAACAGCGGCAACTTCAAGGGGCCCGTGGCCTTCTTCCTGCCGCGCTTCTGGTCCCGCGCGGGCGCGGAGAGACCGGACCTGGCCGGCCGCGGGCTGGACGCCGCCGGCGCGGACCCGAACCGCGCCGTGCAGATGGAGACTCAGCACATCCCCGCGTTCGTCTCCCGCGACTCCCGGGGGGATCTCTACGCCCGCGTGGCCCCCACCCTCTTCCCCGCGGCCGCCGGCGGCGATGCGCCGCTCGTCCATCGGATCACCTCCTACTCGAAGGCCGCGCTCTGGGACGCCGTGCAGGCGTGGTTCGCGGGCGGCCCGGAGGCGCCGGGACGGATCGATCCCGGCGCCGCGGCCCTCCATGCGTTCACGGGAGGCGGCGGGGCCACCTGGGAGATCCGGCCGGAGGAGGCGGCGGGCGCGGCCAAGGCCCCGCTCGCGTGGGACGCGTTCGCGGCGCCGGTGGCGTTCGACGACGCCACCTATGGCTATCGATGGCAGAAGGACCAGGTGACGGAGGAGCGAGACCGCGTCACGCTTCCGCAGTACTACCGCCTCACGAAGCGGGGCGGCCGGCACTCCCGCTGGATGGTGGTGCGCCCGGAGGAGGTGCCGGCGGAGACGGGCCTGTCCGCCGTGGAGTTCCCGCGGCGGCAGGGCACGGAGCGCGACCCGTATCTGACGCCGGATGAACCCGGGAGCTGCTGGAGGAAGCCGGGCCCGGTGGCGGGACCCTTCCAGGCCCGCCTTGGAGACGGCAGCGTGGTCACCTACAGCTGGTACCGCTTCGCGGATCAGCCCGCGCTCCTCAACGCCGGGCTCTCCGACGCCGAGCGCGAGGAGGTGCAGCGGCGCGTGGAGCGCCTCCACAGGGTCTGGACGCGGGAGCGCGAATACCTGCCGCCGCCCACCACGGGGACGCTCGCGGATCTCGATCCCGCGCTCCTGGTCACGCCGCCGATCGGCCTGGAGGCCGGGTACGTGCCGATCGTGACGCGCCAGGAGGCCCCGTGAGGCCTGCGCCGCCGCCATCACCGCGGCGCCGCCCGCTGGGCCCGCGCCTCCCGCGCTCGCCGCGCCGCGGGGCCGCAACCGCATGACCCGGGCGCGTCCGGGCCGCCCGCCGGCACTCTTCTCCGTGCTGGCGCTTCTGGTGACGGGCGCGATCCTCACGGTCGCGAGCGCGTGGGCCACTGCGTACTGGTCGCCCGTGCCGGCGCTGGCGGTGAGCCTCCCGGGCCCGCATTGGCCGGCGGCACCGCCGCCAGGGTGGCCGGAGCGCCCCACGGACCTTGTGACGGCCTCCGCGTTGGGCGTCACCTGGCGCGGCGCGACCACCGCCCACGCGTGGGGACTGGACCAGGATGCCGCCCGCCGGCAGTGGGCGATGAGTGCGGGGCTCCCGTTCCGCGCGCTCGGCTGCGTTCGGAACATGGAGCCCACGACCTCCGCGGCGCAGGGCTTCCACTGGGTGGAGTCCGGCCCGCAGACGCCGGGCGGATGGCGCGAAGGCATCTCCGTGGGAAGGACGGGAAGCCGCAGCCGGCGCGTGCTTCCGCTCCAGCCGGTGCCGGCGGGATTCCTTGCGGACACCGTCGCGTGGGCCGCCGCCGTGTGGGCGCTCCGGTCCGGCGCCCGTTGGCTCCGCGGCCGCTGGAGGCGCCGGCGCGGCACATGCGCGGCGTGCGGTCACACGCTCCTGCCGGGTTCCGCGTGCCCGGAGTGCGGCGCAGGACCGCGGGAGAGCGATTCGCCCTCCGGCACCGGGCCGGCACCACGTCTTGCCACCCCCGCGCCACCCGCAGGATGAGGGACGATGGACGCCATGGGGAACGGCCGTTGAAGCGAATCAACAAACTGGCAGACATCTCCACCCTGTTGCTGGAGGCGCGGCACGATCCGGGCGCGGTGATGCCGCGTCTCCGGACCCTCGCGGCGAGCGATCGCTGGCAGGAGCGCGAGGTGGCGGCCACCGCCCTCGTGGAGATCTCGCGCCGGCACCCGGACGTGGTGCTGCGAACCGCACACCGATGGGCCGCGGCCCGCGACACGAACGTGCGCCGCGCCGCGTGCGAGGGGCTCCGGAGTCTGATGCAACGCGACCCGGCCGGCGTGCGTCCCGTGCTCGAACGCCTTCGGCGAGACCCTGAGATCTACGTGCGGAAGTCCGTCGCGAACGTCCTCCGCGACGGCAGCCGCAGCCAGGCGGCGTTCGTGCTGCGGCTCTGTGCCGCGTGGGCCCGCTCCCCGGATCCCGCGACGCAGTGGAGCGTCCGACACGGGCTGCGGCGGCTCGCCTCCACGCACGCGGCGGAGGTGGCGCGGCTCCTGGCCACCCTTCCGGCGACGGGCAGCCCATCGAATCGCGGGCGGGGAGCGTCTAAGCTCGCGGTCAAGGCCCGCGTCCGCTCCGCACCGGGCCGAGCCGCAGCCCGCGGAACACGCCGAACCCCGGCGCGAAAGGACCCCCGATGAACGCACTCATGGCGACCCTCCTCCTCTGTCTCCTGCCGATCCTCTCGGCCTCGCTGGGTGACCAGACCCCGCCGGCCGCGCCGACGACGCCGGCCGCGCCGACGACGCCGGCCGCCCCGCCGCAGCTGCCCGCCGTGCCGGACCCTGCGCTTGCCAGGAGCCTGGGAGCGGACGCACGCGGCATGCGCCACTACGTGATGGTGATCCTGAAGACCGGACCCAAGAGGGTGCCGGATGGCCCGGCGCGGGACGCGATGTTCATGGGCCACTTCGCCAACATGAAGCGGCTGGCGGACGAGGGGAAGCTGGCGGTGGCCGGTCCGTTCGAGGACAAGGGCGATTGGCGCGGCATGTTCATCTTCGCGGTGGAGACGCCGGAGGCCGCCGCGGAGCTGGTGGCCACGGACCCCGTGATCAAGGAGGGAGAGATGGTGGCTGAGTACCACCGCCTCTACGCCTCCGCGGCGCTCATGAGCGTCCCCGGCACGCACGCGCGGATCTCCCCGCCGCAACCCTGATCCCCGCGCCGTGACCAGGGCCACACTGCGCGAACGCATCGCCGCCGCCACCACGCTGGCGGCGGCGCTCCTTGGCGGCTGCGGCTCCACGCGCCACACGGAGTTCACCGGCACCCTCCTCCCCGATCACGGCGGGCACGAGGCCGTGCCGGTGCAGCGCCAGCTGGTGGAGCCCCATGGCCGGCAGACGATCCTGGTGGCCTTCGACGTCACGCCGGTCCACACCGCGGATGAAGCCCCCGCCCGCAGCGGCGGCAGATGCGTGCTTCTCCTGGCCCGCGTCGCGCCGGACGCCCTCCCCGCCACGGTCTCCTCCGCGGAGGGAACGCTGGAGGCCTGGCTCTACTCCAATCTCAGCTACGCCGACTACGTCTGGCCCCAGTCCTCCGTGACCTTCTGGAGGCGCACCGCGGCGCTCACCGCGGAGGAGCGGACCTCCGACCCGCGGGCCACGCCCCTCGCGGGCCGCGCCACGATCGATCGCATCTCCGACCATGACGATCGATTCCGGATCTCCATGGAACTCGAGGCGCCTCCGGGAGATCCGTCCCGGTTCGTGGCCAACGGCGAGCTGCGCCGCTTCGATCGCAGCGCCTTCCACCCGGAGCATCTCCTGCTCCTGCCGATGGCTCCGTTCTTCGCGATGGGCGCCACGCCCCCCTGAGGTCGGGCCCGGCGCGGGGGGCGTAGGATGCGGCGCGGGCGCCGGCGCGGCGCCTTTCACGTTCGCACCCGGACCACATTCCGATCTCCGCCATGAGCGACACGACCACCTGCCCCTTTGCCGGCGCGGCCCGCAGCACCATCAGCGGCCACGGCACCTCCAACCGCGACTGGTGGCCCAACCAGCTCCGCCTGGACCTCCTCCACGCCCACTCCTCCAAGTCCGATCCGATGGGAGGCGGCTTCAACTACGCCAAGGAATTCAGGAGCCTGGATTTCCCGGCGCTCAAGCGGGACCTGGCGACCCTCATGACCGATTCGCAGCCGTGGTGGCCGGCGGACTTCGGCCACTACGGGCCGCTCTTCATCCGCATGGCGTGGCACAGCGCGGGCACCTACCGCGTGGGCGACGGGCGCGGCGGCGGCGGGCGCGGGCAGCAGCGGTTCGCCCCGCTCAACAGCTGGCCGGACAACGTCAGCCTGGACAAGGCGCGGCGGCTCCTGTGGCCCGTGAAGCAGAAGTACGGGCGGCGGATCTCCTGGGCGGATCTCATGATCCTCGCGGGGAACGTCGCCCTGGAGACGATGGGGTTCCGCACCTTCGGCTTCGCGGGCGGGCGCGAGGACGTGTGGGAGCCGGACCTGGACGTCTCCTGGGGAAGCGAGCGCTCGTGGCTCGGCGCGGACGGCCGCTACTCCGGGCAGCGCGACCTCGCGAATCCGCTGGCGGCGGTGCAGATGGGGCTCATCTACGTGAACCCGGAGGGACCGGACGGCACCCCGGATCCGGTGGCGGCCGCCCGCGACATCCGCGAGACGTTCGCCCGCATGGCCATGAACGACGAGGAGACGGTGGCGCTCATCGCCGGCGGCCACACCTTCGGAAAGACGCACGGCGCGGGCCCCACCAGCAACGTGGGACCGGAGCCGGAGGCCGCGGGCCTGGAGCAGCAGGGCCTGGGCTGGACCAACCGGCTCGGCCGCGGCCACGGCGCGGACACCATCACCAGCGGCCTCGAAGTCACCTGGACCTCCACGCCCACGCTGTGGAGCAACGAGTACTTCCGCAACCTCTTCGGCTACGAGTGGGAGCTGACCAAGAGTCCCGCCGGTGCCCACCAGTGGCAGCCCAAGGGCGGCGCCGGCGCGGGACTCATCCCGGACGCGCATGACCGCACCCGCCGCCACCCGCCCACCATGCTCACCACGGACCTGAGCCTGCGCTTCGATCCCGCCTACGAGCGGATCTCGCGCCGCTTCATGGAGCAGCCGCAGCAGTTCGCGGAGGCGTTCGCACGGGCGTGGTTCAAGCTGACGCATCGGGACATGGGGCCGCGAAGCCGCTACCTGGGACCGGAGGTTCCGGCCGAGGAGCTCGCCTGGCAGGATCCCATCCCGGCGGTCAACCACCCGCTGGCGGGGCCCGCGGCGCTGACCGCGCTGAAGGCGGAGATCCTGGCCTCCGGACTCACAGTGGCGGAGCTCGTCTCCACCGCGTGGGCCTCCGCGTCCACCTTCCGCGGTTCGGACAAGCGCGGCGGCGCGAACGGCGCCCGCATCCGCCTTGCCCCGCAGAACCAGTGGGAGGTGAACCAGCCCGCGCAGCTGGCCAAGGTGCTGCGCTCGCTGGAGGGCATCCAATCCCGCTTCAACGCGGCCCAGAAGGATGGCACCAGGATCTCCCTCGCGGACCTCATCGTCCTCGGCGGCTGCGCCGCGGTGGAGGCCGCCGCCAGGGCCGCGGGGCGTGCGGTCACCGTGCCCTTCACGCCGGGACGCATGGACGCATCGGAGGCGCAGACGGACGCCGCGTCCTTCGCGGTCCTGGAGCCGTTCGCGGACGGCTTCCGGAACTACGCGAAGGCCGGCTGCAGCGTGCCCGCGGAGGAGCTCCTCGTGGATCGCGCCCAGCTCCTCACGCTCACGGCGCCGGAGATGACCGTGCTGGTGGGCGGTCTGCGGGTCCTGGGCGCCAACGCCGCCGGTTCCCGCCACGGCGTGTTCACCCGGAGACCGGGCCTGCTCTCGAACGACTTCTTCGTCAACCTCCTGGACATGCGGACCGTCTGGTCGCCGGTGGCCGGGGATCCCCACCTCTTCGAGGGCCGCGACCGCACCACGGGCGAGGCGCGCTGGACCGGCACGCGCGTGGATCTCGTCTTCGGCTCCCACTCGCAGCTCCGGGCCCTCGCGGAGGTGTACGCCTGCGCGGATTCAGAGGAGAAGTTCGTGCAGGACTTCGTGGCCGCGTGGACGCGGGTGATGAACCTGGACCGCTTCGACCTGGCGGATGGGGCCGCGCGACACGGAACCCGCGCCCCGGGGCCGCGCCCGGGGTGAGCGCCGCACAAGGGAGATCCCATGCTCTTCATGGTCATCGAATCCTTCCGCGGCGGGGACCCGATCCCGGCGTACCGCCGCTTCCGCGACCGCGGGCGGCTGATGCCGGACGGCATCGAGTACCGCGGCAGCTGGGTGAGCCATGACCTCACCACCTGCTGGCAGATCATGGAGTGCGAACGGCGCGAGCTCCTGGACGCGTGGATGGCCAACTGGACGGACCTGGTGGCATTCACCGTGGTGCCGGTGATGACGTCCGCGGAGGCCGCCGCCGCGGTGGCGCCGCGACTTTGAGGCGCGCGCCGTGGACCCGGAGCCCATCCCCGCCGCAGGCACGACCGCGGAGCGGCCGCCGGCGGAGGGTCGTGCCCCGCGCCGCCGCTACCGTCGGTGCCGGGCCACCCACCTGTGGGCGTGGCCTGAGCTGCGGCTCCTCCCGCCTGGCGAGCCGCGCGATGCGGCGCTTTCCGAGGCCCGCTTGGCGGCGCAGCTCCACCCGGGGTACCTGATCGGCTTCACCGCCGCCATCCTGCTGGTGGGCGCCGCGACCGGATACGTGCTCTCCCTGCTGCCTGGAATGGCCTCGCTGCGCCGGTCCGGCGGACTCGCCCACACGGGCACGCTCCTCATGGTGGCGGCGGCGGTGGGATTCGGCGTGCAGCCGCTCCTGCCTCTCTGGCTCCTCTTCCGCCGCACGGGACGGGCCGTGATCGCCCAGCACGCGCGGCGCCACGGCGTGCGGCTCTGCGCCGCGTGCGGCTACCTGGTGGGCATGGTGCCGGAAGCCTTCTGCCCGGAGTGCGGCGCGATCGTCCCCTTTCCCGTCGCGCCGACCCCGCAGCGGGACGCGCCTCCATCTCCACCACCATCCCCACTCCCTCGCTCCCCTGCGCCCCCCGCATGACGCGCGCCCGGAACGCGTCCTCCACCACCTCCAAGTCCGCGCCGGCGCGGTCCGACCAGGCCTCACCCGCGCGGATCGCGCTCCGTGCGGCCGGCTTGGCGGCGTGGACGGCCGCACTGGGCTCCGCCGCCACCATCGCCACGGCGTGGGCGCTGTCACTCGCCGTGTCGCTCGACGGCGGCAGCGTCGGCATGGACGAGGAGTGGCCGCTCCCGCCGGCACCCGGGTGGGTGGCGGCGCAGACCGCCGAGCGCACGGAACGATGGGGCGTCTCCCGCTGGGACGCGGTGCGCGATTGCCTCCCCGCGGACCTGCTGGAGCCTGGCCGCGCCGGCGTCCTCACCGCCGCCTGGAGCGCGGGCCTCCCGCTGCCTGCGCTCGCGGCGGAGGAGGGGCTGGCCGCGGAGTCCGCCGGCGCCACGGCGCCGCTCCCCGGTTGGCGCGGCGGCCTCCGGCTGCCCGCGGCGGTTCGCCATCCGTCGCGGGTCCCCTCCCTCCCGACGCGGCCGCTGTGGCCGGGATTCGCGGTGGACGCGGCGCTCCTGGGCGCGGTGCTCGCGCTCGGCCCGCGGGCGGCGCGGCGGCTGCGGCGCAGGTTTCGAACGGCATCCGGGCGCTGCCCGCGCTGCGCCCACCCTCGCGCGGCCGGCCAGGGCGCCCGCTGCCCGGAGTGCGGCGCCGCCGGCGGGCGCTGAGGAGCCCGGCCGCGGGTCCCTAGACTCCGGCGGCCGCGGACGCAGGCCATGCGGACGGACGCGCCGCGGCGGGACGCGGCATCGCCGCAGGGAGGCACGCATGCTCGAGGACATCTTCACCGGCTGGGGCTCCGCACGCATGGGAGGGACCGGGGCCGCGGAGGTGGCGGCCACCCGCGCGGATGCCGCGGCCCAGCGCGTGCAGTCGCTCACCGCGGAGCTGCGCGGAGAGATGGAGCGGCTCTTCATCGTCACGGAGGCCCTCTGGGAGATGCTCCGCGAGACGCATGGGTGGACGGAGGAGCAGCTCGTGGCGCGCATCACCGAGATCGACATGCGCGACGGGCGCCGCGACGGCGCCGTGGCCAGGCAGCCGCCGCCGGCGTGCGCCAAGTGCGGGCGCCCCGCCCCGCTGAAGCGACCGCGCTGCCTCTTCTGCGGAGAGGTGCATCCGGTGCGGCCGTTCGCCCGCTGAGCACGGGCGCGGGCGTACACTGCCGCGAGATGAACAGCAGACCAGACGCCGGAGGCGGGCGATGAGCGCGGCGGTACCTGCGGTGCCGCATGCCCGCACGCCCGGATGGGCGATCGCCGTCCCCCTGGCCGCCTGCGCCGTGCTGGGAGTGGCGCTCCTCCTCCCGGGCTCCGCCCTGCTCCTGCCGCTGGTGGCGGCCGGGCTGATCGGGGCGGTCCTGGTCTCCGTGCATCACGCGGAAGTGGTGGCCCACAAGGTGGGAGAGCCATTCGGCACGCTGGTGCTGGCCCTCGCGGTCACGGTGATCGAGGTGGGACTGGTGGGATCCATCATGCTCTCCGGGGCGGACGGCGCGGCCACGCTCGCGCGGGACACCGTCTTCGCGACGGTGATGATCGTCTGCAACGGCGTGGTGGGCATCTGCCTCCTGGTGGGTTCCATCCGCCACGCGCTGCCGGCCTTCCGCGTGGAAGGCGCCAGCCAGGCGCTCTCCGTCCTCATCCCCATGGTGACGCTGACGCTGGTCCTCCCCAGCTTCACCACCACCACGCCGGGACCCATGTACTCGGCGTCGCAGATGGTCTTCGCCGGCGCCACGTGCCTGCTCCTGTACGGCGTCTTCGTCTTCGTGCAGACGGTGCGGCACCGCGACTACTTCCTCCCCGTGAGCACCGCCACCACGGATGCGGAGGTCCACGCCTCGCCACCCAGCGGCCGCACCACCGCAGCCAGCGTGGTGCTGCTCGTCGTGGCCCTGGTGGCGGTGGTGGGACTGGCCAAGGTGCTGGCGCCGCGGATCGAGGCCGCGGTGGACGCCATCTCCGCGCCGCCCGCCGTGGTGGGCGTGGCCATCGCGCTCCTGGTGCTCCTTCCGGAGACGGGCGCCGCGGTCCGCGCCGCCGGCCGCAACCGCATGCAGACCAGCCTCAACCTGGCCCTCGGGTCGGCCCTGGCCACCATCGGCCTCACCGTGCCCACGGTGGTTGGACTCTCGTTCATCACCGGCGTGCCGCTGGAGCTCGGTCTCCCACCCAAGGAGATGGTGATGCTGGCGCTCACGCTCCTCTTGACCGTGGTCACGCTGGCCGGCGGCCGCTCCACGGTGCTGCACGGGACGGTGCACCTGGTGATCTTCGGGGCGTTCCTCTTCCTGGCGGTGGTGCCGTGACGGAGGCGCGCCCCGCGGACGCTGCGGACGCCGCGGCGGCGTGCCGCGCCCACTGGGACCAGGTGTACGCCTCCAAGGCGATGGACGCGGTGAGCTGGCACCAGTCGCGCCCCGAGACCTCCCTGCGGCTCATCGACATGGCGGGCCTCGGCCCGGGCGCGGCCATCGTGGACGTGGGTGGCGGCCGCTCGCTCCTGGTGGACGCGCTCCTGGAGCGGGGAGACCTGCGGATCACGGTGCTGGACGTCTCGCCGGTGGCCATCCGCGCCGCACGCGAACGCCTCGGCCCGCGCGCCGCGCAGGTGGCCTGGATGGTGGCGGACGTGCGGAGCCCGGAGATCGCGGCGCTCGGCGAGGGCTCGCTCCACTGCTGGCACGACCGGGCGGTGTTCCACTTCCTGGTGGAGCCGGCGGAGCGGCAGGCGTACCTCGCGGCGATGCGGCGCTCGCTCCGCCCGGACGGCGCCGTGGTGATGGCCACCTTCGCGGAGGATGGGCCGCCGCGCTGCAGCAACCTCCCCGTGGCCCGCTGGTCGGCGGCGGGACTGGCGCGGGAGCTGGGGGATGCGTTCGAACTCCTGCACGATGAGCGGGAACTCCACGGCACGCCATGGGGTGCCGTGCAGCCCTTCACCTGGTGCCTCTTCCGTCGCCGGCGCTGAGGCCCGCCCCGGAGCACGCCATGACCACGGCCGCCGCCCACACCACCCAGCGCCCGGACGCCTCGGAGTACGCCTCGTTCTACGCGGGATACGTGGCCAGGGTCCCGCCCGGGGACGTGGTGGAGATCCTGCGCCACCAGGGAGCGGAGGTCGCGGCGCTCCTGCGGCCGCTGCCGGAGCCGGAGTCCCTGCGGCTGCACGCACCGTACACCTGGAGCATCCGCCAGGTGGTGGGCCACGTGATGGACGCGGAGCGGATCTTCACCTACCGCCTGCTGCGCGTGGCCCGCGGGGACCAGACGCCGCTGCCGGCCTTCGACGAGAACGCCTACGCGGACCGCGGCGGGTGGAACGAGCGGCCACTCGCGGCGCTCCTGCAGGACCACGCCAACGTGCGGGCCTCCACCCTCTCGCTCCTGGAGTCGCTGCCGGCCGGGGCGTGGCCGCTGCGCGGAACGGCCTCCGGACACACCGTGAGCGTGCGCGGCCTGGCGGTGATCGTGGCCGGACACGAACGCCACCACCTGGACATCATGCGGGCGCGGCTGCGGGGTTCGTGACGATGGGTGCGGCGCCGCAGGAGCCTCCGTGCCCGTTCGTCAGCCGCGCCGGAGTGAAGCTGCGGCACGCGCTGGATGCGTTTGCGCTGGACGTCCGCGGGTGGGAGGCGGCGGACTTCGGCTGCAACGCGGGCGGATTCACGGATTGCCTGCTGCAGGCGGGGGCGGCGCGGGTGCGGGCGATCGACACCGGGTACGGCGCCCTGGCGTGGAAGCTGCGGCAGGATCCGCGGGTGGTGGTGATGGAGCGCACCAACGCCCTGCATGCGCCGCCGCCGCCGGAGGGCGTGGACCTGGTGGTGGTGGATCTGGCGTGGACGCGCCAGCACCACGCCGTGCCGGCGGCGCTGCGCTGGCTCCGCGCGGCGCCGGGTTCGCGCATCATCACCCTGGTGAAGCCCCACTACGAGGTGGAGCCGCGCGAACGCGGGCGGCTCGTCGACGGCTTCCTACCCCACGAGGACGCCCCCGCCGTGGTGGCCCGCGTCTCCGCGGCCATGGCCGGACTGGGGGCCGCGGTGCTGGGCGAAACCCTCTCCCCCATCACCGGCGGGAAGAGCGCCCGCCGCCGCGGAGCCGCGGGAAACCTCGAATATCTGCTGCTGCTGGCCAGGGCCGGGGAAATCCGCGGGTGACGAGTCAGGGCGGGTCCGGGCGGGCCTAGGTGGGGGCGTTCGCACCCCCTCCACGGAGCCCCCCATGCAGACGCCAGAGCCCCAGGACGCGCAGACCGGTCGCCAGAGCGCACGCACCGCCCAGCGGTGTGCCGTCCGCCACCGCCCTGCCCGCCTGGAGCCCGGCGCGTGGCGCACGGTCGGCGCGGAGCCGCTGGATTGGCCCACGGACGCGGAGATCCCCGCGGGCGCGGTCACGGTGGAGCGGGGCGGGCTGGCCCGCTGCCGTTCGCTGCGCATGGGAGACGCGGATGCCGCGGCGGCACTCAAGGTGCGCGGCACGATGGTGGCCGCGGCCACGCACCTCACGCTGGGCGCGGAGCGGCGCAGCCGGGCGTGGATGGACATGGAGAGCGCGTTCGCGAGCGCTCCGGTGATCCACGTGGGCGCGATGGGCGCCGGCCTCCTCTCCATGGTGGACGCCGGCCTGGGCATGCCGCACGCACCCATCCGCCACCTGGTGCTGGGCGTGGGCCGCGGTGCCGCCGGGGATCTCTGCCTGGAGGCTCGGAGCGGCGCCGCGTCGGAGGTCCTGGCGGACCGGATCGTGGTGGGCGCCGCCGGCGCGGGCCAGCTGCAGAAGGCGGACTTCGCCGGCCGGGTGAGCGCGAACGTCTCCCTGGTGCTGGGGGCGGAGCGGAGCGGACACGGGAGCGCGTCGTTCGGCCGCGTCGGCGTTGGCTCCGCGCTCGTGGCCGGGGCCGTGGTGGTGGGCGACGAGGGAAGCGGCAGCCTCACGCTGGCGGGGCGGAGCTATGTGCGCGGCGACGTCACGGTGGCCCGGGCCGCGGGATCCACCGGATTCCTCGCCGTGGCCGCGGAGGAGCGGCCCTCCCGATGCGAACCGGGCCTGGTGGTGGCGGGGAATCTCCGCCTGGGCGCCGGCCACGCGGAGGTGGTGGTGCGGGCGGCCGCGGACGCCACCGGCCTGCAGGTGGACGGCCGGATCACGGACGCCCCGGACCACACCCCCAGCAGCCGCAGGCACGCCTCTCCGGCCACGCTCCGCGTGGACGGCGCGCTGGACGCCGGCGGCGTGGAGCTCGAACGCACCCTCCTCTCCGGCCACGGCCGCGTGCGCATCCGCGGCGATGCCCCCCTCCGCGTCGGCGCCGCCGCGGGCGTGGCGCCCGGCGCGACGCCCGGCTGCGGCGGCCGCAGGTTCGCGCGGCTCACCGTGGATGGAAGCCTCCACTGCCGCGGCACCCTCCACCTCCGCGCGGATGCGGAGGAGGGCGGCGCGGACGCCGTGGAGATCACCGGCGACGCGACGCTGGAGCACGCGACGCTGCGCGTGGAGCTGACCGCGGCGCCCCTCCGCGCGGCGCCGGATGGCGCCGCAACCGCGCGGCGGATGGTCCTCCTGCGGGCCTCCCGCCTGCGGATCCGCGGGCTCCGCGTGGAGCTTCCGGACGGGGCGGCGGGCGTTCGAATCACCCTGCTGCGCACCGCGACCACGCTGGAGCTCCTGGCGACGCCGCGCTGATTCCCGCGCGCCGCGGCGGCCCGAACGGAGACCCGCGTTTTTCCGCGGAAATCCTCCTGCTTTCGCACGGGCCCCGGCGCGGGGAAGTCCGGCTCCGGGGGCGCGGTGAGGGGGCGGTTTCGGGTAGAATCGGGACCCTTCGGAACCGCATGGCCGACACCCCAGACACCACCGTTCCCGCCGGAGCGCCGGGTCCCGCGGACCACGTCCTGGACCGCGAGATCGAGCAGGAGCTGCATGACAGCTACCTGACCTACGCCATGAGCACCATCATGGACCGGGCCCTGCCCGACGTCCGGGATGGACTCAAGCCCAGCCAGCGCCGCGTGCTGGTGGCCATGCATGACCTGAACCTGACGCCGGGCCGCAAGCACATCAAGTGCGCCAAGATCTGCGGCGACACCAGCGGCAACTACCACCCGCACGGCGAGAGCGTCATCTACCCCACCCTGGTGAACCTGGGGCAGGCGTGGAAGACGCGGGCCCTCCTGGTGGACAAGCAGGGCAACTTCGGCTCCATCGAGGGAGATCCTCCCGCCGCCATGCGCTACACGGAGGCCCGCATGACCGCGGCATCCGTGGCCATGCTGGAGGACCTGGACAAGGAGACCGTCGACTTCAAGCCCAACTACGATGACCGTCTCACGGAGCCGACGGTCCTCCCGGGCCGCTTTCCCAACCTCCTCATCAACGGCTCCACCGGCATCGCCGTGGGCATGGCCAGCTCCATGCCGCCCCACAATCCCCTGGAGATCTGCAACGCCATCGTGGCGGTGATCGACCAGCCGGAGATCGGGCTGGAGGAGCTGATGAAGATCGTGCCGGGGCCGGACTTCCCCACCGGCGGCGCCATCATCGGCCGGCGCGGCATCATCGAGGCGTACGCCACCGGGCGCGGACGGCTCACCGTCCGCGGCCGCGTGCACCACACCAAGGACGGCGGGCGGGACGCCATCGTGATCGACGAGATCCCGTACCAGGTGGTGCAGAGCACGCTCATCGAGAAGATCGTGGAGGCGAGCCGGGATGGCCGCATCCAGGACGTGGCGGACGTCAAGAACCACTCCGGACGGGATGCCCAGACCCGCGTCCTGGTGGTGCTCCGCAAGGGCGCGGATCCGGAGGTGGTGGAGAAGCAGCTCTACGAGTACACGCCCCTCCAGAGCACCTTCAGCATCATCAACATCGCGCTGGTGAACCACCAGCCGCGCACGCTGGGACTGCGGCAGCTCATCCACTCCTACATCGAGCACCGCCGGGAGGTCATCCGGCGCCGCACCGCGTTCCTCCTGCGCCAGGCCAAGCAGCAGGCCCACCGCCTGGAGGGCCTGATCTACGCGGTGTGCGACATCGACGAGGTGATCCGCATCATCCGCGGCAGCCGGGACCGGGAGGAGGCCATCGCCGGCCTCATGGCCCACGGCTTCCGCATCCCGCCCACGCACCGCTACGCCCCGCTCATCCCCCGGCAGGTGGTGGAGCGGACGCAGCTGATGCCGGACGGCGTCACGCTGACCCGCGTGCAGGCGGAGGCGATCGGCGCCATGCGCCTCATCCAGCTCGTGGGGCTGGAGATAGAGAAGCTGGCCTCGGAGTTCACCAAGGTGCTGGAGGAGATCGAGGGCTACGAGGCCATCCTGGCGGACGACCGGCTGGTGCTGGACATCATCCGGGAGGACACGATCGAGCTGCGGGAGCGCTTCGGAGAGGCCCGCCGGACCACCATCGAGCAGGGCGAGGCGGAGGACTTCAACCTGGAGGCCCTCATCGCGGAGCACGACGTGGTGGTGACCATCAGCCACGAGGGCTACGTGAAGCGGCTCCCGGTGGACACCTACCGCACGCAGGGCCGCG
The DNA here is from genome assembly GCA_046350535.1 of Phycisphaerales bacterium. Taxonomy (GTDB): domain Bacteria; phylum Planctomycetota; class Phycisphaerae; order Phycisphaerales; family SM1A02; genus VGXK01. The sequence continues at coordinate 2,288,126 of JAXMAG010000001.1, forward strand.
GCGGCGTGGGCATCCGCGGCAGCGACGCCAAGGAGGGGGACTTCATCGAGCAGCTCTTCACGGGCTCCAGCCACGACGACCTGCTCTGCTTCACCAACACCGGCCGCGTCTTCCGCATGAAGGTGTGGCAGATCCCGGAGATGGCCCGCACCAGCAAGGGCCGCCACATCCGGCAGATCCTGGAGCTCCGCGAGGACGAGGCGGTGCAGACCTTCCTGCCGGTGAGCGGGTTCGAGACCCGGGAGGACTACTTCCTCTTCGTGACCTCCCAGGGCCGCGTGAAGCGCACCGCGCTGCGCGACTACCTGAACGTGAACAAGGCCGGCATCATCGCGGTGAACCTGAATGACGGGGACCGCCTGGTGGACGTCCTCCTCACCCGCGGCAGCGACCACGTGCTGCTGGCCACCGCCACCGGCATGGCCATCCGCTTCGAGGAGGGCGACGCCCGCGTGATGGGCCGCGCCGCCGCGGGCGTGAAGGGAATCGAGCTGGAGGAGGGGGACGAGGTGGTGGGCGCGGTCGTCTGCGACGACGAGTCCGACCTGCTCACCGTCACCACCCGCGGCTACGGCAAGCGGACCCCGCTGCGTGAATACCTGGTGCACTCAGAGGACGGCAGCGTCCGGGCCCAGAGCCGCGGCGGCAAGGGACGCATCGACATCAAGACCGAAGGCCGCAACGGCCGCGTGGTGGCGGTGCGGAGCATCCGCACGCAGGACGACCTGATGTTCATCAGCCGGGGCGGCATGATCGTCCGCGTGAATGCGGGGGAGATCAGCCAGATCGGCCGGAACACCCAGGGCGTCCGGGTCATCAAGCTGCGGGAGGACGACCAGCTCATCGCCGCCGCCAAGGTGGTGGCGGAGGGCGACGCCTGACGGACGCGCGGGGGCCGCTCCGGCGGCTCCGGCGGCTCCGCAGGCCGTCGCGCCGGGCGCCGCCGCGGGGACCCGCCCGGAGAGCGTCCGCTATGCTGGCCGCATGCCGCAGACGGAGTGGTCCGACGAGATCCTGCTGGTGGAACTGGGGGACGAACCCGCCTTCAGCGAGGAGATGGGGGCCCTCATGGCCCGCCTGGAGCGGGGCGAGACGCGCCACATCGTGCTGGACTTCCGCAACGTTCGCGTGCTGAACTCCTCCAACCTGGCCGCCCTCCTCCGCCTGCGGACCCGCGTCAACACCCTCGGCCGGCGCCTGCGCCTCAGCGGCGTCAACGACAAGGTGTGGGGCGTCCTCCTGGTCACCGGACTGGACAAGGTCTTCGAGTTCAACGAGGACGTGGCGGCCGCGCTGGCCTCGATGCAGATGGGCCTCTGAGCGACATGCGCCGCCTGCGCCGCAACCGCTACGAGCCGCGGATCGAGCTGACGCCGCTCATCGACATCATGGTCTTCCTGATGACGTTCTTCATCTACTCGCTGGTGCTCATGGTGCGGGTGGACATCCTTCCCATGGACCTGCGCGGGATGTCCAACGCCAGCGCCGCGGATCGGGTGCCCGCGGCCACGGTGAGCGTGGACCTGGCGGGGAACCTCTTCCTGAACCGCGACTCCGTCACCCTGGACGAACTGCTGCCGCGGCTGCTGGACGCCCGCGCCGCGGATCCGCGAACCGTCTTCTACCTGGCGGTGGCGGACGGCCACACGGACGTGGACCGCGCGCCCATCATGCAGGACATCTTCAACCGGCTCCACGGAAGCGGCATCCAGATTTCGCTCGTGGGGCGGCCGCAGGTGCGGTAGAGCCTCGTTCCGGACCCCGGATTGGCGCGGGACCCGGCCTCCGGTGGCCGATACCATGGGGTGGTGTCGCCGCTGCGCGAACGTCTCCCGCTGATCGTGGGGGCCATCCTCTCCGTGGTGGTCCATGGCGCGGTGGTGCTGCCCGCGGTGGCCACGGCGATGGGGGGCACCGGGACCACGGAGGCCGGCAGCCAGGAGGCCCCGAAGGAGGCGCCGCGGTTCGAACGCCAGGCCGACGAGCCGGCGCCGGAGGAGCGCCCCAACCCGCTGCGCCAGCCCGTGGAGCACGACCGCGTCACGCTGGGCATCGACGACGGCACGGACAAGCCGACGGTCACCTGGATCGGTTACGACCAGTACCAGGAGCACCTGGCCCGCCTCTCCGAGGTGGAGCAGGCTGCGTTCCGCATGACGCCCGAGGGCGGCGGCGAGCCGGCGGAGTCCCCCACCGGTCCTGTCAGCCAGCCCTCCAACCAGGTGGCCCAGAGCACGCCACCCACGCCGCCCCCCACCGTGGCCCAGCCCCGCGCCACCGCGGACTCCGGCCAGCAGCCGTCGCAGCGCGCGCCGGCGCCGCCGCTCACGGTCTCGCCGAGCGGCGCCCCGTCTCCCACGCCGCCGGAGCGCACGGCGCCCTCCGACGCGCCGCCGCCGGAGGAGGTCCGGCCCGCGGCCCAGCCGCCGGTGCCGCCGCCGAGCGCCACGCAACCGCCTGCAGCGCCGCAGCCGCCGGCGCCGGACGCCGCACCTCTGCCGCCCGCGCCGCCACCGGAGACGCCACCGGCGCCGGAGCCGGAGGTTCGGCCCGCCAACGGCGATGGCCCGCCGCGCCCGGACTCGCCGCCGCCACCGGAAGCGCCGCAGAAGCCGCAGGATCCGCCGGTCCCGGAGGGGCCGCCCGCGCCGCCGCCGCCGCCGGTGCCGCCTTCGCCGGAGCAGGACCCGGAGAAGCCGCCGGCCCCGGGTGAACTTCAGCCCACGCCGACGCAGCCGGCGCAGCCGCCGCAACCGACACCCACGCCGGTTCCTCCCGCGCCGGATGCGGTGCCGGCCAACCCGAACCCGGCGCCCTCCGCGCCGCCGGCACCGCCGCCGGCTCCGGCCAGCGCGCCCGCGCCCGCCGCCGGCAGCGGCCTCCCCAACCGTCCCTCCGCCACGCCCGGTCCCCCCGCGAGCGGGGAGCAGTCCGATCGCGAATCCGACGCCACCTCGCTCATGGACGTGCCCGCGGACAAGTGGCAGAACGGAAAGCCGCTGGCGGCCAAGGGCCTCCAGCTCCAGACGCGCCGGCCGGACCTGCTGCCGGAGTACCTGGCCATCCAGATCGCGCCGGGACGGAATCCGGTCTTCGAGCTCCACTTCGACCGCGACGGCAAGGTTCGGAAGGTGGAGCTCATCCAGGACTCCGGCGCCCCCGCCATCGACGACCGCCTGATGGATTGCCTCTACCGCTGGCGGGCCAAGGGCGACCGGCTGAAGACGCTCAAGCCGGACGACCGGCTGAAGCTGAAGATGCGCCTGCTGGTGCGGTGAGCCGCTTCCGCCACGCCTCCAGGCGGGCGTGGTCCGTGAGATCGAAGTGGAGCGGGGTGATGGTCACCGCCCGCTGGGCGAGGGCCTCCACGTCGCTCGACTGGGCGGTGTGCACGAACTCCATGCCGTTGCCGGAGGGCCAGTAGTAGCGGCGGCCATCCGGGCTCTCGCGGCGGTCGTATCCGTCGGCCGCGGCGGCGGTGTTCATGGTGACCACGCGCAGCGGCGGCATGGGCGCGTCCGCGCTCTCCGTGCGCGGCACGTTGATGTTCACCACGCGGTGCGGGTCCAGCGGCTCGCGCAGCACCAGATCGATCGCCTGCCGGGCGATCCACGCGGCGCGGGGCAGATGGGTCTTCCCCCGCTCCCCGATGTGGAGGCTCACGGCGATCGCGGGCACTCCGAGGAACGCCGCCTCGATCGCGGCGGCCACGGTCCCGGAGTAGATGACGTTGATCCCCACGTTGGCGCCGAAGTTCATCCCGCTCACCACCAGGTCCGGCCGGGCCCCGGGGCCGTGCCGCTCCGGCCAGAGGGCCTTGAGCGCCAGCTTGACGCAATCCGCGGGCGTCCCCTCCACCGCCAGCCCCTCCATCTGCTGATGCACGCGAACCTCGTGGGTCATCAGCGGCTTGTGGAAGGTGATGCCGTGGCTCTCCGCGCTCTGCACCGTGGCGGGCGCCACCACCGTCACCGTTCCCAGGTCGCGGATCGCATGGTGGAGGGCTTCGATCCCGGGGGCCAGGATGCCGTCGTCGTTGGTGAGGAGGATCTGCATGGTCTATCGGGGCTCCAGCACGTAGTCGCGCCCGCCCCAGCGGACGGGCCGCCGGGCGCGGAGGTCCCGGGCGCCGTGGCGGAGGCACCGGGCCACCACCCATGCGCCCACGGGGTAGAGGAGGGCGCCGAGCGCAGGGGCCCTGGCCTGGCGGAACACCACCCCCACCACCAGCCACTGAAGGAGCAGGCCCAGGAGCGCCGTTCCCCCGGCGGTCGCGGCCAGCGGCGGGTCCACCGCCGCCGCCGCCAGCGCGGCCACGATCGTCACCGCCTGGATGGCGGGCAGGATCACCCCCACCGCCAGCACCTCCGCGCCCTTGCGCCAGAGTCGCGCGGGCTTGCGCAGGCATGCTTCGATGAAGATCCGCTTCCAGCCCTCACTGAGCGCCGCCAGGGACTCGTACATGCGCACCAGGAGCATGCCATCCGCGACGAAGAGCCCGGATCGGGCCCGGGCGCGGTCCCGCACCGCCCGCGCAAACGCGATGTCCTCCAGGAGATCGTCCTTCACCGCCGCGTGCCCGCCCAGGCGGTCGTACACGGCGCGCTCGAAGAGCATGAACTGCCCGTTGGCGAAGACCCGCGGATTCACCGCCCGGTTGGCCGCGGAGATGGGATAGAGCTGCATCAGCATCATGGCCGCGGCCGGCTGGATCACGCGCTCGAACCAGCGCTCCGCCGTCAGCGTGCTCATGAGGCTGAGGAGCGCCAGTCCCCGATGCTTCGCGAGGGCCACGGAGGCCCGCATCAGCCCGGGCTGGAAGTGCGTGTCCGCGTCCGTGAACAGGAGCATCTCCCCGGTGGCGGCGGCCGCACCCACCCGGGCCGCGTTGCATTTGCCCGCCCAGTCCGGCGGGCAGCTCCCGTTCTCCAGGATCCGCAGTCTGGGGTCCGCGGCGGCCAGCGGCCGCAGTCGCTCCAGCGTGGCATCCGTGCAGCGGTCGAGGACGAAGATGGCCTCGAAGTCCGGGTACTCCGACGCCAGCACGCTGCGGGCGCAGGCCGGGGCCAGCGCCTCCTCGTTGTGGGCCGGGATGACCACGCTCACGCGCGGCCAGCCGCCCGGCGGCTCCGGCAGGCCCAGGCCTTCGCGGACGCGGGTCACCAGCTGCAGTTCCCGCACCATCCGGAAGAGCGCCACGCACCACCACACCACGCCCAGGGCGCAGAGGCCCGTGAGCGCCATGAGTGGGATTCTGAGCCATTCCACCGCGGCAGGGTAGCAGCGCCGCCGATGGTGCCGGGCCGCGCGATACCGTGCCGCCATGGAGCCGCCTCCCATGTCGTCGGCGCAGGCCCGGGCGTTCGACCGCGATTGCATGGACCGGCTGGGCATCCCCGGTGTGGTGCTGATGGAGAACGCGGCGATCGGCCTCCTGGGAATCGCGGCATCCATGCTGGGCGGGGTTTCGGGGCGCCGGGTGGAGGTGATCTGCGGCAGCGGCAACAACGGTGGTGACGGCTACGCGCTGGCACGCCATCTCCACGTGCACGGCGCCATGGTGCGGCTGAGGCCGGTGGCGCCGCCCCGCCCGGGAAGCGACGCCGCGGTGATGGCCCGGATCTGCGCTCGGATGGGGCTCGCGCACCTTCCGGCGGATGCCGCGGAGGCGTTCCAGGGAGATCTGCTGGTGGACGCGGTGCTGGGCACCGGCCTGAAGGATGCCCTCGGCCCGGCGCTCGCCGCGGCGCTGGCGCGCTTCGCGGGTCCGGCGCCGGTGCTGGCCGTGGACGTGCCGAGCGGCATGGACGCGGACACCGGCGCCGCTGCGGCCGCCACCGTTCGAGCCACGGTCACCGGCACCATGGCCGCGGCGAAGACGGGATTCTCCGCGCCGGGCGCCGCGGCCTTCACGGGACGGGTGGTGGTGGTGAACCTGGGCTGCCCGCCACCGCTACCATCATCCGCCGCGTGTACCCCGTCTTCCTGGTCGGCCGATACCTGACCTCCCGGATCATCCCGTTCATCGCGGTGGCGGCGGTGGCGCTCTGCGTGGCCCTGGTCATCACCGTGGTGAGCGTGATGAGCGGCTTCCTGGAGATGGTCCGCTCCACGGGACGGACGCTCATGGGCGACGTCATCGTGAGCTGCCCGGTCCAGGGGATTCCGGCGTACGAACAGCTGATGGCCCGCATCCGCGAGCTTCCGGAGGTGGCCGCGGTCACCCCGCTCATCGAGACCTACGGGCTTCTCAAGATGCCCTACCCGGAGGGCGCCACCAAGTCCGTGGCCACGGTGCAGGTGTGGGGCGTGGATCCGGCCTCCATCTCCAGCGTCATCGGGCTGGAGCGGACCATCTACTGGAGGCCCCCCACTGCGGAGAGCGCCCCGGAGGGCCTCCTCCCGGATGACCCGCGCCGCGTGGTGGACCCGGAGTTCCTGGAGCGGGGCCGGAAGCTCGAAGCCGTGGACGGCCGCCCGGGCGCGCTCCTGGGCATCCACGTCAGCGTGGGCAACCAGCGCACCACGGACGGCAGCTATCGCTTCATGGAGCCGTGGTTCATGCCGCGGCACCAGGTGACGCTCACCCTTGTCCCGCTGACCCGGCAGGGCCGCGTCTCCGACGTGCGGGACCTGGTGCTCCCGGTGGTCAACGAGTTCGCCTCCGGCGTCTACCAGATCGACAAGAACCGCATCATCATCCCGCTCGCGGAGGCCCAGACGCTCCTGCGCATGAACGAGGCGCCGGTGTACGACCGCACCGCCGCGCCGCTCCCGGACGGTTCGCTCCCGCTGCTGGGGACGGATCCCGCGCGGGTGACCACGATCATGGTGAAGGCCCGGCCGGAGGCGTCCTTGATGGCGCTCCGCGACGCCGTGGCGGGTGCGTACGCGGAGTTCTACCGCTCGCGCCTCGGCGAGCGTCCGGAGCTGGGGCAGGCGCCCTCGCCGCTGGTGGTGAGCGTGCGCACCTGGGAGCAGCAGCTGTCGGACCTGATCGGGCCGGTGGAGAACGAACGCGAGATGATGCGGATCCTCTTCAGCATCGTCTACGTGGTCTGCGCCGGTCTCGTCCTCAGCATCTTCTGGGCCATCGTCTACGAGAAGACCCGGGACATCGGGATCCTCCGCGCCGTGGGCGCCAGCCGTCCCGCCATCCTGGCCATCTTCCTGCAGTACGGCCTGGTGATCGGCGTGGTGGGGAGCATCCTGGGCGTCGGACTGGCGTGGCTCGTGGTGACCAACATCAACTCCATCCACGCGGCCATCGCCCACAGGGCGCCGATGTCCGCGTGGGTGTCCATCTTCGGCCTGGCGGTCCTGGCGGCGGGCGGCGCCGTCTGGTCCGGGTGGCGCGGCAGCATCCTCTGGTCGCTGCTCTGGTGCATCGCCGCGCTGGCCCTGGCGGGCGCCGGCTGGGGGCTGCTGGTCTACCCGGGGCGCCTCATCTGGGATCCCCGCGTCTACTACTTCTCGCGCATCCCCAGCTCCGTGGACTGGTTCACCGCCGCCACCACCTGCGTGGGCGCCGCGCTCTTCAGCGTGATCGGAGCCAGCGTGCCCGCCGCCAAGGCCGCGGACGTGGATCCGGTGAGGGCCCTCCGCCATGAGTAGCGCGGAGCGAGCCCCCCTGCTGGACGCACGGGACCTCCACAAGACCTACCAGATGGGTCGGGTGCGGGTGCCCGTGCTGCGCGGCGCCGGCATCCGGGTGCAGGAGGGAGAGTGGGTGGCCATCCTCGGCGCGTCCGGCAGCGGCAAGAGCACCCTGCTTCACCTGCTGGGGGGCCTGGACACCCGGGACCCCGGCCCCGGCTCGATCCTCTTCCGCAACCGCGAGGTGGGACGCCTGACCGGCGGGGCCCGGAACCGCTATCGAAACCGTTCGGTGGGATTCGTCTTCCAGTTCTACCACCTGCTTCCGGAACTCACGGTGATGGAGAACACGGTGCTTCCCGGGATGATCGGCGCCGGCGGCGTGGCGTGGCTGTGGACGCGGCGCGAGGTGCGGAAGGAGGCGCTGCGGCTGCTCGAGGCGTTCGGCCTGGGTGAGCGGATCCGGCACCGTCCGCGGGAGCTCTCCGGCGGAGAGCGGCAGCGCGTGGCCATCGCCCGGGCGCTCATCAACCGTCCGGAGGTGCTCCTGGCGGACGAGCCGACCGGCAACCTGGACGAGCGCACCGGAAGCGGCATCCTGGACATCCTGGCCGCGGAGCACCGCCGCGGGCTGGCCATGGTGATGGTGACGCACGACCCCGCGGTGGCCGCTCGCGCCGATCGCGTGGTCCGGCTGGTGGCGGGTGCCGTGGAGGAATAGCCGTTGAGCACGCTGGACCACCACCAGGTGATGGTGATGCTCCTGGCCCTGGGGGTCCTGCTCACGGCGGCGCGCGTGCTTGGCGAGCTGGCGCGGCGCTTTCGGCAGCCTGCGGTCCTGGGGGAGATCACCGCCGGGATCCTGCTGGGCCCCACGGTGCTGGGTCACGCGGCGCCGGCCGCCTTCTCCGCCCTGTTCCCGGCCGACGGCCCCAACGCCGTGGCGCTCCACGCCATCACCACCCTCTGCGTGGTGCTCTTCATGCTGGTGGCCGGGATGGAGGTGGACCTCTCCACCATCTTCAAGCTCCGCCGCTCCGCCCTCGTGATCTCCCTCTCCGGGCTCGCGCTTCCCTTCGGCGTCGGGTTCCTGCTCGCCCGGACGGTGCCGTCGTTCGTCGGGATGGAGCCGGGCGCGAACGGCCTGGCCTTCTCCCTCTTCCTGGGGACCGCCCTGGCCATCTCCGCCCTGCCGGTGATCGCCAAGATCCTGATGGACCTGAACCTCTACCGCTCGGACCTGGGCATGGTGGTGGTCGCGGCGGCCATCGTGAACGACCTCGTGGGCTGGGTCATCTTCGCGATCATCCTGGGGATCATCGGTGGCGGCGGCGGGGCCGCCACCAGCGTCGGTGCCGCGGGGATCGCCACCACCGTCGTGATGACGCTGGGGTTCGCCTGCGTCATGCTGACCGCGGGCCGATGGGCCATCGATCGCGTCCTCCCCTGGATCCACGCCCACGTGAGCTGGCCCGCGGGCGTCCTCAGCTTCGCGACGGCGGTGGGACTCCTGGCGGCCGCGTGCACGGAGTGGATCGGGATCCACGCCATCTTCGGCGCGTTCATGGCCGGCATGGGGCTCGGCGCGTCAAAGCATCTCCAGCAGCGCACGCGAAGCACCATCGAGCAGTTCATCGCCGCGGTGTTCGCGCCGCTCTTCTTCGCATCCATCGGCTTGCGCGTGGACTTCGTGGCCCACTTCGACCTGGCGCTCGTGCTGACCATCCTGGCGGTGGCGTGCGTGGGGCAGGTGCTGGGAAGCAGCACCGGCGCGCGAATGGCGGGCTTCCGCTGGCGGCAGTCGTGGGCCATCGGATTCGCGCTCAACGCCCGCGGGGCGATGGAGATCGTGCTGGCGCTCCTGGCGCTGCAGGCCGGCGTGATCGGGCAGCGGCTCTTCGTGGCCCTGGTGGTGATGGCCCTGGCCACGTCGATCCTCGCCGGACCGGTCATGCAGGCGGTGCTGCGACGGCCACGGCCCCTGCGGTTGCGGGACTTCGTGGGCGGGCGAACGTTCGTGCCGTGGGTCCACGCGGGCACCGCGGAGGACGTCATCCGCAGGCTGGCCCTCGCCGCGGCGCCCGCGGCGGGCGTGCCGGCGGAGCGGATCCACGCCGCGGTGTGGGAACGGGAGCAGACCATGTCCACGGCGCTCGGCCACGGGCTGGCAGTGCCGCACGGACGGATCGCGGGGCTGGAGCGCCCGGTGGTGGCGGTGGGACTGCTCCCGCATGGCGTCTCCTTCGACGCCCGCGATGGACAGCCCGCGCGACTGGTGATCATGATCCTCACGCCGCTGGACGCGGTGCAGGCCCAGCTGGAACTCCTGGCGGACGTGGCCCGCACCTTCGCGCGGCCGCAGCTGGTCGGCCAGGCGGTGGAGGCCGCCACGTTCACCCGCTTCCTGGCGCTCCTCAACACCGAGGGCGGCCCGGAGGGCGCGGGGCGCCAGGGCGGCGCGTGAGGCCGTCCGGCCCGACCGCCCCGCCCGGCCGCCGGCGGAGACCCGTTCAGTCGTTGGTGCGGAACCAGCGCACGGCTTCCGTCGCGATCTGCTCCATGCTGAAGCCGTAGTCCTCCACCAGGGCCTTCTCCCACGGCTTGCCGCCCTTCACCGCGATCACCCAATCCTTGAAGCGGTCCTTGTCCCGCTTGGGGGCCAGGCGCGGCACGGTGTCCAGCATGAAGTTGCAGAGCATGTAGCCCACGGCGTAGCCGACGGCGTTCTCCCCCGGCCAGGAGCCGTCCTGGTAGTTCATCTTCATGATGCGGGCCAGGTCCCCGCTCTGCCGGATGTACTGGAGGCCCTGCTCGCGGCGGTTCCTGTCCACCGGGCTCTTCAGGTTGGCCCGCTTCATCGCGGCGCTCGCGATCCGCTCCGCGAAGCCTTCGTTGGCCCAGGTGGGCAGGCGGGCCGGCGTGAGATAGCGGTGCATGATGCCGTGCGTGGTCTCGTGGAGGAGCACCGCGGTGAACTGGAGTTCGTCCGGATCCCGGAAGCTGTTCACGAAGACCTTGGGCCCCAGCATGTGGCAGAGCCCCACCACCCCCGCGGGCGTGGTCTGCTGGAAGGCTGCGGACTCCACCAGCCGGAAGCGCTCCTGGTTGGGGAAGATGAAGACCACCGCCTTCCCCCAGAAGAGGTTCAGCCCCTTCTCCACGTGGAAGAGCTGCATCACCATGTCGTACATGCCGTCCAGCTGGCTGGCCCAGCGGTTGGCCTCCGCCTGCGGCAGATCCGCGTAGAGCAGGAAATAGCGGGTTTCTATGAGCGGGAGCTGCGTGTTCGCGTCCCGCATGATCTTCTGGGCGTCCCGCTTCATCTCCGCCACGGCCGCCTTCTGCTCCTCGTCCGTCAGGCTGGGCCACGGCGTGGCGGTGAGCTGGGTGCCGTCCGGAAGGATGTCCTTCAGGCGCTCCTCCGCCAGCAGGCGGCGCTTCTCCTGCCCGCGGACCTTCGCCTTGTCGATGGCGGGCTGGCACTCCTTGTCCAGCTTCCTGGCCCGTCCGAACGCCTGATCCGACATCTTCTCCCCACCCGGCAGCTGCATCAGCAGCTCTCCGAGCGCGATCCAGTGCTCCGCGCTCTTCTCGTCCATGACCATCTTGAAGATGCGGTTGAGATCCGGCGGCTGGAACTCCGTCCAGCGGCGGCTCCCGAACGTGCCCGTCACTGTCTCGAAGGTCCACGACTGGATCTGCCCCTTCACCGGCGTGCCGGAGGTGGTCTTGGCCTTCAACTCCAGGGGCGTGGCCAGCTCCCCCTGGCGGGGCATGCCCAGCGCCCGCGGGGCCAGGAGGCCCGTGAGCACCACCAGGAGTGCGAACCCGGCGGCGCGCCGCCACGCGGTGGCCCCCCGGGCGGCCCGGTGGCCGGGCGTCGGAATGGCAGGGAAACGAGGATGCATCTGCCGTTCAAGGTTAGCGGGTGCCGCCCTCAAGCCGGCGGCGGCTTCCGCCGATCCTCCCTTCGGCCCTGCCGGGGGGGCCGGTTGCGGCGGAGGAGCCTCCAGGGGGGGCCTCCGGCGGTCGGCACGCGGCTCGCGGTCCGGATTCCTAATATCCGCCCGCCGGATTCGTAGAGTTGTCCAGGCGGCCACCGCCGCCAACAGGAGGCCCGCATGTTCGAGCGACTGACCGATCGAGCCCGCAAGGTGATGGCCCTGGCGAACCAGGAAGCCCAGCGCTTCAACCACGAGTACATCGGGACGGAGCACATCCTCCTGGGTCTGGTGAAGGAGGGCTCCGGCGTCGGCGCCAACGTCCTCAAGAACCTGGACATCGATCTCCGCAAGGTGCGCCTGGAGGTGGAGAAGCTGGTCAAGAGCGGCCCCGAGATGGTGACGATGGGCAAGCTCCCGCAGACGCCTCGGGCCAAGAAGGTCATCGAGTACGCCATCGAGGAGGCGCGGCACCTGAACCACAACTACGTGGGGACGGAGCACCTCCTGCTCGGCCTGCTCCGCGAGCAGGACGGCGTGGCCGCCCAGGTCCTCATGAACCTCGGCCTGAAGCTGGAGGAGGTCCGCGAGGAGGTCCTCAACCTTCTCGGCGCGGGCTCCGAGAGCGAGCAGGAGAGCAACGCCCCGCAGCCGGAGCCGAGCGAGGCCCCCGGCCCCGCCGAGAGCGCCCCCGGCGCTCCCGCCCGGCGCGGCAAGAGCAAGACCCCGGCCCTGGACAGCTTCGGGCGGGATCTCACGGAGTTGGCCCGCAGCGGGGAGTTGGATCCGGTGATCGGCCGCCATCGCGAGATCGAGCGCCTGATCCAGGTGCTCTGCCGGCGCACGAAGAACAACCCCGTCCTCCTGGGCGAGGCCGGCGTCGGCAAGACCGCCATCGTCGAGGGTCTGGCCCAGGCGATCGTGGGTCAGGAGGTCCCCGATCTCCTCTACGAGAAGCGCCTGGTGGTCCTGGACCTGGCCATGATGGTGGCGGGCACCAAGTACCGCGGCCAGTTCGAGGAGCGGATCAAGGCCGTCATGGGCGAGGTCCGCCGGGCCAAGAACGTCATCCTGTTCATCGACGAGCTGCACACCCTGGTGGGCGCCGGCGGCGCCGAGGGCGCCATCGACGCCAGCAACGTGCTGAAGCCGTCGCTCGCCCGCGGCGAGATCCAGTGCATCGGTGCCACCACCTACGACGAGTACCGCAAGTACATCGAGAAGGACGCGGCCCTGGAGCGGCGCTTCCAGCCGATCCCGGTGGAGCCGCCGTCGGCGGACCAGACGTTCGAGATCCTGAAGGGTCTGCGCGACAAGTACGCCACCCACCACCGCGTCCGCTACACGGACGAGGCCCTCCGCTCCGCGGTGGAGCTCTCCGGGCGGTACATCCCGGGCCGGGTGCAGCCGGACAAGTCCATCGACGTGATCGACGAGGCCGGCGCCCGCCTGCGCCTCAAGAGCATGACCAAGCCGCCGGATCTCGCCGACCTGGAGGAGCGGATCGAGAAGCTCTCCATCGAGAAGGACGAGGCGGTCAAGGGGGCGGACTACGAGAAGGCCGCCGAGCTGCGCGACCAGGCGGAGAAGCTCCGCAAGGAGAAGGAGCGGGTCCAGCAGACCTGGCGCGAGCGGATGAACGAGGTGGACGGCGTGGTGGACGAGAACGTCATCGCCGAAGTGGTCAGCAAGATGACCGGCGTGCCGCTCACCCGCCTGGAGAAGGAGGAGAGCCAGCGTCTCCTCCAGCTGGAGGCGGAGCTCCACAAGCGCGTCGTGGGCCAGGAGGAGGCCGTGAAGGCCGTGGCCCGCGCCATCCGGAAGGCCCGCAGCGGCCTCAAGGATCCCAAGCGCCCGATGGGCTCGTTCATGTTCCTCGGCCCCACCGGCGTCGGCAAGACGCTGCTCGCCAAGGCCCTCGCGGAGTTCATGTTCGGGGACCAGGACGCCCTGCTCACGCTGGACATGAGCGAGTACATGGAGAAGCACAACGTCTCGCGTCTCATCGGCGCCCCGCCGGGATACGTGGGCTACGAGGAGGGCGGCCAGCTCACGGAGCGCATCCGGCGCCGTCCGTACGCGGTGGTCCTCCTGGACGAGGTGGAGAAGGCCCACCCGGACGTCTTCAACATGCTCCTGCAGGTGATGGAGGAGGGTCGTCTCACCGACAGCTTCGGCCGTCACGTGGACTTCCGCAACACCATCCTCATCATGACCAGCAACATCGGCGCGGACGTGATCAAGGGCGGCAGCGCCTTCGGATTCACCAAGCGCAGCGAGGTGCAGGACTACGAGAAGATGCGGAAGGCCCTCATGGGCGAGGTGGAGAAGCACTTCCGGCCCGAGTTCATCAACCGCCTGGACGACACCATCGTCTTCCGGCCGCTGGTGAAGGAGGACCTGAACCACATCATCGAGTTCGAGCTGGCCAAGGTGCGCGAGCGCCTGGAGGCCAAGAACATGAAGATGGAGCTGGACCAGCCCGCGAAGGACTTCCTCATCGAGAAGGGCTACAACCCGGACTTCGGCGCCCGCCCGCTCCGCAGGGCCCTGGCCCAGTTCGTGGAGGATCCGCTCTCGGAGAACCTGCTCTCCGGCGAGTTCAACCCCGGCGACCTGATCACCGTCACCCGCGCGGAGGGCAAGGAGCACCTCAGCTTCAAGGCCACGCGCCCGGAGCCCACTCCGCCGCCGCCGGCTCCCGCCGGCACCGCGGGCTGACGCCGGCCGCAACCCCACGCATGCGAACCACCGCGGCCCCTTCACGGGGGCCGCGGTTCGTTTGCGGGATCATTCGCGCACCGAGAGCAGCTTCATCCCATCCGCGGTGTAGCTCATCTCCACCACGTGGAACTTGAACTGCGAATGCAGCCGCGGGGCGAAGCGGGATCGCAGCACGTTGGCGCCGGTCTTCTCCAGCACCACGTCCCCGCCCAGGAGCGAGAAGCTCATGCGGTTCAGCGTGGACATCAGCTCACGCCGGTTCTCCTCGCACCAGGCACGCCACGCCTCCGGGCCGCCCTGCTCCTTCCAGCGGTTCCGCGACGCCGGATCCAGGACCTGCTCGTAGAGAAGGTCGTACTCCTCGTTGCGGAGGCAGGTCATCATGTGGGCCAGCACCTGCTCCGGCGTGAAGGCCCGGAGGATCACCTTGCCGTCCGGAGTCTCCTCCCGCATCTGGAGCTCCTTGATGCCCTCCTCCGCCTCCTTCTTCTCGCGGGCCTTCCGGGCCTCGTCCGTCTCGTCCAGGATCTCCACCCTGGAGAAGACGAAGTGGCGGGCCGCCTCCTGCTCCTCCTCCGAACCGGGCATGCGGTCGCTGATCACCACCTTCGTGCCGTCCGGCAGCGTCATCTGCTCCTCGCGCTGACGCCCCGCGGCGTCCGCGAGGAAGCCCGGGCGGTGGAGGTACTGCGTCTTCTCCAGGCAGCCGGCCAGGGCGGCGCAGAGGGCGAGCGCGGCGCCGCCAGGGACCCCCGCGAGGGCGCGGCGGGCGGACCGGCGGCCGCCGATGCCTGGAGAGGCGTTCACGCTCTTCACGATACGGACCCCAGTTCCCCCACCGGCACGCTCCGCGGAATGGAGCTGTCCGAGGTCCACACCAGGTGCCGCGGCCCCTCCGGATCCGTGCCGGGGTGGTCCAGGCGGACGTGCGTCCCCCGGCTCTCGCGGCGGGCGTGGGCGGCGTGCGTCATCAGGTTGGCGGTCATCAGCAGGTTCTGCGTCTCCCACCCCTGCGGGTCGCCGAAGACCGCCTGCAGCCCATAGCGCCCCCAGAAGTGCATCATGTCCATCACGTCCGCGAGGCGCTGCCCCTGGCGGAGGATCCCCACGTGGCGCCACATGGCGCTGCGGAGGCTGGACCGGATGTCGCCGAGGTCCAGCTCCGCCCGGTCCACCGCCGGAACCGTGCATTCGAATGCGAACGGCTGCGGCCCCCCGGCGCCGCTGCGGGCCACGGCGGCGCCCGCGCGCCGACCGAAGACCAGCCCCTCCAGGAGGCTGTTGCTGGCCAGGCGGTTGGCGCCGTGGACGCCGTTCGCGGCCGTCTCCCCGCAGGCGAAGAGCCCCCCGAGCGGCGTCCGTCCCTCCAGGTCCGTGACCACGCCGCCGATCGTGTAGTGGGCGGCGGGATGCACCGGGATGAGGTCCCGGCCGGCGTCCAGGCCGAAGTCCGCAAGCATGCGGGCCAGACCCGGGAACCGGGTGCCGAAGCGCTCGCTGCCCATCGCCCGCGCGTCCAGGAAGACGTGCCCCTCGTGGGTCTCCGCGAGATGCTCGACGATGGCCCGGCTCACGTGGTCGCGCGGCGCGAGCTCCCCCATCGGATGGCGGTCGAGCATGAAGCGGCGCCCGGCGCGGTCCACCAGGTGTGCGCCCTCGCCGCGCACCGCCTCGCTCACCAGCATGCGGGCGGCCCCGGCCACGTAGAGCGTGGTGGGATGGAACTGCGTGAACTCCACGTCCGCCAGCGGCACGCCGGCCCGCCAGGCCATGGCCAGCCCGTCGCCCGTCGCGACCCGCGGGTTGGTGGTCTCGCGGAACACCTGCCCCGCGCCGCCGGTGGCCAGGATGGTGTTGGAGGCCCAGAGGAGCTGCAGGCCGTACCGGGGATGCCAGGTGAGGGCGCCGCAGGCGCGGCGCGGGCCGCGGCGTTCGTCCACGATGAGGTCCACGGCGAAGCAGCGTTCGAAGAAGCGGAGCCGCGGCTGCGCCCGTGCCGTCGCGAGGAGCGTCCGGGCCAGCTCCAGACCGGTGGCGTCTCCGTCGGCGTGGACGATCCGGTGGCAGCGGTGGCCGCCCTCAAGGCCCAGGCTGATGGCGCCGGAGCGGTCCCGGTCCAGGCGCATGCCCCAGCGGAGGAGCTGCCGGATCTCCTCCGGACCCTCCGCCACCAGGGTCTCCACGGCCTCCGGTTCGCAGAGGCCGGCGCCGGCCTCCAGCGTGTCCTGCACGTGCCGCGCCGTGGAGTCCTCCGCCGCCAGCACCGCGGCGATGCCGCCCTGGGCCCACGCGGTGTTGGAGAGGTCGAGCGCCTCCTTGGCCAGCACCACCACGTCGCCGGCGCCCGCGGCCTCGATCGCGGCGCGCAGCCCCGCGACGCCGGTGCCGATCACCAGCGTGTCCGTGAAGATCGACGGAAGCAGCCAGCTGCGGTACGGGATGAGGTGGCGCCGCTGCCTGAAGAGCGACATGCGCTACCGGCCGCCCGGCTCCATGGTCTGCGGGGCCAGCGGCATCACGAAGTCCGCCATCCAGAGCTGGCTGCTGCGGTCGCTGCCGCGCTGGCTGGTCCAGATGAGGCGCCGGCCCTGGCTGTCGAACGCCGGCAGCACGTCCGCGCCGTCCGCGAAGGTGACGCGGCGCTGGCCCGTGCCGTAGCGGCTGGTGGGCGGCGTCGCGGCGTCGTCCTGGGCCGCGTCCACGAGGAAGATCTCGTAGTTGCGATGGCTCACGGCGCTGGTGGCGTACGCCAGGTGGCGCCCGGCCGGATGCCAGTAGGGGCACCAGTTGACGTCCGCGTTGGCGGTCACCGCGTGTTCGCGGCGCACGCCCCGGATCAAGCCGTCAGGCCCGCGGTCCAGCTCCGCCACGTAGATCTGGAGGAGGTTGTCGCCCTTGCGGTCGCTGCGGTAGCAGAGGCGTTCGCCACCCGGGGAGAAGAAGGGGCCGCCGTCGTAGCCGGGCGCGGTCACCAGCGGCGTCACGGCCCCGGTCGTCATGTTCCGCACCATGATGTCTCCCTTGCCATCCCCGGCGCCGCCTTCCGCTCCCAGGGAGCAGAAGAGGAGCCAGCGCCCATCCGGCGAGTAGGTGCACTCCGCGTGGTAGGCCTTCCCGTCCCCCTGCAGCACCGTCAATGGCGCCGCGGTGCCGTCCGCCTTGTCCAGGGCGACCTCCACGATCCGCATCTCCGGCGGGAAGCTCCAGCGGTAGCGATTCGTGCCCCGCTGGTAGCCGGGCGGCGTGGCCGCGGTGGGCGGGCCGATGGTGCTGCCGAAGAGGACGCGGTTGGGGTCCGTGGGATGGAACCAGCCGCAGGTGTTGGCGCTCCCCGCCGGGGAGATGCGGCGCACGCCTTCCAGGTGCCAGGCGCGGGCGTCGCCCGGCTGCGTGGCCGCGGGCGGCGCCCCGGGCGCGGGCCCCTCCACCAGGTCCGCCACGTACATCGCGTAGAACTCGTCCGGCGCCGCATCACCCGCAGGCTTCTCCACCGCCTGGAAGATCACGCGGCGGCCGTCCGGGGAGATGTAGCTCTCGCCGGCCTTGTGGAAGCGCCCCGGGAACGTCAGCTGGGTCTGCCGGGCCAGCGTGCCGGCCTCCTCCACGTGCCAGTCGATCGGCGGCTCCTTGGCCGCGGACTCCGGCGAAGGCGGCCGGTTGTCGGCGGGACGGCCGCCGCCTGCGGCGGGCGCCTGCGCCAGCGCGAGCGTGCCGTGGAGGAGGATGCACCAGGGAGCCAGGTATCGGATGAGCATGCGTCCGAGAGTGTATGGAGCGGGCGGGATGCGTCGGCCGATCGCCGATTGGAGTTCGTGGAAAGGCGGGGAAGACAGTACATTGACGGAACCAGCCCGCCCTCCCGGCGGGTGTCTGAAAGGGGCGCTGGGGCATGCCGAGTGCGGCGGTTCGAACGATCGTGTGGGGCGGCGCCGTGGGCCTGGGCGTGGCGGCGTTCGCGCTCACCATGGTCAGGGTGGGCGCCGTGCCGTGCCACTGCCCGGCGGCGGCGGGCATGCAGCTCGTCCCGCCCATCGACGGCGAGGCCTTCAGCTTTCCCTGCGGACCCGGCTCCGCGGCGCACTCCCGCGCCGGCGCGTCCACCGCGGGCGCCGCCCTCGCCGCGGCGGTGATGGTGACCGCATCGGCCCTGATCATCACGCAGCGACGGGCCGTGTGAGCGAACCTTCCGGCGCCCACCCACGCCAGGCACTCTCCGGGCGCGACGGATTCACCGTGCTCCATTCGGACCAGTGGATGCTGGTCCTCGACAAGGACAGCGGGCTGCTGAGCGTCCCCGGCATCGGGCCGGAGAAGGCGGACTGCCTGGCGGCGCGGGTGCAGGGGCGCCACCCCGGCGCCCGCATCGTGCACCGCCTGGACCGGGACACCTCCGGCGTGATCGTGATGGCGATGGACGCGGAGAGCCACCGGCATCTGAGCGTGCAGTTCCAGGAGCGCGGCGTGGAGAAGGTCTACGAAGCGATGGTGGCCGGCGGCCCCGCGGAGGACGCGGGCTGCGTCGATCTCCCCATCGGGAAGGACTTCCAGTCACCGCCGCGGCAGCGCGTGGATCAGGTCCATGGCCGCCCCAGCCGCACGCGCTGGCGGGTGCTGCAGCGCCTGGAGGATCCCGTTCGAACGCGGATGGAGCTGATCCCTCTCACCGGCCGCAGCCACCAGCTCCGGGTGCACCTGCTCCAGCTGGGGCTGCCCATCCTGGGTGACGATCTCTACGCGACGCCGGAGGTGCGCGGGTGGGCGCCGCGGCTCCTGCTGCACGCGCGGCGCCTGACGCTGCGTCACCCGGCGCGGGGCGAGACGATGACGTTCGAGGCCCCGGTCCCGTTCTGAGACGCGGCGCTGGCCCAGCGGCCCAGGGCCATGAGCGGGAAGTAGAGCCGGTAGAGGTGGTACCGCAGGTAGAAGACCTTGGGGAAGCCGGTGCCGGTGAACTCCGTCTCGCGCCAGCTCCCGGGCGGATCCCCGTCCGGGTTGCGGCTGCGGTCCACGGCGTCCGCGTCCGTGAGCTGCGTGGCCGCCAGCCAGCGCAGGGCCCGGTGCAGGTCCGGGTCGTCCGGCCCGAAGATCTCCTGGAGCGTCATCGCGGCCCAGGCGGTCTGGCTGGCGGTGGAGGGCCCCTGCCCCATCAGCGACCGATCCAGGTACGAGTCCGCGCTCTCGCCGAAGCTGCCGTCCGCCTTCTGGACGGACTTGACCCAGGCGCCGGCGCGCTGGATCCACGCCTCCGTGCGCGGGACCCCGATGCGGATCGGACCCACCACGCTCTGCCAGGTGCCGTAGAGGTAGTTGACGCCCCAGCGACCGAAGAAGCAGCCCTCAGGCTCCTGGTGGCGCTGCACGTACGACACCGCCCGGCGCACCGCCGGGTGCTCCAGGCGCATCCCGTGCCACGAGAGGCATTCGAGCACCCGCCCGGTGATGTCCGGGCAGCTGGGGTCCTGGATGGCGTTGTGGTCCGCGAACGGGACGTACTCGTAGATGCGCCGGTCCTGCGTGCGGTCGAAGGCCGCCCAGCCACCGTCACGGTTCTGCATGGCCAGGATCCAGCGGACGCCGCGCTCCGACGCGTCGCGCCCGGCGGGCAGGCCGGCGCGCCGGAGGGCCATGGCGACCATCGCAGTGTCGTCCACGTCGGGGTACCAGGCGTTCCGGTATTCGAAGTACCAGCCGCCCGGTGGCGTCCCGCGGGCCACGTTCGCGGCCCAGTCCCCGCGGTGCGTCACCTCCCGTTCGACCAGCCACTCCGCCGCCGAGGCCACCGCGGGATGGGCGGCGTCCAGGCCGCAATCGGTGAGGGCGTAGAGGGCGATGCCCGTGTCCCACACCGGGCTGAAGCACGGCTGCAGCCGGATCCGCGGCCCGTCCTCGATCATGAAGGCGTCCAGCTCCAGCTCGGCGCGGCGCCAGATCGGATCGCTCCGCGCCCAGCCCAGGGCCTTGAAGACGATCTGCACGTACACCATCGGCGGGAAGATGGCGCCGAGCCCCTCGGTGGGCGCCGGCTCGTCCTGACCCACGCGCTCCAGGATCCACTGCAGCGAACGATCGATCGCCCGCTGCCGCAGCGGGGTTCCGCCGAAGCCGTGCATCTTCTTGAGGAGGGAGTCGACGCCGCCGAAGAACGTTCGCCAGCCGGCGGGCACGTCCTCCCGCATCTGGAGCGTGTGCCGCGCCGTCTGATCCAGGTAGAGCTCGTCGATCCCCTGGTCCGGGCGGAGGCGCCGCGTGGGCCGCAGCGTCACCACGAGCGAGAGGGGCAGGATCATGGTCCTGCTCCACGCGCTCATCTTGTCCATGTGGAAGTAGGACCAGCGCGGCAGGAAGACGATCTCCGGCGGGATGGCCGGGACCGCGTCCCACGAGATCTGCCCCAGGCACGCCAGGTAGAACTTGCTGAAGCTGTTGCAGCGCTCCGCGCCGCCCAACCGCCGCACCTGCTCCCGGGCCCGCGCCATGTGCGGCGCATCCACCGAGTCCCCGTGGAGCTTCAGGGCGAAGTAGGCCTTCACGGTGGCGCTCAGATCCACCGGCGACCCCGGGTACTGCCCCCAGCCGCCATCCGGGCGCTGCTGGGCCCGCAGCTGCGCCACCACCTTGAGAAGCGTGGAGGCGGGGCGGCCGTCCGCGAGGGGCGCATCCTCCGCCTCCAGGATCCACTTCATCAGCAGGTACTCGCTCTGGAGGATCGAGTCCCCCTCCAGCTCCCCGCACCAGTGGCCGTCCGGCCGCTGGAGGCTCTCAAGAGCCGCCCGGGCCCGCTCCGCAGCGGCCGCCACCACCGCGTGGAGCGCCTGCTCCCCCGGGTCCCGCGCCGCCGCATCCGCCGCCGCGGTGGCGGCGTCCGGGAGAAGCTGGGGTGAACGGAGGGGACGGTCGGAAAGGGCCATGGGCGAAGAGCGCGGAGTCCGGCGGCGGCGCGCGTTCCGCAGTGTATCCCGGCCGCCACGCCACCGCCGTCACCTGGCCCGGGCGCCGTTCGGGTTGGCCCGGGAGGCGGGCGAGAGCACGGAGGCCCGTGGCTGCCCGAAGGGGCGGCCAAAGTGGTACCGCCCGAACCATCCGCGCCGGTACGGCACGTAGTAGTCCAGTCCCTCGCCGTTCTGGTGCTCCACCGCGATGCAGATGGCGTGCACCTTGCGGCCGCGGCCCGGCTCCAGCGTGTGCACGCTCATGCACAGCGCGCCGGCCCGGATCTCCCCGGCCGCCATCTCCGCCCGGAGCTGCTCTCCCATCGACTTCAGGCGCTCGCGGGTGTGGCCGTGTCCGTGGCGGAGGGTGACCATCTCCCCCTCCGGCGTCATCGCGGATCCGAATGGATGGAGCGTGCGCTCCCTGGTCAGGTGCTCCTTGGCGCTGGGGAGCAGGGCCTGGACCAGATGATCGATGTCCCGGTGCGGCATGTCGTGACCCTCCGTGCAAGGCGCGGCAGTGGCGCGACGCGGCGACAACCACCACCGGCAGGGAGAACATCACTGGATTCGAATCGGGCCGGTCCCACCACGAGACCCCCTTTCGACTTCCGCAGCCTACCTCCGGCTGCGTCCCGTAGCAGCGCCGGGAATCTCCGAAAGCGCCACCGGCCGCCGCTCCCGGGCGGAGCGGATGGCCGCCTCCAGCACGCATTGGGTCAGGAAGGCATCCTGGAAATCGGGAATGGGCACCTCCGGCGTCCCTCCGCCCAGGACGCGGCAGATGTCCGCGGCCATGCTGACGAAGCCGTGCTCGTAGCCGAGGACGTGGGCCGGGGGCCAGTAGGCGGACGCCCACGGGTGGTCGCCGGCGTTGGTGCACATGATCCGGCTCCAGCCGCGCAGCCGCGAGGGGAGCGTGTCATCCCACCAGTGGAGCTCGTTCATGCGCTCGAAGTCGAAGCGGATGGAGCCCTTCTCGCCGTTGATCTCTATGCCGTTGCGGTTCTGGTTGCCGGTGGCCAGGCGCGTGGCCTCGAACGTTCCCACCGCGCCGCCGCGGAAGCGGGCCAGGAAGAGGACGCAGTCGTCCACGTCGGAGCGGCCGGTGCGCGGCTTGGCGCCGCGGCTGCCGCGGGCGCCGCGGCCCGAGATGACGCTGCCGCCCATGCCCTCCACCGTTCGCTCCCGGATGAAGGTGTGCTCGATGGCGCCGGTGACCTCGCTGATCTCGTCTCCGGTGATGAAGCGGGCCATGTCCACGATGTGGGCGTTCAGGTCCCCGTGGGCGCCGGATCCGGCCTGCGACGCCTGGAAGCGCCACACGAGCGGCGTCGACGCGCGCCCCCAGTCCTGCAGGTACGACGCTCGCACGTGGAAGAGGCGGCCCAGGCGCCCCTCCTTCACCAGCTGGTGCGCGAACGCCACCGCCGGACAGCGGCGGTAGTTGAACCAGACGAACGTGCGGCACTGCCGGGCCCGGGCCGCGGCGTCGCGGAGCCGGCGGGCGTCCTCGAGCGTGCCCGCGAGCGGCTTCTCGCAGGCCACGTGCTTGCCCGCCTCCAGGGCGGCGATCCCCATCTCCGCGTGCACGTTGTTGGGGGTGCCCACGTCCACCAGCTGCACGTCCGGCGCCGCCACCAGATCCTGCCAGCACGTGGTGGCGCGGCCCCAGCCCCAGCGGTCGGCGAAGGCGGCGGTCTCCCGCGCGTCGCGGCCGGCCACGCAGGCCATGGTCGGGGGTCTCTGGAGCTGGAAGAAGCGGGGTGCGGAGAGCCAGGCGTTCGAGTGCGCCCGCCCCATGAACTTGGTGCCGATGAGCCCGATCCCGATCGAGGTACCCATGTGCCGCGTTGCTCCTCAGTCGCGCGAGGGCCGTATGCTAGCCATCCCTTCGGAGGACCACATGCAGACCATCGAGGCGAGGATCGGCCGGATCGAGGAGTCGCTGGCGCGGGCGGAGCGGAGTGCACGGCGCTGGCGGCGGGCGGCGCTGGGCATGCTGGCGGTGGCCGCGCTCGGCACGGCGGCCGGGACGATGGCGCCCCAGGCCATCCCCGACACCATTCGAACCCGCCGCCTGGAGCTGGTGGGGCCCGGCGACAAGGTGGTGCTGCTCGCGAGCGCCGGCGACCGCGGCGGGCAGCTGGACCTCTGGTCCAACGGAGGAAGCAACACCGTGCGACTCTCCTGCAGCGAAGCCGGCGGGGACCTGGCCCTGTGGAACGAGGCGCGGGCCCTCGCCGTGAGCGCCTTCGCCACCGGCGACGGCGGCCGCGTGGAGGTGTCGCGGCCGGATGGGACCGCGGGCGTGATGATGGGCACGCGGGGCGCCGCCGCCGGCATCAGCGTACACAACGGCGGCGGGCGGGAAGCCCTCTACGCCGGCACCGCGGAGGACGGCGCGGGCCTGATGCGCGTGGCCATGCAGGGCGGCGGCAGCGCGCTGCAGCTGGGCGCCTCCTCCCAGGGCGGCCTCCTGGAGTTGCAGGGGGCGGCCGGGAAGGCGGCGCTGCGCATGGACGTTCGCGAGGATGCGGGCGGACGGCTGGTGGTCCTGAACGGCACCGGCGCCCCCGCGGTGGGCGTCGAGTGCGCCTCGAACGGGACCGGCGCCGTGTCGTGCATCGCGGACGGTCGGCGCGTCGCCGGATTCGGGTGCGGGCCGCAGGGCGGGCTGCTGAACCTTGCCGCGATGGATGGCCGGGCCCTGGTGCTCATGGGCGCGGTGGCGGAAGGCCAGGGCGGCGGACTCATCCTCCGCGGCGCCACCGGGCAGACGGTGATGAGGGCCGGCGTGGACGTGCGCGGCGACGGCGAGGTGGCCGTCTTCTCCGGCACGGGCTCCGAGAAGAAGGTGCTCGCCATCGACTGAGCCGGCGCCACCGCTAGACTCCCGCCATGCATCCCTCCCCCGCCACTCCGCCCTCCGGCTCCAGCGCCCTCCAGAACCAGGAGGCCCGCGTGGTGGTGGAGTCCCTGGACGGGTCGCGCGTGGTGGTGTCCGTCCCGGGGACGGAGTACCGGCTCCATCTGGTGCCGGGGGCGCCGGCGTCCGCGTTCCCGACGCGCCCCCACGCGCGGGCCACGGGGAGCGTTCGCGGGCGCGCCCTCCGGATGCACCGGGCGGCCGCCGGAGGCGTCTTCATCGAACCGATCGAGGGCCATCCGCGCATCCTGCAGGGGCGCGTGCTGGAGGTGGACGCGGCCGGCCGTCGGCTGCTCCTGCACGCGGTGATCCCGATGTGGATGGATCTCGCGGAAGGCCAGTCCGCGGAGGAGTTCCAGGCCGGGGACCTGGTGAACTTCTACGCCGAGCGCGGCGTCACCTTCACGCCGACGGCGTGAGCGGGGCGGGACGCCCCTCCAGGAACGAGGCGAGGAGCCGGGGGCCCTCCAGGGTGAGGAAGCTCTCCGGGTGGAACTGCACGCCGTCCATCGGCGCGCTGCCGGGCGGCCCCCGCCAGCGCAGGCCCATGATGGTGCCGTCCTCGGTCCAGGCGGAGACCTCGAAGTCCGGCGACAGGGCCGCGCGATCCACGATGAGCGAGTGGTAGCGGGTGGCGTCGAAGGGATTCGGGAGCCCCTCGAAGATGCCGCGTCCGTCGTGGTGGATGGGCGAGGTCTTGCCGTGCATGGGCGCGCCGCTGCGGCGCACGGTCATGCCGTGGCAGTCCCCGATCGTCTGGTGCCCGAGGCAGACCCCCAGGATGGGGATGCGACCGCGGAAGCGCTGGATCATCTCCGCGCTCACCCCCGCCTCCCGCGGCGTGCATGGGCCCGGCGAGATCACCAGGTGCGTGGGCTCCAGGCGCTCCGCCTCCGGGCCGGTGATGGCGTCGTTGCGAACCACGCGGACCTCGAGCGACGGCCGCAGCTCCCCCAGGCGCTGCACCAGGTTCCAGGTGAAGGAGTCGTAGTTGTCGATCAGCAGGAGCACGCCGGGTGCAGCCTATTCGCACCGCCGCGGCCGTGGGCCCCTCCTCCGCGGGTTCACGCGGCCTGCTGCGTGCCCGCGATCCCGTCGCGGGTCACCAGGAAGAGCGAACTGGTGATGGGGTACGGCAGCCGCTTGAAGTCCCGCTCCACGCGGTCCTGCAGGCGGTTGACGAAGTGCTCCGGATTGCAGCTGAGGGCCAGGAACATGTCCCGCGCCGGCGTGGCCACGTAGAAGTCGCCCTTCAGCTCCGGCGCCAGCCGCTGGTGCAGCTTGGTCAGCAGGAGGCGGGCGGCGTCGTAGCCATCCTGCATCGCCAGGATCGCGGCGCGACCGCCCTCATTGCTGTCCACCACCTGGATGGAGAGCTCCGGCGCGTAGCGGGCCAGGTTCTCCCGGGCGATCTCCTCCAGCTCCTCCGCCTGGACGCCCCAGCGCACCATCTGCTCGGTGGTGACGCTGACGGTGACCTGCGGAAGGTCGATCACGAAGACCACCACCGTGCCGTTCACGAACGGGACGTGCGCCACCAGCTGGCGGTCCAGTTGCGAGAAGATCGACTCCGGCTGGATGCGCGGCATGATCCTGCTCCGGGCCACGGAGAAGGGCATGGGGATGGCACCGAGCGCATCTCCCTCCAGCAGCCGGTCGAAGTAGTGCTCCACCACCTCCGCCGCCCGCGAGGGGTCCTGCCGGCACATCCGATAGAGGTTGTCCAGCCCCAGGTGCCGGCCATCCACCACCAGGTCCATCGGACCGGTGAGCTGCGCGGCCCGCTCCGGCCAGTTGCGGTGGAACAGCCCCTGGACGAACTCTCCGAATGCTTCCGGTCCCATGAACGGAACGGCCATTGGTGTGCCTCCTTCGCGCGAGCCTGGCGAACTCCTCGCGCTCACTGGCAATGTCGGATACAACATCAGGACGGTCGCGGGCACCCAGCGCCCTTTTTGGACCACGGCCGCGCCAGCCGCCATGTCCGTCACCACCTACGCCTCCATCCTGCCTTCATTCTTCGAACATCCGGCAAGACGCCTGATGGTCATCGCCGGCCCCTGCGTCCTGGAGGAGCCGGAGATCAACCTCCGGATCGGCCGCACCTTGCGCGACGCCTGCCGGGCCCTGGATCTGGCGTTCGTCTTCAAGGCCAGCTTCGACAAGGCCAACCGCACCAGCGCCACGAGCCACCGAGGTCCGGGAGCCCGCGATGGACTGCGGGAGCTGGCCGCCATCGGCCGGGAACTTGAAGTCCCGGTAACGACCGACATCCACGACCCGGCCCAGGCCGAGGACGCGGCGGCCCACGTGGACCTGCTCCAGATCCCGGCGTTCCTCTGCCGGCAGACGGACCTGCTGCTGGCGGCCGCGGGCACGGGCCGTCCCGTGAACGTGAAGAAGGGGCAGTTCATGTCCCCCGGCGAGATGGAGCACGTGCTGGGGAAGCTGCGCCAGGGCGGCTGCCGCCACGCGATGCTCACGGAGCGGGGGACCTTCTTCGGCTACCACCGCCTGGTGAACGACTTCATCGGCGTGGGCGACATGATGCAGCTCGGGGCCCCGGTCTGCTTCGACGTGACGCACTCCACGCAGCTTCCCGGCGCGGACCGCGCCGCCACCGGCGGCCGGCCGGAGCGGGCGCCCCTGCTGGCGCGGGCGGCGGTGGCGGCCGGGGTGCATGCCATCTTCCTGGAGTGCCACCCGGATCCCACCCGCGCCCGCAGCGATGCCTCCACGGCACAGCCGCTCGATGGCGTACCGGACCTGCTCCGGAGCCTCGCGGCCATCCGCGCAGCGCTGGGTCCGCCTGCGCCGGAACGGTGAGGCGAGGGATAGACTGGAGGTCGGCGTGAAGTGCGACCAGTGCGACAACGCGGCGGTGGTGCATGAGCTGGTGATCCGCAACGGCGTCACCTCAGAGGTGCATCTCTGCGCGGAGCACGCGGCGGCCCGGGGCTACCAGATCCCGGTGGCGCCCGTGGCGCAGATGCTCACGCAGTTCGCCGGCGCCGCCGCCCAGGCGGATCCGCGTGCCGGGCGGCCGGGCGCCGGCACCTGCGCCGGCTGCGGCCTCACCTTCCAGGAGTTCCGCCAGCACGGGATCCTGGGCTGCGCCGCCTGCTACGAGAGCTTCGGCCCCCCGCTCGCGGCGCTCATCGAGCGTTCGCAGGCCGGTGCCAGCAGCCACGTCGGCCGCACGCCCGCACGCCTGGAGGGCCTGGCGGACAGGACGCTGGCCCGGCAGCGCCTGCTGCGGGAGCTGGAGGCCGCCGTGGCCGCGGAGCAGTACGAACGCGCCGCCCGGCTTCGCGACCGCCTCCACGCGCTGGACGCGCCGCCGGGATCGGAGGCCCCGTGAGGCTGCGCCCCGAGGGCCCCTGCCTGGGCGCTGCGGGACCGGACGCGGACGTGGTGGTCTCCAGCCGGCTGCGCGTGGCCCGCAATCTCGCGGCGTTCCCGTTCGTGGCCAGGGCGACGGACAGCCAGCGGCGGGAGGTGGTGCAGAGCGTGATCCGCGCCGGCGCCTCGCCCGGTTCCGGCGCGGAGATGGTCTGGGTGGACATGGCCAAGGCCACCACGGTGGATCGGCAGCTCCTCGTGGAGCGCCACCTGGTGAGCCGCCCCTTCGCCGATGCGGAGCACCCCCGCGCGGTGGGGATCGCCGCGGACGAGACGCTCTCCGTCATGGTGAACGAGGAGGACCACCTTCGCATCCAGGCCCTCCTGCCCGGCGCCCAGCTGGAGGAGGCCTTCCAGAGCGCCATGCGCTTCGATTCGGAGCTGGGAGAACGCGTGGATTTCGCCTTCAACCGGCGCTGGGGCTACCTCACGGCGTGCCCCACCAACGTCGGCTGCGGCATCCGCCTCTCGGTGATGCTGCACCTGCCGGCCCTGAAGCTCACCGGGGAGCTGGAGCGGGTGAAGCGGGCGGCGAAGGACCTCAATCTCGCCGTGCGCGGCTTCTACGGAGAGCACTCCGAGGCCATCGGCAGCTTCTTCCAGATCTCGAACCAGGTGACCCTGGGCGTGCGCGAGGAGGAACTCCTCTCCGCCTTCACGGAGCGCGTGGTTCCCCCGATGGTCACCTACGAACGGGAGGCGCGGGCCATGCTCCTGGAGCGCTCCCGGCTGGTGGTGGAGGACAAGGTCTTCCGGGCGATCGGCACGCTCCACGGCGCCCGCCTGCTCACGGCGGAGGAGGCCACCAAGCTCCTCTCCAGCGTGCGCCTCGGCGTGGCCCTGGGGCTGGTGCACGGATGGGACCTGGCGGCGGTGAGCCGCCTGATGCTCCAGACGCAACCCGCCCACCTGGCGGCCGCGGACCCCGCCGCCTCGGACGAGCAGGCGGCCAAGTCCATCCGGGCGTCCGTCATCCACCGGCACCTGCCGCTCCTGGGGGAGCGGCGCGGCGGCTAGGGCGGCACGGGCGCGAACGGCGCCCGCGGCTACTTGGCCTTCGCGGCCGCCCCCATGCGATCCGCGAGCTGGGCGAACTCCAGGTCCTTGTCGGTGATCCCGCCCGCGTCGTGGGTGGAGAGGGTCAGCGTCACCTTGTTCCAGCGCACCAGGATGTCCGGATGGTGCTGGACCTTCTCCGCCTCCTGGGCCACCTGGTTCACGAACGCCATGGCGGCCACGAAGTCCTTGAGCGAGAAGGTCCGCTGGATGCTGTCCCCGGACTGGCTCCACTTGCTGAGCTTCTCGAGGCGCTCGTCGACTTGCGCCTGGCTGAGTCGGTTCATGCGTCCCCCATGATACCTGCGTGCGGGACCGCCCCTTATGGGGTGCGCCACGGGCGTCCGGGCCGCTCCGCACCCCGCCCCGCCGGGCAGGGGCCCCTGCGGCCGGGGCCCGTACCATCCGCCCATGGCTCCCCCCGGAGTGACGAGGCTGGCGCCATCCCCCACCGGGCCGCTGCATCTGGGGAACGCCTGCACGTTCCTGGCCACCTGGGCCCTGGCCCGCAACCAGCGCTGGCGGATCGAGATGCGCATGGAGGATCTGGACGCGCCCCGCGTGCAGGCGGCGGGTGACGCCGCAGCCGCCATCCTCGAGGAGCTCCGCTGGCTGGGCGTGGAGTGGGACGGCCCGGTGCTCACCCAGTCCGCCCACCTGGAGGTCTTCGCGGCCGCCGTCACCCGGCTGGCGGAGGCTGGCCTGGTCTACGAGAGCCCCCACAGCCGCGCGGACGTGCGGCAGGCGGCGAGCGCGCCGCATGCAGATGACGTGGCCGCCGCGTTCCCCGCGTCGCTGCGGGCGCCGCCGGGGCCGCGCTGGCGCTTCGAATCCCGCGAGGTGAACCACCGCATGGTGGTGCATCCCGGGGGCATGGAGATCGTGGACGGCCTCCAGGGGAGCCGGGTGCTGGATCCCGCGCGGGAGTTCGGTGACGTGGTGGTGTGGACCCGCGGCGGCGTGCCCGCCTACCAGCTGGCGGTGGTGGTGGACGATGGCCGCACCGGCGTCACCGACGTGGTCCGCGGCGCAGACTTGCTTCCCTCCGCCGCGGTGCAGACGCTCATCCACCGCGCTCTGTCGCAGCCGGTGCCGCGCTGGTGGCACGTGCCGCTGGTGGTGGACCAGGAGGGGCGCCGGCTGGCCAAGCGGCGCGGCGACGCCACGCTCAGTTCACTCCGGTCCGCGGGAGTGCCGCGGGAGCGGGTGCTGGGCCTGGTGGCGGGGTGGATCCTGGGTCGGCCGCCGGAACCGATGGAGCCGGAGGCGTTCGTAGGCGCGGTGGATCTGCCGGCGCTGCGGCAATGGGCGCTGCGGGCCCACCATCGCGGGCACGCGCCCCGCTTCGACGCCGCGGCGCAGGCGTGGCTCCACGGGTAGACTCGGCCGCGCATGAGCCTCGCGGCTGGCCTCGCTCCGGCTGCTCACGCCCCTCGCATCCTGGTGGTGGGACACGGCACGCGCCTCGCGCACGCCCAGCGCCTGGGGGAGGCCATCGCAGCGGCGGTCCCGCGCTGGCGGGTGGGGGTGGCCGGCCTCGGCGGCGCCCATCCGCTGCCCCTCGCGGAGCCGGTGGACGCCCTGCTCATCCTCCACCACGGCCCGGAATCGGAAGCGGAGCGCCACGCCCTGGCGGCGGCGGCGGAGGAGCGCGGCATCCCGGTCCTCCACCTGGCGGCACCGCCGCACGCGCCCACGGGGACGAGCCCAGCACTCGTGGAGTCCGCGGATGCGGCGCCGGCCTTCCTGGCGGGCGTGGTGCAGGGAATGCTGGCCCGCCAGACGGAGGTGTGGCGCCTGCAGCAGGAGCTGAACGCGGTGTCGCAGGTCACCGGCGGCCTGCGCGGCGAGATCCATCGGATGCAGGAGGAACTCCAGCTCGCGTCGCAGGTGCAGCGGGAGTTCCTGCCGCGGGACCTGCCCTCCCTCCTGGGCGTGGGGATGGCGGCGCTGTGGCGTCCGGCGGGATGGGTCTCCGGCGACATCTACGCCGCCCAGAGGCTGGACGAACACCACCTGGGCGTGCTGGTGGCGGACGCCATGGGTCACGGCGTGCCGGCGGCGCTCCTCACCATGATCCTCTGCCGCGGGCTCCCCACCAAGGAAACCCGAGGGCGCAGCTACCGGATCATCCCGCCTGGTGAGGCACTGGCACGCGTGAACGACGATCTCGTGGGCATCCAGCAGCGCGCGACGCGCTTCGTGACCGCGGTCTACGCGGTGATCGACTGCCGCACGCGCAGCGTCACGCTGGCGGGCGCCGGCCATCCCGCGCCCCTGATCCTCCGCGCCGCGGGCGGCATGGAGAAGGTCCCCTGCCTCGGCGGCGTGCTGGGGCTCTTCGAGCATGAACGCTTCCCGGAGCAGACCATCCAGCTGGCGGAGGGCGACCGGCTCCTCATCCACTCCGACGGCTTCGAGGGCCTCTTCGCGGGGCCGGATCCTCCCGGCGGCCCGAGCGGCGACATGGAGGCGGCGCTCGCGTACCTCCCCCACTTCCAGGCCCTGGCGCCGCACGCGGATGCGGAGTCCATCGTGGAGGCGATGGCCGCCCGCGTGGACCAGCACCTGGGATCCCTGCACCAGTCCGACGATCTGACCCTGGTGGCCATCCACGCCGGCCGCGCCTCCGCATGAACCGCGGCGCGTCCCTCCATGGCGCCCTCCCGGCGCTCCTCGCGCACGCGGACCCGGCGGTGGCGGCGTGGGTGCCGTGGCTCTCCGGCGGCGCGGTGGCCCTGCTGGCCCTCATCTTCATGGCCGCGTGGTGGCGCCGGCTGCGCTTCTGGAGGCTGGTGCAGGACACCCCCTCCTGCTCGGTGAAGGGCGTCTTCGTGGGCCTGGTGGAGGTCAAGGGCACGGCTCGCTGCGACGCGCCGCTCGTCAGCCGCCTGGCGGAGGTGCCGTGCGTGCATCACGGCTTCGTGGTGGAGGAGCATTGGCGGCGCACCGTCACGTACACGGACTCGGAGGGGCGCACCAAGCGGCGCACGGAGAGCGGCTGGACCACCGTGGACCAGGGCGGCGCGTCCACGGACTTCATCCTCCAGGACGCCACCGGCGGGATCCGCCTGGAAGTGGCCCGGGCCACCTGGGAGCCGGAGACGGTGTTCGAACGCACCTGCGGACCCGACGATCCTCTCTATTACGGCAAGGGTCCGCGCGAATCCGTGCGCGACTCCACGGAGGAGCGCCGCTTCTCGGAGGTGGCGGTCCGGGTGGGAAGCCCCCTCTACGTGCTGGCGAGCGCCCGGATCGCGGAGGACGCCGCGGAGCTGGAGCTGGGCTACGAGCCGCAGGACGGCACCCTGTTCATCTCCACCCGCCCGGAGGAGGCCATCCTGCGCCGCAGCGCCGCGGCCACGGTGGCCCTGGCGCTCATGGTGCTGCTGATGACCGCCATGGCCGCGGTGGTGCCGGTCCTCATCCTCCGCCATGGGCGGCGCGGCGCGGGCCCGCCCGAGCGGTGGCCGGAGGGCTGGCCCGCCTGGGTGGGCGAATGGTGGTTCGCGGCGGCGGTCGGCGCCGCGGCCGGCGCGGCCCTCCTCACGCTGGCGTTCGCCGTGCTGGCCCGCAACGGCCTGGTGCGCCTGCGCGAACGGCTCCGCCGCGCCCGCAGCCTGGTGGACGTGCAGCTCCGCCGCCGCGCGGACCTCATCCCCGCCATGGAGGCGGCCACGCGCGGCGCCCAGCTCCACGAACGCGACCTCCAGCCCATGCTGGCGGCGCTCCGCGCGACGGCGGCGGCCGGCCCCGTGGCCCGCCTCGTGGAGTCCATGCCCGTCCTCCGCGCGGACGCCGCGTTTCAGCGGCTCTTCGCGGCGCTCGTGGATTGCGAGGACCGGCTGGCCCTCGCCCGCTCGTTCGAGGTGGCCAGCATGGCGGCCCTCAGGATCCGCGGCCGCGCCGTTCCGGACGGCGTGCTCGCCCGCCTCATGGGCTTCCGGATGCCAGCCGACGGCTGACCGCCGCATCCACCAGCCGGGCCAGGTACTCGCGCTCCAGGTTCACGCTGCGGCCGGGCTGCCATTCGCGGAGCGTCGTCTTCGCGAGCGTCGCCGGAATGAGACACACCTCGAACCACCCCGGGCCGGTGGCGGCCACCGTGAGGGAGACGCCATCGAGCGCCACGCTGCCCTGCGGCAGGAGGAGGTGGGCGGCCTCGGAGGGGGCGTCGAAGCGCACGCGCCATTCGCCCGCGGCATCCGAGACGGAACGGACGCTGACCGTGCCGTCCACGTGGCCCTGCACCAGGTGCCCGCCGAGGAGCGTGGCGACGGTCGCGGCCCGCTCCAGGTTGACGCGGCGACCCGGCTCCGCGGCGCCCAGCGTGGTGACGGAGAGCGTCTGCGGCACCACGTCGAAGGAGAGCTGCGTCGCCCCCGCCTCCACCACGGTCAGGCAGACGCCGTCGACGGCGATCGAGTCACCGGGCGTCGGGCGCGGCGGCCACGCGCCGGTGTCCACCACCAGGCGGCGGCCGGCGGAGTGCGTTCGCACGCCGGAGACGCACCCCGTGTGTTCGACCAGACCGGTGAACATGGCGTCGAGTGTAGGCGGCCGGGATCACCACGCCCGCACGACGGTGGCGCCGGGGTAGTAGCGTGCCAGGATCTCCGGCCAGCGCTGGCCGCTGCGGGCCATCGCCTCTGCGCCGAACTGGCAGAGACCCACGCCGTGCCCGTGGCCGTGGCCGTGGAAGAGGGCCTCGCCGCCGGCCACGTCCACCTCCACGAAGCTGCTTCGCAGCCGCCCCTTGGCCGAGGGGTCCCCCTCGAAGGAGGCGTTCATCGCGTAGCGCAGATCCTCCGCGGGCAGGTCCGCGCCGGCGCCCGCCGCGTCCGTCACGCGGAAGCGCACGGGCCGTCCCGCCGCATTCACCTCCAGCACCTGGATGGAGGCCACCGCGTTCAAGGCCCCCAGGTCCGGGCGGCCGTTCTCGCGTCCCCAGGAGGCCAGGCGCCGGCCCACCTCCGCGGCGGAGAGGCGCTGCTCCCAGTCGTGCGTGGGGGCGGCCTCGCAGCAGTGCGTGCGCCGCCCCGCGGGCGTGCGGCCGGCGGAGAGCGGGGCGATGTCGTGCCAGGGATTCCGCGAGATGCTGGCGGCCGCGTCCGCCGCGGCGCCTCCGCAGCAGCTGGAGTAGTACGCGGGCACCACCCGGCCTTCGAACGTGAGCACCTGCCCGCGAGTGTCCGCGACCGCCCGCAGCGACTTGGAGTCCTTCGTCTCCCCGACCCACGCCTGGCTGGCCTCCCCGGCCACGAGGTCGAAGTGGCGCTTGCCCTTCCAGTGGGCGGCCTCGCAGATCGCGTAGCTGCGGGCCGCCACCGCCTGGGCCCGGAAGGTCTCCAGATCCCAGGTCCGGTACAGCTCCTTTGCCAGCACGCCGGGCAGGTACGTCTCCAGCGGCACCACCGCCACCACGTCCACGGTGCCCTGCTCCGTCCGCGCCACCAGGCGCAGCGACCCCGGCCAGCGCACGCCGTTCCACTCCACCACGCCGCGCTCCGCACCGCGGCTGGCGCACTCCACCTCCAGCGGCCGCAGGTGCGGCAGCGTGGTTCGACCGGCGCCGCCGGGCGCGGAGAGACTCCACCCGGCGGACTCCGCCGCCACGATCACCTGCGCACCGATCGTGCGGGGCGCCTCCTCGCTCTCCACCTCGTGCACGCGGAGCGCGCCGACGGGAGAGGAGACGGTCACGGCCTCACCCGCGCGAACCGTGCCCACGCGCACGCGGACGAGCGGCTCCACGGTGGGCGGCAACGGGCGCGGCGGCGCCTCCGCGAGGCCGTTCGAGCCCCCGCCCGCCTGCGGCGCGGCGCCGGGCACGGAGAGCGGCGAGGGCGGCATGGGCAGCCGCTGGGCGCGGATCGATCCCGGCGGAGACTGGCACCCCGAGGGCGCCCACACGATGGTCAGGAGGGAGACGAGCGCGAAGGCCGATGCCACCACCCATGCGGCGGCGCGGCTCCGTGGCTCCGGTGTCTGGTGGGCGCCGTCCATGGCGGCCGCATTGTGGCCGGAGCCGCGCGGCCGCGCCAAGCGTTTTCCCGCCGAACGGCCTCGCCCGCGCGCCGGCGCACTTCCTGCGCCCCGCTCCCGCTCAGTCCAGGAGCCGCAGGCTCAGGCCGGCATCCGACAGCCGGGCGCGGACCTCTTCCAGGCTGGTGGCCCCGAAGTTCTTCACGCCCATCAGCTCCGCCTCGGTCCGGCTGGCCAGGTCGCCGAGCGTCTGGATGTTCAGCAGCTGGAGCGCCTTGCGGGCCCGGACGCTCAGTTCCAGGCTGCTCACCGGGCGGTTCAGGATGTGCTCCGGCACCTTGCCCTTCAGCTGCTCCGTCACCTCGCGGCGCACCCGCGCGTAGTGACCGGAATCCAGCGACTGGCCGAGCCGCAGGCCCTTGGAGGCCAGCATGCTCTTGATCTCCACCAGAGAGGTCTCTCCGAAGTTCTTGTAGCTGAGGAGCTCCGCCTCCGTGATCTTCAGCAGGTCACCCAGCGTGCGGATCTGCATCTTCTTGAGGCAGTTGCGGCTGCGCACGGAGAGCTCGAAGTCCGTGACCGGCGTGTCCAGCAGCGCATTGCGCTTGGCCATGTCCCGGGCATGCTCCTCGTCGTAGTACATGTCCTTGCTGGCGGCGACGTCCTTGAGGAACAGCCGGGCCCGCGGGTGGTTGGGATCCGTGTCCAGCACCTTCTGCAGGAGCCGCTCCGCGCGGACGAAGTCGCCGCTGTCCTCGCAGATGACGGCCAGGTTCAGGAGCGCGTTCACCGGCGGCTGCGCCAGGGCGCAGAGCTCCTCGTAGCTCTGCAGCGCTTCGTCATCGAAGCCCAGCAGGTCCGCGAGGTACGCCAGCTGGAAGAGGTACTCCGGCGAGCGGTGCTTCTCCACCGCCTTGCGGTACTCCTCGATGGCGTCCCAGCGCCGGCCGGACTGCTCCAGCTGGCGGCCGTTGCGGAAGTGGGTGGCGGCGCCGGTCGGATCGCTCGCGACCGCCCGGGTGCCGATGACCGTGTCGAGTCCCTGCGTGCTCATGCGTGCTCCTGATCCCGGAGGGGGAACCGGGCAGGATACAGGGCCGCCCGCTCCGGTCAAACCTCGCGGATGAGGCGGATGGAGCGCCACCGGCCGCGTTCCAGCCGCACCGCCATGGTCAGCCCGAGCAGGATGATGTAGGCACTGGCGGCCAGCCAGGGCCCCACGCTGCCCCATTCCGGACGCAGGGTGACCAGCAGCAGCCCGCCGCCCACGATCACCCCCCAGCTGAGGACGATGGTGGCCACGCCCGGGAAGAGCGTGTCCCCGGCGCCGCGCAGGGCACCGATGCACACCATCCCCATGGCGTCGAAGGCCTGGAAGACCGCGGCGCAGATCATCATCCGGCCGCCGATGCGGACGATCTCGGCGGCCTCCTCCGGCGTGGTGGCCGGCCCGTCGGCGAAGAGCCGGATCATCGGCGTGCGCAGCAGCGCCATCAGGAGCCCGCACACCGCCATGTAGAGCATCGCCATCGCGATGGCCACGTGGGCCCGCCGCCGGGCCAGTTCCGGCTGTCCAGCGCCCATCGCGTGCCCCACCAGGCTGGTGGTGGCCACGCTGAACCCCACCGCGGGCATGAAGCTCATGTGCATGTAGCGCAGCACCGCCCAGCCGGCGGTGAGGTGGAGCGAACCGAAGTGCCCCACCAGCACGGTCATGAAGATGGCCCAGCAGAAGATCTCGTTGCCGAACTGCACGCTGGCCGGCCAGCCGATCCGCAGCAGATCCAGGAGCTCGCGCCGCGCCGGCCGCCACGCGGCGCGGATCCCCCAGCGCCGGTCGAAGTCCCGTGAGAGGAAAACGAACGCGGGCAGCAGCGTCTCCGCGGCCACGCCGCACACGGTGGCCACCGCGGCGCCGGCCACGCCGAGCGCCGGCGTGCCCGGGATGCCGGGGAGCCCCAGGCGCGGAAGCCCCGCTTCGCCGTAGATGAGCAGGTAGTTGAGCACCAGGTTCACCACGTTGCCGAGGATCGCGGCCAGCGTGATCACCCGGGGCCGCTGGATGCCGAAGAAGACGTTGCTCAGCGCCTTCCCGAGGAGGGTCGCCAGGGACCCGAAGGCCAGGATCCGCCCGTAGGAGGACTCGAGCTCCACGAGCGCCGGTTCGTGCCCCATGCGATGGAAGGCGTAGGGCATCAGGAGCGCCCACGGCACCATTACCACCAGCCACGCGCCCACCGCCAGCCAGATGCCGGCCCAGGCGTAGCGGGCGACGGCGTCGCGGCGGCCGCCACCCACGCTCTGGGAGACGAAGGTGTTGACCACCGTGAGGAAGCCGAAGAGGAACGCCAGCGGCGTGAAGCTCCAGATGCCGCCGTTCCCCTGCGCCGCCACCTGGCGCGGTCCCACCTGGGCCACCATCAGGCTGTCCACGAACTGCATCACCGTGTAGCTGGCCATGGTGAGCACCGTGGGCCACGCCTGCTGCCAGACGTGGCGGGCGATGCGGCCAAGCGGCTCCGGCGCAGTCCCGGCGTTGGTGCTGGATGGAGCGGTGTCCACGGGGTGGGTCTCGGCGGCGGCGGAGCGTCGCCGCGTTCAGGAGCCGCCGCGGGTGCGGCGGATGATGGTGACGGAGAGTTCCAGCGCCGCCACCAGCGAGAGGGCGCCCAGGAAGACGGCGCCCAGGATCAGGGAGCCCCATCGCTGCGGGGAGCGTCCCGTCTCCAGGGCGTCCGCGAAGTCCAGGGCGAATCGGATCACGAACACCAGGCCCGGAATCGCCAGCGCCACCACGGCCGCACGCAGGAACCAGATGGCGCCCGGCCGCGAGAGGAGCGCGAGCCAGGCGGGGACGCTCACAGCTCCACGAGGACCAGGTCCGGCTCCACGCGGGCCGGGGCCGGCGGATGGTGGACCTGGGCGCCGAAGGCCGCGAGGGCGGGGATCCCCGCCATCTCCGCGCGGACCGCGGTGGCGTCGAACCCCTCCGGGATGCGTCCCGCGAGCTGCGTCATCAGGTCCAGGGCGATGGTCGACTCGCTGCGGGCGAAGTCCAGGGCCGGGATGGCCGCCGGGAAGGACTGGAGGCGGCCCTTCACGTTCTCGAACGTGCCGGCCTTCTCCGCCCACGTGACCGACGGCAGCACCACGTCCGCGGCGGCCACGAGCGCCCCCGGGAGCGTGTCGATGAGCACCACGCGGGCGCCGCGGAGGGCCTCCGCCAGCGCCGGGGTCGCCCAGTCGCTCGGATAGTTGCCGGTCACCACCACCGGGCTGCCGGCCGCGTCGCGGCGGGAGGCCAGGAAGGCGTCGAAGTCCAGCACGCGGCGGGAGCCTTCGCCTGCCGCGGCCAGGGCCTCCAGCACGCGGCGCACGCCGCGGGCGTTGGGGGCCTTCTCGCTGCACACGGTGAAGCCGTCCGGGAAGGTGCGGTCCTTGCCGTGCACGGGAACGGGGCCGATGGCGAAGGTGCAGCGGGGGCTGATCGACTGCATCCAGCGGCCCAGCAGGTACGCATCCTCGCAGGTGAGCATCGGGCTGCAGAGGAGCGTGGGCTGGCGCCCCGCGGCGGCCGCCTCCTCAAGCAGCGCGTTGGCCGCCTGGAGCGAACGCATCCACGCCTCCGCCGCCTTCTCCGGCGCCCACTCCGGCTGGCCCGCCACGCGCGGCAGGCGCAGACGATCCTCGCGGTGGACGAACTTCCATCCGTAGCGCACCTCGTCCGTGATCCACCAGCGGTTGACCTCGGGATTGGCCCGCGGCTTCACGCGCCAGATGCGTCCCTCGTTGTGCTCGATGGAGATGTTGTCCCCGCTCGCCGTGATGCCGTCGATGGAGGGCGTGCGGGTGAGGAACCACACCCGCTGCTGGAAGAGGAAGTCCTTGTCGAGCAGGGCGCCCACCGGGCAGAGGTCCACCACGTTGCCGCTCAGCTCGTTGTCCAGGGCCACGCCGGGGAAGACGTCGATCTGCTCCGTGCTGCCGCGGCCGTCCACCAGCAGCTCGCCCGTGCCGGTCACCTCGCGCGTGAAGCGCACGCAGCGCGTGCACATGATGCAGCGATCGCTGTAGAGGAGGACGTTCGGGCCCAGGTCCTTCTTGGGCTTCTTGTTCTTGTCCTCCTGGAAGCGGCTCTGACCGCGGCCGTAGTGGTAGCTGTAGTCCTGGAGGTGGCATTCGCCCGCCTGGTCGCACACCGGGCAGTCCACCGGGTGGTTGATCAGCAGGTACTCCATCACCGACTTCTGGTTGGCCACCGCCTTGGGCGAGTCCGTGTAGACCACCTGGCCCTCGTTGGCGGGGGTCTGGCAGGTGGGAACCAGCTTCGGCCCCGGCTCCAGCACGCCGGTCCGCGGGTTGGGGGCCCACACCTCCGCCAGGCAGATGCGGCAGTTGGCCACGATCGAGAGCGACGGGTGGTAGCAGTAGTGCGGGATCTCGAGTTCCTGCCGGAGCGCCACCTGGAGGATGGTCTCGCCCTTCTGGAACTCGCAGGGCCTGCCGTTGATGGTCAGTGTGGGCATGGAGGGCACCGCGGTGCGGCGGCGGAGTGTAGCACCGGGGGCCGCCATGCCCTCGCGGCGCCGACCCCTACGGAGCGACGGACCACGAGCCGAGCAGGAGCCCCAGGTCCTGCCCGTCCACGATCCCGTCGTCAGTGAGATCGCAGCGGGTGTCGTCCGAGCCCCAGGCGGAGAGCATGAGCGCCAGATCAAGCCCATCTACACGACAGTCGCCGGTGAGGTCGCCGGTGAGCGCAGGCGTTGGAGTCAGGATCCAGACCTCCGTCCCGGCGCGGCCAACCATCTGCCCGGAGGCGTTGATCCACTGAGCCGTGCTGAACAGTCCTGACCCGCCGGCGATCAGTGTCTTGGGATCGAATGGTGAGCCGTCCACCCAGATGATGTAGCGGCTATACGGAATGCCCGGAACTGTCGGCCCGTAGACATAGCCAAGAATCACACCCTCATCGCTGATGCCGTAAGCAGTGCCAGCAGCGTATCCGTTCGGAAGCCCAAGCGGAATGGCCTGGTCCGCCACCCAGAGCGTTGGATAAGAACGCCAACCAGGATTCGGAGGACCACCGGGCATTCGAGAGCCGCCGACGCACCAACCGAGGTTGTTGACGGCCGACGAGAACGCTGCGAGGCCGCCCGGAAGCGGCTGGAGGTGGGTGACGATACCATCGACCCACCGAAAGCCTCGCCCATTCTGGACGTAGGAGCCAACCCATCCGGTGACGTATCCCGAGTTCGAGATGCAGGCCGCTTCCCCGCTTGAAAACGGCGCGGTGTTGATGTCGGTGACGGCACCTCCGCTCCAGATGCAAGGAGCCCCGCCCCCGCCACCGGCGATGCGCCAGCCGACTACGATGCCGTCATCGTTGATGGCATTCGCGCGGCTTGTGACACCCCGAGGCCCCAACGGAAGGACCGAGAAGACGCCGCCCTGCCAGACACATGCGGTCTGCGGCTGCTGAGAAGCCTCAAACCAGCCGACGACGTCTCCTGCGGCGTTGATGCCGAGGGCCACGCCGGTGTCGATTCCGGGCGGGAGAGGCAGTTCGCTAACGCCGGTGGACGGGTGCCAAACCAGGGGAATGCGGCCGTACGAACGCGGATCGCACTCATCGCGCTCACCGCACCACGTCCCCGCCGACGAGATACAGTGGGGATGGAACGACTTGGGAAAGCAGAGCCAACACCCGCATGGGATCTGGCCCTGCGTCGCGGTCACCTGGTACTGGCATTGGGCACTGACGGGCGCGCAGAGCACCGCCACCGCGACAAGCGTGGCAGCGGCAACGACGCGATGGCTGGGGCACTCTTCTGCCAGCCCGGGTGGACAGGCTGCCGGCG
Source organism: Phycisphaerales bacterium (assembly GCA_046350535.1). Taxonomy (GTDB): domain Bacteria; phylum Planctomycetota; class Phycisphaerae; order Phycisphaerales; family SM1A02; genus VGXK01. The sequence continues at coordinate 2,328,549 of JAXMAG010000001.1, forward strand.
ACTCCATGACGGAAGCCTAGCACCGCGTCACCGGAAACCATGCGACGGATTCCGCGGCGCCAACTTCCGCACCGACTCCACACCAGGCTCTCCACGCTCGGGGCGAGCTCGCGCCGTCCACCGGCTCACGGAGGCGGCGCTGCGCTGCGCGGAAGCGTTCGCAGGCTGAGGCGCAGCTCTCCATCGAGGCACTCCAGGTCCTCCACGCGAACCCGCCGCCCGTCCACGAGCCGCACCTCGGAATCCACGGGCGCCGCCAGCTCCGGCAGGAACTGGGCGGGGTCCACCAGCCTGCCGAGCGGGATCCGGAGCCGCCCCACGCCGCCGCCGGTCAGCTCCACCTTCAGCCGCCCCCCTTCGAGCGAAAGGCGGAAGGAGCCGACCTCCACCCGGCCCCCACGCTGCACGCCCACGTCCACCAGGTCCGGAGCCCGGAAGTGGACCTGCACGCACGCCACGTCCGCGGGCCAGGGGAGATCCCGGTCGTGGGCCAGCCAGCGCGGCAGCCGCAGCGCCAGCCAGGCGTTCGCGTCCTCCTCGAGGATGCGGATGTTCCACGCGGACGCCTCCGCGCCGCGAACGCGACTTCCCTCCGCCGCGAGTCCCTGCTCCAGGGCCTCGGCCCGCCGCAGGCGCTCCGGATCCGAAGGCGCCGGCGGGTGCCACCAGGGCGGGGAGAGGAAGGCCGCGAGGGCCACGAGCGCCGCCACCACGAGCGGTACCAGGAGCAGGAATCGCCGCAGGGTGCGGGGCCGACGGACGCGGGCGGGAGGCGTCTCCGCCACGCTCAGGCCCGGAAGCGGGTCACGATGAGCGTGTCGTTCTGCCCACCGAACCCGAAGGAGTTGGAGAGGCAGGTGTCCACGGCCGCCGCGCGGGCGACGTTCGGCACGTAGTCCAGGTCCAGCGCGGGATCCGGATCATCGTGGTTGATGGTGGGCGGCAGCATGCCGGTGCGGATCGCCTCCACGCAGGTGATGAACTCCACCGCGCCCGCGGCCGCGATCAGGTGCCCCATCATGCTCTTGATGGAGCTCATCGGGATGCGGCGGGCCTGCTCGCCGAAGACCACCTTCACCGCCCGCGTCTCGATCGAGTCGTTCTCCTTGGTGCCGGTGCCGTGGGCGGAGATGTAGTCGATGACCGGGCGTCCGTCCGGGCGCGTGGCCTGCGGATCCAGGCCCGCCTGCCGGAGCGCCTGATGCATGGCCGCCGCGGCGCCGCGGCCGTCCGGCTGGATGTCCGTGATGCGGAAGGCGTCGGCGCTCGAACCGTAGCCGATCACCTCCGCGAGCGGCGTCGCCCCGCGCGCCAGGGCGTGATCGAGCGTCTCCAGCACCACCATCCCGCTGCCCTCCCCCATCACGAAGCCGTCGCGGCTCTGGCAGAAGGGACGGCTGGCCCGCGCCGGATCCCCCTTGAACTCGCTCAGCGCCGTCAGCCGGTTGAAGCCGGTGACGCCGAAGGGGTGGATCATGGTGTGCGTGCCGCCGGAGAGCATCACGTCCGCGTCGCCGCGGCGGAGGATGCTGAAGGCCTCGCCGATGGCCTGGGTGCTGGCGGCGCAGGCGGTGAGGCAGTTGTACGCGGGCCCGCGCAGGTCGAACTCCCGCGCCAGGTGCGCCAGCGGCATGTTCGGCTCCTGCTCGATCTCGCGCATGCGGTCCATGCGGGAGAGGGCCGCGGCGGCCCACGCCGCGCCGTCCACGGCGTTCGTCTCCGGCTTCCAGCCCGCCAGGTTCACGGCCACGTAGTTGTCGAAGTCGAGGACGCCCTCGCCGGCGCCGAGGTAGATCCCCGTGCGGCGCGGATCGCGCCCGGCGGCGCGGTCCAGCCCCGCCTGCGCCCACGCCTGGGACGCGGCCCCCAGCGCGAACGCCGAGTTCGGTCCCGCGGTGGCGTGCTCCTCCGGGCGCTTCAGGAGCGTCCGGACGTCGAAGCCGCGCACCTCCGCGGCGAAGGTGGTGGGGAAGGTGGAGGCGTCGAAATGCGTGATCGGCGCCATCCCGGATTCGCTCGCCATGAGGCGCTTCCAGACGGCATCGATGCTGTGGCCCAGGGGCGTCACCCAGCCGGTGCCGGTCACCACCACGCGCGGAGGAGCGCTCACGCCGCCCTCCCCAGCACGATGGCCGCGTTCTGCCCGCCCAGGCTGGGCGTCATCACCAGGATGCGGCGGAGGGCCGCGTCCCGGGCCGGAACGGCATCCGCATCCAGGCCCGCGGCGCCGCGGGTGCCCAGGCGCGCCGGGAGGCGCTGGGCCCGCAGGCACGCGGCACTGGCGGCGGCGGCCACGGCGCCGAATCCGGCGCCGCAGTTCCCCACGTACGGGGCCAGCGTGATGAGCGGGATGCGCGGCAGGCGGGCGCCGAAGACCCTGGTCATGGCCGCGCGCTCCGCGGCGTCCATCGCGGGGACGCCGGTGCCGAAGGGCACGATCGCGTCCACCGAATCCGGCGCGGCGCCGGCGTCGTGCAGCGCCGCCTCCATGGCATCCGCGAGTCCGCGCCCATCCGGATCCGGGACGAGTCCGACGGTGTCCGCACAGGCGCTCTGGCTGGCGCCGAAGCCCTCGAGCCACGCGATGGCGCGGCCGCCGCGGGCGGCGAGCGCATCGCCCGCCTCCAGGACCAGCAGGCCGCCGCCCTCACCCGGCACGCCGCCGCGGGCATCCGGCGCGAACGGCTTCACCACCTGCGCCGGATCCGTCTCCGGCGGCACCGCCGCCATCCGGCCCGCGAAGTGCTGCCGCAGCATGGCCATCAGGTTGACCTTGCTCTCCGCGCCGCCGGAGAGGCACGCGTCCGCGCTGCCGCGGTCGATCACCCGCATGGACTCCCCGATGGAGAGGAGGCTGCTCGCCTCCGCGCAGGTGATGGTGTTGGAGGGCCCCTGGCAGTCGTGGATGATGGTCACGTGGCAGGCCAGCATGTTGGGCAGGTACTTGAGCATCCAGAGCGGCGTCAGGTGCTGCATCCCCTGCTGACCCCAGAGCTTCAGGTCGAACGTGCCGTCCGGACCGCGGGCCATCGCCAGGGCGGAGGTGAGTTCGTTCTCCTCCGCGGCGATGAGGCCGGCGCCGATGTGGCATCCGAATCGGTCCGGCGGAATCGTCACCCGGCCGTCCGCGGGCTCCGTGGCCCGCGTCATCAGGCCCGCGTCCGCCACCGCGGCCGCGGCGGCGCCGACCGCGAGCTCTATGTCCCGGGCCATCACCTTGGTGGCCTTGCGGTAGTTCTTGGGAACCACCTGCCGGACGTCGAACCGCCCGGCGGGAAGGGCCGCCACGAAGGGACACGGGAAGCCGGAGGTGTCGAAGGGCGCCTCTCGCCCCACGCCGCAGGTGCCGCTCTCAAGGGCCTGCCAGAGGGCGGGCATGCCCGCTCCGAATGGCGTCACGGGTCCCAGCCCCGTGATCGCGACGCGTCGTGACTGCCGTGGCATGAAGCGGTGGATTGTAGCCGTCACGCCCCGCGCATGCGGCGGGCGATGAGCATGGCCATCTCCAGCGACTGCTCGTAGTTGAGCCGCGGATCCACGCGACTGCGGTAGGCCCGCGCCAGGTGTTCGTCCCCCAGACCGCGGGCGCCGCCGGTGCACTCCGTGACGTCCTCCCCGGTCAGTTCGAAGTGCACGCCGCCAAGCCAGGTGCCGCGGGCGCGGTGGATCTCGAAGGCCTGCTCCAGCTCCGCCAGGATGTGGGCGAACTTGCGGGTCTTCACCGGCACGCCGCGGCCGGCGCCGGAGGCGGGCGTGACCGTCTCGGTGTTGCCGTGCATGGGATCGCAGACCCAGAGCGGCTGCCGTCCCAGGCGCTGCACCTCCTCGATGAGCGGCGGCAGCTCCCTGGCCACCTGGTGGGCGCCGAAGCGGTGGATGAGCGTGATCCGCCCCGGCTCTCCCGCCGGATCCACCGTCTCCATGGCGTACCGCAGGAGTTCCGGCGTCACACCCGGGCCGATCTTGAGTCCCACCGGGTTCTCGATGCCGCGGACGAACTCCAGGTGGCCGCCACCGCGCACCAGCGTTCGCAGGCCGATCCACGGGAAGTGGGTGGAGAGGTCGTACCAGCCGGTGCGATGCGGGACGCGCCGCGTCAGGGCCTCCTCGTAGTGGAGGATGAGGGCTTCGTGGCTGGTGAAGAAGTCCACGCGGTTGATCTGCCCCGCCTGCGTGCCCGCCAGCGTCTCCATGAAGCGCAGGCTCTCCCCGATCTGCTCCACCATCCGCTGGTACTCGCCCGCCAGCGGCGAGTGCTTCACGAACTCCAGATCCCAGTACTCGGGGTGGTGGAGGTCGGCGAAGCCGCCATCGATGAGCGAACGGATGAAGTTGAGGGTGAGCGCCGCCCGCGAATATCCCTCCACCAGGAGGCGCGGGTCCGGCGTGCGCTCGCCCGCGGTGAAGCCGGGGCGGTTCACGTTGTCGCCGCGGTAGGCGGGGAGCGTCACGCCGTCGCGGCTCTCCACGTCGCTGGTGCGCGGCTTGGCGTACTGCCCCGCGAAGCGCCCCACGCGGATGATGCGCTTGCGGGCGCCGTTCACCAGCACCAGGCTCATCTGGAGGAGGATCTTCAGCTTCGCGGCGATGGCCCCGGACTCGCACTCGTCGAACTGCTCGCAGCAGTCCCCGCCCTGGAGGAGGAAGCGCTGCCCCCGGGCCGCCTCCGCCAGCTGGGACTTGAGGGATTCGATCTCCCAGCTGGTGACCAGCGGCGGGAGCCGGCGGAGCTCACCCAGCGCCCGGTCCAGCGCCGCCTGGTCCGGCCACGCGGGCTGCTGCGGCGTGGGGAGGTTCCGCCAGCGTTCCGGCGACCAGTCGACGCGGGCGGGAGCCGGGGAGGTGGGACTGCTCATGTGGTGTTCGGGCCGCGTGATCCGGATGCGGGCGACAGGAGTCGAACCTGCAAGGGTGTTGAGCCCACTGGATCCTAAGTCCAGCGCGTCTGCCAGTTCCGCCACGCCCGCGGCGAGGAGTCCTTAGGATAGCCCGGAGAGGGACCTCGCCCATGCGATCCAGCACCTTCGCCGCCGTGCACGTGGTTCCGCTCCTGGCCCGCCTCGTGCTCTGCGCGGCGTTCGTGCCCATGGGGTGGACCAAGATCTTCGGAAGCACCCCCCTTTCACCGGCAGAGAGCGCCCGGCTGGACGCCATCGGCTGGGCGTGGAAGCCGGCGCCCGCGGATGCGGCCGCCCCCGCGGCGCCCGCGGCCCCCGCCGCGCCGGCCGCCGGCCAGGCGGGCGAACGCAGCGCCGCCGCCGCCCGTCCCCTCCTCAAGGTGGCCCTCGCCGCCGATGCCGCGGGACTCCCCGCGCCGCGACTCTCCGCGTGGCTGGTGGCGATCGCGGAGCTGGTGGGCGGTGCCCTCCTGCTGCCGGGCGTCTTCACCCGGCTGTGGGCGCTGGGCCTGGTGGCGGTGATGGGCGGCGCCATCTGGATGACCTCCCTCTCCGCGCTCCGCGCCAACCCCTGGCTGCACGACATGCCGCTCGACTCCTATCTGAAGCTCACCGCCCAGGTGTCGCTCGGGGTCCTGGCCCTGGGCGTCATGCTGACCGGCGCCGGCGGCGCCAGCGTGGACCGCCTCATCATGGGGCCGCCCAAGGGCGGACCGGAGGCCTGAACGGAGTGGGCGCAGAGCTGGACCCGCGGTCGCTGCCCCTGCCGGACGTGGCGGAGCGGATCCGCCAGCTGGGCGGACATCCGCGCCGCGGCGGCGGTCTCGGGTCGGTTCCGGCCTGGACCGGCTCGGCGCTCGTGCACATCGCCATCGCGGTGGCCGCGTCGCTGGCCACACTCTCCTACGTCTCCCGGCGCGAAGCCGAGTCTCCGGTGGTGACGGTCCTGGACTTCGTGGCGCCCACCTTCGATCCCGTGGCGCCGCCGCCGGACTCCCCCGCGCCGGAGCCGGCCGCGAAGCCGCTCCCGCCGACGCTCGCCGCCACCCCGGCCGACGCGCCGGTGCAGGCCGCCGCGCCGCTGCCGGCGGAGGCGCTCCAGGGACTCCGCGGCGCCCCCACCGCGCCGCCCGCGGCCGCCGCCGCGGCGGCCCCGCTGCCGCGGCTGGATCCGCTGCCGCGCGGAGAGGGCGCCACGTTCGCGGGCCTGCGCTCCAGCAATGCCCGCAAGGTGGTCTACGTGGTGGATGCCTCCGGATCGCTCGTGGGCACCTTCCCCGCCATTGCCCGGGAACTCGGGGCCAGCCTGGCGCGGCTGGATCCGCGGCAGAGCTTCGCGGTCATCTTCTTCCGCCGCAACGAAGCGCTCCCGGTGCCGCCCGCGGCGCTCCTTCCCGCCACGCCGGCCAACGTGGCCGCGGCCACGGAGTGGATCGGCCGCCACGTGGTTCCCGCCGGGCGCAGCAATCCGCTGCCGGCCCTCACCGCGGCCCTCGCCCTCAAGCCGGACGTGGTGTTCCTCCTGAGCGCGGACATCACGGGCGCGGGCGAGTTCGAGATCGGCGGCGACGAGCTGCTCGCGGCCGTGGATCGCCTCAACCCCGCCTCCCGCAGCGGCCGCCGTCCGGCCCGCATCCAGTGCGTCGAGTTCCTGGAGCGGGATCCGGACCACGTCCTGGAGCGCCTCTCGGAGGCCCACGGCGGTCCCGGTTCCTTCCGCTTCCTCTCCCGGCAGGAGCTCGGCCTCACGCGCTCAGGCCAGGATCCTGGAGTCATGCCATGACGCTTCTTCTCCTGGGCGCCCAGCAGGGCCCGGCCGCCGCCGGCGCGGCCGGTGCGATCGGCACCCCGCAGAGCTTCGGCAGCATCTTCTTCGTGACCTACGTCACGGATCCCAGCGGCGCGTCCACCATCGAGTGGGTGGGCAGCGCCATGATCTGGTTTCTCATCCTGCTCAGCGTGACCAACGTGGCCCTCATCGCGCTCCTGTGGGTCCGCCACCGGCGCGCCGCGATCCTGCCGGAGGCGTTCTCGGATGAAGTGGCGGTCCTGGTGGAGGCCGGCCGCTATCGCGAGGCGCTGGAGCTGGCCGCCGGAGAGGCCAGCGACTTCAGCCGCCTGCTCCACGCGGGGCTGAGCCAGGCGCCGCAGGGCTGGGCCGCCATGGTCCGCACGGTGGAGCAGACGTCTGAGGAGCTCGCGGTGGCCCGCTTCCGCACGGTGGAGTCGCTCAACATCCTGGGCCAGGTGAGCCCGATGATCGGCCTCTTCGGCACCGTCTACGGCATGATCATGGCCTTCCAGGCCATCGCCTCCACCGGCGGCAACGCGGATCCCGTCGTGCTCGCGGGCGGGATCGGCACGGCCCTCGTGACCACGTTCTGGGGGCTCCTCATCGCCATCCCCGCGCTCTCCGCCTACGCCACCATCCGCAACCGAGTGGATGCGGTCTCCACGGAGGCCACGCGGCGCGTGGAGGAGATGCTGGGCGCGTTCGCGCCGCGCGGTCCGGCCTCCGGCACCGCGGGCGGCGCGAGCGGCGCGGGCGGCGCGGGCGCGGCCGGGTTGGCGGGCGGCACAGGCGGCGCGGACGCGGGCGCCGGCGCCCCGGCCTCCGGCGCGGGAAGCGCCGCGGGCCCCGGGAGCATCGTGCCGTGAGCCGGCTGCACGGGCGCGGCTTCGCCCGCCTGGAATCGAACATCACGCCGCTCATCGACATGAGCTTCCTGCTCATCGTCTTCTTTGCGCTCGTCTCGAACCTGGTCGGCGTGGACGCGGTCAGGATGTCGCTTCCCCGCCCCTCCCCGTCCATGGCGATGCGGCCGGGGCAGGAGCCGCGCACGGTGGTGAACGCGGTCCCCGGGCCGGATGGCACGCTGGAGGCGTTCGTGGTGGGCGGGCGCCGCTTCGAACCCACGCGCGAAGGTCTCGGCATGCTCGCGGAGCTCCTGGCCCAGGCGCTGCGCGACAACCCCGCCACGGACATCAACCTCCGCGCGGACCGCTCCATCCACTGGCGGCACCTGGCGCCGGTGGTGGAGTCCGTCTCCCGCGCCGCCGGCGTCTCCACCCCCGGACGACCGGCGCGACTGAAGCTGGTGGTGGCGGCGGAGGGAAGCGCCGATGAGTGATCGCGGGCCCGTCCCGGGCACGGAGGAGGTGGTGGCGGCGCTCAACGCCCTGGCCGCAAGCCCGGCGGAGGCGCGGGTCCGAACCATGCTCCTGCGGGACCAGCCCCGCTCCGGCGCCCAGCGCCCGCGCCGGCCGCTCCTGCGCCCGGACGTGGAGGCGGGGGACGACCATGAGGCCGCGGATCCCGCCGGACGGCGCGACCGACGCCGCCGCGCGGAGCGCCTCAAGAGCCGCGGCGGCGCCGTCTCGCTCAACCTCACGCCGATGATCGACGTGGTCTTCCAGCTCCTCGTCTTCTTCGTGTGCACCACTCGAACGCTCGACGCAGAGAGCGTCTTCCGCCTGGACGTCCCGGGCGAGTCGCAGCGGGGCGCCGCCGGCGCGGAGTCCGCGGATGCGGCGAGCGCGTTCGAGCTGCCCCGGACCCCGCTCCGGATCCACCTCTCGCACGGGCCGGACGGACCCGTCATCCGGCTGGAGCCGCCGCTCGGGAACGCCTCCACGGTGGAGCAGCTCGCCTCCTTCCTGGCCTCCAGCCGCCGCGGCGCGGAGGGTCGCGGGCTCTTCGCCGGGGATCATCCGATGGAACTGGTGCCGGACGCGGAGGCGCCGTGGGAGGACGTGGTGGCGGCCTTCAACGCGGTGCTCCGGGCCCGCTTCACGAACGTCGGCTTCGGGCGGGGCGGATCGTGAGCGCCGGGCGGCGCCGGAGTCGCGATCGCTTCCGGCGCGCGGTCCGCGCCGTGGGCGCGATCCCGGTGGCGGCGGCGATCGCGGCGGCAGCGTCGTCCGCGGCGGAGCCGTTCGCCCGGCAGGCCCCCTCCCCGGCTGCGGCCGCGGGCGGCGTGGACGCGATGCTGATGCGCATCGATCGACTCCGGCGCGATGCCCGCGACGAGTCCCTCTCCCTTGACGCCCGCCGCACCGCCGCGGATGCCCTGCTCTCCGCGGGGCGAGATCTGGCGGGACAGCACCCCACGGATCCGCGCCGCGGCGAATGGCTGAACGACGTGGCGGAGGACTGCCTGGTCACCGCACTCCCGATCGGCGGAGACCTGGACGCGGTGCTCCTTGGCATCCCCACGCACGCGGAGTGGCAGCGGGCGAGCGCCACCATCGCGCTCATGGCGGACGCGGCCGCGCGCGGCGCGGAGGCGGCCAGAGCGGCGCTCTCGGCCCTGGAGCAGCCGGGCGGGCCGCCGCTCCCGGAATCGGAGCGGGCCCTGGCGCGGCATCTGGCGGAGGTGGAGATTCCCCGGCGTTCGCCGCTCCTTTCGGGGTTCGCCGAGGGGCTGGCGGCGATGGTGCTGGAGTCCCCGGGCGCGGCCGCGTCCGCCCGCGCGGGCCGTGCGGCCTCGCTCCTGCTGCCGCTCCTGCCGGAGCTGGACGGTCCCACGCTCGCCGCCGCGGCCCGGCAGGCGGCGCTCGCCGCATCCCTCGCGGGAGACCGCGGCGCCACGGAGACCGCGCTGCAGGCCATGAGCCGCGCGTCCGGCCCGCAGCCGCCGCTCGATGACGCGCTCGTGGCCGCGGTGGTCCGCTGGCGCCTGGATGGCGCCGCCGCGGGCGAGTCCAGCCTGCGCGCCGCGGAGGCGCGCCTTGGCGACGAGGCGCCGCTGGAGGCGCGGCGCCGCCTCGCGGAACTGGAGGCCTCGCTCCGCCGCGCCACTGCGGCGCCGGACGACGGATCCTGGAGCGAACCGCTGGCGCGGCTCTGCCAGCCCGGTCGCACCCCCGGCTCCCGCAGCGCCGCCACCACGCTCCGGAGCGCCATCGTCGCCCGACTTGCGGACGTGCTGGAGGGACGTCCGCCGCCGCCGCCGGCGCCGCTCCTGGATCTCGCGTGGGCGGAGCTCTGTCTGCGCCCGGGCGCGGGCACCGCCGCCGGCCCGGAGGAGGCCGCGCTCCGCTGCGCCCGCGTCGCGACGGGGAGCGCTCCCGCGCCGCTGCGGGCCCTCGCCCTCCGCATGGAGGGGGAGGCGCTCGCCCGCGCGGGCCGGGCCGCGGAGGCGGCGGAGGCGTTCGCGCGGCTGGCCCGGGAGTGGCCCGCGGACCCGCTGGCTCCGGACGCCGTGGAGCGGGCCATCGCCATCGCCCGGGCGGTGGACGCAGCGGCGGGTGGCGCGGATCCCGCCGCGCGCCGCCGGCTGGAGGAGGCGGTGCGCACCGGTGCGGAGAAGTTCCCGGATCACCCCGGGCGGCAGCGCTGGCGCGCGGAGGACGCGGTGCTGACCGCGGAGGCCGCGGTGGCGGATCCGGCCCGGGAGGCGGAGGCCCGCGAGAGCGTCGCCGCGGCGCGGGCGGCGCTCTCGGCACTCGCGGACGCGAAGGATCTCCAGGCGCTGGGCCTGCGGGCCCGCCTCGCGTGGGCCGGCGCCGTCCCGGCGCTGCAGGCCGGCCGGCCGGACGCGGCGCTTCTCGCCCTGGAACAGGCCCCGCCGCCGGCGTCGCTGCCGGCGGAGATCGCGGCGCCGCTCCTGGCGGTGCGGGCGGCGGCGCTCGCGGCGCTCGACCGTCCGATCGAGGAGGACGCGGCGCTCGCCGGGGCCCCGCCCTCCATGGACGCGGCGCTGGAAGCGGCGGCGGTGCGGAGGCTCCGGGCGGTGGCGCCGGCGCCCGCGCCCCTCTCGCCACCCGCGGCGGACACCGCCACCGCCGCCACCGTGGCCCGCCTCTCCGCGTGGGCGGAGCGGCGCGGCTGGCGGCGCCTGGAGTCGCTCGCGGCTCGCGCCGAGGCGCTCCGGGCCACGGGCCAGTACCAGGCGGCGCTCCCCCTCCTCCAGGCCGCGCTCCAGCTGGCGCCGGACCGGGCGGATCTGCTGCTGGCGCGGGCGGAGTGCCTGGTGCTCGCGCCGCCGCCGGGCCAACGCGCTGAACTGGAGCGGGCCCTGGCGGAAGCCATTCGAATCCACCGGCGGCTCCTGGCCGGCACGGAGGAGACCGCGGACCCGGCCCTGCGCACGCCCGCGTGGTGGCTCAGCCAGCTGCGGCAGCTCCAGATCCTGGAGCGCGTGGGCCGCGCGGCCGATGACGCCGCCGCCCGGCTCGCCCGCCTCCGCGCCCTCGATCCCTCGCTCGGCGGTCCGGACTTCAGGATGGCGTTCGAACGCCTGGCAGTGGCCCGGCCGGCACCCGCAGGCGCGCCAGGGAAGTGAACGCTGCGGCCAGGTCCCAGCGCTGCATCGGCCGCTCGCCGGTCGAGTTGGAGATGGCGCGGACCTCGGCCGCGGGCACGCCCAGCCGCCGGGCCGCGTGCACCACCGCGGCGCCCTCCATCGCCTCCGCGAGGGCGCCCGTCCTGCGGGCCACCTCCTCAGCGGCGGCATCCGTCCCGGAGCAGGTGGCCACGGTGGCAATCGCACCGCGGCGCGAACCCGCCGGGGCGACGGCCGCGAGGGCCGCCTCCACCGGCACCGCGTTGCCCGGGAAGTCCCCCAGCGGGAAGCGCAGCGCGGCCACGTCGTGGAATCCATCCGGAGCCGCCAGTCCCTCCTCCGCGTAGACGCACGCGGTGGCCACCACCAGCTCCCCGATGGCCAACCCGGATCCCGGCAGGCTCCCCGCGATCCCTGCGCTCACCACCGCGTCGAAGGGTCCGCGCCGCAGGAGCGTCTCCGTGGTGGCGCAGGCGGCGTTGGTGCGGCCGATGCCGGCCACCACCACCTCCCCGCCGGCGTCGCGGAGGGCCTCCGCCTCCCGCGGCACCGCCACCACCCAGAGGATCCTCACGGCACCTCCGCGCCCCGGCCCGCGCCCGCGCCCACGAGCGCCGCCTGCAGGCCGTCCAGCGGCACCAGCCGCTGCGTGCCCGCATCCAGGTCCTTCAGCGCCGCGGCGCCCTGGGCCATCTCCGCCCCCAGGATCACCGCGAAGCGGGCCCGGGCCTTCCCCGCATCCCCCAGGAGCTTGCCCACGTTCTGAGTCGATCGATAGCTGTAGCGAACGTGCAGCCCCGCGCGCCGGAGCCGCGCCGCCAGCCCCGGCAGGGCCGCGGCCCCCTCCGGACCGCCCGGGATCAGGAACGCATCCGGGCGCGGCAGGAGCGTCGCCGCGTCCGCCGGCAGCAGCCCGCGCTCCTGCAGGACCAGCGTCAGCACCACGTCACCCATGCCGAACCCCACCGCCGGCATCGACGGCCCGCCGAAGAGCTCCACCAGTCCGTCGTAGCGGCCGCCGCCGGCCACCGCCCGCTCCGTGCCGCCGGACTCGTGGATCTCGAAGACCGTGCCCGTGTAGTAGGCGAGCCCGCGCACGATGCCCAGGTCCAGGTCGCACCATTCGGCGAGGTCCATCGCCGCCAGCCGGGACGCGAGGGCGCGGATCGGCGCCTCGTGGGCGTCCGTCACCGCGGGCACGGCCTTCCGCACCGCGGCCAGGTGGGCGTCGAGCGAGGGCCCGCGCTCCGATGCGCCGCCGAAGGGCGCCGCGACGCCGGCGAGCGCCTCCAGTCCCGCCACCGCGCCGGCGGAGAGGCCCAGCGCCGCGGCCTGGCGTTCGAACTCCCCGGCCTGGAGCTTGGCCCGCCGGTCCAGGAGCTCCATGGCCGCGCCCGCGGACTCCGCCGGCACGCCCAGCCCGCTCACGAGCGCCGCAGCCAGCCCGCGGTGGCTGATGCGCACGCGGATGTCCGCGGGCCCCAGCCCCAGGTTCCGCAGCGCCTCCACGGCCACCGCGATCACCTCCGCGTCCGCCTCCTCCCCCGCCAGTCCCAGCAGGTCCACGTTCCACTGCACGAACTCGCGCAGTCTCCCGCGCTGCGGCCGCTCCGCGCGGTAGTGCACGGGGATGCCGAACCACTTGATGGGCGGCGGCAGCGATCCCGCCCGCGCCGCCACCATGCGGGCCAGCGTCGGCGTGAACTCCGGGCGCAGGGCGTAGTCGTTCTCGCCGCCGGCGCGGCGGAAGGAGAAGAGCTCGCTGGCGATCCCGGGACCGCTCTTGGCCGTGTAGAGCTCCAGGTGCTCGAACGTGGGCCCCTCGATCTCGTCGAACCCGTGGCTGACGCTCGCGCGGCGCCACGCGCTCTCCACGTGCCGCCGCAGGGCCAGATCCGCGGGGAAGAAGTCGCGCGTGCCCTTGGGGGCCTGGAACTTGGGGTTGGCGGCCATGGGCCGGAGTCTACGGAGCGCGGTTCGCCGGCCGCGGGGGCCGGGCGGCGCGCCGGATCACCACTCGGGCCCGCCCGAGTAGCGGCCGTAGACGTCCGCGAGCGCCTGCACCATCTCTCCCAGCGTGCACTGGGCGTGGGACGCGGCCACCAGCGCCGCCATCACGTTGCGGTCCTCGCGGGCCGCGGCGCGGATGCCGTCGAGGGACTTCGCGGCCCGGGACTGGTCGCGGCGGGCGCGGAAGGCGGCCAGGCGGGCGCACTGCTCGTCCTCCACGGTGTGGGGGATCTGCAGGATCTCCACCTGCCGCTCCTCGTTGCCCTCGGAGTAGGCGTTCACGCCCACGATCACGCGGTCGCCGGCCTCCATCTCCTGGCCGAAGCGGTAGCTCGCCTCCGCGATGGCGCGGCGGAAGTAGCCGCGGTGCACGCCGGCCACCACGCCTCCCATGTCGTCGATCTCGCGGATGATCGCGTTCGCGTCCCGCTCCATCTCGTCCGTGAGCGCCTCCACGAACCAGCTGCCGCCGAGCGGATCCACGGTGCGGTGGACGCCGGTCTCATGGGCCAGGATCTGCTGCGTGCGCAGGGCCACTCGCACCGCCTGCTCCGTGGGCAGGCCCAGGGTCTCGTCCATGGAGTCCGTGTGCAGGCTCTGGCAGCCGCCCAGCACCGCGGCCATGGCCTGGTAGGCCACCCGCACCACGTTGTTGAGCGGCTGCTGCTCCGTGAGGCTGCACCCGGCCGTCTGCACGTGCGTGCGCATGAGCCAGCTGCGGGGATTGGCGGCCTTGAAGCGATCCTTCATGGCCGCGGCCCAGATCCGCCGCGCGGCGCGGAGCTTGCAGATCTCCTCGAAGAACTCGTTGTGGCTGTTGAAGAAGAAGCTGAGCCGGGGCGCGAACGCATCCACCGGCATCCCGCGGCGCATGCACGCCTCCACGTACTCCATGCCGTCCCGCAGCGTGAAGGCCAGCTCCTGCGTGGCGGTGCTGCCGGCCTCGCGGATGTGGTAGCCGGAGATGGAGACGGAGTTCCAGCGCGGGAGGTGCTGCGACGCGAACTCGATGGTGTCCACCACCAGCTTGACGCTCGCCTCCGGCGGGAAGATGAACTCGTTCTGGCTGTGGAACTCCTTCAGGATGTCGTTCTGCAGCGTCCCGCCCAGCTCGGACCAGGGGATTCCCCGCTCCTCCGCCATCGCGAGGTACATCGCCCAGATGACGCACGCCGGGCCGTTGATGGTCTGGCTCACCGTCACCTGCCCCACGGGGATGTCCGCGTAGAGGCGGTGCATGTCCTCGATCGTGCAGACCGCCACGCCGCAGCGGCCCACTTCGCCCGCACTCAGCGGATCGTCGCTGTCGCGGCCCATCAGCGTCGGGAGATCGAACGCGGTGGAGAGGCCGGTGTTGGCCTTGGTGCCCTTCGCGTTCTCCAGGAGGTACTTGAAGCGGCGGTTGGTGTCGTCGGCGGAGCCGAAGCCCGCGAACTGGCGCATCGTCCAGAGGCGCTCGCGGTACATGGTGCGGTGGATGCCGCGCGTGAAGGGGAACTCCCCGGGTTCGCCGATCCGGGGCGCCGACTTCTCCGGGTGGCGCGGATCCGCCGTGGGAACGGAACCCGGTCCATACCGCTCGGAGATCTCGTATCCGGAGATGGTCACCGCCTCGGGATCGACGGCCTTGGGCGCGGAGGGAACGTGGTCCTTGGGAATGCTGCTCATGTGGATCCAGGGGACTGGGGAGACCGGGCCGCGGGGGCCTGCGCCTGAGGATGGGATCTTCGCCCATCCGGGCCGGGGCGGTTCAAAGTAGCAGCGTCCGGGGTCTTTCTGGAGGCAAAACCCCGCCCCGCCATCCGGGGGGTTCGGGCCCGTCTCCCCCGGCCATGCCGCGGGAGGGCCGTTTTTGCCGCCGGGCGCCCCGGGGACCCGGCCGGGCCCGGAAACCAGATGCGAAATCCGGCCGGGAGGCGCTTGCCTCCGTTGGGGCAGGGGTTAAAGTAGGCCCCGACAAGCTGGGAGCGGAAGGAACAGGGCGCAGGTCCTTTTTCTTTGAGCACCCAGATGAAGAACACAATGATCGTGACGGGAGCCGCTCTTGCAGCGGCTGTTGCCTCTCTCGCCTTCGGCGACGTGCAGACCGCCCCGACGCTGAGCTTCGGCCTCGGCATCGGCGGCTCCCAGTTCGGCTGGCAGGACAGCAGCGGAGCCCAGGGCGCGTCCTCCATGTGGGAGTACAAGAACGGCCAGTCGTTCGACCAGGGCGGCATGGTCTACGCCCTCGAGGTGGATCCCGATCCGTACATCGGCTTCTCCTTCGAGTTCTTCAACAACACCGCCTCCACCCAGCTCTTCTCGGTCACCATGACGCTCCCCGTGGGCTTCTGGAACCAGGGCTCGCTGATCGGCGCCTCCATCGGCGGCAGCGTGACGGACGCCAACTTCGACGGCGTGGGCGTCCTCTCCAGCGCCGGCGGGCCGATCTTCGACGGCAAGGTGGACGGCAGCACCCAGCTGACCCTCTTCAACGACCCGTTCTCGGTGTCCGTGCCGTTCTTCGGCGCCACCGCGACCCTCGGGCCGGAGACCGCCGGCCTGCCCGGTCCGTCCATCGCCGGCCCCGGCCTGGTGACCACGGACATGAGCATCACGCTCACCTTCTCGCTCACCGCGGGTGACCGTGCCTCGTTCACCGGCATCTTCGTGATGCAGTACATCCCGGCCCCTGCGGGCGTCCTGGCCCTCGCCGGCCTGGTCGGCCTCCGCCGCCGCCGGACCGCCTGAGCCCTCTTCCGTATCCAGCACGCTTGTCCACGACGCCGGCCCACCAGGGTCGGCGTCGTGTCTTTTTGGCCCCCTGCGTCCGCCCGCTGCCCCCCGCCACCGCCGCGCATCTGCGACACTGCGGGATCCCTTGCTCCCTGCCCGGTCAACCACGCACGCCGTCAAGGTGGCGCTGGCCTTCGCAGCCGTCTACCTCCTCTGGGGCTCCACCTATCTGGGGATGAAGGTGGCCATCCAGTCCTTCCCGCCGCTCCTGGTGGGAGGGATGCGCTTCTCAGCCGCGGGACTCACGCTCCTCCTCGCCCAGGCCCTCCTGGGGAAGGTGGAGCCGGCGTGGCTCCGCAGCCCCCGCTACTGGCGCAGCGCCCTCCTCTGCGGCGGCCTCATGCTCCTGGTGGCGAACGGCCTCCTCGCGGCCTCGCTCCACCGCGTGGGGACGGGCACCGCGGCGCTCGGCGTGGCTCTCACGCCGGTGTGGCTGGTCCTCTTCGATCGCTGGCAGACCGGCCGCTCCCACCTGGCTCCGAAGGTGCTGGCCGGCCTGGTCCTGGGCGTCCTGGGCGTGACCCTCCTGAGCGGCGCCGTGACGGACCCGGGGCGGGCCCTCGGCGGCGAGGCGATCGGCATGGCCATGGTGGTGGTCAGCACGCTCGGCTGGGCCTCCGGCTCCATCCTGGGCCGTCGCGTCCCGCAGCCGCGGCGCACGCTCGTGGGTACGTCCATGCAGATGATCGCCGGCGGGGCGCTCATGATGGGCGCGAGCTTCGCGTTCGAATCATGGACGCTGGAGACCCTCCGCCAGGCGTCGCTCCGCGGATGGCTCGCGGTGGCGTACCTCGCGGTGGCGGGCAGCCTCCTCGGCTTCACCGCCTACGTCTGGCTCCTGAAGAACGCGCCGGCGGCGCGCGTGGCCACCTACGCGTACGTCAACCCGCTCGTGGCGCTCGCGCTCGGCTGGTGGTGGCTGGGGGAGGTGCCCTCGCGCGAGACGTGGATCGCCGCGCCCCTCATCCTGGGGGGCGTGGTGCTGCTGCAGTCGGGTTCGCGCACGCCGCCGCCGCCCTCCGTCACACCGCGAAGTACTTCGCCTGAGGATGATGGACGATGATGGCGCTCGTGGACTGCTCCGGATCGATCTGCCAGTTCTCCGTGAGCGTGCAGCCGATCCGCTCCGGCTGGATCAGCCGGAAGAGCCCCTCCTGGGCGCTCATGTCCGGGCACGCCGGGTAGCCGAAGCTGTAGCGGCTGCCCTGGTAGTGCTGCGTGAAGAGCTTCTCCGGGCGCGGGTCGTCCGCCTGTCCGATGCCCAGCTCCGCGCGGATCCGCTTGTGCCAGAGCTCCGCCAGGGCCTCCGCGCACTCCACGCCCATGCCGTGCAGGTAGAGGTACTCGGTGTAGTCGTTGCGCTCGAAGAGCTGCCGGGCGCGGTGGCTCACCTCCACGCCCATCGTGACGCAGTGGAAGGCCACCACGTCCCGCTCGCCGGAATCCTCGGCGCGGAAGAAGTCGCTGATGCAGAGCCGCTCGCGCCCGCCCTGCCGCGGGAACTGGAATCGCTCCAGCACGCGGCCGGGATCCTCCGGGTCGTAGACCATCAGCTCGTTCCCGCGGGAGGCGCAGGGGAAGTAGCCCCAGGCGACGGCGGGACGCAGGATCTTCTCCTCGCGGCAGGTGCGCTTGAGGCGTTCGAACACCGTGCCGGCCTTCTCCTCCAGCAGCCGCTCGTAGGCATCCTCGTCCAGGGCGCCCTTCTTGAAGCCCCATTGGCCGCGGAAGAGCGCGGTGCGGTTCACGAAGGGGTAGATCTCCTCCAGGTCGATCCCCTCGGCGATCCGGCTTCCCCAGAAGGGCGGCTGCGGCACGCGAACGTCCGCCGCGACCGCGCTGCGGGCCACCACGGACGTGGCGGCTCCCTCCCGCTCCACGCGCTGCCCGACGCGGGCGTCCACCGCGGCCCGCTTCTGCAGCCGGGCCTCCACCTCCGCATCGATCCGCGGCAGGGCGCCGGAGGCGAGGGCATCGCACACTGAGAGCCCCTCGAAGGCGTCCCGCCCGTAGTAGAGCGCTCCCTTGTAGATGCCGCGCAGATGCGACTCCGCGTAGTGCCGCGTGAGGGCGGCGCCGCCCAGCAGCACCGGCACGGTCACGCCGAGCGCGTTCAGCTCATGGAGGTTCTGCTCCATCACCGTCACGCTCTTCACCAGCAGGCCGCTCATGCCGATGGCGTCCGCGCCGGTGCGGCGCCACGCATCCACGATCTGCTGGAGCGACTGCTTGATGCCGATGTTGTGGACCTGGTAGCCGTTGTTGCTGAGGATGATGTCCACCAGGTTCTTGCCGATGTCGTGGACGTCGCCGGCCACGGTGGCCAGCACCACGGAGGCCTTGGGCTTCCCGGCGTCCCCCACCTTCTCCATGTGCGGCTGGAGGAGGGCCACGGCCTTCTTCATCACCGAGGCGCTCTGGAGGACGAACGGCAGCTGCATCCGGCCCGCGCCGAAGAGCTCCCCCACCGTCTTCATCCCCATCAGCAGGTGGTCGTTGATGATCTCGAGCGGTCGATAGCGCTGGAGGGCCGCCTCCAGGGTCGCCTCCAGCCCGCCCTCCTCGCCGTCCACGATGTGCCGCTGGAGCCGTTCCTCCAGCGGAAGGTCCGCGAGGCCGGTGCGGGTGGTCGCCGCGGCCTCGTCGCCATCGGGGAAGAGCGAGATGAAGTGGAGCAGCGGGTCGAAGTCCGCGGGCGTCCCCGGCGGGCGCCGTTCGCCCCGGCGGTCGAAGATGAGCCAGCCCGCGGCCTCCCAGTGGGCGGGATCGATGCGGTCGCGCGGCTGGATCTTGCTCGCGTGCACGATGGCCGCGGTGAGGCCGCGGGCCAGGGCCTCGTGCAGGAAGACGGAGTTGAGGACCGCGCGGGCCGCGGGCTTCAGGCCGAAGGAGACGTTCGAGAGCCCCAGGATGATCCCGCAGGCGGGGAAGCGGCGCGAGATGCGCTCGATGCCGTCCAGGGTCTCGAGCGCCAGGCGCCGGTCATCCTCGTTGCCGGTGGCGATGGTGAAGGTGAGCGGATCGAAGAGCAGGTCCCGCTCGTCCAGGCCCCACTTGCCGGTGAACAGGCCGTGGATGCGCTCCGCGATGGCCAGCTTGCGGTCCGCGGTCTTGGCCATGCCGGCGGCGGGATCCTCGTCGATCGTGAGGGCCACGCACGCGGCGCCGTAGCGGCGCAGGAGCGGGCAGACCTCGTCCAGGCGGCGTTCGCCGTCCTCGAGGTTGATGGAGTTCACCACGCAGCGCCCGCCGGACCGCTGCAGCCCCGCCTCCAGGACGTCCGCCTGGGTGGAGTCCAGCATGAGCGGCGCGTTCACCTGGCGCACGAAGCGCGAGACGGTCTCGGACATGTCGCGCACGCCGTTGCGTCCCACGAAGTCCACGCAGAGGTCGAGGAGATGCGAACCGTCGCGGAGCTCCTCGCGGGCCATCGTGACCAGGCCGTCCCACTGCTCCTCGTCCAGGAGGCGCTTGAACTTGCGGCTGCCGTTGGCGTTGGTGCGCTCCGCGACGATCAGGAAGGAGTTGTCCTGCCGGAACTCCGTGAAGCCGTAGAGGCTGCTGCATCCCGGTGGCTGCGGCTCCACGGCGCGGGCGGCGCGGGGCCGGTCCGCCACCAGGCCCGCAAGGCGGCGGATGTGCTCCGGCGTGGTGCCGCAGCAGCCTCCCACCACGTTCACCTTGAATTCGTCCAGGAAGCGGCGCATCGCCTCCGCGAAGCCCTCGGGCTGCAGCGGATACTCCGTGCGTCCCTCCACCAGGGCGGGCAGCCCGGCGTTCGGAATGACGCTGACGGAGCGGTCCCAGTGGCGCGAGAGGTAGGCCACGTGCTCCGCCATCTCCGTGGGGCCGGTGGCGCAGTTGAGTCCCAGGCTCGCGATCGGGAACGGCTTGAGCGCATTCACCACGGCCGCCACGTCGCTCCCCAGGAGCATGGTGCCGGTGGTCTCCATGGTGACGGACACCAGGATCGGGACGTCGCGGTGCGAACGCCGCGCGTGCTCCAGCGCCTCCAGGCACGCGTTCACCGCGCACTTCACCTGCAGGAGGTCCTGGCAGGTCTCGACGATGAGGCAGTCCGCGCCGCCTTCGATGAGGCCGAGGGCCTGCTCGCGGTAGCTCTCCAGCATCGTGGGCCAGTCGGTGTTGCCCAGCGTGATGAGCTTGGTGCCCGGCCCGATGCTGCCGGCCACGAAGCGGGGCTTGCCGGGCGAGGCGTGCCGTTCGCATGCGGCGCGGGCGATCTCCGCACCGCGGCGGTTGAGCTCCCGCACCCAGCCCACCATCTCCTGGTCGAACTCCGCGGCCACCAGGCGGTTCGCGCCGAAGGTGTCCGTCTCCACCACGTCCGCGCCCACCGCGAGGAAGCTCTCGTGGATCCGCTGGATCACATCCGGCCGGGAGCGGACGAGGATGTCCGTGCAGTTCTCGCGCCCCAGGTAGTCCTCGGGCCGGCAGTCCGCGCAGGCGTGGATCGAGGTGCCCATGGCACCGTCGAAGACGAGCACTCTGCGTTCCAGCTGGGAGAGGAAGGTGGGTCGGGCCATGGCTGGGAAGGTACGGCGCCCTGCGGGCTCTTTCAACCGTTCATCCGGATGAACGGTATGTCCTGTAACTGATGGCCCAGAATGAAGGGGCTGGACTCCGGCCTGACCCGCACGCGCCGCGTACGCCATCGGTCTGCGCCGGGCGGGGGTTGATGCCGCCCCGATTGAACCAGACAGATCGGGTGTGCCAGGCGGCGTTCGCCCGGCACCTGGGGAGGAGGCGCTGGGAGGTTGGCCCATGGCTGGTCGAATTCTTATGGCGACGTTCGTGGCGGGCGCGTGTGCGCTCTCCTGGCCGGGCGGCCCCTGCCGCGCGGATGGCGATGGCGGCTCCGGCGAGCCCCAGCAGTCCCAGGGTGGCAACGACGGTCAGCCGGGGCAGCCGCCGCTCTACGTCTCCCCTGCGGCCAAGGAGGTGCTGGACCGCGCGGTCCTCATGATGGGCGGCGCAGCGGCCCTCAACGGCATCACCGGCGTGGACTTCGACTGCACGATGGTGGGAGACCAGGGCACCATGATCATGAAGGTGGCGGCCCGGAAGAACCACGGCGTGCGCGTCGAGCAGTGGCTGACGCCGCCCGGCGCGGACCAGGCGCTCCAGCACATGATGCTCACCACCAACATGCAGATGGGCTGGGCCCGGGACCTGCAGGGTGACGGCCTGCGGATCATGCCCGGGGAGGTCGTGTCGAGCGTGGCCAAGGCCGGCGACCTCTGGAACATGGTGCTGAGCGGCACGTCGCAGTTCGCCCACGTGGAGCATGACGGCGCGGCCACCTTCGCCTCCAGGCCCTGCGCCAAGCTGGTGTTCACCCAGCCGCGCACCACCGGCCTGCAGAAGGCCACCGTCTACTTCGACGACGAGACCGGCCTGCCCCTGGGGCAGGAGACCGCCACGGCCATGGACGTGCTGATCGCCGGCACCGCCCGGATCGACGAGTGGCAGACGGTCGACGGTCTCATGGTGCCCAAGAAGATCGCGGTGGAGGGGCAGATGGGCTCCAGCGTGCTCACCTTCGATCGCCTGGCCTTCAACAACGTGCCGACCGACATCTTCTCGGTCCCGGACGACGTGGTGCAGCTGGCGGCGGCCAGCGCGGCCGGCAACCAGTTCTGAGCCGTCGGCGCGCCCCCGGCCACCCGGACCTGTGCGGTCCCGTGGCCGGCGGGTGCGTCTGTGCGGAGGGCGCCCGCGGCCAATCGGGCCGCGGGCTTCAGCGGGGCGGCCCCCGGGCCGATGCCCGCTCGGGGCCGACCGGCCCCAACGCACGCACGACGTGGGAGGGATTCGAATGGTCAACCTGTCAATGCTCCGGACGCCGCGCTGGTCCCTGTCCCTGGCTGTGCTCCTGGCCGCCGCCGTCACCGGCACCGGCGCGGGCACGCCGGCCGGCAGCGGCAGCAACGGCGTGAGCCGTGACGACGTCGCCGCCATCCTCGAGGCGACCGCCATCCGCGCCGCCTCCATGCGCTACCCGTCCGGCGCCCTGGGCGCCAAGCTCCTGCTCGGCAACGCCGTCTCCGCGATGGGCGGCCAGGACTTCCTGGACGAGATCGACGCCGTGAGCTTCGACTGCATGATGAGCGGCGAATGGGGCTCCATGGGCCTCACCGTGGAGTCCAAGGCCAACAACACCGTGCGCTTCACGCAGAAGTTCTACGACCCCTCCACCAAGAGCTACGACCGCTTCATGGTGATCACCTTCGACGGGAAGCAGGCCACCGCCGACGAGATCGCCACCAGCAACCGCAAGTCCACGCTGCTGAAGCCGCAGGTCCTGCCGCAGGACGCGGTGGACAGCCTCCTGCGGGCGGGCGAGCTCTGGAACCCGCTCCAGTCCGCCACCGGCCAGTTCGAGGCCTCCGAGTACAAGGGCCTCCGCGTCTACGAGGGCGTTCCCTGCCTCACGATCCAGTTCTCCAAGCCCCGCACCACCGGGTACGAGTCCGCCACGCTCTACCTGGACGCGCTGACTCTCACGCCGGTCGGCCAGACCACCTCCACGGTCCGGGATACGATCATCGCCGGCTCATCGAGGATCGACACGTGGCAGGTCATCAACGGTTTCCAAGTCCCGAAGAACATCACCGTCACCAGCCCCGCGGGGACCAGCACCCTGGTGATCAGCAACCTGCGCCTCACCATGAAGGCGGGCGCGGAGAAGCTGCGCGGCACGGCGACGGACGCCGCCAAGGTGGCCAAACTCTCCACGGAGGCCGCGGTCGGAACGGCCGCGGAGTACGTGAGCCCCATCGGACGCTGACGGCCGCCGCGCTCGGCGCCGCGGCCGCGCTCTGCGCCGCCTGCTCCACCGCGCCCACCGCGCCATCCACCTCCGCCCCTGCCGCCCCGGCGCCCGCGGCCGCACCGCGCGGGAGCCCCGTCACCAGCGAGGTGGCGCTCGACACCTTCGACACGGCGTGGGCGTCCATCCGCGACACGGACTTCGATCCCGGCCACGGCGGCGTGGACTGGGAGGAGGTGAAGCTCACCTACCGGCCGAAGGCGGCCGCCTGCACGGACAACGAAGCCCTGCGCGAGGTGATCGACGAGATGATCGGGACGCTGGGGCGATCGCACTTCGCCCTCCTTCCGCAGGAGGCGGTGGATGCCCGCGTCGAGGCCGCGGAGAGCGGGGCCGCGCCGGCGCCCGCCGCCTCCGCCCCCGGGGCGACCGCCGTGGACGGAAGCGACCGGGGCGACGGAGCCGGCGGCGGCTCCCTGGTCCCCGCGTCCTTCGGCATGGGCCTGCGGCTCGTCGAGGGTTCCATCGTGGTGTGCTCCGTGCTTCCGGGCGGTCCCGCGGATCATGCGGGCGTGAAGCCCGGGTGGGCGGTGACCGCGGTCGCGGGCCGGGATCCGCTGGGACCGTTCGAAGGCGTGGACGAGGGCGCGGGCGGATTGGCCCGCTACGAGCGGGAGGCGGCGATCGCCGCGATGGACCGCAGCCGTGCCGGGCGCGAAGTGGGCTTCACGTTCCGGACCGTGGACGGCCAGGAGCGCACGCTCGGTCTCACCGCGGCGCCATTCCCGGCGGAGGTCGCCAAGTTCGGGAACCTGCCGCCGCTTCCGGTGGTGTTCGAATCCCGCTGGCTCAGCCCGGAGGAACTGAAGGCGCTGGGCGTGCCCGCCAGCGCCGCGGATGGACGCCCGCTCCGCGTCGGCTACATCCACTTCAACATCTGGCTGATCCCGGTGGCGGCGCGGCTGGAGAAGGCGGTGGACGAGCTCCGCTCCGCCGATGGCATCGTGCTGGACCTGCGCGGCAACCCCGGCGGCGTGGGTGGCATGGTGATGGGAGTGGGCGGCCACTTCTTCACCGAGTCCGCGAGCCTTGGCTCCATGCGCACCCGCGAAGGCACCATGGAGTTCCGCGTGAACCCGAGGACCGTGACCGCGGATGGACGCCTGGTGGACCCCTACGCCGGCCCCCTGGCCATCCTCGTGGATCCCCTGAGCGCCAGCACCAGCGAGGTGTTCGCGGGCGGGATGCAGGACGTGAAGCGGGCCAGGATCTTCGGGGAGACCTCCGCGGGCGCCGTGCTGCCGGCCCACACCACGCGGCTTCCCAACGGCGACGTGCTCCTCCATGCGGTCGCGGACTTCCAGGTGCCCTCCGGCATCATGCTGGAGGGCCGCGGCGTCATCCCGGACCAGCCGCGGGCGCTCACAAGGGCGCAGATCGCGGAAACCGGGGATCCGGTCCTCGCGGATGCGGTTCAATGGATCGCGTCCGGACCTGCGCGGTAGCATCCGGCGCGACCAGTACGGGCCGTCCGTGCCCGCCCGCTCCAAGGAGTCCACCGTGACGCGACTGCTCTCCGCCCTGGCGGCTCTGCCGCTCCTCGCCGCTGCGCCCCAGAACACCGCGCCCGCGGCGCCCAAGGCACCGGCCGCACCGGCCGCACCCACCGCCCCCTCCGCGCCGGCGGCGCCCGCGTCCCCGCAGGCGCCTGCCGCGCCCCCGGCGGTCCCCGCGATGCCCGCCGTTCCCAGCGGGCCCGCCATGCCCACCGTGACTCCGGTGGCGAACGCCCCCACGCCGGAGGCCCTGTGGCAGGCCTTCATCGACGCCTGCGGAGGCGACGCGGTCCTGGAGAGCGCCACCTCGCGCCGCACCAAGGGCACGCTGGCCGTTCCGTCCGCCGGGATCACGGGCACGCTCGAGACGTTCGCGATGAAGCCCAACAAGTTGGTGGCCAGAACCAACCTCCCTGGCGTCGGCCAGACCGAGCAGGGCTTCGATGGAGAGCACGGCTGGAGCATCGATCCGATGCGCGGCCCCACGCTCATCACGGGCGAGGAGCTGGAGGCCCTGCGCCGCGAGGCGGACTTCGCGGCGGAGCGCGGCATGATCGCGGCCGCCAAGGAGAAGAAGACCCTGGGCGAGGCCACCTTCGACGGCGTGCCCTGCTGGGCCGTGGAGCTGAAGGGCGTCTACGGCTCGGACATGAACTGCTACTTCGACAAGGCCACTTCGCTCATGCGCGGCATGGCCTTCAACACCAAGACGCCCATGGGCGAGATCCCCGTGGTCAGCACCATGACGGAGTACAAGACCTTCGGCAAGGCCAAGATGCCGGCCAAGGTGGTCTCCAAGGTCATGATGCAGGAGATGGTGGTCACCACGGACGAGGTGGAGTGGGACACCGTGGAGGCCAAGGTGTTCGACATGCCCGCCCCCGTGGCCGCCCTGGTGGCGAAGCAGGCTGGCGGC
The DNA here is from genome assembly GCA_046350535.1 of Phycisphaerales bacterium. GTDB lineage: Bacteria > Planctomycetota > Phycisphaerae > Phycisphaerales > SM1A02 > VGXK01. The sequence continues at coordinate 2,353,784 of JAXMAG010000001.1, forward strand.
GCCAAGAAGGCCTCGGACAGCGACTCCAAGAAGAGCTCCGACTCGCAGAAGAGCTCTGATTCCCAGAAGAGCTCGGACTCGCAGAAGAGCTCTGATTCCCAGAAGAGCTCGGACTCGCAGAAGAGTTCGGACTCCAAGTCCAGCTCCCAGTCCAGCGCTGACTCGAAGAAGAGCTCGGACTCAAAGCAGAGCTCCAGCTCGGACTCCAAGCAGAGCTCCAGCTCCAGCGGCGGCCGCCAGGGCGGCACCGGGAACAATGGCGGCACGAACAGCTCCGGCAACTCGGGCAACTCCAGCAGCTCCGGCAGCTCCGGCGGAAGCCGCGGCGGCAACTCCGGCTCCCAGGGCACCGGAAGCGGCAAGCCCTGACCGTCCCGCCGGCTGAGCCTCCGCAGCGCACCACCCCGACGCCCAACCGCACCCAGCCCCACGCCCGATGACGAGCGCCATTCGCCTCCAGGGCGTGACCAAGCGGTTCCGCGACACGCTGGCCGTCAGCAATCTGGACCTGGAGCTCCCGGCAGGGAGCCTCTGCGGGTTCCTGGGCCCGAACGGCGCCGGCAAGAGCACCACCATCCGGATGATCATGTCCATCATCCACCCCGACCAGGGGCGGGTGGAGGTGCTGGGCGGCTCCGCCCTGGACGCGAAGGACCGCATCGGATACCTGCCGGAGGAGCGCGGCGTCTACCGCAAGATGCGGGTGGGCGAGTTTCTCACCTACATCGCGGCGCTGAAGGGGGTGGCCGCCTCCAACGCGCGGGCCCGCGTCGCCGCCTGGCTGGAGCGGGTGCAGCTCCCGGGCGTCATCCAGAAGCGCTGCGAGGAACTCTCCAAGGGGATGCAGCAGAAGGTCCAGTTCGTGGCGTCCGTGATCCACGGACCGGAGCTCCTGATCCTGGACGAACCCTTCTCCGGGTTCGATCCGGTGAACGCGCGCCTGATGGCGGGATTGGTGCGGCAGATCAGCCAGGAGGGCACCACGATCATCTTCTCCACCCATCAGATGGTGCATGCGGAGCAGCTCTGCGACCGCGTGGTCCTCATCAACCGGGGGGAGAAGCTCCTGGACGCCACCGTCTCTGAGATCCGGGCCCGCTTCGATCCACGGACCGTGGTGGTGGAGCCTCTGCTGGTCGGCGCGGATGGCATCGCGGGCCGCGCCGCGCCCGCGCAGATGGAGGCGGCGCTGGCTGCCGTCCCGGGTGTGACCGAGGTCCGCTGGGATGACGTGCGGCGCGCCTTCGGCGTTCGAGTGGAGGCCACTGAGGCGGCCCGGCAGGTGATGGCCTCCGCGGTGCAGATGGGGCCGGTCCGCTCCATGGAGCTCCGCCGCGTCACGCTCGACGACGTCTTCGTGCAGCTCGTTGGTGGCGGCCCCGCGCCGTCCGAGGAGGGTGGTGCCGCCGATGGCTGATCAGGCCCGCTCCGGGTTCTCCAAGGTCCTCGCGGTGGCGTGGCGGGAGTTCCGCCACACCGTGCTCACCAAGGCCTTCCTGCTCGGTGCGGTCGTGCTGCCGCTGGTGGCCACCTCCGCGGTGGCGCTCGTGCCGCTCTTCCTCCGCACCAACACCGCGCCCATCGTGGGCACGCTCATCGTGGTGGATCCATCGGGGCTGGTGGCGAAGGCCGCCGCGCCCCGCCTGCAGCGGCCCGATCCCGCCGCGTCCGCATCCGCAACGCCTCCGGGACTCCCGACGGATCCGGTGGCCGCAGCCGCCGCCGCCGGCGACGGGAAGCCCCCGCCCGGGCTCATGGGTTGGGACCGCGAGGTCCGGGTGACGGTGCAGAACGAGCCGGATCCGGCCCGCGTGGAGGCTCTGAAGGCGCGACTGGGACAGGACGGCGTCCTCGGGATCGCCGTCGTCCCGCCCGGGCTGCTGGAGAAGCCCGGCGCGGCTGCCGCCACGGACAACCGCGACTTCGAGCTGCTGGTCCCCTCCAGCTCGCCGCCTCAGGTGACGGAGACGCTCGAACGAGCCGTCCGCGACGCCATCGTGGAAGCCCGCGTGGCCCGCTCCGGGCAGGACTACGCGGCGCTCAAGGCGCTTCTGGAGCGGCCCAACCCGCAGTCCATGCGGGTCAGCCAGGATGGCCGCCAGGCGCCGGAGTCGCGCGTGGCCAAGATGCTCATTCCCGCGGGCTTCATGTTCCTCCTCTGGGTGAGCGTCTTCACGAGCGCCAACTACCTCCTCACCACCACCATCGAGGAGAAGGGCAGCAAGGTGATGGAGGTGCTGCTCTCCGCGCTCAGCCCCATGCAGCTCCTGGGCGGGAAGCTCCTGGGCCAGGCGGGCGTGAGCGCGGTCATGCTCCTCATGTACGGCGGCCTGGCCCTCGTCGGCCTCAACGTGGGACGCATGGGGGACGTGGTGCCGGTGATGCACTTCGTGTGGGCGGGCGTCTTCTTCGTGATGGCGTACTGCATGGTGGCCACGCTCATGGTGGCGGTGGGCAGCGCGGTGAGCGACCTCCGCGAGGCCCAGTCGCTGGTGGGGCCGGTGATGCTCCTCCTCATGCTTCCGCTCATGCTCTGGTTCGCCATCGTGGAGCACCCGAACGGGACGCTCGCGGTGGTGACCAGCTTCACGCCGCCGGCGATCCCGTTCGTGATGATCCTGCGCCTCACCACCGCGTCGGAGCCGGTGCCGCACTGGCAGGTGGCGGCCAGCATCGTGGTTGGCTTCGCATCCGCGTTCGGCATGCTGTGGGCGGCGTCCAGGATCTTCAGGGTGGGCATCCTCCTGCAGGGGAAGCCGCCGTCGCTGCGGGAGCTTCTCCGCTGGGTCCGCTACCGCTAGCGCCGCGCCACCCGCCGTCCGCATGAGTCCCACCACCTCGCTCGCGGTCTGGAGCATCGCCTCGCTGACGGGCATGGCCGGACTGCTGGCGCTCCTGATGTGGGCCCTCTTCCGGGATCCGGGCCGCGGCGCCCGCCGCTGCCCGCGCTGCTGGCACGACCTGAGCGCCACCTCCGGCCTCCGCTGCACGGAGTGCGGCCGGGAGTGGCCCTCGGAGAAGTGGCTCCACCGGCGACGGCGGCGCTGGGGCGTGGCGCTCGTCGCCTTCGCGGCCCTCGTGGCGATCACGCTCCACCTCCGCGTCCAGTGGGGACGGACCGGATGGGCGGCGCTCCTGCCGGACGCCGCCGTGGTGGCCCTCCTGCCGCTTTCGACGCCCGGCGGACCACTCGGCGATGCGCTGGAGGAGGTCGGGGACCGGGTGGGGCGCGGGCAGCTCTCCAGTTCCAACGTCGCCGCGGTGCTGCGCCGGATCGCGGAGGGAGACTCCGGGGCGCCGCCGGGAAGCCAGGCGTGGCGCCGCAAGTACGGCGGCCTCCTCTCCCGCTGGCGCATCAGCGGCCGCCTGGCCGTCCTCGGTGATCCGCCGGACCCGCAGGCGCTGCGGCTGGTGGAGCAGATGGAGGCGCCGCTCCTCGCGCTGCCGCCGGCGCTCGCGTTCGAGCTCCCCAGCGTCTGGCCCGCCGGCACCGCACTGGTGCCGTGGATCACGGTGGAGCGGTTCTGGCCGGTGGCTGCGGACCTGCGGCTGCGCGTCGCCTCCACCACGCTTCCCGCGGCGCCCGCGGACGAGGCGCGGCGCGTGCGCGGCTGGGTGCGCGTGGATGGCGGATGGACCGGCGGAGTGCGGATCCCCTGGTACCTGGGCCAGCTCCCGGCCGACATGCCCGCGGGAGTCATCAACGGCAGCGCGAACCTGGAGTGGGAGTGGCGAATGCCCGGCGAGCGCGACTGGCGCCCCGGCGGCACCGTCGCCTGCCCCATCGCGGTGACGGTGGCGGCGCCCTCCCCGCCGCTCGCGCCGCGCCACGGACCGGAGATGGACGCGGTGATCCGCGACGCCTTCCGCGACGGCATGCTGCGCTGGCCGCGCGGCGAGCGGCGCTTCGCCATCCGCTTCCGGCCGATGCTCACGGACCAGGCGCTCTTCCAGGACGTGGCGCTCGGCCTGGAGGTGGAGATCCTGGAGGACGGGGAGGTGCGGCGCCGAACCCGCCTCTGGTGGGCGGGGGACGGCAGCCGGACCGGGTGGGAGATGTCGCAGGAGGACCAGGAGGCGCTCGCCCGGGCGGAGGATGGGGACTCGCGCTGGACGATGCGTGTGCGCGGCGTGCACGAGCTCGCGCTGCGAGCCTCGCTGCAGGGCGGCGGCGCGCGGGCCAGCGCCTACTGGGACGGGGAGGTGGTGATCCCGCTGCGGGTGCAGGAGATGGAGGGACCCGCGCTGGTGCGGCCGTGGACCCTGGACCCGCCGGAGCCACCGCTACACTCGGCGCCATGAACCGTTCGCTGTGGGCGCCCTGGCGCATGGCCTACATCCGGAGCCTGGAGTCGCAGGCCGCGCAGGCGGCTGCGGGCGCGCCGCCGCTGCCGGAGGAGGGGAACTTCATCGCCGCGTGCTTCCGGGACCCCGCGCAGGACGAAGCCAACCACGTGGTGCACCGCGCGGAGGGCGGCCTGATCCTCCTCAACCGCTATCCCTACGCCAACGGCCATCTCCTGGTGGCGCTCGGCGAGCCGCGTCCCACGCTGGGCGAATACAGCGCGGCGCAGCGGGCGGCGTTCTGGCGCCTGGTGGACACGGCCACGGACCTGGTGGAGCGGACGCTCCGCCCGCAGGGCATCAACATCGGCGTCAACGTGGGCCGCGCCGCCGGTGCCGGGCTGCCTCAGCACGTGCACGCCCACGTGGTGCCCCGCTGGGCGGGCGACACCAACTTCCTGAGCGTGATCGGCGAGGTGCGGGTCATCCCCGAGTCCCTGGCCACCGTGGCGGCCACGCTGCGGAATGCCGCGGCCGCCCTTCCCGGCAGGGGCTAGACTGGCGCCGCACGACCGCCGGCCCCCGTCGGGCGGCGGGCCGGCGATGCGCTCGAACCGATGCGAACCCCAAGGGACCGCTTCACAAAGCCGGCGACGAAGGCCATGCCTCCCGTCCTGGACGGCGTGGAAGGCCGGGATCGCGGGCGGCGGCCCCACGTTGCAGCGGGGTTCGAGCAACTCCTCCGGCCCGGCGGCCACCCCCGGGTGGCCCCAGTTCACCTGCTTTCCCGACGGGGCCGGCGGCCGGTTTGACCCCCTCCAGGCGCTGCTGTACCTTTTCGAACGCGGCATCCGCCGCCACGACAGCCTGCGGCACGGGATCGCCCGCGACCGCCCCACGAGTCGACCGCAACGAGGATCACGATGTCCTTCACGTCCACCGCATCCCGCTCCACCTCGTCCCGTCTCGCCCGCGCAGCATTCGCCGCCGGCGCCTTCGCCGCCGCCTCGCTCTTCGGAGGCTGCGCCTACGACCCGGAGAACGTGAGCTTCGACTACATCAAGGGTCACGTCTCCCCCGAGCTGGACGGCCTGACGGAGCGCCCCGTGGACATCCAGCGGAACCTCGCGGTGAACGAGGACCAGACGCTCCGCATGTTCTGGGGGGACCTGGGCCGCACCTGGCTGATGGACCAGCCCAGCATGCTCTCCCCCTACTACATCATCAGCACCAACGGTCAGCCGCGCTGACCTGGCCTGAAACCCACGTCTTCCCGGACGGCCCGCGGCGACGCGGGCCGTTTTCTTTTCCGCTCGCTGCCGCCGCGCCTACCCTCTCCCTTCACGCGCCATGAACACCCTCCACCAGCGCCGCGGGCCGCTTCACGGCGCTGTTGCAGCGCTCGTGGAGCGCATGACCCCGCGCTCGCTGCCGCGGCGGGCCCGCCCCGCCTACCGGCGGGAACTGGCCAGCTGGGCCTTCATCCCGCTGATGCTGGGAGCGCTGGAGGGCGGCACCATGAGCGTGGTGGTGCAGAAGGCCTTCGCGGGCGCGGAGGGCCTCTCGCAGGCGGAGCTGAACCTGGCCCTCGCGGCGGTCATTGCGGCGCCGGAGTTCGCCAACCTGACCGCCTTCCTCTGGGCGGGCCTGGCCAGCGGCCACCGCAAGGTGCCCTTCATCGCCGGCCTGCAGCTGGTGGCCTGCGGTCTGGTGGCGGCGCTCGCCCTCATCCCCGCCACCGCCGCAGGACTGGTGGCCCTCTGCATCCTCTACCTGGTGGCGCGCAGCCTCTGGACGGGCGTGATCACCCTCCGGGCGGTGGTGTGGCGCGGCAACTACGGAAAGCAGGACCGGGCCATCGTGGCGGGCCGGATGGCCACGGTGCAGAGCCTGGTGCTGGCCTGCACCGGTCTCCTGGTGGGCGCCGCGATGGACCACGACCCGCGGGCCTTCCACGTGCTCTTCCCGCTCCTCGGCGCCGCCGGGCTCGCGGGCAACGCGATCTACCGGCGCGTGCGCCTGCGCGGCGAGCCCCGGCTGCTGGCGGGCGAACGCGAGGAGCGCGCCGACCGCGCCCGCTCCCGCGCCAGCCCCATGGCGATCATCGAGGTCCTCCGCCGCGACCGCGACTACCGCTCGTTCATGGTGTGGATGTTCGTCTTCGGCCTGGGAAACCTGCTGATCGCCCTGCCGCTCACCAAGGCCTTCGCGGAGTCGAGCTACAGCGACGGCATCCTGGTCCGGACCACCATCCCGCTGGCGGTGATGCCGTTGGCCATCCCCTTCTGGGCCCGCCTGCTGGCGAAGCGGCACGTGGTGGAGTTCCGCGCCATCCACTGCTGGACGTTCGTGGCCGCGGCGGCCATCCTCGTGGTGGCGAGCGCCCTGGGCGAGCGCTGGCTCTTCTTCCTGGCCTCCGTGGTCATGGGCGTCGGGTTCGCAGGCGGGTCCCTGGCGTGGAACATCGGCCACAGCGACTTCGCCCCGCCGGACCAGGACGCCCTCTACATGAGCGTCCACGTCACGCTGAACGGAGTCCGCGGGCTGCTCTCGCCGTTCATCGCGGTGGCCCTCTGGGAGTGGCTGGCGCCGCGCGGCCTCGCGCCGATGGTGTTCGTGGTCTGCCTCGCCGTGAACACCGTCGGGGCCATCGGGTTCGTGCGGCTGGCGACCCGGGTGAGGGCGCGGCACGCGCGGAAGGCCGTGGCGGTGGCGGTGGCCGCGGCCGAGGAGCCCGCGGCGATGCCCTCCATGGCGGCGGCCCCCGCGGATGCCGCGGTCTCCAGGCCCTGAGCGCACCCGCTCCCGCTCCCGCTCCCGCTCCCGCGTCAGCCCGGTCCGGGGAGCGAACCCATGACCAGCGGGCCCGCGTTCGTGCCGTTCCACGAGGCGAGGAGGAGCGAGAGGTCCGCGTTGTTCACGAAGCCGTCCCCGTTGAGGTCCGCCGGCGACGGACCCCGTCCCCATGCCCCGAGCATCACGCCGAGATCCGCGCCGTCCACCCATCCGTCGTTGTTGAAGTCGGCGGGGAAGTTCGCCTGCAGGCGGACGCGCGTGGGCGTCTGGACGATCTCCAGCTGAGGCCCGGATGGGGCCGCGGGGAGCTGGATGGTGGCGTACGAACCGCTGAGCGACGCCGCGCGGATGATGTCCACGGGACGGCGCGGCCCGCTCCACCACGCGCCCGGGATCGTCACCTTCAGGAGGCCTGAGATGGTGGCCGGTCCGGAGACGTCCTGCATCACCGCGAGCGGCGTGGTGGGCGTCTTCTCCAGGAGCACGAAGGTGGACGCACCTGTGCCCCGCACCAGCGATCCCTGCACCGAGAGGTTGTAGAGCTCTCCCGCGGAGCCCACGCTCACCCACACCTGGCCGGAGCAGCTCACCGGCGCCACGATGGTTCCGCCGTAGGCGGAGATGGCGGTGGATGGCCCCATGGCGACGCTGGCGGCGGTGAGGACGCTGCCGGGCATCAGCATGTTGATGCCGGAGGAGTCCGACCAGGAGAAGACCTCCGCCCCCCCTGCGAGCACCACCGGTCCGGTGATCGTGGTGGAGAGCGCCGTCCCGAAGGAGCGCGCCTGCACGTTCCCGGCCACCTCGATGGTGGAGTCCACCCATGTGCCGATCGTGGCCGCGGCGCCGGAGGCGCTCGGACCCAGCTGCACGTTCCCGCCCACGACGCCGCTGCACCCGGACCAGACCTCGAAGGCGCTGGACGCGCCGATGCCCGGCGCACACCCGGCCACGACGTTCCCGTCGACAACGATGGATCCGCCGAGCACCGCCTGCGCCCGCCCCCAGAACCAGGTGCTGCCCTCGGGCATGCCCAGGTTCAGGGATCCCACGCTCAGCTGGCTCCCCTCGCCATTCACGATGGCGCCACCCTCGCCCGTCTGCGACACCATCCGAAGGTTGCCTCCCACGTCCACCGTGGCGCCGTCGACGAGCAGCAGCTCGTTGTAGCCGGTGGTGGTCTGCCAGGACCCGCCCACCGTGGCTCCGGCCGCCGGTCCGATGAACTGCATGATGTTCCCGGAGAGGCCGCTCGCGCTCAGGTGGGAGACGTTCCCCGAGACGTGGAGCGTGCTGTCGTGGAACTCCATGAGGGCGGCGCTGGCGGAGGTGCCGAGCGTCAGCGTGCCGGTCACGTCCAGCGCCGAACCGTCGAAGCAGGTCACCCAGCTGGTGCTGCCGTTCACCAGACCCACCTGCGCGCTCCCGGTGGAGAGTTCGGCGCCTGTCAACGTCAGCTGCGTGAGCTGTCCGGACGCGAGCTCCACGCCCACCCGGAACCCGGGCGAGAGCGTGCATGCGAGCGACCCGTTCGGCCCCATGGTCAGGTTCACCTTGTCACGCCCCACGTCGAGGCGGCCGATGCTCTGCGGCACCCCGAGCGTGACGGCGTATGGGGTGGCCTGATTCAGCGCGAAGCGAGCCGTCTGCCCCGCCCCCGGGGGCGTGCCGGTGGACCAGTTGGAGCCGGTGATCCACGCTCCTCCCGCCGGCTGGACCCACTGGACCGCCTGCCCCTGGGCACCCGTCGCGGGCAGCAGCACCGCCGCGCTCGCGGTCACCGCCGCAGTCGCGGCTCCCACACCACGGTTCGAACGCTTCATGCGAGGCCTCCTCGGCGCCGAGTCTACCGGGGGGGTCCACCCGTCCCCCCTGCTACACTCGCGGATCCCCGGTTTCCCGGCCACGTCGGTCGGGCGGGTCCCCCCCAGCCTCCCGCGGCACGGTGCCGCGCGCGGCGCAACCATTCGCACCCCAAGCACAACACATGGTCGACTACAACCTCATCGAAGATCTCAAGCTGGACGACGCCCTGGCGGACAAGATGGTCCGCGAGGCGTTCGGCGACGCCTACGGCACGGGCGACGCCGGTCCGCTCGTCACCGAAGACATCAAGAACTTCACCCCCGGCACCATCCTCAAGGGACGGGTGGTCACGCTCTCGGGCGACTTCGTCATCATCGACGTGGGCCTGAAGAGCGAGGGCCAGGTCGAGAAGAGCGAGTTCGAGGAGAACGGCGTCACCGTCGGCGACGAGGTGGAGGTCCTCCTGGAGAGCCTGGAGGATGAGGACGGTTCGATCATCCTCAGCAAGCGCAAGGCCGACCGCATCCGCGGCTGGGAGCAGATCCTCCAGACGCGCAAGGAAGGCGACGTGGTGGAGGGCAAGGCCCTCCGCAAGATCAAGGGCGGTCTGCTGGTGGACATCGGCGTGCCGGTGTTCCTGCCCGCCTCCCAGGTGGACGTGCGCCGCCCCGGCGACATCGGGGACTACCTGGGCCGCAACGTCCGCGCCGTGATCCTCAAGATCGACACGGAGCGGAAGAACATCGTCATCAGCCGCCGGAAGCTCATCGAGGAGGAGCGCGAGGAGGCGAAGCGGAAGCTCCTCTCCTCCGTCAGCGAGGGCGACGTGGTGCGCGGCACCGTCACCAACATCGCGGACTTCGGCGCGTTCGTGGACCTGGGCGGCATCGACGGCCTGCTCCACATCACGGACATGAGCTGGGGCCGCGTGAACCACCCCAGCGAGATCGTGCGGATCGGCGACGAGATCGAAGTCAAGATCCTCAACATCGATCGCGAGAAGGAGAAGGTGGCCCTGGGTCTCAAGCAGAAGGAGACCAGCCCCTGGGAGGAGATCGAGAAGAAGTACCCGGTCGGCTGCCGCGTGAAGGGCAGCGTGGTGAACCTCATGAGCTACGGCGCGTTCGTCAAGCTCGAGGAGGGCATCGAGGGCCTGGTGCACGTCAGCGAGATGAGCTGGACGCGCCGCATCAACCACCCGTCGGAAGTGGTCCAGGTGGGAGACGAGGTGGACGTGGTGGTCCTGGAGATCGACAAGGACAAGCTCGAGATCTCGCTCGGCATGAAGCAGACGGAGGTCAACCCCTGGGAGCTCGTGGGTCAGAAGTATCCCCCGGGCACCATCATCGAGGGCAAGGTGCGGAACCTGGCCAACTACGGCGCGTTCATCGAGATCGAGCCGGGCATCGACGGCCTCCTGCACGTCTCGGACATCAGCTGGACCAAGAAGGTGGCGCACCCCAACGAGCTCTTCAAGAAGGGCGACGTGGTGCGCTGCGTGGTGGTGGACGTGGACCAGGAGAAGCAGCGCGTCGGCCTCGGCGTGAAGCAGCTCTCCGAGGATCCGTGGCTGGAGGCCATCCCCACCGCGTACCGCCCCGGCATGATCGTGAAGGGCAAGATCACCAAGATCACCAACTTCGGCGTCTTCGTGGAGCTGGAGGAGGGCCTGGAAGGCCTGCTGCACATCAGCGAGCTCTCAGACCAGAAGGTGGAGAACCCGCAGGACGTGGTGAAGCCCGGCCAGGAGATCGACGTGAAGATCCTGCGCGTCGACACGGACGAGCGCAAGATCGGCCTCAGCCTGAAGCGGGCCCAGTGGGGTTCCGCCCAGGCGGCCAGCGAGGCCGGCGAGCGCACGGAGGACACGGGCAGCCGTTCGCCCCGGACCACCCGTGGCGGCATGGACGACCATGGCTCCATGGGCTCGCACAAGATCAAGTTCTGACCAGGGACGGGCCGCGATGCGGCCCGGCAACGACGCGACACATCGAGGGCCGTCGGCATCAGCCGGCGGCCCTCGTTTCATTTCCGGGTCGGATCGGCGGCGCGCCCGCGGCCCGTCAGCAGAGGGCCACGAAGCACGCGAGCGCCAACAGGAGGTACCTGCGGTGGTGACGTCGGAGAGTGAGGATGTCGCTGACGCGGCGCATGGCGTGGTCTGATCTGTGGTGTCCGGACAGGCGGGGAGTCCCGGCACGGGTCTCCCTGCAGAGGATTACCATGGCATCATGACCGCCGTGTGCCGTGCGTCCAGTGTCTTGAGAGGAATGGCCGCCGCGTGGGCCGCAGCCGCCGCACTGTCGGCGCAGCCCGCATGCGCGGACCCCCCTTCCACCACGACGGCGGTCGATGCGTGGGTCACGGTCCGGGAATGGGTGGACCGGATGGCCGTGCCCCCCAACGCCGGATCCCCGGAGGGCGTGGCCGCCGCCGCGGTGGTGCTCCGCCTGGACGGCCGCCCGGTGGGCGTCGGCACCAGCCATGAGAAGGGCAGCTCGCTCCCCAGGGCGGTGGCCCAGGCGATCGAACGGGTTCGGCAGGATCGCGTGATCGAGGGGCTCTCCACCAAGGAGCAGGACGCTGTGGGACGCCGGCTCACCATGGAGCTGGAGCTGGCCGGCCCCGCTGCGCCGATGGTGGGTAGGACGGTGCCGGAGGTCGGCCAGCGCGTGGAGCCCGCCCTGGGCGCACTCTCCATGCGCCGCAACGACCGCTGGGCGTGGACCTACCCATCCGTCCTCCAGGCCGGCAACATGGCGGGAGACGCCACCGCCATCCTGGCCGCGCTCCTGCGCGAGCTGGACGTGGACGCCTCGGAGCTTCCCACGCTGGAGCTTCCGGCCTCCATGGCCTTCTACATGGCCCCCACGGTGCGGCTCGCGCAGCAGGCGCCGACGCGACCGCCCTTCGAGGTGGTGCGCGGGAACGAGGTGGTTCCGCTGACGGCGCTCGGACCGGCGGGACGGCAGGAGTTCGCGGCCGCGATGGCGCGGCACCTGCGTTCGCATGCCCCGCCCCTGCCCTCCGGCGCGGATCCGGTGGCGCTGGCGGCCCTGCGGGCCCGCGGACTCCAGGGGGACTACCGCCCGCACGTGGACCTCTACCGCCCCATGACCGCATCGCCGGCGGACCAGGCGGTGACGGCCTACGCCCTGGCCCGGTATTCGGCGTGTCCGGAGGCGCCGGAGGCGGAACGGAACGCGGCCCGCGCCGCCGCCACGGAGATCCTGCGGGCCCTCTCGGACGTCACGGAGGGGGAGGATCCACCGCTCGAATCGGAGGCCGCCGTGGCCGCCTCCCTGATGGCCCTGCAGATGCTCCAGGATCCGGCCCATCCAGAGCCGCTCCTCCCCGAGTGGCGGGCCGCCCTGCTGACGGCGCTCGACCGGCGGCTGGGCGGGAGCGCCGCGGAGTCGGATCACGCGCGGGCCATGACGCTGGCGGCGGCCGCGGCAGTGAGCGCCGCGGGCGGCCCCGGTGCCCCGGCCCGCGAACGAGTCACGCAGGCCCTGGATCTGGCGTGGAAGACGCCGCAGCCGCCGCAGCTGGTGGCCACCGCGGCGTGGCTTCTCATGGCGGAGCGTTCGCTCGGCGGCCTGCAGGATCCGGTGCGCTCCGAGGCCATCGCCGCCAAGGTGGGACCGATGCGGGACGCGCTGCGGGCGATCCAGGCCGGCACGGCGGACGATGAGTCGTCGCCGGATCTGCTGGGCGGGTTTTCGCTCACCGGCACGGGGCGATCGCGGGCCACGGCCCAATCCGCTCGACCGGCGCTCGCCCTGGCCATCATGCTGGGGAATCCCACGCTGACGCCGGACGCGGAGGTTCAGGACGCCCTGCGCATGCAGCTCCTGGCGCTGCGCTTCCTCCGCCAGCTGACCGTGGATGACCGGAGCGCCTACGCCTATCGGGATCGTGAGCGGTCGGTGGGCGGCGTCCGGACCGCGCTCTGGGACTGCGTCCAGCCCCTTCCCGCCACCGCCACCACCCTGCTGGCGCTCCTGGAGAGCGAGGACTCCATGCGAACGGCCGCCGCCCGGGCCCGCGCCCCCGGCGGCCCCGGGGGCCAGCCACCGCAGCCCGGATCCACCCCGACCGCGCCCCCCGCCGCACCCGCGGCGCCTTCGGCCCCGACCGCCCCTGCGGGTCCGGCCGCGCCGTAGCCTCCGGAGTCCCCCGGTCACCTCCGCCTCCCCGCCGAGCCCGAAGCACCCTGAGCGCCCGACGCCCTTCCCTGGCCTTTCCCGGATCCGGGAACACGGATCCTCCGGAGGGGAGGGTTAGAATGGCCGACGTCACCTGGAGACAGGCCCCCGCGGAGACGCGGAGCGCCTGACTCGCCCGGAACCCAGCTGGAGGCACTCCATGGCTGCTGCTACACGAATCGTGCTTGCCGGATCCTTCGCCTCCCTGGCCATGGTCACCATGGCGGCGGGGCAGAACCTGAAGGAGCGTCTGGCGGCGGTGGCCCAGGAGCGCGCGGAACAGCAGGCGGTGGCCAGCGGCAAGCCGCGGCTGCTGGGCGCCCTGCTCTACACCGACATCTCCGTGGACTTCAAGAAGCAGACCACTAGGGAGTGCTTCGAGTACCTGAAGACCGTGCTGGGCGTGCCGATGGTGGTGCGCTACACGAACGACAAGGACGCCAAGGCCGGCATCGACCCGGACGCGCCGGTGGAACTCAACGTGCGCGGCCCGGCGCTCACCGTGCTGGAGAACCTCCTGCAGCAGGTGGAGATGAACGGCTCGCCGTGCACGTGGCAGTTGCGGGACGGCTTCATCGAGGTGGGCACCAAGGAGCGCCTGATGGCCAACAAGGAGGTCCGCATCTATCCGGTGATGGACCTGCTCTATGAGGTGCCCTACTTCAACAACGCTCCCAACTTCAGCCTGAACCAGGGCATCCAGCAGGGTGGCGGCTCCGGCGGTGGCGGCGGCGGGTTCGGGGGCGGCGGTGGTGGTGGCGGTTTCGGCGGCGGCGGCAGCGGTGGTGGCGGCGGTGGCGGCGGCGTCCCCATCACCGACCCCGGGGAGGCCCCGGTGGCCCGGCCGCTCAGCGAGCGTGCCGATGATCTGATCTCGCTCATCACGGAGTCGGTGGAGCCCGAGGCTTGGGTGCAGACCGGCGGCGAGTGCACCATCCGCTTCTACAACGACTCCCTCATCGTGAAGGCCCCGGACTACGTCCATCGCAAGCTGGCCGGGTATCCCTTCAACGCCTCGCGCGGTCCGGCCTCCGAGTCCGGCGGCCCCCGCTACGTGACCTTCACGGCGCCCATCTCGGTGATCCAGAACACCAAGTTCACCACTGCGCAGACGCAGGGCGCCGCGGGCGGCGGCGGCGGAACGGGCGGCACCGGTTCTCCCTCCGGCGGGGGATCCGGCGGCAAGCCCGGCGCCCCCGCGGGCGGCAAGCCCTGACGGCCACGCCTGCTGCGGCGCCGAACCTCCGGCGCAGCCTCAACGCGTGCACCGGCGACGGCGCCACCTATTCCTACATGGTGGGCGGCGGCGAGACCTACTTCGCCGCGTTCGTGCTGACGATCGGCGGTAAGGACCTGGCCGGAGGCCTGGTGAGCTCCGTGCCGCTCCTGGCCGGTGCGATCCTCCAGCTCTCCGCGCCTGCACTGGCCCGGCGCATGGGTTCGCCGAGACGCTGGGTGATGACCTGCGCCGCGGTGCAGTGCTTCAGCTTCGTGCCGCTCGTGGTGGGGGCGCTCATGGGCGGCCTGCCCCTCTGGGTGGCGTTCACCGCCATCAGCCTCTACTGGGCCGCGGCCCTCGGAGCGGGTCCCACCTGGAGCACATGGGTGGCGGCCGCGTTTCCGGCGCGGCTGCGGGCCGTCTACTTCGGCCAGCGCAACCGACTCTGCCAGGTGGTGCAGCTCGGCGGCATCCTGGTGGCGGGCGGCGTGCTGGCGCTCGGGGAGTCCCGCGGCGCCGCGGAGGGGGGTTCGAACGGCGGCGGCCTCCTCACGGCCTTCGCCGTGATCCTCTCCCTTGCGGGCCTCTCGCGCCTCTCGAGCATCGGCTTCCTGCGCCGCCAGGACGACGTGCCGCCGGAGAGCGCGGAGGAGGAGTCGCGGATCGGCCCGGCGCCGCTCCCCGCGCTCAGCGTGATGCGCCGCATCACCAGCGGGCGCGAGCTCCGGCTCCTCACCTACATGCTGGTGGCCCAGGTGACGGTGCAGGTGGCCGCTCCCTACTTCAACCCCTACATGCTGCGGCAGCTGGACCTCGACAAGGGCCAGTACCTCATCCTGGTGGCCAGCCTCTTCGCCTCCAAGAGCCTCTTCCTCCCCATGCACGGGGAGTTCGCCCGCCGCCACGGGGCCCGCCGACTCCTGGTCCTCTCCGGCCTGGGGATCGTGGGACTCTCCGCGCTCTGGATGGTGTCGCCCAGCCTCTGGTACCTGGTGCCGCTGCAGTGGCTGAACGGCTTCATGTGGGGCGCGTGGGAGCTGGCCACCTTCCTGATGATCCTGGAGACCATCCCCCACCGCGAGCGCACCTCCGTGCTCACGGTCTTCAATCTGCTCAACTGTGCCGCCATGGTCTTCGGATCGCTCGTGGGCGCGGGACTGCTGGAGTTCCTCGGGAAGGACCGCACCGCCTACCTGGCGGTCTTCGCCGCCTCCTCGTTCCTGCGGCTCTTCTCGCTCCCCCTCCTCATGATGCTGGGACGAGAGCGCCACCGCCCCAGCCGCGCCATCACCGTCTCCGCGACGGAGGCCGCCATCCGCGGTGCGCCCGGGAGCACGGGCCGCGCGGCCCTGCCCGCGCTCTCCGGGCCTGATCCGGAGGAGCGGCGATGAGCGCCGCGGCGCAAGGAGGCGGGCGGATCGAGGCTGCGGGCGGGCGCGGCGCGGGGACGTTCGCGCTCCAGCTTCTCCTGTGGGGTCCGGCGCTCCTGATGGCGCTGCCGCTCCTCCTGCCGCAGGAGTGGCTGATCGGCGTCCTGGATCATCCGGCTCACCCGCGCCGCGGCGGGCCGCCCGGGGCCGCGCCACCCGCGGACACCACCGTGGCCGGCGCCCGTCTGCTTGCGAACGCGGCCCTCCCCGCCGCGGCGCTCTGGCTTGCTGGCGCGGCGTGCCTGCGCCTCTGGACGCGGCGGGCCCGCGCCGCGCCCGCGGCGCCGGGCCAGGCGCTGGACCCGCCGCCACCGCGCTGGGTGCTCCCGCTCCTGGTGCTGGTGGCCGCGGCGCTCCGCCTGCCGCTGCTGACGCAGAGCCTCTGGTACGACGAGATCGCGGCCCTGGGCGACTTCACGCAGTATGGTCCCGGCGCCATCGCCGGCGCCTGGTTCACCCCCAGCAACCACGTGCTGCAGGGGATCCTGAGCTGGGCTTCGCTCCACCTGCTGGATGGCGGCGACGTGGCTCTGCGGCTCCCCTCGTTCCTCGCGGGCCTCCTGCTGATCCCTGCGGTCCTGGGCCTCGGCCGCGAGGCGGGCGGGACGCGGCTGGGGGTGGTCGCCGCGGCGCTCGCGTCGTTCATGCCCATCGCGGCGCTCGAGGCCACGGAGGCCCGCGGCTATTCGCTCGCCATGCTGATGGCGGCGCTGGCAGGGTGGGGGCTCCTGCGCGGCGCCCGGACCGGTCACCCGGCGCCCTTCGTCGCCGCGGCGCTTGCCACGGCACTCGGCGTGTGGGCCCACATGGCGTTCGCGGCGTGGGGCGCCGGCGCGGGCCTGGTGTGCGTCGCCCGGCTCGCGTGGCCGGGCGGCCAGGGCGCGGAGCGCGCACGGGCCAGGTTGGGGGCCGCGTGCGGCGCGGCGGCGCTCGTGATGGGCGCGGCCCTGGCGTTCGAGCTCCTCTGCCCGCTCCTGCCGGACGTGCTCGCGCTCCGCGAGCAGCTGAAGGGCGGGCGCGGTCAGCCCACGCTCCTCTCCGCGGAGGGCGCCCGGATCGCGCTCACGTTCACCGGCACCTGGGCGGCGCTCCATCCATGGGCGCTCCTCGCGGCGCCGGGCGCCATCGCCTGCGCGGCCGGGGTTGCGGCGCTCCTGCGGCGGCGCACTTCCTGGGCGCTCCTGATGCAGCTCGCGGGCGTGGCGGTCGCGGTGGCCGGCGTGGCGCTGGCCGGGAGCTGGATGTACGCCCGCTTCATCTCGTGGTGCGTGCCAGGGGTCTGCCTCCTTATGGGTGCCGGGCTCCTGGAGCTCGGCCGCGTGCGGCGGGGCGCGGCCCTCGCGGTGGCCGGCGCCCTGGCCGCCGCGTGGATCTGGGAGCTCACCACCCTTCCCCCGCGGCAGCCGCTCCGGGACGCCATGCAGTGGCTCCAGGCGCGGCGGGCGCCGGAGGAGCGCGTGGGCACCGTGGGCATCCGGGGCAACGTGCTCGCGTGGTATGCCCCGGAAGGACTCACCATCGCCACCAGCGGGATCGGCGGCTCGGAGCTGGAGCCCATGCTGGAGCGCTGGCAGCCGCGCTGGATCGTGGTCACCTATCCGCGGGCGATGCTGCCGGAGGCGCGGGCGCTCCTGGAGGAGCGCGGCTTCGCCCCGCAGGTGGTGCTGCCCGGCTGGGTCGACTGGGGCGGCGGCGACGTGGAAGTGTGGAGGCGGCCGTGACGGACCGAGCCGACGGCGCCCCGGCACCCTCCCGGGACGGGCCGCAGGTGGAGATCCTCTCGGAGGTGGAGTCCTCCGGGCGCTGGACCTTCACCGCCAGCGTGCAGCGCGCCGGGGAGCCGCTCGCGCAGCACCAGGTCCGCCTGGCATGGCCGGACTACGACGTCCTCTGCCCGGACGGCGCGGCGCCGCCGGAAGCCGCGGCCCGGGCTCTCCTGTGCTGGCTCCTGGAGCGCGAACGCGACACGCCCGGCTGGCGTCTGCCGCCCGCCGTGGACGCCGCGATGCCGCGGCGGCGCTGGCACGGCGCGGACGCCGCGATCCGGGCGCTCGTGATTCGCGCCCCGGGTTCGTTCATGCCTCCGCCATGAGCGGCGGCAGCTCCCGGCCCTTGAACTCCAGCGGCAGCTCCACGGAGAACGTGGCCCCCTGCCCCGGCTGACTGACGAGGCTCACGGTGGCGTTGAGCATCGCCGCCAGCTCCCGGCAGATGGCGAGTCCCAGGCCCGTGCCGGAGTGGCGGCGGGTGTGGCTGGCGTCCACCTGGCGGAACTTCTCGAAGATGGTGTCCTGCATGTCCCACGGAATGCCGGGGCCCTGGTCCTGCACGCCGATGCGCACGCCGCCGCTGCCGTCCGCGCGGGCCAGCCGCTCCGCGGTGATGGTCACCGTGGAGCCCTCCGGCGAGAACTTGATGGCGTTCGAGAGGAAGTTGTAGAGGATCTGCTGCAGCTTCCCGGGATCCGTCTCCACCGTGGGCAGCTCCTGCGGCACGCGCGCCACCACCTCCACGCGGCGGGGCTGGGCCTGCGGGCGCATGATCGTGACGATCCCCTCCACCAGATCGCTGACGCTGGTGGGCTCGATGGTCACCTCCATCCGCCCGGCCTCGATCTTGGCCATGTTGAGCAGCTCGTTGATCATGTCCAGGAGCGAGCGGCCGCTGCTCAGGATGTGCGAGATGTAGCGCACGCGCTTGGGATCCGCGGCCGCGTCCTGCCTGGCGATCTCCTGGAGCAGCTCCGCGAACCCGATGATGGAGTTGAGCGGCGTGCGCAGCTCGTGGCTCACGTTGGCCAGGAACTCGCTCTTGAGGCGGTTCGACTCGTAGAGGCCCACGTTCGCCTCGGAGAGCTCCCCCAGCTTGAGATCCAGGCTCTCGTTGATGGCGGTGAGCTGCCGGCGGGCCTGCTCGAACTGGTCGAGCATGGCGTTGAAGGCCTCGCCGAGCCGCTGGTACTCGTCGCCGGTGCGGATGGCGCTGCGGGCCCCGATCTCCCCCTTGCGGACCCGCTCCACCGTGTCGCGCAGGCGGCGCACGGGCCGGAGGAGATCGTGCCGCACCAGGATGACGAAGATGGTCACCAGGGCCGCGAGCGCCACGCCCGCGCTCGCGGCGAGCCAGGTGCGCTTGGTCCGCACCAGGGTCTCGAACTCCGCCGCGGGCCGGTCGATGATCACCACGCCTTCCACCGGGTCATCCGGCGCGGGCGGCATGGTGGGAGGCCGCAGGTCCACGGCCTCCCCTTCGCGCAGCCGCAGCTCCTGGGTGCGGCGGAGGGCGCGAACGTAGCGCTGGACCGGCCTGCCGTCCACCTCGTCGTCGAGGATGGCCTCGAAGGCGTCCGGCTCCGTCCGGAATCGGGTGAGCACCTGCGCCATCGTGGGGCCGCCGCCCACCAGATCCGGAGCCGCCACCACCCGCGGCCCCTGGGGACGCGGCGCGGGCGTGGACGCCCAGGCCTGGAGCTGCTCCCGGAAGAGTTCCCGCCGCATCTCCCTGGCCACCTGCCGCGTGGACACCCACGGCACGGCCACCACGCCCGCCAGCACGCCGGCGGCGGAGAGGGAGAAGACCAGCACGGTGCGGTTGACCAGCGAAATCCGCCGGGCCATGCGCCGCAGGATAGCGTCGGTCGCTCCCCGTACGCTCCCGGCGTGCACCGCCCAGGCAGCAATCCCGATCACATGGAGCCGGAGGACTTCCTCTGCGACTTCTGCCACGCCCCCTGGGCGCCGGAGCGACCGTTCGTGGAGGGTCACCAGGGGAGCTGCATCTGCGGCCACTGCCTGCACGCGGCGCTGCTGGCGCTCGACGCCGGCGCGCGCCCGCAGGCGGCCCCGGAGACGGCGTGCGTCCTCTGCCTGGAGGCGGGCCGCGGCGCGGCGTTCGCCGGCGCGGCCTCCCCCACCGCGCACGCATGCGAACGCTGCCTCCGGCAGGCCGCGGGGGTCCTGGGTCGCGACCGCGCCTCCGGGTGGCGCCCGCCCGCGTGACGCCGCCGCGGCGCCCGCCCCGTCAGGGGATGCGCCGCAGCGTCATGGCGTGGAACGGGCGTCCCTCCCGCCGGTACTTCCGCTCGAAGTTGGTCCCCACGATCTCCCCCTCCGCGGCCCCCGCCGGCGGCTGGAAGGGCTCGCGCCGGAAGATCCGCTCGGCCCGGGAGGCGTGCTCCTCGTACCAGGTCCAGAGGTCGTCGTGGTCCGTCACCAGGTGGAGGGCCCCGCCGGGCGCGAGCGCCCGGTGCATCAGCTGCAGCGTCTCGTCCTGCACCACGCGCCGCTTGTGGTGACGGGACTTGGGCCACGGATCGCTGAAGTAGAGATGGATGGCCTGCACGCTCCCGGGGGCCAGCCAGTGGCGCAGGAACTGCACCGCGTCCACGTAGAGGAGGCGGGCGTTGGAGACCGCGTGCCGGCGCAGCCGGTCCGCCGCGTAGCGGAAGAACTCGCCCGCGTACTCGATCCCCAGGAAATCCGTCTCCGGGCGGCGGGCCGCCTCCTGCAGCAGGAACGTGCCCTTCCCGGAGCCGATCTCGAGCTCCATGGGGCGGGCCGCCCCGGGGAAGAAC
Source organism: Phycisphaerales bacterium (assembly GCA_046350535.1). GTDB lineage: Bacteria > Planctomycetota > Phycisphaerae > Phycisphaerales > SM1A02 > VGXK01. The sequence goes on from JAXMAG010000001.1 coordinate 2,374,100, forward strand.
CAGGCGCGGTCCAGGGCCGCGCCCCCTTCCGCCACGGAGGGCGGCAGGCTGTCGCGCGACAACCCCCACCATCCCGGTTCAAGCGCGCGTCCGCGTCCCAGTCCGAACGACATCGGTGCTGCTCCGGAGCCTCAGGGGGCCGCGCGATCCCGCATCCGGACGGGTCGGAAGGGCGGAGGCCGCGTGGCTGCGAGCGCGTCCACGGTGCCGCGGATCCACGCCACCATCTCCGCCAGGGCCGAGGGCTCGAAGGTGACGTCGATCGTGGCGTACTCGCTCACCGCACCGCTCACCGCGGGCTGGAAGAGGTGGTTGAGTCCCTCCAGCTTCCGCGCCGTCACGGGCATCCCGGCCTCCGTTCGCACCCGTTCCACCTCCGTCAGGTTCTGCGCGACGTCCACCTGCGTGTCCAGCGTGCCGTTCATGGCCAGCACCGGGCACTTGAGGGCCGCGAGCGTGTCGCGCGGGTCCAGGGCCAGGAAGGTCCGCATCCACGGGCTGGTGAGCTGGGCCATCCCGGTGGTGATCACCGGCGCCGTCGGCGGCACCGGCGGCGGTGCGGGCATCCCCGCCATGCCGGCGTTGAGGGCCAGCTGGGCGTTCACGAGCGCCGTCATCATGCCGAGCAGCTCCTCCTCCGGCATGCCGGCCACCACCGCGTCCAGGAGCCGCGACTGCCGGTCCAGCACCTCGTCCGCAGCGGAGGGCTTCACCCCCTCCGCCTCGATGATCCGGCGCATCTGCGTCTTCAGCAGCTCCCGGCCGCTCACCCCGGGACCGGCGAGCATCACCACGAACGCCAGCGGCCGCCCCGCCTCCTGCTCCGCCAGCGCCGCCATCGGCCCGGTGAGGCCGCCCTCGCTGTGTCCCACGATGCCGCAGAGCCCCGGGTCCACTTCCGCGTGGCTCCGAAGGTGCTTGATCATCGCCCGCGCGTCCTCCGCCAGATCCTCGCTGGTCACCTCCGCGGAGGCGCCCGTGCTCCCGCCCACGCCGCGATCGTCGCAGCGCAGCACGGCCAGCCCCGCGCGGGCCAGGGCATCCGCGATGACCAGGAAGGGCCGGTGCCCCATGAGGCTCTCGTTGCGGTCCTGGGCGCCGCTGCCGGTGAGGAGCACCACGCCGCCCACGCGGGCGTCCGGACTCGCGGCCGGCGGCAGCAGGAGCGTCCCCGCCAGCGCGTGGCCGCCCTCGCAGCGGATGAGGACCTCACGCTCTCGATAGGGATAGGGCGGCACCGGGTCCTGGGGGCGGCGCTTCACGCCGGCCATCTCCCCGGACTGCCGGACGAAGGTGACCGGCACCGCCACGCCCTGCGTGAAGGTCCCGGTGAGGCGGGTGCCGTCCGCGGACGGCTCCAGCACCATGGTGGCCGGGTTGGCCACCGGCACCGTGACGTCCAGGGTTCCGCTCCCGCGCCGCTTGACCAGCACCGGGAAGTCCCCGAGCCCCTGGGCGGGGATGTCCATGCTTCCCACCCACCCGAGCGGACCCGCGTCCGCGAGCGTCATCTGCATCTCCAGGGCCGCGCCCGGCACCTGGAGCGTGGTGGTCCAGATGGACCGCTGCGGCACCTGCCGCGGATGCACCGTGGGCCGGAGCGAGAAGCTCCGCAGCTGCGGCGGCATCCCCTGGAAGCTGATCTCCGCCTCCCCGTCGACGCGGGAGCCATCCGCCGCCAGCTCCCCGCGGAGCTTCAGCGCCGCGGCGGCGCTCGTGAGCTCCCCTTCGAACCGCCGTCCCTCCGTCACCGTGAGCTGCGACACCCGCTGGTTGACCGCGAGCGCCTGCGGCACCGTGGCCGCCATCGCCCAGGCGCCCTGGGCGTCCTTCGTGAAGCCCACGAGGAGGAAGAGGCTGTCCCGGGCGCCACCCGCCTCTCCGGACCACGCGCCCAGGAGATCCGGGCGCGTCGCCGCGAGCGGATCCTGGAGGAGCGGCGGGCCGGGCGGCGTGGCGGCGGAATCCGCGGGTGCAGCGGGTGCAGCGGGCGGCGCCGGAGCGGAAGGTGGAGGCGGAGGCTCCGGCTCCCTCCTGGGCGCGGCCGGCGGAGGCGGCGGTTCCGGCGGCTTCGCGGGGGCCTGGAGGGCCCAGGCGCCGCCGGGGAGTGCAAGGGCAAGCCACGCCGCGCAGGGGCGGAGTCGCTCCAGGAGGCCGGATGGGGAGGCACGCATGACGCGGCTTCTACCGCGCGTCGTCGCCGGAGGGTTCGCGGGCCGTGTCGGTGCGCCGCCAGCGGATGCGGGGCGCGTCCGACCAGAGGCCTTCCAGGTCGTAGAAGGCCCGCTGCTGGGGCTCGAAGATGTGGACCACCGTGTCCACGAAATCCACCACGATCCAGGTGGCCCGGGGATCCTTGGACTGCCGGTACGGGGGCATCCCCCGCTCCTTGCCCATGTCCTCCAGGTGCTGGGCCACCGCCCGCATCTGGCGGTCGCTGGTGCCGCTGGCGATGATCGCCCAGTCGCACACGGCCGTCAGGCCGCGCACGTCCAGGACCACCACCTCCGTGCACTTCAGCTCCGATGCGGCAGCCGCCATCGCCACGGCGAAGGCCCTGCCCGCAGGCGCGTCATCGCCGGCGGGTGTCGCCGCTGCGGCGCCCGCCTTCCCCGTGGAGGAGTGGCCGGTGGCGCGGGCCAGGTTCAGAACTCGCCGCGCGAACGGCTGGAAGAGCTGCGCCCGGCGCCCGGACGGAAGGGACGCGGACCGGTCTTGCGCATCTCGCGACGGCGCCGCTCCGAAGGCTTCTCATAGTACTGGCGCCGCTTGACGTCCTTGGTCAGGCCCTCCTTCTCGCAGAGCTTCTTGAACCGGCGCAGCATCTGCTCGATGGACTCGCCGCCTCGGGCCTTGATTCGGATCGCCATTCGGGTGCCTTCCTTCGTCGCGGGATCCCCCTCCCGCGGAGGGGGGAACGGGGCAGTAGAACCGAACCCGGCCCTCTAGGCAAGGGGCGTGCCGCAGAGGGCCCCGTGCCCCGCCGGGCCCTGCGGCGCCGCCCGCCCGGCGGCACCGGAGGGCGCCCGGGAGCCGCGGCCCCCCGGCAGGCCACCCCCGCGGCCCGGTGGCCGTAGGCTTCCGGCATGCCCGTCCTGGTGGATGCAGCCAACGTCCTCCACGTCACCGGGGTGCTGCCCCCCCACCTGGCCGGCGTGGATCTGGTGGGGCTCGCGGAACTGGTGGAGCGGAGCCGCTACGCGGATCGGCAGGTCACCCTGGTCTGCGACGGCGGCCCGGCCGGCAGCAGCCGCACGCGCCGTGAGTCGCCCGTGGCGATCGTCCGCACCGGAGCACGCTCCGCGGATGACGTGATGGTGGAGCGGATCGAGGCTTCCACGGTTCCCCGCCGGCTCACGGTGGTGACGGAGGATCGCGAAGTGCTGACCGCCGCCCGCCGCCGCCGCTGTCCCACCATGCGCTCGACGGACTTCCTGGCCCACCTGGCCGTGGATGCGGATTCGCCCAGGGGGCCCGGCCCGGGAGCGCGGAAGCCGCAGGGATCGCTCGATCCTTCGGCGGTGAACGAATGGATGCGGACCTTCGGACTGGACCCCCGCGAGGGAGGCGCCCCATGACCCATCGACGACCGACCGCGGACGCACCGATCGAGCTGCCCTTCCAGCCGACGCCGCTCGATTTCGACACTCCTCCCGCGGATCCGGTGGAGGCGTTCCGGGTCTGGTACGCGGATGCCCTCCAGCTGCCCGTGCCCAACCCGCAGGCGATGACGCTGGCCACCGTCGACGCCGACGGCCAGCCCTCCGCGCGGGTGGTGCTGCTGCGCGGCTTCGACGCCCGCGGCGCCGTCTTCTTCACCAACCGGCTCAGCCGCAAGGGTGCAGCGCTCAAGGCCAATCCCCGCGCCGCGCTCCTCTTCCACTGGGACCTGCTGGACCGCCAGGTGCGGATCGAGGGCGAGGTCTCGCTCGCCGGCGACGACGAGAGCGACCGCTACTTCGGCCAGCGGGCGGTCATCAGCCAGATCGGGGCGTGGGCCAGCGACCAGTCGCAGCCGATCCAGGATCGGGCGGCGCTCGAGCGCCGCTTCCACGACATGGAGCGTCGCTTCGGCGGCGCGCCCGTGCCGCGGCCGCCGCACTGGGGCGGCTACCGCGTGTCGCTCGGGTCCATCGAGTTCTGGCAGGGAGAGCGGCACCGCCTCCACGACCGCATCGTCTATCGACGGATGAAGGACGGCTGGGCGGTGCAGCGACTCTGTCCGTGACGCGGGCGGCTCAGCCGCCCACGCCGGCTTCCGCACGCGAACCCTGGCTGCGCCACGGGCGATCGTCCCGCCGCCTCGGCGGCAGCCATCCGCCGCGCACCTCCACGCGGCCCACGCCCCCGAGGATCCCGCCGAGCCGGGCCAGGAGCGCCGCATCCGGCACCACGCGGATGCCGGGGGCGAGCAGCGTGGCCACGCGACCATCCACGTCCAGCACCACGGCCACCTCCACCGGGCGCCCGCGGGTGGCGCTCACGCCGCCGGCCGCCTGGCGCAGCTGCCCCAGGAGCATCTGCAGGATGCCCTCCACCGGCGTGCCGTCGGCGGGCGCGGCGGTGAGGTGCAGATCCAGGCGCGTCGCGAGGTGGGCGGCCGCCTCCTCGATGGGCACCACCTTCTCCACGATGATGCTCGGCTCCGCGCGGCTGCGGTCCACGGTGCCCGCCACCACCACCACGCGGTCCACCTGGAGCAGTTCCCCGCAGCGGGCGAAGGTGTCCGGAAAGAGCACGCCGTCGATCGATCCCGCGCGGTCCGCCAGGGTGATCATGGCCATCTTGCGGCCGGGTTCGCGCCCGCGCTGGCTGAGGACCGGCCGGATCCGCGTGACGATCCCGGCCAGCACCACCGGCGCGTCCGCGGCCAGGCCGCCCACGGAGGCGGTGCCGGCGGAGCAGTAGGCGCGGACCGCGCGGCGGTGTTCGTCCAGCGGATGGCCGCTCACGTGGAATCCGAGCGCCTCCTTCTCCTTCTGCAGCGTGGTCATGCGGTCCCACGCCGGCACCTTGGGGAGCGACGCCGCGGGTGCCTCCGGAGCGGCCGCCGGCGCGGACTCCTCGAACGCCCCGAAGAAGTTCATCTGCCCGTTGCGCCGATCCTCCGCCTGCGACTGGCCGGCGCTCACCGCCGCATCGAGCGCCGCCACCAGCGATGCCCGCGCGGCCACGCCGTGCAGCGAGTCGAACGCCCCGGACGCGATCAGCTTCTCCATCGTGGCCCGGTTGACGGTGCGGAGGTCCACGCGGGCGCAGAAGTCGAAGAGGTCGCGGAAGCGGCCGCGGGCCTTGCGCTCCTCGATGATGGCACGGATCGCCCCCTGCCCCGCGCCCTTGATGGCCTGGAGGCCGAAGCGGATGTGCCCGTGGAGGTGGTCGTGCGGCTCGCCCTCGTCGAAGACCACCGCGAAGTCCGCCTCGGAGAGGTTGATGCACGGCGGCCGCACGGCCACGCCCACGTGCGGGCGCTCCGGCGAGTGGTCCGCGTAGGGCACGCGGCGGCACTCCTCCAGGTACACCGCCCACTCCTCCACCTTGCGGGCCTGGCTCTCGTAGCTGAGGACCGCGGCCATCCACGCCGCTGGAAAGTAGGTCTTCAGATACGCGGTCTGGAAGGCGATGATCGCGTAGCCGGTCGAGTGGCTCTTGTTGAAGCCGTAGCCGGCGAACTTCACCACCAGCTGGTAGAGGTGGTCCGCCGCGTCTCGGGAGACGCCGCGCTCCTGGGCCCCGCGCACGAAATCCGCGCGGGCCTTCTCGATCGTCTCCTCCTTCTTCTTGGAGATGGCCTTGATGATGGTGTACGCGGCCCGCAGCGGGATGCCGCCGAGCCCGTGGAGCACCTGCATCACCTGCTCCTGGTAGACCATGATCCCGTAGGTCTCGCGGGTGAAGTCGTCCACCACCTGGTGCACCTGCGGCACCGGGCGCCGCCCGTGCTTCCTGGCGCAGTACTCGTCGATCAGGTCCATCGGGCCGGGGCGGTAGAGGGCGTTCGCGGCGATCAGGTCCTCCAGGCGGTCCGGCTGCATGTCCACCAGGAGCTTGCGCATCCCGCCGGATTCGAACTGGAAGATTCCTTGCGTGTCCCCGCGGCGGAAGAGGGCCAGCACGCGCTGGTCCCCGTAGTCGAGGCGATCCAGGTCCAGCGGATGCGGCACCTCCGCGGCGCCGGACGCCGGCGGCGTGCGCCCCACCGCCCGCCACACGGCCGCGTCGTCCATGGCGCCCTGGATGAGGGCCTTGGCCCGCTCGATGGTGCTGAGCGTCCGCAGGCCCAGGAAGTCCATCTTCAGGAGACCCACGCGCTCGCAGGTGGGGCCGTCCCACTGCGTGATGACCTCGCGTCCCTCGCCGGAGGCGCGGCAGAGCGGCACGATCTCGTCGAGCGGCCGCGTGGCCACCACCACGCCGGCCGCGTGGATGCCGGCGTGACGGGCGTGATCCTCCAGGGCCCGGGCCGCGTCCACCACGGAGCGGACGGTGGCGTCCTCCTCCACGGCACGGCGCAGCTCCGGCTCCTTGGCGATGGCCTCGTCGATGGTGATGTGGAGTTCCCCCGGCACCATGTTGGCCAGGCGCTGGGCGTCGCCGGGCGCCATCCCCATGACGCGCCCCACGTCCTTGATGGCGGCCTTCGCCTTCAGGCGCCCGAACGTGATGATCTGGGCCACGTGCCCGTACTTCTGGCGCACGTACTCGATGACGCTCGCCCGCCCGTCCTGGCAGATGTCGATGTCGATGTCGGGGTACTCGCTCCGATCCGGATCCGTGAAGCGCTCGAACAGGAGTCCGTAGCGCTCGGGACAGGCGTTCGAGAGGCCCAGCACGTAGCCGACCATGGTGCCCACGCCGGAACCACGGGCGCACGCCGGGATGGCCCGCTGCCGGGCCCAGTTCACGAAGTCCCAGACGATGAGGAAATACGCGGAGATGCCCTTGTCCGCCAGGATCCGCAGCTCCCGCTCCAGGCGGGCGCGGATGGCGGGCGTGGCCCCCTCCGGTCCGTAGCGCCACACCAGGCCCGCCTCGCAGAGGTGGCCGAGCGCCTCGTCGCAGCCGCGCCGCAGGGACGCGCCGTCCTCGCCGCCGTCCTCCTCGTGGTACGGGAGGAGCTCCACCTGGCGGCAGTAGGCCTTGAACCACTCGAGCAGGTCCCCGCCCGTCCAGCGCGGCGGCGGCCCGGGATGCTTCACGCGCACCACCGGCGCCAGGCTGGCGCCGCGCGGCAGCTCCACGCGGCAGCGCTCCGCGATGCGGATGGTGTTCTCCAGCGCCTCCGGCGCGTCCGCGAAGAGCTCCCACATCTCCTCCGGGCTCTTCACGTACAGCTCCTCGCTGTAGTGGAGGCGGTCCGGGGCGTCCTTGGTGCGCCCCATGGAGATGCAGCAGAGCGTGTCGTGGTGGTCGTGATCCTCGCGACGGAGGAAGTGGGCGTCGTTGTCGCAGACGAGCGGCAGCTTCAGCTCCGCCGCCAGCCGCCGCAGCAGCGGGTTGATGCGCTCCTGCTCCTCCACGTGCCGCTGCAGCTCCACGTAGAAGCAGGGTTCGCCGCGCTCGTTGGGCCGGAACGTGGCGGCGTGCCAGCGGGCCTCCTCCAGCGCCGCGTTCCATGCCGCCTGATCGCCGGTCCGGGCGTGGGCCAGCAGGTGGTGGGCGATGGAGCTCCCCAGGTGTCCGTTGATGGCGATCAAGCCGCGCGAATGGGCCGCCAGCGTGGTGCGGTCCATGCGCGGCTTGTAGTAGAAGCCCTCGAGGTACGAGTCGCTCGAGAGCCGCACGAGGTTGCGCCAGCCCTCCGGCGTCTCCGCGAGCAGCACCAAGTGGAAGCCGCCATCCATGATGCCGGTGTGGGTGCGGTCCCGCCGGTCCCCCGGGGCCACGTACGCCTCGATCCCGAGGATCGGCCGCACACCCGCGGCCAGCGCCTTGTCGTGGAACTCCATGGCCCCGAAGAGGTTGCCGTGGTCCGTCACCGCGACCGCGTCCATCCCCAGCGCCTTCACGCGCGCCAGGAGCGCGTCCAGGCGGTTGCCGCCGTCCAGCAGGCTGTACTCGCTGTGCAGGTGAAGGTGCACGAACCGGCGCGCGCCCGCGGGCGCGCTTTCCCGTCCCTGAGCTGTGGCCCGATCCGTGGCGGCTGCCATGGTGCGACTCCCGCGTGGCTGCGTGGCGGCTCCGCCGCCGTTCGTGCGACCAGGCCATGGTACGGCCCCTTCCCCCCGCCGCTTCGCGTCCGGCGTCAGCTTGTCCACAGCGGGCGGCGCCGAGCCCTAGACTCCGGTCGATGCGAGCGGCACGCACCCTCTGGGCACGGATCGGAGAGGGCGCGGGCGTCGGCCAGGCCCGCCTGCGGGCCCACCTGGCGCGGGGCGGACTGGAGCGCGGCGTCTGGATCGCCGCGACGGTGCTGCTGGCCATCCCGATCTTCGCGCTCCTGCTGGTGGCGATCGTGGCGGCCGCGGCCCTCACCCTTGCGGCGGCGCTGGCCACCGTGGCGTGGAGCGGCCTGCGGCGCCTGGGCCTCGGGCCGCGGAGCGACCCGGAGGGGCGCCGCAACGTCCGCGTGATCCGCACGCCCCCGCGCTGACCGCGCGGAGAGGGCCGCGGGCCGGAGTCAGGAGTTCTCGTCCGGGGCCCGGGCGGAGGTCCCCACCTCGACGTCCACCATCGCCTCGTAGAGCGCCCGCAGGCGGCTCGTCACCTCGCCGGGCCGCCCGGATCCCACGATGTGCCGTTCGACGTGCGTGACCGGAAGGACGCCCCAGGTGGAGTTGGTCAGGAAGAGCTCCCCGGCCGCAAGCACGTCCTGCACCGCGGACCACTCCTCGGAGACCGGCAACCCCTCCGCCCGGGCCAGCTCGAGCACCGCGGCGCGGGTGACGCCCGGCCGCACGGGGGTGGGCTCCTCCGGCGACCAGGCCGGCGGCGTGATCAGCCGGCCGTCCCGCACCAGGAAGACGTTGGCCACGCAGGCGGAGACCAGCCGCCCCTGCGTGCAGAACCAGAGAGCCTCGTCCGCGCCGGCGGCGGCGGCGTCCTGCAGGACCGAGAGGCGCGGCCAGTAGTTCAGGGTCTTGTGGCCCTCGAACGGATGCGCCGGGTTCGCGCGGGCGTCGGAGGCCAGGACGCGGATCCCGCGTTCGTGGAGCGAAGGCGGCCACGGCGCCTGCGGCTGCACCACCACCGCGAGCGTGGGAAGGTGCGGCGCCGGGCGCGGGCCGCCCGGCGCCCGCAGGAGCGAGAGATCCCCGCCGGTGATGGTCAGGCGCACCCGCGCGTCCGCGCTTCCCGCCTCCACGACCGCGGCCTGGACCGCGCTCTCCAGGGCGTCGAGGCGGAGGGACTCCGTGAGTCTGAGCGCCGCGGCGCTCGCCGCGAGCCGTTCCAGGTGGGCCCGCAGCCGGAAGACGCGACCGCGCCGCGCCACCATCGTCTCGAAGAGACCAACGCCATGCTGGAGCCCGGCGTCGAAGAACGACACCCTGGCCTCCTCCAGCGGCACGAACCGCCCCCCCAGCCAGACCACCGTCCGGGCGGCATCCACGTCAGGTCCCGGGAATGACCGGCGCGTCGGGGTTGGCGAAGGCCTGCTTCAGCAGGAACGTCGTCCGGTTTCGGAGCTTGGGGTCGTCCACCCTGGACATGGCCACCCAGTCGTCTCCGGAGGCGGTCACCTTGATGGTGCGCTTGGCGGGGCCCGCGGGCTCCACCGGGGAGATGACGAGCGCCACCACCCGCGTGCCGTGGGAGTGCTCCGCGCCGGTGAGGAACCAGGCCCGGCCGGACTTCTCGTCGCTCGCGGGGACCAGGAGCCTGGGGTCCGGGACGGACACCAGCTGGTAGCCGTTGGCCTGGAGCACCTCGAGCGAACGCGACCAGGTGGCGGCGTACGGCGCTTCCACGGTCAGCGTATCGGTGCAGCCGGCCAGGAGCGCCACAAGGGCCGGCGCCGCGGCGGCACGAAGGAGGCGAAGCGACATGGATCGGAGGCTACCATCGGCCCCATGCCGCTCGCCACGCTCGCCGCCATCAGGCACACCTACGGCACCCGGCAGGTGCTGGATGGCGTCTCCCTCTCCGTGGAGCCCGGGGAGCGCATCGGCCTCGTGGGGCGCAACGGGCAGGGCAAGAGCACGCTGCTGCGGATCCTGGCCGGGAAGCTGGTGCAGGACCACGGGGACGTGCAGATCGAACGCGGCCGGCGCGTGGGATACCTGGAGCAGCATCCGGCGATCGATCCCGCGGACACGGTGCGCGGCGCCGCGTCCCGGGCCTTCCGCCGCCTCCACCAGCTCCACGAGTCGCTCGAGAAGGTCTTCGACGCCATGACCACGGCGAAGGACGCGGAGCTGGAGCGGCTCCTGCGCCAGCAGTCGGAGCTGGAGCGGCAGCTGGAGGAGGCGGGCGGCTACGCGGTGGAGCACCGCATCGATGCCGCGCTCCACGGCGTCGGCTTTGCGGAGAGCCAGCGTTCGCAGCTGGTGGGCACCCTCTCCGGCGGACAGAAGGGGCGCCTGGCCCTGGCGACGCTCCTCCTGGAGGCACCGGACCTGCTGCTCCTCGACGAGCCCACGAACCACCTGGACATCGACGGCCGGCGCTGGCTGGAGTCGTTCCTGGCGGAGGAATTCCCCGGCGCCGTGATCCTGGTCAGCCACGACCGCTGGCTCCTGGACCGCGTGGTGCACCGCATCGTGGAGGTGGAGGAGGGCACGCTCGCGGACTACCCGGGGAACTACGAGGACTTCCGCCGCCTGCGCCGCGAACGCCAGCTGGCCCAGGCCCGCGTCCACCAGAAGCAGCTGGACCGGGTGCGGGCGGAGGAGGCCTACATCCGCCGCTACAAGGCGGGGCAGCGGGCCAAGCAGGCCCGGGGCCGGGCGACGCGGCTGGAGCGCTTCGTGCGGGATGAGCTGGTGGACCGCCCCCCGGAGCTGGACACCTTCGAGGTGCGCCTGCCCCCGGCGCCGCGCGTGGGCGACCACGTGCTGGTGGCGGAGGGACTCACGAAGCGCTTCGGGGATCGCCTCCTCTTCCGGCACCTCTCGCTGGCCATCACGCCCGGTGAGCGCGTGGGGATCGTGGGCCCGAACGGCGCCGGCAAGACCACGCTCGTCCGCTGCCTCCTCGGCGAGGAGCCGCTCGACGAAGGCCGCGTGCGCGTGAGCCCGCAGCTCCGGGCGGCGTGGTTCCGCCAGACGCAGGACCACCTGGATCAGGATCAGCGGGTGTGGGAGTACCTCCAGGCCGTGATCGTGGGAGAGGATGGCGCCGCCCGGGCCAGCGAGCAGCAGGCCCGCGACCTGGCCGGCGCGTTCCTCTTCTCCGGCGCGGACCAGGACAAGCGTCTCGGCGCGCTCTCGGGCGGAGAGCGGGCCCGCGCCGTGATCGCGGGACTGGTGGCGGGGTCCCGCAACCTGCTGGTGCTGGACGAGCCCACGAACCACCTGGACATCCCCGCGGCGGAGCGGCTGGAGTCGGCGCTCGCGACGGACCCGGAGGATGGCGGGTTCGGCGGCGCGATCATCCTGATCAGCCACGACCGCGCCCTCCTCGACAACGTCTGCGACCGCCTGGTGGTGCTCGACGGCGCCGGAGGCTGGGAGCTCTTCCAGGGCGGCTGGCGCGAATGGTCGGAGCGGGATGCGGAGCGGAAGGCCCGCCTGGAGGCGGAGGTGGAGGCGGCGAAGAGGCGGCGCGATCAGCGCCCGTCGCGCCCGCCCGCATCCGCGGCGCCGCAGGCACCGGCCCCGCGCATCAGGGGCGGCGGCCGCCTGGAACGGCTCTCGCAGGAGGAGCTGGAGGCCCGCATCGAGCGCCTGGAGTCCGACCTGAAGCGGGTGGACGCCCGGCTCGCGGATCCGGAACTCTGGAAGGACGCGGCCAAGGCCGCGGCGGCCACCGAGGAGCGGACACGCCTCGCGGAGACGCTGGCCCCGCTCGAGATGGAGTGGACCCGACGGGCGGACGACCCGGATTGACCGCTGCGGTCCCGGCGGCGCTCAGGTGCGCAGGACCACGGCGCCGGTCGCGTCCAGGATCTCCAGCCGCGCGAACGCGAGCTGCATGCCGTCGGCATGATCGATGCGGACCGCGGTGACCGGCTGGTGCACCTCGAACGTGGCGACGGTGGTGGCCACGCCCTTCTCATCCACCACGCGGATGGTGTACGGACCGGCATCCTCCATCAGGCCGAGCGCCAGCACGAACGCGTTGCCGCGCCGATCGACGTAGGCCGTGGCGGAGCCGTTGACGCCGCCGCGGGCCGGGGCCATGCCCCGCACCACGCTCGCGTTCTCGATGAAGTCCCCGAAGCCCGCCCCGATCTTGCGGGCCAGCTCCCGGTGGGTGGAGGCGTTGAGCGCCAACTGCCCGATCACCACCGCCTGGCGGCTGGTGAGGGCGTTGAAGTACATGCTGACCAGGAAGAGGCCGCCCAGCACGAAGGACGCCGCCCGCCACGTGCGGGCGGAGCGGGTCCAGCGCATCGCATCCGCGCGGGCCTCCTGCTGCACCAGCCGGGCCTCCATCAGCTCCATGCCCTGACCGGCGTCATGCCCGGCGCCGAACTGGCGCCGCGGACCGATGCTGGCGATGGGCGCGAGTGCCGCCTGCTCCGCGGCCACGGAGTCCTTCACCGCGCGCACCACGCGCGGGCCCAGGGTGTCGACGGGCTCCTCCGCCGGAAGGAGCGAGGTGTCCGCGGCGATCACCGCCTGCAGCGCCCGGATCTCCTCCTGGAGCGCGGCGGTGGCCCGGTGGAAGTACCGGTTGAAGGCCTGCGACTCGAACTCATCGAGCAGTCCCAGCGCATCGAGCTGGGCCAGTTCGAGCATCTCTTCCCGCGACATCGACTCAGGCAAACTCATCGAACGTGTTCTCCGCTTGACATCCGCACGCTGTCACCCAGAAACCCGGGTTCCGCCCGGGACGCATCCGGATCCGAACCACTCCCGTGGAACCCGGTGGCGGTGCCGACGCCAGGTCGGTCCGACCGGAAGGACGAGGTCCGGTCCACTGCGTGGACGGATCGCGGGGGTATTCGCTGCCCATCGCTCAAGGTTCCTTCGGCTCGCGGAAAGCCGCTCATTCCGTGGAGGTCGAATCGGGCGTTCAACATCGCCATGGTTACAGGGCCTGCTCCCCGGAGAGGCGGTCCCGCAGCCGGGCCAGTCCCCGGCTCAGCGCGCTCTTGATGGTGCCCAGAGGGGCGTTGAGCTGCTGGCTCACCTCCCGCAGCGTGAAGCCCTGAAGGTACGCACGTTCGATCACCTGCCGCTGCAGCTCCGGCAGCTCCCGGAGCCGTTCGCGGAGCTTGGGTGAGGCCTCGGACGGACCCGGCGTCGGGTCCTTGGGACCGGCGGACTCGTAGCGGTCCAGTTGGGGGTCGAACCCGAGCTGCTCCGGACGGGCGCCCTTGCGCCTCAGGCGATCTATGAGGTGACGGCGGGCGATCAGCATCACCCAGGTCACCAGCCGGGCCCGGCGCGGGTCAAAGCGGTCCGCGGTCCGCCAGAGCCGGATGAAGATCTCCTGGACCGCATCCTCCGCCTCCGCGCGGCTGGTCAGCACCTGGCGCGAGGTCTTGAAAACCAGGGCCCCGAAGCGGTCGTAGAGGTCGGAAATGGCCGCTTCGTCGCCGGTTGCGACGCGCCGCATCAAGGCCCAGTCTTCCTGTTCGATCGGGTCCATGCGGCCCTTCAGGGGGCTCCGGGCGGCCGGCAGGGTGGCGGCGGCAGGTGCCGGAGAAAGCGGTGGATCCGGCGGAAACGACGCTCCCCGGACGCGCGGATCCTACCCCGGGAGTCCCGGGTTGCACCCCTCCTCCCTAAAACGGCGTGAATTTTCCTTTCGGGAATGGCCGATCCATGGCATGTTTCCGGACAACGGTGGAGGGGCGAGGTGGGTCCGGCTGGTCCGGACCGGTGGAGGATGCCTCGGCGCCCTCAGGTGCGATGACCGCAAGAGATGAACGCGTTGGGAGCCAACCATCGCCTTTGCCATGCGCGCAGCCGCGCCATGCGTGGTCACTCTTCCCTCGCCGCGCGGGGGCATGGCTTCACGCTCCTTGAACTGCTCATCACCCTGGCCATCGTCGCCACCCTGGTGGCGCTGATGATGCCGGCCCTCAGCAAGGTTCGCGAGACCGCGGACCGGATGACCTGCGCCTCCAACCAGTATCAGATCGGCGCCGCCCTGGGCCTCTACGCGAAGGACCACCGCGACCAGTTGCCGCCGAGCTACTTCGGCAGTCCTTCCGTGAACATGCCGCAGGAGATGATGACGGTCACCACGGGCGTCCTCGCGGCGGTGCCGAACAACTGGGAGGGTCTGGGCATCCTCACCCAGCAGGCCCAGTGCTACCTGGGGGACCATCGCTGCCTCTACTGCCCCAGCCACCGCGGGACGCACTCGATGGAGAGCGAAGTGGGCGCCGGCGCCCTCATGCTCACCGCGAGCCGCATCTACATGAACTACCACTACCGCGGTGACTACGACCTGACGGAACAGCGCCACCGCCGGATCGATCAGCCGCACGACTACATCTTCCTGACGGACGGCCTCCGGACGCAGGAGGACTTCAACCACGGCAACGGCGGCAACCGCCTGCATGGAGACCTCGGCGTCTCCTGGTGGACCGACGGAGCCACCTTCCCGGTGATGGAGCAGCTGCCGGCCGGAGAGCTCTCTCCGCCGGCGCAGGCCGCCTTCTACCAGTCCATCTGGCAGCAGATCGTGGTCGCGGAGTAGTCCGCGCTCCACCGGGACTCCGGTGCCAATACGGCAGTCGAACCCGGGCGGCCCGGGCTGTGAACCCCTCGCCGGGGCCGGCGGCGGCCTCCGCCATGGCCCGGCGGTGGCATTCGAGTTGCTTCCCCGGCGGCGTTCCGGCAGCGGCGGGCCCCCGGCCCCCGGGCGCCCCACCCTCCGGGACGGAAGGAACTCACACTCATGGCAAGCAAGATCATCGGCATCGACCTCGGCACCACCAACTCCGTCGTGGCCATCATGGAGGCGGGTCAGCCCAAGGTGCTGATCAACGCCTCCGGCAGCCGCACCACCCCCTCGGTGGTGGGCTTCACGGAGAAGGGCGAGCGGCTGGTCGGCCAGCCGGCGAAGCACCAGCAGGTCACCAACCCGCGCAACACCGTCTTCAGCATCAAGCGCTTCATGGGCCGCCGTCACGACGAGGTCCAGCACGAGGAGAAGCTGGTGCCCTACGAGGTGGTGGGCGGCGCGAGCGAACTGGTGAAGGTGAACATCCGCGGCAAGCACTACACGCCGCCGGAGGTGAGCGCGATGATCCTCCAGGACCTCAAGAAGACCGCGGAGGACTACCTGGGGGAGAAGGTGGAGCGGGCCGTCATCACGGTCCCCGCCTACTTCAACGACAGCCAGCGGCAGGCCACCAAGGACGCCGGCGAGATCGCCGGGCTGAAGGTGGAGCGCATCATCAACGAGCCGACCGCGGCGGCCCTCGCCTACGGCCTGGAGAAGAAGAAGAACGCCCGCATCGCGGTCTTCGACCTCGGCGGCGGCACCTTCGACATCTCCATCCTGGACGTGGGTGACGGCGTCTTCGAGGTGCTGGCCACCAACGGCGACGGCCACCTCGGCGGCGACGACTTCGACCAGAAGCTGATCGACCACCTGGCGGAGGAGTTCCGCAAGAAGGAGGGCATCGACATCCGCAAGGACGCGATGGCCCTGCAGCGCCTCAAGGAGGCGGCGGAGAAGGCCAAGATCGAGCTCTCCACGCAGATGGAGACCACGGTCAACCTGCCCTTCATCACCGCGGACCAGAGCGGTCCCAAGCACCTCCAGGTCACCGTGACGCGCACCGCGTTCGAGCGGATGTGCACGGATCTGTTCGAGCGCCTGCGCACGCCCTGCCAGCAGGCGCTCCGCGACGCCAAGCTGACCCCCAAGGACGTGCAGGAGGTGGTGATGGTGGGCGGCTCCATCCGCATCCCGCGGGTGCAGGAGATCGCCAAGGAGATCTTCCAGACCCAGGAGTTGGACAAGAGCATCAACCCGGACGAGGTGGTGGCCGTGGGCGCCGCCATCCAGGGCGCCGTGCTGCAGGGAGACGTGAAGGACGTGCTCCTGCTGGACGTCACTCCGCTCTCGCTGGGCGTGGAGACGCTGGGCGGCGTGATGACGCCGCTCATCCAGCGGAACACCACCATCCCCACCAGCAAGAAGGAGACCTTCTCCACCGCGGCGGACAACCAGACGTCCGTGACCATCCACGTCCTCCAGGGCGAACGCGAGTTCGCGACGGACAACCGCAGCCTGGGACGCTTCGACCTCACCGGCATCAGCGCCGCTCCGCGCGGCATGCCGCAGATCGAGGTGGAGTTCGCGATCGACGCCAACGGCATCCTGAACGTGACCGCCACGGACAAGGCCACCAGCAAGAAGCAGGAGATCCGCATCACGGGTTCGAGCGGGCTCAGCAAGGAGGAGATCGACCGCATGCGGCGCGACGCGGAGGCCAACGCCACCGCCGACAAGGCGCGGCGCGAGCTGGTGGACCTGAAGAACAAGGGCGAGGCCGCCGCCTACCAGACCCGCCGCACCATGGAGGAGCTGGGCGCCAAGGTGAGCCAGGAGACGCGGGCCAAGGTGGAGAGCGCCATCTCCAACCTGGAGTCCACGCTCAAGGGCGACGACGGGAAGGCGATCGACGCCGCCCTGCGGACGCTGAGCGATGCCGCCGCGGAGCTGGCCTCCGTGGCCCAGGCGGCGGGCGCCGGCGGCGGCGCCGGCGGGGCGGGACAGGCCCAGGGTTCCGCCGGACCCCGCAAGGACGACGTGATCGATGCCGAGTTCGAAGTGAAGGAGTGACCGCCGGTCCCACGGACCCGGCCCTCCGCGCTCCACGACCCGGCGCCGCCCCGCGGCGCCGGGTCGTCGTGTTTGGATCCCGCAAGGATCGCGCGTGCGATGCGCTGCGACGGGCCGGAACCGCTGGACGGCGGCGCCGCCGCCGCCACCATGGGCCCTTCCACCGGAGCCCCCCATGCGAATGATCCCCGCCGCGATCCTCTCCCTCCCGCTCCTCCTGCAGGCCTGCGCCTCCACCGGCGGTGGTTCCGCCGGAGCGGCCGGCACGCCCGCGGCCTCCGGCGCCACCGCGTCCGCGCCTGGCCGCACGGTGTGGATCTGCCCCATCTCGGGCCAGGAGGTGGTTGGCGCCGGGCACGTGGGCTACTACGGCATCTACGAGGTCCACTTCGCCAGCCGCGCGGACGCGGAGCAGTTCGCCTCCCTGCCGAAGGAGAAGCGGGCGGCCCTCGCGGCCCAGCAGGTGCTCGCGCAGAAGAAGATCACGAACACCACCTGCCCCCTCACCGGCAACACGCTGAATGCGGCGGCGGCGCCGGTGGTGTGGGAGGGCGCGGTGATCGGCTTCTACTCCGTCGCGGATGCCAACCAGTTCAAGTCCCTTCCGCCCGCGCGGCAGCAGAAGGTGATCCAGGCCTGGAAGCAGGGACCGGGCGCGGCGCCGGTCAGCGGCTGAGCAGCGCGGAGAAGAGCGCGGGCCCCTTCCCCGCGGGATCCGGCCTCAGGCGCACCCAGCGCAGGAGCTGCAGCCCGCCGGCGCGGGCCCATGACCGGGCGTCCGCCTCGGAGAAGCCCAGGTGCTGGTGTCCCATGGTGCGGGCATAGGCCTCGCGGTCGTGTCGCACCATGTCCACCACCAGCACGCGCCCGCCGGGGCGCAGCGTTCGCGCCGCCTCCCCGACGGCCGCGGCCACGTCCGCCACGTGGTGCAGCACCAGGAAGATCACCGCGGCGTCCACCTCTCCGTCCCGGAGCGGAAGCGCGTGCAGCTCTCCCTGGCGGAACTCCACGTTGGCCAGCCCCGCCAGGCGGCGCCTGGCCGCGTCCAGCATGGCGGGCTCCCGGTCCACCGCCACCACGCGGCGCACGAGCGGCGCGAGCCGCTCCGAGGCGTCGCCGGTGCCGCACCCCAGGTCCGCCACGCACCACGCGGGATCCAGCAGCCCGGCCAGGGCGTCGCCGGTGAAGGAGGCGCCGAAGAGCTCGCGCCGGAGCGAGTCCCATTCGCCACCCAGGCGGCCGAAGAAGGTGCGCGAGTCCGTGCGCCGCTCCGCGAGGACGCCGGCCAGGCGTTCGTCATCGTCGCGCCGCGTCTCTTCCGGAAGCTGCGCGCGGGCCAGCTCCCACAGCCGCGCCGCCGACTCCGGCAGGGTTGAGGCGGTCAGGCGGTAGAGGCTCGTGGTGCCCTCGGAGCGCTTGCCGACCCAGCCGCCCTCCAGGAGGAGCTTGAGGTGGCGGCTGACGGTGCTCTGCGGAAGCTGCAGGATGCGGGCCAACTCCCCCACGCCCAGCTCCTCGCGCTCCGCGAGCCGCAGCAGGCGCAGACGGATCAGGTCCCCCAGCGCCGCGGTCCAGGCGCACCAGAGCGCGTCCCTGCCTGCGCCGGCGCCGGCCACGATCAGACGCCCGCGGGGAGCGCCGCCGCGGCCCCCGGCTGGATGCCGTTCTGCTGCAGCGCCAGGCGCACCCGCGGATCCTCCGGGTTGATGCCGCATGCCTGACGCAGCCGGCGGATGGCCTCCTCCTTGGTCCCCCAGCGGGTCTCCAGGAGGTAGGCCTGGTAGTAGCACTCGGTGCCGCGCCGCACGTCGAAGCCGTCGTCCACCTCGATGGCCGCCTTGATGGAGCCCATCGCGGTGTCCGGGTCCCCCAGTTGATCGGCGTAGACCGCCAGCTTCACCCACGCCTCGCTGGAGCGCAGCTGCGTGCCGGCGTTGCGGAGGAGTTCGTAGAGCTTGGGGGCGTCCTTCTGCTTGGCCATCACGTCCGCGAGCGCAAAGACCACCTCCGTGTTCTCCGGCACGCGGGCGGCGGCGCGCTCGAGCGATCGGCGCGCCGCCGGCAGATCACCCATCCCGGCCTTGGCCCGGCCATACTCGTACTCCACCTGCCAGATGCCGGGCGTCGCGTCGATGATCGGCTGGAGCGAATCCGCGGCCTGCTGGTAGTGCTCGTAGTCGTTCATGTGGTGGGCGCTGGCCACCGTGGGCTCCACCGGCGGCACCTTGGCGCAGCCTGCGGCCAGGAGCGCGGCGGCGAACGTGGGAACGAGCAGGGCGGGAAGTGTGCTGGAACGGGGCATCGGGCGTCTCCGGAGCGGTGAGCGGCGGCGATGATACACGCATGGCCCGGATGCCCAGACCAGCCGCGCTCCTCCACCACGACTCACCGGACGGCGCGCACGTGGACGTGCTCCTGGGCCGCCCGGCCCCCGCGGAGGGCGCGTGGTGCTGGCGCGCCCCGGTTCGGGTGGACGGCCTGGCGCCGGGGGCCTCCGTGCCCATCCAGCCGCTCCCCGTCCATCGCGAGCTCTACCTGGAACTGCGGGAGCCGCGGACGCTCGACGGCGCACGCGGCCAGATCCGGCCCATTCGCCGCGGCACCTGGTGCGCGGAGGCGGCGGGCTGCGTGCTGATCACGTGGGAGGACGGGGAGCGGTCCCGCTTCCGGCTGGAGGCCGATGGGGCCCCCGCGTCCACGGAGGATCCCTCCGCGGCCACGCGCCTGGTGCGCCTGCCCTGAGCCGCGGCGAGAACGCGGCGCCCGCGGCGAGAACGCGGCGCCCGCGCCGCGGAGCGGCCGCACCCGGGCGTCACGCCATGAACGCGGCGATGGTGAGCGCAAGCCACGCGCCCGCGGCCAAGGGCAGCTTGGCCAGCGTGCCCAGGAGTCGGCCGGCCGCGGCCCCGGCGGCGGGCCTGGCGCTCTGGCGCAGCGTTCGTCCCACGGACAGCTCCCCCACCACGGCACCGGCCACGGCGCCCATGGCGGCGCCGATCAGGGAGCCGACCACGGGCAGCAGGAAGATGGTCCCCAGGATCCCGCCGCCGATGCCGCCGATCAGCGCACCGATGGCGCCGGCCCGGGTGGCGCCGCCGCGCCGGGCGCCTTCCGCGGCCGCGGCCACCTCCACCACCTCCGCCGCCACCGCGAGGGCCGCCGCGATGCCGATCGGGATCCAGCCGAAGATGGCACCGCCGTCGCCGATGCGGGGTGCCAGGAAGACGTCCGTGCAGATGGCCCCCAGCACCATGAGCCAGATCCCCGGCGCCCCCACCAGGACCAGCAGCACGCAGGCCGCGCCCAGCAGCGCGAACGTGCTTCCCGAAGCCACGCCGATCCAGGTCATGGCGCCATCCTACGGGTGGTCCGGAGGCCGATGCGCGGCGCGGTCACTGCTATCATCGCGGCCCCCATGGGACTGACCCTCCAGGAGCGCGTCTATCCGGAGAGCCGTTTCGGAGGTTTCACCCGCATCGACGGCACGGTGGCGTTTCTCGGCCGCGTGCGTTCGCTCCTGGCGCCCGGCCAGCTGGTGCTGGACGTGGGCTGCGGGCGCGGCGGACGGAAGCTCGACCCGTGCCGCTACCGGGTGGCCATGCAGGACCTGCGCGGGGACGGCCGCCGCGTGGTGGGGATCGACGTGGATGACGCGGGCGGCACCAACCCCTTCATCGACGAGTTCCGCAAGATCCAGGATCTCCAGCGCTGGCCGGTGGACGACGCGAGCGTGGACGTCGCGATCAGCGACTTCGTGATGGAACACGTGGAGCACCCGGACCACTTCCTCGGCGAGGCCCACCGCGTGCTGAAGCCCGGTGGCGTCCTCTGCATCCGCACGCCCAATCGCTGGGGCTACGTGGCACTCGCCTCCCGGATGATTCCCAACCGCATGCACGCCCGCGTCCTCTCCAAGGTGCAGGCGGACCGGGACGAGGTGGACGTCTTCCCCACGTTCTATCGCTGCAACAGCCGCGGCCGCCTGCAGCGGGCCATGGAGCGGGCCGGATTCGACGCGGCGGTGTGGACGACGGAGGCGGAGCCGGGCTACTTCGCCTTCAGCGGCCTGCTCTACCGGGTGGCGGCGATGGCCCACGCGGTCATGCCGGCGCCGCTGCGGACCACGCTCGTGGCGTTCGGACGCCGCCGCGCCTAGCGGGTTCTCGCCCCGGCCGCTAGAACCCGTCAGATCCGCCGTCGCCCACGGGACCGCCGCCGAGAAATCGCAGTTCATCCCGGAGGATCGCGGCCAGTTCGTAGTTCTCGCGCCGGAGCGCGGCCCGCAGCCGCTCCACGAGTTCCCAGCGCTGGCTCGCCGGCAGCTTGGGGATGAGGGCCTCCCGCATCTCGAGAAGGAGCGACACCTCCGGACAGGCCGGAGGCGAACCGTCCCGCGGGGCACCCCCCAGCGACGCGAGGGCCGCGTCGATCGCCTCGCGGGCCGCTCTCGTCCCGCCGGCCGCCAGGGCCCGGGCGGCCGCGGCGCGTGCGTGGAGGGCCACGAGGCGCGGGCGGAGCGGTTCGAGTGCCACGCGGTCCTCCGGACGCAGCGCGGAGCGCCGACAGAGATCCAGGACCTGCAGGTTCCGGGCCGCATCCGCCTCCGCGGCGGGGAAATCCTGGAGCGCGAACCATGCGGCACAGCGCTGGTCGTAGAGGGCGGCCTCGTCCCGGAGCGATTCGCACTCCTCCAGGGAAAGCCCGGACCCCTGCGGGGAGGCGTCCAGGCGGGCCAGATGCAGGTGGAGCAGGCTCTCGAACCCCTCCGGCCGCCTCCCGTCCGGCCTCCCGACCGCCTCCATCTGGAGCACCCCCAGGCGGACCCGGACCTGAAGCAGGGGACGGCCGTCCGCGGCCGGGAGACGCCGCACATCGGGGGTTCCCGGTCGGAAGTCCCACGCTGCGAGGAGTTCTGTGAGGTCTTCGCGGTTCACGCGGGGCGTCCAGTCCGCACAGGGATGGTAGCCGGACCCCGGCTCGTACTTTCCCGTCTCGTCCTTGGCACCTGCGAGAGTGGTTCGTAGGATCGACGAGACTCCGGAGCCGTCCATGGTCCGGCCGTCGGGAGAAACATGTCGCGCCAATCGCTCCAGTCGGAACTGCAGCTGTACCTGCGGGAGATCAACGAGGTCCCACTCCTCACGCCGGAGGAGGAGAAGGACCTTGGTTGGCGCATCATCAACGACAACGACCAGGACGCGAAGGAGCAGATGATCAAGGCCAACCTGCGCCTGGTCATCAGCATCTCCAAGAACTACGCCCACCGCGGGCTGCCGCTGGTGGACCTGATCGAGGAGGGGAACATCGGGCTCATCCGCGCGGTGGAGGGATTCGACCCCGCCCAGGGGGCCCGCTTCAGCACCTACGCGAGCTGGTGGATCAAGCAGGCCATCAAGCGAACGCTCATCAACGCGGTGCAGCCGATCCACATCCCCGCGTACATGGTGGAGCTCATCGCCCGCTGGAAGGAGGCCACGCGGCGCCTGGAGGAGGAGCTGGGGCGTCCCCCGACGCTGCAGGAGCTCTCCAAGATCATGAAGCTGCCGGTCAAGAAGCTTCAGATCATCCGCCGCGCGGTGAAGGCCTACCACGCCCCCAGCCAGGCGCCCACCGGCGAGGATGGAGAGGGTGTGGACTTCTCCGACATGTTCGAGGACACGCGGCACGACGCCCCGGACCAGAGCCTCTCGCAGGACGAGGACTTCCGGATGGTGCTGAAGCTGCTGGACTCGATCGACGAGCGGGACGCGCGGGTGCTGCGGCTGCGCTTCGGCCTGGAGGGCCAGGAGCCGCTCACGCTGAAGCAGATCGGCGAGGCCGTCGGACTCACCCGCGAGCGGGTGCGGCAGATCGAGGTGGACGCGCTCAAGAAGCTGCAGCAGCAGCTGATGGATGACCGGCCCAGCCGCTTCGTCCGCCCCAAGGACGGGAACGGCGGCGGGCGCCGCTCCGGCGCGAGGGCGTAGGGAGCCGCGCGGCGGGCCGGGCCCGCGGGCACGGCGCCGCCGGAGGACTCAGGCAGGCTTGTAGAAGGGCAGCGGCACCACCACCGCGGCGGTGCGTTCGCGCCCCAGGTCCACCGCGAGGGCGGTCCCGGGCGCCGCGGCGTCCACCGGCACGTAGGCCATGGCGATGGAGCGGTCCAGCGTGGGGCTGAGGCAGCCGCTGGTCACCTGTCCCACCGCCGCGTCCCCGCGGAGGACGGACATCCCCTGGCGGGCGGCGCGGCGCCCCTCCAGGTGGAGGCCCACCAGCTTGCGGCGGAGGCCCTGCCGCGAGAGCGCCTGGAGCGCGTCCTGGCCGATGAAGCGGCCGGCGCGTTCGTCGTCATCGCCCTTGGTGAGCTTCACCGCGAAGTCCAGTCCCGCGGAGAGCGGATCCATGTCCTCTCCGATCTCGTGGCCGTAGAGCGGCATGCCCGCCTCGGTGCGGAGCGAATCGCGGGCCCCCAGGCCGCACGGCTTGATGACGCCGCCGGCGCCGCCCTCCTTCTTGAGCAGCATGTTGAGCGCCATGCGGGCCATGGTGGCGCCGAGGATGATCTCCACGCCGTCCTCCCCGGTGTAGCCGGTGCGGCTCACCAGGAGCTTCACCACCATCAGGTTCTTCTCGGTGAAGCGGTAGCGCTTGAGCGCGGGGATCTCCCGCGACATGGCGGCCACCTGCTCCATCACCTTGGGACCCTGCACCGCCACCATGCAGGTGGAGAGCGTCTGGTCGTCCATCTTGAAGACCAGGTCGCCCTTCACCTGGGCGAAGTGCTCCAGGAGCTTGGCCCGGTTGCTGGCGTTGCAGACCATGAGGTAGTCGTCCTCGTCGAAGCAGTAGACGAGGACGTCGTCGCGGCAGCCGCCGCGCTCGTTGCAGACCAGGGAGTAGCGCACCATGCCCCGTTCCATGCCCAGGATCTGCCGCGTGCAGACGCGGTCCAGGAAGCGGCGGGCGTGGCGGCCGCTGAAGCGGACCCGCCCCATGTGGCTCACGTCGAAGAAGCCGCCGGCGCGGCGCACCTGATGGTGCTCCTCGATGATGGAGCCGTAGTGAAGCGGCATGTCCCAGCCGACGAAATCCACCATCTTGGCTCCGGCCTCCACGTGGAGGGCGTGGAGCGGCGTCTTCAGCAGCGTGGCGGTGGCGGACATGGGTGGACCTCAGGGGGCGTGGGGCGTGGAGGAACGGGAGTTGTCGAGCTGGGCGCGGAGGCGGGTCAGCTCGCGTTCGAGCTCCTTCACCTTGCGGGCCAGTCCGTAGAGATCGCGCCCGGCCAGGGCGTTGCGCTTGGCGGCATCCAGGTCGATGGCGGGCATGCCGGCCACCTTGGCGCCATCCTCGATGTCCCCCACCACCGCCGCCTTGGCGGCCACCTGGGCGGCGCGGCCGATGCGCACGTGGCCCACCACGCCCGCCTGGCCGCCGAAGGCCACGTAGTCCCCCACCTCCACGGAGCCGGAGATGCCCACCAGGGACACCAGCAGGCAGCCGCGGCCGATGCGCGTGCCGTGGCCGATGGAGATGAGATCCGCGAACTTGGTGCCGGCGCCGATGCGGGTCTCCCCCATGGCCGCCCGCTCCACCACGCAGCCGGAGCCGATCTCGACGTCATCCTCGATCACGACGATCCCGGCCTGCGGGATCTTCTCGTGGCGGCCCTTGTGGGTGGCGTAGCCGAAGCCGTCGCTCCCGATGACCGCGGAGGCGTGGAGGATGACGCGGTCGCCGAGGTGGCAGCGGTCGTAGACGACGGCGCCCGGGAAGAGGACGCAGCCCTCGCCAAGCACCGCCTCCGGACCCACGTAGGCGCCGGGGTAGAGGATGCAGCCGGGACCGAGCACCGCGCCCCGCTCCACCACCGCGAACGGATGGATCCGGCATCCGGGGCCCACCACCGAGTCGGGGTGAAGCCTGGCGTCCGGGCTGATCCCGCGGGGATCCGCGCCCATCGGCTCCGGATGGACCCGGTATCCGTGGAGGGCCACCACCGCCTCCCGGAACGCGAAGTACGGGTCCGCGGCCTCCAGCCTTGACAGCCCTGCGGGGGTCTCCACGTCCGTGCCCACGATGACCGCGGCGGCCCGGGTGGTCCCGAGGAACTGGAGGTAGCGGGTGTTGGCCACGAACGCCACGTGGTGCGGCTCGGCGCGGTCGATCGGCGCCACGCCATCCACCGCGCGCGATCCGTCTCCGTGGAGGACGGCGCCGATCCGCGTGGCGAGTTCCGCGAGCGAGATTGACATGGCTGGTGCCGCGGCGCAGCCTGCGCGGCGGATCTGTCAGGGTAGCAGGTGCGCGGGGTGGCGGATATCCTCCGCCCGCCCGATGCCGCGGCGGAACGCACCCACTCCCCCAGCCGGCGCCAGACCGCCCGGCCGGCTCCTGCTGGCCCTGGCGGCCGTGATGGCGGCGCTGCTCGCGCCGGCCGGAGTCGCTGCGGCGTCGCCGCGCAGCCCGGCGCCGGCGGCGCCCGGGGACATCGAGGACGAGACCTTCGCGGACCGGCCGGTGGCCAAGGTGACCGTGAAGGGCCTGAACCGGGTCACGGAGCAGGAGATCCGCAACAACCTGCGCATGGGCGCGGGGCAGCCGTTCGAGGCCAAGGCGGTCCGGGACGACGTGGCCACGCTCTACCGGCTTGGCCACTTCGAGACGGTGGCGGCGAGCGCCACGCTCCTGCCCGACGGCACCGTGGAGGTGGTCTACGACCTCACGGAGCAGGCCCTGGTGCGGGACATCCTCACCGTGGGCAACAAGGCCCTCACGGACCAGGACATCCTGGCCGCCATCCCGCTGGTGCCCGGCGGTCCGCGCGACGACTTCCTGCTGGAGCAGTCCATCTTCCGGATCAAGGAGCTCTACAAGGCCCGCGGCCACTACCTGGTGGAGGTCTCCCCGGACGAGCGCCGCCTGAAGGACTCCGGCATCCTCATCTTCAAGATCATCGAGGGCCCGCGGGTCCGGATCCGCAAGATCGACTTCGTGGGGAACCTCTCCTTCCCGGACAAGCAGCTCGCGGCCCAGATCAAGACGAAGCAGTGGTTCTTCCTCTTCCAGAAGGGCAACCTGGACGAACAGCAGCTGATCGACGACGTGGCGGAGCTGGACCGCTTCTACAAGGACCGCGGCTTCGTGGACGTGCGCGTGGACCGGCGCATCGAGCTCAGCCCGGACCAGGTGGAGGCGAAGGTGGTGTTCGTGGTGACGGAGGGGCGCCGGTACCGCCTGCGGTCCATCCGCATCGAGGGCGCGGGCGGCCCCGGTTCGCTCAGCGTGTACTCACCGGAGCAGCTCCAGTCCCTCATGGTCATCCGCCCCGGCGACTTCTACCAGCAGGCCCTGATCGAGAAGTCCATGAAGAGCCTGGAGACGGCCTTCAAGGTGATGGGCTACATCGACGCCCGCGTGAACCAGACCTACTACCGCGTGGGCGAGTCCCCCGAGGTGGACATGCTGATCTCCGTCGAGGAGGGCGAGGCCTACGACGCGGGCCTGGTGAAGATCCAGGGCAACTTCCTCACCCGCGACAAGGTGGTGCGGCGGCTGGTGCGCATGCAGCCGGGCCGCCCGATCGACGGCCGCGAGATCGACTTCAGCGAGATCCGCCTCAAGGCCAGCGGGCTCTTCAACGAGAGCCGCATCACGCCGCAGGCGCCGGAGCCGGACGAGCCGACGACCCGGGACCTGCTGGTGGAGGTGAAGGAGCGGAACACGGGTTCGCTGAACTTCGGCGTCTCCATCGGCAGCGACACCAGCCTGGCCGGCGAGGTGAGCCTCTCGCAGAGCAACTTCGATCTCTACGACTACCCGCTGACGCCGGGCGAGCTGATCGCGGGCCGGGCCTTCCGCGGCGCGGGCCAGACCTTCAACATCACCATCGCCCCCGGCATCGAGGTCAGCAACTACTCGGTCAGCCTCGGCGAGCCGCACCTCTTCGAGTCCGACTACGGCGGCGCCGCCACGGCCTTCTACCGCAACCGCGAGTACAACACCGGCTTCTACAACGAGGAGCGCTACGGAACCACGCTCACGCTGGCCCGCGTGCTCGGCGACGTCTGGAAGGGCTCCGTCTCCGGTCGCTTCGAGAACGTCAAGCTGACGGACTTCTCCCCGTACACGCCCATCGAGGTGTACGACGACCGCGGCCCCGCGTACCTCAGCTCCGTGAGCGCCGGCATCAGCCGCAATACCGTGGACAGCCTCACCCGGCCCGGCAGGGGCTCCATCATCGACCTGAGCGCCACCTACTACGGGGCGTTCGGCGGTGCGTACAACTACCCGGCGTTCCGGGCGAACTACAGCACCTGGTTCACGCTGGACGAGGACTTCCTGGGGCGCAAGACCACGCTGCGGCTCAACTCCTCCGCCGGGTGGATCCTCTCCAGCACGGCCCCCACCTACGAGCGCTTCTACCTGGGCGGCCGGAGCTTCCGCGGGTTCGAGTTCCGCACCATCAGCCCCACCAGCCAGGGCTACATCATCGCCCCGGACTTCCCCAATCCCACGCCGGTGGGCGGCCAGTTCCTCTTCTTCGCCGGGGCCCAGTACGAGATGCCTCTCATCCAGGAGTTCATCACCGGCGTGGCGTTCGTGGACTCCGGCACGGTGGACAACGACTTCTCCCTGGACCAGTACCGCGTCTCCATCGGCTTCGGCGTGCGCCTGTACATCGCGGCGCTCGGCCCCGCGCCCATCGCCTTCGACTTCGCCTGGCCGCTGGCCAAGGAGCCGACGGACGTGCCGCAGGTGTTCAGCTTCAACGCCGAACTGCCCTTCTGACCGCCCGCCCGGGGCGGCCGGGCCGCTCCGGCCTGCGGCGGCGCCTGGGGAAGGACGCCGTACAATGGCGGCCATGAAGCGAACCCCCCTCCTCGTTGCACTCTGCGTGGGCGGCACCGTGGCCGTGGGCCTCCTGGCCGCAGCGGTCCGGGCCCCCGCCCCCGCGGCCCCGACGCGCACCGCCACCATCGACCTCCAGAAGGTGGTGGACAAGCTTCAGGAGAAGGCCGACTGGGAGATCCGCCTCCGAACGCTGGAGGCCCGGATC
Organism: Phycisphaerales bacterium; assembly: GCA_046350535.1. Lineage (GTDB taxonomy): Bacteria > Planctomycetota > Phycisphaerae > Phycisphaerales > SM1A02 > VGXK01. The sequence continues at coordinate 2,401,995 of JAXMAG010000001.1, forward strand.
GTGGAGGAGGTCAACGTTCGCAAGAAGAAGCTGGAGGATGACGTGGCCGCCGCCCGCGTGGTCACGGATCCCGCCGAGAAGCTGAAGGCCCTGGAAGCCCTCCAGCTGCAGAAGCTGGAACTGGAGCAGTGGGCGACGATGAAGCAGGCGGAGCTGGACCGGGAGAGCAGCCTGATGTGGCGGCAGATCTACCGCTCCATCCGCACGGAGGCCGCCAAGCTGGCGGAGCTTGAAGGCTACGACTACGTGATGGTGGCGGAACCGGGCGACGAGCTGGTGATCACCCGCGAGTCGCGCGTGCCGCTGACCACCCAGGCCCTGGAGCAGATCGGCCGCCGCCGCACGGTGTACGCGAGCCCGGCCCACGACATCTCCGAGAAGCTGGTCCTCCGCATCAACAACGCCCGCGCCACCGGCGCAGCGCCGAAGACCCCCTGACCATCCGTGCCGCCCCGGCGCGGCCGTTCCACCACCGGAGCACACTCCATGAATCAACGACTCTCGATCTCCACGCTGGCTGCCCTCGCACTGCTGGGCGCGGCCGGCCTCTGGGCCATGCGTTCGGCCCCCGGGCAGCCCTCCTCGATCGCGGTGGTGGACCTTGAGAAGGTGTACGCCGCGGTCGACCAGCACAAGGCCGCGGAGAAGGACCTGGAGAACACCGCCAAGGGCATGGCCGCCCGCACGGAGGAGCTGAAGCAGGAGGTGAAGGCGGTCGAGAGCGAGCTGGAGAGCTTCAAGCCCGACACCGAGGCGTTCGTGGAAGCGCAGCGCAAGATGGAGGAGGCGGTGGGCAAGCTCCGGGCGTGGCAGCAGTTCTGCGAAGGCAAGCTGGCCCGCGAGGAGAGCTACCTCCTGAAGCAGACCTACGACCAGGTGAAGCAGGCCTGCGCCCTCGTGGCCGCGGACAACAAGATCGACCTGGTGCTCCTCGACGACGCGACGCCCCCCTTCCCGGATGCGGATCCGCGGCCCATGATGCAGCAGATCTCCGCCCGGCGCTCGCTCTACGTGGCGCCGTCGCTGGACGTCACGCAGCTGGTGATCGAACGCATGAACCGGGACTTCAAGGCGCGGCAGGGCTCGTGACCGCGCCGCGGCCCGAGTGCGCTGCGGACGTGGCCACCCTGCTCGGCGGCTCGCTCGAGGGGCCGGGGTCGCTGCCGGTGCGCGGACTCGCGGCCCTGGACGACGCCGCGGAGGATCAGGCCACCTTCATCGCCGACGAGCCACACGCCCGGCGCTGGGCCGCATCGCGGGCCGGCGTGGCGGTGGTGACGCGCACGCTGGAGGTGCCGGGGCACGACGCATCCTCGCGCACGCTGGTCCGCGTGGAGGATGCGGAGCAGGCGATCATCTCGCTGCTGGAGGCGTTCGCGCCCGCGCCGGAGCGCCCGGCCCGCGGCGTGCACCCGATGGCGTGGGTGCACCCGGAGGCCGGCGTGTCGCCGGAGGTCTACGTGGGGCCGTTCGCCTCCGTGGAGCGCGGGGCCCAGCTCGCGGCCGGAGTGGTCCTGCACCCGGGCGCCTGCGTGGGCGCGGAGGCCCGCATCGGGGAGCGGAGCGTCCTCCACGCCAACGCAGTGGTGCGCGAACGCTGCCGCGTCGGCCGCGACTGCGTCCTCCACGCGGGCGCCGTGGTGGGGAGCGACGGGTTCGGATACCGACCCGCCCCGGACGGACGCGGGCTGCGGCGGGTGCCGCATCTGGGCGTGGCCATCCTGGAGGACGGCGTGGAGCTGGGCGCCGGGAGCTGCGTGGACCGGGCCAAGTTCGGTGCCACCGTGGTGGGCGCGGGCACCAAGATCGACAACCTCTGCCAGGTGGGGCACAACGTGCGGATCGGCCGCTCGTGCGTCATCGCGGGACTGACCGGGATCGCGGGCAGCGCGGTGATCGAGGACGCGGTGCGGATCGGCGGCGGCTGCGGCGTGGGGGACCACATCCGCATCGGACGCGGCGCGACGCTCGCGGCCCGCAGCGCGGTGATGAACGACGTGCCCGCCGGGCAGACCTGGGGCGGCACGCCGGCCCAGGACGCGAAGGCGGCGTTGCGGGAGCTGGCAGCGGTGCGTAAGCTTCCGGAATGGTCGAAGAAGCTGCGCCGCCTGGTGGAGGGCGGCTGACGCGCTTCGCCACCCCATGACGGCCACGCTCGAACAGGAACGGATCACGGTCCGGCGGAGTGACCGGCAGCGCACGCTCGCGGGCGAGGTGACCGTGCGCGGCAAGGGCCTCATGCTCGGCCAGGACGCGGAGCTGGTGATCGCGCCGGCGGCGCCGGGGACGGGGATCGTCTTCGAGCGCGTGGACCTCTCCCCGCCCGCGACCGTCCCGGCGGTGGTGTCGAACGTCATCCCGCGCCCGCGCCGCACCTGCCTCAAGGCGGGCGCCGCCACCATCGAGACGGTGGAGCACTGCATGTCCGCCCTGCACGGCCTCCGCGTGGACAACGCGGTCCTGCGGCTGAGCGGGCCGGAGCTGCCCTGCGGAGATGGCTCCGCGGCGCCGTTCGCGGAGCCGATCCAGGCCGCCGGCGTGGTGGATCAGGACGCGCCGCGCCGGGTCTTCCGCCTCAGGGAGCCCATCGTGGTGACGGAGGGGGACTCCATGATCGCGGCCATGCCCGACGAGGGCGAGGGCATGCGGGTGCTCTACGACCTGGACTACGGCGACTCCGCGTCGCGGATCCGGCGACAGACGTTCGGGTTCGATCCCTCCCGGCAGGACTACATGCGGGAGGTCTCTCATGCCCGGACCTTCAGCCTGAAGGAGGAGGCGGAGGCGCTCTGGGCCGCCGGCCTCTGCCGCCACCTGACCCCGCGCGACGTGCTGGTGATCGGCGACGACGGCCCGATCGACAACGCCTACCGCTACGACAACGAGCCCGTGCGGCACAAGGTGCTGGACGTGCTGGGGGATCTCTACCTGGTGGGCCGGCCGGTGCAGTGCCGGATCATGGCCTACCGCTCCGGCCACGGCCTGAACCGCCGCCTGGGCATGCGGATCCTGGAGCAGATGCGGGCCGCGGATCTCGCCGAGTCGCTGGTGGCGGCGCGGGTGATGGACGCCCGCGCCATCCAGCGGATCATGCCGCACCGCTACCCGATGCTGCTGGTGGACCGCGTCCTGGAGATGGACGGGGACCGCCGCGCGGTGGGCGTCAAGAACGTCACCATCAACGAACCCTTCTTCCAGGGGCACTACCCGGGCACGCCCATCATGCCCGGCGTCCTGATCGTGGAGGCCATGGCCCAGCTGGGCGGCCTGCTGCTCTCGCAGACGCTGGAGCACACCGGCCGCATCGCGGTCCTCCTCTCCCTGGACAAGGTGAAGCTCCGCAAGCCCATCGTGCCCGGCGACCAGGTGATCCTGGAGGCGGAGACCGTCCGCGCGAGCGCCAGGTCCGCCTCCGTCCACTGCCGCGCCACCGTGGGCGGCAAGCTGGCGGCGGAGGCCCAGATCCGGTTCATGATGGTGGATTCGGAACAGACCTGACCCCCCGGGCAGCCAGAGACGTCCCATGTCCCACATCCATCCAACCGCCGTCGTCGATCCCTCCGCCCGCATCGGAAGAGGCGTGCGCGTGGGGCCCTGGTGCGTCGTGGGACGGGATGCGGAGGTCGGTGACGACTCCGAGCTGGTGTCGAACGTGGTGCTGGGACCGTGGACCGTCCTGGGGCGGGAGAACGTCATCCATCCGTTCGCCGTGGTGGGCGGTGATCCGCAGGACCGCAAGTTCCAGGGGGAGATGACGCGGCTGGAGGTGGGAGACCGCAACCAGATCCGCGAACACGTCTCCATCCACCGCGGCACCGGCCTCGGCGGCGGCATCACGCGGATCGGCTCCGACAACCTGATCATGGGCGTGGTGCACATCGCCCACGACTGCCTGATCGGCAACGGCACCATCATCGCCAACAACGCGATGCTGGCCGGCCACGTGAAGGTGGACGACTACGCCAACATCGGCGGCGGCGCCGGGCTCCACCACTTTGCGACGGTGGGCACGCTGGCGTTCGTGGGGGCCATGTCCCGCTGCAGCATCGACATCCCCCCCTTCATGATCGTGGAGGGCGTGCCCGCCAAGGTGCGCGGGCACAACCACGTGGCCATGCGGCGGCGGGGCTGGCCGGAGGCGGAGGTGGAGGCCATCCGGGAGGCCTACAAGCGGCTCTTCCGGGAGCGGGGCGGCCAGTTCCTGGACAAGATCTCGCAGCTCCGGTCGGATTTCCCGGAGTCCCGCGCCCTCGCGATCCTCTGCGACACGCTGCTCCTCATCGACAAGGGCGTTCACGGCCGGGCCAGGGAGTCGTCCCGCTCCGACGACAAGTGGTCGTCGCCACCGCCCCAGGGGGACGGCGGCGCCTCCGGCGAAGCCAGCTAGGCGCTGCTACATTCACGCCATGGCCGCGTCGGATCGGCTCAAGAGAATCGAAGGGCTCATGGAGGAGGCGGAAGCCGCCATGCGCCGGAACCACTGGTTCCAGGCGGAGTCGCACGCCGCCAAGGCCCTCCAGACGGCCCGCCAGGGCGAGGAGTGGGCGCTCATGGCCCGCATCGTCCTGCCGCTCCAGGAGGCGCGGCGCCAGCGGCTGGCGCCGGCGCTCGAGTCCCGCAAGGTGACCATCCTGGACCAGCCGCTCCCGGAGGCCATCAAGGCCAGCAAGGGCTGCGTCCTGGTGCAGCCGCCGCTGGTGGGCGCGGATGCACGGCGCCTGCGCCTGGCCGCCATGGCCCAGGAGGTCTCCGTGGCCGTCCTCTGCCGCGAACCGCTTACGCGCATGCGGCAGTGCCCCGTGGTGGCCATCGGAGCCGCCACCGTGCGCACCAAGCTCGCCCCGCCCAAGGTGTGGGAGAAGCCCACCATGGAGTGGTTCGTCTCCGCCATGGAGGAACTCGGGGACGCGGCGATCCAGATGGTGGACACCGGAGTGGACCTGGACCGGCAGATCGACCAGGTGCTGGCGTACCTGGACGCCGTGCCGGACCACGAGAAGCTCCATCAGCTCCTGAGCGAGATGTGCCTGCGTGCCGCCAAGGGATTCGAACGGCGCATGCCGGCGCGGATCTTCGAGGACTTGGAGGACGCCGGCGGCGGCGAGGGCGCCGTTGCCGTCCCCAAGGAGGACGGTGAGCAGGACGGAGAGGGCGCGGGTGGGGACGCGCCGGCGCCCGCGGCGGAGGCTTCGGACGACGCCCCGCAGAGCGGCGTCAAGTCCACTCCAGCCCCTCGGGGAGACCGGCGCCGAGCAGGCGGCAGCCGTCGTTCGTGACCACCACCATGTCCTCCACGCGCACGCCGCCCACGGCCCGGCAGTAGAGGCCGGGCTCCACAGTCAGCACGTCGCCCGCCACCAGCGCCGGGCCGCCCATGTCGAGGAGCGGCGGTTCGTGCACTTCCAGCCCCAGCCCGTGACCGGTGCCGTGCACCATCCCGCACCAGGAGTCCGGCGCGTCCGCGGGCGGCATGCCCATGGCGTAGCCGAGCCGCGTCATCACCGCCATTGACGCGCGGTGGACGCTCTCGCCGGTCACGCCGGCGCGGACCGCGGCGGTCGCTGCGGCCTTGGCCTCCACCACCGCGGCGTGCATTCGCCGCAGCCCGTCCGGCACCTTCCCGTGGACCACGGTCCGGGTGCAGTCCCCGTTGTAGCCGCTCGCCTTGTGCCGCGGGAAGACGTCGATGATCACCGGCTCGCCGGTCCGGAGCTCGCCGGCGCCGTCGTGGTGGCAGTCCGAACCCTGGCGGCCGCCGGCCACGATGGCCCGCGGGTTCTCGAATCCGCCCGCCAGGAGGCGCAGGTCGATCGCGAGCCGCACGCGCTCCGAGGTGAGCGACTGCCCCTCGTGGAGGAGCACGCCGTCGGCGCGGGCGGTGGCGCCGGCCACCATGCGGCACGCCTCGCGGATGGCCTCCTCCGTGGCCCGCTGCGCGTGGTCCAGATGGCGCAGCTCCGATTCGTCCTTGCTGCGCCGCTCGCGAACGCCCCACTCCAGGTCCGCCTCCACCTCCGCGCCGCCGGCCCGGATCATGCTGGCGTAGATGAGCGGGAGCGTCCGGTCCGCCACCACCCGGGTGACGCCGGCGCGGCGCAGGCATTCGGCCACGGCCTGCGCGGTCGCGGTCTCGCGGTCCCCGGAGAGGCCGCCGGGCGGAGCGAAATCCCGTGGCGAACGCACCTCGTCCGCGCGGGCGTGGGCCCGGGCGCGGGCCATCTCGATGTCCCGCAGGATCAGCACGCGACGCGTGCGGCCGCCCTCCGCGGGCAGCTCCACGAGCGCGGTGGGATCCCCCACCCGGAAGCGGATCTCGTGGTAGAGCGAGAGGTTCGTGGTGGGGATGCCGGCCATGACGCGGGCGGTGGATGCGGCCATGCGCGGATCGTACCGGGACGCGTGGCGACTACACTCGCCAGGTGATGCGGCGCACGCGGCACGCGGAGGCAGCAGGACCGCCGGACCGGTCCCCCGGCCGATGCGGTCCGCGCCGCCCCGGCGCCCGGGCGGCGGTGGCGGTGCTCGCCGCGGCGCTCGCGGCGGCCCTCCTCCAGGCGTGCATGCATCCCACGCTGGGCCGTCCGGCGTTCGTGGGTGCGAGCGCCACGGCGGGCGTCGGCGCCTCCACGGACGGTGGGCAGGACGGTCCGCTCGCGGTGGATCTCGCGGTGGCGTTCGACTCCACGGTGACGGCCCCTCATCAGCCGCCGGCGCGGCACGCGGACGCGCTCGTGTATCAGCGGCCGCAGGACGCGCTGCGGGAGCAGGCCGCGGCGGCCCGCGCGGATGGCTGCACGGTGCTCTTCGCGCTGGACTGGCTCTTCTGGCCCGCGTACGGCGGCGTGAAGGGGGACGCTCCTGCGCAGGGCGCGGATCCGGAGAGCGTGCGCGTGGCCCGCGTGGACGCCGCGCTCGCGGAGCTGGCATCGTTCGATCCCGACCGCACGGTGATCGTGCTGGGCGACCTCCCCTGCTTCCAGGATGGATGCCAGCCAACGGCCCGTCCCGTGGAGGGGCTTCCCGCCGCCACCGTGGAGGCGCTCAACCGCCGGATCCGCGCCTGGGTGGAGGCGCATCCCAACGCGGTCCTGGTGCCCATCTCCCGGCTGGCCGCCCCGGACCGCTGCGGCCCGGATGGCGCTCCGCTCCTGCAGCCGGACGGGCTTCACCCGACGGCGCAGGGCCTCCTCCTCCTGGTGAACGCGTGCATGGAGGCGCTCCAGGCCCGCGGCCTGGTGAAGCCGGGAGACTGGAACCCCGATGCCGCGTCCGCCGCCACGGGACTGCCGAGCGCGGCGCGGCGGGCCATGGAGACGCCCTCCGCCGGGTGGCTGGACCGGGCGGGGATGATCCTGGCCTATCGATCGCTCGAGGAGCAGCTGGACCCGGAGCGGCGCGAGCCGCCGGACTGCGGGAACGTCACGCGCACGCTGGAGTCCCTCCTGCGACCGGCCCCCGGCCTGGAGGCGGATCCCGTGAACGGATGGGGCATCCTGGCGGCCACGATGATGACCCGCCGCGCCATCGCCGCGTGTCCGGAGGCGGCGGGGCCCGTCAAGCGCTGCCTGGCCCGCATGGACATGGACGTGCGGCGACCGCAGCCGAACCCGTTCCGGCTGGAGTTGTGGTGCGAGCTCTCCCTGCTCCTGGGGCGCCACCAGGCGGTGGAGGAGCGGCTGGAGGCCCTCGCGCTTTCCGCGGAGCCGGCGGGGGACGCCTACCTCGGCGCGTTCACGAGCGTGCGCAGTCGCTTCCGCGACTCCCCGCCGCCGGGCGAAGACCCCGCCGCGTTCCGGGCGGCGTCCGTGCGGATCGCCGGGGGACCGCAGCGGCTCCTGGCGGCTGAACTGAACAGGAGGAAGCGGGCGCGGGAGCGGGCCGCGGCGAAGCCCGATGCAGACATGGCGGGCGATGACGCCGTGACGGTCGAGGACCTCCTGGACCTCCGGGCCGCCGCGATCACCGGGATGCCCGGCGCTGCGGAGGCGGCGGCGGCGCTGCGGGCCGCCCTGGGGGAGAGCGGCGAAGCGTCCATCCAGCGGGCTCTCGCCCTCGCGCCGGAGTCGGGCGACTCGCCGTTCCAGCCCAACGGCAGCGTGCAGCTCCGCGGTTGCGCCGACTGCGCCGCCCTCCTCGCGGAGGGTGTGCCCGCCGGCGGGTACAGCATCGCGTTCCGGATGGTGGCGGGCGCGTGCCGTGCGGATGAGGGGCCCGCGCCGCCCCCCGGCGCGGAGCGGGTGGCGTTCGGACTCCTGGGTCCCTTCGGGGCGCCCGCCGGCGCGTGGGCCCGCGTGGACGGCCGCAGCGTCATGACGCGAACCGCCGCGGCGCCCGCGGGCGGCGCCGCCTGGGCGAGCGAAGCGCCTTCGGCCGGCGACGTGGCCTGCGCGGCGGTGATCGCCCGCGGCGCGTGGGGCGCGGAGCAGGCGCTGCCGCCGGCCGAGGGCGCCGACGCGATCGAGCGTGCCCTCTGGGACGCCGCGATCGCCGATGGCCGGGATCCGGCGTTCCCGTTCGTGGTGCGGGCGGAGGCGCAGGTGGAGGACCTGGAGGTGCTCCTACCGGCAGGCGCGGAGCCGGGGCCGGCGCCGCTCAACGTCTCGGAGATGATCCTGGGATCGCGCCGCACGGCGGAGCAGGCCCCTGCGCCGCTGCGCCCGCCGCTCGTGGTGCCGGTGGAGGCGCCGCGGGTGACGCTCCTGGCGGTGGGTGCGCCGGCGGCCGTCGGATCCGTGGTGGCGCCGGGCCGCAGGATGCGGATCCACGTGGTGTGGACGGACGCCGCAGGGAGCACGCACACCGCGGTGCTCCACGGCGCGGGCGCGGTGAAGGCGGGCTCGGTTCGGGTGCTGGGTCCGGAGCCGGGGATGCGGATTCCCGGGGAGTCCGCCCGTGGTGCGCCGGCTCATCCCGCGGACGGCGGGACCGCCCCGGCGCCCTCCCCCGCCGGCGCGGTCAGCGCCGGGTGAGCTTCCGGTACTGGATGCGGCGCGGCGGCGCATCATCCGCCAGGCCGAGGCGCCGATGGCGGTCCGCCTCGTATTCGCTCCAGGTGCCGCTGAAGAAGAAGACCTGGCTGTCGCCCTCGAACGCGAGCACGTGCGTGCAGACGCGGTCCAGGAACCAGCGGTCGTGGCTGACCACCATGACGCAGCCGGCGAAGCCGTTGATGGCGTCCTCCAGCGCCCGGGCGGTGTTCACGTCCAGGTCGTTGGTGGGCTCGTCGAGGAGCATCATGTTGGCGCCGCTCGTGAGCATGCGGGCCAGGTGCACTCGATTCCGCTCTCCGCCGGAGAGGCTCTCCACGAGCTGCTGCTGATCCGTGCCGGAGAAGCCGAAGCGGGCCACGTAGGCGCGGGCATTCACGTTCGCGCCCCCAAGCTTGATCTCCTGGGCGCCGTCGGTGATGGCCTGGAAGACGCTCGCGCCGTCCGGGAGGTCATCCCGCCCCTGTCGCACGTACGCCAGCTGCACCGTCTCTCCCACGCGGAGGGTGCCGCCATCGGGCGTCTCCAGCCCCGCGATCATCCGGAAGAGCGTGGTCTTGCCGGCGCCGTTGGGTCCCACGATCCCCACCACGCTGCCGGGCGCCACCGTGAAGTTGACGTCCTCCATGAGCGCCCGGTCCCCATAGGACTTGCAGAGGCCCTTGGCCTCCACCACCAGGTTGCCAAGCCGGGGCCCGGGCGGGATCCAGATCTCCAGTTCACGAACCCGCTGGCCCGCGTCCTGCGAGAGAAGCTGCTCGTAGCTGGCGCGGCGGGCCTTGGACTTGGCCTGTCGGCCCTTGGGGTTCTGGCGGATCCAGTCCAGCTCCCGCTCCAGGGTCTTGCGGCGCTGCGACTCCTGCTTCTCCTCCACCTCCAGGCGGGCCTTCTTCTGCTCCAGCCACCCGGTGTAGTTGCCCTTGTAGGGGATGCCCTGGCCGCGATCCAGCTCCAGGATCCAGCCGGCCACGTTGTCCAGGAAGTAGCGGTCGTGGGTGACGGCGATGATGGTGCCCGCGTAGTTCTTCAGGTGCTGCTCCAGCCACGCCACGCTCTCCGCGTCGAGGTGGTTCGTGGGCTCGTCCAGCAGCAGGATGTCGGGCTTGCGCAGCAGCAGCCGGCAGAGGGCCACGCGGCGCCGTTCGCCGCCGGAGACGGAGGCCAGGGACTGCTCCGGCGGCGGGCAGCGCAGCGCCTCCATGGCCATCTCCAGCTGGTTGTCGATGGTCCACGCATCCACCGCGTCCAGCCGCTCCTGGATCTCCGCCTGCCGGTTGAGCGCCCGCTCCATCTCCTCCGGCGAGAGGTCCTCGGCCAGCTTCTCGTTCACGCGATCGAACTCCGCCAGCAGGTCGTAGACGGGCTGGGCGCCTTCGCGGATCACCTCCAGCACGGTGCGGGTCTCCCCGTTGAGCGGCTCCTGCTCGAGGAAGCCCGTGGCGTATCCCTGCGCGGCCCAGATCTTGCCCTCATCCGGCTGATCCACGCCCGCGATGATCCGCAGCAGCGTGCTCTTGCCGCTGCCGTTGAGGCCCAGCACGCCGATCTTGGCGCCGTAGTAGTAGGAGAGCGAGATGTCCTTGAGGATCACCTTGCGGTCGATCTCGCGGGAGACCCCGATCATGGAGTAGATGACGCGTGTGGTGTCCGTCGCGTTGTTGCTGGTGGGCGCCGCCATGGGGAGGGCCCATCGTAGCCCCGCCCAGCTACGATCCGGGCGTGACTCTCATGGATCGCCTGGGACGGATGGGCTGGCGGACCGCCCGCCGCGTGGCGGTGGGGATCCTGGGGAGTTCGCTGGTGATCGTCGGGCTGGCGCTGCTGGTGCTTCCGGGGCCGGGCGTGGTGGTGCTGCTGGTGGGGCTGGGGTTCCTCAGCCTGGAGTTCGCGTTCGCCCAGCGCTGGCTGGACGCCCTGAAGGCCCGTGCCGCCAACGCGGCGGACCGCGCGGGCGTTCCCCCGAGACACCGCTGGGTCTTCCCCGCCGCCGGCGGCGTGCTGATGATCGTGGTCCCCGTTCTCATGGGGACGGTGCACGTGGTGCATGGATCCGGCACGCTGCGGGTGGTCTCCAAGGAGCACTTCGGGTGGAGCCACACGCTGGTCTCCGTGGCGTCGCTCCGCAACGCCGCCGCCGCGGGAGATCCTCAGGCCGCGTCGCTCCTGGCCCGGCTGGGGCTGCAGCCGGCGGCACCCGCCGCGGCGACCGCGCCACGCGGCTCCACGGAGGGCGGGTCCGACGGCGCCCGGTAGGATTCGCGCCGCGTGCCGCCTCCCGCCCCCACCTCCCAGGCCATCGAGAACTACCTGAAGGCGATCCTCGCGGAGCGGGGCGCCGAGGGACGGGCCGCGGTGGGCGCGTTGGCGCGGCACCTGCGGGTGACGCCGGGCACCGTGACCAGCATGGTGAAGCGGCTGGCCCGCCGCGGGCTGGTGCAGCACGAACGCTACGGCGGCGTGGCCCTCAGCGCCGCCGGTGAACGCGCGGCCCTGGCCGTGCTGCGCCGCCATCGACTCATCGAGACCTTCCTGGTGCGCGTCCTGGGGCTTGACTGGTCCGAAGTGCACGAGGAGGCGGAGCGCCTGGAGCATGCGCTGAGCGACCGCGTGCTGGACCGGCTGGACGCCTTCCTGGGACACCCGGCCACGGACCCGCACGGGGATCCGATCCCCGGCCCGGGGACGCGGCGCGGAAGCCGCGGAACCGGCTCCACCCGCGCGGGCGGCGAACGTCTCCTGCCGCTCTCCGAGCTTCCCGCCGGCGGCGAGGGGCGCGTGCGCCGCGTGCTGGACCAGAGCGCCGAGTTCCTCCGCTTCCTGGATCGCCACGGCCTGAAGCCGGGGGCGCTGGTGCGGGTGGAGGCCGCGGACGCGGCCGGCGGCACGCTCCGGATACGACGCGGCCGCAGAGCGCCGGTCTCGGTCGGCGCGGCTGCGGCCGCTCGCATGCTGGTTCTTCCCGCCGTCCGCGGCGGCCCGACCCGCTGATCCCTCTTCCCGCGGGTCGAGCCGTCGCGAACCTCTTTCTCCCTGCTCCGCCCCTTCCCAGTCCCTTCCTCCTCGCCGCTTCAGCGGCGCCGACGCCGGGCCACCAGTCCGGCGGTCAGGAGGAGGGCCATGGCGCCGGGGGTCGGAACCACGGTCACGTCCTGACCGGAGATGGTGATCTTGGTGAGCTCATCTCCGCCGCTGGAGCCGGTGCGGGTGCCGTGAAGCAGGCCGCTCAGGGTCCAGGTGTGCTTCGACATGTCACTGTCGGCGATGAGCCGCTGGCTCCAGGTGCCGGCCGCCTGGCCGGGACCGCTGGTGGACGGAGTGAGCGTCCCGTTCTGCCAGCTGCCGCCGCCGTTCAGCAGCGTGGCGCTGGTGAAGGCGAGATTGCTGAACTGCATGGAGGCGTTGTTGCCGCCGGCCTTCGCTTCCAGGAGAAGCGAGTTGAAGGAGCCGTTCGGAGTCTGGCCGTTGAGCGCCGCCGCGGTGGTGCCGCCCGGCGGGCTGGCGAAGGTGCCCCACGAGAGCGTGGTGGCCGCGTTGCTCGCGGTGTCCAGCATCGTGAAGACGAAGCCCTGGCCGGCGGTGTGGGTCAGCGTGAACGAGTAGGTCCGACCCGAGAGCTGGTTGTTGTTGCCCAGACCCGCGGAGAGGAAGTTGCTGGAGCTGCTGGTGCCGGCTCCGTTGTCCAGGGACATGTCCCAGTTGCTGTTGGACAGGCGGTACTTGGCGCCCACCTCGGTGGAGTTCACGGTGCCGGCGCTCATGCTGGTCGGGTTCACGTACACCAGGCCGGCGTTGGCGGCGGTCGAGGCGAGTCCCACAATCACGGTCGAGATCAGGTTGGTGCGAGTCATTTGAGTGCCCCCCTTGTTCTTTCCGGCCGGCTCCACCCCTCTCCCCGAGGGGGTGGGACCGGCAACACCCCAACTAGTCCGTTCCCCCGCAGGTGTGTGCAAGGAACCAGCCCTGGGGCCACGCCAGAGGGGTTTGGCTATTCCGGCTGTGAAGTTCTCGGACTGTCAGGCCGGGGCGGACCCGGCCTCACCCGGGCGGCCGGGGCGCCGCCGGAACTCCGGCAGACGGAGGTAGGTCACCGCCCTCCAGCACCACTCCGCCGGCCCCATCGAGAAGAGCCGCAGCCACAGGACGCTCACCACCACCTGGCCCGCATAGACGGCCGCCACGAACGCCACCCGCTCCGCGCGGCTCGTCTCGCCGAAGTACCCGAGCCCCCAGCCGTAGAAGACGAAGGTGGCGACGAGCGACTGGAGCAGGTAGTTCGTGAACGCCATGCGGCCGACGGAGGCGAGCGCCCGGACCGGCAGCGCCCGCGGGAAGCGGCGCGATGCCGCCATCGCCAGCCCGAGCCACCCGAGGGCCACGAACGGACCGGAGGCCATCACCAGGGCGGCGGTGAGCGTGATGGCGGTGTAGGTCCCCGCGAGCGAGGGGAGCGCGGCGCCCAGCGCCGCCACTGGGAGCCCGATCAGGAGGGAGCCGGCGATGAACCGCAGGGGCCAGGCGCGGCGGGACGGTTCGAACACCCCCCACTTCACGAGCGCGGCGCCGAGGCAGAACATGGCAACCACGTGCCATCCGAATCCCAGGAGGGTGAACACCTGGATCATGGCCCACGAGAGGACCCGGAAGTAGAAGCCCTCCATCCATTGAGGAGATCGATAGGCCTCCGTCTCCAGGGTCCGCCAGCGGGCGCCGGCGGGATCCATCGGCTGCCCGGCGCGGGCACCCTCGAAGAGCCGGAATGCGGCCGGGGACTGCGCGGCACCGGCGGGTGCGTCCTGGGTGGGCGGAGCCTCGTCGACGGACGCGGACCCGGCGGGCGAATCCTGCCGGCCGTCCTCCAGCGTCTTCAGCGCATACGACTGGAGCGCACCCACGCCCGTGCCGAGCAGCAGGCTGAAGGCCAGGAGCGCCGCGGCCACCCAGGCCAGGACCTTGGCGCTGCAGCGGATCATCAGCAGGAGGGCGGTGCCGGCGAAGGCGTAGAGGAAGAGCACGTCCCCGTACCAGACGAGGAGCGCGTGGGCGAGTCCCACGAGGAGGAGCGCCCCCTGCCGCCGCAACCCCGGCCCCCAGATCCCGCGCCCCGCGGACGCCGCCCGCTGGAACTGGAGCGCCATCCCCATCCCGAAGAGCAGCGAGAAGAGGGTGTAGAACTTGCCCTCGCAGAACACCTTCACCAGGTAGAAGAGGACCCGGTCCGCGGCGGAGTCATCACCCGGCGGCGTGAGCTCCATGTAGGTCCCGAAAGGCTCCGCGAAGAGCTGGATGTTGACCAGGAAGATCCCCAGGAGCGCCCCGCCCCGGGCGACGTCCATGGCCAGGATCCGCTTCGACTCCTGGACCGGTCCAGGTGCGGCAGGCTGGTGCGGCTGCATTCCCCGAGGGTACCGGCCGCGGCGCGGATAGACTCGGCGCCGAGGCGCCCGAGTGACCCCCGACACCGTCCCGCACCTGATCGACGGCCGACCGGTGGCCGCACCCGCCGGCGCCGCGGCCCGCACCAACCTGAGTCCGGTGGACCAGAAGCCCGTGTCGGCCACGCCGATGGACTCCACCGACGCCTGCGAACGCGCCATCCAGGCCGCGGCCCGCGCCTTCCCCGCGTGGGCCGCCACACCGGTGGGCGACCGCGTGCAGTGCCTCTTCCGCTTCAAGCATCTCATGGAGAGCCATGCCGCCGCCCTCGCGGACTCGGTGGTGCGGGAGCACGGCAAGACCCGCGCGGAGGCCATGGGGAGCGTTCGCCGCGGGATCGACTGCGTGGAGTTCGCCTGCGGCGCTCCGGCGCTCCTGATGGGGCGATCGCTGCCGCAGATCGCGGTCTCCACCTCCTTCTGCCGGACGGAGGACCAGGGGGGCGTGGGCATCGACAGCGCCGTGGACCGCGTGCCGCTGGGCGTCTGCGCCGGGATCACGCCCTTCAACTTCCCGGTGATGGTCCCGCTCTGGATGTGGCCCATGGCCGTCGCGTGCGGCAACACGTTCGTGCTGAAGCCGTCGGAGAAGGTGCCGGCGAGCGCCCTCCGCGTGGCGGAGCTGGCCCATGAGGCGGGCCTTCCCGCGGGCGTTCTGAACGTGGTGCACGGCGGCGCGGCGGCGGTGGATCACCTGATCACGCATCCGCTGGTTCGGGCGGTGTCGTTCGTGGGCAGCACCCGCGCCGGGGAGCACGTCTACCGCAGCGCCACCGGTGCCGGAAAGCGGGCCCAGTGCATGTGCGGCGCCAAGAACCACTCCGTGATCATGCCGGACGCCAATCGCGGCGCCGCGGTGGAGGGCCTCCTGGGATCCGCCTTCGGCAACGCGGGACAGCGCTGCCTCGCGGGCAGCGTGGCGGTGTGCGTGGGCGGCAGCGAGGAGTGGCTGGTGCCGGCCCTCGCGGAGGCGGCTGGACGGATGGTGGTGGGCCCGGGCTGCGAACCCGACGTCGGCATGGGGCCGCTCGTGGACCGCGAAGCGCGGAGCCGCGTGGAGTCGTTCATCGAGGAGGGCGTGCGCGAAGGCGCGTCGCTGGTGCTGGACGGGCGCCGCGCCGGCATCCGCGGCGCCGGCGCGGAGCGGGGATGCTTCGTGGGCCCCACGATCCTGGACCGCACTCGCCCCGGGATGCGGGTGGTGGACGAGGAGATCTTCGGGCCGGTCCTCTGCGTGATCCGGGTGGCCACGCTGGACGAGGCGGTGGCGGCCATCAACCGCTCCCGCTACGGAAACATGAGCGTCATCTTCACCTCCAGCGGCCACAGCGCCCGCCGCTTCCGGACCACGGTCCAGGCGGGCATGCTGGGGGTGAACGTGGGCGTGCCCGCGCCGATGGCCGCCTTCCCCTTCGCCGGGTGGAAGGAGTCGTTCTTCGGGGACCTGCACGCCAACGGCGAGGATGGCGTGCGCTTCTTCACCCGTTCACAGGTCACCGTCAGCCGCTGGCTGTGAGCCACGGCCCGCAAGGAGTCGCCCCATGTCCCACCGTCCCGCGTTCCACGTCCTTGACCGCGCCGCAGGTTGCGCCCTTGTCGGCGGCGCCGCGGCCCTGGCCGCCGCCGTCGGCTCCGCGGCGGCCCCGCCGGCCTTCTCTGCCCAGAGCGCCGCCGCCGGCGTGGCGGTCAACCACTCCACGAGCGGCGTCACGCTGACCGGCTACACCGGCGGCGCGTGCATCGGCGACTTCAACCGCGACGGCTGGCCGGACCTCTTCTTCATCTCCGGCGGCAACGGCTCCAAGCCGGACTACCTCTTCATCAACAACAAGAACGGCACCTTCACCAACCGGGCCGCGGAGTGGGGACTCACCGCCATCCACAAGGGCAAGGGCGCCAGCATCACGGACTTCGACGGCGACGGCTGGCCGGATCTCTACGTGACGAGCGCCGGCCCCGCGGGGCAGGCGGAGGCCGTGGGTCACCACAAGCTGTATCACAACAACGGCAACGGGACCTTCACCGACGTGGCCGCCGCCGCGGGGGTGGCCACGGTGCACCCGACCCTCCCGAACGCGTGGGGATCCTGCTGGGGGGACTACGACCACGACGGGGATCTGGACCTCATGGTGGGCGGCTTCAGCACCAGCAACCCCAACAACTCCGGCAACCGCCTCTTCCGCAACAACGGCGACGGCACCTTCACCAACGTCACCACCACCATCGGGCTCTTCAACGGCCTGGGGGCCATCGCCAACTTCTCGCAGCGCTTCATCGACATGGACGGCGACCGCTGGCCGGAACTCCTCATGGTGGGAGACTTCAAGAACGCCGGCTTCATCGGGAGCCGCTACTTCAAGAACGACGGCGACGGCACCTTCACGGACCTCACCGCCTCCTCCCACGCCGGCGCGGAGGAGAACGGCATGGGCCACTGCGTGGGGGACATCAACAACGACGCCCGCATCGACTGGTACGCCACCTCCATCTATTCGCCCTCCATCGGGTGGACCGGCAACAAGCTCTACCGCAACGTGGGCCCCCACAACTTCACGGAGTTCTCCGGCAGCGCGGGCTGCTTCGACGGCGGCTACGGCTGGGGATCCGTGATCGTGGACTTCAACCACGACGGCTGGTCGGACATCGCGGAGACGAACGGCGATGACGCCTCAGGCGGCCAGTTCTTCAACGAACAGAGCTACCTCTGGATGAACGACGGGGACGGCACCTTCACGGAGATGGCCATCCCGAGCGGGCTGATCCACTACGGCAAGGGCCGCTGCATGCTGAACTTCGACTACGACCTGGACGGGGACCAGGACGTGGTGATCTGCACCAACAACGGGCCGCTCTCCCTCTTCCGCAACGACCTGGACCACAACCAGCCGGACACGCACTGGCTGCGGATCGTCCTGGACACCCGCGGCGCGCCGGGCGTGGCGCCGGATGGCTTCGGCTCCAAGGTGGTGGTCACCGCCAACGGGAAGACGTTCGCCCGCTCGATCGATGGCGGCAGCACCTTCCTGGGCGTGCCGGAGCTCTCCGCCCACTTCGGGCTGGGCGCCGTCCTCACCGTCAACCAGGTGAAGGTGGAGTGGCCGGACGGCATGGACACCGTGCTGACGAACGTGCCCGTGGACCAGCACCTCTCCATCAAGCATCCCCATGCGTGCGTGGCGGATCTCACGGGCGATGCGGTGGTGGACGGCGCGGATCTGGGCATGCTGATCGCAGCCTGGGGCGGCCACGGCCGGGCGGATCTCAACCTGGACGGCCACATCGACGGCGGAGACCTGGGCATCCTGCTGGCGGGGTGGGGCGCGTGCCCGTGACCCGCGCCGCCCTGGTGCAGGCCCGCCTCTGCGAACGGGCCGACGCGCCGCTGGCCGCCATCAAGAAGGCCATGGTGGACCGCCACGTGGAGCTGATCCGCCAGGCGGCGGAGCGAGGCGCCCAGGTGTGCTGCCTCCAGGAGCTCTTCTACGGCCCATACTTCTGCGCTGAGCAGGAGACGCGCTGGTACGACCTGACGGAGCCGGTGCCGGACGGTCCCACGGTCCGCCTGATGCAGGACCTGGCCCGCCGCCTCCGGATCATCCTGGTGGTCCCGCTGTACGAGGTGGAGCTGCCGGGCGTCTACTACAACACCGCCGCGGTGATCGACGAGCACGGCAACTACCTCGGCAAGTACCGCAAGCACCACATCCCGCACTGCAAGCCCGGCTTCTGGGAGAAGTTCTACTTCACGCCTGGGAACCTGGGATACCCCGTCTTCCAGACGAGTGCCGGTCGGATCGGCGTCTACATCTGCTACGACCGCCACTTCCCGGAGGGCGCCCGGGAGCTGGGACTCGCGGGCGCGGAGATCGTCTTCAACCCCTCCGCCACCGTGGCCGGCCTGAGCGAGTACCTGTGGAAGCTGGAGCAGCCCGCCCACGCGGTGGCCAACCAGTACTTCGTGGGGGCCATCAACCGCGTGGGCGTGGAGGAGCCCTGGAAGGTGGGCGAGTTCTACGGGCAGAGCTACTTCTGCAACCCGCGCGGCCAGATCATCGCCCAGGCATCACGCGACCACGACGAGGTGGTGGTGGCGGACCTGGACCTGGACATGATCCGGGAGGTCCGGCACACCTGGGCCTTCTTCCGCGACCGGCGCCCGGACTCCTACACGCGCATCGCGGCGCCGTGACCGGCGCCGCCGCCTGGACGCTTCCGAGTGGACGACTCCCGGCTCTCCAATCCTGACCTGGCCCCCACCACCGCGGCGCAGCGGACCTGGGGCACCTGGCACGTGGCGGCGCTCTGGATCGGGATGGCGGTGTGCGTCCCCACCTACATGCTCGCCGCGGGCATGATCGGCGCGGGGATGTCGTGGTGGCAGGCGTCGCTCACGGTGGCCCTCGGGAACCTGGTGGTGACGGTGCCCATGATCCTCAACGGTCACGCCGGCACTCGCTGGGGCGTCCCGTTTCCGGTGCTGGTGCGCTCCAGCTTCGGCATCAGCGGCGCCCACGTGCCGTCCCTCGCCCGGGCGCTGGTGGCATGCGGATGGTTCGGCATCCAGACGTGGATCGGCGGCGCGGCCATCCACCAGATCCTCGTCTCCGCGGGCGTGCTGGAGCCCGCGCCCACCGCGCCGGAGTCCCTGGGACCGCTGGGCATCACGGCGTCGCAGGGCGCGTGCTTTCTCGGCTTCTGGGCGGTGCACGTGGTCATCGTGCTCCGAGGGATCGACAGCATCCGCTTCCTCGAGTCCTGGGCCTCCCCGTTCCTGCTCGCGTGCGGCGTCGCCCTGCTCGGATGGGCGGTGGCCAAGGCCCGCGGGATGCAGGACCTGCTCACCCCCGCGTCGTACCCGCCTGGGGCGTCGTTCTCGTCGGTCTTCGTGCCGCAGCTCACGGCCATGGTGGGGTTCTGGGCCACGCTCAGCCTGAACATCCCGGACTTCACCCGCTACTGCCGCGGCCAGCGGCAGCAGGCCCTCGGACAGCTCCTGGGACTGCCCACCACCATGACGCTCTTCGCGTTCATCGGCATCGCGGTGACGGGCGTCTCCGCGTCGGTTTTCGGAGCGCCCATCTGGGATCCGGTGGTGCTGGCGGGCCGGATCGGCGCCGGCTCCCCGCTCCTGGTGGCGGTGGCGCTCCTGGCCCTGGTGCTGGCCACGCTCACCACCAACGTGGCGGCGAACATCGTCAGCCCCGCCAACGGCTTCTCCAACCTCTGGCCCCGCCGCATCGGCTTCCGCACCGGGGCCCTCCTCACCTGCGTCATCGGAGTGGCGATGATGCCGTGGAAGCTGCTCTCCTCCTTCAACGACTACGTCTTCACCTGGCTGATCGGCTACTCCGCGCTCCTGGGACCCATCGCCGGCATCATGCTGTGCGACTACTACATCATCCGCCGCACGCGCCTGGACCCGCAGGCCCTCTACGAACCCCGCGGCCCCTACCGCGGCGTGAACCCGGCGGCGATGACCGCCCTGCTCCTCGCGGTGGCACCCAACGCGCCCGGCTTCGTGAACGCCCTCTGCACCGGCCCGGGAGGCGGGCCGCCGGTCTTCCCCCGGATCTTCGACGACATCTACGCGTACGCGTGGTTCGTCGGCGCAGGACTGGGCGCCCTGCTCTACTGGATCCTCCGCGCGGGCCGTCCCTGGTCCGCCTCCGCAGCACCACACCCATGACCACCACCCGCGCCAACACCCCCGCCGCTCCTGCCCTCCCGCCCTGTCCGCACGTCCCGGCCCGCTACCAGGGGCCGTCCAAGGCGGAGGTCCTGGAGGTCCGGCGCACGCACCTCACGCCGTCCCTCATCACCTACTACCGGGAGCCGCTGATGATCGTGGAGGGGTGGATGCAGTACCTCTTCGACGAGACCGGGCGCCGCTACCTCGATGGGTTCGCCGGCATCGTCACGGTGAGCGTGGGGCACTGCCACCCGCGGGTGGTGGAGGCGGTGAAGGCCCAGAACGAACGGCTCCAGCACACCACGACCATCTACCTCCATCCCACGCAGGGCGAATTTGCGCGGCTGCTGGCCGGCACCTTCCCCGCGGATTCCGGGCTGAGCGTCTGCGCCTTCACCAACTCCGGCGGAGAGGCCAACGACCTGGCCATGATGATGGCCCGCGTGGCCACGGGGAACTTCGACGTGGTGGCCCTGCGCGGCGCCTACCACGGCATGTCCAGCGCCACGATGGGGCTGAGCGCCCTGCACACCTGGAAGCAGCCGATGCCGCAGGGATTCGGCGTCCATCACGCCCGGCTGCCGGACCGCTTCCGCGGCCCGTGGGGCTACAAGGACGCGGATGCCGGCGCGAAGTACGCGGAGGACGTGCAGGATCTGGTGCGCACGGCCACGCCCGGGAAGGTGGCGGCGTTCATCGCGGAACCCATCCAGGGCGTGGGCGGAGCCGTGGAGCTCCCGCCCGGGTACCTCCCGGAGGTCTACCGCACCATCCGCGCCGCGGGCGGCCTCTGCATCAGCGACGAGGTGCAGACCGGATTCGGCCGCCTGGGCGATGCGTTCTGGGGATTCCAGACGCAGGGCGTGGTGCCGGACATCGTCACGCTGGCCAAGGGCATCGGGAACGGCGCCCCGCTGGGATGCGTGGTGACGCGCCCTGAGATCGCCAAGGCCTTCACCTCCCGGCTGCACTTCAACACCTACGGCGGAAATCCCGTCAGCATGGCCCAGGGGCTGGCCACGCTCCGCGTGATCCTGGAGGACGGCATCCAGGCGCGGGCCCGGAGCGTGGGCGGAAGGCTGCGCGCGGGACTGGAGGAGATCCAGAGCCGTCACCGCAGCGTGGGCGACGTGCGCGGACGCGGCCTGATGCTGGGCGTGGAACTCGTGGAGCCGGACGGCGGAAAGACCCCGGCGCCAGCGCGGGCGGCGCAGGTCCTGGAGACGATGCGAGAGCTCGGCGTGCTGGTGGGCAAGGGCGGCCTCTTCGGGAACGTCCTGCGCATCAAGCCGCCCATGTGCATCACCGCGGAGGACGTGGACTTCCTGCTGTGGGCCCTGGAGGAGTCCCTGAAGCGCGGCTGACGGCCGCGCCTCCGGGCGTCACTCCCGGGCCAGTTCCGCGCCGTGCACGCCGGGCACGCGGTTCAGTTCCGCCACCACCGCCTCCGGCTCCGTCCCGGGCGAGAGATGCACCCGCATCACGGTCTCGAGCGCCGATCCCTGCCGCGTGGTCGACGCCGAGAGGAGCGCGGCGCTGCGGGTGCGCCCCTCCAGGACGCGGCGCCACGAGGCGCTCTGGGGCGCGCCGGGCTCGGGCGCGGCCAGTCCCGTTCGAACGGTGAGTCTCCACGCGGCGCCGTCCCCGGCGCGGGAGCCCCCGCCGTCGCCGAACGCGGCCGGACGGAAGAGCCACGCGGCGAGCGCCGCCACCGGCACGCCGATCACCGGCACCAGGAGGAACCCGGCACCGATCGCCATGCCCACCGAGACCGCGAAGATGACGAACGCGGTGTCGCGCGTGTCCTCCACCACGGTGCGGAACCGCACGATGGCGAGCGCTCCCACCAGGCTGAAGGCCCGGGCCACGCTGTTTCCGATGACCAGCGTGGTCATGGCGATCAGGACGGAGAGGAGCACCACGGTGGCCATCAGCGAACGGGACTGGGCGTCTCCCTTGCCGTGGGTGATCCGGTAGATCCCCGCCACCACCACGCCGGCCACGAGCGCCGCGGCGAGACGCAGCGCCAGCACCCGCGGAGAGAGGTCCTGGTCCGCCACGAAGGCGCCGTTCAGCCACTCAGGCACCGCACTGCGCTCCCTGCCTCAGGTCCGGGGGAAGGAGGGTCTTCATGCAGGCACGGTACTTGGAGACGCGGGTCGCGTGCAGTCCGAGGCCCTCGATGAGGTGCTTGAAGAGGGCGGGCATGGACGCCACGTACTTCAACTCCAGGACCGCCTGCCCCGGCAGGAGCGGCACCGCCGCCGCCAGGGCCTGTGCGCCCGCGGCCAGGCTCCACGAGCCGGCGAGGGTGCCGCGGATCTCGCGGTCGATGGTGAGCCGCACCGGCCACCCGTCCGCCTCCCCGAGAAACGCGCGGCGCCGGTAGGCGGTCAGCGCCGCCGGCTTGAGGCCGCGCTCCGCCACGCCATCCAGGAACCACTCCGCGCCCCACTCTGCGCCCCAATCGCCGGACGCGGCGCCATCCTCACCGCCGAGGACCCGCTCCAGGCGACCCATCTGGCCGGCGGCGACGGCGGTGCGCCGCTTGGAGACGCGGCCGCCGGCGCTCGTCTTCTGCTCGAGGTATGCCCCGGTCA
This sequence comes from Phycisphaerales bacterium, assembly GCA_046350535.1. GTDB lineage: Bacteria > Planctomycetota > Phycisphaerae > Phycisphaerales > SM1A02 > VGXK01. Next base: position 2,424,703 of record JAXMAG010000001.1, read on the forward strand.
TGGCGCCGTAGCGGCGGATCCGGAACTTGCGTCGGCGGTGTCCGTCGCTGCGCCAGTAGACGTCCAGGTCGCTCGTGTCCAGGCAGAGGCTGACGGTGTCGTACTGGCCCTCCAGCGCGGGATCCCCGTGCGGATCCGGCAGCAGGTGCGCCCGGGCCCAGGACTCCGCGCGCAGGGCCACATCCTCCGGGAGCAGGGCCTTCCACTCGAACGCATCCGAGCCGGGCAGCCCCCACGAGACGAGTGACGGGGACTCCGCGTTCACGATGCGGCCGCGCCTCCGGGAGCGGTGGCCTTCAGGAGGTAGTCGCGACGAGCGTCGGCGAAGCCCCGGAGCGAGGCGCCCCCCTGCGGTCGGCCCTCCGGCCGCCCTTCTGCGCCGCCGGCGCCGGGCGCGGCCGGCGACGGGTCCGGCGAGGTGGCGCGTTCGAACGCCTCCGTGGAACTCAGCTTGCGCGTGTCCGCCCGCACGGCCTCCAGCGCCTGGGTGCGGAAGCGGGCCACGATGGGGCCGAGCCACTCCCAGTCAAGGTCGTGCGAGGCGATGAGGCGCACGTGCTCCAGGTAACGACGTCGATACTCCGGCACCTTCAGGAGCCGGCTGCGGAGCGGCTTCCCCGGATCGTCCATCGCCACCAGCGGATCCAGGTCCGGCCCGCCGTGCCCCATGCCGCCTCCGCGCGGACGGCCGCCGCCGGGTTGCTGCTGGGGACCCTCCCCGCCGGGGCCGCCGGCATCCGCGCCGCGGCCACGCCGCCGACCCATCGGTGGACCGCCGCCACCCAGACCGAAGGCCTCGTTCATGTCGTGCGGCACCACGTGGAAGACGCCCTTCTGGTCCTTGTAGAGGGAGTAGTCGCTGGCCCGGGTCCAGTAGCCGTCGCTGTTGGCGAGCGCGTCGTCCAGGGCCAGGAACCAGAGCGCCCCCTCCACGTCCAGGATCGGCTCGATGGCCTTGGGCAGCTCCTCGACGGGCGTCTCCGAGAGGACGCGGCAGAGCCGGATGAGGTCCCGCCAGTCCTTCTCGTCCTCCTTGGACTTCAGCTCGTACCGGGATCGATAGGCATCCACGTCCTCTCCCACGAAGTCCAGGCCCCCGTTGCCGTTGGGACGGCCCTTGACCTTCCAGCGGGCGCCCTTGGTGGTGCCCCAGTGGCGGGCCACGAACTGCTTGTCGAACTGCTCCACGTTCACGTAGACGCCCCAGCACTCGCCGTTCACCACCACCCGCACCAGGTTGGCCCGCGGGGTGGGGATGTACTGCGACGCGATGGCGGAGTAGAGGATGGAGCTGAGGAACGAAGGATCGCCGTTGGCGTTGAGGAGATTGAGCGTGTGGGCGCCGCGCAGATGCTGGGAGTCCTTGAACGCGTCGAGCGACACGTTGAAGGAGCGCTTCGAACCCTGCGGGACCATCATGTAGGAGGACGCTCCGCGGAAGTGCACGCCCACATCGTGGAAGGTCTCGCCGTCCACGAGCAGCGTCGCCGGGAGCTCCACGTCGGTGTTGTGGAAGTCCGTGAGGGCCTGCTCCCAATCCTGATCCTCGAAGGTGAGGAAGAGCGTCCGCATCACGGAGGGGTCGAAGAGCGGGACGGGCGCGGCGGGCGGCACGTCCGAGGGCTCCACGCGCGGACCGGGGCGGGCAGGTTCGCGCGACATGCCCGGAGGCCCGGATCCGCCGGGACCTCCGGGACCCGGGAATCCGCCGCGGCCGCCGGGACCGCCGGGACCGAAGGGTCTGCGCTCCGGGTTCTCCTTGATCCACGCGCGGGCCGCGGCCCGTTCATCCCGGTCCAGCTTGCCGTTGCCGTTCGCGTCGAAGCGCTTGAGGATCTTGCGCTCCGCCATCATCGGTGGCCCGCCGGGACCGCCTTGGCCCCCCGGACCGCCGGGACCGCCTTGCCCCCCCGGACCCCCCGGACCTCCGGGACCTCCCGGACCTCCGGGACCGAACGGCGACCCGTCCGGCGGCGCGGCGTCGCCGGGCCGCGTCTCCGGGGCGCCCTGCGGCGCAGCCGACGGCGGCGGCCCCTGGACGCCACCCTGCGGTTCACGCCGCGCCTCGGTCTCGGCTCCGGCCATGCTCTGCCAGCCTGCGCCAGCCACCGCCAGGACGAGACCAGGAACCAGGCGGCGCAGCGCGGACGAAGGCGGGAGAGCGTTCATGGCCCCGGCAACGCGGCCCCCATCGGCCTATTGCCCGGCGCGACCCGGCGCACCCGGGCCCGGAGCTCGTGGTTTCCGGGCGATGAACGCGCCGCGCCCCGGCGTCCCGGTGAAGACGCCTTCGCGCGCCATCACCTCGCCTCGGAGGACCACCACGCTCGGACGGCCGGTGATCTCCCAGCCCTCGAACGCGCTGTAGTCCGTGGCCATCTGGTGCGTCCGGGCGGAGATCCGGCCGCGCCACGACGGGTCGTACACCACCAGGTCCGCGTCCGCGCCGGGCGCGATGGTGCCCTTGCGGTCCAGTCCGAAGATGCGCGCCGCCCGCGTGCTCGCGCAGCGCACGAAGGTCTGCAGATCGATCCGGCCCGTCGCCACGCCATGGGTCCAGAGGAGGTTCACGCGGTCCTCCACGCTGGGGATCCCGTTGGGGATGCGGGTGAAGGCGTCCCGGCCCATGCTCTTCTGCCCCTCGAAGTCGAACGGGGCGTGATCCGTGGCCACCGTGGCCACGATGCCGGCGGCCAGGTAGGTCCACAGCGCGTCGCACTGGCTCCGGTGACGAAGCGGCGGAGACATCACGTACTTCGCGCCCTCGAAGCCGCTCCGCTCCGCGGCGGTGGCGTCCAGCACCAGGTGCGGAATGACCACCTCCACGGAGGCGCGAACGCCGCGGGCCATCCCCCGCAGCGCCTCCTCCACCGCCTCCCGGCAGGAGGTGTGCACCACGTACACCTCCGCGCCGGTGAGCTCCGCGAAGGTCATCAGGTGATGGACGCCGCTCGCCTCCACCCGGACCGGCCGGCTGGGTTCGTGCCACTCCGGCCCGGTCCGGCCGGACGCCAGGAGCGACTGCTGCAGCTCGTCCACCAGCGTCTCGTTCTCGCAGTGGGCGGTCACCACCACGCCGAGGTCGCGGGCCAGCCGGAGCGTGCGCCAGAGCTCGCGGTCGTCCACGCCGAGCGCTCCCTTGTAGGCCAGGAAGACCTTGAAGCTGGTGACGCCCCGCTCCACGATCGTCCGCAGTTGGGCCAGGGCGGCGTCGTCCGCGCGGGTGACGCCCATGTGGAACGAGTAGTCGCAGGAGGCGACGCCGGCGGCCTTGCCAAGCCAGGTCTCGAAGGCCGCGAGCGGTTCATCCTGCCGGCCCGGACAGATCATCTCCACCAGGGTGGTGGTCCCGCCCACGAGCGCCGCCCGCGACGCGCTCTCCCAGGTGTCCTTGGCGTGCGTGCCCATGAACGGCAGGTGCACGTGCACGTGGGGGTCGATGAAGCCGGGGAAGACGAGCTTGCCCGTGGCGTCGATCACCTCGGTGCCGGCGGGCACGGATCGCGGGTCGATCGACGGTTCCAGGCGGGCCACGACGCCGCGTTCGCACCAGACGTCCGCGCGCACGTCGTCCGTGGCGGTGACCACTCGGCCGTGTCGGATGAGGAGGGACATGGGTTCTCCGAAGCCCCCGGAGGGTGGGGATTCTCCGCTCAGCCGGCGTCCTTCTCCCGCCGCGACACCAGGTTCTCGCTCTGGGCCACGAAGTCGTCGCCGCGCCAGTCTCCGTCGCGTCGCACCACCGCTCCGGGCGCCGCGGCCTTGCGGGCGGCCCGGGCCTCCGCCTGCCGCCGCACCAGCTCCGCATGCGTGGTGAAGTACTGGAGCGAATGGCCGCGGAAGTCCTCCAGCGTCCTGAAGCCCTTGCGATCCATGAAGTCGCCCAGCTCCCCGATCATGCGCTTCACCATGCCGTAGCCGTGCTTCATCACGCCGGTGCACACCTGGACGGTGTCCGCGCCGAGGAGGATGAACTGGGCCGCGTCACCGCCGGTCTCGATGCCGCCGATCCCCGACAGGGACCGCGCGGGCTGGCCGGGGAACTCCCGCCGGATCATGGTGGCCAGCTGCATCACCATCCGCAGCGCCACCGGACGCACCGCGATGCAGGAGTACCCGCCGGGCACGGTGCAGCCCTCCACGGACGGCTCCGGCCGCAGCGTCTCCAGGTCCACGCCCATGACGCTCAGGATGGTGTTGATGGCGCTCACGCCCTCGCAGCCGGCGCGGAGCGACACCCGGGCCGGATCCTCTATGTGGGTGATGTTGGGCGTCATCTTGGCCCACACCGGGATGCGGGCCACCTCGTTCACCCAGCCGCAGACCTCCTCGAGCAGGGCGGGATCCTCCCCCATGGCCGCGCCCATGCGCCGCTCCGGAAGGCCGTGCGGGCAGGAGAAGTTCAGCTCCAGGGCGTCCACGCCCGTCTCCTGGGTTCGCTCCACGATCTCCCGCCACGCGTCGCGCCGGCACTCCTCCATCACGGAGGCGATGAGCACGCGGTCCGGATAGCGCCGCTTCAGCTCGCGGAACTCCTGGATCCACACGTCGAAGGGCCGGTCGCTGATGAGCTCGATGTTCTCCCAGCCGAACACCTCGTCCGATCCCGGGGCCCGCATGCGGGCGTATCGCGGCTGGACGTTCACCACCTTGGACGCATCCAGACTGATGGTCTTGGCGATGACGGCACCCCAGCCCTCGTCGAAGGCCTTGCCGATCACGTTGGCGTTGGTCCCGGGAGGCCCGGAGCCGATCACGAACGGATTCGGCAGCGTGAGACCGTTGACGCGGGTGGTGAGGTCGGCCATGCAGGTGCCCTGGGTGCGTGCCGGATGAGCGTAACAGCGCCGGCTACGCCGGCCACGCCAATCTCCGCGCGGCCACCTCGTCTCCCGCGGGATACCAGCGGGCGTCCCGCAGTCCCGCCGCCTGGATCCACGCGAGCAGTCCGGACGGCGCATCCGCGGCGGTCTCCACGCGCTCGAGCGCCGCCACCACGCGGCGCCGACGGCGTTCGAACGAGATCAGCCGGAGACCGTGGGCGCACTCCGGGGGCAGCGCCGCGTCCGCGGAGACGCCCGTCACCAGGAGTCGCTCCCGCGCGTGGGGCGCCTCCGCGTCCGGCGCGGCGGTCTCCGGCGCGGCGGCCTCCGGGGCGCCGGCCGGGGCCGGCCAGCCCGCGGAGGGACCGCGCAGCACCTCCCCCCACAGCGTGGCCGCCGTGGGCGCCGGCCCGGCACCGATGCCGCGCAGCACCAGTTCCCCGGCATCCCGGTGCCGCAGCACGAACGCGCACTCCGCGCCCCGCACGCTCCCCAGCGCACTCTCCGCCGCGACGAGGCGCAGGCCGGTACTGGCGCGCCACCCGCCCTCCGGCCCGCGCCGCAGCGATCCCACCAGCCGGAGCCGCAGGCCCCTGCGCCGCGCCTCCGCGGCGCCGTGCGCGGCCTCCTCCGCCAGCCCGGACCAGCGCTCCTGCAGCTGCGCCCACGGGCACTCCTCCGGCAGGATGCCCGCCTCCAGGGCCAGCACGCGGAGCTTCCGGGCCAGGTCCGCGCCGGAGAGATCGTCCCGCGGGTCCGGCTCCGCGACGCCCGCCTCCTGCGCCGCCCGCAGCGCCAGAGGCAGCGGCTCCCCGCGCTCCAGCCGCTCCAGGATGAAGGTGCTGGTGGCATTCGCCACCGCGTGCAGCGAGAGGAGCGGGTCCCCGCGCCGGGCCCGCAGCGCCGCCACCACCGGCACGGCGCCGCCGACGCACGCCTCCACGTCGAGGGACGCGCCGCTCGCGCGGGCCAGGCGCCGCAGCGCCGGCCCGTGCGCCGCCATCAGGTCCTTGTTGGCGGTGACCGTTCGAATGCCGGCTGCGAGCGCCGCCTCCACGACCGGCCGCGCGGCCTCCGCGCCGGGAAGCGCGTCCACCACGACGTCCGGCCGGGATGCGAGGGCCGCGCCCGGGTCCGTGGCGAGCGGCGCTCCCGCGACGTGCGCCGGTCGCGCGGCCTGGCCGCGGCGCACCAGGACGGAGACGATCTCCGCGCCGGGATGCGAACCCGCCTGGCGGAGGAACTCCCCGCCCACCGTGCCGGCGCCGAGCACCGCGACGCGGAGGCGGAGGCGCTGCGGCGGCGCCGCGGGCGGACTCGAAGGGGATGCGGGCGTGGCGCGGTGGCTCATCGCGACGCCTCCCGGGCGCCGGCGCCCTGCGAATCGTCGTTCGCGCTCCCGGACTCCGAGCCGGCGGAGGCGATCGCCTGGACGAGATCCTCCACCAGGTCCCGCGGATCCTCGAGACCGATCGAGAGCCGCAGCAGCCCCTCGTCGATCCCGGCCGCGGCCCGCGCCTCCGGCGTGAGGGCGGCGTGGGTCATGGTGGCGGGGTGGCACACCAGGCTGCGCACTCCACCCAGCGACTCCGCGAGCGGGAAGAGCCGCAGCGATTCCACCACCTGCGCCGCGGCGCGGCGGCCGCCCTCCAGCTCCAGGCTCACGATCGCGCCGTCGCCCGACGCCTGGGCGCGGTGGATGGCGTGCCCGGGGTGCTCCCGCAGGCCCGGGTACCAGACCCGGGCCACGCCCGGGAGCGACGCGAGGGCGCGGGCCACCTCGCCCGCGCTCTCGGCCTGGCGCCGGACGCGGAGCGAGAGCGTTCTGGCCCCGCGCAGCAGCAGGGCGCAATCCTGCGGCGACGGCACCGCGCCCGTCGCGTTCTGGATGAAGCGGAGTTCCGCCGCGAGCGCCTCGTCCCGGCACACCACCGCGCCACCCAGCACGTCGCAGTGGCCGCCCACGTACTTGGTGGTGGAGTGGAGCACCAGATCCGCGCCGAGGTCCAGCGGACGCTGGAAGACGCTGGTGGCGAACGTGCCGTCCACGAGGGAGAGCGCCCCTGCGCGGCGGGCCTCCGCGCAGGCCGCCGCCAGATCCGTGATGCGGAGCAGCGGGTTCGAAGGCGTCTCCAGCCACACCAGGCGGGCGGGACGGGCGAGCGCCGTCCGCAGCGCCGGGAGGCTGGTGGCGTCCACCAGCTCCACCTCCACGCCGAGTCTGGAGTAGACGCGCTGGAAGAGCCGCCAGCAGCCGCCGTAGAGATCCTGCGACGCCACCACGCGATCACCGCTGGCGACGAGAGCCTGGAGCACGGCGTTGGCCGCGGCCAGTCCGCTGGCGAACGCGAACGCGTGGTCCGCCTCCTCCGCGGCGGCGAGGACCTCCTCCAGCGCCAGCCTGGTGGGATTGCCGGTGCGGGCGTAGCACCAGCGCGGCCGGCCGCCGAGGCCGGACTGGGCGAAGGTGGTGGTCTGGTAGATGGGCGGAGAGAGCGAGGCGGCGCCGTCCTCATCGACGGTGCCGGCGAGAAGCGAGAGGGTGTCTGGACGGAAGCGAGGCTGCGGCCGCGCAATGCGGGCCGGCGAGGCCTGGAGGCTGCTGGACATGGGGTGGTCCTTCTCAGCGGGCGAATGCGGGCAGCGTGCGCCAGGCGGAGGCGGGCGCACGACACGAACGAACACGGGGTCCGTTGGGTGCCCGGGCGAAGGTCAGCGGCGGCGGGAACGGCGGGTCACGCGAGGGCGACGCGCCGCCCCGACGCGGCCGACGCCGCGCCCGGGCCACGCATGGCCATCTGCATGTGCATCGCGACAGCGGCGACGCGGGACGGCACCACCACCGCACGGAATCCGACGCGCACGACAGCAGCGGCGGAGGCCGTGCCGGGGCGGGTGGCGGATTGGATGGCGGAGGCCGTCATGGAGGCGGGAACGATAGCCGCGGATTCCACGGTGTCAAGGCGGATCTCCGCGCAATCACGGGCAGCACGGACCCCAGCCGCCGATGAGCACTCCCAGGTCCGCACCGTTCACGATGCCGTTCCCGTCGAGATCGCCGGTGCCGGAGCCGCCCCAGTTGCCCACCAGCAGGCCCAGGTCCGCGCCGTTCACCTCAGCGTTGCCATCCAGATCCGCCACGCACGGCACGCCCTGGCTCTCGTAGGCCCCGAGATCCACGAAGGGCGCCACGCCCGAGCCGCTGGCCACGATGCACGCGTCCTCGACCACGCGCGGGTTCCCGTCCAGATCCCAGGTGATGCCCGCGGGCACGCTGCCGTTGCTGCCGGCGTCGATGGCGGGACTGAGGCCGGCCTGGAGGTGGAGATCCCCGCGACCCAGGTCCACGAAGAGCGGATCCGCGTCGCGGTTCCCCACGCCCGCGAAGCCGCCCTGCACCAGCGACCAGGCGACGGAGACGCCGCCGCTGGTGGTGATCTGGTCCGCGCTCCCGGTGCCGCCGGGACCGGCGTTCATCCAGAAGATGCAGTTGGCGATGGAGGTGATTCCGTTGTTGTTGATGCCGCCGGCCAGGAAGGCCGCGGAATTGGCCGCGAACGTGCAGTTGCGCACCGCGACCAGATTGCCGTTGTCCGTCACCATCGCGCCGCCGCCGAAGAGGCCGACCGCCTCGTTGTGCCAGAACGCGCAGTTGGTGAGCGCCGGCGTCCCGCCGCCGGAGATGGCCACCGCGCCGCCCTGCGCCGCCTGGTTGGCGTGGAATCGGCAATCGAGGATGACGGGGCTGGAGGTGGCCACCACCCGCACCGCGCCGCCGCCGAGACCCGCCGCGTTGCCGCTGAACTCGCAGCGGAGGAAGGTGGGGCTGCTGGCATGCACGCACGCGCCGCCGCCGTCCAGTGCGGCGCGGCTGCCCTGGAAGACGCAGGCGCGGAGCGTGGCGTCTCCGCCCGCCTGGCAGAGGAGGCCGCCGCCGCGGTCCTGGGCGGCGCCGCCATCGCCGTCGGCGTTGCCGGCGGTGATCGTGAAGCCGTCCAGGATCGAGTCCGGGCCGAGACCGGCGGCGCTCACCACGTGGAAGCTGTTGTCCTCCAGGTGGACGCCTCCGGGGCCGTCGTTCCCCATCAGGTCCCCGGAGAGGATGGTCGCGTTCGCGGCGGGATCACGCTCCCGGAGCGAGGTCTCCCCGCCTGCGAATCCGCCGTACACCGCCACGCCGTCCCGCAGCTCGAGCGACGCGGAGCGATCCGACGCGTGCGGCGTGTAGGTCCCGGCCTTCACCCAGATCTCGTCCCCGGGGGCGCTGGCCGCCAGCGCCGCCCGCAGGCCGCCGGCGCCCCGGAACGCGTCGGCCCAGGAGGTGCCGTCGTTCGCGCCGCCCGCGAGGGAGGAGTCCACGCGGAGCACCGCCGCCGCGGCCGCGGGGCCCAGGAGCGCAGACAGCGCCGCAAGTGCCGCGAGCGCGCGGCACGGGACGTGGCCGTTCGAATGCCGGATCATTGGCAGCAGGAGCCCCAGCCCCCGATGAGCGCTCCCAGGTCCGCGCCGTTGACCGTTCCATCCTGGTTGATGTCGCCCGTGCCGGCGTTGCCCCAGTTGCCCACCAGGAGCCCCAGGTCCGCGCCGTTCACCTCCGCGTTGCCATCCAGGTCCGCGGCGCACGGCACGCCCTGGCTCTCGAACGCACCGCGGTCCACGAACGGCGCCGCGCCCGCGCCGCTGTCCGCGACGCAGGGGTTGGCCACCACGCGCGGCTTGCCGTCGAAGTCCGTGGTGACGCCCGCGGGGATGCTGGCGTTGTTGCCGGCATCGATCGCCGGGCTCGCGCCTCCCTGGAGGTGGAAGTCTCCGCCGGCCTCGTTCATGAAGAGCGGATCGGCGCTGGTGTTGCCGGTGCCCGCGAAGCCGCCCTGCACCACGCAGTACGTGACGGTGGTGGTGCCGCCGCTGGAGGCGATCTGGTTGGCGGCGGTGGTGCCGCCGGGCCCGGTGTTCTTCCAGAAGATGCAGTTGGCGACGGTGGAGGTCCCGCCGGTGTTGATGATGCCGCCGGCCAGGAGCGTGGCGACGTTGGCCACGAACGTGCACTGGCGCACGGTGGCGAAGCTGCTGCTCCCGATCCACATGGCGCCGCCGCCGTTGCTGCCGGTGGCGGTGTTCTTCCAGAAGACGCAGTTGGTGAGCTTGGGCTGGCTGTTGCCGAAGACCTCCACCGCTCCGGCCCGGGCCGCCTGGTTGGATTCGAACCAGCAGTTGCGGAACGTGGGGTTGCAGTTGGTGGCCATGTCGAAGGCGCCGCCGAAGCTGCCGCCGAGGTTCCCGGTGAAGCGGCAGTCCGTGAAGGTGGGGCTGCTGGCGTTGATGTAGCCGGCGCCTCCGCCGAAGGTGCAGCGGTTCGCCTCGAAGCGGCACGCGCGGATGGTGACGTTGCTGCTGGAGAGGCAGAGGATGCCGCCGCCCTTGTCCTGGTTGCTGGCGCTGGCGCCGTTGGCGTTGCCGCCGGTGACGGTGAAGCCGTCCAGGACCGCGGTGGCGCCCTGGCTGGCGGCGTTCACCACGTGGTAGCTGTTGTCCGAGACGTTCACGCCGCCCGGCTGGTCGTTGCCCAGGAGGTCGCCGGAGAGGATGGTGACGTTGGCCGCGGGGTCGCGCTCCGCCAGCTGGGTCTCGCCGCCCGCGAAGCCGCCGTAGATGGCCACGCCGTTCTTCATGGTGAAGGCGATGGTCCGCGTGGTTCCGGTGGTGGGCTTGTAGGTCCCCGCCCTCACCCAGACCTGGTCGCCGGAGCCGCTCGCGGCGATGGCGGCCGCCACACCACCCACGCCCTGGAAGGCGTCCGCCCAGCTGGAGCCGTTGTTGGCGCCGCTGGCGAGGGAGGCGTCCACGTAGCGGACGGTGGTGCCGGCCAGGGCGGACGATGCGAAGAGAGTGACCGCCGCCAGGGCGCCGCGGAACTGAAGCAGGTGCATGGTGAGATGGAGGTCTGGAACTTGGTTGTGTCGCGGGCCGGGACGGCCGTCGCGGCTGGTTTCACTCCCGCCGACGTCGTGCGGGAGGGTCCGGGAGTCTACTCGCGCCGCCGCGGCATCCAAATGCTCTCGGGACGCAAAGGCGACCGGCCTCGGCGGAGCGGACCCATTCCCAGCCCCGGCGGCTTCGATTTCCGGGTTCCCGTCGTAGGATGGCGGCCTGGGCACCGCGGACCCCTGCGGGGGCCGCCCGTACGCACAAGGAGTTTCCAGCATGTCGCGCCACGTTCAGTCCACCATCGCGGCGTCGGTCGTCGCGCTCGCCGCGTTCGCAGGCACGGCCTCCGGGCAGTGGAGCGGCAACCCCGCCGCCAACCTCGCCATCGGCAGCGGCCCCGGCGGCCAGGAGACGGCCAAGATCGCCTCCCGCCCGGACGGCGGCTGCTACGTGGGGTGGTTCGACTCCGGCACCGGCGCGTACACCATGCGCCTCTCGCGGCTGGACGCCGCGGGCAACGAGATGTGGGGCCACAACGGCATCCTGATCTCCAACAAGCCGCAGATGACCTCCCTGGTGGACTGGGACCTCATCGTGGACGACACCGGCAGCGCCGTGCTGGCCTTCTGCGACCTGCGGACCGGGGGCGACCTGGACGTGGTGGCGTACCGGATCGCGGCGGATGGCTCCTTCCTGTGGGGCCCGGACGGCGTCAACGTCTCCAGCAACGCCGACGCTGACTACACGCCGCGCCTGGCCCAGCTCACCACCGGCGACATCGCCTGCATCTGGGGACAGACGCCCAACAGCGGCAGCGGCGCCATCCGCATGCAGCGCTACGACCTGGCGGGCAACCCGCAGCTCGCGGCAAACGGCGTCAAGATCGGGGGCCTGGCGAACGAGAAGCCCGGCTTCTGCCAGCTGGTGGCCGCGGACAACGGCAGCGCGGTGGCCCTCTGGATCCGCAACATCGCCCAGTTCACCAGCCCCCGGCACCTGCACGCCCAGAAGGTGGATCCGAACGGGGCGCTCCTCTGGAACGGCGGCGCCGGCCAGGTGGTGGTCTTCAACCAGTCCGTGCCCATCGCCCACGATCCGCGGCTCCTCCCGGACGGCAGCGGCGGCGCGTTCGTGGGATGGCACCGCGCCTCCGGCAACGCGTTCTCCTGCTTCGTGCAGCATCTGGACGGCACGGGCGCGGCGCTCCTCACCGCCAACGGCTTCGAGGTGACGGTGGATGCGGCGTTCAACCGCATGGATCCCTCCATCGCCCTGGATCCCGGCACCGGGGACCTGGTGGTGGCACTCCGCAAGATGGACTCCAACCAGACCAACCGCGGCCTGGTGGCGCAGCGCATCACCCCCGCCGGCGTCCGCAGCTGGGGCGCCACGGGCAAGCTCCTGGAGCCCGTGGATCTGGTGGACGAAGGCTTCCCCCGCGTGCAGTGCGTGGGGACGGACTCGATCATCACCTGGTTCACCACGCCCACCTTCGGCGGAGTCAACTCCGCCATCCGCGCCACCCGGCTGGACGCGAACGGCCTGCCCGTGTGGGCGCCCGCGGCGATCGACGTCTGCTCCGTGCTCTCCCCCAAGGATGACCCGGTGATCGCCCGCGGCGCCGGGGACTCCCTGCTCATCGCCTGGACCGACGAACGCAACGCCACCTTCGACGTCTACGGCGAGCGCCTCAACGCGGATGGCACGCTCGGCACGCCCGTGGTGCCCTGCCCCGCGGACCTCAACGGCGACGGCCAGGTGAACGGCGCGGATCTGGGTCTCGTGATCGGCGGCTGGGGCCAGCCCGGGCCGGCGGACCTGAACGGCGACGGCACCGTGGACGGCGCGGATCTGGGCATGGTGATCGGCACCTGGGGCCCCTGCTCCTAGGCCCCGGCCCCGGACTCAGGCAACCGCCGACGCCGCGTCGCCGCCACCGGCGGCGTGCTCCCGGAAGTCCCGCACCGCCGCGTGGACGGAGTTGTAGATCGCATCCGCGCCGAACGCCCGCATGAGCCCGATGCGCTCCAGCTGCTCGCGGAGCGGCCGGTTGACGCGGGCCAGACGGAAGGAGACGCCGCGCTTCTGCAGCTCCGTGTGGAGCCGGGTGAGCATCTCCGCCGCGGTCACGTCCAGCTCCCAGATGGCCTGGGCGTCCAGCACCAGCCACTTCACGGGCGCGTGCGCCTGCGACACCAGGGCCCGCACCCGCTGGGCAAAGTGGTCCGCGTTGGCGAAGCAGAGCGGGGCGTAGAAGCGGTACGCCACCAGGCCCGGCACGGTGGTGACCGGCCCCTCGTCCAGGGCATCGTCCAGGTCTCCGTCGAGGGGCCCCAGGTCGTGGTAGCGACCGGACTGCTCGCGCTCGCGCAGGACGGCATCCAGCGGGCGGGCCATGCTGACCAGGAGGTGGAGGAGGGAGACGATCACCCCCAGCAGGATTCCCTGCACCACGCCCGCCAGCACCACGCCCGCCGCCACCAGCACCGCGAGGGCCAGCGGCTTCCATCCCATTCGCTGGAGCGAGATGAAGTCGCGGATGCCGAGGAGATGCGAGGCCGCCTCCACCAGGATGGCCGCCAGCACCACCACCGGGAGCGGCGCGAGGACCGGCGTGAGGAAGAGGAGGAAGAGCGCCAGCATCGCGGCGGCGGCCATGCCGGCCACCTGCGTTCGCCCGCCGGTGCCTGCGTTCACGGTGGTGCGCGACTGGCTCGCGCCCACCGGGAATCCCTGGAAGAGGCCCGCGGCCACGTTGGACGCGCCCAGCGCCGCCAGCTCCTGGTTGGGCCGCACCGTCTCTCCGTGATGGAGCGCGAACGCCCTGGCCAGCAGGACCCCCTCTGAGAACGTGAGGATGGCGATGGCGATGGCGGCGGGTGCGATCGCCTGCAGATCCGCGACCGGGGCGCTCGGGAACTCGAACGCGGGCAGTCCGCGCTCCACCACCCCCACCACGCGCACGCCGCGGCCCGGGAGGTCGAAGAGGAGCGACGCGGCCTCCGCAAGGAGGAAGAGGACGAGCGCCGCGGGCACTCGCGGCAGCAGCTGGCGCAGGGCCGCGAGGAGCGCGATGCACGTCAGGCCGATGACGAGGGTCAGCCCGTGCACCGAGGGGAGCTGCTGGATGAGCGCTCGCACCGTGGCGACGGGCGAGCCGCTCCCGAGGTCCAGGCCCACCAGCTTCCCGAGCTGCGTGGAGATGAGGACGAGCGACGCGCCCGCCATGAAGCCCACCAGGACCGGTCGGGCCAGGAAGTCCGCCACGATGCCGACGCGGAGCAGGGCGCCGAGGAGCATGATGCCGCCGACGAGGAGCGCCGCCATCGCGGAGAGCGTGGCGGCGCGGGCGGGATCCCCCGCGGCCAGCGGCCCCACCGCCGCGGCGAGGAGGAGCGTGATGCTGGCGTCCGGCCCCGCCACCACCAGCCGCGAACTGGCGAAGAGCGCGTACCCCACCATCCCCGCGAGGGCCGCGTAGAGGCCATGGAGGGGCGCGAGCCCCGCCAGCTCCGCGTACGCCAGCACCGACGGGATCATCACCACCGCCACGCTGCCGCCCGCCAGCAGGTCCCGCGGAAGCCAGCCCCGCTGGTATCCGCCGAGGCCGCGAAGGAACGGGATCCAGCCTGCCGCCGCGTGCATCGCCGGAGTCTACGGAAACACGGAGACCGCGGCCCGATGGCCGCGATCTCCGTGGAAGCGCCGACGTCCGCTCCGGGATGCCGCCGTTCAGCCGGGATCCACGGGACTGCCGTTGAGGGTCACGTTCGCGGGTGCGGTCGGGGCGCCCGTCGCCTCGAAGCCGATGGTGATGCTCTCACCCGCATGGAGGTGGCCGTTCCAGGCGGCGTTGGTCACGGTGGCCATGCCGCCCACGGAGGACTGGAGCACGCAGTCCCAGGCGTTCACCACCTGCCATCCGGTCGTTCCGAAGGAGAGCTCCCAATCGTGGATCATGTGGTCGGAGCCGTTGAAGACCGTGAGGCCGCCCACGAACCCGCCCGGCCACTGCGTCTGCACGCTCCAGGTCCACGTGAGACCCTGCAGCTCGCACGCGTCGAGGAGTCCGTTGCCGTTGGCGTCGCCGCCGGCAAGCTCGCACGCGTCGGGAATGCCGTTCATGTCGCAGTCGGGTTCGCCGGCGGAGATCTCCTCCGCGTCGGAGATGCCGTCACCGTCGCAGTCCGGCCAGCACGAGCCCCACGCGGCCAGCACCGCGGCCAGATCCGCGCCGTCGGTGAGGCCGCTGCCGTCCAGGTCCGCGCCGGGCGTGCCCCACGCGGCCAGGACCAGCGAGAGATCCGCGCCATCCACCGCGCCGGTGCCGTCCAGGTCCTCCGGGCACGCACCGGCGCCGGTGCCGAAGTCGACGTCGGAGATGCTGTAGAAGCCTTCGCCCGCCGGATCGATCCGCTGCCAGATGACGTAGATGCAGTGCTTGCCGGTGCGCTGCGGCACCACGCCGGTGAAGCGGTACTCGTTGGGCAGGATGGTCACGGGACCGATGGGGAGCGGCTCCATGTGCTCCCACATGAGCGGCATCGTGGGATCCCAATCCGGCGTCGTGATCCAGGCGTGGAAGACGCTGGGATCGTGGGGCGTGGGCGCGGTCCATCGGAACTCGAACGGCCCCGCGTTCATGGTCGTGGCCGGCCAGTCGCTGCGCACCAGGTCCAGCCCGCGGTACTTCCAGTTGCCGCCGCTGGCCAGCTGCCCGTCCGGGATGAAGGACGCGTAGGGCGCGTTGGCCTGCTGCTCGGGCGTGCCCAGGTAGAAGTTGCGGAGCTCGTGCCAGTCGTAGAACGGCTGCGTGCCGCCCACGTCGATGGCGGCCTGCACCGCCGCGGACTCCGGACTCTCCGGTCCCTCGAGGAACCCGTTGTAGATGCGGCTCTTCGGGACCGCCATGGACCCGTGGCCGAAGGCGCAGGCGGCGCACGCGGCGCCCGCCAGGACGGAGGCGAGAGTGGTGACCTTCATGCAGTGAGACTCCTTTCCGTGCCCACCGCCGCTCGGCTGCGCCGATCCCCCGGAGGGCGGTGCGACACCTGTTGGGTGAGCCCCTCCCTATGCGCCGGGCTGTTCAGCGTGTGACGCGGCCTCGTCGTCCCGGCGCCCACCCACGGCCCGCCGCAGCCGCAGGCTGTTGAGGACCACGCTCACGCTGCTCAGGGCCATCGCGGCGCCGGCCACCATCGGAGAGAGCAGCCACCCCGTGAACGGATGGAGGACCCCCGCCGCCAGCGGGATGCTCACCACGTTGTAGGCGAAGGCCCATCCCAGATTCTGGCGGATGGTGCGCATGGTGGCGCGGGAGAGCGCCAGTGCCCGCGGCACCGCGCGGAGATCTCCGCCGACGATGGTGATGCCGGCGGATTCGATCGCCACGTCCGTGCCGCCGGCCAGGGCGATCCCCACGTCCGCGCGGGCGAGCGCGGGAGCGTCGTTGACGCCGTCCCCCACCATGGCCACGGGGAGCCCGCGGGCCTGGAGCGCCGCCACCGCGTCCGCCTTGTCCGCCGGCCGCACCTCCGCCCGCACCTCGCCGATCCCCGCCTGGTGGGCGATCGCCGCGGCGGTGGCGGCGCTGTCGCCGGTGATCATCGAGACGCGGAGTCCCATCGCGTGCAGCAGGGAGACCGCCTCCGCGGAGGTGGGGCGGAGGGCGTCGGCGACGCCGAGGACGCCGCTCACCACGCCGTCGATGGAGACGGCGATGGGCGTTCGCGCGGCGAGAGCCACCGTCTCCATGCGCGCCAGGAGCTGCCGGTCCGGCGGCGCGGCGCCCTCCGCGACGAAGTCCATGCGCCCCACGCGCACGCGGCGCCCCTCCACGAGCGCCTCCACGCCGCCGCCCACCGTGGCCCGGAAGGCGGTGGGCTCGGGGAGCGGCACGCCGCGCTCCGCGGCGCCGGCCACCACGGCGGCGGCCAGTGGATGTTCGCTGGAGCGCTCCGCGCCCGCGGCGAGCGACAGCATGCGCCGCCACTCCACGCCGGGCGCGGTGGCGATCTCCACGAGCGACGGCTTGCCGCAGGTGAGCGTCCCGGTCTTGTCCAGGACGACGGCCCGGACCCGATGGGCCCGCTCCAGGGCCTGACCGCTGCGGATCAGGATGCCGTGCTCCGCCCCGGTGCCGGTGCCCACCATGATCGCGGTGGGCGTGGCCAGCCCCAGGGCGCACGGACACGCGATGACCAGCACCGAGACGCTCGTGAGAAGCGCCATCGCCAGCCGGCTCTCCGGCGGCGCCGCCAGCCACCACGCCGCGAACGTCCCGAGCGCCACCAGCAGCACCACCGGCACGAAGACGCCGCTCACGCGATCCACGAGACGGGCGATGGGGAGCTTGGAGCCCTGCGCCTCCGCGACCAGGCGCACGATCTGGCCGAGCGCCGTGGCCTCCCCGAGACGCGTGATGCGGGCCCGCAGGGCGCCGGTGCCGTTGATGGTGCCGGCGTGGATCGTCTCTCCGGCGCCGCGCGCCACCGGCATGCTCTCGCCGGTGAGCATGGACTCATCGAGGGACGAACGGCCCTCCACCACCTCTGCGTCGGCGGGCACCCGCGCCCCCGGCCGCACCAGGATCTCCTCACACACCGCGAGCGCCGCCACCGGCACCTCCACCTCCCGGCCCGCGCGGATCACCACTGCGGTGGCCGGCGCCATCTCCAGCAGGCGCCGGATCGCGGCGCCCGCGCGGCCGGTGGCCCGCGCCTCCAGCCATCGCCCCAGGAGCACCAGCTCCATCACCACGGCGGCGGTCTCGAAGTAGATGGGCCTGGCGGCGCTGGTCCCCTCGAACCACCCCGGTTGCACCGTGGCCAGCGTGGACACCAGGAACGCGGCGCCCGTGCCCAGCGCCACCAGCGTGTCCATGGTGGCGTGGCCGTGCCGCGCCGCCCGCCACGCCATGCCCAGGATGGGCGCGCCGCACCACGCCACCACCGGCGCCGCCAGGAGGAGCTGGATCCAATCGAGCCAGGGGCCGATCGGCGGCTGGTGCAGCAGCGGGATGCGGCCGTGGGACATGGCGATCACGAGGAGCGGCACGCAGAGGACGGCGCCCACCAGGACTCGGCGCCGCAGCGACGCGAGCGAGCCGTGCGCGGTGTGCGCCGGGGCGTGCGGATCCGCGGAGGCGGCGGAGGCGGTGGAGGCGGCGGCAGAGGCGGAGGCGGCCCCCGCGGAGTCGGCGGGCGCGTGCCGCAGGTGCGGTTCGTACCCCAGCCTCCGGACCTCCTCCACGAACGCCTCCGGCCCCACCCGCGAGGGATCGAACTCCACGCGCGCGCTCCCAAGCGCGAAGTTGACGGCCGCGGAGGTGACGCCCGGGAGGGCCGCCAGTCCCCGCTCCACGCGCACGGCGCAGCTCGCGCAGGACATGCCGCCCACGTCCAGATGGCAGGCGCCCGCGGCGGGCGAGCGCGTCATGCCGCGGAGCCCCGCGGATGGGCGCGATGGAAGCATGGCCGCACGTCCATGCGTGAAGGGTATCGCCCCGGGAATCCGCGGGCCTGCGGTACGCTCGCCCCGTGCTTCACGGATGGCGCTCCGAGTTCGGCGGATGCGGCGTGCCGCGCCGCGGCGTGCGCCCGCGCGGTACGGCGCTGGCGGCGCTCGCGGTGCCGCTGGCGCTCGGCGCCGCCGCGTTCGCGACCCCGCAGGAGGAGGCCGGCGCCGCACCGCCCGCGGCGCTTTCCGCGCCGGCGGAGGCCGCGGTGTCCCCCGCGGAGCGGCGGGGTTTCCAGTGGATTCCCCCGGACTTCGGGCCCTTCATGCCGGCGCTCGCGGGAATGAACACCGCGCCCGCCAGCGTGCTCCAGTCCGGGGCGATCATCCCGCAGGATCCGCTCTCGGACGCCTCGGACCGCGTGAAGCGGGAGCTCGCGGCGCTCGGGCTCCAGTACACGCTGGACCAGGCGTTCCTGCTCTCGGTCGCAGGAGAGACCGTGCAGGGAGACGCGGCGCTCGGCGGGTGGTCGTTCGAGTTCCTGGGGAAGTTCCGCGTCTACCGCGACGAGGGCTCCAGCGGCTGGGTGAGCGCGGAGTTCGACGGAGGCAGCGGCTTCGGCGTGAACTGGGAGCAGCAGTCCCCGCGGCAGAACATGGGGACGTTCACCTCCTCCATGGAGGCGTGGTACGGGGAGGACGTCTGGATCGGGGAGCTCGCGTGGGGGATGTCGTTCGCGGAGGGGCATCTGGCGCTGGTGGCGGGCCTGGTGGACCAGTCCAACTACTTCGACTTGAACGGCCTCTCCAACAGCGGCTACGGCCAGCTCCTGAACACCGCGTTCATCTACAGCGCCGTGATCCCGATCACCTACAACAACCTCGGCGCCAACCTCCAGTGGCAGCCGAACGACTCCTTCTACGTGCTGGCCGGCGTCGGCACCAACAACCAGCAGGAGGGCACGTCGCCCTTCTCCAGGGTGGGCGCCGGCAACCTCTCCTGGCTCTTCGAGCTCGGGTGGACGCCCGCGGACGTGCTCGGGCTCGGCGCGGGCGTCTACCGGCTGCAGCCGTTCGTCGCGTCGCGCGGTGGCGACACGGGAGGCGGCGTCGGGTTCAACTTCGAGCAGGCGCTGGGGAAGGAGTCTCCGGTGGGCGTCTTTGGGCGCTTCGGCGTGGGCGGCTCCACGGTGGCTGCGATCGGCGGCGCGGAGGCGGAGGCCACCGTGGGCGTGGTGGCGAAAGGCGCGTCGGTGTCGCCGCTGGGACTCTCGAGATCCGCCAACAACTACCTCGGCCTCGGCTTCGGCTGGAATCGCACCGCCGCGGGTGGGCAGGACGAGTACGTGGTGGAGGGCACCTGGGTGATGCAGATCACGCCCACCATGACGCTCCAACCTGATCTGCAGGTGATCGTGGATCCGGTCTTCAACCCCGGGGCCAGGTCCGCCGTGGTCTTCCAGCTGCAGCTCAACATGCAGTGGTGATCGCGCCCGCGCCGCGCGAGCAGCCGCGCGGTGGAACCGCGTAATCCTGCGCCACCGCGAAAATCCCGAGTGGCCGCTTGACGAAAGCGAAAGCCAATATACGATTCGTTCAACCGTGCCGCAAGGCCATCCGCTCCATTCCCTGGACGAGGACGACCTGGAGATGGTGACGGCGTTCGTGCTCGCGTCCGGCTCCATCAAGGACCTGGCGGAGCGCTACGGCGTCTCCTATCCCACGATGCGTCAGCGCCTGGACGAGTTGATCGAACGGCTGCGCCGCCGCATCGCGGAGCGCGGCGCCGACCCGGTGGAACAGCTCCTCGGCGATCTCGTGAGCCGGGGGCGACTCTCCTCCGCGGACGCACGTCGCGTCCGGGAGGCGCACCGGAACGGCCTGCGCGGGCCCGGCCGAAAGGATGGCTCCTCATGATGGCGTTCGAATCCCTGCTTCCCATGGCGCTCCTGGCCGCCGATGCACCGGCGGCGTGGTTCCCCAACAACGGCGTGGTGGGCGCCGTGGCGGGCTCCAGCCTGGGGCTGGTGGGCGGCATCCTGGGCCCCCTCGCGGGCATCCTGGCCCCGCGCGGGCTCTGCCGCGGCTTCGTGATGGGGACGTTCGTCTCCCTGGCCGCGGCCGCGGCCGTGCTCGGGTGCGTCGGCCTGGTGGCGCTGGCCCTCGGACAGCCCTTCCACGTCTGGTTCTCCCTCTTCCTTCCCGGCGCCCTGGGGGCGATGGTGCTGGGCGTCCTCACGCCCGTGGTGCGGCTCCGCTATCGACAGGCGGAGATGCTCAAGCTGGAGGGGCGGCTCCTCTCCGGCGGCGGATGAGCGGGTATTCTCCCCGCCATGCGCACAGGCACTTCACTCAAGATCGCGGCCGTCACCCTCTCGCTCCTCTGCGCCGGCGCCCTTGCCCAGCAGGGCACCGGCACCGGAACGCCGCCGCCCGCAGGCGGACAGCGCGGCGCCCCGCCGGCGCAGGGCCAGGGCGCGCCTCCGCAGCGCGAAGGCGGACGCGAGGGTCGCGGTGGCCGCGGCATGGGCATGGACTTCGAGGGCGGCATGAAGCTCGCGGGTCGCGGCTACAAGGCCCTGAAGGACTCGCCCTTCGACGCCTCCTCGCGGGCCCGCGACCTCGAGGCGCTCCAGGGCATCGAGCAGGGCCTCATCGCCTCCAAAGCGCAGGCCGCCAATCTCCCCATGTCCCCCAAGGCCAAGGAGAAGTTCGGCACCGACGCCGCGGCCTACCAGACCGCGCTCCGCAAGGACCTCAACGCCGCAGTGATGGCGGCGCTGATGACCGAGCAGGCCGTGCTGGAGGGCAAGTCCGCGGAGGCGAAGGCCGCCTTCGCGAAGCTCGGCAAGGATCAGGAGAGCGGCCACTCCCTCTTCCAGAAGGACGAAGGCTGAAGGCCTCCGGCCACGGACCCGCTCCACGGCCGCCACGGGTTTCGGGCCCACCTCGTCGGTGACCAGCTGATCGCGCTGGGCGGCTTCTCGCGCGCTCCGGATGCGCCGGAGCGCGGGATGCGGGACGCGTTCGCCCGCGCCCTGCCGGACGGCGGATGGAGGACGCTCCCGCCGATGACCACGGCGCGGGCCTTCTTCGGCTCCGTGGTGAGCGACGGCGCGGTGGTGGCGCTCGGCGCGGGCGGGGCGGAGCGGTTCGATCCCGCCCGCGGAGCCTGGGAGGCGTTCGCCCTCGACGGCCCGATCCCCGCGACTCACTTCGGCGTGGCCGCGATCGGGGGGTCGGCGTTCCTGGTGGGTGGCTTCCCCGCGGAGGCGGGCGCGGCCCGGAGCGTGGACCTGCGGACCGGACACGTGGCGCTGCTGCCGCCGCTTCCCGGGTTCGCGCCCGGCGACCACTTCCACGCGGTGGCGGCGCTGGGCGGCGAGCTTCACGTGGTGGGCGGTCTCTGCGGGGACCCGCCCTCCCCGCAGCGCACGCACTGGGTGCTGCGCGATGGCCAGTGGCGGCGCCTCGCGGATGCGCCGGCGCCGGTGTGGATGAAGTTCGGCTGCCTGGCGGTGGTGGGAGGCGACCTCTTCGTCTTCACCGAGGAGTGCGCCCTCGCGTACTCCGCCTCCACGGACTCGTGGCGGCGGGTCGCGCCGCTGGAACCCGCGACGCTGATGCCCGCGGCCGTGGTGCGGGCGGGCGCCGTGGAGGTGCTGGGCGGCACCACGATGGACGGCTCGCCGCTCCCGCGGCGCCGCTACCTGCCGGGCGCGGATCGCTGGGAGGTCATGGAGGCGCCGGACGGCGGCCGGGGCGGGCGCGAGTGATGGGCGGAGGCGTGCCTGCGGCGGAAAGCGGCTGTCGGGCGGGGTGAAGCGGCAGTGGTCCCGGGACCGCCGCCACGCCGGCGCAGCGGCCGTTCGGACTGCCTCCGCCGGCGAGGAGGTCCGCAAGCGTCGTCCCGGCGAGTGTCGTCTCAACGGCCGCGAGCGCGCTGTCGAGGCGGGAGTGGAGCGGACACAGCTTGATGTGCTCGGTGTTTCCCAGCGGGCAGCGATCGATGCGCTTGATGGGATCCACGGCATTCACCACAGCGAGGACCGTCACCGTCCTCGGATCGCTGGTGAGCGTGAAGCCCCCGCGGGGCCCCCGCTGCGAGCTCACGAGCCGCGCCACCACGAGGTCCCGCATCACCTTCGAGAGGTAACCCGGCGGCACGCGGGTGGCGGCCGCGATCGTCTCGGCGTTGGCGGCCTCGCCCGCGTGGGACGCCAGGTAGACCATCGCCCGCAACGCATACTCGACGGTCTGGGAGAACATGGGTGGGCCTCCGAAGCAGTCCATGAACCGGGCGGTGCCGCCGCGGGACCCGCGGCCGAGCCACCCGCCGGCGGCTCCGTCCCGGTCGCGGTCTGCGAGACCAGCGAGTCCCACCGAACCGGCACCGTTCCGGCGGCGCTCGCCGCCTGCGCCGCCCGAGATTCCTCGCCAAACGCCACTACGCCCGAAGCCATGGGCGTGACGAAGGTGGCACTGCGGACGAACCAAGCCGCGTCCGCCGGGATGAGCTCGCGCCGATCCAGGTCCGCCACCCAGCGGCGTCGCACCTGCAGCTGCGGGTTCTTCCGCTCGTACACCAACATGTCGCCGATGTCGTCGAACTTGAGCACTTCCGGGTGACCATCCACCGACACCTCCATCGCGGCCGCGAATTTCACCTCGCTGATGATCATGCCGCACTCCACGCACTCGTCGCGGCCAGCGCGGATTTCGGGTGGCCCGCTGGGTTGAGCGGGTCCGCATGCAGGGAGGATGAGGCTGGTGAGAAGGGTGACCACCACCAAGGACGTCCGGTGAGTCCCCGTTGCGAAATCCGCCCGGGCGGCGGCTGTCCGGCGGGCAAGGAACCAGCGGTAGCTCACGTGGGACTCCTCCTCGAGAAGACTGCGGCCGCCGCGATGAGCGGAAGAACCACCCACGCGGACAGAACCGCGGTGAAGATCGCCGGGAGCAGCGGGCCGTACTCGTCGTCCGCGTAGAGGCCCACCGGCCCCAGTACGTCCAGCGACGCGCCCATCACCCGCAGCGATGCGAGTTTGAACACCTGGCACGGGTTCAGGAGCGCCAGCCCGAAGAGGGTCTCGATCCGCAGTCGCCACGCCAGCGTGCCGGCCATCATCCCCAGGTCGCTCAGGAACACGAGCGCCAACCACGCGAAGACCGCGCTCCCGGTGGCCAGGCTGGCCCGCCGCGCCACCACCGAGATGAGGAGCCCGAGTCCGAGCATCACGAGGGCGAGGACGACCGCGAGCCCGACGAGGCGCAGGAACGACCCGGCATCCGTGCCGCCTGCGCGGACTGCCACCACGACCGCACACAGGCCGAATCCGGTGGCGATGCTCGACGCGATGGCGAGGGCCAGGCCCACGTACTTCCCTAGCAGGAGTTCAAGCCGCGTCAGCGGCTGCGCCAGCAGGTACGCCAGCATGCCGCGTTCGCGATCCGATGCGATCGACGACGCCCCTGCGGTGAGTGACATGAGCGGCACCACCAGGATCACCAGGTTGACGAGTCCGGCGCTGGTGCGGGCAAAGCCGGTCACGCCGGCGGCGCCGATCCCCGCCGCGGAGATGTAGGAGACGCCCAGCCCGAGCGCAGCGAAGGCAAGGCTGTAGAGGAGGTACCAGCGCGAACGCAGCGCGTCCCGCAACTCGCGCCCGGCGACGGCCTGCACGTTGGCCCACCATGGTGCGGTGCAGCGTGTTCCCCGCGGTGCGACCGTGCCCGCCGCCGGCGCGGCCCCGTTCACGCGGCACCTCCCGCTGCCAGACCGCATCGCAGCGCCACTCCCGGCTCGTGGTCCGCGAACGCCCGCGGCGGAGGCGCCGCACCGCGGAGCGGCGCCAGCTCCTCCTCCAGCACGCACTGCGGGTCGCATTCGAGCTCCACACGGCCTGCCTTCATCACGACGCATCGATCCGCGAGGCCGGCGATCTCCTCCGGGCGATGCGATGCGAAGAGGAGCGTCCGCCCGCCTTGACGGAGACCCGCCAGGAGGGCCACCAGCTCCCGCCGCCCCATGAGGTCGAGACTGGCGGTCACTTCGTCCATGATCAGGAGAGGCGGGTCTCCGAGGAGCGCCACCGCGAGCGCCAGACGTTGCTTCATGCCGCCGGACAGTTCGCGGATCCTCTTGCGTCCGTGGGCCGCGAGCCCAACCGCGTCCAGGGCCACGGCGGCGTCCAGACGGCGAATCCCCTTCAGGCGAGCGAAGAAGCAGAGCGCCTCCGCCGCCCGGAGGTCGTCGTAGAAGCCCAGCTCCTGCGGCACGTACCCGATGCGGCCCCGCGTCTCCTTCCCGTGTCGCAGCACATCCAGGCCGTCCACGCTGATGCGCCCCTGGAAGCGGTGGAGCCCGAGCACGCAGCGGATGAGCGTACTCTTGCCGGCGCCGTTCCCGCCCCAGAGCGCCACGGACTCTCCGCGGGCCACGTCCAGGGTCACGTCCGCCAGCGCCACGAAGCGTCCGAACCGCCGGTGCACGTGCTCCATGTGGATCATCGGGTACCCCCCGCTCCGCGGGCGCCGATCCACCCGCCGGAGAGCGCCGCCGCCGCTACCGCCCCGCCGGCCACGAGGAGCCCCGCACCGACCGCCGCGAGCGGCCACCGATCCGTCTGCGTGGGCGGCGGCGACCAGGCGTCCACCGGCCCCACCAGCGGCGATGGATCCTCGAACTTCGGCTCAGGCTGGACCGCCGGGACCGCCCGCGCGATGAACTCAACCGCATCCTGGGCGGGGCTGAAGAGCCAGAACCGGAGCTTCGGCTCGCGATCCGTCATGTGCTCGAAGAGCGTCGACGCCGCGTGGGGTTCCTCGCCCACACCGTCGCCATCCCGGTCGTAGCCGATGTAGTCGCTCCAGGCGTTGCCGCGGCCGTCGCGTTCAAATGAATTGTGCGCCAACTCCCCCCTGCCGAGCACCGCCACCTGCTCCATGTTGTCCAGGAACGCGTTTTCGTAGATCACGTTCCCCCGGACGGACGGCAGGAATGCCGCACCCACGTCATTGCCGCTGATGGTGTTCCGCCAGATGCGCGAGTCTCCGGTCCGCTCCGAGGGCGAGTTGTCCAGATAGATGCCGGTCCGGTTCCCCGCGATCAGGTTGGAGTCCAGCAGGTAGGCGTTGGTGTCCTTCAACCCGATCCCGTACCCGCTGGGACCGCGGTTTCCCACGATCACGTTGTGCCGGAGCACCATCCCGCTGCTGTACATGAAATAGACGCCGACAGAGTTCCGGCGCAGCAGGTTGTCCTCCAACACCACGTCGTTGGAGTACATGAGGTGGAATCCGTATCGGCAGCGCTCCGCCACGTTGCGCCGGACCTGCACGCCGGTGGAGTACCAGAGGATCGCATCCCGGCCGTCCCGGACCACGTTGTCCTCCAGGACCGTCCGATCCGCTCGCCACAGGCGGATTCCATCGCCGCGCCGGGCCACGTCCAGATCCTTGCCGCCGATCAGGTTCCCGCGCAGCACCGAGTCGGGCGCCTCCTTGAGGTC
Organism: Phycisphaerales bacterium; assembly: GCA_046350535.1. Classification (GTDB taxonomy): domain Bacteria; phylum Planctomycetota; class Phycisphaerae; order Phycisphaerales; family SM1A02; genus VGXK01. The sequence continues at coordinate 2,450,420 of JAXMAG010000001.1, forward strand.
GATGCCGAAGAGCACGTCGCGGAGCTCGTTGTTCAGCAGCCGGACCCGCGGGGCCAGCACCCGCACGCCCACGTTCTCCCCGTCAAGGTCGGCCCCGCTTCCCTGGATGACGAATCCCTCGACCGTGACGTCCGGCGCCGAAATCACCAGCACGTCGCCGTGCCCCCGGCCATCGAGGATCGGCGCCCCCCGCCCGCGGAGGGACAAGGGTTGGCGGATCAGGAGGCGTCCTTCGTAGTGGCCTGGCGGCACTTCAATGACTGCGCCGGGGGCGGCCGCGTCGATGAGCGCCTGGAGGGGTGAGGGATCGGGGCCCCGGGCGCGGTTCGTGGCCTCCCCGTCCCGCTCCGCAGCGGCCGCCGCCGGCGCGACGAGTGTGCAGAGCAGCGCGGCCAGGGCGAAGGGCATCACGCCGGGGCTCCCGGTGATCGATGAAGGGGCAGGTACGCCCGCCGGTGGGCCCAGAGCGCCACCAACACCAGGAGCGACGCCACGACTCCCAGCCACCACCCTTCGCCGGCGCTCGCCTCGGTCTTGAACTGACCGATGGTTCCGATGCCCAGAACCGGCGGGGTGAATGGCTTCACGGATGAGGAGAGGGGCGCATGCGGGTCCAGGTTCTGCCCGAAGTGGTTCAGCCACCATGCCAGGTCGACCATGAATCCCGCGGGAAAGAGCACGGCCGGCGCTGCCAGGAGCGCTGCCCATCGGTTGTGGATCACGGTGGCGCCCTCCACGAGGAGCACCATCGCCAGGATCATCCACACGGCACTCGTGCGCTCGAAGGACGCGGCCTCGTCGAGCGGCCTCATCCCGATGTAGTGGTTGAGACCGTCGATCTCGCGGACGTCTCCCTCCAGGTGGTTGACGTAGGCCACCACCTCCAGGCCGTCCGGGTACTGCGGAGCGTGCAGCACCATTCGCCACCATGGGAGGAAGATGGAGATGAGGAGAAGCACGCGGGCGGACGAGAGAAGGAGCGCCGGGAGGACGTAGCGCCAGGAGCGGGACTGCAGCTCCGTGAGCGGGACGCGCGGGCCAGCGAGCTTCCAGAAGAGGGATGGCATGGCGACTCCGGCGAGAGCGGGAATGGGAACGAGACGGCGCCCCGGAGGGGTCACGGCGAGGCCGCGGCGGTGGCCTTGGCTGCCGGCTTGACGTGGAAGTAACCCATCATCTCCAGGTGGAGCGCCGAACAGAACTCCGTGCAGTAGACGGGGTAGCTCCCAGCCTTGTCCGCGATGAACTGCACTTCGGCGAACTCGCCAGGCTCGAGGCTGAGGTTGATGTTGTAGCCACCGATGCAGAACCCGTGCGTGGTGTCCTGCGCCCGCTCCAGGCTGGTGATGCGCCAGGTGACACGGTCACCCTGGTTGACCTCCACGTGCTCGGGATTGAAGTGGCTCCGCACGGCGGTCATATTGACGGTGACGTTGTTGCCGTCCCTGACCACACCCTCCTTGCCCGTCTGCGGCGCCAACGGCGACACCGCCTGGGCCTGCGGGTCCCACCCGATCGCCGGGTACGCCTCCCATGCCTTGAGCTTGTCGGCCTTGATCATCTGGCAGTAGTGCGGCTCCCCGACGCCGAGCGGGCAGTCGTAGAGGACAGGCATCGTGGTGCCCCCGCTCGAGATGTCCACCAGCTGGAAATTCTGCGGAAGCAGCGGCCCCGTGGTGATGAAGCGGTCGACGGACCACTTGTTCATCGCGATCAGGTACTTGCCGTCCGGGCTGACCGTGTCGCCCTCCGCGGCGCAGAGGTGCCCGATGTTGTACTGCACTGGGGTCTTGGTGATGAGCTTCCAGGGAGTTTCGCCGCTCTTGGCCGCCTCCGCGCCGCCGAGTGACCAACGGGCCACCGCGGAATCCAGGAAGAGGGACGTGTACGCGTAGCCCTTGTCGTCGAACTGCGTGTGGAGCGGCCCCAAGCCGAGCTCCACCTGCGCCTCCTTCACTGCGTCGAAATCCAGGACAGGGATGCCGAACGCGTCCTTGCCGCTCACCTTCCCGGTGGCCATGGCGTCCTTGAGCTTGCGAGCGGAGTACACGGTCACGTGCGGATCGAGCTTGCCCGCCACCACCACGAACTCCCCGGTGGGGTTCACGTCCACGCCGTGCGGACTCTTCGGCTCCGGCACAAGCCAGAGGATGCCCTCGGCGGCGCTGGTGGCCATCGGAAGCACCGGGAACCCGTTGATGCGCGTGGCCTTCCCGGCCCTCACCGCTGCCTCCGCCTTCCGCCAATCGATCACATGCATGTAGTCCGTGTCCTTCTGCGAGGCGCCGGCCTCGAACGGCGGCTTCCCCTTCTCCACACCACCGGTGGCCATCTCGGCGTTGAACGAGTTCACGAACACCAGTCCGTCGCAGGCGCCCTTGCCCGCGTCCGCCAGGTCCTGCCAATAGGGCGGGAGCTCCATCGCGAAGGACTGCGCCGGATCGATGCGGCCCTTCTGACGGTCGAACTTCCAGAACGTGACCATCCCCCGGTAGGCCTTCTGGTACTCCTCGGGCGGCGCGTAGCCGTAGCCCAGGACGGTCGCGTACTGACCGCCCTCCACCACGTAGTCCGTGTCGGGGGTGACGAACGCCGCGCCGTGATCGCTCACCGTGAGGGGGTTCTTGACGATCTGCTTCGTCTCGAAGTCCCGGAGGTCCACGACGCCCACGCGGGCGTTCGCCTTGTCGCCAATGAAGAGGAACTGGCCGTCGTACTCCCCCGCCGTCTCGCTCAGGGCGGGGTGGTGCGTGTCGCCCCACTCCACCGGCTTCCCTTCGACGAGGAGTTGCGCGCGGACGTGGTCCTTGTCGCCCGCGAAGCCGTAGCCTTGCCAAGACTCCGGCGTGAAGACCGCGATGCTCCGCAGGAGCCTCATGGAGGGCACGCCGATCACGAACACCTGCCCACTCTGCCCGCCGGAGGAGAAGAGCACGTACTCGTCGTGCCGTCCGCTTGGCATGTAGGTCTTGGCCGCCGCGATCAGGTCGTCGGGGGTGAGCTTCCGCTCCACGGCCAGCTTGGCGAGGGCCGCCAGCTGCTCCTGCGTGGGCGGCGCCACCTCCCGCTCCCGGCTGCGGCGCTTCCGCTCCTCCGTGCGGCTCTTCCCATCCTGGACGGGTCCGGGCACCGGCGACGCGGCCAGCACCAGGCTGGCGCCGGCCAGCAGGAGTGCCGCAGTGGCTGCCAGGCGAAGTGGCGTTCGGACGGTGGTCATGGCTTCTTCTCCTTCTGCAGGGACTTGAGATACGAGGCGATGGCTTCGAGCTTCTCGTCGCTCAGCGCCGGGTTGCCACCCTTGGGCGGCATGTCCACCTTGGTGGTGTTGAGCGGGTCTCCGGAGGGGCGCCCCTTCTTCACGAACGCGATGAGCGCCTCCTCGCTCTGGGCAGCGACGAACTCGCTCGTGGTCAGATCCTTCCCGCTTCCCTTGATGCCCTTTGCATCCGGGCCATGGCAGGAGGAGCAACTGGCCACGAACGCCTCGCGCCCGAACGAGATCCACTCCGGATCTTCGTCCTGAACCGCAGGAGCCGCGCTCCCTTGTTGAACGGCCCCTGCTCCGGATCCGGCTGACGCCGCCGCCGCAAGGCGGGCGGCGCGGCGGGCTTCAGCGGCGCGCTGCTCAGCAGCGGCCATCGCGGCTTCCGCCGCGGCCAGCTCGTCCGGAGCGACGCGGCGGGGATCGTGGAGCACACGAATGAAGGCAACGATGTCGGCGAGGTCGGAGTCCGCGAGCTGGGCAGCCCCACCCTTTGGGGGCATGAGCACTCCCGTCGTGTTCAGGGGGTCGTTGGCGGCGCGCCCCACCTTCAGGAACGCCACGAGCGACGAGTCGTCGCGCGAGGCCGCGAATTCGCTCGTCACGAGGTCCTTGCCCAGGCCTTTCATCCCCCGTCCCTCCGGACCGTGGCAGGACGCGCACGTCGTCAGGAACGCCATCCTCCCTCGCGCCACCACAGTGGCGTCGATGGATGGAAGGCGCGGAAGCGCCGCGATGCGTCGCTCCTCCTCCAGGAAGGGATTGGGCGTGGACCAGCGGGAGAGCTGGATGCCCGCAAGGTTGGCGCCAAGGCCGACGGCCGCGGCAGCTCCGCAGCATCCGAGCGCCAGGATGACGGCCCTGGCCTCGCGTCCCCGCACCTGCGTCGCCGTTGCGGTGTTCCGGCGGGTCTCAGCTGTCGCGATCGGGTGAGACACGGGGTCCTCCTGATGCGCGAACTATAGCAGATATCTGGAGGTTTTACTCCAGTAATGGTGATTTCACGCGGTCCCCGTCAAGAGAGGCGCAAACTAATTCATGCCATGTATTTACGTCCTACGGCGCCGGCACCGCCAGCGGCAGCGGAGCCCATCCGGAGGCGGGACCCGCCTCCCGAGACCCGAACTTCCGCCACCGCGCCCAGGTCGCGGGATCCTGGAGCAGCGGCAGGAAGTACCCCCCCACCACCGGCCGCGCGATCATGTTGATCTTCCGCGGCTCGCGCGTCTTCACCCAGTCGCAGAGCGGCACGCGGTCGGGGGTCTCGTCGGCGTTCCGCCACAGCGGCTCCACCAGCGCCTCGAAGTCCTCGCGCCGCCCGCTCAGCGTGGCGGACCAGTGGGTCCAGTCCGTCTTCGTGAAGTCTGCGCGGCTGTCGAGCGGGAGCCCGAACGGCTGCTGCGCGCGCCGGTACCACGCCACCTCCCGCGCCTTCACCGCCGCGGGAAAGAGTCCCAGCTCCAGGATGTCGTCCCACACCAGGTTGTACTTCTGGCTCCAGGTGCCGGGCTTGTCGAACGCGAGTCGCGTGGGCGGCGTGGCCGCCGCGTCCGGCGCGCCCGGGGCCGCGGGCGCGTCCGCCGCCTCCTTCACCCAGCGTGCCGCCATCCGCTCCGCCTCCGCACGCCACTCGCGGGCCGCGGGATCCCTGCGGGCCTCCAGCATCCATGCGTATGCGCCCAGGGCGAGGATCGCCTTGGCCGAGAGGTTCACGTTGTGGGCCAGGTGGCCCGTGAAGTCGTCCGTGCAGAGCTGGTTCTCCGGGTCGTAGCCCTTCTCCCGCAGGTAGGCCGCCCACCTGGAGAGCGCCGGCCACGCCCGCTCCATGAGGTCCGTGCTCCCATCCGCACGGCTCGCGGCCGCGACCAGGAGGATGAGGTTGGCGGACTCCTCGACCGGCATCTGGTTCTCCGCCGTCTTCTCGCCGCCGCCGTAGACCTGGCCCGTCGCTTGCGGGTAGGTCCCCAGGTCGTGCGGGGCAAAGGGGAAGGTCCAGCGCGGACTTCCGCCATAGTCCAGCACCGGGATGAGCATGGCCCGCGTGAGATCCGGGCCCATGGCCAGGAAGAGCGGCGACATGGGGTAGATCACGTCCACGGTGCCGATGCAGCCGTTGCTGAAGTTCTCCTTGGGGAAGAGGAGCGGCTTGCCGTTCGCGTCCGCGACCAGCTTGTTGGCGCAGATCGCCTGCCGCCAGGCCAGGACCGCCAGCTCCGCGTAGCGGGCGCCGCCCCGCGCCTCCAGGTCCGCCTGGAGGGAGGCGTCGAAGGCGCCGGCGAGCGCCAGCACGCGGCGCCGTTCGCTCGCCGCGTCCATGATCATGCCCCGCGCGTCCTTCCCGTGGCGGCGCCAGAAGGGCCGGAGCCTGGCGTCGAAGTACTGGATGCTCACCAGGTCGTCGTAGGCCACGATGGCCCAGGTGGTGGCGCCCTCCGCGGTCACGCCCGGAAGCGACGCCGTGAGCACGAGCGCCGGCCAGCCGTCGTCCGCGCGGCGCGGGCCGGTGCCCTGGAGGAGCGGCGCATCGCTCCCGCCTGCGAACGCGCTCCGCGCGAGATCCGCGGGCGCCGCCACCAGCGTCGTCCCCGCGGCGGCGGGCGCCGCGAGGTACGCCCAGCCCCAGTCGATCCGGAGGTCGTCGCCCTTGCGGGCCAGCACCGCCTGCGACTGCGAGCCGATGCGGCCTGCGACGAGTCCCGCGTCCTTCCAGTCCTCGAGGGACCACGTCACCTCCTGCGCCGGCGAGTCCACGGCCACCTCTCCCACCAGGTCGAAGTGCACGTCCACGTCCGCGCGGCCACCGTCCGTGGTGGCCACGGTCCAGGTGACGTAGGTGGCCGGCCGGGAGAGCAGTTCCAGGTCGTTGGGAAGGAGCGGAGAGCAGAAGGAGAGCGTCACCTCAAGGCCGTTCCCGCGGAAGCCGCAGGTGGTGGTGGTGGCCGTGACCTGGAGCGAGGTCTGCGGAAGCGCCGGCACCGCCTCCGGCTTCACGCCCAGCAGCCTGTAGGTGGCCGGCGCCGCGCCCGGGCGCGTGACGCGGATCATGCACTGCATCGCGTGCGGGCGGCCGGTCCAGTGCGTGGGCCAGGCGTCCGTGAGTCGGTCCGCGGCGGACCAGATGCTGAAGTAGGGATCGTGGCAGACGAGCGGCACCGCGGGCGGGCGGAGGCGCTCTCCGGAGGGCCGCTCGGGCCCGGCGTGCAGCGCGGACGCGATGGCGAACGCGGCGAGCGCGGCCGCGGCCAGGCGGCGGAGCGGGGCGGCGGCGCGGAGCGCCGGGGACGGGTTCGCGCGGGAGGCGGTGGGCATGGAGTCAGCTCCGGTCCGCGTCCCGCTGGTGCAGGAGCGGCATCTGGGCGATGTAGGGACGGATGTGCGGGTCGTCGCTCTGGATGAAGCGTTCGAACGGCCCGTCGAAGAGAACGCCGCCGCCGTGGAGCATCACGATCCGCGGTTCCAGGCGGCGCAGGAGTTCCGTGTCGTGCGTCACCACGACGCTGGTCCGGACCACGCCGGCCTTGCGGGCGGCGAGCGCCGGCTGGGCCTCGTGGGTGCTGCGGATGAGGCCGTGGATCTGGGCGCACATCTCCGGATCCAGGCCGGAGGTGGGCTCGTCGTAGAGCACCAGCACCGGATCCATGACGAGCGCCCGCGCGATGGCCACGCGCTTGGCCATGCCGCCGGAGAGCTGCTCCCGGTCCCGGTGCATCACGAGGTCCGGGTCCAGTCCCACGTCCAGCAGGGCCTTGCGCGCCATAGGGAGGATGGCCTCGTCCGGCAGCCGCTTCAGCTCCCGCGGCAGGACGGCCAGGTTGTGGAAGACGTCCCCGGTGAGGAGGGCGTTGCGCTGGAACACCACCGCCCAGTGGACCCGCAGGCGGTCCAGGTCCAGGTCGTCGGTCGCGGTCACGTCGCAGAGCGGCGCGGCGCCGTCCGGTCCGGGTTCCGCCTCGTGATCAGCCACCCAGACGCGGCCGGCGTCCGGATGGAAGTGGGCGGTGACGTGCTTCAGGAGGACCGTCTTGCCGCAGCCGGAGCCGCCCACGATGGCCAGAAGCGCCCCGCGGGGCACCTCCAGGTTCACGTTCTGGAGGACGGGCTTCCCGCCGAAGGATTTGCAGAGTCCCTCGACGCGAACTTCCGGCGGAACGGCAGGTGGCATGCGCGGCGAGCGTACCCGGCGCCGCGGTGCGCGGTCACTCCGCCCGCTCCACCACGCGGCAGAGCCGTTCGAGCACCTCCAGCCGGGCGCCGTGCTTGTCGTCCGCGGCGATGAGCTGCCACGGCGCGGTCTCCGTGGAGGTCCGGTCCACCATGTCGCAGACCGCCTGGTCGTACGCGGGGCGACGGCGCCGGTTGCGCCAATCCTCGTCCGTGATCTTGAAGCGCTTGTGCGCCGTCCCCTGCCGGGCCTTGAAGCGCCGCAGCTGCTCCTGCGGGCTCACCGCCAGCCAGAATTTGGCCACCACGGCGCCGGCGTCCGCGAGCTGGGACTCGAAGTCGTTGATCTCGTCGTAGGCCCGCATCCAGTCGGTCTGCCGGCAGAAGCCCTCCACGCGCTCCACCAGCACGCGGCCGTACCAGGAGCGGTCGAAGATGGCGCAGTGACCGGGCTCCGGCAGGTGCCGCCAGAAGCGCCACAGGTACGGCTGGTCCCGCTCCTCGTCCGTCGGCGCCGCCACCGGGATGACGCGGAAGAAGCGGGCGTCCATCGCCCGCGTCACGCGCCGGATGGTGCTGCCCTTCCCGGCCGCGTCCATGCCCTCGAAGACCAGGACCAGCGAACGGCGGCGCATGGTCCCGCCGCGCATCGCCTCGTTCAGGCGGGCCTGCAGGCGCTCCAGCCGGCGTTCGTACTCCGCGACGGTGGTGCGGGCGCGCGGCGCCAGCGTGGCCAGGAGCGTCCGGCCGTCCACCGCCGGGGCCGGAGGCGGCGCCGCCCCCGCGACAGTGGGCGCCGCGCCCTCCAGCCGGCTCCGCATCGCGGAGAGAAGGAGCGATCCCGCGGTGATGGAGCGGTACCTGGCGTCCGAACCCTCGATCACGTGCCACGGCGCCTCCGCGGAGCTGGTGCGCCGCAGGGCCTCCGCGCAGACCTCGACGAACTCGTGGTAGTGGCGGAAGCGCTTCCAGTCATCCTCCGTCACCTTCCACGCGGTGCGGCGGCTCCGCGACAGCTTCCGCAGGCGCCGCTCCTGGGCCTTGTGCGACAGATGGAACCAGAGCTTCAGGACCACCGCGCCCTCCGCCGCCAGCATGCGCTCGAAGCGCCGAATGCGCTCCAGGCGCCGCTCGAAGACGGAGCGCTTGTCGTGCCCCATCACCCGCTCCAGGATGGGGTCCGTGTACCAGGAGCCGAAGAGGATGCCGATGCGGCCCCGGGGCGGGAGCGCCCTCCAGAAGCGCCACATCTCCGGCCGATCGCGCTCCTCCTGCGTGCGGGCCCCGAACGCGGAGGTGTGGATGTGCCGCGGATCCATCCACTCGTTCAGGAGGTTCACCGTCTCGCCCTTGCCCGCGCCGTCGACGCCGTTCACCAGCACCACCACCGGGAACGCCCGCCGCTCCAGCAGCTCCGACTGGGCCTCCAGGAGGGCGCGGCGCAGGCGCGGTTCGCGCCGCCTGTAGGTGGGCTTGTCCAGGGAATGGCCGATCTCGGCGGACTCGAACATGCGTCTCCGCGGCAAGCGTACTCCGCCGCCAACGCGGACCATTGCTCGCTCATCCCGGCTACGCTGGTGTCCATGGGCGGAGACCGAGGATGACGCCTGACGCTCGCAGCCCGGCGGACGGGCCGGTGATCCTCTTCGACGGCGTCTGCAACCTCTGCAACGCGGCGGTGACGTGGGTGATCGAGCGCGACCGGCGGGCCCGCTTCCGCTTCGCCTCGCTCCAGTCCGCCGCTGCGGAGTCGCTCCTGCGGGAGGCCGGGGCCGCGGGCCCGCTGCCGGACAGCATCGTGGTGGTGGACGCGGGGGGCGTGCACGTGCGCTCGGAGGCGGCGCTCCGCATCGCGTCCGGACTGGGCTTCCCCTGGTCCCTGGCCGCGGCCGGCCGCATCCTGCCGCGCGGCCTGCGCGACCGCCTCTACGCGTGGGTGGCGCGGAACCGCTACCGCTGGTTCGGCCGCCGCGACTCCTGCATGGTGCCCTCCGCGGCGCTTGCGGCCCGCTTCCTGGACGCCACGGAGATGCGGGTGCTGGAGCGCGAACACGCCCCAACCGCCGCCGCGCCCCCGGACGCGCTCCACGCCGCCGCGCCGGACGCGCCCCACGCCACCGCGCCGCCCATCCGCGGCCCGGTGGCGAACCTCCTCCTGCGCTTCCTGATCGCCTGGATGGTCTTCTACGCCCTGCCGTTCCCGCTGGGCATGATCCCGGGCATCCGGATGCAGGTCTACGAGATCAAGCAGCCGTGGCAGCATCTGGTGCAGTGGTTCGGCCGCTCCGTGCTGGGCGCTGCGCCGGACACGCTCCCCAACGGAAGCGGCGACACCACCTGGAACTGGTGCGAAGAGGCGCTCCTCCTGATTCTCGCCGCGGCGGCGGCGCTGGCGTGGAGCGCGCTGGCCCGCTTCCGCCCGGTCTCCCTGCGGGCGACGGACCGCTTCCGCACCTACATCCGCTACTGGCTCGCGGCGATCCTCCTCGGCTACGGCTGGCACAAGGCCTACCCGCTCCAGTTCCCCGTGCCGGGGCCCTCGCGGCTGATGGAGCGCTTCGGGGATGCGTCCCCGATGGGGATCCTCTGGGCCTTCATGGGCGCCAGCACGCCGTACCAGATGATGGCGGGGATCGCGGAGATCCTCGGCGGCGTGCTCCTCCTCTGGCGCCGCACCACCACGCTGGGCGCCCTCGTCTGCGCGGGCGTGCTGTCCAACGTGGTGGCGCTCAACTTCTGCTACGACGTGCCGGTCAAGCTCCTCTCGTCGCACCTGCTGCTGGCGTCGCTGGTGCTGGCGGCGCCGGATGCCATGCGGCTGATGTGCGTCCTGGTCCTGAACCTTCCGGCGCCGCCGCGGGTGCTGCGCCCGCCCGGCCCGCGCGGCCGGGTCCGCGCGTGGTGCCGGGGACTCCTGAAGCTGGCGTTCGTCTGGATGCTGGTGGTGATCCCTGCGGCCCAGGGACCGGAGATGATGCGGCTGATCGGCCCGTGGAAGACGCCGGATCCGTTCGACGGGCTCTATCGCGTGGAGGCGTTCGCGCGCACGGATGGGCAGCCGGTGGCGGCGGAGGCGCGGTGGGTGCAGGCGGCGTTCGACCTCCGCGGCTCCGCGACGGTGCTCCGCGGCGATGGAACCACGCAGCGATTCTGGGTGGGGCGCGATCGGAAGGACGGCCAGCTCCGCTTCTCATTCGTCACCGGAGGCACCGCCACGCCGGTGGACGCGCGGGCGGATGGCGAGAAGGGCTGGGTGGTCACCACGGAGCTCCCGGACGGGGGCACCACGTTCACGCTCCGCCGCATCCCGCCGGAGGAGACGCAGCTCCTGGGACGCGGGTTCCACTGGGTGAACGAGTTCCCCTTCAACCGCTGAGGGGCCGTCACGCCGGTCGACGCAGGTGCGCGGCCCGGTCCAGCCGCCGGCGCCACGCCATTCCCATGGCGAAACCGAGCCCCACCGCCGCGATCCCCACGCCGCCGTCGACGAGCATGATGGTGGCCGCGCGGGCCAGGTTCGAGGCTGCCACCGCGGCGGCGGCGTCCAGGGCGAAGCCGCTCACCGTGGTGTAGCCGCCGAGCAGACCCGCGCCCAGGAGGTGCTCGACGCCGCGGCGCCGGGAGGGCACGCCCGCCGGCGCGCCGCGGTCATCCAGGAGCGCGATCCGCGCCACCAGGACGCCGATCGCGAACGCGCCGGTCACGTTGACGGCGGCGCGGGCCACCCACGGGGCGAGGTCGAGCGCGACCGCGAGCCATTCGCACCCGCCGCGGAGGGCCGAACCGGCGAGACCGCCCGCCAGGGCCAGCATGGCGCATGCGAACGGTCCCGGCGGCCCCTCCGGCAGCCCGATGCGTCCGTCCGCGCTCACGGGGCGCCTCCGATCCCTGCGGATGCGAGCCGCATCGCCGCAAGCGCGAGGAGCGGCGAGCCACCGATGGTGGCGGCCCACAGGACCACCGCGCCGCGGCGCCGCCCGCGCAGCCAGAGAGAGAGGACATCCATCGCGAACGCGGAATAGGTGGTCCAGCCGCCCAGGAACCCCATCGCCACCTGGATGAGGGAGCGCGGGAACGCCGGGTCCGCGGCCGCGTCCTGGGCGGCGGCGGCCGTCACGCGCAGCGCCGCCCCGGCCGCCGCCCCCATCGCCGCCGCGCCCAGCAGATTCACCACCAGGATGGACCACCACGGGGCCACGCGCCGCCGCAGCAGCCAGTCCCGCGTCGCCACCCGCGCCGCGCAGCCCACCGCGCCGCTGCACGCCAGGATGAGAAGCTGCATCGTCATCGCGCCAGCACCGCCGGCGAGTCTACGGCGGGCCCGTCCGCCGCTACGATCCGGCGATGCCAGACACTCCGGTCCTCGTGGCAGGCGCCGGCCCCGTGGGGTTGACGGCCGCGCTCCTCCTTGCCCGCTTCGGCACGCCGGTCCGCATCATCGACCAGAACGAATCGCCCACGCAGCTCTCGAAGGCCCTGGTGCTGTGGCGGCGCTCGCTGCTCGCGCTCGATCCGTTCGTGCCCGCGGAGACGTTCGCCACCCGCGGCCTCCTGATCCGCGGCGCCCGCTTCCTGGACGCGGGAGCGTTCCTGACGCAACTGCCGCTGGAGGGCAGCGCCCACGCCCTGCCGCCGGGCGTCCTGATCCCGCAGTCCGAGGTGGAGCGGACGCTCGTGGAGGCGCTCCAAGCGCTCGGCGTGCGCGTGGAGCGGCGCACGGCGCTCCGCGGCTTCACCGCCGCGGCGGACGGGGTCACGGCGGCGCTCGAGGGGCCGCGCGGGCCGGAGCAGGTGCGCACGCCGTGGCTCCTGGGCTGCGACGGCGCCCACTCCACGGTGCGGCACACGCTGGGGGCGGAGTTCCCGGGAGAGTCCCTCCCCCGCCGCTGGCTGCTGGCGGACGTGGAGGCGGAGGTGCGCAGCGGCGTCAACCCGCACGCCTCGACCCGCGATGAGGAGCGCACCGTCGAACCCGGGTGGGTGTACATCAGCGGCTCCGGCGACGGCGCAGTGGCCATCTTCCCCATCGGCGCGGGGCGACACCGGGTGATCATCGATGGCGGTCCGGTGCCGGTGGATGCGCCGCGCCGGGACCCCACGCTGGAGGACGTCCAGGCCGCCATCCACGCCCGCACGCGCCTGCAGTGGCGGCTCCTGCGTTCGCACTGGCTCGCGGACTTCCGCGTCAACGAGCGGCAGGTGCCCCAGTACGTGCACGGGCGAGTGCTGCTGGCGGGGGACGCCGCCCACGTGCACAGCCCCGCCGGCGGACAGGGCATGAACACCGGCATCCAGGATGCCGCCAACATGGCGTGGAAGGTGGCGCTCGCCTGCCAGGGGTGCGGCGGCGCGCCGCTCATGCGGAGCTACCACGACGAGCGTCACCCGGTGGCCGCGGGCGTGCTCCGCATGAGCGGCCGCATGCTCCGCGCAGGGATGCTCACGAACCCGGTGGCGCGGCAACTGCGCGGCATGGCCATGTCTCTTGCGCTCAGCGTGCCGGCCGTGCGGCGCCACGTGGCGGATGCCCTCACGGAGGACGACGTTCGCTACCTCGACGGGCCGCTCGCCGGCGCGGCGGAGGGTTCGCACGGCGCGGTGCCGGGGCACGCCTTCCCCGATGCGGCCATCGGTCCCGCGGGCGCCGTCCGTCCTGCGACGGATCTCCTGCGCTGGAGCCGCGACGACGCCGCGGACTCCATGGGGACGCTCCTCCTGATGCCGGGCGCGGATCGCGCCGCGTGGCCGTCCAGGTTCGGCAGCCGGCCGCTTCGCATGCGAACGCTGCCTCGAGCCGGCGCGGACGGCACGGCGGGCGCCGACGGCGCCGGCGGCCTCCACGCGGCCCTGCGGCTGCGCGACACCGAGGGCGTCCTGGTGAGGCCCGACGGCATCATCGCCGCCGCCGGCGCCCCCCACGCCATCGGAGCCTGGCTTGAGTCGCGGCTGCCGGCTTCGGCCCGCGGGTAGCGGCGCAGGTCAGGCGGGGCAATCGCCCCAGTTGCCCAGGAGCGTGCCGAGGTCCGCGCCATCCACGGTGCCGCTTCCGTCCACGTCCGCGGCGCCGCCCGCGCTGCCCCACGCACCCAGCATGATGCCCAGGTCCGCGCCGTTCACGACGCCGTCGCCGTTGAGGTCCGCAGGGCACGGCGCCGGGAAGCGCACGATCCAGCCCGCAGGCTGGCCGGCGCCCGCCCCCCAGCCGACGATGGTGCGGCCGTCCGGCGTGATGGCCATCGCCGTCCCGAGCGAGGTGTACGGCGCGATGCTGCCGCCCTGGGACTCGATGTAGGCCTTGAGATTCTGGGCCACGCCGTTCTTCCAGATGATGGCGCTGCGACCGATGGGGATGCCGCCGGTGGTGCCCACCACCGTGGTGCCGTCCAGCGTCACGTCGTTGGCGAGCGCCGCCTGGCCGCCAAAGCCCGAAAGCTGCGGAAGGAGCGTGACCTGGTTGGTGGACGAGCGCCACTGCCACGCGTTGCCGCCGGAGAGACCGAAGACGTTGTAGCCCACGATGGAGGAGGCGTCGTCGTTCACGCCGAGCGCCTCGCCCACCTGGTACGACGTGTTGTTGGGGGCGACGTAGTTGGGGATGTACTTCTGGATGAGGTTCTCCCAGCGGGCGCCGCGGCGCTGGCCGTTGGTCTGATCCTGCCAGCCCACGATGACGTTCCCGCTGCCGTCCACCGCGTTGGCGCGGCTGGAGCGGCCCGGGACCGTGGTGCCCATGTCCACCGTGCCGTTCACCGGGTCCCACCGGAACGCGTGGGCCTGGCAGCCCGTGACCCACGCGAGCCCCACCACCACGTCGCCGGCGTTGTTCAGGTCGTAGGCGTTCAGGAGGAACGCATCGCAGGAGACGAACGCCGGCAGCTGGTCCCACGCGGCGCCGCCGAGCCAGCGGGCCGCGTGCAGCTTGCCGTTGGCGTCGTTCACGTCCGTGGCCACCTGGAGGCCGTCACCGGAGACGGCCACCAGCGCGCCCCCGCTGGCGGCGGGACCGACGAGCGTCTTGTAGCCCTCCGCCGCGGTCCAGCGGAATCCGGCGCTGCTGGTGACGCCCACCACCACGTTGCCATCGTCGGAGACGCTGTACGCGGCGCTGCCGGCGGGAAGGAAGATCACCTGTGGCGGCGCGGCATGCGTCTCCAGGCAGAGCAGCACGGCCGCCGCGGACGCCAGACCGGAGAGCGCGAACGAAACCCGGCCGGCGGAGCGGCCACGACGGAGGCGGTGAGTCATGCCCGAAGGGTACCGCCGCCCGTGGCTCGGTCAATGTTCCCTTTGGAAAGATCGCGGCAAGCATCGTGTGCCGTGCGGCAACGTTCGACGCTTGTGTGCGGGCCAAGCTCCATTCAAGGAACGATCAAAAGAACGCGGCGGCCCCCGAAGGTGCGGGGGGCCGCCGCGGAGAGTCGTCCGTCCGCCCCCGCCGACGGTGCGGCGGGCGGCGTGTCAAGCCAGGTTCAGCGGCCGGTGCCGCCCGCGGGGGCGGTGTTGGTCGGAGCGCCAGCCGGCGCGGAGCGACCGGCGGGAGCACCCGCCGGCTTCGTCGCCGGCGCGGCGAGCGTTCGCCCACCGGTGGCGGCGCCCGCGGCCGGCGCGGCGCCCTTCGCGGCGCGGGTGTAGGCGATCTCCATCATCTTGAACTCCTTGCCGCTCGCCGGATCCGTCCCGAACATCTCGAGCTTCATGGCGTTGGGGCCGGAGCGCGTGTCGACCTCGCGCATGATGGCCTGCTTCTTGGTCATGGGATCGTTGTAGGTGAAGGTCCAGGTGAGGACCTTGCCGTCCTTCGAGAGTTCGCCGGTCCCGAACATCATGCCGGTGCCCATGTTGTCGCACCAGGTGCCCTGGAACTTCTGCGAGACGTTGTCGAAGCCGTTCAAGCCCATGCCGGTGAAGGTGCCCATGCCGGGCATCTCGCCGGTGGTGCTGCACGCCACGAAGCGCCCATCCATCATGCCGGTGATCGTGGTGACGCACTCGCTCATCATCGGATCCGTGCCGGGCGCCATCCACATGCTGGTCTTTCCGTTCCAGGTTCCGATCCCCTCCGCCAGCCACGCGTGCATCGGGCCGGGCTTGGCGGCCTCCATGCAGGCCTGCATCTCGGGGGTCATCTCCATGCCGCCGGGACCGGCGGGAGCGCCGCCCTGCTGGGCGCCGGCGGCCGGCTTGGCCGGGGCCGCGGGCTTGGCGGGCGCGCCACCCTGACCCCCGGACTGGGCGAGCGCGATGGACGCGGCGACGGACGCGCAACAGACCGACAGGATGCGAAGCGAACGAAGCGAACTGTTCATGGAATCTCCTTGAAACGAGGATCTCCGCGAGCCAGATCCGCGTCGCGCGACGCGCCGGCCCCGGACCGGCAGCTTACCCAGCCGAGCGTTTCTCTCCCGCTACATGTAAAGGCCGCCGTTGACGCCGATCTCCTGCCCCGTGACGAAGGACGCGGCCGGGGAAGCCAGGAAGGCCACCACCTGCGCGATCTCCTCCGCCTCCCCCATGCGGCCCATGGGCGTGATGGTCTTGATGTGCTCCATGGCCTTCTCCGGGACGGCCGCGGTCATGTCGGTCCGGATGAAGCCGGGCGCCACGCAGTTCACGGTGACACCCTTCCGGGCCACCTCCCGGGCGACGCTCTTGGTGAAGGCGTCCAGGCCACCCTTGGCGGCGGCGTAGTTGGCCTGGCCGAAGTTGCCCATCTGCCCGATGACGCTCGTGATGTTGATCACGCGCCCCCAGGCGTTCTCCACCATCTGCGGCAGGAAGAGGTGCGTCATCTGCACCGGGCCCTTCAGGTTCACGTTGAGGACCTCGTCCCACTCCACGTGGGTCATCTTCATGAACGTCTTGTCGCGGGTGATGCCCGCGTTGTTCACCAGCACGTCCACCCGCGGGAAGACCTTGCGGATGGCTTCGCCCATGGCGTGCACCGCGTTGTCGTCCGCGATGTTGCACTTGAAGAGCTCCGCCCGGCGGCCCATGCGGCGGATCTCGTCGCGGACCTCCTCCGCGGCCTTGTCGTTGTGGGCGTAGTTGATGGCCAGGTCCGCACCCTGCTGGGCCAGCGCGAGCGCGATGGCCCGTCCGATCCCGCGTCCAGCACCGGTCACCAGAGCCACACGTCCTTCGAGGGGAAGCATCTTGACGCTCCTTGAATGAGCGCCGGCGCAGCCCATCGGCCACCCCACCGACGCGTCGGGGCGGGGAGTCTACCGCCGGTCCGCCTCGGCACGGGCGCGACCGTTCGCGGGCGGGATCCCCGGCGTCCGGCGTCGCTCCGGGCTCAGGCGGCGGGATGCCAGCCCGCGTCCGCCCAGAGCGCCCCGCTCACCGCGGGGTTGCGGATCATGAACACGATGGCGTCCGCCACCTCCTCCGGCTTCAGGAGCCGGCCGAGCTGCGTGCGCGGCAGGACGTGTTCGCGGATGATGCCCTGGTCCATGGCCTGCACCATCGGCGTGTCCGTGAAGCCGGGGTGCACGATGGCCACGCGCACGCCGTAGTAGATGGCTTCCTTGGCCAGCGTGGACTGGACCCCCTCCAGGCCCGCCTTGGTGGCGGCGTAGGCGATCTGGCCCTTGTTGCCGGCGGAGGAGATGGAGCCGATGAAGACCACCTCACCCTGAACCTCCTCGCCGCCCTTCCAGCCGCCGAGGCCCGCGGCCGCCCGCTGCTCCGCGACGCTGGCCACGGTCTCCATGGCCCAGTACGCGGCGGCCACCAGGTTCACCGCGATGGTCTTCTCCATGAGGTCCTGCGCGTAGAGCTTGGCGCCGCCGGTGGCCTTGTCCACCTTCACCGCCAGGCCGTCGCGGACGATGCCCGCCGCGGGGACGCAGATCTGCACGCCGCCGAAGCGACGCTTCAGCTCGGTGAAGACGGAGGCGCGGAACGCGCGGTCCGTGACGTCGCCGCGGAAGGCCAGGACGCATTCGCGCCCCAGTTCCGTGTTGATTTCACGGGCCACGTTCTCCACGGCCTCGGACATGTCCGCCAGGGCCACGGCCCGGATGCCTTCGCGACCCAGCTGGCGGGCGACGGCGCGGGCGATGCCGCTGGCACCGCCGGTGATGACGGCCACACGCTTCGAGAGATCAACCACGGCACTTGTCTCCTTATCCTGCGTCCACGGGCTCAGAGCGCTCCGCCATCCAGGCGGTGGCCTTGGGCCAGAGTTCCTTGTGGGCCCGGGATCCCACGCTCAATCCGATGTGTCCCGCCTTCACGCTCATGTGCGTGAAGTCGCGGCTCCCCACGTGATCCTTCAGGACGGTGCTCTGGCAGGGCAGCACCAGGTGATCCGCATCCGCGGTGAGGTTCAGCACCGGGCAGGTGATGCGCCCCAGGTCCACGTGTCGCCCGCCCACCGGGAAGCGGCCCTGCACCAGCAGGTTCTGCTGGAAGCCGTACTTGACGAAGTCGCGATAGACCTCGCCGCTGATGGGGATGTTGTCGTTGCTCCACACCTCCATGGCGAAGAAGTCCTCGAGGAACTGCTCGTCCTCCATCTTGTCGTAGAACCCCTGCCACTTCTGGAAGGTGTTGGCAACGGGCTTCAGGAGCGCGAACGAGTTCCCCAGGAACGCCGGAGGAATGAGGCCGAAGGTGTCCACCACCGCGTCCACGTCGAAGTAGCGCGGATCCGTCCAGGTGAGGAGGAGCGACTCGCGGCTGGACCAGTCGATGGGCGCCGCCATCAGGATGAGGCTGCGCACCAGCTCCTGGTGGAACGCGGTGTACATCGCGGCCATGGTGCCGCCCATGCAGTAGCCCACCAGGTTCACCTGCGGGGCGCCCGTGAGGCTGCGGATGCGCTCCACCGCGCGATGGAGGTGGCCCTCCACGTAGTCGGCGATCGTCTTGGACGCGTCCGCGGGAGAGGGCACGCCCCAGTCGATCATGTAGACGTCGAAGCCGGCGTCCAGGAACTGGCGCACCACGCTCTTGTGCGGGAGGAGATCCAGCACGTACGGGCGGTTCACCAGCGCGAACACGAAGAGGACGGGCGTCGCGTGGCGGCGGGGCGAATCGCTCGTGTAGCGGAGGAGGCGGACCGGCGCCTCGGTCATCACCACGTCGTGCGGCGTGGCGCCCTTGCGGGCGTTCATGGCCGCCTCCATCACCTTGGGGAGGGCGGCCATCTTGCGCTGGAGCGCCGTCCACTCCGCCTGCCAGGCCTGCATGACGTCGACCGGTTCCGGCGGAGAAGTGGACTTGGCGCTCATTCGGTCAGGCTCCGTGTTGGATGGGCGCGGCGCGGGCCGCGCAGTCAGCGTCGCTTGGCGGCTCCCTTGGCCGGGGTCTCCCGGGCCGCGGACTCCCGCGCGGGAGTGCCCCGCTCCAGCCGCCCGATCCGGGCCTCCATCGCGGCCAGGCGCTCGTCGATGTGGGCCTGGAGCTGGGAGGTGGACTGGCGGATGGCGCCGAGGATCTCGGAGGTCGCTCCGCCGCTTGCGGATTCGAACGCCGAGGCCATGTTGGTCTTCAGGAAGTCATCCATCTGGCGCCGGAACTGGAGCGACTGGTCCATGGAGCGCTTCATCGCCTCCAGGAACTGCGGCGTCCGCATGTACTGCTCCGCGTACTGGGCCATCGCGTCGAAGAACGCGCCCTGCATGCGGCGCAGCGCGTCCGGCGTGAACGCGGCGGCCCCGGCGCCGAAGGGCATCCCCGCGCCGGGCGCGGCGAAACCGGCGGCGGGGTTGAACCCGGGCCCGAACCCGGGCATGCCGAACCCTGCACCGGGAGCTGCGGCCGCGGCCCCGCCCGCGGCGGCCGCGGAGCGGGCCATCACGTCCCGCCAGAAGCCGGTGATGGGATCGACGGGCGGCTGCCCGCCCGCCGAAGCGCCGTCTGCGCCGTGCTGCTGGGCCATGGGAGGCTCCGGTGCGGCCGCGCCTCAGGCGCGGGCCGTCACCTGCTCCATGACCTGCGTCACCTGGCGGAGGTGCTCGCCGTTCATGCGGCTGAGACGCTCGGAGGTCTGGGTGGCGAAGGCGCCGCACTCATCCATGATCTCGCGGGTGGCGTCGGCGACGGGCTTGCCCGCCTTGCCGGTCAGCTGACCCAGCATCACGGTGCCGGCGCGCTCCAGCGTGCGGGCGTTGGCCCGCATCGCGTCGATCACCAGGGCGTTGCACTCGCTCGCGAAGCGGGCGTTGGCATCCACCAGGGTGTTCATCGCCTTGGTCATCCGCTCGAACGACGCCGGCAGCGTGCCGAAGGACGCGGCGAAGGGGTTGTTCATGGCGGGGTTCCACGCCTTGGCGGTCATCTCGTTGACCGCGGTGGTGAACGCGCTGGTCATGGAGTTGAAGAGCTTCTGGTTGGCCTCGAGCCCGGCCTTGAAGGCGTCCGCGGCGCTGCTGCAGCAGCTCTCGGCGGCGCCGGCGGCAGAAGTGCCGCCGCAGCAGGAGGTGCCGTTGGCGGTGCGGGCGGAGGTGGAGGCGGTGTTGGCGGTGTTGGCGGCGTTGGTGCTCATGGGGTGGACGATACCATCGTCATTGTGCATCGTCAACATGATTTTGTGCGTTCGCACAATGGACGAGACTGCGATTCTTGGGGAGGGATGGTATTATTGGACTCACATTGCCGCCGTGTGCGAACAGGCCGGCCAGCCGATACTGATTGTGCGTCCGCACCACTCCTCTTATGAGCGACCCCCAGTTCATCCAGATCCGCAAGTACCCCAACCGGCGGCTCTACGACCTGACCCGGAGCCGCCATCTCACCCACGAGGAGCTCTACGACCTGGTGGCGGCCGGCCGCACGGTGAACATCTCGGACGCCCGCAGCGGCGCGGACATCACCAACCTGGTGCTGCTGCAGGCGCTCATGGAGCGCACGCCGGAGAAGTTCGCGGCCTTCCCGCCGGAGCTCTCGCACCTGCTGATCCGGGCGGGCGAGCAGATGCTGAGGAGCGCCGCGGCCTCCTGGTTCACGCAGATCATCCGCGGCGTCGCCCCGTTCGTGCCGGGGGGCGCGAACGCCGCGGCGCCCGCCACCCCGGCGGCGCCCCGTTCGGCCGCGGATGCGGAGGCCTCCGCGCCCCGCGGCGCCCCTGCCGGCGGCGCGTCCCTCGAGGAGCTCCAGGCCCGGCTCGCGGCGCTCGCGCAGGAGGTGGAGGCTCTGCGCGGGCCCGGGAAGCGGCGTTCGCGCTCCTGAGGCGGCCCTCCGGCACACGCGGCGGCCCGGCGTGCGTAGGTGAACCCATGCTTCATGACACGAACCGGACCCGGGGCGGCCTGGCCGCCTCCGGCACTCGTGCGCCGGCGGCGACTGCGGCCGCGGCGCTCGCGTCTGCGCTCCTTGGCGGCGGCACAGCGGCTCTCGCCGCGGGCGGCCCCCTCTCCACGAGCGGCAACCAGATCGTCGACGGCACCGGCACGCCGGTGCGGATCGCCGGCGTCAACTGGTTCGGCTTCGAGACGGGCACCCACGTGCCGCACGGCCTGTGGACCCGCAACTGGAAGGAGCTGCTCCAGCAGGTGAAGGACCTGGGCTTCAACACGCTGCGGATCCCCTGGTGCAACCAGGCGTTCGAGCCCGGTGCCACCACGAACAGCATCAACACCTGGGCCAACCCGGACCTGGCGGGCCTCTCGCCCATCCAGGTGCTGGACAAGATCGTGGATCAGTGCGGCGTGCTGGGTCTGCGGATCATCCTGGACCGCCACTCCGCCATCGCCGACAACTTCGCCAACGAGGACCTCTGGTACATCCCCGGGAGCGGCACGTGGACGGAGGAGCGCTGGATCGCGGACTGGGTGATGCTGGCCAACCGCTACGCGGGGAACCACACCGTGATCGGCGCGGATCTCTTCAACGAGCCGAAGCGCACCGCCACCTGGGGCGCGGGCGCGCCGGCGATGGACTGGAACGAGGCCGCGGAGCGCGCAGGCAACGCCATCCTGGCCGCCAACCCGGAGTGGCTCATCTTTGTCGAGGGCGTGGAGAAGGCCAACGGCCAGAGCACCTGGTGGGGCGGGAACCTCATGGCCGCCGCCACGCACCCCGTGACGCTGGACGTGCCGGGCAGGCTCGTCTACTCCATGCATGACTACCCGGCCAGCGTGTATGCGCAGTCGTGGTTCGGCGCTCCCAACTACCCGGCCAACCTCCCCGGGGTCTGGCACGGCTTCTGGGGGTACCTGTTCCAGGAGAACACGGCCCCGCTGCTGCTGGGCGAGTTCGGGACCAAGCTCCAGACCGTGAGCGACCAGCAGTGGCTCAGTACGCTCCTCGCGTATGCGGGCGGTGACTTCAACCTTGACGGGCAGAGCGACCTGACCGGCAACCAGAAGGGCATGAGTTGGACGTACTGGAGCCTCAACCCCAACAGCGGCGACACCGGCGGCATCCTGGCCGACGACTGGATCACGGTGAACCAGGCCAAGATGACGGCGCTCGCAGGCAGCCTGGCCCCGCTCATCGGCTCCAGCTGCCAGGGGGACCTGGACGGCTCCGGCGCCGTGGATGGCGCGGACCTCGGTTCCCTGCTCGCGGCGTGGGGTCAGCCCGGCCCCGCGGACCTGGACGGCAGCGGCGCGGTGGACGGCGCGGATCTCGGGACGCTCCTCGCGGCGTGGGGCGCCTGTCCGTAGCGCTCGTCGCGGAAGCGGCGTTCGCGTGCCGGCTCCCGGCGCGTGCCCTGGCCCTGGCGCTCCTCCTGCTCGCGGGATGCTCCTCCTCCCTCCTGCGGCAGCCGATCAGCGACGAGTTCCCTCCGGCCACGCCGGCGGAGATCTCGCAGGTGCACGCGCCGGAGGCGCTGCGAGCGGACCTGGACGGGGTGGTGGGACTGCATGAGCGGGCGTGTCCGGCGCCGTACCTGCACGCGGAGCGTTCGCAGGTCCTTGCCGCATGCGAACGCCTGAAGGCCCGCATCGACCGCCCCATGACGCGGCGCGAGTTCCTGCCGCTTCTCATGGAGCTCCAGGCGTCGTACCGCGTGGATCACGTGATCCAGACGGTGCCGTCGGAGGACCTGGACGCGTGGCTGGATGGCGGCGGGAGGATCCTCCCCTTCCGCGCCCGTCCGGATGGCGCGGAGCTGCTCGTGGTGGCGGTGAGCGGCGGAGAGGAGGGGCTTGCCCCCGGGGATCGCGTGCAGGCGATCGGCGGGCAGCCCGCGTCGGAGATCATCTCGCGGCTCCAGTCCCTGGTGCCGGCGGAGAGTCCCGTCTTCCAGGCCCGGCGCATCGCGACCTCCTTCCGCGGGCTGATGTGGGCCCTGGGAGTGGATCCGCCGCTCGCGGTGACGGTGCGGCGCCCGGACGGCGGCGTGGCGGAGCTGCGCGTGGACGGCGTGGGACGCGGCTCCGGATCCGGTGAGCGAACGCTGACCGCGACCGCCGCGCCACCCGCGACCACGATGCCCGCCGCCGCGTCGACGGCCCCCGCCGCGCCCCCCGAGGTGCTGGTGGACGCGGCGCCCTTCCGCTGCCTCCTCCGCGCGGATGGCATCGGCGTGATCGTCTTCCCCACCATGAACACCACGCTGGCGGAGCAGTGGGAGCGCTTCCTGGACGCCAGCATGGCGGCCCTGGCCGCGAAGCGGGCGTCCGGCCTGGTGGTGGACCTCCGCGGGAACGGCGGCGGCGACTCCAACCTGGGCGTCGCGCTCCTGCGGCGCGTCACGGATCTGCCCTACCGGTTCACCGCGGCGGTGGTGTGGCGCAAGAGCCGCGAGGGCGTGCGGACCATCGAGTGCAGCGTTCGCCCCGCGTGGCGCTGGCTGATCCCGATCGGCCTGACCCTGGGCATGCCCGGCTACGCCGGCGCCGAGTGGGGCTCGGATCTCACCGAGCGCTACGAGCCGGAGCGGCACGGCCGCGCGTCCCCCGGGTTCGACGGCCCCGCGTGCCTGCTCATCGGCTCCGGCACGTTCTCCAGCGCCATGATGCTCGCCGACGGCGTGCGAACCTACGACCTCATGCCCACGGTGGGCGCGCCGACCGGCGGCCTCCCCACCTCCCTGGGGGAACTGGGGTTCGCGCGCCTGCCCGCGAGCGGCTTGGTGGTGCAGTTCTGCCAGAAGCAGTTCCTGCGCGCAAGCGGCGACCCGCTGGACCTGGGGCCGGTGGTGCCGCTGGTGCCGGTCGACGAATCCGCAGGCCCGGATGCGGCGATGGAGCGGGCCGCGGCGCTGCTCCGCGCCGCCAAGCCCGGCACGGAACCGCGGCCGTCGCGCCCCCTCTAGACTTGGGGCATGCGACGCCCACCCCGCGCACCCCGCGCTCCCCGCGCTCCACAGCCCCCGAAGGACCTCTGGTACTTCGCCTACGGCAGCAACATGGACCCGGAGCAGATGCGCGAACGGGGCGTGACGCCCGCGGAGGCGCTTCCCTGCCGTCTCAACGACTGGCGCTTCTCCTTCCGCAAGCTGTCGAAGGACGGCACGGGGAAGGCCAACCTCGTGGCCGCGCCCGGCAGCGCCGCGATCGGCGTGGCCTACCGCGTGCGGCCGGAGGCGCTTGACCTCCTGCAGGCGCACGAGAAGGGCTACGACCTCCGCTCCGTGGAGGTCCACACCGCCGATGGACGCACGCTGCCGGCGCAGGCGTTCGTGGCCGCGCCGCAACCCAAGCCGCTGGTCCCGGCGCCGGAGTACCTGGCGAGGATCCTGCGCGGGGCGGCGCACCACAAGCTGCCGCGGGACTACCTGAAGGAGATCGAGGCGGCCGCGGCACCCGCGCCGGCGAAGGCGTGAACCCGGGCGGCGCGGCCCGGCTCGCGGGCGCGGCGGCCGCGGCACTCGCGGCACTCGCGGCACCGGGGGCGTGGTCCGCGGGACCGCAGGGCGCGGCCGAGAAGGCTGCGCCCCCCGCGGCGGCCGCACCCCCCGGTGCGGACGCGGCCCGGAGCGCCGCGGCCACCGCACTCCTCGAGGGCGTGGACGCGGTGGCCACGGCGGGCGTGCCCGGGCCGCTCGCGATCGTGGGGCCGCGCGCGTTCGCGCTGGTGGCCGGGAGGGAGGGACGCGACGGGCGACTGCCGGTGGTGGCGGGCGGCGAGTGGGAGCGGGGACGCGTGGTGGCCTTCGGTCACGGCGGGATGATCGGCGCGGACGCGCTCCGGCATCCCGGGACGCGGCGGCTGGTGCTGAACGCCGTGCGCTGGCTGGGCGCGGCGCCGGTCGGCCCGGATCCCGTCACCGTGGGCGTGGTGCACAACGACGCCATGGCCGCGCTTCTCCGCGCCGAAGGCATGACCGTGGAGACCCTGCCGCGCCCGGCGGAGGCCGCGTTCCCCAGGCTCCGCGTGTTGGTGGTGGATGCGCACTCGCTCCGCGCGGAGGACCTGGAGCCGGTGGCGGCGTTCGTGCGCGCGGGCGGCGGGCTCCTCACCGCGGGTCTCGGATGGGGCTGGCTCCAGACCCACCCGGGACGCGGAATCCTGGAGCACCCCGGGAACGTGCTGCTGGGCGGGGCCGGGATCGCCTGGTGCGACGGAACGCTGGATCCCACCGCACCGGGGGCGTTCGCGGTGGAGGCGCCGCAGCTCCTGAGCGCCGTGGACGCGGTGGAGCGGCTGGACGCGGCGCTCGCAGGGAACGCCGCGGCGTTCACGCCGCAGTGCGCCGTGGTGCTCACCGCGGCGGTTCGCGTGCTGCCGGAGGGACATCCCATGCTGGAGCGGCTGAGCCGAATCGCCGCGGACCACGCGGCGGTGGCCAGCGCGGACGTGCACCACCCGCTGCGGGCGAAGGAGGCCGCGGCCCGGGCCCTCGTGGCCCTCCAGACGGAGCTGGCGTGGCGCACGCCGCCGGAGAAGGTCCGGGCCCATCCCTCCGCGGAGATCTTCCCGGGACGCGTGCCGGCGGATGCGCCGCGCGTGACGCGCCGCTCCGGCGCGGACCGCACCATCCCCGGCTGGCACGGCACGGGCCTCTACGCCGCGCCGGGAGAGGTCATCACCGTCACGCCCGCCGGCCCCGTGGATGGCGCCTCCGTGCGCATCGGCTGCCACAACGATCAGCTGTGGCACCTGGACACCTGGCGGCGGATGCCGGAGATCGCCCGCGAATGGCCGCTGCGCGACGGACCGCTCCGCGTCGCCTCGCCCTTCGGCGGCCCCGTCTACCTGGTGGTGCCGAAGCGGGGCAGCGGCTCGCTGGAGTGCGAGATCGCCGGCGCCGTGGAGGCGCCCCGCTTCGTGCTGGGCACCACCACGCCGGAGGAGTGGGCCAAGCGGCGCACCGCCCCGGCGCCGTGGGGAGAGCTGGAGTCCCGCAAGGTGATCCTCTCGCTCCCGAGCGAGGCCCTGCGCACCCTCGACGATCCCGAGGCCCTCATGGGATTCTGGGATCGGGTGAGCGACGCCCACGCCACGCTTGCGGGCGTCCCCATCCCGCCCGCCCGCCCGCACCGCTTCGTGCCGGACGAGCAGATCAGCGCGGGCTACATGCACAGCGGCTATCCGATCATGACCCACCTGGACGCGGTGAAGGACATGGCGAACCTGGAGCGGATGAAGCGCGGCCCGTGGGGGCTCCTCCATGAGCTCGGCCACAACCACCAGCAGGGCGAGTGGACCTTCGGCGGCACCACGGAGGTCACGTGCAACCTCTTCGCGCTCCACGCGATCGACACCATCTGCACGCCGCCTCCCGGGTCGCGCGGTCATGAGGCGGTGGACTCGCCGCCTTCGGTCGCGGCGCATGTGAAGGCGGGCGCGCCGTTCGAACGCTGGAGGCAGGAGCCCTTCCTGGCCCTGGAGATGTACGTGGAGCTGCAGCGGGCCTTCGGGTGGGAGCCCTTCAAGCGCGTCTTCGCGGAGTACCGCGATCTCCCCGCGGCGGAGCGACCCGCCTCGGACGATCAGAAGCGGGATCAGTGGATGGTGCGCTTCAGCCGCGCGGTGGGCGTCAACCTGGGACCGTTCTTCCAGGCGTGGGGCGTCCCCACCTCGGAGGCGGCGCGGGCGTCCATCAGCTCGCTGCCGGCGTGGATGCCGGAGGGATGGCCGCCCGGCCAGCCGGGCTGACGGCGAACGTTTCTTCGCGCGAGGCTCCCGGCCGCCCGCGGCCGCCGCCGCGACGCGAGCTCAGGGGCCGCCGGCGCCGCCGCCGGCACCGGCGCCGCGACCACCGCCGGCGCCGAACAGCGGCTCGAAGTCGTAGTGGTGCACCTGGAGCGAGAGCTTCTGGTCCGGCACGTTCACCTCGGCCATGGACATGTAGGTGAGTCCGGCGCGATTGGTGGTGAATCCCGCGGTGACGGTGGCGCTCTTGCCGTCGTAGGTGGTGGTCACGTCGATGCGCCGGAGCGTGCGGGTGGTCGGATCGGCCCACATGGTGAGCGAATCTCCCGGCTGCACGATGCTGCTCCCCTGGATGCGCAGGTACTGGTTGCCATCCGGGCCCTGCGCGAACTGCACCTGCGCCGCGGCCATGAACGCCATCACCTTGTCCGCGGTGGGGAGCGTGTACTGATCGAGAAGGGCCCGCAGGCCCTGCAGATGCTGCTCCACCTGCTTCAGCTGGTTCTCCGCGATCGCCCGGCGCAGGAAGCCGCGCGGCATGTTGAACTGCTGATCGCTCACCTGGGTGCGCTGGAGGTTCCCGTCCGGGCCGTACTGCACCTGCTCCACGCGCACGTCCTTCACCTGGCCGTCCATGACGAGCTCCGTGCGGGTGTTCCAGGAGTAGCCGTGGAGCTTGGCGGCCGCGGCCTGGCGCGCGGCCACCATTCGCATGGCGAGCGCTTCGTTGTCGCTCTGCCCCTGCTGCGACGCGGCGGCCATGAGGGCCGCCAGCGCCATCCCGG
The DNA here is from genome assembly GCA_046350535.1 of Phycisphaerales bacterium. GTDB lineage: Bacteria > Planctomycetota > Phycisphaerae > Phycisphaerales > SM1A02 > VGXK01. The sequence continues at coordinate 2,477,624 of JAXMAG010000001.1, forward strand.
CGCACAGGATGCGAACGGCGGAGCGCGCGAACGGCGCAGCACTGGAACGGGTCATCGGGAGGCTCCCTGGGTGGGTGGTGCGGATGCGGCCGGCGCGGCGGGCGCCGCGGCGGCGGAAGGCGGCGGTGGAGGGTAGGGCTGCCGGTCCGGTTCGCAGGCCGGCGGCGTCCAATCCGGTCCCGGGTAGCCGTCCACCACGCGCCACAGCCCCTGGGGCGACGTGGAGAGCGGCCGGCCCCCGGCGACGCCGGGCTCGCAGCCGTAGCGGAGGAGGAGGATCATGTCCGAGCTGACGGCGGGGCTGGAGCGGAAGTAGGTGTGGTTGAAGTCGCCCAGGTCCGTCACGCGGGCGGAGATGAGCTGGCTGCGCTCGTTGCCGCGCAGCCGTTCGATCTCGTCCTTCGAGAACAGACGGGGATCCAGGTCACCCAGCCGCTCGGTGCCACCGAAGAGCCAGCGCGAGAGCTTCAGCGCCTTGTCCTCCTCCGAGTAGTAGATGGCCACGCGATCCACCGCGCGGCCGATGCGCTCCGTGCTGTCGCGCTCCACCACCACGTCGAAGTCGATGTCCGGCGCCGCCAGGATGCAGGTGCCCAGCTTGAGCTGCGCCAGTCCGCCGGGCGTGGACCAGCCTTCCAGGTAGAGCTCCCGCATCGCGTCCATGAGGGCCGCCGTGCCGCGGCTGTGGGCCAGCAGGTGGATGCGATGCACGTCCGGGCAGGAGGCGATGAGGCGGATGGCCTGCTTCAGATGGAAGACCGTGAAGTCCGTGGAGGAGATGGTGTAGAGGTAGGCCTCCAACCCCCCGATCCCCGCCGGCCAGGTGTAGCAGACGGGCACGCCCTCGCGAGCCAGGAAGTGCCACACCTCCGCCGCGGTGAGCACGGCGTCCTTGAAGGTGTCGTCGAAGCCGTGCACGTACAGGAAGACGTCCTTCCGCTCCGCGCCGGCCAGGCGGCGCGAAAGCTCCTCCAGGAACTGCCGCTCCTGCGGCGTGCCGCGCGGCGCCGAGGCGGGCTCGGTGGGCGCCTCCGCCATGGAGGCCGCGGTCGCCACGAGCGAGGGCGGCGTGGGATCGAAGCGGGCGGTCTCCTGCACCTGGATCATGTGCAGCTCGATCTCCCGCGGCCGCGCGGCGCTGCGGCTGGCCTGGAGGAGGGCGTCCCACGTGAGGCCCTCGCCGAATCGAACCGTGGCGGTGCCGAACGCCGCGGAGCGGCTGCGGTCCTCGCCGTACTCCCACTTCCCGGGCTCGCTCCGCGTGGGCGCCCGGTCCGTCACGTACAGGACCTCCACGCGGTCGGTCTGCAGCTCCGGTCGAACCTCCTTGAACGGATCCCAGCGCGGGTCCAGGTAGATGTTCGGCGTCGGCATCAGGTACATGCGGTCGGCGCAGCCGCCCGCGGCGAGGCAGGCGGCCGCTGCCGCAAGGACCCGCGGCGCTTCGAGGGCGGCGGTGCGCGCCAGGGCGCTCCGGAACGTTCGCATGCCTGTGTCTCCTTGGTCCTTCCTGCCCGGCGTCAACGGCGGAAGCCGCCGAAACGCCCGCCGAATCCGCCGCCGCGGCTGCCGTCACCGCCGCCGAAACCGCGGAAGCCGCTGAAGCCGTTGCTGCCGCTGAAGCCGTGGGCGCCGCCGCTTCCGTCCCCGCCCCCGGAGCCGTGGAAGCCGCCGCCGCTCGAGGAGTCGCCGCCGCCCCAGGAGCGCCCGCCGTTCTGGCCACCCCATCCGCCGCTCCCGGAGGAGCCGCTGCCTCCGCCGTTGCCCCAGTTGCGGGACCAGGAGTCGTGGTTCAGGCCGTTCTGCGTGTCGTGGCTGCCCCATCCCCCGTCACCGCCTCCGCTGCCGCCGCTCGTGCCGCCGCTCGTGCCGCCGCTGCGGGCGGCGCTGCTGCTGGAGGACGAATGCTGGTTCCACGCGTTCTGCACGTCCGACGAGTTCCAGTCGTTCTTCCACCCGCTGGAGGAGCTGCTGGGGGCGCTGCTGGAGGCGGGCGCGGAGGTGGGATGCTGCCACGACTGGCTCGATGAGGACGACTGCGGCTTCTGCACGTCGTTCCAGCTGCCGTTGTCGTAGGTCTGCCAGCCGCTGCCGGAGTTGCGATAGACGTTGCCGTCGTGGCCGGCGTAGACGTCGCCGTTGCTGGTCTTGGCCACGCTCGAGTTCAGGGCGTTGCTGTGGGCGCCCTCGGCCCACTGGCCGGAGGAGTTGTCCGCGTACCCCACGCCGCCGCGGGCGGTGGACTCGTGGCCCGCCTGGGCCCACTTGCTCCCCTGCTGGGCGTAGCTGCTGCCCCAGCTCTGGTAGCCGTTGGTCCCGCCGGTGTGCTGCGCGTAGGTGTTGCTCCAGGGGTTGTAGGCCTGGCCGCCCCAGCGGGCGCCGTCCGGTCCGTAGGCGGCACCGGCACGGTAGTAGTTGCCGGTGGAGCTGTTGTAGCCCGCGCTCCAGCCCGCGCCGCCGCATGGTCCGTAGCAGGCGTGGCCCGCGGAGCAGTAGCTCCCGCATCCGTAGTGGTAGTAGGACGCGCAGCCGTAGGAGTAGTAGCCGGTGTGGCAGCAGGACCAGCAGCAGTTGTCGCTGGAGATGGCCGCACCCACCAGCATGCCGGCGCCGAACATGAGTGCCCCGGTCGCGGCCACGTAGGCGCCGCTGTAGCCGCTGGTGTAGCCCACGGTGACCGTGGTGGGCGTAGCGGCGTACACCTTCACGTAGGTGCAGTTGTAGATGGGGCAGCTGGGCGGAATGGTGTAGATCACCTGCGGCACGGAGGTGCACACCAGCCACGGGCCGGTGGCCGCGGGCGCCTGGAACCAGACGCCCTGGTAGCAGCAGTAGTACTGGTTGTTCAGGTTCACCACCTCGTACGCGGTGTTGGCGGCGTACTGCATGGTGGTGCCCTGGATGGGCTGGAAGTTGGGCGTTCCCTCGTAGGTGACGTTCACCGTGGGACCCTGCACGTTGATGGTGGCCTTGTGCGGCACCTGCGCCAGCAGCACCGCGTCCTTGGCTTGCGGCGTGCCCGGCACGGAGGTGAGCACGAAGCCCATGGTGCTTCCGGGCGGGATCTTGGAGAACTCCGCCGGCAGGTTGGTGGACGCCGCGGACCAGGGACCGCTCAGGGACTGGGCGCTGAACCAGCGCCCGGCCACCAGGTAGTAGTAGGTCTGGCTCGGCACGTCCAGGAAGACCGGCATCTCCGGGTTGCTGACGTACATGAGCGAGGTTCCATCCACCGGCGAGTACGAAGGCGGCCCGTTGGTCACGATGAGCTCCGCGGGCTGCGGGCTCGTGAAGACGGTGGGCGCGGAGGCGAGCGGCTGCGGCGGATTGGCCGCGATCACGTCCTTCCACTGGTCACCCGCCGGCAGCGCGGAGAAGCTCGCGGGAAGCTGCGTGGCCACGTTCCACGGTCCGTTCATCGGATCCGGCGCGGAGAGCCAGGACTTGCCCAGCATCAGGTAGTAGGTGGAGCTGGCCACGTCCATCAGGATGGTCCAGTTCGTGTTGACCGCGAACATGAGGGAAGTGCCGTCCACCGGCCGGAACTGCGGCTGCCCGATGTAGTTCACCAGGATGGCCGGCGTGCTGCTGTAGAAGATGGGCGGCGGCTGGAGGCTCACGGCCACCGGCGGCGGCGGCGGCGAGTTGTGCATGTAGGCCAGCACTCGCGAGAGCGCCACCTGGAGGGACGGCCGGCTGGGCAGGAGGCTGGTCACCACCGCGGAGAGCGCCGCCGCGTCCGCATCGGGCGTGCCGGGGAAGCGCACCGCCGCCACCTGGATGTTCGTCAGCGTGACCAGCTGGTCGTTCTCGTCCACGGAGGTGTCCGCCGTGGCGGCCACCACGCCCCACGCCGGAGAGGCGGTGCCGGAGAGAGAGACCTCCACCGCGCAGCGGAACTTGATCTGGGCGTGGTCCTTCCAGGAGTCCACCTGCGGCTCGTGGAGCACCACCGTGGTGCCGTCCTTGGTGAAGGTGCGCGGCCAGCCGATGTCCGAGTCGGGCGCGGGCGTCCCGGTCTGCTGCGCCGCGGGACTCACCTGCGGCGCGGCTGGGAGGCCGCCCTGCGGGCGGGCGGATGCGGGATGGACGGCCAGGAGGGCGAACGCGAGCGCCGGCGCAGCGGCGATTCGCGCAGAGGAGCGGACGTGCATGCCGCGATGATATCCGCGGGCCGCGCCCGCTCCCGCCCACCGGACGCAGAAGGGGCGGACGAAGCCCATGCTTCGTCCGCCCCTTGCGAATCTCCCACGGGGCGAGGTGCCCGTCAGCCGGGGCACGGGCCCCAGTTCCCCAGCACGAGGCCGAGGTCGGCCCCGTCCACCATGCCGTCGTGGTTCAGGTCGGCCGCGCCGGTGCCCGGGCCCCAGGTGCCCAGGACGAGACCGATCTCCGCGCCGTCGACCACGTGGTCGCCGTTGATGTCCGCCGGACACGGAGAGACGCAGTTGGCCACCACGCCGCACGCCTGGAGGTCGGACACCCCCATGATGGCCAGCACGGCCGCCACGTCCTCGCAGTTGATCACCAGGTCGCCGTTCATGTCGGCGCTGAGGTCCAGGCGCTTGCCGCCGGCGAGGTTGATGGTCTGGTCCAGGTCAGCGAACGCACCGAAGTTCTGCGCCACGTACGTCACGTCGGCACAGTCGACCACGCCATTGGCTCCGCTCGGTGCGGCACCGGGCCGCGGTGCACCGCCCGCCACGTCGGCGCGGGAGTCGCCGGCGTGGTAGGTGCCCGTGGGGACGCCCGCGGGGTTCTTCACCACCGTGCCGAAGTAGTTGCCATTGCCGGTCAGCGAGTACCACGCCTCGTCCACGGCGGTGAATCCCGCCTGCCGGTCGAGGTGCGCCGCGTCCGTGCCCGTGGTCATCGCGAGCCCGTCGGCGAAGTAGCGGACGTCCTGGGCGTCGAACTGGCCGTTGCCGTCGAAGTCACCGATCACGTGCACGATGACCACGTCCTCCGACATGTCGCCGGGATCACCGCCCCATCCCCCGGCAGGAACCACGTCCTGCTCGAAGTCGAGGGGCGCGAGCGCCGCCTTCATCATGGCCGGGACGTCGGCGAGGTTCCGGGCACCGTCGTTGTTGAAGTCGCCTTGCAGGGAGTTCCGGGCGCTGAGCCGGCGGTCCGCCAGGACGCAGGACTCGTCGGGATCGGTGCCGCAGGGGATGCCGTCGCCATCGAGATCCTGGAACGGATCCGCAGCGCCGGGCCCGAACGTCGAGATGGCGCCGGACGATGTCTTGAAGGCGTACGCCACGCTCCCCTCGAACGCCTGGTTCTGGCCGGTCGTCACTTCGTCGGCGTACGGCTGGCCGGCCGTGATGCGGCGGGGCACGAACCCGCCGGCGTTGACGCTGCCATACTCGGGAGTCACCGTGGTGGTGGCCAGCAGCGTCCCGCCCTGGACGGCGGCGCTGAACGCCGGATTGGGAACGAACGTGGTCGCGTCGCTCCGCGAGGGGATGCAGTCCATCCCCTGGATGAGGGTGAAGTTGGCGATGAGGTAGTGCGCCGGGCTCCACTCGGCCTGACTCACGGGCAGCGGGCTGCCGTCGTAGTCGGCGATGGCCTGGTAGATGTTCTTGACGTACAGCCGCGCCACCTGGTTGGTCATGTAGTCCGGAGCCGCCTGGTTGTCCTGGTTGACGGATCCGCGGGTCACCATCGTCTCGAAGCCGCCGAGGCGATACCCCGTGTTCGGGTCGCAGTTGATCATGGACGCTTCGATGGTGGGCCGCACGGGACGCAGGCCGCCCTGGTCATCGAAGATGACGCCCGGGATCTCGTACTGCCCGTGGCTCGCGTCGTCCGCGGCCCGGCCGGCTCCGGCCAGCCCGGTGTACCCGACGGCCAGCCGCGAGTACTTCACCGTCTCCTCGATGAGGCCCGAGGAGCCGGCGTTGGAGGTCTTGTGGCCGGGCCCGATCCAGGCCTGCGACGTGGTGCCCCACTGGGCGCTGAGGTTCTCACCCATGCCGTAGGAGGGATCGACGCCCGCGGTGTTCATGAAGGCATTGCGGGTCCCGGAGCCGATGGAGCGGGTGGCCACCACCAGGTTCTCGCCGCTGGGGAGGCGGCCGGTGACGAACAGGTGGCGGATCTCGCTGATGGAGTACGCCGGCTTGCCGACGCCGCGGTTGGCGATGGGGGCGATCGGGACCCAGCAGAGCTGCTCATCGAACACGGTGTTGGCGTCCGGCGACGCCACCTCGTTGTTCAGGCAGAGGCAGTTCGGGTTGGTGGACGGATCGCAGGCGCCCGCCAGCGCCGCACCGCTGTTGGCCGGGCAGACCCGGCACAGGGTCGGAAGCTGCTGGAGGGCCGTGACGTCCGACGCGGACGCGGGATTGAGGCCGTAGCCGGACTCAAGCGGACGCCGGTTCCACGAGGGGCCGGAGGGGTCGGCGGCGCGGACGGCCCAGAACGACGGCACGTCCAGCACGGCGATGTCGATGCCGTTCACCGGGCTGTAGGTCCCCGGGTCGTTGGACGAACTGCCATCGGCGCCGGGGAACACCCAGCCGTCGTTGTTGGGGTCCGCGGGGAGGAAGTCGCATCCCTGGTTCGGCCCGTTGGTCTTGACCCCGCCCGTGGCCCACACGTACCCGTTGAGCAGCCCGATCTCCGACGGCACGGACTTGTTGAGGAGCCCGCAGAGCTGCCAGGCCACGAACTCGTTGAGGCCGTTTCCGGAGCCGACGCCCCGGTACTGCACCTCCATGAAGACCTGCGGCGGCGGAAGCAGCGGGTCGAAGGACGGCGCCAGTTGCTCCGGAACGGGGGTGCAGAGGGTCCCGACGCAGCCGTTGTTGTTGGCGTCGATCCAGTCCGCGCTGCTGGCGGGGGACTGGAAGAACGGCGCGAACAGCGACGCACCGGAGATGCTCACCTGCCCGCCGTTGCGGAAGTACTGGAACTCCACGCACTGACCGGCCGCGGGCGTGACCACCCCCGCGCCTGCGGCGAGCGCCAGGGCCCATGTCGAGATGCCACGAACGTGTTGACCTTGCATGCGGCTGCTCCTTCTGCACGATGCGGTTCCGAACCCGCCCCGAGCCTCCAGGCCGGGGACGCGGGAACGGTACGGGTCGCTTGTTCACGTCCCGCGCCGAGGGCGCGAAAGCGGGGCGCTCACCGCGCATGGAACGGCTTGGCGCGCGATGTCGAACGGCGCAAGCGCCGCATGAAGGTGCCGTCACTGCGGCGTCAGGTGCCGCACCGCACTGGGGTTGCGAACGTGGCGCAGCTAGCGCCGGGCTCCGGCGCTGGACGCCTTCGGCCGGGTGCGCATGGCGAGGATGGTCCCCGGGGACACCCAGGACATGAGGTCCACCACGAACGCCACCAGCCCCGTCCAGCCGGTCTGGTGGCTGGCCCCCAGCCCCTCGCCGGTGTCGCCGTTGAAGTACTCGTAGAAGAGCACGCGGTCGCGCCAGACCGGATCCGTGCGGAAGCGCTCGCAGCCGCCATGGACCGGGCGGCCGCCATCCGGGCCGGGGAGGAACGTCGCCTCCAGGCGCGACGCCAGTTCCATGGCCACCTGGTGCAGGTTCGCCCGCCGTCCGGAACGGGTGGGGAACTCCACGGTGAAGGAGTCCCCGTAGTAGGCGTGGAGGTTCACCAGGCCGCGCAGGAGCAGCACGTTCATGGGGAACCAGACGGGGCCGCGCCAGTTGGAGTTGCCGCCGAAGGTGCCGGATTCGGACTCCGCGGGCTGGTAGGACACCCGGAACTCCTCGCCACCCGCGCGGAAGACGTAGGGATGCTCCTTGTGCTCGCGCGAGAGCGAGCGGATGCCGTAGGGACCCAGGAAGCGCTCCTCGTCCAGCATGCTCTCCAGCACTCGACGCAGCTTCTCCTCCGAGAGGATGGAGAGGAGGCGGGAGTCGTTGGCGCCGGGGACGGACATCCGATGGAGGTTGGACATCAGCTCCGGATGGCGGTCGCGGAAGATCGCGATGCGCTCCACCACCTTCGGCATCAGCTGCAGCACGCCACCGGGGAACACGGTGCTGGCACCGAGCGACAGCAGTCCCACGAGCGATCGCACCTTCAGCCGCTCCGCGCTCCCGTCCGGGCGCACCAGCACGTCGTAGAAGAAGCCATCCTCCTGGTCCCAGAGGTTGTCCGCCTGGTCGCCCGGGCGATGCATGGAGCCGGCGATCCAGAGGAAGTGCTCCAGGTACTTGGCGACCGCGGAGTGGTACCCCTCGTCGTCCACCGCCAGCTCCAGCGCCATCTGCAGCATGCAGTGGCTGAAGAACGCCATCCACGCGGTGCCGTCCGCCTGGTAGAGCATGCCGCCGCCGGGGATGGGGGCGCTGCGATCGAAGACCCCGATGTTGTCCAGCCCCAGGAACCCGCCGCTGAAGAGGTTGCGTCCCTCCGCGTCCTTGCGGTTGATCCACCAGTTGAAGTTGAGGGCCAGGCGGTCGAACGAGGTCCGCAGGAACTCCTCGTCCTTGACGCCCCGGCGCCGGTCCAGCATGTAGATCAGGAAGGTGGCCCAGGCGTGGACCGGGGGATTCACGTCGCCGAAGTTCCACTCGTAGGCCGGGATCTGCCCGTTGGGGTGCATGTAGTGCTCATGGAGCATGAGCAGCAGCTGCTCCTTGGCGAAGTCCGGGTCCACCTGATGCAGGGCCAGGGCGTGGAAGGCCAGGTCCCACGCCGCGTACCAGGGGTACTCCCACTTGTCCGGCATGGAGATGACGTGCCGGTTCAGCATGTGGAACCACTCGCGGTTGCGGGAGCGGTGCCGGCCGCCGGAGACCGGGTTCGCGCGGCGCTCGTCCAGCCAGCGGTCCAGGTCGTAGAAGTAGTACTGCTTGGACCAGAGCATGCCCGCGAGCGCCTGCCGCATCACGTTGGCCCGTTCCGGCGCGAGCGACGCCGGGATGGTGCTGCGGTAGAAGTCGTCGGCCTCGCGCAGGCGGTTCGTCATGACGGCGTCGCACTCGCGCGGCGGGCCGGCCTTGCCGCCGACGGGCGCCAGCCGCATGCGCAGCGTGGCGCTGCCGCCCGCCGGCACCTCCACCACCCACCTGGCGGCGGACTTGGTGCCCTCCCGGGCCGGGTTCACCGCGTCCGCGCGGCCGTGGACCACGGCATCGTTGATGCCATCCTTCACGAACGGCACCTCGTTCGCCCGTCCCCACAGCCGCTGGGTGTTCGTCTCGTTCTCCGTGAAGAGGAGTTCGGGCGCGCCCTCCAGGGTGAGGCGCATCTCGCCCAGCTCCGGGTGCCTGGCGTCGATCGAGCGCCAGCCGGGGCCCTCCGGACCGGCGCGGAGGCGCGGCCGCGGCGCGGAGGGATTCATCCACCAGTCGTTGCGGAACCAGAGTTGCGGCAGGACGTGCAGCGTGGCCGTCTCCGGGCCGCGGTTCCTCGCCGTCACGCGGACGTAGACGTCGTCCGGCGCGGCCTTCGCGAACTCCACGTCCACGTCGAAGAAGCGATCGCCATCGAGGACCCCGGTGTCCAGGAGCTCAAGCTCCCGTTCGTGGCGGGACCGGGACGCGTTGCCGCGCACCAGCTCGTCGTAGGGGTACGCCCGCTGCGGGTAGACGTAGGCGAGGCGCATCCACGAGTGGGTGGGCGTGGAGTCCAGGTAGAAGTAGAGCTCCTTCACGTCCTCGCCGTGGTTGCCCTCCGCGTTCGCGAGCCCGAAGAGGCGCTCCTTCAGGATGGGATCGCGGCCGTTCCAGAAGGCCATCGAGAGGCAGAGTCGCTGCTGGTCGTCGCAGTACCCGGCGATGCCATCCTCGCCCCACCGATAGGCGCGCGAACGCGCATGGTCGTGCGGGAACGAGTTCCAGGCATCGCCGTTGTCCGAGGTGTCCTCGCGCACGGTCCCCCACTGCCGTTCGCTCAGGTAGGGCCCCCACGCCTTCCACGCTTCGCGCCCCTTCCGGGCCGCCTCCAGCCGCGCGTGCTCCGCGGTGATGGCGCCCGCGCGGGGCCCGGTGCCACCCGCGGCCGGCGCCCGCGCAGCCGCGCGGCGGCCTCCGCCGGCCGTCCCCGCCGCAGCCGCCCGCCCGGACCTGCCCGCCCCCCGGGCCGAGCCTCCCGAACGACCCTTCCCGCCCGCTCCGGTGCGCCCTGCCATGGTCAGTACACCTCCCGGACGAAGCGGCGTTCGCGGATGCTGGCCTGGTCGTCGTAGGCGCCCTTCTTGGAGCGCTTGGGCAGCTCCACCTTCTCGCGCTTCACGCGCTTGCAGGGGATGTGATCCAGGATGTGCCGGATGCAGTTGAGCCGGGCCCTCTTCTTGTCGTCCGAACGGAGGACGTACCACGGCGCCGACGGCGTGTCCGTGGCCTCCAGCATGCGGTCGCGGGCCCGCGAGTACTCGTACCACTTGCTCCGCGACGGGAGATCCATCGGGCTCAGCTTCCACTGCCGCAGCGGATCATCGATGCGGGCCTCGAATCGCCTCTTCTGCTCCTCGTCGCTCACCTCCAGCCACACCTTCAGGAGGATGATTCCGTTGGCCACCACCATGTGCTCGATCAGGGGGCAGACCTCCAGGAAGCGTTCGTACTGCTTCTGCGTGCAGAAGCCCATGACGTGCTCCACGCCCGCGCGGTTGTACCAGGAGCGATCGAAGATCACGACCTCCCCAGCCGCGGGGAAGTGCTGCATGTAGCGCTGGATGTACATCTGGGACTTCTCCCGGTCCGACGGCGCCGGGAGCGCCACCAGGCGGAAGACGCGCGGGCTCACACGCTCCGTGATGGCCTTGATGACGCCGCCCTTTCCGGCCGCGTCGCGCCCCTCGAAGATGATGATCACCCGGAGGCCCGCGTGCTTCACCCACGCCTGGAGGTAGCACAGCTCCTCCTGGAGAGCACGAAGGCGCTTCGCGTACTCCTTGCCCTTCATCTTCCGCGGGTGCCCCTCCTCCCCGTCGCCCGCCTGCGCGGCATCGCCCTTGTCCTTGCTCTTGCTCTTGCTCTTGCCCCCGCTCTTGCCCTTGCTCTTGCCCTTCCCCTCGCCCTTCTCCTTCTCCCCCTTCCTCCCCTTCTTCTTCTTCTCCTTCCGATCCGCCTCCCGCCCCCGCTCCCGCGCTACCGCCGCATCCGCCCCGCGAGGCGCGCCCTCTTCCGCGGTCTCCGTGCCCTGGTCGCTGCGTGCATCTGCGTGGTGGCGTTCCATCTGTGTCTCCTGGACGGGCATACAGCGTAGTCGGCGCGGGTCCCGGCGGCGCGGCGAGGACGGTCCGGGGCGGACCCGCACCCGAGCAGGTCCGCTGCAATGGCGCCCGGCCCGGCTCGTCAGTGGGCACCCGCCAACGCCCGGAGTCACCTCGATGATCATCGGCCCCACACCGCCCCACCCGCGGCGCACGCCCCGCATGGCGCGAATGCCCGCCCTCATGTCGCTGGTCTGCGCTGCCGTTGCGTCCGGCGCCCCGCATCCCGCCCACCCGCCGACGGGCGCCGGCCACGGGGACCACGGCCCGGACCACACCCATGCCACCGGCGACGGAACCGAGCGACTGCGATCCTGGACCGACGAGCGGCGCGGAATCTCGCTGCAGGCCGCCTTCCTCGCCTGGCGCGACGGGACGGTGCTCCTTGAGGATCCGGCCGGTGCCGTCCACGCGATCCCCATCGCGGACCTGGAGGCCGGCGACCGGGAATACGCGGAGGCGCGGATCGCCGCCATCCGGGCCATGAACGCCACCCGCGCCGTTCCGGGAGCCGCGGCGCCGTCCGCCCCGCGGGTGGACGGCGCGGGCGCCGCGACCGCCCCGGCGCAGGCGGAGCCGTTCGCCCGCTTCGAACCGTTCGTGCACACCCGCTGGGACGACGAGTGGCTCTACGTGGAATCCGATGGGCTGCCCCATGCGCCGGGGACCCACCCGCTGATGGTGGGGATCCGGAGCTGGCAGCAGCAGGTGCCGCTCCCTCAGGCCTACCGGGGGGACAACGCATGGCGCATCCCCATGCGGCCCGTGCCGGCGGTGGAACCCCTCTCTGCGCGAACCCTCTTCCGTCGCGGCGCGATCGCACTGGCCGCGAACGGCGTCCCCATCTTCAACCCGCTCAACAACCGCGGCGACGACGCCTTCCTGGCGGGGGAACTGGACGAATACGGTGGCCACGCCGGCCGCGCAGATGACTACCACTACCACGTGGCGCCGCTGGCGCTCGCGAAGGTGCTTGGACCGGAACTCCCCATCGCATACGCCCTGGACGGGTACCCGATCTACGGCCTCTTCGACCCCGCGGCGGCGCCGGGTGCGGCGGAGGCGTGCCCGCTGGGAGGCCGGGATCCGCTGGATCAGTTCAACGGCCACGCCGGTCGGACGGCCGCAGGCGAACCGGGCCCCTATCACTACCACGCGAGCCGCAGCTACCCCTACGTGAACGGCGGCTTTCACGGACGCGTGCGGATCCAGGACGACCAGGTGGAGCCCCAGCCGCGAGCCACACCGGTGCGGCAGTGGCTCACGCCGCTCCGCGGTGCCACCATCACGGAATGGGCTGAGAGGGGCCCCGACTCCTGGATGCTCGCGTACGTCCAGGATGGCGCCCGGCACGAAGTGGACTATCGACGGATCGAGGACCCCGCGGGTGCCCGCGTGGAGTTCCGCTTCCTGGATCCGGACGGCCGGTCGCGAACGGAGTCGTACCCACTGACCCCCGGCCCGCGCGGGGCGCCTCCGCCGCGGGATGGCGGCCCCGCCCCGCCGCGGGCCACCCCGCCCGCCCCCGCGACCGCCCCCGGCGGTGGCGGCTTCTCCGTCCGCTGTCCTGCGGTGGGAAGCGACGGCCGCCTTCCGACGGAGTTCACCTGCGACGGCGCCGGCCGAGCGCCGCCGCTCGAGTGGTCGAACCCGCCCGCCGGCACGAACGCGTTCGCCATCACGATGCATCACGACCCGGGTCCGTCGCGTCCGGGTGAGGATGCCCGCGCGTCCGCGCGCCACGTCTACCTGGTGGTGCACGGCCTCCCCGGGGACGTGCGGTCCCTCGCCGCGGGCGACGCCGCCACCGGCGTTCGCGGGCTGAACAGCGTCAACGACCGCCCGGAGTACGCCCCGCCCTGCAGCAAGGGACCCGGCGTGAAGTGGTACACGGTCACGGTGCATGCGCTCTCCGCGCCGCCACGCCTGCCGCACCCGGAGCGGACCACCATGGCGGAACTGGAGGAGGCCATTCGGGGCATCACGCTCGGCACGGCCACGGTGGACCTTGCCGTGGAACGGGAGGCGCCGGGGGCGGCGCCGCCCCCGCGCCCGCGGGGCGGTGACGCCCGGCCCGAACGCGGCATGATCCAGCGGATGAGCGCCTTCCACACGGAGGTGCCGGACCATCCATGGGATGTGCTCCTGGCGCAGCCCACCGCCACCTCCATCACGGTGAGTGTCGCGTCCCGCGCGGCCGCACCCATGGAGGCTTTCGTGGAGCGAGGGACGCCGGCGGAGCTCGCCGCCCGCAGCACGCCCGGCACCACGCGAACGCCGACTCAGGTTCTCCCGCCGGGGCGGCCGGTGTCGTTCGTCCTCCAGGATCTGCCCGCGGACTCGGAGGTGGCCTACCGGCTCTGGACGCGGGCAGCGGCGCCGCAGGGCGCCGGTGGGCGCGGGAGCCCCGGCCGGGACGAAGGCGCCGCGGGCGGCGCGGAGCCGCCGTTCACCCCCGATCAGGTCTTCCGCTTCCACACGCCGCGTCCGCCGGGAGCGCCGTTCGTCTTCACGATCCAGGCCGACTCCCACCTGGATCCCAACATGGATCCCGCGGTGTACGCGCAGGCCCTGGCCAACGCGGCCGCGGACCGGCCGGACTTCCATGTGGACCTGGGCGACACCTTCATGGTGGACAAGCGCCGGGACTTCCACGACGCGCTCCCGCAGTACGCGGCGCAGCGCTGGTATCTGGGGCAGCTCTGCCGGCAGGCGCCGCTCTTCCAGGCGCTCGGGAACCACGACGGAGAGCGCGGCGATGCGGCCGCGCCGCGGCGCGGCGAGACGGACGCGATGGGGCCATGGTCGTTCGAGCAGCGGACGCTCAACTTTCCGCCGCCGGCCACGGGCGGCGCGGGGTCGTTCGCCAGCGGCCGCACCAGCCTCATGGGCGGGCGCGGCGCCAACTACTTCGAGTTCACCTGGGGAGACGCCCAGTGCATCGTGCTGGATCCCTTCTGGGCCACGGAGTCGCGGCCGCGCGGCGGTCCGCAGGATGGCGCGGAGCCGAGCGAGGATGGCTGGGCGTGGACGCTGGGGAGGGAGCAGTACGAATGGCTCCGCCGCACGCTCGCAGCCTCCTCACCGCGCTACCGCTTCGTCTTCACCCACCACCTGGTTGGCGGCCTGTCGCGAACGGCCCGCGGCGGGGCGGAGGCATCGCCGTACTTCGAGTGGGGCGGCCGGAACGCGGACGGCAGCGAGGGCTTCAAGGTCCATCGCCCCGATTGGGAGGCGCCCATCCACGCGCTCCTGTCGCGGTCCGGCGTGTCCGCCGTCTTCCACGGCCACGACCACCTCTACGTCCAGAACGAGCGTGACGGCGTGATCTACCAGTGCGTGCCGCAGCCGGGGAACGCCCAGGGCGGCACGCGCAGCGCCGTGGAGTACGGCTACGCAGGCGGCGTGATCCTTGGAAGCCCCGGCCATCTCCGCGTGCGCGTGGAGCCGGCCCAGGCGACCGTGGAGTATGTCCGCGCCGCCACGGACGGCACGCTGCGGAACGGCGGGAACGGCGCGGACGGCGCGAACGCCAGCGTGGTCCGCAGCTACGCGATACCTGCCAGGCGGCCCGGCGGGAACGGTCCCGGCGCCGATGCGGCGGGGAGGCCCAACGTCATCTTCATCCTGGCGGAGGGACTCGGCTGGTCCGGCACATCCGTGGAGATGGACCCCGCCATCCTGGATCAACCGCCGCTGCCGGGGCTGACGCCGGCCCTGGAGCGCCTGGCGGCCGACGGCGCCCGCTGCGGCTCCTTCCACGTCTCCGCGCCGCGCTGCACCCCGGCGCGGGCCTCCTTCCTCACCGGTCGCTCCGCCGCCGCACTGCACATGACCTACGTGAACGAGGAGGGACGCGAGAAGCGCCGCGACGAACGCCCGGAGCCGCTCCTCCAGCGCATGATCGGGCCCGCATCCGTGGGAGAGCTGCCCACGGAGGTGGAGACGCTCCCGGAGCGACTCCGCGCATGCGGCTACCGCACCGCGCACTTCGGCAAGTGGCACGTGGGGCGCCTGGACCCGGCGACGCACGGGTTTGAGTTGAACGACGGACCCAACACGAACGCCGGTCCCGGCGGCAACCGCGCGCCCAACCCCGCGGAGGGCCGCCGGATCACGGAGCGCGGCATCCGCTTCATGGAGGAGTGCGCCGCGGCCAGGACGCCCTTCTACCTGCAGCTCTCCCACTACGGGGCCGGCACGGAGGCGGAGGTGACGCCGGCCGCACTGGAGGCCACGCGCGGGCTGCTCCAGGCCGCGGGACTTCGCGTGGAGCGCGAGCGGGACCTGGTTCGACTCGCCGCCGTGCGGGACCTGGACTGCTGGGTGGCGGATGTGATGGCCGCGGTGGCGCGGCTGGGACTCCGCGAGCGCACCTACCTGATCTTCAGCTCCGATCACGGCGCCCCGGGCGGCAACGGCCGCCGCGCTCCCGGCGTCAACGCTCCGTTCATGGGCGCCAAGGGCAGCGTGCGCGAAGGCGGCGTCCGCGTCCCCTTCATCGTGGCGGGCCCGGGCGTGACCCCCGGCGCCACGCTGGTGCAGGTGGCGTGCTCGATGGATCTCGCGCCCACGGTGCTGGATCTCGCGGGCTGCGCCTCGCCTGCGGACGGCACCGCCATGGCGATGGAGGGCGGCAGCCTGGCGCCGCTCCTCCGCGGAGTGCCGGGTGCCACCATTTCGCGCCCCGCGGAGGGCGTGGTGGTGCACTTCCCGCACCACGACCTGGGCAACGGCGGCCCCGCCTCCGCGATCTTCCTGGGCTCCTACAAGCTGATCCGCAACGACGAGACGGGGGAGCGCCTCCTCTTCGACCTCCAGGCGGACCCGCGCGAATCCGCGGACGTGGCCTCCGCGCACCCCGAGGTGGTCCGCGACCTCGAGGCCCGCCTGGACGCCCACCTCACCGCCATCAACGCCCCCAGGGCGACCCCGGCGGAGTCGGCGCCGCCGCGCACTCCACCAGGAAGACGCGATCGCCCTCGCGACCCACGCGTTCGCAGGCGTCCGCCAGGGCCAGCTCCGAGGAGAGCGACGCGTCATCCCGGATGATCTCCAGGTACGCGGGGAGGGGCCGCCGGGCCTGCAGCCCGCTTCCGGGCGCGGGTGCCGGCACCACGCCCGGCGGTCCGCCCAGCACTCCGGCGAGCGCCGCCACGACGAGCGCGGTGAGGACCAGCCCGGCACCCGCCCGCCGCCAGCGGCGACGGTTCTCCACGCGGCGATCGAAGGCGTCAAGGCCCGCGGCCAGCATCTGCGTCCTGCGTTCGTTCACGGAAGTGCTCCTTCAAGTACCTGACGGGCCCGGGCGGTGGCGCGGCGGACTCGGCTGTCCAGGGCCGCGCTCCCCACGCCGAGGATCTCCGCGAGCGCTGCCACGGAGCGACCCACGCGGGTTCGCAGCTCCAGAATGCCGCGATCATCCGTCTCCAGGGTCGAGAGCGCCTCAAGCTGCTGCCGCGCATCCTCCAGGACCGCGGCGTGATCCAGGAAGCACGCCGCCTCCTCGCGGCTGCGCGCCACGCGCTCCTCGCGCACGCGGCGGGCCAGCTCGGATCGCAGCAGGTCCACCGCGGCGCTCGCGGTCACCTTCGTGAGCCACGCATCGAGCGCCGCCACGCCGTCGCAGCGCACCGGCCGGCGGGCCACGCGGATCCACGTCTCCTGCACCGCGTCATCCACCAGGTGCCGGTGGCCGCGCAGGATGCGGGCCGCGTCCCGCTCCGTCCGCTCCACGCGCGCGGAGAAGAGGGCGGCGTAGGCCTCCCTCTCCCCCGCCGCCATGGCGGCGGTGAGGCGGCGGGCATCCGCGTCCTGGAGCGGCGCGTCCCCGTCCGTCATCTGGCGGCCGCCTTGGCCGCGGCCACCTGCTCCGCGGAGCCGTGGATGAAGAGCGCCCCCGTCTCCCGATGAAGCCGCAGCGAGAAGCCGCTCGTGCCCACGCCGGTCCGGAGCGCCTCGTCGATCGCCAGGATCGCCTCGTCCTGGGCCCGGGCCGCGGCGCTGGACGCGGCCGGATCCGCGGCTTCCGCGGCCGGCAGCCGCACCAGCGCCACCGTCGGCGCGGCCTTCACGAAGAGGAAGACCTTCGCCGCGCTCGGATGCGTGGTGTGCAGGACGATCCGCGCCGGGCTGCCCGCGGCCTTCCACGCCGCCACGTCCAGGACGACCTGGTGGCGGAGGGCGCGGCCCGCGGGAAGCCGCACCGGGCCGGCCGGTTCCGCGGCGCGCACTTCGAACGGTTCGCCCGCGACGCTCTCCAGCGTGACCGCCAGCGTGCCGTCCGCGCCGGCGGCGCTCGCATCCGCCACCGCCGGCGTCATGGTGACGAAGGTGCCGACGCTGCCGTGAAGGACGTAGGTGTACGGCTCGGCGCCGTCGACGTGGAAGAAGACGTTGCGGCGCAGCTCCGCGCCCGCCCGCTCGCCCGCGTCCAGCGAGACCTCGATCCGGGCGGAGCCGCCGGGGGGCAGTGGCGCGGTGGGCGCGGGAGAGGTCTTCGTGCAGCCGCAGCCCGGCACCACGCGGGTGATGGTCACCGGACGATCGCCGGTGTTGGTGATGGTCACGTACCCGTGGGAGGTCTCGCCGGCCACCATCGTGCCCAGCTCCAGGAGCGGCGGGTCGAAGCGGAGCGGTCGGGTCGCGGCGGGTGCGGCGGGGGTCGCGGATGGGGCGGGCGCCGCGGGTGGCGCGGGCGGCGCCGGCGCGGCGGTCGCACCCGCGTTCGCGGGCGGAGCGCCGGCGGGCAGGCCGCCCAGCAGCGCGGAGAGGAGGAGGCAGGACGCGGTGAACATGGTGGACTCCAGAGGGGCGGCAGGCGCCGCGTGCGTCGGCCGCGCCCATCGCGGCCTCCCCTGTAGAACGGAGCCACGCGTCCGGTTCAGTCAGCGCGGTTCGGTCTCCTGGATGTCCGTGGGCTCATCCGCGGCATTCAGCCCCAGGACGCCAGGAGGATCCCCAGGTCCGCACCATCCACCCAGCCATCGCCCGTGATGTCCGCGGCGCAACCGCCGCAGGGGCCCCACGCGGCCAGGAGGATGCCCAGATCCGCCCCGGTCACATGGCCGTCTCCATCGAGATCCGCGGGATTGGGCGGCAGCGAGATCCAGAGGATGGCCTCCTCGCGCCCCGCGTCCGGGTGGTACGCGGAACCCGCCACCACCACGCGGCCGTCCGGGAGGACGTCCACGCCGCTCGCCCAGGAGCTGTTGTAGCCCGGCGGCAGGGACGAGTGGAGGTCCACCATCCGGTCCGCTGCGCCGGCCCACAGGACGGCATGCTGCAGGCCGCCAGGCTCCTCCACGTCTCCAACCTGGTAGCCGTGCCCGCAGCCCATCGCTTCGCTCTGCACCGCGCCCGCGGGATGCAGGTCCGTGTGCGCCGGAGCGGTCCCGGCCCACACGCCCGCATGTTCCAGATTCACGTACCCCGTCACGCCCACCTGCTGCCCGCCTCCGGCCCCGTAGATCAGACTGCGAACCGCACCCGGTGGATTGAGGTCCACCCAGCTGGATTTGCTCCCGCTCCAGCCGGCCGCATGCGCCGTGAACGAGCCGTCCGCGAAGGACCAGCCGAACTGCCGCCCGCCATCGGCACCCTCCACCACGCTCCGCCACACACCCGCGGGCTGGAGCGCCACGAACGTGTCGTTCGGTGGCGCCCACAGTCCCGCGTTGAATGTGTAGGTGTCCGGTCCGGCATCGTCGGTGAAGACGTACCCGGCCTTCACGCCGTCGGAGGCGCATGTCACCTGGGAGAACTCCCACCCGGAGACCTGGAGGTTGTGGTGCTGGCCGTCGTCCTGATCCCAGGAGGCAGCCTCCATGTTGTAGCACGTGTACCACTGCCCACCGGAGGCGCATCCGAACGGCCACCACCACCATCCCACGAACGAGCCCCCGTCCAGGTCCCGCAGCTCGCCCCCCGCGGAGTCCGGCGGCGCCAGGTTCACCGCGGATTCCGCGTCGGTGCCGCTCCACACGGTGGGTTGCGCCACCATCGAGAAGCTCGCGAACGGCTTCCACGCGGCGCCCACCGCCACGTCACCGCGCACCGCGTTCAGCCGCGACCAGTTGGCCCACGAGGGATGCATCACGTGGGCCGTCCACGCCCGCGGAAGCGTGGGCTGGACGTTCACGCCGAAGGTCACCGCGTCGCTCGTCACGCTCCCGCAGGGCGTGGTCACCACCACGTCGAAGACCCCCGCGTCCGCGCTCCCGGCCCCGGCGATCACCAGGGCGGCCGTGGTCGCGCCGCTCACCACGCCGCCGCTCGGAAGCGGGCCGTCCGCGAGCGCCGTGCCATCGCGCCGCCACTGGTACGTGCGCGGCGGCCCGCCGCTGGCGGCCACGGAGAAACCCACGGACATCCCCGGCCAGATGTCCACGGAGATCGGCTGCTGGGTGATCTGCGGGCACGGCGGCGTCGCGAGGCGCTCCACGGACGACAGCGCGGCGCCGCCCGCGCCGCGGCCGCCGGCCACGTAGATGCGTTCGTCGGTCCCGTGGAGCACCGCGGGGCGTTCGCGTGCCGCGGTCATGGACGGGCCCAGGCTCCAGGTGTTGTTCCAGACGTCCAGCACGAACGTGGAGGAGACGACCGCACCGCTCGCGTCCACGCCGCCCATCACGTAGATGCGGTGGTCATCGCCCAGGATCGCCGCGGCGCCGGACCGCGCCGCCGGCATGTCGGGGATGGCGCTCATGGACCAGGTGCCGGTCGCCACGTCGAATCGCTGCACCTTGGCGCTCCGCGCCGATCCGTTGGCGTTCCAGCCGCCCAGCACCAGGAGATGCCCTTCTCCGTCCCACGCGGCCGCTGCCTGCGAGACCGCCTGCGGCAGCGGCGAGAGCGTGCTCCAGCTGTTGGTGGCCGCGCTGTACCGCACGCACACCGCGGAGCTGGTGAAGCCCGCGCCCTTCCCGCCCCCCAGGGAGTAGATGCGGGATTGCGAATCCGTGCACCACGCGAAGCCGCTGGCCGACGCTGACGCGGGCCGCGCTGGAAGCGACGTGGTCGCGCCGTCGATGGCGTCGTAGACGAACGTCGGTCCGGTGTCGCCCGAGTCCGGGTCGAGGCCGCCGAACACCACGATCCTTCCCAGCGAATCCACGCCGCCGCCCTGGGAGATGACCGGCCCCACGCCGTTGAGGGAGGCGGTCATGCTCCAACCCGACGGGCCGCCGGTGAAGACCGACCCATCCTGATCACCGCCGTTCTGCCACGGCGCCCCGCCGATCACGTGGAAGAGGCCGCCCTTCACCACACCGAACGCATCGCCCTTGGCGGCGGGGAGCGGCAGCACGCTCTCCCATGTGGCCGCCGCGGCACCCGCCGCGATCGCGAGAGCGGCGAGCGCCGACGCGCCGCGCAGGGCGGATGGGCGCGGGCTGCGGAGACCCGGGGATTCTGGGGTGGTCATCAGGGACGCAGGTCCCACCCGCCCGCAGGCCGATACGTTCGCCGCCCGGATTTGCGGACTTTTTCTCCGCGCTTCCCCCTGTGTGGCGCATGCTTGTCCCGCCCCTCCCCCCTCCATAGGCTCGCTCGACCATGGCGCCGGCTCCACTCCCTGCCCGACTCCTGACCGTATCCGCCGCCCTCCTCCTCTCCGGCGCCGCCGCGGCCCGCGGATCCTGGGTGGCGCTGGCGAACCCCGCCCCCGTCCCCAACGCCGGAGTGGCTCTGCTCCTCCCGGACGGCACCGTGATCGTCCTCGGCGACGGCGCGGACAACGACGGCATCGGCGACGTCTGGCACCGCCTCACACCCGACGCGAGCGGCAGCTACGTGAACGGCACCTGGAGCGACATCGCGCCGATGATCGACACCCGCGAGTACTTCTCCTCGCAGGTCCTCCGCGACGGCCGCGTCTACGTGGCCGGCGGCGAGTACGGCACCGGCAAGACCAAGGCCGAGGTCTACGACCCCGTGGCGGACACCTGGACGCAGGCCGCGGATCCCGCCTCCACCCTGAGCGACGCGAACTCGGAGCTGCTCCCGGACGGCCGCGTCCTGCAGGCGCTCGTCTCGGGCAACCTCCGCAAGACCAAGATCTGGGATCCGGTGACGGACACCTACGTCACGGGTCCCCAGTGCCTGGGGATCCACAACGAATCCGTGTGGATCAAGCTCCCGGACGACAGCATCCTCTTCGTGGACCGCAACGCCACCTCCTCCGAACGCTGGCTCCCCTCCACCGGCACCTGGGTCGCGGACTCCACGGTCCCGGTGTCCCTCTACGACCCGTGGGGTCTTGAGACCGGCGCCGCGGTGCTTCTGCCGGACGGGCGGGCGTTCTTCATCGGCTCCCCCAACACCACGGCCTTCTACGACCCGAGCGGCGGCGCCGCGCCGGGCATCTGGAAGGCGGGCCCCGCCCCGCCGGGCGGCCGCGGGGCGCCGGACGCCCCGATGGCGATGCTCGTGGACGGGAAGGTCCTCTGCGTCCTCTCACCGCAGCCCACGCCCGCCAACCACTTTCCCTCGCCGTCCACCTTCTTCGAGTACGACCCGGCGATCAACGTCTTCAAGACGCTCCCGGCGCCGGACGGCGGCGCCAGCATCGACGACCCCTGCTACACGTTCTGCTTCCTGGCCCTGCCGGACGGGAGCGTCCTCTGCGGGCACCAGGGTTCCTCCAGCTACCACGTGTTCGTGCCGGATGGAGAGACCACCCTGACGGGGCGCGCCGCAGTCACCGGCATCGGCAAGCTCGGCGCCTCCTCCGTCATGCTCAGCGGCACCGGCTTCAACGGCATCTCCCAGGGCGCCTCCTACGGCGACGACTGGCAGATGAGCACCAACTACCCGCTGGTGCGCTTCACGCATCCCTCGGGCAGCCCCGTGCTCTACGGCCGCACGCATGACTGGAACCTCACCGGCGTGGCGACGGGGAGCACGCCCTGCCACGTGACGCTGGAGCTCCCCGCCGGCCTGTCCGCGGGCACGTGGTCGCTTGAAGTGGTGACGAACGGCATCGCCTCCGCGCCCGTCCCCTTCGTGGTCAGCGCCGCCGGCTGCCCGGCGGATCTCAACGCGGACGGCGCGGTGAACGGCGCGGACCTGGGACTCCTGCTGGCCAACTGGAACGGCGCCGGCGTGGGTGACCTGGACGGCAGCGGCGCCGTGGACGGCGGAGACCTGGGGATCCTGCTGGCCGGATGGGGCGCCTGTCCTCCATGAGCGCCGACGTCACGCGACTGCTCGAGCAGGCAGCCGCCGGCGAGTCCCGCGCCGCGGGAGACCTTCTCCCGCTTGTGTACGAACAGCTCCGGCGCACCGCGGAGGCCGCCATGCGCGAGGAGCGCGCCGGACACACGCTCCAGGCGACGGCGCTCGTGCACGATGCCTATCTGCGCCTGGTCGGGGAGACGGATGCGGCGTGGGCGAACCGCGCCCACTTCTACTTCGCGGCTGCCCGCGCCATGCGCCAGCTGCTGGTGGAACACGCCCGCCGGAGAGCGTCCATGCGGCGCGGCGGAGACGGCGCCGGTTCGCCACCCCGGAAGCTCTCCCTGGACGTGGCGGACCTGGCCGCGGAGGCGCGCCCGGAGGAGATCCTGGCCATGGATGACGCCATCACCCATCTGGAGAGCATCGATCAGGAGGCCGCCGCGGTGGTCCGGCTCCGCTTCCACGCGGGCCTCACCGGGGAGCAGACCGCGGCCGCGCTCGGGATCTCGCCCCGGCAGGTGGACCGCCTCTGGGCCTACGCCCGGGCGCTCCTCCACAGCCGGCTGGCCGGGAGCAGCTGAGGCGGCGGAGCCGGGGGCGGCCCTGGTGGCGGAAATCCGTGGAAATCGGGCGCCCCGCGCGGCGCGCCGTCGCCTGAAGGGGCAGCGCGGGGCCGGCAATGCGGCGCGACCGGAGCGCCGCGACCAGCACGACCAAGGGCATGAGCGACTCCCGGACGGTCCGGCGAGCCGTGCCCGGGCTCCTTCTGGCATGCTGGTGCCGAGCGCGGCGCCCCCGCCGAGAAACCCCGATGCCGTCCAACCCGGAACGAGATCTCTTCGTGTCGATGCTGGAGCGTGCGCCGCAGGAGTGGCCCGCGGCGCTCCAGGCGGCGTGCCCGGACGACCCCGCGCTCCGGTCCCGGGTGATGGCGCTCCTCGACGCCCATCTCGCATGCCTCACCGCCGATGGGCGACGGACGCAGGAGTCCGCGCCGCAGCCCCAGGCCCGGCCGGATCCGCTCCTCGGAACGGAGATCGGGCCGTACACCATTCGCGAGCGGATCGGAGAAGGCGGCTTCGGGCTGGTCTACGTCGCTGAGCAGCGCCTCCCCATCCGGCGGCGCGTCGCGCTCAAGGTCCTCCGGCCCGGATTCGACTCCGGACAGGTCATCCGGCGATTCGAGGCGGAGCGGCACACGCTGGCGCGGATGGAGCATCCGAACATCGCCCGCGTCCTGGATGGCGGGGAGCTCCCGGACGGGCGTCCATGGTTCGTGATGGAGCTGGTGAGGGGCACGCCCATCACCGAGTACTGCGACACCCACCGGCTGGAACCCTCCGAACGCATCTCGCTCTTCCAGGACGTCTGCGCGGCCGTCCAGCACGCGCACCAGAAGGGCATCATCCACCGGGACATCAAGCCCTCGAACGTCCTCGTCGTGCATGCGGATGACCGCCCCATCGTGAAGGTGATCGATTTCGGGATCGCGAAGGCCGTGGCGGGCGCCGCGACGGACCAGACCGTCTACACCGAGTTCCGGCAGCTCGTGGGAACGCCGGCCTACATGAGCCCGGAGCAGGCCCACCTCACGGGCGGCGACGTGGACACGCGGAGCGACGTCTACTCGCTCGGGGTCCTCCTCTACGAGCTCCTCACCGGGACGCCCCCTTTCGACCCGGCGACGCTGGCCAGGGCCGGACTGGCGGAGATGCAGCGCGTGATCTGCGAGGTGGACCCGCCCCGCCCGAGCACCAGACTCTCCTCGCTGGGCGTGCAGGCCACGCCCGTGGCCACCATGCGCCGCAGCGAACCCCGCCGCCTCGAACGACTCATCCGCGGGGATCTGGACTGGATCGTGATGCGGGCGATGGAGAAGGCGCCGGCCCGCCGCTACGACAGCCCGGCCGCGCTCGCCGCGGACCTGCGGCGACACGTTCGCAACGAAGCCGTGGAGGCAGGCCCGCCCGGCGCGGGCTACAGGGCCCTCAAGTTCATCCGGCGCAATCGCGTCTGGGTGATCGCCGGCACGGTGGCGGTGAGCGCCCTGGTGGCCGGACTGGCGCTCGCGGTGACCGGCCTCCTCCAGGCCGCATCCGAACGCGACCACGCCATCCAGGCCCGCGCCGAGGAGAAGACGGCCAGGGAGCTGGCGGAGCGCCGCCGCGAGGAGGCGCTGCGGAACGCAGAGCGGGCGAAGGTCCGGAGCGACTTCATCGCGTGGGGACTCGGCATGGGACAGGACGCGCAGGCCGCGATCGGCTCCCGCGCCGCCATCACGGTGCGGGAGACGCTGGACGTGGCGTCCGCCACCATCGACCGCGCCTACGCCCAGGAGCCCGCCCGCCAGGCGCTGGCGCGGCAGGAGCTGGGATCGCTCTACGCGAGCCTCTTCCTCCCGGCGGAGGCCCGACGCGAGCTGGAGCGGGCGATCGGCGCGTGGCGCTCGATGCCTGCGGGACGCGACGACGCGGCGTTCGCCGCCGCGCTGAGCGACCTGATCATGGTGGAGGCCGACCAGGGAGCCACGTTGCTCGCGCTGGCGCGGCTGCGCCAGGAGCTGACCATGGTGGAGCTGGAGCTGCTGGACCGGGCCCTGGGCGACACCTGCCCGGAGCTCACGGCGTCGATCCGCGCCCTGGTGACGATGCTGCTCGAGGGCCCGCCGCCTGCGCCCGTCCGGCTGGAGGAGATGGAGCGGACGGTGATGACCCAGCTGGATCGCTCGGCGCCGCGCTGCAGCGGCGACGACCTGGTGCTTGCGATCGACGCCCTCGGCACCGCCCACGCCGCCGCCCAGCGCCGCTGGGCGGCGCCGGTGCTCGCGTCGTGGCTCGTGAAGTACGTGGATTGGCTTGATGCCCGGACGCCGGGGCGGGGAAGGACCGATCGTCAGGTGGCCATCCTCCACGAGCGCACCGCCGAGGACGCCGCGTGGGGTGGCATGGACCCGGTGGCCTTGCGCTTCGCCCGCCAGGCTCGCGAGGAGCTCCAGCACCACCTGCCCGCCGGCCACTGGGTGGACGCGGAGCTCCTCTCGCTCGAGGGGGCCCTCCTTGGCAAGCTGGGCCGGCCGGACGAGGCGCAGCCGCGCCTGGTGGAGGGCTGCCGGGCGCTGGTCGATCGCACGGGCAATTCGCAGGAGCACGTCCGCTACGGCGTGATGCGGGTCCTGGCGTTCGAGCACCAGAGCGGCCGGCGTGGGCTGCTCGCGGGGCTCCCCACGCCGTTGGCGGCCCACCTCCCGCCCATGGAGAACCTGATCACCGCCTACGCACCCGGCGCCACCACCACGAACGCCGAACGGGCCGCCGCCGCCCAGGCCCTCACCGACTCGATCCGCTCGGACGCCGCCGACCCCGGCGCGGCCCGCCGCGAAGTCCTGATGGCGATGCTTCCGCTGCTGGAGGGCTTCGCGGACGACACCACCGGCGCCGCGCGCCGCCCCATGCGCGAACTCCTGGAAGCGCTCGCGGAGGGTGATGCCGGGGAGAATCCCCCCCTCCGCGCGGCGCAGGCCACTGCCCTCTGGTGGGCCAGCGTGCATGCGCTCGGAGAGGGCGCTCCCGGGAACGCGGAGGCCCTGATCCGTCGCGCGCTGGCGGTGGCGCAGCGGGATACGGATCCCAACAACTTCGCCATCGCCAACTGCCGCCGGATCCTGGGACGGGCCATCGTGGCCCAAGGGCGCGCGCAGGAGGGCCGAGAGATGGTGCGCAGCGCCTGGGAGGACGTCCAGCACCGGACCTGGCCAACGGCCCTTGCCCGCATCGCCAGCGCCCGCGATGCCGCGGTCACCCTCGCAGCCGACGATCGCGCCGCCGAAGCCGGCGCCCTCCTGGCGGGCCAGGCGGCCGCCATGCTTGAGTGCGAAGCGCTTCCCGGCCAGCCTCCGGTCCCACCCGGCTATCACCTCCTGATCGCCTGGCCCCTGGCGCAGCTCCAGGGTCTTCCCGCGCAGGCGTACGCGGATGCGGAGCGGTGCGGGCGCCGGGCCGTCGAAGGGCTGCCGCGACTCGCCTCGGCGCACCTCGCCCTGGCGATGGCGCTCCTGCGGCAGGGTCGCTGGAGCGATGCGCTCCCGGTGCTGGCGGCGGCCGACGCCGCGGCCGCGGCGAACGGCGCTCGCCCACCCGCCGTCGCGGCACTCCTTCGGAGCGCCTGCCAGCGATCCCTGGGCGACCGCGGCGCGGCGTCGGAATCGCTCGCGGAGGCACGCCGCAGGGCGGAGGGCGGCAGCAGCAGGGACAGCAACGCGGTCCGGTCCTGGGAGTCCCTCCTGGCGGAGTTCGCGCCGGCCGAGTGAATGCGGCCCGGACCCCCGCGAGCGCGTCCACCGGTTGACACCGGGACGACGACGCAGCCACCATGCCGGGATGCCGGCGCCCTTCAGCCCCATCGCCCTCCGCCAAAGACTGGCCAGCTTCCCCGCGGCCCTCCGCGCCGCCGTCTCCGTGGCCGCCGGGGACGACGTCCGCTGGAAGCCCGGCCCGGAGCACTGGTCGATCCTGGAGATCTGCTGGCACATGGCGGACGAGGAGGTGGAGGATTTCCGCCCGCGTGCGGAGCTCACCCTCCGCGACCCCTCCGCCGCGTGGCCGCGCCTCGATCTTGCGGGGGTCGCGGAGGTCCGGCGCTACAACGATCGTGAGCTGGAGGCCGCGCTGCGGGCATTCGAATCGGCCCGCCGCGCGAACGTCGACTGGCTCGATTCGCTCCCCCCCTCGACCGACTGGGCGCGGGCCCACGTGCACCCGAAGTTCGGGCCGCTGGCCGCCGGAATGCTGCTGGCGTCCTGGGCGGCCCACGACGCCCTCCACCTTCGCCAGGTGTCGAAGCGCCTCCACCAGATGGCCGCCCGGGATGCCGGAGAGTGGCCGGTGGCCTACGCCGGCGAGTGGTAGCTCCGTCCGGACCGCCCCCCGCCTGCTGGCGCTCCCCCGGGGGCACGCCGCCGCGTCCAACTCGGCTCAACCTGCGCCCCGCCCGGGCCGATGAACACCCCACCCGGCATGCGTCGGCCGCGCCGCGGCCGCGCCATCGGGGCGCATCCGAGCCCGAGAGAACCATGGCCACCACCGACGCACCCACCGTCCAGAAGGCGCTCGACATGATCCTGGGAGCCATCGGCTTCAAGGAGTCGGAGTTCAAGGGGCGGGCGACCGTCGAAGGGAAGGATCCGTACCTCGCGTCGCGGCACCGCTTCGGAGAGCTGATGGCGGCGGCCCAGGCCGCGTTCGGCCTGGCGCTCGGAGAGATCTGGGCCCGCCGCGGCGGAAAGCCGCAGAGCGTGCGGACCAACGTTCGCAACGCGGTCCACCAGCACCATGGCGTGGCCTTCATGCGGCAGAACGGCCGCCAGCTCCCCTTCACGGACTACGGATCGGGCGTCGGCGTGGACTCCCCGCTGAGCGGCGAGTTCTACCCCACGCGCGACGGCCGCTTCGTCAAGATCGAGCTGTTCTATCCGCGCCTGCGGGACGCGATGTACAAGGTCCTCAAGTGCGCGCCCACGCAGCGCGCGGTGGAGGCCGCCATCGCCCAGTGGGACGGGGAGGCGTTGGAGCGGGCCATCCGCGAGGAGGCCGGCGCCATCGGCATGGTGCGCAGCGCCGAGGAGTGGCGGCTCCATCCCGTGGGGCAGCGCCTCGCCCGGAAGCCGGTGATCGAGGTCCAGAAGATCGGCGACAGCGCTCCCATCCCGCTGCCCACGGGCCTCACCAAGCCCCTCGCCGGCATCCGCGTCCTGGACTGCTCGCACGTCATCGGCGGCCCCGTGACCGCGCGGACGCTGGCGGAATTCGGCGCGGACGTCCTGCACCTCTCCAAGCCGAACTATCCGGATCACGTGAACTGGCGACTGGAGACGGACATCGGCAAGCGGGCGGCGTACTGCGATTTCGACGTGGAGGAGGACAACCGCCGCTTCTTCGAACTCCTCCAGCGGGCCGACGTCTTCACCTGCTCCTACCTCAACCTGGACCAGCGCGGCATCTCGCCGCGGCGCCTGGCCTCCGCGCGGCCCGGCATCATCTCGCACGAGCTCCGCTGCTTCGACTTCGAAGGTGAGTGGGCCAACTTCCGCGGCTTCGACATGATCGCGGTGGCCGTCTCCGGCTACGTGGACACGGAAGGCGCCGTGGACGCGCCCATCATGCCGCTCCAGGTGATCTTCGCGGACTACCTGGCGGCGTACTGCGGCGCGGCCGGGGTGGCCGCCGCCCTGCTGCGCCGGGCCACGGAGGGCGGCAGCTACCAGGTCCGCGTCTCGCTCACCCGCATGTGCATGTGGGCCCACGAAATCGGGCTCCTGGACGCCGCCGCCATGAACGGGACGCGGCCCTTCGGGGACGTGGTGAAGGAGACCAACCTCCCGCTGGCCCGCATCAAGGGCCCGTTCGGAGAGACCACCTACCTCCCCAGCATGATCGAGATGCCGGACATCAAGCCCGGCTTCGAACGCAGCACGCAGCCCCTCGGCTCCTCGCTCCTGGAGTGGGTCGACTGACGGCCGCGGGGGCCCCGCGGCGCCGGGCCCGCGGGCCGGAGCCGGGGCCCGGGTCGTGGGCCGGAGCGTGGCCGCCGGCAGCACCGTTCGCCTCTGCGCGCCCGGATTTTCCGATCCAGCCTCTTGCGTGGTCGTACTATGCGGCGCATAGTATGCACCACGGAGGCCACATGATCGAACGCGAATTCCTGCGCGGCGCCGGCGTCGTCGCGGTCCTGAAGCTCCTCGAGCGCGGCGAGATGTACGGATACGAACTGGTGGAGGCGCTCGAGCGCCGCACGGACGGCGTCCTCGCCATGGGCCAGAGCACGCTCTACCCCATGCTCTACAGCCTGGAGGCCAAGGGGCTCGTGTCGTCCCGCTGGGACGATGGCGGCAGCCGTCCCCGCAAGTACTACCGCCTCACCGCGGACGGCCGGAAGCGTCTGGCGGAGGACGCGCGAACGTGGCGTCGCCTCACGGAAGCGATGGGCGCCCTCGGCCTCACGCGGATCGTGGTGCCCGCATGAACAGCACCTTCGTCCCCATCGGCCGCCAGCGGGCGGCCCGCCGCGTCATCGCGGGCGCGGCCCTTCCGGAGGAGGTCGCGTCGCTCGTCTCCCGCGTGGTGCGGCGGACGCGCCTTCGCGCCCCGGAGCGGGCGGAGGTGGCACGCGAGCTCTGCTCCCACTTCCATGAGGCCCTCGCCGCGGGGCGCTCCCCCGCGGACGCCATCGCCGCCTTCGGCGATCCCGCCGCGGCCGCGGCATCGCTCCGCCGCGCCGCCATCGCCAAGCGATCCGCGATCGACCGCGCCTGGGGCGCCACGCTCCGCTGGAGCGCCCGGAGCGTCGCGGTGATCGTGGCGGCCTACGGGCTGTTCGCGCTCTACCTGGCGTTCCACACGCCGCGCATCACGTTCGATCCGCTGGAGCGGTTCCGGGCCATGACGCCCGGCCCCTCCGCAACGGCGCCCGCCGCGTGGCCGGAGATCCGCACCGCCCTGCTGGGCCTGGGGTTCGCGCCGCGCCAGGCAGACCGCAGCGGCCTGGCGGTCCTGGACCACCCGACCAGCCTCCCCGGAGAGACGGGGCACGACGCGCTCTCGGCCGCGCTCTCGGATCGCAAGGAGGCGCTCGCGGCCCTCCGCGCCGGGGCGATGCGTCCCGTCCTCGGCTTCCCGCTCGGGCAGCCGCTGGGCGGCGAGGACGCCATGCTGCTGGGACCGGAGCTGGTCGACCAATCGCGGCACGTGGCATCCGAACTGGGCCCCGCGCAGATCCGCTCCCTCTCCCTGCTCCTCCCGCAGGTCGGGCACCTCCGCAGCGCGGCCCGCGCCCTCAGCGCGGATGCGGTCGCGGCGGCGGAGGTC
Source organism: Phycisphaerales bacterium (assembly GCA_046350535.1). Lineage (GTDB taxonomy): Bacteria > Planctomycetota > Phycisphaerae > Phycisphaerales > SM1A02 > VGXK01. The sequence continues at coordinate 2,507,864 of JAXMAG010000001.1, forward strand.
GGCGATGGCGCCCGCGCCGCGGAGGATCTCGTGGCCACGCTGCACCTGGCGCAGCTCTGCCAGGACTTCCGCGGGTTCATCACGGATCTCAGCGCCATGGCGATCCGCGCCCTGGCCCTGTCTCGGACGCTGCTCATTCTCGAGTGGCGCCCGGAGATCTTCACGGACGCGCAGCTGGCCCGGCTCCAGGAGGCCATCCGCACCATCCCACCGGAACTCCAGCAACTGCACACGGCGGCGGAGATCGTCGGGATCGACGACGTGCTCCAGTGCATGTACAGCGACGATGGCCAGGGCGACGGCTGGTTCCGCCCCGGCAGCGCCCAGCTGCGGGTCTTCCAGTCCCTCGTCCCCGCGCCCGCGGATCCCGGCGCAAGCCCTGCGGCCCGCGTCGCGGGCGCCATCGGCTCACCGCTGGCGGCGGTCGCGGTGGCCGGACGCAAGGCCACGCGCGAGCGGCTCATGGCGGCGCTCACGGAGGCGGAGGCGCGTTCGCACCTCTCCATGCTGGAGGCGGCGGAGGCCGGCCCGGGACCGGCGGCGGCGGCCCTGGCCAAGGACCGCACGGACGGACTCGCCACCACGCGCTGGCTCATCCCCGCATTCCTCACGCCCGCGTTCGAGAAGATCGAAGGCGCGTTCCGCAGGGACCGCGCCCTCTGCGACGCCACCATGACGGCCATCGCCTGCGAACGCTTCCGCCGCGCCACCGGCCGCTGGCCCGCGAGCGTCCCGGAGCTGGTCCCGCGCTTCCTCCCCGCGGTCCCGCGCGACACCTGGTCGCGCGGGCCGCTGCTGGTGGCGGAGCGAGACGGTCGCTTCCGGCTCTACTCAGTCGGCGCGGATCGCAGGGACAACGGCGGCGTGCCGCACACGCGAACGCGCGGGCCGGAGGCGTCGCTCGCCTGGGAATTCGGCGGAGACGGAGATCTCGTCTTCTTCGAGCCGCGCGGCACCCTCGACCGCTGGGTGGATCCGGACGAGCTCGTGGCAGCCACGCCCAGTGCGGCGCAGGCGCCGGTCACCGGCGCCGGCGGCGGTCGCGGCCCGGCGCCAACAGCCCAGCGCACGCCATGAGCGCCACGCCCGCAGGCGACGGCACCGCGAAGGAGATGTTGCCCATGGCGGCAATGTGATTGGCCGAGCCAATGTTCGGGAGCACCACCACGCGGTTGAACGGAACGTCCGACACGAAACCCACGATCTGGAACGACGCCAGGCCGTCGACCGCGGCCGATCCCACGAGCTCTGAGTCGTGGTAGAGCTGCACACCGAAATCACCCGTGAACTGCATTGCCGAGAACCCGGTCAGCATCTGGTCGAACCGCATCGTGATCGGGTAGTTCAGCGTAGGAAGGATCGGACCACCGAGGACGACCGGGATGGGCGGGTCCTGCCCAGCCACCTCCGCTCGAAAGTCGTTGCCATCCGTGAAGTGCAGTCCCTGCGCCGAGAATTGCTCCTTGAGGATGGTGTCGAGCGGCACCGTCCCGAAATCGATCTGCGTCACCGCTCCGGGCCCACCCACCTGGCTCGTCCACGCCGCCTGATCCAAGGTCCACGTCACCTCGGCGAATGCGCCACCTGCGCAGACCCCTGCCGCCGTGACTGCCACCGCGCACGCCGTTCGTCGCATCACATCCCACCTCCGTGCGTCACGGGCGCCTCCGCCGGGCTCCGCCCGACACCGCCGCCACGGCCAGGAGCGCCAGCGCGGACGGCGCGGGCACCGCGAAGGAGATGTTGCCCATAAGCGCAAGGTTGTTGAACGTCCCCATGTTGCCGACCACCACCACGCGGTTGAACGCAACGTCCGACACGAAGCCGATGACCTGGTTGATCGGCAACCCAAGAGCGGTTGCCGATCCGACAAGCAGCGAGTCGTGGAAGAGTTGCACCCCGAAGTCGCCGGTGAACTCCTTCGCCGAGAACCCGGTCAGCATCTGGTCGAACCGCATCGTGATCGGGTAGTTCAGGGTGGGGAAGATTGGTCCGCCCAGCACAGCCGGGAAGGGCGGGTCCGACCCGAGCACTTCCACCCTGGAATCATCCCCGTCCGTGAAGTGCAGTCCCTGCGCCGCGAACTGCTCGTTCAGGATGGCGCCGCCCGGGACCGTCCCGAAGTCGATGGCGGTCACCGCGCCCGGCCCACCCACCTGGCTCGTCCACGTCGTCTGATCCAGCGTCCAGGTCACTTCCGCGGTCGCGGAGTGCGTCCCCGCGAGCGCCGTTCCAGCAGTCACGATCAGCCCGAGCAGTCTCGCATGCCTCATTGATCACCGCCGTTGATGTTCGTGATCCCCGTCACCATCACCAGGGCCGCGGGTACCGCAGCCGCAAGGATCCTGTGCCCAGGCCGCTGTGTGTGTGTGTGTGTGTGTGTGTGTGTGTGTTCCGGAATCCAGCTCGTTCATGAAACGACCGCCCCTTTCCCGCGCCTCCCGGCGCTCCTGACGCGCTGTCCCCGCGGACCCGCGAGAGGCCCGCTCCGCCCAACATACGCAGCGGTTGCGGCGACGCACGCAGAAAACCTCGAGTTCCCGCGCCATGTCGAACCGGGGCCGCTGATGGTCGTCCCTCCAGGAAAACGACAAGGGCCACCGCAGTGCGGTGGCCCTCGCCGTTTCGGGGGGGTTCGTCTGGAAGATCGACTCAGAAGAGGTTGAGGTGCATCTCGAACGGGCCGCCGACGGAGCCGACCCAGCTGCCGGGGCACATCACGCAGATGTAGTAGGTCTGGCCGGGGGTGAGACCCCAGACGAAGGGGATCTCGCTGCGGTAGGAGCCATCCGTGCAGCCGTCCTCGTCACAGCCCACCTCCGCCAGGTTTCCGCACTCGCCGGTGAACACCGCGATGGTGGTGTCGTTCATCGCGAGCGGCGATGAGGGGTTGCAGAGGGTGATCTGCAGGAAGCCGGAGGCGGGTGCCGTGAAGCGGTACCAGACCGTGTTGTGCGCGGCGGCGGGTTCGCCCGCCCACTGGCAGGACGGAGAGCCGGCGGGCAGTTCCGGATCATTCGCCTCGAAGTAGGGCGGCCCGGCCTGGGTGTTGTCACCGATGACCGGCGCGCCGCCGATGTGCGAAGTCACGTCCACGGCGTCGGCACAGGCGTCGTTGTTGGTGCAGATGGTCGGCGTGCAGGGAACGCTCGTCCCCAGGAACGTGCCGCCCAGGGCGGCACAGTCAGCGGCCGTGAGCTGAGCGCATCCGTCGCCAAGGCAGCAGGCGCCGGAGGTGAGCTGGCACTGGCCCCAGCTTCCAAGCATCACGCCCAGGTCCGCGCCGTCGGTGATGCCATCGCCGGTGAGGTCCGCGCCGGACGTGCCCCAGCTTCCCAGCAGGACGCCGAGATCGGCACCGTTCACCAGCCCGTCGCCGCCGGCAGGCGCGATGTCCGCGGAGCACACGGAGGGCGGGTCGATGGTGGCGATCCACGCTCCGCCGAAGCCGTGGCCGATGATGGTGCTGCCGTCGGTGCTGATGGCCTGGCACACCTCCAGCAGCAGGTTGTCCGGCACCGGGGCGGCCTGGCTGATGAGGTAGTCGCGCAGGTTGATGATCGGGCCAGCGCCCGCCACCTGGATCCACGCCAGGCGGAAGCCGAAGAGGATGTCGAAGCCGACGATGGTGCCGTTGTTGGCGACGTCCATCGGCGTCCCGGTCCAGCCGCTGAGCAGGGAGCCCGTGGCGATCACGGTGGGCGCGGTGTCGCCCGAATTCCACTTCACGGCTGCGCCGTTCCAGGTGCCAAGGAGGATGGTGCCGGCGTCGTTCATGCCGAACACCTCGCCCAGGGCGTCGCCCGCCGGCGGATCGAGCAGTTCGCCGCTGCCATCCGCATGCCAGATGGCCGGCGTGCGGGAGAAGGATCCCTGGGCGAACCCGCCGATGAGCGTGCCATCGGCGTTGACCACGGACGCGCGGTTGGCGCCATTGGCGAGGAGCTCCAGCGGCTGCATGCCCGTCTCCGCCGTCCAGCGGAAGCCGGTGCCCTTGCAGCCGTCGGTCCAGGCCAGGCCGATCGCGACGGAGCCGTCGCCACTCAGTTCGTAGGGGGAGCTGCGGCTGGGGCACGCCAGGCCGCTCGCGAAGTAGCCGAGATTCGTCCAGGCGTTGGTCCGCTCGTGCCAGATCGCGGCCACTTCATCGCCGGTCTCGGGGTCGTCCATCACGCCCAGGATGACGCCGCCGTCGTCGGAGACGGCCACCGCGTCGTAGCCCGGTCCGGGGAGAAGCAGCGTGCTGCTGTTGGCGCGATCCAGGCGGTAGGCCTCGCCCGTGCTCATCCGGCCCACGACGAATCGCCCGTCGGGCGAGAGGTCGTTGGCGGACATGGCGCCGGGAATCATGGTGAAGGACACGCCGCCGGCGAGCGCCTGGGCGCTGACGGCGAGTGCCAGAAGAGTGGAGGTTGCAAGAACGCGGGGTGCCATGTCGTGGCCTCGGTGGGTTGATGAAGCGAAGGTGGGACGCAGGGCCGGAAGAAGAGGAGCGGACTCAGAAGCCGGGGGCGGAAGCCGGACAGGCCAACCTCCGCCCCCGGTTGGGTGGACGTGCGTGCGGGTTGAATCAGCGGCGACGACGGCCACCGAAGGCCGCGAGACCCAGGAGGGCCATGGCGCCCGGCGCGGGGACCGCGTTCCAGGAGACGTTGTCGACGAAGAGCTCGGGGAAGCCGAACCCGCCGTAGGTGATGACAAGCTTGCGGAAGGCGCTGCCGCCGGAGGTGGTGACGTTGAACCAGGAGTTGCCGACGCCGCCCCAGATGGGGCCGCTCAGGCCGTAGGCGTCCACGATGTTGTCGTTCGCATCCAGAAGGGTCACGGCCATGGCGCCGAACGGCCCGCTCTGGGCGCTCGTCCACATCTGGAAGGAGGCGGCGGTCACGTCGCTGTCCCAGGTGAAGAAGAGGCCGAAGTTGAAGCCGCTGGCCACGTTGCCCGTGTTGACCCACGGGTACGAGCCGGAGACGTTGCCGATCGGCACGCCGGGGTTGGCGCCATCGGTGAGGCTGGCAAGGCCCAGACCGGCCCAATAGTTGGAGGGGACGAATCCGGTCGGTGCGCCGGGCTCATCGAAGTTGAGAACGGTGCTGTAGGTCGGGGCCGGCGCGGCCTGCTGCGTGATGCTGTAGCCGGCGGTGGCGCTGCCGGCGGCCGCGAAGGCGGCTCCGACGACCAGGGTGGACGCGAAGAGGCGATTCATGACTGCTCTATCTCCTGAGGCTCGAGGGGGACCCGCGCTCGCGGGAGTCGCTGCGCCTGACGCTCCGGCGCCCGACCCCGGCAGCCGCGCCTTGAAGTGGCGGCGGTGCCGGTACTGATCCATATGGTAGCCCATAAGGATGTTCATTCAAGTTTCCATTTGGAAATCTAGAGGGGACTCGAATGTCCGGGTCGAAACCGGTGGTACAGTGCCCTGGCTACCCCCCTGGTGTGGCCGTGTGTGGAACGTGGGTGGGATTCAGAGACAAAAGGTCCGGTAAGTTACAACCATGACACCAGCCTCAGCCGTGGCCGCCAACTTCGAACCGGAGTGCCGGGCTGCGATCGACAGCCTTCGCGCCGCGCTCGTGGATCTCTACGCGAGCGTGGGCGCCGACCCTGCGGGACCGCAGGACGTGGCTCGCCGCTTCGGCATCAACAAGACGCTGGCCTGGAACGTCTGCAAGGTCATCACCAGCCGCGACGCGCTCGCGTGCATCCCCAACCTCCCGGGCAGCAGCGCGTTCCAGAGCCTCTTCAGCGCCATGGAGGCGGATGGCGCGGACGCCGGACTGCTCGGGCGGGCGCGGGACGCGGTGCAGGCGGTGAGCGCCACCGTGGCGCGGCACGCGGGAGACCGGGCCACGCTCGACCTGATCGTGGACGGCATTTCGCCGGAACGGGACGACTACCTGGAGCACAGCCGCCGGCTCGCGTTCCGCGGCAACAGCGGACTCCTCGGGGTCCAGGCCAAGCTGCGCCTGATGACGGTGTTCCTCACGCCCAGCTCCACGCACAGCGGTCGCCTGGACATCGCGATGTCGCGCGGATACGTGGGACTGCGCCGGCTGCGGACGGACGTTCGCTGGCCGGTGTTCCAGCTCCGCAGCTGGGGCAACGAGCCGAGCGTCGCGGAGGACTCCGCGTGGCAGCCCATCGACCCGCAGCCCGCGGAATCCCGGGCGCCGCTCCTGCGCGACTTCAGCTCCGTGGGTCCCACGGACCTCGTGGTGGAGCGAACGCGCCACGGCACCAACCACCTGCTCGCGCCGGGTCCCATCGGCAACGTGGGCGCGGTCGACTGCTTCCTGGCGGACGCCGCCCGGGGCGCGGCGCCGCGCCATCGGACGGGCGCGGACACCACCGGAGAGTTCGGCGTCACCATCTCCGCGCCCACGGAGCGACTGGTGTTCGATCTCTACGCCCATGAGGAGCTGGACTTCGTCCTTCAGGCGGAGCCGCGGGCGTTCATGGGGATCTTCATGGATCCCTCGGAGGAGCCGGTGCCGGAGGGCGGGCTGCCGCTCCCGGTGCCGAAGGCGGTGTCGCCGCTTCCGGGCTCCCCGCCGGCGTGCGCCATCGCGGCGTTCCCGCGCTACGGCAAGCTCATCCAGCACGTGGCGGCGCAGATGGAGTGGGACCTGCGTTCCTTCCGGGCCGTGCGCTACGAGGTGAGCTTCCCGCCGCTCGGATCCACCATCCTGCTGCGCTTCCAGCTCCCGGCTGCCGATCCCCGCTGACCCCGGCGCGGGCGGCACCGGTTCCCGGGCTTGCGCGCCGGCTCAGCCGCGCGGATCCGCCACGCGGCCCATGAAGAGCACCACGCCGCTGCGCGTGTCGCGGATGAGGAACAGGAACGGATGGTCCGCGCGGACGACGGGCGTGAACGGCACCATCACCTCCGGCGGAGCCATCGCGGCGCCCGGCGGCATCAGGATCGCGGTGGCCGCAGCGGCCTCCGTGCCCTTCTCGGAGACGTCCACCCACGCCTTGTGCAGGATGGCGCCGATGAAGAGCTGCTGCGAGGGATCGCTGCCGGCGGAGATCCCCTGGAACTCCGCGGCCTCCGGCCCCGGCGGCTGCGTGAGGGCGCGGCGCATCCCGAGCCGCTTCAGCTCCTCCGTCAGTTCGCACGAGTACTCCATGGAGAAGCGCGGGATGCTGGTGTCCACGCCGCGCGGCAGCATGCGGGAGAGCCATTCGCCCAGCCGGTCGGCGCTCAGGCGGGATTCGAGCCGCTGGAGCCCCTCCTGGCTCTGCGGCAGCAGCACCACCATCGCCAGTTCACCGCCCTTGTAGGGCAGCTCGATCATCTGGAAGCCACCGGCATCCGGGTAGGTGGGCGGCCGCTTCGATTCGTCGCGCGGGACCTGCATCGGCGTCTTGAAGTAGGTGCCATCCGCGGAGAACGCCGCGTACGACACGCCGCCGCGCCAGTGATCCTGCATGAGGGGCACCTGGACCGTGGTGCCGTCGGGCAGGGTGAAGGGCTGCTCGTTGGTGTTCGCGGGCTGGAAGGGCGCGGCCCACTCGCCGCGGAAGTACACGGCGTTCGTGATGACCAGGCGCATCATGGGCGTGATTCCGCCGGACGGGATGAGATCGCGGATCCGGTTCTCCGTCTGCTCCGCCACCCAGCGGTTGATGAGGGTGCGAGCCGCCTCCGGCGCGCCCTTGAAGTCGACAGGCGTGACGCCGCCCCCGTAGTAGCGGCCCACGGTCTCCGTGAAGGACGGTTGGATCCGGAAGGTCCTCTCCAGCCAGAGGGCGTTGGCGCTCCGGAGCTGGAAGCGATCCACCGCGGGAAGGAGCGTGTTCAGCTCCTGCGCCGTCTTCTGGGCCTCCTGAGCCGCCTTCCCGGCCTCGTCCCACTTGTTCTCGCGCTGCAGATCGCGGGCCCGGGCGTTGGCGTCGTCCAGCCGCCTCCGCAACTCCTCGATATGGCTTCGCGTGGCGTCATCCGCAGCGCCCTCCGCCTGCCTGAAGCGCTCCGCGAGCCACTTGTGCCCGCGATGCACGGCGTCGATCGGTCGCTCCGCCTCCCCTGCCGCCGCCGGGAACGCCAGCACGGACGCCATCTCCATCGCGGTGGCGTCGCGGGCCCCCTCCGCCGCCATCGTGAGGGCCACGGAGATGGAGTAGGGCGAGATGAAGACGTTGCCCGCGGGCGCGGCCCCGGCCAGGAGGCTGAAGAGCTTCACTCCGAACGCATTGGTCGCCTGCACCGCGGGCCCGGAGACGTCCGGCGCAGGGTCCTCCCCTGCGGCGCCGGCCGGCGGGCTCGGCGCCGCGGCGGGCGCGGGGCCGCACGGAGCGCCGCCGGCGCTTCCGAACGAGAAGAGCGCGGCGGCGAGCGCCGCCACCAGGGCGGAAGGGGCGGACGAGGCGATCGAGGCCGGACGGAGGGCGGCCAGGGTCTGAGCGTGGGTCATCGCGGTCTCCTGCGGGACGAGGTTCGCCGGCCCATGGCCGCCGTGCGCCGCCAGTCTCCCGCAAATCCGGCGGTACAGTGAGCCGATGCCCACGGATCCCCGCCGTTCGCGCCGCGACGCCGCCTCACGCACCGGGAGCGGCCCGCCCGCAGCGGCCGGCAGCGCGGGCGGCGCGGGCGCCGCGTTCGATCCCGATGCCGCGGCGACCGGCGATGGCCTCTTCGGCCTGCCCGCATCGGCGGCGCAACCGGGCGTGGTGGTCATCCCCGTGCCCTTCGACGCCACCACCAGCTACCGCCCGGGCACTGCAGCGGGTCCTGCGGCCATCCTGGAGGCCAGCCGGCAGGTGGACCTGGAGGATCTGCAGTACGGCCCCATCTGGAAGGCGGGAATCGAGATGCGGCCGATCCCGGCGGTCATCGCGGCGCTCTCGCGGCGGGCCCGCAAGGCTGCGGAGCCCATCATCCGCGCCGGCGGCGTGCAGCCGGGGAACGAATCGCATCGGCGCGGCCTCCAGACCGTGAACGACGCCGGCGCGGCCGTGAACCTCCACGTCCGCGGCGAGGCGCGGAAGGCGCTGGACGCCGGAGCGCTCCCGGTCCTCCTCGGCGGCGACCACTCGACGCCCTTCGGACTCATCCAGGAGACGGCGGCGCGGCACCCCGGCGTGGGCATCCTCCAGATCGACGCCCACGCGGATCTGCGGGAGCGCTTCGAGGGATTCGACTGGTCCCACGCGAGCATCTTCCACAACGTGATGACCCGCACGCCCGGCGTGGCGCGCCTGGTGCAGGTGGGCGTGCGCGACTTCGGCGCGGGCGAGAAGGCCTTCATCGACGGTTCGCGCGGGCGGGTGCGCTGCTGGTTCGACCAGGAGATCCGCGAGCGCCAGTACCGCGGGGGTCCGCGCGGCACCTGGAACGCCATCTGCCGTGACGTGGTGCGAACGCTGCCCGCGCGCGTCCACGTCTCCTTCGACATCGACGGCCTGGCGCCGCAGCTCTGCCCGGACACGGGGACGCCGGTCCCGGGCGGGCTCGCGTTCGCGGAGGTGTGCCACCTGCTGCAGGTGCTGGCCCGCAGCGGCAAGCGCGTGGTGAGCGTGGACCTCTGCGAGGTGGCGCCGGACCGCGGCGGCGGGGACTGGAACGCGAACGTGGGCGCCCGCGTCCTCTACAAGCTCATCGGCTGCGCGATGGCCACGCGGCGCTGACGCGCCGCCGCCCTCGGCATCGCCGACGCGCTCGGACGCGCCACCGCCCTCATGGGTTGAGGCACGGGCCCCAGTTGCCCAGCAGCACGCCCAGGTCCGAGCCGTCCACCACGCAATCGCCGTTCAGATCCGCGGGAGAGCCGCCCACGGCGCCCCACTCCGCCAGCAGGATCCCCAGGTCCGCGCCGTTGACGCCGCCACTCAGGTCGATGTCGCCGGGGCAGGTGGAGACGGTGGTGAAACCCGTGACGCGGAGCACGCGGTTTCCGCCGCCGTAGGTGCTGAAGACGAAATCGCCGGTCACCGGATCGATCGCGGCGCCCTCCGCGCCGGAGAGGCCGCTCACGAACGTCCTGGCCGTGGCCAGGACGGGGTCGCCGTTGGCGTCGATCTCGAACGCCACCACGCTCCCCGTGTTGTACTGGGCCACGAGCACGCTGTCGTTCGCGAACCCGGGGTTGCCTCCCTTCACGTACGCGATCCCCTCCGGGCCGCCGCCGACGGCGAGCGACCCCGGCGACACCGACACGTCCCAGGTGCCGTTGCCGTCCGCTGAGACGGTCGCGTCGTACCAGAGGCTGCCGCTGTAGGAGACGATCTTGAGGCGGCCCGCGCCGGGAAAGTTGGCAGGAACGAACCGCAGCGCGCCGGTGGAGGTGGCCACGCCCAAGGTGCCCAGGTCAATCAGCTTGGAGGGCGCCGTGGCGTTCGAGGGAATCTGCCCAAGGCGGTTGTCCGGATAGGTGGCGTAGAAGAGCACGCTCCCCGGCCCGACGTCCAGCCCGCCGTCGATGCCGCCCCCGACGCCGGGCGCAGCTGCGAAGGGCACGCCGGTGCCGCAGTTGAACCCCGTGATGCCGCCGTCCGGACCGCGGCTGACCACCACCGCGTAGATCTGCGCGGAGAGGGTGTTGGCCTGGCCGCCGATGAACAGCACCGATGTGTCGCCGGGCGCGAAGAGCAGCCCGCCGTAGTTGGCCGGAACCCCCGGCACGCTGCCGACGTCCACGATCGTGTAGCTGGCCGCGAAATCCGGTCCCATGCTCTGCCCGAGCGCCGGCAGCGCGACTGCTGCGGCGCACGCCCCGGCCACCAGGGCCGCGGGGGTGCGGAGGGTGACGTCGAACGCAGCGCGAACCGTGATGCCGTGGACGGACATGGCCGGGGATACTCCTTGTGGATGACGCGTCGGCGCGGCGCCGACCCGCCGATTGTGGCGGGACGGCCACCTCGATGGAAGCGCAGAGCGCGGGATTCGGCGCCCTCCCATGTGACCGGCGTTCGCGGCGGCGGGCCCATCCCGGCAGGCTCGGCCCCTGCCGGCGGGCGGCGCGATAATCCCGCGAAAACAGCGGAGTCCCATGGTGGTGCGGCGCGGGCGCGGCGCGATACTGGACGGAACGGCCTCCCCTTCACGGTCGGCCGCTCCATCAGGAGTCCATCGCATGCGCCAGCGTCACTGCTCCGGGATCCACACGGCGTCACTCGCCCTCTCGCTCCTCTGCGCCTGCCAGGCGGGCGCCGGGCTCCTTGCCCACTTCACCGCCGACGGCACGGCGAACGACCGGGCCGGAGGCCACGCGGGGACGCTCGTCAACGGCGCCGGATTCGGCCCCGGCGTCGCTGGAGAGGCGTTCTCCCTCAACGGCGCCAACCAGTACGTCGTGTCCGACGAGGATCCGGCCTGGGCCTTCGGCATGGAGCCGTTCACGGTCTCGGTGTGGGTCAACTTCGACGTCGTGAAGTCCGGCGCGCCGGGAGCGCTCCCGAACGTCTTCGTTGGGCAGGACGATGGCAGCGGCGAGCTGATGAAGTGGGTCTTCTTCACCAGCGGGCAGGGTGACGTCTCTTTCCACATCAACGGGACGGCCTTCATCTTCATGTCCGCTCCGGGCCAGTTCTTCCCGGCGCCGGGAGAATGGCATCACTACGTGGTGACGCGGCTGGGACAGGCGTTCACCTTCTACGTGGACGGCAACTCGCTTGGGAGCGTGGAGTACGACGTCTTCGTCCCCAACGCCTCCTTCCCGCTCACCATCGGGCAGGCGGAGGGGCTGGGGTTCCTGGACGGGCGGATCGACGACGTCCAGATCTACAACGAGGCCCTCACGCCTGCGGAGGTGGCGTTCCTCGCCCAGAACCCCGGCAGCACCGTCTCGTTCCAGTGCCCGGCGGACCTCAACGACGACGGCATCGTCGACGGCGCGGACCTGGGCGTGATGCTGGGAAGCTGGGGGCCGTGCGGGGCATGCATCGCGAACATCAACGGCCAGGGCGGCGTCGACGGCGCGGATCTGGGGATCCTCCTCGGATCGTGGGGCCCCTGCGGCGGCTGACGGACCGCGACGTCGGCTATCGTCGCGGCATGTCCACCCTTGCAGAACACGCCGCGGAGCTCACGCTGCTGATCGAGGACGCGGGCGATCGCCTGGCCCGCGCCGATGAGGCGGAGGTGCGCCTCCGGCCCGGGCCCGGCCGATGGTCCAGGCTGGAGATCCTGGGGCACCTGATCGACTCCGCCTCGAACAACCACCAGCGCTTCGTTCGCGCGGCGCTGCATGGAGAGCTCACCTTCCCCGGCTATGAGCAGGAGGGCTGGGCGCGGATCCAGCACCACCAGGACGCGGAGTGGGACCAGCTGCTGCGGCTCTGGGTGCTCTTCAACGCCCGGTTGGCGCAGGTGGTGGCCCGTCTGCCGGAGGATGCCGCGCTCGTCCGCTGCACGATCGGCGATGGTGATCCCGTGACGCTCCAGTGGCTGGTGGAGGACTACATCCGCCACATGCGACACCATCTGAATCAGCTGCTGCCTGCCGACGGGGCGGCCGACGCCGCGGCCCGCGTTCGCTCGCTCCTTGCCAGGAGCGAGGACGCGGATCGCCTCCGCAGGGAGAACACGCAGCTTCGCGTGGAGGTGAAGGCCCTCCGGCGGGAGGCGGATGCGATCGCGCGGCTGCTCGATGGCGTGCCGCCGTCCTCCGGCCGTCCGCGCGGGACGGGGACCAAGCGCGGACCCGGCCGCCCCAGGAAGGCGGCGGATGCGGGGAAGCGCTTCCGCACCACCGCCGCGGAGGTGGACCGCATGACCGCGGCGCTCGCGGACGCCGCGCCTTCCGAGTGGCGGACCAAGGCCGAGATCGTCCAGGCCGCAGGCCTCACGCTCGAGGCATCCGCCGCCGCGTGGAAGCGCGTCACGGAGGGATACGAGAAGGACGGCACCACGCACCCGGCGGTCCTGCATTCGAACGGCATGCGCGGGCTGGGCGGCCGGTACCGCAAGGCGTGAGGCGGGACCGTTCTGGCCTCCCCTGGTGGATCGGGTCTGGCATCGCAGCAGATACCATGCAGACATGGCCGCGGACCAGCCGTCTCCGTCCGACGCAACCCTGCTGATCGGGCGGGCAGCCGAAGGCGATCAGGCGGCCGTCGATCAACTGCTTCCCCTGGTCTACGAGCAGCTCCGTCGGGCGGCCCAGGTCCAATTGGGCAGCGAGCGCCGCGACCACACGCTGTCCGCCACGGCGCTGGTTCATGAGGCGTATCTGAAGCTGGTCGGCCCCCGGGAGCTGGCCTGGGGCAGCCGCGCCCACTTCTACACCGCTGCAGCCGAGGCCATGCGGCGCATTCTCCTGGACCATGCCAAGGCCCGAGGCCGGATCAAGCGGGGCGGAGGCCTGGGGCGGATCGACCTGGACCACGCCGCCACCATCGGCTCGCCAGCCGCAGAGAGCGACTCCGATGCGCCGGATTTCCTTGCCCTCGACGAGGCGGTGCGTCGCTTGTCGTCCAGAGACCCGCGCATGGCGGAGGTTGTGAGGCTTCGGTTCTACGCAGGGCTGGACATCTCGAAAGTCGCGCTTGCGCTGCACGTCTCGGAGCGGACGGTGAAGAGCGACTGGGCCTTTGCCAAGGCGTGGCTGGAACGTGAGCTCACGCGTGCGCCGGATGCGTCGTAGACCCGCCCCCTGATTCCGCCGAGGAGAGTGTCCACCGTGAGCGATCCTCGCTGGGAGCGAATCAAGGTGGTGTTCGAGGCGGCCCTCGCCGTGCCGGAGGAGGATCGCCCCGCGATCCTCGATCTCGAGTGCGGTGGTGATCCGGAGCTTCGGAGTGAGGTGGACTCCCTGCTCGCCGCCCGCACCCACGGAGCCGTTCGGACTGCGGGCGCTGCCCACGCCATGGCGCGGGCGGACGCCCGGGTGGACCCCCGAGAACACCCGGGAGAGCACGTCGGCCGCTACAAGCTTCTTCAGATCATCGGCGAAGGGGGTTTCGGGACCGTCTGGTTGGCCGAGCAGCGGGAGCCGGTTCGAAGGCGCGTGGCCCTGAAGATCATCAAGCTCGGCATGGACACGCGGCAGGTCGTCGCGCGATTCGAGGCCGAGCGCCAGGCGCTCGCCACGATGGATCACCCCAACATCGCCAAGGTGCTCGATGCCGGCGCCACCGAGGCGGGCCGCCCGTACTTCGTGATGGAGTACATCAAGGGAGTCCCCATCTGCGAGTACTGCGATGCCGCTTCGCTGGACACCACCGCCCGCCTCCAGCTGTTCGGCTGTGTGTGCAACGCCATCCAGCATGCACATCTGAAGGGCATCATCCACCGGGACATCAAGCCCTCCAACGTCCTGGTGACCCTGCACGACGGCATGCCGGTCCCGAAGGTCATCGACTTCGGGATCGCCAAGGCCACCGATGGCGAGCTCACGGCACGCACCCTGTTCACGGAGCATCGGCAACTGATCGGCACGCCGGCGTACATGAGTCCGGAGCAGGCCGAGATGAGCGGGCTGGACATAGATTCCCGAAGCGACATCTACTCCCTGGGGGTGCTGCTCTACGAGCTGCTCACCGGAACCACGCCGTTCGACACCGGATCGCTGCTGCAAGCAGGTCTCGCCGAGATGATGCGCATCATCCGCGAGGTCGAGCCACCCAAGCCATCCACGCGATTGAGTTCACTCGGGTCCGCGGCGACGCAGTCCGCAGGAGGGCATGGCGCCGGGGCCGTCAGGGCACGAGGCCTCGTTCTTCGCGGCGACCTTGACTGGATCGTCATGAAGTGCCTGGAGAAGGATCGCACGCGGCGCTATGACACGGCGAGCGGCCTTGCGGCGGACATCCTGCGCCACCTGAGCCACGAGCCGGTGACGGCGGGCCCGCCGGGCGCGGCGTATCGACTGCGCAAGTTCATGCGGCGCCACAGAACAGCAGCGATCGCGGTGGGCGTCGTTGCCACGGCGCTCGTGCTCGGCATGGCCGGCACCACCGCCGGCATGATGTGGGCTCTTGGCGAGCGCGATGCGGCGGAAGCTGCCGCTGCGTCCGAGTCCGCGGCGAGGCTGGCTGCGCAGCGGAGCGAACAGACGGCGAACGACGCCACGCTCGCCGCCGAGGCCGCGACGAGGAAGGAGGCCGCTGCCCGCGCCCGCGCTGAAGCCATCACGCGCTTCGTGACGGCTGCGCTCCAGGCCGGAGATGCCGAGAACGCCGCCATGCCCGGCGGTCCGTCAACCACCGGGCACGACACCACCATCCTGAGCACGATGGGACAAGCGATCCGCGACCTCGACTCCGGCCGCTTCAAGGACGATCCGGAGACCGAAGCCGCGCTCAGGCACACCATCGGCACCATCCTGCGGAACAACGGGCAGTTCGACACAGCACGGCCCCTGCTGGAGCGGGCACTCTCCATGCACGAGCAGATGCTGGGCGGTGACAGCCAGGAGGTGGCTGCGGACCTGACCGGCCTGGCCATCCTTCATCAACTCCAGGGCGAGCTTGCCCGCGCCGAGCCGCTCTACCTGCGATCGCTCCAGATCCTGGAGCGAATTCACGGCAAGGGTCATCCGGCCACGGCGGGCATCCTCGCGTCGCTGGGCGCACTTCACCGGGCGCAGGGGAACCACGTCGCGTGCGAAGCGTTGCTGACCCAAGCGATGGAGTCGGTCGAGCGCGCCCACGGCCCGGAGGATCCAGACCTGGCCGCCATCCTTGACGCCTTGGGCGCTCTTCGGGAGGCGCAGGGCAACTACCCTGAGGCCGAAGCGCTCCATCGCCGAGCCATCGCGATCAAGGAGAAGGCCTTCGGACCCGGCAGCTACAAGGTGGCCCGAAGCATCCAGAGCCTGGCCGGCCTCTTCTGGGTCCAAGGGAAGACCGAAGAAGCGGCATCGCTCTGGAGGCGCTGCCTTCCACTCATCGAGCAGGCCCTCGGTCCGGACCACCCCACCGTGGCAATCACTCTGAGCGATCTTGCGCTGGTCTACCGGGCCCAGGGGCGACTGTCCGAGGCCGAGCCACTCCTCCTCCGGGCGTTGGCGATCACCGAGCGTGGCCTGGCTCCGACACACCCACACGTGCTCGCGATCAAGGAGAACCTCGCGTCGCTCCGCTGGTCGCAGGGTGCGTTCGAGCAATCGGTCCCCATGTTCCAAGAGGTCGTCCAGGCGAGAGAGGCCGCCCTCGGGCGACACCACCCCTCAACGCTGCACGCAATCGCCAACCTTGGAGTCAACTACAAGGACTCGGGTCGACTCGCGGACGCCATCCCGCTTCTGGAGGAGGCATACAGAGCATCCACGGAGGTCCCGTCCGTCGCCTTTGCCGGGCCGATGCTCCTCGATGCCTACGCCAGGGGAGCCGACGCAATGGGGCCGCAGGACGTCGCCCGGGCGGAGGAACTCCTCCGTGAACTGATCGCCGTCGCGCACAAGAGGCAGCCGAAGGAGAGCCTGAGTCTTGCAACGGACCTCGCGGTGCTGGGCGCCTCCGCGCTGGCCCTCAAGGCCTGGAACGAGGCCGAGCAGCCGATTCGCGAGGCCCTCGCCATCCGCGAGGCGAAGGTGCCTGACGATTGGCGCACGTTCAGCTCCCGGGCACTGCTTGGCGGCGTCATGCTGGGACAGGGGCGGCTCGCGGAGGCCGAGCCGCTTCTCCTTGACGGCTGCAAGGGGATGGAGGATCGCGAGTCGTCCATTCCCGCCATCGGCAAGGCGCGCCTGACCGACACCATCGAACGGATCGTGCAGCTCTACGAGGCCAAGGGCGATCAGCCCACGGCCGCCGCGTGGCGCGAAAGGCTGGCAGCCATCCGACGGAGGTAGGGCGGCTCGCCGCCACGGCGCAGCCGACAACCACCCGTGTTGGAGGCATCACCGGCTGCCGGGTCTTCGCGGGGAATCCCTTGCACGTGGCAGAGCGGTTCGTCGCTTGACGGCTGGAGACCCGCACCGTGCAGGTCCCCCACCCTGCCCCGCTTCCCGCTCTGGAGGATCCTCATGCCATCGCCGATTCGACGCCCGTCCACGTGGGCACCCGTGACCATCGCCACCGTCGGCCTCGCATCCCTGGTCCAGGCCGAGGGCCACATCATCGCGTCGACGGTCGTCTCCGCACCCCACGGGACGTTCGGTGGCGTCCAGTACCGGCGATACGAGGCCATGTTCGAAGGAGTCAGCTCGAACGAACGGCCCTACCGCGTGCCCTGCCAGATCATCGCGCCGGAAAGCCCCTCCCTCGGGGCGGCCGGGCGTCGGGTGCTTCTCTTCGACTGGCTTGTGCCGACGACGATCGGCACCGCTGTGGGTCAGGAGCAGGCCGATGCGCGCTACACGCTCACGGACCGGTTCCTCTTCTCCCGCGGCGTCGTCTACGCAACGGTTCGGTGCGATCCGGCCGGGATCGGGACCAGCTCGCCGGTGGCGAGGGATGCCCGTCCGTGGTCGGACGACCTGCTCGATACGTCGACCGAGTTCATCACCTCCGAGGGGGATGAGTTCGACATCGTCGTGGACTACGTCACGGCCCTGCGGACCGATCCGGTGGCCCGGTCCCTCACCGGTCCCGTCACGCGAACCGCCGCCTTCGGATACTCCGCCTCGGGCGCCCGGCTGCGCGGCCTGCTCCGCCTGCCGATGGGACGCGGCCTCTTCGACTTCTCGCTGGTTGGCGGAACAGGCAAGGGGTACACCTACCCGGCCGCGGACGGCCTCGAGAGCACCGAGCTGGAGGAGCCGCCCCTCCCGGGTGCCGGGCGCGAGATCGACTTCCACTCGGAGTTCGACGTGATCGCCCTCGGCGCCGATGGCGCGCGGCACGAAGGACACAACTACCGTGCGTACCAGTTCGCGGGCGCGTCGCACATCCGCGACATCGACGTGGTCGAGTTCGGCCTTCCGGACCCAGACTCCGCCAACCCCGCGGACTGGGTGCCCTTCTTCCGCGCGATCTTCGTCGCGGGGGATCGCTGGTGCGATGGACTCACCCCACCCCCGAGTCTGTGGCTGGGGCCGCCAGACGACGCCCGAGTCACGCGCGACTCCAGGGGAAATGCTCTGGTCACGCACGTCGGCGGTCACGCCGTGGACACCCTGGCGTTCCGGCTCCCCGAGGTGGCCGTTGGCCAGAACCAGTACGTCGCCATCGATCCCTCCTACAACGATGGCACGCTCGCAGGATTCCTGCGGATGACCGCAGGCGGCCACGTGGATCTCACGGGCACCTTCAGCAGCCACGCGGCCTATGTCGCTGCGGTGGCGTGGCACGCACGCTCGCTGATGGCACAGCGCTACCTGCTCCCGGAGGACGCCAGCGCCATCATCCTTCGGGCCATCGACTCGGACATCGGCCGTTGAACATCCGACACGCAAAGAGGATCCCCGCCATGACGTCACGCACCCCCCTCCCACGCCGGCCTCATGCGATCGCAACCCCGCTCCTTGCCGCCGCGCTCTGTTCGTCCGCCTGCTACGCACAGTGGACCGTCACCGTGCTCCATCCCGCCGGTTCCTCCGAGTCATCGGCGATCGCGGCCGGCGGCGTTGACGCTCATCAACAGGGAGGCGCCGCCCTCGTCGGCGAGAACCCGCACGCCAGCCTCTGGAGCGGCAGTTCCTCGTCGTGGATAGACCTTCACCCGGCGGGAACCGGATTCACTTCATCGGTCGTGAGCGCGCTCGACGGCGGGCAGCAGTTCGGTTCGGTGGGTGGCGGGCTGGTGACGCACGCGAGCATGTGGAGCGGGACCGCGGCATCCTGGGTGGACCTGCACCCCGCTGCGGCGACGTCCTCGGTCATCCACGCTGCCGCGAACGGGCTTCAGGGAGGCTCCGTCACCCTCCCCGGCAGCATCTTCGGCCGGGCCAGCCTGTGGAGCGGTGCCGCGTCCTCCTGGATGGACCTGCACCCGGCTGGCGCGACGGCATCCACCATCAACGGCGTCGGGAGCGGAAAGCAGGCCGGCGCGATCGGAATCGGGCTGGTCCTCCATGCCGCGGTCTGGAGCGGCACTGCGGCCTCCATGGTGGACCTCAATCCGGCCGGTGCGAGCAGGTCCAGCGCCTTGGCGGCCAGCGGCGCCCAACAGGCGGGGTGGGCCCACTTCGGGAGCACAGACCATGCCGGCGTGTGGAGCGGCGACTCGGCGTCCTGGGTGGATCTCAACCCGATCGGCGCCGCCTCGTCGATCGCCTACGGAGCGGGTTACGGATTGCAGGCCGGCTATGCGGAGCTCGGAGGCGTCTTCCGCGCCGGGGTTTGGAGCGGGACCAACACATCGTGGGTCGATCTTCACGCGCTGCTCCCCGCGGGGGTCTTCGCGAGCAGTGAGGCGCGCTCGATCGCAAGCGATGGCGCGACCCTCTACATCTCCGGATTCGGGTTCAACACACAGACAGGCACGAATCAGGCGCTGCTGTGGACGAGGCCGATCCCGGCGCCCGGCACGCTCGCACTGGTGGCCCTCGGCGGATTCGGTGCGAGGCGTCGTCGGGCCACTGACGGGGCCGCTCTCATCGGTCCACCCCGTTTGAGAGTGTGAGGATGGTAGTGGCACCTGCGTGCCCGGCGGCGCCGCAGCGCAGGCCGCCGGCGTCCGCTTCCCCAGCGCCCGCTGCGGCCTCCGGCGGTTGTAGTGAGGCCGCCAGCGGTCCACCAGGTACCGCGTCTCCGCCAGGGTCTCCAAGAGCTCCGACGACTGCAGCTCGTCCCTCAGCCGTGCGTTGACGCTCTCCACGATCGTTCTGCCAGGGCGCCCCCGGGTCGATGTACAGCGTGCCGGTGCCGCTGTGCGCACCATCGCTTCACCGCACCGCAGATGAACTCGGGCCGTTGTCGCTGCGGAGGTGGCCGGGGGCGCCGCGCTCGGAATTCCCCCTTGGCCGCCTCCTTCAGGATCTGGATGTCCAGCCGCTGGTCGGCCACCAGCGGCTTGAGGCGCGCGTTCTCCTTCTCCAGTTCCTTCAGCCGACGGATCGCGTCACGGTCGGCAGACCCGTACTCCTTGCGCCAGCGGTGCAGCGTCGCCGGAGACACTCCCAGCGAACGCGCACCTCCGCGATCGGCTTCCCCGCCGCCAGGGCCTCGTCGGCCTGGAGAAGTCTCGCCACCACCTGCGCCGGCTGCCGCCGCTTCCTGCGTCCTGGGTCCTTCACCGCAGACTCCTCTCGGCCCCTTGGGCCCGGAAAGTCTCCCACAAGGGGTCGACCCATTCAGCGCCCCTGTCGGGACCGTCGCGATGGCGCACGAAGTCACGGTCTTTGAGATGCGACCGTCGTAAGCTCAGCGCCGCAGGTGATGTCCATGTCCGCGATCTGGCGCCGGAGGGCCTTGATCTTGCTCTCCGCGTCCGCGTCGTGGTAGCCGTCCAAGAGGGCCCCGTCAGCGATGGCCGCGACCAGTGACTTCCGGATGGCGGCACGCGCCTGTTCAAAAACAAGGAAGCGTCGATTGAGCGCCTCCAGCGTCTGGGGCGACACATCCGCATTTCCCCGCATGGTGGACATGAACTGCTCCGACAGCCCCGGTTCGAACGCGGACGGGAACATGGAGGTGCCGGCTTGGAGCTCCCACTGACCTGACTCCGTATCGTGGCCGCTCTCCCGCAGGATTGCTGCGATGTCCGTCACCAGCTGCCAGCGCCGGCGGACAGCGTCCCTCATGACGCCGTTCCCTGTCTTCAACAACTGAAGCATCGCCTCATCCGTCGAGAGCGCTTCTGGAGACCGCGACGTTCGCAGGGCAATGTGCCGGCGGTACACCTGCGCCAGATCGGCATCACACGCCAGGATGGCCGCCTGAGCTTTGATCGCAGCGGGCGATGCCACTGAGTTGTTCAGGTCGCGCACCGACAGGACGAAGCGTGGAAGCGACGCGAGCGGTCCCTCAGCGCGCATGCTGTTCTCAAGCTCGACATAGATGTCGAAGGCGAGGAGGAGTCCCGGGTCCGCTGACGGGCTCAGATGACGGAACTCCACTCCGTAACTGGAGGCCTCGACAAGCAGTCGCGCGTCGAGCCGCGCCCGCTCCTCCGGACTCAGTGGTGGGTCTGCACACTCAGCGAGTGACGTGGCGAGTATGGCTCGGGCGGCGGCCTCACCCCCGAACGCCTCGTGTCCGGTCTGGAGCACGCTCACTCGGCAGCGCATCATGCAGAAGGGGTCCGACTGCCTCACGGCCGGCTGGCCGTTCGCGACTCGCTCTTTCGCCGCGTCGATGACCCGCTGCTCCTGGGGAGACAGGGCTGGGTCCTTCTCGGGTTGGCGGGCCAAGAATTCGCGATAGTCACGGTCGATCGCGTCCATCGTCGCCCGCCGCTTCGCGGCGAGCGACGTGCCTAGAGCCAATGTGTCGGCGTGGTACTTCTCGACCGCCGCATTCATGCAGTCCAGTCGAGGTCCCAGGCCCATGCGTCCCAGCGCTGCTGCCGAGTGATGCGGTCGGATCCAGAACCCGAGCTGGTTGGGTCGGATCCCATCCGACGGGAGTTCCTGGGCACCGACCGTCGGGGTATTGCTGACCGGGGTCTGCGCGTGCGCGGCAACAGGCAGCACGAGAAGCCATCCGAGCCGGAAGACCTGCCGCGGACGAGTTTCGACCATACGTCGGTTCCGAACGTGAACAGAATGCAAGTGACGGACCCGCTCTTAACGATCCACCGCGCGTGAGAGTGTGAGCATGCTACTTGACCGATGACGAGTTCGCGGCGGGCCGAAGGGGTGGCCGCGCCACGAGGATCCGTTCCCGGATTGGGCCGGCTTTGAAACTGTTTCCAGCGAGCACGCCCCACGTTAGACTCACCGGGGCGGGTCGGATCCGCGCCGCGCCGGAGCGCGCCGTCGCCCGTCGCGAGTCCCGGCGACCCACGCTGAGGAGGCTTCAATGAGCGCAGGAGCCATCGCGGCTGCCGCAGCCGCCGCCGCCCGCCGTCGACGCGAGGAGGAAGAGACCATGAGCGGCTATTCGAACGCGGACCTGAACGACGGCTGGGAGTTCAAGGTGCTGCGCTCGGCGACGGGCGCCTTCGGGAAGCCGGAGCGGCTGCAGCAGGCCTTGGCGGAGGAGGCCAGAGCCGGATGGGTCCTCCTCGAGAAGTTCGACAACGACCGTGTGCGCCTCAAGCGCCCCGTCTCAGCGAAGGCCGGCGATGCCGGGCTGGGATACGACCCGTACCGCACCTCGTACGGCATGAGTCAGGCGATGATGGCGTTCCTGATCGTGGGCATCGCCCTGGGTTCGGTGGCCGCGCTGCTGCTGGCCGTGTTCATCGCCACGCGATAGTTGGACGGCGCGGTCCGGAGCCAGGATGTCCGGATGAAGCACTGCTGGGAGCGAGTCGGCGCCGGCGAGGGGCGTGAGTCGCGGGTGCAGTCTGCCTCAGGGTCTTGGGGGCCGCCGCGCTCATGTCCGGCGCTGCAAAGCCGATCGCGATGCGTTCATCAGCTTGTCCACGCGCCCAGCAGGATGCCGAGATCCGCGCCGTCGGTGGTGCCGTCGTCATTCAGGTCGGCCGCGGGCAGGCCCCACCCTCCCAGCAGCATGCCCAGGTCGGCGCCATCCACCTCGCCGCTTCCGTTCAGATCCCCGAGCACGTTCGGTGTCAGCTTGGAGAGGCGAAACCCGGTGATCACGATCTCGACCGCCGGGGCCTCGTCGTTGCGCACGTCGGCTCGAAGGCTGGCATTCCCCTGGAACGATCCGCCCCGAATGCCGCGAAGGGAGCCGGAGATGATCGCCTCGTTCCACTCGAACACGTTCCCGCCCATGTCGAAGGCCCCGTTGAAGTTCGCGGCATACGAACCGACGGGCGTCGTGTTGCCGATGAAGAAGTTGTAGTTCGCCTGCGCGTTCGTGATGGTGTTGCCCGAGGTGGGGTAGAGCCAGTAGTCGTCCGCGTCTCCGCCTTGGCTGGCGGGCTGGTGATACGCCGCCTTGTACCACTCGTCCTCGCTGGTCACGGCCCACTTTGCGGTCGCGTTGCGGGTGATGGTGTTCGCGGTGATTCCACCGGCGGTCAGTGTGTAGGCGCCATCCTCGGTGGTTCCGTTGTCCTGCGCCCCCGTCGGCTGGCCGTTGTGCATCCAGTTGGCGAATCGCGTCGCATCCCAGAAGGACACGAAGTTCACCGGGTTGTTCTCACGCCCGCTCGCCACTTCGTAGGTGTAGGAGCCGGGCGATCCGGAGCGGGTGATGCCGCCGAACTCGCCGGCCATCTCCGGGTTGTAGAGGCTGTTCGTGTCGGTCGCGGCCACAGCGGCGAGAAACGCGGCGTACTGCGCGTTGGTGATTTCGGTGCTTCCGATGTTGTACGAGTAGGCCACCGAGCCGTAGACGCCGCCCGTGGCCGGGTCCGCGGCGTTGCCGAGGTTGCCGACGGGGACGGTGGAAATGGTGATGGCGGCCATCGCGGATGAAGCCGCGAGGCCGGTGACTGTTGCGAGCACGATTGTGGGGGCGAATTGGTTCACGGGCGTGTCTCTCCTCGGGAGACTTTCGGCGGGCTGGCCTTGCCAAAGCCCACCAGAGCGCCGTCATTCATCCCCAGCGCAAGATACCTCCGATGGGCCGAGAACAAAGAATGAAATGTCCAGAACTGCGGTTCGCATGACGGGGCCGCGCTCATCGGCCGCTGCCGAGGGCGTTCACGAAGTCCACGCGCCAGATGTCGTCCCTCATCATCGCCCTCCGCGGGCCGCGGCCGCCTCCTGAGCCTCGTGCCGCTCCACCAAGCCGGCGGAACCCTCCGGTTGGGTTCGGAACCCCGGCATCCGGAAGGCGAAGGCAAGGAGCTGCATCCCTCGCTGAGCAGCGGTTTCCCGAGTTTCATGCTGTTACGCTGCTCCCCAGGCCGGCGGGCTCGCCATCCGGCCGCAGGGCTGCTTTTCAGGAGTACCGCCGATGAACACCCCGCATGTCGCCACCCGCGTGATCGCGATCCTGGTTGCTGCAGCTCTGGCCGCACCGGGTCTCGCCGCGCCGCCAGAGCGCACGCTGCCGGTTGATCCCGTGGAACTCGTCGCGGGCCGAGAGGTGCCCGGGAAGCCCGAACTCATGATCGAGCGCGACGGCTTTGGGTACCAGTTCGCCACGCCCGAGACGAAGGCGGCGTTCGAGAAGGACCCGACCAAGTACGAGGTGGCCGACGGTGGTGCATGCGGGCGCATGGGTCCGCTGTCGGGGTTGGGGGATGCGCGCCGCTACGCCGTGCATGACGGCCGCATCTTCCTGTTCGCCTCCGACAGCTGCCGCTCGGGGTTCCTCAAGGAGCCTGCGAGGTACATCGAGACGGAGGATGAGAAGGTCTTTGGGTCCAACGAGCAGGTTGAACGCGGGCGGGCCCTGCTCGACAGGGCTGTCGCCTGGGCCGGCGGCGCGGAGCGATTGCGGAGCGTCAAGAGCGTCCGCGCCACGGCCGAGCGGAAGGACAAGCACGGCGACACCGACTACACGATCACCAACGAGACGGCCCTCGCGTTCCCGGATCGCGCCTATCAGAGAGAATCGTGGAACGACTCGTGGTTTTCGACGACCTGCGGACCCGAGGGTGCGGCGATGGCTTCCACGCGCGGCGAAGAACGGATCGCGGACAGCCGCGCGCGGGCGTTCCGGCGTGCGATAGCCCGCTGGCCGATCGTGATCCTGAAGGCCCACGCCGACGGCGCGCCGAAGACCGATTGCCCGGGGCTCATCGTGATCGCCGACGGGGATGGGAAGATCGGCGACACGCCGGTCGAATACGTCAAGGTGTGGCTCAACGGCGCGGCCTCGCGCCTCGCCGTGGAGACGGCGACCGGCAGGCCGGTGCAGCTGAGTTTCCGTGGTCGCGACGGGACGGCGTCCGTCGGCGACTCCGTTCGCACCTTCAGCACGTACGCGACGGTGGACGGCGTCACGATGCCGACGGCGTATAGCGCGACGTTCAACGGCAAGGATCTGCCCGCGGCCGCAGCGAAGATCGATGCGTTCGAGATCAATCCCGCGCTCCCGGAGCGCCTCTTCAAGGTCCCCCCGCGGTGACCCCCGGCGCGGTGGGGATGCGGACATCGACGCCCTTCGAATCCTGCGACCCGGGTGTGATGCGAATGGTGCGGGGGCTGCTCCGATGCAACACCGCCGTCCGGATGGACGGCGTTCTTCAATGGGGGTTCACCGGCGCCGGGCTCGGAGTTGCCCCTTGGCCACCTCCGCCGGCTGCCGTCGCTTCCTGCGTCCTGGGTCCTTCATGACAGACTCCTCTCGGCCTCTCGGGCCGCGAAAGTCCCTCATACGAGGTGGATCTGCTCAGCGTACCCCTGTCATGTCCCGCCCGCGATCTGGAGATCCAGATCAGGGCGCCTTGGCTGGTGAACCTTCGAGTCCATTGCCTGGCGGGTCGGGTGACTTCGCATGAGCAAATGCACTCTTTGGTATCGCGCCATCGAACTGAGGTTCGTAGTAGATGGTGGTTTCAATCGTCGACGCCGGAATGTCGAAGGCGGCGGGGATCACTCGCGTCGCCCGAAGCTTGACGATCGCTGCAGTTCCGTCGATCCAGAGACGCACCCGCTGCGAATGCCAGCCATCGGCATCGATCACAGTGCATTTGGCGCCACCGACCACTTCGTCCCCCAAATCAGCTATGCCGCGAAGCAACGTGGGATCGAAGCGAACATGTCTCAGGTCTTCCTTGGGCAGCAATAGCGCAGGAACGACACCGGCAGTGTTGGCGGTGTTGCCGAGAGACGCCTTGAAGGCCTGCCACGCCGTCACACCGTCGCCACTGTCACCGGAGAGCGTCCATGACCAGTCGAATCGCGTCAGATCCCTCGACGAGACGATGACGGTACCGGCGTCGGTGCCTTCGGTGCGTGTCTGGTCGACCTGCCACCGCAAGCCGTTCTTACGATCAAACACCGTCGTGAAGCTCCCGCTCAGCAGCGGAGGTGTGGCCTTACGCGCGACGTCGGCGACCTCGAACCGGCCCTGATCCCTATAGGTAGTTGCACCTGCGTAGCGCGCGCTCATCCGAGTCAGCATCTCAGCGGCACTGGGGCGATTGGAAGCCCCCGTCGCCGACGCGCCGCTTGTTGAAGCCGAAGCCGCGGGCCGTCCCGGAGAGGTGGCCGAACGATCACAGCTCGGCATCGCGATCGCTCCGAGCAGGAGCGCAGCGCCCCACGGCTTCACAGAGCGACGCGTTCTTGGAGCGTGCATCGGCGTGCTGGGGGTAACTCGCACGAGATCCCTTCCGCCCCGCCTACCCCGCGTCAAGAGCCCGGCCGCACTCCCGGATGCCTCGGCGCGCGACTCTCTTCGCAGGCCATAGCCGCCGCTGCCGACCGGGCCAGGACTCGCGAGACTTCGAGCCCTGTTCGGGTCTCTTGACAACCGAGAGCGGCGCGACTTTGGTCTCCCGGCCATGACGGCCTCCAGCGTACCTCGTGCTCCCCCGCCGCGACATCTTGCGCTTCCTTGGCCTACAAACGCCAACGCCCCGGCTGGTCGGCCGAGGCGTTCTGCGTTTCGGAGACCCAGAGACATGGCCCGACAAGGGGCGATTTCGCCGGGTCACGAAAGCAGGAACCCGAGCACTCGAGGCCGAGTTGAGGCAGCCGGAAGCCCGAAACGGACATTGCGGCGTTCCATACACTGTAGCCCGCGACGAAGATGAGGAGTGGACGCCGATCGATCAGGAGCCACAGCCATGAACGTTCGCCTCGTCCAGAACTGGTGTGTCGTCGGTTTCGTCGCGTTCGTGCTCATGTTCCCGCTGATGGGCCTTTTTGGACCCACGCCAGGCGCACCACTCGGCCAGCGGTCGCTCGAGATCGGCCCGGTTTGGCTCACGAGAATCCTCGAGACGACGAGTGTCTCCGGTGGGATCACGCGAGTGAACTGGCGGGTTGAAGGCAACTGGCCCACGATCGTGGGGTGCCCCGCCGTGTTCGGGCTTGTCACCGTCGGGGTCGCTCGAATGCTCCGGCCAACGCCGGGAAGAGGGGCAGCCGCGGCATGAGCACGGATCCACAGCGCTCGCCTGGCCTAACCCGAGCCAACACGCGGCGCTGGCGTTCGGATGGCCCCCGATTCGTTCTCATCGCATGGCTGATCTCCATTGGAATGCTCGTTTCCGCGAGCATCGCGGCGGCGGTCCTGGTGTCTGTCTCCGAGACCGTTCGGGCCGTCATGGCGGGCGAGAGGTCATCCGAGTCACTCAGGCGGATCGCCGAATCCGCGACCAACTCTACGGCCTTCGCGTGGGCGAGCGTCATCGCGTCCGAACTCGCGCTGCTCGCATGCGTCTGGCTGGCATGGAGGGTCTTGGGCAGACCCGCCCGCGATCGACTCGGCCTCGCGGGCGCTCGCCTCACGCCGGCACACAATCTCGTCCTACTGGTGGGAACGATCGTCCCGTTCGGGATCGGCCTGTTCCTGGCATGGCTCGTCGGGCTCGCCACGGGGACCTCTGACCCGAGCGCCGGTCCGCTGCAACAAATGTGGACCCAGGGAACGCAGTTCGAGAGCATCGCGTGGGTGATGCTCATCGCGCTCGTCCCGGGCTTCGTCGAGGAGCTCTTCTACCGCGGGTTCCTGCTTCGTGGCTTACTGCTGAAGTGGGGTCCGGTGGCCTCGATCGCGACCACCGGGCTGCTCTTTGCGATTGTCCACGGCGACCCAGTCTCGGCAACCGCAATCCTGCCGCTTGGCTTGTGGCTGGGACTCGTTGCCTGGAGGACCGGAACAATCTGGCTTCCGTTTGCCATGCACGCCAGTGTCAACGGCATCTGGACCGCCACGATGATGATCGCGCATCGGGATCCGGGGGCCGGGTCATGGGTGAATGGAGCGGCCATCGGAGCGTTGGTGGTCGGCGTGATCGCGTTCATCGCCGCGGTGATCATCCTGCGACGCCCGATTGTCGAGAGACCTGCCGCCGCTCGCCGCGCCCACTTGGCGCCGCGCGTCGCGGCGGCATGTCTGGTTTGTGTGACGATCCTTGTACTTGTCATTCCTCCGGGAACCGCTTCGACCACGCCGCCCCAGACACCTGTTCCATCCCCGACCATCGCGCAACTCACTGAGCGTGTGTCGGCACAGGTGTCAGTTGCCTCGATCGGTCACGAAGGCACGGCGCAGTTCACGATGCTCCCCGAAAGGACCACGCGTCTGATGCTGCCGCCCAACAGGGCGGGGGTTGGAGAGGTCCTGCTGTCATTGGATGCGGGCGGCACACTGGTTTGGCTGGCGTATTCCGGCGAGTTGACAGGAAGGGGTCACCAGCGGTTGCCCAAGGGCGTCCTTGAGCAACTCGCGTCGGACGCGCCGACGAGGCTCTGCTTGACATTGGACGCAACGACGAATCCACCCCGGGTCAACGTTCGGGCGACACTCGAAGAAGATGATGCTCGAGTCGCCGCCGCGCTTGCATACGCAGAGCGTGAGGGGTGGGCGACACGCGGAAGGAAGTAGCCCGTTCGCGCAGTTCCAAGCTCCACATGCGGCAACAGTTCCGAGCGCTCGAAGCTCAGGGTGTCCGGAGGCCGCCCTTCGGTGACAGGGGTGGGCTGTACAGGTCCCCCGCTTGTAAGAGACCGTCGCGGCCCAAGGAGCCGAGCGGAGTCTGTCACAACACCTTGACCTGTTCAGCGCACCCCTGTCACCTTCGCGAACAGGTCCGGAGCCACGATGGCCTCGTGGACGCCAGGGTGCGCCTCGCCCTTGTGGACTGCCTTTCCGGTGACGATCGGGTTCGTGAGAAGCAGGTGCAGGTTCCCATTGTCGAACGGCTGCCGCAACGGCTCGGGGCAAGCTCAGAGGCGCCGGACAGGAACACGTTGATCCGCTGGAGCCAGGCAAGTATCCTGTGGCGGCGATCCGGCGACTCCACGTCCGGTCTGGAGGCACCTATGCAGCGGCACGCATTGTTCGGAGTCATACTTGCCGCCTTTCTGCTCGCGCCTCTTGCGCGGGCTGAGGATTCGATCCCCGCCTGCCAGCCGGCCTGGTTTCCCTCGTTCGGCCCGAACCCGGGGGTGTCCGGGCCACTTTTGCCGAAGGTCTACGCAGTAGCGGTCTTCGATGACGGGACTGGGCCCGCTCTCTACGCAGGGGGGTACTTCACGGCCGCTGGGGCCGTGCCGGCCAGCAACATCGCGAAGTGGGATGGGGGCAAGTGGCTCGCGCTCGGCTCGGGCGTCCTCGGCTCGGGCGTTCCCGGGATCGTGCAGGCGCTTGCCGTATTCGACGATGGATCCGGAGCCGGGCCCAGCCTCTATGCAGGCGGCATCTTCGCCAGCGCGGGCGGTGTCCCTGCGGCCAACCTTGCGAAATGGAATGGCACCTCGTGGTCCGCCGTCGGCGGCGGCACGAACGGCCAAGTCACTTCACTGCTGGCGTGCGGGAGCGGCGGCACCGTGGCGCCGGGGCTGTACGTCGGTGGCGAGTTCACGAGCGCAGGCGGAGTCACCGTGAACCGCATCGCCCGCTGGAGTGGCACGGCATGGTCGGCGCTCGGGAGCGGCACCAACGAGCGTGTCCTTGCGCTCCAGATGTTCGATGACGGGAGCGGCGCGGGGGCCCGGCTCTACGCAGGCGGCCTCTTCACAGCGGCCGGTGGCGCGCCCGCGAATCGCATCGCCATGTGGAGTGGCTCGGCGTGGTCCCCACTCGGATCCGGGATCAGCGGGGGCAACCCGAGCGTCAATTCGCTCGGCGTCTACGACGACGGCTCCGGAGACGGGCCGGCACTGATTGTGGGCGGGGGTTTCAACTTCGCGGGCGATGTCTTCAGACCGCGGATCGCGAAGTGGAACGGCATGGCATGGAGCGGCGTCGGACCGGGGATGTCGGACGGCACCGTGACCTCTCTGGTGGTGTTCGATGACGGGAGCGGCACTAAGCTCTACGCCGGCGGGAGCTTCACCGGCGCCGTGGGCGTGCCGGCCAATCGAGTGGCCAGGTGGAATGGCTCGACTTGGGCTGCCCTCGGCGCGGGCGTCGACGACGCGGTCTTCGCGATGGTCGCGTACAACGACGGGCAGGCCGCGACGGCGCTCTATGTTGGCGGGGACTTCAAGTACGCCGACGGGATCGGTGCGGAGGGAGTGGCTCGCTGGGGGTCGGGGAGCTGGTCATGCCTGGGCTCGGGACCAAACGACCTGATCCGGGCGATCGCCGTCTTCGACGACGGGCTCGGTGGCGGACCGGCGCTCTTCGTGGGGGGCGACTTCACGAGTATCGGCGGCGTCGCGATCAACAGGATCGCCCGCTGGAACGGGAGCGCCTGGTCGGCCGTCGGGAGCGGCGTGGACTCGACGGTACGAAGCCTGACCGTCTTCGACGATGGCTTGGGTGGCGGACCCCACCTGTATGTCGGAGGATGGTTCACGCACGCGGGCGGTCTCGCGACCGGACCGATCGCGCGCTGGAATGGGAGTTCATGGTCGTCGCTGGGCGCGGGAACCAACGGCGCCGTGGACGCGCTCTGCGCGTCGCGCGACGCGAGCGGCCCAGTGCTCTATGTAGGAGGCGAGTTCAACGAAGCGGGCGGCGCCTCAGCGATGCGCATCGCCAAGTGGAACGGGCTCTCATGGGCGCCTCTTGGCAGCGGCACCGACCAGTCGGTCTACGCGCTCGCCGCCTTCCCGGCGTCGTCCGGCGCGATCCCCACGCTCTACGCAGGTGGCAACTTCGCGATCGCGGGCGGAGTCGCCGCGAATCACGTGGCGAAGTGGAACGGTGTGGCGTGGTCGGCGATGTCCAGCGGCCTCGGCGGCGGCTCGGCCGCGGTCTTCGGGCTGACGGCATACGACGACGGATCGGGGAACGGCCCCGTTCTCTATGCCGGCGGCAACTTCTTCATGGCCGGGGCCACAGTGGTGAACAATGTCGCCCGGTGGAACGGGAGCGCGTGGTTGCCGCTCGGCAGCGGCGTCAACGGGCCGGTTCAGGCGCTCACCGGATTCACCGACGGAAGCGGTGACGGCCCCTCGCTCTTCATCACGGGCGGCTTCATGACCGCAGGTGGAGCCCCGGCGCTGCGGATCGCGAAGTGGCACGCATCGAGTTGGTCGGCGCTGGGGGGCGGCGTCAACAGCGGCGGATATGCCCTTACGCGCGTAGACAGCTCGGGCGGCAGCACGGCCCTCGTCCTCGGCGGGAGCTTCACGAGCTCACCATCGGGCGACAGCTACCTGGCGACTTGGGGCGGATGTCCGTTGCCAGCCCTTGGCGACCTCAACGGAGATGGCCTCGTGGACGGGGCAGACCTCGCGCTCCTCCTGGGTTCCTGGGGAAGTTGCTCCAGTTGCCCGGCTGATCTCAACGGCGACGGAGTCGTGGATGGCGATGACATCACCCTCCTGTTCAAGCACTGGGGCGCGATGGACGCCGGATGGCGTCCCTCCGAGATGGGCCTCTCGGTGGAGTAGCGAGAGTTGGCGCGCACATCAGCGTCTCGCCGCACCAGGGCCAGCGCGATGATCCTGGCGATCTCGCGATCCGGACGGGCTGCGATCGCTCAGCCGGTCCACGCCCCGAGCAGCACTCCGAGATCGTTCCCATTGACCTCGCCATCGCCGTTGAGGTCGACGGCGCGGCCGGGGCAGTGACCCCAGAGTCCGAGCAGCATGCCGAGGTCGTGGCCATCGACGATGCCGTCGCCATTGAGGTCTCCCACGATCCTCCTGGCACGGCACGAAGCACAGGTCACGGGGGCGTAGTGAATCGCGTCCACGCCGAGTCCATCACCGATGACGATGTCCAGGTGCCCCGCGTACACCTACTCCATGATGTTCGTGACCAGGTTCGCATCGGGGGGAAGTGCGTCCAGCACGAGCGAGATCTTCGAGGTGACGCCAGGTGCAAGTGGCGGCGAGATCGCCCCGAACGCCGCGAGCGTGGCCATGGGCTTGCTCCAGGCGAACGACGGCCCACCGCAGCCGTCGACAAGACCGAGATGAAGCCAGTCGTTCTGTGGGTCGAAGATGGTGCAGTTCGGCCGCACGCCGATCTCGAGCGATGCGCTGTGGAGGCAGGTCAGAGAGCCTGTGTCGATCGTCTCACCGAAGCACTCGCAGCTGAACGGGTCGTCGTAGTGCGGTGGTTGCGGGAAGATGGCGCAACCCGCCGCCTCGGCCACTTCCAGCAGCTCGAGTCGTGGATGCGCCTCCGTCGGCGAGCTGAAGTTGTCGTAGACCTCGAACTCCTGCAGATCGCTGAAGGCGTCGGCGCACTGGCAGACGACCACGAAGAGCCGCTCGTGTGAGAGTCGAATCAGTTGCCTTCTTCATTGAGCACATGCCTGTCTCCGATCGTGGCGCGGGCCACGGCGATCACCCTGTCCAGTTCCCCAGCACCACCGCGAGGTCGGAACCGTCAACCACGCCATCGTCGTTGAGGTCCGCCGGGCAGCCCGCGCAGGATCCCCAAGAGCCAAGGACCATGGCAATGTCGGCTCCGTTCACCAAGCCGTCACCGTCGATGTCCGCTCCGCCCGGTACCGGCACAATGAATTGAAAGTCCGACTCGAAGTCGACCTCATGAGCGATCGCCTCGCCCTCTTCGCCGACCGCCTGTACACCGACCGCAGCCGAGTAACCGAGCAGGTACTGGCCGGGCTGGAGCAACAGAAATTCGTCGGCGCCCAACGAGTAGGTCGGGACGCCGTTGAACCAGAGGAGGGCACCGGGCGACGCGAACCAGACGTCCCGCGGATTCGAGATGGTCAGCGACTGCAGCACATGCACGAGCGTCGGCGCATCGACGGTGAAGGCCACCGTCATCGAAACGAACCCTTGGCTGAGAACTTCGCTGCCGGGGATTCCCGACGCATTCAGAGCACTGCGAGCGTGAGTCCCGTGCATGGCCATTGCCTGCTCGGAGACGCTCGAGGCATACCCGACGCTACTGAACGCGTTGACGAAGTCGCTCACGTGCGAAACGCTCTCCAGGCCGCCAAACTCCCCAGGCGCCGAGTTAGACGCCTCGTCCACATCAGCGCCGTTGGCAGGCCAGTGCACGATCGCCGACGCGTGCCTCTGCACGCTCACGATGGTGACGGACGCTTGAGCGCCGGCGGCGAGGGCTGTGGCTGTCACCAGGCTGACGAGGAGCGAACGCGTCATCGAGTCCTCCGACCTTCCTTTGGGTTCGAGTTCCGCTCCGGCTGAGTCCACGAAGTTACACGATCGCACGACGAAGTCACTCTCTGGCGCTCCGAATCGACGGCCCCTGCGCCCAAGAGCATCGCGGTGACAGCGGCTTCATTGAAGTGGTGCATTTCGGCGGACTCCTGGTCGCATCTCGGGCTGTTGAAAGGATGTGGAGGCTGTCTGAACGCCGACCCAGTGTCGCTCTCATCACTCCAGTGTACGGGTCGGCACCGCCCCAATCGTTGCCCGAAGCGGCCCGTCAGGCGTCGCGCCGGGTCGTCTCGCGCCGCGGGCTCCGAGCCGAGCCGCGCCCCGCGGGAGTCATCTGGAAGCCGCATGACGGTAGCGGTGTCCGTGTTCGAGGCCATCCGGAGTGCATCGGATGCGGTCATGTCCTTCGGGGTGCCGTGCGGGACGGCTGCTGCCCTGAGTGCGGCCTCACCGTGGAGGCATCGCTCAGGCTCCTGCCTCGGGTGGTTCCAGGCTCCGCATCGTCCGAGTGGAGGACGCATCGGGGCCTCTACGTCACCGGGTGCTTCGAATAGAGACTGACGGTCATCGGGGTGGCGGCCAACTCCATAACCCCCGTCGCGCGACATTTGGCCGGGTCGCCCCCGACCGCGTCCTTCCATGACCAATGTCTCTCCTCGGGCTAAGTCTCGCGAGAGTTCGAGACAAGAGGGTGGCGAGGTGGACTTGGCCGGCTCCGAGCCGCGGCTCGCGGGGGTTGTCTCTGCCGCACGGGCATCTCGATCCACGCACGCAACACCCTGCTATCCCTCACGATAGAAACGCGAACGCCCCGGCGTTTCGGCCGAGGCGTTCATCGTTTACCGGGTGACCGCGTTTGCTTGCGCGGGTCGTCGAAGTAGCGGGGACTGGATTTGAACCAGTGACCTCCGGGTTATGAGCCCGACGAGCTACCAGGCTGCTCTACCCCGCAGTTGAGGCCCGCATCATAGCCGGATCCCCTGCCGGCGGCAAGCACCCCGGCGCTGGCGTGGCGCCGCACACTCCGGCATCCCGCGGCGAGCGGCCCGGTAGGCTCGGGGCCATGCCGTGGCTCAGGGCACCTGGAACCCGGTCCCACCCCGCACAGGACGTGCAGGTGGTGATCGTGGATCTCCCCCCGCCGGAGCACCCGCCGCATGACGACCATCGCTTCCCTGACCTGGGAGTCCTGGAGGAGGCGCTGGACGCCGCCGCCACCGCTGCAGGCGCCGGCTTCGTGGAAGGCAACGAGGTGGGGATGGAGGGCGGGGCCGCGGAGATCTGGCTCTACGGCCCGGATGCCCGCCGCCTGCTGGACGTGATCCGGCCGGTGCTGGAGCAGCTGCGCTGGTCCCGCGAATGCACGGTGACCCTCTACTTCGGCCCGCCGCGCCGTGGCGTGCCCAAGGAGGAGCTGGTCCTGCGCCTCGCCGGCCACTGAGTGCGCCTGTGCATCCGGGGAAGGACCGCTCCCGCGGGCCAGCGCGCGGCGCCTCGCTCCACTCGACCCGCCCCGCCATCCGGGGAAATGAAAAAGGGCCCCGCCGGATGGCGGGGCCCTTCGTGCATTCGTGACTCGCCCTTTCGGGCGCTTCGAGACCGGGTGACCTCAGGTCACTTGTAGAAGTTGGTGGTCTCGATCTTCTCGAGCGGGAGGGTGATCTCGGCGCTCTTGGTGACGGCCTTCAGCTGGACCTGGCCAGCCTTGACGGCCTTCACCACCACCTTGTAGGTGGCCTCTTCCTTGGGACCGATGCTGGCGATCACCGGGAAGTTGATGGTCTTCCCGCTGGCCGTACCGGTCACGTTGCCGCCGGGGGTGACCCCGGTCGCGGAGACGAACTCCATGGCGCCGGACTCCTCCATGGTGCAGACGAGGCTGACCTGGGTGAGCGGAGCGGTGCCCTGGTTGGTCACCACGAGGGTGTAGGTCACGGTCTTGCCGAGCTCGACCGGGTCGGGGTTGTCGAAGCCGTTCAGCATGAGGCCCGGGACGCCCTTGACCTCGGTCTTGCAGGAGGCGTTCACGGTGTCGGCACAGGCCGCCATCGCCGTGGACTTGCCCTCGTAGCTGCCGGGGCCGCCGGTGGAGTAGACGACGTTCACGGTCTTCTTGGCGCCGGGGGCGAGATCCCCAACGTTCCAGGAGGCACCGGACGCGCCGGCCACGCCGCCGCTGTCGGCGGAGACGAACTTGCCCATGGACATGGAGTCCGTCACGGTGACGCCCTTGGCGGTGGTGTCGCCGGCGTTGGTCACGGTGATGGCCACTTCCACCTCGCGGCCGAGGTAGCGGAGACCCGGGCAGTTGCGCTCGATCTTCAGGACGGACTGGGTCACCTTGGTGCTGATGACGCCGCTCTCCGCCGCCAGGGCGCCGTCGCCGGTGGCCTTGGCCTTGTAGCTGTAGTTGCCGATCTTCTCCGGCTTGGCCACGGCGGTGTACTTCTTGGTCTGGCCGCCGCCGATGGAGCCGACGTCGATCTCGATCATGTTGCCGCCGCTGGCGTTGGAGAGGCCGTCAGGCAGCTTGTCCTTGATCTTGATGCCGGTCGCCGTGCCGGTGCCGGGGTTCGACAGCTCGAAGTTGTAGGTGATGGTGTCGCACTTGGTGACCTCCGCCGGGCCGGTGACCACGAGCTTGAGGTCCGGCTTCACGGCGATGATCGGCGCACAGAGGTACGACGAGTAGCTGACGTTGGTGCAGCCGCTGATGGTGCCCTTGGCGGTCGCGGTGCCCTTGATGTTGATGACCTTGGACTCGCAGGGCTTCAGGCTGCCCAGGGCCCACTTCACCGTGCGGGCGTCGGCCTTGGTGCCGGCCGGGGTGCTGCTGTGGTAGTTGAAGTTGTCACCGAACTCCTCGGTGACCATCACGTTGTCCAGGTCGCAGGCGGTGATGTTGGTCACCACGAGCATGAAGTCGAAGTTGTCGCCCACGAACACCTCGCGGGGAACGCCCTTCTCGATGCCCACGGCGCTGGTCTTGGCGTCGCCGGTGGGGTAGGCCATGGCGACCCAGTTCATCTTGGCCTCAGGCGCCTTGGTCGGCCAGGCGCACGGCTTGGGAGCCATCACCGGCATCGGGGCCGGGGGCGGCGGGGGCGGCGGGGCGGGTGCGGGCTTGGTGGGCTCGCACATGGGTGCGGATTCGCAGGCGCCTGCCACGATGACCGCGGCAAGGCCCAACACTCGCGCAATGGACGACAGTTTCACGGGCCGGTCTCCTCGAGAGTCAGAGCGGGCAGGCCGGATGGTCCTGGCGAGCCCCTCGTTCGAATGCTTCGACAACCGCGGCGGGCGGTGACATCACCACGACGTGCCCGACCCGAGGTGCCGTACTCCGTGGTCCACGCGACCACGGGGGGGAGAGTCTAGTTTCTCTGAGGGAAGCAGGCAAGCCCCGCAGCCGACCAAAGCGGGCGCCTTCCGAATACGGAGCGTCGCCTCCGCGAGACGCCTGCCGCGCCTGCAACTTGAGACAGCCGCGCAACCGGTCCCCCCGCCAGCGGCCGCAGAGGTTCCTTCCGCGTTCGCCGCGTGGGGCGGAAGGCGCAAACGCTGCGCTCTCCGCTCAGGCTGCCTTCGCGTGGGGGTCCGGCTTCCGCGGGAAGAGGAGGCTGGCCACCACCGATCCTCCGATGACCCCCACGATGATCCCGAGCGACCAGCTGATGGGGAACTTCCCGTCCCAGGCGTGGTTGAGCCAGACCATCTTGAGGCCCACGAAGACCAGCACCACCCCCAGCCCGTACTTCAGCAGGTGGAAGAGGTCCACGGCGCCGGCCAGCATGAAGTAGAGGGCGCGGAGTCCGAGGATGGCGAAGATGTTGCTGGTGAAGACGATGAGCGGCTCGCGCGTGATGGCGAAGATGGCGGGCACGCTGTCCACGGCGAAGACCACGTCCGTCGCCTCGATCACCAGGAGCGCCACCATCAGCGGCGTGGCCATCAGCTTCTTGCCCACCCGGACGAGGAACTTCTCCCCGTGGTAGTCCGGGGTGACGGGCAGGATGCGCTTCATCACCCGCAGCACCGGATTCCGCGAGAGGTCCTTCTTCTTCTCCGGGGAGACCAGCAGCTTGACGCCGGTCAGCATGAGGAAGATGCCGAAGACCCAGATGACCCACTCGTACTGGAGGAGCGCCGAACCCAGGGCGATGAAGATGGCCCGGAAGATGACCGCCCCCAGGATGCCGTAGAAGAGCACGCGGTGCTGGTACTTCTGCGGCACCGCGAAGAAGCCGAAGATCACCACGAACACGAAGATGTTGTCGACGGAGAGGCTCTGCTCCACGATGTACCCGGCCAGGAACTGCAGCGCCACCGTGGAGGCGGCCTCCTTGGCGCTCTGGTACCCGGCCGCGGCCAGGAAGCCCGGGTTCGCGGCCTCCATCTGGGGCAGCCGCCACTCCGCGTAGATCCACAGCCCCAGGTTGAAGAGCACCGCCAGGGTGACCCAGATGACCACCCACGCGGCGGCCTCCCGGAACTTCATCACGTGCGGCACCCGGTGGAAGACCCCCAGGTCCACCACCAGCACCACCACCACGAACGCGGTGAAGAGGGCGTACACCCACCAGTAGCTGGCGAGCGGGAAGAGCACCGAGGTGGGCGCAGCGGCCACCTCCCCCAGGAGCGGCATGGCGGAGAGCAGGGTCATGCCCGGCGGATCAGGAGATCCCGTCCTTCTGGGCCATCATCCGCAGCATGTCCACGCAGCGGGTGGCGTAGCCGAACTCGTTGTCGTACCAGCTCACCACCTTGAAGAAGCGGTCGTTGAGCTGGATGCCCGCCTTGGCGTCGAAGATGGAGCTGCGCGGGTCGCTCATGAAGTCGCTCGAGACCACTTCCTCCTCCGTGTAGCCCAGCACGTCCTTCATGGCGCCCTGGCTCGCCTCCTTCATGGCGGCGTTGATGGCGTCCAGGGAGGCGGGCTTGGCGGTGCGGAAGGTGAGGTCCACGGCGCTCACGTTCGCGGTGGGAACCCGGAAGCTCATGCCGGTCAGGCGGCCCTTGAGGGCCGGGATGCACAGCGCCACGGCCTTCGCGGCCCCGGTGCTGGAGGGAATGATGTTCATGTACGCGTTGCGGCCGCCGCGCCAATCCTTCTTGCTGGGGCCGTCCTGCGTGGGCTGCGTCGCCGTCACCGCGTGCACCGTGGTCATCAGGCCCTCCTCCAGGCCGAAGCGGTCCAGGATGACCTTCGCCACCGGCGCCAGGCAGTTCGTGGTGCAGCTCGCGTTGGAGATGACGGTGTGCCGCGCGGGGTCGTACTGGTCGTGGTTGACCTTGTAGACGAACGTGGGCACCTCCTTG
Source organism: Phycisphaerales bacterium (assembly GCA_046350535.1). Lineage (GTDB taxonomy): Bacteria > Planctomycetota > Phycisphaerae > Phycisphaerales > SM1A02 > VGXK01. Next base: position 2,546,212 of record JAXMAG010000001.1, read on the forward strand.
TCGCTCTTGGTGGGCGCGGAGATGAGCACCCGCTTCGCGCCGGCGTCGAGGTGCTGCCGGGCCCCTTCGAACTCCGTGAAGCGGCCGGTGCTCTCCAGCACGTAGTGGACGCCCATCTGCTTCCAGGGGAGCTTCGAGGGCTCCTTCTCGCTCACGCAGCGGGTGGTGACGCCCCGGCAGGTGAAGCCGTCGGCGGTGGCGGCCACCTCCTGCCCGAAGCGTCCGTGCGAGGTGTCGTAGCGGAGGAGGTACGCCAGGTTGTCGGCCGGCACCAGGTCGTTGACGCCCACGATCTCGATCCCGCCCGCCTGCATGGCGATGCGGTAGACGAGGCGCCCGATTCGACCGAAGCCGTTGATGGCGATCTTGATGCTCATGGGGGGAGAGATGGTAGCAGCGCCCGCCCCCGGACCCCCCGCCCCGGCCGCATCGCGGGTAGCCGCTACCCCCCGCCGCCGTGCGACGCCCTGGTCCGCCGGGCCTCCCGCCGGAGAACCGCGTCCAGCACGCTGGGGAAGGCGTTCAGGAGGCCGGCGCTCAGCCTCACCACGGTGCTCGTCCACACCTCGGAGCGGGGCTTCCGCAGGCACGACATCACCGCCCGGGCCACTCGCTCCGGCGGCTGCACGAAGGGGCCCTTCGCGTGGGTGGGGACGGCGGAGCCGTTCGTGCTCCGCCCGCCCTCCACGGCGGCGGTCTCGAAGAACTCCGTGACCGTGGTGATGGGATGCACGCTGCTCACCTGGATGCCGTGCGGCTCCAGCTCGAAGCGGAGAGAGCGCGCCACCATGGCCTGCGCCGCCTTGGTGGCCGCGTACGCGCCGTAGTACGGCAGCGTGAACTTGGCCAGGCAGCTGCTGCACATCAGGAGATGTCCGGGACGCCCCGCGGCCAGGAGGCGGCCGGCGGCCACGCGGAGGAGATCCGTGGCGGCGAAGAAGTTCACCTCGAACATGCGCCGCAGCTGGGCCTCGCTCATCTCCAGGATCCCCTGCTCCGCGCCGTACCCGGCGTTGGCGAAGACCACGTCGAAGGCCCCGTAGCGCCGCTCCACCGCGTCCAGGAGCTGCACCGCGGCGCCGGGGGCCGCGACGTCCCCGGGGACCGCGAGCGCGTCCGCGCCGGACTCCTTCAGCTCCCGCACGAGCGCCTCCAGCCGGTCCGCACGCCGCGCGGAGAGCGCCACCCGCATGCCGGCGGCGGCCATGGCCCGCGCGGTGGCGGCGCCGATCCCGGAGCTGGCGCCCGTCACCACCGCCACCTTGCCGGCCAGGGGGCCGTTCGCGGCGGCGCTCATGAGGACCGTCCATCCACGACGGAGAGGGAGTAGACCGCGGTGAAGGCGGCGCCCGGCCCCAGCACCGGCAGCTCCGCGGCGCCATCCGAGAGGGCCGCGGTGGGCGCCGTCATCGGCTCCAGGCACGCGAACGGCGCCCCCCGCGGCGAGTAGACCTGCACGTATCGATAGCCCGAGGCGAGCTCGAGCGCCGCCACGCCGCCGGGCCCCTCCACGGCCAGGACGTCGCCGGCCACGGCCCCCGCGAGGAGGTCGTCGAGCGTTCGCGTGCCCAGCCCGCCGCCCAGGGCCGCCGCGCCCGTGGTGGCCAGGGCGCCTCCGCGCCGCACCGGGAGCTGCGCCTCCAGCTCCACGCGGCGGATGGCGGGCGACGCGGGAAGACGCAGGGAACACGCAGCCCGCGGCCCCGGGAGCCGCAGGTACGGATGCCAGCCGAAGCTCACGGGGACCGGCGTCTCCGCGGCCTCGATGCGGGTGACCACGGTGAGCCGGGCGCCGCCCGCCTGGTCCCGCAGCCGCACGTCCAGCGAGAGCCGCTGCGGGAACGGGAAGAGCCGCATGAGTTCCGGGTGCGCCGCCCACTCCAGCGTGGCCACCAGGCGGTCCGCCGTGGCCTCCACCTTCCAGCGCGGCCAGCGCAGGAGGAGTCCGTGCATGGGACGGCCCTCCGCATCGCGGTGCACCCTCGGCCCGCGGAGGCTGATGGTGCGGCCCAGCGCCGAGAGGGACGCGCCCCGCAGCCGGTTGGCCCAGGGAAAGAGGAGCGGCACGCCGCCGGTGCGGTCCTGGCGGAGGAACTCCGCCGCCGGCGCGGGCAGGTGGAGCCGCTCCCGTCCCGCCACCTCCCAGGCGTGGATGCAGCAGCCCGCGTCCACGGCCACCCGGGCCACGGAGCCCGCGGGCGAACGCAGGACCACGTCGCCGCGCCGCTCGTGGGGCTGGCGGCCGCCGCGCCCCGGAGCGGCTGCGGAGACGGCGCGGCGCGGCGCGCGGGCGCGGCGACCGGCAACGGACGAGCGGCTCCTGGCGGGCATGGGCGAAGTCTACGGGGGCTCCCGGCGCGCCGTATGCTGAAGCGATGCACTGCGGATCTGCGAGACGGTGGTTCCTGGCGCTGGCGCTCGCCGCCGCGGCCATGACGGGCGCGGCGGCCCAGCAGGAGCGCACGAACGGCGCAGCGGGCGCTGCCTCCGGTCCCGGCGGCGCCCCCGCCTCCCCGCCGCCGCCCGGATCGCTCCCCTCACCCACGGAGGGGAAGCCGATGTGGCGCGTGGGCGTGTGCGACCGGCCGCCGTACAGCATGAAGCGTCTGGACGGAACCTGGGGCGGCCTCGCGGTGGACCTCTGGCAGAGCGTGGCCGTGCGGAGCGGCATCTCCTACGAGCTGGTGCCCTCCACGCTGAGCGACATCGAGACGCAGCTGGCCGCCGGCAACCTGGATGCGGCGGCCACGGGCATGGTGATCACGGCCAGCGGCGAACGGCTCTGGACCTACACCCATCCCTTCGAGGTCGCGGGCTTCACGATCGTCTGCCGCGACAGCGGCGAACGCGGCATCGGCGCCACCCTCAAGCACCTCGTGTCCCGCGAGATGTTCATCTGGACGGTGGGCGTCCTGGCGGCGGTGGTGGTGGCGGGAGTGGTCATCTACGCCATCGAACGGCGGCGCAATCCCGGGTTCGCCCCCGGACTCCGAGGCGTGGCGGACGGCATCTGGTGGTCCATCACCACGCTCAGCACCGTCGGCTACGGAGACCGCGTGCCGGTGACGCATGGTGGCCGCATCTTCGGCGGCCTGTGGATGCTCCTGGCCTTCGGCGTGATGACGGTGTTCAGCGGGGTGCTGGCGGCGCACCTCACGGTGGGCCGCCTGCTGCCGGACATCCAGAGCGCGTCCGATCTGCGCGGGCTCACCGTGGGCACCGTGCGCGGCGGCGGCTCGGAGACGCTCTTCGGAGACCGCTCGGTGGCGCGGGTGCTGGAGTTCGAGACCCCCGAACAGGGACTGGACGCGCTCGCGGCCCACCAGGTGGATGCGTTCGTGGGGGACACCGTGAGCATGCGCTACCTGCTGCGGCAGGATCGCTACTCGTCACTGGACATGGCCAACCAGCCGCTCAACATCATGTTCATGGCCCTGGGGATCTCGCCGCGCACCAAGAGCGAGACGGTGGAGATCCTCAACTGCAACCTGCTGGACCTGACGGACTCCGAGGCGTGGGAGAAGTACGTCCGGGACGCGCTGGGATTCGACCCCTGAGGACGCCATGACCGCCTCCCACGCCGCACATCGAACGTTCCTCGGCCGGGCCCGCGCCCTGGTGGGGATGGTCCATCTCGGGGCGCTCCCCGGCACGCCGCGCGGCGGCCAGTCCGTGGAAGCGATCGCGGCCGCGGCCGTGGCGGAGGCCACCGCCCTGGCGGCGGCGGGGTTCGACGCGGTGCTGGTGGAGAACATGCACGACGCCCCGTACCTGCAGCGGCGCGTCGGCCCGGAGATCACCGCGGCCGTGGCGGTCTGCGCCGCGGCCGTTCGACACGCGGTCCGCGTGCCGGTGGGGGTGCAGGTGCTTGGCGGCGCGAACGACTCCGCGCTCGCCGCCGCCCACGCCGCCGGCGCCGCGTTCATCCGCGCGGAGGGCTTCGTCTTCAGCGCCGTGGCGGATGAGGGTGTCCTCCAGGAGGCGGACGCCGGTCCGCTGCTGCGCCTGCGCCGGGCGATCGGCGCGGAGGCCGTCCTTGTGGCCGCGGACATCCAGAAGAAGCACTCGAGCCACGCCATCACCGGCGACCTGGACGTGGCTGCCCACGCCAGGGCCGCGGAGTTCTTCGGCGCGGATGCGGTGATCGTGACCGGACCGGAGACGGGCCGCGCCACCTCCCTGGACGACCTCCGCGCGGTCCGGCAGGCCACGCGGCTCCCGCTCGTGGTGGGCTCCGGCGCCTCGCCGGACTCCCTGCCGCGGCTCCTCGAACATGCCGATGCGGTGATCGTCGGATCGTGGCTCAAGCGCGACGGCGACTGGCGGAATCCGCTGGATCCCGCCCGCATGGAGGCCATGGTTCGCGCCCGGGACCGGTAGGCTCCCGCTGCAATGAGCGCAGCCCCCGGGACCAACCTTGTGTTCCTCAACGGGGAGATCCTCCCCGCGGAGTCCGCGCGGATCAGCGTGATGGACCGCGGGTTCCTCTTCGGCGACGGCGTCTACGAGCTGGTGCGCTGCTTCCGCGGCGTGCCTGTGGGCATGGACCTCCACGTGCAGCGCCTCGGGCGCAGCCTGGAGGAGGCCCGGATCCGCGGCTTCCGCGCGGAGGAGTACCCGCGCCTGGTGGAGCGGCTCCTGGCCGCGTCCGGCCTCCGCGATGCGTGCGTCTACCTCCAGGTGACGCGCGGATGCGAAGCGGTGCGCTCGCACGTGCCGCCTCCGCAGCTGACGCCGACGGTGTTCGCGAGCGTCACGCCCTCCGGTCCCTTCGAGACGCTGGTGGCCCCGGAGGCGGTGCGGGCGGTGGTGGCGCCGGACCTGCGCTGGCACCGCTGCGCCATCAAGACCATCAGCCTCATGGGCAACGTGCTCTCGCTCCTGCCCGCGGCGGAGGCCGGCGCCCAGGAGGCCATCCTCCACCGCGACGGCCTGGTGAGCGAAGGCTGCTCCACGAACGTGCTGGCATGGACCGGCCGGGCCCTGGCGACGCCGCCGCTGGATTCGCAGCCGCCCATCCTCCACGGCGTCTCCCGCGCCATGCTGCTGGACGCCGCCCGTGCCGCCGGGATCCCGGTGGAGGAGCGGGCACTGCCGCTCGCGGAGCTGCGCGCGGCGCCGGAAGTGATGATCACGAGCAGCCGCCGGCTGGTCTCCTCGGTGGTGTCCCTGGACGGCGCCCCGGTGGGCGGCGGGCGCACCGGGGAGATGGCCACGCGGCTCTTCACGCTCCTCCGCACCGCGGTGGAGAGGACGCTGCCGCTTCCCGCGGGGGTGGCGTGATGCGGGCGCTCCTCGCGATCAGCGTGGGCAACACGCGCACCGCGATGGCCCACTTCCATGACGGCCACGTCCACGGCAGCCACCGCCTGTCCAACCAGGACCTGGAGGCCATCGTGGCCGCCGCCGCGGCGGAGTGGGAGCACCTGGGCGCCCACGCGGACCAGGATGCCACCTGCGTGCTGGCCAGCGTGAACGACGCGGTCGCGGACGCCCTCGAGCCCCTGCTCGCGGCCCGCCTCGGCACGGAGGTGTGGCGCATCGGCCGCGACATCGGCGTGCCCGTGGGGGAGTGCCTGGATCCCGGCGCGCGTCCCGGCGCGGACCGGCTCCTCAACGCGGCCGCGGCGTTCGACGTCATGAAGAGCGCCTGCGTGGTGGTGGACGCAGGCACGGCGGTGACCGTCGACTTCGTGGACGGGCACGGCGTCTTCCAGGGCGGCGCGATCGCGCCCGGCGCGGCGATGCAGCTGCGGGCCCTCCACCGGGAGACGCACGCGCTGCCGCAGGTGGAGTTCCGGCAGCCGGCGGAGGAGCCGTTCGGCCGCAGCACGGAGGAGGCGATGCTCCAGGGCGTCTACCACGGCCTGCGCGGCATGGTGTGGCGCCTGGTGGAGCGCTACGCGCAGGCCTATGGCGCCTTCCCGCCGGTGATCGCCACCGGTGGAGACGCGGCGCTCCTCTTCGAGGGCGACGAACTCGTGGACCGCGTCGTGCCGGATCTGACGCTCATGGGCATCGACGTGGCCGTGCGCATGGCCGGCGACGACGCGGACGCTCCCGCGGACGAAGGCGGTGACGGTGGCGCGGCCTCCGGCGGGTGACGCCGGGGCGTGCGTGGCCGTCTGGGCCACTGCACCCGTGCCCGGCGCGATCGGCATCCTGCAGCTCTCGGCGGACTCCGAGGAGGCGTGCCTGCGCGTCCTCCGCGGGCTCTGCTCCGCTTCGCCACCCATCGGCCGCCCGTCGCTGCGGACCCTGGCGGGCGTGGACGAGGGCGTGGTCCTGCGCCTGGACCCGCGCCACGCCTTCATCATGCCCCACGGAGGGCCCGGCATCCGAACGCGCCTCACCGCCGCCGCGGCCGCCGCCGGCGCCACGGTGGCGGTCCCGCCCGCGCTCGCCGCGGAGTCGGCCGCCGCCGGTCCGCTCCAGTCCGCGGCGGCCGCGCTCTTCCCGGAGGCCGCGGATCCGGCGGAGGCGCTTCGAATGCTTCTCCTCTCCGTCGCCGCGAGCCCGCGCGGCGTGACGGAACTCTCCGCCGGCCCCATCCATCCCGCGGAGTGGCTGCCGCCCGCGCCGCGCTGGCGCCTGGTCCGGCCCGCCACCGTCGCGGTGTGCGGGCGGCCGAACGCCGGGAAGAGCACGCTCCTCAACGCCCTGGTGGGGCGCAGCGCCGCCCGCACCGCGCCCACGCCCGGCACCACCCGCGACGCGGTCGGCGCGGACGTGGAGATGCTCGGCGTCGTGGTGCACTGGCTGGACACGCCCGGCGCCCGCGGGGAGGCGGATGGCGCGGAGGCGATGGAGCTGGAGGCGATCGGGCTCGCGGCGCCGCTCATCGCCGCTGCGGATCTCCTGGTGTTCCTGGCGGAGCCGCACGGCGGCTGGCCGGCACCAGTTGTGCGTGCGGTGCAGGCGGCGCAGGCGGTGCGGGCGCCGGACCTGCGCGTCCTCTCCAAGGCGGATCTGCCCGGCGCGGATCAATGCCCGGAGGCCGCGGAGGCCTCCCTGCGGATCAGCGCCCGCAGCGGACTCGGACTGGACGCCCTGGCGGCGGCGGTGGTGGCCGCCCTCCTTCCGGGGCTCAGAGTCCCATGATGGAGTAGCCGCCGTCCACGTAGATCACCTGGCCGGTGACGCCGCTCCCCATGTCGGAGAGGAGCCACGTCGCGGTGTCTCCCACTTCGCGCCCGGTGATGTTGCGGCGCAGCGGCGCCTTCTTCTCCACCCAGCCCAGGATGTCCTGGAAGCCCCCCACCGCCATGGCGCTGAGGGTTCGGAGCGGGCCGCCGCTGATCACGTTGACGCGGATGTTGCGGGGCCCCAGTTCGTGGGCCAGGTACCGGCCGGTGGCCTCGAGCGCCGCCTTCGCGACGCCCATCACGTTGTATCCCGGCACCGCCTTCTCCGCGCCGTAGTAGCTCATGGCGATCATCGAGCCGCCGCGGGTCATGAGCGGTGCCGCCCGGTTGGCCATGGCCGCATAGGTGAACGCCGAGATGTCCATGGCCTGCGTGAACACCTGCCGTGGCGTGGCGGTGAAGGCGCCCTCCCGGAGCCAGTCCTTGTCCGCGAACGCGATGGAGTGCACCAGGAAGTCGAGCGACCCGAAGTCCTTCCCGATGCGGCCGAACACCCGGTCCAGATCCTGGTCGCTCCCCGCGTCCATGGAGTCCATCCACGGGGACTGGATCCCCAGGGCCTCCACGGCCTTGCGGACGCGACGCTCCATCTTCTCCCCCGGCAGGTGGGTGAAGAGAAGCTCCGCGCCGTTGGCCTTCAGCGACTCCGCGATGGACCAGGCGTAGCTGTTCTCGTTGACGATGCCGACCACCAGGCCGCGCTTGCCGCTCATGAGAGCCATGGGATACCTCCGGTGAAGAGAGGCATCCTATAGGCGCCGGGGCGAGCGGAGGCGCGGTGTCAGTGGGCCGCGGTCTTGGTGGCGGCCCCGCTGCATCCCGCGTTGGCGGGCCGAACGACTCCGAAGGCATCCACCTGCTGCTCCTTGCTGGCGGTGTAGAGCGACAGCGGGAAGTAGAGGAAGCCCGCGAAGTCCTTGCGCGGCGTCACCCGCACCTTGGCCACCAGGAGGTTCTCCCGCTTCTCCGTGGAGACGAGCTCCGCGCGGGCATCCTTGGTGTCCGCGGCGGCGGTGATGATGGGCTCGCCCGGATCCTCCATCTCGAACTCGATCTCCGTGCTGCTGCCCGGGTCGATGCGGCCGAGGTTGGCGGAGAACTCCTTCAGCTTGAACACCGGGCGGAAAAGCGTGGTCTCGTGGCGCACGCGCACGGGCAGCACCGGGCAGTCGTCGCGGTCCGTCTCGATCACCCAGAAGACGGGCATCTTGGTGCCCATCGCGTTCACGTCGTACTTCACCAGGTAGGTGTTGCGGGGCTGGTCCACGGCGGGGTCGAATCCGACGAACTCCGCGGGCTTGCCGCCGATGGCGCAGATGGAGAAGGGCTTCTTGTCGATGCTCTCGACCACGATCCGACCCGCCTTCGGCTTGTCCCCAACGACGTTCAGGTAGCCAGGCGCCGCCCGGACCGGGAAGGCGGTCTCGCCCTTCAGCTCGAACTCCAGCACTCGCGCATACCCATCCACGAGCACCTTGATGGCGGCCTTCTTGGGGCCGGGCATCGGGGTGGCGGTCAGTTCCGCGTCCAGCGGGAGGAAGCCGCCGACCGGGATCTCCTTGTCCACCAGGTCGCTGGTGGTGGTGCACTTGCAGCTGGGCTGCACGGCGAGGATCTTGAGGGGCTTCTTCCCCAGGTTCTTCAGCTTCACGGTGCCCTTGGCGGTGGCCTTGGGGGCGATGAACCCGAAGTCGAGGATCGGCGGCTCCAGCTCGATCGGCGGGAGCGAGTCCACCATGTCTCCGTCCATGGCCGGCTCCGCCGGGGGGGTGGCGGGTGCGGCCGCAGGCGGGGTGGCCGCAGGGGCGGGCGCCGGGGCGGAGTTGCTGAGCGGGCTGCCTGGCGGGAGGGTGGGAGCTGTGGCACCCGTCCCCTGCGCCGGGCGGGCGGGGGCCTGACCCGCCGCCGGAGGCCGGGTGGCCGGAGCCTGCTGACCCGCCGGGGGCGCGGGCGGCCGCTGCGGCGGGACCGCCTGGGCCAGGGGCATAGAGGTGGCAAGGCAGGCGACGACCGACGAAAGCAGGGTGATCATGGGGGCTCCGTGGAGGGCCGAGTGTACCCCTTGAAATGGGACTCGGTTCATCCGTGCGTCATGCTGGGTGGCTGAAAAGACGCCCTGCCGCACCGTCCAGAGGGGGGCTTGCGGAGGGCGCAATACATCTCGACAAAAAAGCGGACTCAATTTGCGTCCGGCCACTTGGAATGCCATGCGGAACGGCTATGTTGGGGCCTGTCAGGGGAAGAAAGAGACTTGGGTAGAGAAAGACCGGGCTCAGGACGAGCCACCACACCCTGACGGACTGGCGCAACCGGCACACACTGCCGGCGGTCGCGTGTCGACGGGACCCTGGACGGGCCCCCTAATGTGCCCTTTTCCCTCCCTCCGCCCCTGGGCTTCGTGCCCAGGGGTATTTTTTTCCAGCCCGGCTACACTCGCCGCCCCCCTTCGGAGTCCCAAATGAAGTCCACCGACCTGCGGCCGGGCATGGCCATCAAGCTCGACGGCAAGCTCTACCAGATCACCGAATACACGCACGTCACGCCGGGCAACCTGCGGGCGTTCGTGCAGATCAAGATCCGCGACCTCGCCAGCGGCTCGCTGGTCGACAAGCGCCTCCGCTCCGGAGAGGAAGTGGAGCAGGTGGATCTGGACCGCCGCCCCATGGAGTTCCTCTTCGTGGACGGCGGCAAGTTCGTCTTCATGGACAACGAGAACTACGAGCAGGTGGAGCTCTCCAAGGAGTTCGTGGGAGACCTGCCGCTCTACATCCTCCCCAACAACAGCGTGGTGGTCTGCTGGTGCGACGGGAAGGCCACGTCCATCGAACTGCCCGGCGCCGTGGACCTGAAGGTGGTGGACACGCCCCCTGGCATCAAGGGCGCCACCGTCACCAACCAGCTGAAGGAAGCCACGCTGGAGACGGGACTGAAGACCCGCGTGCCGCCCTTCATCACCACCGGCGAGACCATCCGCGTCAGCACCACGGACGGCTCCTACCAGAGCCGCGCCTGAGGCGCTCCTGAGGCGCTCCTGAGGCGCGGCCGGGGCGACTCCGCGGGCCCGCTCAGGGCGACCAGTTGGCGATCAGGATCCCCAGGTCCGCGCCATCCACGTGACCATCGTCGTTGAGGTCCGCGAGCGCGTCCGCGGAGCCCCACCGCGCGATCAGGATGCCCAGGTCCGCGCCGCTCACGTGGCCATCTCCATCCAGGTCCCCCGCGGGCCCCGCGCAGCCCACGAGCTCCACGCGCACCTCGTCCACGCCGGCTTCCACCACCGAGCCGCCGCCGAGATCCCGGGCCACGAAGCGGAGCTGGAACGACGCCGCCCCCTCCGGCACGAAGTCCCCGATCCGGAACGAACGCTGCACCCAGGCGCCGGCGTTCTCGCTGACGTCCTCCAGGAGCGACCACGAGGCGCCGCCGTCCGTGGAGTACTGGACCAGCATCGAATCCTGGCCGGGGTTGCTCCCCTGGTTGTTCGAGTACCAGCGCCAGTAGCGGAGCACGGCATCCGGCGTGGACGCCGGGAGCGCCGGACTGGTGAGTGAGGTGATGCCGCCATCCACGTCCGCGGCGCCCACCGCGCCGCCGGGGGTGCCCTGCCCCGTCACCCAGCACATGGTGCCGTTCGCGCTCACGTCGTCCTCGGGCTGGGCCGCGGTCCCCACGGGATTCACCCGCACCCAGAGGCCGGCGGTGGCGTTGTCCCCGGGTGCGCCCGCGGTCCAGCCGGCGGCCGTTTCGAAGTCGTAGGAAGCCTGCACCTGGCTCGTCAGGACCGGGAGGGAGAAAGGCGCGGCCTCTCCCGCGAGCGGAAGCTGGGCGTCCCCCGCGGTGGTGGCCACCTCCACGAAGAAGTCCAGCCTGGCGCCGCAGACGGCCCCGGGGATGGAGGCGGTCCAGAGGGCGCCGGACGCGCTCATCGGGAGCGCCTGGTAGTCGTCGATCACGGTGCTGCGCCACCAGAGCGTGGGCGCCCCGGTCGGCTGGCCGGAGACCGCGGTCACCGAGACGGAGACCGGGAGGGGAGCCTGCGCGGGCGCGAACGCCGGCAGCGGCGACGCGAGCGAGATGGCGGCGGGCGAGAGGACGAGTTCCATCATTCGCAGGGCGGCCTCCGTGTTCTCCTGGGCGTTCGGAAGCACCTCCTCCGGGGGGATGATGAAGCCGTAGGCGCCGGTGTCCCGCACCTCGATGGTGTAGGAGTAGATCCCCTGGGAGCCGTACATCCAGTCCACGGCGCCGCCGGACGCGGGATAGATGGTGGTGTAGATGGGCCCGGCCGTGTAGACGCGCCCCCACACGGACTGGATGCCGTCCTGCATGGCGCCGCCGATGACGCCGAACGCCGCGTCGTCCGGGCAGGGCGAGGCGGTCCATCCCCAGGGCCAGAGGATGAGCTGGCTGTAGCTGTGGAAGTCGATGTTGCCCACGAGCGAGGGCCGCGCCTGCACCCAGTCGCGGAAGGCCTGCGTCTCCGGTTCGCTGAACGCCGCGGGACCGCGGTAGGTCTCGTCCGCCGGGTTGGTGCTAGCGCCCTCCCCGCCCCACTGGTAGCCCCAGTTGCGGTTGAGGTCCACGCCGAAGGTGCCGTTGCCGTTGTTGCGGCGGTTCTTCCGCCACAGGCGGGCCACGTCCCATGAGTACTGGTAGCCGTCCGGGTTGGAGACCGGGACGACGTAGACCTCCGCCTTGGCCAGGATGGCATCGATGCGGGGATCGGAGCCGGCGCCTTCTATGAGCGTCTCCGCGAGCAGCATGGCGGTCATGGGCGTGGCCCACTCGCGGGCGTGCTGGCAGGCGTTGAAGAGGAATCCCGGCAGCTGCCCCTCCGGCTGCGTCCCGATGCGCACGCCGCGGATCTGGCGATTCTCCAGGCTGGTGCCGATGACCACCGGCGAGACGAGCGACGGATGCGTCGCCACCCACGCGTCCAGCCGGGCCTGGATGGCGGCCGCGTCCTTCACGTCCGCGTACCAGTCATCTCCGGCCACGCCGCCGTCGTTCATGCCGCCGGCGCCGCCGGCCGCCAGTCGTTGACGCTCCGCATCGATGAGCGTCTGCACGTCCTCGATCAGCACCTGCAGCGGGACGCCCGCGCCGCGGAGGGCCGCCAGCTGCTCCGGCGTCACCATCACGTCGAAGGGCCCCACCCCCGCGCCGTGGCTCCAGATGTCGCCGGTGAGGGCGAGCACCGTTCGGAGCTCCCGCACGGAACGAGGCGTCACCCGCACTACGGACTGGCCCCGATACTCCGTGCGCAGCGCAGGCAGCGACGCGGCCGGGGCCACCGACCCCACCTGCGCCGCCGCTCCGGCGGCGGTTCCAAGGCATGCGGCCAGGACCCCCACACCCAGGAAGGACGCGAGGCGCCGCAGGCCCGGTCGCGACGCGGGGGGAACACGAATGCCATGCCGGGCGCCGCTCGGGACGGCCTGCGGGAGATGGGCGGCGGAGAGGCTGTGGGGGCGTGCCATGGGGGTCTTCACTCCTGGGCCCGGACGGGGATGGGTCAAGGGTACCCCCGGGCGGCCTTGGGGCAATCCGCGATACGCGCCTTGAAGTTCCCGGCGCCGGAGCCGATCCTGCCCGCATGCCCCGCGCCGCCGCGTTCGCGCTCCTGCTCCTCCTCCCGCTCGCGGCGTGCAGCACGCGCGACCCCTTCAGCAACCCGTTCCAGGATCCGCGCCCGGGTTGGGCGACGGTCCCGGTGGAGCCGGGAGCGCCGTGGGGGCTGGCGATGTTCGACGGCACGCGCGGCACCGTCCTCACCTGGCATGACCTCTCCCAGGCCGTGGCGTGGGCGGACGTGGTGGTGATCGGGGAGCAGCACGATGACCCGGTGGCCCATCAGGTCCAGCAGGCGATCGTCGCGGAGAGCATGGCCCGCTTCCCGCGGACCGCGGTGGCGCTCGAGATGCTGGAGCGGCCGGAGCAGGCGCAGGTGGATGCGTACCTCCGCGGGGAGCTCACCGTGGACGAGTTCGTGGACGCCACCGGCTCCCGCAACTGGGCCGGCAAGGACTCCTGGATGACCTTCTATCAGCCGGTGCTGGACTCCGCGCGGGACACGCAGTCACGCGTGGTGGCCGCCAACGCGCCGCGGCCGCTGGTGCGCCGGGCCCGGACCGAGGGATACGAATCGCTCCTGATCCTGCCGCCGGAGGAGCGGGCCCAGGTGGACCTGCCGCAGCACCCGGGCTCCGCGGAGTACCGGCGCCGCTTCGACGAGGTGATGCGCGGCAACTCCGGGGACGACGCCCCCTCGCAGGAGGCGCTGGACCGCACCTGGCGTTCGCAGCGGGTGTGGGACGCCACGATGGCGCGGAGCGTGATGCAGTCCCGCGACACGGCGATCCAGCAGCCCGGCGGCGCCCAGGCGGCGCGCAAGGTGATCCTCCTGGTGGGGCAGTTCCACTCGGACTTCGATGGCGGCGTGGTGAGCGAGATGAGCGCGTACGACCCGCTGGCGAAGATCCTGGTGATCTCCGTCCAGCGCCGCAACGCGGACGTCCTGGATCCCAGCGACTACGGCCGGGCCGCGATCGTCGTGTATTCAGGCGAGGCGCCGCCCGCGGCGGACGCGGAGACTACTGACCCACAAGCCGGGTGAGATCGTCGCGGGTGGGCGCGATCCGGTAGAGCTTGTCGATCTTCATCATGGACATCAGGGCCTGGAGCTCCTTGCTCACGCCGAAGAGGATCGGCTGAGCGCCCACGCCCGCGGCCGCGTTGCGGAACGCGATGCACATCCCCAGCCCCAGGCTGGACATGAAGGTGACGTCCGTGAGGTCCAGGACCAGGAAGCGGATGGTCTTCCCCAGCTGCTTGAAGTAGGGGTTGACCTCCTCGCTGATGATCGGGCTCTCCCGCTGGCCGATGTTGGGACCGGCCGGCCGCAGGTGCAGGATGGTGCCGTTCCAGGCGATCTCGACGAGCGGCGTCTTCTTGGAGGCGGGGAGTGTGGTCATGGGAGGCACGGAGGGCGTGATGCAGGGTTATACCCTACCCGCCGCGATTCCGGCGCTTCCCTGCGAAGACCCCGGGATGGACCATCGTCCGCAGGGCCGCGCCCACGGGACGGTCCGGGTCCACCTCCAGCTCCAGCAGCGCACCCTTGCGAACCTGGAGGCCCGCGCCGGCGGCGCCGCCGGTCAGCAGGACCGCCGCGAATCGCCCCAGCGTGGGTTCGTGCCCCACGAGCGCCAGGGACTCCAGGTGGCCCCGGCTGCGAACGAGCTCCAGCAGGCCCGCGAAGGCGCCCGCTTCGTCCCCATCCTCAAGGTGGGCGCATCGCGCGGGCTGCGGCCAGCCCGCCTCCTCCGCCAGCACCTCGGCGGTCCGCCAGGCCCGCGACCAGCCGCTGCTGGCCACCTCGTCCGGGACCTCGAGCCACCGGCGCAGGCGGCTGGCCATCCTGCGGAACTCCTTGACGCCCTCCCGGGTGAGCGGCCGCTCGCTGTCGTCCGGCCAGCGGACGGGATCCCGTTCGAACGCCTTCGCATGCCGAACGATGAGGAGACGCACGGCCCGGATGGTACCAATCGAGGCTGATAGATTGGCCGACATGCCGGCCACCACCATCCTGGACGCGCGGCTGATCACGCTGCGCGGCGGCGCCGGCCCCCGGCGCGGCGCGGCCATGCTGGATCTGGGAGTGGTCGAGCGCGGCCACGTGGTGGTGGAGGACGGGACGATCGTGGCCGTGGGTCCGGGCGATCCGCCGGATCTCCGCGGGGAGGTGCTCCACGCGGGCGGACGGGCGGTGATGCCGGCGCTCGTGGATTGCCACACGCACCTCTGCTGGACCGGAGAGCGCTACGACGAGCGGTCCCGCATCCTGGCGGGCGTGCCGTACCTGGAGATCCTGGCCTCCGGCGGCGGCATCATGCGAACGGTGCGCGCGGTCCGGGAGGCGGATGAGCGAACGCTGGTCGCCGACCTGCGCCGCCGGCTCGCGGAGACGGCGCGGCTGGGGAGCGGGACGATCGAGGTGAAGAGCGGCTACGGCCTGACCTTGCACGACGAGTTCCGGATGCTGGCGGCGATCGAAGCCGCGTCGCGTCACGCCCCGCGCCTGGTGGTCCCCACGTTCCTGGGACTGCACGCCCGGGATCCGCAGGCGCCGGGGCAGCTGGAGGCCATGGTGCAGGAAGCCCTCCCGGCGCTGGCGGCCAGGCACCCCGGCATGGCGGTGGATGCCTACTGCGAGGAGGGCGCCTTCTCCGTGGCGGAGTGCCGCCGCTTCCTGGAGGCCGCCCGCGCCCTCGGGCTGCCGCTGCGGCTCCACGCCGACCAGTTCAACGCCCTGGGCGGCACCTCCCTGGCGGTGGAGCTGGGGGCGCGGAGCGTGGACCACCTGGAGGCCACCACGCCCGGAGAGCTGGCCCGCCTCGCGGAGAGCCGGACCATCGGCGTCGTCCTCCCCTGCTGCGGCTTCACCCTGGACGGCCGCTACGCGCCGGCCCGGGCGCTGCTCGACGCGGGCGGCGCCCTCGCCATCGCGAGCAACGCGAATCCGGGATCCGCGCCGTCGCCGAGTCTCGCGTTCTCCCTGGCGCTCGCCGTTCGCTTCATGGGAGTGCGACCGGAGGAGGCGCTGGTCGCCGGCACCTGGAACGCAGCGTGCGTGCTGGGCGTGGAGTCCCGCGCGGGAAGCCTGGAGCCGGGGAAGCGGGCGGATCTGCTGATGCTGCACTCGCCGGATCCGCGCTCGCTCACGCTCGAGTACGCGGGCGCCGGACCCGCGATGGTGATGCTGGGAGGCGTGGTCCAATGACCGTCACGCGTCCGGCGGACGTGGAGGCGGCCGCGGCGGCGGCGGCGTGCGTGGTGGAGGTGCACCGCGCGCTGGTGGGGTTCCTCCGGGAGGGGATCACGGCGCCGCAGATCGATGCGTTCGTGGCCGCGCGGCTGAAGGAGCTGGGCGCTCCCAGCTGCTTCCTGGGCTACCGCGTGCGCGGCCATCCGCCGTACCCGAGCCACGCCTGCATCAGCGTGAACGAATGCGTGGTCCACGGGACGCACGACTCCGCGCGGGCCCCGCTCGCCCGCGGCGACCTGCTCAAGGTGGACGTGGGCGTGCGCCACCGCGGCTTCATCGGCGACGCGGCGTGGACCTACTCGATCGGCACGCAGACGGAGGTGGGCGCCCGGCTCCAGCGCTGCGGGCGCGAATCGCTGCGGCGCGGCGTGGCCGCGATGCAGCCGGGACGCCCGCTGGTGGACTGGGCCAAGGCGGTGCAGGGCTGGGTGGAGGGCGAGTGCGGCTTCGGGCTGGTGCGCGGACTCGGCGGCCACGGTATCGGACGGAGCCTCCACGAGGCGCCCTTCATTTCGAACGTGGTCCCCACCTATCCCGGCGAGTGGACCGATGCGTGGAGGGTGTTCGAACCAGGCATGCTGCTGGCGGTGGAACCGATGATCGCGGCCACCACGACGGAGATCCGCTCCAGCGGCCGCGAGTGGCCGATCCTCACCGCGGACGGCAGCCTCAGCGTGCACTACGAAGCGGACGTCCTCATCACCCCCGAAGGCCCGCGCAACCTCACGGAGGCGCTCTTCGAGCTGCCCGACGTGGTGGGCGCGTGACTCCCCTGCCATGACCGCCACCGGAACCCAGAGCGCCCCCGCCGCCCGCGCCGGCTCGCTGCTGCGAGCGGTGCTGCTCGAGAACGTCCACTCCTCCGCGGACCCCATCCTGGAAGCCGCGGGGTTCGAGGTGCGCAGGGCCACCGGCAGTCTCTCCGGCGCGGACCTGGCGGCGGAGCTGCGCGGCGCAGCCCTCCTGGGCGTCCGGAGCAAGACCCGCGTTCCGGCGGAGGCCCTCGCGGGAGCCCCGTCGCTCCTCGCGATCGGCTGCTTCTGCATCGGAACGGACCAGGTGGATCTCGCGGCCGCGGGCCGGGCCGGGATCCCGGTCTTCAACGCGCCGTTCAGCAACACGCGGAGCGTGGCGGAGATGACGCTGGCGGAGGTGGTGGCCCTGGCGCGGAGACTCTTCGAGAAGAGCGCCGGCCTCCATGCCGGCCGCTGGGACAAGAGCGCCCGCGACGCCCACGAGGTGCGCGGCCGCACGCTGGGAATCGTGGGCTACGGCCACATCGGAAGCCAGCTGTCGGTCCTGGCCGAGAGCCTGGGGATGCGCGTGATCTTCCACGACGTGGCCCGCAAGCTCCCGCTGGGGAACGCCCACTCCGTGCCCACGCTGGACGCGCTCCTCGCGGAGGCGGACGTGGTGAGCCTGCACGTGCCGGCCACGCCGCAGACGCGGCACCTGATCGGGCGGGCGCAGCTGGAGCGGATGAAGCCCGGCGCCCACCTGGTGAACAACGCCCGCGGCAGCGTGGTGGACCTGGAGGCGCTCGCGGAGGCGCTTCGAGAGGGCCGCATCGGCGGCGCCGCGGTGGACGTCTTCCCCTCGGAGCCGGAGGGGAACGGAGACGGCTTCCAGACGCCGCTGCGCGGACTCCCGAACGTGATCCTCACGCCGCACATCGGCGGCAGCACGGAGGAGGCCCAGGAGTCCATCGCGGTGGAGGTGGCGGAGAAGCTGGTCCGCTTCCACGCCCACGGCACCACGCAGAGCGCCGTGAGCGTGCCGGAGGTGGACCTGCCGCTCCTGCGGCCGGACCAGCTCCGCATCACCCATTTCCACCACAACGTGCCGGGCGTGCTGGGTCGCCTCCACACCATGCTGGCGGACCTGGGCGTCAACATCAACGCCGAGTACCTGCAGAGCAACCGGGAGACCAGCTACGTCATCCTCGACGTGGAACGAACCCCGGCGGAGGCGGAGGTGAAGCGCCGCCTCGCCACGGTGCCGGAGACGATCCGCGTCCGCACGCTGGGCTGATCCGCGGCGCCGGAGCGCCCGCGGGAGCCGTGCCGCGGGTTCGCGGCGCTGCAGCCGCGCGGAGGGCCCCCGGTAGCATGCCCCGCATGCGAACCTCCGCCACCACCATCGTCGTCCCGGCCGTTCCGCTGGCCGCGGCGCTCCTCGCGTTCGCACCCCCTGCCGCGGGAGGGAGCCCGGCGCCGCCCGCGGTGCCGCCCACGCGCGTGGAGACCGTCACGGACACCTACCACGGCGAGCAGGTGACGGACGACTATCGATGGCTTGAGGCGCTGGAGAAGGACAGCAAGGAGGTGGCGGCCTGGACCACCGCCCAGAACGACCGCACCCGCGCCGTGCTGGACGCCCTGGCGTGCCGCAGCCGCATGGAGGAGGCCCTGCGGCCGCTGATGCAGATCGGCTCCATCTCCGCGCCGCGGATGCGGCAGGATCTCTACTTCTACGGCGAGCGCAGCGGCACCCAGAACCAGCCGGTGGTGAAGGTCCGCACCGGTGCGGATGGCCCGCCGCGGGTCCTCCTGGATCCCAATGCGCTGGACAAGGACGGCCTGATCTCCCTCGACTGGTACGACCCCTCCTGGGACGGCCGCACCCTGGCCTTCGGCATCAGCCGCGCCGGCAGCGAGATGAGCGAGCTGCACCTCCTGGACGTGGCGAGCGGCACCTGGCTGGCGGACGAGATCTCCGGCAAGGTGAGCTTCTCCGGGTGGACCCCGGACGGCCGGGCCTTCCTCTACAGCGTGCTGCGGGACGCGAAGGATCCCTACAGCCGCGAGATCCGCTTCCACGAGGTGGGCCGCAGTCCGCGCTTCGATCCCGTGCTGCTGCGCCAGGAGAAGCCCAGCGAGATCCCGTTCGCGGGCCTCAGCCGGGACGGCCGCTGGATCTTCACCGGCCTGAGCCGCGGTTGGCAGGCGAACGACCTGGCCCTGGCCAGCTTCGACGAATGGCGCCGCACGGGAACGCTGCGCACCACGCCGGTCGCCGCCGGCCTGGACGCCCGGTTCGAGCCCGAGGCGACGCTGGGCGACACGCTCTTCATGCGCACCACGCTGGACGCCCCGGGCGGCGCCCTTGTCGCGGTGGACATGAACAACCCCGCGCGGGCCGCGTGGAGGACGCTGGTCGCGGAGCGGAAGGACGCCGTGCTCCAGGGCGTGCAGCTGGCGCGGAACGTGCTGGCGCTCGTCTACGAGAAGGACGCGGTCACGGAGATCGGACGCGCCCGTCCGGACGGCACTCCCCTGCCGCCGCTGCGGCTCCCGGGGCTGGGCACCGCCTCGCTCAGCACGGACGAGGACCGCACCGAGGCGTTCATGGCCTTCACCAGCTTCAACGAGCCGCGCACCATCTACCGGCTGGACCTGGCGGAGGGACTCCCCGCCGCGGCCGGCGGCGCAGCGCCTGCGAACGCGGCCGGCGGCCTCGCCCTCTGGGCCCGGCCCGACGTCCCCGTGGATCCCTCCCGCTACGAGGTGACGCAGGTCCGCGCCACCAGCAAGGACGGCACGAAGGTCCCGATGTTCGTGGTGCAGCGCAAGGGCGGCTCTACCGGGCCCCGCCCCTGCCTCCTCACCGCCTACGGCGGCTTCAACGTCAGCCTCACGCCCGGCTTCAACCCCACCATCCTGCCGTGGCTGGATGCGGGCGGCATCTGGGTGCAGGCCAATCTTCGCGGCGGCGGCGAGTACGGCGAAACCTGGCACCGCGCCGGCATGCTGGGCAGCAAGCAGAACGTCTTCGACGACTTCTACGCCTGCGCGGAGTGGCTCATCCAGCAGAAGATGACCACCTCGCAGCAGCTGGCGATCGAGGGCGGCAGCAACGGAGGCCTCCTGACCGGCACCGCGGTGACGCAGCGTCCGGACCTCTTCTCCGCGGCCATCGTCAGCGTGCCGCTGCTGGACATGCTGCGCTACCAGAACTTCCTGCTCGCGAAGTACTGGGTGCCGGAGTACGGCGCCAGCGACGACGCGAAGGCGTACCAGTGGCTGAAGGCGTACTCCCCCTACCACAACGTGAAGAAGGGCACCGCCTACCCGGCCGTCTACCTGAACGCGGGAGAGAACGACAGCCGCGTGCACCCGCTGCACGCCCGCAAGATGGCGGCCCGCCTCCAGGCCCTTGCCGCGAACGATCTGGTGGCCAAGCCGATCCTCCTCTGGGTGGACCGCGACGCGGGCCATGGCCAGGGGAAGCCGCTGGCGCTGCGGATCCGCGACGAGGCGGACCAGTGGGCGTTCGTGATGTGGCAGACCGGGCTCTGCAAGTAGGCGGCCACCCGCTCCGCCGGAGTCGGCGGGCGCACGGGCGCCGCGGCACGCATGCCGCGGCGCCCGCGTCGCCGAATCAACCCGTCCAGGCGGCCAGAAGCACGCCGAGGTCCGCGCCGTTGATCTGCCCGTCGCGGTTGAAGTCCGCGTCCGGGTAGGCCTCGGCGGGTCCCCAGTTGCCGATGAGGACCCCCAGGTCCGCGCCGTTGACGAAGCCGTCGTGGTTCAGGTCCGCCGGGTCGAAGGTCTTCCCCAGCCCGGTCTGCGACCAGATCCACAGGTAGGTCATGCCCAGGGTGTTGCCGCTGTCGCAGTTGAACTCGTTGCCGTTCCCGGCGCCGATCATGGCGTTGAACTGGGCCTTGGCATCGTCCGGATCCGAGATGGCGCGGTACATCCAGATGAGGTCGGCGTAGACCGGTCCCCAGTTGGTGGAACCATGGTCCGCCAGGAGTCGCTCGTAGTTCAGCTTCGCGTAGGGCTTGTTGGCGGTCAGGTACTCGGCCCCGCCGCCGTAGGGGAGCCAGTTGATGATGTGCAGATAGGTGTGTCCGGGGCTGAAGCCGCCGTACTGGGCCACGTTGTCAAAGAGGTTCCCGAGCGTGCCGCTGGTGACGGGGTTCCCGCCGGAAAGCTGCGAATCCTCCTGGAACCAGTAGCGCCGGGCGGCATCCGCCTCCGAGCAGTACATGAACGCGGCCCGCGCCTTCATCGACCGGTCCGCCACCAGGTCCGCCCAGAGGAGCATGCCGTACCAGGCGTTCACCGCCTCCGAGCTGGACTCCTGGTTGATGCCGTTGGCGTACTGCTGTCCACCGGCCGCGTTCGCGTGGCCGGAGTAGGGATCGAAGTAGTTGTACGCGGCGAACTGCGTGGCCACGCCGCCGACGGTGGCGGAGTCGTCGTAGTCCGCGGCCAGATCACGCACCAGCAGCTCCACGAACGGCCGGTAGGTGGCCAGCCAGGCCGGGTCCGCGCCGCCCAGCACCGCGGCGGACCGCAGGAAGTAGCCGTAGTGGAAGTGGTGGTCGTTGAAGAACTCGTTGCTGCCGAAGCCGGCGGGATATCCGATGACGCTGCCCCAGGCCGCGTCGTAGGAGAAGAGGCCGGGCGTCGGCGGCGGCGGGCACGGCGCGGGGGCCGGCGGGCACGGGGCGTGCACGGGCTTCAGTCCGCCGCCTTCGGCCTCCGCGGTGAACCAGCCGCTCAGGCCGTCCGTGAGGGTCTGCTTCCAGAACGCAGCGCTGGAGTGGTTGGCGGCGGTGGCGATCAGGTAGTTGTTGGCGGCGCGGGAGAGGTGCTTGCCCCAGTTGTAGGTGTCGATTCCGAGGGGCGCGCCGTACTTCGGCGGATCGTTGTCCAGGTAGAGGGCCAGCTTGGCGGGATCCCCGGTGAACCCGGAGAGCGGCGGCACCACCGGCGGGATGGCCGGCAGGGTGTAGCCGAGCGTGAAGGACTTGCCCACCGCGAGCCGCATCTGACCCGCATCCGCCGGCGGCGGAAGCTCCGTGAAGCCGCCGCGCGGCTCCCGGCCGGCGCGGCCGTAGCCCTTCACGCTGGTGTAGGTGGCGGTCTGCGGGGTGAGCACCTCCGGCGTGGTGAGGTGCGCCTGCTGATGGGGGAAGAGCGCGAACACCGTCTGCTGGTCCGCGGGCGCCGGCTGGCCGGTGCGGATGTCCCGGAGCTGGTCGTAGGAGAAGGTGCCGGTCACGTTGTTGTCGCCGCTGCCGGCGTAGGCGCAGGTGAGCCGGGTCGCGGTGCGGCTCTGCTCGTTGTCCGGTCGGAACGGGGCGTACTGCACCATGAGGTGGACCGCATCCGCGAGCGTCCACTGGCCGGCGCCGACCAGGGCCGTGATGTTGGCGGGAAGGGCGATCACCACCACCCAGCGGCTGCCGGTGCCTCCGGTGACGCCGCGGTTGTAGAAGGTGGCGGAGCTCCAGGGCTGGGAGGTGAAGTTCTTCCACTCCCAGCTGCTGCCGTCCGGGCCGAGGAAGGCGTACGTCCGGCCGTTCACGCTGACCACCGCGACGTTCGCCTCCGGGAGACCGGCGGTGCTGCCCGTCTGGGTGTTGACCGACTGCTGGAAGGAGGTGTCGTTCGTCCAGACCAAGAACGGCTGGGTGTGCGTGTTGCAGCCCGGGGGACAGTTGCCGGTGGCGCAATCGTCGCCGAAGATCTGGCCGCTGCCATCGTTGATCTGCACGGTGGCGACGTTGAAGAGCGAGGAGTCGGAGGCATCCGGGAACTCGATCCACACGAAGGGCGATCCCCGCGCGGTGGTGGCCCGGAGCCGCTGCGCTTCGCTGCCGGCGCAGGCGTTCTGGTTGGAGCCGAGCATGTCGAACGTGGCGCTCCAGGTGCTGAAGCCCTGCACCTCCACCGTCGGCGTCGCGGGCCACCAGAAGGGGCAATCCTGGCTGGTGGCCAGGGCGGGCATCACCTCCGGGAGGAAGCAATGAGGCTGCAGCGCCTGGAAGCCCGGGCAGACCGTGGATTCACCGCCGCAGGCCACCGTCCCGGGCACCGCCTCCACGTACGGGTGGTAGATCGCCAGGCCGGTGTCCGACACGTTGATGTTCAGCGGGAGCGGGTTGATCTCGTTCCCCTCCGCCACCGGCATCGGCTGCGCGGACCACTTGAAGATCTGGGAGAACCAGTAGTCGCCGATCGGATAGGGCGCCTGCACCGGGAGTCCGGGCGGCTGCGCCGCCGGCGAGCGCGGACCGACCCAGCCGTCCGGCACGGTGGTGCCGATGCTGGGCGGCGCGGGGTTCATCCCCTGGGCGGCGAGCGAAGGAAGGGCGGCCAGAAAGAGGGCGACGACACGGGAGGGGGCGGTGCGGCGCTTCATGGAACTCCTGGGAGAGGAAGGGAGCCCCCAGAGTCGCCGCGCATCCCCGCGGAGTCAACGGCGGACCGCAGCCTTTTTGGATTGCGAACCCGAGCCGCCCGAGCCTTCCTCCGGGAAGGCCCAGCGGCCCTCCGCGCGGGCCGTGACGCCAATCGTCAGCGGGTGGGCGGCGCGCTCCGCTCCGCCGGCGCGCCCGCGCCGTCCGCACCCTCCGCGGCGTCCGCGTCCGCCTCCGCATCCCCGGAGGACCCGTCCGTCTTGGTGGAGCGAACGGTCATCTTGCCGCTGCGCGTGGAGCGGGCCTCCTTGATGGTCACCTGGTTGCCCGGGCCCACGACGCCGGTGAGATCGAGGTCATCCTTGCTGCCGGGAGTGCCGTCCGCGCCGGGCGACGAGAGCTTGAAGGACTTCCCGTCCTCGCCGGGCGTGTAGCTGAACGCGCCGCCCCAGCCGTCCTTGAGCACCTCCGCGGGCAGATCCAGATCCGAAAGCGCCGGCGGCAGGCTGCCGTGCTGACCCACGTAGGCATTGAGGCCGAACATGATGACGCCGATGTGGAACGCGGTGGCGGCTTCCTTGCCCGCGGTGCTGCTGATGACGCCGCTCACGAAGCCCATCATCGCCCCGAGCGAGAGGACGCCCACGGCCACGAGGAGGAGCGGGATTCCCAGCCAGGAGCACCCGCAGGTGCCGACCAGGCCCACGATCACGCCCGCCACGGCGAATCCGCGCGGCGGCCGGAAGAGAGCCACGAAGCTGATGACCAGCCCCACCGGCGAGAGGATGCCGCCGGTGATGCAGAGGCCCACGACGCCCAGGATGAAGCCGATGAGTCCGAGGGTGTTGGTGGCGCGAGGCTGGGCGAACGGCGGCTCCATCCCGTAGCCGTAGGGTGCGGCGGTCATGCCGGGAATCTACCCGAAGCGACCCCGCTCCACGCGTCAGCGGATCACTTCCAGCCGCGCGTACTCCAGCACCAGCGTCTTCACGCCCACGCTCCGGAACGCCACGCGGACGCTGGTCGCCCGCCCCAGGTGGTTCACCGCCAGCACCTTCCCGGGACCGAAGAGGGGGTGGCGAACCTCCATGCCCGCGCCGATGGCGCCGGCGCGTCCGGAGCCGCTTCGCCGCGCCGCGAGCTCGTCGCCGCCGCCCACCCAGGCGTCGCCGGTGCGGTCGATGCGGTGGACGTGTTCGCGCGGGATCTCCTGGAGGAACTGGCTCTCGATGGTGGACATGCGCTGGCCCTGCACCAGGCGGGCGGCGGCGCTGGTCATCACCAGCGTGCGCTCCGCGCGCGTCATGCCCACGAAGCAGAGCCGCCGCTCCTCCTCCAGCTCGTCCGGGCTGTCCGCGCTGCGGGCGTGCGGGAGGAGTCCCTCCTCCAGCCCCACCATCGCCACCAAGGGGAACTCCAGCCCCTTGGCCGCATGGAGCGTCATCAGCGTCACGGCGCCGCGCTCCGGATCGAAGGCGTCCGAATCCGCGACCAGCGCCACGGATTCCAGCCACGAACGGAGCGCCTCCATGGCGGTGCGCGGCGGCCGCCCCGCATCCCAGCCCGCGGCGGCGTCGGCGCGGGCCAGGTCGTCCCCCTCCGGCCGGGACTCCAGCCACTCCGCGGCGGCGCTCACCAGCTCCCCGAGGTTGGCGCTGCGGGCCTCCCCCTCGTCCGGCTCCTCCGCGTCCATCGCGGCGTAGTGGCGCGTGAGCCCGCTCTCCTCCAGCACGGTGCGGACCAGGTCCGGCAGCCCGGCGGGACTCCCCTGCTCCGCCAACCCCGCCCACGCACTGAAGCGGCGTCCCAGCTCCGCGGCGGCGCTCGCGGCGCGGCCCGTGAGACCGGCGTCCGCCCCGTGGCCCAGCGCCTCCAGCAGCTGCATCCCGCGCGCGCCCGCGAACGCCACCAGGCGCTCCGCGCTCGTCTCCCCCACGCCGCGCGCCGGCACGTTCACGATGCGCCGCAGGCTCACCGCGTCCCGCGGATTGGCGAGGGCTCGCAGGTACGAGAGGGCGTCCTTCACCTCGCGCCGTTCGAAGAAGGCGGTGCCGCGCACGATCTGGTACGGCACCTCGCGCCGCCGCAGGGATTCCTCCAGCACGCGGCTGAGGGCGTTCATGCGGTAGAGCACCGCCATGCCGCGCCACGGCACGCCGGCGCGGTTGGCCTCCATGAGCGCCTCCACCACCTGCTCCGCCTCCTGGTGCTCGTCGTTGCAGCGGATCACCGTCACCGGGCGGCCATCCCCCAGGCTGGTGGTGAGGTCCTTGTGGCGGCGGCGGCGGTTGTTGCGGATCAGGCCGCTGGCCGCGGAGACGATGTGGGCGGTGCTGCGGAAGTTCTCCCCCAGGGCCACCACGCTGGCGCCTGGGAAGCTGGCCTCGAAGTCCATGATGTTCCCGAGGTCCGCGCCGCGCCAGCCGTAGATCGACTGGTCCGGATCCCCCACCACCACGATGTTGCCGTGGCCGGCGATGTGCCGCGCGATCTCGAACTGGGCCCGATTGGTGTCCTGGTACTCGTCCACCATGAGGTAGCGGAAGCGCTCTTGGAGGACGCGCCGCACCGCCTCGTCCTGGCCCAGCATGCGGGCCATGCGGAGCAGGAGGTCGTCGAAGTCCACGGCATTGGCCGCCCCCAGCCGCTGCTGGTAGGCCGCGTAGAGATCCGCCACGGCGCGGGCGCGGAAGTCCCGCGCGGAGCTCCTGGCCTCGTCCGGTCCCAGGAGCGCGTTCTTCAGCCGGCTCACCTCCGACAGCACCGCCGCCGGAGTCCAGTGGCCGCGCCCGCCGGCATGCTCCGCGATGGCCTGCTTCATCACGTCGCGCTGATCCGCGGAGTCGAAGATGGCGAACCCCTCCCGCAGTCCCGCAGCCTCCGCGTTGCGCCGCAGCACCATGGCGCTGAACGCGTGGAAGGTGCTCACCACGAGCCCGCGCCGCCCGGGCACGTCCGGTGGCAGCAGGGACTCCACGCGCCGACGCATCTCGCCCGCGGCCTTGTTCGTGAAGGTGAGGGCCAGGATGTTCCAGGCCGGGATCCCCAGCGACACCAGGTGGGCCATGCGGCGGGTGATGACGCGGGTCTTCCCGGAGCCCGGCCCGGCCAGCACCAGGAGCGGCCCGTCCACGTGCGTCACGGCCTGCCGCTGCGGCTCGGTCAGATCGCTGAGCCACGGGGTCCGGGCGGTGTCGGCACTCATCGGCGCGAGGGTAACAAGGCCTGCCGACAGGCTGTCCACCGCGGCGGAACTCCGCCTCCGGATGGCTCCTGCGCCCAAGCCCCGCGTTCACTGGGCGTTGCGACCAAGGTCCAGAAATACCCCAGATTTCGGGGTCCAGAGTCTTGCGTCCACAATCTGTAGGGGTATCTTCGCGCCGCCGACACCGAGTCGTGACGATGTGCGGCTGGTGGGTTCGGGACGTGTTCAAACATCTGTAAGGATTCTGTCAGGGTGGCCCTCCCGGCCGATCGGTCGGGGGCGGCGACAT
The DNA here is from genome assembly GCA_046350535.1 of Phycisphaerales bacterium. Lineage (GTDB taxonomy): Bacteria > Planctomycetota > Phycisphaerae > Phycisphaerales > SM1A02 > VGXK01. The sequence goes on from JAXMAG010000001.1 coordinate 2,572,834, forward strand.
CGCCGCGGCGCCGGCTCGGACGCGGCGTGAATGCCCCGTGAACGACGTGTGAGGTTCCTTCCATGCCAGTCCTCTGCGACAGCCAGATCCGTGAACTCGTGGGCATCGAACCCTTCGCGGAAAACGACCGCCGCCCCGGCGTGGTGAGCTACGGCGTCTCGAGCTACGGCTACGACGTCCGGGTGGGCACGCGATTCAAGATCTTCACGAACGCCACCAGCGGCGGCGTGGCGGTGGTGGACCCGAAGCACTTCTCGAACGACCTGTTCATCACCATCGACACCGCCCAGACGGGCCGCGACCACATCATCATCCCGCCCAACTCCTTCGCCCTGGCCGAGACCGTGGAGACCTTCCGGATCCCGCGGGACGTGCTGGCCATCTGCGTGGGCAAGAGCACCTACGCCCGCTGCGGCATCATCGTGAACGTCACGCCGCTGGAGCCCGAGTGGCGCGGCAAGGTCACGATCGAGATCTCCAACACCACCCCCCTGCCGGCCCGCATCTACGCCAACGAGGGCATCGCCCAGATGGTGTTCCTGAAGGCCGATCGCGTCTGCGCCGTCAGCTACGCCGACAAGAACGGCAAGTACCAGGACCAGCAGGGCCTCACCCTTCCCCGCGTCGATGGCGTCCCTCCGCCGTCGGTCGCCCGTTCCGCGTTCCGCGCCTGAGCCGTTCGGACGCCAGCGCCGATTCCGTCAGCACCCGATTCCGCACCTCCATCCACCGTCCAGGAAGACCCCCATGAGGATCGCGCGACGCTTCACCACCGCAGGCAAGGACGTCTACGGCTCGCTCGAGTGGACCACCAGGGCCAGTCGGATCAGCAACGCCGACGGCTCGACGGTGTTCGAGATGAACGACGCGGAGGTGCCGGCGTCGTGGAGTCAGCTGGCCACGGACATCGTGGTGAGCAAGTACTTCAGGAAGGCGGGCGTCCCGCAGCTGGACTCGAAAGGCGCGCCGCGCGTCGACGCCTCCGGCCGACCCGTCACGGGCCCGGAGCGCTCCGTTCGGCAGGTGGTGCACCGCCTCGCCGGCTGCTGGCGCCACTGGGGCGAGTCCCACGGCTACTTCAGCTCCGCCCGGGACGCGCAGGCCTTCTACGACGAGATCGCCTGGATGATGCTCAACCAGGTGGCGGCGCCCAACAGCCCGCAGTGGTTCAACACCGGGCTCAACTGGGCCTACGGGATCAACGGCCCGGCGCAGGGCCACTGGATCGCGGATCCCGCCACCGGGGAGTGCCGGCTGGCGGACGACGCGTATACCCATCCGCAGCCGCACGCGTGCTTCATCCAGTCCGTGCGTGACGACCTGGTGGGACAGGGCGGCATCATGGACCTGTGGGTGCGGGAGGCACGGCTGTTCAAGTACGGCTCCGGCACCGGCACCAACTTCAGCAGCCTGCGCGGGGAGAACGAACCCCTGTCCGGCGGCGGCAAGAGCTCCGGACTCATGAGCTTCCTCCGCATCGGCGACCGCGCCGCCGGCGCGATCAAGAGCGGCGGCACCACGCGGCGGGCGGCCAAGATGGTCTGCCTCGACATCGACCACCCGGACGTGGAGCGCTTCATCAACTGGAAGGTCCGGGAGGAGCTGAAGGTGGCGGCCCTGGTGGAGGGCATGAAGCACCTGGCCCCCGGCCAGCGCGACGTGGCCCGGCGCCTGGATCTCGCCCTGGACTACGACTTCAACGGCGAGGCCTACTACACCGTCAGCGGCCAGAACAGCAACAACTCCATCCGCATCACCGATGCGTTCATGGACGCGGTGGAGGCGGACGGCCCCTGGACGCTCACCCGCCGCACCGACGGCAAGCCCGCCAAGACGCTGCAGGCCCGGGAGCTGTGGGGCCAGGTCACGGAGGCCGCGTGGCACTGCGCGGACCCGGGCGTCCAGTTCGACACCACCATCAACGCCTGGCACACCTGTCCCAACGACGGGCGCATCAACGCCAGCAACCCGTGCAGCGAGTACATGTTCCTCGACAACACGGCGTGCAACCTGGCCTCCATCAACCTGCTGAAGTTCTACGACCCGGAGAGCCGCACCTTCGACGTGGACGGCTACGAACACGCGATCAGCCTCTGGACGATCGTGCTGGAGATCAGCGTGCTGATGGCCAGCTTCCCGTCGCGGGAGATCGCGGAGCTGAGCTGGAAGTTCCGCACGCTGGGCCTGGGCTACGCCAACCTGGGCGCCATGCTGATGCAGGCCGGCATCCCCTACGACTCGGACGAGGGCCGCGCCGTCTGCGCGGCGCTCTCCGCCATCCTCACCGGCCGGAGCTACGCGGCCAGCGCCCTGCTGGCGGCGGAGCATGGGCCGTTCGCCGGCTTCCAGGCCAACCGCGATGAGATGCTCCGCGTCATCCGCAACCACCGCCGCGCCGCCCATGGCACGGCTCGCGAGGACGCCTCCTGGGAGTCCCTCCGCATCCGGCCGGTGCCGATCGACCACGCCGTGTTCAGCGCCGGGCGCGTGCCGCTCTCCAACGCCGCGGAGGTGCTGGTCCGCGCCACCACCGCGTGGGACGACGCCCTGGACTTCGGCAAGACCTACGGCTACCGCAACGCCCAGGTGACGGTGATCGCGCCCACCGGGACCATCGGCCTCCTGATGGACTGCGACACCACCGGCGTGGAGCCGGATTTCGCGCTCACCAAGTTCAAGAAGCTCGCCGGCGGCGGCCACTTCAAGATCGCCAACCAGAGCCTGCGTCCCGCCCTGAAGGCCCTCGGCTACGCCCCGTCGCAGATCGACGAGATCGTCATCTGGGTGATGGGCTCGCTGAGCCTGGACGTTCCCATGCCGGATCCGGACGGCGGCGTGGAGCTGCGGCACGACGGCGCCCCCGTGAACGGCACCTTCCGCGACTGGCTCCTCAGCAAGGGCTACACCGGCGACGAGCTCGTGCAGCTGGAGAACCAGCTGCCCACGGTGTTCGAGCTGGGGTTCGCCTTCACCGCCTGGAGCATCCCCGAGCGGCTCCTCCGCTCCCTGGGCGTGGATCCCGCCGCGGCCCGCGGCAATCCCCGCTTCAACGGACTGCGCCGGCTCGGCCTCCGCAAGGTCCAGGTGGAGGCGCTCAACCGCGCCATCTGCGGCACCCAGACCGTCGAGGGCGCCCCGCACCTCAAGGAGCGGCACCTCGCGGTCTTCGACTGCGCCAACCGCTGCGGTCCCACCGGCACCCGCTTCATCGCCCCGGAGGGCCACATCCGGATGATGGCGGCGGCGCAGCCGTTCGTGACCGGCGCCATCAGCAAGACCATCAACCTCCCCAACGAAGCCAGCGTGGAGGACATCGGCCGCTGCTACACGCTCAGCTGGACCCTCGGCCTGAAGGCCAACGCCCTCTACCGCGACGGCTGCAAGCTCAGCCAGCCGCTCAACACCAAGGCCGACGTGGATCGCGAGGAGGAGGACACGGAGGGACTGGAGACCTCGCCGGGGGAAGCGGCGGCCGCCGGGGTTTCGGCGGCCTCGTCACCGGCTCCGGCGCCTGCAGCGGCGGAAGCTGCGATCTCGACCTCGATGACGTCATCCGTCTCCACCTTCCAGGCCAGCCTCCAGGATGAGGCCGGTCCCCGGTACGTGGAGCGGATCGTGGAGCGCGTGGTGGAGCGGGTGATCGAACGCCCGATGCGCCGCCGCCTCCCGGAGACCCGGGGCAGCATCACGCACAAGTTCAACGTCGCGGGCCACGAGGGCTACCTCATCGTGGGCCTCTACGAGGACGGCAGCCCGGGCGAGCTCTTCATCACCATGGCCAAGGAGGGCTCCACCATCGGAGGCCTCATGGACTCCCTGGGCACCGCGATCAGCGTGGCGCTCCAGTACGGCGTCCCGGTGGAGAGCCTGGTCAACAAGTTCGCGCACCAGCGCTTCGAGCCGATGGGGATGACCACCAACTCGGACATCCCCTTCGCCAAGAGCCTGGTGGACTACATCTTCCGCTGGATGGGCATGCAGTTCATCCAGGGGTACCGGGAGCTCAACGCCCCCCAGCGCGGTCTGGGCGGGCATGGTCACGGACACGCCGCACTGGATCACGCGGCGCCAACTTCCACGGTCAAGGAGGACCACCCATGGCAGCGAGGAGCCGTTCCGGGCACGCCCGGCGGAGCGGGGAGTGGTACCGACGGCGGGATGCGGAGCGACGGGAGCCCGTCGCGGCTGCTCTCGCCGATCGCCGCCGCCGAGATGATCGCCTCTTCACCTGGGGCGAACGTGGCGGTGAGGACCGCCATCCTTGCGGACATGCCCGCCACCGAGGCGGACGACGCGTCGCCGCAGCGGCGCTCGGCGCTTGACCAGAGCAACGCCTCGCTGATGGGTGATGCCCCCGCCTGCGACAGCTGCGGCGCCATCACCGTCCGCAACGGCACCTGCTATCGATGCCTGAACTGCGGCCACAGCATGGGGTGCAGCTGAGGCACACGGACCTTCATGGACGGGCCCGCGTCGCCGGACACGGATGGTCCGGCGACGCGGGCACCACGACACACCCGTCATGGCTTGCGTTCGCTCCGATGGCCATGACGGGCTCACACGCGATGGGAGCAAGCACAGGAGGCACTCGGTCGGCGCCGGACGGAACTGGCGCACTGGTCGGGCGAGCAAGGAGTCAGCGGATGCCCGCCCCCCGGATCCCGGCGACCCACCACGCCGGCACCGGCCCGGAACGAGCGTACGGGCCTGATTCGGGTGGCCGAACCTCCTGCTTCTCCCATCGCGGTCTTCCTCTCCCCTCCGCGGCGACCCACGCCGCGGAGGGGCTTTTCTTGACCGGTTCCACGCTCCGCCCCAGGAGATCCACCACCATGCCCACGCCTCTGCCGCGACGCCTCTCCGCGCTCCTGCTCTGCGGCGCCGCAGCCGCCGTCCCCTTCTACATCACCGGCTGCTCCGAAACGTTGATCCGAGGCAGCACCGCGTCGGGCGTGCCGCTGGCGCCGCCGGTGACGCACGTGGTGCTCATCACGCTCCAGGATCCGGCCCAGGCCGCGGAGCTGATCGCGGACTGCAATGCCCGGCTCCCGCAGATCCGGGAGATCCGCCTCTACTCCGTGGGCACGCCGTTCGAGGCGGGCCGCGCCAACGTGGACTCCTCCTGGACCGTGGGGCTCACGCTGGGGTTCGAGGACGGCGACGCCTACCGCCGCTACCTGGATCACCCGATCCACAAGGAGCTGGTGGCGAAGTGGCAACCGCGCTGGTCGCAGGCGCGCATCTTCGACATCGGAATGACGGGCGCAGCGCAGCCGCGCTGAACGCGGCCACTGCGGGACGGCCCCGTCCTCAGGGCGCCGGCGCCTCGTCGGGCGCCCAGCGGGCCAGGAGCGGCGCCGCGGCGCTGAGGAGCGCCTGCCGGTCCTTCACGCGGATGGGGGCGCCGCCCTTGCGGAGGGCGTCCGTGAGTTCCGCGGCGCTTCGCGGGCCGATTCCCGCTGCGGCTGCCAGGGCGTCCTCCCGGGCCACGTCCGCGGCCGTCACCTGCTCCGGGAGCGCGGGCGTTCCGAACCAGAGCCGCAGGGACTCCAGCGGGATGGCCTCCGCCGCCCGGCCCGGACCCGGCACGCGCTCCGACGCGGGCACCACCACCACCAGGTGACCGCTGCCGGTTCCGTGGTTGAGCCGCTCCGCAGTGGTGAGACCCGCATACAGCACGGCGTCCGCCACCTGCCGCGGGTGGAGGAAGCCGGCGGGCGCGGTCAGCACCACCAGCCAGCCGTGCGTGACCTCCGGGTGCTCCGCACGCCAGTCCGTGCGCCACGGCGTATCCACGATGAACGGCACCGCGGCCACCACTCGGGTGACGGGCGCGGGCGTCCCGGGGAGCGGCGGCACCTGCGAGACGTCCGGTGCGGGCGAGGCGCCGCGCGTGCCCGGCGCAGGCGCCGCGGGGGCGGACGGCGCGGAGGGCGTGGCCGGCGCGGGTGGCGCGGCGGGCGTGGCGCCCTGGGGCGCGGCGCCCGCCAGGAGCGTGAGGAGGAACGATGCGGCAGCGCTCAGGGCGCTGGTGGCGGTGGCGTGCTGCATGGTTTCACTCCGGGGTGATCATCAGGTCGTCCATGATCAGGCGACCGGTGGCGGTGCCGTTGGCGCCGCCGAAGGAGAAGCGAACGGTGGTGATGGCGGTCAGGTCCAGTCCCGTGCCGCCCAGCTGGAAGTCCGTGAGCCGAAGGCGCACGGCCTGCATCTCGTTCTGCCAGCCGGCGCCGGAGCCGTAGCCCGTGCGCTGATACGGACGACCCAGCCCCTGGGAGGAGGCGCCGGTCTGGATGGAGGCCTGGTGGCCGCCGGCGTCCACGAGGGTCACGGTGAAGGTGGAGTCCGCGGCGGTGGTGTTCGGATGCCGCGTCTGCTGGGCCGCTCGGACGTGGAGGAACGCGGAGCCGCTGAAGTCCTGCAGGGCCGCGGGGACCGCCCACTCCATGGTCCCCGCCGCGGTCCAGTCCATCACCACGGCCTTCTGCAGGTCTCCGGTGCCGGATCGGGTGGCCCCGTTGAAGGAATCCGAGCTCACCCAGTTGAAGACGGAGTCCGCCTCGTTCTCCGCCGCCTCCTTCACGTTGGTCACGGTGAACGTCACCGCGCCGCCGGAGGAGGAGACGCTCGTGGAGGTCTGCGTCTGGTAGTCATCGATCACCTTCACGCCCGCGGCACCCAGCGGGGCGTCATCCATGCGAACGGTGGCGGTGGCCAGCACGCCCAGCGGGCGCTGGCTTCCGTACTGCCGCCACGAGAGCTCCCTGGCCGCGGCGCTGCCGTCCAGCACCCGCTTCACGGCCGCCAGGATGTGCACCTTGGCGATCTTCTGGACCTCGGCGTTGCCGAGCGCGGTGCCTGCGGGACCGGAGAAGTCGTTCACGCCGCAGCAGTTGAAGTCGTTGTGGTCCGCACCGTGGACGTAGGTGGACCAGTGGGGACCGACGGAGCGCTCCAGGAGGTTGAAGCTGTCGGCGATGTTCGAGTTGGGGCAGCCGCACACGTCACCGTCGGCGCCGCCGTAGATCAGGAACCACGGCACGGCGTGGGGATCCGAGCCGGAGCCCACCGCGCCCTTGCCGAGGAAGTCCGTGGGGGCGATGGCCACGAGCAGCTTGATGGAGTCCTTGGTGAAGGTGCCGGCGGGCGGCACGTAGCTGCCGTCGAAGACGCGGTCGTACGCCCGCGTCACGCCCTCGCCGCCGCGGCTGTGGCCGATCCAGATGATCCGCGAGGAGTCGAGGTGGCCGTTCAGGACGCCCGCGGCGATCGTGGCCTGCTGCTGGAGGAGCGCCGCCGTGTGGAGAAGCGTGGTGGTGCTGGCGGTCTCGATTCCCGGCGAGGTGTTGTTCTGGTGGCTGATCACCACCAGGCCCCAGCTGGCCAGGTGCTGCCCCAGGTAGTCGTACCAGGAGTACTGATGGCCGTTCCCGTGGCTGATCACCACGATCGGGCGCGGCGCGAGGGATGCGATGTCCGACGGGTAGTAGAGGCGGGCCTTGGTGAAGCCGGCGGGCGGACCGGTGACCGTGTAGTCCGCGGGCTGCGTCACGGCGTGCGGGCCCGCCAGCGTGAGATTCGGGAGCACGGTGAAGCCCGGTTCGTCCCCGCCGCCGTCGATCAGGTCTCCAGGACCGAGGATGCCGTTGCCGTCCACGTCCACCACGAGGTCGTAGCTCCGGCCGAGGTTGTCCCCGTCGGTGGCTGCAAGCGCTGCGCTGCCGGTCAGCGGGAAGGTGTTGGCGGCGACGCCGCCGGCGGAGAAGAGGACGGATTGGGGCCCGCCGCGCACGTCCGTGAGAGAGGGATCGCCGCCCCACTCCGCGGCGGAGCGTGCGGCCGTCACGTACACCGCGGCGGTGACGCCTGCGAGTGACGGTCGCTGGGCGACGTCGACTGCGAGGGAGACGGTGGTGCCCGCGTTGAAGCCCTGCACGAACTCGATCCACGGCGCCGCGAGCAGCGGGCGTCCTGCGAGCTGGAGCGCCTGCGGCGCCTGGACGCACGGTTCGCCCCAGGCAGCCAGGAGCAGACCCAGGTCCCCGCCATCCACGAGCCCGCTGCCGTCGAGGTCCGCCGGCCCGCCTTGGTTCCCGAACTGGGCGATGAGGAGGCCGAGATCCGCGCCATCCACGGTTCCGCTGCCGTCCAGGTCCGGTTCGCAGGTCCCTGCGGCGGCGATGGCCGTGGCGGCCAGGGAGCAGAGAACGGCGAGGCTGCGACCGGGGTGGAACCCGGCGCGGCGGACGGGCGGCAGGGCAATGGGCATGCGGAGCTCCGAAGGCGGGACCCCTACGCTACCCCGCGTCCGGCCGGGGGTCCACCACGGACTACCCGGGGAGTGGAAGGACTTCTCCGGCCACCGCCGACGCGTGCGGGCGGGGCCGTCCGGTACAGTGTCGGGAATGGCCATCGTCACCTCCGCACAGCCGGTGCCGCTCGTGCGCAATGCCGCGTTCGCGCTCTTCTGCGTGGTGGGTGGGCTCTGGGGGGCGTACGACTACTGGGTGGCCTACCCCGCGATCGAGGCCACCGCGGCCCGGTTCGAGGAGGCCGGCAAGGTGGTGAAGGACGCGGAGGCCAGGGCCGGCACGCCGCTCGGGCCCGCGGAGACCAAGGCCTACGAGGACGCCAAGGCCACCATCGCCGGGATCACCCAGACCTTCAATGGCCCGCCGCCGAAGCTGGCCGCGTACGACCGCCCGGTTCAGCTGTGGCTCTGGGTGGTGGGCTGCGGGATCCTCGGCACTCCGTTCTTCATCTGGCCCATCGTCCGGCAGCTCCGGCGGACCTACAGGCTGGACGACCAGGGGAACCTGCAGACCCCGGAGGGCCCCGTGCCGGAGAGCTCCGTGGTGGGAATCGACATGAGCCGCTGGTGCAGTCCCACCGGCAACAAGCGCTCCACCTGGAAGGCGTGGCTGCTCACCGCGGACGGGGGCCGCGTGGAGCTGGACGACCACGACTACCGCAACATGCACCTGATCATCGGTCACTACGCCCACCGCTTCCATCCGGACGAGTGGACCCGCGAGGCCAAGCGGGTGAAGAGCGACGCGCCGGCCGGCGCCGACGCGTCCGCGGAATCCCCGGCCCCCGCCGTGCCGAACGAGCCCTGAGTCCAGATGCCCCGCGCCCTCCACGAACCGACGACCGCCGTCGAGAAGAAAGACCGCTGCGCCGACCTCCCCCACCGCCCGCGCGTGCTGCTGGGCAAGATGGGTCTGGACGGCCATGACCGCGGCGTGAAGCTCATCGCCCGCGTGCTCCGCGACGCCGGCGTGCACGTCATCTACTCCGGGCTCTGGCAGACGCCGCGCAGCCTGGCCATCAGCGCCCGCGACGAGGATGCGGACTGCATCGCCGCCAGCATGATGAGCAACTCCCACCTGGTGCTGGTGCCGCGCCTGGTGGAGGAGTGCCGGCGCACCGGGCGCCCGGACATGGTGATCAACGTGGGCGGCATCATCCCCCAGGAGGACGTGAAGACCCTCCTGGAATCCGGGGTGCGGCGCGTCTTCCACACCGGCACCGGGATGGACGAGATCGTGGAGAGCGTGCGGGAGTCCACCCGCCCGTACCGGCCGCTGGACAGCGAACATCAGACCGCGCGCCTCGCCCGCAGCATCTCGCTCGCGCACGCCGGGAGCCTGCCCGCGGGCACGCCGCTGAAGCGACCGGCGCAGGTGGTGGGGATCACCGGCTCCCCCGGCGCCGGCAAGAGCACGCTGGTGGCCGCCATGGCCAGCGAAGCGGTGCGTCGCGGCGAGCGGATCGCGGTGGTGGCGTTCGACCCCATGAGCCCGATCACCGGCGGCGCCCTCCTGGGCGACCGGCTGCGGGTCGACTTCAACCGCGTGGACGAGGGGATCTTCTACCGGTCGCTGGCGATCGTGGGTGAGGACTACACCTCGCTGCCGCAGATCACCGGACTGATCGGCGCGGCGGGGTACGACCGCCTGATCATCGAGACCGTGGGCGCGGGCCAGAACGACGTGGCCATCCGCCGCCACGTGGATCGCTGCGCGGTGGTGGTGGTGCCGGGGATGGGGGACAGCGTGCAGATGGACAAGGCCGGCATCCTGGAGATCGCGGACCTGTTCGTGGTGAACAAGGCCGATCACGCCGGGGAGGCCAAGCTGGTTCGGGAGCTCCTGGACATCGCATCCGGACGCCCCGTGCTTGAGACGATCGCCACGCAGGGCAAGGGCGTGGTGGAACTGCTCGACGGACTCTTCCCATGACCGCAACCGCATCCGCGGCGCCCGGCGCCGCCACCGTGACCCTCGCGCGCAACACCAACCAGGCGCTCGGGATCGGGCAATTCGCCATCGACTTCATGAAGCGCGGGCGCCCCTCGGAGGCGGTGCTGGCGCGGACCCGCCTCTTCCACACGGACGCGGTGCTCTGCGGGCTGAGCGCCCTCGCCCTGGGCACCAACGCCCCGGTGCTGCTGCGGAAGGAGGCGGCGGAGTATCCGGATCCGCGCGGCGCCACCTGCTTCGGTTCGGACGCCAGGGTGCATCCCGAGAAGGCCGTGGCGGCCAATTCCAGCGCCGTCCGCGAGTGGGACAGCAACGGCACCAACTTCGGCTACAACAAGCCGCTCGGCCACACGGCGGGTGAGTTCGGCCACAACGACTTCTACCCCGTCCCGATCGCCGCCGCCCAGGTGGCGGGACTGGATGGAGCCGCCGCCCTCCGCGGCATGGTCTGCCTGGACGAGATCCGCGGCCGCCTGGCGGAGGTGTTCAGCCTCAAGACCTACAAGATCGACCACGTGGTGCACGGCGCCATCGCGAGCGCCGCGGTCCATGGCGCCATGCTCGGCGCCACCGCGGAGCAGATCGAGTCCGCCATCGGCATGTTCGTGGCCCACGCGATCCCGTGGCGGGCGATCCGGGCCGGCAAGCAGCTTTCGGACTCCAAGGGCGCCTCCGCGGCCATCAGCACGGAGTTCGCGCTTCTCTGCATGCGCCGCTCCATGCGGGGCTTCCTGGGTCCGCGCGACATCTTCCGCAACCCGGAGAGCATGTTCCGCCAGTTCGTGAAGACCCAGGGAGACTCGCCCTTCGACCTGGTCCTCTCCATGGAGGGGGACGACTTCGCGGTGATGGGCATGCACTTCAAGCTCGGGCTCTACGAGCACCAGTCCGCCGGCGCCCTCCAGGGCGTGATCGACCTGGTTCGGGCCCAGCCGTCGCTCCTGGCGCCCGGAGCCATCAAGAGCATCAAGATCGTGGCGTACGAGCCGGCGTTCGGCATCATCGGCGATCCGGCGAAGCGGGACCCCCGCACGCGCCAGAGCGCGGACCACAGCATGGTGTACATCGTGGGCACGCTCCTGCGGAAGGCCCGCGAACACGCCGCCCGCAGCCGTGCGCCCCTCGGCTCCAACGACGACGCGTGGAAGGCGCTGATGCTGGGGCCGCGGGACTACGACCCGGCGGCGATCGCCAACCCGGAGACGCGGGCCCTCATGGCGGCGATCTCCTTCGAGCACGGCGGCGCCGAGTACGACCGCCGCTACCCGGACGGCATCCCCACCTCCGTGGTGGTGACGGACAGGGACGGGAAGACCTTCGACAGCGGCCTGGTGATGTACCCCAGCGGGCACGCCCGCAACACCACCGCGGATCTCCGCGGGATCCTGGCCCACAAGTTCGACCTGCTGGGGCGCCTGGCCCTGAAGGATCCGGCACCGCTCGTGAAGACGCTGGACGGCGTGCATCAGCTGGATGCGCCCGCCCTCGCCGGGCTCTGGAACTTCAGGATCGAGTCCGCCGGTCCGTTCGAGTGAGCGGGCCCCGGCATTCCCGCCCAGGAAGCGAACACGGCGGCGCACCCCTCGGGCGCGCCGCCGTGCGATGAGCGTCCCTGGTTCCCGCGCGAGGCTACTGGCAGCCGCCCGGGCAGCCGATCGGCACCTGGTAGGTGCCGCTGCTCACATCCACGCAGTGGGAGTACATCTGGCACACGCCGGTGGCCAGCTGCGGGAAGCAGGAGCAGTCCGCGAGGCCGGTGCAGGTGGAGATGACGGGTCCCGTGATCTCCACCCAGACGCAGGCGCCCGCGGGGACGTCGTTGCAGGCGCCGGCGCCGGCCTTCAGCAGGTAGTAGAGCTTGGACCCGGGCGGGCACCAGGCGCCCAGGCACGCGGGGCCGTCCGGGCTGGTGAAGAAGTACTCGTCCACGCATCCGGCGGGGATCCGCATTCGGCTGCAGCGCTTCACGGGGGTGCCGTCCGGCCCGGGCTGGCACCACCACGCGGAGAGCATGTAGACCGCGCAGGTGGGATCCGGCGTCTGCAGGACGTCCACGGCGTCCGTCAGCCAGACCGCCACGCGATGGGCGTCCTGGGTCTCGATCCCGCCGTCCACGAGGGAGTCCGTGAGGATGACCCGCTCATCGCTCTCCGGCATCTCCAGCGGGACGCCCTGTGGGACGGCCAACGCGATGGCCGCGGGTGCGAGCAAGGCAATGAAGGATGTGATCCGTTCCAGGAACCTCATGACGCGACCTCCAACCAGGGGGCACCCTGGCATGACACCGGCACCTATGGTGACTGCCACAACCCGAGCGGGATCGATACCCCGTACTCAGGATCAACCACCGCCGTCTCCGTGACGACGGACCCCGGACCCCACCCCGATTGCATGTCCGTCCAGACGTCGCAGGGCACACCGCCGCTGCAGCTGGAGGTGAAGTACTCGCCGATCTCCACCCACACCTCCCGCGTGGATGGAAGCGGCCCGGAGGCCACCTCCCCCGTGTGGAGGCGGAAGAACCTTGCCTGTCCGGCCGGCGGCTGCTCCGCCTGGAACTCCGGGATCGACAGGAAGGACTCCACGCACGGCGCCGCCAGCGCCACGCGCGTGAACCGCAGCACCGGCCCCGCTGCATCCACGTCCTTCCACCAGACGATGGCCCGGCGATGAGCGCAGTACGCGGCATCCACGGCACGCGTATCCACCGTGCTCACCATGAGCGTGGACATCCAGTCCGCGTCGGCCCGATCCAGCCCGCCCGCCTCCATGGAGGCGCCCAGCTCCAGGCGGGGATCCCCCGCGACCGGCTCCAGGCGGACGTCCGAGGCATCGATCCGCGGCGAAAAGCCAACGGACACCGCGGCGGTGATCGCCACCAGGAAGACTGCAAGGGATGCCGCGCGTGTCGTTCGCATCTGCCCCCCACTTCACCGCAGACGATGCCCGCGGCGTGACACAATCGGAGCGGAATTCCTGAAGAATCGGGAGATGCGGCCCTATGGACGGCCCCCCGCACCCGGCCTGTTGACGCTCGGGCCGCGGAACGGGCAAGATGGGGCGAATGCTGGAGCTCGTACCCCAGATCATGGGGATCTACCGCCGCCACGGGGGGGACCCGTCGTTCGCGGAGCTCCGGGAGGCCCTGGACGCGGTGGCCCTCACGGCGCCGGACGCCCTGGTGGACGCGGACGCGGAGGTGCGGCGGATGCTGGGGCTGCCCTGCCATGCGGCCCGGTGGCTCGCAGGCCTGCCGCGCGGAGAGCATCGGGCGGCGGTGCTGGAGGCCGCGGTGGCCGCCGCCCTTCTGGAAGCCCCCACCCAGGCGGCCTTCGACGAGGAGGCCCGCTCCATCGCCCAGATGGGGGAGGAGTTCGCCACCGCGGTGGCCCGGGTCCGCCTGGCGGCCGAGCTGGTGCGGGCCGCGGACGACTCCAGACGCGGAACCGGCGCCTCCGGCGAGGCGGCGGGCGCGGCGGAGTTCCCGCAGCCCGGCGCCGGATTCGGACCGCCGTTCGCCACCGGTCCGCACCGCTTCACGCTCCACGGGGTCCTGGGCGCGGGCGCCACCAGCACCGTCTACGACGCCACGGATCTCCGCTACAGCGAGCAGGGCTTCGAGCATCGCGTGGTGCTGAAGGTCCTCCGACCGCGCGATGCGGAGGGCGCGGTCACGGAGGTGATCCGCGGGAGGCGCGTCTCGCACCCGAACGTGCTGCGCTGGTTCGAGGCCGGCGTCTCCCCCTGCGGCTTCGGCTACGTGGTCTCCGAGCGCTGCGACGGGCGGCCGCTCACGGATGAGCAGCTGCTGGCGCGGCTGGGGCTCCGCGGATGCATTCGCGTGGTGCGCCAGGTGGCGGAGGCGGTGCACGCGGCCCACCAGGCGGGCGTGCTGCACCTGGACCTGAAGCCCGCGAACGTCCTCGTGGAGCAGGCCGGCGTGGCCCGCCTATGCGACTTCGGCTCCTCGCAGCCTGCGGACACGGGCCGCGCCGCGGTCTCCACCACCCCCATCTTCGCGGCGCCGGAGGTGCTGGCCGGCGCCCCGCCGGGCATCGCCGCGGACGTCTACGCCCTCGGTGCCATCCTGCGCTGGTGCGTGGATGCGCTGCCGGAGGAGGCGGCGGGCGGCGCCGCGGAGGAGGCCCGGGACGCGTCCCGCGATGCGCCGCAGGCCGCCCGCCTGGAGGCCATCTGGCGCAAGGCGATGGCGCCGGATCCCTCGCTCCGCTACCAGTCGGCCGGGGATCTCGCCGCGGACCTCGCCGCCTGGCTGGACCTGCGGCCGCTCTCCATAGAGCCGCCGTCCCTCCTCCACTCCCTGCGTCTCTCCATCCAGCGCGAACCGCTGCGCTGGGGCGCCGCGTCCGCGCTGGTGGCCCTCCTGCTCGTCACCGCCGCGGCGGCGGTCTGGCAGCGCCTGGCCCGCGCGGAGGCGGACGCGGAGCGGGCCCGCATGGCCCTCAACTCCGCCCGCTCCAAGGGCGCCATGACCGCCATGGTGGATCGAGTGGCGGACGTGGCCCGCGACAGCGGACGAACGGCCTTCCCCCAGCTGGTGGCGCTCCACTGGCTCGCGAGCGCCCGCGGCGCGGACTCCGCGGAACTCCTCGCTCGCGCCGAGGAGGCCCAGGCCGATGCGTGGCGAACCTACCTCCGCCAGCAGGACGCCCGCGGCGCCCGCGACCACATGGAGACGCGACTCGCGGAGACCTGCCTGGTGATGACGGAACTGGCGGCGGGCCGCTGGCAGACCGGACAGCAGCGGCTGCCGGAGCTGATCGCCTGGTGGCACGCCGTGCTGCCCCCCGGCGATGACTGGCTGGCCGTGGTGGATGGGCTGGAGACGCTGACGGAGCATCGGCGCTGGGAATCCGCCACCGCGGGTGGACAGAACGCGGCGCCGGCGGAGCGCGCAGAGTGGGAGGACCGCCTGGTGCGCCTGCGGGCCGCGATGACCGACGTGGCCCCGCGCGTGGGACGCCTGGCGGACAACGCACTCACGCGGCTGCGCGGCGCTGCCGCGGCCGGCGCCGGCGCGCCGAAGCCGCGCACCTCCGCGGACGCCGGCCCGCCCGCGCGGGCGGAGGGTGCGGAATGAGCGGCAACCCCTCCAGGGAGGCGGAGCTTCTCCGGCGCGCCCGGCGGGGAGACACCGCTGCGTTCACCGCGCTCCTGGACATGTGGCGGCCGGCGCTCGAACGCATCGCGCGGCGGCTGCTCTCCCGGCACGGACGGATGGGGTTCGACACCGGCGACCTGGTGCAGACCACGCTGCTCCGCGCCATCCAGCGCCTCCCGGAGGCGCAGAGCGACCAGTTCAGTCCCCTGCTGGCCACGATGATGCGGGGACTCTGGATCGACAAGCTGCGCGAAGCCACCGCCCGGCAGCGGCACGAGGCGGAAGTGGCCGGCGCTCGCGCCGGCGCGGAGGTGCCGTCCCCTGCGGATGCGCCCGCGCACGACGCGGAGAACCTCCGGAGCGCGACAGGCCCGGAGGACTGGAGCCTCCTGATGATGTGGAAGGAAGGCATCTCCTACCGCGCCATGGGAGAGGCGCTGGGCATCTCCGCGGACGCCGCCAAGGCCCGGCTGCACCGGCTGCTCTTCCGGATCCGGGACGCCGTCCGCTGATCCTGCGGGCCGCCGGCGCGGCGCCGTTCAGCGCGGACTCGGCGCCGCGGCGGATCCCGGCGCGCCCCCAGGCCCGCCCGGCGCCCCCGGCGCAGGGAGCTGCCGCAGGTCCGGCGCCGGCGGCAGCTTCGCCACGGACTCCATGAGGAGCTGCACCGTGCGCTCCAGCTGCGGATCCCGGCCCGCCACCCGGTCGTCGGGGGTCAGCTGCACCTCGATGTCCGGGGAGACGCCGGAGTTCTCCAGGGAGTAGCCGCGCAGCGGCTCCCACCACGCGAACTCCGGCTGCATGCTGGCGCCGCCGTCGACGAAGGGCTTGTCGCCGCGGATGCCCACCACGCCGCCCCAGGTTCGCGTGCCCACGAGCGGGCCGAGCCCGCGCAGGCGGAAGCTCTCCGGGAAGATGTCGCCGTCGCTCCCGGCGCCCTGGTCGATGATCACCGCCACCGGGCCGTTGAGCGTGCGCTGCGGGTAGGTCTCCAGCGTGCCGTGCCGGGGGCGCGTCCACGCGTAGACGCGGCGGGCGAGCCGCTCCAGCACCATCTGGCTCACGAAGCCGCCGCCGTTGTCGCGGATGTCCACCACCAGGCCGCGCCGGGCCAGCTGCGGATAGAAGCCGCGGGCGAACGCGATGAGGCCGTCCGTGTCCATGTCCGGGAGATGGATGTAGCCGAGGGCGCCGTTCGAGGCCTTGTCCACCCAGCGGCGGTTCGTCTCCACCCAGTCCAGGTAGCGCAGCTTGCCGTCCGCGGGGAGCGCGGTCACCTCCACGGTGCGGGCGTTGGCGCCGGCGGCGTCGTCCGCCACCGTGACGCGCACGGGCTGACCCCCGCGGCCCACCAGGAGCCGGCCCGGATCCGCGTCCGCCGGCACGCGCTGCCCGTCGATGGCCCGGAGGAACTGGCCCGCCTTCACGCCGAGGTGCGGCGCGGCCAGGGGACTCTGCGGCCCGCCCATGGCGCTCGCATCGGGAAGGATGCGGCTGATGCGGATGCCGCCGTCCGCCGCCTCCACGTCGATCCCCAGCATGCCCACGGAGACCGGCTCGGCGGGACGGAAGGCGTCTCCGCCGGAGACGTACAGGTGGCTGTTCCCCAGCTCCGCCATCAGCTCCCCGATCAGGTCGTTCAGCTCCGCGCGGCTGCCCACGCGCGGCAGGAGCGCCGCGTACTTGGTCCGCATCGCATCCCAGTTCACGCCGCCGTAGTCCGGGCGCCAGAAGAAGTCGCGCTGGAGGCGCCACGCCTCGTCGAAGATCTGGCGCCACTCCTTCCGCACGTCCACCGCCACGCGCACCCCGGAGAGATCCACCTCCGACGCCTCCTTCGGATCCGAGCCGAGCGGCAGCACGTGGATCGCGTCCTTGGCCACCCACGCCGCCACGGAGGGCGGATCGTTCAGGGTGTACGCCTCCACGTCCTTGGCGACCGGTTCGTCCTCCTTGCCCGCCACCAGGTCCACGCGCCCCAGCTCCGCGCCGGGCTGGCCGAGCGCGGGCGGCGGCCAGACGTCCTCGCTCAGCCCCTTCACCGGCATGCGCAGGTACCACGCGCCCCCCCACACCGCCTCCAGCGACAGGAGCTTCCCGGGCTTCACCGGCAGCCTGACGGCGCGGGCCATCATGCCGTCCACGTCCACCGTGAGCGGTTCCGCAGCCTCCAGCGGTTGCGTCCGAACGCTCCCGCCGCGGCTGCCCGCGCCATGATGTCCGGCGGCACCTGCGGCGCCGGCCGCGGGCTTCGGCTGCTTCGCGGGCTCCGCCGGCGCCTCGTCCTCCGCGGGCTCCGGAGGCGTGGCCCACGCCTCCAGGTCGAACCCGGCGGCGGCGGCCACCTCCCGCAGCGGCGGCGGCGTGGACGCGGCCAGCGGGATCGCCCACACCTCGGTGGTGTTCTCCAGCAGGAACGACGCATCGAACTGGTCCAGCACCGGATCGATGTGGCGGTTCGAGAGGAAGTAGAGGTACTTGCCTGCGGGATCCCAGCGCGGCTCGCGGTCGTCCGTCAGACCGTCGCCGAGGACGTGCTCCTTCCCCGCATCGAGCGACCAGAGGACCAGCTGCTGGAAGCCGGTGCGGAGCGGTCTGGCCCATGCCAGCCAGCGTCCATCCGGGGAGAAGCGGTAGTCCGTGATCTCCCCCGCCTCCGCCTGCCCCACCACCGTGTCCGCGCCGGAGGCCACGTCCACCAGATGCAGCCGCAGGCTCTTGTCCGCATACGCAAGGTGCGAGCCGTCCGGTGACGCCACCGGCGGGAAGATCCACTGGCCCGGAGAGGCCAGCGTTCGCTCCTCCTCCACGCCATCGGGCGAAAGGCTCCGCAGGACCACGCCGGGCTCTCCACCCGCATCCGTCACGAATGCGATCGCCGAGTCCCCCACCCACGCGGTGCCGGCGTCGCGGGCCTCGCTGCGGCCGGGAAGCTGGCGCCACGCGTTGGAACGCCCGGGGCGCGGATCGCCCACCGGCACGATGAGGATCTCGCCGCGCGAATCGATGGCCAGCGTGTCGCCCGAGGGCGAGAGGGCCATGCCGCTGATCGCGTCCATGGGGTCCGCGAGGATCGGCCGCTCGTCCAGGCGATCACCGACCAGCCGCACGTCCAGTCGGCGCGGAGCGCCGTCGCGGGCGTCCAGCAACCAGAGATCGCACTCCTGGGCGAACACGATCCGCGGCGCCCCGCCCGCATCCGCGCTGGGCCAGCGGACGTCGAACGCCTCCGGCCCCTCCTGCCTCGTGTGCATGCGGCGGTCGCCCCCGTCCGGGGTGACGGACCAGAGGTTCGCCCGCCCGTTCTCATCCGAGAGGAACCAGATGCGGCCGTCGCACCACATCGGGAAGAGCTCGTTCCACGGCGTGGACATGAGCGGCTCCGAATGGCGCCCGTCCGGCGCGGTGACCCAGATGTCCGGGGCGCTGCCGCCGCGGTAGCCGCGCCAATGCCAGGTCTCCGTGCTCCACCGCGTGAACGCGAGCCGGCCCGTCTGCGGATCCACGCCCAGGAGCGAGCACTCGCCCATCGGCAGGCGCACCGGCAGGCCGCCCTCGGCCGGGACGCGGAAGAGCTCCCAGCGTCCCAGCGGGCTCAACCGCTGCGAACGCATGTAGACCGCGCTGCCGTCCGGCGTCCATCCGAGCGGCACGTCGCGCCCGGGGTGGAAGGTGAGCCGCTGCGGCGCGCCGCCCGCGGCCGGCATCACGTAGGTCTCCACGTTGCCGTCGTACTCCGCCGCGAACGCGAGCCGCGTGCCGTCCCTGCTGAACACCGGCCACGACTCCGTGCCGGAGCCGCTGGTGAGGCGGGCGGCTTCGATGGGCGCGGCTGGATCCGCCGGGAGCCGGGCCATCCAGAGGTCGCCGGCGCTCTCGAAGACCAGGCGGTCCCCGTGCAGGGCCGGGTGGCTCATGCAGCCGCGGATCGGCTCCGCGGGCGTGCCTCCCGCAGCCGCCAGGAGGAGCGTGAGCGGCAGCGCGGCGGTGAGGCGGATCATCGTGCAGTCCTCGGGAGCGGAGCGGTCAGGGAAGGGCGTCGGCCGGAGTCTTGAAGTGGGCGACCACGTTTGCCACCTCATCCGCGGAGCCCAGCACCAGCGGCGTTCGCTGGTGAAGCTGGGTCGGCCGCACCTCCAGCGTGCGGCCCGTGCCGGTTATGCTGGTGCCGCCGGCCTGCTCCACCAGCATGCTCATCGGGTTGGCTTCGTACAGCAGGCGGAGCTTGCCGCTGGGGTGCTTGCGCGTGGGCGGATAGAGGAACACGCCGCCGTTGATCAGCGTGCGGTGGAGGTCCGCCACCATGGAGCCGATGTAGCGGGCGCTGTAGCCGTTCTTGTGGGCCCAGTCCAGGTAGCGACGGTAGCCCGCGGGGAAGGTGTCCACGTACGCCTCGTTCACGGAGTACACCTTGCTGGCGCGCGGCATCTTGAGGTCCCGGTGGACCAGCATGAAGCTGCCGATGCTCGCATCCAGCTCGAACATGTGGACCCCCAGCCCGGTGGTGACCACGAACACCGTGCTGCTGCCGTAGAGGACGTAGCCCGCGGCCACCTGCCGCGAGCCCGGCTGGCAGACGGTCTCGACCGCGCCGGGGATCGTGGGATCGTTGCGCAGGATGGTGAAGATGGTGCCGACGCCCACGCCCGTGTCGAGGTTGCTCGAGCCATCCAGCGGATCGAAGAGGACGCAGTACTTCCCGCCCTCGCTCCCGCGCCGCAGGATGGTGGGCTCCTCGTCCTCCTCGCTGCCCAGCACCGCGATCGAGGGACGGCCGCCGAGGAGGCGCATGAACACCTCGTTGGCGATCACGTCCATCTTGAGCTGCTCCTCGCCCTGGACGTTGGTCTCCCCCATGTGGCCCGCGATGGACTGGAGCCGCACGTGTCGCACCTTGTAGGCGATGATCTTGGCCGCCAGCGAGATGGCGGAGATGATCCAGCTGAACTCGCCGCTGGCCTCCGGATGGCGGGACTCCTCCTCCAGGATGAAGGACTGGAGGCTGACCAGGTTGTCCTTGACCAGGCTTGCCCGCGCCGCGGGCGCCGCGCGTTCGGGCGTGCTCATGGGGCGGGCAGGCTATCAGCGCCACGCCCCGGAGGCCCCTTGTCCAGCGCGGGCCGCCGCTATCATCATCGACCCGTCCCATCACCCCCCGGAGACCCTGGATGCAGTCCTCTGAGCCCGCCGTGATCCTCGCCGCCCGCCGCACCCCGGTGGGCAAGTTCCTGGGAACGCTGGCGCGCGTCCCGGCCCCCACCCTCGGCTCCTACGCGATCAGGGCCGTGCTGGCGGACGTGCCGGGGAGCGCCGCCGCCGTGGACGAGTGCATCATGGGGTGCGTCCTCCAGGCCGGCGTGGGCCAGAACCCGGCGCGGCAGGCGGGACTGGCGGCGGGACTCCCGGACACGCTCAACGCGGTCACCGTCAACAAGGTGTGCGGCAGCGGCCTCCAGGCCGTGATGCAGGCGGCCCTGGGGATCCGCGCCGGCATGAACCACCTGATGGTGGCCGGCGGCATGGAGAACATGGACCTGGCGCCGCACATGGTGCAGATGCGCAGCGGCGTCAAGTACGGCGAAGCGCGCCTGCAGGACCACATGCAGGCCGACGGGCTGACGTGCCCGTTCGAGAAGTGGGCGATGGGCTGCGCCGCGGACTGGGTCGCCCAGCAGCATGGCGTGACCCGGGCGGAGCAGGACCGCTTCAGCGTGCAGAGCCACCAGCGCGCCGTGCATGCCACCCGCGAGGGCTGGTTCAAGGCCGAGATCGTCCCGCTCTCGCCCGAACAGACCATGCAGAAGACGGGCCTGGACGCGGACGAGGGGTTCCGCGCGGACACCAGCCTGGAGGCGCTCGCCAAGCTGAAGCCGGCGTTCGGCAAGGATGGCACGGTGACCCCGGGCAACTCCAGCCAGATCTCGGATGGCGCCGCGGCCCTGCTCGTCGCGTCGGAGTCGAAGGCCCGTTCGCTCGGCGTGGCTCCGCTCGCCCGGATCCTGGACTGGAACACCGTGGGCGTGCCGGCCAAGGAGCTCTTCTTCGCCCCCAAGCTGGGCATCGAAGCGCTCATGGCCCGCAACAAGTTGCGGGTGCAGGATGTGGACCTCTTCGAGATCAACGAGGCCTTCGCGGCCCAGATCCTGGCGGACATCAGGCCGCTGGGGATCCCGGAGGAGAAGCTCAACGTGGGCGGCGGCGGGATCGCCCTGGGCCACCCGATCGGCGCGAGCGGCGCCCGGGTCCTGGTGACCCTGGTGCACCACCTCCGCAGGACGGGCGGTCGCCGCGGCATCTGCAGCCTCTGCCTGGGCGGCGGCAACGCCGTCAGCATGCTGGTGGAGAGAGCCTGATCCTGCGCGGCCGCCGCGCCTTCCCGCTCTCCGGGAGGCGGGGAGGTGCCGCGGAACCGCCGACAGGGCCACGGGTACCAGCGGCATGAAGATCCTCATCCTCGGCGGCACCGCGTTCCTCGGCCCCCAGCTGGTGGAGGCCGCCCAGGACGCCGGGGATGAAGTGACCCTCTTCAACCGCGGGAAGACCAACCCGGGCCTCTTCCCGGATGTGGAGAAGCTCCACGGGGACCGCGACCCGCAGAAGGGCGAGGGCCTGAAGGCCCTGGCCGACGCGGTAAAGGCGGGGCGCCGCTGGGACGCCGTGATCGACACCTCCGGATACGTCCCCCGCGTGGTCCGGGCCTCCGCGGAACTCCTCAAGGACGCGGCCCGCCAGTACGTGTTCATCAGCACCGTGAGCGTCTACCCCAACTTCACGGCGGGGATGGATGAGACGGCGCCTGTCGGCACCCTGCAGGACCCCACGGAGGAGAAGGTCTCCGGCCTCACCTACGGGCCGCTGAAGGTCCTTTGCGAGGCGGCGGCCACGGCGGTCTTCGGAGATCGCGCCACGAACATCCGCCCCGGGCTCATCGTGGGTCCCGGGGATCCGACGGACCGCTTCACCTACTGGCCGGTGCGCGTGGCCCGCGGCGGGCGCGTGCTCATCCCGGCGGCACCGCAGCCGCGGAAGGCGTTCGTGAGCTTCATCGACGTGCGCGACCTGGCCAGCTGGAGCGTCCGCTGCGCCCGCGATGGACACGGCGGCGTCTACAACGCGTCCGGCCCCAAGGGGACGCTCACCTTCGACGAGATGGTGGACGGCTGCAAGGCCGTGGTGAGCGACCCGGTGGACTTCATCCCGGTGGAGGAGGCCTGGCTTCTCAAGCAGGGCGTGGGTCCCTGGATGCAGCTGCCGCTCTGGATTCCCGCCGAACCCGGCGAGACCGCGGGCGGCATGGGGCTGATCAGCCGCACCAAGGCCGTGGAGCACGGCCTCACCTTCCGGCCGCTGGCGGATACCGCGCGGGACACGCTGGCGTGGTTCAACGCCGAGCGGCCCGCGGACTACGACTTCGGCACCAAGCCCGGCGCCGCCGGCCTCACCAAGGCCCGCGAGGCGGAGCTGCTGGCCGCGTGGGCCGCGCGCCCGGGCGGCTGAGCCGCCGCGCTACGGCCGCGCCACCGCGGGCGAGTTGTAGACCCGCATCCGCAGCTCCGGACACTCCTCGAGCGAGGTGCGGATCACCACCACGCCGCGGGACCAGCGCCCATCCGGCGCCCGTTCGAACCCCGGCGCCCCGCTCTCCGCGGCCTTGTCCACCAGGGCCCAGTCGAGCGAGAACCACGTCTCCATGGCCGGGTTCCGCGGCCAGCTCTCCACCACCGGCGGATCGAACCCCAGGATCTCGAACGGCTTCTGCGCCGCAGGCGCCCCCGCCCCGCCCTCCGGCGCCTCCAGGTGCGACACCTGCACCATCACCGTGGGCTCCTCCTTCCGCCGCGCGGCCGCGGGGTTGGTGTGGAGGGCGCCCACCACCGTGCAGCTGATGCGCAGCGTGCGCGGCTTCCCCGGCTGCCGGCACGGAAAGACCACCTGCTGCGTCCGCGCACCACCGTGGGCCCAGGGATCCAGGGCCACCAGGATCTCCCGCCGCTCCCCCGGCGCCAGGACGCACGGCGTGGGCAGCTCCGGCACGGTGCAGCCGCAGTCGGGGATGGCCTCCAGCACCTCCGACGAGGTCTGCGAGATGTTGACGAGCGTCACCCGCACGGTGACCGGTGTCCCGCACTGCGACACGGGTCCGACGTCCACCTGCGGCGGATCCGGCGCCACCGGCGCATCCAGGAGCGGGGCGGCCCGCCGGGAGTTGGCGCTCGTGACCAGGCGGCCCACGCCCCACGTGAGGGCGAGGGCCACGGGCACCAGCGCCAGCGCCACCCATCGCGTGGTGGTCCTGCGGCGCGGGGCCTCCGTCACTGCGCCGCGCCTCCGCACGGCCCCCAGGACGCCACCAGGACGCCAAGATCCGCGCCGTTCACGGTGCCGTCGTGGTTCAGGTCCGCGATGGACTGCCCGCCCGCGCCCCACTGGGCCAGCACCACGGCGAGGTCCGCGCCATCCACGGTGCCGCTGCCGTTCAGGTCCGCCACGCACTGGCACTCGTCGGGGACGCCGTCGCCGTTGGCGTCCTCGCTGCCGCCCTGGGCGATGTCCACCGCGTCGGCCCGGCCGTTGAGGTTGCAGTCCGGCGCGGTGGTGAGTCGCAGACACGCGCTCTGGATGGAGCCGGCGTCGATCGTCGACGCGTCGGACACGACCAGCGTCCACGTCCCCTGCGGGGCGTGCCCGGGCACCGCCGCCAGGACGGCCAGCGGCTGCAGCGGCTTCAGCCACCCCGAGAGCGCCGCGCTCCCAGCCGCGCACGCGCTCTCCGCCGGGGCCGAGCCGGCGTCGGTGAAGCGGCAGTTCACGTCGTCGAAGCCGCATCCCCACGGGCCCGGCCAGCCGCTGCTGGGGATCCCGGGTCGATCGAGGAGCACCACCTGCGTGCCCCACGGCGCGGTGAGGACGGCCCGGAGATCCCCCACCCACGGGTGGGAGACCACCAGATCCACCTCCACGCCGGTCACCACCTGCGGCGCGGCCGGCGCCGGCACCGTGAAGGTCCTGGTCACACCGGCTCCGGTGCCATCCGGGATGGCGCCGATGGTGGCGTTGCAGTAGACGTCCGCGCGGGCACCGGACAAGGCGGCGAACGCAAGCACCGCGACGGCGGTTCTGGTGGGTCTCATCGGGCGGCGCTCCCGTTCATCTCCGCGTTGCGGGTGTGATCCGTGCACTGGGGTGGATCCTCCATCCCGGTGGTGTGGCACCACCCCTCCTTGTGTCCCATGTTGGTGGCGCCGGGGAGCTGGTCGGCGTTCTTCTCCGTCACGCCGTCGTCGGGGTCCGCGAGCAGGGCGTCCGTGAGGATGTTGCAGTAGTCCCAGCTCCACCAGTTGTCGGTGAAGCTGGTGGTCCAGTACCAGACCGCGGTGCGGGCCCAGCCCGGGATCGTGGAGAGCCACGCGGTGGCGCCGGCGGGGGTGAGATCCGTGTTGATGCCGCATCCGATGCCGAAGATCTGCCCCAGGACCGCGGCGTTGCCGGCCATCGGCGTGCCCTGGTAGGGCGTGCCCACGCTCTGGATGAGGCGCCCGGATCCGGCCCAGTCCATCCCGCTCCAGTAGAAGGTGTGCAGGTGGAGTGCGGCCATGCCGCCCTGGCTGTGGGCCACCAGGCCGAAGCTCTTCTGCGCCTGCCCGAAGAGACCCACCATGGTGGCGAAGGTGTCGATCGAGCGGTTCTGCCCCGGGTCCAGGAAGAGCTCGACCGGGCCGCTGAAATCCGAGAGCGTGAACGGGTTCCCGTCCGCGCAGTAGCCATGGCTCAGCATGAGCGCGTGGGCGCCGGCATTCACGAACGCCGGCGCGTCCATCGCGGCCGGGGCATCCCCGGCCACTTCGATGGACGCGGCGCCAGGCCGTCCCATTCGCATCGCCTCATCCGGCGGGCCGGTCCAGGGCGCGGGAAGCTGCACGCGGGCCGCCGGAACCCGGACCGACTCCCGCAGATCCAGCACCACGCCCTCCCGCAGCGAGTGGAGCCGCAGCTGCCGCAGCTCCACCTCCGCCGCCACCTCCCCCGGTCCCGAGGCCGCGAGCCAGCGCGGGTCCACGCGCAGGCGGGCCACGCCGCCCTGCTGGGAGGGATCCGCGACCACCGCGCTCCAGCAGCGGCACCGGCCGTCCATCCACACCTCCGCCGCGGCCAGGAGTCTCTCGCCGGCGGCGGCGCCCTGGACCGGGAGGTCCAGGAGGAGCGTGCCATCCGGCTCCTGCGTCAACGCCGGTGCGCCCGCGAACGACCTCCGCGCAGCCACGTTCACCACGAACTCGACGCTCCGGCGGAGCGCCCGCCCCGTCACGCTGCGCCCCTCCCCGTCCACGCGCACCATGTGCACACCCGGCACGCGCGGCGTGAACGACGCCGCCACGATGCGCCCATCCTTCGGCGCGGCGGAAAGCTCCAGCACGCCGCCGTCCGGTTCGCGCACCTCCACCCGCGTTGGTCCGACGAGGCCGGGCCACGGCGCCTTCGAGGCCTCGACGGAGAGCCACGCCTCGAGCGGCACCGGTTCGCCGACCACCGTTCGCCACGAGGTCGCGGCGGCCCAGAGCGTCTCCGGCGAGTCGAAGACGAGCGCCACCCGGGTCCTCGCCGGGTCCGGCGCGGTGAGGCGCAGGAGCGCCTCCCCTTCCGGAGACTTCCAGAGATCATGCCGCACCACGTCCACCCCGTCGGCCAGCGTCTGGCTCCGCGTGATCCGCCCGGGCGCCGCGGGCACCTCCGCGCTCACGGCAGGCAGGTGCTGCACCGCGGGCGTCCCGGCCTGGAGCGCCACCAGCTGCGCATCCATGCGGGTCGCGTCCGCGGAGACCAGCAGGAGCGCCAGGTGCTCCCCATCCATCGGGATCCTCGCCTCCCACTGCCAGCCGCCCGCCGGGGCCGCGGCGCCCCGCGGCCCGGCCTGGGCGGGCGCCCACGCCACGTCCAGCCAGAGGGTCCTGCTGCCGGTGGCGGCCGCCCGCGGATCCGGGAGCACCACCAGGCCGCTGGCCACGTCCTCCGGCGGCGCCGCCACGTGCTTCACCGCCAGCGACGACTGGCCCGCCGCCCCGCCCGCCGCGGCCAGCGCCACCCACGCCGCACCCCACAAAAAAGGCATCCGGGTCTGCATGCGGACACGATACCCGCGACGCGACGCCACCCGCGCGGAACCGCCTGAAATGCAGCGACTCCCTTCACCAGTAGGCTGGTTCCCGTGGAGGGTCCCGTGAGCAGAGCCGAACCAGATCGCGCCGCCAGCCATGCCGCCGCGCCGGCGCCGGGTGCGTCCGGAGGCCCGCGGGGGACCTTCGACCCCTTTGCCATCACGCGACCGGTGCCGGCGCTGATGAAGCACTACCTCATCACCTCGCTCCTGACCGGGCCGGGCGTGCTGGTGGCGCTCCCCATCCTCTTCTTCAAGTACGAGACGCTCCGCTACCGCTTCGACGCGGACGGCGTCTCCGTCTCCTGGGGCATCCTCTTCCGGCGCGAGGTCTACCTCACCTATCGCCGCATCCAGGACATCCACGTCACCCGCGGCATCATCCAGCGCTGGCTGGGCCTGGCCACCATCTCGCTCCAGACCGCGGCGGGAAGCAGCCAGGCGGAGATGCAGATCGAGGGCGTGCCGCAGGTGGAGGAGCTGCGGGACTTCCTCTACTCGCGGATGCGCGGCGCCCATGACGACCACCCGGCGCACGCCGCCCACGCGGACGCGGCGCGAACCGCCCCCGCCCCCGGTTCGCCCGCCTCCCCCGCGTGGGATCACGCCACGGACGCCTCCTCGCAGGAAGCGGTGCTGCTCCTGCGCGAGATCCTCTCCGAGCTGAAGGCCCGCGGAGCGAAGGCGTGAGCGCCGCCATCCACCGTTCGTGCGAGTGGATCTACGAGGGACTCTGGGGCGTCCTGGTGCGATGGTTCCGCGTCCCGCGCGAGGCGCCCACGCTCCCGCTGCGTTCCGGCGAGCAGCTCCAGTCCATGCGTCCCGCGAGCGGCTGGCTCCGCTACCTCAAGTTCCAGTTCTGGCTGGCGCTGCTCCTCTTCGACGGCATCTTCCTCTTCCTCGCCATCGCCGCCTGCGCCGGGTTGATGGCGGCGGGAGTCTGGTTCCTGGTCCCGGGCGTGGTGGTGGCGGCGATGGCGCTCATCATCCTCCCGGACGTGGTGGCGTACGCGGCCATCCACCTCCACTACGACACCACCTGGTACGTCCTCTCGCCGCGCAGCCTGCGCATCCGCCGCGGCGCGATGATCGTGCGCGAGATGACCATCACCTTCGAGAACGTGCAGAACGTCACGGTGCAGCAGGGACCGCTCCAGCGCATCTTCGGGATCGCGGACGTGGTGGTGGACACCGCGGGCGGCGGCGTGAGCTCCAAGCACGAAGGCGCCGCCTTCGGTCACCGCGGGATCCTGGCGGGACTGGACAACGCGGCGGAGGTGCGGGACCTCATCCTGGCCCGCGTGCGCCGCGCCGCCGGTGCGGGCCTGGGTGACGAACGCCACCCGCCGCGCCCCGCGCTTCCCGCCGGCGCCGCCGCCTCCGCGCCCGCCCCGCGAACCGCCGCCGCGGGCCCCGCGTGGAGCCGCGAGCACCTGGCGCTCCTCCGCGACATCCGCGAGACCCTCAGAACGCAACGCGGCGCCGGCGGGTGATGCCCGTCCGGCGCCGCGTCTCCTGTCGTTGGATCCATCCGGAGCGCCGGGGCGTCCCGGCGGGCGGGATCAGTAGCGGTAGTGCTCGTTCTTGTACGGGCCGTCCACGGAGACGCCGATGTACTGGGCCTGATCCCTGCTGAGCGTGGTGAGCCGCACGCCCAGCTTCTCCAGGTGCAGCCGGGCCACCTTCTCGTCCAGGATCTTGGGCAGCTTGTAGACCTTCTTCTCGTAGCGCCGGGCGTTCCCGAAGAGCTCGATCTGGGCCATCGTCTGGTTGGTGAAGCTGGAGCTCATCACGAAGCTGGGGTGGCCGGTGGCGCAGCCGAGATTCAGGAGGCGTCCCTCCGCCAGCACGATGATGGACTTCCCGCCCGGGAAGACCCACTCATCCACCTGCGGCTTGATGTTCACGCACTTCACGCCCTTCAGCTTCTTCAGGCCAGCCATGTCGATCTCGTTGTCGAAGTGCCCGATGTTGCCGACGATGGCCTTGTCCTTCATCCGCTTCATGTGGTCCGCGGTGATGATGTCGAAGTTGCCGGTGGCGGTCACGAAGAGATCCGCGCTGTCGACCACGTCCTCCAGGGTCACCACCTCGTAGCCTTCCATGGCGGCCTGGAGGGCGCAGATGGGATCGATCTCCGTGATCTTCACGCGGCAGCCCTGGCCGCGGAGGCTCTGGGCGCAGCCCTTGCCGACGTCTCCGTAGCCGCACACCACGGCCACCTTGCCGGAGAGCATGACGTCCGTGGCCCGCATGATGCCGTCCACGAGCGAGTGCCGGCAGCCGTAGAGGTTGTCGAACTTGCTCTTGGTGACGGAGTCGTTGACGTTGATGGCCGGGAAGAGGAGCTGTCCCAGCTCCTCCATCTGGTAGAGGCGGTGGACGCCGGTGGTGGTCTCCTCCGTCACGCCGCGGATGGAGGGGGCCGTTCGGGCCCAGTACTGCGGATCCTGCTTCTGCAGCACCTTGAGGAGCTCCAGGATGACGCCGTACTCCTCGCTGTCGGAGGCCTTCGCGCCGGGCACCTTGCCGTCGCCGTTGAACTGCACGCCCTTGTGCACCAGGAGCGTGGCGTCTCCGCCGTCATCCAGGATCATGTTCGGGCCCTTGCCGTCGGTCCAGCGGAGCGCGTGCCAGGTGCACCACCAGTACTCGGGCAGCGTCTCGCCCTTCCAGGCGAAGACGGCGATGCCCTTCGGGTTCTCCGGCGTGCCCTTGGGACCCACGGCCACCGCGGCGGCCGCGTGGTCCTGGGTGGAGAAGATGTTGCAGCTGCACCAGCGCACCTCCGCGCCGAGATCCACGAGGGTCTCGATCAGCACCGCGGTCTGCACGGTCATGTGCAGGCTGCCGGTGATGCGGGCGCCCTTGAGCGGGTTCTTGCCGCGGTACTCGCGCCGGATGGCCATCAGGCCGGGCATCTCGTGCTCCGCGAGCTCGATCTCCTTGCGGCCGAAGCGGACCGTCTCCGGAGAGAGGTCCTTCACCTTGAACGGCACGTTCTCGAAGAGCGGCAGCCCGGTGTCCATGAAGGCGGGACCGGGAGCGGCGGTGGTGCGGGCGGCCTTGACGTGCTTGGCGGAGGTGGCGGTGGGAGGCATGTGGTGGTCCAGCTGGTTCCGGGAGAGGTGCGGGGCGGGCGAATCCGGGTCCCGCGGGGGGCGAATGTGCGTCTGTTCTGGCGTCCATCCGTTCATCCGGATGAACGGAATTAGGCTATCCCAGGGCCCGCGGGATGTCAACCGCTGGCCTGGGCGTGTTGCAGGTGGGTTCCATCGGCCGGTCCGGCCCCCGATTGAAGCGATCTGCTCCCAATCCCAACAGGTCCCAGATCTTCGTTCGACATGCTTCCCTCCGCCCGGCCGATCAACCCTGGACGCCTCGCCCTGCTCCCCGCCTGACCCCATGACCGCTGCCCTCCTTGACGCCCCCGTCCGGATCCACAGGCCCGCCCGCCGGCTGGCGGCTGCGGCGGTCCCTGCGCTGGAGCCATGGCAGGTGCCGGCGGAGGCGCCGCGGCGCCCGCTGCTCCGCTACCTCATCCTCGCGGCCGCGATGGCCGCCGCGCCGCTCGCGATGCTGGCGTCCGCCGCGCTCGGCAGCATGTGACCGCGGCGCGTCAGCCGCCGGTCCAGTTGCCGATCAGGATCCCCAGGTCCGCGCCGTTCACCACGCCGTCCCCGTTGATATCGGCGAAGCAGAGCGAGCCGCCGCCGGAGGTGCAGCCCCAGTCCCCGATGAGGAGACCCAGGTCCGCACCGTTGACGAGGCCGTCCCCGTTGAGGTCGCCGGGGAGCGGATCCGTGCGATAGCGAAGGTTGTCAGCCCCCAGCGTCCACATCTGGAAGATGAAGAAGAGCTCCGGATCCCCGTAGAAGAACTGCACGCGATCCACGTCCTGGATGAGTGTCGTCCAGTTCGGCGTGGGGGCGCTCGCGCCCAGCTTGATGGTCTTCCAGCCGGCGGGCAGCGTGGCGCTCGCCCACGGGATGGTGAAGTCGTAGCTCTTCCAGGGATCCGTCGGCACCGGGACGTTCGGACCCATCACGTATGCGGCCCAATCGTCGTTGGCGTTTCCAGGCGTGCCGTTGTCGTTGATGAGCATCAGCGTCAGCGGGCGGTCCGCCGCGGAGAAGTCCACCGCGAAGGTTCGCAGATCCACGCCGATGGCGGAGACGCGGCGGGACTTGTAGTTGCCGGTGAAGACGCTGGCACCCTGCGTCCGCAGCTGCGGCGCGTAGGTGTCGAGCCCCTGCGTGCGCAGGTACCAGGTGGGGTTGCCGCCGGTGCTGGGGTAGGTGGGCGCGATGCCGTACGTCCAGGCACCCACGTTGGAGGCGGCGCCGCCGTCGAACGTGACCACCAAGTCCCACGCCGGGGCGCCGGGCATGGCGGACGCGGCGGCGACTGGCGCCAGGAGCGCGAGCAGGGAGACGCATCCGAACGGGCGCGGCCTACCGGCCGGACGCGCGGGGCTGCGAGGGGCGCCGAGGGAGGCGGCGGTGCGGGCGGGTGTGCGGGATGCGTTCGACGGCGCTGGTGCGGTGGGCATGCAGGCATCTTCACCGCGCGGCGGGCTCCGTCAAAGCCAATGTGGGCCGTATTTGCAGGCTCGTGCCGACAGTGAACGTTCCTCGCCCGCAGGCACGTTCGGACGTCCCGCCGGCGGATCGGGGCCTTTCGCTTGACCATGACCGGACCACCGGTACGCTCAAGTCGTGTGTGAACCGGGCCACCGCACTCGCATGATTCCGCGTAGCTGGAGCCGGGCCAATCCGGTGGTGGTGGTGCTCGGCGCGGCCGGGGCGGTCGCAGCTGCGGCACCGGGGTTTGGGCAGTGCTATTACAGCGTGGCGCAGTTCCCGTCTCCCATCAACTGCCCATGGCCGTGGGGGCCCGACATTCCGACGCCAGAGGCCCTCAACGACCTGGGGATCTGGGTTGGCCATGTCGACCAGTGCCCTGAGAACGACAACTGGGACTACGGGCTCCGCTGGTCCCCGGCGGAGGGCTGGACCGTGCTGCCGTTCCCACCGGGCGCCATCTCCGCGCAGGCATTCGGGATCAACGATGCCGGCGTGACCGTCGGCATGGTCGCCTATCCCGCGGCTCCGTTCGAGTCCGCCTGCATCTGGACGGACAGCGGGATGGTCGTGCTGCCGCCGCCGGAAGGCAGCAACAAGTGCTGGGCTGAGGATGTGAATGGCTCGATGCAGGTGGTGGGTGCTCGCGGCGGGATGTCCTCGGGGTACCACCCCTTTGTCTGGGAGAACGGGCGGTTCATCGACATTCCGCTGAGCGGTTTCTCGCGTGGGGTGGCCAGGGTCATCAACGATGAGGGAGTCGTAGCGGGAGTCCTCGAGTCGCCTTTGTTCCGCGCCTTCCGCTGGACGGCTGGGGACCTGGAGATCCTCGAACCCCTGCCGGGCGCCCCGCGCAGTTTGGCCTACTCGATATCAGCACGGGGCTGGGTGGTTGGTAACTCAAACTACATCCCAAGCACGGTTCAGCTCCCGATTCCGACCTATTGGCCCGCGCATGACCCAGTCGCCCTTCCCCCACTGGCCGGCTTTCAGGGTGGATGGTTGCACGACTGCAACACCAAGGGCGTGTTCGTAGGCATCAGCGTACAGCCGTTCCCGAATGTCAACTACACGGGGACCGTCTGGTACCACGGTATCCCATACAAGCTCAAGGATCTGACCCCCGGGTTCAACACAGGGTGGCCCAAGGCCATCAACGACGCGGGCCAGATCCTGGCCTCTGGCCCCATCTCTGGCGGCCTGCCTGGCGTCTATCTGCTTACTCCGATTGCGCCGCCAGCCTGCGACATCACGGGCGACTGCCGCGTCGACGGGCACGATCTGGCCACCCTGCTCACCGAGTGGGGTACGCGCGGGATCGTCGCGGATCTCAACGGCGATCGAACGGTGGACGGGGCAGACCTGGGCCTTCTCCTCGGCGACTGGACTGGATAGCTCGACGCCCCTCGTCCGTAAGCCTCCGATCCCCCTCACCGCGCCAGCGGAAGGTGTTCGCCGGGTGGCGGCTGCCGCTGGCGCGGTGAGGGGAGGTCGGACTCCTACTTGGCCAGTGCTTCGTCAGCCTGCCGAAGTTTCGCCTCAACGTCCGCCGGACGGCGACGCTTCCTCCTGCCGCGATCCTTCATCGGAGACTCCTTTCGGCCCTACGGGCCGCGAAAGTCTCTCACAAGGGGTGGACCTCATCAGCGCACCCCCATCACAACCGGTCGTGACCGTGCGGCGGCGATTGGCTGAGCCTGCTTACGCTCCGCCGACCCTTTGCAGACCAAACGGACGGCCGTCCGATCCACGTCGATAGGCGTGCCGTCGAGTCTATGCCCCGCCAAGAACGCATCTGTCAACGACACCACGCACTCCTCCCCGATGTGCAAGCCGACCGCCTCTACCGGAAACGACTGCACAAATTCACACCAACTTCCATCGGACTCGAGTGATGCCATCGGTGGAGCGGGTGAGTAGCCTCCGGCAAATGGGGCATTGAACGCTCTTAAGGTCACGTGCTTGCCCGTGGCAGCGTCCGCACCACGTCGCACGCAGATCGCAGAATTCAAGTGGGCATCATTTCCCGCAAGGCAGAGCGCGACCGCATATCCAGCCGCGAGTAGCTTCATATCCTCGCATGGGCCTTGGAAATACACATCGATTGACGCGTCCGCGCCACACGTCCGGAGGGCGTAGGGTCGACAGAGCGCGACCCTGCCAGCCGCGTCGGTGCCGCCGCGCACCGCAGCTTGACGTCCATCATCCCTATCTGGAGACGCCCACAGGATCTCGTGACGGGCGCACGCTCCCACTGTCAGCAATACCCCAATGGTGCCGGCTCCCGCCATCCCACTACACAGCCTCAAGAGCGCCACGCTCGTCATCTGTCTATTCATGGTGCCCATCCCTGCAGGTCCCCTGGCCTACGAACGTGTCGCACTTCCGTCGGCAGTCGGCCAATACCTGTTTCAATACTGTCGTAGGGTAATAATGAGGCACGCAACATGGAAGAAGCCTCGGTACATCAGGATGTTGCGATCATAGCGGACCACCAGCCGGCGACAGTGCCCGAGCCAGGCGAACAGCCGCTCGATCTTCCACCGCCTGCGGGAGCGACGCAGCTTGCGGCCGTGGTCGTAGTGCCGATTCTTGACGCTGCGTCGATACGGGATGATCGGATCGGTGCCTTGGCGCGCCAGCAGCCGACGCACGAAACCGGAGTAGTAGCCGCGATTCGCGATCAGGCGCTTCGGGATCTGGCGCGGAGCGCCGCGCGCCCTCGGGACGCCCACCGCCTTCAGCGCCTTGAACCCCATGCTCACTTCCGCCGGGGACGCCGGGTCGAGGTGCGCTCCCACAGGCAGACCCTCGCCGCCCGCCACCATCAACCACATCGTCCCTTTCCCGCGGTTGGTAGGGCCGACGCAGAGCCCCCCCTTTCCGCCGGTGCGAAGCTCGCATCGACGAAGAACTCCTCCCAGTCACGCAGCCGCCGCCAGCACGTGAATGACGACGGGAAACGTTCCTGCCCGTCCTTCCATTGCGCTCCGCTCCTCAGCAGCCAGAGCAGCGCCTCCAAGTATGCGCGATCGTCGGCTCGAGGCCGACCGCCGCGCGTGCTCGGCTTCGGTGTCGGAAGGAAGGGCTCGATCCGCGCCCATTGCTCGTCCGAGAGTTCCCAGCCTTCCTTGGCCATCGGAGACCCCTTTCGGGCGCTCCGCATATCCCAAGTCCAGCGATGGCGCAAGTTTGCGCAGGCAGGGGTGTGAGACAGCTCCTACTTCTGTTGTCTCACATACTGCTGCCCCGAGTAAATGGCTTGCACTTTGCCATTGTCGCATTCGACCTCAATCACCGTCGTCGGGTACTCCTCCGGCGGTGTCGGACTCGTGAAGCACAGCACTGCCCTGATGCCGCTCGCATCGCAACTAGCGGTGCTCGGAGTGCCCCATCGCTCTCGCAACACAGCGGCATCGATGCCCAGCTCAATTCCTACCGCGTTGAAACGATCGAAGATCTCGAGATACTGTTCACGATCTCGCGTAGCCGTAACCTCGGCAACTAAAGCGATGGGCGCGAGAGCTACCGCAACCTCGGTCGGAAACTCGGGCGGACCCAGGGCTCGTTGGACTGCACGAAGTGCCATGCTAGTCAAATCGCTGGGAAACTCTGCGATTGGCACGGCACGCGCCTCTAAAGCCAATTGGGCCATCGCGCGCGCGGCGCCCAACTGCCCCGAATTGATCGGAGCCGCAGACACCTCTCTAAGCGCGCGATACTCTAGAATCCTCTCCAGGCGGTCATCGCAGAATACGAAGACATAACCCCCGAGTGCATGAAGTGATGGAAGTACTCCCATCACACTCTTGCCCGCATTGCCCACGGTGAAGCAATGGCTCGGCATCGACCAGCGCCAGTTCATACCGCGAAGCACAGGCTCTTGGTCGACTAGCTGCTGTCGCTGGCGGAGCAACTCCAGCACTTCCTCATAGGTCATTCCTTGGCGAATCGCGCCCAGCGGAGCATTAACCCTCTCAAGAATCGATTGCGCTCTAGTCGCGCGCTCCTCGGCGGCAGCGATATGCTTGCTGCCAGGAAGTGCTGCTGGCGCTGTACTTGAATCGGTGGCGCATCCGACCACAACCGCAAGTTGCGCCAACGCACACGACTTCAATAGACCGCCCTTGGACGCCTGCAATCGCTGACGCACGGAATCCCAAGCCAATGCGAGCGCCAGCGATCTATTCATGTATGCGCGCATGGCCGTGACGGGGTCGCTCTCATCGGTCCACCCCTTGTGAGAGTGTGGGCATGGTACCTGCCTCCTGCGTGGCCGGCGATGCCGAAGCGCAGGCGAGCGCAGGGAGCCGGAGCGGAGGCGGCGCCGGACACGCCGCCGCGTACGCCGCCGGGGTCAGCTTCCCCAGCGCTCGCTGCGGCCTCCGATGGTTGTAGTGGAGCCGCCAGCGGTCCACCAGGTATCGCGTCTCCGCCAGCGTCTCGAGGAGTTCCGACGACAGCAGCTGGTCCCTCAGACGTCGTTTGCAGCTCTCCACGATCACGTTCTGCCAGGGCGCCCCGGGTCGATGTACAGCGTGCCCGTGGCGTACTGCGGATCGCCGCAAGCTCGTCCGGCACCACCAGCAGCCGAAACGGATGCCCGTCCGCCATCCGGTCGCTCACGAAGTCCATCCCCCAGGCCTCGTTCTTCCTCGTCGCCCCTCATCGAACGATCCCGTACTCGCCCGTTCCGATCCGCCTGCGGTTCCTGCGCTCCTGCGGCACCAGCAGCCCCTCCGCAGGCCACAGCCGCTTGATCAGCCTCATCTCGATCGTCCCGCACTCCTGGTGAAGCAAGTCCATGACGTGCCGGCGGCCTCGACGCGCATTCAGGACCGCCAGCTCCCGGATCCGCGACACCAGCCGCTCGAGGCGCGCGTTCTCCTCTCCCAGCTCCTTCAGCCGACGGATCGCGTCACGGTCGGCAGATCCGTACTCCCTGCGCCGGCGGCGCAGCGTCACCGGAGACCCCCCCAGCGAACGGGCCACCCGCGCGATCGGCTTCCCCGCCGCCAGGGTCTCGTCGGCCTGGCGAAGACTCGCCACCACCCCCTCCGGCTGCCGCCGCTTCCTGCGTCCTGGCCCCTTCATGACAGACTCCTCGCGGGCCCTTGGGCCGCGAAAGTCTCTCACCAGACCTGGACCTGTTCAGCGCACCCCCATCAGGAGGACAAGATCTACACTGGCTTCGACGTGCTCTACTCCAACGACGGCCTGAACCGGCTGACGGACGCGGACGAGGGGACGCTTTCGGGCGGGAGCATCTCGTCCCGCACACACAGCCTGGCGAACGAGATCCTCACGCGGGACGTGGACTCGGACGACCCGACCTACTTCTTCGCCTGGGACGAGGGCTGGCGGCTGGCCGCGGTCTACCGCGGTTCGGACTCGAACCCCAAGGAGCGCTTCCTCCACCACCAGGCGGGGAACTCGGGCTACGGCGGCTCGAGCTACATCGACGACCTGGTCCTCCGCGACCGCGACGCGAACACCGCGTGGACGAGCGCGAGCGATGGGACGCTCGAGCAGCGCTACTACTGCCAGAACTGGCGCCACGACGTGGTGGCGCTGGTGACGAGCGACGGAAAGCTGGCGGAGCGGGCGCGGTACTCGGCCTATGGCGTGGCCTTCGGCATCCCGCTGGGAGACGTGAACGGCGACGGCGCCTGCGACTCGACCGACGTCGGCCTGTACACGCCCACGCCATCGGGCGTCCGCTACGACCTGAACCTGGACGGCACGATCAACGCGAGCGACTCCGCGATCGCGAGTGCGAACACCGGCGTCACGCTCGGCGTCGGCAAGCTCTCGAACATCGGCAGCCGTTTCGGCTACGCGGGCTACGAAGCCGACTTCGCGACCGACCTGCTGATGCATGTCCGCAACCGCGTCTATCACGCGCCCCTCGGCCGCTGGACTCGCCGCGATCCGCTCAGCTATGTGGATGGAGCGAGCCTCTATCAGTATGTTGCGAGCCGACCGATCGTCAGACTTGATGCGATGGGGCTCATCGGTCTGAGCTGCCACGGGCCCGGCGAGCCGGGACAGTGCACAGGGGGCGGCGCAACGGCGGTTGGCGTGCAGTTGCTGCTGACAACCGCCCTTCAGTCGGTAGTGCTTCCTGGGTGCGTAAACGGTGAGGTCCAGTGGAATCCCGCGCTCGGGCTTGCCCCGTGCGAGCTATACCGGCTTGTATGCAACCCCGCCGCCGGGGGCGGAGTGGCATGCCTGAACGGCCGCAAGATCACGTGTGTGTGGGACACGGTTGCTGAGCGCGATCCGCTCGCCGATCAGGGCATGAAGGCCTGCATCCTGGAGCATGAGAATGATCATCATGACGACATCGATTGCAGCGACTGCACCCCGGGATTCGTGTGCCGACCGAACTTCTCCTTAGGCAGGGCGCCCAAGGTGGAGGAGTGCAAGGCATATGCAATTGAGATCCAGTGCTTGATATCGTACTACAACCTCTGCAAGACGGTTGCGTGCAGGCAGCAGGTCCTGTCAAGAGTCCGTCAGATGTGCGAGGCGGCGGAAGCCCTACAGCGGTGTAGCGACAACTGGTGGCCAACGTGGATGGTTTGCAAGGTACTTAGGACTCGGTTCGGAGACAGGTGGTGAACCCAATGACATACTGTCGCAGGCCCAAGCTGTTCGGGATAGCACTTGGTGGAGCTCCGCGGGGCCCGTGTTCGCGAGGATGGGTGTTGATTCTCGCGTGCGTGGCGACGTCTCTCGTTGGATGCGGCGATCAGTCGAGCAACGCGACGGCCCCAGACCGCACGCCCGCTAGGTCGGGTCCAGTGAGCCCTGACAGAACGACGACTCGCGCCGATCAAGCGGACACAGAGCGGAGCGAACTCGATGACGGCGTGCTGGTGGTGTGGGTGTGGTCCAGTACGGCACCGACACCCGTAGGCACCATTCCCAACGGAGGTGGCCCTTCGGCCGTCGTGTGGCCTGACGGGCACATCTTTCGGAGCGGCGCGTTTCCTGAACCAGGGGGTACCGATACTTGGGGCCAACTGAGTCAGGAGGAAGTGCGATCGCTTGCTACCCAGTGTGCGAAGGTCATGAACATCTGCGGATCGGCTCAGTTGATGATCCCGGACGCACAGACCGCGGTTCTCGTTGAGGCTTCTACCGGATCGGCCAAGACACTGGAATTCGCGCTTGACATTGTGCGCCATGAGCGTGGAGAGCAATGCGGGGATGCAATTGGGTGCTTGTTCCAAAGGATCAAAGAAGCGCCGGCCTCGGCGGCGGGCAGAGTGCCAGATTTGAAGCTTCGCGAACTTGCCGCATGGCGCCGTGCCAAGTCACCGACTTTGATTCGGGCTAGTCAACCGCACCCATGACCACAAATAGATGGTTGTGGAGAGTAGGATAGGCGATCGTGGGACGCGAGCGCCCGGCAGCCTGCTCCGTTCTGGCGGCGATGCCACGCGTCGGACAGCGAGTGGCCCAGTTCGGCGGCTGGGGTTCCGGGCAGGTTCATGATCAGTTGCGTGAGATGGGCCTGCGGGTCGACGCCATGGCGCCGGCAGGTGCTCCCCAGGCTCGAGAGGATCGCCGCCGTCTCGCCGCCCTGCAGGCTGCCCACGTAGAGTGAGTTCTTGCGGTTGAGCGCGTGATGTTTCATCGCGCGTTCACTCGCGCTGTTGTCGATGGGCACTTCGGGGTCGTCCAGGAAGGCGGTGAGCGCGCTCCACTGGTTGAGCGCGTAGCCCACCGCGCCCACCATCGGCTGCTTGTGACAGGGGTGCGCTGAACAGGTCCAGGTCCTGTGAGAGACTTTCGCGGCCCAAGGGGCCGAGAGGAGTCTGTCATGAAGGGACCAGGACGCAGGAAGCGGCGGCAGCCGGCGGAGGTGGTGGCGGTCTTCGGCAGGCCGACGAGGCCCTGGCGGTGGGGACGCCGATCGCGGAGTTGGCGCGTTCGTTGGGGTGTCTCCGGCGACGCTGCACCGCTGGCGCAAGGAATACGGGTCTGCCGACCGTGACGCGATCCGTCGGCTGAAGGAGTTGGAGAGGGAGAACGCGCGCCTCAAGCGGCTGGTGGCCGACCAGCAGCTGGACATCCAGATCCTGAAGGAGGTGGCCAAGGGGGAACTCTGAGCCCGGCGCCGGTCAATCCCCGCCGCAATCGACTGGTGTCGAGGATGCGGAAGCTGGCGGTCCTGAACCCGCGTCGAGGCCGCCGGCACATCATGGATCTGCTGCACCAGGAGGGCTGGACGATCGGGACGAGGCTCTTGAAGCGGCTGTGGCGAGCGGAGGGGCTGCTGGTGCCGCAGAACCGCAGGAGGCGCAAGCGGATCGGAACAGGCGAGCACGGGATCGTGCGACGGGGGGCGACGATGAAGAACGAGGTCTGGGGGATGGACTTCGTGAGCGACCGGACGGCGGACGGGCGTCCGCTTCGGCTGCTTGTGGTGCTGGACGAGTTCACGCGGGAGTGCCTGGCGATCGAGGTGGGGCGGCGCTGCCAGGGCGGGGATGTGGTGGCGGTGCTGGACGAGCTGACGGCGATCCGCAATGCGCCACGGCACATCAGGAGCGACGACGGTCCGGAGTTCGTCTCCCAGGCGGTGAAGCGATGGTGCGCGGAGAGCGGCACGGACACGCTGTACATCGACCCGGGGGCGCCGTGGCAGAACGGGATCGTGGAGAGCTTCAATGGACGGCTGAGGGACGAGTTGCTGTCGTCGGAGCTCGTCGAGATGCTGGCGGAGACACGGCACCTGGTGGACCGCTGGCGTCTTCACTACAACCACCGGAGGCCGCAGCGGGCGCCGGGGAAACGGACGCCGGCCGTCTTCGCTGCTGCGGGTCCGGCGCTGCCTCCGCTCCGGCTCGCTGCGCTCGCCTGCGCTTCGGCATCGCCGGACACGCAGGGGGCCGGTACCATGCTCACACTCTCACAAGGGGTGGACCGATGAGAGCGACCCCGTCAACTCGGGCTCTTGCGTCCTCGAATTGGTGAGGCGTCTTCTCCCGCTGTTCGTCGCCGAGGTCGAAGCCGAGTCCTTGAGCGAGGGCGACGATGGCGCGGGTTGCGGCTTCCTCCTCGCTTTGGAGCGCACGGAGATAGGGCACGAGACGCCTGCTGATCTCCAAGCGTGACCCCACCAGCACAGAGTGATCAACTGACCCGCGCATCTCTCGTACCGGCGCATCCGCATCAAGGATCGCTGGGACATGCTTCTTGTGGACGGCCTCGACTCTGGCGGCTACGTCGGTCAGGACCTCCTCGAACACGGGGGTGTACTCCTCTGGGACACCTAGCGCGAATATCAGCTGCTTCCAGTCGGGTGGGCCTGGTGGCTGGCAACACTGAGCAGCGAGTCCCCCGTGATATCCCTCGGGGAAGCACGGGCCACTCTGGACCGTGCCGATGATCATCAGGGGCGCCTCACGGTCGCCACCAGCCCCGGCGGCGCAGGCCGCCGGGGCTGGTGCGGTGGCGACGACCAGCGCGATGGTGCTGACTGTCATCGTGTCGTTACCCCACGCAGCTGCTGGTGGGGGGGATCTTCGCGCGCCGGCCGGATGCGCCGCAAGAGAAATGCGGCAGGATTCCGGCGCAGCCCGATCGGCCGTGCGAACACTGACGTGGGCTGCGTGTCGGGTTTCACTGGAGTGGGGGCCGGTGGCGCTGGGCCGCCGAGCACCTTTCGTACGGCAGCGGGCACGGCCATCGTGCAGACGTTCCAGCCGTTGGCACCGGCGATCGCGCTTGCCGACGCACGCACCGCCGGCATCATCCAGCCGGGAGAGGCCCTTGCGGTGGACGTGGATCTGGTGGCGCTGATGTGAGGCCCGACGGGGTTCAGGAGGTCATTCGTGTAGGCGTGGTCATCGGCCAGCCGTTTTGGAACCGCGCGTCGTAGGCGAACGTGCGGTTCGACGAGGAAACGTCGCCAGACTCGATGGAGACCACCTCGGGACGCGTGGGGTGGGCGGGGGTGCCCGCGCTCGTCAGGCCACCGTCGACCCGGCTACGTCCGCCCCGAACGGTTCGAGGCTTCGATGTCATGTTGATGACCCCTCCCTCTCCACCGCAGCTGGGCAAGACCACCACAAGAGCGAGCACCTATCCGAACCCGGCGCGTTGCTTGCCGCACTCCGGGCAAGCTGAGCCGCGGTGAACCGGGTGGTTGCAGGCAGCACAGCGGCCGGCGTTCTCGCGGGCCGTCGCACGCCGTTTGAGGAAAAAGAGAACCCCTTCCCCGACTGCCACGAGCACCGCCGCCGGCAGCACCGCATCCACAATAAGCCCCTGTGGAATCACCAGGAAGGGCAAGCCCTGAAGTGGTTCGGCGCCGGCCGCCGTCTTCGCCCGGCCCGCCAGTCGGACGATGCCGTGCACCGTCGTCACTGGGTCACCGGCGGTGAGCCGACCTCCGTCCACCTCAAACCACTGCTCCCCCCAGCACCAGAGGGCCGGAGCTGGCCAGCCGTACGCCTCGGCAAGGAACACGTGAAGCCGGCGATCATCATCAGCGTGGCGTGGTTCGCACCATCGCGGGAGCAGGTCTGCGAATGGAGGAGGGACCACCTCCGAGCGACAGGGCCTTCGTCGCATGCTTTCGGGGAAGGTCGCCACTTCGACACTGGAGGCGAGTGACGTCCGAGCGACCCAACACTGCCGCCACAACATCCCCCCCCGGCACTCATAGCTGAAGGTTCTCCGCGACTCCGGAGGAGGAGCCCCCATCGAGGGTGAGTCGACACCTTTCAGTGCCGCCGCGAGTGCGATCGCAAGTGCGATGAGGGCACCGGCCAAGATGCTACTCGCCGCGATGTACGCATGAGCTCTCAGCTCTCGAACTCTTCGGGGTCGGGGCACTGCCTATCGCAGAGAAAGAGGAGGCACGCCGCGCACTGGGCCTCCCGGCGGGGG
The DNA here is from genome assembly GCA_046350535.1 of Phycisphaerales bacterium. Lineage (GTDB taxonomy): Bacteria > Planctomycetota > Phycisphaerae > Phycisphaerales > SM1A02 > VGXK01. The sequence continues at coordinate 2,614,864 of JAXMAG010000001.1, forward strand.
AATGCGAAAGCACCCATCGACGCATGTGCCGTTTCGAACCATCTCAAGACATCGCGCCTCACATTGACCTGCGACGGAGGGGCAGCCTTCAGGCAGGGAGCCACATGCCTTCTGGCAAAGGCACCGAGGTCCGGGGTCGTGCAAGCACGCGCCCTGTTGCAAGTAGGCTTCTACTTCCGAACATAGCCCTTCTTCGCAAGCGGTGGCACCGAGCACGTTGGTGGGGCACAGGCAATCCAATTTGGCGTGGGTCAACTCGTGAGCGAGACTCCCCACCGGATCTTGCTCAAAGCAGCCGTCGACGCACACAATTATTACTGGGCAACCATGCGCAGTGGTGGCGCCAGCGTCCGACCCAGTGAGGCACATCTTGCAAACGGGGGGCGCCAAGGTGCAGCGGGGGCATGCATTTGACACCTCCTTCTTGTACCAATCAAGAACCGGACTGCTCCATGCGTCGAGTATCTGCGGAGGACAACTTACGACGAAGGGAAGCAGGACGTCATCGGTGTCCGAACGGGGGTCTTGGGTCACCCGCCCGGCCTGAGACGGCATGGCTGTGCGAGCTGGAGACGACAGAACTGGCCCCGATGCGCACGCGGACGATCGCAGTCCCATCGGGTCGGTCGTACCACTCGGCGACGAGGCCAAATATGCGTAGAGACTCGTCGCATCGACATAGCCGAGCGGATCGCGTCGCGTCCAGCGGCCGAGGGCTGCGTGATAAACGCGATTGCGAACATGCATGAGAAGATCGGTCGCGAAGTCTGATTCGTAGCCTGCATAGCCGAAACGGTTGCCGATGTTCGAGAGCTTGCCGACCCCGAGCGTGACGCCGGTGTTCCCGCTCGCGATCGCGGAGTCGCTCGCGTTGATCGTGCCGTCCAGGTTCAGGTCGTAGCGGACGCCCGATGGCGTGGGCGTGTACAGGCCGACGTCGGTCGAGTCGCAGGCGCCGTCGCCGTTCACGTCGCCCAGCGGGATGCCGAAGGCCACGCCATACGCCGAATACCGCGCCCGCTCCGCCACCTTTCCGTCGCTCGTCACCATCGCCACCACGTCGTGGCGCCAGTTCTGGCAGTAGTAGCGCTGCTGCTCGAGCGTCCCATCGCTCGCGCTCGTCCACGCGGTGTTCGCGTCGCGGTCGCGGAGCACCAGGTCGTCGATGTAGCTCGAGCCGCCGTGTCCCGAGTTCCCCGCCTGGTGGTGGAGGAAGCGCTCCTTGGGGCTCGAGTCCGAGCCGCGGTAGACCGCGGCCAGCCGCCAGCCCTCGTCCCAGGCGAAGAAGTACGTCGGGTCGTTCGAGTCCACGTCCCCGTCCGCGTCGGCGTCGTAGTGCTCGCTCGCGCGGAGGTTGTTCCCGTAGTAGGTGTACTCGGCGAGCAGCGAGTCGTCGCTGCGTTTCCTGAGTTCCTTCAGGCGGCCGAAGGCGTCGTACGTGTACTTCCAGGTCTGGCCGTCGTCCGTGAGGTTGCCTACGGCGTCGTGGGTGAGCGTGTAGTCCACCGTGGCGTTCGAGTCCACGTCCCGCGTGAGGATCTCGTTCGCCAGGCTGTGCGTGCGCGCTTCGTCGAGATCGCCGGTGTCTGTGAGCGTGCCGTTGCCGTTGAGATCGAGCTGCATCTCCGGCCAGTTGCCCGTCTGGCTGAGCGTCCAGAGCTGGCGACGGGTGCGGGACGAGATGCTCCCGCCCGAAAGCGTCCCCTCGTCCGCGTCCGTCAGCCGGTTCAGGCCGTCGTTGGAGTAGAGCACGTCGAAGCCAGTGTAGATGTTGTCCTCCACGGAGGCCACGTTCCCCGCCCGGTCGTACGCGACGTCAAGGTCCACGAAGTCCACATCCGTCGCGAGGTCCTTGGTCCAGCGGCTGGAGGTGATGCGGTTGAAACTGTCTCGATCCGGGTAGGTCGGCGGGGACCCCGCGCCGGGGGCCCATTCGTTCCAGAGGACGTCCGGCGTCGGATACTCGCGGCCCACGACGTCGCCCACGCCCAGGTACCAGTAGCCGCAGACCACCCGGCTCCCGTCCTTGATGCTGGTCACGCGGCTCTGGTCCGCGTCCAGAAGTCCACTCGCGGACGAGTAGTCCAGCGTCCAGGTCTTGCCCGCGAGCGTCATCGAGCTGCGCCGCAGCGTCTGGCGCTTGCCGGCGGTGGCCGCCTTGGCGATGGCGTAGGAGACCTCGTAGTAGCCGCTGCCGCCGACCGCGGAATCCCGGTCCTGCTTGAAGGCCGTCAGGCTCCCCCAGCCGTCGAAGCCGTGCTTGACTTCATTCAGCACACTCCCGCTGCCGGCCGTCGCGTTGTCCCAGCTCGTCACGAGCTCCGCCCGGCCGTGCGAGTCGTAGGAGGTGCTGATCCGCTTCACCGTGGCGTCGAAGCCGGTGACGATCGTCGTCGCGCGGCGATGCGTTTCGCGGCCGCCTGTGTCGAAATCCGTCTCGATGACGTTTCCGGCCTGATCCTTCTGCCAGATCATCTGGCCTTGCGCGTTGTAGGCGAAGGTGACGACGTCCGAGCCGCCGGAGGAGTCGGGGTAAGTCGCCTTCTGGAGCAGCGCCCCGGAGGAGATCATCGAGTCGCCGGCACTCGTGCCCTTCGTCACGCCGTACGCGTAGGTGGTGACCTGATCCTTCTGGTCGTCATCTGTCCCCGCCGTGTCGATCGTGCCGTCGCCATCGAGATCGACCCACATGGTCGTCTGGTGGCCCCCTGAATAGGTGTAGCGCGTGTAGGCGTCGTTCGCACGCGTGAGGGAAGCCAGGCTGCCGCCCGTGTAGTTGCCGATCGTGGTGACGGTGCGGCCCAGATCGTCGTACTGGAACCGCGTCTTCTGATCCCGCGGGTCGTTCACCTCGAGCACCGTGCCGTCGGTGTCGAAGGTGGTGCTGCTCACGAGCACGGTGTCCGAGCGGGTGGGGACGCCGATCGGCGTCCCGCTGGGGGCGCGGTCGAAGTCGCTGCCCCCGTTCGTGCCGTAGAGGGCCGAGTCCGTCGTGCGGCCGTAGCGATCGAACCAGGTGGCCGCGATCTGGATGCGGCCCTTCACGTCGGACATGGTGTACTTGAGGTCGTTGCCGTCCGCGTTGGTGTCCAGGGCGCCCGTGGTCGCGCCAGCCTTGTAGTCGCTTGGATGCCGGGCGATCGACGCGGACATGAAGACCTGGCCGTTGACGGGATCGAAGATCGTGTCGTGCTGCTCCAGGACGACGTCGCCCGTGACCGTGAGAGCGTCCGCGTAGGAGGAGTCGTCGACGCCGGCAAGGATGTACTCGTGGGTACGCCGGCCGACGCGGTCGTACGCGAACTTCGCCAGTTGCTCGCCCTCCAGCTTGGCCACTCTTCCGGGGGGGTCGAACCAAGTCTTGCTCGTGATCGAGTCGGTTGAGCTCCCGGCCGAGCCGCCCGACTGGACGATGTGGTGCCGCGTCGTTTTCCACGCCCGGCCGCGCTCGTCGTAGGCCTGCTCGGTGAGCGCGAGTCGGTTCGTCGCCAGACTCGTCGGATCGCTCGCCGCGCTCAGGCCACTCGAGGAGGAATAGAGCCCGGTGGCCAGCACCCGCCCCAGGTGATCGAACTTCCGCAGCACGTACGGCGCCACCGGACCCACGCTCAGGACCGCGTGGCCATCGCCATCGAACTGGCTCGAGGACTGACGCTGTCCCGTGGTCGAGCCCTCCACGTAGGTCGTGGTCTGCGTCACCCAGCTCGGGGCGCCGTCGGTGCCGCCGTCGTAGACGACCTCCTGCAGCTTGACCATGTCGCTGGTCCCGGAGCCGTCTCCCCCCGGAAACGCCGCGTCGTTGTCGTTCGTGCCGATCCACTGCGACACCGTTCGGCCGAGCTTGTCGAACACCGTGCGGGAGACCGTGCCGTCCGGCGATTCAGCCCGCCAGCGGCGCCCGGCGTCGTTGTAGGCGTAGGTGGTGGCGTCGTAGTTGGTCCCTGCGGTGCCTGTCCCGGAGCCCGGGATGTCGAAGTAGCTGCGGGACTCGCCGAGCTGGGTGCCCGAGGCGTCGAAGATGCTCGTCTGCATCCGCGCGAGGTTTCCCACATCGACCGCAGAGATGGGATCGGCATCACCCTCGTCGATCTGGGCGCCCGGGTCCGACGTGGTCTGGTTGCCGCTGAAGGCGATCACGCCGCCGAGGACGGATCGGTTGGCGAGGTTCGACACGCGATAGCTCGCGGGTCCGTGGTAGACGGGCGTGCCCCCGGATTCGAAATCCGGGTAGCCGAGCGTCACCATGCGCTGGTCGAGGAGTCGCGTATAGGCGTGCTTCTGCACCCGCATCCCCGCGGCGCTTGAGGCGTTCGCGAAGAGCGTCACCGTGTCCAGCCGGCCCTGCGGGTCGTAGGCGTACGACGTGATCTGCCGCAGCCCGGCACCCGTCTCCGTGATCCCGAAGTCGCCGTTCGGGTCGTCCCCGGCCGCGAAGTCCGTCGCGTGGTTCGTCTGCGCGTCCGCGATCACCTTCGCGAGCTGGCCGCCCGAGTAGCCGGAGTAGCTGAAGATCCCGTCCTCGTTCTCGGTGAAGGCCAGCGTGCCATCGGCACGCACGTACGTCCTGCTCGTCGTCGCGCTGTTCGACCCGTTGTTGCTGGTGGACACGGTGGGGTTGGTGACCGTGCGCACCTTCACCATGTTCGCCGCCGCCCCGGAGTGGAACGTGTAGCCCAGCGAAGTCAAAATCGAGCCCGTCGTGCCCGAGGTGATCGCCTGCGGGTATTGGCGGTGGGTCGCCACCAACGCCCGCGGGACCGTGACGTCGCCCACGGTGATCGATTGCGGGCTGCCGGGATACGTCAGGGTCAGATCGAGGTACTGGGTCCCTGAGGTCCCGCCCGTGCTGTGCGTGGTCTCCTGCACGAAGCCCGTCAGGTCTCCGGAGCCGACGCGGCTGGTGACGAAGTACCGGCCTGCGCTGGTGCGCGTTGTGAAGCTCCCCGGTCCGGCGCTGTACGCGCTCACGGTGTCCGGTGGCGCCACGGTGCTCACCGCCCCCAACGAATCCCGACCGACCACGGTGCTCCACTGGCCGGGGGTCGTGGCCCCTAGCGGATCCCCGTCCGTGATGGCGCGCGAGCCCGCCTGGCCGACCTCGTCGAAGTACTGGCTGAGGTACCTGTTCTGGCTCGCGCTCGTGGTCTCCGTGGGGAGGACGACGCGGGTGACGCTCCTCCACGCCGTGTCGTAGCCGGAGTTGTCCGTGTAGCTGCCGTTGGTGCCGTACGAGAGCGAGTGCACGCCGTTTCCGCTTCCGCCCGAGCAGCCGCAGGCACCGTTCGACCATGTAGTAGCGATCCGGCGCGAGGAGTCGTAGGTGAAGTACGCGCTCGCGTACGGCTTCAGCGAACTCTCCGACGCGGTGAAGTGATCGTCGTCCCACGTGACGTCCGTCCAGTCGAACGCGCGGACGCCCTCGGCGTCGACGATGTACTGGATCAGATTCGGATGCCCGGGGTTCGTGCTCGCGTTGAACGTGCCCGTCCAGTATCGGTAGTAGCGATTGCGGACCAGATCGACGCTCGCCACGCTCGACGGCACGGTCACCGTCACCTGCTTGAGAGTTCCTTCGTCGCCGTAGGTCGTGCCGCCGCTCACGTAGTAGGCGTAGTCCACCGTCGCGACCGTCGCCGTCGTCGGACTCGAGGCCCAGGTGCCGCCAGTGAGGCGCTCGCACAAGACCTGCGTGAGGCGGTTCGCGCCGCCGATCGCGCTGCCGCTGTAGGAGTAGGTGTAACGGCGGTTCGCGGTATCGAACGCGGTCGTGATGCGGCCGCTGCCGTCATAGCCCGCCGAGATTGCCGCGCTGCCGCTCGAGGTGCTGCCGACATACGCCGTGTTGCCGGCCGGATCGATCAACTTCCAGAGCTGGCCCTTCGCGGCACCAGCGTCCGTGTCGAATCCGAAGAACACCATCTGGTAGCCGTGCTGGCCCGTGTAGGTCCAGAGATCGGGCTCGCCCGTGTCTCCCGCAGTGAAGACGAAGCCACCGACGGCTCCGTTGCGGCCCTTGAACGTCGAGCTCGTTTCATCGAAGCGCACGAACTCCACGAAGCTCCCCGCGCTCGAGACCAGATAGATCATGTCGTTCTGCGCGCCGCCCGCGTCGTCGTGGAACACGATCTCGGGCTGCGAGAGCTGCGACCAGTTCAGGCCTTGGTATCCGTTGCTGTCGAACGACGCGTCGCTCGAATCGAGCTGCCGCCCGTTGAAGCACCGCCCGATCGTCCAAGAGAATCCTGGCGCCGGAAGACGAAGATCGATCTCGAACGACGAGTAGTTGCCCAGCGAGAGATCGATCGATCCCATGCGCGTGCCCGGCACGCCGCCCGCGGCATTGAGCGGACCGTCAGCGAACCAGTCACCGCCGAGGCCGTGCGCCGGCCCCATGCCGAAGGGACGCCCGATGCCGGCGCTCGTCGCGAGCGTCAGATCTTCGGGCGGCGCATCGGCCGTTCCGTCGATGTTCGCCTCGCGCTCTTCGAACCGCGGGCGTACGCCCTGCACGAGCGACTTGCCCGTCGTGCTCCCCACGTAGAGGTACGACGTCAGCGAGGCGCTGTAGTTCTCGATGAGCTGATGCGCCGCCACTGAGGCAGCGAAACTGATCGCCGCTACGACCCCGAGCGCTCGAGGAAGAGAGGACGCGCGATCGACACCGAGCCGCCGAATGCTCCGGATCATTCGAATACTCGCTTTCCGCCGGCGCTCAAACATCCCGGAGCCGGACGGCGAGGATCCTCCCGCGCCAGCGCGACCGACTGCAAGAGAAATATGGGAGGATTCCGGCACACCTCAGCTGGCTCGTGCGAACATTGACTTGGGCCGCGTGAGTGGGTTGACTGAGCGGATCGGTCGGCGGCGCCGGGCCGTCGCCCGATCGATCGCGATCGACTCTTCTGGAGGAGACGCCATGATCAGCACTTTCAGCATCTTGCTCTCAGGGATTCTCGCCTCGGCCGCGCCCAGAGTCGGCGCCGAGACTCCATCCGGAACCGGCCCGACGGTCATCGACTTCTCGATGTACTCGGTGCCCGCCACCACGGTGCTCGCGACGATGCACCGCCTGTCGCTCGACCCCGGAAGTGTCGCGGCTGCGGGGGTTTCGCTCGACGAGGCGGTCGCGATGCTGACTGCAGCCGCGGCCGCGCTCGAGTCGAGCGCCCAGCAGCTCACTGCGGCTGACGACGCACTCGACGCAGCGCGCGCGAATGTCGACTCACTCGAGCGCGCGGTTCGTGCCGGCCAGGCGCAGGACACGCATGCCGCAGTCGCGGCGCTGACCACCGCTCGTGCGACGCTCGCCTCCGCGACCACGGCGCGCGATGCGGTACTCACGACGATCATCGAGGCGGCGACTGCGAACCTCTCGAGCGAACAGAAGGCGTCCCTCGCCATGATTCGCGCCTCGTCGCCCACTTGGGGCGAGCTCCCCGCCGCGTATCGAGTGATCACAAGCGACGATCCTGTGCTCCTCGATCTTCGCGGCGCGCTCGCCGCAAAACGGATCGCGCTTCGCGCGAACGAGCCCGTGCCGGACGACGCCACCGCGATCCTATCGCTGTGGTCGCAGAATCCATCCGTGAGCACAGCGCTCACCGCGCAGGATGCGAACGCCGCGATGATCGCCGCGGGTTGGGCCACCGCCGTTCAGCCAGGCGTGCCGTGAGCGCCGGATCGCTCGCGATTGTGCTCCCATCGCGGATCAGCGGCCGAAGGGGAGCTTCGCCTCAGGGTGGCGCGCGAGCCAGACCGGGGGAGCAGCGAGCGGAGCTCGTGCTCGAGTTGTTCCGGAGGTGACGCCTGGTCACGAAGCTCCGCCAGGCGTGTGAGCACGTCGACGAGCCACTGCCACGGCTCGACTTTCGCGAGTCGGGCCGAAGCGACCAGCACGAACCACCTCACCGCGCGTTCGCCACCGAAGGCGCTCCCGAAGAACAGGCAGTTCTTCCGTCCGGTCGCCACGCACCGCAGGGCCCGCTCGCAGTCGTTGTTGTCGATCTCGAGCCGGCCGTCGTCGAGGTATCGCTGGAACGCCTCGCGCCGCATGGGCACATACTCGATGGCGGCGCAGCGCCGCTCGCCCATCAGGGGTGAGCACCCTGCCGGGCTGGTCTCCGGCGCGGGCCCGCGCGGTGCAGCCATGGCTGGCGGGATTCCCGAGTGTGCCCGGACTGCAGTCCGCCGAGCCACACGGACGCGCCCACCTTACGCTCGTTGCACCCACCCACGACCTACTGGAGCCGCGCGTGCGATGGCGGTGACCATACTTGCGTTTCGCGTTCCTTCGGCCGGAGCCGCCCAACTTGGTGGCGTGGCACGCGCACCCATGGGTGCGGGAGGCCATCCCGCCCGACGCCACGTTCGGAGTGATGGAGCCGGGGCCTTTAGGGGCGATCGTCGAGCCACCGAGGTCCGGATGCGCGGATCATCGCCACGATGTTGAGTCGCGCTGGATCGGGGAGATTGCGCGATCGAGCATCCCCGCCCCAGCCGATGCAGGGCGTGGCGGACGCCTTTGCGAGGCGCGCGGAAGCCCTGCGGGTCCGTGAAGCGCAGCGCGGCCAAGGACGCCGCCACCGCCGGGAGCGGCACGCCCACCAGGAGCGGTCCGTGGTGGGCCCGCAGCGTGTCGCGGCCGGCGGCACGGTAGCAGCCGAGAGCCACCCAGACGCCCACCGGTCCGGAGACACGGCACGTCGGGACCAGACACCGTGCTCGTGAGCAGCTTCACCCTCGACACAGACGGCGTGACGAAGGGCACGAGTGCCGGCGACTCGCCGAGCTCCTCCCGGGGGACTTCTCCAGAAGGTGACCTACCCGGATCGAGACAGTTTCAACCGCATCACCTCCAGCCGCTGGACCAAGGACCTCGCGACGGATGTGGACTTCGTGGACCTTGACGTCGCGTACGACCGGGCGGGGAACGTGGCCTCCGTGGAGGACAACATCTACACTGGCTTCGACGTGCTCTACTCCAACGACGGCCTGAACCGGCTGACGGACGCGGACGAGGGGACGCTTTCGGGCGGGAGCATCTCGTCCCGCACCCGTCGCCAGCTCTGGACGCTCAGCCAGACGGGCAACTGGCCGGAGATGCAGCTCGATCTCAACGGCAACGGCACGCTCACAGACACCGGCGATCTCGACGAAGCGCGCACGCACAGCCTGGCGAACGAGATCCTCACGCGGGACGTGGACTCGAACGCCACGGTGGACTACACGCTCACCCACGACGCCGTAGGCAACCTCACGGACGACGGCCAGACCTGGAAGTACACGTACGACGCCTTCGGCCGCCTGAAGGAACTCAGGAAACGCAGCGACGACTCGCTGCTCGCCGAGTACACCTACTACGGGAACAACCTCCGCGCGAGCGAGCACTACGACGCCGACGCGGACGGGGACGTGGACTCGAACGACCCGACGTACTTCTTCGCCTGGGACGAGGGCTGGCGGCTGGCCGCGGTCTACCGCGGCTCGGACTCGAGCCCCAAGGAGCGCTTCCTCCACCACCAGGCGGGGAACTCGGGACACGGCGGCTCGAGCTACATCGACGACCTGGTGCTCCGCGACCGCGACGCGAACACCGCGTGGACGAGCGCGAGCGATGGGACGCTCGAGCAGCAGCGCTACTACTGCCAGAACTGGCGCCACGACGTGGTGGCGATGGTGACGAGCGACGGAAAGGTGGCGGAGCGGGCGCGGTATTCGGCGTATGGCGTGGCCTTCGGCATCCCGCTGGGCGACGTGAACGGCGACGGCGCCTGCGACTCGACCGACGTCGGCCTGTACACGCCCACGCCATCGGGCGTCCGCTACGACCTGAACCTGGACGGCACGATCAACGCGAGCGACTCCGCGATCGCGAGCGGGAACACCGGCGTCACGCTCGGGGTCGGCAAGCTCTCGAACATCGGCAACCGTTTCGGCTATGCAGGCTACGAATCAGACTTCGCGACCGATCTTCTCATGCATGTTCGCAATCGCGTTTATCACGCAGCCCTCGGCCGCTGGACGCGACGCGATCCGCTCGGCTATGTGGATGGGGCGAGCCTCTATCAGTATGTCGGCAGTATGCCGAACGCTGTTCGAGATGCGATGGGGCTGGCCATTGGACTTGGATGCCAGGGATATGGTGGGCCGGGAGAGTGCCCGGGGTCCACCCCGGTTCGTACGGTCGTAGCCATCACATCCAGTCAGCCCGACATGCAGCAGCCACCGACGTATGTTCCTGGCCAGAACCAGTGCTGCGACTCGTTGTGCAAGCCGCCTGCTGGGGGAAAGCAGCCGCAGTATCTCGCTGGTTGTGACAACGGCAAACAAGTTGTATGCCAGTGCATCCCGTCGGCGCCAACCCCGGGATCAGAGGCGTGCAAGCCGTTGAAGGACGCATTCCTTCAATGCGCACCCGCGTGTGAGGCACTCCACTTCAAGCGTACCTGCTGTCCACCAACAGACTGCAGCCCGGCGAAGGACTGCACTCCAAGCCCCGCGGTCCCAGATGGCGATCCTGCCGTACAGCCTGGGGCGCCCATGTCGTGCAACCGTGCCTGTAGTGAGTTGGCAGTATACGAGTGCATGCTTCAGTGCGCGCAGAGCGCGATGTCGGCACAGCGTACCAATGTCCCTCCCGATTGTGCGGCCAAATGGCAAGCGTTAATTCAGGGCCTGGAATCTGACATCGCGAGCTTGCGATGGGCTTGCTATATGTGTGATCACAAGCCGGGCGATTTCCCGTTCGACCCAAACGGCCCAGCATATGCGTCAGTTGGTGTGGGCAACCGCGCATCGCAGTGAGTACACCGGTCAGTACGATGGACGCCCGAACACCTGGCCACCTGCTTAGTGCGTTGCTAATCGGCGTCATCGCGACGATCGCCACGTCGTGGGCGGCGGCCGTGTGCGTCGATGCTCGTAATGGGTGTCGCGCGCCAACTAGCGTTCTTAGGAATGTAGACAACGGATGGGTGTTCAGCGGCAGAATGTGGCGGTCCAGTGGCAGTACGTGGTTTACGGGGGAATGGTTCATTCCGGGTAGTGGGGAGAAGGCCGATCCCTTGTTCGGCATGTGGCATGAGAACGAAGCATTTAGCGCGACCACGTATGACATTGAGTGCGCGCCGGAGTTGAGGCAGCAGAACGTGCGAATCGTGCGGTCAACCGTGGCGACCGGCTGGCCATGTCGCGCCTTCTGGGGACAAGTCGATTGTGCTGTGTCGGGTGATGAGCTTGTCCGAACGTGGGTCCTCCTGGGATCCGAGTCAGCTGTCAGAACATCGCTACCTCCGTGGCCGGGTGGGCCGGCGTACTACGCACTATTGCGCGTGATTCCCGTGCGCCCCCTCTGGGCAGGCCTTCTAGCAGATGTTTCGTGGTTCGGCGCGACGGCACTCATGTTGTTAGTAGGGACGCGCGCCGTTGTCGCCCGGATCAGACGACGCCGGGGACGTTGCGTTGACTGCGGTCATCCGCAGTTCGCCGGAGGGCGCTGCCCTGAGTGTGGGAGTAAGTATGAAATCGCCCGGTCGGTCCCCGCCGTTCGGTCAGGACCGATTGAGCGATCTGCTTGATGAAACGGGCTCGCGACATTTCACATTCTGCCAGGTTCCCTCTGATGCGCGCCGACGCATCGCCTGCCCGGTGACGGGATCGCTCTCATCGGTCCACCCCTTGTGAGAGACTTTCGCGGCCCGAAGGGCCGAAAGGAGTCTCCGATGAAGGATCGCGGCAGGAGGAAGCGCCGCCGTCCGGCGGAGGTTGTGGCGAAACTTCGGCAGGCTGACGAAGCGCTGGCCAAAGTAGGCGTCCGACCTCCCCTCACCGCGCCAGCGGAAGGTGTTCGCCGGGTGGCGGCTGATCCACGCGTCCTGCAGCGACCCGCGGAGGATCTCCTCCCCGTCCGTCGCCCGGGCGGCCGCCGGCAGATCGCGGTCCCCGGCCATCCGCTCCAGGAGGTCGCTCACGTAGGGGTACGGCTCCTCCTCGTGCAGCCGCGCACTCTGGATCCGTTGCGTACTCGAAGACCGCGTAGCGGTGAGCCGAGTCGCCGAGGGAGCACCAGAACCGGGCGTCCTTCGCCCTGCCCTTCACGAGGCCCCGGGTCGGCAGCGGGGTGTCGTCGGGCCGGATCACCGGCGACAGGAGCACCGCCCCGCGCGCTGACCTCCGGCGGCCCCCTGCCACCCGGATCGACGATAGGATGACCGCTTCGGCACCGCCCCGCCGGACCCTCCGCGCCTTCCGCCCGGAGCGCCTGCCCGGGCGCCCGGCCGCAGGTCTGGCATGGAACTCATCAAGGGCATCCCCGTCAGCGCCGGCATCGTGGTCGGCCGCGCCCTCCACATCGGAGAGGCGGAGCGGCACGTCCCGTACAGGGAGATCGGTCCGGGAGAGGTGGACGCGGAGGTGGCGCGCCTGGACGCGGCCATGGAGGAGGCGGCCCTGGACCTGACGCTCCTGCGGGACCGCACGGAGCGGGAGCTGGGGGCGGAGCCAGCCAAGATCTTCGGATTCCACGTGGGGCTCCTGCGGGACAAGGCGCTGCTGGACCTGATGCGCCGTCGCATCCGCACGGAGAAGGTGAACGCGGAGCATGCCCTCGCGGAGCAGCTCAAGACGCTCATCGAGCAGTTCAGCCGGATGGGGAACGCGGTCTTCGAGCAGAAGGCCAACGACCTGGTGGATCTGGAGCGCCGCGTGCTCGGCAAGCTGATGGGAGAGACGCAGAGCCGCCTGGCTTCGCTCAAGGAGCCGGCGATCATCATCTCCCACGAACTCACGCCCAGCCAGGCCGCGGCGATCGACCGCACCAAGGTGATCGGCTTCGCCACGGACGCCGGCGGGCAGACGAGCCACACCTCGATCGTGGCCCGCGCCCTGGGCCTCCCCGCGGTGGTGGGATGCCAGCGAGCCACGCAGGACATCGAGGACGGGGACGTGGTGATCGTCGACGGGGACAGCGGCGTCCTGGTGGTACGGCCGGACGAGGCGGCGCTGGAGGAGTATCGCCGCCGGCACGACGCGAGCCAGCGACTCCGCCGCGTGCTCCAGGAGGATTCGGGCCTGGAGGCGGTCACGCGGGACGGAAGCCGCGTGCAGCTCCTCGGCAACATCGAGTTCCCGGAGGAGGTGGAGACGGTGCTCGCCAGCGGCGGAGACGGCGTGGGGCTCTTCCGCACGGAGTTCCTCTACCTCACGCGGCGGGATCCGCCGGACGAGGAGGCGCAGTACCAGGTGTACCGCCGCGCGGTGGAGCTCCTCCAGGGGAGGCCGCTCACCATTCGAACGCTGGATCTGGGCGCCGACAAGTACACGCAGGAGGCGATGGAGGAGCCGGAGCGCAATCCCTTCCTGGGGCTCCGCAGCATCCGTTACTGCCTGCAGAACCAGCCGCTCTTCAAGACGCAGCTCCGCGCCATCCTGCGGGCGAGCGCCGCCGGACCCATCAAGGTGATGTTCCCGCTGGTCTCCACCCTCATGGAGCTGCGGCAGGCCAAGATGATCCTGGCGGACGTGGCGGAGGAGCTCTCGGAGGAGGGCATCGCGTTCGACCCGCGCGTGAAGACCGGCATGATGGTGGAGGTGCCCTCCGCGGCCCTGATGGCCCGCGTCTTCGCCGCGGAGAGCGACTTCTTCTCGATCGGCACCAACGACCTGGTGCAGTACACGCTGGCGGTGGACCGGGGGAACGAGCGCGTGGCCTCCCTCTACACCGCCGCCAGCCCCGCCGTGCTCCACCTGGTGAAGGGGGTCATCCGGGCGGCCCGGCACGCCGGGATCGACGCCAGTCTGTGCGGGGAGATCGCCGGGGACCCGCTGTACACGATGTTGCTCGTGGGAATGGGATTGCGTACACTCTCGATGGTTCCATCGCAGATCCCGCTCGTGAAGCGGGTCGTGAGATCGGTGGACATGGACCATTGCGAACGGGTGGCCAGAAAGGCCGGCTCGTTCGACTCGGAACGGCAGATACAGACGTATCTCCGGGACGAGTTGAGGAGGATTGACCCGGACACCTTCGGCGGTTGGACCGCCGTCTAGGACCAGAACAACCCGGACCCCGCAGCGTGTGGCGCGGCCCCGCCGAGATGGCGAGTGGGCCCTTCCCCCTGACGGAGTCCATGGCGGAACGCTCGTGACACTCGGATTTCTCCACAGTCGAACCGGTTCACCACCCACGGCCCTGCCGGGGTGCTGCCCCGCGCCGCCTGGGTGAACCCGAACCCGCGCGTCCGCCACGAACCGTCGCCTCCAGGCGACAGAAGGACAGTCGTGGCAGACAGCACTACGGATCAGACGCAGGACGGACACGCATTCCAGGGGGGCGCGGGGGCATCGGGGGGACCCGGGGACGCGCCGTGGGGAGTGGCACCACCCAGAACGGATGACGAACGCGAGGCCGCGCGCCCCGCGGCTGCCGGGGAGCCGCCGCTCCCGGACGCGGCGAGCGTCGAGGATCTCGGCGCCATCCCGGCGCGCGACGACGGTGGCGCCGAGGTGCCGCCGCCGGAGTCCGGGGCGCCGTTCTTCGCGGACGCCGGAGAGGGCTTCGACGCGGGGTCGCCCTTCGCGGAGCCTGCGGCGGGATTCCAGGACGAGCGCGGCGCCGGACCGTTCGCGCCCCCGGCGGCGGATGGTGCCATCGAGGTCTCCGAGCCCGCGGGCATCGGCGAGTCCCTGCCGGGCGCCCGCTCCGCGGTGGACGCGGACGCGGACTCCGAGTTCCACAAGGACGGCCTGCGGCAGCCGCGCGCGGACGGCGCCTCCCAGGCATGGGTCTCCGGCCAGGATGAGCCGCGCGAAGGTCGCCGGCAGGCCGACACCATCATGCTGGTGAACGACGTCCCGGGCGACGAGATGCGCATCGCCCTGGTGCGCAACGGACGCCTCGACGCGTACTTCGCGGAGCGGGCGGCCAGCGCCACCAACGTCGGCAACATCTACAAGGGCCGCGTCACGAACGTGGAGCCCGCCATCCAGGCGGCGTTCGTGGACTTCGGCGAGAGCCAGAACGGCTTCCTCCACATCAGCGACCTGCACCCGCGCTACTTCCCCGGCGCGGAGCGGAGCGAGTCCGTGGGACGCAAGATCCCGCGCCGCGACCGCCCGCCCATGCAGGAGGCGCTGCGTCGCGGCCAGGAGGTCCTGGTGCAGGTGATCAAGGAGGGCATCGGGACCAAGGGTCCCACGCTCACCAGCTACCTGAGCATCCCCGGCCGCCTGCTGGTGATGATGCCGGAGATGGACAACGTCGGCGTCAGCCGCAAGGTGGACGACGAGGACCAGCGGCGGGAGATGCGGAAGATCCTGGACTCCCTGGATCTGCCGGATGGGTTCGGCTTCATCCTGCGGACGGCGGGCTTCGACCGCAGCCGCACGGAGCTGCAGCGGGACGCCACCTATCTCACGCGGCTGTGGCAGGCCATGGAGAAGCGCATGGAGCGCTCCGGCGCCCCGTGCGAGCTCTACACCGAGAGCGATCTCCTGGTGCGCACCATCCGCGACGTGGTGGATGACAGCGTGCACACCATCGTGGTGGACACGGAGGCGGCGTGGGATCGGGCCAACCTCTTCCTGGAGGTGGCGTTCCCCAAGGATCCGCCGCGCGTCCTCTACTACGACCGGGCGGCGCCCATCTTCCATGCCTTCGGCGTGGAGCGCCAGATCATGCAGATCCACGCCCGCGAGGTGCCGCTGCCGAGCGGCGGCGCTCTGGTGTTCGACCAGGCCGAGGCGATGGTGGCGATCGACGTGAACAGCGGCAAGAGCCGCTCCGCCCGCGACAGCGAGACCAACGCCTTCAACACCAATCGCGAGGCGGTGGAGGAGATCTGCCGGCAGCTGCGGCTGCGCGAGCTGGGCGGCCTGGTGGTGTGCGACCTGATCGACATGCGCTCCCACAAGCACCGCCGCGAGATCGAGGAGCGCTTCCGCGAGAACCTCCGCCGCGACCGGGCCAAGACCACGGTGCTGCCGATCAGCGAATTCGGCATGGTGGAGCTCACCCGCCAGCGCATGCGGCCCAGCCTCCACAAGATGCACTTCATGGACTGCCCGCACTGCACGGGCACGGGCAGCGTGAAGATCCCGGAATCCACCGCCGCGGAGGCGCTCCGGGAGGTGCAGGCCCTGCTGGAGCACGAACGCATCCACCGCGTGGAGATGGTCTGCTCCGTGAAGGTGGCGAGCGTCCTCCTCTCCAGCAAGCGGGAGCGGCTCTACGAGATCGAACGGCGCACCGGGCGGCGCGTGGACGTGCGCATCAGCGAGGCGCTCTCCGTGGACCGCGTGGACCTCTACGCCTACGACGACCGCGGCGCGGACGTGGAGATCAGCCGCGTCAGCCAGCCCAAGCCGCCGCGCCTGGAGGACCTGCCGGTGGAGCCGCCGGAGGACCTGGAGGAGCCCGTGGCGCGCGGGCCTGCGGTTGCGGCCGAGGAGGAGCGAACGGAGGGCGGCGGACGCCGGCGCCGTCGCCGCCGCCGACCGGCCCCCGCGGATGCGACGGCCATGGCGCTTGCCGGCGGGTTCGACGACCTGCCGGAGGTGCGCGACGACGAGCCCAGCGCCCTCTCCGAGGTCCGGGCCCGCGAAGCCGCGGAGAAGGCGGCCCGCAAGGCCGCGGAGGCGGAGGCGGCTGCCGCCAAGGCCGCGGCGCGGCAGGCGGCGAAGGTCGGCGCGGACGGCGCCGCGGACGGCGCGTCCCAGGATGAAGCAGGCGAAGGCGGTCGGCGGCGCCGGCGCCGTCGTCGCGGCCGGCGCGGTCGCGGCGCGGACGGCGCGGAGGCCGTGGAGACCGCGGCGGGCGCGGTCGGCGCGAAGGCGGTTCGCGCGGAGGCCCCGGCGCCCCCGCCACCACCGCCGCCGCCACCGGAGCCGCGGCGCGTGCATCTGCTGGCCAAGGAGTTCGGCGTGACCAGCAAGGATCTGCTGGCGGCCCTGCGCGAGCGGGCCACGGCCGAGATGCCCCTGGACGCCAAGAACCACATGTCCACGCTGCCCTCCGAGTGGGTGGCGGTGGCGATCTCCATCTACGCACCGCCGCCGCCTCCTCCACCCGCGCCGGTGGCCACGGGCGGCGCAGCCGACGGCGACGATGGGCAGGAGGGCGAGAACGGCGAAGGCGGCGATGGCGCTCAGGTCCCCGGGCAGCCCGGAGAGGGCGGCGGTCGCCGCAAGCGGCGGCGCCGGCGGCGCGGTCGCGGCGGCAGTGGCGGCAACGGCGGCGGCGGCAACGGCGGCAGCGATGCCGGCCAGGGCGGTCATGCGCAGGGCGGCCAGCCCGCCGGCGGGCGCGGCGGCGCTGCGCCCGGACCGCAGGCAGGTGAGCGCGGCGCCGGCGGCGGCAGCCACGCCGGCGGCGAAGGCGGCGAGGGCGGCGGCCGCCGCAAGCGGCGGCGCCGACGGCGCGGTCGCGGCGGCAGCGGTGGTGGCGAAGGAAACGGCGGCGGCGGCGGTGGCGGTTCGAACGCCAACTCCGCCGGCAGCCAGGGCGGCGCGTGGCCGGAGTCTCCGCGTCCCGCGGCACCGGCCCCCACCCCGACGCCCACCGTGAGCCAGAGCCCCAAGCCCGCGACGCCGCGCGGCCTCTACGGCCGCGTGACCCGGAAGCTCGGACCCAACGTGAAGTACAACGATCGATGAGCGCTCACTCCGGCGCCCCGCTGCGACTGATCATCCTCG
This sequence comes from Phycisphaerales bacterium, assembly GCA_046350535.1. Classification (GTDB taxonomy): domain Bacteria; phylum Planctomycetota; class Phycisphaerae; order Phycisphaerales; family SM1A02; genus VGXK01. Next base: position 2,632,552 of record JAXMAG010000001.1, read on the forward strand.
GCTCCACCGGCTCCATCGGCGGCAGCACGCTGGAGGTGGTGCGCCACCTGAGGGGGATGGGTCGCGCCGTGGAGGTGGTCGGCCTGGCGACCGGCCGCAGCGGCGAAGCCCTGGCGGCGCAGGCCCGGGAGATGGGAGTGCGGCACCTGGCCCTGGCCGAGGGTGACGCGCCGGATCTGCCCGCGGGCTGCACGCTCCATCGCGGCGCGGACGGCGCCCTGGCGCTCGTGGACGCCGTCGCCCGGCCGGGCGACGTGGTGATGGCCGCCATGGTGGGATACGCGGGACTCGCCCCCACCCTCGCGGCGATCGAACGCGGCTGCCCCATCGCCCTGGCGAACAAGGAGACGCTGGTGGCCGCCGGCGCACTGGTGACCGCGGCGGCGGCCCGGCGCGGCGTGCCGCTCCTGCCCGTCGACAGCGAGCACAACGCCATCTTCCAGTGCCTCCGCTCCGGTGCGCCGCGGGAGGTCCGGCGCATCGTGCTCACGGCGAGCGGCGGCCCCTTCCGGACCTGGGAGCGGGACGCGCTCCGCAGCGCCCCGCCCTCCGCGGCCCTGCAGCATCCCACCTGGCGCATGGGCCCCAAGATCACGATCGACAGCGCCAGCATGATGAACAAGGCCCTGGAGGTCATCGAGGCCCACTGGCTCTTCGACCTGCCCGCGGAGCGCATCGACGCCATCGTCCATCCCGCGTCCGTGGTGCACGGCCTGGTGGAGTTCCAGGATGGCTCCGTCATCGCCCAGCTCTCGCCGCCGGACATGAAGCTGCCCATCCTCTCCGCGCTCGCGTGGCCGGAGCGGCTCCCGGGCTGCTCCCCGCAGCTGGACTGGACGCGGCTGCGTTCGCTCGCGTTCGAGCCGGTGGACCACGAACGCTTCCCCGCCATCGGCCTGGGCTGGCAGGTGGTGCGGCGCGGCGGCACCTCCGGCGCCGTCCTCAACGCGGCCAATGAGGAGGCCGTGCGGGCCTACCTGGCGGGCGAGGTGTCGTTCGGATGCATGACCGACCTGGTGGCGGGCGCCCTGGAGAGCGTGGAGGCGCCGCCGCTCTCCTCGCTGCGGGACGTGGTGGACGCGGATGCGCGGGCCCGGGAATTCGTCCGCCGCGAGGCGGCCCGTTCGCGGCCGTCGCCCGCGCCGGCCCGGCACAGCTAGGCTTGCGGCGGATCGCCCGCGCATGGAACTCCTCTCCACCGGCAGCAACCTGCTCCTGATCGTCCTGGGCTTCGGACTGCTCATCGCGGTCCACGAGGCCGGGCACTTCCTGGCCGCCAAGTGGGCCGGGATCCGGGTGCACGTCTTCGCGATCGGCATGGGGCCGGTGCTGGTGAGCTGGCGCCGTGGCGTGGGAGCCCGGCTGGGAAGCACGGAGCCGGTGGTGGCCGCCCGCTTCGGGAAGCCCGCGTCCCTCATGTCGGACTCGGAGCTGACCCAGCACGGGATCGGCGAGACCGAGTACTCCCTGCGCCTCCTCCCGCTGGGCGGATTCGTGGGGATGCTGGGGCAGGACGACCTGGATCCCGCCGCCACGAGCGCAGATCCGCGCAGCTACCAGCGCACGCCGGTGGGCAAGCGAATGGTGGTCATCTCAGCGGGCGTGGTGATGAATCTGGTGCTCGCGATCGGCCTCTTCATGGTGGCGTTCCTGGCCGGCGTGCGCTTCGAGGCCCCGGTGGTGGGCGCAGCGGGCGCCAATCCCGGCGGACTTCGGCCCGGGGACCGGATCGTCAGCATCAACGGCTCCCCCACCCGGACCTTCGCGGACATCCAGATCGCGGCGGCCATGAGTCGTCCCGGCACGTCCCTCTCCATGGAGGTGGCGCGGCCGGGCACACCCGAACTCCTGGAGATCACGGCCACACCGCAGGTCCGCCCGGGCGTCGGCCTGCGAACGCTCGACGTGGCGCCCGCGAGCGACACCACGCTCCTCGCGGACCGCGAGAGCGTGCGCACCGTGCAGGAGCTGCTGGAGCGCACCGGCCTGGCCAGCCACGGCGTGGGCCCCGGATGGACGCTGGTGAAGGCCGGCGACCGTCCCGTGGTGGTGGCGGAGGATCTCCGCGCCGCCGCGGCCGCGAGCGGCGGCAACCCGATCCCGACCGAGTGGCGATCCCCGGACGGGCGACTGGTGACGGCGCCGCTTCCGGTGGATCCGGAGCTCCAGTGGATGACGACGCCGGCCCGCGCGGACGGCGTGAAGATGGCGCACCGCGGCCTGCTGGGGCTCTCCCCGCTGGCCCGCGTGGAGCGCGTGCTGCCGCGGGCGCCCGCCTACGGGATCCTGCACGATGGTGACGTCCTCCTCCGCGTGGGCGACATGGACGGCCCGCGCCCGGGAGACGTCGCGGGACTGGCGGCGCCGCGGGCCGGGGAGACGCTCTCCCTGCGGGTGCTGCGCGGCGGCCGCACGCTGGACCTGGTGACGCCGGTGGGCAGTGACGGCCTGATCGGCATCCAGCTCGGGTACGCGGAGGGCGTGCCGCTCCTCGCCGAGTGCATCGACGCCGTCGCGGTGTCCGACCACGGCACGGAGTCCTCCGCGCCCACGCCCGCGGCGGCCCTGGAGCTCCCGGCTCTCTCCCGCGTGGAGCGGGTCGCGGACCGGCCGGTCTCGAACTGGCGCGAGATCCGCGAGGCGCTCCGCGCCGCCCTCGCCGGCGGCGGGGCCTTCCCGCGGCAGGTCGAACTGCAGGTGGCGCTGCCGGATGGTGGCAGCCGCACGGTCTCCCTCCGGGTGGAGGAGGCGGATGCGGCGGCCGTCGCCGCGCTCGCGTGGTCGGCGTCGCTCCCGCCGGGAGCGTTCGAACCCCTCATGGTGACGCTCAGCGCCGACGGGAATCCGCTCCGCGCCGTGGCGATGGGGTTCCAGCAGACCGGGCGGCTGGTGCAGCTGACGTACCTCACCATCGACCGCCTGGTGCGCGGCAGCGTGGCCGTCAAGGAGCTGCGCGGGCCGGTCGGCATCGTGCACGCGGGCACCACCGTCGCGGATCGCGGGCTGATGTACGTCGTCTTCTTCCTGGCGATGATCAGCGTGAACCTCGCGGTGCTGAACTTCCTTCCGCTGCCGATCGTGGACGGCGGCATGTTCCTCTACCTGGTCTACGAGAAGCTGACCGGGCGACCGCCGCCGCCGCGGGTCCAGGGGGCCGCGACGCTGGCCGGTCTCTGCCTCCTGGCGTGCCTCTTCCTGCTCACCTTCTACAACGACGTGATGCGGCTGGTGGGCGCAGGCTGAAGTGGAGAGAGACCCCGTGGAGCGTCACGTCACCATCATCACCGGTGCTGGAAGCGGCATCGGACGGGCCACCGCGGAGATGCTGGCCCCCCTCGGACACGCGCTGGTCCTCGTGGGGCGCACGGAGGCCAAGCTCCTGGACACGCTCGACGCGGTGCGGGACTCCGGGGCGGACGCCATGGTGGCCACGGCGGATCTCCAGGACGCGGAGCACGCGGCCGCGGTGGTGCATCAGGCGATGGAGCGATTCGACCGCATCGACGCGATCGTGAACAGCGCCGGCGTGGCGCCGCTCCTGCCCATCGAGAAGACGACCGAGGAGGTGCTGGAGGAGACGTTCCGCATCAACGCCTTCGGCCCCGCCTTCCTCATCGTGCAGGCGTGGCCCATCTTCCGCCGGCAGAAGTCCGGATGCGTGGTGAACGTCTCCACGCTCGGGACGAGCGATCCATTCCCGGGGTTCTTCGCCTACGCCGCCAGCAAGTCCGCCCTGGACAGCTTCACCAGGAGCTGCGCCCGGGAGGGCCGCTCGATCGGCGTGCGGGCGTTCTGCGTGAATCCCGGCGCGGTGGAGACGCCGCTCCTGCGGAAGAACTTTCCCGCCCACGTGCTGCCGCCGGAGCGGGCCCTCAAGCCGGAGGCGGTGGCGGAGGTGATCGTGGAGTGCATCGCAGGGAAGCGCGACCACGAGCACGGCCGGACCATCCTGCTGCCCAGCCCCTGACGCGCCGCGGCAACCGCCCGCGCCGCTCGGCGCTCAGCCGCGACGACCCATCCCCCGCTCCATCTCCCGCTTCATCTCGCGGTCCCGGATGGCGTGGCGCTTGTCCGCCTTCTTGCGACCCTGCCCCACGCCGACCAGAAGCTTTGCCCTTCCCGACTTGAAGTAGATCTTGAGGGGTACGAGGCTGGCCCCTTTCGCCTGCACCTCCACCGCCAGCTTGCGGATCTCGCGGGCGTGGGCCAGAAGCGTGCGAACCCGCATCGGCGGGTGCTGGCGGGCCGCCCCGGCCGGCGGGTACTCCGAGATGTGCACGCGGTGGAGCTCCAGCGAGGGCGGCTCCCCCCGCGCCGTGACGAACCCCTCCGCCAGGCTCACTTTTCCGTCGCGGACGGACTTCACCTCAGACCCGAGGAGCTTCAGGCCCACCTCGAGGGTGTCGCCGATCGAATAGTCGTGCCTGGCGGCACGATTCTCGATGACCGGCTCTCGGGCCTTCCGCTCGCTCATGCCGGCGATGGTACGGGGTGCGGCCGGCTGGGTCCGGGAAAGCGCGGCAATCCGTTTGCCATCCCGGAGGAATCGGTGAACAATCGGTTTCCAGGCTGGTGCAGGGCATGCGGCCAGCCTCCCCAAGGACCCCTCAGAGAGACCCCTACCGATGAAGATGTCCGCCATCCTCCTGGTCGGCTGTACCGCCGCCCTCTCCACGGCCTGCCTCGCCTTCGGGCAGGCGGTTCCGTCCATCCCCACGCCACTCGGCGAGGCCCGGGACTCGTTCCTCGGCACCAACCCCTCCGCGATCTTCGTCGACGTCAACGGACACCTCTCCCGCGTGGCCGGCCGCGCCATGGCCACCGGCACCACGCCCTCCCGCAGCGTGAGCGCCTTCATCAAGGAGCACAGCATGATGTGGGGCGTCCCGGCGGACCACCTGGTCCCCGGCGGCCCGCTGGAAGGCAATGCCCACCTCCAGCCCCTGATGCCGGACGAGCTCACCGGCGAGTACAAGTTCACGGCCGTGTACTTCACGCAGCAGGTGGCGGGCGTCCCCGTCTTCCGCGCGTACCTCACCGGCGTGGTGGCGAACCAGGCGGGCTTCCCGCTGGTGCACGTCTCCAGCACCCTCCGTGACCTCGGGAACCTTCCCGCCACCCTCACGGCCCGGCCCTCGAACCCTGATCCCTCCGTCTACACCCGTCAGGCCCTCTCGCAGTTCCGCGCCCGTCCCCGCGTGGGCCCGGCGCAGTACGTGATCTGGGCCGGCATCGACGACAAGCCCGAGACCGCCCGCCTCGCCGTGATGTTCGAGGCGGAAGCCGGCTCCGGCGCCGATCCCTCCACCCACCGCGACGACCTCTTTGTGGTGGATGCGGCCGACGGCAGCATCCTCTACCAGGAGAACCAGATCTGCTACGCGGACATCACCGGCGCCGTGCAGGCCAACTGCACCCAGGGCTGGGCCGCGGACGCCTGCCCGCAGTCCCCCGAGGTGCCGACCGGGCTCCCGTACGCGAAGGTGACAGCGCCGAACGGCGGCAACACCATCACCGCCTACGCCGACGCCAACGGCAACTTCGTGCTTCCCTACTCCGGCGGCGGCACGCTGAACGTGACCAGCACCATCTCCGGCCAGTTCTTCACCACGGCCACGCAGGCGGGCTCGAACCTCTCCCTCACCGCCCCCATGGCCAGCGGCAGCAACGGCACCTTCCTGCACAACCCGCTGAACAGCCTGGAGACGGACCGGGCCCAGGTCAACGCGTACCTGCACGCCAACATCGCCCGCGACCTGGTCGTGGCGGCCAACCCGGCGTACCCGAGCATCTCCTCGCAGGCCGGCTTCCCCATCAACGTGAACATCGCGTCCACGTGCAACGCCTTCTACCAGAACAGCACCATCAACTTCTATGCCTCCGGCGGCAGCTGCAACAACACCGCCTTCAGCACGGTGGTGCACCACGAGTACGGCCACAACGTGGTGGACAAGGGCGGCTCCGGACAGGGCGCCTACGGCGAGGGCCTGGGCGACACGCTCAGCGTCCTGGTCTCCGACACGCATGAGCTGGCGATCGGCTTCAACAACTGCAACAACGGCATCCGCGACGCCCAGAACGGCTGCCAGTACCAGTCGAGCGGCTGCTCCAGCTGCGGCTCGGAGATCCACGCCTGCGGCCAGCTCCTCTCCGGCTGCGTCTGGGACCTCCGGCTCCTGATGGAGCCCCGGTACCCCTCGGACTGGTCCTCCCGTCTCTCGTCCCTGGCGATCAACAGCGTGCTCCTCCACGCGGGGCAGTCGAACATCGCCGCCGACATCACGCTGGACTTCATCACCCTCAACGACGACAACGCCGACCCCACGGACGGCAGCCCGGACTACGACCTGATCGCCCAGGCGTTCGGCCTCCACAACCTCCCGGCGCCGGCGCTGAGTGCCTTGAAGTTCACCTTCCCCAACGGGCTTCCCGCCTCCGTCAGCCCGGCCGGCGGCCAGACCATCGCGGTGAACGTCTCCGCGCTGGCGTCCCAGCCCGTGGCCGGCAGCGGCAAGTTCCTCTACCGCGTGGGCAACAGCGGCGCGTTCACCGTCCAGGCCATGAGCCAGGGTGCGGCCAACTCCTACACCGCCACCATCCCCGCGGTGAGCTGCCCGGGCCAGCTCCAGTACTACTTCCAGGCGAGCGTGCAGGGCGGCGGAACGGCCAACAACCCCACCAACGCCCCCGCCACCATCTACTCCGCACCGATCGCGGCGAGCGTCGCCACGGTCTTCTCCGATGACTTCGAGACCGACCAGGGCTGGGGCTACGGCGCCGCCGGCGATGACGCCACCACCGGCCAGTGGGTCCGCGTGGATCCGGTGGGCACCGGCGCCCAGCCGGAGAACGATCACACGGCGGCCGGCACCATGTGCGCCGTGACGGGCCAGGGCAGCTCCGGCGGGTCCCTGGGCGAGGCGGACATCGACGGTGGCACCACCAGTCTGGTCTCTCCGCTCATCAACCTCGCGGGCGCGGATGAGGCGTACTTCTCCGCGTGGATCGCCTACAGCAACGATGCGGGCTCCAACCCCAACACCGAGGTCTTCCCGATCCAGGTGTCCAACAACAACGGCTCCACGTGGGTCACGATGGAGAACGTCTCCGCCAGCACCAGCGGCTGGGTCTTCAAGAGCTGGCGGCTGAACGACTTCGTCACGCTCACCGCGACCATGCGGGTCCGCTTCCGCGGCCAGGACCTGGCCGCGAACGGCGGCTCGCTGGTGGAGGCTGCGGTGGATGACGTGACCGTCACCGCCACGGACTGCACCGCGGCCATCGTGGGCGACATCAACGGCGACGGCCACGTGGACGGCGCCGATCTCGGTCTCCTGATCGCCGGCTGGGGCCAGCCCGGCGCCAGCGATCTGAACGGCAACGGCACCACCGACGGCGCCGACCTGGGACTCCTGATCGCCAACTGGGGCTGAACCCGCCGGCCACTCCGGCTCCCCTGACGCACCCCGGCGGCCCGCCTCACCCGAGGCGGGCCGCTTTCCATTCCGGCGGACCCTCCGCGGGCCGCTCCCGCCGCTTGCCGGAGCCGCCGCCGCTCCTATACTGGCCGTCCCGACCCATGCCCAGATGGCGGAACTGGCAGACGCGCCAGCTTGAGGTGCTGGTGGGGTAACACCCTTGGAGGTTCGAGTCCTCTTCTGGGCATTCACGCGGAGGCGGCCCGTCGGGTCGCCTCCGCGTTGTCTTTGAACCCGCCGCACGCCGCCACCGGCCATGTCCACCCTGCGAGTCAACGAGATCTTCTTCAGCATCCAGGGGGAGAGCACGCGGGTGGGCGTGCCGTGCACGTTCGTGCGCCTCTCCGGTTGTCCCCTCCGCTGCAGCTACTGCGACACGGAGTACGCCTTCCGCGAAGGCCGCATCCGCCCGCTCGAGGACGTGCTTGCGGAGGTGGAGCGCATCGGATGTCCGCTGGTGGAGCTGACCGGCGGGGAGCCGCTGGCGCAGGCGGCCGCGTTCCAGCTGGTGCGGGAGCTGGCGGACCGCGGATTCACGGTCCTCATCGAGACCTCCGGCGCCGTGGACCTGGCGCCGTGCGACCCGCGAGCCATCCGCATCATGGACCTGAAGACTCCCGGCAGCGGCGAATGCCGCCGCAACCTCTGGAGCAACCTGGATCTCCTCCACGGGCGGGACGAGGTGAAGTTCGTGCTCACCAGCCGCGAGGACTACGAATGGGCCCGGAGCGTGCTGAAGGAGCGGAGCGTCCGCGGCGTGCCGCTCGCGGAGGCGGTGGGCGCGGTGCTGATGAGCCCGGTGTTCCAGCAGGCCAAGGGCCTGGAGATCGCGGGTTGCCCCGGCCTGCCGCCGAAGGAGCTGGCGGAGTGGATCCTGGCGGACCGCCTGCCCGTGCGGATGCAGCTCCAGCTGCACAAGTTCATCTGGGATCCAGCGACTCGCGGGGTGTGAGGGCGGGTGGCGGCGCGGGGACGGGGCGGCCTCCGCACGCGCGCTCCGGGCGTCAGTAGATCCACGCCTCGCGGAGCGCGTCCGCCGGCGGCACGGCCTGGAAGGGATCCGTGGTGAGCACGATCGCGTCCAGCAGATCCCCCTCCTGGTCCGCAGCGGCCTCCGCCCGCATCGGCGGCGGCATTCGAACGCCGAGCCGCGCGAGCGCCGAGAGGATCTCCTCCCGCCGTGCCCGCGGCGGATCCCCGGCGCCCTTGTAGCCGCGCACGGGAAGGGCGCGGGCCGCGAGCGCGGAGGCGGGGCAGCCTTCGCAGATCACCACGGAGGCGCCCGCGCGGGGGGCCATGGGTTCGATGGAGATGCCTGCGCGCCCGAGCGGCTCCAGCAGCTCCACCATGCAGGTCCAGGTCTGCTTGAAGACGCGGAGGTTCATGGGGGCCATGGGGGCGCGGAAGGCGTCGTCGCAGTGGCGGCGCGGTTCGCGGCGGGAGGTGTCCCGCATCAGGCCGCGCCACGCCCGCGGGGATCCGGCGGCACTCATCCAGCGCACCGCATCGGCCCAGCCGGCCAGGCCATGGGCGTCCAGCGTCTCCACGGGGAGCCCGAACGGCGCGTCGACGCGCCAGAGATGACGCTGGCCATCCTCGGCGCTGCGCTCGATGAGCCGCAGGAGCGAGCGGCGGTCGAAGCGGCCCTGGTTGCGGAGCTCCGGCGGCGAGGTGCCGGCGGGGCGCTGGGTCCCGGGATCCGGGAGCTCGCGCGTCACCACGCGGATCTTGTGGCCGCCGCCATCGTCGGCGCCGGAGAAGTCGACGCCATGGAGGAGCATCGTGGTCGTGGCGTCCGGGTCAGTTGCCGCACTGGCCTGCGGACTTCCCGCAGGGGCAGCAGCCACCGGTGTGGACGTGGGTGGCGCCCACGGGGGAACCCGCGACGCCGAAGACGCTGTGCTTGCGGACGAACGTTCGCCCGCGGCCGCTGGGGTCCTCCACCGGGCGATCCGCATCCCGCATGGGACGCAGGAGCGTGATAACCTCGCCGTCGGATTCGCAGACGTACTCGTACTGGGGCATGGCGTCAGGGTAGGGCGAGGGCGGGCCGGCTTCAACGGCCGCCACGCGACGGGTGCTCTCCGGGTCCCCGGCCCCGGTAGCGCAGGTCCTTGCGGCTGGTGCGGGCGAAGTCCCGGGCGCCGCGGCTGCGGCGCTCCCGCGGTGCCGCAGCGCCGCCGCTGCTCCCCGCCGTGCCGCGGGGCTCCCGTGCCGCACGGGCCATGCGCTCCGCAGGCGTCGCGAAGGCGGCCTTGCGGAGCTGGTCCACCTCCTGCGCGGTGAGATCCCGCCACTCTCCCATGGCCACGCCCTTGAGGCGCAGCGGGCCCATGGCGATGCGTCGCAGCTTCTTCACCGGATGTCCCAGCGAGAGCATCATGCGCCGGATCTGTCGGTTGCGGCCCTCGCGCAGCTCCATGCGGAGGAGCGTTCGCGTGCGGTCCCGCTCCAGCACCTCCAGCGAGGAGCGGCTGGTGCGGGCGCCGTCGCGCTCCCGCTCCGGGAGCCAGATGCCGCGCCGCAGCTCCTCCAGCGCGTCCTCCGCCACCGTGCCGCCCACCGTCACCTCGTAGACCTTGTGGACCTCGTAGCGCGGATGGGTGAGCCGGTTGGCCAGCTCGCCGTCGTTGGTGAGGAGGAGGAGGCCGCTCGAATCCATGTCGAGCCGTCCCACCGGGTACAGGCGCGCCCCCGACGGATGCCGCACCAGATCCACGGCCCGGGTGCGGCCCTCCGGGTCGTCGTTCGTGGTGACCACCCCCTTGGGCTTGAAGAGCATCACGTAGACGTGGCGCTGGGAGGGACGCAGCGGGCGGCCCTCCACCTCGATGCGGTCGTTGTCGGGATCGACCCAGGCGGGAAGGCCGTCGATCACCTCCCCGTTCACGATCACCGATCCCTGCTCCACCAGCTCCTCGCAGTGCCGGCGGCTGCCCACGCCGGCATCCGCCAGCACCCGCTGAAGCCGTGGCCCGCGCGAATCGTCCTGGAAGGAATGGGTGGGCTTGCCGCGCCGGCGCATGGCCCCATGGTAGGGCCGAGTGCGCCGGCACGAGCCCGCGGTTCCGCGGCCGGACCGGCCGCCACTTGCGGAGCGCGGCCTGGTGGGCAAGCATGCGTCCCTCATGAGCCCCCTGCCCTGCGCCTCTGCGGTGACTCTCCTTGCCCTCCGGATCCTGCTCCCGCAGGCTGGAGAGCCCGCGCCGCAAGCGGCGCCGGCGGCTCCGGCAGCTCCAGCGGCGCCCGCGCCGCCCGCGCCGCCGGCGGGCGCAGGTGCGGGCCCAGCGCTCCTCCAGCCACGCGATCCGGCGACGCCGCTCGGGAACGCCCTGCGCGGCACGCCGCTCCTGGAGGGGTTGACCGCGGTCGAACGGAACCTGGCCGCAGCCGCGGGCAAGGTGCCGCCGGAGCGCGTGCTGCCGCCGGTGACGGGCCTCTTCCGGGATCCCTGGTCCCTTCCGGAGGTCGCCCGCGGTCTCACCGCGCCGGGCGTCTCCGCGTCGCTGCGCCCGGTGCAGGCGGCGCTCGGCTGCATCCACGCGGCGCTCGGGATGGAGCCGCCCTCCGCGGAAGGAGCTGGAACGATCACCATTCGCGAGCCGCAGCAGGGCATCTACGCCCTGGACTACCTGGCGGCGGAGGCACGGCGACGATGTCGGGAGTGCCTGGGACCGCTGGCGGACGATGCGGAGTTCCACGCCGCCGTCTCCCACGTGGTGGACGTGGCGGTGGCCACGCCCATGCCCGCGGGCGAGGATGCGGCGGCCGTGGATCGGGTGCTGGCGCGGGCCGCGACGCTGGACCTCGATGGACTGCGGGCGCTGGCCGCCTCCATCGGGCATGCGGATGTGGCCTTCCGGCTCCAGGGCGACTGGGCCGGCTTTGAGGCCATGCCGGACGCGGAGATCCCGGAGGGGCTCCGCGGCGCCTTCTCCGGCACCATCCTGGGCGCGGAGGAGCTGGACCGCGCGGGCTGGGTGGTGGTGGGCGGCCCGGGTCCCAATCGCTACGACATGAGCCGCATCGCCGCCGTCTTCGATCCCGGAGGCGACGACCGCTACGAGTGGCCGGCGGGCGAATGCCCCCTGGCCGGCACGCGCGTCGTCCTGGACATGGCGGGAAACGACCTCTACACGGCGGCGCCCGGCGCCCTGGTCGGCCCGGGTGGCGGCTTCTTCGGCGTGGGGCTGATCCGCGACCTGGAGGGGAACGACCGCTACGAGGGAGGGCGACTCTCCCTGGGGGCCGCGTGCTTCGGCGCCGGGCTCCTGGTGGACGAAGCGGGCGACGACGTCTACGAGGGCGGTGCGTTCTCCGAGGGGGCGGCCCTCTGGGGCGCGGCGGCCCTGGTGGATTGCGCCGGCGGCGACACCTATCGATCCCGTTATCTCTCGCAGGGCGTGGGCGGCCCGCGCGGCGTGGGCGTGCTGCTGGATCTGGCGGGGAACGACCTCTACCAGGTGGGCGGCGTCCCCAGCGTCTACGGCACCCCCGCCACCTCCTGCGCCTTCAGCCAGGGGGTGGGCTACGGCGTCCGGCGCCAGGCGGCGGGCGGCGTGGGACTGCTCATCGATCGCGCCGGCGACGACCGCTACGAGAGCGGCGAGTTCAGCCAGGGCGGCGGCTACTTCTTCGGGCTGGGCGTCCTCCGTGACGCCGCCGGCAACGACCTCCTCCGCGGCGACCGGTACGCCCAGGGCTTCGCGGCCCACCAGGCCTTCGGCGCCCTGCTGGAGGATGCGGGCGACGACACCTACTACGGCCGCACAGCCGCCAGCCAGGGGGCGGCGTGGGACGAGAGCGCCGCGATGCTGGTGGATGCCGGCGGCGACGACTCCTACCAGGCGGACGGGCTCTCGCAGGGCGCCGCGGCGCAGCAGGCGATCGGCGTGCTCGCGGACCTTGGCGGCACGGACCGGATGGTGGCCCGCGGGGCCGGCGTGCAGGGTGCCGGCGGCAGCAACGAGTACCACTTCAGCACCTGCCGCTGCCTGAGCTTCAGCCTGCTCTTCAAGCGCGGCGGCGCCGCCAGCACGTTCTCCTCCGGGCGCCGCGCGGGCACCACGGTGGTCACCGGTGCCGCGGACGATGCGAAGCCGGAGATGAGCACGCGCTGGGGACTCTTCCTGGGCGTCGAGTGAGCGCCGCCGCGGTTCGCAGGCGGGCCTCCCCCGCCAGCCCTACACTCCGCCCATGCCCTCGGAACCGCCGGGTGCGCCCGCCGCGCCCGTCACCATCGGCGGGTGGCGCCTCCCGGAGCCGCTCGCCTTCGTCAAGACCTTCGTGGATCGCATCCAGCAGGACCGCCTGACCCAGATGGCGGCCTCCCTGGCGTACCGAACGCTGCTCGGCCTGGTGCCGGTGCTGGTGGTGGCCACCATCGCCGCGCGGAGCATCATGGGCAGCGAGTTCCCGGAGTACGTGGCGGCCATCGTGAGCTCGCTCGGGTTCGATTCCATCCAGGTGGTGCGCGAAGGCGGGAACGCCGCCCTGGGCGACTGGATCAAGGAGCTGGTGGCCCAGGCCGGCGGCGTGAACCTGGCCACGCTGGGCTGGGTGGGCGTGGGGGTGGTGATCTTCACCGCCATCTGGCTGGTGGCGGGCATCGAGGATTCGCTCAACCAGATCGCCCGCGCGGCGCAGGGGCGGGCGTGGACGCGACGCATCGTCCTCTACTGGTTCCTGCTGACCGCGGGGCCGCTCCTGATCGGCGTGGTGCCGCTGGTGGGCAGCAAGCTGAGCAAGGCGGAGGAGCTGCTCCCGGCGTGGGAGTGGCTCCTGTGGACCACGCGCCTGGTGTTCAGCGTGGGCGTGACGTGGCTCCTGCTCTGGATCGTGTACACGGTGGTGCCCACCGCGGAACTCCGCAGCGTGGAGCTGGCCGTGGGGGCCCTGGCCGCGGCCATCCTGATCGAAGGCGGCCGGCGCTTCCTGGGGGCGTACGTGATGCACGTCTTCCGCTCCGGCGGCCTCTACGGCTCCCTGGGCGTGGCCCCGGTGTTCATGCTGTGGCTCTACTTCATGTGGATGTTCGTGCTGCTGGGCGTCTCGATCGCCGCCCACTTCAACCAGCACCGCGGCGCCCGGCTCAGGCGGGCCTGAGCCAGAGCCGCCACGCGCGCTCCACGGTCCCCGCGTCCCCGACCACCTCCGTGAACGCCTCGAGCCGCGTTCGAACGGTGGGCGGCATGCCCGTGCGGGCGTGCAGCTCCAGGTAGCGGGCGAGCTCCGTCCGGCGGCAGGTGGCCAGCCAGGCGGTGAAGAGCGCGGACTGGTCGTACCACGCGGTCACCTCCGCTTCGCTCCCCCGCGGCCTCGACATGCCCGCCACCAGCGCCTGGAGAGGCATGGCGTCCCCGTCCTGCATCCGGTTCAGGAGTCGCTCGCGCCGCAGGGGCTGCGGCATGTGCGGCCCGGCGTCGCCGTGGAGGCGCTCCGTCTCGAACGCGCACGCCATGCCTTCGCTCAGCCATGCCGGATACTCCGCGCCGCGGCGCTGCACCTGGCAGGCGAAGAGCGACTGGTGGGCGGCCTCGTGCGTCGCCGTGGTGAGGAAGGCGGATCTGGTCCAGTCGCTGAGGCGGTCCCGCAGGGCCGCCACCGCCGCGGAGGCCGGAGCGCCGTGGAGGCGGGCGGCGGCGGCGCGGTAGCCGGGCGTCTCCGCGGGCGCGCAGAGCACGCAGCGGTGCGCGGTGGGCGAGTAGTAGCCCAGGGCCCACGGATCGTCGAAGCCGTCGTCGCGCCCGAAGGCGAGGAAGCGCTCCCGCTCGGCGAAGAGGAGGACGCGGAGGTCGCCGGGTGCCGCGGGCTGGAGGCCCAGCGTTCGCGCCCAGCGGCCCACCCGCTCCAGGGTGTTGGGCAGCACCTGGAGAAGCATGGACTGCAGGAGGTGGTCCGCGTCCGACAGGAGCCGCCAGGGCCCGGAGGAGACGCGGGTCATGCCCTGGAGCCGCGGATCCGGGGGGTCCGCCTCCGCCGGGGACGCGGAGGGACCGGAGGACGCGGGACCGGGGGCCGCTCGAGGGAGCGCCCACGAGGTTCGCGCACCCAGGAGCCACCACGCCGCGGCGGCACCGCCCAGCATCAGGAGCCGCCGGCGCGGCATCCCTGTCCCCGGAAGCGCCGGGGAGGGCATCGGTGCCGGAGCCGCGTCCCGACTAGAATGCGGGCCCACGCCGTGAGCTTCGGATCGGAACCCGCGGATGCGGGGCTGCGGATCCGGGAGCAGCCGCCTGGAGTTCGGACTGCGCATGACCGTCCCAGTCGATCGTCCATCCATCCCCATCGCTCTGGCGCCGCAGGGTGGGCACCTCCGCGTGACCGTCACGGCCCCTACAGTCGGTCAGCGCGAGGCGCCGCTTATCGCCACCGCCATCGGCGAAGCGCTGAAGACCCACGAGGGCAAGGGGAAGTACTTCGTGCTGGACCTCTCCTCCGTCAACGTGCTCTCCAGCCTGGGACTCGGGATGTGCGTGGACGTGCGCCACCGCGCCCTGGAGCGCGGCATGAAGCCGGTCCTGTACGGCATGCCGCAGCACCTGGTGGAGCTCCTGCGGATGATGAAGGTGGACCGCCTGTTCACGGTGGTCCACGCGGCGCCGGATCTGGACCGGCTCCTGGCCTCCTGAGGTGCGACCCTTGCCACGCCACCACGCCTTCACGGATTTCACGGGCTTCACGGGCTTCATGGGCTCCACGGGGTTCATGGCCTTCGCGGGCTCCACCGCCTCCCGCGTCAGCCGACCCGCATGCCTCTGCGGCGCCGCGGCCCTGGCGGCGCTCCTCCTGGGTGGCTGCTACGAGCGCGTGGTCTCCGCACCGGAAACCACCCGCGGCAACACCGAGGTGTACGCCCCCAGCCGGGACACGCAGGGGCCGAGCATCATGAACCAGATCATGTGGGGGGACCCGCCCAAGGGCGAGGACCCCGTGGCGTACTATCGCCGCAAGAACAGCCTGGGCCTGCAGCAGTAGCGGCCCGCCGTCCACCGCGCCAGGAACCTCCATGGGCATCGAAGCCGCACTCCCCGTCGACAGCGTCCTCACCACCCAGCTCCAGAGGGTGGTGAACTGGGCCCGCCGCTCCAGCGTGTGGCCGATGCCGTTCGCCACCGCGTGCTGCGGCATCGAGCTGATGGCCACCGCGTGCAGCCGCTTCGACCTGGCCCGCTTCGGCGCGGAGGTGATGCGCTTCAGCCCGCGGCAGGCGGACGTGATGATCGTGGCGGGGCGTGTGGCGGTGAAGATGCTGCCGGTGCTCCAGCGGATCTACATGCAGATGACGGAGCCGAAGTGGGTCATCTCCATGGGCGCCTGCGCCTCGACCGGCGGGGTGTTCGACACCTACGCGGTGGTGCAGGGCGTGGACCAGTTCGTGCCGGTGGACGTCTACGTGCCCGGCTGCCCGCCGCGGCCGGAGATGCTCATCGAAGCGGTGATGGCCATCCAGCGCGTGATCGACAACGACCAGATCCCGCGGGATCCGGACGGCAGGCGCGTCCCGCTCAAGATCGCCCTCCCCGGCAACTACGAAGTGCGGCCGCAGCCGGTGCCGGTGACGGTCGGCGTGACCTGAGCCCGGCGGCCGCCGGCGCTGCCGTCAGACGCCATCCAGGAGCGCGTCCACGAACGCCGGCAGCGTCTCCCCCGCGGCGCCCCGCACGACGCGGTGGAAGCGATCCGAGATCTGCGTCGGCTCCAGGTTGAACTCGACGGCTGCGGCACCCCGCTCGCGGGCCAGGCCCGCGAATCCCGCCGCCGGCCAGACCGCACCCGCGGTCCCGGCGCAGAGGAAGAGGGCCGGACGTTCGAGTGCCGCGTCGATGGCCTCCGTCTCCAGGATGGCCTCCCCGAACCAGACGATGTGCGGCCGGAGCTGGCCGGTGGCGCCGCTGCGCGGGCAGGGCGTGGACTCCCAGCAGTCTCCGCTCCACTCAAGGATCTCGCCGGTCACGCGGTTGCGAAGCTGCGTGAGCTGCCCGTGCATGTGGATCACGGAGGGCGCGCCGCCGCGCTCGTGGAGATCGTCCACGTTCTGGGTGATGAGATGGACGGGTGCCGGCCAGCCGCGGGCCAGCCGGGCCAGGGCCGCGTGGCCGGCGTTCGGCTGCACGCGCTGGAGTCTGCGGCGGCGCTCGTTGTAGAAGCGATGGACCAGTTCCGGCTGCCGCGCGAACGCCTCCGGCGTGGCCACGTCCTCCACGCGATGGCCCTCCCAGAGCCCATCCGGGCCGCGGAAGGTGGCGAGGCCGCTCTCCGCGCTGATGCCGGCGCCGGTGAGGATGACGATGGTGCGCTCCGCCGCGGGGATGCCCGCGAGGCGGGCGGCGCACCAGCCGGCGGCGGCCGCGGCGGCGGCGCCCGGGTCAGGCGCCGCGTTCATCCGGCGCCTCGGGATCGCAGGAGGGCGTGCCGTCGCAGTCCGGGAGGATGGTCCCCGTGCGGTAGACGTGGAATCGCAGCCCGTAGGGATCCGCGAGCATCACGCTTCCCTGGGCGAAGCGCTGGGTGACCCGGCAGCCTTCGCGTTCGAGCACGCTGAGGGCGGCGTCCAGGTCGTCCACGCGGAACTCCCAGAAGGTGAGGAGCGGCGCCGGCGCGGGCGCCGCGCCGTCCGCACGCTGGTCCGCCGCCTCCATGAAGAAGGCGAGGGGCCCCTTGCGGAGCTTGGCTTCCTGCGGCGTCCGCTTCTCCAGCTGGAAGCCCAGGACCTCCACGTAGAAGCGCACCGCCGCATCCAGGTGCCGCACCTGCACGGCCACGCACGGTGAGAAGTGGAATTCCGGCGCCACGGCCATGGCCCTCCCTTCAGCCGCTGAGTCCCGCCACGAACGCCTCCAGGCGCCGCAGCCCTTCGTCCAGCTGGGCTTCCGAGGCCGCGAAGCTGAGCCGCACGTGGGTGCGGGCGCACTCCCCGAAGTCCTCACCCGCCACGAGTGCCAGATGCTGCTCCTCCAGGAGCGCGTCCGCGAAGGCCTGCGCCGTCTCCAGCACGCGGCCGCCGGCGCTGCGGCGACCGAGGCAGCCGGAGACGTCGGGGAAGGCGTAGAAGGCGCCGTCGGAGCGGGCGGCGCGGAGGCCGCGGATCCGCGGGAGCCGCTCCGCCACGCGCAGGGCCCGGGACGCGAACGCCTGCCGCATGCGCTCCACCCCCTCCGCGCCGCGCTCCAGCGCCTCCACCACGGCCGGCATGAACGCGCTGGGCACGGAGTTGGTCATCTGCCCCTGGAGCTTCACGAGCTCCTTCATGAAGCGGCCGCCGTCCGCGAGGCAGGCCACGTAGCCCAGGCGCCAGCCGGTCATCGCGAAGGCCTTGCTCATGCCGTTCACGGTGATGGTGCGCTCCGCCACCGCGGGATGGGAGCCCGGCGACCAGTGGCAGACGCCCGGCGTCACTTCCGGGTAGATGAGCTTCTCGTAGATCTCGTCGCTGATGATGGAGACCTGCGGGTGGCGCGTCAGCACCTCCACCACGCCCTCCAGGTCCGCGCGCGGCAGGACGGTGCCGCAGGGATTGGAGGGTGAGTTGAGGAGGATGGCGGCGGTGCGGGGCGTGATGGCCCGTTCGAACGCCGCCGGATCCAGGCGGAAGCCGTCCTCCAGGCGGCGCGGCAGCTCCACGCAGCGGGCGCCGGCCAGCTCTATGAGCGGCCGGTAGCTCACCCATGCGGGGGTGGGGAGGATCACCTCCTGGCCGGCGCCGGGCTCGATGAGCGTCTGCAGCACCATGTAGACGGCGTGCTTGGCGCCGGCGCAGAGCGTGACGTGCTCCGGCCGGCAGTCGATGCCGTTCTCGCGGCGGAGCTTGGCGGCGATGGCCTCCCGTACCGCCTTGTCCCCGGGAGTGGGCGCGTAGCGGGTGCGGCCCTGGTCGAGCGCGGTCTTGGCTGCGGACCGGATGGGCTCCGGCGTGGTGAAGTCCGGCTCGCCGATCGAGAGGTCCACCACGTCCGCGCCGGTGGCGCGGAGGGCCGCGGCCCGGGCCGCCGTGGCCAGGGTGGCCGACTCGCGGAGCGACGAGACGCGGGACGAGATGCGCATGATGGCAAGATACCGCTCCGCCCGGCCCACGGGCGCCGCCTTCCGGGCCTACACTCCGGCCCTCATGCACTTCGACGCCCACCAGCCGGTGATCGACGACCTGGAGGCGCGGATCCTGGCCATCCGCGACTCGCTTTAACTACGACGCCAAGCTGAAGGAGCGGGCGGCGCTCCAGGATCGGATGGGCGCCGCGGACTTCTGGAACAACCCGAAGGCGGCGCAGAAGACCATCGACGAGCTGAAGATCCTCCGCGCCCAGGTGGAGCCGCTGGAGAACCTCATCCGGGAGTTCGAGGACGCCAGCGTGGGCTACCAGCTGTCCCGCGAAGGCGGGGACCGCGAGCTCCTGGAGGAGGTGGACGGCACCCTCCACCGGCTCCAGGGCGACATGGAGCGCGTGGAGCAGCAGAGCCTCCTCTCCGGCAAGCACGACCACCGCAGCTGCTTCGTGACCATCCAGGCCGGCGCCGGCGGCGCGGAGGCGGAGGACTGGGCGGGCATGCTGGAGCGGATGTACCTCTACTACTGGAACACCATGGGCTGGAAGCCGGAGGAGCTCCATCGCTCGGCCGGCGCGGAGGCCGGGATCAGCGAGGTGGGGTACCGCCTGGAGGGCCCGTTCGCCTACGGATACATGAGCTGCGAACGCGGCGCCCACCGCCTGGCGCGAGTCTCCCCGTTCAACGCGGAAGGCAAGCGGCAGACGAGCTTCGCCACCGTGGACGTGACGCCGGAGTTCGAGGAGACGGACCTGGAGATCCCGGCGAAGGACCTGGAGATCGTGCCGTTCGTGCGGGCCAGCGGGCCCGGCGGGCAGAACGTGAACAAGGTGGCCACCGCGGTGCGCGTGACGCACGTCCCCACCGGGATCCAGGTGGTGGCCAGCACCTTCCGCGACCAGCCCCAGAACCGCAAGCAGGCCCTGAGCGTGCTGCGCGGCAAGCTGGAGCTGCTGGAGGAGGAGCGGCGGGCCGCTGAGATCGCCGCCGCCACCGGCGGGAAGGTGGCCCGCGACTGGGGCACGCAGATCCGCAGCTACGTCTTCTACGACAACCGCGTGAAGGACCACCGGACGGGCCACGAGACCGGCAACCCGCAGCACGTCCTGGATGGCCACATGGAGGGCTTCGTGGACGCGGAACTGAAGCGGCGCCGCAGCGAGCGCGAACGCCAGGGACCCGCCTCCGCGGCCGCGGCGGGATGAGCGGCGCGGCCCGCCTCCGGGTGCGTTCGCTCACCGTGCGCCACGCCGGCGCGGCGGGTGACGCGGTGCGCGGGGTGAGCTTCGAACTGGGCGCCGGGGAGCACGCCGCCCTGATGGGTGCGAGCGGCAGCGGCAAGAGCACGCTGCTGCTGGCGCTCTGCGGACTGATCGCGGCGCGGAGCGGGCAGGTGGAGGTGGATGGCGCGGACGTGACGGCGGCGCCGCCGCACCGTCGCGGCGCGTCGCTGGTGCCGCAGGAGGCGCCGCTCTACCCGCACCTCAGCGTCGTGGAGAACGTGGCCATGCCGCTGCGGGCGGCCGGCGTGCCGCGGGCGGCCGCGCTGCGGCGGGCGGCGGAGATGGCCGGACGGCTGGGGCTCGGCCCGCTTCTGGCGCGGCGCGCGGATGCGCTCTCCGGCGGGGAGCGCCGCCGCGCCGCCCTCGGCCGTGCCCTGGTGCTGGAGCCCGCGGTGCTCCTCCTGGACGAGCCGTTCGCGGCCCTTGATCCGCCGCTGCGCGAGGCCATGCGGACCCTGGTGCGGGAGGCGGCCGGGGCCGCCGGCTGCGCGTGCCTCCACGCCACGCACGACGGCGCGGAGGCGATGCGACTGGGCGACCGCGTGCTGGTGCTGGACGCGGGTCGACTGGTGGACGACGGGCCGCCGATGCGGGTGTGGTCGCAGCCGCGCGGCGTGCGGGCCGCGCTCCTGGTGGGGCCGCTGCCGATGAACGTGCTGCCGGGAACGCCGCCGCGGGGCGTGCGGGCGGAGCACCTGCGGGTGCGGCCCGCGCAGGCCGGCGCGTCCGCGGTGGAGCCCGGCTGGCGGCGCTGGGACGCCCGGGTGCGCCGGGTGGAGCCGCAGGGCGGGCACGCGGTGGTCATCGCGGCGGCGGAGGCGGCGCGAACGGCGGCGGGCGCGGGCGGGGCGGAGCCGTTCGAGCTGCGGGCGCTGGTGCCGGCGGACGCGGCGCCGGCGCCGGGCGACGCCGTGTGGATGGAGGCGCCGGACGCGCAGATCCACGCCTTCCCGGCGCCGGATGCCCACGCGGACTCCGGGGACGCGGCATAATCCGCCCGTGCGCCGCTACGGCCTGGCCACCGCGTTCATCGACTTCGGCGCCGCCGCCTGCAGCGACCTCCCGCGCGTGGAGAGCCGCGAGTGGCTGGTCACGAACGGCATCGGCGGATACGCCTGCGGGACCGCGGCGGGAACGCTGACGCGCCGCTGGCACGGCCTCCTGGTGGCGGCCACCGATCCGCCGGCGGGGCGCACGCTCCTCCTCTCCAAGCTGGACGCCCTGGTGACGTACCGCGGCGAGCGCTACGACCTGGGCAACAACCGCTGGCGCGGCGGCTCCGTGACCGCGCCGGGACTCCGCTGGCTGGTGCGCTTCCACCTGGAGGACCTGGTGCCCACCTGGACCTGGTGCCTCAAGGACGCCATGCTGGAGGCCCGCGTCTTCATGCTCCAGGGCCGCAACGCCACCGTGGTGCATTGGCGCTACGCGGTAGGCAGCAGCGACCTGCGGCTCCAGCTCGGGGCCCTCGTGGCCCACCGGCCGCACAACCTGCTCACGCCGCGCGGCGCCGCGGCCCCCATGGTGGAGAAGATCGCCCGCGGCGTGCGCGTGAGCTGGCCGCCCTACGACCGGCACCCGGAGGGCAGCGAGCTCTTCCTGCAGGCGGACGGCGCGGTGCCGAGCCCCGGCACGCAGTGGTGGAACGACTTCGAGCTCCCGGTGGAGGCCTCGCTCGGCTACGACAGCCTGGATCAGCACTTCCACGCCGCCACCTTCGACCTGGTGATGAAGCCCGGCGAGGAGCGGGTCTTCCTGGCCTCCACGGACGCCGCCACCGCGGAGCCGCTGCCGCCGCCCGCGGCGCTCCTGGAGGCGGAGCGGCGCCGCGCGGACCTGCTCGCGGACGGCGCCGCGTGCCACGACGCCCCCCCCGCCCTGCGTCAACTCGCGCTTGCCGCCAGCCAGTTCATCGTGGACCGCCCGCTTCCCGGCGGCGGTCGCGGCCACTCGATCATCGCGGGGTACCCCTGGTTCGCCGACTGGAGCCGCGACGCCCTCATCTCGCTCCCGGGACTGCTCCTCGTCACCGGGCGCCGCGAGGTCGCGGAGGACGTGCTGCGCACGCTCGCGGCGTTCGAACGCGACGGCCTCCTCCCCAACCGCTTCCCCTCCCCGGGGGAGCCGCCGCTCGACAACGCCGCGGACGCGCCGCTCCTCTTCATCCTCGCGGTGGAGCGGACCTTCCACGCGGGCGCGGACGTCACGTTCGTGAAGGAGATGCTGCCTCCGATGCGGCGCATCGCGGAGGCGTACGCCCGCGGGACGCGGCACGGAATCGGCGTGGATCCGGCGGATGGACTGCTCCGCGCCGCATCGCCCGGAGAGCAGCTCACCTGGATGGACGCCCGCGTGGGGGATCGCGTGGTCACGCCGCGCATGGGCAAGCCGGTGGAGCTCAACGCGATGTGGCACGCGGCCCTCCTCGGCCTCGCGGAGATGGAGGAGGCGGCGGGCGGGAATGGCGCGGCGTGGAAGGCGGCCGCGGCCCGCGCGGCCACGTCGTTCGGACGCTTCTGGAGTCCCTCCCTGGACTGCTGCGTGGACGTGCTGGACGGCCCGGGCGGCGCGGAGGCCGTGGTGCGTCCCAACCAGCTCTTCGCGGTCGCCCTGGGTCGGGATCTCCTCCCGCCCGTGCAGGCGCTCCGCACCGTGGAGCGCTGCCTGCTGGACCTGTGGATGCCGCTGGGCGTGCGAACGCTGGCGCCCGGATCGCCCGGCTACCGGGGGATCTACGCCGGTCCCGTCCACGAGCGCGACGAGGCCTACCACATGGGCGTCGCGTGGCCCTGGCTCTTCCAGCCGCTGATGGCCGCGCACCTGCGCGTGCACCACGATCCCGCCGCCGTCGCGGACTTCATGCACCCGTTCGTGAACCACCTGCGCGAGGCGTGCGTGGGCCAGGTGAGCGAGGTCTTCGACGGCGATCCCCCGCACCGGCCGGGCGGATGCTTCGCCCAGGCATGGAGCGTGGCGTCGCTCCTGGAGCTCTGGGGCCGCTGCCGGCAGGCCACGGAGCAGGCCCCGCCGGGCGCCCCGCCGCAGACGCCGCCCGCCGCCGCGGCCACACGCACATGACACCGGAACACCATCGACTGGAGGAGGCCCGCCTGGGCGTCGCCGCCTGGCGCCGCTGGGGCCCCTACGTGAGCGACCGCCAGTGGGGCACGGTCCGCGAGGACTACTCCGAGGACGGCAACGCGTGGGACTACCTCCCGCACGACCACGCCCGCAGCCGCGCCTATCGATGGGGTGAGGACGGGATCGCCGGGTTCTGCGACGAGCGGCAGCACCTCTGCTGGACCCTGGCCCTCTGGAACGGCGCGGACCCGATCCTGAAGGAGCGCTTCTTCGGCCTCACCAACCGCGAGGGGAACCACGGCGAGGACGTGAAGGAGCTCTACTTCCACCTGGACGGGACCCCCACCCACTCGTGGATGCGGATGCTCTACAAGTACCCGCAGCGGGCCTTCCCCTACGCGGACCTGGTGCACCGCAACTCCATCCGCACGCGGCTGGAGCCGGAGTACGAGCTCTGGGACACCGGCGTCCTGGACGACGACCGCTACTTCGACGTGGAGGTGGAGCTGGGCAAGGCGGGGCCGGACGACCTGCTGATGCGCATCACCGCCCGCAACCGCGGCCCGGACGCGGCGCCGCTGCATCTGGTGCCGCAGCTCTTCTTCCGCAACACCTGGTCCTGGACGCCCACCGCGCCGCCGCCGGACGCCACCCAGGGAGCGTCCCCGCGCAAGGATGCCCCGGCGCGAACCGCCCCCGCGCCGCCTCCCGCCCCCGGCGCAGACGGGAACGCCCGCCCGGCGCTCCTCCGCGCCGCGGACGGCACGCTGGTGGTTCGACATCCGGAGGTGCCTGGTCTCGTGCTCCACTGGGAGCCGGCCCGCATCCAGCCGGCCTCCGGCGCCGCGAGCGCAGGCCCCGCGCCGCGCCTGCTCTTCTGCGAGAACGACACCAACGACGAGCGCCTCCACGGCCTTCCGCGGGCCGGGCGGCGCTTCAAGGACGGCCTCAACGACGCCATCGTGGGCGGCCGCGCCGACGCCGTGAGCGACGGTCCGGAGGGCACCAAGGCCGGGATCGTCCACGCGCTCACGGTTCCGGCCGGCGGCGCGGCGGTGATCCGGATGCGCCTGGCGCCGCCCAAGACCAAGTCTCCGTTCGACGCCTTCGACGACCTGATGGCCAAGCGGCAGGACGAGGCGGACGCCTTCTGGGCCAGCGTCCACCCCCCGGAGGCGGACGAGGAGGCCCGCCGCATCCAGCGCCAGGCGGGCGCCGGGCTCCTCTGGAGCAAGCAGACCTACATCTACGAGGTGCGCCGGTGGCTGGAGGGTGATCCCGGTCTGCCGCCGCCGCCGGCCGCGCGGCTGAAGGGGCGCAACCACGAGTGGACCAACATGTACGCCTCCGGCGTCCACCTCATGCCCGACACCTGGGAGTACCCCTGGTTCGCGGCGTGGGACCACGCCTTCCACGCGGTGGCGATGGCGCCGCTGGACGCGGAGTTCGCCAAGGCCCAGCTGATCAAGCTGACCACCGACCGCTACATGCATCCGTCCGGCGAGCTGCCCGCCTACGAGTGGAGCTTCAACGACGCGAACCCGCCGGTGCACGCCATGGCGGCGTGGCGCGTCTTCCAGATCGACCGGCAGGTGAACAGCCGCACGGACCTGGACTTCCTGAAGCGGATCTTCCACCGGCTGCTCCTCAACTTCACCTGGTGGGTGAACCGCAAGGACCTGAGCGGCCGCAACATCTTCGAGGGCGGCTTCCTGGGGCTCGACAACATCGGCGTCTTCGACCGCAGCGCCGCCCTTCCCACCGGCGGCTCCCTCCAGCAGGCGGACGCCACGAGCTGGATGAGCATGTTCGCGCTCAACATGCTCCGCATCGCCATCGAGCTGGCCTCCCACGAACCCGTCTATCAGGACCTGGCGGTCAAGTTCTTCGAGCACTTCCTCCAGATCGCGGAGGCGATGACCAGCTTCGGCGGGAGCGGCGAGGGCCTCTGGGACGAGACCGACGGCTTCTACTACGACCGCCTCCTCAGCCCGGACGGCACCGCCGTGCCGCTCCGCATCCACTCGATCGTGGGGCTCATCCCGCTCTTCGCGGTGGAGGTGCTGGAACCGGAGATGCTGGAGAAGCTGCCGCAGTTCCGGGAGCGACTGGAGTGGTACTTCAAGGAGCGGCCGGAGCTCGCGGGCCTTGTGAGCCGCTGGGCCATCCCGGGACGCGGGGACCTGCGCCTCTTCAGCCTGCTGCGCGGCCACCGGATGAAGTGCCTGCTCCGCTCCATGCTGGACGAAGGTCGCTTCCTCTCCCCCCACGGCGTGCGCAGCATGTCGCGGGCCCTGGCCGCGGATCCATACGTCTTCTGGCTGGGGGAGCGCAGCTTCAGCGTTCGCTACGAACCCGCGGAGGGGCAGAGCGACCTTTTCGGCGGCAACAGCAACTGGCGCGGCCCCATCTGGTTCCCCGTCAACTTCCTCATCGTGGAGAGCCTGCTCAAGTTCCACCGCTACTACGGGGATGACTTCAAGGTGGAGTACCCGGTGGGCAGCAACACCATGGTGACGCTGCGGGACGTGGCCATGGAGCTCTCGCGCCGCCTGCAGTCGCTCTTCCGGCGCGGCCCGGATGGCCGCCGCCCCGTCTACGGGCCCTGGGGCAAGTTCCAGAACGACCCCCACTTCCGGGACCATCTGCTCTTCTTCGAGTACTTCGACGGGGATACCGGGCGTGGCTGCGGCGCCAACCACCAGACCGGTTGGACTGCGCTGGTGGCCAACCTGGTGGCCAGCCACATTCCTCCGGAATGACTCCATCGGCCCGCGCTGCGGGTCGATCCTCCGCGGGCACCGCTTCCGGACGGGGAGTTCCGGACGGCGCCTTCGTCCCCTGCGGAGTGCGAGATGGGTCAGTTCGACACGTCATCGGTGCCGGTCGCTCCGGATGCATCCAGCCTGGCCTCGTTCCCGCACCTGCCTCCGGCGGACGCGCTCGCGGCGCCCGCGGTGCCGCTCGGTGCCGCGATCGTCCTCGCATCGCTCTTCTGCGCCAGCCGCGACCTCTGCCGCTGGGCCCGCGTGCTGGCGGCCACCGCCATCGGCATGGGCATCCTGGGCGTGGGCGGCCTCGCCTTCCGCGGTGCCCCGCTGGCGGCGGCGCCGGCCGCCATCCTCGACACCATCCAGTGGCTCCTGCCGGGAGGCTCCGGTCCCGCGCTCCTCCTCCTCGGAGCCGCGGCGTGGCGAACCTCCCGGATGGGCTTCAACTCCCTCACGGTCGCCGGCAGCGCTTCGCTCGCGGTGGCCATCGCGTGCACCGCCATCCTCGTGCCGCCCCTCCCGCCGGGCAGCGAATCTCTTCCCGTGGAGCTCCTCCACCTTCCGGTCTCGGCGTGGGCGTCGCTTTTGGTGACCGGGTTCTGCGTGCTGGCGGCCTCCGTCCGCGCCACGCGCGGCGATGGCACCCCGGGCTGGATCGGCGTTCCCTCCGGCGCCGCGGTGCTCGTCCTCACGGCCACCCTCTGGGCCCGCGTCTCCGTGCAGGAGATGAACCACGCCCGCGCGGACACCGCCCAGCGCGCCTTCGGCGCCGCCAAGCTCGTGGATGCCTCGTTCGGCACCGCGGCCTCCACGCTCTCGCGCCTTGCGGCCCGGATGGCCCCACCCAGCCAGGTGGACTGGCCGCGCGAGGTTCGCATCCTCCACGATCATCTGCCGGGCCTCCACGCCGTGCTCCAGGTGGACCCGGATGGCCGGGTGATCTCCTGCGATCCACCGGAGGCGGACGCGGCCCTCCGCGCCGCGGATCTGGAGCGCATGCCCGGCTTCCAGGCCATGCTGCGGGCCTGCCGCGGCGGGGACCACGTCTTCAGCTCCGGTCTGCTCCCGCTGGGCGCCGGCACCGGCGCGCCGCGCGTTCTCTTCGGCGCCGAGGTGCCCGGTGCGGACGGCGCGGTGCTGGCCCTGGTGGTGGATCCCCGCACCGCGGTGGCCGCGGTGGTGCGGGACCTGTACCCCGGCTTCGGGCTGGTGGTGCGCCACGACAACCGGGTGGTCTACGAACGGGACGTCCCGTCCCCGGAGGAGTGGACCGCCCAGCGCGCCATCCTGGATGCACTCGGCGACGCCCGCTGGGAGCTGACCCTGGTGCGCGGCGCGGAACCATCCTCGTACCTCGAGAGCTCCTCCAGCCTCTCCATCCTGGCCGGCGGAAGCGCCGTCGCCGTGGCCCTGGGACTCAGCGTCCACATGGGCGTGGTGACGCGGCGCCGCAAGCGCCAGGCCGAGGACGCGCGGGCCAAGCTCTCGCAGCTCCTGGATGCCGCCACGGACGTCTCCGTGGTGGCCACGGACCTGGCCGGGCTCGTGACCGTCTTCAACCGCGGCGCGGAGCAGCTCACCGGCTACGGCGCGGATGAGGTGGTGGGGCAGTCCACGCTGGACTTCCTGCACGTGCGGAGCGAGGTGGAGGCCATCCACGGCGCCGGGCACGCGGGCCGGCGCGGGACGGACGTCCTGATGGAGTCGGCCCTGAACCACCCCGGCCGGGCCGCGGACTGCACCTACGTGCGCCGCGATGGCACGCACCGCCGCGTCTCCATGAGTCTCACGCCCTGGCGCGACGGCGCCGGACAGCTGCTGGGAGTGCTGGAGATCGCGGTGGACGTCACGGAGCGTTCGCTGGCCATGCAGCGCCTTGACGAGGCCCGCCGCCTCGCGGAGCAGGCGAGCGAGAGCAAGAGCCGCTTCGTGGCCACCGTGGCCCACGAGATACGCAACCCCATGGCGGCGATCCTCGGATTCGCGGATCTGCTCGTGGATCCCGCCACCTCCGAGGCGGACCGGCTGGAGTACGCACTCACCATCCGCCGCAACGGCGATCACATGCTCCGGGTGGTCAACGACATCCTGGACCTCTCGCGGATCGAGTCCGGGCGCGTGCAATTGGAGCGAATCGGGATCCGCGTGGATCACCTCCTCCAGGAAGTGGCGTCCCTCTTCCGCCTGAAGGCCCGCGAGAAGGGCCTGGAGGTGGTGGCGACCTGCCATCCCTCCCCCGCGCCCAACGTGATGACGGATCCCACGCGGCTGCGCCAGATCCTCACCAACCTGGTCTCGAACGCCCTCAAGTTCACCGACATGGGCGAGGTGCGCCTCGCCGCCCATCTGGAGCCCGCCGGCAGCGGCCGCATGCGGGTCCGCATCGCGGTGCAGGACACCGGCATCGGCATGACGGAGGAGCAGTTGGCGCGGCTCTTCGAACGCTTCACGCAGGCGGAGGCGAGCACCGCCCGCCGCTACGGCGGCAGCGGCATGGGACTCGCGATCGCCCGCAACCTGGCCCGACTGCTCGGCGGCGACGTGCGCGTGCAGAGCGCCGCGGGCCGGGGCAGCACGTTCGAGGTGGAACTCCTGCTGGACGAGGCCGCCGCACCCGCGGAGGGCCCCGGTCCCGCGCTTCCGGCGGGCGGCGCCCGGGAGGATGGCCCGCTCGCGGGACGGCGGATCCTGCTGGCGGAGGATGGACCGGACAACCAGCGGCTGCTGGCCATGATGCTCACCAGCGGCGGCGCGGAGGTGGGCGTGGTGCCGGACGGCCGGCAGGCGGTCTCCCAGGCTCTGCGCCGGGAGGCGGAGGGCACGCCCTTCGACGCGGTCCTGCTGGACATGGACATGCCGGAGATGAACGGCTGCGAAGCGGCCCGCGCCCTCCGCGAGGAGGGCTTCGTGGGCGCCCTGGTGATCGTGAGCGGGAACGACTCCGAGGAGGATCGACGGCGCTCCGCGGAAGTGGGTTGCGACGCCCACCTCACGAAGCCCGTGCCCCGCAGGAGGCTCCAGGACGTGCTGGCCACGGCCATCGCCGCGCGCCGCAGCCGCGAGGCCTGCCTCCAGGTGGCCGCGTCGCGCACCGCGATGCCGCTACCATCCGCCGGCGGGCCTCAGGGGCCCGCGACGGGAGAGCCAGCTGTCGGAGCCCGCATCGATCCTTGAGCGCGTGGCGGCCGGGATGCCGGGTGCGCTCACGGAGTGCATGGAGCAGTACCGGGGACTCGTCTGGTCACTCGCGCGGGAGCTGCTGCGAACGAGCGCCGATGCGGAGGATGCGGTCCAGGAGATCTTCATGGACGTCTGGCGCAGCGCCGGACGGTTCGATCGGCGGATCGCCTCGGAGGCGACGTTCGTGGCCACCATCGCCAGGCGCCGGCTGATCGACCGCGCCCGGCGGGCCAGGCGCCGCCCGGCGGCCATGGATTTCCAGGAGGGCGGGATGGAGCCGGCCGCGACCGCCCCCTCTCCGGAGGACGCGCCGGAGACAGGGGAGACCGCGGCCCTGGCCCGCAAGGCCATGGGGCAGTTGCGCCCGGAGCAGCAGCGGGTCCTCCAGATGGCCATCTTCCACGGCGCCTCGCACGAGCAGATCTCCGCCAGCACCGGGATGCCGCTGGGGACCGTGAAGACGCATGCCCGCAGGGGACTCATCCGGCTCCGGGAGCTCCTCTCGGAGGCGGGACTTCCGGTCCCGCCGGCCACTCCGGGTTGAACCCCGGGGGCGCGGCCCGGTATGACTCCCACCCATGCTCGCCCCAATGCTCCTGGCGGTCATCGCCGCCGCACCGGATTCCACCGTTCCTCCCGCCGCCCTCCTGCGGTACCCGGACGTGGGACCGGACTCCATCGTCTTCCTTTTCGCGAACGACCTCTGGACGGTGCCGAAGGGAGGCGGCGAGGCTCGGCCGCTCACAAGCGCCATGGGCGCGGAGGTGATGCCCCGCTTCTCCCCGGATGGTTCCAAGGTGGCCTTCAGCGGCGCCTACGAAGGCGGCCGCGACATCTACGTGATGCCTGCCGGCGGCGGCGCGCCCACCCGACTCACGCATCATCCGACCGTGGAGGGGATCTGCGACTGGAGCCCGGACGGCTCGTCGCTCGTCTTCTCCAGCGCCGACATGGGCGGCCTCACGCGGGCCGCGAAGCTCTTCCGGATCCCCGCCACCGGCGGACTCCCGGAGGCATTCCCGGTGCCATACGGCACGAACGGCGCCCTCAGCCCGGACGGCACCTGGCTCGCCTACACGCCGCACTCGATCGACAACCGCACCTGGAAGCGCTACCGCGGCGGCATGGCCACCGACGTGTGGCTCTACAACCTGAAGGACGGCAGCAGCCGCCGGGTCACGGATTGGGAGGGTCTCGACTCCCTCCCGATGTGGCACGGCAACACGCTCTACTACGTGAGCGACGAGGGCCCGTCGCACCGCCTCAACATCTGGCGCTTCGACCCCGCGACCGGGAAGCGGACGCAGGTGACCACCTTCGCCGATGACGACGTGAAGTGGCCGGCCATCGGCCCCGCCGGCGGTCCCGCGGAGATCGTCTTCCAGCTCGGCTCCAAGCTCATGCTTCTGGATGCGGACGCCGGGACCAGCCGGGAAGTGAAGGTCCAGGTGCCGGGCAACCGTCCGCGCATCGCGCCGCGGCAGGAGGACGCCTCCTCGCAGATCAGCGGGTGGGAGATCTCCCCGTCCGGCAAGCGGGCGGTGGTGGAGGCCCGCGGGGACATCTGGACGCTCCCGGCGGAGAACGGCACGCCTCGGAACCTCACCCGCAGCAACGGCACGGCCGAGCGGGATCCGGCGTGGAGCCCGGATGGACGCTGGATCGCCTTCTTCGACGACCGCTCCGGCGAATACGAACTGTGCGTGATGCCGGCGGACGGCAAGGGCGAACGCAAGGCCCTCACCTCCGCGGGCGGCCCCTTCAAGAGCGGCATCTGGTGGAGCCCGGACTCCAAGTGGATCACCTTCGGCGACAAGACGGGCCGGCTCTTCCTGGTCTCCGCCGAGGGTGGCGAAGTGAAGGAAGTGGACCGCGAGCCCTGGGGCGGAATGCCGCAGCCGTCGTTCAGCCAGGACAGCGCGTGGATCACCTACGCCAAGACGGATGACGACCGCCGCAACAACTCCATCTGGGTGTACGAGGTCGCCACCGGCGCCCGCCACCGGCTCACCACCGGGATGTTCGACGACGGTACCCCGGTGTTCAGCCGCAACGGCGACTGGATCTTCTTCAGGAGCGACCGCAGCTTCCAGCCGCGCTACTCGCAGCTGGATGACAGCTGGATCTACGACAACGCGAGTCGCCTCTACGCCATGCCGCTGCGCAAGGACGTGAAGCACCCGTGGCTGGCGGAGAGCGACGAGGAGAAGCCCAAGGAGGAGAAGAAGAAGGACGATGCCGGAAAGAAGGATGACGCAGGCAAGAAGGACGACGCGGGCAAGAAGGAGGACGGAGAGAAGAAGGATGGCGACAAGCCCGCGGATCCGGAGAAGAAGGACGACGCGGACAAGCCCGCCGACAAGCCGGCGGACGAGCCCAAGGAGGAAAAGAAGGACGACGGCGAGAAGAAGGACGACGGCGGCAAGAAGGACGACGGCGGCAAGAAGGACGAGGCGGAGCGGCCCTCCGGGCGCCGCGGCCGCGGCGGCCGCAACGGCGGTGGGGCCGCGGCGGCCAAGGAGCCGGAGCCTGCCAAGCCGGTCACCATCGACTTCGACGGCATCGAGGCCCGCGTCATCGAGCTGCCGATCCGCGCCGGCCGCTTCGGCTCTCTGGGCGTGAACGACCAGAACCAGCTCCTCTACACGCGTCCCGGCGGCGGCGGCGGCCGTCGCGGCGGCGGTGACGGCGAGGAGAGCGGCGGCATCAAGCTGCTGGACCTCACCGACAAGAAGCACGAGGAGAAGACCGTGGGTCCGGGCAACGCGTTCGTGGTGAGCGCGGATGGCAAGAAGCTGCTGGTCCTCGGCGGTGGTGGCGGCCCCGGCGGCGGAGGCGGCGGCGCCTCCATCATGGATGCCAAGCCGGGGGCCAAGGCCCAGGCCGTCGTCACGTCCCCGATGCTGGTGATGGTGGATCCGCGCGAGGAGTGGAAGCAGATCGTCCACGACTGCTATCGCATCATGCGCGACTGGTTCTACGACCCCG
This sequence comes from Phycisphaerales bacterium, assembly GCA_046350535.1. Classification (GTDB taxonomy): domain Bacteria; phylum Planctomycetota; class Phycisphaerae; order Phycisphaerales; family SM1A02; genus VGXK01. Next base: position 2,664,376 of record JAXMAG010000001.1, read on the forward strand.
GCATGCACAAGGTGGACTGGGCCAAGGAGCGCGACAAGGCGCTCGCGCTGGTGGAGTTCGCCAACAGCCGCGAGGACGTCAACTTCATCCTCTCGGAGATGATCTCCGAGCTGAACGTCGGCCATGCGTACCTGCAGGGCACCGGCGACATCGAACAGGCCCCGGGCGGCGCCCCCACCGGCATGCTGGGCGTGGACTTCGAGCTGGCCTCCGCCCCGGCGGCGGACGGCGGCGCCGGCGACGGCCCCAAGGCCTACCGGATCCGCCGCATCATCCAGGGCGCCCCGTGGGACGCGGATGCCCGCAACCCGCTGCGGGAGCCTGGGGTGGACGTCAAGGAGGGCGAGTTCATCCTCGCGGTGAACGGCATCCCGATGGACACCGGCCGCGATCCGTGGGCCGCGTTCGCCGGGCTGGCCGGCAAGCCGACCACCCTCACCGTCAGCGCCAAGCCGGTGCTTGACGCGGAGGCGCGCGAGGTGGTGGTGAAGCCCATCTCCGGTGAGACGGAACTCCGCTTCCGCGACTGGATCGAGCGCAACCGCGCCTACGTGGCGGAGAAGTCCGGCGGGAAGCTGGCGTACGTCTACGTGCCCAACACCGGCGTCGACGGACAGACGGAGCTGGTGCGGCAGTTCCAGGGCGCCCGCGACCAGGACGGCCTGATCGTGGATGAGCGCTGGAACGGCGGTGGCCAGATCCCGAACCGCTTCATCGAGCTGCTGAACCGCCCCGTCACCAACTACTGGGCGCGTCGCGACCAGAAGGACTGGGTGTGGCCGCCGGATGGACACCACGGCCCGAAGGCCATGCTCATCAACGGTCTTGCCGGCTCCGGCGGCGACATGTTCCCGTGGCTCTTCCGCCACCACAAGCTGGGGCCCCTGGTGGGCACGCGCACGTGGGGTGGTCTGGTGGGCATCAGCGGGAACCCGCGCTTCATCGACGGCGGAAGCATCAGCGTGCCGCAGTTCGCCTTCTACGAGAAGGACGGCACGTGGGGCATCGAAGGCCACGGCGTCGATCCGGACGTGGAAGTGCTGGATGACCCCGGCGTGATGAAGGGCGGACTCGCCGCAGGCGGCGCAGATCCCCAGCTGGACAAGGCGATCGAACTGCTGATGGCGGAGCTGCAGAAGAACCCGACGGTGGTGCCGCCGCGCCCCGCGGGTCCGGACCGCCGCGGCATGGGACTTCCGAAGGAAGATCGCTGACGGCCTCGGCGGCCACCTTGGGAGCCGCCAGGACAGGAAGGCGCGGGTGCACTCCTCGGCCCGCGCCTTCCCCCTTTTTGGCCCTGGGAGCGCAGGAACGGGGATTCGGCATCTCGATTCACTCTCCGGTGGCACTCGGTCACAGGCGCAGCGGTGCGCCTGAACGCCCCCGTCCGCACGGTCGGCACTCCCGGAACAGGGCGAAACCACGCGGTTTTTGCTGATAGACCCCCTTGCGGGCCGACCATCGACATGTCTCAATGGGGCGTCAGCCTCAGCGTCACCCCCACCCGGGGGGGACGCCCTCGGGCTGGAGTGGGCTGAGAGTGGGTGTCGTCAGTGGCGATACCGAGTTGTTCCGATCCGGGGAGGGAGGTGCCTGTTGTGCTCTATTCGTGGTGTCGTTCTCCCTGCGCTCGTGGCGGGTGCAGTGACGGGGGCCGCTTCGGCCCAAGCGCCGCTTCCGACGGCCACCCTGCGGTGGTCGATGGATTCGGGGCCCTACAAGATCGCCTACGTGGCCGGCACCCCCGGCGCCAACGGGGCGGTGGTCTACAGCTACGCGTACACGACGGCATCGAACGTCACCGTGAAGGTCGACCTCTCGAGTGACGCCACCAACAACCCCACCGCGTCCCTGGGCGGCCAGGTGACGGTGACCAACAACTCGGCCATCGCCCGGGTGCTGGACATCATCGTGGATGCCCCGGTGTGCCAGCCGCTTCCCGGCGGCACCACCTTCGGCGGCTCGGTCGTGTGCACGCTCACCACCAATGCGGACGGCGGCGCCGTCACCTGCGCACCGGGGGCCACCTCCGTGTGGCAGGGCACGCTCAACGGCGTGAACGCGCAGGGCGTCTACTTCTGCCCGTTCACGATGGGCTCCAGCGGCTCCGGCACCATGCAGAGCACGGTGCTCTTCGGCACGCCGATTCCGTCGCTCTCCGGCCCGCCGGCGCTCTCCATGATCGGCTCGCGGACCCGCTTCACCATCACGCCCGGGGAGAAGCTGGTGCTGAACTCCACGGTGATCGCCAAGAGCCTGGGCTTCCCCGATCCCTGTCCCGCAGACCTCGACGGCGATGGCTACGTCAACGCCAACGATCTGAGCGGCGTGATCTCCCAGTGGGGGCAGATGGGCTGGTGCCTGCCTGCGGACCTGAACGGCGACGGTCTGGTGGACGGCGCGGACATGTCCGTGATCTTCGATCAGTGGGGCTACTGCTTCGACTGAGCCCGGCCGGGCGCTGAACGACGAACGTTTTCCCCGGGCCGCGGAGCCGCTCCTTGCGGGCGTCACTCCGCGGCCCGTTCCATTTCCCGTCGCAGGTTTCCGCGGATCCTTGCCGGACGGCACTGGAACCGTCGCGGTGCGTGCGCAGAATGGGTCTGGTATCGTGCCGACCGCGGCGTGAGTGTGCCGCCGCGACGTGACGGCGAGGGAACAGGGGTGGGCTCCTCCTTACCTCTGGTTCATCCTTGATGTCACAGCACACACAACCGTCGTCCCTCACGGGTCTGTTCGCCCGCGCTGCCCTCCTGGCATCCGCCTGCCTGGCGTCCCCCGGCCTTGCGGCTCCACCGCAGGCCGTGGTCACCGTCTCCTACGACGGCGGGGCGCCGGTCACCTACGTGCTGGATGGCTACCCGGGAGCCAACAACACGCAGGTGTACCTGGGCTCCTACGGGCCGGGAGGCTCGCTCTGGCTGGTCACGGTGAACATCGTGGCCGACTACCTGAACGACACCGTCACCGCCCTCAACGGCACCATCACCGCCACCAACAACACGGCCAGCAGCCACACGTTCGCCTGCTCGTTCGACGTCCCGATCTGCCCCGGCGTCACGGAGGGATCGTTCGTGGGCGGCACCGCCAAGATGACGCTGATCACCAGCGGAGCCGGCCAGCTCTCCTGCCTGAACGGCGTCCCGGTGATGCAGATGACCGGCAACGGCTCGGTGATCCAGTCCCTCTTCTACTGCCCGTTCAGCCTCTCCATCACGGGCTCCGGGTCCATCAGCTCCAACACCCAGTTCGGCCTCCCCCTGCCGTCGCAGGCGGGCCCTCCGGTGGTGGAGTCGATCGGCGTTCGGCAGCAGTTCACCCTGACCTCCGGTGACCAGGGCCAGGGAACGCTGGGCTTCCAGTGGATGGACGCGAACGGCATCCCCGCCAACCCCTGCCCCTGGGACACCAACGCGGACGGCGTGGTGGGCGGCGCGGACCTGGCCCTCATCTTCGGCACCTGGGGCGCCACCAACACCTGCCCCGCCAGCCTCCCCGCGGACCTGAACGGCGACGGCATCGTCAACGGCGGGGATGTCGGCGTCCTGCTGGACCACTGGGGCCCGTGCCCCGGCTGATCCAGCCGCTTGCCCCACTCGCGGTTGGGGGTATACTCCCTGCCCTGCCGCGGGTGTAACTCAGTGGTAGAGTGCCACCTTGCCAAGGTGGATGTCGAGGGTTCAAGTCCCTTCACCCGCTTGAACGAGGCCCGGACCATGCGTCCGGGCCTTTTTCGTTGCCGCGGTTTCGGGGCGCCCCGCGGGCGCACCGGCGTCGGCGCCCGTCAGGGCACCAGCTGCCAGGAGGGATCCGGGTCGAACGACTGGATCCTGGCCACCGCCGACTCCGTGTCGGGCCCGAAGTCGTGTTCGAACACCACGCCCTGGTCCCCCACGATGAAGGTCATGATGCCGGATTCGCCGTACTGGGCCGGCCACGCCACCACGGCGAAGCCGCCGCGCAGGGCACCGTCCACCAGGTAGCTGCGGCTCCCACCGGGGCCGTAGGGCCCCTGTTGGGTGAGCAGGCGGAAGCGATACCCGTGGTAGGCCATGGGCGGCTGCCCCGCGGCCGGGCGCCGATACCCGGCCTCCAGCGCCCCCGCCACCAGCTCGCCCAGCGGGCTCGCGGGCTCGTTCGGACCCGCGGGCCAGTAGAGACCGTCCTTGGTGCCCGGGTCGGAGATGGCCTTCATGGCGTAGACGCCGGGGGCGCCGCCGAATCCGCCCGCGGCGTATTCGTGCTGCGCATCCACGAGCGCCAGGCACGTCTGGATGGTGTCCAGCTCGTTGCGTCCAACGCGGCGGGCGCGGATCTCCGTGGCCCCTTCCGCGGTGTCGAACGCCCATCCCGTGGAGGTCTTCACGAGCGGGATGGGCATCTCCCAGGAGTCGCTGCCGACGAGGAGCACCTTGGTGTTCTCGCCCGCGTCCACCACCTCATGGCTGGTGCGGTAGGCGCTCAGGAACTTCTCCATGTGCTGCCGGTCCTGCACCTCATCCCCGGAGGAGAGGACGTCCGGACCGCCCGCACCCAGGACCGCGGCCACCTTGGCGGCGTCGAAGGGCTGCAGCGCGGCCACGAGCGCCTCCACCGCCGCATCCGGCGTGGGGAAGCTGGGGCCCATCGGCGGCGCGGGAGGCACCGTCTGCTGGGAGCACGCCTGGACGAGGCCCACGGCGGCCGCGGCCAGCGCCGCCAGCACGAGCCGTACCCCACGGCTGGCGGAGCGGCGAGGAGTGGCGCGTTCGGTGACGGAGAGAGTCTGCGCGGAAGAGGTCATGGAGAGGGCGTCCTTGGACGGGGTTGCGAGGATCGTGTGGGTGCGTGGTTGCGGAGGATGAGGGGAGGGGCGTTCGAACGCTCAAAGCCGGGCGCTAGCGGCGCCCGCCGCCACCGCCGCCCCGGGCGCCGCCGCCGCCTCCGCGAGCACCGCCGCCAACACCCTGCGGCGCGCGGCTGCCACCCTGCGACGGGCGGTAGCCGCCGCCAGAGCCCTGCGACGGGCGGTAGCCGCCGCCAGAACCCTGCGACGGGCGGTACCCACCGCTGGAACCCTGCGACGGGCGATAGCCGCCGCCGGAGTTCTGCGACGGGCGGTACCCGCCGTTCATGCTCTGCCGGCCGCGGTCACTGGCGTAGCCGTCGTTGGCGCCGCCGCGGTTGATGCCTTCGAACCCTGATCCGCCGCCCGGGCGGGCGCCGCCGCTCCCGGCGGATCCGGGCGTCCGGTTCCCGGCGCCGCCGAGGGCACCGTCGCGGCTCCCCGCAGCCCCGGGACCGTTGCCGCGGAACTCCGAGGCCGCGCCCTGGTTCAGGGCCTGCCGACCCTGGTCCGCGCGGCCGCGGAAGGAATCGCGGGCCTGCTGCGCCTGCTGCTGCGTCACGCCGTTGAACTGCGTGGCCGTGCCCGCGCTGCGGTACGGCACGTTCCCGCGGTGCGATGCGTCATGCTGCCAGGTGCCCTGGCCGTTCTTGAAGTTGTTGATGTTGTTCTGGTAGTTGTTGACGTAGTTGTTGCGGTTGATGTTCTGGTTGAACTGCGTGTTGCGGTTGACGTTGACGTTCACGTCCCCGTGGTTCCAGTTGCAGTTGCCCCAGGCGTACCCCCACGCAAAGCCGCACGCCACGCCCACGCCGAAGGAGATGGCGGAGGTGGTGGCGACGTACCCGGGTGGGTAGTAGTAGTACGGCGGATACGCCGGGTACGGCCAGCCGCCGTAGACCACGGCCGGGTTGTAGGTGGGCACGTAGATCACGCTCGGGTTGGGAGACTCGATCGTGATGTACTGCGTCCCGGGCTCCACCGAGATGGTCTGCTGCGAGTTGGAGGTGAGGTTCCCCGCGGTCTTGGCCTTGGCCCGCAGCTCCTGCACCGCACTCATGAGCGCCTGCTGCTGGCTGATGAAGGCGTCGCCCAGCTTCTGCGTCCAGTCCAGCTTGGTGCTCATCATGTCCAGCACCTGCGGGAAGTTCACCAGCGACTTCACGCTGGGATCCCAGGACTGGGACTCCAGGGCCTTGCTGGCGGCGTCCGCGCTGAGCCCCTTGTTGGCCTTGGCCCAGCGATCCGCCTCCACCACCTCCAGCGGATAGGTGGACGCCATCAGCACCTGCGAGAGGAGCGAGTCCGGGTAGAGGGCGATGGGCGACACGAGTGACGCCAGCTCCTCGGCGGAGAGCGTTGCGCTGGCACCGGAGGCCGCCGAAGCGGGCGCCGCCTGGGACGCGGCGGGCGCCGCCGGAGACGGGGCGGACGGGGGCGGGGCCGTGCTCTGGGCGAGCGCGGCGGCGGGCGCGGAGAGAAGAACCGCCGCCACGAGCGACAACGCCCGTCGGCGCGCGGCGAGGACTGGGGGAATCTGCATGGTGGACTCCGGCGGAGGCGCCGCCCGGAGGACCGCGTCCGCCGGGGGCTCCGGCGCATCCTAACGCGCCGCCGCCTCAGGGCGCGGTGGAGAAGGGCAGCGTGACCGGGCCGAACCGCGTCCCCACGCGAACGCTTCCCGCCGCGACGAACGCCTGCTCCGGGCTCGCGAACATCCTGGCGATGTTGACCCTGGTGGGGTCCGGCCGCGGGAAGGAGACGTCCACGTCCACCTGCGTCTCCTGGCCCGGAGGCAGCGTCACCGCGCGGTCCGTGCCGCCGTCCACGAGCGTCTGGCCATCCATCCGCAGCGAGAAGTCCACGTGTTCGAGCGACACCTCGAAGCTGTTGCGGTTGGTGACGCCCAACGAGAATCGCCCCTTCACGCCGCCAGGGCCGTCCGGCTGGAGCCAGACGTCCCGGATGACCGCCGTGGGCGGCGCGGGCACGGGGAACTCGCCGCTGCGGGTGGCGCTCCACTCCTGGTGTCCGGCGCCGGGGACGTCCGTGCCGAAGGTGAGCGTGGCGGAGTACGGGATCACCGCGCCGGGGCGAACCGCAGGCACGGTGGCCGCGAGCGCCGCCAGGTCCAGCGTGACCGGCAGCCGCAGGGTGCGGGCCGACTCCGGCGCGATGCTCCCCTCCTGCGAGAGGTTCGCCTGCGCGGAGAGGAGCGTGGCGTCCGAGGGGCCCTTGATGCTCCAACCCAGGTCCGCGAGCGGAAGCGGCACCATGAAGTGGTTGGTGACCTCCACGTCGAAGGCCAGCGTCACCGCGCGGGGGGAGAGGTCCGTGGCGGCCGCCCCCACCACCCGGGCCGTGGGCGCCTGGCAGCCGGCGAGGGCGCAGAGCGGGAGGAGCGCCGCCGCGAGGACCACGATCCGGGCGGCGCCGCGGCGCACGATGGCGGGTGCAGTGATCACGGCGGGATGGTACGGGGAAGCGGGTAGCCTCAGGACATGAACGCATTCGCGCTCCTGACGCTTCTGGCCGCACTCGGAACCGGGCCGGGCGGCGGCGCGGCGCAGGCGGCGCCGGAAGGGGCGCGCCGGGCGGCGTCCGCCGGCGTTCGCATGCTGCCGCCGGAAGCGGTGACGCTCCAGGGCGGCTTCTGGGGCCCGCTGGTGGAGCGGAACCGCACGGTCACCATCCCCGCGGTGCTGGACCTCTGCGACGCCACCGGGCGCACCCGCAACTTCCTGCGGGCGGCGGGGCGGGACGCCACGCCGTTCCAGGGCGCCTGCTACGACGACAGCGACGTCTACAAGGCGATGGAGGGTGCGTTCCTCTCGCTCGCGCAGCATCCCGATCCGGCGCTCGAGGCACGCATGGACCGCCTGGTGGCGGACATCGCCGCGGCGCAGGAGGCGGATGGCTACCTCTACACCATCGCCACCACCGGGAAGCGGCCTCCAGAGGAGCGCTGGAAGGGCGAGATCGGCTCGCACGAGCTCTACAACCTGGGGCACCTCTTCGAGGCGGCGGTGGCGCGGGCCCGCACCTCCGGCAAGCGCGACCTGCTGGAGGTGGCCATGCGGGCGGCGGATCTGCTGGTGGCCACGTTCCGGCCCGGCGGGCGCGGCGAGGCGCCGGGACACCCAGAGGTGGAGTTGGCGCTCGTGAAGCTGGCGGCGGAAACGGGGCGCCCGCAGTACCTCGCCCTGGCCGCGTACTTCCTGGCGGTCCGCGGCGATGCGGCCACGCACCGGCTCTACGGGCCGGATCTGCAGGATCACGCGCCGCTCGAGGGGCAGCGCGAGGCGGTGGGGCATGCCGTTCGCGCCGCGTATCTGTGGGCGGGCGCGGCGGACGTGGCCATGGCCACGGGCGACCCGCGCTGGGACGACATGCTGGACGCGGTGTGGCGCGACGTGGTGGGGCGCCGCATGCACCTCACCGGCGGCATCGGCGCCCAGCCCCAGAACGAGGGATTCGGCCCGCCCTACCAGCTGCCCAACGCGGGCGCGTACCTGGAGACCTGCGCCGCCATCGCCAACGCGCTCTGGAACCAGCGCCAGTACATGCGGCACGGCGACACCGCGCCACTGGACGTGGTGGAGCGGATCCTCTTCAACGGCTTCCTGGCCGGCGTCTCCCTCTCCGGCGACCGCTTCTTCTATCCCAACCCGCTGGCCACGGATGGATGGCGGCGCTTCAACCACGGATCGAGGGAGCGCGTGCCGTGGTTCGCGTGCGCGTGCTGTCCGCCCAACGTGGCCCGCTTCCTGCCGCAGATCGGCGCTCTCGGCGTGGCGTGGCGCCCGGGCGTGCAGGGCGCTCCCGACCGCGTCGACGTCTGCCAGTACGCGCAGGGCACCGCCACCATTCCGCTCCCGGACGGTCCGCTCCTCCTCTCGCAGCGGACGGAGTATCCGTGGGACGGCCAGGTGGACCTGGAGGTGCAGTGGCCGCAGCCGCCCGGCGCCGCCGCGGAGCCGCGCCGCATCACGCTGGCCCTTCGCGTCCCGGGATGGGTGCGCTCCCGCCCGGTGCCGAGCGACCTCTATCGCGACTTCGAGCGCACCGAACTCATGCCGCGACCGGTGCCGTCCCTCAACCTCGCGGTGAACGGGGCGCCGTTCCCGCCCGCGTTCGAGGGCGGCTGGCTCCTGGTGACGCGGGCGTGGTCTCCCGGGGATCGCGTCTCCCTCCAGCTCCCCATGGAGCCGCGGCGGGTGGTGGCGCATCCGGCGGTGGAGGCGGACCGGGGGCTGGTGGCGCTGGAGCGCGGCCCGCTCGTCTACTGCCTGGAGGCGGTGGATCAGCGCACGGAGAGCGGAGAGCCGGTGTGGCTCCCCAGCGCGTACCTGCCGGACCAGGCGGGCATGGAGAGCGAACGCCGCCCGGACCTCCCCGGCGCCCCGGTGGTCCTGCTGCTGGAGGCCCGGCGGCGAGTCCCCGCGGACGACGACGATGCCCCCGCGCGCGGCGCCGAGCCGGCCTTCCAGGCCGTCGCGATCCCCTACTTCCTGTGGGCGAACCGCGGTCCCGGGGCCATGGAGGTGTGGATCCCGCGCTCGCGCGAGCGGGCCGAGGTCCCGGCCGCGCCCACCGCCGCCTCCACCGCGGAGGTGAGCGCCAGCCACTGCTGGGCCACGGACGCGCCGCAGGCCGTGAACGACCGCCGCCGCCCCGCGGGCCCCGCGGACCAGTCGATCGCCCGCCACACCTGGTGGCCGCACCGCGGCACCACGGAGTGGCTCGAGTATCGATGGCGTGAGCCGCGGACGCTGTCGCGGAGCGCGGTGTGGTGGTTCGACGACACCGGCACCGGGGGCGGCTGCGCCCTGCCCGCGCGGGTCCGGCTCCAGGTCCGGCGCGACGGCGCGTGGATCGAGGTGGCCGCCGCCGCGGCGCCGGGCGCCGACGGCCGCAGCGAGCTGCGCTTCCCGGAGACCGTCACGGATGGCGTGCGACTGGAGGTGGACCTCCAGCCGGAGCGCTCCGCCGGCGTCCTGGAGTGGGAAGTCGAATGAGTCCGCGCTGAAGCAGCACGAACGCGAGGAGCAGCCCCCCGCCCGCGATCCGCGCCCACCACGGGCTCACGTCACCCAGGAAGGGGAAGACGCCGCCGACGAGGGCGAGCGCGAGGACGCCGGCGACCGTTCGCAGCGGGCCTCCCACGCCGCCGGAGAGGAGCGTGCCGCCGATCACCACCGCGGCCACGGCGTCCAGCTCCAGGAGCGAGCTCTGCTGGGAGTCCCCCGCCCCCGCCGCCACCGCGCCCAGGACGCCGGCGAGGGCCGCGAGCACGCCGCTGGCGACGTACGCGGAGGCGCTCGCGGTCCCCACCGGGACGCCCATCAGCCGCGCGGCCTGGGGATCACCTCCCACCGCGAGGAGGCGCCGCCCCGCCACCGTCCGCTCCAGCAGCACCCATGCAAGGAGCGAGAGCCCAAGCCAGGCGAGCACCTGGAACGGCACGCCCAGGAGACGCCACTCCGCCAGGCCGTCGCAGGCGCCCTCCAGCGAGAGGCGCGCGTCCGGGTCCAGCGCCTGGGCGGCGCCGCGGGCCAGGTACATCCCGACCAGCGTGACCAGGAACGCGGGCAGCCGCACCCACGCCACCAGCACGCCGTGCAGGAGGCCCACCGCGGCGCCGGCGCAGAGCGCCGCGCCCGCCGCCGCGCCCGGACTCCATCCGCCCCGCACCACCGCCGCGGCGAAGAGCATGGACGCCAGCGCCGCCACCGCGCCCACGGAGAGGTCGATGCCGCCGGCGAGCACCACCAGCGTCATGCCGAGCGCGGCCACGCCGAGCACCGCGGAGTCACCCAGGAGGCTGCCCGCCACGAACGTCCACGCGCCGAATCCCGGCAGCCACCACGCCGCGAGCGCGAAGCCCGCCGCCACCACCAGGGCGGCGGCGATGGCGGGAGCGCGCCGCATGCGCCGCAGCTCCGCCGGCGTCGGCGCGGCGGCGGCCGCGGTCCAGTCGCGGCGTTCGTGGAGGGCCTGCGGAAGGCAGACCACGAGGAGCAGGAGCGCCTTGGCCGCAAGCAGGATGGAGGAGGGCACGCCCTGCGCCAGCAGCGTGGTGTCCACCGCCTGCACGAGGAGTGCCCCCACCAGGGCGCCGCCGCAGCGGGCCCGGCCGCCGCGGAGCGAGGTGCCACCGAGGACCGCGGCCACGATGGCGCCGAGTTCCATCCCGAGCCCCGCGTTGTTGGCGTCCGCCGCGGCCACGTCCGCCGCCTGGATCACGCCCGCCGCGGCGGCCAGCACGCCGGAGAGGAGGTACGCCGCCCAGACGACGCCGAGCGCCGGCACGCCCGCCAGCGCCGCGGCCGCCGGCGCCCGCCCCACCGCGGCCACCATCACGCCGAGGGCGGTGCCGCGCATGAGGCAGAGGAGGAGCGCCGCCGCCGCGACCGCCAGGAGCGCCGGCACCGGCACGCCCGCCGCGTGGCCCGCGCCCAGCCAGAGGAGCCACGGCGCTTCGATCGGCTGGACCTGCCCCTGCCCCACGATCTGCGCGACCCCGCGCCCGGCCACCAGCACCGCGAGCGTGGCCACCATCGGCGGGATCCTCAGCCCCGCCACCAGCACGCCGTTGAGTCCGCCCGCGAACGCGCCCGGCAGGAGCGCGACGAGCGCCACGAGCGGCCACGCGAGGCCGTTCGAGAGCCCCCACGCCGCGGAGGCGGCGCTCATGGCCATCACCGCGCCCACGGAGAGGTCCACGCCGCGCGTGGCCAGCACCACGGACATCCCCACCGCGACGAGCGCGAGCGGCGCCGCCTCCCGCACCAGGTCCACCAGGCTTCCGGAGAGCCGGCCCTCCACGAGCGTGATCCGCAGGAACCCCGGGACCAGGAGGGCGTCCGCCGCCAGGAGGAGCGCGAGCGCGGCGAGGGACCAGGCCCAGGGCGGGAGCGTTCGCAGGCGGATCACGGAGGCGCTCCCCGCGCGGGGTCCGGGGCCGCCACCGCGTCCAGGAGGCGCCGCTCCGTGAAGGGCGGCGTCAGCTCCCCCAGCGTGCGGCGGTCCCGCAGCGCCACCACGTGATCCGAGAGCGCCGCCACCTCCTCCAGGTCCACGGAGGCCACCGCCACGGCCACGCCGCCGGATGCCAGCCGGCGCACCAGGCGGCGAACGTCCTCCTTGCCGTGCACGTCGATCCCGCGCGTGGGCTCGTCCAGCGCCATCACGCAGAGCCCCGCCAGCTCCAGGCGCCCCAGGAGGAGCTTCTGCTGGTTGCCGCCGGAGAGGTGCATCGCGGGCTGGCCCGCCAGTCCGTGCACCCGCAGCCCGGCGAGTGCGCCGTCCACGAGGCGCCGCGCCTCCCGCCGCGGGATCCGGCGCCACCATCCGCGCCGCACCTGGAGGCAGATGAGCAGGTTCTCCTCCACCGTGAGGCCGTCCACGATGCCGTCGCTGCGCCGGTCCTCCGGGGCCAGGCCGACTCCGGCGCGAACCGCATCGCGGGCCCCGCGCCAGTGGACCGCGACCCCGCGCAGCCGCCGCTCCCCGCGCTCCAGGCGGTCCACGCCGCAGAGGAGCCGCAGGAGTTCGCTCCGCCCGCTGCCGAGGAGCCCCGCGAGGCCGGTGACCGCGCCGGCGCGGAGGAGAAGCGTGGCGTCCTCCACGGCGCCGCGGCGGGAGGCGCCGCGGAGTTCGAGGAGCGGCGCGCCGGGCGCCGCCACGCCGGTGGCGTTCGCCGCGGGATGGGCGGCGTCCGTGGGGGCGCGGGCGGCGGCGATGGCGTCCACGAGCTCCGGCCGGCGCCACTCCGCGCGGGGTGCCGTTCTCACCAGGCGTCCATCCCGCAGCACGCTGATGCGGTCCGCCACCTGCTCCGCCGCCTCCAGGAAATGGGTGACGAACGCCACCGCCACGCCCTGCCGCGACAGACGCACCGCGCTCTCAAGTACGCCCTCCGCCTCGCGGGCGTCCAGGCTGGCCGTCGGCTCGTCCAGGAGGAGGACTCGCGGCTGGCCGGCCACGCCGCGGGCCACCGCCACGAGCTGGCGGATGCTGGCGGGCATCTCGCCCAGGAGGGCCCGCGGGTCCACGCCCGCGGCGCCGACGCGCTGGAGGCAACGGAGCGCCTGGGCCTCCATCCGTCGGCGCAGGATGATGCCCGCCACCCGGGGCGCCTGCTCCAGCATGACGTTCTCCGCGATGGAGAGCCACGGCAGGAGCTGAAGCTCCTGCGTCACCAGGGCCACCCCATCCGCGGCGGCGCGGCGCGGAGAGCGCCAGCGCACCTCCCGGCCATCCATGAGGACGGCGCCGGGCGCGGGCACCACGGCGCCGCTCATCACCCGCAGGAGCGTGCTCTTGCCGGCGCCGTTGCCGCCGAGGATGCAGTGCACCTCCCCGGCCCGCAGGAAGGCGCTCACGCCGTCGAGCGCTCTGGTGGCGCCATAGCGCACCACGGCGCCGCGCACCTCGAGCCGCGCAGGAGCGTCGTCCGGTCCCGCGCGGGGCGCCGGCCCGCCGGCGGCATGATTCGCACGCCCCACGCCCCGCCCGGCCTCAGTACTTCCGGCCCGGCAGCGCCGCGGCGGCCTCGGACTTCTCGAAGAGCCGATCCTGCACCAGCGTGCGCGGCGGAAGCGGCTTCCCCGAGAGCGCCTTCTCCACCGCGTCGAACGCCGCCGGCCCGAGGAGCGGGTTGCACTCCACCACGCAGTCCAGCGTCCCCGCCGCCATCGCCTCGAACGCCGGCCTCGTGCCGTCGATGGACACCAGGATCACGTCCTTTCCAGGCGTCATGCCGGCCCGCTCGATGGCCTGCATGGCGCCGAGGGCCATGTCGTCGTTGTGGGCGTAGACGGCGTCGATGCGGGCCCCCTCTCCGGCGGCCTTCTTGAGGAAGGCCTCCATCACGCTCTTCCCCCTGGCCCGCGTGAAGTCGCCGCTCTGGGTGTAGAGCACCTTGATCCCCGGCTGGTCCTTCATGGCCTCCATGAAGCCCTTCTGGCGATCGATGGCGGGCGCGCTGCCCACCGTGCCCTGCAGCTCCACCACCGTGCCCTTGCCGCCCAGGCGTCGCGCCAGCCAGCGCCCCGCCTGGCGGCCCTCGTCGACGAAGTCGCTCGCGATCAGCGTCGCGTACAGCGACGGATCCGCCTTCACGCCGCGATCCACCAGGATCACCGGGATGCCCGCGGCCTTGATCTCCTTCAGCACCGGCTCCCATCCCGTCTCCACCACCGGCGCCAGGATGATGGCGTCCACCTTCTGGGCGATGAAGCTGCGGAGCGCCTTCACCTGGTTCTCCTGCTTCTGCTGCGCGTCGGAGAAGCGGAGCTCCACTCCGCGCAGCGCCGCCTCCTCGCGGATGGACGCGGTCTCCGCGCTGCGCCAGGCGCTCTCCGCGCCGATCTGGGAGAAGCCCACCACCCGCGCCTTCGCCGCCGGCTTGCCGGCCTCCGCGGGCGAACCCTGGCGTGCCGCTCCCGCGGCCCCCGCCATCAGGACCGCGGCCGCCACCGCCGCGATCGCCGCGACCCCGGCCAGGAGCCGCCGCCGCGGAGGTGAGCCCCGGTCCGGCCAGCCTGCCGCGCCAGTGCGGCCCGACGTTCGAGTGGAGTGCATGGGGGCCGATCTTCGCCGCTCCCGGCGGGCCCCGCCAGCCCGGCGGCGCCCCGGTGGCGCCCCCGGAAGGGCCCTGGCGCCGCCCTGGAGCCCCCTGGCGCCGCCCTGCGCGGCTCCGCCCCGGGAAGCGGCGGATTCCGTTGCGCCCCGGCCACTCCGGTACCGTGCGTGGAGTGACTCCCCGGGCGGACCGGGGAGCGTCCCGGCTTTGCGCCTCAACTTGGAGAAAGACATGCCTCGAACGTCCTTCCGGCTGGCCGCCCTTGCGGCCTCCATCCTCCCGCTGGCGGCCACCGCGGCCCTGGCGGACACCGTCACCCTCCAGTCTCCCAACGAGCAGGTGGGCGGCTTCTTCGGCGTCAGCGTCTCCTACGTACCGGATCTCACCGGCGACGGCGTCTCCGACGTGATCGTCGGCGCCTCGGACGAGACCGTCTCCGGCGTCTCCGGCGCCGGCCGCGTCTACATCTTCAACGGCGCCACGGGCGCGCTCGTCCGTTCGCACTCCGGGTCCCCGCTGGTCAGCGGCGGCAGCTTCGGCACCTCCGTGGCCGGCCTGCACGACGTGAACGGCGACGGTCTTGGCGATTACGTGGTGGGCGCGGACGGCGAGTCCGGCAACGCCGGCAAGATCTACGTCTTCTCCGGTTCCAACGGCTTCCTCCTCTGGAGCAAGACCTCCATCAACCCGGAGAGCGGCGGCAAGTTCGGCCGCTCCGTGGCGGAAGTGGCGGACGTGGACAACGACGGCCGCCCGGACGTCCTGGTGGGCGCCCCCGGCGAGGACGGCGACCGCGGGCACGTGTATCTCTTCTCCGGCGGAAGCGGCCTCTTCCTCCGCCAGCACAACTCCCCCAACGCGGAGATCAGCGGCTCCTTCGGCGAGTCCGTCTCCGGCGTGCCGGACCTCAACAACGACGGCCGCGGCGACTACGTCATCGGCGCCGCCTTCGAAGGTCCCGGAGCGTCTCCCTCCGGAGCCGGCCGGGCCTACGTCTTCTCCGGCATCTCCGGCTTCCTGGTCTTCACCCTGAAGTCCCCGCTGGATCAGAGCATCGGCCGCTTCGGCGAGGCCGTGGCCGGCGTGCCGGACGTGAACGGCGACGGCAAGGGCGACATCCTGGTGGGCGCTCCCTACGAGGACTTCACCGTCAACAGCACCTTCCACCCGGACGCGGGCCGCGCCTACCTCTTCAACGGCTCCAACGGCCTGCTGCTCACCACCTACCAGTCCCCGGACGCGGATCTCGCCGACTTCGGCTACTTCGGCGCCTCGGTGGCCGGCACCGCGGATCGCAACGGTGACGGCAAGGGCGACTGCGTGGTGGGCGCCACCGGTACGTACAACGTGTACGTCTTCAAGGGCACCGGCGACTTCGCGATGCTCAACAACTTCCCCACCCCGGACGGCACGGGCATCAACCAGTTCTACGGCTACTCCGTGGCTGGGAACGGTGATGCGAACGCCGACGGCCGCGGCGACGTCCTCATCGGCGGCCCCGGCAGCGACGACTTCCCGAGCGGCCCCTCCCAGGCCGGCCGGGCGTGGATGCAGCGCTCTCCGCTCACGAACGACAGCTGCACCATCTTCAGCACCCTGGACCTGCTTGACGGCCCCAACGCCGTGACCAACATCGGCGCGAACGGCACCGCGATCGACACGGACACCTGCACCAACCGCATCGGGTCGGACGTCTGGTACACGTACGTGGCCAGCTGCGACGGCTCCGTGACCTTCAGCACCTGCGCTGACGTCAACTTCGACTCGGTGATCGCCGTCTACTCGGGCTGCGGCTTCTTCGGGGCGCCGCTCTTCGGCTGCTCGCTGGCGGCCAGCAGCCCCATCGCGTGCAACGACGACGGCAGCGGCTGCCCCGGCTTCACCTCCTCCGTCACGGTCGACTGCTCCGCCAACCAGTGCTTCTTCGTGCGGCTGGGCGGCTACCTGGGCGCGGAGGGACACGGCGTGCTGACCGTCTCCTGCAGCTGCCCCGGAGACCTCAACGGTGACCACGTGGTCAACGGTGCGGACCTGGGCATCCTGATCGGCAACTGGAACGGCACCGGCCCGGCGGACCTCAACGGCGACGGCATCGTGAACGGTGCGGACCTTGGCATCCTGATCGGCAACTGGGGACCCTGCTGAGGCAGCGGGGACGACGCGGCGGCAGTGGGCCGCGTCCCAGACCCAGGCAGCCGGGACGAAGGCGGTCCGCCCATATGGGCGGACCGCTTTCTTTGCGCCACCAGGGAGGCGCGGAGACTTGCCCGGCCGGCGCCGGGGGGTACAGTGGGTCCGGCATGCAGTTCGTGAGGGCGACTGCCATCCTGTGCGCCGCGTGGGCGGCCCTGCCTGTGGCAGGGTCGGACGTGGTATTCGCGGAGGAGACGACGGCGTCCGGCCTTTCCGGCAACCACCAGCCCTCCACCGGCCTGCTGGTCACCGGAAACATCATCGCCAGCATGATCTCCGGCGGCGTCGCGGGGGACTTCAACAACGACGGCTTCCAGGACGTCTTCTTCCTGGGTGGAGGCGCCACCCAGGACCGGCTCTACATCAACAACGGAGACGGAACCTTCACGGACCAGGCCGCGGCGTGGGGAGTGGCGGTGAAGCACATGGGCCTCGCGGCCTGCGCCGGTGACTTCGACCGGGACGGCTTGCTGGACCTCTTCGTGACCAGCGGCGGCCTGGACGGCACGACGCCGGCGCCGGGCAAGCATCGCCTCTACCGCAACACCGGCCAGGGGACGTTCGTCAACGTGGCCTCCAGCGCCAACGTGGCCAGCGTGAGCAGCACCATGTGCGACGGCATGGGATGCGCGTTCGGCGACTACGACCTGGATGGAGATCTGGACCTCTTCGTGGCCGGCTGGGTGAACGCAAGCAACGGCAACCGCCTGCTCCGCAACAACGGCAACGGCACCTTCTCGAACGGCAACTCCGCCAGCGGCATCCTCTCCTCGCTCGCAGGGGTGCATGGCTTCGCGCCGCGCTTCGTGGACATGAACGGGGACCGCTTCCCGGAGCTCCTGCTCACCGGCGACTACCACACGTCGCGCTACTGGGTGAACAACGGCAACGGCACCTACACGGATTCGAGCGCCTCCTCCGGAACCTGCGTGGACGACAACGGCATGGGCTCCGCGGTCGGGGATTTCGATGGAGACGGCCGCCTCGACTGGTTCGTGGCCAGCATCGCGGCTCCGCCCATGCCGGAGACGCCCGGCACGGGCAACATGCTCTACCGCAATCTGGGCGGGAACGCCTTCCAGGAGGTGTCCGTGGCCTCCGGCGTGAAGGACGGCAACTGGGGCTGGGGCTCCAGCGCCGTGGATCTGGACAACGATGGGGACCTGGACCTGGTGCAGACCAACGGGTGGGTGACGCAGGCCATGTTCCAGAACCAGCCCACGCGGGTGTGGATCAACGACGGCACCGGCACCTTCACGGATGTGGCCGCCACCTGCGGGCTCTGGCACACGCTCCAGGGTCGCGGGCTCATCACCTTCGATGCGGACAACGACGGCGATCAGGACGTGCTCATCTTCGCCAACCAGGGACCCAACCGCTTCTACCGGAACCTCCTGCCGCACGGCGCGGACACGCATTGGCTGGACGTGCGGCTGAACACGGCCGGCGCCCGCCGTCTGGCGCCGCGCGGCGTGGGCACCCGGATCACGCTTCTCGCCGGCGGGAAGACGCAGGTGCGGGTGATCGATGGCGGCTGCAACTACCTCGGCCAGAACGAACTTCAGGCCCACTTCGGCCTGGGAGGCACGGCCCAGGTGGATGAAGTGCGGGTCCACTGGAACAACGGCACGGTCACGCTGCTTTCCGGCCTGGCTGCGGACCAGCGCATCCAGATCAGTTCCGGAGAGCGCTGCGACCTTGACGGAGACGGCGCAGTGAACGGTCGGGATCTCGGCGCGCTGCTGGCGGCCTGGGGTCCCATCGATCCGCACCAGCCCGTGGATCTCAACGCCGACGGCGTGGTGGACGGCGCGGACCTGGGGGTCCTCTTCTTCAACTGGGCCAACTGACGCGCGGTCCCCGCGGCGGTCGCGGCGCCACCGCCCGGACTACGGGCACGGCCCCCACGCGCCCAGCAGGGTGCCGAGGTCGGAGCCGTCGACCACGCCATCCGCGTTCAGGTCCCCTGCCCCGGCCTCCCCCCAGGAGCCCAGGAGGAGGCTCAGGTCCGCCCCATCCACGGTGCCGCTGCCATCCAGATCCGCGGGGCACTGCAGGACGCCCTTGCAGTCCGGGTACAGGTTGAGCGCCACCAGGGTGCTGAGCCCCTGCGGATCCGTGGCGGTGATCTTCACCTCATACCAGAACACCTGATCGCCGCAGCCCAGCGGCGTGATGACCGCCTGGGAGGTGCACTCCGGGTCCGGCGGCTCCGGGTGCTCATGCTGGTTGTGGTGCAGCACCACCTGCCAGGAGCAGGAGACCCGCGAGGGATCCGATTCCGCGTCCGTCACCTCGGCCTCGAGTGGCACGATGCTCTTTCCATCCATCGGATAGAGCTGGCCATCCACGACGCTGGTGACCACCACCTGCGGCGGCGTGTTGTTGGCGCTCACAAGAATGGTCCTGGAGGCGGTGCCGCCCGCCTTGTCCGTCGCGGTGACCGTGGCGGTCCAGCTCTGCGGCCCCGGCCCCGCAGCCTCGTACGCGTGCTCCACCACCGCGCCGGACGCACCGCTCCCGTCGCCGAAGTCCCATGAGAACGAGAGCGGCCCCCCCTCCGGGTCCACGGAGGCGGAGGCGTCGAAGTCCACGACCAGCGGGCTGGGGCCCCACGGCTGGCTGGAGGTCACCACCATCACCGGCGGGAGATCCGCATCCGGCGCGTAGCGGATCCGGACCAGCTCCCCGGGCCAGCGGATGGCCCAGAGGGATTCGCTGTGGTGATGCGGCATCAGCGCCACCACGTTCCCGAATGCGGGATCGAAGGTGGTCACGCCGGTGACGGAGCCGGAGGCGTTCATGGTGAAGGACCGGATCCACGCGGAGGAGAAGTCGCCGGTGAGGACCACGTCGTGCCACTCCTCCGGCCAGCTCTTGAAGTGCACGCGCGGGCCGCCCACGGCGCATTGCCCGGCCCACGGCGATCCGGTCGGCACGCCGGGCCCGCCGAAGGGCACCACGGTGGCGCCGCCCCCGCTGAAGCCGGGCACGCGCGAGATCGCGGAGGCGTGGTTCCAGTCCACGCGCGGACGGGTGTGGCGGAAGGTGGGGATGGAGGCGGGGATCACCGGGGGCGAACCCGGCTCGTGCAGCGCCACGCCGTCCACGTTCGGTCCGCCCTGCCCGCTGGACTGGAGGCGCACCTGGTGCGGGCCCGCGGAGAGCGAGAGCGTCTTCTCCGTCACGCGCCACTCCGTGAAGGTGCCGGTGGAGGGGAGAGCGAACGCGGCGTCCACCACGGCGCCGTCCACCAGGAGCTGCATCTGCTTGGAACCGCCCGCGTTCGCATACCGGAAGGAGAGCCCCCACGTGCCGGTGGAGGGCGCGCTCACGGTCCACTCCACGGACTGGCCGGTGGCGGCCGGGAAGCGCACGTAGCCGGAGCCCTGGAAACCGGCGTAGACGTTGGCCACCACGGCGCCCTGGAGGGCCGCGGCCTCCGCCTGCAGCACGCCGCAGGGGTTGAGGAACGGCGGGGACTGCTGCGAATCCTGGCTCAGGAGCGAGCGGAAGCGCAGCACCGGCTCCGTGCACTGCGGACCATTCAGCGGGTTGGGTGCGTCGGCGTTCGTCGTGTTGAAGAACGCGTAGATCGGATGGGCCTCCAGCCCCTCGTAGATGGGCCAGCCGAAGTTGCAGCCGCCACCCACCGCGCGGTTCATCTCCTCCCAGGTGTTCCAACCGACGTCCCCGATGAGCAGCGTGCCGGGGTTGCCGGCGGCGGGATCGTGGCTGCCGCTCTCGGGCTCGAACGACATGCGGAAGGGGTTGCGCAGCCCCAGGCACCAGACGCGGCTGCGCGGCGCCCGCGGCTCCGCGGGGTCGAAGAAGGGATTGCTGGGGACGCCATCGCCGGTGGCGGGGTCCAGCCGCAGCACCTTGCCGCAGAGGCAGTCCACCAGCTGCGAACGGAACGCCCCCACGTCCTCCTTGGAGCGGAGGATGCCGTCCGCGAGCGCCTGGGTCACGTACCCGCCGCTCACCTGCCCGCCCGCGTCCACGCTCTCGTAGCTGGCGTTGTCTCCCACGCTGGCCAGCAGCGTGCCGTCATCGCCGAAGACCAGCGTCCCCATGCCGTGGCTCTGGTGCACCACCGGGATGCCGGTGGTGGCGGACTCTCCCAGCAGCACCAGGCGGGAACCCGGCACGACGCTGGTGAAGTTGGTGCCGGCATCCAGCGTGTAGCGCGTGATGCGGCCGATCGACGCCGCGAAGTACTCGTCCGCGTTCGGGTCGTAGCCCGGCTCCTGCGAGTGGAGGAGGTGGTAGCGGTCCACCACGTACATCAGGTAGATGAAGCCGTTGGCGGCCATGTTCGGATGCGGCACCACCGCCAGCAGGCCGTGGTCGCGCCAGCCGCCCACCTCATCGTGGATGTCCAGGACCGGCGCCGCCAGCCGGGTGCCGTCCTCCTCGATCATCCAGATCCGGCCGGCCCGCTCGAACGCCAGCACGCGCCCATCCTCGAGCGGCGTGATGCCGGCGATCTCGTTCCAGCCGCCGGAGAGCGTCTCCGCCACGAAGCCGGCGGGCGGCGCCGGGCTGGGGGCTGCGGCGGCGATCAGCGGTGCGGAGGCGGCGACCAGCGCGGCGGCGGCCGCGGAACGAAGGCGCATCAGGGTGGGCATCGGGTCTCTCTCTCCCCCGCAGGGTGGTCAGTGTACGCGCGGGCGCTCCATCGACCTGCGCACACCCGCCAGGTTCATCTTCATCCACGCCTCACCCACGAAGCGCACGGCCGCGTCCCCCTTTACGCCCTGCGCCGCCGCGCGGGGCTCGAGCCATGCGCGATAACGCGCGAGCGTCTCCTCCGGAGAGAGCCCGGCCTCCAGGAGGCCGCGCTGCACGGCGTCCTCCTCCCGCAGGCTTCGCTCCACCACGTCCAGGAACGGACCGGGCGGCGTCACCGTGCCGCCGTGCGTCAGGCGCAGCCGGTCCGCGGCTTCGGCGCGGAGGCGGTCCAGGCTGCGGAACCACGCCTGCGGGTCGTACTCCGGCGGCGGCGTGGGCACGGCCACGAACGAGCTTCCCGGCACCACGGTGGCCGCCGCGTCGCCGGTGAAGAGATCGCGCCCACCCGCGTGCTCCAGGAGCCACGCGTGGTGATGGCGGGCGTGACCGGGCGTCTCCACGGCGCGGAGCGAGACGTCGCCGCACTCGATCCGCGTGCCGTCCGCAACGGCGTGGACTCGATCGACGGGCGCCGCCACGGGATCGCCGTAGTAGCGTTCGTACGCGCTCCCGTGGACCCGCCTGGAACTGTCGATGAGCCTGCCGGGATCCACCATGTGGGCGGCGCCGAACGGATGCACGTGGAGCCGAGCGCCGCGGCATGCGAACCACCCGGCCGCGCCGGCGTGGTCCAGGTGGATGTGGGTCACGAAGACGTCGCTCACGTCCTCCGGCGCCACGCCTTCCGCCCGCAGCGCCGCCTGCAGGGTGGGAAGGCACGCCTGCGTGCCGGTCTCCACGAGGAGCGGCCGCCCGCCCGTCCGGACCAGGAAGGCGCGGGCCGCGCCGGGCATGTCCAGGTAGCGGACGTCCAGTTCCACGACGGGGGAGTGGGAGCTCATGGCCTGATTCTGGCAGGGAAACCGCGGCGGGGCGCTGGTTGCCAAGCCGCCCCCGGCGCGGGACGCTGCTGCCAATGCTCCCGGACACCCCGCTCATCCTGATCAGCGGCCTCTGCTGCGACGGGTGGTTCTTCTGGCCTCAGGTGGCTCGCTTCAACCGGCTGGCCGACGGCCGCCCGCGCCACGTGGTGGCGCCGGACTGGGTGATGCACGCGGATCCGCAGGACGGCACCGGCGCCCTGCCGCGGCTCGCGGCGCGGCTGGCCTCCGCATGGCACCGCGGCGGACTCGACGGCGCCCTCGTCGTGGGTCACAGCCTGGGTGGACTGCTGGCCACGCTCGTGGCCGCGAACGGCGGCTTCCGCCCCGCGGGACTCCTGCTGATCGACGCCATGGTGCCCATCGTGGAGGACCGCAAGCCCGCGCTGCGGGACCTGGCCACCAGGATCCGCGGCGCCGCCAATCCCGACCAGGGCAAGCAGCGCGAACGCATGGGCGAGGTCCTGCGCGACTACGTCTTCCAGCATCTCTCGAGCGGCACGGACGATCGGGCGGTGCTCGCCGCCATCGTGGACCGGATGAGCGCGGCGGATCCCTTCCGCAACGCCCTGCTCGTGGAGTCTGCGCTCGTGGTGGATTTCGCGGCGGCCCTGAAGCAGGTGCCCGGACGCGTGGCCGGCCTGGCCGCGGAGCCGGCCCGCCTGCCCACGGAGCGCCTCCTCCAGATCCGCCCGGACGCCGCGGTGGCCCAGGTGAAGGGGGCCGGCCACTTCCTGACGCTCTTCGCCCCGGAGGCGGTCAACGCGGCCATCCAGGCCATGATGGAGTCCGCGCCAATCTCCGGCCCGGGGCTGGTTCCCCTGGCCGCCGCACGCTAGGTTGGAGGCATGACGCAGGCGCGCGGCCCTTCACGTCGGGACTTCCTGGCGGGACTCGGGGCGGCGGCCGCGGGGTGGGCGCTCCTGGGCGGCCGCCGCGCGGACGCAGCCGGTGGTGGCGGAACGGGCGGCTCCGGCGGTCGCGACGGGAGCGGTGTGGGCCCGCGTCCGGATCCCGCGGACGGTCCCATCCTCTCGCTCTCGTCGCTCGGGGAGTCCGTCGCCTTCGGCGGCATCCCCTTCTCCGCCGGCTGGTGGGGAGACTGGTTCGGCCCCTCGAACCTGCCCTTCCACTCCTGCGAGGACTGCGACCGTCTGCCGGAGCCGGACGAGCAGGTGGACGTGGCCATCGTGGGCGGAGGCCTCAGCGGTCTTGCCACCGCGTACCACCTTCGCGAACGCAACCCGGTCCTCTTCGAGCTGCGCCGCCGCATGGGCGGGAACGCCTCCGGCGAGCGCTGGCGCGGCATTCCCTATTCGCTCGGCTCCGCGTACTTCATGGTGCCGGACCGCGGCGACGACTTCGACCGCCTCTACGCCGAGCTCGGCGTCTACGAGGACGCCCGCATCGACACCGCCGCCACCACCTACGAGTACGGCGGCCGCATCATGCAGGCCCTCTGCGACGGCTGCACGCCGGCGGAGCAGGCGGCGGTGGAGGCATACCTGGCGGAGGTGCAGCGCCGGGCCTTCAGCGCCTATCCCGACATCCCGTTCCCGGAGGGGGATCCGCGCATCCTGGAGCTGGACGCGCGCTCCTTCCATGACGACGTTCGCAAGGTGTGCGGCGGGAGCGTCCCCGCGATGCTCGCCCGCACGCTCCAGGCGTACTGCTACTCCAGTCTCGGCGTGGGATGGGATGAGCTCTCCGCGGCCGCGGCGTGGAACTTCGTGGCCGCGGAGGAGTACGGGCGGATCGTCCTCCCGGGCGGCAACGCCAGCCTCGCGGAGCGGCTCTGGCAGCGGCTGCGCGGCGGCGGCGAGGGCGGCACCGCGGCGGGCGCCACGCTGCGGGCCGGCGCCACGGTCGTTCGCGTGGAGACGCGCGGACGCGGCGCGGTCGTCTGGTGGCGGACGCCCGCGGGCCAGCTCCGCGGGACCCTGGCCAACCACGTGGTGATGGCCGGGAGCAAGCACGTGGTGAAGCACGTGCTGCCGCAGCTCGCGTCGCTCGACAGCGCCAAGCTGGAGGCGATGAACGCCGCCCCCACCGTGGCCTACCTGGTGGCGAACGTCCTCCTGCGCCGCCCCGCACGCGACCCCTGGTACGACGTCTTCCTCCTCCACGACGCCGCGTTCCCGATGGATGGCGGCGCCTTCTCGAACGACCGCCGCATCGTGGACGCCGTGGGCGGCACCTGGGCGCATCCGTCGCGCGGCGCCGCCGGCGACGTCCTCACCTGCTACTGGCCCCTTCCCTGGCACCACGCCCGCTTCACCATCGTGGGGGATCTCGACTGGCAGACGTACGCGGAGATCGCGGCCCCGCAGGTGGCCCGCATGGTGGAGCTCTTCGGTCTCGCTCCGCAGGACGTCGAGCAGGTGCGGCTGGCCCGCTGGGGCCACGCCATGCCCTACGCGGTGCCGGGCGCGTACGCCAGCGGCATCTGCGAGCGCCTGCGGCGGCCGCTGGAGGGACGGATCTGGTTCGCCAACCAGGACAACTGGCTCCTGCCCGCGGTGGAGACGTGCCTGGGCGAAGCCCGCCAGGTGGCCCACGACATCCTGGCCTCCCTGTGAACGCCGCGCGGCCCTGCGATGATGGGCCCATGGTCCCGCTCACGCGCCGCACCTTCATCGCCCGCACCGCCGCCGGGGCCGCGCTCCTCGGCGCGGGACTCGCGGCGTCCTGCCGCGCAGCCGCCCGCGCCGCCGCCGCGCGAACCGCCGCCCGCCTGGCCGCCGCGCCCGGCCAGCGCCTGCGGCTGGGCATCATCGGCGTGGGCGGCCAGGGCGCCGCGAACACCGCGGCCGTGGCGTCGGAGGAGATCGTGGCGCTCTGCGACGTGGATTCGCGCATGCTGGACGCGGCCGCTGCGTCCCATCCGGGCGCGAGCCGCTGGGTGGACTACCGGCGCATGCTGGCGGACGAGACGCTGGATCTCCACGGCGTGGTGATCTCGACGCCGGACCATTCGCATGCGCCCGCCGCGGCCATGGCCATGGAGCGGGGACTCGCGGTGTACGTGGAGAAGCCGCTCACGCACACCGTGGAGGAGTGCCGCATGCTGCAGACGCTGGCGGAGCGGCACGGCGTGGTGACGCAGATGGGCACGCTCATCCACGCGGGCGAGAACTACCGCCGCGTGGTGGAGATGATCCGCGGCGGCGTGATCGGCCGGGTGACCGCGGTGGATTGCTGGTGCCCCAAGAGCTGGTGCTGCGGGCAGCTCACGCCCGGCGCGGTGCCGCCGCCGCAGCTCGATTGGGACCTCTGGCAGGGCCCGATCCCGCCGCAGCCCTACGTGGATGGGGTCACGCCCGCCAACTGGCGGCGCTACTGGGCGTGGGGCAGCGGCACGCTGGGAGACATGGGCTGCCACATCCTGGATCTCCCCTTCTGGGCCCTGGAGCTGCAGGGCGCCGCGGGCCGCCGCTACCAGGTGGAGGCGTTCGGTCCGGCGGATGCCAGGGCCCCGGACGCCGTGGGATGCCCGCCGTGGCTCGAGGTGACCTGGGCCTTTCCGCAGGAGGGGCGTGATCCGCTCATCCTGCGCTGGTTCGACGGCGGCCGCGTGCCGCCCACGGTGCAGGAGCTGGGCGGGAAGGATCGCCAGGACTACTTCGGCCGCTTCATGGTGTGCTTCCAGGGCACCAGCGGCTTCCTGATGGCCAACTACGGGGAGTACCTGCTGCTCCCGCCGGGGCTGTTCGCGGGCGGGCCGGGCGTGCTGCCGCGCATCGCGGCGTCGCCGGGCCATCACCTGGAGTGGCTCAACGCCATCCGCGGCGGGAACCAGAGCGGAGATCAGTCGCCGCTCTGCAGGTTCGACTACGCGGCCCCGCTCACGGAACTGGTGCTGATGGGATGCGTGGCGTGGCGCGCCAACCGCGCGGTGGAGTGGGATCGCCATGCCTCGCTGGACGCGGCGCCCGCGGATCTCCAGCCCTGGCTGCGCGAACGCTGGCGCCCAGGCTGGTCGCTCACTGCTTCTTCTTGAGCAGGTCGCCCAGGCCCTGCTCCAGCTTGCCGGCGGCGTCCTTCACGGCCTCGTCCGCCTTCTTGGTGGCCTCTCCCACCTTCTCGCCCACGGCCTTCTGCATCTCCTGGCCCGCCTTGCCGAGGGCATCGCCGAGCGGCTTCATCCCGCCGCCCGCGTCGAAGGCCACCTCCAGCGCCGGCAGCTGGCCCTTCAGGCCGCCCAGCCCGCCCAGCACGCCCTTCACCAGCTGCTCCGGCATCTGGCCCGCGCCCGCCTCCATGGCCGCCTTCAGCACCGCGTCCACCACCATCGCGGTGAGCTGGTTGAGCCCCACGGGGTCCTTGCCGCCGTTTCCGATCGACTTCAGCTGGATCTGCTTCACGGTGACGGTCACCGGTGGA
The DNA here is from genome assembly GCA_046350535.1 of Phycisphaerales bacterium. GTDB lineage: Bacteria > Planctomycetota > Phycisphaerae > Phycisphaerales > SM1A02 > VGXK01. The sequence continues at coordinate 2,690,981 of JAXMAG010000001.1, forward strand.
GAGGCGACGGGCAGACCCGTGGCCCGCACCGTCACCTGCACGTCCTCGATGAGGAGCTCATCCACCACCAGCTTCCTGCCGCCGCCGCTGTCGCCGCCGGAGGAGCCGCCGGAGCCGCCCAGGGCCTGCTTCATGTGGTCCAGGAGCACCGTGGCGTTGCTGCCCTCCAGCTTCTGCTCCAGGCTGACGCGGATCGCGCTCAGCCGGATGCTGGGGACGCGAATCACGTCCGAGAGGAGGGACGGCGCGTCGAGCGCCAGCGCCCCGCTTCCCAGGGTGAGGAACGAGGCATCCGTGAAGCCCGCGGGATTGGCCACCGCCAGCTGCGACATGGACGCGCCGGGACTCAGGAGACCGATCTTCATGGAGCCGAGTGTGGTGGGCGTGCCCAGCACGTAGGTGCCCGCGCTCTCCACCGCCCGCCGCGAGAGGCCGTCGATCGACAGGAGGATCGCCACCACTCCGGCCACCAGGAGCACCACGAGTCCCACCACCAGCTTCACGAGTTTCTTGACCATGCGGCGGATGGTACCGGGCGGCGCGGCCCGATGGCGCGGCCCTACCGCGCAGCGCCGGCAGCAGCGCCACCCGCAGCGCCACCCGCCTCCGCCGGCGTGCGATGGATCGACGCCCGCCGCAGCACCGGCGGCGCCCGGAACCCCGTGCAGGTGACGCGAACGGCCTCCGCCCTCACCGGCGGCCCCCGCAGGATCCGCCGATGCCCGATCGTGGTGCCGCTCGCCCACGGGGTCCACGCGCCGTCGCGGAGGATCTCCACGGTGAACGTTCGCACCCGCTGCCCGAAGCGGAGGTCCTCCTCCAGGTTCACGCGGTCCAGCTCGACCGGCGCCGGGAAGCGCAGCTCGAACGACGGCGCCGCGGCGTCCGCGGGCGCCGCCCACGACGACTCCGCGCGGCCATCCACGAGGCTCGCGGCGCTCCACGCGGGGCCGAGCGCGGCGCCGGTGGCGGTGGCGCCCGCGGCCAGGTCGCGGCCGTAGGTGGCGTCCAGGAGGGCGCGGAGGCCGCGGAGCGCGGCGACGTCGCGTTCGTGCAGGAGGCCTCTCCGGTCCGGCGGCACGTTGAGATGGAAGTTGGCGTTGTGGCCCACGGAGCGCTCCCAGAGATCCAGGAGCTCGGCCGGCGTCTTCACCCGCTCGTCGTCGCGCTCGTGCCAGAACCAGCCGGGACGGATGCTCACGTCGCACTCCGCGGGGATCCAGGCGGCGCCCTCCTCGTCGCCCTGCCACAGGCTGGCGGTGGGCGGCGGGTTGTCCGCGCCGCGGCCGTGGCCCGCCACGTTGATCGTGCACCAGTTGGTCTCGCCGGCGTGGCCCTGCTCGTTGCCCACCCAGCGGACGTCCGGACCCACGTCGCTGAAGATCACCGCCTGCGGCTGCAGCTCGCGAACCACCTGGATGAATCCCGCCCAGTCGTACTCCTGGCGGCGGCCGTCCGGGCCTTCGCCGCATGCGCCGTCGAACCACACCTCGTGGATGGGGCCGTAGCCGGAGAGGACCTCCCGCAGCTGGCCCTTGAAGTAGTCGTTGTACGCGGCGCCGCTGCCGTAGGCGGGATGGTTGCGGTCCCATGGACTCAGGTAGACGCCGAACTTCAGCCCCTCCGCGGCGCAGGCCTCGGAGAACTCCTTCAGCACGTCGCCGGCGCCGCCGCGGAAGGGCGACGCGGCCACCGTGTGCGTGGAGAGACGGCTCGGCCAGAGGCAGAAGCCGTCGTGGTGCTTGGCGGTGATCACCACGCCGCGCATGCCCGCCTCGCGCATCACGCGGGCCCACTGCCGGGCGTCGAGCGCCGACGGCGCGAAGGCGCGCGGATCCTCCGTGCCGTGGCCCCACTCGTTTCCCATGAAGGTGTTGGGCCCGAAGTGGATGAAGCCCGTGAACTCCATGTCCGCCCACGCCCGCTGCGACTCCGTGGGGAGCGGTGCGCTCGGCGCCGGCGCGGGTGCGGCGTCCTGCCGTGGCGGCGCCGGCGCGGGGCGCTGGTCCTGGGGCGTGGGGGCGGTCATCGCAGGGGCCGCGTGAACCGCGGCGGCGGCCAGGAGCGCCGCGGCCATGGCGACGGAGGCGGGGTTCGCGGGCATGCACTCACGGTAGCGGCCGCTCCGCTCCCGGCACAATCAGGCGGGCGCCGGCCGCCGCCGCGGTGATGAACCAGCGCGGGGACCAGCCGCCGGCCTGCAGCACCCGCGCCGCCACCCGGGCCGCGGTGGATGGCGCCTCCTCGCGGGAGAGCAGGGCCACGGCGCAGCCTCCAAAGCCGCCGCCGGTCATCCTGGCCCCCGCCACGCGCGGCGCCCCTTCCGCCCGGCACGCCTCCACCACCGCGTCCAGCTCCGCGCAGCTCACCTGGAAGTCATCCCGCAGGGAGCGGTGGCTCTCCCACATGAGCGCTCCCGCTCGGGCCGCGTCCCCCGTCCGCAGCGCCTCCGCGGCTGCAACGGTGCGGGCGTTCTCCGTCACCACGTGGCGGGCGCGGCGCCCGAGCGCCGGCGGCAGTCGCTCCACCATCGCGGGGGTCGCGTCCCGCAGGGTCGCGATCCCCAGGAGGCGCGCCGCCTCCTCCACCTCGCGGCGGCGGGACGCGTATTCGCCTGCGGCCAGCGAATGCCGCACGCCGGTGTCGAAGACCGCCACCACATGCGAGGGCGGCAGCGGCTCATGGACGATCTCGCCGCTGCGGCAATCAAGGAGGAGGGCGCACCCCTCCCTGGCCGCGGCGGAGACCATCATGTCCATGATGCCGCAGGGCGTCCCGGGGAAGGCGTGCTCCGCCCGCTGGGCCGCCGCGGCCACGCGGGCGGGCTCCCAGCGTTCGCCCGCGCGGGCCAGGGCCGCCACCAGCACCGCCACCTCCAGGGACGCGCTGGAGCTCAGTCCGGCGCCCGGCGGCACGGTGCCGTCGATGGACACGCGGAGCGCGGGCACCTCCACGCCCGCGGCGCGGAGCTCCGCCAGCGGGCCGAGCACATAGTTGACCCAGAAGCGCGGGTCGCCCGAAGGGATCGGGCGGAGCGGCTCGTTCTCTGGCGGCCACGGGAGCGCCACCTCCGCTCCCAGCGTCCGGCTGCGAACGCGCAGCACCTCCGGCCGCTCCCGCTCCTCCCGCAGCACCACCGTGGTGGCATCCTGAATGGCCATCGGCAGCACCCAGCCGCCGGAGTAGTCCGTGTGCTCTCCGATCAGGTTGACGCGTCCGGGCGCCACCGCGGCAAAGACCGGCGCCTCCGCCGGCTCCGCATCGCTCACGGCAGCTCCACCACCGCGCCGCGGCCCGGGCGCTCCGCGTCCACGCCGAAGCGCTCCGCGATGCGCCCCGCCAGCGCCGTCCGCTGCATGTCCTCCCCGTGGATCAGCACCACGCGCGGTCCCGGTCCGCGCCGCGCGTTCGCAGGCGGCAGCAGGTGGCTCAGCCACCACAGGAGCCCGGACTGATCCGCGTGCGCGGAGAATCCACCCAGGCCGTGGACCTCTGCGCGCACCTCCACCCGCTGCCCCATGATGCGAACCTCCCGGTCCCCATCCAGCAGCCGCCGCCCCAGCGTCCCCTGCCCCATGTAGCCGGTGAGAATCACCTTCACCCCCTTCTTCCAGAGGTTGTGGAGCAGGTGGTGCATGATGCGCCCGCCGTCGCACATGCCGCTCGCGGCCACCACGATGCAGGGATCCCAGGAGTCGTTGAGGGTGCGGCTCTCCGCGGTGGTGGCCAGGATGCGCAGCTCGCTCAGATCCTCCGCCAGCGCTCCGCTGCGGACCATGCGGCCCGCCTCCTCATCCAGGATGGCCTGGTGGCGCCGATGCACCTCCCCTGCGCGCACCGCCATGGGACTGTCCAGGTAGATGGGCACGCGCGGCACCGCGCCGTTGCGGAAGATGGCCGCCAGCTCCCACAGGATGACCTGCGTCCGACCCACCGCGAAGGAGGGCACGAGCACCTTGGTCCGCTGCCACGCGGCGTCCCGGATGAGATCCCTGAACTCCGCCTCCGTCTCCGCGCGCGGACGATGGTCGCGGTGGCCGTAGGTGCTCTCGCAGAAGACGAGCTCCGCCTCCGTCGGAGGATCCGGGTCCCGCACCAGCGGCGCTCCGCGCGGCCCCACGTCTCCGCTGAAGACGATGCGACGCTGCCGCCCGCCGTCCCGCACGTCCATCTCCACGCTGGCGGAGCCGAGGATGTGGCCGGCGTCCCGCAGGCGAACCCGCACCCCCGCCGCCACCTCGCGCCACGCCCCGTACGCGAGCGCCACCGCCCGCGGCATCAGCGCCTCCACGTCCTCCCTCTCGTAGAGCGGCGGTTCCGGAACGCTCCCGGGCTCCGCGTGGCGGGCGGCGTGGGCCGCGTCCGCCTCCTGAATGCGGGCCGAATCCTCCAGCACCACCCACGTCAGGTCGAGCGTGGCCGCGGTGCCGAAGAGCTTCCACGCCGCGCCGGCCGCTCCCCGCGCCAACAGCGGCAGGCGCCCGCAGTGGTCGAGGTGCGCGTGCGTCAGCACCACCGCATCCAGCGACGCGGGCTCCACCGGACCCAGGTCCCGGTTTCGGGCTTCGGAGCTTCCCCACCCCTGGAACATCCCGAAGTCCACCAGCACCCTGGCCTGCTCCGTCTCCACCAGGTAGCCGGAGCCGGTCACTTCGCCTGCGGCTCCGCAGAGGTGGATCCGGATCACCCCGTCCACTCCCCCAGGAGGATCCCCAGGTCGCCGCCGCCCACGACGCCGTCGTGATCCAGGTCCGCGCTCCCCGCGGCGCCCCACTGACCCACCAGCAGGCCCAGGTCCGCGCCATCCACGGTGCCGTTGCCATCCAGGTCCGCCGGCCACGCCGGCGCCATCACCGGCACGGTGACGCTCTCCGGAACGCCGGGCTTGAAGAGCTGGAGCGTCATCTCCCGCGCGGCCGGTGGCAGATCGGATTCGAAGCGCACGTTCGCCACCACGCCAAACCGCACGGCATTGGCCTGCGCATCCTGCGAGTACGGCGGGCAGCTCCAGGAGACCACTGCCGCATCCACCACCGGCGTCCATGGCGCGGCGGAGTAGGGCTCACCCGAGTGGTACGCGGGCGCGTGGAAGCCCAGCGCGGAGATGGCGGCGCCGAGCGGACGCGGGATCGAGGCGCCGCGGACCGCGCGGTCCGAGTCCACGTTCTGGATCGCGTACTCGTAGCTCCAGCCGCCGCGCGGGAGCGGCGCGGCCCGGCAGGCCACCACCAGCGTCCCGTCGCCCGGCACCTCCACGGTGGAGAGCTGCACGCCCGGATCCGGCGCGCCGAGCCCCAGGCCATGGTCGTGCCAGGCCTGCAGCACCGGGCTGGAGACGGAGACGGGCCCGGTCACGCTCATCTGGGTGCCGTCCGGACTGAACGTCACGCGGCGCCAGGTGGCGTTGTTGCCGGCGTTCCCCGAGGCGGCATCCTGCGCGGAGAGGTCCATCACCTCCACGAAGTAGAGGGCGCCGGGATTCAGCGCCGGCATCACGTCCGCGAGCGCCACCTGGAGCCGCCGGCCGATGGTGGCCGGCGCGGCCGGGGCGGTAAACGGATACGGGAACGCACCGGTGGCCGCGTTCACCTGGGAGCGCGGCCCGAGCGCCGCCTGCGTCCCCGCCGCCGTGCCGGTGCTGGGAGTGGCGCACCCCGGCCCGAGGTTGCAGTTCCCCACGCTCGAGCAGGTGCCGCACTCGCCGTTCTCCAGGGCGCAGATACCGTGGAGCACCCAGCTCATGCCGATCATCTCCATCCGCCCGTCCTTCAGCCTGTGGAGGCTGCTCACCATGATCGGGTGCTGCGGCGTGGAGGCGGCGAACGTGGCCGTCTGCGCGCCACCGTTGCAGTGCGAGAACCCCAGGCTGAACGCCGCGATCCCGCTCACCTGGCCCCAGTAGGTGGCGCTCGAGACGTTGCCGACCTTCAGGTCCACGCCCGGAGCGAGGCCCTGTCCCGCGGCGGCGAACCCGCACGCGAGCGCCGCCGCGAGCGGCAGGATGCGGGAGGTGATGGACGCGGCGTGCGGCGGTGCGCTGCTGCTCATGGCGCGGGGTCCGGTGTGGGGGCGGGGGCGTCTGGTGCTGTCGGCGGCGGCGGCGGCGCAGGCGCAGCGGGCGCGGCGGGCGCGGCAGGCGCTGCCGGCGCTGCGGTGACCGCACCCGCCCTGGATGGCGGGAAGCCCCCCAGGGAGATGGATCGCCAGAAGCGCGCGTGGTAGCGGTACCAGGACGCCGTGACGGTGATGGGGATCTCCCCGGTCATCGGCTCCGCCCAGCCATCGGAGTTGTCCAGCGGCTGCTGCGCCAATGCCACGTCCTGCCGCAGGAAGGCGCGGTCCCACTGGACCACGTTCGCGCCCACGGCCTTGGCGGCGGCCACCGCCTCCGCGTTGCCCACGGCGGTGTCGGAGATGAAGTCCGCGGTCCCGATCAGCTTGGCGTTCACCGGCGCCTGCACCGCCACCTGCGCGGTGGGCGCAGCGGGGCAGCTGACCCCGCGATAGGCGCTCAGGAACGGATTGGAGCAGCCGGCGGCGGCGCCGACACCCAGCATGAGAAGGATGGTGGCGACCCGCACGCCATGCATGCTACCGCGGGGCGCCTCAGGCGCCGCGCTTCCACCGGTGCGTAGCCTCCGCGACGCGCCGGCCGAAGAGCTCCGCCGTGCGGCGATCCTCCGCGGGAGGCTCCGTCTCCGGGCTGGCCTGACCGGACTGACTCATGGCGCCCAGCCACGCGCCCAGGCGGTTCAGCCCCTTCTCCTGCTCCGGTCGGTACAGGCTGGGCATCACGCCCTGCGTCACCCAGATCATGCTGTGCTGACCGGCGAACACCGCCAGATCCACCAGCGTGTTCAGCTTGTCGCCGCTGAGGGACCCGGAGTTGGTGAAGCCCGCCGCCACCTTGTCCTTCCACGCCTGGGCCATCCACAGGCCGCTGGAGTGCTCCATGAAGCGCTTCATCTCCGCGCTCAGGGAGCCCATGTAGGTGGGGCAGCCGAAGACGATCGCATCGGACTCCCCGAGCTCCTTCCATCGGCCGGAGTAGCTCCGATCCGCGCCGGGGGCGGGCAGCTCCCCCACCGGGACGATGGTCGCCTCCGTCCCCGGTACCTCCCGCATGCCCTTGGCCACGGCCTCGGCCAGGGCCCGGGTGTGTCCATATCCGCTGTGAACGACGATCGAGATTCGAGCCATTGTTGCCTCGGTTCGCGGTCCCGTCGGGGGGAGATTCGGCGGAGTGCCGGGATGAGTCCCACCGCGCCGGGGAGCGGGAGGCTAGGCTAGACCCGATCTCTCGACTGGTGGTGTGGGGACATGCGGAGCATTCGCCTCAAGCTGCTCTTGGCCCTGGCGACGGTGGGCGTGCTGGCCGTCCTGTTGACGGCCTGGCTCACCGCCGAGCAGGCATCCCGCGCCTTGCGGGAATCCGCCTCGCGGCAGCTGGCTGCCCTGCGGGACGGACGCGCGCAGGCCCTCTCCACCGCGCTCCAGCTCCTGGGGGCCAATCTGGCCGCGGCGGCCGCGGAACCCATGGCCCGGCGGGCCCTGGATGCGGGCGCCGGGGATGGCGCCGCGGGCGTGCCGGCCCAGCTTCCCGCCCGCCTGCGGGAGCTGGCGGAGCGGCTGCGGCTGGATGACGTGATGCTCGCGGACCGGGACGGCCGGCCGGTGCTGCAGCTCCTCCAGGGCCTGGGCTCTGAAGCGGCCTTCGAACGCGAGGGCGCTCCGCGCCGCCTCCTCGCCGCCGTCCTCACCGGTGACGGCGCCACCCGCGACTCCGGCCTCTCCGCCCTGGGCAGCGGCGCGCTCTTCTGCGACTTCGTGCTTCTGCCGGAGGCGGGCGGGCGGCCGCGCGCCTTCGTGGCGGCGCCGGTCCGGCGCGGCGGGGAGATCCGCGGTGCGCTCGTGGGCCGAGTGCCGCCGGAGCGCTTCGAGGAGTCGGTATCCGCGGAGGGCACCTGGTCCCGGGAGGTGCTCGGCGAGAGCGGAGACGTCTACCTCCTTGGCACGGAGGGACTCCTCCGCAGCACGCCGCGTTCGGCGATCGCCGGCGGTGGAGCCGGGACTCGAACCCGGGACGCCGGGGGCGGCGCGGCGCCGGAGGAGGCGCCGGGACCGGGTGTGCTGCTGCGCTCGGGGCCCACCGTTCGCGCCGCGTGGCCGGCCCAGCCTGCGGAACCGGGTTTGGCGGCGTCCCATGCGGAGGGCGGCGTGGAGGCGCTGGTGGCGTGGGCGCCGGTCCGCGGCAGCCCCGGCTGGGTGCTGGTGACGCAGAAGGAGCTGGCGGAAGTGGAGGCGCCGGCACGCGCGGTGATGCGCAGCGCCGCCCTCTGGACGCTGCCGGTGCTGCTCCTGGTGGTGCTGGTCAGCTTCCTGCTCAGCGGGCGCCTCACGCGCCCCATCCGCAGGGTCACGGACGCCGCCAGGGCCATCGGCGAGGGGCGCCTGGGCGTTCGCGTGCCGGTGCGCGGCCAGGACGAGCTGGGCCGCCTCGCGGAGGCATTCAACGACATGGCGTCACGCGTGGAATCCGCGCACTGGAGCCTGGAGGAGGCCAACCGGCGCCTGACGGAGCGCAACACGCTCCTCCGCCGGGAGACGGGGGAGCAGCGCGACCGCCTGGAGACGCTGAGCCGCTTCGCCGAGGAACTCTCCCGCATCCAGGACCTGGACATCGTGCTGAGCAGCGTCCTCACGGAGGCGCGGCGCCTCACCTCCGCGGATGCGGGCAGCGTCTACCAGCTGGACGGCAACCTGCTGGTGGTGAGCTTCAGCCAGAACGACACGCTGGCCGCCCACGGCGAGGCGCGGGACCTGATGTACACGCGGCTCCGCCTCCCCCTCACCATGAACTCCATCGCGGGCGCCGTGGCCCTCACCGGAGAGCCGCTGAATCTGCCGGACGTCCGTTCCATCCCCGCGGATGCGCCGTACCAGTTCAACCGCGCCTTCGACGATGCCACCGGCTACGTCACGCGGGCGATGCTCACCGTGCCGCTCCGCACGGAGGCCGCCGGCACCGTGGGCGTGGTGCAGCTCATCAACCCGCGCAGCGCGGAGGGACAGGTGCACGGCTTCACGCCGGCGGACGAGCGCCTGATGGCCAACTTCGCCGGGCTGGCGGGGATCGCCATCGAACGGGCCCAGCTCACCCGCTCCATCATCCTGCGCATGATCGGCCTGGCGGAGGTGCGGGACCCCACGGAGACCGGACCCCACGTCAACCGGGTGGCGGAAGTGGCGATGCGCCTCTACGACGGGTGGGCCCAGGCCCACGGTGTGGAGCCGGACGTGGCGGCGCGGGAGCGAGACGACCTCCGCATGGCGGCCATGCTCCACGACGTGGGCAAGGTGGCCGTGCCGGACGCGGTCCTCCGGAAGCAGGGTCCGCTGACGGACGAGGAGCGCCTCCAGATGCAGCAGCACGTGCTGGTGGGGGCACGCCTCTTCTCCGGCTGGCAGACTCCGCTGGACCGGGCGGCCAGGGACGTGGCCCTCTTCCACCACGCTCGCTGGGACGGCTCCGGGTACCCCACGCTGGCCCAGTTGACCCGCCTGGCGGAGGAGGCCGGCCGCAACGACCTCCCGGTGGTCCTCCCCAAGGGGAACCAGATTCCGCTCTTCGCCCGCATCACCTCCGTGGCGGATGTCTTCGACGCCCTGGCCTCCCGCCGCTCCTACAAGGAAGCGTGGGCCCCCCAGCGGATCCTGGAAACAATCAGGGCGGAAGCGGGCCGTTCGTTGGATCCTGAACTGGTCCAGATCTTCGAACGGAACTTCGAGGAGCTCCTGGCCGTCCGGAACCTCTATCCGGGCGACGTGCCGGACGTGGCCCCCGTGGCGGGAGCCTCCGCCACCACTGCGTGAATCGAGCCGGGCGTTCGCGCCGAAGTGAACGCCGCTCCGGAATCCCGCAGGGACGCCCGTGTCTGGGCGGCCCTCGCGTCGGCCGGGTGTCCGGTCGCGCGTGAAGCATTCGAACGCCCCGTCATGGACGGGGAAGGACCACCGACATGAAGAGCATGCTTTCCGTCGTTGCGGCCCTCGGCCTCGCCGCCGGGACCGCCGCCCTCGCCCAGAACACCGCCCCCGCCGGCGGCGGCAGCACGCCGCCGTCCGCGCCCGCCCGCGGCGCCGCCACCACGCCTCCGGCCCGCACGCCCGCAGGCGCCACGGACAAGGGCAAGGCTCCGAGCGCCGGCGAGACGATCGTCACCGTCGCCCAGGCCAATGGCAACTTCAAGACCCTCTGCGAGCTGCTGGCCGCCGCGGACCTGGTGGAGACGCTCAACGGCAAGGGCCCGTTCACCGTCTTCGCCCCCACGGATGCCGCCTTCGCCAAGCTGCCGAAGGAGACGCTGGACAGCCTCCGCAAGGACAAGGCCAAGCTGAAGGAGATCCTCACCTACCACGTGGTGAACGGGAAGGTGATGGCGGCGGACGTGGTGAAGCTCAAGGAGACCAAGACGGTCAACGGCGCGCCCATCACCATCTCCGTCAAGGAGGGCAAGGTGTGGCTGAACGGTGCGTCCTCCGTCACCACCGCGGACGTGGCTGCCGGCAACGGCGTGATCCATGTGGTGGACACGGTGATCATGCCCAGCGCCAAGCACTCGGCGCCCGCGGCACCCGCCAAGAGCGGTTCGACCACCGCGCCCGCCGGCGGCAAGAGCCACTGATCGCTCCCGCAAGATCCCTCCGCGCCCGCGGCGGAGTCGCGAAGTGCACGGGGCCGTGCCGGTTCATCCGGCCGGCCCCGTGTTCATTCCGTGGGGGATTCCGTGGCGTCAGGACTTGGGCGGCCAGCGGTTCGCGGAGCGCTCCGCCAGTTCCCGCTCCGCAGCCAGCCAGTTCGCGACTTCGTCCCCGCCCTCCCGCTCCCACCGGAGGTATGCCAGGCGGGCCACCTCCGCCGGGTCGACGTGGTCCTGCAGGAGCTCCACGGAGGGCTCGCCTCCCGTGCCGGAGGCGCGGGCCCGCGGCTTGCGGGCGGGAGCGCCGCTCCGCTTCGAACGCGGGTTCTTGCGACTCCCGCCGCTGCCGCCACGAGCCGCCGCACCCGGGCCGCGCTTGGCCGCGCCGGGCTTGGTCGCGCCGGGCCTGGCCGCGCCGGGCTTGCTCGCGCCGCGCCCGCTCTCAGAGCTCGCCTTCTTCCGCTTCCGCCGTGCTGCCACTGGTCACCTCCGTGCGAAGGGCGAAGCGTACCGCGCCCCCCGCGTCCGGCCTGCGCCGTCCCCACACCCGTTGCTGCGGGAGCGTTCGCGCCATGCGGGGTAGTCTCCGCCCATGCCTCCGCATCCGATCGTCAAGATCCCCGCGACCTCCGGCACCTTCTGCTGGTTCGAACTGACCACCCGCGCCGCGATGGACGGGGCCCGCTTCTATGAACAGCTGGCCGGACTTGCGCCGCAGCCGCTGCCCGGGCCCGGTGGGGGCACGCCGTACCAGATCCTGATGAAGGACGGGGAACCCATCGGCGGCGTCATGCCGATGGAGGGGCCGCAGTGGCCCGCGGATCTTCCGAGCCACTGGGTGCCCTACGTGGTGGTGGAAGACGTGGACATGATCCACCGGGAGGCGGTGCGGCTGGGCGGTCGGGCCTGCGTGGCGCCCATGGACATCCCGATCGGGCGCTTCAGCGTGCTCAACGATCCCTCCGGCGCCGTCTTCACCGCGTTCAAGGCGGCGCCCGGCAAGACCGACGGCCAGAACCCCATGGGCGACGGCGCCATGGTCTGGTGCGAGCTGGGGGTCCCGGATCCCGCGACCGTCCTCCCCTTCTACGAACGGCTCCTGGGCTGGCGCGGCGTGGAGGTGAGCGTGGAGAAGTGGCGCTACCAGCGCATGCACTGCGCCGCGGGCTCCGCGGTCGCCAGCATCTATCGACGGGATGAGACGCCGGGCGGCGCCCGCCCGCACTGGATCCCGTACCTCTGCGTCCCGGAGGTGGGCGCGGCCACGGAGAAGGCGCGTTCGCTCGGGGCCACGGTGCACTTCACCGCCATGGAGATCCCCGGCATGGGTCGCTTTGCCGGCATCACGGATCCCACGGGCGCGGACGTCCACCTCTTCGAGCCGCGCGGCGGCCTGCCGGTGCAGGCATGAACGCGGGAGACGCGAGACGCCTGGCCGCCGGCCTCCTCTGCGTGGGATTCCCCGGGCCGCAGCTGGATGAGCCCACACGCTCACTCCTGCGCGGCGGCGCCGCGGGCGTCATCCTCTTCACCCGCAACTGGGAGGATTGCGCCCAGGTCCGCGCGCTGGCCGCGGACGTCACGGCCGCCGCGGGTCGCCGCGTCATCGTGGCGGTGGACCACGAGGGCGGGCGCGTGCAGCGCTTCCGCGGACCGGGCTTCACGGATCTGCCGCCCATGCGCCTGGTGGGCGCGGGCGGGGATCCATCCATGGCGGAGGCGATGGGCGCCACCGCCGCCCGCGAGCTCCGGGCCGTGGGAATCACGCTGGACTTCGCGCCCGTCCTGGACGTGGACAGCAACCCCGCCAACCCCGTCATCGGCGACCGCAGCTTCGGCCGCGCGCCGGAGGTGGTGGCGGCCATGGGGGCGGCGTTCGTGCGCGGGCTCCAGGGCGGCGGCGTGGCCGGCTGCGGCAAGCACTTCCCGGGGCACGGGGACACGGAGCAGGACAGCCATCTGGACCTGCCGCGCCTGCCGCACGACGCGGAGCGGCTGCGGCGCGTGGAGCTCCCGCCCTTCCGCGCCGCGATCCAGGCGGGCGTGGCCTCCATCATGACGGCGCACGTGGTCTTCCAGGCCGTGGATCCGGACGTCCCCGCCACCATGAGCCGGCGCGTGCTCCAGGACATCCTCCGCGGCGAGATGGGCTTCCGCGGCGCCATCGTCAGCGACGACCTGGAGATGAAGGCCATCGCCGACCGGATGGATCTGGGCGAGGCGGCGCTCCGCGCCGTGGAGGCGGGCGTGGACCTGCTGCTCTGCTGCCACGAGGCCGCGCGCCAGGAGCGCATCGTGGCGGCTCTGGCGGAGGCCATCGCCTCCGGGCGTCTGCCGGAGGCGAGGGTGCGCGAATCGCTGGCCCGCATCCAGCCGCTCGCCGGCACGGCGTAGGCGCCCGGTTGCCGGTCCGTGCGGCTCCGCGTATGTTCACACCGCCCAGGCGCCGCGGGTCCGCGGCGCCGGAGCTGCTCCGGAGACCCGCATGTCCACCATCACCCCCGCGCCGTCCCTCCTCTCCCGCACGTTCGCCCGCGGACTGCTGAAGATCGCCGCCGCGGCCGGCTGCATCGCCGCCGCCTCCATGGGTGGATGCGGCAGCACGGCCATGCCCACGCGCATCTCGCAGGACACGGAGGTGCTGGGACAGATCCAGGCCAGCCCGAACGCCGTGCCCACGGAGGAGATCCAGAAGTGCGCCGGTGTGGCCATCATCAAGTACACCGCCGCGGGCGTGGGCATCGGCGCCGGGAACGGGGAGGGGATCCTCCTCCGCAAGCTCAGCAACGGCTGGAGCAAGCCGCTCGCGGTGAGCGTGGGTGACCTCTCGATCGGCGCCCAGATCGGGGCCCAGGGCGTCAACATGATCCTGGTCTTCCAGAACGACGCGGCCGTCCTCCGCTTCGCGAGCCAGGGCACGTCCGCGGTGGCGTTCGCCCAGGGGACCGCAGGTCGGGACACCGGCACCACCATGAAGGACCCGCCGAAGCCGATCGACGCCCGGGCCTATTCGATCTCCAGCGGCCTCTTCGCGGGCGCCGTGGTGGGCACCGTCTCCGTGAGCGTGGACACCAAGGTCAACGAGGCCACCTACGGCAGCGGCGTCAGCATGCTGGACATCCTGGAGGGCCGGGCCCAGGAGCAGCCGGGCATGATGCGGCTGGAGCGCCTGCTGGGCGGCAAGAGCGGAAGCTGACGCCTCAGCAGCCCTCGGCCCCGCGCAGGAGCGTTCGCAACCCGTGGAGCCCGCGGATGCCCGCCGGGTCCATCGCGAACGCCACCAGGAATCGGGGGTGATCCGCCTCCGGGGGCACGATGGGGTTCTGCTGCACGATCGCGGCGAACTCCTCGGCGCCCTTCACCACCACCGGCGTGGTGACGTGGAAGCGTGTCTGCACGGCGGCTGCGATCGCCGCTGCAAGCGACGTCGCACTGCGGCGGCTGGAGTCGAAGACGGCGTTGCCGCTGTTGAGGAGGGTTGCCCTTGCCGACGTTCACGCCACGGAGGAGGACGACGAAGCGGGACACAGGAGCACCTCCTGAGTGGAAGGCCGCAGCGCCGGATCGCGGCCGCGAAGGTCAGGCCTGGATGGCCGCGAGCGTCCCCACGGCCACGAAGGAGAGCGCCACGGCCGCCACGCACGCGGCCGCCAGGCCCAGCCACCACGAGCGGCGGAGCATCACCGCCAGCGCGGCCACCATGCCGAGCGACGCACCGAGCGCGGCCGCGAAGGTGAGCGCCGCCCCTGGAGCACCCACACGCACCGCCTGGCGGACGATCTCCAGCGGCAGGAGCGCCGGCCCGCAGGGCACCACCACCCACGCGGACAGCTTGCAGTGCGTGCATGCCACGAACAGGAGCGCGTAGAGCGCCATGCCGATGCCGGGGCCGTACACGGCGGCGATGGCCGTGAAGACGGCCCGCGTCCACGGCACGCGCGGGCAGGCCGGCGCGTGCGGGGCGGCTTCGAACGCGTGCTGGAGGGCGGCCGGCGGCATGGCGTCCAGCCTATCGCCCTCCCACGCCGGAACCCGAAGCGGAGTCATCGAATCCCGCGTGGCGGCGCCGTTCGGGCCGCGGCGGCCCGGCTCTGGATCAGGGAGGCCATGCGTCCGCTCGCGGCGCCGTCGCGTCGATAGCTGAAGAAGGCGTCCGCGTCGCGCCAGGTGCAGAGGTCCGCGCCGTCCATGCGGGCGGGATGGACGCCCGCGCGGGCCAGGACGGTTCGAGTGGCCCGCGCAAGGTCCACGTGCGGACGCGGGCCGCCGGCGGGAGAGGGTCCCACGGCGTCGCGGAGTCCCGCGGCGTGGAAGGCGCCGGCCACCTCCTCCCCCACTTCGAACGCCCGCGGCCCGATGCACGGCCCGATCGCCGCGAGCAGATGCCCCGGCTCCGCGCCGCGGCTCCGGAGGGCCGCGACCGCCGCCTCCAACACGCCCTGCAGGAGCCCGCGCCACCCCGCATGCACCGCGGCCACCGCGCCGCACGCGGGACATGCGAGCAGCACCGGCACGCAATCCGCCGTTCGAACCATCACCGCGTGGCCCGCCTCCGTGGCGATGAGTGCGTCCGCGCAGGCATCATGCTCACCGCCGTCGCCTCTGGCCTGGTGCACCGCCGCGCCGTGCACCTGCCGCACGCGGTGGAGCGACGCGGCGTCCACGCCCAGCGCCCCGGCGAAGCGACGGTGGTTCTCCGCCACGTCCTCCGGTCGATCGCCCTGGCCGGGCGCGGCGCGACCCAGGTTGAGCGATGCGTAGGCGCCGGTGCTGGCGCCGCCGGTTCGCGTGCTGAAGGCGTGCACGAACCCCTCCCGCCGCAGCGACGGCGACTCCCACCACCGGAGGCCGCCGCGGGCCACCGGGTCCAGCTCAGCCATCGCCCGGATCCGCTGGCGGAGCGTCGGGCGGCGGCGCGGCCTCCTGCCGCGGCGGAGGCGGCGGCGGGATCGACGGCGCCTCGGGCGCGTTTCGAGCCGCGTCCCGCATGGCCTGGAACTCCGCGTCGAGGGCCCGGCACGCCTCTTCGCTGGCGTGTCCATCCGGAAGCCGCACGAAGCCGAAGAATCCGAAGTTCCACGCGTTCACCGAGATGGTGCGGGCGGTGGCGGGATCGCTCACCGGCTTGATCCGGAGCTCCACGATGCGAACGTCGTGGAGGACGCCATCGCTCCAGATGTAGCGGAGCGTCCCGGCGGCGCGGTCCTTCTCCAGGCGCTCGTGCATGGCGCCGGTGCCGGCGGTCTCGAAGCGGGCCCGCTGCATGGCCCGCTGCGTCGCGGGCCACACCTCGCTGTACGGCGCGTCCACGACCACCTGGCTCCGGCAGGCCGCGAGGAAGAGGAGGAGCGCCAGCCCTGGAAGGCGGAGGCCACGCATCGGCCGTGAAGGTACCGCAGCGGCGGCGGGTCCGGGGCCGGCTCGCGGGTCGCGTCCCCGGACGGAGGGATGGGCGCTTCCGCGCACGCCGCTGCGGGTTGCGGTTCCGCCCGCAGGCGGGGAAGATCCGGCGGAGGTCCCCAGATGCCCAACCGCACCGCCGTGCTTGCCGTCTCGTTCGCACTCAGCGCCCTCCTTGCCGGAAGCGGCGGTTGCCAGGGAGGCGGCGCCAAGGCGCAGGGCGGCTCACCCGGCGCAGCCACCGCAGGCGGCGGCGCGAACACGAGCGGCGCAGGCGCCGGCAGCGGCGCCGCGACCGCGGATCCGCGCAGCAACGCGGCGCTGCGCAAGTCGCTTTCGAGCGCCATGCCGCACCTCGGGCAGGGCAACTGGATCATCGTGGCGGATGCGGCCTTCCCCAAGTCCACGCACCCGGGCTGGAAGACGGTGCCGGTGAACGTGCCGGAGGCGGAGACGCTCGCCGCGGTGCTGGACACCGTGAAGGCCACCGGGCACCTCTCGCCGCTCATCCACCTTCCGGAAGAGCAGGCCCGCATCCCGGAGGCGGACGCGCCGGGCATGCAGGCGTTCCGCGCCCAGGTGGCATCGCTCACCTCGGGACTGAAGGTGGAGCAGGATCGCCGGCAGTCGGCGCTCATCCAGGCCGCGGAGGAGGCGGGCCGCAAGCACCGCGTGCTGATCCTGAAGTGCCCCACCAAGCTCCCGTACGGATCCGTGTTCATCCAGCTCTCCAGCAGCTACTGGACGCCGGAGCAGGAGGCGCGGCTGCGGAACGGTCAGCCCGGCGCGGGCAGCCAGTAGATGACGTTCTCCGCGGCGGCGTCCACGAACGTCTCCCGCCGCGACCCCACGGGACAGAACGAGAGCCACGCGGCACCGACGCTCCCGGCGTCCCCGTCCGTCTCCGGCAGCACCAGGGCCGCCACCGGCCCGAACGGCGGTCCCACGCCGAGGTCCACCCGGTCGATCCGCACCGCCCGGAAGCGCGTGGTGCGTGACGGGTTGAGGCCGTGGAGCGAGAGCAGCCCCAGGTCCCGCGAACCGCGCCCGGCCGGATCCGCGCCGCCCAGATCCACCCAGCCCAGCTCCACGGCCCCCAGCGCCGCGGCCACGCGCGCGGGCACGAACCCGTGCTGCAGCGCCCAGCCCATCTGGAGATCCACGGTCGTGGTGGCGCCGTTCGCGCTCAGGGTGCAGGCCGGGAGGACGAGCGCGCCGCCGGTCGCGGCGCCGGCTGCGCCTGGAGCGGCGCCGCCGCCGGTGCGGACGAGCGCCCGCTGCGTGGTGGACGCGGGCCCGAGCGGCGCGGGCGTCGGCCACGCGACGGACGCGGGTGCCGCGCAGCCGCCGGCGAGGGCGGCCAGCAGCAGCAGGCACACGGAACGGACGGCCAGCGGGGCTCGCGAGTTAGGCGTTCGAGTGGGATGCATGGGGTCTCCGTCGGCAATGGCCGGCCGGGCGCCCCCGTCCCCGGGCGAGCCCGCGCCGCGACCTAAAGTCCCAGCCGCTGCCGCTTGGCCTCGAACTCCGCCTGCTCCCGCTTGTTGGCGGTGGCGAGGGGCTGCCCGCTGCGGATCGCCTCCACCTCCAGGCGCGTCAGGTGCATCGCCTGGAACTCGTAGTCCATGAAGGCCTCGCACGCCACCGGCACGATGGGCTGGATGAGGCGGTACATGGCGTTCGCGTAGTCCTGGATCTCCTGCTGCGCGTGGCGGTCCATGCGCAGGGAGAGGAAGCGCAGCGTGTTGTGCAGGTCGCACTTCCAGTACCACTCGGTGTAGACGCTCACCGGGAGGGCGGCGCGGGCCAGTTCGCGGGCCACGCCACGCTCCGTCAACGCCAGGTAGTCACGGTAGTGGGCCTCCGCGCGCTCCAGGAGCTGGAGGAACTCCTCCGCGGTGGCGGCGTCCACGGGTTCGTCCCCGCCCTGCCGGTTGACGCTGCTCTGCTTGCGGATGGACTCCACGGAGGGCCGGTAGAAGCGGTCCGGCACCACGGAGTAGCGGGCGGAGTACTCGTTCACGTTCGCGGTGCGGTGCCGGATCCACTGCCGGGCCACGAAGATCGGCATCGCCACGTGGAACTTGAACTCCACCATCTCGAACGGCGTGGTGTGGCGGTGCCGCAGGAGGTACCGCACCAGCGTGCGGTCCTCGCTGACCTGCCGGGTGCCCTGGCCGTAGCTCACGCGGGCCGCCTGCACGATGGCGCCGTCCGCGCTCTGCCCCTGCGGCACCAGCCGCGGCATCACGTCCACCAGGGCCACGAAGCCGTGCTCGTGCACCGGGATCTCCAGCCGCGCCGCTCCATCCATCACGTCGCGCCACGGCGCCTCCGGCTCGCCGCGGCGGATGGGCGGCGCGCCGTTGGCCTGCGGCGCCGGCACGCGAACCTCAGCCGCCGGCGCGGCCTCCGCGGAGGAGGCGGCGTGGGCGGCGGACGCAGCGCGGGCGGTGGGCTCCATGCCCGCAGTTTCGCACATTCGCGGCGCCTCCGGCGTGGTGAACCGCCGGTCCGCCCACCTTCCGGCGCCCGGAAGCCTCAGGGTCTGGGCGCCGCGCTCTTCGGGTGGGCGTCCACCCAGGCGTGGAGCCAGCCCCGGACCGCGTCGAGCGTTCCCGGGAGCGTCGGCTTGCCCTTGGGCTGGATCTCCGGTGCCACCCAGGACTCCACCGGCCAGTGCACGGTGATCTCCCCAAGTGCCTGCGGGAGCGGCGACGCGTGATGGCCCAGGAGCGCCGTCTTCTCGTCCGTCGGCCAGGCCTTGGTGGCGCTGGGCGGCGGGTCCACGCCGTTGCGGCTTCCCTCCAGGAATTCGCTCTCGGAAGTGGGGAAGCGGCCATCGTGGGCGGCGGCGTAGCGGAGGACGTTCCACGCCACCGTCCGCACCGCGTTGTCCGTCAGCGCCGCCGTCTTCCGCACGCCGCCGGCCAGCACGAAGCCGAAGATGAGCGTGCCGGTGGCCACCAGCACGAAGAAGACGCCGAACCAGGCCAGGAAGACCGGTCCGCGGATGCCCTTCCGTGGTGGATGGATGATCATCGGACGGCGCGGATCCGGCTCACATCCGCATTCCTTCGTAGGTGAGCCGCTGCTTCTGGCGCCGCGGATCCGGCTCCGGGACCGCGGAGAGGAGGGCCCGCGTGTAGTCGTGGCGGGGGTCGCGGATGATGCGGTCGCGTTCTCCCTCCTCGACGATGCGCCCGTTGTACATCACCGCGATCCGGTCGCAGACGTGGTGGATCACCGCCATGTCATGACTGATGAAGAGGTAGCTGAGCCCCATCTCCTCCTGCAGGTCCGAAAGGAGATTGAGGATCTGGCTCTGGATGCTCACGTCCAGGGCGCTCGTCGGCTCGTCGCAGACGATCAGCTCCGGCTGGAGCGCGAGGGCCCGGGCGATGCCGATCCGCTGCCGCTGGCCGCCGGAGAACTCGTGCGGGTAGCGGTCCGCCGCGGCCTTCCAGAGGCCGCAGCGCTCCAGCAGCGTCTCCACGCGGTGCCGCAGCTCCTCCCCGCGGGCCATGCCATGCACCTCCAGCGGCTCCCCCACGATGCGACCCACGCGCATGCGCGGATTGAGGCTCCCGCCCGGATCCTGGAAGATGATCTGCATGCGGCGCCGCATCTGCCGCATGGCCGAGGGTCCCAGCGAGAAGACGTCCACGCCGCCGAAGGTGACCGTGCCGCCGGTGGCCTCCACCAGCCGCAGGATGGTTCGCCCCACGGTGGTCTTGCCGCAGCCGGACTCCCCCACCAGTCCCAGCGTCTCGCCGCGCCCGATGTGGAAGCTCACGCCATCGATGGCCTTCACGTGCCCGTCCACGCGCTGCAGCAGTCCCCGCCGGATGGGGAACCATGTCCGCAGGTCCTTCACCTGCAGCAGGGGCTCGTCCGGGTGGCTGGCGCCGGCCTTGGTCACCATGGAGGGAGCATGCTACGCGAACCCCCTCCCGCGCGGCACCTCGCCGGCGCCGACTCGGCGCCTCCCGCGCCGCTCACGGCGTCCCTGGAGAGAGCGCCACCGGCAGCGGCACGCTGGTGGTGCTGCCGTCCCGTCGCAGGATGGTGAGAACCACCTGCGGCACCCGACCCGGCACGAACCTCGAGGCGGGCAGGGCGCGGCTGATGCGGGTGTAGAGGTCGTCCACGGAACCGATGCTCTGGCCGCCCACGTCGGTGACGAGGGAGCCGGGGGAGAGGAGCTTGGCGGCCTCGCTCCCGGGCTGGACCTCCTCCACCACCACCCCCCGCCGCTCCGGGAGTCCCCACGCGCGGCACACGGTCGGGGACGCGGTGGACAGCTTCAGCAGACCCAGGTTCCGCAGCGCCGCCACCACCAGCGGGTTGCTGTTCTCCGGCTCCAGGCGCGAAAGCGGCACGTCGATCTCCAGCCGACGGCCGCCGCCGTCATCCGGCTGCGGACGCCACAGCTCCAGGCGGAGCTTCTCTCCGGGCCTGTGGCTGCTCACGATGGCCGGGATCTGCTCCCGCGTGGTGATGCGGACGCCGTCCAGCGTCATGAGCACGTCGCCCACGCGCACGCCCGCCGTCTCGGCCGGGCTCCCCGCGCCCACCACGGTGACCACGGCGCCGTCCCCCTGCCAGTTGCGCACCACGAAGTCCATGAGGGGATCCCGCAGGCGGAACTGCGCCAGCTCCTCCACCTCCGCCACGGAGACGCCCAGGTAGCCCTTCTCCACGGTGCCGGTGGAGATGATCTGGGACACCACGTTCTCGATCATCTGCATCGGGATGGCCAGGCCGATGCCCGCGGATTGGCCCTGGCCGAGGCTGTTGCCCCGCCCGGTGGCGATGGCGGTGTTCATCCCGATCACGCGACCCTGGATGTCCGTGAGCGGACCGCCGCTGTTGCCGGGATTGATGGCTGCGTCCACCTGGATGAAGTTCTCGTACTCGATGTCCGCGAGCCCAGCGGTGCGCCCCACGCCGGAGACGATGCCGCTGGACATGCTGAAGCGGAAGTCGAACGGGCTCCCGAACGCGAACACCAGGTCCCCCTGCTCCGGGATCTCGCTGGAGCGCTGGGCCGGGCGGAGGTCCCCGCCGCTCACCTCCAGCACCGCGATGTCCGTCCTCAGGTCCACGCCCACCAGACGAGCCGGGATTCGTGCGCCGTCGTGGAGCTGCACCTCGATGCGCTGCGCCCCGTCCACCACGTGCCCGTTGGTGACGACGTGCCCGCGGTCGTCGTAGATCCACCCGGATCCGGAGCTGGAGAAGCCGCGGCTGCCGCCTCTTCCGCGCAGCACGCCCGCGGTGCTGACGTGCACCACGCTGGGCTCCACCACCTTGGCCAGGTCGCGCGTGGCCTGGTTCATGTCGTCAAGGATGCTGCCTGCGCGGAGCCGCGCGGAGGCCTCGCGGATCTCAGCGTCCGTGCGGGCGGAGTTGGCATTGCGCCACGCCATGGGGGCCAGCACCAGGGCGGCGCAGGCCGCCAGCAGCACCACGATGGCCGGTCCGTAGGTGGTTGGGCGTTGCACGCGGGGGCACTCCGGTGGCGTCAGGCCCGCGGCGGGCGGGCGCGGCGGGCCAGGAAGCGCTCCCGCTCCGCGGGCGGCATGGCGTACGGATGCTCGCCCAGATCAGCGCGACGGACGCGATCCCGCCAGCTGCGGGCGGATTGCTCGATGGCCGCACCCACGCGCCCCAGCGGCGGCGCGAACGCGGGCTGCCACTCCGTCATTCCCAGCACGTCCTGCAGCACCACCACCTGTCCGTGGCACGCGGGGCCGGCGCCGCATCCGATCACCGGGATGCCCGACGCCTTCACGATGGCCTCCGTGACCTCCAGCGGGCACGCCTCCACCAGGAGCATGGACGCTCCCGCGGCCTCGAGCGCCGCCGCGTCCTCCAGGAGCGCCTCCGCCGCGTCCGCGGTCTTGCCCGCGGCCACGTAGCCGCCGCGAAGCTTGGCCTGCTGCGGCCGGCTGCCCACGTGGGCCACCACCGGCACGCCCGCGCGGACCAGCCGGTCCACCAGGGGCGCGTGCGTCCGGTCCAGCTCCAGCTTCACCAGGTCCGCGTTCCCCTCCACCAGGAAGCGGCCGGCGTTGCGAACCGCGCGGTCCTCACCGGCCTGGTAGCTCATGAACGGCATGTCCGCCATCACCACGCATCCCGGCGCTCCGCGCTTCACGCCCGCGGTGAGCTCCACCATGAAGCGGAGCGGCGCGTGCAGCGTGGACGGGAACCCCAGGACCATCTCCGCGGCGGTGTCTCCCACCAGGAGCACCTCGATCCCGGCGCGCTCCAGCCAGCGGGCGGTGGTGGCGTCGTAGCAGGTGAGGCAGCTGAAGGGCGTGCCCTCCCGGACCATGCGGAGCAGCGTTCGAACGGTGACTGGAGCCCGCCCGGCCTCTCCGGAGGCGGCGTCCGCGCCGCCCGGACCGGTACCGCTCGCCGGGTTGCCGGCGGGGCTGCGTCCCGGCCCTCTGGGGGCGGCGCTCTTCTGGGGCTCCATGGCGGCAATCCTATCAGTGCCGGGGTGGCCCAGGACCATGCTGGCGCCTGCCCCTGCGGTGCTCGCGGCGCCCCCTCCGGCCTCCCTCCGGTGGCCACATGGCGTCCCGCCGGCCACTGGGTGGCAACGGTGACGACGGTGACGACGGTGACAACGGTGACGACGGTGACAACGGTGACAACGGGGGCAGGGCCGCACGCAGGCGGTGGCCGTGCGGGGCCTAGTCCGCTGCGACCTGCACGCGGATAGGCGGCTCGGCACAACGGGCGCGGCGCTGCACCAGCCGCCCGGGTACCCTTGTCGGCACGGGACTTGGGTTCGCGGCCCAAACCGCCCCTCGCGCGAGGTTGCGTCCGCTGGGCCGCCACCGGAACGGTCCATTCAATGTTAGGCGGGCCGAGCCCACACCGACGCGTCGCCGGCTCCCGTCCTCCCGCCCGTCAGCGGGCAGCACCCAGCCCCGACATGGGTAGATCCCGGATTCGCTCTTGGAATCAAGGTGGAACCCATCTAGGCTCGTGACCGGATCGCCTGTGCGAGCCCGGGAGCACGGAGGAGCAGACATGTCGAGTGCGCGAGACGCGGCAGAGCGGCAGAGCGGCAGAGCAGTCAGCGTGGCGCTGGCCTCGGCTGCGTGCGCGATCGTCTCGGCGGGTGCCTGTCCGCCATTACGTGCCGTTCCTACCGGCGCGGTCTTCGCTGACGCGGCCGCGGACATCGGTCCATTCCTGCCACCCCGAGGCCACCCCAACGTGGTGGCCTCGTTTGCCACGGCGATGGCCACCAAGGGCGAGACGTTCGATGTCGTCGTCGTAGGCGCCATGACGGTCGTGGTGGACGAGGGTCCTCCCGCCGTGACGCAGGTGCACGCGTTCCTCTGGTCCGCGAGCGGGAATGACTACTACAGCGCGGGCCTCCATGACCTCTCGGTTGCGGCCGGAGTCGGCACCACGGAGTCTGTCGCAGCAGGGGTGAACGTCCGCTGCGAGGTTGTCGGGCAGATCGGTTCCGGCGTCCCCGGGGACGGGGCCCCGTGCATCTTCTGGCCTGCGGGGTCGGACGCGGCCACGATCACGAACCTCTCCGCCGACCTCTCCTCCTGCCTCCTTGAGACGCCGCCGGGCATCGCCCTGGACATCAGCGACGACACGGACCCGCATGTGGTCGGCGTCCTCAACTTCTGCGACGCGGAAGGCAACTGGGAATGCCCGCAGGTCCCGGTCTACCGCGGCTTCTACATCCGGGGGTCCAGCGAGACGCAGTCGGTGCAGCTCTTGACGATTGATCCTGCCACGCCCTCGACGTTCATCTTCGGAGAGTTCGAGGCCTGCGGTCTCGGCGTCTTCTTCGACGGGAGCGACATCTATTGCGCGGGGTACCAGATCGCCGCCGCCGACGTCGGCTGCGGCGCCGCATCTTCGGTCTTCGCGTGTCCGGACATCGAAGAGAGCACGCCGGTCAACTTCGCCATGGAGGAGGGAGTGACCTGGCTGATCACGGAGGGTTCGCCTGCCACGGCGACGGCGAGCGTGCTGGCAGGGCCCAGCGCCACGCTCGACGAGGGGTACGCGGCACGCGGCAGCGAGCCCGGCGGCATCATCGTGGGCTACGCGCAGGAGCCGGTCTTCGATGGCGGGAACGTCATCGGCTGCCCATGGGAGGCCGTGATCTGGGCCGACCGTACGACGAGCCCGGTGTCGCTCAATCCGTACATCAGCCCGCAACCGGACCTCTCCTGGGCCGAAGGCGTCCGGAACTGCACGGACGAGATCGTGCGGGTCGCGGGGACTGGCGGCGGCAACGGAATCTATTCCGCCGTGGCGATCCACGATGCACTCGGCTCCCCCTGCGGGGCCTTCCTCGATGCCGTGACCTTCGTGGCGGCGCCCGCATGGGCGGGGACACTCCACCGCGCGGTTGCTGTCAACGATCAGGGACTCATGGCGGTCGTTGGAGGGTTCCTGGTCGGGTCCGACCTCTACTACGAAACCTTCGTCGTCACCCATTGGGCCGACCTCAGCGCGGACGCCCACATCGACGGCGCGGACCCCGGGATCGTCTTCGGGCACTGGGGTAGCTCCGACCCGATCGCGGACGCCAACGGCGATTGCTCCGTGAACGGCGGTGACCTCGGCGTCATCATCGGCAACTGGACTGGAAGCGGCTTCCTCACCCTTCCCTCCCCCTGCTGCGATCCGTGCGAGGAGAACAACGAGTCAGTGGCCCTCTTTGACCTCGCCCCGGCCTACGCCGGATTCGCGGATGCCGAGGAGTTCATGGATTGGGGCGCGCAGGCCGAACCCGATTCCGTATCGTCCGTCGGCGAGGCGATGGCCGCGCTCGTCAAGGCCCTTCGCTGAACATTCGACTAGAGCACAATACATGCGCCCCCACCACTTCCTACCCACGATGCTCGCCGCCATGACCACCGCCGCTTCGGCCAGCGTCACCGTCACCACCTCCTACAACGACTGGCAGGCGGCGGCGGGATCGCGGATCACGCAGTTGACATTCCAAGGCATCGACCCGAGCGGGAGCGGCTTCCATGAGCAATACGCGTCGTTCGGCGTGACGGACCCCGAGCCGAACGACATCATCCTGCTGTCGGCCGGCCGCTGGACGCTCCAGAGCCTGCCATGGTCACCGCCGACTGTCACGTTTGTGTTCAGCACGGCCATCTCGGCCGTCGGATGGACCTCGATCGCGAGTCTGCAGACGGCCGATCTTTTCCTCGGCGGCACACTGGTCGCGTCCGCCGTTCCAATGCCTGGCGGGGCCGGGTGGCCTTTCGCCGGGCTCGTCTCCGATCAGTCGTTCGACAAGGTGGTGATCACCCACCAGGCTCTGGGCGGCGTAGGGATCCTCGACGACCTCTGGTTCCCGACGATCCCGGCGCCTCCCGCTATGGCGGTTGGGGTGATTGCAGCCCTGGCATCGCGGCGACGGCGAGGGTGAGCATGGCTCGTGCCGTGGCGGACCCGCGGCTTGGACGGCGCTCCTGACGGATCGTCTAACGAACGCTGCAGCTGCCAAAGGCCCCACGCCCGTCCTGGTGTCGCCTGGGTTTCTCAAGGCTCACCTCACCAGGGCCGCCAGAGCCCAGGTCCGGGGCTCCGGGGCGTGGACTGCTGTTGCCGGTTCAAGTAGGCTCATCCGTGTCCCGTGGACCGCGGGGGGCGTCCCTTTGGGGGCCTATGCAGCTGAGCTCAACGTTAGGACGACGAGATCCGCGGGACATGGATGGAGTCGGTGCGCGGACGTTCGAGCTGGGGGGCGTGGACGGCGACATGAGCTGCGCCCCCTGCGGGCGCCGCCGCCATGCGTGGCCGGTGGGTTCTCCGGAGGAAACACCAACGGGCGGACCGGACCTCGTCGGGTCGTTGAGAGGGACGCTCGGGCGGCACTGGCGCAGCCGGCGACGGCCCGGAGGCGGCGCGATTTGCGCCACGCGGGTCGACGGCGGCGGCTTGCTGGCGGGATCGCGCACCGTCTCGGAGTCGTCAAGGCCTCTAGTGACGGCTGCTCACCGCGCACCTAACGGATTGCTGCAGCCGACACAGGCCCCATGAGGGTGGCGGTGTCGCCTGGGGTCTCGGGGGCTGGTGCAGGTCGCCGCCGCCGCGTCCGAGCGCCGCACTCCACCGTGGACCGGGACTCCCGGTCCCTGTAGGCTCGTCCGCGAGCAGCGCACCGCGGGGGCGGTCCCCGAGGGCCTGTGCGGCTGAGCTCAACGTTAGTCCGACCATCGTTCCCGGCAGCGCCCTTCGTCATGACTTGCCACGATTCTTTCGTCGACTTCGACCCGGAAGAGATGCCGGCGCGATCGTGTAGCGTGAGCGGCACGGCCGAGGGTCTGGGCGTGTTCACCAGTCATTCAGGTGGCCGCTCCCGCTTCGGACGCGTCCGCGTTTCGCTAGGTCCACACTCGGGACCTCACATGTATCGCTTTATCTGGCCCGCATCACTGAACCGCCATTTGCCGGAGCCCTTCATGCGAGAGGCCTGTCTCGCAGGTGTACGACGAGCGCTGCGCGACCCTCTTGACGATGGGAGCCGAGCATTGCAGGCTGCGGTGTCGATTGTGGAGGGCAACTACCACGAGCATACAGACGCCCACTCGATGGAGTTCGCTACGTATCTGGCTGTGCGAGAAGCTCTGTCTCAGGTCTCTTTTGCCTACGCATAGCAAGCTCGCGGCACTCCGCGATCGAACACGAGCCATTCTCCGCACGAGGCCGAGGGCGGACTAACGAAACGCTTCAGCTGACAAAGGCCCCTTGAAACGGGTCGTGTCGATCACGCGAGGGCCACCGAGGCGTGCGAACCATGGACTGCTGCTTCCGGTTCTGTAAGCTCAACTGCGGCCCGCGGACCGCGGAGCGGCCGCTGTCACGGGGCCTTTGCAGCTGAGCTCAACGTTAGGGTGATGCAATGCGGTGGCGCTCACTCCCATTCATCGCGATTTGCACCCTCGCCGGGACTGGTACTGCCTACACGAGCGCGGTCATTCTGGCGGCTTGCGCACACGCTCCCGACGAGTTTGAGCTCGATGTGAGCTGTCAGATCCAGGCCTTCCGTGCCGATGACGCCCCAGCGACTTTGCCGGCCGTCGAGCTCCCTACTGGTCTCGGCGTCGCTTGTGGTGTTGCCTACCTCAGTCCGAGTTTCAGGACGCCTCCCGGCGTCGACCACTTCGGGTTCGTACCGGGTCCAGAACAGCATTGGGTCACCGCCGGCCTCCCTCTCCATTCATTGCGCTTCGAATCACAGACACGGTTCTGCCAATGGCACACGTCCCTGCACCACGGACTCTTCATGCTTCGCGGAAGTGGTACCCGCGCGGTCCCCATCCCCCTTCTTCCAGTCTGGCACGGTTTGGCAGCCAACAGCCTTCTCTTCGCTGCAGCAATCGCGGTGACGTCGGTTAGTCTGCGCGCTGCTCGGGCCCAGTGGCGCCGGACGCACGCCTACTGCCCTGCCTGCGGATACTCCCGCGCCCCTCGCTGCACCTGCAGTGAATGTGGATATGGCGAGCCGACGGGCGCACCCTAACGAGGCGCTCCAGCTGCCAAAGGCCCCTCGAGCGCTGGTGTGAAGGTCGGTACGCTCATCCGTGGCCCGCGCGGTGCGGGCGAGCCCCCTCCGGGGGGCCTTTGCAGCTGAGCTCAACGTTAGACGGATTGCGATGCGACCAAGCCGCCTCATTGTGACTCTCGCTCTCGCAGTCGTCGGTGGCGCGATTGTGAACGCGGCGGTGGCGTTCCTGTTCTGTCTGCGTCAGGGCGGCGGCCCATTTCCTACGAGCGTCACCCCAGAGACGGCCTGGTTTCAGGAGCGTGGCATCGCTCTGCCAACCCACCTCACCACCGAGCACTACTTCATGCCTGGCAAGCTGGTCTCGCTGCTCGACTCTGACGCACCCGTAGATCCATCGGTCTCTGGCACACCGACGCGAGGCACGCGCGTTCGCTTTGGCGAGTTCTACCGCGTCGGCTGGCCACTCCTGAGTTTCGAGGGCGGCTGGTGCGTGGCCAAGACGACGCCGTATGGACCTACTTGGATAGGTCTTGTCCAGTGTCCCGCCTGGGCGCAGCGGCTTGTCGGCTGGCATGTCATCCCCCTGCGCCCGGTGTGGGTTGGCGCGGCCATCAACACGGCTCTTTACGGCTCTGTGATCTGGATTGCCTTCGCTCTGCCCCTTTTCTACCGCACGCGCCGACGGATCAAGCTCAACCTCTGCCCTCACTGCGGCTACCCCTTGGATGCCGGGGCGCGCTGCGCGGAATGCGGCGTCGAGCGCACCTCTCGTCTCGGACCAACCGTCTAACGAACGCTGCAGCTGACAAAGGCCCCACAACCTTCCCGGTGTCGCCTGGGACGTTTGAGGGCGCCGTGCTGTACCCGCACGAAGCCCGATCCACGGGGTGCAGGTACCCTGGACCAGCCCTCCCGGTGCCAGTAAGCTCATCCTCGGCCCAGTCACCGCGGGGAGGTTCCCTGTGGGGGCCTATGCAGCTGAGCTCAACGTTAGATGGATCAAGTCCGGACGAACGTCCCCGAGAGCCCCGTCGACAACGCCGCCCGTCGGCAGCTTGCCGAGCTCATCGAGCGTCTTGTGGCGGGCGAGCTGACAACGGACAAGTTCGCTGCGCAGGCACAGGAGCTTGCACTTGGCTCCTCGGATCCCGCGGTGGACGCGATCTACCTCGCCGCAGACAGCTTTTACAGCGACCTCTGGTCCTATCGGCTACGCGGTCGGCGCGCGCTGCCACCATCCGTTCTCACACATGTCGCGCGTTGGGTGCTCTTTCTGCGGACCTCCACCCCGCTAACCGCGAGGCTTCCGAACCGAGCACGCCCTACGGATTGGGGAGACGGCTGCCTCCTTGGCGTGACTGCGATCTGTGTCCCGGCGACCGCGGTGATCCTCGCGATCTCGCCGCTGTGGGCCGCGCCGGTCTTTGGGGTCGCGGTCGCGGCCTGGTGGTTCTCGTCAAGCCCGCTTCGCCGCCGGAGGCGTGAGGTGCCAGCGGCGGGAGATCCCCTCATGTACTGGCCATTTGCCTCGCAGGCGGACTCGGACGCCGCAGTGCTCGCGCGCGAGACCATCTAACTGAGCGTTCCTGCTGCCACATCAGTGCGGGCTACCATCTCTGCGGGAGCGTTCGCTCCCTGCCGCACTGACGTGCAGCAGAACGCAACGTTAGGCAGAGCCTACCCATGCTAGGCCCATTGAATGCGCTCCTCGAGGGCGACGACCTCGACAACTTGGTTGCACGTGCGGTGTCATACGAACTCCAAGGTCCCGACGCCGTCGTTGAACTCAAGCTCGACCCGCAAGGCATCATTCTGGAACAACCCAATTGGCGCGTCGTCTGCCGCGGAGTGTGGCACTCGCGCACAACCGACACGGGTCCTGATCTCAAAGTCTTCGACCACGATCATCCGCTATCCCGTCAACACACAGATTGGCGCGCAGATCTCTATTTCAGAGGAGCACCTCGCTCGGCCTCGCTTGTGATCGGCCAGCTCTTCACCGCGCACCAGCACGCATTCCGCCCTTGGATTCCCTTCGAGCGATATCTTGGCATGGTGCAGCTCCAGGAGCTACTTGAGGGTGGCTTCGGGCAGCTGGCGGCTGGGCCGGAATTCGTGCTGGAGGTCTATATTCCCGTTCTACAAGCGAACGGAGTATTACCTAGCCTCGTGCGGACGTACAAGCCAAAGCGTGACTTCTCGTCCGACCCTAATGGTGTCGCGCCGTCCCTTGCGCAGCTTGGGCACTTCCTCGTTCTTGCCGAGCGTTTTGACGTCGCTCCGATCGCATGATCCACGTGCTCGCATGGCCTGCCTAACGAGGCGCTCCAGCTGCCAAGGGCCCCATGACACGGGGTGTATGCTGCCGCTTGTCAGCGGTCGGAGCTCAGCAGTCGCGGACCCCGCGACGGGGCCCTTGCAGCTGAGCTCAACGTTGGGCATCAACAGCGAGGGTGTGGATCCTGTCAGAGCCTTCAAGAGAAAGTAAGAAATCGAGGACATGATCGGGCTAATTCGAGCAGACGACCTTGACCGGTGGGCTACGCGCATTACAGCGGCGCCGGAATTTCCCCGACTAGTTCGGCTACTCGTCCACGCAACGGCACGCGGACTAAGGCACGTTGATTTTCCAGCTGATGAAGCTGTGCGTCTAGCTGGATGGGACGGGAAGGTGCTCGCGGAAGAGACCTCTCCTTTTGTTCCAGCCGGGTTTTCGACCTGGGAACTCGGCACGGGTCACGACCCTCGGGCCAAGGCGAACGAGGACTACGTCAAGCGAACGGACAATCCCCTCGGCGTCGATCCGATTCAGGCCACATTCGTTTTTGTAACACCGCGCCGCTGGCCCGGTAGGGACGCCTGGGTGACGGAGAGGCGCGCAGAAGGCAAGTGGAAAGATGTCATTGCCTTCGATGCAGAAATCCTCGCGCAGTGGCTGGAGAGAGCCCCAGCCGTCGCGGCCTGGCTCGCACCGGTGGTGGGAAGCATGCCGCCAGATGCGCGCTCATTGGAGGCGGTGCGCGACGATTTTAAGAACGCAACCAAGCCTGCGCTCGATCTGTCAGGTCTTCTCGTTGCGCGCGATCTCGAGCGAGCGAAGATCCTTGCCCTTCTACAGGGGCCACCACTCGTGGCCGAGATATCGGCAACGACTGTTGCTGAGGCAGCGGCGTTTGTAGGCGCGTGCATCGAGTCCTTGTCTGAGGACAAGCGTGATTCTTTGTGGGCTCGTGCGATCTGGGTTGACTCAAGCGCTGGTCTTCGCGCCATCGCCGTTTCAGACCGTCCGCTGATCATCGTCGCCTCCGGCGACCTTCCGAAGGCTGCCAACCAACATCACCTCATCAAAGTAAGCGCGAACCGCAGCGGCAGAGCCGGAAATGCCATAGAACTCGGCGCGCAGCCCGTTTCGGCACTCGTTGAGTATCTCGCCGAGCAGGGATTGGACCGCAACGACGCGTATGAACGTTGCCAGGAGGCAGGGGGATACCTCGAACGCGTGCGTCACACTTTGCTCCCTATCGCACCAGCGGAGCCTGAATGGGCAGCCCCTGCCGTAGGAGTGACCGTAGCTACGGCAATTCTCATCGGAGAATGGGACGAATCATACGAGACTGACAAGGCCATAGTTTCAGCGATCGCTGGCGTTGAGTACGAGCAATTTGTGCGTGCGGTGACGCCGTTCCAGTCCGGACCCTCACCACTGATCAACTGTGCCGGAACGGTGTGGAAGGTGTATGGACGGCCGACGGCATGGAAGCTATTGGAACGATCACTCACGACGCGCCAGGTGAAGGCGTTCCTGCAGTCTGCGGATGACGTTCTCTTAGAGCCCGATCCGCGCTTTGACCTCCCGCCCGAGGAGCGGTGGATGGCGAACGTTCACGGCAAGCGCCGCGCGCACTCGGGCCATCTGCGAGATGGGCTCGTTGGTGGGTTGCTGCACGCCGCAGTGCTTGGTCGAGATGATTCTGCTTGTTACGCCGGTCGGCGGCCTCAGAGCTGGATCGATAGCGCTTCCCATCGTTTGTTCGAAAGGCGTGGAGAGGCGGGTTTTTGGCGACGCATTCGAGGAGAGTTACGAGAACTTGCAGAGGCTGCACCGGACCAGTTCTTGACCGCCCTCGAAACTGATCTGGAACAGGCGGAACCCCCGGTACTTGAACTATTCGAAGACGAAGGGAACCAGGGCGCCTGTCTTCACGCAGATCTCCTGTGGGCGTTGGAACTGCTTGCTTGGGCGCCGGAACATGTGGGCCGTGTAGTGCTCATTCTCGCAGCACTTGCCGAGCGGGATCCGGGGGGCCATTGGGCCAACCGCCCCCACTCCTCGCTGACGGAGATGCTTCTGCCGTGGCAACCTCAGTGTAGCGCGACAGCTTCTGAGCGTAAGACGCTTCTTTCTCTAATCACACAGCGTTTCCCGAACGAGGGGTGGAACCTTGGCAAGGCCCTGATGCCCACACAGACGACCATCGTATCGCCCGGCGCACGACCAAAGCTGCGCGGCTGGGGGCCGGAGGCGGAACGAAAGCCTGTGCTTCGAACAGATTACTGGGCAGAGATCCAGGATATTTCAGAACGGCTCCTTGAACTTGCCGACAACGATCCGAATCGTTGGCACTTCCTCCTGTCTAGTTTGAATTCCTTTATGCCCCCTCTCAAGGAGCGCGTTCTGAGTGGGGCCGAGGAGTTCGCACGGCAAGCCGATGGCAACGATCGACTGTTGTTCTGGAAGCTACTCCGCAGGCTCCTGCATCACCACAACCAGTTCAGCGGAAGGGAAAAGGTCGAATGGGTGTATCCGAGGCCGACGCTTGACCGCCTGGAAGCGCTCTACGCGTCGCTCTTACCCGAAGACCCGATCGATCTGTTCGCATGGCTCTTCTGCTTTAACGTCGCGCGACCGACAGATGTTGCGCCCGGTTGGCGCGAAGAGCAGGACAAGACCAGTGAGGCGCAGGCTCAGGCGGCAGAAGTGCTCGCTAAGTTGCACCTGGACGTGCTGGTTGCCGCTCTCCCGCGCTTTGAAAACCACGCGATGCTGGGCTACCGGCTAGGGCGCAGCTCCCTGGCGGAAGCAATCGCGCCCGGCTTGCTGCGCCGCTGCGCCACGAGCGCGGAAGAGCGAGAGCGGAATCTCGCGCGCGGCTTTTCCAATGCGTGTTACGAGGCTGAACCCGGAAC
Organism: Phycisphaerales bacterium; assembly: GCA_046350535.1. GTDB lineage: Bacteria > Planctomycetota > Phycisphaerae > Phycisphaerales > SM1A02 > VGXK01. The sequence goes on from JAXMAG010000001.1 coordinate 2,723,792, forward strand.
ATTCTTGCGCCAATGGTGTTCGAAAGAGAGCCTGGATTTCATATCCGAGCAAGCCGCAGCAACGATGCTTCAGGGACTGCCCGCCTCGCCGGAGATTTGGGATGCCGCCGACGCGGCTGGCCCGCTCTGCCGTGAATTCTTCTGGAAGGATGCCTACCTTCATCTCTTCGGTCGTCCGCGCGAGGCTGAGCGAGCAGCAAGAAATCTCCTCTCCGTAGGGCGGGCCTTGGCGGCGATCGATCTATTGGCTGCAAATACGGAGAATGGCTGGCTTGCGGGTGACGGAGACGCACGGCTTGTGCTGGATGCCCTCAATGCGGGAGTCGCCGAAGCGAACGCCAACCCAAATCACGCCCAGCGCGTCGCGTACGATATCGCCCGGCTCATCAAGGCGCTCGCGGATTCGAAGCGCCTTGAGCTCGGCGAACTGATGCACCTCGAGTGGATGTATTTCGGGGTGCTGGAGCATCAGGCTCAACACGACCTCGTCATATTCCAGCACCTGATTTCCGATCCCGAACTACTGCTGCAGCTGATCGCGCTCATATACATCCCAGAAGGCGAATCCCGAGAAGGTCGACCAGAGCCCTCCGAGAGTGAACGGGCAGCGGCGACGCAGGCATGGCGCATACTTCATGACTGGAAACCGTTCGCGGGTACTCCCCCGCACGCCATGCCGTCGCCCGAAGAGCTTGCGGCGATCGTTGAACAGGTACGCAAACTGGCTGCTGAAAGACGTCACTCAGGGATCGTTGACGATCACGTTGGAAAAGCTCTGGCAAGCTCGCCTGCCGGAACCGACGGGGTCTGGCCCCACGAGTCCGTTCGTCACGTCCTTGACCGGTATGCCTCCGAGCCACTGGTAGACGGATTCGTGGTCGGCAAGCAGAATCTCCGGGGTATGACGTCGCGCGCGCCAGGTGACGGCGGCGCGCAAGAACGCCAACTCGCGGCGCAGTACGAAACATGGCAGCGCGCGCTGGCAGTCAGTCATCCGCGCACGTCGGCTTTGCTTGGCCGGCTGGCGGAGGAGTACCGCGAGCAGGCCATAAGGGAAGATACGGAGGTCCGAAAACGCTAGAAGCGGTTTCAAAACTGCCGGAGCGTGATAATGAGGCAGGCAGGGTGGAGGAAGCCTTGATACATCAGGATGTTGCGATCGTAGCGGACCACGAGCCGCCGGAAGTTCGCGAGCCAGGCGATCAGACGTTCGATCTTCCATCGCTTGCGGTACCGCCTCAGCTTGCGTCCGTCGTCGTAGCGCCGCTCCTTCACGCTTCGGCGGTACGGAATGATCGGTTCCGTGCGCTGGTTCCTGAGCAGGCGACGGATGAGCTCCGAGTCGTAGCCGCGGTCGGCGATGAGCCGCTTCGGATTCGTGCGTGGCCTGCCGCGTCGTCTCGGGACCCGCACATTCTTCAGCGCCTTGAACACCAGGTTCACTTCCGCCGGCGAGGCCGAGTCGAGGTGAACTCCCACAGGCAGACCCTCGCCGCTTCCCACCACCATCCACTTCGTACCCTTCCCGCGTTTGGTAGGGCCGATGCAGAGCCCCCTTTTTTCGCCGGTGCGAAGCTCGCATCGACGAAGAACTCTTCCCAGTCAAGTCGGCCCTCGGCATCGAGGTCACCAAGGAACTTGCGCCAGATGGTGAGCCAGACATCGGCCTCCTCCCAGTCACGCAGCCGTCGCCAGCATGTCGCGGACGACGGAAACCGATCGGGCATGTCCTTCCACCGCGCCCCGCTTCTCAGCACCCAGAGAATGCCCTCGAAGCAGGCACGGCTGTCCGCACGAGGCCGTCCGCCACGCCTGCCCGCCTTCGGCTTGGGCAGGAGTGGCTCGATTCGCGCCCATTGCTCGTCCGTGAGTTCCCAGTCGTCCTTGGCCATCGGAGACCCCTTTCGGGCGCTCCATATATCGCAAGTCCAGCGATGGCGCAACTTTGCGCAGGGCGGGTTTTGAAACCACTTCTAGACCCGCCCTCCCGGTGCCAGTAAGCTCATCCACGGCCCGTGGACCGCGGGGAGGTTCCCTGTGGGGGCTAATGCGGCTGAGCTCGACGTTAGGCGGACAGCAGACGGTGAAACGAACTCGAGTGCTGCTTGCTTGTGTCGTTGTCCTCGCTTGCATCTGTACGATCGCCAGTTCGTGGGCCTTCGATCGCGTCGCGTCAACCTCTGCGCACGGCACTTTCATGGATCCTGTCCTCATAGGCTGGTTTCACCGCAACGCGCCGTCACCTCCAGAGAATCCATGGTCCATCAACTTTGCCCTTGAGTCCTTCGGATTCGGGGTCCGGCAAGCCTGGGTCACCGCGGCGTCACCATGGGGTGCGGCCAAGCCGGAGTCACCCTCAAGTGATCGGCGGTACATACAGATGTGGCGCCGACAGTCTGGGTTTCCCTTCCCTGCGTTGGGGTGGACCGAAACCGTGCACTATGACTTCACGCGAGATGGGACAGAGTACGGGCACGTCCGCACCCTTGAAGGCGCGCTACTTTGGCGGCAGCCGAGAGATTTTCGTGATCCAGCCATGGCCCTACCGATTCGTCCGCTTCTCTTTGGATTTGCAGCCAACACAACAATCACAGCGGGCGTGTTCCTTGCTTTCTGGGCTGGTTGGTTCCGCCTTCGGGCCTTGCTGCGGCGCACACGGGGATGCTGCCCATCCTGTGGTTACACCTTGGGTCAGACCTCGACTTGCCCGGAGTGTGGCATGTTTGCTTCCGTTTAACGCGGCGCTCCAGCTGCCAAGGGCCCCATGACACGGGGTATATGCTGTCACTGGTCAGCAGGAACGGGTCAGCTGTCGCGGGCCCCGCGACGGGGCCCTTGCAGCTGAGCTCACCGTTAGGAAGAGCCGCGTTTGCGTTTGATCATGGTCTTGCCTACCCAGGTCGCGAGACGTGCTTCGCTCATCTCTCCTGCGGCCAGTGCAACGATCGTCGTCACGACGTCCGCCTCGCTCGTCTCGATCTCGTAGCCATTGAGTCCTAGGAACGCAGCCATCGCCAGAAACGCGGTCCGCTTGTTGCCGTCGTGGAAGGGGTGGTTCCTGGCAATCCCGAATCCATATGCCGCCGCGAGCACCGCCATACCCGAGGTCTTGCTGTAGACCCACTTGTTGCGAGGCCGACCCAAGGCCGACTCCAGAGCGCTGTCATCGCGGATCCCGGGAAGCCCCCCGTGCTCCTCGAGTTGCTCTTGGTGAATCACCTCGATCGCCCGGCGCGGCACCCATCGCGGCTGCCGCATGGAGGCGCGCCTACTTGGCCAGCTGCCGTAGGGCGTGTCGGTACTTTCGCGCAGCCTTGGCCGCGCTGGCCACCGCAAGCTGCGTATCCGCGTCGTAGGGTGTGAGCAGAATGCCGTCCGGGGTCGCCACGACGACGAGCTTGTCGCCCGCCTCGACATGAAAGCGATCCACGACTTCCTTGGGAAGGGTCGCCCCAAGAGACCCGCCGACCTTCCGCACCGTGACGTGTCGCATCATGGCCTAAGTATAACTCCAGTACTACGCGAGTCAATACCGGCCTTCCTAACGCCACGCCGCAGCTGCCAACGGCCCCCGTGAGCCGCGTGGTGCCGATCGGGCGTGAGGTTCGGGCGCGGTTCGGAGCATGGACCGCTGCTCCCGCCTCCCCACCATGGCGTCCGGCCCCAGACCGGCGGCCTGGGTGGTCGCCAGGGGCCATTTCAGCTGAGCTCAACGTTAGGTAGACGGCCGGATCGCGTTCAACGACACGCAGCGCGGTACGATCCGATGTTCCGATGCCCTCCGATCGACCTGCTGCTTCGACGCCTATCGGGACCCGCCTGGCTATGACATCGTTTCTGTCGCTTCCGGTTGGTGTGTGCGTCATCGCCAGTCTGGGAGGCGCCGGTCATGCTGGTGCCCTTGTCCTCATTGCCGCGCTTGTCCTGGCAGCTTTCTGCGCTGCCACCATCGCGCGCATTTGGGCGCCGGGAGGTGTTGGCCGGGGAATCGCGAGGGTCGGCTTTGCGATGATCGGGATTCTGTTCCTCGCCCTCGCTCTCGCAACGGCGGTCGCGCCCAACACGCCTTTGGGCTCAGTATTTGCAGATCGCCTCCGCGCCTGGAGTTGCTTTGTGGCTCTTGGGCTTCCGTCCTTGGTGTATGCCTGTGTCGGCTCCCTCTTTGATCCGGTTCGTGCGCTCTCCGCCCTGCTACGCGGGATCACATCCCCGCCTCGGTAGCACCATTCCGAAGCGCACTCCGAGCCGAGTTGGTCTCATCACCGGATTGCTACCGAACGAACGCTAAGGCTGGTATGGGCCCATCTTGCCGCCCGGTGTCGTCCGAGATTGAGGCACTCCGCTCTGGCGCGACCCGCCGACTGCGAGCCGCCCTGGCGCGACGAGGCTGCCGGTTGATGTAAGCTCATCATCGAACCCGAGCCAGCCTGCCAGGCCCGGATGGGCCCATGCATCTGAGCTCACCGTTAGCCATGTGCAGAGGCTTAGCGTGAGTCGAGTCGTGAAAGCTCCCGGGCGATTCCTGACTGCGCAGTGGCGGGACCTGCTCATGCTGAACTACGCAGTCGATCCTGCCCTCCTCGCGCCGCACGTGCCCGCCGGAACGGCACTCGACCTCTGGCAGGGAGAGGCGCTCGTGAGCGTGGTCGGCTTCCGATTCGTTGACACGCGCGTCCTCGGCCTTCCGTTGCCAGGACATCGAGATTTCGAAGAGGTCAATCTGCGCTTCTATGTGCGCCGTGAGGTCGCGCAGAGCGTGCGCCGCGCCGTGGTCTTCCTCCGTGAGCTCGTGCCACGCCGCGCCATCGCGTGGGTCGCGCGTGCGTGGTACAACGAACCGTACCATGCGCTCCCGATGCGCCACTCGGTCATAGAGCGGGCGTCCGAGCGCACCGTGCGGTACGAGTGGCGGCAGGGTCGCGCGTGGACCGGACTGGCGGCACGTACGGTCGGGGAGCCATCCCCGCTCGAGTCCGGATCCGAGGCCGAGTTCATCACGGAGCACTACTGGGGCTACACGCGGCAGCGCGACCGTGGAACGGTCGAGTATGAGGTCGCACATCCGCGATGGCGCGTGTGGCCGGCGCTCGACGCCGCGTTGAGCGGAAACATCGCCGCGACGTACGGCGCGGCGTTTGCTCCCGCGCTCGCCGCGCGGCCGCGGTCGGCGTTCGTCGCGGACGGATCGCCCATCACGGTGTATCGCCCGCGCCGCCTGACGCCGGCGGAGATCGGCGCGGGCAATGGCTAACGGCAGTTGGTGACTGATGGCCGCGCTGCGGGTGGTGGTTGGGCGGCCACAGCACAGCTTGACGTTCGGAAGAGCCGCGTTTGCGTTTGATCATGGTCTTGCGTACCCAGGTCGCCAGACGGGCTTCGCTCATCACTCCTGCGACCAGCGCAACGATCGTCGTCACGACGTCCGCCTCGACATGGAAGCGATCCACGACTTCCTTGGGAGCGGTCGCCCCTAGAGGGCCGCCCACCTTCCGGACCGTGACGTGTCGCATCATGGCCCAAGGCTCACTCCAGTACTACGCGAGTCAACACCGGCCTTCCGAACGCCACGCCGCAGCTGACAATGGGCCCGTGAGCCGCGTGGTGCCGATCGGGCGTGAGGTTCGGGCGCGGTGCGGAGCATGGACCGCGCCTCCCGCCTCCCCTACCATGGCGTCCGGCCCCAGACCGGCGGCCTGGGTGGTCGCCAGGGGCCATTGCAGCTGAGCTCAACGTGCGTCAGACTGTCGACCCAGCGCCTCCTTCGGCAGTGGCCTACCCGCGACACGATGCCTGACCCACGGTCTCTGCGAGTCGGCGATCTTGTGCGGTTTGTGGCCTTTCCCGAGGAATGGTCCCGCAAGGGGTGGACCGCCCCGTCGGCCTCGGTCTCGTTGATGAGGCGATTGATTCGCCGCACCTCCCCCTCGCGGATCGCAGAGATTGACGGCGCGGGACTGCCATGCGTGCATGTCCGCATCCGACAGCGGAGCAGAACGACCCATCATTCCTGGCTGATTGCTGAAACGACGGGTTGGCGGCGCGTCCGGCGCAGAGTCCCCTCAGCCCGTGGCTCTCGGCGGTGATGGACCCTCCATGCGCCTGTTGCCGCGCGAATCCGCGGCGCCTCCGCGTGAGCTCGGGTCAGCGCCCCACACCTTGGCGGCGACCAGATTCGTGCTCGACCCGCATCGCGCCGTCGGTGGCCGGGCCTCCGGTGGGAGCCCTGACATTGCCTTCCGGCCGTTGGACGTCTGTCATGGTGCCACTCACCCGCTCGCCGCTCCCATTCATTGGCATGGCCGCATCGTGACGCGGTGCAGTGGGCTTGCCTGCAGAGAGTGAGGAGTTCGGGGTCAGCTCGGCTGCCTAGCGAACGCTGCGCCTGCCATAGGCTCCACAGCCGGTTCTGTGTCGCCTGGGACACTTGAGGACGCCGTGCTGTACCCGTGCGAAGCCCGACCCGCGGCGTGCACGTACCCTAGACCACACTTGCCGGTGCCAGTAACCTCATCCTCGGCCCAGTCACCACGGGAGGGGTCCCTGTGGGGGCCGATGCATCTGAGCTCGACGTTAGACAGATGATTGGGCGCCTACTTCTTATCTTTGGCTACCTGCTGTTTGGCGCGCTCGCGACCACGGCCATCGCCTGGGCCTCCGCAGCCTGGACTGAGTTTGACCTTCTGTACGTTGAGCCGTCGGACGAGTGGATCGACATCGCCACGGCGGACCCGAGTTGCCGTCCTACCGACATCGAGTCCCACAGGTCAACGACTCTTGGTGCCACGCTCCAAGCGGATTGGGCCGCCGCGCGCGGCGACACCGATGCCGCTACCTTCGTCTGGGAGGGCCACCAGCTGCACGCCGGATGGCCGTTTCGCGCGTTGAGCTGGAGCTACACGCAATTCTACAGCACTCTCAAGCTCTTGCCGCTCAGCTCCTATTCCGCTGGCATACGCCTGCCACACGACAACTCCGCCTTCGCGCCCAGCCTGGAACGCCGCCTGCCAGTTCGACCGCTCCCTGTTGGGTTCCTTGCGGATTCTCTCCTATGGGCCATGCTCGCTTTCGGCGGCTTGTCGACGATCACGGCCTGCCGGCGCGCCTGGCGCCGCCGCCGCAATCGCTGCGCAGAATGCGGCTACTTACTCGGCCGCTGGGGAGACTGCCCGGAGTGCGGTTCGCCTCAGCCCTCACGAATCAGCACCGTCTAACGACATGTTGCCGCTGCCAAGGGCCCCGGAATGCGTCCCTGCTGCGCGATGGCCCGCTCGGGGGCTCGCCGGGTTAGGTCTCCGAAACGCCCGGCTACACTGGCCCGCGAGGTTCAGCTGCCACGGGCCCCCTCCCTGGGGCCCGTGGCAGCTGAATGTAAACGTTAGGCATACACGAAACTGTCGTGCGACCGTGTGCAACTCTCACGCCACCCCGCAACCCACGCAGCGAGTCAACGCCTCCGGCCTGGTTGGCCTATGCCTGGTCGTCACCGGAACGATTCTCAGCCCAACAGGCGTACTCGGCCTTGCGCTTCCGTGTCTATTCGCCCTCGGCTTCGGCGGGATGGCCGCTTGTGCGGCGAGTCTAGCGCGAAAACCGCGATGGTTTGGCGTGGTCGGTCTAATCATTGGCTCGCTTTGCATTGCATTCTGGATCGCAGTCTTCGTCATCAGTTTCGCCGTCGTCCACTTCACCGCGGCGAACCTTCGGCTGGGGGTTGGTGAACACGCACAGATCGGCATGTCGGCGGTAGCACTGACCGAGGTCACGGAAACACAGCGAAGTCCGTCTGGGGCCCCCCCGCAAGCCCCGTGCTCGCAGCAGTTCCCGGTGACCTTCTCGTTGACCCGTGGGGCCGCCCGTACCGATACGTGCTCACAACAACGCCCCGGGGGTTCTCCTTCCTCAGTGACGGTCCCGACCGCGTCGCCGGGACTGCCGACGACCTGGACATCCTCACCATCCAACGCAACGGCATGTTCCCCTTGCCGCCGATCTCGGCTCCGGCTCCGGCGCCGGCTCCTGCGCCGATCCCCGTGGTGCCGGCGCCCACCGGTTCTGGACGATAATGCCTAATGAACGCTGCAGATGCCAGAGGCCCCACAACCTCCTCGGGGTCGCCTGGGATGTTCGAAGGCGCCCCACAGGGCGCTGGGGGAAGAGGCCTGGCCGGCTGCAAGAACGTTTGGCCTGCGGTTGCCGTGTCCAGTACGCTCGAGGGCGGCTTGAGGACTGCCGGGAGGGTCCCTGTGGGGGCCCATGCACCTCAGCTCACCGTTCTGTGCCACACGGCAGCGACGTCATGACTCAGAGGACTTTAGTCGTGGTGGCGGTCGCCGCAGGGCTGGGCGTAGTCATCGGGTTCATGGACTCCCGTCCGACCTGGGATGACGCCGGCGTTACCGCGGGCGCGCTGCTCTTGGTCGCGCTCGTTCTGGGAGCGATTCAGCCGCGCGCCATACCGCGTGATGCCAGTGTGGCGCCGCTGCGCACACCTCGTCGTCAGGTGGACGAAGGGAGGTCCTCATGCCGGCAGGTCGCGTCTGCTTCTCGTTGGCTCTGATCGCCACATGCGGCGCCTGCAGGACCGATCACTCGACGTCCCTTGTGCCCTCCATCATCCCCACGAGAGTGACCTGGGAACTTACGCGCGTCGCATCGGTCACTGGCGAGACGCGCTTTGCACCTGAGCGTGGACAGTCCTACACGATACGGTTCGATGACGACGGAACCGTCCATGGTTGCAACGCGTGCAACGCCTGCACGGGGACATATTCGTATCTCCCGGCGCAACAGATTCTCATTCACTTCAGCTGTACTGAGGCCGGATGCGGCTCACCTTCGCCTTGGCTGGGCTACAATGAAGTCATTTCTCGCACAACGTCATTCACGCTGACAGATGGCGCACTCGTGTTGACGTGCAAGGATCGGAGCGGCGAGCGGCTCCAGCTCGTTCACCGGCGCGCCGAGTGAGCGTGCCTAGCTCCGCCACCTGACGAACGCTGCAGCTGGCATCGGCCCCACTTCCTTGGCCGTGCGACCCGGGACGTTCGAGGGCGCCGAGCTGTTCCGGCACCAAGCCCGACCCGCGGGGTGCAGATACCCTGGCCCAGCCTTCCCAGCGCCCGTAGGATCATTCCCGGCCCGGTCACTGCGGGGAGGTGCCCTGCGGGGGCCTTTGCAGCTGAGCTCAGCGGTAGGCTGCCCCAGTCACAATGTGGATCCTGCAGAAGGCACTTCGGGCTCTCGGCCGGCTCGCGTCCTCGAGGCGGGACGTGAAGCAGGTCCTCCATGTCTCGGACGTCGGACTTGCCCTCAACGCCCCGGACGGCTCTCTCGTCTGGTCCTTCAAATGGGCGGACGTGCGCTGCGTTGAGACCTTCAAGCGGGACCTCTTCGGCGTGGACATGATCTGCCTCGCATTCGGGACGTCCGTCCACTCCGAGCCTCTCATCGCCCACGACGAGATGGCGGGCTTCTGCGAGCTGTGCGAGCAGCTTGAATCACGGATTCCCGGAATTCCTGGTGGCTGGTGGCGTGCGGTGGCCTTTCCAGCCTTCGCCACCAACTTTGCCGTCCTGTTCAAGCATGAGCAGACCAAACCACACGCGGACGCCGCCGAGTGATCGTCGGCCGAGCGACGGGGCGCGCTGAACGGGTCCGCTCCGTGTGAGGGACCTGTCCGGCCCGAGGGGCCGAGGGGAGCCTTTCATGCAGGACGCGGGACGCAGGACGCGGCGGTGCGTGGAGCGGTGCCTGGAACGGCTCCCGCAGGGTTCACCCGCTGCACGCACCCCACTCGGCGAGGGCCATGCCCAGGTCGAGGCCATCGACGATCCCATCGCCGTTGAAGTCTCCCGGGCCGTCGGTGCCCCACGCGGCAAGGAGCAAGCCGAGGTCGGCGCCGTCGACGCTCCCGTCCCCGTTCAGATCAGCGGGACAGAACGGGACGGCGGCGGCCGCGGCGATGAGCGGCACAGCAGCGAGCGTCTCCCGGCCGCCGTCGCCATCCTCGTCGCCAAGGAGTTGCAGCTCGAACGCCTGCGTCGGGTCGTTGTGGAGGAAGGTGACCTGCACCACGGCGGTGTCGGCCTGTCCGGGCTCCGCCTTCAGGAGCAACGACAGCGGCTCCCCGGGCGGGAGACCATCGAGCATGAACGGCGGCGTTCCGTCGAACCCCTCCGCCGGTGCCACCCTGTAGGTGACGGCGAGTGAGCTCGCTTGACCCCCCGTGTTCAACATCGTCACCGCGATCGGGACCGTGCTGCCCGCGGGTGCCAGCTGCGGAGGGCAGCAGCCCGTGGCGCCGACCGGGCACCACGAGGTGTCGCGACGGATCTGGAATGGGCACGTCGTGGTGATGCCGGTCTGTGTGTTCGTGACCACGAGGAGCAGGCAGGACGACTGACCCGGCGCGAGCGACGATGGAGTCGTCACCGTGAATGAGAGGTTGGTGCAGCCTGGGCCGATCGCGACCGGGTTGGCGAAGTCCAGGGGTACGCCGGTGAGCGCGGGCCCGGTACAGGCGCCGGGCGGGTTCGGAGCGATCGTGACGGCATACGATTGCCAGCTCGAAGTGGCGTTGCACAGGGAGAACGGGACCACGACGCTGGTGGCGGTGATGCACGCGGCCACCGTGCTCGCGACGACGCACTGCTGCTTGCACTTCCCGGCCTCCCTGGCCAGGTAGATCGCGTTCACCTTCGATGCCGGGAGTTCGCTGCTGAAGAACTCCACCTCGTCGATCTCCCCGCGCCACGGGCGCGCGACCGACGAGAAGCCCTTGCCGTTTCCGATGGTCAGGGGCCGTGCGTTGCTGAGGCAGTCGGTGTTGACGAAGGTGCTGGTGGCGGCGAGCGCCCCGTTCACGTAGAGGCGGATGGTTCGGCCGTTGGACGCCGTGTAGGCGGACGAAGTGGCGGCGACGTGCACCCACTGGTTCGCGGGCAGGGTGAGCGAGCCGGTGTCGACGGTCCAGCTCACCGACGCCGTCGACAGATCCAGCCGCAACGCGCCGCTTGGAAGGCAACTGAGCGACCACCCCGGGACGCCCCACTTCTCGACGATGACCCCGTCCGGGTCGAGCGGGTTCTCGAGGCGGACCCACGCGTCAATGGTGAACGCGTCACAGCCGACGTCCAGCGACGGATCATCCGGGACCGCGACGACGCCATTGGTGCCGCCGAATTGCATGCAGCCATCGACCATCCCCGGCACGCCGGCGATGAAGCCGCCGGAGGCGACACCATGGTTCGCGCCGACGGCGTCCGTCGCCTGGGATCCGGAGTCATCGAGCATCCACCACGACACGAGGTCCGGCGGGGCAGGCACGCAGCTCCGGCACCCGCACATTTCCTGCGCCAGCTGGATGCAGAGCGCGTCGCACCCCAGGTCGCAGCATTGGGGGTCGATGGCGCAGACGATCCGTGCGCATTCGCGATCCACGACCGTCCCATCGGGCGAGCAGCACTGGACCGGGCAGGCGAGGCAATCGACCTGGAGCTTGTAGGTGTTGAGGACCGGTTCCGCGCAGGTGAACGGCGCGGCAACGAACGCCGGCGCCAGCGCCACCCGATAGTGCCCTGGCTCCAGACATGGGGTGACCGCGAGCGTGGGGCAGTCTCCGGCACCGATCGCGATCGCCGTCGGCGGGCAGGCGTCATCGAAGATGAAGAGGTTGATGGGCACGTCCGCGTCGGCAAGGACGCTGAGGCGGCCGGGAGCGGTCAGCTGGACCCTGTACCAGTCGGTGTCCCGCGTCGTGCCTGTCGACCAGTAGGTGCCCATGATGGTGGAGGGACAGGCGATCGCCTCCACCCAGCCGGTCGTGCCCGAGTTGCAACCCCCGTTGAGGTCCTGGCCGCACTGCTCGATCTCGAAGATCGCGTTTGGTGGCGTCACGTCGTTGCCGAAGCAGATCGTGGGCGGCGGCACCCCGACTCCGACGACATGGACGTCGTCGATGTAGTAGTACGCGTCCAGGGCCAACGGTGCACCGGGACACATGTTCACCGTGGTGGTGTTCGCATCGTTGAGGAAGTTCCCGATCGTCATGTGGTCTTCGCCGCCGGACGCGACGAATGAGCCGGAGATGGTCATCCAGCCATTGGTCGTGTTGAGGAGGGTCCCGGGCGCCGACGCGACCTGCGGCGTGTAGGGGAGGTTGCCGATGCCGAGCAGACCCACGCTGCCGACGGAGAAGTAGCAGCCGATCGGCGAGGTCAGTGCCCGGCAGCTCAGATCCGCCAGGGAGATCTTGAAGGACACCTGGTAGGTCACGCCCTGCTGGAGCGGCTGGATCAGCGGAACCTCGAGATACTCGCGATAGACCGGGCCGTAGAAGAACGCCGCGTAGAAGCCCGCGTAACCCGAGCCCTGCGCGGGGGTCTCCGTGCCGAAGTCGTTGGCAGGCACAGCGGCCGCGGAGGTGGTGCAACAGACGTTGAAGAGATCCGTGCTTCCGGTTGTCGGGGAGTACCAGGGCCAGGCGTAGAGGAGCTGCGCATATCCCGACGGACAGGTGGTGAAGTTCTCGAAGCTCGGGTTCGGAACCAGGTTCTGCCCCGTCGCCGCCGCCGTCGTGGCAAGGACTGCCACCAACACCGCTGCGATCCGACGACGAGTCACACCTTCCGACGCGCCCTGAGAGTCGCGGGTATCCATGGCTGACATTCCTCCACGTTGCTTACCCGAGTCTAAGAGAGCCCCTGCACCGTTGGAAGTCGCTTCCGCGCCGATCGGAGCGGCAGGCCCCCCTCAGCGCGGCTCGAACGGCCGCCGCACCGGATTGACCACCATGTCGTCGCGGCCGCAGATGATCATGTCGGAGATCTCCACCGCCTCCGCGAAGCTGGCGCGGGCCTGCTCCAGGTCGAAGCAGGGCGCAAGCACCTTCCCCTCCTCCAGGTGCTCCTGCGTGGCCACCGCGTCGCCGGCCACCAGGACGGTGGCCCGCGGCAGGCCCACCAGGAGCCCCGCGCATCCGGGCGTGACGCCCGGAAGCGGAAAGAGGTCCACGCCCGGCGCCAGCCGGTCCGGCGCGGGCCTGGCTCGCTGAAGCAGTTCGATCTCCGCCCGCAGCGCCGTGGAGAGATCCGCATCCCCCGCGTCGTGGGCCTCGCGGAAGCGGGCCACCAGCGTCTGCCCGAAGAGCTCCCGCTCCATCTCCGGCACCAGCCACTGGGCACCCGGGAACGCCTCCAGACCGCGGCGCCGCAGAGGATGGAAGCTGGTGAGGAAGACATGGGTCACCGCCTCCGGCCGCAGGCCGCTCCGCTCCGCCAGGCGCGGCACCAGGAGCGATGCCGGGAGCGACGGATCCACCAGGATCGCCTCCTCCCCGGACTGCACCAGCACGGTGGTGGCATGCCCGGGCCGAACGTCGCCGCGCTCGCCCCACATCGGATGCGCCGCCAGCGCCCCGATGCTCACCACGCGAACGCGCACGCTCATTCGCCGTCACCCTCGTGGGCCAGGCGATGCAGCGCGTTCTGCGGGTCGCTGCGCTTGCGCTCGATGGCCTCCATCACGAGCGGCGGGACGAAGAGCCCCAGCGCCTGCCGCGTGCCGCCCATGGCCGCGATCTGGCGGATGAGGCTGCTGCTCGTGTATCCGAAGGTCTCCCCCGCCACGATGAAGACCGTCTCGATCCCCGCCACCTGCCGGTTGGTGATGGCCATCTGGCACTCTCCCGCAAGGTCCGTCACGTTGCGGATGCCGCGGATCATGGCCACCGCCCCCATCTCCCGCGCAAAATCCACGGTGAGACCGGTGTAGCCCTGCACGCCGCACACGGCCCCGCGCGGTTCCGCCGCCACCAGCTCCCCGACCAGCGTGCGGGCCATCTGCACCCGCTCCTCCAGCGAGAAGAGCGGCTCCTTGGCGGGGTTGCGGCCCACGCCGAGCACCACCTCGTCAAAGAGCTGCCGGCTGCGCCGCAGCACGTCGAGGTGCCCCAGCGTGATGGGATCGAAGCTTCCGGCGTAGACGGCCTTGTGATGGGACATGCTGGAGAACCCTGGGCTGCGCGGGCCGCGGGAGGCGGTCCCGGGCCGCGCGGGCGGCGCCGCCCGCGCAGACGGTCAGGGTAGCGGAAAGCCGGGGGCCACTTGGTTGCGTCCGCGGCGCCGGATCGGACGGTGTGGGTGCGTTCGCCGTCCTTCGGGAGTGGCCGATCGCACGCCCGGCCTGTCGGTCATCGCCTGCCCCCAAGGCCGGCAGTCGCCGGGCTCCGCAGACCTGGATCGGCCCTGTCTCGGTTTCTTGCCTCCCCGAGCAGGGCCTTCTTCTGCGCCAGCACCGCCACCCCTGCGAACGCGCGCCTACTTGTTGCCGAAGCCGATCCCGCCCAGCGCGCCTTTCCAGTTCCCGGTCAGGAACGCGTCGCCGCTGTTGCGGACCCCGAAGCCCAGCATGCTCATCTTGGAGGAATTGGGCGCCTGGCCGAAGACGCTCGCGGTGCCGTCCGACTGCACCCCCACCAGGATGCGCTGGGCGCCGCTCGGATCGGAATAGGCGCTGAGCACGGAGCCGTCGTTCCCCACCATGTGGGCCACCCGGTTGCGGCCGTTGCCGTCCAGCATGGCGATGTTGGAGGAGCTGTCCACGTTCACCTGCATGCGGATACGGGGACTGCCGTTCCGATCGATGAGCGCCAGCGAGGAGTGGCCGTCGTCCTGCACCTGCGCCACCAGGCGGGCGCCGCCGTTCCCGTCCACGATGGCCAGCCGGCGGCAGGTCAGTTCGTTCGAGCGCTGCTGGGCGGCGGCACCGAGGAGGGCGCCGCCCGCCAGCAGGGCCGCGAGGGCGCCGATCGCCAGGCGCTGCCGCCGGGCGGTTCGTTCAACCAGCCGCAACCTCGCCTCCATCCGCGCCAGCGCGCCGGCCGCGTCGGTGGTTCCGTCATTCGCGCCGGGGGCGCCGCCAGAAAGTCGATCCTGCATGCCGTTCTCCTCGATGGCCAGGGGTTGCGCGGCCGCGGGCGAAGGTCGCCGGCGCGCCGCGGGGCCGTGATCCCACACTACCAGCGGGCGGCCGTGAACCACAGCCGCATCCCTCCCCCACCCGGCAGATCCGCGGCCCTTGCAGGCCCCCGGGGGCGCTCACTCCTCCATCTGCCGCGCGTGCAGCGTCCGGACGGTCTCCTCCAGCGCCGCGAACCGCTCCTGCGGGGCCGCGAGCCAGAGGAGCATCCCCGGCCACTCGTCGCGCATGCCCATGCCCAGGCGCACCTGCTGCGGGGGATCCGAGACGCGGGGGTTGGCGGCCGAATTGTCGAAGCGCCATTCGACATCCAGCGTCGTCCCGGCGGGAAGCCGGAGCGGGGCGGCAAGGAGATAGGCCCGCCGCAGATGCGGATCCCAGCGCGGCAGCTCCAGCACCGTGAGGGACGATTCGCCCGGCCGATGCACGCGCAAGGTCATGCCGGTGCAGATCCCGTGGGCCCGCGGCAGCGCCCCCAGGAGCTCGGACTCCTGCGTCAGCTCCACGCTGCGGCGCATCACCGCGCCGCAGGTCCCCGGCGGAATGTCCACGTCCAGGGAGAAGAGGAGGAGCCCGGTGACGGGCGTGGCGCCGGGTTCCGCGGCCTGGGCCTCCAGGGCGCCCTGCACCGTTCGAGGCCGCCCTCCCGGAAGCGCGTGCATCTCCACCACCGCGTCCGCCCCCGCCGGCCACGGGATCCCGTATCCGGCCGGCAGCGAGAAGGTCCGCTGCCCCACGCCCATCGCGCCCGCCGTCCCGCTCGAGAAGAGCCCGACGTCCCCCGCACCTTCATAGCCCGGGCTGCCGTCCGCGCCCTCCAGGATCCGCGCCTGCCGCGCCGGATCCGCGACCACCGTGATGGCGCCCACGGCATCGGCGCCGTCATCGGCGCGCCATCGGAGGGCGCGGAGCATGGCCGGCGCGCTCTCCCGGCTCGGCAGCGCGAACGCCCTCGAGCGCCATTCGCCCTCCGCCGGGATGGACCACCCCTGCGTCATCCGCGCCAGCGGGACCCATGGCGCGGCGGCCTCTGCGGCCGGGAGCGAGGGCGCCGCGGCGGGCACCCCTGACGCGGGCGCGAGAGGCGAGGGCGCTGGCGGCGCGGGTGCGAGCGGCGCAGGCTCCGCCGGAAGCCCCGGCAGCCCTGCGGCGATCCAACGCCGCAGGAGCGCGCGGTCCGAATCGCTGATCCCCGGCGCACCGCGGATCTCCAGCCCGCCGCCACCCGGCAGCCACGGCGGCATCCGCGCCTCAGCCAGGGACTGCTCGATCTGCGCAGACCGCCGCTGCACCTGAAGCGTGGTCTCCAGGCGCATGGGCGCATCCCCGCCGGTGGCGTGGCAGGGCAGACAGAAGCGGGCCAGGAGCGCCAGCGCCGCAGCGGCGTCCGCGCCGTCAGCCAGTCCAGTTGCCAAGCAGGATTCCCAGATCTCCGCCATCCACCACGCCGTCGTGGTTGATGTCCGCCGCGGGGTTGCTGCTGCCCCAGGCGCCGATCAGGAGACCGATGTCCGCGCCGTCCACCTTGCCGTCGTTGTTGATGTCACCGATGGGCGTGACCACGATGGTCCCCTTCATGTTGGAGAGGCAGTGCGGCTGGCAGAAGTAGTTGATGGTGCCGAGGGTGTTGGCCGGGATGACGTAGCTGAACGTGGGGGACGCGGCGCTGAGGGTGCCGCTGAACGTGCCGTTGGGCACGCAGTTCACGCCGCTGGTGACGGTGTGGGCCAGGGTGTTCCACTGCCAGGTGATGGTGTCGCCGGGCTTGGCATTCACGCTGGAGGGGGAGAAGGAGAGGTTGACCTGATTCACGACGATGGTGGCCGCCGAGGCTGCGGCTCCGGTGAGGCACACGGAGAGGGCCAGGGCGGAGAGAGCGCGGAGGGCGGGACGGGTGTTGGACGTCATGGCCCCATTGTGGAGCCAACGCGGGCAGGGCTCTCAAGAAAAATCGGGCCCCGCGCTCCTCAGTGCGCGGGGCCCGATCGTGTTCGAATCTTCCCTGGGGATGGGCCGGTCACTGCGGCTGGCGGCCGCCGCCCTGACCGCCCGCGCCGCCTCGGCCGCCGCCGGCTCCGCCACCGTTCCCGCCCGCGCCGCCAGGGCCGCCGCCCGCTCCGCCCGCGCCACCCTGGCCGCCGCGACCGCCGCCGCCACCGGGCCCGCCGAACCCCTGCTCGCGAAGGCCGCGGACGGCCGCGTCACGCTCCGTCTCGTCGATGACGCCGTCGTTGTTCGTGTCGAACTGCTTCACGCGCTCGCGGAGCTGCTCCGGCATGTCCGCGATCTTGCCGCCGCCGAGGAACCCGCCGAAGCCGCCCTGGCCGCCGCCGCCGCGGCCGCGCCGCGGGAGCTTCTCCTGCTGCTCGGGCGTGAGCATCGCCTTCAGGCGAGTCACGTACGCGTCGCCGAGATCTCCGCGCTTGCTGAAGGCCTCCTGGACGGGATCCGCGTCTCCACCGCCGCCGAAGCCACCGGGGCCGAACATCCCGCCCGTTCCGTTGAGCATGGCCACCATGCGGCTGCTGTCCTCGGCCGTCTCCTGCGGCTCCTGCTTCTTGGTGAGGGTCAGGATGCGCTCGTTCAGGGAGCCCAGCTCCGTCACCATCTGCTGCTGCATCTGCTTGATGGCGTCGCGGGTCTCCGGCGTGAGGTCCTCGAACCCCAGCGCCGCGTCGAACGCCCTCTCCACCTGCGTGGGTCGGTAGATCCGCTCGTAGCCGGCGGCGAGGATGGCCTTCTCCACACGGGCCCGGTCGCCCTCCGGGATGGCGGCCAGCACCGCGCCGCGGAAGCGCTCGTTCACGTCCCGGACCGCGGTCCGCAGATCCACCTGCCGCTTGGCGATCTGCTCCGCCTCGCGGGTGTCGCCGTCGCGGGCGGCCTTCAGGAACTTGATCTCGCTCTGCTGGAGGTACTCGTTGCGGGCCTTCAGGGCCGCGTCGAGCTGCATCTCGTATTCGTCCAGGACGGGGGCGAGGGCCGCCATCGTCTCCTGCGGGATGCCCACCTCGTCCAGCACCAGGAAGAGGTTGACGCTCTCACCGGAGAGGGCGCCGCGCGGCAGGGTCTTCTCGCGCACCATGAAGCGTTCGAACGCGGGCCACTTCTTCTGCTGCGGCTCCCGCAGCGTGGCGTTCAGACCGTCCATGAACGCGGCACGGAAGCGCTCCCGCTCCGCCCGGAAGGCCTCGTAGTTGGTGACCATCTCTCCGATCACGGCCTTGGCCCGCGCCGAGGAGCCGGACTTCTCGCGCTCCTTCTGGAGCTCCTCCTGCACCTTGGCCATCCGCTCCCGGACGATCTGGCGGCGCTTCTCCGGGTCGATCTGGCCGCCGCTCTCCACCGCCAGCTGCTCCAGATCCGCCCGCATGGCCTCCATGGAGGACTCCATGCGCTGGCGCATGCCGTCATCGAAGAAGGTCTGGACCATCTGGCGGCCGAGATCCTGCATCTTCTCCTGCGCGGCCTGCGCGGCCGGCGTGAAGCCCGCCTCGTAGTCCGCCATGAGGCTCTCCACCACCTCCATCTGGCCCTTGTCCAGCTCCAGCTGCTCCTCGAAGAGCGGCACGTCGCGCCGCTGGAACTCCGGCCGGAAGGTCTCCGTGAACTGCCGCATCATGCCCATGCCGCGGCCGAATCCCCGGCCCATCCGGCCCATCCCGCCGAAGCCCCCGGGACCCCCCGGGCCCCCCTGTCCCTGTCCGCCCGGACCGCCCTGTCCGCCGCCGCCGCGCTGCCGTCCCTGACCGTCCTGCTGCCCAGGGGGGGGCGGCGCTCCGCCCTGGAGGGCGAACGCCGGGATGACCAGAGATGCCGCCAGGACGGCGGCGGGAATCAGAGCGGTGGTGAGGGAACGCTGGGCGCGCAGTGGTTGCATGGAGTTGACCTCAGTGGGTGCGGAAACCGGCTGCGAACGGCAGGCGTTGCGTCCTATTGCGCGGTTTCTTCCGGAGCGGACGAAAACGGCCAATAAACTGCCTTCGGCGCCGGGCAACCCGAAGACTTGGCGGGAGACTCACTTCCCGGTGGCCGAAGGACATACGGAAGGCGAGACTACGCGTAGCGGGCGGTGTGGCGCAGGAGGCGCCCCTCCCGGCTCCGGCCGCAGCGGTGAACCCATGACCATCAAAGAGAAGGCGATCTCGATCCTCCGCACCCCCCGCGCGCTCCTGGCGCTCTTGGCACTGGCGGCTCCCCTGGCCGGGGTGCCCCGGGCGGAGGCGGGCTGGGTGCCGGGCGTGAAGCTCACCACCTTCCCGGCCGCGGTGACCACGGAGCGATTCGGCTTCGCCAACGCCAACAACGGGGAGTACCTGGCCGTGGGCGCCCCGGACGCCCGCGTGAACAACCAGAACGGCGCCGGCGCCGTCTACCTCTTCAAGAAGTCCGGGGATGACTGGATCGCGTTGAACAAGCTGGAGGTGCCCACCACCCTGCTCGGCTCCATCGCGTTCGCGCAGTTCGGCACCAGCATCGCCATCAGCCGCGACACCATGGTGGTGGGCGCCTGGGGCTACCCCGGTCCCACGGGTCAGGTCTTCTCCGGCGCGGCGTTCGTGTACGTGCGCGCCGCCGGGACGGACACCTGGGAGCTGAAGGCCAAGCTGCAGCCGGCGGATGCCACCTCCATCGACCAGTTCGGCTGGTCCGTCAGTGTGGACGTGGACGGCACCGGCACCGGCGCCATCGCGGTCGGCCGCATCCTGGAGGGCAATGCCAACAAGGGCGCGGTCCACATCTTCGAGGGCAGCGGCGAGACCTGGACGGAGAAGGTCAAGCTGGCTCCCGCGGATCTCGGCACCTCCGACCAGTTCGGCATCTCCGTCTCCATCCGCGGCAACACCATGGTCGCGGGCACGCAGAAGCACGCCACCCCCGGCACCAACGCGGGCGCCGCGTACGTGTTCGTGAACAGCGGCGGCACCTGGGGCCAGACCGCGAAGCTGCAGTCGCCGGACATCGCGGCCGGCGACGCCTTCGGCGCGAGCGTCTCCCTGGGTGACGGCGTGCTGGCGGTGGGCGCCCCCGGCAAGGCCGTGGGCGGAGTCACCGGCACCGGCAGCGCGTACATCTTCGAAGGCTCCGGCGCCACCTGGACCCCCGTCACGGTGGCGGCCCGCGCGCCCAACCAGAACGACGCCTTCGGCTACTCCGTGGCGGTGCAGCGGCCGGATTCCGGCAGCCCGGTGCCGCTGGTGGTGGTGGGCTGCCCCGGCTACGACTCCGGGAATCCCAACAACGGCGCCGCCTTCGTCTTCAAGAAGCCGGCCGCGGCCTGGGTGCTGGACGACACCGACCTGTTCGCGGCCACGGCGGCCACCAGCAGCGCCCTCGGCCGCAGCGTGAGCATCGACGCCTCCGGCACCCGCACTGCGATCTCCAGCGAGAGCCCGCCCTCCTCCACCGGCGCGGCGTACGGATTCGCCCTCCTCGGCAGCGGCGGCGCCCAGTCGCCCGGCGCCGGCGGCACCGGCGGCAACACCGGCGGCACCATCCCCGGCGGCGGCAAGCCGCCCACGGGCATCGACACCGGCGGCGGCGGCACGGGCGGTGGCGGCGGCGGCGGCGGCGGCCCCACGCCGGCCACGCAGCTCCCGGCGCTGCAGGCGCCGTTCGGCACCGTGGTGGGCACGCTGATCCTGGTGGACCCGGTGAGCCGGACCATCATGGCCCTGCAGACCAACGGCGTGCACGACAACAACAAGCCGAAGGTGGACATCATCGACACCTACCCGGACAACGTGGAGCTCATCGCGGCGCCGGACCTGAACGGGGACGGCTCCGGGGATCTGCTCTTCCACAACTCCGGCAACGGTGAACTCAGCGTCTGGATCCGCGACGGACTCAGCGTGGTCAGCAAGAACACGATCGGCACCCCGACCGACGGCTACTGCTGGTGCGGATACGGCGACTTCAACAACGATTCGATCGACGACCTGCTCTTCCGCAACCCGAGCAACGGCGACCTGGTGGTGTGGACGATGGGCGGCGGCGAGATCTTCCAGGAGGACACGATCGACCTCCCGGACAACAACTGGGTGCCCGTCCAGATCGACGTGACCGCCGATGACCACCCGGATCTGATGATCCGCCAGCCGGTCTCCGGCGAGCTGGTGCAGGTGAACGTCAACCTGGGCGCGGAACCCACGTTCGTGAAGTGGCCGGACGCCGCCGGCGACTACGAGCTGGCGGCCGCCGGCGACATGGACGGGGACGGCGCAGTGGACCTGGTGTGGCGCGTGGACGACCAGTACGAGACCTGGTTCCTCGACTCGAACCGCCTGGAGCGGCAGCGCTCCCGCCTGACCCTGCCCGCGGACGCCTGGCGCATCGAGAAGATCCTGGACTTCGACGGCAACGGGAAGGGCGACCTGCTCATCTCCCGCAACCGCACCGGACGGCTGGTGGTGGTCTACATGGACTACGACAAGTGGCCCAAGATCATCAAGAGCCGCTTCCTGGGCGAGCTGGACGGCGGCGTCAACGTGATCGACTTCGCCCAGCGGTAGGCCGCCCTCGGCTATAGTCTCCGCCTCAGATGGCGGGCAGCAAGGGCGTACTCCACGAGGACCTGTCGCGCAAGGACGCGGCGATCGGACCCAGCGACCGGAAGTTCGGCTTCCAGGTGGGCGGGATCCTGCTGCTCCTCTCCGTGCTCCTCCTGGGGGCGTTCCGCTGGAAGCACGGCGGCTGGACCAACCCGGAGGGCGCCGGCCCGCGAGGCTGGTGGCTGGCCATCCCGGGCGTCCTCCTGGTGGGGGCTGCGGCCACCGCCCCCGGCGTCCTGAGACCGCTCAACCGGGCCTGGATGGGGCTGGCGCTCGTCCTCTCCTGGGTGCTGACACCGGTGGTGATGTTCGTGCTCTACTGCCTGGTGATGGTGCCGTTCGGCGTGGGTGCGCGGCTGATGGGCAAGGACCTCCTGCGGCTGCGGATGGACCGCGGCGGGAGCGGCAGCTACTGGATCCGGCGGGATCCGCCCGGGCCGTCGCCAGAGAGCATGAAGAACCAGTTCTGACGCCTGGAGATCCAGACATGAGCTTCATCAGGGAACTCTTCGCCTTCATGGCCGCCCGCAAGAAGTTCTGGCTTCTGCCGGTGGTGCTGATGCTGGTGCTGATCGGCGGCCTGCTGGTGCTGGCCAAGGGCTCGGCCGTGGCGCCGTTCATCTACGCCCTCTTCTGAACCCGCCCGGTCCGCACCGCCGCCCCTTCCGCTCCTCCGCCTCTCCCCCGCTTCACCCGTGCAGATCCTCGGCATCTCGGCCTACTACCACGACTCCGCCGCGGCCCTGGTGCGCGACGGGGAGATCGTGGCCGCCGCCCAGGAGGAGCGCTTCACCCGCAGGAAGCACGATCCGGGCTTCCCGCACCACGCGGTGCGCTACTGCCTGGAGCAGGCGGGCACCACGCTGGGGCAGGTGGACCACGTGGTCTTCTATGACAAGCCGTTCATCAAGTTCGAGCGGCTGCTGGAGACGTACCTGGCGTTCGCGCCGCGCGGCTTCCGGAGCTTCCGGATGTCCATGCCGTTGTGGCTGCAGGAGAAGCTCTTCCAGAAGGGGATGCTGGAGAAGACGCTGCGCGGGATGGACCCCGCGTTCGAAGGGTCACGGCTCCTCTTCACGGAGCACCACCTGAGCCACGCGGCGAGCGCGTTCTTCCCGTCCCCGTTCCAGGAGGCGGTGGTGCTCACGATGGACGGCGTGGGCGAATGGACCACCACGAGCGTGGGCATGGGGAAGGGCAACTCCCTGGTGATGACCAGGGAGATCCACTTCCCGCATTCGCTGGGCCTGCTGTACTCGGCGTTCACCTACTACACCGGGTTCAAGGTGAACTCCGGGGAGTACAAGGTGATGGGGCTTGCGCCCTACGGACGGCCCACGTTCGTGAAGACCATCCTGGACAACGTGATCGACCTGAAGGAGGACGGCTCCTTCCGCCTGGACCAGCAGTACTTCAACTACTGCACCGGCCTGACGATGACCAACGACCGCTTCCACAGGCTGTTCGGGGGACCGCCGCGGCGGCCGGACCGGGAGCTGCTGGAGCAGCGGCACATGGACCTGGCGGCCAGCGTGCAGGTGGTGACGGAGGAGGCGATGCTGCGGCTCACGCGCTCGCTGGCCCGCGAGACGGGCTGCCCCAACCTCTGCATGGCCGGCGGCGTGGCCCTCAACTGCGTGGCCAACGGGAAGGTGCTGCGGGACGGCAAGTTCCGCAACATCTGGATCCAGCCCGCGGCCGGCGATGCGGGCGGAGCCCTCGGTGCGGCCCTGGCGGCGTACCACATCCATCGCGGCGGGGCCCGCGGCGCCACCGCTCCGCTCGACGGGATGAAGGGCAGCTACCTCGGCCCCGGATTCTCGCGCGACGACACCGCGGCGCGGCTGAAGGCCGCGGGGGCGCGCTTCGAGCTGCTTGACGACGAAGCGCTCCTGGAGAGGACCGCGGAGGCGCTCGCGGCCGGAAGGGCCGTGGGCTGGGCGCAGGGCCGCATGGAGTTCGGCCCGCGGGCCCTGGGCGGCCGCTCCATCCTGGGAGATCCCCGCAGCCCCTCCATGCAGAAGACGCTGAATCTGCGGGTGAAGTACCGGGAGAGCTTCCGGCCCTTCGCACCCAGCGTGCTGCGCGAACGCGTGGCGGAGTACTTCGAGCTGGATGGCGACAGCCCCTACATGCTGCTGGTGGCGGACGTGGTGAAGGGCCGCCGCATCCCGATGACGCCGGAGCAGGAGAAGCTCTTCGGCATCGAGAAGCTGAACGTGCCGCGGAGCGACATCCCCGCCGTGACCCACGTGGACTACTCCGCGCGGATCCAGACGGTGCACCGCGAGACCAACCCGCGCTACTGGGAGCTGCTGCGCCGCTTCGAGCGCAGGACCGGCTGCCCGGTGCTGGTGAACACCAGCTTCAACGTCCGCGGGGAGCCGATCGTCTGCACGCCGGAGGACGCGTTCCGCTGCTTCATGGGGTGCGAGATCGAGGTCCTGGTGGTGGAGAACTGCTTCCTGGTGAAGGAGCAGCAGGACCCCGCCCTGAAGCAGGACTACAAGCACAAGTTCGAGCTGGACTGACGGGGCCGCGGGGACCGCGGGAGGCGGGCGAACGCCGCGTGCGCAGCGGCGGCGCTGCCGGTTGGTTCGTTATAGGACTTCCAAGAAAGTTTCCTTAGGGAAATACATTCTGGCCGAACACATCCCGGCAGGCCTGCGGACTAGGTTGTCCCGGCCCCTCGTCGCGGCGACGTTCGCCCTGGTGGCGGCGGCCACATGTGCATCCCGGCTCGCCGGGAGAAGGACCCCAGGACGCTCATCCCATGAAGTCGATCGCCGCTGCCCTCCTCGCCCCGTCCATGCTGGCCACCCTGGCCAGCGCCGGCCTCTACACGGTCACCATCACCGGAGAGGTCGAATACAACCAGATCAACACCGGCGTGCTCGACCCGATCACCGCCGGCGCGCCCGTGACCATCACGTTCACGGTCGACAGCGCCGCGTTCGTCAACAGCGCCAACTTCCCCACCCGCGGCTACGTGGTGGACAAGCCCTCCTTCACCTTCAAGGCCGGCAACGTGACGGTGCCGCTCAAGAACCCCTTCCCCGCGGGCACGACGCCCTACTTCACCATCCGCAACAACGATCCCCAGGTGGACGGCTTCTTCCTGGGGACGGACTTCGAGTACGGCTACACCGGCGTGCCGCTGAACTCGAACGGCATCTTCGGGCCCTTCGCGGCCGCGTTCGCGGTGAGCTACGCCGGCAACACGCTCTCCAGCCTCAACATCGAGGACGCCGTGGGGAGCTACGACTACACGGGCCTGGGCAGCTTCTACCTGGCGGTGCAGGACGGAAGCTTCGACGCCATGGGCCTGCTCTTCACCGGAATGACCATCGCTCCGGTGGCCGCGCCGTGCCCGGCGGACCTCAACGGTGACGGCGAGGTGAACGGCGCGGACCTGGGCATCCTGCTGGCGGCCTGGGGCGGCGGCGGCGCCGCCGACATCAACGGGAGCGGTACCGTCGACGGCGCGGATCTCGGCATCCTCCTGGCGGCCTGGGGCAGCTGCGGCTGACCCGCCCGCCCTTCTGAACTTCGTACCCCTCCTCAGGCACCCCTCTGGCCCTCCCGGGCCAGGGGGGTGCTTCTGCGCGCGGACCTGACGCCGCCACGACGACTGGTACGCTTGCGGCCCGATGTGCGGGATCTGCGGGTGGCTGAGCTGGGAAGAACCGCCGGAGGAGGCGGTGGTGCGGCGCATGACCGACACCATTCGCCACCGGGGCCCGGACGCGGGCGGCACGCGGGCCCTGGGGCCCGTGGTGCTGGGACACCGGCGCCTCTCGATCATCGACCTGGCCACCAGCAATGACCAGCCGCTCGCGGACTGGGAGGGTCGGGTGTGGATCGCCTTCAACGGCGAGATCTACAACTTCCGCCGCGTCCGCGCGGAACTGGAGGGGATGGGACACCGCTTCCGCACCCACGGCGACACCGAGGTGATCCTGGAGGCGTGGAAGGCGTGGGGGCCGGAGTGCCTGGGCCGCCTGGAGGGGATGTTCGCGTTCGCCCTCTGGGACGTGCGGGCGCAGCAGCTTCTCCTGGCCCGCGACCGCTGCGGGGAGAAGCCGCTCTTCCTGGCGGACCTTCCCGGCGGCGGGCTCCTCTGGGGGAGCGAGATGAAGGCGCTGCTGGCCCATCCGCGCCTGCCTCGCGCCGTGGACCCCGCGGGCCTGGGTGATTTCCTGAGCCTGAACTACTCCGTCGGCGAGACGACGCTCCTCCGCGGCGTGCGCCGCCTGCCCGCCGCCCACGCCATGCTGCTGGGGCGCGGCACGGCGCCGCGCACGTGGCGCTACTGGGATCTGGCCGCGGCCTTCCGCCGCAAGCGCCAGGTGGACGAACGCACCGCCGCGGACGAGCTCCGCGCCCGCATCGACGCCTCCGTCGCGGAGCGGATGGTGAGCGACGTGCCGCTGGGGGCGTTCCTCTCCGGCGGCGTGGACTCCAGCACCATCGTGGCGGCCATGGTGGGCGGCGGGGATCCGTCGCGGGTGAAGACCTTCACGATCGGCTTCGACGAGAAGGGCTTCGACGAGGTGGCGGAGGCGAAGCAGGTGGCGGATCTGCTCCGCGTGGATCACCGGGATCGAACGCAGCGCGCCGATGCGGAGAGCGTCCTCCAAGCCCTGGTGACCGCGGCGGAGGAGCCGCTTGCGGACTCCAGCATGCTGCCCACCTGGTTCCTGGCCCAGTTCACGCGGGAGTTCGTGACCGTGAGCCTCTCCGGGGACGGCGGGGACGAGCTCTTCGCGGGCTACGAGACCTACGCCGCGGACGCCCTGCACCGGCGGCTGCGCTGGATCCCGTCGTGGGCGCTCGCGCCGGCACGATGGGCGGCGGATCACCTGCTGCCCACGACGTTCGGGAAGGTGAGCTTCGACTACAAGCTGCGGCAGTTCCTCGCGGGCGCCCGGCTTCCGTTCCGGCGCGCCCACTGGCACTGGCGGAACATCTTCCCGCCGGAGAGCCTGGGGCGGCTGCTGCGGCACGAGTGGCGCACGCGGGTGACGCCGGAGCACTCCATCGCCACCTTCGAGGCCCGCTTCCGCGAGGTGGAGGGGTGCCACTGGCTGGATCAGGTGTCGTACGTGGACATCACCACCTGGATGTGCGACGACATCCTGGTGAAGGTGGACCGCGCCACCATGGCCCACTCGCTGGAGGGGCGGGCGCCCTTCCTGGACAGCGGACTGGTGGAGTTCGCGGCGTCGCTGCCGCCGGAGCTGAAGATGAAGGGCCGCCGGAAGAAGCACGTGCTGAAGGAGAGTCAGCGTTCGCGGCTGCCCGCGTCGATCCTGGACCGCCCCAAGAAGGGCTTCAACGCTCCCGTCTCCACGTGGTTCGACACGCGGCTGGCGGACGTGGCGCGGGAGGCGCTCGCGGATCCGGCCCTGCGGGAGTGGTTCGAGCCCGCGGCGGTGGAGACGCTGCTGCGCGAGCACCGCGAGCGCGTGCGCGACCATGGGCTGCGGATCCTGGGGCTGGTCACGTTCTCCCTGTGGCTGCGCGGGCTGGCGGCGCCGGCGCCGCGCCCGGAGCCGGTGGTCGCGCTCTGAAGGGCGCGGAGGCCACCGCCGCCGCGGCCAGGAGCGCCAGGGCGATGAGCGGATCCGCCGCGTCCACGTAGCGGAAGATCACCGTCGCCGAGAGCGCGATCAGCAGGAACGAGCCCATCACCATGGCCGCGGCCACGGAGAGAGCCCGCCACGCGGTGGAGGCACGGCATCCGAACGGCGCCGCGAGGAGTCCGGCGGCGCACGCCAGCACGCCGGCCAGGGCGTAGAAGCGCGGCCACGCGTCGAGCGGCCGTCGCAGCCGCTCCCAGACGAGGGTTCGCTGCCATGAGCCGTCCGGCGCGGGCGGCGCGATCCAGGCGCGGAACAGGTCCATCTGCTGCGGCTCCAGGCGCGAGAGGGCCTGCACCGAAGGCGGCACGGAGCGGGCCAGCGACGGCATGATGGGCGAGGCGCGGCCGCTCCAGTACCACGCGCCGACCACGTTCGCGGCCACGTGCCGGGCATAGTCCGCGGGTCTGGCCAGGATGGGTTCCGTCCCGATGGCGGCGAGGAGCGCGTCTCGGCGCCGCGCGGTGGCGGCCACGGCGTCCGGCTGCGTGCCGCGGCCCTCCTCCGCGAGGAAGGCGTCCACCTCCGGGAGGATGTTCACGTAGAGGAGCTCGTTGTACTCGTCGGAGGTCCAGAGGTAGTACGCGGTCGGCCAGGGCAGCGGATCCGGACGGCGGGCGAGGATGGGCGCCAGCCTGGCCTGGATGCGCCGCGCCAGCTCCGGCTGCGACGGCACCGTCTCAGGGGAGATCATCCAGCCGACGTGGCCCGCGATGCTGATGGGGCCCATGGTGGAGAGGCCGAAGAAGCCGTGCCGCGAGAGGTTCCACGCGCTGGCGCCGAGGAGGATGAGGAGGGCCGCGGCGCCGGCGGCCAGGTGCCGGAGGCGCCAGCCCGCGTGCCAGATGGCGGGAAGGAGCAGCACCGGGAGGAAGGCCATGCCGACCGGGCGCAGGAGCACGGCGGCACCCGCGGCCAGGGCCGCGGCCAGGGTCCAGCGCGCCGCCGCGGGGCCGCTGGCGGCGGCGCATCGGAGGAGCGCCGCCGCCAGCAGGCAGGAACACGCGGTGAAGGGCCCGTCGGCCATGGCGCTGAAGCTGGTCTCGAAGACGCGGCTTGCGCTGCCCACGAGCACCAGGAACGAGACCGCCCAACCCCAGCCGCCGAGGGCCCGCGCCGCGGACCACGCCATGCAGATCACGGACGCGGCCAGGAGGTTGACCTGCACCCACGCGAGGAACCTGAGATCCCCACAGAGGAGCGTCACCGCGCGCAGGAACCACGGATACCCCGGCGTGCGCATGGTGCTGCCGTTGAGGTAGCTCATGGTGTCCTCCTGCACGGAGATCCACGCCGGCGCGCAGCGGAGGAGGACGCCGTTCCACGCCAGGAGGAGGAGGGCCGCGGTGGCCGCGAAGAGCCAGGGCTGGAGCCGCGGGTGCCGCCGCGCCGGGCCCCACCAGGCCGCGAACGCCGCCGCCACCCAGAGAAGCGACGCGGACCAGGTGATCCACGGCGCCGGCGCCAGCGTCAGCGTGGCCTGGTAGCTGCGTCCGTTGGTGCGCGGATCGGAGCCGTCGCTCGACGAGAAGATGACGCGCTGGTGCCAGTGCGAGAACGCACCGCCGCCGCGCTCGCGGACGTCCGGGTGGCGCGAATGCCCGGGACCCAGGGGACGGCCGTCCTCGCGGAGCTCAAGGTCGCTCGTGTCGCCGGTGGCGAGGGTGTCGCCGGAGGCGGCCCACCAGGGGGACGCCGGGGGACGCAGCGGGGATTCGAACGCCCTGCCCAGTTCCGGGGTGACGGCCGCGGGATCCACGCTCACCGTGACACGCGGGGCGTTCCGCTCCAGGAGCGCGACGGCGCCGCTGGCCACGACCGCGAGGCCCGCGAGGAGCGCCAGCAACAGGGTTGATCGCGTCATGCGGGGCGGGAACGCGGGCCGCGGCCCACGCTCCTCGCGCCGACGATACCATCCGATCCCGCGTGACGACGACTCCGGTGCGCCCGCGCACGAATGGAATGGCCATGCTGGTGGCGGGCGCCGCGCTCGCCGTGGTTCCATGGCTCCTGCTCCTGTGGGCCTCCTCCACGGATCGGCGGGCGGCGCTGCAGCTGGATCCCGCCCGCATGCAGGCCTCGGACGGCGCATGGCTCATCCCGCTGCGGACCGGCGACCTGGGTCTCTGGCAGGGCGTCCTCCTGGAGTTCCCGTGCGACCACGCGGGCGGCGCCCGCAGCAACCTGGAGCTGCGCGAGGACGGCCGCCCCCTGGGTCCGGCGCACATCTCCCACGCGGAGTTGCGGCGTCTGGGCGGCGGGCGCTACTCCCACTGGGACCGCAACCTCTACTTCAGCGCGTCGGATGGGAGCGATCCGAGCCGGAACGGCCGCCGCTACGAGGTGTCGACGAGCGTCGAGGTGTCTCGGAACGCGGGCTTCGCGGCGCTGGGCCTCAGCCTGCTGGGGATGGGGCTCGCATGGTGCAGTCCGCCGTGCCGCCGGGCCACGCAGGCGTGGCGGGAGCGATGGATCCGCGGTCCCCTCTCCGTGCCTGCGCCGGATCCGCGGGAGGCGCTCCGCCGCGGAGCGCTGCCTGGGCCGGTGGCCGCCGGTCTCACGCTCCTCTGGTGCTGCTGTGCGGCGATCAGCGTCTGGATCGGTCGCGGGGAGACGAACCCGTACCTCCTGAGCACGGTGCCGCTGACGGGCTTCGGCGACCACTCCAACTCCCTGCCGGGCTACTCCGTCTTCCTGGACGGCACGCCGCGCCACCAGGAGAACCTGCAGACCTGGGACCACGTGGCGATGTTCAACGGCGCCCGCATCGCCGCGGACATGTACGCCAACCGCCCGCTCTATCCGTTCCTGGTGAGCCTGCTGGCGTGGGCCCTGGGGGTGGGCGGCGCGTGCCTCACGGTCAACCTCCTGGCGTGGGCCGCGGGCACCTGGGCCTCCGTGCGCCTGGGCGCGGAGCTGGCCGGCCACTGGCTGGCCGGCGCCGTGGCCGGCGCGCTGTCGTGCGTGGGAATGGGCTGGTGGTTCCACGTGGAGGACTACTCGGCGCATCAGCTCAGCTTCGCCGTGAGCGCGGTGGGGCTTCTCGTCCTGGCCCGCAGCCGGGTCTGGAGCGAGCGGCGCCCCGCGGAGGTGCACGCGGCCATCGGCGCGTTCCTGGCGGTGGCCAGCCTGGCGTACAACTCCGGGCTCTTCCTCACGGCGGCCTACGTGCTGGTGGCGCTGCCGCGGAACCGCTGGTGGCACGTCCTCCTGGCCGCGGTGTGGGCGCTGGGCGTGCAGCGGGCGTGGACGCCGCTTCTCAACGTGCTGTCGGACGGGACGTTCGACTACTACGCGGTGGAGCGGCAGCTCTTCCAGGGGGCCATGGACAGCTGGCGCCAGGCGATCTCGCAGGGCCAGTGGGCGAGCATCGCGGAGCGGGCGAAGGACGTGGTGGTGGATTCGCTGGTGGCCACCGCGCCGGTGCTGCCGCTGGCGGCGGTGGGTGCGTGGGTCCTGTGGCGGCGCGGTGGGCGCGCGGCGAACACGGCGGACACGGCGAACGCGACACGCGGGGAGGCACGCGGGGCGACACGCGGAGCGACGCGCGGAGCGCTGCTCCTGCTGCTCCTCACCATCGCCCTGCCGCTCACGGCGACGGTCGTCTACTCCCCCACCGCCACCGCCCGGGGGTACCTGGTCTTCGGGGCTGCGCCCGCGGTGTGGGCCCTGGCCGGCGTGGCGGTGGCTGCAGCGCGGCGAACGCCGGTCCGCGCCGCCGCGCTCCTCTGGGTGGGCGCCGCGGTGGCGGTGATGGGCGTGGCGGTGACGTGGCACGCGCAGGCGGATTCCCGGGCCGTGAAGCTCTACATGTGGGGGCAGCAGCGCTGGGGGTGGGAGACCCCGCTCCAGCTGGCGGCGAGCGTGCCCACGAAGGTGATGGGAATGGATGGCGCGCCGGCGCCCACCCTCGCAGGGGGCGAACGGCCGATGCGCGAGCTGGGCGGATTCGCCGGCGGCCAGGCGACGCCCACGCTCCCCACCTTCCGCAACGGCCTGCAGTTCCTGCAGATGCTGACGGTGCGGACCTACATGCTGGTGGCGCTCCTGGCGGCGGTGCATCTCCTGTGGCTGGCCAGCGGTACGGCGCGGCCCGTCTCCTCCGCGGTGATCGCCGTGGCCGCCGCGGTGCTGCTGGTGGGGCCGCCGCTCCTGGCGCGGGCCCGCAAGGGCGGTCCGGAGGTGGCCAGGTACGACCTGCACGCGCGGACGCTCCCGGGGGCGCCGAGGGAGATTCGGATGGAGATCCCGGTGGCGCCGGCGGCGCGGAGTGCGCTCCTGGAGGCGGCGCGGCGCGAAGGAGCCGTGGTGGAGGTGCTGACCGGCTTCGGCTGGAGCGACGCCGCCGGAGACGGCATGCGCGTGGAGGTGATGGCGGGCCCGGAGCGCATCGCGGCGTTCGACACGGAGCGCAGCGGGCGCCGCCGCCGCGAGGTGGATGCGGCGGCGCTCGAACGCGGCCTGGAGCGGGAACCCGTCCTGCGCGTGGTGGTGCGCCGCGACGCGGGGGTCACCGCGGTGGCCGCGTGGCAGGCCGGGGACGCCCCGGGCCGCACGCTCCTGCTGGACGGCGCCGCCGCGCCGCGCACGCCGGAGGTTCCGATGCCGCTGGTGGAGCTCCGGGTGGGTGCCCGCGCCAGGCCGTACGATCCGTGGCTCCTCCTCTATTGATCCCCGGCGGCCCGCGCCGACGCCCCGCCCATCGCACCAGCCACTTCACGCCATGAGCTCCTCCACCCCCCGCTCCTCCGCGTCCGGCGCCACGTCCCCCGGGGCGCCGGTGCCGCCCGCACGACGCCGGCTGCTGGTGGTGGCCACCGCGGCGGTGTCGGCGCTGATGGTGCTGGTGCTGCTGGTGGCGGGACTGGCAGTGACGGAGGTGATCCTGCGGGCGATGAAGGCGCCGCCGAAGCCGGGCTCGCTGGTGCTGCACCCGTCCCTCGGCTGGGATCGCACGCCGCCGTGGGAGAAGCCGATTCCGGCCACCGCGGCGGCCGCGCCGGGCGCAAAGCCGCTCACCATCCTCTTCATCGGCGACAGCTTCACGCACAACACCGCGTGGAGCCGGCTCACGGTGGAGGCGCTCAACGCCCGCGGGATCGCGGCCACGGGATGGGAGGCGGGCGTCTCCGGCTACGGGCAGGTGCAGGAGTGGATGAAGCTTCGAATGCTCCTGCCGGAGCTCAACCCGGACCTGGTGGTGCTCCTCTTCTACGGATGGAACGACCCGCGCGACAACTGTCCGGTGCCCGGCATCATCTACACGCCGGAGATGATGGGGCGCCCGTACCTGGCCGCCGGAAGCGACCTGGTGGCGGAGCCGGCCGGCTTCTGGATGGACGTCCGCGGGCTGGAGGTGTATCACCAGTTCTTCGAGGGCTGGTGGTACCGGCGGGTGATGTCGTCGTCGCGGCGGGCCATGAAGGCGGGCGGCGCCGACGCCGTGGCGCAGCGCGGCACGCCGGAGCTGACGATCTACACCGACCCGCTCACCTGGATGCCGCTCTACCAGCCGTCGCAGCAGGCCGGCGCGTACGTCTCGCGGGCCTGGGAGGAGACGCGACGCGCCATCGGCCTGGTGGTGCAGGCGTGCCGGACCCAGGGCTGCGGCCTGGTGGTGGCCGGGATCGACAGCCCGCTCACGATCGATCGGGACGTCTTCGACGCCCACGTGGCCACCTCGCCGCTCTACCGCGCGGATGACTTCGACACGGGGCTGCCGCTGCGCCGCTTCGCGGAGGCGTGCGCGGCGGCCGGCGTGACGCCGGTGCTGCCCGCTCCGGCGCTGGCCCGCTACGCGGCCAAGGTGAATCGCAAGATCTACGACGGCAATCCCGGGGACCTCTCCGGTCACCTGCTGCCGGACGCGCAGGAGGTGCTGGCCGCGGAGGTGGCGGACGGCATCCAGGCGTGGCTCCGAACCCGCGCCGCACCGGCCGCGCCATCCCCGGCGCCTACGCCCGCCGGCGCTCCACCGCCTCCATGACGCAGCGGACGGCCGCCACCAGCGCCGTCACGCTGAGCGGCTCCACGGCATCCACGTAGCGGGCGATCACCGCGGTGACCGCGGCCACGAGCACGGCGCTCGCCTGGAATCCGACGCCCGAGAGGCAGAGGAGCCGCCCCGCCCCGCTCCAGCGCCGACTCCATGGCGCCATGGCCACGCCCACCAGCGTCACCACCGCCACCACCTTCCAGAGGATGCTGGGATTGGAGTCCAGGGGCGTCCTCCACCACTCCATCCAGGTCAGACGGTCCAGCGCGGAGGGCGCCTCCAGCGCCGGCGCCGGCCCGATCCACGCGAACTTCTCCCGGCGCGGCGCGTCCCAGAGGTTGCGGACGCTCTCTGCGCCGCGCGGCACGCGGCCCTTGAGCGCCGGGCCGAGCGACGCGGGCCTGGCCGCGGACTGCCAGAAGCCCCACACATGGGCGGCGGCATGGCGGGCGAACGCGGGCACGTCCGCCAGCAGCGTCTCGCGGGCCATGGTGCCGCGGACGCGCTCCAGGGCCTGGCGGCGGCCGCGATCGTCGGCGGGGCCGTTCGCCTCCACCCACGCCTGCGTCTCCGGCATGATGTTGGCCCACAGCAGCTCGTTGTATTCGTCGCTGGTCCAGAAGTAGTAGTCGCGCGGCCACTCCAGCCGGGCGGGCCGGCGCGCGAGCACCGGGGCCAGGCGGGCCTGCACGCGAGCCGCGAGCTCCGGCTGACTCGGGTTCGTCTCCGGCCGGATGTTCCAGCCGACCTGCCCCAGAAGCGTCACCGGTCCCATGGCGCTCGTCTTGAAGAAGCCGAAGCGGGCCCAGTTGACGCCGCTGGCCACCGCCAGAAGCGCGGCCCAGGGGAGCAGGAGCGCCGCAGCGCCGCGGAGGCGGGCGCCCGGGAGCCAGAGGAGCGGAAGAAGGCCCATCGCCAGGAGGGCGGTGCCCGCGGGACGCACCAGCTCCAGCGCCCCCAGGAGCGCCCCCGCCACCGCGAGCCACGCCAGCACCGCGCCGCGCGGCGCATCCCGGCGCGCCGCCATGCAGCACGCCGCGAGCATCATGCAGAGGAGCGAGACGAAGAGGCTCTCCGTCAGCACGCTGAAGGGGAACGCCATGAGCCGCGGGCTGGTGGCCAGGAGCACCATGAGCGCCAGGCCCGCGACGCGGGTTCGGAGGGCCCTGTCCACGGCCAGACCCAGGAGCGCGAACGACGCGAGCTGGAGATTGAGCTGCACCGCGAGGAGCCAGCGCAGCTGCCCGCCGCCGCCGCCCGCCAGCCAGAGGAAGGCCGGGTACCCCGCGGTGCGCTCCGGGGACCAGCCGAGGTAGCTCGCGGTGTCCCAGTCCACGTTGATCCACGACGGGTAGAGGCGCAGCGACTCCACGTTCCACGAGATCGCGAGGAGCCCGACCAGCGCCACCCACGCGGCGGCGCGATCCCCCGGCCGCTCCCGGAACCAGGCGGAGGCCGCCGCGCACGCGGAGAGGATGACGCAGAGGAGGAGCGCCAGCTGGATCCGCGGGTGGACCTCGGTGGCGGCGCGCCAGGCGTAGGTGCGGCCGTTCGTGGCGGGATTGGAGCCGTCGGCACTGGAGAAGAGCACCTCTCCCCAGTGGTTGAAGGCGCCGCCACCCTGCGAACGAACGAGATCCGGCGGCGCGTGCGCCGGTCCCAGCGGGCGCCCGTCCTCCGTGAGCACCAGGGAGCTGATGCCGGCGCCGTCGTTGGGGACGCGGATCCACCAGGGGACGCTGGGCTGGAGCGGCGCGCTCCACGCGGCGCCGCGCTCCGGGGCCATGCGGGAGGCATCGAGCGTCCCGGAGGCCTCCGGCACGACCGCCATCCGCAGGCCCCACGCCAGCGCGCATGCGGCCAGCGCCGCCGCCAGGAGCAGGAGTGGCCTCTTCAACCGCGGGACCCGCGCGCGACCATGCGCCGATTGTAGGGAGACGCGGGCCTGGGTCGTTTCGGGTAGCCTTCCGCGCCGACGACATGCTCACTGTCCTGATCCCGGCCAAGAACGAGGAAGGCGCCATCACGGGCACGGTGCACCAGGTGCTGAAGGTGCTCCACGACGCAGGCATCGACGGCGCCGAGGTGCTGGTGGTGAACGACGGCTCCAGCGACCGCACCGCGGAGCTGGCCCAGGCCGCCGGAGCCCGCGTGGTGAGCAACCCCCACAACGTGGGCTATGGCCGCAGCCTGAAGCGGGGCATCCGCGAGGCGAAGCACGACACCATCTGCATCACCGACGCGGACCTCACCTACCCGGCGGAGGCCATCCCGGTCCTGCTCAAGGAGTTCCAGCGCGGCAACGACCTGGTGGTGGGCCAGCGCACGGGCGAGCACTATCGCGAGAGCGCCCTCAAGGCCCCCCTGCGGGCGGTCCTCCAGGCCCTGGTGGAGTACGCCGCGGGACGGAAGGTGCCGGACGCGAACAGCGGCCTGCGGATCTTCAGCCAGAGGACCATCCTGGACCATCTGCCGCACCTCTGCGACACCTTCAGCTTCACCACGAGCATGACCATCGCCTACATGCTCACCGGGAAGTTCGTGACGTACCTGCCGATCGAGTACCACGCCCGCGTGGGGCGCACGCACGTGAAGCTCCTGAAGGATTCGCTGCGGACGCTCCTCTACATCTGCCAGAGCGTGATGTACTACGCGCCGCTCAAGATCTTCCTGCTGCTCTCGGGGATCTGCCTCTTCGGCGGCGTGCTCTCGTGGATCATCGGTCAGCTGCCGAAGCTGGGCGGGATGCAGATCTGGTACATCCTGGGCATCGTGGGCGTGGTCCTCTCCGTGGTGGTCTTCCTGCTGGGTCTGCTGGCGGACGTGCTGAAGCAGATCCTCCTGAAGTAGCCGCGTGGCAACGCATCGCTGGCACTGGCGACTCGCGCTACAGCTGGGCAGGGCCTGGGTCCCGCTGGCGGTGGTGCTGCTGGCGTGGCGGGCGCTCGGGCCGCACGCGTACTCGCTGGACCTGGATCCGGGAGCGATGCGCCAGGAGCAGGGCAAGCTCCACGCCATCCGGCTGAAGCCGCCCGCGGACGTGGCGGAGCGGGTGCGACGGCTGCTGCTGGACGTGGAGGGAGATCGGCCGGACCGCGCCGAGAGCACGCTGCGGCTGTGGGAGAACGGCGTCCTCCTGGGGCCGCCGCACGCGGAGCACGCCGCCATCTCCGCCGCGGGCGCGGGCGCGTACAGCCACTGGTTCGACAGCCTCTTCTTCTCCGCGAGCGACGGCAGCGATCCGCGCACGAACGGCCGCCGCTACCAGGTGGCGTGGGTGGCGGCGCCGCGCCCGGTGGTGACGGTGGCCCTCTGGGTGGCCGCGGCCATCACCGCCGCGTGGGGCGTGCGGAGCTCCGCAGGGATCCTCCGCGGACTTCCGCTGCCGGCCGGTCGCCGGCGCCGGGCCGCGATCGCCGTGGCGGGAAGCGCCGCCGCCGTCTCCGCGTGGTGGTGGCTGGCGCCCTCCGCGGCCGCGGTGCTGGCGTGGTGGCTGCCGCCGCTCGGCGTGGCCCTCCTGCTGGCCGGCGGCGCCGTCACCGGTGCCGCACGCGTGGTGGCGAAGCTCTCCGAGCGCACCACCCGCGTCCCCGGCCGCGCCGGTGCCCGCCCCCGCCGCCACCTCCTCCGCCGCGCGGATGCCGCGGCCCGCGCCGCGGTCGGCGCGTGGCTGGCGCCCGCATGCATCCTGGTGGCCGTCTCCACGCTGGTGGCGGCCCGGGGCGGGGTGCTGCCGCGGCTGCCGTGGTCCGGCTTCTCGCTTCTCGCCGACGTGCAGCTCTCGGATGCCGCAAGCTACGCCGGCGGCGCAGAGCGGCTCCTGCAGGGCGCGCCGCTTCCGGAGCTGGGCGGCCGCCGCCCGCTCCTGGTGGGCGGGCAGGCGGCGCTGCTCGCGCTGGGAGGTTCGCGAAGCGGCATGCTGCTCGGACAGGCGGTGGTGCTGGCGCTCGCGCTCGCCTCCGCCGGCACGCTCCTCATGCGGCACTTCGGGCCCTGGGTGGGCGCCGGCGTGGGACTCTGCACGCTCTCCTGGCTGCAGGGCGGCCTCGGCTCCACCGCGAGCGAGACGCTCGGCGCGGCGCTCGGCGCCGTGGCGCTGGCGGTGTGGATGCGGGCCCTCACGGGGCGCGGCACGGCGTGGGCCGCGGCCGGCACCGCCCTGCTGGCCGCCGCCGAGCTGCTGCGTCCCGGCTCCATGGTGGTGCTGCCGCTCCTGATGGGTGCGTCCGTGGTAGTGGCCGGCCGCGGGCGCCGCCTGCGAACCGCCGCCGCGCTGGTCGCGGTGATCGTGGTCCTGGCGGCCCTCCCGTGGATCGTGCGCACCGCGTCCGGCACCACGCACGGCCGCGTCAACGGCAACCTGGCCAACACGCTCCTGGGACACGCCACCGGCACGGACTGGCAGAAGGCGGACGAGTTCTTCACCGCGGAGCTGGCGGCCCAGCCGGACGTGGTGTCCCGCGTGGACTTCCGGTACCGCAAGGCGTGGGAGCTCATCCGTTCGCAGCCGTCGGTGTTCGTGGGGAGCCTGTGGCGCGGACTGACGGAGGGCCTGCGGTTCGCCCCGGAGAGTGCGCTGCGGGATTCGCGCCTCACCACGCTGGACGCCTGGCCGCTGCCGCGGGATCCCGGGCGCCTCGGGCTGGCCTGGGGAGTGGCGGCGCTGGCGTCCGTGGTGGTGGCGTCGTACACCGGGCGCGGCCGGCGCCGCGGCGCGGACGATCCCGGCGGCATGCACCCCGGCACCGTGCTGGGCCTCTGGCTCCTGGGGGTCATCCTCTCTCTTCCGGTCATCTGGACGGACGGAAGCTTCCGGGCGCTCGCGGCGGACTACCCCGCGTTCGCGCTCGCGTTCATGCTGCCGGCGTGGTGGGGTCGGCGCAGCCTGACGGGCGCCGCGGCGCCGCTGCCGGCGCTGCCGGCCGCCGGCGCCGCGGGCGTCGCGGCGCTCCTGCCGGCGGGCGTGCTGCTCGCGGTCGTGGCGTGGGTTACGGCGGGCGCCGGGTCCGCCGGCGGCCGGCCCGCGCGGGACGCGTCGCCACCCGGGGAGCGCGACGACTTCTCCGTCACGCTGTGGCGGAAGGGTCTGCATTCACCGCTCGTGTGGATCGCGGGGAGCGACGCGCCGCGCACGCCGCCGGCGTTCGATCCCCTGCTGGCGCTGCGGCGGGCGAACGCCGATCTGGCCGCCACCGATGCCGCCACCTTCCTGGCGACGGCGCCGGAGTCCTACGCGGGCCTGGCTCCGCTCCTCTCCGGCCCGCGCGGCGCGGTGGTGATGGCGGTCAGCCACGCGGAGACGCAGCGGCACGTGCTGGTGATCGGTGATCCGGGGCTGGCGGACCTGCCGCCGGGGCTCTACCGGCTGGAGGGCACGCCGCCTCCGGGCCGCGGTCCGAACGACGATCCCTGGCTCCACGCCGTGCGCTGCACGCGGGTGGGACCGTGAGCGCCGGCGGAGGCCGCGCCACCGCGGTGCTCCTCCTGAAGCTGGTGCTGGTGCCCGCCATCCTCGCGGGCGCGTGGTTCTGGGCCCGGCACGAAGGCGTCTCCATCGCGCCGAAGGGACCGTGGTGGCTGCTGGCGGCGGCGCTGGCCATCAACCAGGTGGGCATCCTCCTCATCGGAGTGCGCATGCACGCGGGCCTGCGGCTCTTCGGGATAGATCTCCCGTCCATCCAGGCGCTGCGCATCGGCACGCAGAGCCAGTTCTACTTCTTCTTCGTGCCGCTCTCCGCGGGGAACGAGGTGTCCCGCTTCATGAAGATCCGGGCCCTCCGGCCGGAGACGCCCACGCACTCGCTGGTGGTGTCGCTCCTCCTGGATCGGGTGACGGGGCTGGTGGCGTGCCTGGTCCTGGCGCTGGGGTCGCTGCCCCTCCTGGCGCGGCAGCCCATCGCGGGACTGAAGGTGCCGCCGATGGCGGTGGCCGGCGGCGCCGCGGCGCTCCTGGCCGCGGCGGTGGTGGTGGCGTGGAAGCTGGGGTGGCTGTCGCGCGTGGCCGAGGCCTGGCGCGAAACGCGCGGCCGCAGGCACCTGCTGGTGCCGGTGGCGGCGTGGGTCCTCTGCATGCAGGCGTGCACCATCCTGGCGGTGGGCGCCGCGGCCCGCTGGCTGGGCATCCAGGTGGCGCCGGAGGTGCTCGTCTTTGGCATCTCCGCGGCCACGTTGGGACAGGTGATCCCGGTGACGCTCGCCGGCGCCGGACCCGCGGAGGCCGCGGGGGTGGCCGTCTTCCTGGCCACGGGCATGGAGGCCGCGGATGCGGGCACGCTGGCCGCGCTCATCTACCTCACGCGGCTGATGGCGGCGCTCGAAGGCGGCGCCTGGGAGATGGCCGAAGGGCTGCGCGTGCTCATGCGGCGCGGGCACAGGTAGGCTGCCGTTCGCCATGCCACCACGCCGCGCCTCCTCCGCAGCCGCCGTGGCGGGATGGGCCCTCCTGGCGATCGTCGCGGGGGCC
Source organism: Phycisphaerales bacterium (assembly GCA_046350535.1). Taxonomy (GTDB): domain Bacteria; phylum Planctomycetota; class Phycisphaerae; order Phycisphaerales; family SM1A02; genus VGXK01. The sequence goes on from JAXMAG010000001.1 coordinate 2,763,419, forward strand.
GCGTGGTGGTGGTGGCCGGCGTCGATTCCGCGGCGATGGCTCCTGGTGGCGGCGATCGCGGGCGCGGCGGTGGGCGTTCGAACGCTTCACGGCCGGGGCGCGGCGCGCCGCCTGTGGAACGCGTGCCTGGCGCGGCTGCCGGGACCGCTGCGGTACCTGGTGCCGGCGGCCGCGGTGGCCCTGGTGTGCTGGCGGCTGGTGCGCTGGCCGGACGCGACGGGCGCGTGGTTCCTCCTGGTGAGCGGCACGGGCGTGGCGGCGCTGGCGGCGGGCGCCGCGGGCGCGGTGGCGTGGTGGCGGCGGGCGGCACGGCCGTCGCTGGCGGCGGCCGCGGCCGCGGTGGCGGCAGGCGTGGTGACGCTGGCCCTGACGGGCGTGGAGGTGGCCCTTGGCTTCATGGCCCCGCTGCACGGCCCGACGGCGCCGCTCGCGGCCGCTGACGTGGGAGATCCCTCCAGCGTGCCGGCGGCGCTCCTGGCCACGCTGCCGGTGGAGCCGTCGGTGGCCGCGGAGGCGGAGCGGCGCCGGCAGGTGCTGATGATGCCGGAGTCCTGGCGGCGGCAGGAGCTCACGCTGCCGGGGGCGGCCCACGCCTATCGATGGCATGAGGTGGTGCACGCCTCGGACGCGGCGGGCGTCCGCCTGCCGGAGGTGGAGGCGCGAGCGGAGGCGGGTGCGGCCGGCGCGGCCGCTGCCGGGGGCGACGCAGGCGCCGCGGCCGGCGCCGGCGCCGGGCCCGGGTCGGCGCCGGGGCCGGCCGCGGCCCGGATCCTCCTGGTGGGCGACAGCTACACCTGGGGCATGGGCGTCCACGCCCGCCATCGCTACGGCGACGTGCTGGAGCGACTCCTCCGCGCCGAGGGGTACGACGTGGAGGTGGTGAACGAAGGGGTCTGCAGCCACCAGAGCCGCAACGTGCTGGAGCGCCTGCCGGAGGCCCTGGCCCGCGTGAAGCCGGCGGTGGTGATCTACGGCATCTGCCTCAACGACTTCCTCCCCAGCGGCGTGGACGTCTACGACCGCGCGTGGCACCTCCCGCGCTGGCTCCAGGAGCGGGCCCGCGTGCTGGAGCTCCTGGACGGCGGCGCGGTGCAGGCCCAGATGGCGCTCGGCGTGGCCACGGACTTCTACCAGGACATCCTGCGGGACTTCGGCGCCTGCCAGGCCCGCTTCCGCGAGGACGTGACCGCGATGAACGCCCTGGTCACCTCCGCGGGACTGCCGCCGATGGTGGCCCTGGTGCTGGACAACTTCCCGGATCCCGGCGGGCCGGGCGCGCGGATCGCGGCGGTGGCGGACGCCGCGTGCCGCGACGCGGGGATGCGGGTGGTGGACCGGAGCGACTACGATCGGCGCTTCGCAGGACTCCGCATGCCGGTCAGCCGCTGGGAATGCCATCCGAACGAGGTCGCCCACGCCGCGTGGGCCGACCTCCTGCGCCGCGAGCTGACGCAGCCGGGACGCCTCCCGCCGGAGTGCCGCCGTTGAGCGGCGGCCCGCCCCCCGCGCCGCTCCGCAGCGCCGCGGCCGCACTCGCCTGGGCGGTGGTCGGCGCGGCGGCGCTCGCGGTGTGGCTCCTCCAGGATTCGCCTGCGCTCAACCGGAGCGTGCTCGCCTCCACCTCCACGCTGGATCCCGCGGCCATCAAGCCGGACCAGGGGAAGGCGTTCGTGGTGGGAAGCCGCTGGTTCGGATTCGGCGATGACGTGGACCGGCCGCGCAGCGGCGTGTCGCTCCTGGAGGACGGCGCGGAGCTGCCGCTGCGGGCCGCGAAGCACGATGAGATCCGCAGCCAGGGCGGCGGGCGCTGGAGCCACTGGACCACCTCCGTCTTCTTCAGCAGTTCCGACGGCAGCGATCCCCGCGGCGGGACCCATCGCTACCAGCTCCGCGGCCTGACGCTGCCGGTGCGCTGGGGCGCCATCCTCCTGGCGGCGGTGTCCGGCTTCATGTTCCTGCGGAGCGCAACGCGGGCCCTGCGCGGCGCCGGCGGTGGCACGGCCGGCGCGTCCGGTGCCGCCCGCGCCGAGGCCGTCCCGGGTGCAGGCCCGGGCGCCGGCCCAGGCGCCGCCCCCGCAGCCGGCGCCGCCGCGCCCGCATCGCCGCGGAAGCGCCTCCTCATGGTCTCCGCGATGGTGGTCTGCACGCTCCTCCTCCTGGTGGCGTGCCTGGCCGCGGTGGAGCTCCTCCTCCGCTGGTCCCGCAGCGGCGACCGGGTCCCGGAGCTGCGCTTCGAATCCGCTCTGGGATGGGAGCGCTACGACCCCGCGCCCGTCCCCTTCGGCGACGTGGAGCGCCTGGCGGATCCCGCCGCGCCGCCGCTCCGCGTCCTCTTCATGGGCGACTCCTTCACCCACACCAAGACCTGGGGCCGCCGCACCATCGACGCCCTCCGGGCGGCGGGCACCCCCGCGGTGGGTTGGGAGTGCGGCGTCTCCGGATACGGCACGCTGCAGGAGGCGCTCCTCCTGGAGCGCCTGCTTCCGGCGTTGAAGCCGGATGTGGTGGTGGTGCTCTTCTACGGCTGGAACGACGTGCGCGACAACTGGCGCTATCCCGCCATCTGCTACAACGCGCAGATGACCCGGCGCCCCTACCTCAATGAGGATGGGAGCGTGAGCTGGCCCTCCGGCCTGATGGTGTGGCTCAAATCCCTGGAGCTGTGGCGGCAGGTGGTGGAGCCGACGCTGGACCCGATCCGCGTGCAGGCCGGGCGCGACGCCCTGGCCACCAAGGGCGTGGATGGCATCGCCCGGGAACGGATGCCCCTCGTCCTGGGCTACGACGCGCCGGAGACGTGGCTCCCCTTCTACCGCCGCTCCGCGCAGGAGGGCCCGTACGTCTCCGGAGCATGGGCGGCCACGCAGCAGGCGTTCGAACGCCTGGCCCGCACGGTCCGCGGCTCCGGCGCCTCGCTGGTGGTGGCCGCGCTCGACAACCCCTTCTGCGTGGACGCGGACGTGGCGGCGGCGGTGCTGCCCGCGGGCGACGCCGACGTGGACGTGGACATCCCGATGCGACGCTGGGCCGCGATCATGGCGTCCATGCGGATCCCCGCTGTGGACCTCATCCCGGCCCTGCGGGCGCGGCGCGACGCATCCGCCGGCGCCAAGCAGTATGACGGCGGCACCGGGAATTTCGCGGGCCACCTGCAGCCGGAGGCGGAGCAGGTGATCGCGGACGGCGTGACGCCGCTCCTCCGTGCCGTACCGGCACGGAGGAGCGACGTGCAAAACCGTTAGATACGGGCCGCCGCGACCTCCCCCATCCCCGCACGGTCCGGCGGCGCGTCACCCTGGCGTGCGGTCAGATCTTCCGATAGCGACCGGCCAGCCCCCGGCTGCCGTTGCTCTTGAGGATCGGCTTGTAGACCGTTCCGTCAGCGGCCTTGGCCCCCTCCATGGCCCGCTTCCACGCGGCAACGCACTTGGAGGGATTCAGCCCGGCGGCCTTGCAGATCTCCTCCTTGCTCTTCCAGTCAGCGGGCGCGGCGGCCGTGAGGGCCTTGTACATCTTGTCCACCGCATCGGCGCTGGTGCGGAAGCGGGCTCCGCCGGCCTTGCGGCCTGCACCGCTGGGACGGCCGGGACCGCGACGGGCGCCAGCCTTGCGGCCGGAGCCGCGAGGACGGCCGGGACCGCGGCGGACGGCCCCGCCGAGGAGGCGCTCCAGGGCGTCGAAGCTGCGGCGCAACTCCGTGTTTTCAGCGCGGAGGGCCGCATTTTCCTTCTGCAGACCTTCCACCGATTTGAGTTGACCGATCAGACCTTTGACCTTGTTGGCGATTGTGGTTGGGGGTGCCATGTGAGCGAGGATGATATACCTTTTCCACGGACCCGCCAGTGCTGCTTCTCAAGAAACTTGTCGGTTTGCTGGTGATGCCCTTGGGTTTCTTCTTTGTTGTTGCATTGATTGCAGCGCTCCTTTGCCTGCTTTCAACGCGACGCCGGATGGATTCATCGGGCGCGGGCCGTCGCCTTCGCATCACTTCCGCCGCGCTCGCCGGCGCCGCGATGCTGCTCCTCTACGCCGCGTCGACCCCGTGGCTGGGAAACGCGCTGCTGGGCGCGCTCGAGGCTCCGTACCCATGGAAACCACCGTCGTCCCAACCGGTTGCGGACGCGGTGGTGGTGCTCGGGGGCGGCATGCTCCCGCCGCACCCGTCGGAATCGGATGGCGCTCCGCGCGGCGGCGGCACCCGCTTTGAGACCGGCGTCCTGCTGATGCAGGCGGGCCGCGCCCCGTGGCTCGTCCTCTCCAACGGCGCCAGTCCCACGTTCGAAGGCGCGCCCACGGAGGGCGAACGCCTGCTGAGCCTGGTTCCGCAGCGCGGCCTGGACCCCGCGCGGGTCATCGTGACCGCCCGCGCCGCCACCACCGCGGAGGAGGCGGAGCGGGTGGCGCAGGTGGCCGCGGAGCGCGGCTTCCACCACGTCCTGCTGGTCACGAGCGCCCGCCATCTCTCCCGCGCCGCGGCGCTCTTCCGGGCCCGTGGACTGGAGGTGACGCCGGTGCCGAGCGACTTCTCCGCCACGCCCTACCGCCGCGGCGGGCTCCTGGACCTGGTGCCGTCGGTGGAGAGCCTGGCCCGCACCTCCGCCGGGCTGCACGAGTGGCTGGGCCGGCTGGAGGCGGAGTGAACGGTAAGATCGGCGCGGGAGGGACGATGAAGGGCATCATCCTTGCAGGCGGACTCGGAACACGGCTGGCCCCGCTGACCACCGGGCTGTCCAAGCAGCTCCTGCCGATCTACGACAAGCCGATGATCTACTACCCGCTCAGCACGCTCATGCTGGCGGGGATCCGCGAGATGCTCCTCATCTCCACGCCGCAGGCGCTGCCGCTCTACCGCGCGTACCTGGGGGATGGGCGCGGCTGGGGGATCCGGATCGAGTACGCGGAGCAGCCCCGTCCCAACGGACTGGCCGAGGCGCTCATCATCGGCGAACGCTTCCTGGCCGGCGGACCCGGCTGCCTCATCCTGGGCGACAACGTCTTCTACGGCCAGGGCCTCATGTCCATGCTCCGGAGCGCGGCGTCGCGGGTGTCGCAGCAGGGCGGCGCGGAGCTCTTCGCCTACCACGTGCGCGATCCGCATCGCTTCGGCGTGGTGGAGTTCGATGCGGAGCGGCGCGTGCTCTCGCTGGAGGAGAAGCCGGCGAAGCCGCGGAGCAACTACGCGGTGGTGGGCCTCTACTTCTACGATTCGCAGGCCCCGGCCCTGGCCCGCGGATTGAAGCCCTCCGCGCGGGGCGAGCTGGAGATCACCGACCTCAACCGGGAGTACCTGCGGCGCGGCCGCCTCTCCGTGCAGCTGATGGGGCGCGGCATGGCGTGGCTGGACACCGGGACCACCGCGTCGCTCCTGGAGGCCGCCAGCTTCGTGGCCACGCTCGAGCATCGCCAGGGGCTCAAGGTGTGCTGCCCGGAGGAGATCGCCTTCCGCAACGGCTTCATCGACAGGACGCAGCTGGCCGCCCTGGCCGCGGCGATGCCGGGCTCCGAATACGGCGACTACCTCCGCCGCGTGCTGGAGGAGGAGGATCGCTACGTGGGCCTGGCCACCGTGGTGGCGCCGCCGCCGCCCACCGCCGCCGCCGCGCCGCGTCCGTAGAAGCTGCGCACGCCCTCCACGACGCGGGCCACGGCGTCCGCGGGGAGATCCGCCCACATCGGAAGCCGCAGGAGGCGGGCCGCCTCCCGCTCCGTCACCGGGAGCTGGCCGGGACGCCCGCCGTAGCGGCGCCCCATGGGGGCCAGATGCAGCGGTTCGTAATGCGAGTACGCGGCGATGCCCAGGCCCGCCAGGTGCTGCATCAGCCGCCCGCGGGCGTCCGCATCCGCGGTGCGCACGAAGTAGATGTGGCCGTTGTGGCGGCACTCCGCCGGCACGCGCGGGCGCTCCAGCACGCCCGCCCGCTCCAGCGGCTCCAGGGCCTGGTGGTACTCGTTCCAGATGCGAAGCCGTGCCCGCGAATACTCCTCCGTGCGCTCCAGGTGCCGCGAGAGCATGGCCGCGAGCACGTCCGAGAGGAGGAAGGAGCCGCCCAGGGACTCCCAGGTGTACTTGTCCACCTGGCCGCGCAGGAAGCGGCTGCGGTTGGTGCCCTTCTCGCGGATCACCTCCGCGCGGGCGGTCATGGCGGGATCGCGGATCAGGAGGGCGCCGCCCTCGCCGCAGCCGACGTTCTTCGTCTCGTGGAAGCTCAGCGTGCCCAGCTGGCCGATCCCGCCCAGCGCCTGACCGCGCCACGAAGCCCCGATCCCCTGGGCCGCATCCTCCACCACCGCGGCGCCGGCGGCGCGGGCCGCGGCCAGGATCGGCTCCATGCTGCATGCGACGCCGGCGTAGTGCATCACCACCACCGCCCGGGTCCGCGGCGTGATGGCCGCCGCCACCGCCGCGGGGTCCAGGTTCATCGTCCCCGGCTCCACGTCCACGAACACCGGCACCGCGCCGCGCAGGCAGAAGGCATTGGCGGTGCTCACGAAGGTGAATGAAGGCAGGATGAACTCGTCGCCGGGCCCCAGGTCCAGGAGCAGGGCGCACATCTCCAGCGCCGACGTGCAGCTCGTGGTGAGGAGCGCCGTGGTCCCCGGGATCATCCGCTCCAGCTCCTCCCGGGCCCGCCGCGTGAACGGCCCATCTCCCGCGCCGCGGCCGCTGCGGAGCGCCTCCAGCACGCGGGCCTCCGCGTGGGCGTCAAGGGGCGGCCTGTTGAAGGGGATGGGTTCCATGCGCGGCGATATGCTGCGGGCGTTCCGCGGGATCGTACTTCACCCACCCATGCCAGACCTCGTCATCGTGGGCACCGGAACGTTGGCGCGGATGGTGGCCTCCGCGCTCCGGCAGGAGGGGCGGCAGCTTCCGGCGGCGTTCGCCGTGGAACGCGCCCACCGCGACCGCGACCAGTGGATGGACGCGCCGGTGGTGGACCTGGAGGCGCTCCTGGTGCCGGGGTGGATGGGTCCGCGGCGGGCGGTGGTGGCCATCGGGAGCCGCGAGCTGGGGGTGCCGCGGCGGCGGGTGAGCGAGGCCCTCGCGGACGCGGGGTTCGAGCTGCCGGCGTTCGTGAGCCGCGCGGCCATCGTCTCCGTGGACGCGGTGGTGGAACCGGGGGCCATCGTGCTGCCCGGGGCCATCGTGGAGCCGGGCGCGGCGGTGCGGCGCGGCGCGGTCCTCTGGAGCGGCTGCCAGCTCTGCCATGACGGGGATCTCGGCGCGTGGTCGTTCGTGGGGCCGGGGGCGGTGATCGCCGGGTGCTGCACGGTGGGGCCGCATGCGTTCGTGGGCGCCAACGCCACCCTCCTGGACCACGTGAGGATCGCGGAGCGCTGCGTGGTGGGCGCGGGCGCCGTGGTCTCCCGGGACATGGAGCAGCCGGCGGTGGTGGCGGCGGCGCCTCCGCGGCCGGTGGCGCGAACGCCGGAGGAGACCTCCGCGGCGCGGGGTGGTTCGCGGCGGAGGGGCGGCGCGTGAAGCTCTCCGCGGTCACGCCCGTCTACCGCAACCAGTCCACGCTGGAGGAGCTGGCGCGGCGCGTCTTCCAGGCGGCGGCGCCGCTCTACGACGAGGTGGAGTACGTCTTCGTGGTGGATGGCTCCCCGGACGGGAGCCTGGGCGTGCTGCGGCGGATGGCGGCGGCGGATCCGCGCATCCGCGTGGTGGCATTCACCCGCAACTTCGGCCAGCACGCCGCGATGCTCGCGGGACTGCTGGCCGCGGATGGAGACCGCATCTTCGTGATCGACGGTGACCTGGAGGAGGATCCGGCGACGCTGCCCGCGCTCCACGCCCGGATCGAGGAGGGCTTCCAGGTGGCCGCGGGCGTGCGCGGCAGCGGCGACCGTCCGCTGGCCAAGCGGCTCCCCGCCCGGATCTACTCCGCTCTCAACGCGTGGCTCTGCGACTACCCGGTGATCGACAACGTCACCAACATGCGGCTGATGACGCGGCGCTTCGTGGAGCATCTCCTCTCCTTCCGGGAGCGGCCCTTCTTCGGCGGGATCACCACCTGGATCGGGCTCCCCGTGGGCACGGTGGAGGTGGCGTGGCAGGACACCGGACGGCGCAGCTCCTTCACCTGGCGCAAGCTCCTCTCGCACGCCCGCCTGGGGATCGTGGGCTTCTCCACCAAGCTCCTGCGCTTCAGCACGGTGGCCGGCCTGTGCATCAGCGCCGCCGCGTTCCTCTACGGCGCATGGATCGCGGTGCTGTGGCTCCTCCACGGCCAGGTGGTGCCCGGCTTCTCGTCGCTGGCGACGCTGCTGGCGTTCCTGATCGGCGTGCAGTGCATCTTCATCGGGATCCTGGGGGAGTACGTGGCGGAGATCTTCGAGACGGTGAAGAGCCGTCCGCGCTTCCTGGTGGCGGAGACCATCAACCTGGATCCCTCGCGGGCCCGCGACACGGCCCGCGCCGCCGCCGCCGGAGGGCGCAGCTGAGGTGTGCGGCATCGCGGGATTCCTCGGCGCCCCGGACCGCCCCCGCCTGGAGCGCATGGTGGCGGCCATGCACCACCGCGGCCCCGATGGGCGCGGCATGCACGAATCTCCGTGGGCGCAGCTGGGGATGGCGCGCCTGGCCATCGTGGACCTGGCGGGCGGGGACCAGCCGTTCGTCAGCCAGGACGGCGGCGTGGCCATGGTCTGCAACGGCGAGATCTACAACCACCGCCCGCTGCGCCGCATGCTGGAGGAGCGCGGCGTGCGCTTCCGCAGCGACCACTCGGACGTGGAGGTGATCCTGCGGCTCTACGAGCTGGAGGGGATCCGCTGCCTGGAGCGCCTGGACGGCATGTTCGCGGTGGCCATCGCGGACCACCGCGCGGGCGTGCTGCATCTGGCCCGTGACCGGGTGGGCGAACGCCCGCTCTACTGGCGCGCGGACGGCGGGGTGGCGTTCGCGAGCGAGTTCAACGTGCTGGCCGCGGATCTGCCCGGAGGCGCCCCCGGACGGCGCGACGACGTGGACGGCCGCAGCCTGCGCTGGTTCCTGGGCCTCAAGTCCATGCCGGACGACGCGACGATCGACCGCCGGATCCACCGGCTGCCCGCGGGCTGCCGCCTGGAGATCCGCCGCGGGCAGGATGGACGTCCCGCGGCGCCGCCGCAGGTCCAGCGCTGGTGGCGCCTTCCCGCGCTCGCGGCCGACGACGCCGGCGCCCTCGACGACCGCGAGGCGGCGGATCGCTTCGAAGCGCTCCTGCGGGCCTCCATCGAGCGGCGCCTGGACGCGGACGTGGAGGTGGGCGCGTTCCTCTCCGGCGGCCTGGACTCCAGTCTCGCGGTGGCCATGGCCGCGGCCCGCGTGGGGCGCCCGCTGCGCACCTACAGCCTGGTGTACGACGAGGAGATCTACCGCAAGAGCGAGGATCGGCGCTGGGCCCGGGTGATGAGCGAGCGGCTGGGCACCCGCCACACCGAGGTGCTCCTCACGCCGCAGGGACTGCAGGAGGCGCTGCCGCGCATCGCCGCCGCGTACGGGCAGCCCAACTCCGCCACGCTCTCCGCCTGGTTCGTCAGCCAGCGCATGCACCGGGACATCAAGGTGGCCATCTCCGGCGACGGCGCGGACGAGCTCTTCGGGTCGTACTTCCTCCACCGCACGGCGGCCGCGGTGGGAGAGGCCGCGGGGGACCCCGCGTCGCCGGTGCTGGCGGCGCTGCCGGAGGCGGAGCGGGCGTTCGCGCTGCAGCACCTGGACGGGAACGTGGCCGCGATGGTGAGCCGCTTTGCGGTGTTCACGCCGGAGGAGGCGGAGGCGCTCCTGGCGCCGGAGGCGCCGCCGGGGCTGCCCTTCGACCGGCAGGTGAGCGCGTGCGTGGACGGTCTTGCCGCCCGCGACCCGCTCGGCCGCATGCTGGAGTGGGACTTCACGCACACGTTCGTGGAGCAGGTCCTGAACTACGCCGACGTGCTGGGCATGGCCCACGCCGTGGAGCCGCGGCCGCCGTTCCTCTCGCCGGAGCTGGTGTCGTTCGTCTTCGGGCTGCCGGCGCGGCACCGCTCGCGCGGCGGGCGCACCAAGTTCCTGCTCCGCCTGGTGGCGGAGCGGCACCTGCCGCGGGAGATCGTGGAGCGGCCGAAGGAGGGCTTCGTGGAGCCCAACGTCCACTGGCTGGCCGGACCGCTGCGCGAATTCGCGAATGACGTGCTTGGTTCCGCGGATTCGGACCGCCTGGGGCTGCTCCGGCCGGGCGCGGCGAGGCAGGTGCTGCGGCGATTCGAGGAGAGCGGCGACTTCCGCGCCGGCAAGCAGGCGTGGATGCTCCTCCAGCTGGGCCTGTGGCAGCTCCACCGCGCCGCGCCGCTGGAGGCGGCGGCGCTTCCGCCGCGTTAGGATTTCCGCGCCATGCTCGACTCCGTGATGGAGGCGGTACTGGGTCACTGGTCGTGGATGCCGGCGCTCTCGCCGTCCATGACCGCCCTCATCCGCATCGCCCTGGCGGCGCTCTCGCTGGGCTTCCTGGCGTGGTCCCTTCCCAACTGGCGCCGCTTCTTCGTGTGCGAACGCTGGGGCGGCTACGTGCAGCGCTCGCCGCTCGCGGAGGTCCTCTTCTCCCCGGCGGGCAGCGTCCTGCTGGGCGCCGCGTGGGCCGCGTGCCAGGTGGCGCTCCTCATGGACCTGTGGACCGTGTGGGCGGCGCTCCTGAACGCGGTGGTCTGCCGGATCCTGTTCATCTGGACCCGCTGGCGGAGCGTGGGACGCGGCTGCGGCGCACCCGGATTCATGACGTGGTGGCTCTCCCTCTCCCTCTTCCTGGTCCTCTTCACGGAGCGCTGCGCCCCGCAGCTCTCGCAGCTGGCGCTCCTGGTGATCCAGGTGGACCTGGCGTTCATCATCGCCAGCAGCGGCACCTACAAGTGCCTCAACGGCTACCGCATCGGCGAGGGGATGAACTACGGGATGTGCAATCCCATGTGGGGCTACTGGTGGCGAACCATGCGCCGCCTCTCCACGCGTCATCCCGTCTTCACCCTCCAGAACCAGGCCGCCTGGAGCAGCCAGCTGGTGGCCGCGGCCCTGATGCTCATCCCGCCCACGCGCTGGCTGGGCGGCGCCCTCCTGGCGTGGAGCTTCGTGCTCATCCTGCTCCAGATCCGCCTCGGCTTCCTCGCGGAGCAGATGATCGTCACGGGGCTCTTCTTCGCCACCGCGGGGTCCCCGCCGGATGCGGCCGTGGGCCACCTGCTGCCCACCCCCGCGCCGGCGCTCACGCCGGCGCCGACGTGGATCGTCCAGGCCGCGGGGGCATGGCTCTGGTTCCACCTCCTGGCGATCCCGCTCTGCCACGCGGCGCTCTCGTGGAACTTCTACGGCCGGCGCCGCCTGCCGGAGGCGCTCCAGTGGTGCATCGACCGCTACACCAACTTCTTCGGCATGCTGGTGTGGCGCGTCTTCACGGCGGACCTCATCGACTTCGTGGTGCACGTCCGCGTTCCGGAGGCCAGTGGCCAGTGGCGCGAATGCACCGCCTGGAGCCCGCGCCACCCCCGCTGGTGGCACGTCTGCGAGTCCATCACGCTCACCAGCCTCTTCACCGCGCGGCGCTACTGGCCTGAGAATCCGGAACTCTTCCAGGCCCGCCTCCTCCGCCACGCCCGCACGGTGGGCCCGGTGGTGGAGTACGAGCTGGAGGGACTCCGGCAGGTGGAGGGCCGCTGGACCTCCGAAGCGGTGATGCGGTACCGCGTGGAGTGCGCGGCCGGCACGGTCACGGAGACCGTGCTGGCGCCCTGGTACTCCCCCACCCGCGTCCACCGGGGTTCGCGCGTCCACGGCATGAGCAGCCGTCCCGGAAGCTACGCTCCGGCGGCCCGCACCTCCTCCTGACGGCCGCCGCGCCGCAGGCGCCGCGCGGATCCCGCCCATGCCGCTGACGGTCACGGTCCTCCAGTCCAACTACCTCCCGTGGAAGGGGTACTTCGACCTCATCCGCCGGAGCGATCTCTTCGTCTTCTACGACGACGTGCAGTTCACCAAGAACGACTGGCGCAACCGCAACCAGATCAAGACCCGGAACGGCCTGCTGTGGCTCAGCATCCCCTGCGGCACGGACCTCAACCGCCGCATCTGCGACGTGGCGCTCGCGGACCACGCGTGGCAGGAGAAGCACTGGCGCTCCATCCGGCAGGAGTACCTCAAGGCGCCGCACTTCGAATGGTGCCGCCGCTTCCTGGAGCCGGTGTACCTGGACGCGCGCTGGACGAATCTCTCCGAGCTGAACCAGCACCTCGTCACGCTCGTGGCCCGGGAGATGGGGATTCCCACGCCGTTCGACGATTCGCGCCGACACGGGCTCCAGGGTTCGCGCGGTGAGCGGCTCCTCCAGCTCCTGAAGGCGGTGGGCGCCACGCGCTACCTGAGCGGGCCCGCCGCGCGCTCGTACCTGGATGAAGCCGCCTTCCGCGAGGCGGGCGTGGAGGTGGAGTGGATGAGCTACGGGCCGTATCCGGAGTATCCGCAGTTCCATCCGCCCTTCGTGCACGCCGTCTCCGTGGTGGATCTGCTGATGCACGCGGGGCCGGAGGCGGCCCGCTACCTGGAGCCGGTGCGGTGAGCGCGGCGGCGGGCGCGGCGGGCGGCGCTGCCGACGGCGCCGCGGACGGCGCGGCGAACGGCGGCGCAGCCGGCGGCGGCGGGCGCGGCCCCATCCTGGACCTGGCGGCAATGGCCGACGGCGTGGTGCGGGACGCGGAGGGCGTCTGGCGGACCGGCGCCGCGGATCCGGTGCGGTACCCGGAGGATCACGATCTCTGCGCCGCGCTCGAGGACGCGTCCTACTGGTTCCGCCATCGCACGCGCGTGATCGTGGAGCTCCTGCGGTCGCTGGGAGCGCCGCCGGGCGCGTTCGTGGACGTGGGCGGCGGCAACGGCGTCATCAGCGCCGCGGTGGCCGCCGCCGGACGAACGGTGGTGCTGGTGGAGCCGGGCGCCGCGGGCATCGCCAACGCCCGCCGCCGCGGCGTGCCCAACCTGGTCCTCGGGCTCCTGCAGGACGCCCGCTTCCACGAGGGCGCCTTCGCGGCGGCGGGGCTCTTTGACGTGGTGGAGCACGTGCCGGAGGCGCGGGCGCTCCTGGAGGAGACGCGCCGCGTCCTCATGCCGGGCGGGCTCTGCATCATCACGGTGCCCGCCCTCCCCTGGCTCTGGTCCGCGGAGGACGAACGCGCCGGCCACGTCCGGCGCTATCGACTCCGTGAGCTGGCCGCCCTCGCGGAATCCGCGGGACTCCGCGTGGAGATGGCCTCCGGCCTCTTCCGGGCCCTGGTGTGGCCGGTCTTCCTGGCGCGGCGGCTGCCGTGGCTCCTGGGCATCCGCCGCGCCCCCACCGCGGAGCGCTACGGCCGCGAACACGGCACGAGCCGCCCGGGCCTCCTGACGCGGCTCATCACGAGCTCCCTCGACCGCGAGGCCGCGGCCCTCGCCGCGGGCCGCCGCTTCCGCGAGGGCAGCAGCATCATCCTGGCGGCGCGGCGCCCGGCGTGAGCGCGGGCGGCTCGAGCGGGCCGATCCGCCAGAGCATCCAGCCGTCGCCCGCGGCGCGGCGCTCCCAGCGTTCGTGCGGCGCTTCCCGGGGCGCGGTGAGGGCCCAGGCCTCGGAGTAGCGCCGGGAGAGCGGGACCTCCCACGGCGCCATGCGGCCGCTCAGCACCGCCTCGTTCATGCGCAGGAGCTCCGGCACGCGCTCCGGGCGCGCCCGCAGCACCTCGCTCTGCACCCAGTTGGCCAGGAAGACCTGGCGCTCCCCGGTCATGGCGTAGGTGTTCCATCCGCCGGTGAGGCTCTGGTCCGCGGCCACCTGGTCCGTGAAGAGGAGCGCGTCCGGCGGGACCAGCGTTCGCACCGCGCGCCACGACGCGCGGACGCCCGGCGTGAGCACGCCCTCCTGCCAGTAGAGCGCGTCCAGCCGCAGCCCGCCCGCCGCGGTGGCCAGGAAGCCGGTTGCGGCCAGGAACGCCGCCGCGAACCACGCGGGGCGCCACGCGGGACCGGGCGCGGGCAGCACCGCCTGCAGGACCAGGAGCGCCCATGCCGCGAAGGCCCAGGCCCCGCCGGGATCGCGGGCCCAGGCGTGGAGCGAGAGCAGCGCTCCGCCGAGCGCCGCCATGCGCAGCGCCGCGCGCCCCACCGGCGCTTCCAGCATCAGCGCCGCCGCCAGCACCAGGCACGCGCACGGCTGCGCGGAGCTGAAGAAGAACGGGATGGCCAGGTGGGCCGCCACGGCGCTCGCCACGGAGACGCGCACGGACCAGCGGCAGCAGAAGGCCCCCGCCATCACCAGCACCAGCCCCAGGTCCTTGGCCAGGATGGGCCACTTCCAGCTCCATTCGGAGGCGTTCGCGTGGAGGAGCTCCAGGGAGAACGGGCCGAAGAGCCCCACGCCGCGCACCAGGTCCCAGTGGCGCCAGACCATGAACGCGGCGCCCGCGGCGGCGAGGGCGCCCGCGGCCAGGGCCGCCGTCCTCGCGGCCCGCGAGGCGCGGGTGACGGCGCCCAGCGCCTCCGCGCCGGCGAGCGCCGCCAGGAAGGGCGCCGCCGTCACCTTCCCCGCCAGGGAGCCCGCGATGCCCGCGGCGCCGCCGCCCAGGATCCCGCCGAGCCGCCCGCCGGCCCGCAGCACCAGCGCCGTGGTGACAGGCGCCAGCGGCAGCAGCGTGCACACCGGCGGGCTCTCCAGGATCCACGAGCCGTACATCACGCTCCCCAGCACCAGCAGGCCGCTCGCGAACGCCGCCGCGCCGCGCCCGCCCGCGCCCGCGCACGCCGCGAGCGCCGCCGGCAGCCACAGCGCCGCGAACGCCGCCGATCCCGCGACCAGCACCGTCTGTCCGTCCGGCCGCTCCGCGCCCAGCCGCTCCAGCACCTGCATCACCACCGCCACCAGCGCGGACGGCAGGGCGTTGAAGTAGGAGAAGACCTCCCCCTCCAGGCCGAGGTTCACGTGCGGCCACGGCCGCGCGGCCAGCATGTTGCAGCGGGCCCCGTAGTAGACGAGATCCCCCATGGGCACGTTGCCGCAGACGTCGCTCGGCCCGTGCCACAGCTGCGTGAAGAGGAGCGCCGCCAGGAGCCCCACCGGCAGCCGCCTCCACGCGCCGGCCGTGAAGCACGCGAACGTCTCCCGCGAACTCCGCCGCGCCGCGCACGCGAGCGCGCCGCCCGCCACGATGGCGCCCGCCGCCGCGACTCCGGCGCCGCCGGCCAGCCAGCACGCCGCGAACGCCCCCGCCGCGGACAGGCCGATGGGGAACGCGGCGGCCGTCCTCGCCCCGTCGGCGGTGCCGCCCGCGGGCCCCAGTCCGGCGCCCACGAGCGCCACGAGGAGCGCCAGCAGGGTCCCGCCCGCGGCCCCCAGCAGGCCCCACTCCGCGATCTGCACGCCCTTGGCCGCGCCCCGCCCCACCGCCGGCACCACCTCCAGGGACGCCAGCACCAGCCACGCCGCGGCCACCACGCACGCGGCCGCCGCCACGCTGGTCCTCCGCCGCCAGAGCCGCACCGCCACGCCCGCCAGGAAGAGCACGGCCCACGCCACCCGCGGCCACGCCGCCACGGCGGCCACGGCGTTCAGGCCCGCGGCCAGCAGCCACGCCAGCCGCGTGGGCACCACCGGCCCCTCCGCCTGGTAACGATGTCGTGAGCCCGCGGGATCGCTCCCGTCCGAGCTGCTCATCCACAGCGAACCCTCCCAGTGGGAGTAGCGCCCGCCGCCGCGCTCGCGCACCTCCTGATGCGGCGCGTGCGGCGGCCCCAGCGCCACGCCATCCTCCAGCAGGCGCAGCTGGCTGCCGCGACTCGCGGGTCCGTCCGACGGCATCGCCAGCAGCCGCCACGGCGCGGGCACCGGCGCCCGGTGGGCCGCGCCGCCGTCCGCGACGAACTTCGCGGGCGGCAGCGGCAGACTCACCTCCCGCGGAAGGAGCTGCAGCCACGCGAGGAGCGCGTCCACCACGAGCGCCAGCGCCAGGAGCGCATCCCCCGGCAGGCGTCCGCGCGGCGCACGGCCATCCATGGTGCGGAGCTCCGGCATCAGGTGCGGCGCATGGTACGATCGCGCCATGCAGGCGGAGCGTGCGCGTCCCACGGCGCCCGGGCAGGCTGACCGCGCGGAAGGCACCGGCCAGGTCAACACCGGCGTCCGCGCCCTGCTGCGGCTCCCCCGCGCCTATCGCCTGATGCAGTGGTTCCTGGGGACCCGCCGGGCGCGGGAGCGGGTGATCGCGGAGCACTTCCGCCCCGTGCAGGGCTCCAGCGTCCTGGATCTCGGCTGCGGGCCCGGCTCGCTCCTGCCCGCGCTGCCGCCCCTCCGCTACGTGGGGATCGATCTCGAACCGGGCTACATCGAACAGGCCCGCCGCGACTTCGGCGACCGCGGCGAGTTCCACGCGGGCTCCGCCGCGGACCTGGAGGCGTTCGCGCCGGAGTCGTTCGACCTGGTGATGGCCAACGCCCTCCTGCACCACCTGGACGACGCGACCGCGACGCGCATGATCGCCGGCGCCCACCGCGTCCTCCGCCCCGGCGGCCGCCTGGTGACGCTCGACAACGCGTGGGTGCCGGGGCAGCCGTGGATCGCCCGCACGCTCATCGGGTGGGATCGCGGGCAGCACGTTCGCACGCCGGAGGGGTACCGCGCCCTGGTGGAGCCGCTCTTCGGGCCGGTCCGCGCGGTGGTCCGCCAGGATCTCCTCCGCATTCCCTACACGCTGGTGATCCTGGAGGCGGTGAAGGCGCCGGGCGGCGCCGCGGCCCCCGGTATCCTGCGGACATGACGCCCCCCACGGCGCTCCTCACCGGCGGCGCCGGATTCATCGGCAGCAACCTGGTCCGAACCGCGCTCGCCCGCGGCTGGCGGGTGGTGAACCTGGACGCGCTCACCTACGCGGGGAGCCTCGCCTCCATCCAGGAGTGCCTGCGGCATCCGCACCACGTGTTCGTGCACGGCAACGTGGGGGACCTGGCCCTGGTGCGATCGCTCCTCGCGGAGCACCGGCCCGCGGTGGTGCTGCACCTGGCGGCGGAGAGCCACGTGGATCGCTCGATCGACGGGCCGCGGGACTTCATCGCCACCAACGTGGTGGGCACGCACGAACTCCTGGCCGCCGCCCGCGAACACTGGGAGCAGCTCCCGCCGCCGCAGCGCGAACGCTTCCGCTTCATCCAGGTCTCCACGGACGAGGTCTTCGGCTCCATCGAGGAGGGCGCCTTCCACGAAGCCTCCCCCTACCGGCCCAACTCCCCGTACGCCGCCACCAAGGCCGCCGCGGACCACCTGGCCCGCGCGTACCAGCGGACCTACGGCCTTCCGGTGATGGTGACCAACTGCTCCAACAACTACGGGCCGTACCAGTTCCCGGAGAAGCTCATCCCGCTCTGCATCCTGAAGGCCCTCGCGGAGGAGCCGATCCCCATCTACGGAGACGGCCTCCAGGTGCGGGACTGGCTCCACGTGGAGGACCACTGCGATGCGCTCCTCACGGTGGCGGAGCGCGGCGTCCCCGGCGAGACCTACATCGTGGGAGGCGGCACGGAGCTGACCAACCTGGAGCTGGTCTCGCGGCTCTGCGCGGTGATGGATGAACTCCGACCCCGCCCGGGCGGCGGGCGGCACCTGGAACTCCTGAAGCACGTCACGGACCGCCCGGGACACGACCGCCGCTATGCGGTGGACGGCGCCAAGCTCGAGCGGGAGCTGGGCTGGCGGCCCCGCCGCGCCATCCATGAGGGCCTCACGGACACCGTCCGCTGGTACCTGGCGCAGGGCGCGTGGCTGGAGGAGATCCGCCGCCAGCGCTATGCAGGCGAACGGCTGGGCCTCCGCGCCTCGCCGCGCTGATCCGCGGGCAGCAGCCGCGGATTCCCGCGGCGCCACGCCCCCTCCGGATCCATTGATCCGTAGAGCGCCTCCGTCTCGTCGATCATGCGGGCCAGGCCGAAGCGTTCGCGCACGAATTCGGGGCCGCACGACGCCATGCTGCGGCGCAGCGGTTCGTCATCCAGGAGGCGCTGCACCTGCGACACGAGCGCCGGCACGTCCCCCACGTCCGCCAGGAATCCGGTGCGGCCGTCCAGGATGGCGTCCACCGCGCCGCCGGCCCTGGTGGAGACCGGCGGACAGCGCAGGTGCTGGGCCTCCAGCAGGACGTTGGGCGTCCCCTCCGCCTTGGAGGTGAGAAGCATCAGGTCCGCGGCCGTGAGGAACGCGGGCACGTCGCTGCGGCGCCCGAGGAGATGGAACCGCCGCGAGAGTCCGAGGGCGCGGATCCGCGACTTCACCTGCCGCACCAGCACGCCGGTGCCCAGGATGGCCGCGTCCACCTCCGGCCTGGCCGCCATCACCTGCCGCATCACCTCCACGAAGACGAGCGGCTGCTTCTCGTCCGCCAGGCGGAAGACGCCCACCACCAGGCGCCGCCCCGGGCGATGGCGCACGGCGCGCCGCGCCTCCTCCACCTCCGCGGCCTGCGGGGTCCGGATGGTGGAGAAGTCCACGCCGTTGAGGATCACCTGGAATCGCTCCGCCGGCAGCCCCAGCCATGCCGCGTAGTCCTCCGCGCCGGCCCGCGAGTTGTTCACCAGCCGCACGCCCGGCTGCGCCGCCAGCCAGCGGTACCACGGCAGGAACCACGGCGCCATCAGGTGCGGCATGTGCAGCGGGCTGACGTTGCGCGTGGAGAGGATGACGTGCGGGACGCCGGCGATCCGCGCGGCCACGCCGCCCCAGACGTTCGTGTGGTCCAGCCAGCAGTGGACCACCGCGGCCTGGAGGAGGCGGAACTCCGCCGCCGCCTCCGTCACGCGGGACCGGAGGTACAGCGGCACGCGTCCGAACGCCTCCCGCAGCGCGGGCTCCTCCGCCAGCATCCGGGCGAACGCCGGATCCACGCGCTCGCCCGCCCAGCGCACCTCCACCCCCAGCTTCTGCACGTGCGGGAGATAGTGGCCGAGGCCGCCCTTGAGGCCTTCGCTCACCACGAGCCCGGTGGAGACGCCGCGCTCCCGCAGGCCCGCCAGCGTGTAGACCAGCTGACGCTCCGCGCCGCCGGCCTGGAGGCTGCCGATGTAGTGGACCACGCCCGCGCCGTCGCGCCGCAGCGGCGGGAGGAGCGATTCGTCCCCCAGGGAGGCGGTGGTCTCGTCGTTGTTGCCGTCCGCACCGGGGACGTACAGACCCGGCATCATGCGGCGGCGCAGCTTGGCCAGCGGCTGGGCCAGCCACGGCGCGCGGTCCCACAGGAGGCGGGCCATCACCCACAGCGGCTTCCGCCAGAACGATGCGTCCCTGACGCGCCGGATCCCGCCGCGAACGAATCCCTCCGCAGCAGCGCCCTGGGCGGGAAGCCTCCCCTCCTCAGCCGCCTTGACCACGGAGGCGTAGCGCCGCATTCCGTGATGCTACCGGAGCGCGCGGGCAGCGTGCTACAGTGCGGCCCATGCGCACGGCGGACGGGCAGGCTCCGTCGCTCCTCTGGACTCTTGCCAGGCACAGATCGCTCCTGTGGGAGCTGACCCGCCGCGAGGTGGGAGAGCGCTTCGCCGGCTCCCTGCTGGGCCGCGCCTGGGTGGTGGCGCATCCCGTCTTCCTGATGGTGCTGTACGTGGTGGTGTTCGGGTGGATCTTCCCCTCCCGGATGCCGGATCAGCACGGGAACTCGCCGCGGGCCTACGCGGTGTACATCCTGAGCGGCCTCCTCCCCTGGCTCACCTGCGTGGATCTCCTCAACCGCGCCCCCATGGCCATCCGCGGCAACGCGGCCCTGGTGAAGCAGATCGTCTTCCCGGTGGAGGTGCTTCCAGTCCGAACGACCCTGGCCCTCCTCCCCACGCAGCTCCTCCTCCTGGCGCTCCTGCTGGCGTACATGCTGCTCGGCGCGGGCACCGGCGTGCCGGCCACGGTCCTCCTGGTGGCGCCGCTCATGGTGCTGCAGGTGGCGTTCCTCTCCGGGCTCTGCGCGGGCATCTCCGCGGTGAGCGTGGCGGCACGGGACGTTCGCGAGCTGCTGCAGCTCTTCACCACGGCCGGCCTCTTCCTGGTGCCGGTCCTCTATTCGCCCACCCTCTTCGAGAGCTTCCCCGCCATCCTTCAATGGGTGGTGAAGCTCAATCCCTTCTCGCACCTGGTGTGGTGCTTCCAGGATTCGCTCTGGTTCGGCTCCATCCAGCATCCGTGGAGCTGGGTGGTGGTGCTGGTGCTGGCGCCCGTCTCGTGGGCCCTGGGGGCCCGCATCTTCTGGCTGCTCCGCCCGCTCTTCGGAGACCGGCTGTGAGCGCCTCCCCCGCGGTCCGCTGCGCGGACGTCGGCAAGTGCTTCCGGGTCTACCCCTCCGGCGGCGCGGTGCTGAAGGAGTGGCTCTTCGGCGGGACGCGCCACCAGGCCTTCTGGGCCCTGCGGGGCGTCAACCTCGAGGTCCCGCGCGGCGAGGTGCTGGGCCTCATGGGCCACAACGGCGCCGGCAAGAGCACGCTCCTGAAGATCCTCGCGGGCACGCTCGCCCCCACCAGCGGAAGCGTGGCGGTGGAGGGGCGTCTGGCCGCCATCCTGGAGCTGGGGACCGGCTTCCACCCGGACTACACCGGGCGCCAGAACATCCGCATGGGCGGCCTCTGCCTGGGCATGACCGCGGAGGAGGTGCGGCGCAAGGAGGCGGAGATCATCGCCTTCAGCGAGCTGGAGGAGTTCATCGACCAGCCGTTCCGGACCTATTCGAGCGGCATGCAGGCCCGCCTCACCTTCAGCACCGCGGTGGCCATCGATCCGGACGTGCTCATCGTGGACGAGGCCCTGGCGGTGGGAGACGCCCGCTTCCAGAGGAAGTGTTCGGACCGCATGCGGCAGCTCGCCACCGGCGGGCGAACGGTGCTCCTGGTCTCCCACAACCACACCGCCATCGTCTCCCTCTGCACCCGCGCGGTGCTCCTCCACAAGGGCGCGGTGGTGGCGGACGGCGCCCCGCGCCACGTGGTGAACGAGTACCAGCGGACCTACTACGGCCCGGAGTCCGGCGCGCTGGGCCACCAGGTCTTCGAGGCCCGCGCGCCGATGGACCCGGCGGACATGGGCGGCGGCCAGGAGAGCCGCTTCGGAAGCGGGGCGGTGCAGATCCTCTCCGTGCGGCTCACGGATCCGCAGGAGCGCCCGGTGTTCCTGCTGGTCCCGGGGGAGACCTACCGCCTGCACGTGCGCTGCCTCTGCCACGCGGACGCGCCGACGCTCAACCTGGGGATGCTCATCCGCGATCCGCGCGGCGTGGACGTCTTCGGCACGGACACCCGCTTCCACCCGGAGGCGGAGGTGCCGCCCCTCACGGCCGGCACGGAGGTGGAGTACACCATCGACTTCGTGAACCACCTGGGCCCCGGGGACTTCCTCCTCAGCTGCGGACTCGCGGATGCGGAGGAGCGCAAGTACGACTTCCGCTGGGACTGCCTCCACCTGGAGGTGGCGCCGGATCCGCGGATCTACACCATCAGCAAGGCCAACCTGGAGCCGCGATGCTCGGTCCGGGTGCGAACGCCGCAGGCGTCCGGCGGAGGCCCGGGATGAGCGACGCCGCACCCGAGGAGTTCGATGCGCTCTACGCCCGCATCCGCGAGGCGTATCTCTCGCTCGGCTGCCCCGCGGAGTTCCTCGGGCGCCAGGCGGTGCCGCCGCGGGACGCCCAGGACCTGGTGCGGGCGGTGCGGGCGGCGCGGCCGAGGACGATCGTGGAGGTGGGGACGTTCGTGGGGGTCAGCACCATGGTGCTGGCGGCGAGCGCGGGTCCCGGCGCCGTGGTGCACACGGTGGACCCGGATCCGGCGCTGGACGACCAGTGGGCCAGCATGCGCTCCGGCGGCGCGGGGAGCGCCCTGGCCGCCTATCGAACCGTGCAGGGCGTGGCGGCGGAGGCGGCGCGGCGACTCGGCCTCGCGGAGCGCATCCGCTTCATCCGCGGCGGCTTCTCCCTTCCGGACACCTACGCCAGCGCGGAGGGCGCGGCGGCGGGCGCCGCGGCCCCCGCGGCGAACCCCGCGGCGGGCGCCGGCGTGGCGGGACGGACGCTCCTCCAGCAGCTCGGGACGGTGGACCTCTTCTTCATCGACGGACTGCACTACGAGTTCGCGGCCCTCGCGGACATGGAGCTGGCGGGGCGGCATCTGGCGCCGGAGGGCGTGATGCTCCTCCACGACACCACCGGGATGTGGGGCAGCAACGTCCGCCGCGCGGCGCTCCGCTTCGTGGCCGCCAACCCCGGCTTCCATCTGGAGTACCCGCCGCTCAAGGACCTCTACAGCACGGTGGGGCGCCTGGTCCGAACCTCCACCGCCGGGGCCACCGCGCCGGACGCGCCCGCCGCCTCCGTGCTGGACCACGCGGACATCGCCGCCCGCGCCGCCGCGGAGGCGTGGCGGGAGCGGGCGCCGGGGCCGCTCCTCCGCCTCGGTGCGGCCCATCCCGCGCTGGAGTCCGCGCTGGCCCGCGTCGCGGGTGTGGAGTGCCGTCCGGTGCCGCTCGCGGGGGGACCCGCGTCGCCGCGGGCGGCGCTCCTCCTGGTCGCGGCGCCGGAGTGCATGGGGCCGGTGGAGCCGGAGGCGATCGCGCGCCGCTGCGCGGAACTCGCCGACGCCGTGGTGCTGGCGGCCACGCCGCCCGGCGAGCGCGGCGCCGCGCTCCCGTGGTCCGCGCCGCGCCGGCGCTGGGTGGAGGCGTTCGCATCCCAGGGCTTCTCCGCATCCGAACGCCTCTCCGTGGCGATCGAGCCTCTGGTGGGCGGCGGCGGCGCGGCCGCGGTGGCGCTCCCGGAGTCCACCGCGCTCTCCACGCTGCTCCTGTGCGAGCGCCGCGGCGCGGGCCCCATCCCGCCAAGCGCCGCAGCGCTCGATGCCCACGACCGCGTGGAGGACCTGGCCATCCAGGCCATCCGCGCCGGGCTCTGCCTGCAGGAGACGCAGCGGGCGGCGGAGAGCCTCCAGGAGTGGCGCGGGAAGGACGCGGCGCGGATGGCGGACCTGGACCGGCAGATCGCGGGGTTGAAGGAGTGGGTGGCGGATCTGAAGGGCCGTTCGCGCCTCAAGCAGGTCCTGGTGCGGCTGGTCCACGTCCTCCCCGGATGAACCGGCCGCGGCGCGGCTAGACTCTCCGCCACACAGCGCATGTGCGGCATCAACGGCATCGTGGATCTGGAGGGGACGCTGGGCCCGGAACGGCTCGCGGCGCTCTGCACGCAGATGCGGGACGCCCAGCCCCACCGCGGGCCGGATGACGCGGGAATCTGGCTCTCTCCATGCGGGCGCGTGGCCCTGGGCCACCGGCGCCTGAGCATCATCGACCTCAGCCCGGAGGGCCGTCAGCCCATGGGCAACGAGGACGGCTCCGTCCAGGTCACCTTCAACGGCGAGATCTACGGCTTCAAGGCGCTGCGGGCGTCCCTGGAAGCGCAGGGCCACCGCTTCCGCACGCGAACGGACACGGAGGTCCTCCCCCACCTCTTCGAGTCGATGGAGGAGGGCACGCTCGAATCCAGGCTGAACGCCCTGGACGGGATGTTCGCGTTCGCGGTGTGGAACCCGGCCGCGGGCAAGCTCCTGTTGGCGCGGGATCCCTTCGGCAAGAAGCCGCTCTACGTGATGGAGGGGCGCGGGTACGTGGCGTTCGCGAGCGAGCTGCAGTGCTTCCGCGGGCTGCCGGGCTTCCGTCCGGAGGTGGATCCGGCGGCGCTCGCGGAGTACCTGCTGCTCCAGTACGTCTCCGCGCCGCGCAGCATCTGGACGCAGGTGCGGAAGCTGGAGCCCGGCTCCTACGCGCTCCTGGACGTGGACCGCCGCCGCCTCCACCCCAGCCGCCCGTACTGGTCCTTCCAGGCCACGGGTCCGGCGCGCCGCCCGGCCGGGCGCACGGAGGCGGAGGAGGTGGAGGCGCTGCGGACGCTCCTCCTGGCCGCGGTGGAGAAGCGCCTGATGAGCGACGTGCCGCTCGGCGGGTTCCTCTCCGGCGGCGTGGACAGCTCCCTCACGATGGCGATGGTGACGCGCGAGCTGGGCCGCCCGGTGGAGACCTTCTCCATCGGCTTCGGCGGCACCGAGGAGAGCGAGCACCTCTTTGCGCGCCAGACGGCGGAACTCCTGGGAACGACGCACCGGGATGAGGTGCTGGAGCCGGACGCGGTGGCGCTGGTGCAGGAGATCTCCCGGGAGCTGGACGAGCCCAACGGAGACTCCAGCTGCCTTCCCACCTGGCTCCTCTGCCGCTTCGCCCGCCGGCACGTCACGGTGGCCATCTCCGGGGACGGCGGCGACGAGCTCTTCGGCGGCTACGGCCGCTACCGCGACACCATCATGGACATGGGCGGCGCGGGCGGAAGCCTGGGGGACCGCGTGCGGGCGGCGCTGCGGCGGCTCGCGGCGCCCCTGCGGGGACGTTCGCTGGCCACGCCCGCGGATGCGTACCTCAGCCCGCGCTGGCTCATCTGGATGCCCGAGGACGTGGCCCGCCTGGTGGGCGGCCTGCCGCCCGCGGTGGCGGAGGAACTGGCGACCTGGCGCCGGCAGCTCAACGATCCGCGCACGCCGCTCCTCCACCGCATGCGGACGCTCGACGCCAACACCTACATGCCCGGCGCCGTGCTGGCCAAGGTGGACCGCATGAGCATGCGGCATTCGCTGGAGGTGCGCTCGCCGCTCCTGGACAGGGAGGTGGCCGCGTTCGCGATGGGGATCAGCGAGGAGAGCTGCTGGCGTCCGCCCGCGGAGACCAAGCGGATCCTGAAGCGACTCGCGTCGCGCTACCTCCCGGACGAGTGGATGCAGCGGCGTAAGATGGGCTTCGGCCTGCCCGCCAACGCATGGAGCCGGCCGCAGCTCCTCGCCATGGCCAAGGACCTGCTGCTCTCGCAGGATGGCCGCACCGCGGGACTGGTGGACCGCACGGCGCTCCAGGAGACGCTGGCCAGGCAGGAGGATCCCTCCTGCTTCTCCATCTACCGGCTGTGGCCGCTCCTCGTCCTGGAGCTGTGGCTGCGGAACGCGGGCCAGGGAGACGCGGCGCGAACGCTCCCCGCCGGCGGCGCCGCCGGCGCCTCACCCTCGCTGGCCGCCGAAGTACGCGCGCAGTCCTGAGATCACCGTCCCCCGACCGGGCTTCTCCGCGCCGCCCTGCTGGCCGGCGGGCGGGAGGAGTCCCTGGGTCCGCAGCGCCCGTTCCGTCTCCGGGTCCACCGGGCGCAGCGACTCCGGCGGCACCATGAACTGCCGGGTGTGCGTGTCCACCGGCGCCTTGAGCGAAGCCTCCGGCGTGCGGCGGGCCAGCACCACGAGCAGCGTGCGGAAGCGGGCGGAGTCGCAGGCGATGGGGCGGTCCAGGTCCTCGATGTGGGCCACCCACGGACGCCGCGACGGCGGACTGCCCGGCTGCGGGATGTGCACCAGCCAGCCCTGCAGCTCCCGATAGCCGCTCAATCCCCAGAGGCGTCCCCAGAGCTTGGGGCTCTGCTGGATGAAGCCGTGGTTCTCCCAGCCGCAGAAGGGACTGGCGTGGATCACCAGGCCGCCCGGCCGGAGGACGCGATGGAGGTTCTCCACCGCCCGCGGCAGGTTGTAGATGTGCTCGGTGGTGCCGCTGTCCAGCACCGCGTCGAACCCGCCCTCCATGCCCGCGGGAAGCGGCTCCGTGAAGTCCGCCACCACGTCCGGGCCCTCCTCCGGGAAGAGGTCCAGGCGCGTCACCGGAGAGAACCCAATGGCCCCCAGGCACGCGCGGTCGTCGATGGGGCCCGTCGCGGGAAGGCGGTCCAGCGGCAGACCCGCGGCCTGCGCCATCTCCCGCGCCGCGGCGGCATCCGGCTCCACCGTCTGGACGCCAAGGGTGAGGAGCGCGCCGTGGAAGCGGTACGGACGCGAAAGCGCCATGAGGAGGCCGACGAGCGGACGCGCAAGACCCATGGCCGCAGCGTACCTGCCCTGCGGCCCGCGCTCCGTCAGCGCGGCGCGGCGGGGGACCTTCGCACCACCAGGCACTGGCTGAGCACCGACAGGGACGATGCGGGCATGCCGCGGAACGGCTCCGCCATCCCCGCCCGCGCCGCCTCCGTCACCCACGGCCGCACCTCGCCCGCGCTCCGCGCGGGATAGAAGGGCAGGAAGCCGCCATCGGCCAGGAGCGGCGCCACGTCCGTGCCGCCTTCGCCGGTGGTGGGCATCGGGCGATCCATGAGGAGCGACGCCACCACCTGGAAGCCGGCGCCGCGGAAGATGGCCTCCTGCTCCTGGTGCCGGAGGCGGTTCTCGCTGTGGCCCGTGGCCCGGCCGTACTCCTCGTGCGTCAGGTCGAGGAAGTCGATCGGCCGCGAGAAGTCGCGATGGTCGCGGAGATCTATGAAGTGGATGCCGTGACCGCCCGGCGCCGTGAGCTGGAAGGTGCGGCGGGCCACGGCCGGCACGTCCTGCACGTGCTCCAGCACCGCCATGGAGAGCACCAGGTCCGCCGGCCCCGCCTCGTCCGGGAGGGACTCCGCACCCATCGGGGCGTGCACGGAGAAGACCTCCGGCCGCAGCAGCGCCGTCGCGCCGCGCGGATCGTCGCGGCGCTCCACGAGCGACTCCAGCCGCCCGCGCGGCACGTCGCGGAAGGCGCCGGTGAGGATGGCCAGCGCCTCCGCCGCCTCCGCCGGGATCTCCCGGGTGAGCGGCACCACGTTGTTCACGGCCACGCGGCGGGCGCCGCGCAGGAGCGCCAGGAGCGGGATCATCGGCATGGACGCCGCGCCCACCTCCAGCACGCGGGCGCCTTCCAGCGGGATCTCCGCCGCCCGCAGCGCCTCCTCGTAGGCCCGCCAGTTGGCCAGCGCCCCGTAGAGCAGCGACCCGCTCCGGTTCACGCCCGCGTGGATCCGCCGGGCCGCATCCGTGAAGCCATCCGCCCCCTGGAGCGGCGGCAGCGGCGGCACGAACGTGGCGTCCCGCTCCTTCCGCAGCACCACCACCCGCGCGAGCGGCGCCTCCACGCCCGTCACGTACGCCCGCAGCCGGCTCCATCCATCGGCCCACTCGCGATGCCGCGCCACCGCCGTCCATCCGTTGCGGGACGCGAACGCGAGAAGCGCCGCCTCCGTCAGCTCCGCCACGTCCCCCTCCGCGCCGCCCACCACGCCCGCGTGGATGAGGAGCCCCTCCGGCGCCGTCGCCAGGTGCAGATTCCAGCAGTGGCCCTCCAGGTCCAGCGTGCCGCCGGCGGCGCCCAGCACCACCACCACGTCGTGGCGCGGCATGGACGCGGGCCACGCCACCGCGGCCTCCGTCTCCACGCGGAAGGGCCGCTGGAAGTCCAGTTCCAGGCGACGGGCGAGGGAGGTTCGCCATGCGTCGCGGGTGGCCTCGTCCGGGGCGGGCGCCGCGGCGAGCGCGTCCTGCGCCGCGGGGCTGCCCAGCCAGAGGAGCCCGCGCGAACCCTCCCGGCGCGCCGCACCCGGCGCGAGCGCGGCCACGCGATCCGCGACGGCGGCGCGGAGGAGAGCGCGGAGCGGCGGGACGCGCTGCTCCGCGGGCGCAGAACCCGGCCCCGGCGCCGCGGCGCTCACCCGCGGCGCTCCGCGGGCCGCCGCACCACGAGGCACTGCCCCAGCACGGAGAGCGACTGCAGCGACATGGAGCGGAACGGCTCCGCGAACCCGGCCCGCATGGCCTCCGTCACCCACGGCCGGACCTCCGCCTCGCAGGTGGCGTGGTAGGTGTCCTCCAGGCCGGAGACCAGGTTGCCGGTGACGTCGGTGTTGCCGCCCTCGGCGAGGCCCGGCGGGCGGTCCATCAGGCGGGAGAGCACGATCTCGAATCCCGCCTCGCGGAAGATGCGTTCGTGCTCATGGTGACGGAGGCGGTTCTCGCTGCCTCCGCTCTCCGCCTGCCACTCCTCCGCGGTCATGGCCAGGAAGTCCAGCGGACGCGAGAAGTCGCGATGGTCGCGGAGATCTATGAAGTGGACGCCGTAGCCGCCGGGGGCCGTGAGCTGGAAGCTGCGGCGGGCCGCGGCCGCCACCTGCCGGACGTGCTCGAACACCGCCACGGAGTAGACGAAGTCCGCGGGGCCCGCCTCATCCGGCAGCTCCTCCGCGCCCATCGGGGCGAAGGATGCGAAGCGCTCCGGCCGCAGCCGGAACGCGGCGCCCCAGGGCCGCTCCACCAGCTCCCCCACCTCGCGCAGGGAACGCTGCCCGTCCGCCGGGCGCGACGCCACGAGGAGCGCGGTCACCTCCGCGCCGGAGAGCGGCACCTCGTCCATCACCGGCACCACGTTGTTGGTGACGAAGCGCGCCACGCCATGGAGGAGCCCCGCCAGCGGAAGGTACGGCACGGAGGAGCCGCCCAGCTCCAGCACGCGGGTCCCCGCGGGCCTGAGGCCGCAGAGCCGCATCGTCTCCTCGCAGCCGCGCCAGTTGGAGAGCACGGCGTAGAGCGGACCGCCGTTGCGGTTCACCTCCCGCTTGAGGAGCTCCGCGGCCGCGATGGTGTTGTCCAGCTCCTGCCCGGGATCCACGAGCGGGGAGTAGCCGCCGTGGCGCTCCTTGCGGAGCACCGCGCAGCGCACCAGCAGCGGATCGGAAGGCGTGAGCGCCTGCAGGGCCTGCTGCCGGGCGCGGTGGAGGCCGGAGAGCGGGCGCTGGTCGTGGCCGGCCTCCAGCGGACTCCAGTGTCCGCGCGGTCCGGCCCGGAACTCCAGCGCCTCATGAATTCGATAGCCGTTCCGCTCCGCGAAGCGCTCCAGCGCCAGGAACGTCACCTCCGAGAGGGCCTGGTGGTACCGACCACCCGCGGCCATGTGGACCACGGTGCCGCCCTCCGCGCAGAGCTGGTGGAGGTTCCAGAAGTAGCGGTCCATGTCCGGCATCAGCGGCGAGAGGCCCAGCGCCACCACCACCTGGAAGCGGCGGCCGGAGGGCGCCAGCATGGCCAGCGGGTCCGGCACGCCCGGGGACGCGGCGCCCGCCCGCAGGCATTCGAACGGCTGCCCGAAGAGCTCCTGGAGCCAGCGGAGGAGATCCGCGGGCCGGGCCAGCGTGCCCTCCGCGCGGCCGCGCCGGGTCCACTCCTCCGTCCACGCATCCCCCAGGAGGAGCACCCCGGCGCCGCGGGCGCCGGCGGCGGCCGCGCGGCGGAGGACCTCCGCGTGCTCCGGGTGCATCGGCGCAAGATTGAGCGTGGGGGACGCCATGGTGCGGGGACGGGCGTCCGGGCGCAGCCGTCGGCGCGAGTCTACCCGGAGGGAGCGCTGCGGCCACCGGCGGAGGCGTTGCGCGGGGCCGCGCAGACGCGGCGCCTGCCACCGCAGCGCCCGTCCGCTAGCATGCGCGGATGCCCATCCTCGTGACGGGCGCCGCCGGATTCATCGGCGCCGCCACCGCCCACCACCTGCTCGACCGCGGCGATGAAGTGGTGGGACTGGACAACCTGAACGCCTACTACGACCCCTCCCTGAAGCAGGCCAGATTGGCGCGGCTGGAGGCTCGGAAGGGCTTCCGGTTCGTGAAGCTGTCGCTCGAGGATCGGGCCGGCATGGAGGCGCTCTTCTCCAGGGAACGCTTCCCGCGCGTGGTCCACCTGGCCGCCCAGGCCGGCGTGCGCTACGCGGCGGAGAATCCGCACTCCTACGTGGACTCGAACCTGGTGGGCACGCTGCACGTGCTGGAAGGCTGCCGCCACCACGGCTGCGGCCACCTGGTCTACGCGAGCACCAGCTCCGTCTACGGCGGCAACACGCGCATGCCCTTCAGCGTGCACGACAACGTGGATCATCCGCTCTCGCTCTACGCGGCCACCAAGAAGGCCAACGAGCTGATGGCCCACAGCTACAGCCACCTCTTCGGGCTCCCCACCACGGGACTGCGCTTCTTCACGGTGTACGGGCCGTGGGGCCGTCCGGACATGGCCCTCTTCAAGTTCACGCGGGCCATCCTGGAGGGGAAGCCGATCGAGGTCTTCAACTACGGCCGCCACCGCCGGGACTTCACCTACGTGGACGACATCGTGGCCGGCGTCGTGCGGGCCCTGGACAAGCCGGCGGCGCCGGCGCCGGCGTTCGACCCGGAGACGCCCGACCCCGCGAGCTCCTCCGCGCCGTGGCGGATCTACAACATCGGCTGCAGCTCGCCGGTGGACCTGATGGTGTACATCGAGACCCTCGAGAAGTGCCTGGGACGCAAGGCGGAGAAGACCATGCTCCCGCTGCAGCCCGGAGACGTGCCGGACACCTGGGCGGACGTGGAGGACCTGGCGCGGGACGTGGGCTACCGCCCCGCCACCACCGTGCAGGAGGGCGTGGCCCGCTTCGTGGAGTGGTACCGGAGCTACTACCGCGTCTGACGGGGACGCGCCACCACGCCATGAGCGCCCAGCGCCTCCAGAGCGTCGAGAACCCCTCCCCCGCGGAGCAGCGGGACGCGTACCACGCCCAGCTGCGCGGCATGGCCGCGGAGCGCCACGCCGCGGGCGGACGCAGCTTCTACCACCGGGAGATCGCCCGCCTGTACGGGCTGCTGGTGCCGCAGGGCGCCTCCGTGCTCATGCTGGGCGCCGGGGATGGCGGCCTGCTCGCGGCGCTCCGGCCCGCGCACGGCGTGGGCGTGGAGATCGAGGAGGGCGCCGCCGGGCGTGCGCAGCAGGCGCACCCGGAGCTGCGCTTCCGGCTGGTGCCCGCGTACGACCGCCTGGAGTCCATCGAGGCGCCGGAGTCCACGGACGCCGGCGGCCGCGTGACCCGCGGCTTCGACTTCATCCTGCTGCCGGACGTGGTGGTGGACCTGTGGGACGTGCAGGCCACGTTCGCGGCCCTGCGCCCACTCTGCCACCCCGGGACGCGGATCATCATCAACAGTTACAGCCGCCTCTGGCAGGGACCGCTCTCCCTGGCGCGGCGGCTGGGCGTGGCCCGGCCGCGCCTGGGGCGGAGCTGGCTGGACCAGCATGACGTCATCAACCTGCTGGCGCTCGAGGGGTTCGAATGCTTCCGGCAGTTCAGCGAGATCCTCCTCCCGCTGCCAGTGCCGCTGGTGCAGCAGGCGTTCAACCGCGTGCTGGCGCGGCTGTGGCCGCTGCGCTGGCTCTGCCTCACCAACTTCTGGGTGGCGCGCCCGCTGCCTTCCGCGCCGCCCGCGCCGCGCAGCGTGTCCGTGGTGGTTCCGGCCCGCAACGAGGCCGGCAACGTCCGCCGCATCCTGGAGGAGATCCCGGAGATGGGCGCGGGCACGGAGATCATCCTGGTGGAGGGCAACTCCACGGATGACACATGGGAGACCATCCAGCGCACGGTGAAGGAGTTCCCGCAGCGGCGGATCCGGATCATGCAGCAGCCCGGGAAGGGCAAGGGCGATGCGGTCCGCACCGGCTACGCCGCCTCCACCGGGGACATCCTGATGATCCTGGACGCGGACCTCACGGTGCCCGCCGCGGACCTGAGCCGCTTCTACCAGGCCATGGTGGAGGGGCGCGGCGACTTCATCAACGGCGTCCGGCTGGTGTATCCCATGCAGGACGACGCGATGCGCTTCCTCAACCTGCTGGCCAACAAGTTCTTCGCCCTGGCCTTCAGCTGGGTGCTGGGCCAACCCATCAAGGACACGCTCTGCGGCACCAAGGTCCTCAGCCGGCGCGACTACGACCGCCTGGCCGCCAACCGCGCCTACTTCGGGGACTTCGATCCCTTCGGGGACTTCGACCTGATCTTCGGCGCCGCAAAGCTCAACCTGCGGATGGTGGATCTGCCCATCCGCTACCAGAACCGCGTCTACGGCACCACCAACATCAGCCGCTGGCGGCACGGCATGCTGCTTCTCCGCATGCTGATGCTGGCCACGCGGCGCCTCAAGTTCGCGTGAGCCCCGTGGGTCCCCTTCGAACGCTTCTGGCCCATCCACTCAGCCGCGGCCTGGACATCGACGCCCCGGAGACCACTGCGCTGCGGGCGCAGATCATCCGCGGCAAGCCGTTCCTGCGGCGGCTCTACCAGGAGTGGTATCGGCGCCTGGCGGCCGCGCTTCCGCCCGCCGCCGGCCCCGCGGACGGCGTGTTGGAGCTGGGCTCCGGCGCCGGCTTCATCAAGGAGTTCATCCCGGAGACGATCACCAGCGACCTCCTGCCCCTGCCGGGCGTGGATCGGGTGGTGGACGCCCGGGACCTTCCCTTCCCGGCCGGATCCCTGCGGGCCATCCTGATGACCAACGTGCTCCACCACGTCCCGTGCGTGGAGGAGTTCCTGCGCTCCGCCGCCACCTGCGTGAGGCCCGGCGGCATCCTGGGCATGATCGAGCCGTGGCCCACGCCGTGGAGCCGCTTCGTCTATCGATACCTCCACCACGAGCCGTTCGAGCCCGGGGCCGCGGAGTGGACCTTCGCCACCTCCGGCCCGCTCTCCGGCGCCAACGGCGCCCTCCCGTGGATGGTGTTCGAACGCGACCGCGCCCGGCTGGAGCGGGAGTTCCCGCAGTGGCGCGTGGAGTCCATCCGCCGCATCATGCCGCTGGCGTTCCTGCTGGCGGGCGGCGTCTCCATGCGGAGCCTGCTGCCGGGCTGGAGCTACCCGCTGGTGCGGGCGGCGGAGGCGCCGTTCCCGTGGCTGGGGATGTTCGCGCAGATCACGGTCCGGCGGACGTAGCGCCGGGGGCGTCCGGTCCGGCGCTCCGGGCCGCGCCCGCCGCGGCGGCTCAGGGCGCCAGGGCCGCGCGGGCCCGCCGCAGCATGGCGTCCGTCACCCGCTCGACGGCGCCCTGCCGCGGGCGTCCGGTGGCGGCCTCTCGCACGCGCTCCTCCGCTTCGGCGGCGCCGAGAGCCTCCGCGGCCCCTTCGGCGTCGCCCGCCTCGTGGAGCGCCAGGGCCAGGATCGCCGGATTCAGGGGGTCCCCGGCGCCCAGGTTTGGAAAGGCGGTGTGAAGCTGGATCGCGCGCCGGGCCGCCGCGGCCGCGTCCGACCACTGGAGCGCCGCCGCATGCGCCACCGCCTCGCCGCTCGCCAGGAACCATTCGCACTGGCACCCGCCGTGCGCCACCCCGGGACACCGCTGGGCGTGGAGCGCAGCGGCACGCTCGAAGCGCTCCGCCGCCAGTCGGGCCGCGCTCACGCCGGCATCCGTGGCCGCGCCCTCGGCGGCGTTCAGGGCCGCGGACTCCTCCAGCAGCTCCCACCCGGAGGCCAGGAGCCAGCGCCAGTTGGCGCGCATGGCCCGCAGGGCGCCGGAGGCCAGCGCATCCGCGTCCGGCGCGGTGGCCAGGGCCGGTGCGGTTCGAACCATGGCCTCCGCGGCCGCCGCCTCCGCCGTGACGGCGTCCAGCGCCAGCCGCACCACCTCCCGGCGCGGATCGAGCTGGGCCGCCAGCCGCGCCGCCCGGGCGTCCGCGTCGCGGTCGCCGGTCGCCAGCACCTCGAACGCCGCCGCCGGCTCGCCCTGGCCGTCAATCACCACCGCCAGCGTGGAGTCCGTGGCCAGATCCGCGCGGGTCGCCGCGAGGATCAGCCGGCCCAGGCCGCGGCGCTCGTCCGCGGGGAAGGGTTCGAACGCCTGCGCGTGGAGCCGCGTCACGCCGCCCTGCTGCTCCGGCGAGGCCTCCGGGGACGTCGGCGGTTCCTCGACAGCGCCGGCCGCGCCGGTCGCACCAGCCGCGCCGGCCACAGCGCCGCGCATCCGCGCCGGCGCCCGCGTGCAGAAGGCCCATCGGACCGGCACCGGGGGATGGGCCGCGTCGCCCTGGAGAGGCGGCATCACCGCCCGCATCGGCGCGCCCGCCTCCAGCGGCAGGGCCAGCAGGATGCGTGGCTGGTCCAGTCCCACGGGGCATCCCGCGCTGTCCCACCCGATCAGCTCCGGCGCATACGCCTGGAGCATCTCCTCGTTGACCACCGCCCACACCATCCGTCGGGATTCGTCCCATGCCACCTCCCGCACGTCGCCGCGCCGCCACCACTGCCGCGTGGCGTCCGTGACGCCGCCCCGCGCCTGCAGGACGGAAGGGAGAGGTTCCACCTCCAGCACGCCCATGTGAAGCTGGTCGTCCATCACCCTCACGCTGCGGATGAGGTCGCGGCCTGCATGGTCGGGAGCGTCTCGAAGCGTGGCGGCGATCGTCAGCGCCCGCTGCGGCGCATCGATCCGATCGCGGAAGGTGCCGTCCGGGTCGAAGCGCGGCGCCGCCCACGCCGGCCAGCGGCGCGGCGCGTCCAGCGTGGCCACGATGCCTCCGTCCCCATCCAGGAGCAGCATGGCGCTGCCGCTGCGGGCCGCCGCCGTGGCCGGCGCCCACGGGAGCGCCGCCACCACGGTGCCGCCGGGAATCACCGCCTCCTCCGGATGCAGGTGCTCCGCGAAGGAGCCGGAACGCGAATGCCGCGACCCCACGATCCGCTGGGCACCTCGAATCGCCCGCAGACTCTCCGCGTGGTCCCGCTCCTGCGCGATGGCCTGGAGCGACGCCGTGTTCCGGTCCATCACCGCCTTCACCACGATGCCGGCGGCAGCCACGGCCAGCAGCGCCGCCGCCGCGATGGCCGCTGCGGCGCGCCTGCGCCGCCTGGCCCACTTCACCACGCGCTCCAGCGCAGACACGGGCCGCGCCGTGATGGGGCGGCCCTCCAGGAAGAGCCGCAGGTCCGCGGCGAACGCCGCCGCGGAGGCGTACCTGGCGGCGGGTGCGGATGACATGGCCTTGCTCACCACCGTCTCCAGGTCCGCGGGGCAGCTCGGCACGATCGCCCGGAGGCGCCGCGGCGGACGGGTGAGCACCTCGTGGACCGCCTCGGCCACGCTGCGGCCCGTCACGTCGTGCGGCGGCGCCCCCGCGATCAGGGAATGCAGCACGGCCCCCAGAC
This sequence comes from Phycisphaerales bacterium, assembly GCA_046350535.1. Lineage (GTDB taxonomy): Bacteria > Planctomycetota > Phycisphaerae > Phycisphaerales > SM1A02 > VGXK01. The sequence goes on from JAXMAG010000001.1 coordinate 2,798,245, forward strand.
CGAAGACGTCCGTCAGTGCGTCGATCCGGTTTCGATCCCCGGTCGCCTGTTCCGGGCTGGCATAGGCGAGCGTTCCCATCACCGCGGCCAGCTCCGTGGGACTGGTGCGTGCGGTGAGCTCCTCACCGCCCTCCGTCAGGGCCCGCGCGATCCCGAAGTCCAGCACCTTCGGCACGCCATCGGTGGACACCAGGATGTTCGCGGGCTTCAGGTCGCAGTGGATCACGCCCTTCTGGTGCGCGTGGTGGACCGCATCCGCCACCTGCGCCATGAGCGTCGCGATCTGCGTGGGCGTCAGGCGCTGCGACGCCGCGTGCCGGTCCAGGCGCAGTCCCGCCACCAGCTCCATCGCGAAGTAGAGCCGCATGGCGCCCTGGTCATCCGGGGAGGAACCCGCCTCGAGGATCCGCGCGATCCCCGGGTGATCGAAGCGCCCCAGCGCCCGGATCTCCTCCGCGAAGCGCCGGCGGTATCGCGGCGTCGCGAGATGCGGATGGATCACCTTGAGGGCCACGAAGCGCCGCGTCGACTCCTGCTCCGCTTCGTACACCGTCCCCATGCCGCCCTGGCCAAGGACGCGCACGATGCGGAACGCCCCCACCCGCTCCGGCACCGGATCCTCGAGCGGCTGCGGAATCCGCTCCAGGAAGCCGGAGGTCGCCTCCAGGCCGTCCGGCGCGGAGGGCGTCCCGCGGGTGTCGGCTTCACTCATGGGCCGCGGCTCCTGGACGCAGGAGCCCGGCCATGAGTCGCCGAGCGCGCGTCCAGCGCTGCTGCGCTTCCTGGGAGGACACCTGCAGCACCTGGGCCAGATGCTCCATCGAAAGACCGCCGCACCAGCGGAGCTGGAACACCTCCGCGGACTCCGGGTGGGAGCGCTCCAGCTCGCCGAGCGCCAAGTCCAGACGCTCCAGGTCCACGCCGTCGCTGGCCGCCCGCGTCCAGGCCTCGTCCAGCGGCGTTCGCCGGAGCCGGCCTTCGCGCTTGCTGGAGTTGCGGCGGCGGGCGTGCTCCACCAGGACCTGCCGCATCCGGTGGGAGAGCGCGCCGAAGAGGCGCCGCCGTTCGTGCACCCCATCCGCGGGTTCCGTCCGCGGCGCGGGCGCCGGCGTCTCAGCCCGCTCCCCCATGAGCTTGCAGATCGCCTCGTTCACCAAGGCGGTGGGTTGAAGGGTGTGCCCGCCGCGCTCGCTCAGAAGGAGCGTCTGGGCGTGCTTGCGGAGGTCCGTGTAGAGGGTGGCCAGCTGGTCCTGGTCCAGAGCGGCAAGGCGCGCCTGGTCCTCGCCGGCGGCGTTCGGTCCCTGCGGCGTTGGAGTGTCGCTGCGATCCGGCATCGAAGGTTCCTCTCCGCCCAGCGCCCGCCGGGCATTGTCCGAGGCGTGCCCCCGGAAGACAAGCGTTGAATCCGCGCGCACTTTCGGGGAATCCTGAAAAGCCCGCGCCGGATCCTCGCCCCTCCTCGCGGGGCCGGGCGCGTCCCGGCCACCAGAAAGGACGGTTCGAGATGAGTGAGAAGCGTCATGTGTCGGAGTGGGCCCTGCGAACGCTGGTCGCGGGAGCCTGCGCGGGATGCGCCGCGGCGGCTGAGGCCCAGTGCACCGTGCAGTTCGATCCGCCGCAGTACCTGCAGGCCGCCGGTGCGGCCGGATACGCCACGGCGGCGGATCTGAACGGCGACGGCCACCAGGACCTGGTGATCGTCAGCGGCGTCGGAGGCACCGTGACCGTGATGCTGGGAGACGGCACCGGCGGCTTTATCAGCTCCATCAACTACCCGGCACCGGTGGACGTGAGCGGCATCTACAACAACAATGCGCAGGCCTCCGCCGCGGACTTCGATGGCGACGGCGACCTGGACCTGGCAGTTGCATGCATCTCGAACCCCTTCGTCGCCCTGCTGGCGAACAATGGCAACGGCACCTTCCAGCCCGCGATCATCCTCGGCGCCGGGCCGAGCGACGGGATTGCCTCCAGCGCCGCCGTGGGCGACCTCAACGGAGACGGCAAGCTCGACATCGCCGTGGGCAACGGCATCAGCAACAAAGTGTCCATCCTCTTCAATCTCGGCGGTCTCGCCTTTACGGCGCCGCAGACCATGGGCGCAGGGGGCTACCCGACGTGCGTGGCTATCGAGGACATGAACCTGGATGGGCGTCAGGATCTCGTGGTCTCGAACGCCGCGGACAACACGATCCGAGTGAACCTGGGCAACGGGGATGGCAGCTTCCAGCCTCCCACCAACACCCCCGTCGGGGTCGGGCCCTTCACCATGGCCGTGGCGGACTTCAACGGTGACGGCTTCCCGGATGTGGCCTTCTCGAACATCGCCCTGAGCGACCTGCGCACCCTCCTCAACAACGGCTCCGGCGGACTGCTGCCGCCCATCATCTCGCCCCAGCCCGGGGATCAGGCCCGCCATCTCATGAGCGGAGACATCAACGGCGACGGGTACCTGGATCTGGTCATCCCCTGCCAGCTTCCGCCGCACCCGGTGCTGGTGTGCCGTGGAGACGGCGCCGGTCACTTCACGCCCGCGCTCTCCATCCCAGTCGCGAACCCCGGTGCGCCCGCAACCGCCGGGCCGTTCGGCGTGGCCCTCGCCGACTTCGACGAGGACGGCCGCCTGGACATCGGCGTGGCCATCAACGGGGGGCCGAACGCAGCGGCGCTGATCCTCAACCGCACCGTCGGCGGCGGCGCTCCCGTCATCACGGAGCAGCCCACGGCCGTCTCCGTGGTCCCGGACGGTTCGCTGGTCCAACTGGCGGTGGTTGCGGAGCCGCCCATCGGCGCCCCGCCCGTCCTCTACCAGTGGAAGCGCAACGGCGTGCCCCTGGCGGACGGAGGCGCCATCTCCGGGTCCCAGACGGCCACACTCACCATCCAGGGCGTCACTCCGGCTTCATCCGGCCTCTACGAAGTCCTCGTGAAGGTGCCCTCCACCTGCGGCGGCTTCAACGGCACCAGCAGCGATCCTGCCATCGTCGCAGTCACCGCGACGGCCGAGTGCCCCGCGGACCTGAACAGTGACGGCATCGTGAACGGCGCGGACCTCGGCGTGGTCCTGGGCACCTGGGGCCCCTGTCGCTGAACGCGGACGTGCGTGGGGGCGGGGAGGCCGCGCAACCCGCGCTACTCCCCCGCCTCCACCGCCACGCCGACGCGGACGCGGCCGCCGTCGCGAAGGCGGTTCGAGTGGACCAGCATGGCCGGCGGCCGCGCCGCCAGCACCCGCGCCGTGACCGTGGTGGCGGGGAGCGTGAAGACGCGGGCGCGGGACTGGTTGAGGTCGTACGCGACCGCGAGCAGGAACGGCGTGGGGATCTCCGCGAGCGGCTCGCCGAACTCCTGCACCGCGGGATGGGCCGCCAGCGCCGCCGGCTCCACGCGTCGCAGCCCGCGCCACGCGGGATCCCGGGCCGCACGCTCCTCGGCCGTGGCCACCAGGATGAGCGCCAGCCGCGGCCCCGTGGCCAGGCGGTCCACCTCCTGCGCCCCGGTCCGCGGGAACACCGCCGTTCCGGCCGCCGGAGGCAGGCTCGCGAACGCCCCCGCCGCGCGCAGCGCTCCCGGCCCCACCACCGCCGCGAGCGGCACCGCCACCACGAGCGCCCCCGCCGCGAGGAGCGACGGCCACTCCAGGAGCGACTGGGCGCTGCCGACGCCGTCGCGACCGGCGCGCGAGGTTCGCATGCTCCACGCGTTGCGGAAGGCCCGCATGCCGGGCGCGTCCGCGGAGAGGAACGCGGAGGCCGCGGAGAGCGCCATGAACGGCCAGGTGGCGGCCAGGACGCGCACGCCGCCATCGCCGTAGATGATGGGGACGCTGCAGAGGATGCCGCACCACGCGGCCACCCAGAATCCGCGGCTTCCCGGCGGAGAACGCATGCAACCCGCGGCGCCGGCCAGGAGGAGCGGCCAGGTGCGCAGGAGGAAGCGGCCCAGGTTTCGGAACAGGCTGCCCAGGGTGGTCCCGGGATCCGCCTTGAACGCGCTCCATGCCTCCTGGTACTTGAGGGACGCCCGCTCCCCCTCCGTGGGAAGCGCCGCCGCCCGCTCGCGGATCCACGCCTCCGCCTCGTAGTAGTCGCTGCCGCGGGCCAGGCCGAGCACGGTTCCGGCGAAGTTCGAGTTGGCGCCCGCGCCCGGCTCCGCGTAGAGGCTGCGGGCGGCCGCATCCGCCGCGGCGCCGGACAGGAGCGCGGCCGCCACCAGCACCAGGGCCGGCGCCAGCCGCCTCCGCCAGCGCCACAGGATCCACAGCGCCAGCGCGGGCACCACCAGGATGGCGCCCGGCCGCGCCGCCATGGCCACGGAGAGCCCCGCCAGCCCCACCGCTGCGCTCACGATCCCGTGAGGCGGCGCCCGGTACGCACCGTGGAGGAGGAGCGCCGTGCCGGAGGCGGCCAGGATCACCGCGAGCCCCTCGCTCTGCGTGGTGCACTGCACCATCGCCGCCGCGGCGCCCAGCATCAGCGTGGCCAGCACGCCCGCCGCGGCGCCCAGCACGCGAACGGCGACCGCCGCCACGCACGCCAGCGCCGCTCCCGCGAGCGCCGCCTGGATGACGATGGCCGCGGAGAGCCAGCCGCCGCCGAGGCCCAGGCGGGCCGCGAGGAACGCGCCGTTGAGCGGGCGGCGCGAGCCCCATTCGTCCAGGGTGCCGGTCTGCATGAGGTGCAGGGCGGCGCTCCAGTAGTCGAACCCATCCGACCACGGCAGCCGTCCCTGGAGGAGGTACCACCCGGCGGGTCCCGGAGGCGGCAGCCACCAGGACGCGAGCGCCGCAAGCGGCATCGCCACCAGCACCACCCACGGAAGCCATGCGCCCACGCCGGCGGCTCGCCTCATCGGCCGCACTCTACACGCAGCGGGCGGAGAGGCCCTGCCGCGGCGCTGCGCCGCCACCCGCGGCGCTCCGCCGCGCCCGCCCCGCTCGCGCCGGCGTTACCATCGCATCGTGCGCGTGGTGCACGTGATCAACTGCCTCTCCATGGGCGGATCCGAGCGCCAGCTCCTGCGCCTGGCCGCGGAGGAGCGCCTCCAGGGAGGCCAGCCCACCATCGTCACGCTGCTGGCGCGGAACACGCTGCGGGCGGAGGCGGAGGCCGCGGGCGTCCGCGTGGAGAGCGTGGGCGTCCGCAGCGCGCTGGGCGTGCCGTTCGCGGTGGGGCGCCTGGGCCGGCTGCTGCGCGGGCTGGCGCCGGACGTGGTGCAATCCTGGCTCTACTACGCCAACGCCGCCTGCGCCGCGGCGCTGCCCGCCGCGCCGGGCGGCCCGGCCCTGGCCTGGAACGTCCGGCAGACCATCCCGGATCCGCGGCGCGAACCGTGGCGCATCCGGGCCGCGATCCGCGCCGGCCTGCGCCGCCAGCCGCGGGTGGCGGCCCTGGTGGCCAACGCCGAGAGCGTGATGCGCGACCACAGGGCGCTGGGCTTCCGGGCCCCGTTCGAGGAGGTCATCCCCAACGCGATCGATCCGCCTCCGTGGAGCGCGGCGGAGCGGCCCGCGCTCCGCGCCCAGGCCCGTGCCGCCCTCGGCGTTCCCGCGGACGCGGAGGTGGTGGCGCACGCGGCGCGGCTCCATCCCATGAAGGACCACGCGGGGATGCTGCTGGCGTTCGAATCCATCCTGCAGGAGCGGCCCGCCTGCATGGCCCTCATGATCGGCCGCGGGGTGGACGCGCCGGAGCCGCTGGGGCGCCTGGTGGCCGGCCGGCCCGCGCTCGCGGCTGCGGAAGCCGCAGGGCGCCTGCGACGCCTGGGGGAGCGCCCGGACCTCCAGCGCCTCCGCCCCGCCATGGACGTGCTGGTCTCCTCCTCCGCGTGGGGCGAGGGCTTCCCGAACGTGGTCGCGGAAGCGGTGGCCGCCGGCGTTCCGGTGGTGACCACGGACGTGGGAGACTCCGCGGCCATCGTGGGTGACCGCGCCCGCGTGGTGCCGCCGGGGCGGCCGGATCTGCTGGCCGCCGCCGTGATCCAGCTCCTCGGGGAGCCCGCCGGACGCCGCGAATCCGGCGCGGATGCGCTCGCCGCCAGCCTGGCGGCCCGCACCTCCGCGGCGTCCGTGCTGCGCCGCTACCAGTCGCTCTGGTCCCGCATCCACGCCGCCCGGAACGGTGATCCTCCTCCACCTTCCGGCACACCCGCGCGAACGATTCCCTGACGAACCGGGTACCATGCCGCGACTTCATGTGCGGCCTCGCCGGATTCGTGGACTTCCAGCGGCGCATCAGGGACCCGAAGTCCACCCTGGAGGCCATGCACCGGTGCATCGCGTACCGGGGTCCGGACGACAGCGGAACCTGGTTCGACCCCGCCACCGCCACCGGGTTCGCCCATCGGCGGCTCTCGATCGTCGACCTCTCGCCGGAGGGCCATCAGCCGATGGCCTCGGAGAGCGGCCGCTTCACCATCGTCTTCAACGGAGAGGTCTACAACTTCGCGGACCTCCGCGCGGAGCTGGAGCCCGCCGGCCACCGCTTCCGCGGCCACTCCGACACGGAGGTGATGCTCGCGGCGTTCGAGGAGTGGGGCGTGGAGGCGTCGGTGCGGCGCTTCGTGGGGATGTTCGCGTTCGCGCTCCTGGATCACCGGGAGCGGCGCCTCACGCTGGTGCGGGACCGCCTGGGGATCAAGCCGCTGTACGTGGGGCGCGTGGGTGACGGGGAGTCCATCCTGGCGTTCGCGAGCGAACTCAAGCCCTTCCTGCACCTCCCCGGCTTCCGCAACCACGTGGACCGCGACGCCCTGGCCGCGTACCTCCGGTTCCTCTACGTGCCGGGCCCGATGAGCATCTACCAGGGCGTGCGCAAGCTCCTGCCGGGCCACATGCTGCACGTGGACCTGGCGAGCGGCGCGGAGAAGGACGTCTGCTACTGGAACGCCCGCGCGGTCGCGGAGCGCGGCGTCTCGGACCCGGTGGAGCTGTCGGACGCGGACGCGGAATCGCAGCTGGAGTCGCTCCTCAAGGACGCGGTGAAGCTGCGGATGATCGCGGACGTCCCGCTGGGGGCGTTCCTCTCCGGCGGGATCGACTCCTCCACGGTGGTGGCCATCATGCAGAGCCTCTCGCCGCGGCCGGTGAAGACCTTCACCATCGGCTTCAAGGAGGCGGCCTACGACGAGGCGGAGCACGCCCGCCGCGTGGCGGAGCACCTGGGGACGGACCACACGGACCTGCGGCTCTCGCCGGAGGAGACGATGGCCTCCATCCCCACCATCGCGGAGCTGTACGACGAGCCGTTCGCGGACAGCAGCCAGATCCCCACCTGGCTGGTGAGCAAGCTGGCCCGCACCAAGGTCACGGTCTCCCTCTCCGGCGACGGAGGCGACGAGCTCTTCGGCGGATATCACCGCTACGTCTACGGCGACGTCATCTGGCGCCGCATGCAGTCCATCCCGCGCCCGCTGCGCGCCGCCGCGGGCGCCATGCTCCAGGCCGTTCCGGCGGGCGGTTGGGATGCCTTCTTCTCCGTGGCGGATCCGCTGCTGCCGCGCCACTGGCGCCACAAGCTGCCGGGGCAGAAGATGCACAAGCTGGGCGTGATGGCCCGCGCCCGCAGCGGGGACGAGGTCTACCGCAGCCTCCTCTCCGCGTGGATGGAGCCGGACCGGATGGTGGTGTCCGGGCGGGAGCCGCTCACCGGCGTGGATGATCCGGAGCGGCAGGCGCAGCTCCCGGATCTGCTGCGGCGGATGATGTACACGGACCTGGTCACGTACCTGGTGGATGACATCCTCACCAAGGTGGACCGGGCCACCATGGGCGTGAGTCTGGAGGGGCGCGTGCCGCTCCTGGACCACCGCGTCGTGGAGTACGCATGGCGGCTGCCGCTGCGGCAGAAGTTCCGGGACGGCCAGGGCAAGTGGCTGCTGCGGCAGGTCCTCTATCGCCACGTGCCGAAGGACCTGGTGGAGCGGCCCAAGATGGGGTTCGGCATCCCGATCGACGACTGGCTTCGCGGCCCTCTGCGTCCGTGGGCGGAGGGACTGCTGGATCCGGCCCGCCTGCGCCGCGAAGGCTTCCTCCACCCGGAACCCATCCACACGGAGTGGCGCCACTACCTCCGCGGAAGCGGCAACCACAACCGCATCTGGGGCATCCTGATGTTCCAGACGTGGCTGGACCGCTACAAGCCATCGGGTTGACGCGTGCGGCTCTGCCTCCTCGGCAAGAACGCGGACTACGTGCTGGCCTACCGGGGGAGCCTCATCCGCGCCGCGCAGGCGCGGGGCCATGAGGTCCATGCCATCACCGCCACCGCACACTCGGATGCCGCGCGAACCCGCCTGGCGGCCGCGGGCGTCACCCTCCACGAGATCCCGCTCCAGGGCGGCGGCACCAACCCGCTGCGCGACCTCGCGTCGCAGCGGGCGCTGCGGCGCGTGCTCCGCGCGATCCGTCCGGATGCGCTCTTCTGCTACAACCCGAAGGGCGTGGCCTACGGCCCGCCGGCGGCCCGCGCCGCGGGCGTGCCGCGCGTGGCGGTCATGGTCACGGGTCTCGGCTACGCATTCACCGGGCGCGGCCTCCGCCGCCGGGCGGTGGCGTGGGTGGCCGTGCGGCTCTTCCGCCGGGCGCTGCGGTCCGCGGACGTCGCCTTCTTCCAGAACCACGACGACCTCTCGGAGTTCCACCGCCTGGGCGTCATCCCGCCGGGCACGGACGTCCGCATGGTGGCGGGATCCGGCGTGGACCTGGAGCGCTTCGCGGCGTCGCCGGTGCCGCCGGGGATCCGCTTCCTCATGGTGGCCCGCATCCTCCGCGACAAGGGTGCGCCGGAGTTCGTGGAGGCGGCGCGGGAGGTGAAGGCCGCGTGCCCGCAGGCCACGTTCGAGCTGCTGGGCGGCGTGGATGACAACCCCACCGCGGTGCCGGCGGCGGAGGTGGAGGCGTGGCGGCGCGAAGGCGTGGTGGAGCTCCCGGGGGAGACGGTGGACGTTCGCCCGCACCTGAGGGCGTGCACGGTCTTCGTCCTGCCGTCGCACCGCGAGGGCACCAGCAAGGTGATGCTGGAGGCGCTCTCCACGGGCCGGGCCGTCATCACCACGGACGCGCCTGGGTGCCGGGAGCCCGTGGCGCCCGGCGTCAACGGGCTGCTGGTGCCCGTGGGTGACGCCCGTGCCCTCGCCGTGGCCATGCGCCGCCTGGCCGGGGACCGCGCCATGGTGGAGCGGATGGGGGCCGCCGGCCGGGCGCTCGCGGAGCGCCGCTACGACGCCCGCCGCGTGGACGCGGCCATCCTCGATTCGCTGGGCCTCTGAGGCGCCCCGGCCGGGTCTTCCCGCCGCCGCCCGGATGCGCGGGCGCCACTACACTCCGCGGTTTCGGTGACGCTGAAGCCCGTCAACCCGCTGGCCCTCCAGAGCCGCGCCACGGATGCGCCTCTGGTGCGGCTCGTCTGGTACGTGGCGGGCCTGGGCGCCATGGTGGTGGCGGCCACCGCCGCCGCCCGGGACCTCCCGCTGGACCAGTGGATCGGCCAGGCCTGGCTGATGATCGCGGGGAGCGTGCTCACCTTCCTGGTGGCGGGCTTCTTCGTGGATCGCGCCATGCGCTACCCGGGGACCCGCAGCGGGTTCGTGGTGGTGCCGGTGGTGGTCATCTGCTTCCTGGCCCTCTCCGGCCTCCTGCTGGGAGCCCGCGCGTACTACTCGCGAACCTACCTCGCCGTGGCCTTCGCCACCGCGCTCGTCTGGGCGCTGGCCCGCTTCTACGTGCGCCGAAAGGACCGCAGCACCGTGCTGGGCGTGGTCCCGGAGGGGGAGACCAAGATGCTCCGCCACGTGCCGCGGGTGACGTTCGTCACCCTGAACCGGCCGGCGTTCGAGGAACTGGTGGGCGCCGGCGGGCAGCGGCTGCGGCTTGACGGCGTGGTGGCGGACCTGCACGCGGTGATGGACGCCCGCTGGACCCGCTTCCTGGCGGATTGCGCCATGCGCCAGGTGCCCGTCTACCACGCGGCCAGCGTCTACGAGGCCTCCACCGGGCGCGTGTCGCTGGAGCACTTCAGCGAGATCCACCTGGCGGGCGCCCAGCCGCCGTTCCTCTTCGGACCGCTGAAGCGGCTCATGGACGTGGGGGCCGTGCTGCTCCTGGCGCCGGTGGCGCTGCCGGTGATGCTCGTGACGGCCCTCTGCATCCGGCTGGACTCGCCGGGTCCTGCCCTCTTCCGGCAGGAGCGCGTCGGCCAGGGCAACCGCGTCTTCACCATGCTGAAGTTCCGTTCCATGCGCAACGATCCGGTGGACACCACCGCCCGCTTCGCCCAGGACGGGGATCCGCGCATCACCCGCGTGGGACGCTTCATCCGCCGCTACCGCATCGACGAGCTGCCGCAGCTCTGGAACATCCTCCGGGGCGACATGAGCCTGGTGGGGCCGCGGCCGGAGCAGGTGGCGTTCGTGGAGCGCTTCGAGAAGGCCATCGACTTCTACGCATTGCGCCACTTCGTGCGTCCCGGCGTCACGGGATGGGCCCAGATCGGCTCCGGCTACGCCAGCGACGAGAAGGGCACCGTCGAGAAGCTGGAGCACGACTTCTACTACGTGAAGTACCGCTCGCTGCCGCTCGACCTCTACATCCTCTACCGCACGGTGAAGACCGTGCTCACCGGTCATGGCGCCCGGTAGCGCTCCGCTGGACGGGCGGAGCGCCTGGCGCGGGCACGCCCTGGATCTCCTGGAGCGAACGGACCCCGCCGGCCACGCGATCCACCTGGTCGCGGCGGTCGTGGCGCTCCTGGCGGCCCCGCTGGGGACGGCCCCCGGGAACATCGCGTTCGTGGTGCTGCTGGCGGTGTGGTGCCTGCGGCTGCCGCGCATGGGGGCGGCGCTGGCGGGACTGGGGACCTGGCCGCCGCTCATCCTGGGCGCCCTCTTCGTGGCGTGGTGCGGCGTCACGCTGCTGTGGAGCCCCAGACCGGACCAGGGTGCGCACCTGCTCCTCTCCATGCGGGCCCTGGCACTCCCATGCCTGCTGTGGCCGGTGATCCGGAGCTGGCGCGTGCTGGCGGCGGCGCTCCTCCTGGGGGCGTCCGTGCAGGCAGGCGTGCAGGTGGGCCAGTTCCTGGTCAACCGAATGGCGTGGAACTACGACGGGCTGGCGCGCTTCGGCGGATTCTCCGCGGACCCCGGGAAGGCGGGCCTCTGGGACGGCATCGCCGCCTGCCTGGCGGCCGGACTCGCCGTGAGCCTGAAGGGACGGGCCCGCTGGCTCGCGCTTGCGGTGGTGGTCCTCGCCGGCGGCGGGCTCGCGGCCAGCGTGACGCGACGACACCTCCTGGCCGCCCTGGCGGCGGCGCCCGTCTTCATTGCCGCTGCGGCATGGTGGCACCCGCGGCTCCGCAAGCCGCTCGCGGTAGGAGGCCTCACGGCGCTGGCCGGCGGCGCCCTGCTCCTCACCCTCACCTGGGGCAGCCTGGCCACCCGGCTCTCCCAGACCCGCGAGCAGCTGACCTCCCTTGCGGAGAAGGGCGGCGTCCTCCACCACGACCTCCGCTTCTACTACTGGCGGGCCGCGCTCCACGCCTGGTGGCAGGATCCGGTCACCGGCTACGGGCTGGGCGGCACGCGCCCCGCCACCGCCGGCTATCCGGAGCGGGAGCGCTTCGAAAGCCTGCTGCAGGATTCCCCAATCCCCATCACCCCGGAGATGTGGGCCCCGGACCACCCGCACTCCACCTGGGTCCAGGTGCTGGCCGAGACGGGCCTGGTGGGGCTGGGGCTGGCGGCGGCCGCGGTGGCCGCCGTGCTGAGGACCACGGCCGCGCGGGCGCGGGTCTCGCCCCTTCAGTGCGGCACGCTGGCGGCGATGATCTTCTGGTGCGTGGCGGCGCTCTTCGACTCCAGCATGAATGCGAGTACGCTCACGGCCATCTCGGTGCTCGCGGCGCTTGGCGCCCTTCCGCCCGCGGATGACGCGCGGGATCCACGCTCGACGCTCCTGTGGGGATTCAACCGATGAGTGAACGAACGATGTACCTGGTGATCGGCGGCGACGGAGGCACCTGGGGCCCCTACGACTTCGACTCCATGCGCCGCTTCGTCGCGGAGGGTCGCGTGATCCCCGGCACGCAGGTGAGCGTGGAGGGCAGCAACGCGTGGATTCCCGCGGCCATGGTCCCGGGCCTCTTCGCCACCGGTGCATCTCCCCTCCAGCAGCCGGTCACCGCGGTGCCCCTGCCTCCCGGTCCGGCCGCCGGGGCCGCCGGCGCCGCGGCCCCCGGCGCCGTGGGCGGCCCCGCCCCGCACATGGCGGTGCATCTTCCTCCCGGCGCCGGTGCGGCGCGGGCCAGCCTGGTGGGACCCATCCTGGTCACCATCTTCTGCTGCCTGCCCTTCGGCGTCATCTCCATCGTCTACGCGGCCCAGGCCAACAGCGCCCTGGACGTGGGGAACCTGCCCGCCGCGGAGAGCGCCCGCAAGAACGCCTCCATGTGGATGTGGATCGGCGCGGGCGTGGGGTTCTTCCTCTCCGGCGCGTGGACACTGGTGTCGATCGTCTCAGCGATCCGCTGAGGCGTGACGGCGCGGGCCCCGTCGTGGTCCAGCTCCACGCCTCGCCCTCGCTGCCGCCGATCGACGTTCCTCCCGGCCTGCTGGCCCGGGTGTTCCGCATCGGCGCGGTGAGGCGGTTCACGGGGTCGTTCGTGCAGGCGTGGGTCATCGGCCAGCTCGACTGGAACCGCGCGTCGTAGGCGAACGTGCGGTTCGAGGCGCACCGCTTCGCTCTCGTGCCAGGGCGCCACACTCCGGGCAACGGCCGCCGGACGGGAGCGGATGCGCACATTCGGTGCATGCGCTGTGGCGCCGTCGGACTGCTCGGCGGACCCAACGTAGGACCGACCACGCCCCGGCGATCATTGCGCCGTAGAACACACCATTCAACAGAAGTCCGGGCCACAGTGGGATCAACGGCAGGACGCGGCTGGAGGGGGTGGCCCACCAGCGAGGGAGCTCGATCGCGACTCCGCCGTGCGACCCCCCGATGCCGTCCCAAACGAGCCGAGGGTCGCAGTAGCGAACGCAAAGAAGCGCGCGACACGGCCAGCCGATGGCGATGCAACAGATACTCCACGTGCGGCCGGGCTCCACCTCCTCCCGGAGCGTCCACAGCTTCAGAAACGGCGGCCACGCCGAGATGTATCTGAGCACCTGTGACGCCTCGGGGTATGGCGGCGCCGGCTGCCCCTCCCCTTCGCGTGCTGCTCGGCGGACGTTCATGCAAATCCATGTCGAGAACGGAGAGGTGTCACCGCTCCACACGGAAAGCTCCGTCTGGGGATCGACCCACCCTCCAGGCACGAGGAAGTCCGGATTCGCGCCCCACTGCTCGAAGGTCGGTTGGTCCGAACGATCGCGTGCGACCACCGCCCCCCACGCCACTCCGATCCCTACCACGATCCCAGCCGCCAGCAGACCGAGGGCATACAGCGCGACGGAGCCTGCGGCGCGTAGTCGAGAACTCGGGCTCCACGCGGCTTCACGCCCACCGTCCATCAGCACGCCTTCTTCGGAGGCAGCGGTTTGCAGGGCACGACAGCATCATCGACAAGACCCTGCTTGATGGCTTCGTCGACGTAGCCGTGCTCGCGAGGGTTGCGCCAATTCCAACACTTGCCGTAGGGGCCCTTCTTGGCGTCCTGAACACAGCAGTTGAACCACGGGTTCAACGTCGTGTTGACATGGTCGATGGTCTGGATCTCCTCCCACGCCTCGGCTGCATCCCAGCTCGCAGGTGAGAGCTCGCCCCCCGGGAGCGTGCGGAGCAGCCCCTGAGCATCGCGCCAAGCATGAGCCGGTTCGTGCCAGAGCACCTCGCATTCACCAGGGGAACACCCGCCATACGTGGTGCCGGTGCAACGCTCACGCTTCCACCAGAGCGTCGGCCCCCAGCCATTGCCAGCATTCCCTTCCTGGGAGAGGTCGTCGGTCATCTCGGGTTTGCGATCCTCCGGCAGCTTCTCGAACGGCCGGATCCCCAGGGTGCCCTGCTTCGACAGCAGCCGAAGCATGGCGCATCCGGGAGACCGGCTGCGATCGACTGCGCTGCAGTCGGTCCCGCAGTGTGAAATGCCCCGGCCTGGCCTCGGAGTCTCATCAGCCTCGTCCGGCACCACGACATTCCCCGCCATATCAATGGACGGTTGGGGACACAGAGTTCGTAGGCACTGCAACACTTCCTCTCGGAATCTCCTCGACTCAACCTCGCTCCCCCACCGCCCCAGGGGCGGCAGGTACGTGCGTTGACGGACGAGGTGGTCCGCGGTGGTGGCGTTGAAGACGTAGCCGTCCCAGCCGATCGTGTTGTCCGGGCCGTTCGTGGGGGTGCCGCCCGTCAGGTGGGTCCTGGTGGCCCGCATCGCCGCGGTGAGGCGGTTCAGGGGGTCGTTCGTGTAGGCGTGGTTCATCGGCCAGCCGCTCTGGAACCGCGCGTCGTAGGCGAACGTGCGGTTCGACGAGTAATCGTAGCCGTACTCGATGGAGACCATCTCGGGACGCGTGGGGTGGGCGGGGGTGCCGGCGCTACCGGGCTCGGCCTCGCCACCGCCGAGCCCGCCCTCTTCGCGCCAGACCTGGTTGCCCTGGGCTCGGAGGACGCAACCAGGAGGCGGGCAGTTGGCGGAGCGAAGGCCGAAGCTGCGTCACGCGCGACGGCGACGTGGTGCACTTCCTCTTCAATGTGTGATCGGGGGGTCGCGGGGGAACGGTGGTTCGGTCAGAGGCGATGGGCGTCTCGGCGCCGTCGCTCCACCGAGCCGGGGCACAACCAGATGGGATGCGGCGGGAGTGTGAGAACTCGTACCGTCCTCCCGCACGCCATCATCTGGGTCGGCGCAACGCCTCGACGGAGGCCCAGGCTGCGCCATCGCCGCGCAGCAGGAAGTAGTCACGCGCCGAATCTCCATCCTTGTCGCGTGAGTCTGGGTCGAGCCCCGCATCCAAGAGAAGTGCCACCGATTCGAGCGCGCCCGTGAATGCCGCGTCGTGCAGGAGCGTTCTTCCGTCCAGCACGAACCCGTGGAGATCCACTTTGGCATCTTGATACCACCGCAACGCGCCGATTCCGCGCGGGCTCCCCGCTGCATACACCACGGGCGCGAGCCGTGGTGCGGATCCTTCAGGCCTGCAGGGGTCCGCACCGTGTTGGATCAGCAATTCCATGCAGCGTATGTTTGACTTCCTCGATGCCAGGGCGAGCGCCGTGGAACCGAAGAACCCGCCCGCCGCGTTGAGATCGGCGCCATGTTCAAGAAGGACGACAAGGGCTCGGGGCGAGTCATTGTCAGCCGCATGGTGGATCGGGAGCATGCCGCGCCGGTCCTTCGCGCCGAGATCCGCTCCGTGTTCGACGAGAACGAGCAACGCATCCGGAGCATCTGCGGAGGCCGCCGCGTGCAAGGGTGTCCGGGACTGGCCATCCAGCTCGTTGACGCCCATGCCATGGTCAAGGAGCCATCGCAGCGCATTCACCCGGTTGAACTGGGCGGCCGCATGAATCAGGGTCGTTCCGTCCGGTCCCGCGATGTCACGCGGAACGGGCGCAAGGGCGGCCAGCGTCTCCGTGTCATCCCGAGCCTTCAGGACGGTCTCCAGCTCACTCCATCTGCTCTGGGCGGGCATTTGGGTACTCGCCCCGGAGCCACTCGCGGTCCCGCTGTTGCGCTCGCCGTCGCATCGGATGAAGAGAGACAGCACGGCGGCGGCGGCCGCAATGGCCAGGAAGGTTCGTGCACTCTTGCGCATGGTGGTGCTCTGGTCTGAGTGTATGGATCGGTCAGTGAGGAGGGGCGGTATCCGGCTGCAACGTAGGCGTCAGCGTCCCGCCGGGGTTCAATAGGCGCTTGCATCTCTGCCAAGCCGCCTCGTCACACATGCGAGTTACAGCCTGCCGGTTGTCGGCGTCTAGCCCCAGCAGGCGTTTGCCTTTGAAGGTGGCGTTGGTGCCGCCTTCGACCTGTGTGGGTGACAGGTACTCAATGAAGGCTTCGAACGAATAGCGGTGGAAGATAAACACCGATGCTCCGTCGCAGCGCTGTCCGCAGCTCCATCTTGAGACCATCAGGTAATGGATCCTGAATGGAGCGCCCCACACGCTCGGGTCACGCTCTGTTGGTAGGCTCGGAGCGATCGGTGGTCCTGGAGTTGGAATCTTGTTCCCGCGCCATTCCCATACCAATTCGCAGGCGGTCTGGAGGGCGTGTGGGATGACATCGTCTGCGGCACCCGTGCCCGGCTTCGGCGGCCCTTCACCAAATATGATTTGCTTGTAGTAGAATAGCCTTCGCGACTCGTCCCGCAGGGTTACCCAGGTATCACCCGGGCGGCACGAGTACCCTGGCGGTGGATCCACGGTCTTGTACCCGGATCCCCTCCCAGGCTCTGTTTATGTCGTTCCAGATCCTCCGTGGTTCCCCCCAGCGGTGGGCTGGCTTGGAGCCCCTGCGGATCCACAAACTTGATCGGGCGGGAGCCAACCGTTTGGAACAGATTGAGGGCGTCGGCATACCCGATCGGGTCCCTCTCCCCCCACCGCCCCAGCGGCGGCAGATAGGTGCGGTGACGCACGAGGTAGTCGGCGGTGGCGGGGTTAAAGACGTAGCCGTCCCAGCCGATCGTGTTGTCCGGGCCGTTCGTGGGCGTCCCGCCCGTCAGGTTGGCCCGGGTGTTCCGCATCGCCGCGGTCAGGCAATACAGGGGTTCGTTCGTGCAGGCGTGGTTCATCGGCCAGCCGCTCTGGACCCGCGCGTCGTAGGCGAACGTGCGGTTCGACGAATAATCGTAGCCGTACTCGATGGAGACCACGTCGGGACGCGTGGTGTGCGCGGTGTGCCGACTCTGTCGGCGGTGCGTTGGCGGTTCCTGCTCATCGCTCCATCACGCCCGCCGTCCCGACTGCGCCTTTCCACCGAGACTGGGCAGGACCAGTGTCTCCGCCACCCCGCGTCATGGAACCTGCCCGCCTTCCAGAGCCGCGGCACGGCAGGGATCGCGACCCTCGCAACACCGGGTGCCTCGCTTGGATCCCGGCGGCCGCCAGCCCCCCGCCGCCTACGCCTCCGCGCCGCTCCGCACCCGCATGTTGTCCAGGACGCTCATGAAGTTGATGTAGGCGTCGTACGGGCTGTCGTAGGGAGAGAAGTACTTGTGGACGTCGCCGTCCGCCCAGTACTTGGTGCACATGTAGTAGAGGTGGTCGCTGGTGGTCAGCTTGCGCCAATCCTCCAGGATGTAGGGATCCCCGGCCGCGTGGCGGGCCTTCACCGGCGCCTCCAGCTTGTAGAGCTCGGCCACGGCGTTGTCCTGGAGGGGATTCCCCAGCCACGCGGAGAGATCCCGCTCCGTGTCCGCCCAGCTGATGAACCGCTCCGTGCCGTACTCCCCCACAGGACGGTACTTCTCCACCACCTGCGTGGGAGTGAGGAAGTCGTTGTGGCCGGGGTTGACGTCAAAGACCTTCTCCGGCAATGCATCCAGGAACTCGAAGATCCCCGTCTCCGCCCACTGGTGTTCTCCGAGCGTCTCGTAGTCCATGAAGAGGTTGCAGACGTAGCCGTCGCCGTTGATCTGGTTGACCCAGTGGGCGAACTTCTCCGCAGAGAGCGGCCACTCCTTCCAGCCGCGGTCACTGAAGCGGAACGCCACGTCGTCGCTGAGGCGGTAGTTCTTGAGGAGCAGCGTCACCGGCGGGTGGCCCTGCGGAATGGCGGACGGCGGCGGCACGTACACGTAGTTGGGGCTCCGGTACCCCAGCAGCCGGTCCACGCCTTCGCACACCACCGCCTTGTGGCGTCCCAGCCACGCGATGTGCCCGGCCAGCTCGTTGTTGAAGATGAGCTCCGTGTTGCGGAAGACCTTCGGCGTGACGCCGAGGACGGACTGCATGCACTCCTCGTGCAGGCGGACCTGTTCATCGAACTCCGCGCGGCTGAAGAGGAAACTGAGGCTGTGGTGGCTCGTCTCGCCGAGGAACTCGCATGCCCCGGTGGCCGCCAGCTGCCGGAAGAGCTCCACCACGTCCGGCGCCCACGCCTGCAACTGCTCCATGCAGGTGCGGGTGATGCTGTAGGAGACGCGGAAGCGGCCCTCATGACGGCGGACCAGGTCAAGGATCCTCAGGGTGGCGGGCCGGTAGCACTTGTCGGCCACCTTCCGGAGGATCTGCTCGTTGGCGGCGTTGTCGAAGTAGAAGGGATCGGTGTCGAACACCGAGTAGCGACGCAGCCGGAAGGGCTGATGGACCTGGAAGTAGAAGCACACCGAAGCCATGGGGCGGCAGATGCTACCTTGCGCCGCCATGGACCGTGCCGAGCTCGCCCGCCAGATCGCAGACGCCGCACTCCTGCGGGGGAAGTTCGTCCTCCGGAGCGGGCGCACCAGCGACTACTACCTGGACAAGTACCTCTTCTCCACGCGCCCCGCCATCCTCCGCGCCCTGGGGCAGCTCTTCGCGGCCCGGATCCCCGCCGGCACCACCCGGCTTGCGGGCGCGGAGCTGGGCGGCATCCCGCTGGTCACCGCCGCCGCCATGGCCGCCGGGCTCCCGTGCATCTTCGTGCGCAACGCCCGCAAGGAGTACGGCACCGCCAAGCAGCTGGAGGGCGTGGTGAACGCCGGGGACCGCGTGGTGCTGCTGGAGGACGTGGCCACCACCGGCGGTCAGGCCCTGGAGGCGGTGAAGGTCCTGCGAGACGCGGGGGCCACCGTGACCGGCGTCATCGCGACCATCGACCGCATGGAGGGCGCCCGCGACAACGTGGAGAAGGCCGGACTCTCGTTCGACTCGCTCTTCACGGTGCGGGACCTGGGGATAGAACCCGCCACTGCACCGCTCTGACGCATGCCGGTGGATCCCGCGAGCGTCTCCGTGGTGGTCACCACCTACCAGCGCCCGGAGGCGCTGGCGGCGGTGCTGGCGGGACTCTCCGGACAGGATGCGGCGGGGTTCGAGGTGCTGGTGGCGGACGACGGCAGCGACGAACGCACTGCAGCGGTGGTGGCGTCCGTCCGCGCCGCCCCCGGAGCCATGCGCTGCGTGCGCCACGTCCGGCATCCAGACCGCGGCTTCCGAGCCGGCCACGTCCGCAACCGCGCGGTGAGCGCGGCCGGGGGTGACTACGTGCTGTTCCTGGACGGGGATTGCGTCCCGCGGGCGGGGTTCGTGCGGGCCCACGCCCGCGCCGCCGCCACCGGATGGATGGCCCGCGGCAGCCGCGTCCTCCTCTCGCGGGACGCCACCAGCCGCGCCCTGGCCCCCGCCACTCCGCGCGAACCCCCCCTCCACCGCCGCAGCGTCCTCGCCTGGACCGCGGCCCGCCGGCGCGGCGACGTCAACCGCCTGCTGCCGCTCCTGCCCGCGTGGTGCCTCCCGCTCTCCGGACTTCTCTCCACCCGCGGAAGCGGCAACTGGCGGAGCGTGCGCACCTGCAACCTGGCGGTGTGGCGCCGGGACCTGGAGGCGGCCAACGGATTCGACGAGCGCTACGTGGGCTGGGGCTACGAGGACAGCGACCTGGCGATCCGGCTGCTGAACCACGGCGTGCGGATCCGCCGTGCGCCCCCCGCCACCACCGTCCTCCACCTCTGGCACGCGGAGCACGACCGCCGCTTTGAGGGGGAGAACCTGGCCCGACTCCGGGCGACGGAGCGCTCCGGATGCGTCGCGGCGCCGCGGGGCATGCGCGAGGGCGCCGCGGAGGAGGGGCCGGAGACGACGATCGACGGCGGCGCGTTCGCGGAGCACCGCCGATGAGCGGAACGCCCGGTCCGGCCAACCCCCTGCACCGCGCCCGTCGGAGGACGCTGCGCCGCGCCGCCATCGTGGTGGGCGCCATCCTGCTCCTGGGCGCCGTGGCCGCGCTCGTCCGCCGCGGCGCGGAGCTTCAGGCCGCGTTCGCCGCCCTCCGGCACCCGGACCCCGCGTGGGTCGCCGCGCTGGTGGGCGCGATCCTCGCCTCCGTCGGGCTGACCACGTTCGTGCTGCGAACGCTCCTCTCCCGCGCGGGGCGGGTGGAGTGGCTGGAGATGGCGCAGCTGGTGTGTGCGGGGACGCTGGGGAACTTTGCGCCGCTCCAGCCCGGCCTGGTGGGGCGGGTGGCGTACCACCACCTGGTGAACCGCATCGCCGTGCGGAGCACGGTTCTCTCCATGCTTGAGGCCACGCTGGCCAGCGCCGCGGCCGTGGCCCTGGTGGCGGGGTCGCTGGTGGCGCTGGAGGGGCGGCCCACCTGGCAGGTGGGCGTGGCGCCCGCCATCCTGCCGGCGCTCCTGGCCCTCGCCCCGGGCGGCGCCGCGGCCCGGCTGCGGCCCTTCGCGCTCGCGCTCCTGGCCCGCGTGGTGGAGCTCTGGGTGTGGGGCGTGCGCAGCGCCGCGTGCTTCGCGCTCGTCGGTCAGCCCGTCTCCGCGCCGGCGGCGCTCGCGTTCGGCTGCATCGCGGTGGGCGCCAACACCATTCCCTTCCTCGGCAACGGTCTGGGCGTGCGCGAGTGGGCGGTGGGACTCCTGGCCACGCCGATCGCGGGCTGCACGCTGGAGAGCGGGCTGGCCGCGGAGCTCCTGGGCCGGGCGGCGGAGCTGCTGGTGTTCGTGCCGCTGGGGCTGGCGTGCGGTCCCGCGCTCCTGCGCCGGGTGCGGGCGGCAGCCGTCGCCCAGGGTGGTTCGCTCAAGCCGCCGCGATCCGGGTGACGCTCACGGCGCCGGCGGCGCCGTCTCCTCCAGGCCGAACTCCCTCTGCTTGGCTGCGCGGCGCCGCTCGATGGAGGCCTGCACGCTGTCCGCCAGCCGCCCGAGCCGGGCATCGCCGCTGCGGCGGGCGACGTCCAGCATCGCGTCCCGCGGGTTGTCCACGCGCTTCAGGAGGTAGCTCACCGCGACGCGACCGTCCGTGCTCTCCTTGGCCACCTCCAGGAGGGGCTTGATCGCCTCGCTCCCACCCGGCAGCTCCATCAGGAGCCACGCCTGCGCCAGCGGCGGCAGCTTCCGGAAGGACTCCGCGAAGCGCGACCACTGCTGGCTGAGCTCCAGCACCAGCGGGCGGTCGTTGAGGTCCTCCTTGGAGACCAGCCAGTGGCCCAGGAGCGCCATCGTCACCAGGTCCTGCTGCGAGTCCGGCTCCTTGATGGCGGCCCACGCCGACTCGACCCACGCGTCATCCGTTCGCACCCCGTTCACCCGCACCATCTCGCTGGTGACCTCCCGGCCGATGAATCCCACCAGCACCCGCGGCTGCGAGGGGATGAAGTTGATCACCACCCGCATGGTGAGGTTGCAGCCCCCCAGCGGCGCGGCGGAGAGGATGGCGCCCAGTTCGTACAGGGAGGCATCCAGCTCGAACGACATCGTCTCCCCGGGCGCCAGCTCCAGGCGCCGATCGATCGGAAGCACCGTGGGGGAGAGCGCGCCGCCGTGCTGGCCCACCAGCGAGATGGTGGGACTGAACGCGGCCCGCGTGTCGATCGGGCCCTGCGGATCCAGCGCCAGCGTGAGCTCGCTGCGGTTGGTGACCGTGATGCGGAAGCGCACCGGCTGGAACGCCTCCAGCGTGCTCTTCACCGGCACCACCTGCACCGCGAGCGCCCGCTCCGCGTTTTCGCAGAAGCGGTCGAACCCGGACGGCAGATCCGCGAGCACCTGCTCCATCCGCGCGCCCACCGGCGTGGCGCCGGGCCGGGCGCCCACCAGTTCCGCGAGTCGGTCCGCGGCGTAGAGCCCCAGCATGGTGCCGCGCTCGGAGTTGGCCACCGCCAGCAGCTCCCGCGCGCCCTCCTGCCTCCGGCCCGTCTCCACGAGCGCCAGGCCAAGTCCCAGCCGGGCCATCACGTCCCCGGCCGCCAGCGGCGAAAGCACCTCCACCGCGCCGGCGGCCTCCCCGGAGCGGAGGCGGTGCCAGCCGGCGAAGCGGTTCTTGGCCTCATCCGAGAGCGGGAGGATCTGCTCCGCGGTCTCCACCATCTTGGGGATGCTGCTCACGTCCTTGGCCAGCATCAGGGTCACGAACGCGTTGTTGAGGGCCAGCCCCGCGGACGACTCAGCGGTGGCGTCCCCCATCTTGGTCTGCCGCTCCAGCTCCAGCCGGAACGCGAGTCCCATGCGCGCCACCGCGTCGTCCGCGTTGGAGGCGTTGGAGGTCCGGAGGAGCACCGCGTTCACGGTGGCCAGCAGCGGGTCCAGGGGCGCCAGGCGCTTCTGCGCCTCCGCGAGCGGCATGTTCTTGTTCGCCTGCTGCACGCGGCCGCGGAAGTCCAGATCCACCGCCGCCACCCGCTTGGACACCAGCGTGATCGCGTCCTTCACGTTGCCCTGCCCCCACAGCGCCAGGGCCAGGTCCGCGGTCATGCCGTCGATGGCGCTGTTGCTGTGGGAACCGTTCGCAGCCAGGAGTCCAAGCCGGTAGACCCGGGCCGCGCCGTCGTAGGCGCCCTCCTGCATGAGAAGCGATCCGAGCGCGGAGTAGGCCCGCACGTTGGCGGGGTTGGCCACCACCGCGGCGATGAGCAGCTCCGCCGATGCGGCCGGATCGTTCACGCGGGCCTGGAAGAAGCCGGCCGCCATCTCCGTGGCGGCGGGGAACGCGGGGTCCAGCGCCACCGCCTGGCCGAGCGTGCGGGAGAAGCCATCCACGTCCCCCATCCGGTTCAGGAGGAGCGCCAGGTCGAACGCCAGCCGCGCCGCCACCGTGCTGCCGATCTGCGGCACCACCTCCGGCGCCAGGAAGCGCCGGTAGGCGTCCACGCGGGCTTCAGCTGTGGGCATCTCGTCGATGGTGTCGCTGATCCGCAGGAGTCGCGCCACCTGGTCCTCCGGATCCAGTTTCACGATCCGCTTGACCGCCTGGCGGGCCACGTCCCGGGCCCCGGGAAAGCCCGGCTCCGCCACCTGGGCCAGCCCGAGGACCAGGCGCCAGCCATCCACGCGATCCGGCGTCAGCTCCAGGGCCGACAGTCCCAGGTCCATCGCCGCCGCGATGTTCTCCGGCACCACGTCCGGGGTGGCCAGGATGAGGTAGGACTCCCGGAGCCAACTCTCCGCCAACATGGTCTTGGCGCTCGCCTCCAGCTCAGCCTGGATGCCCCCGTCCCGGGCGTCGGGGGCGGCGGGAGCGGCGGGAGCGGCGGGAGCCGCGGGAACTGAGGGAGCTGCGGGACCCGCGGGAGCCGCGGGAACGGCGGGCGCGGCGGGCGCCGGGGCCTGCCCGGAAGGGGTCCCCTGCACGCCCGGGGCGCTCTCCGCGGGACGCGGTCCGGCCTGCAGGACCAAGGGCAGCGCGATGCAGGCGACCACCGGGTGCAGGGTCATCCGCCCGAGTCTAACAGCGGCGTTCTTTGACATCCCCGGCGGCACCCGATAGCGTCCCACCTCCTCGCATGCGGCGTCTTCTCCCAGCCCTGGTGCTCTCGTTCGCACTCGCTCCCGCCCTGCCGGCGCTGGCCCAGACGGCCAACCTGCCGCCCGAGGTGGTCACCACCAAGCAGCCACTGGACGAGGCCGCCAAGGCGAAGGTGGATGCGTTCGTGGAGGAGCGCGCCGCGCTCCTGGCCAAGGGCGACCCCGCGGACGTGGCTCGAGCCCGGCAGGACCTCTGCCAGCCGCCGCGCTCCGTCGGCGCCAGCGAGATCTTCCGCCGCGCGTACTCCGACGTGGTCCGCGCCAAGCTGAAGCCGATCATCGAATCCAAGGACGAGTTCCGGGCGGTCAACGCCATCACCGTCCTCCGCTTCCTGGCCACCGCCGAGGCGCTGGAGATGCTGGCGGACGCCAGCTCCGTGGAGAAGCAGCCCGCGGAGGCCCTCCGGGTCACCGCCTCCGGGATGCTGGCCTCGGCCTGCGCCCAGATCGCGCGGCCCAACCCGCCGATGGAGCTCAACGGCGCCCAGGCGGACGCCCTGGCCCGCCGGATCCGAGAGGCCGCCACGCAGGAAACCAACTGGGTGGTGCAGATGCAGCTCGGCGTGGCTCTGGGTGACGTGGCCAGGTGGCGCGGGCTCCCGGCCGCAAGCGTGGAGAACGTCCGGCTGGAACTGGTGCGGGTCCTCCAGGCCGCGGTGAAGGCCGTGCCCTCGGATGCCTCCGGGAACCGCATGCGAACGGTGCAGCGTCTGCTGGTGATCGTGCGGGATCAGGTGATGGGCGGCGCCAAGGGCGCCTACACCCAGCAGCTGGAGCCGGTCCTGGCGGAGGTGCGCACCGTGGCCGCGAAGCCGCCGAAGGACGCCTCCGAGGCCGTCTCCCGCGCGTTCAACGACTCCGGCAAGCTGGCGGACCTGATCGGCAAGATCAGCCGCGGCGGCGGCTGAGCCGCTTCCGTACGATTCCCGCATCAAGCTGATCGCCCCCATCGTGCTGCTGGCCGTGGTGCTGGGCGCCGCGGTGGTGCTTGATGCTCCACCGCCCCGGGCGGAGTTCGTCTTCATCAATCCGTCGGACGTCTTCACGCTGGACCCGCAGCGGATGAGCTACCAGCAGGACGTGCGAATGGCCCGCGCCCTCTACGAGACGCTGGCGGTGTTCGATCCCGAGGGCCGCACCATCCCCGGCGCGGCGGACTCCTGGACGTCCGCGGACGGTGGCCGGCGCTGGGAGTTCCACCTGCGCCCGGATGGACGCTGGAGCAACGGGGATCCGGTGGTGTCGGAGGATTTCCGCCGCGGCTGGATGCGCCTCCTCCTGCCGGATGTGGCGGGGGACTACACCGGCTTCCTCTTCAGCGTGAAGGGCGGCGAAGCGTTCTTCAAGTGGCGGGACCAGGCCTTGCGCGACTACGCGGCCCTCCCCGCGGCGGAGCAGACGCAGGCCGCCGCGGAGGCGCTCTGGCGGCGCACGCAGGAGGAGTTCGATCGCACGGTGGCCATTCGCGCCCCGGCGCCGGACACCCTGGTGGTGGAGCTGGAGCAGCCGGTGCCGTACTGGCTGGAGGCATGCGGCTTCCCCGCGCTCGGGCCGGTCCACCGTCCCACGCTGGATCGCTTCTCCCGGCTGGAGCCGGACAGCGGACGGCTGGTCACCTCCCCGGGGTGGCTGAAGGGCGGGGCGCTGGTGGGAAACGGCCCGTACCAGCTGGACCACTGGCGCTACAAGCGCTCCCTGCGCATGAGCCGAAATCCCCACTACCGGGCTTCGAACGCCGCCAGCTGCGCCACGATCGACGCCATCCCCATCGAGAATCCCGCGACCGCGCTTCTGGCCATCGAGAGCGGCGCCGCGGACTGGCTGCCGGACCTCCTGGTGGACTACCGCGCGGACCTGGTGGAGGAGGCCCGCGCCGGTCGCCGCCCGGACGTGCACGCGGTGCCCTCCTTCGGGACGGACTTCTTCAGCTACAACTGCCGCCCCACGCTTCCGGGGGTGCCGCCGCGTCCCAATCCGTTCGCGGATCCGCGCATCCGGCGGGCCTTCACGATGGCCGCGGACAAGGCCACCATCACGGAGAGCGTCACCCGCCTGCGGGAGCCGGTCTCGAACGTCCTGGTCCCGCCCGGCACCATCGCCGGCTATCGCTCGCCGCGGGGCCTGGACTTCGATCCCGCGGCGGCCGCCGCCCTGCTGCGCGAGGCGGGCTGGGAGGATCGCGACGGAGACGGCTGGGTGGAGAACGAACGCGGCGAGCCCTTCCCCACCGTGGACGTGCTGTACTCGACAGGCAGCCCCCGCTACCAGGACCTCGCCATGGCCCTGCGCGGCATGTGGCAGCGCCACCTCGGCGTGCACGTGGAGCTGCGCCCCAAGGAGGGGAAGCTCTACAAGGAGGATCTCCGCAGCGGGAACTTCATGGTGGCCCGTGGCGGCTGGTACGGGGACTACCCGGATCCGATGACCTACCTGGAGTCCAGCCGCACCGGCGACGGCAACAACGACCGTGGCTACTCCAACCCGGAGTTCGACGCCCTCCTGGCCCAGGCGGCCCGCGAGCCGGATCCCGCGGCGCGCCTGGAGATCCTCTCCCGCGCGGAGTCCATCCTCGTGGATCGGGACCTCCCGATGCTCCCGCTCTGCACCTACCTCACCATCACCATGTACCACCCGGCGCGCGTGGAGGGGATCACGAGCCACCCGCGCCTCGAGCAGTACCTGGGGCGCGTGAAGGTGAAGCCCGGCGCGGAGTCCCGGCCGTGAGCGGCCTCATCCTGCGGCGGCTCCTGCAGCTCCCGCTGATCGTGCTCGCGGTCTACACGATCACGTTCGCGCTGGCGTGGCTGATCCCGGGGAACCCGCTGGAGGCGCCGGAGGGACGGCGGCCGCCCGCGGAGGTGCAGGCGGCCATGAAGCGGCAGTACCGCCTGGACGATCCGGTGGCGTTCTACTTCAGCTACCTGGGCCGCGCCACCGGCGTCAGCTGGGCGCTCGGGCGGGCGCCGGCGCCGTTCGACCTGGGACCCAGCCTTCGCAACCCGGACTGGACCGTCAACGAGATCCTGGCGGACGGGATCCCGGTCTCCGTCACGCTGGGCGCGGCCGCGATGCTGATCGCGCTCACGGTGGGGCTGGGCGCCGGCGTGGTGGGCGGCCTGCGGCCCGGCGGCTGGGCGGATGCGGGCACCCAGGCGGTGGCGCTCGTGGGAATCAGCCTGCCCGGGTTCGTCACCGGGAGCGTCCTCCTCCTGGTGGGGGGTGCGTGGCTCCGCTGGTTCCCCGTGGGCGGCTGGGGCACGCCCGCCTCCATCGTTCTCCCCGCCATCACGCTCAGCCTCCCCTTCGCGGCGTACATCGCCCGCCTGGTGCGCTACGGCATGATGGACGAGATGTCCACGGACCACGTTCGCACGGCCCGCGCCAAGGGGATGTCGCGCCGGCGGGCCGCGGTGCGCCACGCCCTCAAGAACGCGTTCCTCCCGGTGCTGAGCTACCTGGGGCCCGCGACCGCAGTGGCGCTCACCGGGAGCTTCGTGGTGGAGAAGGTCTTCGCGGTCCCGGGGATCGGGCGCCACTTCGTGGACGCGGTGCTTTCCAAGGACATCACCGTGATGATGGGGGTGGTGCTGGTCTACTCCACGCTGCTGGTTCTCCTGAATCTGGCGGTGGACGTGCTCTACGCGTGGGTGGACCCGCGCATCCGCGTTGGGTAGTCTCCGCGCCGTGGACCGGAGCGCGGGAGCACCAGACCGGAGCGGAGGCGCGGCACTGCCGGCGCTCCTCGCCGCGGCCGCGGCCGGGGCCGTCATCGCCGGGTGCAACACCATGGACGGCCCGGCCACGCTGACGCTCCCCTCCGCGGAGTACCGCCGCGCCTTCGACGCCTGCCTCGACGCGGCCCGTGACGCCGGGATGCCGGCGCTCCTCGCGGATCGCGGCATCGGCGTGATCGACACCACCCCTCGGCACGTGGGCTCCCTCATGGAGCCGTGGCGCCTGGACTCCTCCGGTCTCCAGCAGACCACGCAAGCCACGTTGCAGTACGAACGCCGGCGGCTCCGCTTCGAGTTCGTGCCCGTGGGCTTCACGCTCCCCGCGGCCGGCGGCCAGGGCGCGCTGCGCGGACCGGACGTGCCGGGCGGCCGGGAGGATCGGGCCCGCTTCGACCTGGAGCACTACGACGGCCCCGTCGAGCTGCGGGCGTGGGTGTTCATCGAACGCGGCTTCACGCCCGGCCTGAAGCCCGGCAACTGGTCGCTCTCCCTCACCACCACCTGGACGGACACCGTCACCAACCGCGTGGAGCGGCGCGAAGAGGACCCGGCCACCAGCGCGCCCACGCAGTGGACGCCGGTGGCGCGGGACGACGCCATGGAGCGGACCCTGATGGCGGGCGTGGAGAGGCGAATGGGCCAGGAGCCGGCGACGGCCCCGCCGGGGGACGGCGCGGGCGGGGCCGGTACCGCCGCGAATGCCGCGGGCGGCCGATAGCCGTTCGCGCTAGGGATCCCAGGCCGGAACGCTCCGGAATTCCGTACGGTCCCGCGGAGGCCATCCGCTTCAGTGGGGGGACCCCCGCGGGATGGCCCCGCGGGTCCCGGGCCGGGCAGCATGCGCCCGGCCGGAGCTCAAAGGAGTGCCAGATGCCCGATTCCGCGCCCGCTCGAACCGGACCCGACCGGCCCCGCCACCTGGACTCCGTGGATGCGGAGACCTACGCCCGCCTGCGGGAGATCGCCGGACACCTCCTGAAGGGCGAACGCCCCGGACACACGCTCTCCGCCACGGCGCTGGCCAACGAGGCGTGGGTGAAGCTGGGCGCCGGCGGGCACAACACCTTCAACGACCGGAGACACCTGCTGATGACCGCCGCCCGGGCCATGCGCCAGGTGCTGGTGGATGCCGCCCGGCGCAAGGCAGTGGCCACCGAGGCCACCGCGCAGGTTCGGCTGGGACTCGCGGAGACCGCCGGAAGGATCCTCACCGGTTCGGACCCGCATCTCACACTGGACCTTGACGAGGCGCTCACGACCCTCAACGAGCAGCGTTCGGATCTGGTGGATCTGATCGTCTTCAAGGTGTTCGGGGGCATGACCAACGCCGAGATCGCCGGTTGTCTGGAGTGTTCCGTGTCGCTCGTGGAGAAGAAGTGGTCCGCGGCGCGGGCCTTCCTTCTGGCGTACGTGAACCGCCGCCTCCTGTAGCGGCGAGGATCCCCCGGCCCGGATCCGCGGAGGGCACCCGTGGATATCCTGCGGCCATGGCGGAGCCTGACTGGGGACGGGCCATCGAGATCTTCCAGGAGCTCCAGCGGGCACTCCCACGGGAGCGCGATGAGCTCGCCCGAAGGTTGACCGCGGGCGACGCGGACCTCCACCGCGCCGTGGCGGAGATGTTGCGGCTGGCGGAGGGGGAGCCCAGCGCGGAGGACGCCGTCCTCGCGGATGCGGCCCGCCAGGCGGTGGCCCGCAACGCGGAGGGCGCCACCGGGGCCCATGCCGCCGGATCCCCGCAGATGCCCCCCGCGTCGCAGCTTCCGGTGTGGCCGGCTGACAGCCTGTACCGGCTGGACGACCGGCTGGGAGAGGGCGGCTTTGCGGAGGTGTTCCGGGCCACCCAGGTGGAGCCGTTTGCACGAACGGTGGCCATCAAGATCCTGCGCGCGGACCGCGTGCGGCCGGACCTCGCGAAGCGCTTCCTGCGGGAGCCGCAGCTTCTCTCTGCGCTCAACCATCCCAACATCGCCCGCGTGCACGATGCGGGCGTCTCGCCGGACGGGCGGCCCTACTTCGTGATGGAGTACGTGGAGGGGCTGCCCATCAGCGAGTGGTGCGACACGCAGAGGGCGACGGTGCAGCAGCGCCTGGAGCTCTTCTGCCAGGTGTGCTCCGCGGTCCACGCCGCGCACCAGAACCTGGTGGTCCACCGGGACATCAAGCCCGGCAACATCCTGGTCACCGCCGACGGGACGCCCAAGCTCCTGGACTTCGGCGTGGCCATGCTGGTGTCCGCGGACCTCGGCGCGGCGCTGGGCGGCGGCACCACCGGAGACCGGAACTCCGGCTTCACACCGGAGTACGCCTCGCCGGAGCAGATGCGCGGGGACCCGGTCACCACCTCCTCCGACATCTACTCCCTGGGCGTCCTCCTCTACGAACTCCTCTGCGGGCAGCGCCCCTACGTCCTCACGGACCGCTTGGACCAGGAGTCGCGGCGCATCATCTGCGAAGAGCGCCCGCAGGCTCCCAGCGCCGCGGTGCGCCACCCGTCGACCGCTCCCCCTCCGCCGGCCCGCAGCGGACCCCGGGCCTCGCTCCCCCCGCTCGATCCCGCGGAGATCAGCCGCCGCCGCGACGCGACGCCGGTGCACCTGGAGCGGCAGCTGCGCGGAGACCTGGACTGGATCGTGCTGATGGCCATGCGCAAGGAGCCCCTGCGCCGGTATCCGTCGGCGCAAGCCATGGCGGAGGACATCCGGAGGCACCTCCAGGGCTTCCCGGTGGAGGCTGCACCGCCATCGGCGCTCTATCGGGCCGGGAAGTTCATCCGGCGGAACCGCCTGAAGGTCACGGCTGCCACGGGCGCACTGGTGGCCCTGGCCTCCATCGTGGCGTGGCGAATGGCGTCGCTCCAGGCGGAGGTTGCGGAAGCGGCCCGCGTCCAGGAACAGATCGCGCGGCAGCAGGAGGAGCTCCGGGCGGGGAAGGCGGAAGCGCGGGAGCGGCGCACCAGCAAGAGCATGGAGCGGGCTGCGGAGACGCTGGACGAATTCCGCCAGGAACTGGGGCCTTCCGCCGCCAACTCCACCAACGCCCCCGGCGCCGTCGCAGCACTCCGGGCGCTCACGGAACTCTGCAAGGCCCGCTGGACCAACCACCTGGACGCGCCCGCCGGCACGGACGCCGGCGCCTCCCCGGAAGTGCTGACCAGCGTCGCGGTCTCCCTGGTTCGCATGCACCTCTGGATGGCGGAGGCGCATGAACGCGACGGCTCCTTCGATGCCGGCCTTCACGAGGTGGACGAGGCGGAGAGCGTGCTGGCCCAACTCGAGGCCCGGCAGGTGCCGCCCACCCCGGAATTGGCGCTCCTCCGCGCCACCACCACGCTCCAGCGCGGAGACGTGCTCCTGGCCAAGGGATCCATGAAGGAGGCGGAGGCCGCATACCGCGACAGCCTTGAGCAGCGGCGCCAGCTCCAGCAACACGGCGTCTCGCCGACGGCGGCGGACCTAGCCCAGCGGAAGGCGCTCGTCAAGCTCCTGAGGCTCCTTCTCACCCTGTCGCCGCAGCAGGCCGAGGGCCGCGCGGTTGCGACGGAAGGCCGACAGATCGCGGAGGAGATGCGCCGGATCCGGCGTTCCCTGGGATCGGACGACGCCGGCTCCACTCGGTTGGACCGGGAGATGGCCCTCGACTGCCTCTCAGCCGGGGACTTCCTCCTTTCCCAGATGGAGCTCGGAAGGGCGCAGGAGGAGTTCGCGGCGGCCGCGGTGATCCTGGAGCGGCGCCTCCAGGAGGGTGCCACCATCGAGAGCCGCACGGATTACGCCATGGCGCGCGAACGCCAGTCCCAGGTGGCGGAGCGCCGCGCCGACTGGGACGGCCTGGAGCCGCACGCCGCCGCAGCGCAGGAGCAGGATCTGCGGGCTCTGGCGGAACTGCCCCGCGCCGATCAACTGGTGCTCAAGCACCTGATGGACGTCACGCTCCAGCGCACGCGGGCGCTCGTGGAGCTGCGGCGCGGCGGGGACGCAGCCCGGCAGCTGGCCCAGGTGGAGCGTGCTCTGACGGACCTGGCGGCGCGGCTCTCGCTGCCGCAGGAGAAGGTCCTCACCCCCACCCGCCGCGCCGCGCTGGCCGTGGCGGGCGTGATGGCCCAGCGCGCCCAGGGGCGCCATCAGGAGGCGCTGGACGCGGCCCGCGGCCACCTGGGGTCCCCCGCCATCTCCGGTCGCTCCCCGATGGCCGCCTGGGCCCGGCGGACGCTCCTGCAGGAGCAGGCCAGGTGCCTGCGGGAACTGAAGGCGGCACCCGCGGACACCGCGGCGGTTCGCGCGGCCCTGGCCAGGGAGGTGGCCGCACTCAGCGAGCCGGCAGGGGACCCGGTGGACGCCACGGAGTGCGGCCTGGAGCTGGCACTCCTGGCCCGCGACGCAGCGGATCCGGAGCTGCCGCGGATCGCCGCAGCGCTGCGAACGACGGCGGCGCGGATGCCCGCGATCCCGTACTGCGACGCGCTGCGGCTGCGGGTGGAACGGGAGTTCCCCTCCGCCTCAGCCGCCCCATGACGCCAGCAGCACGCCGAGATCCGCGCCGTTCACCACCCCGTCGCCATTGACGTCCGCGGCGCAGCCGGGACACGGGCCCCACGAGGCCAGCATCACTCCCAGGTCCGCGCCGTTCACCACGCCATTGCAGTCCAGGTCCGCCGGCACGCACGGCAGTGAAGGTGTGGAGCCTCTGAGTTCCACGGTGGCCACGGGTCCGCCCGCAGCCGCCCCCAGGCTCCCTGCGGCGTTCAGCGTGACCAGGTCCGGACCCGCAATGGCGTCGAACGGCGCCGCCAGCAGCACCAGCGGCGTGCCGCTGGCCACCACCGACGCATCCGGCGCCAGCACCAGGGAATTCCCCTGCGGCGAGCGGGCCAGGTCGTTCCGGAGGATGCCCACCACCCGGAGCGCAGGGGGCGCGCCCCGATCCGAATTCGATGCCGCGTCCTCGAGGTACGCGAGGTCCAGATCCCCGTCCTGGTCCAGGTCCTCCGCGAGGATGGACGCGGGGTTGGCGCCGGTTGGCAGCGTGACGGCCGGGGCGAACCCCATCGCTCCAAGCTCGGCCGTCCGGTTCAGCACCACGCTCACCGTGGCGCCCCCAGCGCTCACCGTGACGAAGTCCTGCCAGCCGTCATCGTCCAGATCCGCGGTGAGGACGCCCGTCGGACCCTCCCCCACCTGCACCACCACCGGATCGCCGTAGCCACCGCGCCCCGCGTCGTATGGGAACACCAGGGCCTGCGGCGAACCTTGGCCGGGGACCACCATGTCCGTGTCGCGGTCGTTGTCGAGATCCGCCGGGGATACGGATGAGGGCACGAACCCCGCCTGCAGGATCTGCTTGACCGTGAGCGTGCCGCCCTCCGTCCCGAACACCACCGCCGTTCCGAAGCCCTGGTTGATCACCACCAGACCGTCCTGTCCGCCGTCCTGCGCTCCGCCTGGCGGCGCGAGCGCCGCGAGAGCCACGGGCTGCGACCCGGCGCCGAGCGCGGCGGAGGGTCCTGGCGTGAAGATGCCGCTCCCGCTGTTGTGGAGCACCTGCACGCTCTCGCTGCCGCGGTTCACCACCGCCAGATCCACCGGGCCGTTGGGTCGGAAGCGGCCGGAGACGAGCGCCGCCGGGTCCTGCCCGAGCGGGATCTGCACCGTTCCCGCCAGCTGGCCGTTGCCGTCGTTCTGGAAGACGATGAGCGCCCCTGCGTCCTGCGGCGTGGCGCCCTGGAGCGCCACCGCGAGATCGACGGTGCCGTTCCCGTCCACATCGGCGGCGCACGCCGCCGCGGGCAGCGCCGGCAGCGACGGGCCCCCCGGCTGGCCGAACCCCATGAGCGTGGCCAGGTCCTCCAGGCTCAGCGTGACCGCGCCCGGGGCCAAGGACGTACCGCCCTGATTCACCTTCAGGAACTTGCCGCTCCCGATGGCGGGCATCACCGCCACGTCGAAGCGATCGTGTCCCTCCACGAACCCGCCTGCCGACGTGATCACCGGGACCGCGCTCACAGAGCCCGGGTCGCCCTTGGGCAGCGAGACGAAGAGGCCGCCACCGAGGCTGGCGCCGCCGGTCACCACGATGTTGTCGCAGGTGGGACCGTTCGGACCCGGCACGAGGTCCACCCGCAGGGACCCGGAGGCATTCCCCAGCTCCGGCTGCACCGCAATCTGCTGGTAGAAGCCGTTCACCAGCAGCTGGCCCGTGCCCGTGGTCGTGGCGCCCCGGACGGTTCCGAAGTTCGTCACGGGTCCGTTGATGACGCCGTCCGCGTGGAGCGAGCCGTTGGAGTAGATCACCACGCCGAGTGCCGGAGAGTCGATCACTCCACCGTCGCGCAGCACCAGCGTCCCGTTCTTCACGTCGATCCCGAGCGCCGCCTCCCACTCGCTGTTCGCGCCGTGCACGCTCGCTTCGCCCCAGCTCCCCGCCTGGGAGCCGATGATGGCCTTCTGGCTTACGGCGCGGCCGCCGGCGGCCAGGTCCATGGCCCCCACGCCGCCGCAGCCCACGCAGAGCTCGGAGAGGGTGGTGAGCTTGGAGCCGGCACCGATCTCCAGGATGCCCGCGGCACCCGGCTCCACGCCCACCGCGGCGTAACTGCTCAGCACCGTTCCCCCCACCATGCGAAGGACCGCCGGCTGTTCCGGCTCCACCCCCACCGTCAGCTGCGCCTGGGCCGGCTCCGGAAGGTGCTGGAGCGTCCAGGTGCGTCCGTTGAGGGCCAGCGTCACGTCGCCTGCGCTCACGGCGGCGCTCCGCGTGGTGCGGCTGGTGGCAAAGGAGACGGTGTACTCGCCATCGCGGGGAAAGAGCACGCGGGAGGAGGGGCTCGGCGGCGCGGGACACCAGTTCGCGGCGTCGTTGAAGGCACCGGAGTCGCCACTGCGCCACTGGCGCACGGTGTCGGCCGTCACGGGTTCGCACTCATCGAGCGTGCCGCTGCCATCGCAGTCCAGCCCAGGGTCCGCGTCGATCTCCAGGTCATCGAGTATTCCGTTGCCGTCGCAGTCCGTCCCCACCAGGACCACGGTGTGGAAGGCGCCGCAGCTCAGTCCCACGATTCGCCCACCGGGTACCACCGGCAGCGTCTGGCCGGAGCTGTTGTCTCCCCAGCCGAACGCCACCAGCTGCTCCGGCACCACGCCCATGGTGTGCCACTGGCCGCACGCCACCGCAGCGAACGTTGAACCCGTCGCTCCGTCCCACCAGTCCGGGTGTCCCGGGATGGGCATGCCGTTCGGGATCTGTCCGCAACAGTTGTAGCCCCAGGCCCTGATGGTGCCGTCAGCGCGGAGGGCTGCGGAGTGATTGCGCCCGCCCGCGATCGCCACGCACGGCCCGAGATCCGCGGGGGGAATCCCCTGCCCGAAGTCCTGCCCGCCGTTGTTGCCGCCCCAGCCCCACACCGTGCCGTCCGCGGCCAGCGCCAGCGTGTGAAAGCCGCCGGCGGCGACGGCGATGCATGCGGGGAGGTTCGCCGGCACGGCGCACTGGTTGTTTTCATTGCTCCCCCAGCAGTGGACGGTGCCGTCCGCGCCCAGCGCCACGGAGTGGTTCACGCCCGCAGAGACCGCCACGCACGGGCCCGAGATCTCCGGCACGTCGCACTGACCGGAGTTGTTGAGGCCCCACGCCACCACACTGCCGTCCACGCGAACCGCCACGTTGTGCTTCCAGCCCGCCGCGATGGCGCTGCACGCGCCGATGGTGGTGGACACGGTCCCCTGGCCGGCGTCAGTCAGACCCCACGCGACCAGCAGGCCGGACTTGGTCCTTGCCAGCGTGTGGAAGCCGCCTGCCGCCACCTCGACCACCGGCGGCAGACCGGCGGGCACGATGCTCTGCGAATAGTCCTTGTGGTTCGAAAGCCAGACGCTCTTGTTGGGGTCCGTGGGGTCACCGGCGCCAGTGCACACCACGTGCCCGCTGATCTCCACCGCCCCGGCGGAGGCGGAGACAGCCGGGAGTGCCGTGGCGGCCGCCACCAGCGCCCACCACGCGGCACGCCCGGGGCCGGACCGAAGACCACACCGCCCAACGGATCCCACGTTCGATCGCTTCATCGCTGACGCCTCCAAGACATGGCCCCCAGCCCGCCCAAGGGGGGGCCATGGTAGCGGTGGGGGTCCACTGCACCAAGAAGCGAACGCGGCCCCGATGGCCTCACGGTTTGCCGGATTATGGGCCTCGAATCGCCGCCCGCCACATCGTCGCGGACCCGCATCGCGGAACTCTGATCGGTTTCGCGCGGGGCCAGAACGCAGAGCTTGACCGCGCCCGTTCGTCACGCCACCTTCGCCTGCAGAGAGCCGCACAGGCGGTCGACTTCGATTGGGCCCCGGCTATCCTTCGGGGCTCACTGGGCGTTCAACTGCACCACAGAGTCCGTATGCCGCACCACCACTCTCTCCGCTCCACCGCTCGCTCCGCAATGTCCGGTCGCCGCGACTCCAGGCGGAGACGGAGCGCCCCCGCGGTGGCGGCCGGCGCGCTGCTCCTCGGCACCGCCACCATCCTCTTCCTGGCGCCGGTGGCCGCAGGGCGCCCGGGCGGCGGACAGACGCAGGTGCCCGCCACTCTCCAGGACTTCCTCCAGCCCGGCACGCAGCCGGACCCCAGCGGACTCGAGTTCGCCCGCATCTACCCCTCCACCAACTGCACGTTCTGCCACAGCGAGTACTCGCCCACGTTCGCGCCGTTCGACAGCTGGGTCACCTCCGCGATGGCCCAGTCCGCGCGCGATCCGGTGTGGCACGCGGCGCTCGCGATCGCCAACCAGGACGTGCACCTTGCCGGCGAGTTCTGCATCCGCTGCCACTCGCCGGGCGCGTGGCTGGGCGGACGCAGCAGCAGCGGCACCATCGACGACTTCATCTACGACGACTTCGACGGCATCAACTGCCACTTCTGCCATCGCGTGGTGAACCCGGTGCTGGGAGCGGGGAGCGCCGTCGGCTACCCGGACAACGCCGACCCGACGCCGGACGTGGAGATCATCACGGCGCTCCAGGCGGACGGGCTGCTGCCCACCGGCCACGGCAACGGTCGCTACGTGGTGGATCCGCGGGACGTGCGCCGCGGCCCCTTCAGCGACGTGCCCATCAACTACCACGGCATCAGCGAGCTGGGCGAACCGGTGGATCTCATCACCTCGCCCTTCCACCGCTCGAGCGACTTCTGCGGCACCTGCCATGACGTGAGCAACCCGGTCTTCGTGAAGCAACCCAACGGCACCTACGCCGTGGGTCGCCTGGATGCGCCGCATCCCACGCAGGACCCCATGGACATGTTCCCGGAGCAGCGGACCTACTCGGAGTGGGCCAACAGCGAATTCGCCACCACCGGCGTCTCCTTCCCGGACAACCGCTTCGGCGGCGCCAACACCGGCCCGATGCACTCCTGCCAGGACTGCCACATGCCGGACCAGGTGGGCGGCGGCTGCGTCTTCTGGGAGAACCCGCCCTTCTTCCAGCGCCCGGACATGCCGCAGCACTCCTTCCTCGGATCCAACACCTGGATGGTGGATGCCGTGGCGTACCAGCTGGGTGGAGACGCGGAGTCCCTCGGCCTCACGACGGATCGCCTGGACGCGGCCCGCGCCCGCAACTCCCAGTTCCTGCGGGACGCGAGCGACATGGAGCTCTCCCAGGCGGGCGGCCAGCTGAAGGTCCGGGTCATCAACCAGACCGGCCACAAGCTCCCCACCGGATACCCGGAGGGACGGCGCATCTGGGTGAACGTGCGCTTCTACGACGACTCCGAGTCGCTGGTGGCGGAGCGCGGCGCCTACGACGACGCGACCGCGGAGCTCACCACCGCGGACACCAAGGTCTACGAGGCCAGGCACGGGATCGACGAGTCCGTGGCCGCCCTCACCGGGCTGCCCGCGGGCGAGAACTTCCGGCTGGCGCTGGCCAACACCAAGTTCAAGGACAACCGCATTCCCCCGCGCGGCTTCACGAACGCCGCCTTCGCGGCCGCAGGCTGCCCGCCGGTGGACGCCGTCTACGCCGATGGCCAGTATTGGGATGACACCCTCTTCGCCATCCCGCCGGGCGCCACCCACGCGGTGGTGACGCTCTACTACCAGACCTCCACCAAGGAGTACATGGACTTCCTCCGGGACGCGAACGTCACCAACACCGCCGGCCAGACCGCGCACGATCTGTGGGTGCAGTTCGGCCGCAGCGCCCCGGTGGCGATGGACAGCGCCATGCTGGTGCTCGGGCCCGCCAATCCCGCGGACCTGAATGGCGATGGCCACGTGGACGGCGCGGACCTGGGGCTGCTCATCGGCAACTGGGGCAACCCAGGCGTGGGCGACTACGACCAGAGCGGCGCCGTGGACGGCGCGGACCTGGGCTTCCTGATCGGCAACTGGGGCTGAGCCCGCGCGGCGCTCAGCCGCCCGGACACGGTCCCCAGTGGCCGATGACGAACCCGATGTCGGCTCCGTCCACGATGCCGTCGTGGTTGGCGTCTCCGGCCGGGCCGGCCTCTCCCCAGTGACCGATGACCAGGCCGAGATCGGCCCCGTCCACCACGCCATCGCCGGTCAGATCCCCGTCGCACGCCCCCGGCGGGAGTGCGCCGCACGCTCCCATCGCCGCCAGCACGATGGACTCGTCCTGCCCGTCCACGAAGCCGTCGCGGTTCACGTCGCTGGAGGGCACCTGCGGCGCGAACTCCCCGCCCTGCCCCATCGTGGCCTGCACGTAGAGCAGGTCGGCGGAATCCACGCAGTTGTTGCCGTCCGCGTCTCCGTTGACGAGCGTCATCGCGGGCAGCTCGCTGCCGTCCGCGGCCGGACCGGTCAGCGCCGCCGCGAGGTTCGTGGGTCCCTTGAACCAGTACTGGGCCTGACTCGATCCATCGAGGTCGAAGCCGCTCACGTAGACGTGCCCCCGCTCGTTCACGTGAAGGGCGTCCGCGGCCAGCATCGCATCCGGGCCGTCCCCGATCACGTGGCACACCACCTGCCCGGTCTCCGGTCCCCAGGATGGGAGCTGGAGGTCCAGCGTGGCGCGAACGTGCGGAAGCGTGGCCAGCGCGAACGACTCCGCCATGGGACGGAAGCGCGCCACCTGCCCCCAGAGGAACGTGTCCTGCTGGCCGAACGCGGGAAGCCCCGTCTGCACCATGCTGCCGGAGACCTGCATCCCGGCGGCCATGTCCGCCAGCGTCTGCTGGGCGTGCAGGTAGCGCGGGTGGTTCCCTGAGGCGGAGAGGAGCGTGGCCCCGAGCTGGTTGCAGCGCGCCGCGGCGTCGAAGTACGGCGCGGGGTTCGTCGGGTGCCCGGTGGCAAGCCCCGCGGAGATCTGCCGCAGATCCTGCTCCAGCCCCTGGACCGACACGAGCATGGACTGGAACTCCGGGAGCGGCTGCTGGCCGATCAGCTGCAGCAGCTCCAGTTCGATCGGGATGAGCGCGTCCGCGGCCGCCGTGTAGCGGGGCGCCATCGCCATGCAGAGGTTGTTGAAGCCCAGGATGGGCGGGAGGGACTGGTCGTTGGTGGGGATGGCCAGGCTGTTCGAAACGTCGAAGAACGAGGACGCGAAATCAGCCGACGCCTGCGACGTCGCCCCGAAGTCGTCGGATTCGATCACCTCGAGCCGCTCCTGCGCCAGCTCGTGCTCGTTCAGCGCGAAGAAGAGGGGCTTCTGGGGCGGCGGACCGCCCGGTGGATTCTGCGGCTCCCAGGGTGGCGGCGGGATCGTGGTGACCTGGAGGATCCACACGGGGTTCCCGTTCTTGGCGAAGAGGCGCCACGGCGTGAGCCGCCAGCAGTTCCCGCCGAAGGGCGGGCCGATCAGCTCCAGCAGCCGCGCCAGCCGCGTGGGGAAGAAGCAGAGGATCCTGCGATCGAAGCAGCAGAGCTGTCCCACGTCGAAGCAGCACCAGCGCTGCCAGCACTGGCCCGGCGGCTTGGCCCAGGCCGAGTAGACGGGGTTCCCGATGTAGCGGATCTGTCGCTTCACGGCCCAGAACGGCTTCGGCGGAGGCGGGAAGCCGCCACCGCCGCCGATCGCCCGCAGCGAGACGCGATCGGGGGCGATGGTCCCGATGTTCTGGCCGTTGACGTCCGTCCAGTAGCCGCCGCTGAACGACACCGGGCCCGTGGGCGTCCCCATCAGGAAGGCCACGTACGTGTCCGGCGGTACGCACGCGGCGTTCCAGTCGATGTCGACCGCGGATCCGGGGGTCCCGTTGGAGGCCACCGCCGCCGGCGGGCAGGGTCCGGCCGTCATCACCAGGCCGGGCGGGACGAACGTGCTGCCGCCGGTCCCGGAGAAGTCCAGGTGGAGATCCGCCGCCGCCTGGCCGCTGTTGTTCTTCACCTCGACCACCCACCACTCGAGCGGCCCGCCATCGACCCGCATCACGAGGTGGGTGCTGGGGAACCCCAGTCCGGCCATGTCGACGAAGCTGGACGCACCGCACGACGGCGCCCGCAGGTAGCTGGGCCCGGTCTGGCCGGCGGCGTTCGCGCCCATGAAGAAGGAGAACCCATCGCCTCCGTCCGCGGGGTATCGACTCGGCGCGAGCACCTCCACCACCATCGTCGACCCGCCAGGCACCACCACCGGCGCGCCCGCGCCCGCGAAGTCCGCCTTCAGGATTGTGGCGGCGGCACCGGCCGGGACGGTCACCGGCAGCGAACCGCGCAGGACGAGCGCTCCATACGGCCCGGTGGGCACGCCGGTGAAGACGTTGACGGTCACGGTGAACGCAGGACCCGTGTTCACGTCCACTCCGAAGTCCACGCAGTTCACGACGAAGTTCGCGCCGGGCGCGATCGCGAACGCGCGGGCCCATCCGTTGAGGGACGTGGTGCTGGGA
This sequence comes from Phycisphaerales bacterium, assembly GCA_046350535.1. Classification (GTDB taxonomy): domain Bacteria; phylum Planctomycetota; class Phycisphaerae; order Phycisphaerales; family SM1A02; genus VGXK01. The sequence goes on from JAXMAG010000001.1 coordinate 2,838,201, forward strand.
GTGCCGCATCCCACCCCGGCCCCCGGCGCGTACGAGACGCTCTGCGTGAGCGTCACGGACCCGCAGGCGCCGGGCACCTCTCCCGCGACTCCCCCGGTTTCGCCGGATCCCGAGAGCCGGAACTCCGTCCCGCCGCTGTCCGGCGCCGAAGCGGCGAGGACACCGGCGCACAACGCGAATGAGGACGCCACCGCATGCGCGGCGGCGAAGGCAGCGATCCGGGACGGACTTGTCATGGCGCACCTCCACGTTGCCGTCGAGGAGTCGTCGGGCAGCCACCGGCGTACCGGCGGCTCCGCGACAGGCGCGCCCCGAGAATAGCCACACGCGTCAACACCACAACATGGAGCCGCGCGAATCGAAGGGTGAAACCCCTTCGGAGACCTGCTCAGGAGTCGCAGGAGGGCCGGAAGGATCGGAGGCTTCGTGGCTCCGTCAGCCGTGGTTGGGCAGCCTTCAGAGACGAACGCAGCGCCGTGACGGCGCGGATCCGGCTCGAATCAGGCGGTTCCTGCCAGGCGCCGGACGGTCATCATGAACGTTCGCTTCATGGTGGTGTGCATGCCCACCACCGTGGCCGCGTAGCCGGCGGCGGCGATCGCGGCGCCGATGAGCAGGGCCCAGCGGGCCGCGGCGGGATCCTCCAGGCTGGCGGAGATGGCCATGCCCGGCTGCACGATCGCCACCAGCAGGTTGGCGGGACTGAGCGCCGAAAGCACCGCACCCACGTAGGGCATCGCGGAGCCTGCGGCGCCGCCGCAGAGACCCAGCACGCCCGCCACCGCCGCCACCACGGCCACCGCGGCAAGCGTGCTGCCGATGGTGCCCTTGCTGCGGATGGACCACTGCAGTCCCACCATGGTGCAGAAGGCGGTGAAGGCCACGAACGCCAGCGCGAACGCCAGCGCCCCCTCCGGAAGCACGATCGGGAGCTTCACCGTGGCGGTCCCCACCGTCTCCGCCACCGTCACGCCACCCGGGGCACCGAAGCCCCCCGCCATCACGTATCCGCCCGCGAGAAGCAGCGACAGGATCGGCACCACGATCATCGGCGTCAGGAACTCGATCAGGCCGCGCAGCTTCCCTGCGATGTACGGCCCGGGCTGGATCGGCGTGGTGAGGATGATGTCCAGCGTGCCGTCCTCGCGCTCCCGGCTGACGGCGGTGGCGCTGAGGTTGAGCGCCGTGAGCAGCACCACCAGCGTCTCCGCGCCCACCAGCGTGCCCAGGGCCAGCCTGAGGCCCGCGGCGTCCAGGGCGCCGCTCCGATGCAGGGTCAGGATGACCAGGCTCGCCGCGATGCCGGCGCCGAAGAAGATCCAGCGCCCGGCCATCGCGGCCGCGCTCCCGGAGCGCAGGTGACGTTCGCGCCAGGCGATGGGGTTCTGACCCACGTGCCGCGCGGGCCGCTCACCCCGCGTGCTCTCCCGGGAGAGGAGGCGTCGCAGGAGCGGCACCTTGGCGCTGCGGCTTCCGATGGCCCGCACGCTCACGGTGCACCAGACGATGAGGGCCGCGCTCACCAGGATGCTCAGCCACCCGTACACCGCCACCGGGCGCCCCATCCACGCCTCCACCACCGCGCCCATCCCGCTGCCGGCCATCTCGCGCGGCTGGTAGGCGTTGGACATCAGCATGGACTCGAGCGACAGGAAGGGGTTGAGCGGCGTGAAGAACGTGGTGAAGGAGGCGTCGGATCCCGGCGCCACCGGGACGCGCAGGGCCCGGTCCGCCGCCCAGGTCCCAAAGAGGTAGACGGTCACCGCGGCGTAGAAGACGAAGACGGATCGCTTCCCCGCGCCGCCCACCACGCTCAGCGTCACCGCCACCGCGCCCATCACCAGGGCGCTGGCCGCCGCCACCCAGGTGCTGCCGGCGATGGCCTCCCCCGGCACGCCGCCGAAGGCCTGCGTCACCACGAAGAGCGGCAGCGCCGCCAGGAGCAGGGCGAAGACGAAGAAGAGCCGTCCAAAGAGGCTCCCCAGCACGATCTGCGCGGCGTTGAGCGGCGTGGTGAGCAGGATCTCCCACGTGCGCGGGCTGGACTCCTGGGCGATGGCGCCGGCCAGGAAGATGGGGGTGAGCACGCAGATGAGGCCCACCTGGGCAAAGGCCGCCAGCGTGCTCGCGGACGCGCCGCGCTGGGCCAGATCCTTGAGCGAGGTCCCCGGTCCCACCAGGGAGAAGAAGAGCAGGACCATCATGAGCGCCAGGTACCCGCCCCGGATGAGCAGGTGGCGCATGCGGCGGGAGCCGCCCTGCACCAGCCGCATCACGATGGGGTTCGTGGGCAGCAGCCGGGAGAGCCAGACCAGGAAGGCGGGCATGGACGCACGCCACTCTACGCGAATGGGCCTCCCCCCCATCGCGGCGGCCGCCGGCCCGCGCGGCCCCGGCGCCTCCCATGGCCGCCGTCCCGACCGCGGTTGACAGCCGCCGCCGCCCACGGGGATACTGCCGCCTTCATGCCGCCGGCACTCGTGGCCGGCGGAACACCTTCGGACCGCCCTTCATGAGGAACCCGGGCGGGGCCGTTCATCCGCGTCCGGGGCGCGGCGGCGCTGGACATGCGGCCAACCGGCCCATCTCCGGCTCCGGATAGATTCACCCGTTGACCCACTCGCACGCGAATCCCCAGGGCGTGACCCACGCCACGCCCGCCTCCCGGAGACGATGAGACAAGTCGCGGCAGCATAGAGGGTTGTGTGACACGAACGGCGCTCGCCACAGGGCGGGCGCCGCGGCCCATTCACGGGTTCCTCAGGCTCCTCGCCGCGGCCACGGTGGCCCGGCACGGTCCGGCTTCCTGGAAAGGAAGGCCGATGCCGCTCGTGCACCCGCTCCTGGCACTCGACCCGCTCGTGTGGATCCTCCCGGTCGCGGCCCTTGCCGTTGGCGCCGCCATCGGCGTCTTCGTTGTCGCCGGCATGGCCGGGCGCAGCCTTCGGCAGGCCCGCGCCGAGGCGGCGCAGCTTCTGGAGAAGGCCCGCGCCGAGGCGCAGTCCACCGCCAAGGGCATCGAACTGGAGGCGGAGAAGCGGACGCAGGAGCGGCGGCAGGCGTTCGACCGCGAAGTCTCACAGGCCCTGGCCGAGATCAAGGAGAGCCAGGGCCGGGCGGCGCGGCGCGAGGAGATCCTCGACCGCAAGCTGGAGCAGATCAGCAACCGCGAGACCAAGCTGGACCAGCAGGAGCAGCGGCTGAAGGACGCGGAGGCGGAGGCGGCCAAGGCCCTGGACGAGGCGGGCGCCCTGCGCCGGGATCTCTCCGACCGGCTGGCCAAGGCGGCCAGGCTCACGGAGGAGGAGGCCCGCACCATCTATCTGGAGGAGGTTCGCGGCTCCTCGCAGCGCGAGGCCGCGGAGGTGACGCAGAGGATCATCCAGGAGGCGGAGCAGGGCGCCCGGGAGAAGGCCCGGGAGATCACGCTCATGGCCATCCAGCGCTACGCCGCGGAGAGCGTGGGCGACACCACGGTGCGCACCATCAAGATCCCGTCGGACGACATGAAGGGCCGCATCATCGGACGGGAAGGCCGCAACATCCGGGCCATAGAGAAGGCTACCGGCGTGGACATCCTCATTGACGACACGCCCGGCGTGATCAGCGTGAGCTGCTTCGACAAGGTGCGCCAGGCGATCGCCGCGGAGACGCTGCAGAAGCTGGTGGCGGACGGCCGCATCCATCCCTCGCGGGTGGAGGAGCTGGTGGAGCAGACCCGCCGCGACATCAACGAGCGCATCGTGAAGGCGGGGAACGACGCGGTGACGGAGCTCGGGATTCGCGGGCTTCATCCGAAGGTGGTGGAGGCGATGGGCCGCCTCCAGTTCCGCACCAGTTACGGCCAGAACGTGCTGAAGCACTCCATGGAGGTGGCGTACCTGGCCCAGATGATCGCGGACCAGCTCGGACTCAACGGGCAGGTGGCCCGCAAGGCCGGCTTCCTCCATGACATCGGCAAGGCCATGGACCATGAGATGGAGGGCGGCCACCCGGCCATCGGCATGGACTTCCTCCGCAAGTTCGGGGAGCGGAGCGAGGCGGTCCTCAACGCCGTGGGCGGCCATCACGCGGACATCCCCTCCACCACGCCCTACACGCCCATCGTGATGGCGGCGGACGCCGTCAGCGGCGCCCGTCCCGGGGCCCGGCGCGAGAGCATGGAGATGTACATCAAGCGCCTGGAGCAGCTGGAGGGAATCGCCAAGGCCCACACCGGCGTCACGGAGGCGTACGCCATCCAGGCGGGTCGGGAGGTGCGGGTGATCGTGGACGCCAAGCGCGCGGACGACGCCACCACCTTCATGATCGCCCGGGACATCGCCAAGCGAGTGGAGGAGGAGATGACCTTCCCGGGTGAGATCAAGGTGACCGTCCTGCGCGAGGTGCGGGCGGAGGCGACGGCCAGGTAACCAGGCGGAAAGCGGCCCTGCGGCTCCGGGAAGGCCGGTTTTGGCTCCTGGTTGGGAGCCCGGGCCCCTCCGGAGCCCCGGGAATCACCGCCGCGCCGGGCGAGCGCGGGTGAGGCGTTCCCCGGCCCGCGCTTCATTTCACCCGCGCCTTCGGGTAGCCTCATCTCCGGGTCGCAGGTCCCTCTTCCCCGCGTCCCTCGCGTCGCAGTCCCTTTCCCTTTTCCCGTTCCCTTTCAGAACAATCAGGAGTCTCAGATGATCAAGCAGTCCCTGCTGGCTGCGGTGGCCGGTCTTGCGGTTTCCGCGGCGGCCTCGGCGAACGTCATTGCGGGTTGGACCATCCCGACCGCGATTCCCTCCGGCACAACCGGCTCCAGCTACAACTACGGCGCGGCCGATCAGGGCGACGTCACCGGCGGGACCATGCTCTCCGGCTTCCACACCAACGCGGCCACCACGTGGTCGTCGCCGGCTGGCAACGGCTCCCCCTTCTCCTTCAGCAGCAACACCTGGAGCGTGGGCGACTTCTACCAGGTCACCCTCTCCACCACGGGCTACAACAACATCTCCCTCTCGTGGGACCAGACCCGCAGCTCCACCGGCCCGTCGGTCTTCGACTGCCTGGTGAGCTACGACGGCGGCCAGAGCTTCCTCCCCGTGTCGCTCGGCTACACGGTGATCCAGGCCGGCGCCAGCGGCTCCGGCACCAACGCGTGGAACAGCACCACCTACCAGTCGGCCTTCACCACCAAGATCCTGGTGCCGTCGGCCGCCAACCAGGGCTCCGTGCTCTTCCGCTGGGTGAACACCTCCGCGGTGGCCGTCGGCGGCACCAACCGGATCGACAACATCTTCATCAGCGGTGACGCGGTCCCGGCGCCGGGCGCCCTGGCCCTCCTGGGCCTCGCGGCCTTCGCGGCCCGCCGCCGCCGCTGAACTTGGTGTGACGCCGCGGCCGATGGGGCCGCGATTCGCAACCTGACACCTGCAGACGCCCCGGCCCTCGCGGCCGGGGCGTCTGTCGTTTCAGGGCCGGTTCCGAGGCGCCTCCCCGGCTCCGCGCCCTCCCGTCACGGCGCCGCCAGCACCTTCATCCGGCGCACCGCCAGCTCGTTGCACGCATCCACGGAGTGCGGATTCACAGCCTGGAAGTCCGGCTGGTGATCGTTCTGGAAGTCCACGGCCACCAGTTCCCCCGCGCGGTTGCAGAGCGCCAGGTGGACGCCCACCACGGTGACGCTGCCATCCGGCTTCACGCCCATCAGGTACTGCGGGAAGAGCGCGTAGTCCGCCTGGGGCGGATGCCGGGTGACGAAGCCGGCGAAGCTGTTCGCCATGCTCCACAGGATCTTCTGCTCGTTCATGTCGCCGCGGATCTCCAGGGCCGGCGTCTCCTCCACCGGGAGCGCGCGGACCACGCCCGCGCGGTTGAGGCCCTCCGCGAGCGCGGCGGCGCTCGTGGGCACGCCCGGCGCCGCCTTCGGCGCGTAGACCACCACGGTGGCGCTCCCGGCACCGCGCGCGAACGCCTCACGCCGCGCCTTCATCGCCGCCTGGGCCGCGGCGTCCGGCACACCCGTCGCCTTCTCCCAGCGCCGCGCGATCGCGCCCTCCGGCGCCCCCGCCCGGAACGGGTCCTCCAGCCCCAGCACCGGACGCAACCGGTTCACCGTCAGCACGCAGCAGTCCATCGGCTCCCTGGGGCGGGCCTTGGCGAACGCCGCGTCCGCGCCCGTCAGCCGCTCCTGCCACACCACCGCGCCATCCCGGTCCACGATGACGCTCCGCACCTCGGAGACGCCCTGACCCGGAACGCCCAGGAACTGGCTGTACATGGCGTACTGGCCGGCCGGCGGATGCGTGCGCACGAACGCCCCGAACCCCGCCATGGTGCCGGCCCAGTCCGCCTCCTTCGCGGGTTCGAAGCGGGCCTCCACCAGCTCCAGCTCCGTCATGCCGCCCCGCTCCAGCATCATGCCCACCACCTCCGCCACCTTCGGGCTGGGTTGGCCGGCCAGGGACGTGGGGTAGATGGCCAGGCTTGAGCTGCGGTGGAGGCTGCCCGCTCCCGGAGCCTTCGCGGAGGCTGGGTCCGCCGGCGCGGGTGCGGGCGGTGCAGCGGCCGGCGCAGACTGCGGTGACGAGTGTGCACCCCCGGCGCACGCCCCCACGGCGAGCGTGAGGGAGACCACGGTGGCGGTGCAGGCCAGGGGCATCCGGAACCTTGAGCGAACGGGGACGGACATGTGTGGCGTCCTTTCTGTGTACGGGTACTGTAAGCCTTTGCTTACATTTCAGACCATCGAATGGCGCCGTCCGGCGGCGCGTCCGGCCGCGGCTACTCCGCCGCGGCGTCAAGGAGCAGGTTTCCCATCCGGGCCATCACGCGCCGCCGCGAGGCGTCGTCCAGGAGGCCCAGTTCGCGGGTGATGTTGGCCACCGTGGCCAGGCCGATCACGGCCCAGGCGCGGGCGGTGGCGTCCTCCGAGGCGGCCCGCGCAGGTGCGGGGCGGGCGGAGCGGGCGCGGGAGGGACGTTCGCGCCCCTGGTGCTGACGGTGGGTCATCACCTGGTCCCGCACGAACGACTGGTAGCGCTGGTACATCCCGGCCAGCGCGGCGCGGATCTCCGGATCGTCCGTCTCGTTGAGCCCTGCGAAGACGATGCGGTGGTGCCCCTGCGTGCCCATCGCATCCGCTTCGTGAGCCAGGAGCCGCGAGGCGGTGCTGCGCTCCCCGTCCGGGCGGGAGAGCACCCGCAGCCAGCTCTCGGCCGAGAGGTCGTAGACGTAGCCGATGGCGGCGATGAACATGGCCTTCTTGTCCGGCCAGAGGCGGTAGAGGATGTTCTCCCCCACGCCGCAGCGGGCGGCCAGCTCTCCGGTGGTGGCCCGCCGGTAGCCCAGCTCGGAGAACGCCTTGGCCACGGTGGGCAGGAGTGCTCTCCGCTTCTCCGCAAGTTGGCTGGGACGGGGCATGGTGGCGTGGTTCCGTATGTGAACACTTACAATACACCCCATCCGGGATCCGGTCAAGCGGGTTTCAGCGCCCCGGCACCGGCGGCTCCGCCCGCGTCCGGGCTGGGGCCGCCTGGGCATCCCCGGCTCGGCCCGGCTCGGCACGGCGTCGGCACAGCTCAGGCAGAGCCCCGGCGCAGCCGCGGCTCCCCGGCCCACGCTCCCGTATGCTGCCCCACCGGAGGTCCCAATGGCCACGCGCTCCTTCTCGAGAATGAATCTCATCCCCCCGGCGGTGCTCTGCGGAGCGTTCGCCATCTGGACCGCCCTCATGCCGGGAGCGTCCGCGCCGCAGGGTTCCGCGGCGCCTGCGGCGGCGCCGCAGGGCGCGGGCGCCCGTGACCAGGGCGCTCCGCTCGCGGATGCGGATGCGCGGGCCATCCTGGGCACCATGGCCGGGACGTGGCGCGTGGCCGGAACCAGCTACGACGCCAACGGTCAGCCCGACAGCCAGCTCTCCGGCACCGCGGCCTGGGGCTGGACGCTGGGTGGCCTCTTCCTGGAGGGGGAGCAGGTGCTCACCAACGGCAACATGATGCTCCACTCGATCGAGTACATGGGGTACTCGCCCGGGGCGGGCGCGTTCCAGCGCACGCAGTTCACGGATCGGGATCCAGCCACCTTCCTCTCCAAGGGCCTCTGGGATCCCACGTCGCGCCGCCTCACGCTCCGCAGCGAGAACGTCGCCGCGCCGGATGGCGCCGGGCGGCGCGTGCAGAACGTGATCGACCTCTCCACCAAGGGCACCATCGTCTGGGAGACCGTCTTCCTCACCGGCGCGAAGGGCGAGGAGACGCCGGTCGGCACCGTGCGACTCACCATGACCCAGATGGCCGGAACTCCGGCGGGGACGCCGGGCGGACTGGCCACCGGCGGCGGCGGGCCCGGCGCCGTGCCATCCGTGCCGATGGGCGCGGCGGCCTCCCCGGCGGACATCCAGAAGCAGCTGGACGGCATCCTGCAGCAGAAGCTCTCGATGCAGAAGCAGATCGAGGGCTACCGGCAGCAGATGCAGAAGATGTCCGGGACCATGCGCAAGATCACGGAGTGATCCGCGCCCTGAGGGGGCCGGGAGAACCCCGACGCGACCGCCCGGGCTTCACGCCCGGAAGCGCGTCACCCCGCCTGGACCCGCGCGCCGCACTCTCACCGCGCGACGGTCGCCTCGCGGCGGTTCACTTCGCCGCTGGCGGCGCCGTGGAGACGCGCGGCGCCGCGGGAGCGCCCGCCGCCCCGCCGGACGCGCCGGCCGCCTTCGCGCCCCCCGCGGAGGAGGCAGGTGCCGCGGTGGACGCAGGCCCGGCGCCGGACGCGGATGCCGCGGCGCTCCCCTTGCTCTGGGCATAGATGGTCATCGCCTCGGGCATGATCCGCTGGAGGTTCTCCACGCGGGACTCGTCGCTCGGGTGGGTCGAGAGAAGCTCGTAGGGCTTGTCCCCGCCGGATTGGCCCATCTTGGTCCAGAAGGGAATGGCCGCCTCCGGGTTGTAGCCCGCGGCCGCCGCCAGTTTCAGGCCGATCTCGTCCGCCTCCGACTCCTGCTTGCGCGAGTAGGGAAGCGCCACGCCCACCATGAGGAGGCCCTGGGCCCCGTAGCTGCTCGCGGTGCCGCCCGTGGGATCCCCGAGCGCGGCGCCCACCTGGGCCGCGATCTGCGAGCCGTAGTCCAGGCCCTGCTGGCGCGTCATCTGCTCCCCGCCGTGGCGGGCGATGGCGTGGGCGCACTCGTGCCCGAGCACCACGGCCAGCTCATCGTCCGTTCCCGCCACCTTGAGGAGGCCGGTGTAGACGGCGCACTTGCCGCCCGGCAGCGCCCAGGCGTTCACGGTCGCGTCATCCTGGATCACCGTCCACTGCCACTGGAACTGTCCGGCGGTGTTGGGGTACTGCTTCTTCGCCGTCTCCGTGATGCGGTTGGCGACGCGCATCACCTGGTCGTACTGCGGGCCGCTGGTCACGGGCTGCGCGCCCTTCAGCATCTCCGGGTACGCCTGCTCCCCCATCTGCTGCTCCTCGCTCACGGAGTAGGCGTTGAAGGTCTTCCGGCCGCTCCCTTCCACGGTGGTGCACGCGGGCAGGAGGAGGAGTCCGGCGCCCAGGAGGAGGACGGGCGCGGAGCGGAAGGCCAGCTGCGCGACGGCTCGATACGCACGAATGAGTTGGGAAGTGCTCATGGCCTGCGCATGGTACTGCGCGGTCAACCGTGGCCGACGCGGAGCGCGAAGCTCACCACCAGCACCGCCGCCACCAGGCCGCAGCAGGCCACGTAGGTCCAGTCCCGCTCCTGGACGAAGGAGCAGATCAGCAGCCCCAGGCGCACGAACGGCGTGGCCAGCATCACCAGGATCCCCGCCACCAGGAGCGGCCCCGCGGCACCCTCCCGCAGGCCGGAGAGGAGCGCCGCGGGATGGAGTCCCATCGCCGCATCCGCGGCCCTCTCCACCACGGCCGCGTGGGAGGCGCCGCTCCTCCATGCCTGCGCCAGGCCGGACACCACCAGGGCCATGCTGAGAAGCAGCATCACCGCCAGGATCCGCACCTGGGCCTTCTGCATTCGCGGCGTCACGGCAGCACCGCCCGTCCGCCGCGCACCACCATGTTGGTGGCCACCAGCACCAGCGCCACCAGGAACATGCGCCGGAGCCACTCCGTTCGCAGCACCGGCACCAGGCGGGCGCCGAGCATGGCGCCCGGGACGATCCCCAGGAGGACCGGAGCCGTGATCATGGGGTCCACGTTCCCGTTGGAGACGTACACGCCCACGCTGGCCGCGGCGGTGAGACCGATCATGAAGTTGCTGGTGGTGGTGGACACCTTGAAGGGCATCTTCATCAGCGTGTCCATCGCCAGCACCTTCAGCACGCCGGAGCCGATGCCCAGCAGGCCGCTCACCACGCCCGCGCCCAGCATCACCAGGAAGCCGCCACCCGGGCGCTGCACGCGGTAGTCCCGCTCCCCGTCGCGGGTGCGGACGCGACCATCCAGCCGGAGGCTCCGGGACCAGGGATCCTCCGGCATCCCGGAGGTGTCCACGTCACCCTTCTGACGCCAGCTCAGGCCCGCGGTCAGGTAGAGGATCCCGCCGAAGAGGAGCATGAGCCACGCGGGGTTGGCCATGGCCGCCAGGAGCGCCCCGCCCACCGCGCCCACCGTGGCCGCGAGCTCCAGGAACATTCCCACGCGGTAGTTCGAGAGCTCGTCCCGGCCGCGGGCCGCGGCGGCGCCCGTGCTGGTGGCGATCACCGCCACCAGGGACGCCCCCATGGCCAGATGCATCTCCACCCCCAGCCCCAGCACCAGGAGCGGCACCACCAGCAGTCCGCCGCCAAGTCCCACCAGGGCCCCGAAGCACCCCGCCACGGCGGCACCCGCAAGCGTCACCAGGTCGAAGGCCACTGGGTGCGTGTCGAGGAGCGACTCCGTCACGGGGCGTCGAGCCTACGGGAGATTCCCGGGGACGGCGCGCCCCCGCGGACCATCCGGGGGCGGCGCGGGGCCCAGCGCCGTACGCTGCCTCGCGCCCGCCCGCACGCCCGCACTCTCGCACTCCGGAGCCGCCATGCGCTCGCACCTCACCTCTTCTTCCTGCGCGAACCTCCCCCGCCGCACCCGCGCCGCCCGCCGCGCGGGCGTTCCGGCGGCCCTCGCGTTCCCCGCCGTGGCGCTCGCCGCGGCGGTGGCGTTCGCGCCCCGGGCCGCTGCCGCGCCTCAAGGCGCCGGCGCCCCCACGCCTGTCCCCGCCCCTGGCACCACGCTGACCATCTACTCCTCCGCGGACCCCGCCGGCTTCGACCCGCGGCAGTTCGTGGACCAGGCGCGGGCCGGCGGCGGAGCCGCGTTCGCCTCCCAGGTGCCGGGCTTCGGCGTGGTGCGGGACGTGCGCATGCTGGAGGTGAAGGAGATGGACGGCGGCCGCCTCCAGGCGCTCATGACGGACGTGGCCCAGTTCATGGATCCAACCACGGTGAGCTTCACGGACCTCACCGACCCCGCCACGCAGGTGCGGAACCAGGCGTTCCAGTTCGACCTGGTGAGCCCGGAGAAGCTCCTCGAGAAGTACCTGGGTCGACCCATCACCGTCAGCGTCACCGAGGGGATGCAGCCGCGGAGCGTCTCCGGCACGCTCCTCTCCGCCACCGGCGGTCGCCTGGTGCTCCAGGGCGCGTCGGGCGTGCAGATCGTCCCCGCGCACGCGGCCCGCGTGGAGCTGGCGAATCTCCCGGCCGGACTCCTCACCCGGCCGACCCTGGTGTGGGACCTCACGGACACGAAGACCGGTCCGCACCTGGTGCAGCTGGCCTACCAGACGGCCGGCCTCACCTGGCGCGCGGACTACAACCTGGTGGTGAACGCGGACGATACGAGCGCGGATCTGGGCGCCTGGGTGACCATCCTCAACCTCTCCGGCGCGGGCTGGAAGGACGCGGGACTGAAGCTGGTGGCCGGGGACGTCAACAAGGTGCAGCCGCCGGAGCGCACGGATCTGCTGATGCTGGGGGTGGAGGCGGGCACCGCGGGCCCGAACGGCGGCTTCCAGGAGAAGACCTTCTTCGAGTACCACCTGTACACGCTCCCGCGCCGCACGGACGTGCTGGCGAACAGCTCCCAGCAGCTGGTGCTCTTCCCCACCGCCACGCAGGTCCCCGTCACCAAGCTGATGGTGATGCAGGGCGGCCCGGAGTACGGCGGCTGGGGCCCGCAGACGGACCGCGCCTGGGGCGCGGGCGAGAAGGTGAACGTGCAGGTCTTCTTCCGCTTCACCAACAGCCGGGCCTCCAGGCTGGGAGTGCCGCTGCCGGCGGGGAAGGTGCGGCTCTACAAGGCGGATTCGGATGGGTCGCTGGAGTTCATTGGCGAGGACGTCATCGGCCACACGGCCCGCGAGGAGAAGGTGCTGGTCAAGGCCGGCAACGCCTTCGACGTGGTGGGTGAGCGAACGCAGGTGGACTTCAGCCTGGACACCGGCCGCAAGGAGATGACCGAGTCGATCCGCGTGGAGGTCCGCAACCGCAAGGACGCGCCCGCCACCGTGGTGGTCCGGGAGCGACTGGCCCGCTGGAGCGGCTGGGAGATCACCGCCAGGAGCCAGGACTTCCGCAAGATCAACGCCTCCACGATCGAGTTCGACGTGCCGCTCGCCGCCAACGAGACCAAGAGCGTCACCTACACCGTCAAGTACCGCTGGTGAGAACCCGGAGCCACACCATGATTTCGCTTCTGCTGCCGCTGCTTGGAGCCGCTCTTCCCGCCGCCGGGGACGCCGCTCCGCCGTCGTCCATCCTCACCATCTACTCCTCCGCGGACCCGGCCGGCTTCGACCCGCGGCAGTTCGTGGATCAGGCGCGGGCGGGCGGCGCCGCCGCGTTCGCCTCCCAGGTGCCGGGCTTCGGCGTGGTGCGGGAATCCCGCTCCCTCACCCTCGAACCCGCCGCCGGCGGAGCCGCCGGCCGCTTCCTGGCCCGCTTCACGGACGTGGCCCAGTTCATGGATCCCACCACCGTGTCCTTCCAGGACCGGACGGCGGCGCAGACGTCCGTGCTGAGCCAGAGCTTCCAGTTCGACCTGGTGAACCCCGAGAGCCTCATGCAGCGCTACCTGGACAAGCCGGTGCGCGTGGTGGTGTCGGAGGGCGCCCAGGCCCGCAGCGTGGAGGGCACGCTCCTCTCCGCCACCGGCGGCCAGCTCATCCTGCAGGCCAAGGAGGGCGTCCGGATCATTCCCGCGGCGGACGCCCGCGTGGAGATGGGAGAGCTCCCCGGCGGCCTCCTCACGCGGCCCACGCTCGTCTGGGAGCTGGCGTCGCCGTCGGGCGGCGCCCACGACGTGTCGCTCTCCTACCAGACCGCCGGCCTCACCTGGCGCGCGGACTACAACCTCATCCTCAACGGCGATGACACCAAGGCCACCATCAACGCCTGGGTGACGCTCCTCAACCTCTCCGGCGCCGGCTGGAAGGACGCCGGCCTGAAGCTGGTGGCCGGTGACGTCCACCGCGTGGAGCCGCCCGCCATCCTGCGCAAGGCGGGACGGCCGATGTCCGGTGCCCGCGGCGGCGCCGTGGCGGACCTGAGCTTCGAGGAGAAGAGCTTCTTCGAGTACCACCTGTACACGCTCCCGCGCCGCACGGACATCCTGGAGAACAGCTCGCAGCAGCTGGTGCTCTTCCCCACCGCGACGGAGGTGCCGGTGGAGAAGCTCCTCATCGTGAACGCCACTCCGGAGCTGGGCCGGCTGGGGGAGCCCATCTCGGACCGCGGCGTGGGCGCCGGGGAGCAGGTGAAGGTGCAGGTGTTCGTCCGCTTCCTCAACACCCGCGACAACCACATGGGCATGCCGCTGCCGGCGGGGAAGGTTCGCGTCTCCAAGGCGGATGACGATGGCTCCCTGGAGTTCATCGGCGAGGACGTCATCAGCCACACCCCGCGGGACGAGAAGGTGACCATCAAGGTCGGCAACGCCTTCGACGTGGTGGCGGAGCGCACCCAGGTGGACTTCAAGGTGGACACCGGCCGCAGGGAGATGACGGAGATCATCAAGGTGCAGGTGCGCAACCGGAAGGAGGCGCCGGCCAAGGTGGTGGTGCGGGAGCACCTCTATCGCTGGACCGGGTGGGAGATCACCGCCAAGGACCATGACTTCAACAAGGTGAACGCCAGCACCATCGAGTTCCCCATCTCCCTGGACGCCGGCGCCACGGAGACCATCACCTACACCGTCCGGTACCGCTGGTAGCGGCCGGGGACGTTCGCGAGGCGTGCAGACACTCGGAGAGATCCGTCAGCTGCTGGCCCGTCACGGGGCCACGCCGCGCCATGCGCTCGGGCAGAACTTCCTCCACGACCACAACATGCTCCGCAAGCTGCTGGGCGCCGCCGCGCTCCAGCCCGGGCAGGTGGTGCTGGAGGTGGGCCCGGGGACGGGCACGCTGACGGAGGAGCTCGCCGCCGCGGGCGCCGTCGTGGTGGCGTGCGAGCTGGATCCGGCGATGGCCGCCATCGTGCGCGAACGCCTGGGCGCGGGCGTGACGCTCGTGGAGGGGGATTGCCTCCACGGCAAGCACGCGCTCTCGCCCGCGCTCCTGGCGGCGCTCGCGGGCCGCCCCTTCCGGCTGGTGGCCAACCTCCCCTACCAGGCCGCCACGCCGCTCCTGGCCACGCTGCTGGAGTCGCACCCGGAGTGCGACGGTGCGTTCGTGACCATCCAGCGGGAAGTGGCGGAGCGAATGACCGCCGCGCCGCGCAGCGCCGCCTGGGGCGCCCTGAGCGTCCTGATGCAGCTGCAGGCCACGCTGGAGACGGTGGCGATCCTTCCCGGCGGCTGCTTCTGGCCACCACCGCGCGTGGAGAGCGCCATGGTGGCCATCCGGCGGCGTCCGGACGCGCCGCTGCCGCCGGCGGAGGCCAGGGCGTTCGGCACCTTCGTCGCGTCCCTCTTCTCGCGGCGCCGGAAGCAGCTGGGGACCACGCTGGGACGCGGGGCTGCGCTGCCGCCGGGCGTCTTCGCCACGCAGCGGCCGGAGGAGCTCACGCCCGCGGAGTGGCTGCTCCTGTGGCGCCTGACGGTCACGCCCGGGCCGCGGCCCTCGGATCGTTCCGATACACCATCCTGATGCAGTTGCCCGGGGGGACGAAGCTCACTTCGTGCATGTAGGCCTTGATCAGCATGATGCCGCGCCCGGATGGGATCTCGATGTTCTCGTCCAGCGTCGGATCCGGCACCGTCCCGGGATCGAAGCCGTGCCCCTCGTCCTGGACCTCGAACACGGCCTGCCGCGTGTCGATGCGCACGCGGATGACCACGCGCTTCCCGCGTTCGTTGCGGTTGCCGTGCCGGAAGGCGTTGTTGATCGCCTCCTCCAGCGCCAGCTTGATGGCGAAGAGGCTGGGCAGCGGATAGCCGCGCGCCGCAAGCTGCTCCGCGATCGAATCCTGGAGCGGCTCGATCTCCTCCCGGAAGTCATGCAACACCCGGGTGTCGACGAACGCCTCGCTGGGTGGACCGCCGCTCATCGCGACCGGGGTGGGTCTGGCCTGCGCAGGCTCAGGTGAAGCTCTTCATCGCCTGTTCGGCGGTGTCGAAGACCTGGAAGAGCTTGTTGAGCTTGGTGATCTTGAAGACCTCGAAGATCTGGGCGTTGATGTCGGAGAGGCGGAGCTGCCCATCCTTGGCCTTCACCCGGTTGTGAACGTTGATGAGCACGCCGAGCGCCGCGGAGGAGAGGTGGTCCACGCCCTTGAAGCATAGGAGGAGCCGGGGGCGCGGCCCCGCGTCCGCCAGCTTCACCAGCTCCTCGCCGATCTGCTGGATGTTGGCCTCATCCAGGATGTTCTTGTCCACGAACTCCACACGGGTCACGCCGCCGACGTCCTGAACCCTGAGTCTGGATGCCACCTTGGCCATGGAGAACGCTCCCTTGGGGGTCGGAGGTCAGAAGCCGTAGCTGCCCACGCTCGAGGTGCCCGCACCCTGGAGGCCGGGGAAGAGCGTGTCCTCGTTCTCCTGCTGGATCAGGATCTCCGGACGGATGAGGAGGAGCAGCGTCGTCTCGCTCTTGGTGGAGAGCCGGTTGGTGAAGAAGCGATTCACCACCGGGATCTTGGAGAGGACGGGGACGCCCACTTCCAGCTCCAGCTCGTTGAAGAGCCGCTGGCCGCCCAGGAGGATGGTGCCCTTGTCCGGCACGGACACGGTGGTGTTGATCGTGGTGCCCTGGAGCTCCGGGAGCTGGATGGTGGCCGTGAAGCGGGTGGCGTTGCCGCCGCCGCCGCCGGTCCCGCCGCCACCGCCCGCGGCACCCTGACTCTCGGCCGTGGCGAACTTCACGTTCTGGTTCAGGCCGAACTGCACGGTCATGGTCACGTAGCGGCGGTCCGCGGAGCAGACGGCCTCGATGTCCAGCACGAAGCCTTCGTAGACCACGCCGATCTGGGGGGCGAACGCACCGGAGTTGTCACCCGCGATGGGCTGCACGTTGGAGACGTAGGTGATGGCCTTGGCCACGCTGATCCACGACCGCTGGCCGTTGAAGAGCGTGAGACGCGGGGCCGTGAGGACCACGTTGCGCTGATCCGCCTGGGTGGCGCGGACCAGGAGATCCACCTGCACGTCATCCAGGAAGACGAAGCCCGCCGTCATGACCGGGTTCACCAGGGCCAGGGCGCCCACGCTGCCTGCGCTCAGGCCGGCTGCGGCCAGCTGGTTGATGAGCGGGAGGCCTTCCTGCTGGATGTTGACCGGGCTGAAGCCGTTGCTCTGGCCGTAGTCGTTGCCCAGGCCGTCCGTGTAGTTGACGCCGTTGGGCTGCACGCCGACGGGCCGACCCACCGGGAGGGTGCGGTAGGTGATGTCCGTGGGCGGCGGGCCGCCGGTGGGCACACCCAACTGACCGCCGGTGGCGATGGTGTTGGCCTGGCCGCCGGCATTGCCCTGGCCGGGGAAATTGGTCTGGCTGAAGCTGTCGAACACCACCGGCGACTTCAGGCGGCCCACGTTGGGATTCGGGGCGTTGGAGCCGATCTGCCGCTGATAGAAGAAGTCGCTCAGCTGGAAGTTCGGGTCGATGCCCCGGGCCGTGTCGTACATGGCCGGGTTGGTGTTGAAGTAGATGTCGAAGTCGATGCCGATCTGCTCGAACCAGTCGATCTGCACCGTGATCACCTTGGCCTCCAGGTTGATCTGGAGGGCCCGGACCGTGCGGAGCTGGCTCAGAAGGCCGTCGATCTCGCGATGGTTCTTGGGGGTGGTGGTGATGATCAGGTTGTCATTGAGCTGGCGGATGTTGCCGACGTCTCCGCCGGTGGCCTTCCAGCTCTCCGGGTCCACCTGGTCCTGGATGATCTCGATGATGTCGTTGATGCGCTCGCGCGGGTCCTGAAGCTCCTTGCGGGTGGAGTCGCCGACGGGCGAACCGCCGCCGCCGCCGCCACCACCGCCGCCGCCGCCACCGAACCCGCCGCCGCCACCGCCGCCGCCGCCGAATCCACCACCGCCGCCGCGGGAGCCGCCGCCCTGCTGGATGCCCTGGTTCAGGTTGAAGTCAGGGGCGTTGTCGAAGTAGGGGACGGTGAAGAGCAGGTCGCGGATGTCGTAGACGATGGTGAAGGTGCGACGGTTGATGGCGCTCTTGGTGGAGATCACCACCTGGCCATCCTCCACCGCGTAGGTGGGACGACTGGCGTCATCGCCAAGCTGCTCCAGGACGCGGAGCAGCACCTGCTCCACGCGGCCTTCCGTGAGGTCCAGGGTGATCTCGTCCTCGCGGCGGATGCCCGCCTCCTCCAGGGCCTTCCAATCCACGCTGAACTCCAGGCCGGTCACGCTCTTGAGGAACGTGATCACCTGCTCAAAGGCGTTCTTGTTGAAGTTGGTGGAGATCTGCTTCTGCAGCTCCGCGATGGTCCGGCGGTTGGCCTCCGGCTCGCGCCAGCCGCTGGCGCCGTACTTGCTCCGCTTGTCGGTCAGGGTCGGCCAGTCCTCCGGATAGGTGACCAGGGCGTTCGTGGAGCGCGGGCCGGGGCCGGCCAGGTTGACGCGGGGCGGCACCGTGGCGTCCAGGAGCTCCGTCTCCAGGGCGCTGTAGGCCTTGGTCCGGCGGGCGTAGACGCTGCTGGACCGCTTGTACAGCATGGCGGTCTCGATGATGTCCTTCAGGGTCTGGGCCGCGGGGTTGCCCGGGTCCATGAAGAGGATCTCGTCCAGGACCTGGATGGCCTCCTCGTACTTCTGCTCCATCTGGAGCTGGCGCACGCGGATGAGGAGCTCGTTGATGCTCTTGGCCCGCTTGGCCCGCTCCTCCTGCTGCGCCTTGGAGGCGGCCTCGCCGGCCTCCTTCTTCTGGCTCTCCTGCTCCGCGAGCTGGGCGGCCACGCGCGAGGTCTCGATCTGGTCCAGCAGGGTGTCCGCCTGCTTGGTCATGTCCGCGTAGACGGCGGCGGGAAGGATGCCGCGCTCCTTGTCGGCCTTCACCTTGGCGGTGAGGACGGAGCGCTGGGCTCCGCCGTAGTCGCCCTGGCGGAGCTGCTGCTGGGCGCGGGCGATGTCGGCGTTGAACTCCACCTTCAGCTTCTGCTGGCGGAGCTCGATGTCCTCCCGCACGTTGTCGATGGTGCTGGCCTGGTCCAGGTTGGTCTGGGCCTGCTTGATGCCCTGGAGCGCCTCGGGGTCACCGGGCACGGTGGCCAGGACCTGCGTCCACGCGTCCACGGCGGCGGACCACTGTCCGGACTTCGCGGCATCCCGCGCCTTGGTCCGAAGGGCATCCACGTCGGAGGAGCCGGACGCGGCGGGGGCGGGCGCTCCGGAGGCCGCGTCCTGGGGCGCGGCGCACGCCATGGAGACCAGCAGTGAATTCGCCACGAACGCGGCCGCGAGTGGAACGTAGGAGAGCGGGCGTCGGGCCTTGAGGTGCAGGGTCATGCGGCACTCCGTGAATCGAGGCAGTGAATCGGCAACGAAGAATTGTCGAACGGGTTGAGACTGGCGAACACCAACGGACGGCACCGACTCCATCGGTGACGGCACTCGAGACGACCGGACCTCCGGAGAGGACCGTCCCGCCCAATCGCGGCGGGAGCGTACTGGCGCCCCGAAGGGTCCGCAAGGACGCCGGGCCGTCCATGGCCGCGTACACTCCATGTTCATGCACTCCCCCCGAACGGTTCCCGCGCGTCTGGCACTTGAGGATGGAAGCGTCTTCGCCGGTCGGGGCTTCGGGGACACCCGCGCGGGGTTGGAGGGCGTGGACCCCGTGGCCGGGGAGGTGGTCTTCAACACCGCCATGTGCGGGTACCAGGAGGCCCTGACGGATCCCAGCTACCAGGGGCAGATCCTGGTGATGACGGCCCCCCAGATGGGGAACTACGGCATCGCCAGGGAGGACCAGGAGAGCCGCGGGGCCGCCGTCCGAGGCTTCGTGATCCGGGAGCTCTCCCGGGTCACCAGCAACCACCGCTCCTTCGTGGACCTCTCCTCCTGGCTCAGGGAGGCGGGAATTCCCGGAGTGGAAGGGGTGGATACCAGGGCGCTCGTCCGGATCCTGCGGACCCGGGGCGTCCTCCGGGGCGTCATCGCCTTCGGGACCGCCCTGACGGACGAGGCGCTGGTGGCGCGGGCCAAGGGTTCGCCCTCCATGAGCGGGCAGAACCTGGCCAGCTGCGTCAGCCCCACCTCGGTCTCCCAGTGGGCGGAGGGGCTGGGGGAGTGGCGTCTCCCCGCCAGCCGGCGCGGCGGCCGCCGCTACCGGGTGCTGGCGATCGACTGCGGGGCCAAGCACAACATCCTCCGGAATCTGGCGGAGCGGGGCTGCGACGTGCAGGTGGTGCCGCATGACATCACCCCGGATCAGGTGGCCGGGCTCTCCCCGGAAGGGCTCTTCATCTCGAACGGCCCCGGCGATCCCGCGGCCGTGGAGGCGACGATCGCCACGCTCCGCGCCGTGGCCGGGAGCGTCCCCACGTTCGGCATCTGCCTGGGTCACCAGCTCCTCGCGCTCTCCCTGGGCGCCAAGACCTGGAAGCTGAAGTTCGGCCACCGCGGCGCCAACCAGCCGGTCCGCAACCTCCTCACCGGGCGGGTGGAGATCACCAGCCAGAACCACGGCTTCTGCGTGGACGAGGTGAGCCTCAAGGCCGCCGGCGGAGAGGTCACCCACGTCCACCTGAACGACGGCACCGTGGCCGGCTTCCGCCACACCCAGAAGCCCATCTTCAGCGTGCAGTACCACCCGGAGGCGTCGCCGGGACCGCACGACAGCGCGTATCTCTTCGATTGCTTCATCCGCATCATGGAGACCCGCAAGCCGGTGACCGCCGAGGACATGGAGGCGGCCCAGCGGCAGCTCATGAGCGTCTCCGCGGCCCCGGCCGGAGCCGCGGCCTCCTGAGCCCGCCGCGCAGGCCGGCCCCGCGCCGGCGGATGCCTCCGGAAGGGCCCCATGCCGTCACTGTTCGAACCCGCGGAACCGGCTGGCTGGGCCCTGGTGGCCGTGGAACGCGGCGTGGACCGCTGGCCGGAGGGTCTCACCTATTCGGTGCCGCCGCATCTGGCGGACCTGCGTCCCGGCGAGCGCGTGGTGGTGCCGCTGGGGCGGGGCGACCGGATCACGCCCGGATGGGTCATCCGCCGGCAGATGAAGACGGATGTGGCGGGCCTCGCGGCGGGCCGCGTCAAGTCGATCGAGCGTCGCGACGAGGGCGGCGTGGCCCTTCCCGGGGAGGTGCTGCAGCTGGCCCTCTGGATCTCCTCCTACTACTGCTGCCCGGTGGGACTCGCCCTGGCGGGGATCCTGCCGGCCGCGGTTCGGAAGGGTGTCGGCCGCAGCACACGGCTGTTGGTGGATCTGGCGGAGGCGGAGGCGGAGGCGGCGCCGGAGACCGCCGGGCGCCGGATGGGACCCAAGCGGCGTGCGGCGCTCGAATACCTCCGGAGCCGACCTGCGGAGGAGCGCCCGATGGAGCTGCACGCGCTCGCCCGGGCGGCCGGCCTGGCCGGGGCCGCCCCGGTTCGCGCCCTGGTGAAGATGGGCCTCCTCACCGCCGAGCGCCGCTCCCAGGTGGAGGCGGCGTGGCTCGCGGAGGCGGTGGAGCCGCCGCCGGTGCCGACGCCGACGCCGGACCAGCAGGCGGTGGTGGACCAGGTGGCGGCGTCCCTGGGAGGCGGCTTCTCGCGGCATCTCCTCCACGGCGTCACCGGGAGCGGGAAGACGGAGGTGTACCTGCGGCTGATGGAGCAGGTGGTGGCGCGGGGCCAGCGGGCCCTCCTGCTGGTGCCTGAAATCAGCCTCACCCCGCAGACGGGGGCCCGCGTCATCGGGCGCTTCCCGGGGGTTCGCGTGGCCATCCTGCACTCCGGGCTCACCGCGGCGCAGCGCCACCAGCAGTGGGCGATGGTGGCCTCCGGGGAGGCGCGACTCATCCTGGGGGCCAGGAGCGCCGTCTTCGCGCCGGTGCCGGACGGGAGTCTGGGGCTGATCGTGGTGGATGAGGAGCACGACGGCTCCTACAAGCAGGACCAGCAGCCGCGCTACCACGGCCGGGACGTGGCCCTGCGGCGCGGGCAGCTCGCGGGATGCCCGGTGCTCCTGGCCAGCGCCACCCCCAGCCTGGAGAGCTGGCACAACGTCCGCCAGGGCCACTATCGACTTCATGAGCTCCGGCACCGGGCCCCCGGGCTCACCCTCCCGCGCGTGGTGGTGGTGGACTTCGCGGAGGAGCGGAAGCGCTTCCCGGATCGGCGCGTCCGCCTGGTGGGGCCCACGCTGGACGCGGCCATCCGGGCCACGCTCGAGGATCGCGGTCAGGTGCTGCTCCTCCTCAACCGCCGCGGATACGGCAACTACGTGGCCTGCGCGGACCACCGCTGCGGATGGATCATGGAGTGCCCGCACTGCGACGCCGGCATGATCTGCCACCAGATGCCGGGGCCGGAGCGGGAGCGCTTCGTGCGCTGCCACCATTGCCTGGAGGAGTCCCGCCTCCCCCGCCGCTGCCCCACCTGCGGGAAGGCGGTGACGGTCTTCGGCCTGGGGACGCAGCGCGTGGAGGAGGAGCTGCGGGCGCTGCACCCGACGCTCGCGGCCCCGGAGGCGCTCCTGCGCCTGGACGGGGACACCATGCGCACGGCCACGGACTTCCACCGGGCCCTGGGCCGCTTCGGGCGCGGCGAAGTGCGGATGCTGGTGGGCACGCAGATGATCGCCAAGGGGCTGGACTTCCCCGGCGTGCGCCTGGTGGGCGTGGTGAACGCGGACACCGCGCTGAACCTGCCGGACTTCCGCGCCTCCGAGCGGACCTTCCAGCTGGTGTCGCAGGTGTGCGGCCGCTGCGGGCGCGGCCAGGCCGCGGGCAGCGCCGTGGTGCAGACGTTCCAGCCGCAGGCGCCGCCCATCGTGCTCGCGGCGCGGGGGGACTACCGGGCGTTCGCGGAGGGGGAGCTGGCGCTGCGGGAGCGCTTCGGGCTCCCACCGCTGCGGCGCATGGCCCGCCTGGTGGTGCGGCACGAATCCGCCCGGACCGCCCGCGCGGAGGCGGAACTCCTGGCGGAGCGGCTCCGGGCCATCGCGCCCGCGGGCGTGGACGTCCGCCCGCCGGCCCCGTGCCCGCTCGAGCGCATCTCCGACCGGTGGCGAATGCAGGTGGAGGTGCTGGCGGAGAAGGCCGCGCCGCTCCAGAAGCTCCTGGCGGACGCCCGCACCTCCGGCGTGGTGCGCCCCGGCGAGGCGCTCGCGGTGGACGTGGACCCCATCTCCCTCATGTGACGCGCGGCGCCGGCCCGGCGGGCGGCACGCCGGGGGAGAGCGGCAGCTCCCAGAAGATCACGTCGTGCCAGGCCCCCAGCTTCCAGCCCACCTCCCGGAAGGTGCCGGCAGGCGTGAAGCCCACCGCACGGTGAAGGGCCTCCGAGGCCGGATTGGGCAGCGTGGCTCCCGCCACCAGGGTGTGGAAGCCGGCGTCCCGGCAGGCCTGGATCAGGGCCCGGTAGAGGTGGGCCCCCAGCCCCCTGCCGCGGGCCTCCGGCACCATGTAGATCCCCGTCTCCGCGCAGTACCGATAGGCGCTGCGGGTTCGCCAGGGTCCCGCCTTGGCGTACCCGAGAAACCGGCCCCCGCCTCCCCCGGCGGGCGTGGGTGGCGGCTCCTCCGCCACCAGGAAGGGGTAGCGCGCCCGGCTCTCCTCCCACGCCAGCCGCATCTCCTCCGCGGTGACCGGCTCCTCCCCGAAGTGGACGGCCGTACCCACGATGAAGGCGTTGGTCAGGTCCGCGATGGCCGGGAAGTCCGCAGGCTGGACGGGCCGGATCAGCACCGCGGTCCACTCTACTCTCCGGCGGCCGGTTCCTTAGAATGGCCGGGCTTGGCCCCTCCCGGGCCTTCCTCCCCGTTCCACCCCCCCGAACACGCAAGGGTCCGCCAGTGACGTCATCCAGCTCCTCCGACGGCTCCCGACCGCCGCAACCGCCGCACCTGCCGGAAGGCATCAACGCCTGGCAGGGCGACTACCTGGAGGCGCAGTACGAGCAGTGGAAGCGGGATCCCCGCAGCGTGGGCCCGGAGTGGCAGACGTTCTTCCGCGGCTTCGACCTGGGCGCGGCGCGGCCGGCGCCCGCGGAGGGCGGCGCGGTCCCGGGCGGCGCGGGGATGGACGCGGTGGCTGGCGCCCGCACGGCCCCCAGTAAGGTCGATTCGCTCATCTACAACTACCGGGACCTGGGTCACCTGGCCGCGGAGCTGGATCCGCTCGGCAGCCAGCGCCCCTTCCCGGAGCAGCTCACGCTCGAGAGCTTCGGGCTCTCCGACGGTGACCTGCAGCAGCCGTTCGATCCGGGGAGCCTGCCGCTCCCGAACCCGGCGCCGCTCGCGGACATCCTGAACCTCCTGGAGGAGACGTACTGCCGCCACCTGGGCGTGGAGTACATGCACATCCAGGACCGCGATCGCCGCCGCTGGCTCCAGAAGCGCATGGAGACGGTGCGCAACCGGGCGCCCTTCACCGCGGAGCAGAAGCGCCAGATCCTGGAGCGGGTGATGGCGGCGGATGCGTTCGAACACTTCCTGGAGAAGCGCTACGTGGGCATGAAGCGCTTCGGCCTGGAGGGCGGCGAGAGCCTCATGGTCATCCTGGACCAGCTGGTGGAGCTGGGGCCCGCGAACGGCGTGCGCGAGTACGCCTTCGGCATGGCCCACCGCGGCCGCCTGAACGTGCTGGCCAACGTGATGCGGAAGCAGTTCGACCAGATCTTCACCGAGTTCGAGGACACCTGGCAGGCGCCGTACGTCGGCGTCGGCGGGGACGTGAAGTACCACATGGGCTACTCGCTGGACCACGTGACCCGCACCGGCCAGACGGTGCATCTCACGCTGGCCCCCAATCCGTCGCACCTGGCGTTCATCACCAGCGTGGTGATGGGGCGCTCCCGCGCCAAGCAGCGGCTGCACGGCGACACGGAGGCCCGCCAGCAGGTCATCCCGGTGCTGATCCACGGCGACGCCGCGTTCGCGGGCCAGGGCATCATCGCGGAATGCTTCAACATGTCCAAGCTGGACGGCTACACGGTGGGCGGCACGGTCCACGTGATCGTCAACAACCAGCTCGGCTTCACCACCAGCCAGAAGGACCTCTTCAGCGGCCGCTACTGCACGGACATCGCCAAGATGGTGGAGGCCCCCATCTTCCACGTGAACGGCGACGATCCGGAGGCGTGCGCATGGGCGGCGCGGCTGGCGCTGGAGTACCGCCAGGCGTTCCGGCAGGACGTGGTGATCGACATGTGGTGCTACCGGCGCAACGGCCACAACGAGGCCGACGAGCCGCGCTTCACGCAGCCGCTCATGTACGACTCCATCAGGCGGCAGCTCCCGGTGGCGCAGCGCTACAGCGCGGCCCTCACCCAGGAGGGCGTGCTCACGGAGGGGGAGTTCGACCGCCTCCACGCCGAGTACCAGAAGGTGATGGACGCGGCCCAGAGCCGCAGCAAGCAGCAGCCCGTGGATCCCGGCGTGGAACCCTTCCGGGACCGCTGGAGCGGGATGCAGGGACAGGCCCACCACCAGCCCGTGGAGACCGGCGTGGACGCGGCCGTCCTGAAGCGGATCGCCGCCGCCATCGGCACCGCGCCAGAGGGCGTGGAGCCGCACAAGACCGTGGCCCGCGTGATGAAGCAGCGGGCGGAGCTGGGCGGAGACGCGGGCGTGGACTGGGGCACGGCGGAGGCGCTGGCGTTCGGCTCGCTCCTGCTGGAGGGGCACCCGATCCGCCTCACCGGCCAGGACGTGGAGCGCGGCACCTTCAGCAGCCGGCACGCCGTGGTCACCTGCCAGAAGAGCGGCGAGCAGCACATCCCCCTCAACGCCCTCAGTCCGGACCAGGCCCGCTTCTGCGTGCACAACAGCCCGCTGACGGAGAACGCCTGCATGGGCTTCGAGTACGGCTACTCCCTGGTGGACCCGCGGATGATGGTGCTGTGGGAGGCCCAGTTCGGGGACTTCGCCAACGGGGCCCAGGTGATCATCGACCAGTTCCTGGCCAGCGCGGAGGTGAAGTGGCACCGCGCGAGCGGCCTGGTGCTGCTCCTGCCGCACGGCCACGAAGGCCTGGGACCGGAGCACAGCACGGCCCGGCCGGAGCGCTACCTGGAGCTCTGCGCGGATGACAACATGCAGGTCTGCGCCCCCACCACGGCGGCCCAGATCTTCCACCTGCTCCGCCGGCAGATGAAGCGCAACTTCCGCAAGCCCCTCATCGTGCTGTCGCCCAAGAGCATGCTGCGCCTGCCCGCGGCCTCCAGCCCGCTGGCGGAGTTCACCAAGGGCTCCTTCCGCCGCGTCATCCCTGATGCGGCGACCGACGCGGGCGGCGCGGATCCCGCGAACGCCACGCGGCTCCTGCTGTGCACCGGCAAGATGTCGCACGAGCTCCTGGCCCACCGGGCCCGCAACGGCAACCGCAGCGCGGCCATCGTCCGCGTGGAGCAGCTCTTCCCCTTCCCGGAGGAGGAGATCGAGGCGGAGCTGCGGCGCCATCCCAAGGCCACGCCCACCTGGGTGCAGGAGGAGACCCGCAACGGCGGCGCGTTCCCGTTCATGCGGAAGATGTTCCTGGACCGGCTGGGCCGGGACCTGGCCTACATCGGCCGTCCGGAACTCCCGTCGCCCTCGGGCGGCAGCATGAAGCAGCACCTGGCCCAGCAGGAGAAGATCCTGCTGGAGGCCCTGGGTCCCGCCCCCGCCGCCAGCGGCGCGGGCAAGAGCGGCAAGGAAGCCGTGAGCAGCAAGCACTAGGCTCCCGTCCATCGCACCGGCGGGCCTCCGCGGCCGCCGGGCGCATCGTCCCGCCCGCGGAGGTTCGCGCCCCTTCCACCTGCACAGAGCCAGCGCCATGACCAACGTCGTCATCCCCAGTCCCGGCGAGTCCATCACGGAGGTCACGCTCGGCGCGTGGCAGAAGCAGGATGGGGAGTGGGTGGAGAAGGACGAGCTGCTCTGCGAGATCGAGTCCGACAAGGCCACGCTGGAGCTGCTGGCGCCCGCCGCGGGAGTCCTCTCGCTGGGCGTGAAGGGCGGCTCCGAGCAGAAGGTGGGCTCCGTGGTGGCCCGCATCGACGAGTCCGCGGCGCGTCCCGCCGGGGCCAAGGCCGCTGCGGGCGCGGGCGCCAAGGCGGCCGCTCCCGCTGCCGCCGCTGCAGCCGGCGCCGTGGGTGCGGGCGGCTCCGCCACCGCGGTCGCGGAACCCAAGGCCACCAGCGTGGCCCGCAAGATGGCCGCGGACAAGGGCGTCAACCTCACCGGAATGGCGGGGAGCGGACCGGGCGGACGCGTCACCAAGGCGGACGTGGAGCGGGCCGCGGGGGGTTCGAACGCTGCGCCCGCCGCCGCGTCACCGGCCGCTGCGTCCTCTCCGGCGCCCTCCGCGTCCCCGGCGCCCGCCGCGGCGCCGCTCCCCGGCTCCCGCGCCGCCCGCCGCGAGCGCATGCCCAAGATCCGCCAGCGGATCGCCGCCCGCCTGGTGGAGAGCCAGCAGTCCACCGCCACCCTGACCACCTTCAACGAGGTGGACATGAGCGAGGTGATGCGGCTGCGGACGGAGCACAAGGACTCCTTCGAGAAGCGCCACGGCGTGGGCCTGGGCTTCATGGGCTTCTTCGTCAAGGCCGCCATCAGCGCCCTGCAGCGCTACCCGCGGGTCAACGCGTTCATCGTGGGGGACGAGTTCGAGTACCACGACTACTACGACATCGCGGTGGCCGTGGGCACGGAGCGCGGCCTCGTGGTGCCGGTGATCCGGAACGCGGAGACGCTCTCGTTCGCGGGGATCGAGACGGTCATCAAGGACTTCGCCGTGCGGGCCCGCGAGAATCGCCTCTCCGTGGATGAGATGACCGGCGGCACCTTCACCGTGAGCAACGGCGGCGTCTACGGCAGCCTGATGAGCACGCCCATCCTGAACCCGCCGCAGACCGGCATCCTGGGGATGCACGCCATCAAGCGCCGGGCGGTGGAGGATCCGGCCCATCCCGGCCAGGTGGTGATCCGGCCCATGATGTACCTGGCCTTCAGCTACGACCACCGCATGATCGACGGCACGGAGGCCGTGGGCTTCCTGGTGCACATCAAGGAGTGCATCGAGAAGCCGGAGCGGATGCTGCTGGGCCTCTGAGCCGGCGCCCGCCGCCAGGGCCCGGCCGGAAAATCCACATCTCGGCGCAAGATCCGGCTCCCCCCATCGCATGGGTCCCGGGTGGCATACCGCCACCCATCCAGGAGACTCACCCATGCGTTCATCCAGAATCACCCGCTTCGTGGCCTCCATGGCCTCCATGGCCCTGGGGACCTTCGCGTTCGGTCAGTGCGACCCGCCCGTGGGGATCCCCCCGGGCTGCTGCGGCTCCGACCCCAACTGCTGCGAGACCGTGTGCGCGGTGGACCCCTTCTGCTGCGAGACCGGCTGGGACGGCATCTGCTGCGAGGAGGCCCAGGCCCTCTGCAACTGCGGCCCCGAGGGGCCCGCGGGTCCGCCCAACCAGTGCGAAGCCTGCTGCGAAGGGACCCCGTACATCACCGGGTTCAACGGCCACCCGGTGCTCATCTCGACCGACAGCGGCGACTTCCCCAGCTCGTTCGTCCTCCACGCCTTCGACATCTCCGGCTGGGGTTCGGCCGCCCCGGGCCTCTACGTGCCGCCCCGCTTCGAGGACCCGAGCTGGACGCAGCAGAAGCTGGGCAGCATCTTCGGCGTGGCCGTGGATGGCGCCGGCAACGTCTACACGTCGCACGCCATCTTCTACCCCATCCACGCCCTGGACACGGTGGCGGGCGGCGGCTCCACGGGCACCATCCTGCGGATCGACGCCAGCACGCTCCAGCCCTCGGCGCTGGTCAACCTCCCGCAGAGTCCCGCCGGCGGCGGCCCCGGGCTCGGCAACATCACCTGGAGCTGCACCTACGCCAGCCTCTACGCCACAAACTTCGAGGATGGCCGCGTGTATCGGATCGACCCCTCGGCGCCGCCCGCCACTCGCATCAAGTCGGCGTGGGACTTCGCGACGGACACGCTGGCCCTGAACGGCGCGCCGGAGGCGAGCGACGCCGCGGGCGCCGTCCCGCTCGGTGAACGAGTCTGGGGCGTGGCCGTCGGCGACGGGCGCATGTTCGTGGCCCAGTGGAACCGCGACCACACGAATGCCGGCGTCGGCAGCAACAAGGTCTGGTCCGTGGCCCTCGACGCCGCGGGCAACCCCATCCCGGGCACCAAGGCGCTCGAGATCGACCTGGTCGGCGAGGCGTACAAGTCGCCGGTGGCCGACATCGCCTTCGATGCGGACTGCTGCCTCTACCTGGCGGAGCGCTCCATGAACGGCCTGGGCGTGGGAAGCACCACCGCCCACCAGAGCGATCTCCTCAAGTTCTGCTGGGACCCCTCCGCGTCCGGCGGCGGCCAGTGGATCAAGTCCAGCGCAGGCTTCTCCCAGGGGTACCTGGGCGCGGCCCACTCCTCCACCGGAGGCGTCGGCGTGGACAACGCCCCCGGCGGGTACGTCTGGTTCACGGGCGATTACCTCCTGGGCAGCCCGGCCACCTACGGCGTGGTCGGCATGCCGCAGACCGGCGGGTCCGTCACCGGCTACCTGGCGGTGGACAACGACGGGAACGCCGGTCCCGAGGGCGGCCAGCAGGACAAGCGCGAGATCGGCAGCTGCGAGGTGATCTGCGCCCTGGCGCCGGAGTGCGAGGCCCGTTCGATCTCCATCCTCTGCGACACGCAGGACCAGATCCCGCCCGCCATCCCCGGCCAGTACACGTGGACCTTCAAGGTCACGAACGGCTCCACCACCTCCGTGGAGTGGCTGCTCTTCCCCTCCGCCTCCGTCTCCCCGAACGCCCTCCAGATGGTGCCCCCCATTCCTCCGGGCGGCAGCCGCACCGTGTCCCTCACGCTGTTCAGCGATCCCGAGGTGCGGATCTGCCTCCCCGTCATCCTGGCCGACCACAACGTCGTCGAGTGCTGCAACCTCGAGGTGTGCGTGGACGTCCCGGCCTGCGACTGCAACCAGGTCACGGACTGGGTGGCGTTCGGGGCGTTCCCGATGTCCTCCTTCACGCTCACCCTCGAGTACCAGAACCTGGCCAGCTACCCCGTGCAGCACCTCTTCCTGCTGCCCGCGGCGCCGGTCGGGATGACCCTGGCCCCCACCTACATCCATCTGGCTTCGCCGCTGGCGCCGGGCGCGATCATCTCGCTCCCGGGCGTGCAGGTGACGCTGCCGGCTCCGCCGGCGGACGGGGACCTGATCTCCATCCAGATCACGCAGCACACGCCCACTCTGCTCGAGTGCTGCTCCAGCGTCTTCACCATCCACTGGACCGATGAGGACGGCGATCTGGGCGGCGACGTCGCCACGCCGGACCTCAATGGCGACGGCGTCGTGAACGGTGCGGACCTGGGGCTCATGCTGAGCCAGTGGGGCCTCCCCGGCACCGCGGATCTCAACGCCGACGGCATCGTCAACGGTGCGGACCTCGGCATGCTCCTGGCGGCGTGGGGCTGACGCGGCGGACCTCCTTCACCGCCGTGCCCGCGCGACGCGGCCGCTCCCTCTCCGGGGACGGCCGCGTTTTCCTGCGCTACCAGCGGAGCCGCGCCGCGGCCACGATCACGGTGATGGCCAGCAGGTTCAGCACCAGGCCGGTGCGGGCCATGCGCCCGGCACCCACCCTTCCGGTGGCGAACACGAGCGCGTTGGGCGGCGTGCCCACCGGCAGCATGAAGGCCCAGCTGGCGGAGAACGCGACCGGCAGGAGGAGCGCCGCCGGCGGGATCCCGAGCCGTTCCGCGATGGCCACCATGACCGGGGCCAGCGTGGCCACCAGGGCGGTGTTGCTCGCGATCTCGGTGAGGAAGACGCAGGTGGTGACCACCGCCACCAGCAGCACGCCGTACCCGTGGACGCCAAGCTCCCCGATCCACGCGCCGATCCACTCCCCCACGCCGTGCTCCTGCACCGCCTGGGCCAGGCTGAGCCCGCCGCCGAAGAGGACCAGCACCCCCCACGGAAGATCCGCGTCCCGCCACGGCACGAGCGCCCGCCCGCCGCGGCCGAGCGGCAGGGCGAGCGCCGCGATGGCGGCCACCACCGCCACCAGCGAGTCGTCGAGCGCCGGCACCCAGCGTCTCCACCACGGCATGCCGAACCACCCGGCGGCCGCGAACGCGAAGATGAGGAGCATCGCGGCCCTCTCCCCGCGCCCGCTCCCGGAGGAGGGGCCGGAACCGGCGTCCGGCGCGGGGCCGTGGATCGCCGTTCGCACGCCATGCACCGGGACCAGGAAGCGCGCCAGGAGCCACCACGCCAGCGGGGCGAAGACCGCCACCACCGGCAGCGAGAAGCCGCCCCAGAAGCCGAAGCCCACCGCCTCCCCGGTGGCCCGCTCCAGTTCCCGCAGCGCAATCGCGTTCGGCGGACTTCCCACCGGCGTGAGGGTGCCGCCGATGCTGGCGCCGTAGGCCACCGCGAGGAGGAAGCACGGCGCCACGTTGCCGGCGCGGGCCGGTGGCGAACCGTCCGGCGCCCGCACCGCGTGCCGCCGCACGTGCGCGGCCACCGCGATCGCCAGCGGCAGCATCATGGCCGCGGTGGCGGTGTTGGAGACGAAGGCGCTGATGAGCGTGCTGGCCGCGAAGAGCGCCGCCGCCGCGCCCATGGCGCTTCGCCCGGACCAGGCGAGCAGGAGGTTGGCGAGCAGCCGATCCAGTCCGTGCACGCGCAGCCCCGCCGCCAGCACGCACCCACCCGCGAAGAGGAAGATGATCCCGTCCGCGTACGGCGCCGCCGCGTCGCGGAAGGCGCAGATCCGCATCAGCGGAAGCACCGCCAGCGGCAGGAGCGCCGTCACCGCCAGCGGCACCGCCTGCCCCAGCCACCACACCGCCATCCAGGCCATCAGGCCCAGCGTGACCGCGCCGTCCCACGGGAGCGTGTGGTGAAGGAGGCCTGCGTTCGAACCCCCACCGCCGGCGCCGTGTCCATGCACCACCCACGCGGCCGCCGCGCCCACGAGCGGCCCCGCCGCGAGCGCGGCCAGCCGCCATCCCGCGGGCGGCCGCCACTCCGATCCGTCAAGCTCCTCAGACCCCGCCTCCAGCGCCGCGGCCACCGCGGCCTCTGCGGCCACTGCTGCGGCCGGCCGCCCGGTACCCGGTCTGCCGGCGTCCGGCTCCCGGGGCGTCCCGGGGCCATCGGGGCGTGCGTTCACGCGGGGATTCGTACCGCGCCTGCTACAGTGCAGCCCAAAGGAGCGCTCACATGTGCCAGATCAAGGGTTTCACGGCGGGATTCGTCGCGGCGTCGGGATTGGCGGCGGTGGTGCTGGGACTCGGCTTTGCGCCGCAGAGCGGCACGGGCGCGCCGAAGAGCGGAAGCGCCGCTCCTCCCGCGGCCGCGCCGCCCGCGTCCACGCCGCCCGCCGGCCCCGCATCCGACAACGAGCGCATGAAGCAGCTCCAGGACGCCCTCAAGGGCGGGGACGCCCAGGCCGCCGCGCAGGCGATCATGGAGAAGTTCGCCACCCCCGGAGACGCCCACAAGCAGCTGGCCCGGAAGGTGGGCAGCTGGATGTCCGTCAACCGCATGTGGATGGACCCCTCCGCGCCGCCGATGGAGTCCGTCGGCAACTCCACCATGCGGATGGTGCTGGGCGGCCGCTACCTCCTGGAGGAGGTGCGCAGCACCTTCATGGGACAGCCCTTCGAGGCCATCGGCCTCACCGGCTTCCACAACGGCACCGGCAAGTACGAGTTCGCCTGGATGGACACCGTGGGCACCGCCATCAGCACCGGCGTGGGAACGATGAGCCCGGACGGGAAGACCTACACCTGGCAGAGCGACATGTACGACCCCGCGCAGAGCAAGGCCGTGAAGACCCGCGCGGTGGAGACCTGGAAGGACGCGGACCACTTCACCACCGAGATGTTCGCGGCCGGCCCGGACGGCAAGGAGATGAAGGTGATGGAGATGGTCTACACCCGCACCAAGTGACGCCGCAGCCGGCGTTCCCCGGGTGGGATGTGAAGACGGCGCCGCGCGCCCGGGCCGGCCTCAGTGCCGGTCCGGCGCCTTCGCCAGGGACTTGATCTCCGCCTCCCGCGACTGATCCTGGTCCGGCGGCACGCCCAGGTACTGGAGCGTGCGGTCCACCACGTCGCGGACCACGGGGCCGGCGATGGATCCGCCGTAGTGCCCCAGCTTGCGGTCCGGATCGTCCAGCACGCACAGCACCACCACGCGCGGGTGCTCGAACGGCGCTCCCGCGATGAAGCTGGAGACGTACCGGTCCTCCCAGTAGCCGTGGCCTCCCGGCTTCGGCAGCTGGGCGGTGCCGGACTTGCCGAACATCCGGTAGAGCGTGCTCTGGGCCTTGAAGCCGGTGCCTTCCTTCATCACGCCCTCCATCGCCTCGCGGGTGGTGAGGGCGATGGCCTCCGGAACGACGGGCGTGCGACCCGCCTCCCGCGGAGTGCCGTCCCGGTTCATGGTGATGTGGATGGGGGCCACGCTGCCGTCCCGGCAGAAGGCGCCGAAGGCCCGCACCATCTGGACGGGCGTCACGCCGACCTCGTGGCCCATGCACACGGAGGTCTGGGTGTAGGCGCTCCACTTCTTCGGGCCGGTCACGAGTCCTGCGCTCTCGCCCGGGATGCCGCAGCGGGTCTCCGCCCCGAAGCCGAAGGCCGCCAGGCACGCCTGCATGTCCTTCTGCTTCATGCGCTCCGCGGCGATGGCCATGCCCGCATTGAGGCTCTTCACCAGCACGAAGCGCCACGGCTTCGGCCCGTAGTACTTCACGTCCCGGATGGCCCGGCCGAAGCTGGTGACGTGCGGCCCGCCCGCGGGCAGGTTGACGATGCTCTCCGGCTTGAAGACGCCCAGCTTGGTGGCCCACGCCCACACGAAGGGCTTGAACGTGGAGCCGGGCTCGTAGGGATCCGTGACGCAGCGATTGCGGCCGAGCGCCGGATCGATGGCCCGCGCGGGATCCGTGGTGATCTCCTTCCAGCCCTTCCGGCTGCGGAGGATGTCGCACATGGCCAGGATGTCGCCGGTGTCCACGTCCATCACCACCAGCCGGCCGCCACCCGCGTTGTACTGGGTCACCGCCTCCTGGAGGCGCGCCTCCGCGATCTCCTGGATGACGGCGTCGATGGTCAGGCGCACGTCCCCGCCGTCCTGCCCGGGCTTGAAGCCGTCCCGCTCGATGTGGAGCGGGCTGCGGTGGACGTCCCGGAGGAAGGTCATGGCGCCGTCCGTGGAGCGGAGCTCCCGCTCCGCGCGCAGCTCCACGCCGGACTGGCCCTGCTGGTCGAACCCCACCTTCCCCACCAGGCCGCACGCGAGCGATCCCATCGGATACTCGCGCACCTGCGTGGCCTCGATCCCGACGCCGGGCAGGGCGAGCGTCTTCAGACCCTCCACCTGCCACTCCTCCAGGTGCTTGTCGAGGACGAGGTAGCGGCGATCGGCGTTCGTCCGCAGCGCCGTCTCTATCACCTCCGGGCTGTCCCCGGTCATGGACGCGATGGCGCGGGCCGCGTCGCGGAAGGGATCCGCCACCGCGGGCGAATCGGGGTCCGCCTTCTGGCCCTTGCGGATCTTCTCCCAGCCGCGGTCGTAGATGAGCGCCGGATCGACGAAGAGGCGGTAGCCCACCAGGCTCGCGGCCAGCACGCGGCCGCGCCGGTCCAGGATCTCGCCCCGCTGCGACATCTCCCGCGCCGTGCTCTGCCGGCCACCGGCCGCGGCCTCCAGACGGGGGTCCGGCCACAGCTTGAGCTGGGCCACGCGGGCCGCGCTCAGGAGGAGCACCGCCGCCACCGCCAGCAGCAGGATGGTGGACCAGCGCTGGATGCGATCCACGGGAGCGGCGTCCGCGAGCGCCGTGCAGGTCGTCTCAGGCATCATCCGCCGAACCTCACCGGCGCCGCCTCGTCCGCGTCGCCACCCTGCGGGCCTTCGCGCGAACCCGCCGCCAGGCGCGGCGCGGTGGGCGCGTTGGGACGGTCCAGCCGGTTGGGGATGGGCTGCCAGCGTTCGTCCAGGCGCTGCATGGCCACACGGATCTTCTCCGGGTGGGTCCGCCGGGCCACATCCGAACGGAGCCGCCACAGGGAGCGCTCCTGCTCCAGCACCCGCCAGTAGGTGCGACTGATCTCCAGCGTGGTTTCATATCGGCGCTGCCGCTCCAGGAGGAGCGTCAGGCTCATGAGGCCAAGCGCCACGATGATGGCGAGGAGCTTGCCGAACACGGGAGCCTCCGCTCAGCCCTTGGCGGGCAGCTTGATGACGGTGCCGGGGACGAGCGAATCCGGGTCCTTCACGACGTCGCGGTTGAGCTCCGCCAGCTCCTTCCACTTGCCCTTGCTGCCGAGCTTCCGCGACGCGATGCTGAAGATGGTGTCGCCCTTCTGGATGGTGTAGCTGGTGGCCACCGCGGTCCCGGCGCCGGGCTCCGTGGGCTTGGTGCCGGGCTTGTCCACGCGCTCCAGGGCGCCGGCGGACTCCTCGACGCGAGGCGTCGACTTGGCCATCGCCTTGGCGCCGGGCTTGAGCACTTCGATGGGCGGGATGCGGATGGTGGTGCCGTTGCGCATGCGCGCCGGATCCGGCACCGCCGACTTGTTGAAGTCCGCCAGCGCCTGCCAGACGGAGCCGTCTCCGTACTCCGCGAGCGCGATCTTGTAGAGCGTCTCACCCTCCTTGACGGGGTGGAACTTCACGTCCGCCTGGCCCGACGCCGGGCCGGTGGCGCTGCCGCCCTGCGGCGGCGGCACGATGGCCACCAGTTCGCTGCCTTCGCCCGTGGGCGTGGGAGCGCCGCGGCTTCCGCCTGCGGGCCCCTCCAGGCCGCCGGTCGGCGGCACCACGGGCCCGGTGCGGGTGTTGGACGCCGTGCGACTTTCAGGGTGCTCCGCCTCCGGCGCCTTCACCACGGTGGGGCTGTTGGCCGCCCCCATCGGCGTGAGGGAGATCTCAGGCCGCTGGCGCTCTCCGCGCTGAAGCACCAGGTTGGCCGCCTCCTGGCGGCGCCCGGTGGAGAAGTGGTCCGAGACGAGGATCCCCACGAACAGGAGGAGTCCGAACCCGATGATCAAGGCCAGCTTGTTTTCGCGGGTCATGTCGCGTCCTTGCGAGCTGCGGTCTGTGCCGGGATGGCGCGGCGCCGCCCACCATGGCGGCACCGTCCGGGACTCTAGCATCGACCAATCAGGGTCAGGAACCGCAGCTTCGCTGAGCGGGCCCGCGGGTTCGCGCGCACTTCCTCCTCGGAGGCCGTCAGTGGCTCCCGGCTGCCGCCGGAGCGCCGTCCCGCCCCCGCCGGGAGCCCCGCGAACGCCTGCTTCACCATGCGGTCCTCCAGGCTGTGGAAGGAGATGATCCCCACCCGCGCCGCCGGGGCCAGCCACGCCGGGCGGCCCTCCGCCACCGCCCGCGCCGCCTCCCCCACGGAGTCCAGCAGCCGCTCGAGGGCCGCCAGCTCCCCGTTCACCGCGATCCGCAGGGCCATGAAGGTCCGGGTGGCGGGGTGCATCCGGGACGTCTCCGCGCGGGCGCCGTAGGCCTTGCGGACCAGGTCCGCAAGTTCGGTGGTCGTTCGGATGGGTGAGCGCTGCCGGGCCGCCACCAGCGTGCGGGCGATGCGCCGCGCGAACGGCTCCTCCCCCAGGCTGTGGATGAGATCCGCGAGCCGCGCTTCCGGGAGGGCGTTCACCAGATCCGCCGCCGTCCCCACCAGCCCGGGATCCAGCCGCATGTCCAGCGGGCCGGGCCGCTGGAAGGAGAAGCCGCGCTCGGGATCGTCCATCTGGGTGCTGGAGAACCCCAGATCCGCCAGCACCATGTGGGCGGTGATCCCCCGCGCCCGCAGCACCTCCCCCACGGAGGAGAAGTTGGCGTGCACCGCCTCCACCGCCGGCCCGCCGGGAAGGGACCGCAGCCGCGCCTCCGCCCGCTCCAGGTTGCCGCGATCCACGTCCAGCAGGATCACCCGGCCGCCGGGACCCACGCGGGCCGCCAGGAGCGCCGCATGCCCCCCCAATCCCGCAGTGCAGTCCACGAACGTCTCCCCCGCCACTGGCGCGAGCCCAGCCACCACCTTCTCCGCCAGGACCGGGACGTGACCTGTCTCCGGCGCGGCGGACATGCGTCAGAGGACCGGGGTGCGCCGTTCGGCGGCGGCCCTGGCGCTGGAGGCGGCCGTCACCGGCGCCTCCGCGGATCCGGGGGCCGCGGCAGCGGGAGCGGGCTGGCCCTGACCCGGCTCCGCGCCGTCCGCGCGGCGCCGCTCCGCGAGCGTCCATGCCCCCATCCGCGCCGTCTTGATGGCCACCGCCGCCACGAAGGCGAAGACCACGGACGTCACCGCGATGATGACCAGGAGCCGCACGTTGGTGAGGAGCCGCACCGCCGCCAGGGCCACGCCGAGGAGCGTGAACATGGCGGTCATGCCGTAGAGGGCCAGGACCGCCTTGCGGACGCTTCCCATGGCCCGCTTCATCTGGTGGTGGATGTGGTTCGAGTCCGCGGTGGAGAAGGAGACGCCCGCCAGCCGCCGCCGGATGATGGCCAGCATGGTGTCCAGGATGGGCAGCGAGAAGATGATCAGCCCCGCCAGCACCAGCGGGATCTGCATGTGCTCCCCGAACATCAGGATGAGCGTCACGCAGAGGTAGCCCAGGAGCAGGCTGCCCGCGTCCCCAAGGAAGATCACCGCCGGGTTGAAGTTGAACGGCAGGAATCCCAGCACCGCCCCCAGGAGCGCCAGGCTGAGGGCCACGCGGGCCGCCACCAGCGTGTTGTCCGTGTCCGTCACCGGGATCAGCATGCCCATGAGGAGGCTGATCAGCAGGAACCCCACGGCCATGATGGCCACGGAACCGGAGAGGAGCCCGTCCAGGCCATCGATCAGGTTGGCCGCGTTGCAGCCGCCGAGGACGAAGAACGCCACGATGGCCACGCCCACCCAGTAGTAGACGTCGCCGTTCGTGATGGCCGCGTTGCCGCTGAGGTGGAAGATGGGGGTGCTCGCGTCACCCATGAGCGGCGTCAGCATCCCCTGGGCCACGCGGGTGCCGAAGTCCTGCACCGCCAGCGCCGCCGCGGCCACCAGCTGACCGGCGATCTTCAGCCTGGGATCCCACTTCCAGATGTCGTCCGCCAGGCCGGTGAACGCGATCGCCACCATCCCCACCACGATGGAGATGGGGAGCGGCACCAGGGCCGCCGCGTCTCCCCGCACCAGGACGTAGCTGGCCGCCACGCCCATCAGCACGCCGAAGAAGACCGCCAGCCCGCCCAGGTAGGCGATCGGGTACGCGTGCAGCTTGCGGGTCTGGTCCGGATGGTCGATCACGTCCGCCGCCACCGCCATGCGCCGCACCACGGGCGTCATCAGCAGGGTGGCGAAGAAGGCCACCACGAACACCGGGATGAAGCTGTTGAGGAGCTCGATGGCCCCCACCACCAGCGGCGGTGCGCCGGTGGCGCTGGCGGGCAGCGCGCCCACCGGGCTCACCGGGGAGAGCGGCGGCACGACTGGTCCCTGCCACATCACGCGCCGGCTCCTGCGCCCGCGCCGGGCGCCATGGCGTGGGCCACGTCGCGGATCGTCTGCTCCAGCGGGATGCGGGGCTCGAACCCGATCGCTTCGCGCACCCGCGCCAGGTCCGGCTGGCGCACCCGGAGGTCATCGAACTGCACCTTGAAGGCCTCCTGGTAGGAGATGGTCCGGATCTCCGAGGAGGACCCCAGCGCCTGCACCACGGCGCGGGCCAGCTCCAGCATGGTGATGGGGCGATCGTGCCCCAGGTTGAACACCCGGCCGCGGCACTCGCGGTTCTCCAGCAGGCGGACGAGCGCCGGCACCACGTCCCGCACGTCGCAGAAGCAGCGACTCTGGCCGCCGTCCCCGTGGACCTCCAGCGGCTGTCCCGCCAGGGCCCGGGAGACGAAGCGAGGCAGCACCATGCCGTGGTCCCCCACCTGGCGCGGGCCGACGGTGTTGAAGAGCCGCACCACCACCACGGGCAGATCGCGTTCGCGGTGGTAGGCGAGGGCCAGGTACTCGTCGATGGCCTTGGAACAGGCGTAGCTCCAGCGGCTCACGGTGGTGGGGCCGTAGACGACGTCGTCGTCCTCCCGGAACGGCGTGCGAACGCCCTTGCCGTACACCTCGCTGGTGCTGGTGATGAGGACCGGCGTGCCGAACTCCGCCGCCGCCCGCAGGACCGCGGTGGTCTCGTGCACGTTGGTCTCGATGGTGTGGATCGGCCGCTCCACCACCAGCCGCACGCCCACGGCCGCGGCCAGATGGAAGATGAGATCGAACGTCCCCAGCGACGGATCCAGCCGCTCCGCGACGCTGCCCTCCACAACGCGCAGCGCCGCGCCGTGGCGCTGCCGCGCGGCGGCGAGGTTCGCGTGCCGGCCGGTGGAGAGATCATCCAGGACGGTGACGCGGTCACCGCGCTCCAGGAGGAAATCCACCAGGTGGCTGCCGATGAAACCGGCGCCGCCGGTCACCAGCACGCGTCGGATGGGGCGCTCCGGCGTCATCGTCCGCGGTCCGCTCCGTCCGCGGGGTTCATGCCTTGGCCTTCCGGGCGTACCCGGCCATGGCCGCGGCGTTGGCGCGGAAGTACCCGCCCGCCGTGGAGCGCGGCCGGTTGAGGATGACGCCGAGGAACGTGCTGCGCACGTCCACCAGCTGGTGGGCCAGGCGGGCCACGAGTCCCTTCTGGTCGCGGAAGGCCCGCACCACCAGGATGGTGGAATCCACGCGGTTGGCCAGGCTCAGGGCCTCCGCGGCCACCACCGCCGGCGGTCCATCCACGAGGATCACGTCGTACTCCGTGCGCACCTGGGCCAGCAGTTCGTCCATGCGCGGGCCGTTCAGGAGCTCCACCACCAGGTTGCCGGCCGTGCCGGCCGGAAGCACGTCGATGCCGGACGGGCTGGTCCGCACGCACTCCTTGGTGGTGGCCTTTCCGTTGAGGATGTCCGCCACGCCGGGGCCATCCGCCGCCACGCCCATGGCACTGGCCAGGCGCGGCTTGCGGAAGTTGGCGTCCAGCACCAGCGTCCTCCGGCCGGTGGCGGCTGCATAGCACGCCAGGTTGGTCACCACCGTGGTGGTGCCGCCGCCGGGCATGGCGGAGAGGACCTCGAACACGCGGTGTCCCGCCTCCAGGCCCTTGCCGATCTGTCCCACCGTCTGGCGATAGCTCTCGGCGGTGATGGAGTCAGGCTTGTCGTGCACCACGCACTCCGCCCGCTTCACGCCGGTCGGGTCGTCGCTGACGTCGGGGATGACGCCGAGCAGCCGTCCATCCGAGAGCGACGTGAGGTCGCTGGTGAAGCGGACCCGCTTGTCCAGGAACTCCCGGGCGAACACGAACACCAGCACCACGGCCATGCACAGGAGCGCCGTGACCGGGATCATCACCTTCAGGTTGGGGAAGTCCATCTCGCGCGGACGGGTGGAGCGCTGCACCACCTCCACGCGGCTGGAGTCCTCGCGGGCCTTCACCAGCGCCAGCTGGGTCAGGAGGGCCGCCACGTCCTTCCGCTGCTCCTCCAGCTGCGACTGGCGCTCGCGGAGGCTCATCAGTTCCGTGAGGTCCGAGGCCAGCGACTCCAGCTTCTTGGCCGCTTCGCTGTACTCGTCCGTCTGCCGCTTCACCAGGGATTCCAGCGCTTCCACCTTGTCGGACGCCTCCTTGAAGTCGGCGTTGATGTTGCGCTTGATGATCTGCTCCATGGTGGTCTTCATCTGCTCCTCGGCGGCCTGCACCAGCTTCTCGCGGGTGCGGACCTCCGGGTGGTCGGGCTTGAACTTGGCCTGGATGGCCGCGAGGCGGATGCGGGCGTCGTTGAGGTCCCGCTTGGACTGAAGGAGCACCGGGTCATCCTCGGCGTTGCGGATGTCCTCCATGGTGGGCTCCAGGGAGCCGGCGAGCTTGGCCTGGGACTGCGACTTCCGGGCCGTGGCCAGGTCAAGATTCTGCTTGGCCTCCTGCACCATCTCGGCCAGCTTCCGGAGCTCCTCCTGCCGCCGCATGTCCTTGTCGTCGTAGCTGGTGATGCCCTTCTTGCCGATGAAGTCCGCGATGTCCTTCTTGACGTTCAGGATCTCGCGGTCGATCTCGTCGCGCTGCTTGGTGAAGACCTCCGTGCGCTGGTTGTAGCCGCTCTCGTCGTCCTTGCGGCGCCGTTCGATGTAGGTGTCGGCGACGCGGTTCAGCACCACCGGCACGTCGTCCGCGTCATGGGCCCGCCAGGAGATGAAGAAGATCTGCGTGCCGCGGCGATGGCCCGCCCGCAGGTCGTCGATGAGCTCGTCCACCGCGTCATCCACCACGAAGTTGCCGCTGCCGTCGCGGAAGCCTTCGCTCCAGGTGGTCTTGCGGACGTCCGAGGAGCGCATGGCGTCCGTGAGCGTGTCGCGGCTGGTGATGCGGGCGGCCTCGGTCTGGGCCTGCCGCACCACCTCGTCCTCCGTCGCGGAGCCGGTGGCGATCACGTCCTTCGGATCCACCACCTTGTCCTTCAGCTGGAAGCGCACCTCCCCGTAGTACAGGGGGTAGAAGCGGGCGAACGCGAAGTGCGCCCCCACGCCCAGGCCGCAGCCGACGATGAGCGTGATCACCAGCAGCACCATGTGCTGCCGGAGCACGCGCACCGGGTCGATCCCCTGCGGCACGGGCCCGGAGCGGGGTCGGGGTGCGGAGGGACGATCGGAGCCGGGGCGGGTTGTTGCGGCACGGGTCATGGTGGTGGGGCCTGGCTCAGCCAAGCGTCTCCCTGAACTTGCGGATCTCTTCGGTGGTGTCGGGATCGGGCCTCTGCTCCACCGCGCGCTGGAGCGCCGTGCGAGCCTCCGCGGTCTTGCCCAGGCCCTTCAGCGCCTGCGCCAGGTGGAGGTAGGCGGAGGCCATGGGCTGGATGCGGATGCACCGCTCCAGGACGGACTGCGCCTCCGTGTACTGTTCATTCGCATTCAGCACCATGCCGAGGGTGTCCAGGAATTCCGGCTGGGTCGCCGCCGAGGAGACCGCCTTCCTGGCCAGTTCCAGGGCCTTGGCATTCTCCTTGCGGCACGTGCAGAGGAGGTAGGCCAGGTTGTTCATGGCCAGGGCGCTCCCCGGATCCGCCTCCAGGGCCTTGGAGAAGCCGTCGATGGCGGCGTCGCACTCCTTGCGCATGAACGCCAGGTTGCCGCGGGAGAGGAACACCTTGGCGCGGTACGCGGCGTCCTGCTGGTCCGCCACCTTCACCGCCTGGTCCAGGTAGGCCTGGGCCTTGCTCAGCCCGTCCGGCCCGCTCTCCAGCCAGAAGTCCGCCAGCCATCGCAGGTCCTCCGGGCCCGGGTTCCCCTTGGTGACCTCCTGCACGAACGCATCCGCCGCCGCCGTCTGCTCCGCGGGGTAGATCATCCGCAGCGCCAGGTACCACGGCTCGAAGCCGGACGCCTTCATGCTCTTGGCATCCACCTGCTCGCGGATGAACTGCCAGGCTTCGCGCATCGTCTGCAGCCCGGGCTCCCGGTTGTTGGTCTGGAAGAGCCCGGCGCCCAGCGCGGAGCGCAGGTACGGGGAGCCCTTCAGATCCAGCGGGTGCTGGCGGATCAGCGTCACCACGCCCTGCCAGTCCGGCGGCACCGCGCGGGTTCGCATCTCCACGGTCCGGTGCAGCGTGGCCTGGTTCGGCGCCAGTTCGTAGGCCTTGTCGAACATCTGGACCGCATCCGCGAACTGCGACCGCCGCGCCCGCACCTCGCCCAGGGCGAGGTACCAGGAGGGGTCGTTCGGGGAGAGCGCGATGCCCTCCTGGAGGACGCCCACGGCGCGCTGCGAGTTGTCCGCACGGAGGTAGTACTCCGCCAGCTGCCGGCGGGCCTCCGACTGTCCCGGCATGAGCTTGAGGAACGCCTCCAGCACCTGGGTGGCTCCGGGGAGATCACCCTTGTCGAAGAGGATCTCCGCCCGCAGCCGCGCCGCCGGCCAGAAGGCGCCGGCCATGCTGGCGCCCTTGTCCGCCATCTGGACGGCCTGGTCCAGCAGGGCCCGATCGCGCGTGCGGGTGTAGCGGTCCCTGAGGTTGCTGGCCATGGCCAGCCACGGGAGCGCGTTGCCCGGCT
The DNA here is from genome assembly GCA_046350535.1 of Phycisphaerales bacterium. GTDB lineage: Bacteria > Planctomycetota > Phycisphaerae > Phycisphaerales > SM1A02 > VGXK01. The sequence goes on from JAXMAG010000001.1 coordinate 2,880,805, forward strand.
GGAGATCCGCCGCCCGCTTGAGCGACGCCTCCGCCGCATCGAACATCTTCTGGGCCTCCTCCTTCTGGCCCTTGGCCCAGAGGTCCTCGCCGCGGCCCTGCGACACGGAGGAGCTCAGCAGCTCCACCACCGCGTCCGCCTTGCCGCCGGAGAGCGCCACCGTCTCCTGGAGGAGCGTGGCCGCCTCGTCGAAGCGGCGCAGCTTCACGCAGATCTCCGCAAGGCGCCGCCGCAGGGTGGCCTCCTTGCGAACCTCGAGCGCCGGCTTGAGCGTGTCGTACGCCCGCTGCCACGCGCCCTGGTCGAACCAGTAGTCGCTGATGATCAGATCGCCTTCGCGCTGCTTGGGGTCCTGGCGCTTCTGGGCCTCCGCGAAGGCCGCCAGGGCCTCATCCACGCGGCCCGCGTCCGCCAGGTACTGGCCCAGTCCGTAGTACATGGGGCCGGTCTTGGTGGGATCCGAGGCCGCGATGATGCCGCGGAGGAGACGCTCGCCGTCGTCCATGCGCCCGTTGCGGCGGAACGCGCGGGCCTGCAGCATGCCGGTCTCGAAGTCGTCCGGTCGCTGCGTGAGCATCTTCTTGAAGATGTCGTTGCCTTCGGCCAGGTTGGCCTTCAGCATCGCGGCGATCTCCGTCTGCTTCCGCGCCGGCGGCATCGCCGCCCACTCCGCATCCGTGAAGCGCGGCTTGCCCTGTTCGTCCACGATGTACTGGGGCTCCGCGGAGCCCTCCGTGAGGAGGACCGCCAGGCGGAGCGCGTTGTCGCGATCCGACGGACTCTGGCGGTAGATCCGGCGCCGCCAGGCCAGGGCCTCCGCCTTGTCGCCGATGGCGGACTCCATGCTGAGCCACGCACTGACGATCTTGGCGTCGCCGGGGGCCACGCGGGCGGCCTGCCGGTAGAGGTCCAGCGCCTTGCCCGCCTCGCCGCTCCGCTGGAGCAGGGTGGCGTACGCCTGGATGGTGGCGATGTCGGTCGGGCGGCGGTCGTAGGCGTCGCGGTACGCCTGCAGCGCCGCGTCCACCTGGCCGAGGTTCTCCCGGGCCACGCCCAGCTGCCGCATCAGGTCCGCGGTGACCGGGTTGCTGCGCCGGTATCCCTCGATCAGTTCCGCGGCGGCCTGATGCTTGCCCTGCACGGAGAGGGACCTCGCCCGGAGATAGGTCGCGAACGGCAGATTCCCGCCGCGCTCCGCGTTGGCCGCCACTTCCTCGGCCCGGTTCCAGTCACCGGCATTCGCCGCCTCCGCGAACATGGCCTCCAGCACGGTGGGGTTGGTGCCGCCGGCCTGCTGGGCCTTCTCCCGCACCTGCGGGAGGTTGCCCTCCAGGATGGCCAGGTGCTTCTTGAGCAGCTCCGGATCCCGCGGCCGCCCATCCGGTCCGCGGGCGCCGGTCTCCAGGTCCCGCTTGATGGACCCGATGAGCGTGAGGTAGACGGAGTAGCGGGCCACGTCGCGGTCGCGCTCGTTGGGGTGCGTCACCTGGAGGAGCGCCTCCACGCGCTGGGCGGGATCCTCCGTCGCGGCCACCGCCATCAGCTGGGCCAGGTAGGGATCGCGCGGCGCCTTCTCGATGGCCTTGGCCAGGAAGACCCTGGCCGCTTCGTTGTTGCCGGAGATGAGCTCCACGCGGGCGGATTGCGCCAGCAGGCGAACGTCGTCCGGCTTGGCCTTCAGGGCCGTGGCGATGGTCTCCCGGGCGGTGGTGAAGTCCTTGGACATCAGCGCCGCTTCTGAGGCCTCCACCGCCTGCATGCTGGCATCCGGGGCGTTCGTGGGGTTGATGGCCTTGCGGGCCTCCGCGGCCGCGGCGGCCACGGCCTTGGCGTTGGGCTCGTCGGGCTTGGCGGCCAGCACGATGTTCGCGGCCCGCAGCGCCTCGTCGAACTGCCGCAGGTTGAGGTGCACGCGCGCCTTGGCCACCGCCAGGGCCAGGTTGCCCGGATGGGCCTCGAGGCCGCGGTTCACGTAGGTGAGCGCCAATCCCATCTCCTCGCGCCGCGCCGCGGCATCCGCGGCCAGGAGGAAGATCTCCGCATCCGCCGCAGCGGCCGTGGCCAGCACCTTGTCGAACTTGGCGGCGGCGGTGACGTTGTCGCCGGCGGCCACGGCAAGCTTGCCGTCGAACTTGAGGAGGCGGGCGTCGTCCGCCCGACCCTTGGCCATCTCCGCCACCATGTTGCGCAGCGTCTTGGCCGCCTCCAGGTGGCGGGCCTTCTCCGCAGCGTCCGTGGCCTCCTGCCACTGGAGGAACTCGAGGTCGAAGACGCGCTCCGCGGCATCGGCCCGCAGGTCGTCGCGGAACGCGCCGAGGAGGCTCACGGTGGACTGCGGCATGTCCAGGATCCTGCGGGCGACGGTCTTGGCCTTCTCCGGATCCACGGCCCGCAGCACGATGGTCAGCATGCGCTGGTGCACCACGTCGTTGGGGTGCGACGCGAGCCAGCGCTCGAGGATCGCGGCCGCCTGATTCGCGTAGTCCGCCTCGCCGGTGGAGTAGAGCTGGTCCGCGGCGGCCAGCACGGTGGCGCCGTCCGCGTTGGCGCTGGTGGCGGCCTCCGCCAGCTGCTTCAGCACGGGTTCGAGGGCGGTCATGCCCGCCTCCACGTTCAACTCCCGGCGCAGCACCTGCCCGCGGATGCGGCGGGCCTTGGCCAGCGCCACGGGGAAGGAGCCGGGGTTGGCCTTCTCCGCCTCCGCCAGCGTGGTCTCGAACGTCTTGATCCGCTCCTGTCCGCGGCTGACCTGGTTGGAGGTGAGGAGGCGTTCCGCATCCTGGAGCTGGAAGGCGAGGAGCGCATCCCACGCCTTCAGGTTGCGCGGGTCCTTGCCCACCACGCCCAAGAGAGCCTTCTCCGCCTCCTCCCGCTCCTTGCTGGAGAGGACGGATTCGCGCTTCACCGCCGCGAGCGCCTGATGGAACGTGGCCTGGATCTGGGCCGGATCCTGGGAATCCAGCGACTCGGCCATGTCCCGCGCCGTGTCCCCCACGGGCTCCCATGCGGCCGGCATGCCCAGGAAGGTGGCCCGCTCCTCCAGCATGTCCAGGAGCTTCAGCCAGCCCGCGGCGTTGGTGGCGTCCGCGCGGGTGCGCTGCCGCTGCAGCGCCAGGCTCTGCTCGTACAGCTCGCGGGCCTCGTCCGCGGTGGACGGCACCACCTTGAGGATGGCGCCCTCCATGAGATCGATGTACCGCTGGTTGCTGGGACGCTTGGCCACGGCGCGGCCGTAGACGCGGGATGCGGCTCGGTAGTCGCCGGCGGCGGCCAGCTCATCACCCTTGCGGATGTTGCGCTCCGGATCGGAGAGGGCGTTGTAGGCAAGGAGGGCGGCAACGAACCCGCCCGTCACCACCACGAACGCTCCCACCACCAACGCCACCTTCTTGTTCATCTGCGCCATGTTGAATCAGGTCCCTGGGTTGACGGGTTGCTTGGATCCGTCCGCAGCGGTCCGGGCCTCGACGGCGGCCCAGTCTGGGAGACGCTGCATGAGATGCGGGAGAAGGTCGGTGAGCAGCTCGGCCACGTTGGCCTCGTACTGCTGCATCCCCTCCGGCCCCCCGCGGAACTCGCTCGTGAACTGCACCTTGCAGTAGTAGGCGTACCGCTCGGAGAGGTCGAACGACAGGCTCTTCACCGCCAGCGCCGACGGCGTCACGCGCCCGTTGGCCACGAACATGTAGCCGCCGACCACCGAGATCTCCTTGTGCCGCGGGATCTGGAACTCCGTGATCGTGAGGGCCATGTCCCCCACCGGGAGGTTCACGTCCTTGCCGAGGCGGGTCACCGGGTCCACGGCCTTCGCGACGTCGTAGCGGGTGCCTGTGGCGCGGTTGACGGGCCCGGCCTGGCTCTTCCAGCCGGAGCGGTCCACCGCGAGCGAGATGACGCGCGGCGGCGAGGACTGCGTGAGTCCGCCGGCGGTGAAGCAGCGCTCCGGGATGTGCGGGATGGTGTCGAGCGTCCCGGTGTAGTAGGCGATGTGGAGCTGGAGCCGGCCCTTGGCGGGCTGGCCGTCGATCGCGTAGTCGCGGTCCAAGTACTGGGTGGTGCCCAGGTTCTCCACCACCGCGGCGGAGAGCCGGCGATCCTCGCCGACGGCCTTCCAGCGGCCCAGCGTGGTGGGAAGCGTGTCCAGCGATTCGCGGAGCGGCACCGCCTCCTTGCGGACGTACACGTCCAGGGCCGCCATGGCGGCGCGGAAGCCCAGGGCGCCCACCACGAGCGTGGCGCACGTGAGCGCGTAGGCCCACTTGACCGCGGGATCACACTTCATTCGCGGCTCCCTTCCTGGGCGACGCCTGGAACCAGGGCTCTCCGAGCACGGCCAGGATCCACTGCACTCCGAGGAACATCAGGAAGCCGGGGATGAGCCAGACCATGCCCACGAAGTGGTGGAACTCCCCCTCGGTGAAGTTCATGTCCGCCAGGCTGAGCATGCCCAGCGTGGCCACGCGCAGCACGTTCACCGCCAGGGCCACGGGCACGGACATCACGAAGAGCGCCACGCGCTGCCACAGCTTCGGGAGTCCGTAGGCCGCCATCGCCACCGCGAGGGCCAGGAACGCCACCAGCATTCGCATGCCGGAGCAGGCCTCCGCCACGTTCAGCGGATGGGGCACGCCGTCGCGGTACACGGTGAGGACGTTGCCGCTGATGTCCGTGTCGAAGCCGAAGATGGTCAGGAGGAAGTACGCGCCCTGCGCCGCGATGTCCTGCAGTCGGAGGGTGACCTTCTGGAGGAGCTGCTCGGAGACCGTCTGGCCGAACGCGGCCCAGTAGGCCAGCGGGAACCAGAGGTAGCGCATGGAGCGCCAGCCCAGGATGGTGATGCACACGCCGGGGATGGCCACGGCCACGCCCAGTCCGCGCAGGTTGTGGTGCTGGATGGCCGCCGGGCCCAGGAGGCACGCGCTGTACCAGCCCATGCCGAGCAGAAGCACCAGCAGGCCGGTCCAGGACGGGCGGAAGGACATCGCCGCCAGCTCCTTGCGGGAGTTCCAGACGAACCAGCCGGAGATGAAGGGGATGACCAGCGTGTGACCCCAGTCCGCGGGCTTGTCCAGGGCGGAACGGACCTGGAGGCTGAACCAGTCCCAGAAGACCGCCACCACCACCGCGCCGAGGAAGAGGCCGGCCGCCAGGGCGGCGCGCGGCGACAGCTCCAGTTGGCGCGAAGCGCGTGCGGTGCCTGGTATGGGAGCGGCGAGGGACAAGGCGACTCTCGAGCGACCCTGGGGTCGGGGCACTTATCGACCGGGTTCAGGGTCGAATTCACTTCGATTGCGGGCCAGTCCGTGGCGCCGGAGGGGTGGTCACGCTACGCCCACGTCCAAGGTGGGTTCTCCCTCCGCCGTCACTCGCCAACCACGTTCACCGGCGGCGGTCCGAAGACGTCGTTGCCGAAATTGCGGTCCAGCAGGAAGCCGAACCCGTAGGTCATGCGGAAGCCGTTCCGGGTCACCGCCAGCGGCGTGGCCCAGAAGTTGGTGCCCACGATCACGTGGTCGTCCGGCTTCATGTAGATATCGGGTTCGCCGCGATTGCGGATGGCGGCCAGGTTGACGCGGACCGTGGCTTCGCGATCGTCGCCGATGCGGCGGATGAGGTCGCACCGCTCGGGGATGGCGATCTGTCCGAGACCGCCGGCGGCACTCACCAGACGGCTCAGGGTGAGGCGGCCGCCCTCCGGGAGCTGGTAGACGCCGGGACGCTGCACTTCGCCGTCGATGTACACCACGCCGCGTTCGCCGGCATCGCAATAGATGGTGTCGCCGTTGCGGACCACGACGTTCAGGCCGGGCACGCCGGCGACGAGATCGTCGTAGGAGACCTCGATCACGCGCGTGGGCGGACCCGCGAGCTTCTTGGGCGGCGGGACGCCGGGGGTGGCATCGCGCCCGGTGCGGGCGCCCTGCGGCGCAGCACCCGGCGGCGGAGTCTCCCCGGCTCGCAGCTTCACCCACTCCTGCTTGTCCTGATCGAACACGTAGGAGGAACCGTCGCCCTGCGGGACGGCCACCTTCTGGCGGCGGGCGTCGCGCACCGCCTTCATGTCGTCGGAGATGCGGACCGGCTCCAGGGAGTCCACGTCCACGGGGGGCGCGGCTCCCTGGAAGGAGCATTCGTCCTCCGTGCGCTTCCCACGAACGACACCGGGGCTGGCGGGCGGCCGCGGCGGAGGCGCAGCGCCTGCGCCGCCGGCCGGCGGGGCGACACCCGCGCCACCCGCTGGGGGCGCGGCACCGCCCGGGGTCGCGGGACGCAGGGCATCGCTGCCCACGCCGAGCTGGTCGATGAGCGACTCGATGTCGGGCGTGGCCTTGGGGTCCTTCGGAGGCGGGGCGGTGGCGGGGCCCTGCTTGGGCGGCGTGGAGGGCTTGACGGGAGGCGCAGGCGCCGCCCCGGCACCGGCGGCGCCATGGGGAGCGCCCTGCTCGGGCGTCGGCGGGAGCTGCTCGTCGATCGTCCGGATGATGCGGACCTGCCGAGTGGTCGGGAACGCTCCGCCCGCGAGCGCCAAGGCGTCCAGGAGGCGCAGATCCGGGCGGGCCAGGGCGAACAGGCCGCCCCGCTCGACCGCGCCCATCACTCGATAGGAGAAGCTCCGGGAGTCCTCGAGGGAGACCGTCACCTGCGGCTTGTTGATGAAGCCCTCGAGCTTCTTGGTGATGTTCTCGGTGACCTCCTGCACGGTGAGGCCGGCCACGGGCACGCTTCCGATCACGGGCAGGCGGATGTAGCCATCCAGCTCCACGTTCCGAACGGACTGATCCGTCTCACCCGCAGTGACCAGTTCGTAGATGTCCACCTTGACCACGTCCCCTGCGCTGATCCGGTACTCCTGAAGGCTGGGGATCATGTCCTCCGGCTCAGGGGGGCCCACGAGGGTGTTGTCCGCGGCCACCTGCTCCACCACGTCCAGCCGCTTCAGGACCGGCATGGTGGTGGGGGTGAACTCGAAGTAGCCGGTTCGGCTGGGGTCCAGGAAGCTGTCCGTCTCACACCCGCTGAGTGCGCACAACGCCAGAAAGCCCCCTGCCAGACACGTGCCGAGCCATGCGATGGGTCTGGAAAGGGATTGGGCCGTGGTCACGCAGTGCTCCGGGGTGAGGCGGCCGGATGCCGCCTGCTGGGGGGAGGGAAAGGGTACCGTGCGCCCTTGGTTTTCGGCAAAAACTGCCTGCCGTCCGCAGCCGTGGCTCATGCGGCCACCGCGCTCATGACGCGCTCCAGCACCGCCATACGGGCCGCCACACCCTGCGTCACCTGCCGGAGGATGCGGCTTCTCGGGAGGTCATCCGCCACCACGTCATCGATCTCCACCCCGCGGTTGACCGGTCCGGGATGGAGGACGATGGCGTGCGGCGGGAGCCGCTGGAGGCGCGCCATGGTGAGTCCGTACATCTCTCTGTAGTCGCCGGCGACGGCCCCGCCAGCGGCCCTCTCAAACTGGATCCGAAGCATCATGATCGCATCAAGATCGTCGATGATCTCGTCAAGATCGTGATGGATCGACACAAGATCAGGCCTTCTGGAGAGGTGCCGGAAGGACGGGCCAACCAGCGTCGGAGGGCCCACCAGGCGGGTCCGGGCCTCAAGGAGGCTGAGGCCATGGACGGCGGAGCGGGCCACGCGACTGTTGGTGATGTCACCCACGATCGCCACCGTACGGCCGCCGAGGTCTCCGAGTGCTTCCCGGAGGGTGAGAAGGTCCAGGAGTCCCTGGGTGGGATGCTCGTGGCGGCCGTCACCGGCATTGATGACCGGACAGCGAACCCGGCGGGCCACCATGGCCGCGCCCCCGGAGACCGAGGTTCGGACGACGATGGCGGAGATCCCCATGGCCTCGATGTTCAGGGCGGTGTCCACCAGGGACTCCCCCTTGCTGGTGCTGGAGCCGCTCTCCGCCAGGTTGATCACATCCCCGCCGAGGCGGTGGACCGCGGTCTCGAAGCTGCATCGCGTGCGCGTGGAATCCTCAAAGAAGAGGTTCGCCACCACCCGGCCTGCGAGGCTCTCCTTGCGGGCCACCCGGTGTTCCGCCGCGGTGAGGTTGGCCTGAGCCGCTGCCAGCAGCGACTCCAGCTCATCCCTGGTCAATCCCTCCAGCTGGAGGAAGTCCTTTCCCATGGCGCGGGGAAGGTAGCAGATGCGGCGCCGGGATCCCGGACCCGCTCCGTCACGGGGAGCCAGCCGATCGCCGCCAGCGGCCGCCCGGGCGCGGAGACGCGGATGACCATCATGGTCGCGTCCTCCGGGATCACCTCCGGGAGCGGCACCTGGAAGAGGCCATCCTTGAGCTCCGCCTCCGCGCGGGCGCGGACCCATTCGTTGGCCACCTTCCAGTTGGCGCGGGCCCGCTCCTCCAGCAGGGGATCCATCGGCCCGGACGCGGCGCGGGTGCCGGCCGGGCGGGCGCTCCGCGGCGCCACCAGGTCCAGCGTGACGCGCCCGTCGGCGCAGCCGGGCACGCGGCCCACCACCCGGCGTCCCTCCCGGCGCAGGTCCACGATCGAGTCCGGCGCCGGCGGCAGCGGCAGCCTCAGCGCCGGGTCGCCGATCAGGTTGTAGAGCTCGGCGTGCTGGCGCCGCAGCGCACGCAGGGAGAGCGGCCACCGCTGCAGCGACGCGATCGGAGAGGCCATCAGGTCCAGGGCGTCGCTCGCGGCGCCGCCCAGGTGGCGGGTGACCGCGAGATCCACCTCGCCCGCGGTGGCGGCGCGGCGGCGCAGGAGCGCGGTGAGCGCTTCGCGCTCGACGATGGCGTTCGCGTAGGGATGCGTGGGCCGGCTGCCCGCGATCACCGCGAGCGGCCCGCGAGGATGGAAGATGAGCTCCTCCGCCAGGCAGCGGCGATGGTCCGGCAGGTCGTACCAACCTGCGCTGCAGCACACCAGGAGCGCCATCCCGCCGGGGGCGGGCGCGGGTGGTGCGCCGGGCGGATTCAGGCCGTCCGCCTCCATGATTCGAACGCGCCCGCCGTGCCAGTGGAGAGAGTCCAGTCCGGTGGAGTGGCCGTGTCCCACGTAGTTGAAGAGGAGCGCCCCGCCGAGGGCCTGCTCCCTCACCACCTCCGGAAGCATGGACGGCGGCGGGCAGAAGGGGCTGCTGGCCTTGGCGTACGCGGCCCGCAGGTCGAACGTCGGCGGCACCCACGATGCGAGGAGGCTCGTGGTGAGCATCTCGAGGAGCGAGTCGTAGGGACCGAAGCGGCCTTCCCCCGCCGCCACCTCCACGCGCGTGGAGCCCGGTCCCGGCGGCGCGGACTCCGTCGCCTTGACGCGGGCCAGATACGCCTCCGCCTCCTGAGCGCTGGTGGCGGAGACGCGCCCCAGCATGAGATCCGGCACGCCATCCTCGTCCAGGTCCTGGTACGGCGCATCCGTGGCGAACGCGGCGCGGCGCCCGCCGCCGCCCGAGCCGCGCTCCACGAGCGCCGGGTCCGGCTGCGGCCGCATGAAGGTGGGGAGCGAATCTCCGAGGAGGAGCACCGCCACGCCCGCGGGGTCTGCGCCTGGTCCGGGCGCGGACGCGGATGCGGGCGCTGCGGCGGGCGCAGCTGCGGCCGCGGCGGCACTGCTCCGAATCACCCGGTGGAGGCGGGACCTGAGCGCGGTCGCGTCCTCCTCCGCGGCGCCGGCGAGCGTCTCCGCGGCCCAGCCCTGAGTCCGTCGATAGTCCACCCAGGCCTGCGCGGCGGCCTCCAGTCCCGGCTGGTGCACCACCACCAGGAGCGGGGCCGGGGGTCGCGGGGCCGGGGCCGACGGCGGTGCCGGGGCCGGGGCCGACGGCAGTGCCGGGGCCGGAGCCTGCGGAGCCGCGACGCCAAGGGCGGTGCCGAGCGCCGAAGCGATCACCGCCGCAGCCCCACGCGCTGCGAGGCGCCGCCTCACGCGTCGCCTCCGCCGGGCACGGCGCTTCTCACGACTCCACCACCAGGGCGATCAGGCTGGCGATCTTGCGGTGGGCCTCGATCGGGTGCCGCAGCGGCAGTTCGCGATGGACCTTGTAGCGGTTGCGCCGGCCCTGCCGCTCCCGTTCGATGTAGCGGTCCGTCTCCAGGTCCGCCACGATCCGCTGCACCGCCCGCTCCGTGATGCCCACGCGTCCCGCGACGTCCCGCAGGCGGATCTCCGGATCCTTGGCCAGGAGAAGCAGGACGTGCGCGTGGTTGCTCAGGAAGGTCCAGGATGGACGCCCCGCCTCCGGGGCAGCCACCACCGCACTTCTGGACGGCTTCTTCCGCGCGGCGGTGCTGCTCCTTCGTGCCATCGTCAGGCGGGCTCCCAGCCGCGGCCCGGGACCAGGCGCCACGCCATGTGGCCCTGCGGTTCGAGCGCGAACAATCGTACCCATCCGTTGAGCACCAGTTGCCGGACGTGCGGCTGCGCCGCCAGCACGCGGTCGATGGCGGCCGCGGGCGCCTCCACCAGCACCTGGAGCCGCAGCGGTTCGTGCCGCCAGCGGCCATCCGCCTGCCGCACGGACTGGAGCGGGAGCCCGGTCCGGAGGTCTCCGCCGTTGCCCTCCACCACGCCGGTGGACCCCACGCGGTTGTGGAGCACCTTGTCTCCGGCGCCGAAGCGCCGGTTGTCCACCGTGGAGGCCAGGTACTGGAGATTGATCCAGGAGGCCACCACCATCGGCGCCGCGAGGATCACCTCCAGGAGGCTCCCCTCGGGATCGCGCCGGTGGTCGTAGTCGTGCAGGAAGGCGCGCCCGGAGAGATCCACGCCGCGGGTGCGGGACCTTGGCGCCGCGATGAAGGCGGCGTTGCCCGCCAGTCCCCACTCAGGTCGCACCTGCCCCCAATCCCGGGCGCGGCGGCGGAACGCCCGCAGCAGCCGGGCCCCGCGGCTCGCGGGCACGGCGACGCCGAGTGAGGCCGCCCGCTCAGCCCGCACCGCGGCGCCGGCCGCCTCCAGCATCGTTCGCAGGCGCTCCACGTGATCCTTGTGAGAGGCGGGGGCGTGCTCCGCGTCCAGGAGGCGCACGGAGTCGTCGGAGGTGTCGTGGACGGCGGGGAGGAAGTGCGTGCCCTCCGGGATCGCGGTGCCTCGGGCCGCCAGTCCGCGGCGGATCCGCGGGTGGTTGAGGAGCGCCGCAGCCACTCTCGCGTTGGGTGCGCCGCCGTGGCCGCCGCAGGCACCGCAGTCCAGGCTGGAGGCGTGCGGGTTGTTGGCGCTGCACGCCGCGTGCCCGCAGAGGAGGACAAGCGGCGCCAGCCGTCCCGCCAGGCCGGTGCCTCGGAGGATGCCCTCCGCGAGGGCAACCTCCGCGTCGAGCGACGCGGCCGGCTCCCCGCGTCCATCGCCGTGATCATGCTCGCTGCAGGCGAAGCCGATCCGCGCCGTCTCCTCGCGCCGCCGCTGCGCTCCCACGCACGCCTCCCGGACGGCCAGGCCCGCGCCGAAGGCCAGCCCCGCCAGCTCCATGGACGCGAATCCCGACGCCGGCGCGCCCAGCATCCGCGCCGCCAGCTCCCCCGCCACGCCATCCGCCGGCGGGGCCCCGCGGATCTCGAGCGCGGGCGAGAGGAGCACCGGGCAGCGCTCGGAGGCGTGCCCCTCGCTCTCCCAGCGCATGGCCACACCGAAGAAGCCTGCGAAGCCGAGAGTCTCCACCTGCGGCGACAGCCGCTCCAGGTGGCGCCGCAGCGGCTCGGAGCGCACGTCGATGCAGAAGACGGCCTGCCACCGCGGGGTCGCGGGCGCCTGCGGCGCACCCGGGCCGCGCCGCATGGACTCCAGCAGGCGCCGCATCCATCCATCCTCGGCCGCCTCCTGGAGGGCAAGGAGCGGGCGTTCGTCCTCCACCTCCTGAGGCGGCATCTCGGCGGTCCGCGCGCCGCCCGCGCCGCGCGTGGCCACCATCCACACCGCCGCGTCCGCGCAGGCCCGCGCCGCCAGCAGGTGACGCACGGCGCCCGGATCCATCCGGTCCCGCTGCCACGCGATCCGCCGTGCCTGCGCCGCCCACCCCTGGATCCCGGAGAGAAGGCGCTGCAGGTACCGCAACCGGGTGGCGGCACTGATGCCCAGCGCCGAGAGCGCCGCGTCGATGGCGGCATCCGGCTCCGCGGGGACGCCCCGGATGGCGGCCCGGAAGCCCGGCAGCCCCGCCGCGTCCAGCGACAGATCCGCGGACGCGAACGCCCGCCAGCGCTCGAACGGCGAGGAACGCCCGTGCGTCTCGAAGAGGCGGCCGTCCATCGCCTCCAGCTCGCACCAGCGGGCGATGGCGCCGCATGCCGCGTCATTCCACGCCGTGCCGCGCTCCCGATCCACGCGCTCCGCGAAGGTGGGCACCGCGCAGCGGGTGCGCTGCGGGAGCGGCGCCCTGCCCTCCAGGAGCGCCTCCAGCTCCGCGGGATCCGCGCCCAGGCGGCGCGCGGCGCTCAGCAGGTCACGGCTGTCGAACGCCCCCTCCCGCCACCGCGTGCGCTGCGCCTCCACGGCCGGGAGCACGCGGGCGTCCATCGCGTCCCGGAGCTCCGCCGCGGCGTCCGCGAGCGGCTGGTGAGCGTGGCCCAGGAAGGGATTCACCGCCACGAACGAGCGGAGATCCCAGCACGGCGGGATGCGGAGGCACGCCTCCAGAACGTCCTGCTCCATGGTGCGCGGCTCCGGACGGGTGCGGGCGGGCGTCATGACGGGTGCGTCAGGCATGCTTGGCTCCGGTGAGGCGATGGATCAGGAGGGCGTGCACGCGGTCCAGGCCGCGGCCGACGAACGCCGCGACGTAGAAGCCGCTGAGGGCATGGACTCGGAAGGAGCGCCAGGGCCGCCGCGCCTCCAGGGCCGGCAGGAGGGCGTGCCACGCGGCGAGCGCCGCGATGGCGCACACCGGCAGAGCCGCAGCGATCCACGCGAGCGCACCGCTGGGATCCTGGATGGGACCGGTGACCGGTGCCACCCGGAGGGAGGCCGCGGCGTACAGCCCGATGAGGCCCGCGGGGATGAGCGCCGTGGCCGCCAGCGCCGCGACGGCACGGCGCGCTCCCCGCTGCAGAGAGGGTGCGGGCCTCCCCAGGCATGCCACCCACGCCTGCCCGACGGCCATGGCCGCCACGGCGAGGAGGGCGGCATCGCCCGGTCCGGTGCGCTGGCCGGCGCCGCTCAGCCAGGCCCACAGCGCCATCGGCAGCGCCGCCGCCGCGGTGCCCGCGGCCAGGAGCGTCAGGGCCCGGACCGGCCGCGGCGGTGCGGCGGGCGCACGGCCCACCCAGCCGGCGCCCAGGAAGCTCCAGGCCTTGTACGCGCCATGACCCAGGATGTGCAGCACCGCCGCGGGGAAGGCGCAGAGCCCGCACTGAACCAGCATGAAACCCATCTGCGCTACCGTGGACCACGCGAGCGCCGTCTTGGCCCGCGCCTGGGCCCGCATGGCCGGCACCGCGAGGAGGATGGAGAGCGTGCCCACGAGCGAGAGCGCCAGCCACGCCTCCGGCACACGGGCGACGGCGGGCGCCAGCCGCACCAGGAGTGCGCCGCCCGCATTGACGATCCCCGCATGCATGAGCGCGGAGACCGGCGTCGGCGCCTCCATGGTCTCCGGCAGCCAGCCGTGGAGCGGCACCTGGGCGGACTTCACCATGGCCGCGGCGGAGACCAGGAGCGCGAACGCGGTCAGCGCCCCTCCCGCCTCCGTCCGCGCCGCGGCCGCCGCCGCCGCGGAGACGCCACCCGCATCCCACGCCACCCACGCGATGACGAACGCCGCGATGAGGAGCGCGTCTCCGACGCGGCTCAGGATGAACTTCCGCCGGGCGGTCACGAGGGCGCCGGGACGGTCTGGGAACGTTCGGAGCATGCGGTCCAACCCGACGCCCACCGCCATCCACGACGCCACCAGGATGGGCGCCGCGTCCGCGACCGCCAGCAGCCACCCCGCGGCGACCGTGCCCGCCGTCCAGCCCAGGAACGAGCGCCGCCGCGGATTCCCCTCCATGCTCCGCGCGGCGTAGCGGATGATCGCGGTGCCGATGCCGGACACCAGGATCGCCATGAGCGTCGTCACGGAGTCCATCACCAGTCCGGCGGCCTGGAGCGGCGCTCCCCGGAGCCAGACGGCCCCGCCTCCGGCAAGCGAACACGCGAGCAGCACCGGCGGCACGAGCGGGGCCCAGCCCGGCCGGATCCCCGCCTCGCCCTCAGCCGCAGCAGAATGCACGATTTGCATGTCGTGTATCCTACAGCGCCATTTGCCGGCGTCAAGGCCCCCGGCCGCCAGCTAGCATGAGGCCATGGCGTCCCTTTTCATCACCGGTGACACCCACTTCGGCCACGCCGAGGCCATCGGCATGTTCCGGCGGCCCTTCCAGTCCGTGGAGGAGATGGACCAGGCCATGCTGGACGGCATCAACCGGGTGGTGGGGCGCCGGGACCGGCTGATCCACATCGGCGACTTCATGGGCCCCTCGGACTGGAAGGAGCGGGAGACGCGGCGCCGGGCCCGCAGCCTGCGTGATGGCATCCGCTGCCGCGAGGTGGTCCTGGTGCGCGGCAACCACGATCCGCGCGGAGTGAAGGCGTTCGAACGCCTGTTCCAGGAGTGCCACGACCTCCTCTCCTTCCGGGGCTGGGGCGGCGGCCGCGAGCGCGTCACTCTCTGCCACTATCCGCTCCGCCTCTGGCGCGGCATGTACGGGGGCGCGGTGCACCTCTACGGGCACGCCCACGGATCGCAGCCGGAGGTGGGACGGAGCACGGACGTGGGGGTTGACTGCTGGGGGTTCCGGCCGGTTCCGCTGGAGCGGCTGATGGGACTGCTCACGGAGCGGGCGTTCGAACGCCCTGCGGAGTGGCCGCGCCGGCAGGAGGCGCGGGACCCGGCCGCGGAGTCGACGGGCACAGCGCCGGGCGCGGCGCCGCGGACGGCGGGGACGGCCCCGGGGACGGCGCCGCTTGCCCCGTGAGCGCGGCGCCGGCGGCTACACTCGCCCCCATGCTGCTCGATGCCTTGCGAACGCGGCGCCTCTCCACCCGGTGGCAGGCGATGGGTCCCGGGACGGCGGGCCTGATGGTGCTCATGGCCGGCGCTTGCCAGCCGCAGCTCTTCCCCGGAGACGAGTCCCCGACGCAACTGCAGCGAAGCGCCATGGGCTTCCCCGCCCCTCAGGAGTTCAACCTGGAGGAGGGCGACAACGAGGACCCCATGATGGACGATCCCACCTATCCGTATCCGTCGCTGGACGGCGGCGGAGCCGCGCCGTGGTACGCCCAGCCGGGCTACATGCAGGGCTGAGCCGGCCGCCGCGTCACTCCGCGGGCACGATCTCGAAGATGGCGCCCGGGCCGCGCTCGCCGCCCTCCATGCTGGTGCAGATGATGCGGCCGTCGTTCAACTGATCGATGCTGGACCAGCGGCTCTTGCCGCCGTTGACCAGGACCTTGGGCCGGGTGGCCTTGCCGTTCTCCATCCGCAGGGCCCACAGTCGGCCGGTGTTGAAGTCCCCGTAGAAGTACAGGCCGTCCATGGTGGGGTACGCGGTGCCGCGGTAGACGCAGCCGCCGGTCACGGAACCGCCGTCGCGGCGGCCATAGTCCACCACCGGATCCTTGTAGTCGGAGCCGAACTCGCCGGGCTTGCCCTGCGGGAACTCGTGAAACCCCTCCCGCGGGTTCCAGCCGTAGTTGCCGCCACGGGTGACGATGTCGATCTCCTCCCACGCGTTCTGGCCGACGTCGCCCACCCACAGATCCCCGGTCTTGCGGTCGAAGCTCATGCGCCACGGATTCCGGAGTCCGAACGCCCAGATCTCCGGCTTGGCGCCCCGGGTGCCCACGAAGGGGTTGTCCTTCGGCACCGCGTACTTGCGGCCGGGGTCCGCGCCGTTCACGTCGATCCGGAGGATCTTGGCCAGGTGCGTGCCCAGGTTCTGTCCGTTGAACTGCGGGTCGTTCGCGGCGCCGCCGTCACCGAGACCCAGGTAGAGCATCCCGTCCGGACCGAAGGCGACGGTCCCGCCGTTGTGGTTCCAGTAGGGCTGGCCCACCTCCAGCAGCACCTCCTCGCTCTCGGCCACGCCCTTCTGGCGATCGTCCGAAGCCTTGAAGCGGGAGAGCACGCTGCGCTTGGGGGACTCCGCGGTGTAGTAGCAGAAGAAGATGCCGTTGCGCTGGAAGTCCGGGTGGAACGCGAGGGAGAGGAGGCCCTCCTCGTTCGCACGGTCGTTCACGGTCTTGCGGAGGTCCATGAAGACCTCCGCCTGCTTGGCGTCCTGCTTGCCCAGATCCAGTGTGAGGACGCGACCCGCCTGCTCGAGGATGAAGATGCGGGAGGTGTCGCCCGGGGCCTGCACCACCTGGAGCGGCCGCTTCAGCGGCAACTCCGGAAAGAGCCGCTTCAGTCGCAGCGCGGGGATCGGCGTCGCCGGATCCTGCTGGGGGTTCCGCTCCTCGTCCGCGGGCGCTGCGCCCATCGCAGGCGCGGCGGCGCCGGCCAGCAGCAGGACAGCGGCAGCGGTTCGAACGGTGCGAGCCAGCGCGGCGCGGCAATTCAGGGTGGACATGGCGCCATCCTACGCCGCCGGAGGTACCCTTTTGCCATGAGGCACGTCCGGTCCCTCACGCTCGTCCGGCCCGCGTCGCTCTCCTCCGCAGCGCCGCTCGGGCCTTTCGCCGTGCTTGCCCTCCTGGCCGCAGCCGCCGGCCCGCCGCCGCAGTGCCCGCCGGTGGACGCCGTGCCCCCGGCGGACGAACCCGGGTTCGTGTCCATCTTCAACGGGAAGGACCTCTCCGGCTGGGAGGGTCCGCCCGGATACGCCGTCCAGGACGGCGCGATCGTCTGTCTCCCGGAGGGGCGCAACCTCTACACGCGGGAGCAGTATGGGGACTTCATCCTGCGCTTCGAGTTCAAGCTCGCACCGGGCGCGAACAACGGCATCGGGATCCGGGCGCCGCGGACGGGCGACGCCGCGTTCGAAGGGATGGAGATCCAGGTGCTGGACGACGGCGCGGAGATCTACCAGGACCTGAAGCCCTGGCAGTACCACGGCAGCGTCTACGGGGTGGTCCCCGCGTCATGCAACGCCCAGCGCGCCGTGGGCCAGTGGAACAGCCAGGAGATCCGGGCTGAAGGCGGGCGGATCAAGGTCACGCTGAACGGCCGCGTGCTGGTGGAGGCGGATTGCGCGAAGCCCGGCGCGCCGGAGTCGGAGGCGCCTCCGGTCCTGGATGGACGCCCGCACCCTGGCTTGCGCCGCGCCTCCGGACACATCTGCTTCTGCGGGCACGGAGATCGCGTGGCGTTCCGGAACCTCCGCATCAAGCCGCTCGGCGCGCCGGTGCCGGCGGCGCCCGCCGCACCCGCCGCGCAGGGTTCGCCGGCGGCGCCTGCCGCTCCTGCCGCGCAGGGTTCGCCCGCGGCACCCGCCGCACCCGCCGCGCCCGCGGGCCGCTGCGAAATCGCGGTGACCGGCTACGACCGCACGCGCCTCCCGGATCCTCCGGTGGAGGCCGGCCCCGCCACCGTGGCGGGCGAACTCGTCTTCACCCGCGTCAGCCTGGATGCGGAGGGCGCTCCACTCAACACCGTGCTGAGCCGCCTGGCACGGGCCACCGGCCTGAACCTGGTGCCGCTCTACTCCTCCCCCGCTGCGCCCGGCCTTGATCCGCGCCTCCCAATCTCGCTGTACCTCACGAACGTCACCGCCCTCGACGCGCTCGAGGCCATCCTGGCCGTCTCCGGCGGCCTCAACGCCTGCACCTGGCAGATCCGCGGCACCCTGGTGGAGTGCGGGCCGAAGGCGCTGCTGGCGGATCCCTCCCGCCGGGAGAGCCGCGTCTACGACATCACCGACCTGACGTTCGAGGTCCCCTACTTCCGCGCGCTGGGTCCGCCGATCCGGAAGGTTCCCAAGGAGGTGGCCGCGGATGTGGCCAGGATGATGGTGAACGGCGTGGAGCCGGATGCATGGGTGGCACCGCCGCCGCCCGCGCCGGATCCCGCATCGCCCGGCTCCCAGACACCGCCGCGAGTGCCCGGACCGCCACCCATCCCGCCCACCAACCTGGATCCCTACAGCACGGACGACGCCTACGTCCGGGGCCGCTGGGCGTCCCTGCAGATCCGGAACCATCGCACCCTGGTGGTCAACGCGCCGGACTTCATCCACCGGCAGATCAACGGATACGGTCCGCTGGTGCCGCCGCTGCCCGCCAGGCTGCCGGCCAAGTAGTCTCCGCCCCCACGGGCATGCCCGCTGCTTCCGCACACACACCCCACGCATTCGGCGCGGGCGCCAGGGCGCTGGTGGCGGCTGCCGCGTTCGTGGTGGTGTGCGCCGGATTGAAGGCGGCGTCGGCCATCGTGGTCCCCATCCTGGCGGCCATCTTCCTGGCCATCGTGACGCTGCCGCCGCTGGCGCTCCTGCGCCGGAGCGGCCTCCCGCGCTGGGCGTCGGTGGTGATCGTGCTGGGGTCCGTGGCGGCGCTCCTCCTCCTGGCCGCATGGATCCTCACCACCAACGTGGCCGCCTTCACCCGCGAACTCCCGCGCTTCCAGGCTCAGCTCCGCCAGGAACTGGACCAGATCGTGGCCTGGCTGCACGACCGCGGCGTGGATGTCTCCCCGGAGTTCATGCAGCAGCAGATGGATGCCGGCGCGCTCCTGGGATGGATGGGCGATGCGCTGGGCGCCGCGATGGTGCTGGTGAAGGACGGCGTGTTCGTCCTGCTCACGTTCGCGTTCATCATGGGTGAGGCGGCAGGCCTGCCGCAGAAGGTCCGAATGGCCATCGGTCGCCCGGATGCGGACATCAGCCACTACGAGGGCATGGTGACGGACGTGCAGCGGTACCTGGCGGCCAAGAGCCAGACCAACCTGCTCACCGCGATCCTGGTGTGGCTGTCGTGCTGGGCCCTGGGGACGCCGTTCGCGGTCCTGATCGGCGTGGCGGCCTTCTTCCTCAACTACGTCCCCACCTTCGGCGCCATCATCGCGGCCGTGCCCGCGGTGCTGCTCACCATGATCCAGTACGGCCCGGGACGGGCGCTGGTGATGGCCGGGCTCCACGTGGGGATCAACATGGTGGTCGGCAACATCCTGGAGCCGCGGCTCTTCGGAGCCCGGTTCGGACTGAGCGCCCTGGTGGTCTTCCTGAGCCTGGTCTTCTGGGGCTGGTTGCTGGGGCCGGTGGGCATGTTCCTCAGCGTGCCGCTCACGATGGTGGCCAAGATCCTCATGGCCCGCACGCCGGATCTCCGCTGGGCGGCGGTGCTGCTCGGACCTGCGGCGGCGGCCGCCGCCATCACACCGGCCCGGCCAGCTCCGGCCTCGGATCCCGGTGCGTCCAGAGGCGCCAAAGCGCCATGAACTCCGGCGAATCCGCGCTGGCGTAGTCCCAGGTGACCATTCCTGCGGGCCCCACCAGCCGGATGGTGATGCCGGACCGCCACGCACCTGGCGCCACGAACAGCACCGAGTCCTTCACGGTCCAGGTGCGCTCCTTGCGATCCCGCACCCATCCGGGCCCCAGCACCGTGGAGGCGGAGCCCAGCCGCAGGAGCGGCAGCCGGTAGCGCACGGCCGGCACGTTCAGGAGCAGGAATCCCGCGGTGACACCGAGGATGGCGGCCAGCCACTTGCTGCCCATCATCCCCATCAGGAGCGCCATGAACGCATAGGGCGCAGCCGCGGCCAGGGTGGTGCCGCCCTGATCCCCGGCGTAGACCTGGTGGGGCTCCAGGAAGGTGGCCGTTCGACCCAGTCGACGGAGCGCCGGCCACACCGACGGCGCCACGATCGCCAGAGGCCGCGGCGACAGGCCCGCCACCATGCCCACCCACTCCCGCTGCATCGCATCGCGCCGCGGCCGCACCCCCAATCTGGCCGTGACCGCCGCCACGATGCGGGCCAGCTCCGTGGAGGAGGGATCCGCCAGCGTGGCGTGCGCGGCCCGGATCACGCCTCGATCGATCTCGCGCCGCTTGGAGAAGATGGAGGCGAAGACGGCCACCATCACGGTGAGGATGATCGGCCCCACGCACACCATGCCGCCCAGTGCCCCCGGCACCAGGAACCAGTAGGTCACCAGCATCGTCGGCACCGCCACGGCCACCGCGATGCGGACCAGGGGGAAGCGCTCGCGGCGGGACGCGATCGCCAGCGGCACCACGGCGATGACCTCCGCATCCTCCGGCCGATCCTCGCCGGCGGTGGCGGCCGCCGGGAGCTCCGACTCGATGAAGGCTCCGGGCGCATGGCCGGCGAGCGCCGACTCCATGGTGGTGAGCGCGGGCTGGTGCTCATCGTCCGTGCCCGCGGGACGCGCCGCGTCCGACAGCGCGCCCGCCGCCACGGCACCGGAGATCCACGGCCAGCTCCATGCTCCCAGCAGCACGCGGCTCTCCAGGCTCCGGAGGTTCCGGATCCGGAGCCGCGCTTCTCCCGCGGGCCCGATCAGCCGCACCTGGCCCGCCTGGCCCCCGGAGCTGTCCGGCTGCACCAGGAGCACGGAATCCGCCGGCGTCCACCGACCGCCGCGGCGGGTTCGAATCTCTCCCGGCGCGGCCACCAGCGGGGCTCCCGCCAGCCGCAGCGCCCGGCGAAGCACCGGAGTGCTGATGATGATGAACGCCACGCCCGCCACCAGCAGCCCGAGCGCGATCTGGACGCCGGGCGCGTCCAGCGGGTTCGTGGCGCCGCCGGTTGCGGAGGCGCTGCGGGCCACGCCGTCCAGGAGAAGCGTCGGCACCGGCAGCAGCATCAGGATGCCCAGCACGCACGGCGCGGAAAGCCACGCCGGCCAGCCGCGCACCACCACACCGGAGGCCTGGGGTTCGACCATGGTGGTGATCGCCTGCGCCAGGTGCTGCGTGAAGCGGTCCGCGACGAACGCGGGATTGGGTCCCGGCAGCGGGTCGAAGAGGCGCCGCCAGCGCGCGGTGAGCACGCGCGTGCTGTCGAAGTGACCCTCGGTGGAGAGCGCCGCCAGCGCCGCCATCCTCCACTGCGCGTCGGGCATGGCCAGGAGCCTGGGAGCGCTGCCCGCCTCCAGGGAGAGTCGCGTGGCCTCCTTGGTGCCCTTGGAGAACTGGCCCACCCGGTTCAGCACCGCCGCCACCAGCACCACGGTGAGGATGAAGGCCAGGACGCGGACCGGCTCGATCCAGCCGGGACCGGGGCCGGCGCCCGCCATCCCGGACTGCGCAGACCACCCGAGGCCCAGGGCGATCGCCCCCATCACCACCGCGGCCACTCCCAGGATCCAGCCCACTCGGCGCGGCGCGGGCGGGAGCGCCAGCACCACGATGGGCGATGGCGCCGCCACGGCAACGCCCGCGCGAACGGGGCGCGGCGGCGGGAGCGGACCATCCGGTGCAGGCGCATCCGCTGCGTCCGGTGCGTCCGGTGGGTCCGGTGGGAACGCGGCGCCGGACTCCGGCGCGGACTCTGGCATAGGGAGCATTGTGCCGCATGCGGGCCTCCCGCGCATCCGGGCCTCCCGCGCACCCCGCCTCCCGCGCATCCCGGCCCGCCCGCCCCACGGTGGGCAGCGGCGCGCGGACGGCGTAGGCTGCGGCTCGTGCCGCCGCCAGGCGGCTCCTCTCCAGGAGGTGGGCATGCGAACGATCGCGTTGGGCGTGGCGGGCGCCGTGGCGGGCGCCGTGGTCGGCGTGTTCCTGAGCCAGCTGGTGGCCACCACCGGTGTGATCTTCCCGCTGATTCCAGGTCTGCTGACAGGCGCGGGAGCATGGCTCGCGCGGCCACGCGGCCTCGCCGTGCCGGTCATCTCCGCGGTGCTGGGCGCGGCGGCGGGCGTGGTGGCGGAGTGGTGGATCGCTCCCTTCCAGGCGGATCCCGGCCTTGGCTACTTCCTGCGGAACCTCACCTCCCTGCCGCCCGTCACGCTCCTTCTCCTGGGGGCGGGCGCAGCGCTTGCGTTCTGGGTGCCGTGGGGTCGTCACCAGCCGGTGCGCGGCGCGTAGGCTGGGAGGATGCGATTTCTGGCGCCGGTCCTCCTCCTCCTGGGCTCCAACTGCTTCATGACCTACGCCTGGTACGGCCACCTCCGCGACCTGCGGGAGCGGCCGCTGCTGCTGGCCGTCCTGGTGAGCTGGGGCGTGGCGTTCTTCGAGTACTGCCTCCAGGTGCCGGCCAACCGGCTCGGCTACGCCAACGGCCAGGGGCCATTCACGCTGGGCCAGCTCAAGGTGACCCAGGAGCTCATCACGATGGTGGTTTTCGCCGCGTTCGCCTTCTTCTACATGCGCGAGCGGCTGACCATGAACTACGTCTGGGCGTCGCTCTGCCTGGTGGCGGCGGCGTACTTCATCTTCAAGGACGCGGGCCCCGCGCCCCGCGCCGCCGGAGCTTGAGTGCACCCATGTCCATCGACGCCCTGTGGGAATACGGTGATCCGGAGGCCAGCGAGCGCCGCTTCCGCGCCGCCATGGAGGGCGCGGACGGCGCCACCCGGCTGGAGCTCCTGACGCAGGTGGCGCGGACGCTGGGGCTGCGGAAGCGCTTCTCGGAGGGGCACCAGGTGCTGGACGAGGTGGATGCGGCGCTGGCCGGCGGCGCCGCGCCGGGAGCGGACGCTGCGGCGGCCCAGCGGGCATCCGTTCGAACGCTGCTGGAGCGCGGCCGGCTCCACAACAGCGCCGGGGATCCCGGCGCCGCACGGGCGCTCTTCCAGGCGGCCGCGGCCCGGGCCGAGGCCGCAGCGCTGGACGGGCTCGCGGTGGACGCCGTGCACATGGTGGCCATCACGCACTCCGGCGGGCCCGAGGGCGTGGAGTGGAACCGGCGCGGCCTGGAGTTGGCGCGGCGCTCCGCGGACGTGAAGGCGCGTTCGCTCATCCCCGCCATGCTGAACAACATGGCGTGGGACCTGCTGGACATGGGTCGCGCCGAGGAGGCGCTGCCCGTCTTCCGGGAGGCGGAGCGGGAGTGGACCGAGCGCGGACGGGAGCCGCAGATCAAGGCGGCCAGGGAGGCCGTGGCCGCGTGCCTCAAGGCGCTCGGACGGAGCGAATAGCGCCCGCGGAGGACCACGGAGCCGCCGCCCCAACGGCGCTCAGGCCGCGACGCGGGTGGGCGGAGAGATGGAGACGGTGGCGGGCACCACAGGCCGCGCCATGTGCTGCACCAGGGTCGCCTCCGGAATGGAGAGGAAGGCCTTGGAGAGCTCCGGATCGAAGTGCGTGCCGGTGCAGCGGCGGATCTCGTCGAACACCTCGCTGATGGGCCGCGCGGGACGGTAGGTCCTGGCGCTCGTCATGGCGTCGAAGCAGTCCGCGATGCACACCACGCGCCCCAGCAGGGAGATCTGGTCCCCCTTGAGCTTCCCGGGGTAGCCGGAGCCGTCCCACTTCTCGTGGTGCTCCAGCACGCCGGGGAGGACCTCGCGCATCTGCGGAATGTCCCGCAGGATCTCGTGCCCGATGGAGGGATGGGCCGCGATGGTGGCGAACTCCTCGTCCGTCAGCTTGCTGGGCTTGCGGAGGACGCTCTCCGGAACGCCGATCTTGCCGATGTCATGCACCAGGCCGCAGAGGCGCGCGGTCTCCATCATCTGCGGCCCGAGCTGGGCCGCCTCCGCCAGCAGGCGGGAGAACGCGGAGACGCGATCCGAGTGACCGCGGGTGTACGGATCCTTGGCATCGATCGCGGCGATGAGGGCGTGCAGCGTGCCCTCGAACATGAGGCGCTGTTCGCCCTCCAGCCGCTGCTCCATGCGGGCGCGGGCCTGGTGGGCCAGGCTGAGCGCGGCCATGCGCACCAGGGCATGGGCCACACTGGCCAGGTCATTCAGCTGCGAGTCCTTGCAGACGCCTTCGCGGTCATCCAGGTACAGGAATCCAAAGAGGGCCGCGCCGTGCTCCACCGGGAGGCAGATGGCGCGGCGGACCTGCATGGAGGCCAGCGTGGCGTTGAGGGCGTTGGCGCCCTGGCCGGAGTCCCGCATCACCACCGGGCCGAAGTGGGCCTTGCGCAGCACGGAGCGGCTGATGGCCGCCCGGCCGAAGCGGTCCACCACGTGGCCTCGCGCGGCCACCAGTTCCACGCTCTGGGCGTCGATGTCGCTCTTGACGAACGCGACGTTCTGGAACCCGGTGGAGGCCACCACCGACTCCACCAGCGATTCGCATGCCGCACGCTCATCGGGTGCGCGGTGGATCCGCTCGCTGGCGTCCAGCAGCTTCAGGAGTTGATCCTGGGCGAACGCAGCGGGCTCCGCCACCTCCACCTTCTGAACCGCATCCTCCGCCGCGTCATCCTTGTCCGAAAGCACGATGGTGGCGTCCGCGGAGCCGGCCAGGCTGCGGTCCACCACCTCGAAGGTCCACGGCCCGATCTCCAGGAGATCCGCGTGGGTGAGCGTCAGCGAGTGACCCGGCTGGAGCCGCACGCCGTTCACCCTGGTGCCGCCGGCGCTGCCCGCGTCGGAGATCAGCCAGCTCCCCTGCCCACCGGGCTGTTCCGCCCAGAGCAGCGTGGCGTGGAGTCGGCTGACCGCGCGATCCGGGAGCACCAGCGCGTGGCCCGGCGCTCGACCGATGGTGCACGGCCCCGGAGGCACCAGCTGGTGCCGGAGCGGAGTTGCGCTTCCCCGAGAATGAAGCCAGAAGTCAGGCATGGGAGGGTTCCTCTGGCACCCAGCCCCCACGATCGGTCCGCGCCGGACCCCACTTGAGCCGCGGCGCGCGAGACCGTGTGGATTCGTAGGCTGGCGGCATGTTTCCTTACATCCCAGGCCGGGGTTCGCGCCCGGCTCCCCCCGCCGCGGCCTCCCGCGGGCCTCGCGGCACCCCGCGGGTTGTGGTGCTTGCAGCGTGCGCGGCGGGCCTGCGCGGCGCGGCCGCGGGGCAGACGGCGCAACCGGCGCAGGCGGCGCCGCCGCCGATCCGCTTCCAGGAGGCGTCCGCGCAGAGCGGGCTGGGAGAGGTGAGCGCCGCCCGGGTGGCCGCCGTGGACCTCAACGGGGATGGACGCCCGGATCTGGTGGCGGACCGGGCCCGCGTCTTCCTGAACCAGCCGGCGCAGGAGCCTCCCGGGTTCCGCTTCCAGGCGCTGGAGTCCGGACTGGCGCCGGCGGCCAAGGACGCAGTGGGCGTCTTCGTCGACCTCACGGGCGATGGCGTGCCGGATGCGGTCTTCGCCCGTTCCATCAAGCGCGCAGACGCAGCCCTCGCCCGCGAAGCGTGGAACGCGGATCCCACCGCGGTGGCGTGGTGGCAGCGCGGACGCGGCGACGGCACGTTCGAGCCCCCACTGCCTCTGACGGGCGCGGAGCCGGCCACCACCGCGGCCATCGCCGCGGGCGACGTGGACGCGGACGGCCGGACGGACCTCCTGCTGGGCAACTGGTACGTCGCGTACGGCGAGAGCATGGAGGCGTTCCCCGCCACCCTCCTCCGCAACGGCGGCGGATCCCCGCCGTCCTTCCAGCCCGTGCCGCTGCCGGAGGAGTCCGGCACCTTCGACGAGGATCGCGACGCCGCGGGGCGGCCGATCTACGGGGCGCTCATCGCCCGGCTGCTGCCGGATCCGGCGCTGCCGCCCCAGCTGGCGCTCCTCGCGTATGGCCGGCGCTGGAACCGCCTCTACAGCCGGGACGGCGCCGGCGGCGCGTGGCAGGACGTGGCGCCGGCGGTGGGGTTCGATGGGGATGGCATCCGGCACGGCCGCTATCCGGAGTGGCTGCGGGAGCGGGCGAAGACGGACAGCCGCTTTCCCAGCGCGGACGAGAAGCCCTTCCGCGCCAACGGCAACTCGTTTGATCTTGCGGTGGGCGACGTGGACAACGACGGCCGCTTCGACGCGTTCATCGCGGAGATCACGCACGCATGGGCGGGCCCCTCCTCCGATCGCTCCCGCTTCCTCATCTCCGTGCCTGCGGCGGAGCAGGCTCCGCGCGCCGCAGGCGCGGATGGAGCACCGGGCGCGGCAGGCGGTGAAGGCGCGGCGCGAACGAGCGCCGCGACCGGCGGCGTCCGCTTCGTCTCCCCGGCGGAGTGGTGCGTGGACCGCATCCCGCAGGACCCCGCGGATCCGGAGGGGGCCCGATCCCGCTGGAACCAGGGGGATCTCTTCGCGGAGCTGGCGGACCTGGATCTGGACGGACGCCTGGACCTGGTGCTGGCCAGCGGTGACTACCCGGATCCGCCGCCCCACGACGAGCGCCTCCGCATCTTCCGTCAGCGCCCTCCCGGCGCCGACCCGCGCATGGAGGACGTGACGCTGGCCGCAGGCGTGGACCACCCCGGCTGCGGTCAGATCTCCACGGCGGATTTCGACCTGGATGGACGCCTGGACGTGGTGGCCGGCCAGAGCTTCAATCGCTTCACGCCGGAGATGATCAAGGCCGCGGGCGGGACGCCGCGGGTTCACCTCTGGCTCAATCGAACGGATCCCGGCGCCGCGGCGGGCGAGCCCGGCCCGCGAGTCGCCGCTGCGCCGGCGCCGTCGCTGGAGCTCCTGCTGCGCGGGGATCCTTCGCGCGGGGTGGCCGCGGTGCCGCTGGGGGCGCTCGTCCGGATCACGCAGAGAGGCCCGGAGCCGCGCCTCCCGCCGCAGGTGCGGCAGCTCATGGGACCCGGAGGGCACTCCGGCAAGCAGACGGAGTGGCTCATCCACGCCGCGGCGCCCGCGCCGGTGGACGTGGAGATCACCTGGCCCGCCACCCCGCCGATCACCACGAGGCTCGAGTCCGTGCCGCCGGGCCGCTGGCTCGTGGATCCGTCCGGGACGCGGCTGCCGGCGCCGGCGACCGCGCCGCGGCCCGAGCTGCCCCCGGCGATGCCGCCGGCGCCGCAGCGCGCGGCGCCTGCGCGCGCGCCGCTCCGCCGCCGGCGTCGCTCCGGCCTGGAGAGGCCGGGGCCGCTCGAGCCGGGCGCGGTGGTTCGCGCGGGCGCCATGGTGCTCCTGCGGGCGCCCAAGCCCGCGGACCGGGAGGAATTCGTGGCCCTCAGGAGGTCCTCACCTGCGCATCTGCGCTGCTGGGAGCCCCGGCACCCGGGTGGCGCGGCCCGCGGCCCGGAGGAGAGTTTCCAGGCCATCATCGACGGCGCGTTGGATCCGTGGTTCCGGCGGATGTTCCTCTGCCGCGCCGCGGATGGAGCCATCGTGGGCGCCGTCAACTTCAACGTGCTGGTGCCGTGGCCCACGCAGGGGACGTTCGTGGGCTACTGGCTGGGACGCCACCATGAAGGCCGCGGCCTGATGCGCGAAGGCCTCTCGCTGGCGCTCGATCACGCGTTCCGCGACCTGCGGCTGCACCGCGTGGAGGCGGCCATCATGCCGCGGAACCTGCGTTCGCGCCGGCTGGTGCGGGCCCTGGGGTTCCGGCGAGAGGGAGTGGCGCGGAAGCTCATTATGATCAACGGCCGCTGGGAGGACCACGAGCGCTGGGCCATCCTGGCCCCGGAGTGGCTGGCCGGCGGCAGCTGGCGGGGTGGACCGATGAATGCGATTCGTCCTGCGGCCCCCTGAAGCCCCGCAGGACGTCCGAAGTGGAGATCCGCCATGCCGATGATCGCCGTTCCAACTCTGGCTGCTGCACTGCTGCTCTGCCAGTCGCCGACGGCCCAGGTGGCGGCAGGCACGCCGCTGCCGCCGAACATGGCCAAGTTCGACGGATGCGCACCCTCGGATTGGCACGCGGCGCTCGCGGCCTCCGACGAGCCCATCCATGTGGCCCTCGCGGGGGACGTGGATTGGATCTGCGACACGGTGCCCGCGCAGGGAGGGCGGGTCATCATGCGCACCGCCTCCGTGGTCACGGCCATCCTCCCCAAGCGCGGACTCGCGGCCATGGCCGCGGACGCGCGGCTGGAGCGAATCGGCGATGGGCACCTGCCGCGGGCGGCTTCCGGAGCGGCGCCCGCCGAGGCGAAGGCTCCGCCGGCGTTCGCGGCCTCTGCAGTCCCTCTGCGTGAGCGTCCGTTCGCAGCGGTGGACCTGGGCCTGGAGACGCTGGACCCGCAGACCCGCCCCACCGGTGCGGGCGTGGTGGTGGCGTGCGTGGAGAGCGCCGGGATGCCGGACTTCCGGCACCCGGACTTCCGCACCGGCGATGGACGCACCCGCTTCGACGTCATCTGGGACCAGCGCACGGGACCCATGGAGATCCCCGCCGGCGCCGACGCGGCCCGCGGGGCGCCGTTCGGAACCGTGTACGAACGGGAGACGCTCGACTCCCTGCTCGCCGACAAGGCCGGCGGCGGCCTGGTGTTCGGCGAGGCGAGCGTCCACCCGACGAACTCCGTCTCCGTCGCGGCCGGAAACGGCGGCGCTCTCGGCGCCCACTGCGGCGCGGCCCCCGAGTCCACGCTCGTGGCCGTGACCGCGTTGCTCGACGAGCCATCGCTCATCGAGGCGGTGGACTTCGCGTTCCGGCGCGCCGACGCGCTGGGGATGCCGTGCGTCGTCAACCTCTCGCAGTCCCTGGGGGTCTGCCGCGGGGTGCCGATGGACGGGCGCGACCTGCTCTCCATCGCGCTCACGGAGATGGTCCGGGCGAAGCCGGGCCGCGTCATCGTCTCCTCCGCCGGGAACAACGATCACCTGCTCCAGCACGCCAAGGTCTCGATCCCGGGTCGCGGACCGGTGCGCACGGGACGGTACTGGGCGTTCTCGACGCAGCTGCACTACCAGCTGGCCACGAACGCGCTGCTGTTCCGGACGGACTCCAGCCCCTCGCTGCGGGCGCGGGTGAGCCTCGCGGTCCCGAATGCGGAGAAGGGGCTCGACGTCCATGCATCGACCCCCTGGTTCAGCCTGGTCGACTCGCTCGCGCGGGGGCCGGTCGAGTACGACCTGACGCGGTTGCGCCCGGACGGCACGGGGCAGCAGTCCGTGGGCGTGGTGCCGCATCACCGGGGCCCGGAGTACTCGTCGATCTCTCTGGAGTTCACCAAGACGCCCAGCACCAAGCGCGACTCCAGGGAGCTGTACGTGGTGGAGTTCGACGGCGTGGGCACGGTCGACGCCTGGTCGTCCATGGGCGTCATCATGGTGCAGGACATGGAGAGCGCGCCGGCGGCGCGGCCGCGCGACTACGTGGAGTGCGACGGCTACTACAGCGTCGATTCGCCCGCGTCGGCCGCGGGCGTGATCGCGGTCGGCGCGTCCGTCAACACGGACACGTTCGAGCGCGACCCGGCGTTCGTCGCGCCGGCGCGAAGCCCCACGGGCAACGAGGAGCCGGGACGGGTCACCTCCTACACGCAGCGCGGCGGAATCATGCAGGGGACCTGGAAACCGCTCCTGGTGGTCTGCGGCCACAACGTCCCCGCGGCGGTGCCGCTGGACTCCGAACCCGAGGACGGACTCAAGGGCGGCATGCACGGCCTGTACACGGGCACGAGCTCCGCGTCTCCCGTGCTGGCGGGCGTCTGCGCCCTGTACCTTCAGCAGCACCCGCAGGCCACCGCCGCCGACGTCGTGGACGCGCTGCGGCAGGCGTGCTTCGAGGACGGAGCCACCGGGCCCACCCCCAATCCGAAGGTGGGCTACGGGAAGCTGGATGCCTCCCGTCTCCTGCGCCTCCCGGCAGGCAAGGCACCGGCGGCCGGCGCCCCGGCAAGGTCCGCAGCCTCCGTTGGAGCGGCCGCGACAGGAGCCGCCGCCGCCAAAAACGAGCAAGGGCGGCCTCGTGCGAAGCCGCCCCTGCATCATCCAGTGGACCTGATCGGGTTCGAACCGACTACCTCTTCCATGCCATGGAAGCGCTCTCCCAAATGAGCTACAGGCCCCGCCGAGTTGTCCCCGCCGCGGGCCTCCGGGGAGGCTGCGAGGCGGGACGGAGAGTCTACGACGAACCGGGCCCTGCGGCAACGACGAACAAGAGGCCGGAAACCCGGCGGCGGAACGCTTCCGAACGGATGTGGCCGCCCTGCCGGGGGCCGCGGTTCGTTCAGCCCATGGCGGCGGTCATGGCGTCCGCGAGGGCGGTCTTGGGCTGAAGGCCCACGATCTTCCGCGCCACCTGACCGCCCTTGAAGACGATGACGGTCGGAATGGACTGGACGCCGTACTTCACGGCCAGCCCCTGCGCCTCATCCACGTTGAGCTTCCCCACCTTGGCCTTGCCCTGGAACTCCGCGGCCAGGGCGTCGATCGCCGGAGCCAGGGCGCGGCACGGTCCGCACCACTCCGCCCAGAAGTCCACGAGCACCGGAACGCTGCTCTTCAGGACCTCGCTGTCGAAGTTGGACTCTGTGAACGTGAGAGTGGCGGCGCCGGCCATGGGATGAACCTCGGGAGGACGGGGGCGGATCCGGAGGCTGCGGGCGGTGACCACCGCCTCAACCGGCAGCCTCATCCGGGGCAGGGATCGTAGCACGCGCCATGCCTGCGGGCGGTTCCGAGGGAGGCGCCGCGGTTGCCGCCTGCAGGGCCCTCAGGACGCTCATCGCCTCGGCGTGGGCCGCCACGTCATGCACCCGCACCACCGCCGCCCCCTGCATGACCGCCACGATGGCAGCCGCCACGCTGGGATGGACCCGCAGGGCCGGATCCCGGATGCCTGCGACCGCTCCCAGGAAGCTCTTGCGGCTCAGGCCCACCACGATGGGGAGGCCCAGCGAACGCAACCGGTGCAGCCCCGCCAGGAGCTGGAAGTTCTGGACCACGTCCTTCCCGAAGCCGAAGCCCGGATCCACCGCGAGCCGCGATGGCGGGATGCCTTCCTTCACCGCCGCATCCACGCGCGACGCCAGGAAGGCCTTCACGTCCTCCACCACGTCGCGGTAGCGCGGCGCCTGCTGGTATCGATCGCTATAGGAGTCGGCCGCGGGAGGCTCCGGCCGGTGCATGAGGATCATGCCGCTTCCGCTCGCGGCCACCACCGCCAGCACGTCCGGGTCGTCGCGGCCTGCGCTCTGGTCGTTGACCACGTCCGCCCCTGCCGCCAGGGCCGCGGCGGCCACCTCCGCCCGCGTGGTGTCGATGCTGATCAGGGCCTTCGTCCGCCCGGCCAGCGCCGCCACCACCGACCTGGTCCGCCGGATCTGCTCCAGTCCATCCACCGGTGCGGCCCCGGGACGCGTGCTCTCCCCGCCCACGTCCAGGAGCGTCGCCCCGGCCTCCGCGCAGCGCTCCGCGTGGGCGGCGGCCGCCGCGGCATCGGCATGGGCGCCGCCGTCGGAGAAGCTGTCCGGCGTGCAGTTCACCACCGCCATGAGGTGCGGCAGCCGCCCCGGCGCCAGGTCCAGGGTCCTCCCGCGCCCCACGCTCCACACAGACTCTGACGCGTCGCCGGTCACGGCCGTGGGGACCCCTCCGGCGCCGCGGGCGAGGACGGCGCGGGCTTCGCGCCGGGAGCGGGCGCCGCGTCCGGCGCCGCGCCGTCTCCGGGCGGCGCGTCCTCTCCGTCCCCCATCAGGCGCTGCTTGGCCTGTTCGTATGCCAGCGCCAGGACGCCGGTGGGGATCATGGCCGCCGTCTCCACGCGGCCCTTGTCCACCTCCAGCGCAAACGCCACCGGCTCCAGCGTCGCGGGCACCTGGATCGGCGCGTCAGCCATGCCGAACATGGCGAGCGCCGCGGACACCATCTTGATGATCGGCCCCACGCCCACGTAGCCCTCCACGTCCGCGCCGGGAATGAGCCACGGCTGGAGGGCCTTGGTGACGCCCTCTCCGGCCAGCACGTCCTTGCCCTGCGCCGCCTCCGTCCCGCGCCCCAGCACGTCCGTCCTCTGGCTGAACGTCACCAGCATGCCGTCCGGGAAGAGCCGCACGAAGCCGTTGAAGCCGCGCGGACCGAGCACCATCTGCCGCGCCATCTGCTGCATGGCCGCATCGCCCGCGCGGCCGGCGCCGTCCTGTCCCGTCTCCGCCTCCTCCTTCACCTCGTAGGCGTCCACCACGCCGCCGGACTTGAGCTTGCGCTCCTCCTCCCAGGAGGGCGTTCGCTTCATGCCGCCGGAACTGCCGCCGAGGGAGTCGATCCAGCCGCGATAGAGGGACTTCACCTTCGCGGGGTCGGAGGATTGGATGTACATCGTGGCGTCGTTGAGGAGGCCGCTCGTCACTCCCAGCTTGCTGGGGTAGATGGCCAGCTGCACGCGGTCCACGAGATCCTTGTTCTGCTCCACCCATCCCGGCACGCTGATGCCGCCGGGCAGGAGCTTCAGCAGCTCCACGAACGGCCCCGCGCCCCCCACGCCCTTCATGTCCACGCTCAGCGCGAGGTAGTACGAACCCTTCCCGAGCCGGTTGAGACCTCCGCCGGTGTTGCGTCCGCCCTGGGTGAGGCGGCCCAGGTCGCTCGTGGGCTCGAACACGGCCAGCGTCCGCACCGAGAGTCCGAGCGGATCCACGTCCACCGCGACCAGGCCATCCGTCATGCCGGCGGCGAGCGCCTGGAGCCGCTCCTGCGCCTCCTTCATGTCGAACCCCGCCGGGCCCATGCGGCCGCGGAGTGCGGGATCCTCCGACGCCTCGCGGGCCCGCTTCTCGGCATCCGCGCGCATCGCGCCCAGGGCGTCCGGCCCGGCCCACGCGGAGAGCTCCGCGTCGTGGATCATCCTCATGCCGCGCTCCCCCACGCGGGCCTGGAGCTTCCCCGCGAACCCGGGCGCCGGCTGGTAGGTGCGGGCCAGGACCGCGTCCGGGCTCACCACCACCAGGTGGTCCGTCACCGCGCGGGCATAGAGGACCTGGTCATCCCGCCGATAGGCGTCCGGCGCCACGTCCGCGGCCTTGTTGAAGGTGGTCTCCAGGAACTGCGCGGGATTGGTGGCGCCCACCACCATCACGGGCGCGAACGCGGGCGGCGCAGCGCCCGCCGGCCCCCCCGCGGGCGCCGCCGGCGCGGAAGCCACCGGCGCCCACCACGCCACCACCGGACCGTGGTCGTCGAAGCCCGGCCCGAGCCGCAGCTGCCCCTTCAGAAGGTCGATGGGCCGCTGGGCCATGACGCCCTCCGCGGTCTCCATGCGGGCAATGCACTGGGCCACGTCGTCCGACGATGCCTTCGGATCCGCGAACACCACCACTCCCACGGCGTTGGCGCTCACGAGGTCCAGGGCGGAGTCGACCTTCACCGGATCCCCCGCCAGGGCGGCGGACAGGACCAGCGGGCTCAGCACGGAGACGGACGCGATCAGGGCGCAGCGTTGGGGCATGGTGGACTCCGGAGGGGTACTGTAGAGACCCGCCCATGGAACCGCCGACGCTGGATCAGGTTGTCGGCATCCTGCTGCTCGCGGGCGGGTCGGCGCTCGCGGCGGCCATCCTCCGCTGGGCCCGGGTTCCCGGGGCGTGGGCGCTGGGCGGCGTGCTGGCGGGCGTGCTCGCGGGACCCGCGGTGCTGGGGCGACTGGCGCCGGCCGCGTGGGAGCGGTACGTGGGGTTCGCGCCGGCGGAGCGGGCGGCGTTCCTCCTTGCACAGCGGGAGCTCCAGGGACTGGAGTTCGTGGTGGCCAACGCCGACGGCGCCCCCATCAGGGCGGACGACCCGCGGGCCGCGGCGCGGGCCCGCGTGGCGGAGTGCGGCACCGCGCTCTCCGCGGCGCTGTGGCGGGACGAGGCGTGGATGCGCGCGGCCGTGGTGGCCGCGGCGGTGGTGACGCTCCTGGGGCTGGGGTTGCAGTCGGCGCGGACGTTCGTGCCGGGGTCTCCGGCGGAGGGTGCCGCCACGGGTGGCGCCATCGCAGCGCTTCCCGTTTCGCCGCAAGCGCTCATCATCGGCGCCTGGGCGGCCGCGGTGCCGGGGCTGGGCGCCCTCCTGGTGCTCGCGTGGAGCGGGGCGCCGGCGTTCGGCCCTGCGACGCTGGCGGCCGCTACGGCGCTGGCCGTGGGACCGGGGCGTCTCGCCGCCTCGGATCGGGCCGCGTCGGAGCGCGTGGAGCCGGGCGGCGCGGCGCTCGTGGCCCGGGCGGGGCACGCGGCCTCCCTCGCGGCCCTCCTCCTCCTGGCCGCGGCGGTGGTCCGGGACGGCGGCGCCGCGTGGTGGGTGTGGCTCATGGTGGCCGGGGCCCTCCTCCTCGGCTGGCGAACGCCCGCCCGCGCCGCCCGCGTCCTCCGCGGCGCCGCCGCGTGGGTCGCGGCGCCCGCGCTCGTCGCGTTCGCGGCGAGCCGCGTGGAGATCTTCCTGGAGATTCGCCTGCTGCCGCTCCTGGCGCTGGTGCTGCTGGCGGGAGATGGACGCTGGCTGGGGGCGTTCGTGGGCTCTGCGCTCCAGAAGGAGCGGCGCTCCCTGCGCTCCGCGCGGCTGGTGCTGCCGATGATGGCCGCCGCGCCGATGCAGGCGGCCATCACCGCGGTGGCCGCGTTCTACATGTTGATGGACCCGTGGATGGTGGCGGCGCTCGTGGCGGGCGTGGCCGTGGTGGAGGCCACGGCGCCCATGCGGCGCGGCGCCGCGGACAGGCTGGCGGAGCTGGAGCGGGAACTGCCGGAGCCCCAGTAGCGCGGGCGCGAACGCTCTCCCGGATCCCCAGGGTCACTGCGACGCGGCGAGCGCGGCCTCGATGGCCTTCACCAGATCGTCGCTCTTGGGGGTCACGGACTTGTCGTAGTAGCTGATGACCTGCCCGTCCTTCCCCACCAGGTACTTGCAGAAGTTCCAGGTGGGGAGCTTGCCGGTCTTGGCGCACAGGAAGTCGTAGATCTCGCACTGGCCGCTTCCGGCCTTGGTCTGGATCTTCTGGAAGAGCGGGAAGGTGACGCTGTAGTTCTTTGTGCAGAAGTCCTGGATCTCCGCCGCGGTCCCCGGCTCCTGCCCGCCAAAGTCGTTGCTCGGGAAGCCCAGCACCACCAGGCCGCGGTCCTTGTACTTCTCGTAGAGCTTCTGCAGGCCCTCGTACTGCGGCGTGTAGCCGCACTTGCTGGCCACGTTCACCACCAGCGCCACCTTGCCCTTGTACTGGGCCAGGTCCGCGGGCTTCCCGTCCAGGGTGACCGTCTTCAGCTGCCAGAGGTTCTTGTCCTTCCACTTCGCGGCCTGCTCCGGGGAGACGGTGCCGGCGCCGCCGGGGGCCCCGGGCGTGCCCGCCGCGGGCGGAGCGCTCTGCTGGGCGGCGCCCATGAAGCCAAGTGCGGCCAGGAGACCAAGCGTGCGCGAGATGAGGGTTCGCATGGGGAGCTCCGGAGGGGATGCGTGCGGACGCCGGATGTGGACGCACCCGGCGCCGGCGTCCGCGCAGCCTACCGCTGCGCGGACGCCGGAGAGATCACTTCGCCAGTTCAACGAAGGGCGGCTTCCAGCTGCCGTCGATCGCCGCGGGCTTGGGCCAGTAGAGGCGCATCACCACGTAGATCGGGCCGGCCGGCGCGGGGAGCCAGTTGGACTCGCGGTCCTTGCCGGGCGAATCGTGCTGGATGTAGAGCGAGATGGAGCCGTCCGCGTTCTTCTTGAGTGACGGCAGCATGGGGGAGTTGATGAGGTAGCGGTCCAGCGGGTTGGCCACCAGGAGCTGCGTGGCCGCGTCGTACATGGTGACGGACCAGAAGGCGTTGGCGGGCGGGAGCTGTCCCGCGGGAAGCGTCAGCACGTAGCGGTTGGTGGTGCAGTCGGGCTTCTTCCCGTCGCGGGTGGTGGCCAGGATGGGGTAGAGGGCCTCTTCCGCATCGTTGCCGTAGATGCCTGCCGCGGCCGCGGCCGCGCGGAGGAGCCAGTCTCCCTTGTAGAAGGCGCGGTCCCCGAACGCGGCGCCCACGCGCCACCCGTTCTCCTCCTTGCCCAGCGCGGCGGCACGGGCCTTCACCTTGGCCATGGCGGCCTTGGCGCCCGCTTCCAGTTCCGTCCGCTGCTCCGGCGTGAAGCGCTCCGGCGTGAAGGGCTTGCCCGGCACGATGCCCATCGCGGCCAGCTTGGCACGGAAGGGCTTCTCCACCTCCGCGGGCCCCACGGGCGGGCAGAACTGGAGCACGAACGCGAGATACGCGAACGGATCCTTCTCGCCGCTGGCCTTGTCGATCCTGGGCCAGGTGACGGCGGGCGGTGCCGCCGGCGCCGGCGTGTGGGCGAAGGAGGAGAGCGGCTGGAACGTGTAGCCCGCCTGGATGCGACGCACGTTGTCGATGTCCGCGGGGTTGAAGAGCTGCGTGCGGTAGATCGCGAAGACGAAGTCCGTCTCGCAGCGGAACACCTTGGCGACGCCCTTGGGCGCCTCTCCCTTCCACGACGGACCGGCGATCATGTAGGAGCCGCCGCCGTTTCCGGTGGTGCGGCTGCCCACGTACCCCATGTTGAACGTGTACCAGTCCACCAGCTGCACCGAGAAGTAGCGCTCCTTCTCGATCGGCGGCACGGTGAACACCACCGGCTCCGCGCGGAGGTCCGCGCAGAAGAAGGAGTACGGCGTGTCGCTGTTGGGCGTCACCACCGCCGTGTCCTTGGGGGTGTACACCCGGGCGTTGTTGAACATCTGGTTGAACGGGCCCTTGTACTGCGTGGACGAGGAGTCCACGAAGGACTCGTACATCACGCCGTAGTTCATCACGATCGGCAGGCCGTAGATCATGGCCTCCTCCGCCAGCGCGGCCAGCTCGCCGCGGGCGAACGCCGGCTTCGCCGCGGTGACGTCATCGGCCGGCGTCGCGGGCGGCGGAGCGGCGGCGCCCGCGGTGCCGATGGCGAAGGCCGCGGCGGCGGCTCCGGCGACGATCGCGCGGGCGAACGCAGCCGGGAGAGGCGTGAGGATGGCAAGGGGTCCGTTCGGACGCGGCATGGTGGCTCCTGTGCGCGGGCGAAGCGCCCGCGAGGTCCGGGAGTGTAGCCGCGCGGGATGCGTGGAAATCCCGGTGAAGCCGCCTCCAGCGGGCGCAGCGCCCGGCGCGCGCTACTGAAGGAACCAGAGCCAGAGGATCGTCGCCCAGAACCCGAGGAACAGGAGTGGCGACCCCACCGACGGCGCGACACCGCACGCGAGCAGGAGTCTCCGCTCCCTGACGCCGAAGCTGGGCGCGGACCTCGCACGGGGGAGGCGCTCCAGCGCGCTCCGGTACGCGGCTCGCGTCCGCGCCGCGCTGATCAGCCCGGCATAGGTGGCGAGCCCGCCAAGGAGGCACAGCGAGCCTCCCACGACCGGCACGACGGGCACGATCGCGAGCCCCTCCGTCGTGGAGGTGATGAGCTTGCCGCTCCCCGAGTTGATCATGTAGGCCGACAGGAGGATGCCTTGCGACGTCACGAGCCAGTTCGTGCGAGCCATGATCTGCTCGCTCTCCTTGAAGAGCCCCTCGCGCAGCCACTGCACCTCCTGAAGCTGCAGGGAGCCGGCGTCGGCATCGGGAGCATGCAACGCGGTCTCCCGGCCGGAGGGCGCCCGGCTCGATCGGCGCCGGCGTTCAGCAGCGCACGGCGGGATAGGCCCGGTTCGGGCAGAAGCCGACCAGGACCCCGGAGCTGCGGCTGCACGCGAGCGAATAGAAGCGGTGCCCGTCCACGAGCGGCGGCACCACGTACCCATCTGCGCGGAGCGCGTCCATGGCCCGCCCGCACCACCACCCCGCTCTCCACGAACAGGCCGGAGGACGAGGAGTCGTTCGTGGGCATGCGGAACTCGTGGTCCCACACCTCCCTCGCCTCGGGCAGGAGCGTGACGCACTCGAACGAGACGCGAGGATCGTCGACTCGGCTTCGCGCGATCTCCAGCAGCTCCGGGACCGCATCCACCGCCAGCACCCGACGAGGCGCGGCCTGGCGGAGGACTTCCTCGAGGAGCACGCCGGTCCAGCATCCGAGGTCCACGAACGTGGACAACCCCAACTGACCCATGAGGTCCGCCACCACGCCCGCTTCAACCACCGAGGCTGCACGCGCGAGGGGCTCGATCCGCCCAGCCTGCGCCTCCTTCCGGATGACGGCTGCCGCGGTGGCCAGGCCGGGTTCGGAACCCTCCCTGACTTCCATCACGATCCCAGTCCTGCGGCGGGTGGTGGCGATGCCGACCGATCGCCGGAGCGTTCGCATGCCTGCGCGGCGCGCCGGCCGAGTTCCACCAGCCGGAGCGTCTCCTCCGGGGTGAAGTCGCGGGCGGAGCGGCACGCGACTCCGAGGGCCCCCACCACGCCCGCGCGCTCGCTGAAGATCGGCACCACGATGGCCCCCTCCATGCCGGTCGCCCGGGCGCCTGGACGAACGTCCCCGCTGGTGTCCTGCTGGATGTTGCAGGCGCTCACGGGGCCCGCGCGCTCCACGGCCAGTCCCGCCATGCCCTTCCCCACCGGCACGCGGCGCACGATGGCCATCACCTGCGCCGGCAGTCCGTGCTGTGCGGAGAGGTGCAGGACGCCGTCGCGGCCCAGCAGATGCACGGTGCCGCTCACCGCGCCCACGGAGCTGATCGCGTCCATCAGGATGGGCTGCAGCACCGGATGTCCTGCGGCCGGCGTCCATCCGGGCGGCGCCATCGCGAAGCCCTGGAACGTGAACGCGGGGGCCACCGCGCAGCTCACCAGCGTCCAGGCGCCGTCCGGCGCCGCGGACTGCCACGTGTACGCCGGGACCGCGGCGTGGAAGGCGCCGCTCGCTGGATCCAGGCGCTGCGACGCCTCGCCCTGCGCAGGGTCCCACGTCTGCAGGAGGAGCGGACCGCCGGCGTGCCAGTACCAGAGCTCGTCCGCGTCCACCTGGTGCCAGTGGCTCCGCTGCCCGCGCTCCAGCAGGTACAGGATGCTGGTGATCGCACCGCGAACGCCGCCCGCGCCCGCCGTCGCACCGGCGTCGCGGACGCCCCCCGCCCCGCCCGGCTCCCTCCCCGGCACCGGCGGCGGCTCAGGCGTTCGATAGGTCTCGCGGTACCAGCCGCCCTCAGGGTGCGGCGAGAGCCCGTGCCGTTCCACGAGCGCCGCCACCTCCGGCGACCGGGCGGACGCTCCCTTCTGCCCGCTGGATCCTGCGGCTGGTCCGTTCATGGCCGGAGTCTAGGTGGGGCGCGGCGGTGGAGAACCAGTCGGCCAGCCCGACGCGGTTGAGGGCGCGCGGGGCAGGCCCATCACGCGCGGCACCCGGCGCGCAGGTCTCGTGGCGCCTCACACCCCGCCGCGGGCCTTCACCTTCGGCATGGACACGTACACGAACGGCACGCTCCCGTCCTCCGAGGAGAAGAACGGCACGTAGCGCGGCGTGGCCGGCGCACCCGCCGTGGGATCCACCTGCCACCAGCCCTGGCCGGGGATGAGCACCTCCGCCCACACGTGCCCCTCGCTCTCATCGAGCCAGCCCAGCACCTGCCGCGCGGGCACGCCCGCCGCCCGGCAGAGCGTGATGAACACGTCGGAGAAGTCCCAGCAGTGGCCGTAGCCCTGCCGGATCACCTTCGCGGCGCCGTAGCGAGAGCCCTTCACGTCCCCGCCGAACTTGACGTTCGAACCCGCGCGGGTCCAGCGGAGGATGGCCTCCACCCTGGCCCGCGGCGTCTCCGCGCCGCGGACGATGTCCTGGGCCAGCGTGACGAAGCGAGGGTCGTCCACCGGCCACCACTCCGTGGGCGCCAGGAGCGCCGCATCCGCGCCGCGATTCGTGGGCGTGATCCCGCTCATCTCGGTGCCCACCGTGCCCTTGATGGATATCACGGGAACGCCCGCCTTCATCGCCATCTTCTCCACGCGCAGACCCCGGGCATCCGGCCCGAACGCGGCACCCGCGCCCGCCGCTGACGCAGCGCCCGCAGCCACGTCCACCCCGCCGGTGCCGCCGCCGCCTGTGCCGCCCGCGGCGCCATCCGCGCCGCTCGCGCTGAACTCAGCCGGCGCGTCCCCGAGGCCGCGCGTTCGGAGCCACACCTGGGTCCCGAACTGGAAGCGCCCCGCGAGCTCCGCCACCGCCGCCTCCGCGGCGCTCCGCGCCGGACCCTCCGCCGGCGCCGCGTCCAGCGCCAGCATGGCGTTGAAGAGCCGGTTCCACGACATCGCGTCACCCTTCACCACCGGCGCCACCTGGAACTCGACGTCGTAGGTGACCCTGGGGGGCGCGAACCCCATGGCGTACCTGGCCCACTCCGCCAGCACCGCGTCCTTCCCCGCAAACTCCACCACGTCCAGCCCATCCCGCAGCACGAAGACGCGATTCCCGCGCGAACGCAGCATCGCCGCCGCCGCCCGCTCCGCCGCGTCCGCGTCGCATGCGGTCACGACGTTGATCTGCAGCCTGGCGCCCGCCGGTCCCGCGAAGTGCACGTTGCGGACGGTCGCGAGGCATGCGTCCAGGCCCTTGGAGAACTTCTGCACCTGCGCGTCCGGGGCGTCCACCACCTTCTCACGCGTCCAGCCCGCTGGCGGCGCCTGGCTCCCCGCCATCACCGCCCGCCACCCCCCGGCCGTGGTGCCCGGCGTGCCGGCGGCGCCGCGGCTTCCCTGCGCGCCGGGGCCGCCATCCTCCACGCCCGCGAACACCGTCGGCGCGTCCGCGCCGGCGACGGGCGTCCTGGCGTGCGCTCCCGCATCCGCGGCGCCCGTCGGCGGGGCCGCCGTCGGCACGCCCAGCGACGCGATCCGCCGCACCCACGGGGACGCGTCGCCGAGGTCCGCGGCCACGGTGCGGGCGAGCGCCGCTGCGCCGCGCATCACCTCCGGCCCGGACGCCGCGGCGGCCTGCGCCACCAGCCGGGCATACTCCGCCTTCCAGGGTGCACCGGGAACGCCCGCCGCGAAGATCCCCGCAGCCGCGGTGGCGTCCTCCGCCGCCAGGCCGGGCTCCCCCGCGGCCAGCTGCGCCTCTGCCAGGAGAAGCCGCGCGTCCCCCAGTTCCGGATGGGACTCCGGCTGCACCGCCCGGCGGAGCCGCAGCGACGCGCGGAGTTCCGTCACCGCCTCCGGCGCGCGGCCGAGCGCGAGCAGGCACGCGGCGCGTTCGTCCGCCGAGCTCCAGGCCAGGAAGTGGCGGTCCCCCAGCGTGCCGATGGCCTCCCGGTGAGCGTCCTCCGCCAGCTCCAGCCCCCCGGCGGGATCCCCCGCCATCCGCCGCAGCGACGCCAGGATGACGCGATCCTCGATGACCCGCAGGTGGGTGGGCTTCAGGCGCTCCAGATGGTCCCGGAGCGCCGTCTCCGTGAGCGCCGTGGCTTCCGCAATCTGACCGCGCGCCGCCAGGATGCCGGCGAGCAGCGTGCGCGATCGCCCGGTGTCCACGTGATGCTCTCCCAGGGCCGCCTCGCGCCGGGCCAGACCGTCCCGCGCCAGCACCTCCGCCTCCTTCACGCGTCCGAGCGCGAACTCCAGGTTGGCCAGGTTGCTGATGGATCCGGCCAGCTCGTTGTGGGTGGGCGGCAGGGATTTCTCGCGCACCTCCTTCACGCGGCGGGCGAGCGTCAGGGCCTCCTCGTACTTGCCCAGCTGCTTCAGCGTCACCGCCAGGTTGTTCATGGCGGTCATGGTGAGCGGCGCCTCCGGCCCGCGGGCCTCCGTCTGCCCGGCCACGCCGGACCTGTACGCCGCCTCCGCCTCCGCGAGCCGACCCTGGAAGAGGAGCGCGGAGCCGAGGTTCACGGTGGTGGTGGCCACCTCCCCGGGATAGGCCCGCCCCTTGGCCGCTGCGCTGCCGTAGAGCGCCAGGGCCTCGCGGCAGCTCTTCTCGCTGGCGCGGAACTCCCCCTGCTCCTGCTCCACCAGCGACATGTTGTTGAACGCGCTGGCCAGCAGCGCATCCGTGGAGTAGTGGCTCGTCGCCGGATCCATGTCGGAGAAGGCCTTCACCGCCTCATCGAGCGCCGTGCGGGCTCCGTCGAAATCCCCGGCCGTGCGCCGCACGTCCGCCAGCTGGATGAGCGTCTCCAGGAGCCAGCGCTCCCGCCCCACCGCGTCCGCGTCCGGGCTCCGCTGCATCTCCAGGCTCTTCTCCAGCATGGAGAGCGCGGACTTCACGTCGCCCAGCCGGAAGTAGGTGGTGCCCAGCATCTTGGCCAGCATGGCCAGGACCTGCGGCGCCTCCTTGCTCTCCTCCGTCTGCGCCCGGGCCTTGTCGAGAAGCTCCCGGACGGTGAGCTCCTTGCCCGCGCTCTGCGACGGATCCGCGGCGGTGAAGAGCCGCTCCAGGAACTGGTAGCTCACGGTGGAGCGGCGGTTCTCTATCCCCGCGATCCGGAGCTGCTCCTCCGCCTGGTGCCTGGCCCGCGTGGCCTGCACCGCCAGGATGATGGAGACCACCGACGCCAGCAGCAGCGTGACGAACGCGAACGCCACGCCACCCACGAGGGACCGGTGGCGCCGCGCGAACTTGGCCACCTGGTACATGGTGCTGGGCGGCCGGGCCTCGATGGGCCGGTGGTCCAGGTAGCGGCGCAGATCCTCCGCGAGCGCGCCGGCGGTCTGGTAGCGCCGCGCGGGCGCCTTCTCCAGGCACTTGGCCACGATGGTGTCCAGGTCCCCGCGCAGCGAGCGATCCAGCGTGGCGAGGCGCGTGGGTTCGTTCTCCGAGACCATGCGCACGGCCTCCGGGAGGGAGCGCTCCCGCAGGTCGATGGGGCGGCGCCCGGTCAGCAGCTCGAAGAGGAGCACGCCCAGGGCGTAGACGTCCGTGCGCTGATCGATGGCGTCGGGATTGCCGGAGATCTGCTCCGGGCTCATGTACGGCA
The DNA here is from genome assembly GCA_046350535.1 of Phycisphaerales bacterium. Taxonomy (GTDB): domain Bacteria; phylum Planctomycetota; class Phycisphaerae; order Phycisphaerales; family SM1A02; genus VGXK01. Next base: position 2,923,289 of record JAXMAG010000001.1, read on the forward strand.
GCGTGCCCACCACCTCGCCGGTGGCGGTGTGCAGCGTGGCGGCCTGCTCCGGAGTCTGCAGGCGGGCGATGCCGAAATCCAGCACCTTCGGCTCCGCGCGGGCGTCCACCAGGACGTTCGCGGGCTTGAGGTCACGGTGGATCACGCCGCGGTCGTGGGCGTGCTGGATGGCGTCGCAGACCTTCACCAGGATGGCCGCACGCTCGCGCGAACCCAGCTCGTGCAGCTGGCAGAAGCGCGTGATGGGCAGCCCCTCCACGTACTCCATGGCAAAGAAGGGCCGCGGCGCCGCGCCGCGCACGCCGCCGGCGCCCTCCGCCTCCACCACGCCGGCCTCGTGGATGAGCGCGATGTTCGGATGGGCCAGGCGGCCCAGCACCTCGGCTTCGCGCTGGAAGCGCCGGGCGGTGGCGCGGCCGGCGGCCGTTCGCATCACCTTGAGGGCCACGGTGCGCCGCGGGGAGCGCTGCTCCGCCAGGTACACGACGCCCATCCCGCCTTCTCCCAGGAGTCCCAGCACGCGGTACTCGCCGATCGTCTCCGGCAGCGCGGCAGCGTGTTCCGCCGCGTCCCGCGCCGCCTGCTCCACCGCCCGGCGGACCAGCTCCCCTCCCGGGTCCACTTTGTGGGCCGGCGCGGCGTCCTCCGCCAGGAGGGCCTTCACGTCCGTGGCCAGCGCGGGATCGTCCGCCGCCACGCGGGCCAGGGCCGCCGCCCGCTCCGCCGCAGGCAGATCCGCGATCTGGGCGAAGAGCTCCTTGAGGCGGGCCCAGCGGGCCGCATCAGGCGTCCGCATGCGAAAGCTCCCGAGAGAGCCACGCCCGGGCCATGCGCCAATCCAGCTCCACGGTCCGGGGCGAGACGCCGAGGACCTGGGCCACTTCCTCCACGGTCATCCCGGCAAAGACCCGCATCTCCAGCACGCGCCCCTGCCGCGGGTCCACATCGGACAGCCTGCGAACGCACTCGTCGATGGCGATCATCTCGTCCGGCGGGGCGCCTCCCGCGAGCGCCTCCACGTCATCCAGCGACACCACCCGCCGCTCCGGGCCGCCCCGCTTCTGGGCGCTGCGGGCGCGGGCGTGATCCACCAGGATCTGCCGCATCGCAGTGGCGGCGATGGACATGAAGTGGGCGCGGTCGTTCACCTGGAGGCTGGTCCGGTCCGCCAGCCGCACCCAGGCCTCATGGACCAGGGCGGTGGGCTGGAGCGTGTGGTCGGAGGCCTGCCCGCGGAACATGCTCCCGGCCAGCGCCCGCAGCTCCCCGTACAGAGCCTCCAGCAGGGCCTCGCGGGCCCCCGGTTCGCCGAGCTGGACGCCCTTCAACAGGCGCGTGGTTGCCTCCAGGGAGAGCATGGATCCGAGTCTAGAACCTGTTTCCGCAAACGCCGCGCCAAACCCGCGATCGGATTGCGCCCCACTGCGAGTTATCTCGTTCCGGAGGGTGCCGGCGCCGCGCGCGGGCGGCCCTCTGAGGGGGGGGCCGTCCGGCCGGCCGGCGCAGCGGCGACGCCGGCGTCCGCCTGCGCCCCGGGCTCCGCGCCCGCTCCGGTGGCGCCGCTTTCCTCCGGGAAGGCGGTCTCCCATCGGACGAACGCCTCCACCGCCTCGTACTCCGCCAGCCCGAGCGCATCCAGGGCCTTCGCGGTGGCGCGGTTCCGCTCCTCCGCCCGCTGCCAGAACTCGCGTTCGTCCGCCCCGGGGAAGAGCGGACGATCCTTCTGGCTCTGGTGCTTGAAGATGGCGTTGCGCTTGCGTCCGAGTTCGTCCGGGGAGAGCGGCACCGCCATGTCCACCTGCTCCATCGCCCACTCCTGCCACGCGCCGCGGTAGAGCCAGCGTTCGCACTCCGCGGCCCAGGGCTCCTCCCGCACTTCGCGCCAGGCGCGGGCCACCGCCTCCAGGCAGACGCGATGCGTGCCGTGCGGATCGGAGAGGTCTCCCGCCGCGTAGATCTGGTGGGGCTGGATGCGGCGGAGGAGTTCCGCCGTGAGGCGCACGTCCTCCGGCCCCAGCGGCTTCTTCCGCACCAGGCCCGTTTCGTAGAAGGGCAGGTCCAGGAAGTGCAGTCGCGTCTCCGGCACGCCGCAGGCGCGGCCGGCGGCGCGGGCCTCTCCGCGGCGGATGAGGGCCTTCAGCCGCTGCACCGTGGCGGAATCCACGCCGCCCGGGCGCTTCCCCAGCAGGTCCCGCGACACCTCCTGCCAGAGCCGCTCCGTGGCGGGGCCATCCAGGGAGAAGGCCGCGTTGAACTCGCGGGAGAAGTCCGCGAATCGCAGCGCGTCCGCGTCGAAGACCGCGATGTTGCCGCTCGTCTGGTAGGCCACGTGGACCTCGTGCCCCTGGTCCACCAGGCGCAGGAGCGTCCCGCCCATGCTGATCACGTCGTCGTCCGGGTGCGGGCTGAAGACCAGCACCCGCTTCGGGAAGACACGGTCGCGCGGGCGGTCGATGTCGCCGCGCTGCTTGCGTTCGCGCGGCTTGCCTCCCGGCCAGCCGGTCACCACCTCGTGGAGCGCCCGGAACACCTCCAGATTCAGGTGGTACGCGCGGCCATGGACCGCCAGGAGGTCCTGGAGGCCGTGCTCGTTGTAGTCCTCTCCGGTGAGCTTCAGGATGGGCTTGCCGACGGCATCCGCCAGCCACACCACCGCCTTGCGCGTGAGGCGCGGCGTCCACTCCACCGCGCCCACCAGCCACGGGGCCCGCTCGCGCGTGAGCTCCGCGGCGGCGGCGCGGTCCAGGTGCACGTGCGCCTGCGGGTGCTGCTGCAGGAAGCTGGCGGCCACCGCGTCCGTGACCGGTCCCTCCACCGCGCGGCGCACCACCGCGGCCTTGCCCTCGCCGAACGCCACCAGGCGCACGCGCCGGGCGGAGAGGATGGTGCCGACCCCCATCGTGAGGGCGCGCAGGGGGACGTTCTCCTCTCCGAAGAAGTCCGCCGCGGCGTCCTTGCGCGTCACCCGATCCAGGGTGATGAGGCGCGTGCGGCTCTCGCGCGAGGAGCCCGGCTCGTTGAAGCCCACGTGGCCCGTGCGGCCGATGCCCAGGAGCTGGAGGTCGATGCCGCCGGCGGCGCGGATCGCATCCTCGTAGCGCTGGCACGCGGCGGCCACCTCCTCCTGCGGGACGGTGCCGTCCGGGAGATGCGTCCGCGCCGGATCCAGGTCCACGTGGTCGAAGAGATGCTCGCGCATGAAGCGCCGGTAGCTCTGCAGCTCGTCCGGCGCCATGGGCCAGTACTCGTCCAGGTTGAAGGTGATGACGTGCCGGAAGGAGAGCCCTTCCTGGCGGTGCATCCGAACCAGCTCGTCGTAGATCGCCACCGGCGTGCTGCCGGTGGCCAGGCCCAGCACGCACGGCCGCTCCGGCGTCGCGGCCCGGATGAGCGCCGCCATCTCCGCGGCCACCGCCCGCGACGCGTGGCGGGGATCGGCGTGGACGGTCACCGGGATGCGTTCGAGCTGCGTGGGCCGATCCATGCAGCCGATGGTAACGCGGGGGGTAGACTGCGCACCATGACCAGTGAACGAACCGCAACGCCGCCGCCGGGATGGGGCGCACTCGCCACCGCCGCCGGTCTGCTGATCTTCGCCATCGTCTGCTTCATCTCCGCAGGCGCCAGCGGGCCCGGCGTCCTGGCCGGCTTCCTGGTGATCACGGGGATCGCCTCCTTCCTCGGCTGCGGCCTCATGCTGGCCGGGCTCACGGTGGTCAATCCCAACGACTCCAAGGTGATGGTCTTCTTCGGCAACTACGTGGGGACCATCCGCCAGCCCGGCTTCTTCTGGGTCAACCCGTTCACCATCCGGCGCCGCGTCTCGCTGCGGGTGCGCTCCTTCGAGACCGGCGCGGACGCGGGGTCGGAGGTCCGCAACGCCCAGGGCCAGGTGCTTTCGCGCACGCCGGGCGGCCGCCACCCGCTGAAGGTGAACGACCGCGACGGCAATCCCGTGGAGATCGCGGCGGTGGTGGTGTGGCAGGTCGCGGACACCGCGAAGGCCATCTTCGACGTGGATGACTACGTGCAGTTCGTGCACATCCAGAGCGAGTCCGCGCTGCGCACGCTGGCCAGCCAGTACCACTACGACTCCCCCGACGACGCGACGCACTCCCTCCGCGCCAGCACGGACCAGGTGGGAGAGCGCCTCAAGGCCGAGCTCCACGAACGCCTCCTGAAGGCCGGCGTGGAGGTGGTGGAGGCACGCATCAGCCACCTGGCGTACGCCCCGGAGATCGCGGCCGCCATGCTCCAGCGGCAGCAGGCCACGGCGATCATCGCGGCCCGCCAGAAGATCGTGGACAACGCGGTGGGGATGGTGGAGATGGCGCTGGAGCGGCTGGAGCACAAGGGAACCGTCCGCCTGGACGAGGCCCGCAAGGCCGCCATGGTGAGCAACCTGCTGGTGGTCCTCTGCAGCGAACGCGGCGCCGCCCCGATCGTCAACGCGACGTCGGCCTGACGGCCGCGCCCGCCTCCGCCCCGCCGGCCACGTCCACCACGCGCCGGCCCACGAGCGGCAGCACCCGCCGCGACCGCCGCAGCACCCGCGCGGTGTGCGGGATCAGCCCGGGTCGACGCAGCAGGTCCCACGCCGCCCGCACGGTGCGCGTCCGGCCGTCGGGCCGGATCCACGAGAGCACCTCGCCGGGGAGCGTCTCCTCCGGGGTGTCGCTCACGCCGCGGACCACGCCCCAGCGCACCCGCAGCTCCACGCATGCCGCCGCGAACGCATGCGACTCCATGTCCACGATGTCCGCGCCGCTCCCGCGGGCGAGCGCCACCTTCTCCGCGGGCGTCCCCACGATGCGATCCACGGCGATGAGCGTGCAGCCTTCCGCCACCATGCCCACGCCGCTGCGCCATTCGTTCCCGTGCTCATCGATGACGCGGGCGATGGGTGGCACGTCCTCCACGTGCCGCAGGGCGCCGCACGCGCCCGCCAGGAGCACCACGCCCACCGGAGGAAGGCCCGGCGCCGGACGCTCCACCGCCCGTCGCAGGCACGCCACGATGGCCTCCTTGCCGATGCCGCTGCGGTGCAGCTCCAGATGCGGGGCACCGGCCGCGCGGGCGGCCCTGGCGGCGCGGCGCACCGCCGCCAACTCGATCTCCATGGGGCAGATGACCAGCGTTCGCGCGCCCACGTGCGGCGTCTCCACGCTACGGTCCGCCGCGGCGGCGCAGGGCGGCGGAGGCGTCCACGTGGGCCCGCAGCTGGTCCATGGAGTCCCCGCCGAAGCGCTCCAGGAACGCAGCCGCCACCTCGAAGGCCACCGCGTGCTCCATCACCACGCTGGCCGCGGCCACGGCGCAGACGTCGCTCCGCTCGTAGGCGCTCGGCTGCGGCTCGCCGCTGCGGAGATCCACGCTGGGCATGCCCTGGCCGAGCGTGGCGATGGGCTTCATGGCGCCGGTGACCACGACGGGCATGCCGTTGGTCATGCCGCCCTCGATTCCGCCGGCGTTGTTGCGGGAGCGCACGAACCCGCCGTGCGGCTCGTCGCGCCGTGCGGGATCGAAGGCGATGGGATCGTGCACGTCGCTTCCGCGGCGGAAGGCGCATTCGCGCCCCAGGCCGATCTCCACGCTCTTGAAGGCCTGGATCCCCATCACCGCGGCGGCCAGGCGGGCGTCGAGCTTCCGGCACCACTGGGCGCAGGTGCCCAGTCCCGCGGGCGCGCCCAGCACGTGCACGCGGCAGAGGCCGCCCACGGTGTCACGGGCGGTCTTGGCGGCGTGGATCCGCTCCACGAACCGTTCGCTCGCGGCCGCGTCCGGGAGGTACACCTCGCTCGCGTCGCGCAGCCGGCGGAGCGCCTGCCAGGAGCCCGCGTGCACGTCGGGCTCCACCAGGACGTCCACGCCTCCCATCACGTAGCCGAAGGTCTCCACGCCGAAGGGCCGAAGGAGGAGCCGCGCGAGCGCCCCCGCCGCCACGCGGGCCGCGGTCTCGCGGGCGCTGGCCCGTTCCAGCACCGGGCGGCAGTCGTCGGTGAACCACTTGAGGGCGCCGGCCAGATCCGCGTGGCCGGGCCGCGGCCTGTGGACCGGCGGCGTCCGCTCCAGGTCGTCCAGGCGCGAATCCCGGTTGACCACCTGCAGCACCACCGGGGCGCCGATCGTCCGCCCGCGGCGGACGCCGGCCAGCAGCACCACCTTGTCATCCTCGATTCTCTGCCGGGCTCCGCGGCCGTATCCGCCCTGGCGCCGGGCCAGCTCCGCGTCGATGAACGCCGTGTCCACCTCCAGCCCCGCGGGGAGTCCCTCCACGAACGCCAGCATGCACGGGCCGTGGCTCTCGCCTGCGGTGCGGAGGGTGAGCGTCACGGAATCCATGCTACGCCGTAGACTCCGCGCGTGCTCCGCGTCACCGATCTCCGCAAGCGCTTCGGCGACGTCTGCGCGGTGGACGGGCTCTCGCTGGAGGTGCGGCGGGGCGAGGTCTTCGGCTTGCTCGGCCCCAACGGCGCCGGCAAGAGCACCACCATCGCCATGTGCATCGGCCTCATCCACCCGGACTCCGGCACGGTGGAGCTGCAGGGTCTGGGCGACCCGCGGGACCCGGCGGTGCGGGCCCATCTGGGGCTGGCGCCGCAGTCCCTGGCCATCTACGACGACCTGAGCGCCGAGGAGAACATGGTCTTCTTCGGTCAGCTTCACGGCGTGCCGGACCCGCGCGGGCGGGCGCTGACGCTCCTGGAGCGCGTGGGGCTGGCGCCGCGAAGGCAGGACCGCGTGAAGGGCTTCTCCGGCGGCATGAAGCGCCGACTCAACCTGGCGGTGGCGCTCATGCATTCGCCCGAGCTGCTCCTGCTGGATGAGCCCACCGCCGGCGTGGATCCGCAGAGCCGCGCGGGGATCCTGGAGCTGGTGCGGGCGCTGGCCCAGGAGGGCACCACCATCCTCTACACCACCCACTACATGGAGGAGGCGCAGCGGGTCTGCGACCGCGTGGGCATCCTCGACCACGGCCGCCTCCTGGCCCTGGGGACGGTGGAGGAGTTGATCCGCGCCCACGGAGAGCACTCCGCGGTGGTGATCGAACGCGGCGGCGAGGAGGAGCGCGTGGAGACGGCGGAACCCCTGGCCGTGATCTCGCAGGCCCTCGGCGCCGGGGACGTGACCGGCCTCCGGCTGGAGCGACCGGACCTGGAGAGCGTCTTCCTGAACCTCACCGGACGGAGCCTGCGCGACTGATGAGGGCCATCACCGCCATCGCGTGGAAGGACCTGCGGCTCCTGATGCGGGACCGGGGCGCAGCGTTCTTCGTCTTCCTCTTCCCGCTCGCTGTGGCCGTCTTCTTCGGCGCCGTCTTCGGCGGCGCCGGCCCGGGCGAGGGCGGCGGGACCATCCCGGTGTCGGTGGTGAACCTCTCCAAGGGGCCGCGCGGAGCCGCGTTCGCTAAGGATCTCGCGGAGGACAAGGCCCTGAAGGTCACGCCTGCCGCCACGGCCGAGGAGGGGAGGACGCTGGTCCGCCATGGCGACGTGGTGGCGTGCATCGAGATCCCGGAGTCCTTCGACACCTCCATGACCGGGATCTTGGCCGGCGGCGGTCTCCAGCTGACGCTGGTCACGGATCCATCGCGCCGCGCGGAAGCGGGCCTGCTGGAGGGGAAGCTCAACGAACTGGCCTTCCGGCAACTGGCGTCCATCGTCCAGGACCCGGCGCAGATGCGGGCGCTCTCCTCGAACGCCAGGCTCCTGCTCAAGGTGGCGCCGATCGGCGCGGATCAGCGCACGGCGCTCGACGGGCTCTTCGACAGCCTGGACCGCCTCTCGGAGGTGCAGTCCACGGCCGCGAAGGCCGCGGACAAGGGCGCGGACAAGGGCACGGACAAGGACGCGGGCGCGAGCGACGCGAAGCCCGGCGCGGGGAACGGCTCCGGCGCGGGCGGTTGGCGCCCGGTCCGGGTGACGGTGGAGAGCGTCACGCGGGCCCGGAACGGCCCCAACAACGCCTACGAGATCAGCTTCGGCCAGGGTGTGGTGTGGGGCCTCATGGGCTGCGTGACCGCCTTCGGCACCTCCATGGCGGAGGAGCGCAGCCGCGGCACCCTGCTGCGGCTCCGGACCGCGCCGATCCGGCGCCGCCAGCTCCTGCTGGGGAAGGCGCTGGCATGCTTCGGCACCTGCATGCTGGTGCAGGCGATCCTCATCGCGTTCGGGGCCCTGGTCTTCGGCGTGCGGGTGCGCGAACCCATGGTGGCGGTGGTGGCGTCCCTGGCCGCCGCCGCCGGCTTCACCGGCGTGATGATGGCCATGGCGGGTCTGAGCAGGACCGAGGGCACGGCCCAGGGCCTGGGGCGGGCGCTCATCCTGGTGCTGGCCATGATCGGCGGCGGCACCATTCCGCTCTTCATGATGCCGCCCATCATGCAGTCGTTCAGCGTGGTCAGCCCCTTCACCTGGGCCGTGCGCTGCATCGACGGCTACACCTGGCGGGCCCTGAGCGTCCCGGAGTTGGCGCTGCCGCTGGCCGTGCTCTGCGTCATCGGGCTGGTGGGGTTCGTGGTGGGAACCCTCACCATGCGTTGGCAGGACTAGCCGCGGAGGCGCGAGATGGCCGTCGGTTACGGCCCCCACGCCCCGATCAGCAGCCCCAGATCCGCGCCGTTCACCTGCCCGTCCCCGTTGATGTCCCCCACGCACGGCCCGCCCGGCGGACACGCGCCCCAGTGGCCGATCAGGAGTCCCAGGTCCGCGCCGTTCACCGCGCCGTTGCAGTCCAGGTCCGCGGGCTGGCACTGCGGCACCTGCCAGGCGCGGATGTCCGTGCCCACGCCGCAGACGATCAGCGTCCCGTCGGAGGCGAGCGCGGGCCCGCCCTGGTTGACGTTGGGCACCGCAGCGCTCCAGAGCGTGACCAGGAGCGCGGTGGGCCCGCCCACCGGATGCATGCACCACACGGCGCCGGTCGGGAACTCACCGTTGGAGACGAAGAGGTTGCCGGCGGCGTCCACGGCCATGTGCACCTGCGACGGGGCGGAGGGCGCGGTGGAGATGGCGTCGCTCTCCGCCAGCAGCGCTCCGGTCATGGCATCCCGGTGCTGCACCGTCTTGAGCGGCCCCACCATGAACACCGAGTCATCCGCGCGGCACGCGAACGTGCCCGACGGCGTGTACCCGCTCGGCTCCTTCCAGAGGAACTGGAACGCACTGCCGGTGTCGAGCCAGGCGTACATGAAGTCCACGGCGCCGTTGTTCTGGATGCGGTTGTAGTAGACCACGCTGCCGGAGGGGGAGACGAGCGGCGTGGACTGGGCCAGGAACCCCGGCATCACCGCGGAGCTGTAGAGGCGGGCGCCGGTGGTGGCGTCGAAGCGCGTGATGATCTGCCCGCCGGGGGCCACCTCATCCACGTACACCGCGTTACCGTGGAGCGACGGGCCGCAGTCGCCGCTCACGGAGCAGTTGCGGGTGACGTTCCACACCGTGGAGCCGTCGACGGCGCTGATGCGACGCAGGTATTGGTTCGTGGCCACCACCGGGTCTCCGTCCTCGGTGAACGCGATGCCGTCGTAGGCGCCGGTGCCGATCACCTGGGCGCTGGTCCACAGCGTGGCGCCGGTGGCGGCGTCCAGGCAGTGGAGCTTGGCGTTCACGCTGGAGCCGTTGCCGGAGCGCCCCGCGTAGACGCGCCCGTTCCGCACGCCGAAGACCACCGTGGTCCAGTCGCCGCCGTTGTAGGGGACGTTGGCGACCCACAGCTCCTGGCCGCTGGTCACGTCCTGGCAGACCACCGGCGCCTCGTTCGGAACGCCGTTGGGCACGAACCCCGTCTGCCGCACCACGAACATCCGGTCGCCCTCGATCACCGGATGCCATGCGATGATGGACGGGCGGCCGCCCTGCCACCGGAGGTCCGGCGTGGCCGGGCCGACCCCGGGCGCGAGCCCGTTCTTGCCGGGGTTGCCGCCGAGGGCGTTCCAGTCCGCCAGGGCGCTGCCGGCGAGGGCCACGCACGCGGCGGCCGCGGCGATTCGGGTGGAGGCGGTTCGTCGCGTTCGCGATGGATGGTCCGAGGGGCGCATGTCCGGGGAAGATGCGCCAACTTCGGGCATCGCGGAAGCGCGGATCCGTGCGAACGCGCCCGCCGCGCGCGGAGCCCCGCGCCGGCTACGCCGCGCCTCCGCCCCCTGCCGGCCGCGCCGCCATCCTCGCCGCATCCCCGGCCTCCGCCACCGCCGCCCACCACCAGACCGCACCCCCGGCGGCGAGGAAGAGCGGAATGAGTCCGAACGCGTTCCCCCACCCCGCGTGATCCGCCACCCACCCCACGAGCGGGATGGCGGGCACGTCCCCCAGGAAGTGGAGGATGAAGATGGAGAGCGCCGTGCCCGTGGCCCGCTCGTGGGAGCCCAGCACGTTCACGATCTGCGAGTTGACCGGCCCCACGCTCATCACGATCAGGAAGCAGCCGATGGCGGTGACCGTCCAGATGGCCCACTGCGCCTCGGAGAAGAGGATGAGCGCCACCACCGGCGCCGCGGCCAGCGTGCTCAGCGCGCAGACCCGCAGGTGCGCCGTGGGATTGCGGCGGTACCAGCGGTCGCTCCAGGCGCCGCCCACGAGCGTCCCCACCAGCCCCGTCACCACCGTGATCCCGCCGAAGAGCATCGTCGCGTGGTCCAGCGGCAGTCCCTTGGCGGCCACCAGGTACTTGGGGAGCCAGATCCCCACGCTGCCGAAGCCCGCGGTCTGGAGCGCGTAGCCCAGGCACGGCAGCATGAAGCGCCGGCGGCGCAGGAGTCCCGCGGCCTGGCGCAGGTCCGGCGGCGCGCCGTGGGCCTCGCCGGGGTCCATGGCGCCGCGCGGCGGGTCGCGCATCCACGCCACCAGGAACGCCAGCACCAGGCCTGGACCGCCCGCCACCAGGAAGGCCGTTCGCCAGCCGAAGTGCGTGCCCACCCAGCCGCCCACCAGGAAGCCGATGGCGGCGCCCACGGGGATGGCCGCGTTGAAGATGGACATGATGCGGCTGCGGGCGCCGCGGGGGAAGTGGTCCGACAGCACCGCCGGCGCCACCGCGGCGTACGCCGCCTCGCCGATGCCGGTGGAGGCCCGCAGCGCCAGCAGCCCCACGAACCCCGCGCTCAGACCGCACGCCGCCGTCACCACGGACCAGAGCGCCACGCCCGCGGCCAGGAGCCAGGTCCGCCGCCAGCGATCCGCGAGGAGGCCGAACGCGGGCGACAGCAGCGTGTACGCCACGATGAACGCGCTCGCGAGCGTGCCGCCCTGCTCGTTCGAGAGCCCGAGCCCGCCCTGCTCCGGCGGCTGCTGCAGGAGCGGCAGCACGCCGCTCAGCACGTAGCGATCCACGTAGTTGAGGAGGTTGACGCCGGTGAGCACGGCGAGCGCCGTCCAGGCGCCGCCGCGCCATCCGTGGCCGCTGGTCATGGGAAGCCCTCCGGATCGCCGAGCACGCGTTCGAACAGTCCCGGCGGTGCCGCCCGCCCCGCGAACTCCCGGAACTGGAGCTCCGCCTGCCGCAGGAACATGGCCTGGCCGTCCACCACGCGGGCCCCGCGCGAGGCCGCGAAGCGCACGAGCGGGGTCTCACGAGGTCGATAGACGGTGTCCATCACCACCAGATCCTGGAGCGGCACGTCCGCCTCCCACGGGAGCTCCTGCGGCGCCGGACCGCCCTCCATGCCCACGGTGGTGCAGTTCACCAGGGCGTGGAAGCAGCCGCAGCCCAGCTCGCCGGGTCTGCCCGCCACCACGTGCCACGGTCGCTCCGGCGCCCCGCGGCCGTGGAGCTGCGCGCTGAGCGCCTCCGCCCGCTCCGGCGTGCGGTTGAACACCACCACGGCGGCCCCGGCCTCCGCGCAGCCCGCGGCCACGGCGCGGGCCGCGCCGCCCGCGCCCACGATGGCCACGCGCCGGCCGTGGAGCGGCCCGTCGGTCCGGCGGGTGGCGCGCTCGGCGTTTCCGGGGTTCCCGGCGCCCTCGGCGCTCGCGGCCCCCGCTGCGCCCCTCGCGCCCCCCGCACCCCGGAGCGCCTCCGCCAGCGCCGCGGCGGCCGCGGGCGCGTCGGTGTTGACCGTTCGCAGGCCAACGGCTCCCGCTCCGGCCCTCCCCCGCTCCACGAGCAGCGTGTTGGCGCTCCCGCACGCCGCGCTCACCGGGTCCACCGCGCCGCCCTGCTCCCGCACCCAGCGCACCAGGTGCTCCTTGTGCGGTGCGGTGACGCTCAGCCCGCCAAGATCCAGGGGCGCAAAGTCCACGAGCGCCCCCACCGTGGCCTTGAAGCTCTCCCACGACCCCTCCACCGGAAGCGGAAGGTAGAGGGCATCCAGGCCCGCCGCATCGAACCCGGCGTTGTGCAGCCGCGGCGACTGCGAGTGCCCCACCGGCCACCCCACCACGCCGAAGAGCCGCGTCGCGGGACCCAGGCGATCCCAGCGCCAGCGCCGCCGCAGCTCCTCCACCGTGGGCTGGCCGGGCGCCGTTCCCGGCTCCCCCTGGGGCCGCGCAAAGGTGAAGAACGCGCCGAACTTCCGCGCCAGCACCCGGCTGGGCACGCCCCACTCGCCCATGCAGAGCGCCACCATCGGCTTCGCCCGCCCCATCAGCAGCTCGAACGCCTCCAGGTTGTCCCTGAGGGACCGCGCCTTCCACGCCACCTTGACCACCGCGCACGCCGGCTCCGCCACCATCGCGGCCACCCGCGCGGAGAGGTTCGGGGGCCGCGTCTCCATGTCGTGCGAACTGAGGATCAGCCCGGTGGTGAGGTCCCGCGGCTGCCGCGGATGCGTCACCGCGAGGCGGACCTTGGCCCGCAGGTTGGCGCTCCGCTCCATGGCGGCCAGCTCCACGTCCACGTAGCGCGGCGAGGGATGCTCCGCCGCCAGCGCCTCCAGGATGGACACCCGCACGTCGTCTCCGCCGCGGTAGCCGCCGCCCTCCGCCGCGGCGCGGATGGTCACGATGCACGGCGCGGGACTCTCCGCCACCAGCCGCCGCAGGGCCGGCAGCGGCTCCGCCGTCTCCGCGAGCAGGTCCACGCGCCACTCCACCAGCGCCGCGCCGGCCTCCACCTCGCGGGCCGCGGCCGCCAGCGCGGACGGCACCTCCTCCGCGGCATCCACCGTCATGGCCACCGCGATGAGGGTCATGGCCGCATCCTACGGGGTGCGCGCAGCCGCAACACGCCCCCGCGCCGCACGGCCCGCCGTACCATCCGCCGCATGTCGGATGACGTGATCCAGCGTGCCCACGCCTTCCTCCGCGCCACGCGCGAAGGGCGGCTCCGCTTCGACGGCGATGCCGTCACCGTGAAGATCGTGATCGCGCCGGACGGGTGGCCGGTGGCCCCCGTGATGGTGGCCATGCTCCAGGCGGTGGAGACGGTCCTGGAGCTGCCGGACGACGCGGAGGAGTCCCTCCACCTCATGGTGACGCTGGAGCCCTTCACGGAGGATGGTCCGCACGCGGCCCTGGCCGACCGGTGGCGCATCTACCACGGGGATCCGCCGGACGTGCGCTGGGCCCGCATGCAGGTGGACGCGGCCCGCTTCCAGGGGCACTTCATAGATGGAGAGGCGCTCGTGCTCCCCAATCCGCTGGCGCCCCTCGAACCCGCCCTCCTGCGCCGCCTCAACGCCGGGGACCGCGCCCCCCTCTCCGCCGCGTGCGCCGCGGCGGGCGTGGCCGCGGAGAAGCCGCTCGCGGTGGGGATCGACCCGGATGGCGTGGACGTGCGGCGCGCGTTCGACGTGGTGCGGGTGACGTTCCCGGAACGTCTCTCCGCGGAGGCGGCGGAGAGCGCGGACGCGGCCGGCGCGGCGCTGGAGGCGGCGCTTCGCTCCGCTGCATCCAAGGGGTAAGATCCGGTCAGGAGAGCTTTCCATGGCCACCGACATGTACGCCCCGCAGGGGATGCCCAGCCTCAACCACGCCATGATCGACGACGGTCAGGCCAAGGAGGCCCAGGAGTACGCGAACCGCTTCGGCGAAGCGGGCTTCCACGACATCTCCAAGGTGTACATCGATCAGCGCTACTCCGGCTACACCGCGGAGAACCAGGAGACCTGGCAGACCCTCTACGACCGGCAGATGTCCTACCTGGAGGAGTGCGCCAGCAACGTCTACCTCTCCGGCGCCCGCAGCATCAGGCTGGTCCGGGACCACATCCCGTACCTGGAGGGACCGAAGAGCATCAACACGTACCTTCGCCAGCTCACCGGCTGGCAGAGCCGCGCGGTGCCCGGATACATCCCCGCCAAGGCGTTCTTCGCGTGCCTCGCCCGGCGCGAGTTCCCCACCACCATCGTCATCCGTCCCAAGGAGTCCATCGACTACCTGCCGGAGCCGGACATCTTCCATGACGTCTTCGGTCACGTGCCGCTGCACGCGGACCCGGTCTTCGCGGACTTCCTCCAGACGTACGGGAAGGCCGCCCTCACCACGGATGACCCGGACCACACGGAGCGCCTGGCGCGCCTCTTCTGGTTCACGGTGGAGTTCGGACTGATCAGGGAGGACGGGCGCCTGAAGCTCTACGGCAGCGGCCTCATCTCCAGCCCCGGTGAGAGCCGGCACGCCCTCACCTCCCCGGACGTGGACCGCCGCCCCTTCGACCTCGAGCGGGTGTGCGACACCAGCTTCGAGATCAACCACTTCCAGCCGATCCTGTACGTGCTGGACAGCTTCCAGCAGCTGCGCGACGCGATGATGACCTACGCCAACCGCCTGCTGGACGCCCACCGGAACACCGTCTCCGCCTGATCGCGCCGCGGCCGCGTCGCCTGCGGCATCCGCCGGGCGGCCGGCCACTACCATCCGGGCCATGAAGCCCGAGATCCCCGCGTCGGAGTTCGCCTCGCGCCGTCAGCGCCTGCTCACCGCCCTGCGCGGCGCAGTGGGCCTCGTCCCCGCCGGGGACGCGGACCCCAATCTCCACCACCCGTTCGAACCCAACGCCCACTTCCTCTACCTCACGGGCATCCAGGACGAGCCCGGGGCGTGGGTCCTGCTGGATCCCTCCAATCCCGCGCCCTCCAAGCGCGTGACGCTCCTCCTGCGGCCGCTCAACCCGGAGGTGGAGAAGTGGGACGGCTTCCGCCACCAGATCGGCGCGCCGCTCCGGGAGCGCACCGGCTTTGAGACCGTGGTGCGAACGACCCTGCTGCCGCGCCTCCTCCTGGACGCGGCCCGGCGCTGCCGCCGCCTGGCGTGCCTGATGCCGCTCTCGCCCCATACGGCGCCGGTGTCGCCGGACCTGGAGATCTTCCGCCGCAGCGCGGAGCGGATCCCGGGCTGCGCGATCGAGGACCGCACGCATCTGCTGGCGGAGATGCGCTGCGCGAAGAGCGCCGCGGAGGTGGCGTGCCTGCGCCGCGCGGCGGAGATCACGGCGGAGGGATTCGCGGCGGTGGTCCGCTCCCTGAAGGCGGGGATGAACGAGTTCGACGTGCAGCGCGTGGTGGAGGAGGCGTATCGCGAGGGCGGGGCGCGTGAGCTCGCCTACCGCACCATCGCCGGCAGCGGCTTCAACGGCACCGTGCTGCACTACCACGCCAACAACCAGCCGCTCCGCGACGGGGACCTGCTGGTCCTGGACTCCGCCGCCCGCTGGAACGGCTACTGCGCGGACGTCACGCGGACCTACCCGGTGAACGGGCGCTTCACGCCCCGGCAGCGGAAGGTGTATGACGTGGTGCTGCGCTCGCAGGAGGCGGCCATCGCGGCATGCCGCCCCGGCAGGACGCTGGCGGAGATCGACGAGGCCGCCCGCGACGTCATCCGCCGCGCCGGCCTCGGCGACGGCTTCATCCACGGCATCGGACACCCGCTGGGGCTGCAGACGCACGACATCGTGCCGGACGGGAAGCTCCCGGATGGCACGGTCCTCACGGTGGAGCCCGGCGTCTACCTGCCGGAGGAGGGCTTCGGCGTGCGCATCGAGGACGACGTCCATCTCACGCGCCGCGGCCCGGTGAACCTCACATCCGGGATCCCGAAGGATGCCGGGGAGATCGAACGGCTCATGAAGCGTTCGCGCCGCTGAGCCGGGCCGCGACGGTCACAGCAGCCCGTTCCGGCGGGCCGCGGCCGCGCCGAGGAGCACCAGCGACCACGCCACCGGCGTGGCGGCCACCACCACCGCAAGCCAGACGAGCCTCCGCCCGGAGGCGTCGCGCCTGCGGCCCACGATCTCGCACGCCACGATCACGAAGAGGACGAGCGCGTACTTGAACGCCACCGCGCCGGGGAACCCCCAGACGGTGATGAGCAGGTCCGCCACCGGGTTCACCTCGCGCCCGCGGTGCCGCTCCAGGATGTGCCAGGTGAGCACCACGTCCAGCGTGGCAAAGAGCACGAACCAGGCGTACGCCTCCTGGTAGCGCATCGGCGGCATGTGGCCCCACCGAAGCTGTTCCTGGCGACTCATCGCGCTGAAGTGTACGGATGGCGTCTCCCGTACGATGCAGCGATGTCGGACGCCACCCAAGGTGGGAGATCCGTTCCGGGACGGGAGGTTCCGGGGTGGTCGCAGGTTCCGGAGCTGGCCGCGGTGACGCAGGCGCCGGCGCCGCCCTCGGACCTGCTGCTTTCGCTCCGGGCCGCGCTCGCCATCGTCCTGACCGCGGGCCCCCTGCTCCTCTATTCCCTCATCCCCGTCGCGGCCTTCGCCATCTGGGTGTGGCTGGTGGGCTGGCCGTTCCTCTCCTCGTTCCTGCAGAGCGCTCCGCCGCCGGCGCCGCGCGGGATGGGCAGCGCGTCCACCGGCTCGATGAACCCCCGGGCCGTCGTCGCCCTGGCCACGGCGCCGATCTTCCTGATCGTGTGGGCCGCCACCATCGTTCGCTCCGCGTGGAAGGCCCGCGCGGGCCCGCCGGAGCCGTCCATCCAGGTGGACCGGGACCTGGACCGCGGGCTCTGGGAGTTCGTGGAACGCGTGGCGGAGGAGAGCCAGCTGGCCCCGCCGGACGCCATCGGCCTCACCGCGGGGGTGGGCGCCTCCGTGTCCGTCTCCCCCTGGAGCGGGCGGGCCCGGCTGGAACTGGGGATGGCGGCGCTCTCCATGCTGGACCCGCAGGACCTGGCCACGGTGGTGACGCATGAGCTGTCCCACGCCAAACGCCGTCCAGGCTGGCGAACGCGCATTCTCCTGCGCCGTCTCCTGGTGTTCACCCACGCCCTGGCGGAGCAGGGGAAGCCCGTGGTGGACGCCGCGGGACGCAAGCACCTGCGGCGCCCGCTCATCGGCATCACGGCGCTCGTGAACCGCCTGGCCCTCCGGATGGGGCGGCCCATCTGGCACGCGGAGGAGCATCACGCGGACCTCGACGCAGCGCGGCTCTCCGGACGCCGCGGTGCGCTCCGGGCCCTGTGGCGCCTCAGCCTCCTCTCCGGCGGCCAGCACATGACCGGCGCCGTGATCCAGCGGCACTGGCAGACGGACGGATTGCCCGCCAACCTGCCGCAGGCGATTCGCAGCACGAGCGCCCTGCTTCCGGCGGACGCCGTGGATGCACACCGCCGCGCACTCACGGCGGAGCGGCCGGTGCTCGCGTCCCTCACGCACCCCACGATGGCCTCCAGGGCCGCAGTGCTGCCGGACGATCCCCCGCGCCGCACGCCATGGCCGCAGGTGCGCCTCCGCGATGCCGCGGCCCGCGAAGCGGAGCTCACCAGCCGGCTGGAGCCGTGGGCGAGCGCCGCCGCCGCACCCCGGCTGGACGACGAGGCGTGGGTGCGCCTGGTGCACGCGGACCGGGCTGCGTGGCGCTCCATGGAGCGGCACGGCGCGCAGGCCATGGCGATGGTGCTGAGCGAGCTGGGCCGCCTTCCCGCCACCCTGCCCGTGGTGGACCGGCCCATGGACCGCCTCCGCGCCCTCTCCCGGCAGGCGACGGACGCCTTCGCCGCCGTGCAGCCCATCATCCTCTCCTGGCGCACGGAGGAGACGGCGTGGCTCACCCTGCGCGCCGCCGCCGCCCTGGTGGAGGGCGGCCTGCCCCCCATGAAGCTGACGCCGCGCCTTCCGTGGCGCGGCGCGAAGAAGGCCATCCAGCTCCGCGTGGAGGAGGCCACGCGGCAGCAGGAGGCGCGGATCGCCTCGCTCTCCGCGCTCGCGGACCTGGTGGTGGAGCGCTGCGTCCTGGCGTGGCGCCTCCTCCGCGCGGATCCGGACCTGGCGGCCCGCTGCACCGGCGCCATGGAGCTGCTGGGGACCTTCATCACGCGCTCCCGCGGCTCGCAGCTGCGCGACTCCGACCCGCTCCTCCCCGCCATCGAGCGGGCCTGGGAGGAGGCCCGCGTGTGCATGATGGCGTGCGCGCACCTGAAGCAGCGCGGCCTGATGGGCCGCCGGAAGGCCAAGCGCCTCCTCACCTCCATGGCCGCCTCGCTCCACGCCGCGCTGGCGCGGGCCACGATGACCACGGAGGGCGGCAGGCCGACGGTGACGCCGCCCGCCCTCGAGGACTACGCGACCAGCGCCGCGGCCGCCGCAGGCGAAGGGATGAACCGGCGCCTCCTCCGCTGGGCGGAGCTCCTCGCGATCGCCGACGCCTTCGAGGACGAACACGCCCGCAAGGGCGGCCAGGGCCCCTCCCGGCTGGAAGCGGACTCCTGGGAGGACGTCCTCCGCACCAGCTGAGGCGCGGGCCGCGACGCCGGCGGCGCCCGCCTCAGAGGAGCGGATCGTGCGACGGCAGGTTGTGGGCGGGCGCGGTGTTGATCTGCACCACCTTGCCCAGGCCGCGGGCCTGGCGTTCGCGGGCTTCATCCGGGTCCGCGTAGTCGGAGTGGCAGCTCGCCTTGGCCGCGTGGCCCTCCGGATCCACGGCGCCCACCGCGCGGCGCGTCTTGGCGGCCAGCCGGTGGATCTCCTCCGGGCTGAGGACGCCGCGCTTCTCCAGGATCTCCGCCTGCTCCGGCGTGAGGGCCGCGGAGCGGACCGGCTTGCCGCGCTGGTACGCCTCCTCCTTGCCGGACGCGAACTCCTGGATCTCCTTGGAGATCCGCACGCTGCACCAGTCGTGGCCGCACATGGCGCAGAAGTCCGTGTCCACGTCCAGGTCCTCGTCGTGGTAGGCCCGGGCCGTGTCGGGATCGAACGAGAGCTCGAAGTGCTTCTCCCAGTTGAGCGCGGCCCGCGCCTTGGTCAGCTCGTCGTCACGATCGCGCGCCGCCGGGATGCCCAGGGCCACGTCCGCCGCGTGGGCCGCGATCCGGTAGGCGATGCAGCCCTGCTTCACGTCGTCCCGCTTGGGGAGACCCAGGTGCTCCTTGGGCGTGACGTAGCAGAGCATGCTGGCGCCGTGGTACGCCGCGGCGGTGGCGCCGATGCAGCTCGTGATGTGGTCGTAGCCCGGGAAGATGTCCGTCACCAGCGGGCCCAGCACGTAGAACGGCGCCCCGTGGCAGAGGCGGCGCTCCAGCTTCATGTTGAACTCGATCTGGTCGAACGGAACGTGCCCCGGCCCCTCGATCATCACCTGCACGCCAGAGCGCCATGCCCGCTCCGTGAGCTGGCCCAGCGTGGCCAGCTCCGCCAGCTGGGCGGCGTCCGTGGCGTCGGCCAGTCCGCCGGGACGGAGGCCGTCGCCGATGCTGAAGGTCACGTCCCAGCGCCGCATCACCTCGCAGATCCGCTCCCACGCGTCGTACATGAGGTTCTGGCGGTTGTGCACCAGCATCCACTTGGCCAGCAGGCTGCCACCGCGGCTCACGATGCCGATCAGGCGCCGCCGGATGAGCGGGAGGTGTTCGCGGAGGACGCCCGCGTGGATGGTGAAGTAGTCCACGCCCTGGCGGGCCTGGTGCTCCAGCGTCTCCAGCACCACCTCCTCCGTCAGGTCCTCCAGGCGGCGGCCGATGATCATGGAGTAGATGGGCACCGTGCCGATCGGGACCGTGGAGGCCCGGATGATGGCTTCGCGGCACTCGTCCAGGTTGCCGCCGGTGGAGAGATCCATCACCGTGTCCGCGCCCCAGCGCTCCGCCCAGCGGAGCTTGTCCACTTCCTCGTGGGTGCCGCTGGACACCGGCGACGCGCCCATGTTGGCGTTCACCTTGGTGCGCGACGCGCGGCCGATGGCCATGGGGTCCAGCGCCATGGCGAGGTGGGCGCGGTTGGCGGGGATCACCATTCGCCCTGCGGCCACTTCGTCCCGGACCTGCTCTGGCGTGAGGTGTCCCTCCCGCTCCGCCACGCGCCGCATCTGCGGCGTGATGCACCCGAGGCGGGCGTGCTCCAGCTGCGTCACCGGCTGGAAACCGGCGGGCGCCACGGCGCGGATGAAGCGCCCGGCGTGCGTCTGATTGTGGCCGGCGCAGGCCACGCGGTGCGCGCCGGCGTCCCCGCCGGCGCTCGCGGGATCCACCGCCTGGATTCGCCAGCCCTCCGGCAGGAAGTCCCATGCGGTGAGGTGCGAGGGTTCCGGCATCCCGGGGGTGTCCGGGGAGCTGAACGCCCGGGGACCGCCCACATCCGAACGGAGCGCGAAGCTTCCCGGCGTGGTCCCCTGGGCGGTGCTTGACGGGTTGAACGCGCCGTGGAGGGGTAGCGCCGTCGTGAGTGCGTCGGTGCTGTGGGGGTCGCCGGGACCTGCGTGCTGGTCCTGGCCGTTCCGCTGGTCCCGCTGGTTCCGCTGGTTCCGCTGGATCATGATTGCCTCGCTTCCCTACGCCGGTGCGAACCGGATCAGGTTCCACGGGTGCATCTCAGCGGCAGCCCGGGCCGGCGGCCCTGGATGGGGGAATCACCCCCGGGCGCTGCCGCGCCCCGAGCGAACGGCCGGATCGTAGCACGCGCCGAATGCATCGCCGCGGCAAGGATCCACGGTAGACTCCGCATCCGTTGGAGCTTGTTGCAGGAGCTCCTCTTCCCGGGCTGAGGTCCCCAATGCTGCGAAGTCCGCCCCGCTACTCCGATCCGGAACTTCCCGCGCTCGACGACGCGGATCGCCGTCTGGTTGAAGCGCTCATGCGCGACGGACGCGCCAGCGGCCGGAAGCTTTCCATGGAAACGGGGTTGAGCGAGGCGAACGTGAGCCGCCGCCTCACCCGGCTCCTGGAGGAGCAGACCGTTCGCGTGCGCTGCTTCACGCCTCCGGAGTACCTGGGGCTGGGGTGCCAGGCGTGCCTCTTCCTCCGCAGCGCCCAGCCGGTGTCGGAGGTGGCGGCGGCGCTGCGCCGGCATCCGCACGTCTCGTGGATCGTCTCGGCCTTCGGCGTCTACGACCTGGTGTCGTACTGCTGCGCGTCGTGCCCTGCGGAGCTCCTCTCCATGGTGGACGACACGCTCGCCCGCTGCCCGGGAATCCGGGCGGTGTCGCTGGCGCCCATGCTCGAGTTCCACACGCCGCGCTTCCACGTGAAGGCCCAGCCGGAGCGGCGCCTTGGCCACGGCGGCATGCACAAGTCGCTGGACCAGACGGACCTGGTGATCATCCGCGCGCTGCAGCAGGAGGGACGCCTCAGCTACGCGGATCTGGCCCAGCGGACCGGCATCTCCGCCACCAGCGCGGCGGATCGGTTCCGCCGTCTCACCTCGGAAGGCATCGTGGACATCGTCACCATCGTGGATCCGCCGCGCCTTGGGATGAACCTCTCCGGCGCCATGCTGATCGCGGCCCACGGACCCCTGCGCCCCATCATGCAGGAGCTTTCCAAGATCCCGCAGCTGGCCCTCTTCACGGTGCTGGCCGGGGAGTTCCCCGCATACGCGGCGTTCAACTGCCGGGACAGCCAGGACCTGGCCGTCGTGCGGGCCGCGGTGCTCGCCGTGCCCGGCGTGCGCGACATCCAGCCGCTCGTCTTCGGCACCCTCTTCCACGAGAGCTTCGAGTGGGGCACGCACGAGGTGGCGGACCGCCTCCGCAAGCCGGAGTCCGGCGCCGCGCCGGCGGCTCATGACGGCATCGACGGTGGCTCCAACGGCCACACGGGGGTCACGCCCCCGGCGCCGCCCACTGCTCCCGGGCCATGACGATCAGATCCAGCCAGGGGGCCGGGATGGGCACGTCCAGCCGGCGGAGCATGTTGGTCAGCTGGGCCATGTGGTAGTGCTGGTGCGTGCAGACGTGGAGCATCACGTCCGCGGCACTCGTCGCGTAGTCCTTCCCCTGGCGCCGCCGCACCGCGGGCTGCGTCAGCCGCGCCGGGTCCCTCCGGCACGCCTGCATCCACGCGTCCCACCGCGCATCCACCGCCGCCCACGCCGCCTCCAGGGCCTCCAGGGTGGGAAACGCATCCGCGCCCGGCAGCTCCGTGCTGGGATCCGTCCTCTCCAGCACGTTGATCCACGCCAGCTCCGCGCCGTAGCAGTGGGCCAGCACGCCCATCACGCTCCCGGGTCCCATGTCGAACGCGCTCCTGCGGGCACCCTCCCCCAGCGGCCGCACCAGCGCCAGCACGCGGTCGCGGGCCCAGCGGCGGTGGGCGTGGAGCTGGGTGATGGCATCCAGGGCGGTGTGCATCGGGGGAGCGCTCATGGCGCGTAGGCTAGCCGCGTGAACGATCCCCGTCCCGATTCCGGCGCCGGTCCAGGCGGCGCGTTCGCGGCCACGCTGGCGGACGTGCAGGCCGCGGCGGAGCGCATCCGTCCGTGGGCCACCGTGACGCCGGTGATGACCAGCCGCACGCTGGACGCGCTGAGCGGCCGGCAGGTGTTCCTGAAGTGCGAGCTCTTCCAGCGGGTGGGTGCGTTCAAGTTCCGCGGGGCCTGCAACGCGGTGATGAAGCTGCCGGACGCGCTGGCCTCCCGCGGCGTGGTCACGCACTCCTCCGGGAACCACGCCCAGGCGCTCGCGCTCGCGGCGCGGCTGCGGGGCATCCCCGCATACATCGTCATGCCCTCCAACGCGCCGCCCGTGAAGCGGCGCGCGGTGGAGGAGTACGGCGGACAGGTGACGGAGTGCCGGCCCACCGTGGCGGAGCGGGAGCGCGTGGCCGCGGAGGTGGTGGCCCGCACCGGCGGGACGCTCATCCCGCCCTACGACCACCCGGACGTGATCGCGGGGCAGGGCACCATCGCCCTGGAGTTCCTGGCGCAGGTGCCGGAGCTGGACGCCATCGTGGTCCCGCTCGGCGGAGGCGGGATGCTCTCGGGCGTGGCGATCGCGGCCAAGGCGCTCTCGCCGCGCACGCTCATCCACGGCGCGGAGCCGGAGGCGGTGGACGACGCGGCCCGAGGTCGCGTGAGCGGCCGCCTGGAGCCGCCCACGGAGAAGCCGACCGTGGCGGACGGACTGAAGACGTCCCTCGGGCAACTCACGTTTCCCGTGGTGCAGCGCCTGGTGGACCACGTCTTCACGGTGAGCGAACGCGAGATCCTCCGCGCCCTCCGCCTGGTGTGGGAGCGCACCAAGCTCCTCATAGAGCCGAGCGCCGCCGTGGGTCCCGCGGTGCTTCTCTCACGCGATTGGCAGGAGCGCGTGCCGCCGGAGGTGCGGCGCGTGGGCATCGTCCTCTGCGGCGGGAACGTGGATCTCGACCAGGTCCCCGCGCTCCTGGCCGCCGCCCGGGAGTGAGGTCCGCGGACTCAGTCCACGGTCCAGTTGGAGATGACGAGCGCCAGGTCCTGGCCGTCCACCACGCCGTCGTGGTTGAGGTCCGCAGCGGCGCCGGGCGCCGCGGGGCCCCACGCCCCGATCACCAGGCCCAGGTCGATCCCGTTCACCACGCCGTCGCCGTTCACGTCCCCGCCGTAGTTCTGCAGCGTGCCCAGGGCGTCCAGGGTGGCCCCGAAGCTGAACGTGAGCGTGCCGGCCCCGAAGGCGCCGGAGATCAGCAGATGCGCCGTGTTCCCGGGCGGCAGGATGGTGGGGAGGTCGAACGGCTGGTTCTCCAGCCCCTGCGTGGGCGCCGGGAAGTCCTGCGTCTGCGTGGGGAGGGAGATGCTGGCGGAGATGCCGTAGCCGCCGGCCTGGATCGGGACGAGCGTGGCCGCGAGGGGCAGGAAGGTCTCCTGCGGGTCGCCGCCGATCGGCGTGCCCAGCACGTCCGCGGTGAAGGTGATCACCACCGGAAGCGCGGCGGTGAGGAGGAACGTGCCGTCACCCACCGGCGCCACCAGGCCCTGCGTGGGGGCGTACTGCTGGATCGTCGCCTGGGAGATGGAGCCCGCGGGAAGCGGCAGGTTGAGGCCGCTCACGCCGGGATAGATGGCGCTGGGGTTCTGGGTGTGGAAGTTGGAGTACGTGAGCTCCAGGTTGATCGTCACCGCTCCCGGATCGCCATTGAGGAGGTCCAGCGAGAAGTCCGACACCGTGGCCAGCCCGGAGAGCGTGTCCACCACCAGCGAGAAGCTGCCGGCGGGACTGGAGCTGATGGACACCTCGGGCTTCACCACGCTGCTGAAGGGAATGGCGTTGTTGCCGCTCCCGCCGAAGAGGCCGGGGATGGTCTTGGTGCCGGTGGGATTGCTCGCGGCGTCGTAGTTGCCGATCCAGGTCCCGGCGAGCGGCAGGGTGATGGACAGCTCCTGCTGCAGCGTGCTCTGGGGCGTCAGGTTGAAGATGTAGCTCTCGGAGGCGGCGTGGGCCGCGGACCCGGCGACCAGGAAGGCCGCGGCGGCGAGACCGGCGCGGGTTGCGAGGGGTCTCGCGCGTGCGCTCGTGACGGTTGCGGGCATCCCACCAACGATCCGGTTCCTGCTCGGCATACGGCTGTCCTCTCTCTGCGTGCGGGGTCCCGGCGTTCCGGGACCACAACCGTACCACCAGCCCCACCGGGCGGCGGCGGGAAAAACAGGCGTTCGAACGCCGGCCGCGGGCGCCGACGGCCTCAGCCCGTCCAGTTCCCGATCAGGATTCCAAGATCCGCGCCGTTCACGGCGCCGTCGCCGTTCAGGTCCGCGGGCGTGCCCGGCGGCGCCGGACCCCAGGTGCCGATCAGGATCCCCAGGTCCGCGCCGTTGACGACGCCGTCGCCGTTGAGGTCGCCGGGCTGGCCGCAGCCGCCCACGCATTCGAACGCCATCTGCCAGTGCCGCCCGAAATGGCCCGGCGTCACCGGCGGGTCATCCGGCGGCGGCGGGTTCTCGGGGTCGATCTCGTCGCAGGGCTCGCCGTTGAAGAGGTTCCGCTCCGGCGTCCCCATGGCCATCATGAAGGCGTACTGGCCGGGCGGGAGGCAGCGGTCGATCTGCACCGGCTGGCAGAACTCCGTGAAGGCCTGCTCCACCACCTCCAGCGGACCGTCGCAGGGACCGGAGACCAGCACCGCGCGGAGCGGGAACTCCGCGGCCACGGTGAAGCGCACGCGCTTCTCCGCCGCCAGGGTGAAGGAGAACCAGTCCGTGTCGCGCGGGCTGGTGGTGTCGCAGGTGCCGTGGAAGGCGGCGCCGCACGCGAGCGGCACCATCAGCACGCCGCCGATCTGGTTGCAGCCGTCGTTGACCGCCTGGTAGCAGAACTCCGCCTCGTCCACGCTCCCGGGCGGCGGCGGCGGCAGCGTGCACGCCGGCGTGCCGCACCAGCGGAGCGCCTCCTCCGCGCAGATGGCATCCCAGAAGGCATAGCCGCAGAAGGGATCCAGGCGGGAGATGAGCTCGCAGCAGCTCTCGTCGCTGCAGCCGATGGAGAAGTGCGGCTCCGTGCAGGAGCCGGCACTGGGGCAGTAGAGGTTGTCGCACTCGCTGTTGGCGATGTCCACGCAGGGTTGATCCCACACGGTCTCGCAGCAGTGGGGGTCGAACCCGCACACCACCGTGCAGCAAGCGGGCGTGTAGCAGCCCGGCGTTCCGTGCACCTCCAGGCAGCTGCCGTTGGGCGGGCCGCAGGTGGAGGCCAGTCCGCCCGCCGGGGGCGCGGCGTCATCGTCTCCGGAGGCAGGCAGCGAACCATCCCGGCGCGGCATCTCCTCCGGGGAGAAGTCCGCGAGCGCCGCGGCTCGGGCCGCCGGATCCGCACCCGCCGCGGCCACGCGGGCCTGGAGCTGGGCGGTGAGCGCCGCGATGCGGGCCGTGGCCGCCGGTCCGAGCGCGGCCACCGCGGCCTGCGCGGCGGCGCTCGCGGCGCCGTTCGCGGCAGCGAGCGCCGCCGGACCGGGCGCCGCGCCCTCCGCCACGCCGCCGCAGGCTCCGGGCGTCACGTTCCGATAGACGATCACGTAGCTCCCCACGAAATCCACGGCCACCAGGTCCCGGCGTCCATCCCCGTCCAGGTCCACGGCCGCCACGTGGCGCACGAACGTGCCGCCCCAGAGCGGCGGCTCCGCCACGAACGCCGGCGGCCCGCCCGGCGCGGTCACGTTCTCCAGCACGTCGATCTCGCCGGAGAGCGCCGTCGTGGCCACCACGTCCGGGTCCCCGTCGCAGTCCAGGTCCGCCGCGTCCACGTTCCAGGCGAGCGAGTAGTCGCTGAACGCGAAGGAGAACTGCTGCGAGAGTCCGCCGCTGCCGTCGTTGCGGAAGACGATGAGCGCATCCGGGCTGTTGATGAGGATGCCCGGCGTCGCCACGTCCAGATCCCCGTCGCCATCCACGTCCACGATCGACGCGTTGGAGATGCCCGGATACTCGTTCCCCACGGTGGCGGCGCGGAAGGCCCGCTCCGAGCCGTAGGGCGAGCCCGCATCCGCCGCCCCCGCGCCGCGCCACACGTTCACGCGCCCGGATCCGGTGGCGATCATCACCAGGTCCGCCGCCGCGTCTCCGTCCACATCCGCGGCGCCCAGCCATTGCGGCGACACCAGCCCGCGGATCCACGGGTTCACGTCCATGCGCTGGACCTCGCCCATCACGAGATCGCCGCCGGGCGCTCCGTAGACGCGCACCTGCGGAATCTGGTTGGGCATCGCGGCCACGCCGCGCGGCCCGGGCGTGCCGGAGTCCTGGGGCACCACGGCCCGCGGTTCGCGCCCGGTGGGCGTGAAGACCGGGGGCGCGAACGAGAACCCGCCCAGCCCGCGCATCACCGCGATCCGGCCGTTGTTGCTCCGCACCGCCAGCACCAGGTCCCTCGTGCCGTCCCCATCCACGTCCACCAGCTCCGCCCAATCCGTCTGGGCGCCCACGGTGAGCTGGATCGCCGGCTGGAAGGTGCCGTCCCCTGCGCCCGGGAGGATGTAGACGCGGCCGGGGGTGTTGCGGCCGGGGCAGATCAGGTCGATCGCGCCGTCACCGTTCACGTCCGCGGCGACGAAGCGCGTGGGCGCGAGCGTCTCCGGGAAGGTGGTGATGCCCTTGAGCTCGAACTGCGGCGGAACGGCGGAGGCTGCGGCGGCCGCGGCCAGCGCGGCCGCGGCTGCAGGAACGGAACCGGCGGTTCTCAAGCTCATCCGGGACTCCGGGGGTGAAGGTCGCAGCCCGTGCGACGCGTGCCCCTAGCGTAGCCCGGGAGGGGCCGCCGTCACGGGGCGTGTTCCTCGGAAGCGGCGGGCGCGGCGCCGATCATCTGGTCCAGGCGCTCCCGCCGCCGGGCGTGCTGGGGCCGGTCCGGCTCCAGGAGCTGGAGGGCCGCCACGTGCAGGCGGGCCTGGCGGAGCTCCCCCGCCTCCACCGCCACCGCCGCCGCAAGTTCCCGGAGCGACGCGTTGTAGGGATCGATCCGAACGGCCTTGGTCATGCACGCCAGGGCCCGCGCGGGCTCTCCCTGCTCCCGGTAGATGCGGGCCAGTTCCAGCGTGTAGGCGTTGTTGCGCTCCTCCAGCCGGTCCAGCGCCTCCAGGTGCGGCCGGGCCTCCGCGCCATCCCCGCTGCGCAGGGCCCACCGGGCCAGCACGCGGTGCGGCAGCGGATCCACCGGGCGCGCCGCCTGGTAGGCCTCGAGCAGCGTTCGCGTGGTGAGGTTGGGTTCGTCGCTCTCCGCCAGGCGGCGGCGGATCCTGATCTCCAGGAGGTCGGGGTGGTCGCGGTGCTCGTCCAGCCAGCGGTCCAGCACGTCGTCCGGCACGCGGATGGGACGCCGCTCCACCGGCGGCCACGCGTCGGCGCGGAGCGGCGGTTCGCTCTCCGTGCGCGGGCGGCCGATCTCCTCCGCGAGCGCCTCCGCCACGCGTCCCAGCCGGCGTTCACGGGCCTTCTCCAGGCGCTCGCGCTCCGCCGGGTCCGCCATGCGGAGCTGATCCGTCAACTCATCCAGCGTGGGTTGCGGGGACATGCCCCACGCCGCCACCTGCGTGCGGGCCCAGGCGATGAACTCCCGGTGGAAATCCGCCCGCTCCACGCCGAGCGCCGCGGGCATGGCCCGCGCCTCCGGGACGCCCTGGAAGTACTGGGCCAGGAGCCGCGGGAGTGCATCCATCCCGAAGCGTTCGTTCATGAACTGCACCATCCAGTGGCCCTGCGCGTAGGCCAGGGCGCGATCGTCCGGGCGCTTGGGACGCACGAACGCCCAGTTGATCTGGTCCATGTCGAAGAGGCGGCCGTTCGCGAGCGCGTGGGCCAGGAGCTGGCAGGTGTCGTAGG
This sequence comes from Phycisphaerales bacterium, assembly GCA_046350535.1. Classification (GTDB taxonomy): domain Bacteria; phylum Planctomycetota; class Phycisphaerae; order Phycisphaerales; family SM1A02; genus VGXK01. The sequence goes on from JAXMAG010000001.1 coordinate 2,951,669, forward strand.
ATCGCGGCTTGGTCTCCATGCTCACCGCGGCGGCTTCCGTCAGCCAGTGGGGAATGCGGTTGCGGGTCTGGCTGAGGGTGATGGTGTGCGTGTACTCGTGGCGCAGCACCTCCAGCCAGTCGAAGAGGCCCAGGTGCTTCTCCGCGGCGCCCTCCCGCGGCACCTCCAGCGCGATCACCGGCCCCGTGCACGCGGCCATCGTGTGGATCCACGGCATGCCCGTGATGCGCACGCCGAACATCCGGTGGTCCGGCATCAGCTCGATCACCGTGCGCTCCGCCGGCTCATGGCCGAAGCGGGCCGCCACGTCCGCGTGCATGCGGTCCAGGGCGTCCGGCATCATGGCCGCCACCACCTCGTCCGGGCCGGGCTTGCAGCGCACCACGAAGTGCCGCCCCTCGAACGTCCTCCACTCCTTCATCTCCTCCAGGAGCGTCAGGCTGAAGGTGCTGCGCTTGTTGAACGGGTCCAGCCGGGCGGCCTCCGCAAGGGCGGCGCGGGCCCGGTCCGTGCGGCCGGACTGCATCTCCAGGAGTCCCAGCTCGATCCGCGGCTGGGCCCACGCGGGGCGCCGGGCCACGGCCGCCTCCAGGATGCGGGCGGCATCCGCGTACTGGCGGTTGCTGCTGAGGAAGCGACCCACCTGGTAGAGCGCTGCGGCGCCGCCCGGCTGCAGCTCGTCCATGCGGGCCAGCCAGCGCTGCGTTCCCGGCTCGTCGTAGCGGACCGCATCCGCCGCGGCCCGCAGGGCCACGGCCTCGCGCATCTCCGGCCAGCGGGCCAGGAGCCGGTCGAGCACCTCCTGGGCGCGATCGGGGTCGTTCTCCAGGATGGCGCTCTCGCCCTCCAGGAGCGCCGCGAGCGGGTGCTGGGGGTTCACGCGGCGCAGGGCCGCGACGGCGCGCCGGCCGCCTTCGAAGTCAAAGCGGGCCAGCGCGAATCGCCCCAGCAGGTACCACGCTTCGCCGTCGCGCGGGTTGAGCCCCAGCGCCTGGTGGAGGGCACCGAGCGCCTCCACGGGATTGTCCTTCTCGTCCAGGAGCCGCCCCTCCGCCACCATCGCGGGCCACCAGGTGCGGTCCGCCTCGCGGGCGCGGGCGAGGGAGTCCATCATTCGCTGCCAGTCGCGCGTGGGCTGGCCCTCCACGCGGGCCTTCACCGCCATGGCTTCCACCGCGGCCACCAGCTGCGCGGGTGTGGCCGCGGCGTCGGAGAGTCGCGAGATGGCCTTCTCCGCGGCCTGCACCGCATCCGGAAGGCGGCCGAGCCCTTCCAGCGCCACCGCGGCGAGCGCCGACTCCTCCGGACCGTCGTTTCCCGCCAGGAGATCCAGGGCCTGCTGCATGCGCCCCTGCCGCACCAGCGCCCGGGCCCGCAGCGCCACCGGCACCTCCGGATTGGAGAGGCTCTCCTGCGACAGGTCCCAGATGGCCAGCGCCGCTTCCGCCCGCCGGGCCGGCGTGTCCAGGTCGCGTTCGTCCCAGATGCCGTGGAAGACCCGGAGCGACCGCCGCTGATCCGGCGTGAGGTACGGCGCGTCCAGGAGCCGCGCCGCGGCGGGCGCCAGCTCGAACGCCTCCGGCACCGCGGAGGGCGGCGCCTGCGGAGCGGCGAGCGCCGGCCAGCCGGGTGTTTCCGAAAGCGCCACAAGCGCCGCGAGCGCCGTGAGCGCCGACAACCCCCTCCGCGCCGCGACGCAGGCGCGGGAGAGGACGCGGAGGAGCGGTTCTGGGCGTGGTGCGGCCATCGTGGCTGTGGATCCGGCGCGGGTGGCGGCGGGCGTCCGCGAAGGCGCGGGGCCCTTCCTCAACTATCGGTTGATCCTTCGCATCGTTCCGCGCGGAGACGGGAGTGCGGACGGGTTTGGAGCACGCTCAAGGTCCGCAAAGCGGCGCGAACGCGGCGCCCGGCGCCCCCGGCGCCCCTGACGCCCCGGACGTGCCCGGCGTGCCCGGCGCCCCCGGCGTCCGCGGCGCAGCCGGGACCGCGCCCGGGGCCGGCTTCTCCTCCGCCGGCGTCGCACTCACCGGCGGCCCCTCCTGCTTCCACGGACGGATGTCGCGGCTCCACTCCGGGCCCGGCTCCGTCACCTCCAGGAAGCTCCGCTGCGTCTCGTCCAGCCCCGCGTTCATGGCCGGCTGCGAGACGAGCACCTCCACGCGCTCGCCCGACCGCTTCCGCTGGCTCACCGCTCGAGGGAGAAGCGTCACCGGGTCGTACCAGATGGTGGCGTCCACCGTGTCATCGTCCAGGACACCGGGCCTGGGCAGCAGCCGCAGTCCCTGCGCGTCGCCCACGCCCTTCAGGAGCGGCGTGGTGGGCGGCCCCACGAGCGACACCTCGAAGCGGGCCAGCACCTCCGCCTTGCGCTGTCCCACCGGGAGCGGCAGCGGCCCCTCGCCAAGGCGCAGGGGATCGAACGCCTTCCCCGGCGGCACCAGCTGCCGCGAGACCATCTGCTTCCTCGAGTGATCGAACTCCACCAGCCAGCCGTCTCGATAGACGTAGTGGCGCAGACTGGTGTCCGCGCGGCCGCTCGGATCCATGTAGAGGTCGAAGACCACCGCGAAGCGCCGGTTTCCCTCGCCATCATCCACGAAGAGGAGTCGTCCCTGCCGCCGCTCGCTCTCCTCCGTCACCGCGTCCACGCGGTCCAGGGTGACGCGGGCCTGGAAGTCCCGCAGGCCCGTGGTGGCCCGTTCGAGCGCATCCAGGTACGTGTCCGCGCTGTCGAACCGCCGCGGCGCGGGCGGCGTGGCCGGCGACGCGGGCGCCGCCGGAGGCTGCGCGGCCGGTGCGGCCGGCGCCGCGGGTGGCGCGGACGGCGCCGCGGCCTGCGGCGCCGCGTTCGCGAACGGAACGGCGATCGCGGCCGCGAAGGCCGCGTGGAGTCGGCGGTTCATTCGAGTCCCTCGTAGCCCGCGATCTCCAGGCCGAAGCCATGGAGGCCGGGCATGGTGCGGGGGTGGTTCGACAGCAGGGTGAGCGTGCGGAGTCCCAGGTCCCGCAGGATCTGCCCGCCGATGCCGAACTCGCGGGCGTCCATCGGCTGGGCCCGGGCGCCCACGCCGGCGGCGGAGGTGAGATCCGGGACGTTCACGTCCGGTTCGTCGTGCCGCTGGATGCGCTGCAGCCGGCCCGGCAGATCAAAGCCGCTTCCATCCGAACGCAGGTAGACGAGGGCGCCCCGCCCCGCCTCGCGAATGGCGCGGAGCGAGCTGCGGATGGTCTCCTGTCCGGTGGGTCCCGCGCCGTTCCACTGCACGCCGAAGACGTCCCCGGTGATCTCGCGGCGGTGCATCCGGACCAGCACCGGCTCCGTCACCTCCGGCACGCGGCCGTCCGGCCCCGGTACTCCCAGGCCGCCCAACGTGAGCGCAAGGTGCGGAAGCGGGTCCACTGGCGTTCGCCACGCGAAGAGCCGGAACTCACCCTCCGGCGTGGCCACCGGCGTCCCGGCGCGGGGGTCCAGGCGCTCCACGAGCGCCTCGCGGGCCAGGCGCCATTCGATCACCTGCTCCACCGAGCACATCTTCAGGCCGTGCTGGGCGCAGATGACCTCCAGATCCGGAACGCGGGCCATCTCGCCGTCCGGGCGCACCACCTCTATGAGGAGCGCCGCCGGCTGCAGACCGGCCAGGCGGCAGAGGTCCACGCTCCCCTCGGTCTGGCCGGTGCGGACCAGGACGCCGCCGTCGCGGGCCCGCAGCGGGTTGATGTGCCCGGGCCTCACGAAGTCGTGAGGGCCGCTGCTCCGGTCGAGGAGGAGCTGGATGGTGCGCACGCGATCGCGGGCGGAGATGCCCGTGCCCACGCCGTGCCGCGGATGGCCGTCCACGCTCACCGTGAAGGGCGTGCCGCGCACGGAGGTGTTCACCGGAGCCTGCGGATGGAGATCCAGGCGGTCGCACGCGTCTCCCTCCAGCGCCACGCAGAGGTAGCCGCCGCCCACGCGGGTCATGAAGTTGATGAGCTCCACGCTCACCTTCTCCGCGGCGCAGACAAAGTCGCCTTCGTTCTCGCGCCGCTCGTCGTCCACCAGCACCACCACGCGACCGGCGCGCAGCTCCGTCAGGATCTCCGGGATGGGCGCGAGCGGCATGGCCTCCATCGTAGAAGGCGTGAAGGTCCGAGAGCCTGGGTCTGCCCCCCATTCCCGGGTCACCAGGGGGGACCGCACCCCGCGCCGCAGGCCGCCAGGGAGGTTCTTGGAAGTTCCGGGTTCGTGTCAGTGGACACGCGATGGCGCGTATTCGACTCATGAACACTGATCGGCCGGGCCGCGAGGGAGGCGGCCCGGCCACTGGAGGAAAAGGGATGTCCACGAAGACTCGATTTCGCGCGTCCGTCACTGGCCTGCTGACCATCCTCGGAGCCGCTGCGGCGTCCAACGCCGCAGTCCTCGCACCGGGCGCCAGCAGCTCGATCGGCGGGTGGACCGGACCGACCGGCGGCACCACGCTCCTCTCCCAGACGCTGGCGTTCAACAGCGGCACCGCCTGGGGCTCACTGGAGCAGACGGTGCAGGAGCTCACCACGGGTGAACTCTTCTTTGAACTGAAGGTGAGCGAGCTTCACGCCAACTCCGGCATCACGCTCACGGGCATCCGCCATGACGGCTGGGACGGCCAGCAGGTGGATGCGAACTTCCTCCTCGGCAGCGGTGCCTCGTCGCCCGGGACGGTGAGCCGAGGCGTGCCGCTCGGCGGCACCAGCGTCAACTGGACCGCGTTCGAGTCGGTCCTTGCCGACGGCGGAGATTCGGCCCTCATGCAGATCTACACCAAGGCGGAGAGCTACACCGCCCAGGCCAACTGGATCACCCTGACCTTCTCGGATGGCAGCACGGCCTCGGTCTTCGGCGCCGCCCCCGTGGCGGTGCCGGGCCCCGGTTCCCTGGCCCTGCTGGGCCTGGCCGGAGTCGCAGGCCTCCGGAGACGACGCTCCTGATCCCGGCGCACTGACCCACCAACCCACGACGCGCCGGTTCCAGATCAGCGCCGTGCATCACCTCGGCGGAGGGGTCCGCTGGTGAGCACGGCGCTCTTCATTTTTGGGGTGCGCGGGGCGTGCGGCGACACCCCGCGCGAGCGACAGAACTCAACCACGCCCAGTCCGCTTCGACGCTGCTCCCGCGGCAGCCGACGCCAACGCCCATGGTGATGCACCCACGAAGTGTGACGAGTCCCGCGCGCCTACGGAGGAAGGGTTTGGCGGGACGGAGACGTCCCTCCGTCCGGACCCAATCCATGCGCAATGTGGGCCAGCAGAAGTGATAGTGTCATCCACACCACGCAAGCACACACGAGCCCGCCAGCCCACTCGGGCCGGGAGAGGAGCTCCGTTCGCAGGACATCGGGCGACCCCGCGTGCGGAGACAGCGCGACTGCTCCATCCTTGACGGCCACTGAGAGGCGCTGCCCGAAGTCAGGCGTGAGGATCCTTTCGCGGAGCACACACAAGACCGCCGCTGCAACGGCCGCCGCCCAGCAGATCATGGATCCCGAACGGGCCTCTCGGGCGCGAGAGCGCCATCGGGTCGTCCCGACTGCATACAAAACCCAGATCCCCACCACGCCAGTGACAAGGCAGCCCGCGAGCCCGATGTACTCGTCACGCTTCTCAGCGCTCGGAGCCAATGTGGTGAGGATGTACCGTGCAGCAATCAGCCGAGGGTCGTCCACCCCCTCCGACTTGGTGTTGGCATCGGCCATGACGACGAGCTCGCCGCTGTCCACGAGTCGGCCAGAACTCACCGCGAGCGCCGGGAGCGATAGACACCAGTACGTCCCGAACCAAGGAAGGACCGTCCAGAGCGAGGCTGCGGCGAGGAGTGTCGCAGCCACCCGGGCGCGACTCGTGGTTCGGAGGAGGGGGCGCCCCCCTTCTGAGGCTGCCCCACGGCCCCCCCGCGCGTCGCTCTCGGACGTCAGCTCTGGGCGCGGCTGGTCCATCTAATCGAGTTCCGCAACCACGTGCCGGCGCGGGTCATCCTGTCCGGGAAGCAGTGCCATGTTCTGAGGTGGTCGAGCCGACGGCGGATACGCTGTTGGTGCACCCCTAAATGGATTTGGGGTGTACGGCGCCAAGCCGCGGCTCGGGTCGTCCTCGCGGATCGGCTCGGGGACAAGAGGCTCGAGACCGCAGAAGTCAAGGGCATCGGCCGCCGCGTGTCGGCAGTCGTAGACGCCCGGCGCGTACCAGCCCCACGGAGCGGATCTGGCCAAACACGCCCGGATGGCTGCACAGGTCGCCACGTTGCCCGCTCTCAGCTGAACCGGATAGCAGGTTGCGGTCGCAGGCCGCGCCGGGTCGGACATGGGCGCAATGTTGGGCCCCCACCACCTCGACGGCGCCGTCCCGGTGGGAGCGGAGTGCCAGTGCCCAGGGAACCACGGGAGGTCTGGGTAGAAGCCGTACTGCCGCGCTGCACCTCTGGGTAGCGGGACCATGATCCAGTGGTGCAGAGGCGTTGCGCCGCTCCACGGGCGGATGCACAAACGGCTCCCGCAACCCTGGCGCGGGTCTTCGCTTGCGCTGGAGGTGCCCGACGAGCCTTGGGACTGACACTGCGAATCCGGCCAACGGGCTGCTGACTGTGTTGCGCACAAGCCGAGCCCGTCAGAAACATCGGCCGGGACCCGCCCCGATGGATCGACCCTCGATAGTGGGGCTCCGTCCATCGCCTCGAGGAGGTTGACGCGTGCTCGGATCGGGTCCCTTTCTCCCCACCTCCCCAGCGGCGGCAGGTAGGTGCGGTGGCGGACGAGGTAGTCGCCGGTGGCGGCGTGGAACACGTAGCCGTCCCAGCCGATCGTGTTGTCCGGGCCGTTCGTGGGCGTCCCGCCCGTCAGGTTGGCCCGGGTGTTCCGCATCGCCGCGGTGAGGCGGTTCAGGGGGTCGTTCGTGTAGGCGTGGTTCATCGGCCGGTGCGGGCTCTCGGTCAACCAGGGGGAGGTTGGCCCCAGGCGCTGCAGTGCTCGAGGATGGCGTCGAAGAGGCCGCGCACAGGGGTGAGCAACGGATCGTCATCGACTATCCCGATCGCCCCCGCCACTGCACCTTGGGCCATCCGTGGATAGCCGATCGCCTTCGCGACGAGGATGGAGGCGAGGTACGTTGTGATGGGGACCGGGGCAGGCTCGGGTGGACGGTGCTTCCACTCCTCTGGAAGGTGCATGTCGATCGGGTATCCCGCGGGGTACGAGGGCTTGTCATTGCGGTCCAGAAGAAGCTGACTCGCCGGGATCGCCACAAGGAGCAAGTCCAAGACCTGAGGGCACGCCGTCACGCCGGCCCATGCCGCCGCGCAAAGGGCGATCTCAGTGGAGTCGTGCGACAGGCGCTCCAACCCAGCCGCGATGCAGCAATGGAGCGCGGCCGCGCGGGCCATCGGCCATGCCGCGGCATCCTCTCTCTTCTCGCAACGATGTCCGAGATACGCCTCCAGGCCCCAGGCCATCTTCATCCAGTGGAGCTCGTCATCAGCGATCCCATCAAATGTGATCGCTGCGGTGTCCAGGGCGCGCTGCAGCGCGGCTGGCAGGGTCGAGTCGCGTGTGATGAGGTACCCCTCTACCTGGTCGATCTGTGGAAGGTCGCGAGGAGGGGCGAACGCGGTCAACACTGCGTGCCACAGACGGAACAACTCTCGTGATCTGACGCTCATCGTCCATCCTTCCTGCAGCCGCATGCCTTCACCATCCGCTCGCCGCATCTCGCGACGCTGGACCTTCGCGTCTCGGATTCCCACCTCATGGATCCTCGGGGACGGGGAGTCGAACGGTATCCCGGCGGGCCCGGCTCCGAATAGTCTCCTAGCTCTCCAGCGAAGTCCTGAACCGGCTCCGTCTGGAGTATCAGGTACCCCAGGTACCCATACACCGCAACCAGGAGTGCCCCGCCAGCCACCGCCGCCGCCGTCCCGCAAGCGGTGCCTGCGGCCGCGCCACCTTCTCCGCCAAAGAGGGACGGGAGGAACGCTGGTGGTGCTCCCAGGAGACCTGCAGGGTCGGCAAGCACGTTCGGTATCCCATCGGCATGGCCGAAGAGATTGATCTCTCCCGTCTGTCCGATGGGGTCCCGCTCGCCCCACCGCCCGAGCGGCGGCCGGTAGGTGCGGTGGCGGACGAGGTAGTCGCCGGTGGCGGCGTTGAACACGTAGCCGTCCCAGCCGATCGTGTTGTCCGGGCCGTTCGTGGGCGTCCCGCCCGTCAGGTTGGCCCGGGTGTTCCGCATCGCCGCGGTGAGGCGGTTCAGGGAGTCGTTCGTGTAGGCGTGGTTCATCGGCCAGCCCGACTGGAACCGCGCGTCGTAGGCGAAGGTGCGGTTCGAGGAGTAATCGTACCCGTGCTCGATCGACCCCAGCTCGGCGCACGTTCGGTGCGCAATGGTGATAGTGCGGGACGGGCACTTTCGGCTCGTCGATGGGAGGGATCCCACGTATCTCCGAGCCCGTTCAGCGCCAACCCAACCCCACCTCCCGCGGGCACAGCGAATCGAACTCCGCCCGTTGAGCGTCGGACCACTCCCTGGGATCGGAAATAGGGGGTTGCGGCTGGGTTGGAAACCCCGGAGGGAGCGACTCGCGCCTCACCCGCACCGAGTACCTCTCCACGGCGAAGCTGGTGTTCCCCAGATCGTAATATACCAGGACTTCAAAGCCGTCACGATGCCCAGCATACTCCCACCTGAATGTCGCCGCTCTAGGCGCGTTGTACCGCGCCAAAAACGCCTCAGGAGACACGTCAACCAGCGGAGTCGATGCCAGCCCGCCGCATTGGCAACCGGTCATCAAGCTGGCGGCTGCAACCCAGACTCCAGCAAAGAGGCGCCACGCGCCGCACAGCAGCGCCGACATGCCGACGCGGGGTGCGCTTGGCGACGCAGGACCTCGCGTGACACCGTGATCCGAACGCGATCGCGTCATGACGAGCCTTCCGCCAGCCTCTGGACACCTCGCCTCTCGTGAATCCTGCCCCCGCGCCGGAGGCAGCAGGCGGCGCGCGCCGCATCAACGCGGTCGCGACAGTTTGCGCCCAGAATGCCATACGTGCCTGCGGTACCCGGGGCTGTCACGGCACGGAGGCACGCGAGCCGATCGCTGTCTGTGGCTCTTGCGCACTCAACCTGTGTATCGCCCAGCGTCTCGGAGCACGTGAACAACGCCGCCCACGCGTCGAACATGTCCAGTTCGTGAATCCGCCGCCAATGCGGCAGGCGCCGTCCGTTCTGCCGTGGATCCGGAGCCTCCAGTAGCCCCGCCCGATTCTCGTCGTACCACTGGCCGGGTACCCCGTCGAAGAGATTAGGCTTCCGGTTGCGATGGAGATGTAGGTCTGGATAGAAGCCGCGGGCGCGGCGAAAGCCCTCGGTGTTCCCGATCTCCGACCACTCATAACCCCTGTCGCCTTGGATGCGAACAGGGTTCGCACGCCGGAATACCCTGGACGTACAGGGCGAACACTCTCGGACTCCGCCTTCGTGCGGATCGACCTCTCCCGGTGCAACTGGCCGCAAGCCCGACCATTCACGATGAGCGAGCGGGTCCCACTCGGGGTCCTCGTAGGTGTTCAGCCCTGAGAGATACATCAGGGGGTCCCGCTCGCCCCACCGCCCGAGCGGCGGCCGGTAGGTGCGGTGGCGGACGAGGTAGTCGCCGGTGGCGGCGTTGAACACGCAGCCGTCCCAGCCGATCGTGTTCTCCGGGCCGTTCGTGGTTGTCCCGCCCGTCAGGTTGGCCCGGGTGTTCCGCATCGCCGCGGTGAGGCGGTTCAGGGGGTCGTTCGTGTAGGCGTGGTTCATCGGCCGGCCCGACTGGAACCGCGCGTCGTAGGCGAAGGTGCGGTTCGACGAGTGATCGTAGCCGTGCTCGATCGAGACCACCTCGGGACGCGTGGGGTGCGCGGGGGTGCGGCGCTCCCCAGGCCACCTTCCGCCCGGACCACGGTCCGCGCCCGCCCGTACGCTCCCCGCATGGCTGCCCCTGCCCTCACTGCCGCGGAGCGAACGCTCCTCCTCCAGCTGACCTCCCTCCCCACCGCCGCCGGGCGCGAGGACGCCGTCCACGCCTTCCTGGGGCGCTGGCTGCAGGCCCGCGCCTCGCGCCTCCACGTTCGGCGCGACGACGCAGGCAACCTCCTGGTGACGCAGCGGGGGAACGCCAAGCGCGGCGCAGGGCCCGCGCCGCTCCTCTTCACCGCCCACCTCGACCATCCCGCGTTCGTGTGCACGCGGCAGAGCGATCCGCGCACCGTGGAGCTTGAGTTCCGCGGCGGCGTGCATGATCCGTACTTCCACCGCGCCCGTCTGGAAGTGCTGCCGTCCGGGCCCGCGGGCCGATCCGCGCCCGCGCAGTCCGGGGCGTCCGCCGCGCCGGCCTCCGCGAAGCCCGTGGCCGCGGTGATCCAGTCGCTCGATGCGAAGGCCCAGCCGTTCAAGCGGGTGGTGGCCCGCCTGGCCCGCGCGGCCGTGGTGCCGCCGGGCTCCATCGCCCGCTGGAAGCTGCCCGCGCCGCGGATCGCGGGCGGCATGCTGCGCACGCACGCGTGCGACGATCTCGCGGCGGCCGCGGCGGCGCTCATCGCGTTCGAACGCATCCTGCGGCGCCGCGACCGCGCCGCGACGCGGCACGTGGGCCTCCTCTTCACGGTGGCGGAGGAGGTTGGATTCATCGGGGCCATCAAGACCGCGCGGGATGGGTTCGTGCCGCGCAACGCCCGGCTGGTGTGCCTGGAGAACAGCCGTTCCTTCCCCACGGACAGTCCGATCGGCGCCGGCGCCATCATGCGCGTTGGGGACCGCCTGAGCGTCTTCCGCCCGGAGCTGACCAACGCCCTCTCCATCCTCTTCGGGGAGGAGCAGGCCAGGAACGCGGGGTTCCGCTGGCAGCGCAAGCTGATGCCGGGCGGCGCGTGCGAGGCGACGGCGTTCGCGTCCTTTGGCCTGATGAGCACGTGCCTCTGCCTGCCGCTGGGGAACTACCACAACATGTGCGACATCGACGGCGTCCTGAAGGGCCGCCGACCGGCCCGCGTTGGACCGGAGTTCGTCTCCATGGCGGATGTGGCATCGCTGGTGCGGATGCTGGAGGTGGCGGCCGTGCACCTGGACGAACGGCGCAACCGCGCGCCGCGCCGCGCCCATCCCGCCGCGCCCGGCGCGGAGTTCCGTCCGCTGATGGACAGGCTGTGGCGCGAGCGCGCGGCCGCGGTGCTGCCGGGTACCATCCGCCGCCATGGGCGCTGACGATCGGCCGGACGGCGGGTTCGACGACGCGGTGACGTCGCCCAACCAGCCGCCGGAGCCGTCTGGGCGGGGCGGGAGTTCCTTCTCCGCGCCGCCGTTCGCGGCCCGCTCCGCAACCGCGCAGCCTGGGCCCGCACCCGCACCGCAGCCCGGCGCGGACGCGCCGCCGGCCAGCGTCCCGGACTTCGATCTGCTCCGCCGCATCGGGGCCGGCGCGAGCGGCGAGGTGTGGATCGCCCGCAACCGCCACTCCGGCCAGTTCCGGGTGGTGAAGTTCGTGGTGCGGGCCGGGGCCACGGAGCTGGAGGGCGTGCGCCGCTTCCTTCAATGCGTCGGACAGCACCCGAACCTGGTGCCCATCGAGCACGTGGGACAGGCCGAGAGCTGCCTCTACGAGGTGATGCCGCTCGCGGACAGCGCCACCAGCGCCGGCCCGCTCATGGACGCTTCGCAGTACGAGCCGCTGACGCTCCAGGCCCACTTCCGCCGCAAGGCGCCGCTGCCGGTGGCGGAGCTGGCGGCGGTGGCCACGGAGCTGGCGGCGGCCATCGATCATCTCCACCGCCAAGGCGTGGTGCACTGCGACATCAAGCCCGCGAACGTGGTGCGCCTGGACGGCCACTGGCGGCTGGCGGACCACGGCCTGGTGAGCAGCACGGACCGGCAGGTGACCACCGGCTACACGCCCGGGTACGCGCTTCAGGACGAGATGGGCTCGCGGGCCGGCGACATCTACGCGCTTGGCGTGGTGCTGCTGCAGGCGTGTTCGCCCGCCAGGCCCGCGGACGTGCCGGCGTTCCTGGAAGGCCGCATCAGCGTCACCTCCTCCGGCACCGCGCGGCAGCGGCGCGTGATCACGCACGCGCTCCAGCGGATCCTGGATCCCGCCTCCGGGGCGCGAACGATGACCGCTGCGCACCTCGTGGAGCCGCTCATCCGCGCAGGCGGCGCCAGCGGCGCGGCAGGGAGCTTCGTGCAGCGCAACTGGCGCACGCTGCTCCGCGCCGGGCTCGTGGTGTTCGTGGTGACGGCGGTGGTCGTCTCGCGGCTGGCCTTCCGGGACAAGCCGCTCGCGCCGGATCCCGCCCCGGCCGGGACGACGGAGCCCAGGGATGCGGGCGACCACGCGGCGCAGGGCGCCCCCGCCGCGCCGGCGCCGCCGCTGCCGCCGGGCGCGGACGGCCGCCCGCGCCCGCCGCGACGCGTGATCGACGGCGCCAGCCCGGAGGGGATGGTGCCCACGTTCGGACCCGCGAAGGTGGAGCTGCTGCGCGTGGTGGAGGCACCGCCGGCCACGCCGGATGCCTCCGCGATCGTGCCCACCGCGCCGCGGAACCCCGGGGATCAGGTGACGCTCAAGCTGCGCCTCAACGAGCGGGCCCATGCGTACGTGATCGCCGTGGATCCGCACGGAGACCTGAGCCTCCTCTGGCCGCCTGATCCGGACCAGGCCCCGCCCGCCGTCCGCATGGTGCCGCCGGGAGAGGACGTGCGAACCGTGATCCTGGACCGGGGCGTGGGCGCGTGGGGCTTCTTCGCCGTGGTGTCCAGCCGTCCCCTCCCGGCCTGGAAGGACTTCGGCGCCGCGAAGCCGTCCGCATGGCCGCGGGCGCTCGACGCGGTGGCGGAGCGGGGACGACTGTCGCTCGCCAGCTTCGAGACGGACGGCGCGACCGCGGAGATGGTGCCGGGCAGCGCCCGGGGCCCGCGGGCGGCGGCGGCGCAGGCGCCGAGCGCATTCCAGGAGTTCGCCGCGTACCTGAAGGCGCGGCCGGGCGTGGACGCGGTGAAGGGGCTCCTGGTCCCGTGCGTCCCCGCGCTGCCGGGCCGCCCGCGCGACGGCGGCTGACCCGCGGATCCACCGACCACGGCCACCGCCGCGGGTCCGTATCATCGCCGGAATGCCGCTCGCGGATCCCATGCTGCAGCTCGACGCCCTCCTCCGGCGGGCCATCGTCGCGGCCCTGGGCGCGGAGGAGTCCCAGTCCGACCCGCTGCTGAAGCCCAGCGCGAATCCGCAGCACGGAGACGTGCAGGCGAACGGCGTCCTCCCCCTCGCCAAGCGCCTGGGGCGGCCGCCGCATCCCGCCGCGGCCGCGGTGCTGGCGTCGGCCCAGGCGGATCCGGCGTTCGGCACGCTGGTGGAGAGCGCGGAGGTGGCGGGCCCCGGGTTCATCAACCTGCGCCTCGCGCCGGCGGCGCTCGCGGCCATGGTGGAGGCGTTCGACGGCCCCGATCTGGGCATCCGGCGGCTCCACTCGGATGACTCCGTGGTCATCGACCTCTGCGGCGTCAACGTCGCCAAGCAGATGCACGTGGGGCACCTGCGGGCCACGATCATCGGCGACACGCTGGCCCGCGTGCACGAACGGCTGGGCCTGCGGGTGTGGCGCGAGAACCACCTGGGCGACTGGGGCCTCCCCATCGCCATGACGCTCAGCATGCTCCGGCGCAACGGCGCGGATCTGGATGCGCTCTCCCTGAGCGACCTGGACGCCGCGTACAAGGCGGCGCAGAAGGAAGCTGAGGATCCCGCGGCCGCGGCGGCGCATGACGACGCGCGGACCACCCTCGTCCGGCTGCAGGCGGGGGATCCGGAGCTGGTGCGGAGCTGGGAGAAGATCATCGACGTCACGATGCGGGAGGTGTTCACCGTGGCGGGCATGCTCGGCGTCACGCTGGGGCCGGAGCACAGCCGCGGCGAGAGCTTCTTCCGGGAGCGGCTGGGGCCGGTGGTGGAGTCCTTCCAGTCGCGCGGACTGGCCGCGGAGGACCAGGGCGCGGTGGTGGTTCGCTTCCAGGACCGGGAGCGGCCGCTCCTCATCCGCAAGAAGGACGGCGGGTTCCTCTATGCCACCACGGACCTGGCGGCGGTGCGCTTCCGCGTGCAGGAGCTGCGCGGCGCCAAGGTGGTGTACGTGGTGGATGCCCGGCAGCGCGACCACTTCAAGGACGTCTTCGACGCGGTGCGGATGATCGGATGGGACGTGCTCCCGGACGGCACGCACGCGCGGCTGATCCACGTGGGCTTCGGGACCGTGCTCGGCAAGGACAAGCGGCCGCTCAAGACCCGCTCCGGTGAGCACTTCACGCTGAAGGCGCTCCTGGAGGAGGCGATCGAACGCGGCGTGGCCGAGGTGACGGCCCGCGCCGCCGCACCGGAGGCGCCCACCCACGGGATGGCACCGGCGCAGCTGGCGGCCATCGGCGCCGCGGTGGGGATCGCCGCGGTGAAGTACGCGGATCTGGGGAGCGACGTGGCCCGCGACTACGTGTTCGATCTGGACCGCATGGTCAGCTTCGACGGGGACACCGGTCCGTACATCCAGTACGCCCACGCCCGGATCGCGGGCATCCTGGCCAAGGCCGGCGCCGACGCGGCGGCGGCGGCCACGGCGGCACCGGTCATCCTGGAACCCGCGGAACGGCGCCTGGTGCTCCATCTGCTGCAGTACCCCCGCGTGGTGGCGCAGGTGGCGGACTCCCTTGAGCCCAACCGGCTCTGCAACTGGCTCCATTCGCTGGCGGAGGACTTCAACGGCTTCTACCAGGCCTGCCCGGTCCTGAAGTGCCCGGACGACTCCGTGCGCCGCTCCCGGCTGCGGCTCTGCGGCGTGGTGAAGCGGGCCCTGGCGGACGGGCTCTCCCTCCTGGGGATCTCCGCACCGGACCGGATGTAGGGCCGCTGATCCTCCGCGGCGGTACCATCCGGCCTTCCCGGAGATCAACCATGTCGGATGCTGCAGAACGCGCATCGCAGTTCCAGGGCGAGTTCGAGAAGGTCCGCCGCGAGATCGGCAAGATGGTGGTGGGCCACGCCGAGGTGGTGGAAGGCGTGCTGGTCTGCCTCTTCGCCGGCGGCCACGCCCTCCTTGAAGGCGTCCCCGGGCTGGGCAAGACGCTGCTCATCCGCTGCCTGAGCGAAGCCCTCTCCCTCCACTTCAGCCGCGTCCAGTTCACGCCGGATCTGATGCCCGCGGACGTGACCGGCACCACCATCGTGGTGGAGAACGAGCGCGGCCGGGACTTCCAGTTCCGCAAGGGACCCATCTTCGCCCAGATCGTGCTGGCGGACGAGATCAACCGGGCCACCCCCAAGACGCAGAGCTCCCTCCTGGAGGCCATGCAGGAGAAGAGCGTCACCGTGGGCGGCACCACGTACCAGCTGGAGAAGCCGTTCTTCGTGATGGCCACCCAGAACCCCATCGAGCAGGAGGGCACGTACCCCCTGCCGGAGGCGCAGCTGGACCGCTTCTTCTACAAGCTGGAGGTGGGCTACTCCACGCGCGAGGAGCTCTCCGAGATCCTGGACCGCACCACGCGCAACGAGACGCCGCGGATCGAGAAGGTGATGGACGCGGCCACCATCCTCTCCTACCAGCAGCTGGTGCGGCAGGTGACGGTGGCGCCGCACGTGCAGGACTACGCGGTGCGCCTGGTGCTGGCCACCCATCCGCGCGGCCAGTTCGCGGTGCCGATGGTGAACCAGTTCCTCCGCTTCGGCGCCAGCCCCCGCGCGGCCCAGACGCTCATCCTGGGCGCCAAGGTCCGGGCCCTCCTGGCCGGCCGCACGCACGTGGCGGTGGAGGACATCCGCGCCGGCGTCCTCCCGGCCATGCGGCACCGCTGCCTCCTCAACTTCGAGGGCGAGGCCGAAGGCAAGACCACGGACGAGATCCTCACGAACATCGTGGAGACGATGCCCGCGGACGCCCGCGTCCCGGCCTGATCGGCCGTGGTCTTCCTGGCTCCCTGGATGGGCGTGCTGGCGGCGGGAGTGGGGGTGCCGCTCCTGGTGGCACTGCACGTGCTGCGCCTGCGGCGCCTGCCGCAGCGCGTGCCGTCCACGCTCCTCTGGCGCCGCAGCGTGCAGGACCTGGAGGCGAACGCCCCCTTCCAGCGCCTGCGCTGGACGCTCCTCTTCCTGCTGCAGCTGACGGCGCTCCTGCTTGCGTCCCTGGCGGCGGCGCAGCCGGTGCTGCGGCGCGGCAGCGCGGATGCGGGCCTGGTGGTGGTGCTGGACGCGCGGGCCCGCATGAACGTGCCGGCGGAGCCGCCCTCCGCGGCGGAGGCGGCGGCGGGGGCCGCCGCGGATGCAGCCGCGGATGCAGCCGCGAACGCGGGCCCCGCGCCGGAGTCCCGCTTCCAGCGCGCGCGGCGCCGCGCAGTGGAGCTCCTCCAGGCCCGGCGCGGCACACCCGAGACCTGCCACCTGGTGGTGGCCCGCGCGGTGCCGGCCCTGGTGGCGAGCGGCTCCGCGCGGGCGGTGGCGGACGCCGCGGCGCTGGTGCAGCCCACGGACGAGCCCGGCAGCCTGGAGGATGCGATCCGCCTCGCGGGTCAGGCGGCGCCGGACGCCGCGATGGTGGTGCTGGACGACGCGGCCGTGAGCGGCTGGTGGCCGGGCAACACCGGCATCGTGACCCTGGCCGCGGAGCGCAGCCTGGAGGAGCCCGGCAGCGCGGACGTGCTGGTGGGCGTGCTCAACTCCGGTCCGACGGCGCTGGAGGCGCCGCTCACGGTGGAGCTCGACGGACGCGTGGCGGCAGCGCGGAGCATCCAGCTCCCGGGCGCCGGCCCGGCGGGCGCCGGGCGGGCGGCGGTGATCGTTCGCGTGCCGTACGCGCCGGAGGCGCTCCTGGAGGTGCGGCTGGACTCCGGGGACGCGTTCCCGCTGGATGACGCCGCCGGCCTCCGCTTCCGTCCGCGGGCGCCGTGGCGCATCGCGTTCGCGGCGCCGGGGCCCGCGGAGGAGGCGCAGGCGTCGCCGCTCCTCTCGCTCCTGCGGCTCCTGGATGACGTCTCCGTGACGATCGTGCCCTGCGACGCGCCGGCGGAGGCGCTGCGCTCCTTCGACCTGGTGGCGGCGGATGGATGCATGCCCTCGGGATGGCGGGCGCCGGAGGGTTCGGCGCCGGGGCCGGCGCTCCTGGCGTTCGCGGCGGATGGGAGCGCGGGTCCGCCGGCGGCGCGGCGGGGGACGCTGCATCCGGAGGTGCGTTCGCATCCCGTGGCCCGCGGCGTGCCGCCCTTCGTCGCGGAGGCGGCGATGGGCGCGGCGAGCGCGACGGCGAGCGCGGCCGCGCCCGCCTCCAGCCGCCCGCTCCTCCAGGACGGCCCGGTCACGATGGCATGGGTGGACGATGCGTCGCGCCAGATCCGCGTCCTCTTCCCCACGAGCGCCAGCACCTGGCCCGCGGATCCGTCCTGGGTGATGCTCATGCAGAACGCCGTGGAGTGGCTCCTGGGCCGGCGGGCGGAGGCCCTCGGTCAGGCGCTGCGCACCGGCGCGGAAGGGAGCGTCATCTTCGCGGACGCCTCAGGCATGCGAACGGAGCGCCGCGTGCCCGCGCGCCCCCGCGTCGGCCGCGTCACGGTGGAGGGGAGCGGCCGGGACCATCCGGTGTCGCTCCTGGACGAGGTCCAGAGCGATCTCCGGCCGGGCGCCGCCGGTGGCTCCCCGGGCGGCGGCGCCGCGGCGGTGGCCTCCAGCGCCGCCGGCGCCCGGCCGGCGCGGCCTGCGTCCTCCGCGCAGCCGCTCGACCGTCCAGTCTGGCCGTGGCTCGCGCTCGCGGCGCTCGTCCTCATGACGGCGGAGTGGTCGCTCTTCACCGCGCGGAGCTGGCGGATCCACGCCTAGTCCGCGGCAAGAAGGGCGGCCGCCAGGCCTGAGGCGCGCCGCGTTCGAATGCCCACGGCCCGGCGGAAGGCCTCCTCCGTGCCCAGCACCTGGACCGCGCCGCGGCTGCGCGTGAGCGCGGTGTAGATCAGCTCCCGGGAGAGCACCGGGGACGCCTCCCGCGGCAGCACCACCAGCACCCGCTGGTACTCGGAACCCTGGCTGCGGTGGATGCTGATGGCCCACGCGGGCTCGTGCGTGGGGAGCGCGGAGAGCGGCACCACGCGCGGCGAGCCGTCCTCGCGACTTCCGAGGCACGCCAGCGGCGCGCCTCCATGGGGACCGGCCACGGTCACCGCCATGTCGCCGCGGGCCACGTCCATCTCCGCGTCGTTCTCCTGGAGCACCAGCTGGCGCCCCAGCGGCCCGCGGCTCCGCAGGTGGGCGCGGTCCAGCAGCTGACTCACCTGCTCCGCGCCGCCGTCGCCGCGCCGGTGGGCCGTGAGCACGCGGAAGTGCCCAAGGCACTCCATCCGCTCCGACGCCACGGCGCGGAAGACCGGCTCCGCGAGCCGCGCCGCCTGCAGGGAGAGCGACGTCTCCCCCGGCGTCAGCACCCCCGGCAGCGTCACCGTCCGTCCGGTGGCGGGATCCGTCCAGGTGAAGCCCTGCTTCAGGAGCGCCAGGGCCCGCGCCGCGTCTCCGGCGTTCACCGCGTCCACCGTGGACTGCAGGTGGGCGGCGTTTGGATCGCCCTGGGTCCTGAAGTTGTGTCGCAGGCGCACCGGCCGCAGCGCCGCTGGCACCAGCGCATCCGCGGGCAGGGCGCAGAGATCGCTGAAGACGGAGCCCGCGTCCACGGAGGCCAGCTGGTCTCCATCGCCCGCCAGGATCAGGCGCGTGCCGGGACCCACGGCCTCCACGGCGCGGCGCATCAGGTCCAGGGACACCATGCTGCACTCGTCGATCACCACCACCTCCGCGTCGAGCGGCCGATCCGCATTCCGGCGGAAGGGGCATCCGGGGTCCGGCTGCCATTCGAGCGCTGAGTGCAGCGTGCCCACGTGCAGGTGAGCGCGGGCGAGCGCCGCGCGTCCCTCCGCGGAGAGCCACCCCGCGTCGCTGCGGGCCGCGTCCACCAGGTCCCGGAGTCGCGCCGCGGCCTTGCCGGTGGGGGCCGTCACCAGCGCCAGGAGCGGCGCCTCCCGTCCGGCGGCGAGGGCCGCGAGGGCCTGGATGATGGTGCGCGTCTTGCCGGTGCCGGGGCCGCCGGTGAGGAGGAGGAGGCGCTCCCGCAGCGCCTGGGCCACGGCGTCCGCCTGCGGATCCGGCGCGGGGGCGGCGCCTGCAGGTGCGGGCGCGGCGGGGGCGGAGGGCGAAGGCGGCGCCGCCGCCAACGCGCGGAGGGCGCGCGCCAGGCGCCGTTCGTCATCCCACGCCCGCCGCGTGGCCAGCGCCCGGTGCGGCGCGTGGCCGGAGAGGACGAACACCGACGGCGCCCCCGGCGCATCCTCCGCCCGCGCCACCAGGCGAAGCACCGGCGCGCCCGCGGGCCACGGCGCCGCGGCCAGGGCCTCCGCCGCCTGGAATCCCGCGGAGTCCGCGCGGACCGCGGTCCCCGCGGCGCGGCGCGGATCCAGCACGTCCGTCCCCTCGTCCAGGCGCGTGTGCCCGTTGTCCATCTGCCAGTAGACCAGGCGGAGCGCGCTCTCCAGCCGGGTGACACCCTCCTCTCCAAGCGCGGAGAGCGCCGCGCCGTCCGGACCAGCGGCGGCGATCCGCACCAGGCGGGCCGCGTCATCCGGCGCCGCGGGCCGCTGAGTGCGGGCATCCATCGTCGCCCGCGGCGCGGGGCCTCCGGCCGATGCTCCACGGCTCCCGCTCATCGGCCGCCTCCCTGCGCCGCGCCGCCCGGCGCCGCCAGCAGGTGGTCCAGCGCGTCCAGCACCTCCGGCCGCACCACGTCCACAAAGATCCCGCGCCCCGGCGCCGCGGCATGAACGCCGCGCACGAACGGGTAGACCGCACCGATCGCCTCCACCTCCATCCCGCGCCCCCGCAGCAGCCGGCGCAGCGCCACCGCATACAGGTGGTATTGCAGCACGTAGTGGTCCGCCACCATCGCGCTCCGCAGGGAGGCGGCCCGGTACGCATGCGGCGCGTCGCCGAGGTCGTTGGTCTTGTAGTCCAGGATCCACCAGCGGTCGCCATCTCGCAGGATCAGGTCCATCTGCCCGCGAAGGAACCCCTCCATCTCGCCCCACGGAAGGCGGGCCGCGCTCGGCGCGTACGCGGCGCCGGGGGAGCCGGGCGGAGAGCGGTCCAGCGCCGCGCCCAGCCGCGCCGGAGAGAGCGACGTGCGGTGCCCCATGGGCAGGCAGAAGTCCGTCTCCGCCGCCACCTGCGACGGCAGCACGCGGGCCAGCGTGACGGAGGGCCCCTCACTGCCGACGCGGAGCGGCGCCCGCAGCACCTCCGAGACGAGCGCCGCCACCGCGCCCGCGTCCAGCCGGCCCTCTGCCCCCGCCTCGGCGATGGCCGCCTCCGCGAGCACCCTCAGCTCCGCGCCGTCCGGCCGCCCCACGGCCCACTCCATCACCCGATGCACCACCCGGCCGGTGCGGGCCCCCGCCGGCAGCGTCTCCGCGCTCATCGGTGGCGGCTCCGCACTCGCGGGCGCCGCGGCGTCCGCCTCCGGCGCCGCGCCCGCGCGGGCCGCCGGCGGGGACTCCCCGGCGGTCCGGGCCGTGGGGACGAACGCCTGCGTCTCCTCGTCCTGCGCCGCGTCCGTGCCGGCGTCCTCCTCCGCGGCCGCCACCAGCGAGGTGAAGCTCGACTCCCGCCAGAGCCGCAAGCGCCTGGCGGATGGGGTTCGAACGCCATCCGCGCGCCCCGACTCCGCCCGGGCTTCGGCGCGAGCCGCGCCGTCCGCGGCCCTCGCGCCCTCCGGCCACGGATCCCGCCTGGCGATCAGCCCGTCGCGTGTGGTGTTCGCGGCCTCCAGCCACGCGCGCACGCCGTTCCAGTCCGTGGACTGCTCGCTCCCGGACGCCAGCCAACCCAGGACCAGTGGTCCCGTCTTGGAGACACCTGGCGTGATCCGCATCACCACGCGGTGTCGGGCCCGCGTCACCGCGACGTAGAAGAGTCGCAACTCCTCCTCCAGCGCCCGCTCCCGCAGGAGCGGCTCCTTTCCCGGCACCGGCGTCAGCACCGCGCTCACCGCCGCCCCCGGCGGCACCGCGAAGCCGGGCGCCAGCGTGGGAACCGCGCTGGCGCCCAGAAGCACCGCGCTTCCCACCTCCGGCTCCCGCGGCACCACGGCCAGCGACGGCAGCAGCACCACGCCGTACTCCAGGCCCTTGGAGCTGTGGATCGTCTGGAGGCGCACCGCGTCCCGGTCCGTCTCCAGGCGGCGCTGCCTGGGATCTCCCGGCCTGGGCGGGGCGTCCTCGTCCGTGCGCCGCTGCCGCTCCAGCCGCAGGAGCGCGGAGCCCGGGTCGTCATGTCCGCCGCCATGGTGGAGGAGTTCCGCGATGTGCAGGAGGTCCACCGCCATGCGCGAGCCGCCGGGCGCGGCGAGGAGGCTCGTGAGGAGCGAGGGCTGCTCCGGCGAGGCCCGCCATGCGAGAAGGGACTCCACCGCCGCCGGCACGCCCCGGCGCCGCAGGAGCGCGGCCCAGCCGGAGAAGCGTTCGCTCCACTCCGCGGCCGCGGCCTCCCGCTCGTCCGGATCCGCCGACATCAGCCGCGAGAGCGGAGGGTTTGCGAGGGCCGTGCGCAGCACCGAGCCGCGCGACGGCTGCGCCATGGCCGCCAGGAGATCCGCGAGCACCGCGCCCGCCGCACCCTCGAAGACGCTCCCGGACGCCAGCGCCGTCACCGGGACGCCGGCGCTCCGCAGATGCTCCGCAATCTCCTCCAGGTCCGCGTTCGAACGCACCAGGACCGCCACGTCTCCCCACTGCAGCGGGCGCTCCCCGGAGTCCGCGCCGATCCGCGCCCGGCCGACGCGGGCCAGGATCTCCGCGAGCGTCCACTCTCCCTTCCCATCCGCGGAGGCCTCCGCCACCACCTGGATGGGCGCCGCGTCCTCCGGCACCGCGGGCCGGTAGGTGCCCAGGCCCGGCCGGCCGCTGGCACGCACGGCCGGATGTTCGATCCCTTCACGGCCGAAGGGGCGCTGACGCGACCAGAGCACGTTGACGGCGTCCACGAGCGCGGGTTCCGAGCGCCAGTTGGTGCCGAGGCGGCAGAGGTTGGGCGCGCTCGCCGCCGCCCGCGCCGCCAGGTAGCTGTCCAGATCCGCGCCGCGGAAGCCGTAGATGGACTGCTTCGGATCCCCCACCAGCACCAGCATCCGCGTGGGTTCACCCGGCGCGTGGAGGCGCCGGCGCGCAGCCGCGGAGCCGGAGGACTCGGAGGACCCGGAGGACCCGGAGGACTCGGAGGACTCGGAGCCACCGGGGTCGAACACCCGCTGGAAGATCTCCAGCTGCACCGGATCCGTGTCCTGCGCTTCGTCCACGAGCGCCACTCGCCATCGCGACCGCAGCGACGCCACCAGCCAGGGATGCCGCCGCAGCGCCTCCCGCACGTCCACGATCTGGTCCTGGAACGACTCCAGCCCTCGCTCCGCCGCCGCCCGCGCCCACTCCGCCCGCACCTCGTCGATCAGCTCCGCCACCAGCTCCATCGCCCCCGCCGGCACCAGAGCCCGCGGAACGCCGCGGGATCCCAGCGCCGCGGTCGCCGCGGAGACGAGCGCCTTCTGCTTGATGGCAGCCGTCCGGAGCGCCTGCAGTCGAGCTCGATCCGGCGCCACCCGTCGGGTCCACCAGCCTTGCGCGAACTGGAGCGCCACGGTCTTCTCATCCAGCGGTTCGCCCGCCTCGCCGGCGCGGGAGATGCCGGGGTGGTCGCGCAGGATCCGTCGGCAGAAGCCGTGCATCGTGGTCACCTGCACGCGGTCGAAGTCGGATGCCGCGGCGGAGAGCCTCAGCAGCACCGCTTCGCGGCGGGCCGCCGGGAGCCGGGCCCACCGGGCCGCCAGTTCGTCCGCGGGTGGGTTCGCGTCCACGTCCGCGACCGCTGCCGCCAGCTCCCGCCGCACCACGGCCAGGCGGCTCCGAAGCCGTCCGCGCAGCTCCCGCGTGGCCGCCTCCGTGAAGGTGGTCACCACCAGCTCCGCCGGCTGCACCGCTCCGCCTGCCACCAGCGCCCGGAACTCCGGTGTGGCCAGGACACCGCCCGCGAGATCCGCGAGCACCTCCACCTCCCCGCCGAGCGCCGCGATCGCCACGCCGACGATGGCGTGCGTCTTGCCCGTGCCGGCGGAGGCCTCCAGCACCACGCTCATGGCCCGCGCCTCTTGCGGCGCCCGGCACTCGGCGTCCCGGTGGCGCCGGCGGCCTTGGCGGCGCCTGCCTTCTTGAGCGCCTTGGCCAGGTCCAGACCGCTCCTGCGGCATACCTCCGCGGGCACCGCCACTTCCAGCGCCAGCTCCACGAACGACGGAGAGGCGCGGGGGTCCAGGAGCGAGGCCACGTCGAACACCCGCCACGCGTCATCCTTCCGCTCCACCATCTCCGCCGCCGCACTCCGCCGCACCCGGACCAGCGCCAGTTCCAGCGGCTCCGCCTCCTCCTTGTGCATGTGGTGGGCTAGCTCCATTCCCAGCTTGGCCACGAACGGCAGCGGCGCCGCCAGGCCGCGCCTCCGCAGCTCCACCGCGCGGCCCAGGCGCTCGATCGCCTCCCGGGCCGCCACCGGCGCGAAGACGTGGACGGACTCCGACTTCAGGAGGTCGCCGCGCCCCAGGAGCAGCGTCGCACTCGGAACGAGTCCGGCGGCGCACGCCGCGAGATGAAGCCACCAACCAGCCAGGGCGGTGGTGCGGTCCCCCTTCAGGTCGCGAGCGCACTCGACCACCGGTCCAACCCCCGGCACCAGCTCCGCCTCCGCCACCAGCGTCACGCCCGCGGGGCCTGGAAGCACCACCTCCCATGGCGTGACCGGTCCAGCCGCCGCCAGCGTCTCGGGCGCGCCGGTGGCACCCGTGCGCTGCAGCCAGGTCACCCGCGCCGCGCGCCGTGCGGCATTGTCCGCCTCCGCCTGTTCCAGCACCATCGCGCCTGCCTCCGCCGGCGGCACCATCCCGGTCGCCGCGGCCACCGCGGGCGGGATGCCCGCATGGAGGGACCGGAGCAGGCGCTCCGTGGCCTTCTTCCCCAGCTCCCAGGGATCGTCCTCGTCCGACTCCTCGCGCCACGGCCCGCGTCCTGCGCCGGCGGCCTTCAGGAAGGCCTGCACCGGGCTGCGCCAGAAGCGGCGGAGCGTCTGCACCTCCAGCCGCGGCTCCGCATCCGGCGCCGCGCCGCCCGCCGCGCGCTGCAGGCGCATGGAGCTCCCGGGGGCCTGCGGCCCATCGCGCGGAGGCAGCGGGTCGTAGGTGAAGATGCCCGGCTTCGTGGCGGGCTCACGGTATCGATCGCTGAAGGCCTGCACCGGATGCTCCACCACCAGCGTGTCCCGCGCCGGGCCGCCCAGCTCCTTCACCGTCTCGATGAGCTCCTCCACCACCACGGACGGCGCCTCCGCCAGTCCGGTGGCCGGATCCTGGCCGCTCCACAGGAGCAGGAGCGCGTCGCCCGCCGCCTGCACGGACTCCAGGAAGACCTGCCGGTCGTCCAGACGGCCATCGCGATCTCCCGGCTGCGGCGCGGAGGCCGCCACCAGGTCACGCCCTCCGGCCTGCCCACCGCGGGGGAAGATCCCGTCGTCCATCCCCAGGAGCGCCACCACCCGGAACGGCACGCTCCGCATCGGCTGGAGCGCCGCCACCGTGACGCCGGAGGCCAGGAAGCCGCGACCCGGGTGCTCCGCCACCAGGCGCTCCAGGATGGTTCGGACGGCGGCCCGCCCACCCACCTGCGCCGCCGGACCGTGGAACCCGGCATCCACCGCCGCCCGCCTCAGGGACGCCAGGGACCCGCGGGCCTGCGCCGCACCGGCGGCGAAGCGATCCTGGTCCGCCAGCGTGCGGTCCAGGAGCGCCACCACGCGGGATATCCAGTCCTCCTCCTGCGGATCCGCGAGCGGCAGCGTGTCCCCCAGTCCCATGGCGAATCCACCCAGCGCGTCCACGAACGCCGCGAGCGCCGTGAGCACGCCGCGGTGGAGCGCGCCTCCAGGCGCCGGCGCCACCGCCCCCGCCACCGCGACCATGGTGGCGGAGTGGGACCCGGCGCCCGCCGCGGCCGCGAGCGCCGCCGCATCCGCGCCCAGGAGCCCCGTCTCCTCATCCGGCACCGCGGCTCCCAGCATCATGCGGTCCAGCGCCCAGCGCCAGCTTCCGCGCCCGCTCCCGGGCCTGCCGAGGGCCGCGCGGTGCCGTTCGTCCACTCCCCACGTGACGCCGGAGGCCTGCACCATGCGCCCCAGCGCCTCCAGCGATCTTCCATCCAGGCCCATCCGGGCCGCCACTGGCGGCAGCGTGAGTGCGGCGATCACCTCATCCGCCTCCACCCGCCCGCACGCCAGCTCCAGGAGCGACGCGAGCGCCTCCGCCACGTCCCCGTCCCCCCGGGCGTGATCCGCGGTGGTGAACGGGAATCCATCCGCGCGGTCGCGCCGGGCGCCAAACACCGCCTCCACCAGGGGTCCGAACGTCTCCATCCGCGGCGTGAGCACCCCCACGTGCCGCGGCTCCAGCGTGGGATCCGCGTCGAAGAGGGCCCGCAGCTGGGCGTGCAGCACCTCCACCTGGCGACGGGCGCCGGCGCAGGAGTGGCACTGGAGCGACGCGTCCGGCGGCGGCGCGGCCGCGCCTGCCTCCCCGCGCAGCCCCGCCTGGAACCAGCGCAGGAGCGACGCGGGCGGCGCCTCCTTCACCGCAGCGTCCACCATCGTGCTCACGGGTGCGCTCACCGCCACGTCCACCGGCGTCTCCACGACGGCACTCCCGGCGGCGGCGAGCGCCTCCACCACCATCGCCATCTCCACGGACTCCTGCCCCCATGCGGCGGCCTGCGCATGCGCGCGGCCTCCGTTCGGGAGCGGAGACGGCAGATAGACGTCCACCTCCGTCGCCTTCCCGAGCGCCACAAGCGCCTCAAGGAACGCCGGAGAGAGCGTCGCCGCGCCGAAGACGCTCACCCGCGCCGGCAGCGCGCCGCGGCGGCCCGCGCGGCACGCCTCCAGGAACGCGGCGCGGTTGGTGGCCAGGGTCGCGGCGTCACCCGTTCGGACGCCGCGCCTCCACACCTCCGCCATCCACCCCGCGGCCTCGCCCGGTCCTGCGTGACGGCCCGCCTCCCACTCCTGGATCCACGCGGGCCGGTACTGCGCCACTCGCTCCAGTGCATCCGCGACGGAGGGCCCGGCGCTGAGGAGCGCCTCCCGCAGGGCCACGGATCCCGGTTGGGCGCCACCCGCCCCCTCCACCGCTCGCCGCAGCGCCGCCCACGCCGGATCCGCGGCCATCGCTTCCATGTGGAGCGCCGCGCGGAAGCCGGCGCCATCCGCCGCCCCGCCGCGGTGCGGCCCTGCCGCGGAGGCCCCTCCATCCAGCACCGCAGCCATCGCCCGCACCAGGAACGGTCGCGGAAAGAGCGTCTCCACCAGCCCCCACGCGCCGCCGCGGAGCGCTGCGGCCTGGGCCATCCAGCGCTCCAGCCCCCCACCCTGCACCACCACCCACTCCCGCGCGGGCGGCGGCAGCGGCTGGGTCTGCATCCGCGCCAGGAGCGCGTCCAGGAGCCGATCCAGGCTGCGGTCCCGCACGAATCGCAGCATGGCTCCTCCGAGCGCCTCCGGCCGCATGCGGCCACCGTTGCGCGGTCGTCGGCCCGGCCACGGCGAACGCCGCCTGTGTCCACCGACTCCTTGAGGCTACCACCGCCTCCCCGCGCGGACGCGCCGCCCCTCAATGCCCGCTTGTGTGAGCCTGCGGACCGCCGGGTGCCGCCAGCGCCGTCACCAGGTCCTGCGCCACCTCCATGGCCCGGCGCCGATCCGGCGCGAACGTGACCCGCCAGCGCCCCGCCTCGAACCCCGCCCGGCGCAGCACCTCCATCGGGCGCGGGCCGACGCCGCAGAGGATCACCGCGATGCCGGCCATGTGCAGCCGCTCCACCGCGCTCTCCAGGTTGATGAGTCCGGTGGCGTCCATCATGGGGACCGCCTCCATGTCCAGCACCGCCACGCGCCCGCCCTGCGTCACCTGCACCTCGTTCATGGCCCGCTGGGCGGCACCGAAGAAGAGCGGCCCCTTCACGCGGTAATAGAGGATGCCGCGCTCCGCGGAGACGGCCCGCTCCGCGCCGCCTTCCCCCAGGTCCACGGCACTCAGGTCCGCCATTCGCCGCATGAAGAGCAGGCTGGCGGCCACCACCCCCACCGCCACCGCGATCACCATGTCGAAGGCCACCGTGAGGCCGAAGCAGAGGATCAGCACCGCGGCGTCCCCGCGCGGCCCGCGCCGCACCACGAAGATGCAGTGCTTCAGGTCGCTCATGTTGCGGGCCACGATGAGCAGAAGTCCCGCCAGGCTCGCCATCGGCAGGTACCCGAGCCACGGCGCCATCGCCACCACCGCCACCACCAGGAAGACGGAGTGCACCATGGCGCTCAGCGGGCTCCTGGCCCCGGCCCGCACGTTCGCGGCGGTGCGGGCCAGGGCGCCGGTGGCGGCAAATCCCCCCACGAACGGCGCCACCAGGTTGCCGAGGCCCTGACCAACCAGCTCCGCGTCCGGATCGTGCCGGCGCCCGGTGATCGCATCCGCCACCACCGCGCTCAGGAGGCTCTCGATGGCCCCGAGCATGGCGATGGCGAAGGAGTACTTCACCAGCGTTCGAACGGCCTCCCAATCCAGCGTGAACGGCTGGCCGTGCGCTCCTGCGGCCTGCCAGGGCAGCATGAAGGAAGGCAGCCCGCGCGGGATGCCGCCGCGGGCCACTCCATCCACCACGGTTCCGAATCGGGAGTCGATCGTGGCCGGCGCCAGGTCCGGCCGCCACGCAGCCAGGAGCGCCGCGCCCACCGCCGCCAGCGGCAGCACCACGAGCGCCGACGGAACGCGCCGCCATGCCTTCGGCCACAGGAGCAGCATGAGCAGCGTGGCCACGCCGATGGCGGCATCGCCCGGCTTCAATCCGCCGAGGGTCCGCAGCGTCTCCTGGATCAGGGCCACGTTGCTTTCCCGCCACGCCGGCATCTCGCCATCCGGGGCCACGGAGAACTGGAGACCCAGGAAGTCCTTCACCTGGATGAGGGCGATCACCGTGGCGATTCCCGCCGTGAAGCCCGCGGTGACCGGGTTGGGGATGAACTCCACCAGGCGCCCCAGGCGCAGGAACCCCGCCAGCAGCAGGATGATGCCGGCGCCCAGCGTGGCCATCAGCAGTCCCGCGGGCCCGTGATGCCCCACCACCGGCGCCAGGATCACCACGAACGCCGCCGTGGGACCGCTCACCTGGACGCGGCTTCCGCCCGCGAGCGCGATCACGAAACCCGCCGCGATCGCGGTGAAGATCCCCGCCTGCGGCGGCATCCCGGTGGCGATCGCCAGAGCCATGGAGAGCGGCAGGGCGATGATGCCCACCACCGCGCCTGAGAGGAGGTCCGTGCGCAGGAGCGACGCCAGACCGTGCTCGCGCAGCGACTCCCGGAGTGCCTTGCAGAAGAGGAGGGAGCGTGTGCCGCTGGCGGACATGCCTGACTCAGGCGTCCCGCGCCGCCCCGGAGCGCGGGCGAACCGAAGCGGCCACTCTACCCTCGCCGCGGAGCGTCCGCGCGGGATACTCCCCGCATGGACTCCCGCCCCCTCATCGGCATCAGCGCCAACGTCCGGAGCCAGGACTCCGGAACGCTCTACTCGCTCCACCGGGACTACGCGCGGATGGTCGCGGCCGCCGGTGGCGTGCCGGTGGTCCTGGTGCACGAACCGGAGACGGCCGCCGCGGTCCTGGATCGCATCGACGGCGTCCTCATCACCGGAGGCGCGGACGTGGACGTCCGGCCGCTTGGACTGCCGCTCCATCCGGCGGCGGAGGTGATGGATCCGCTGCGGCAGGAGGGGGAGTTCGCGCTGCTGCGGGCCCTGGACCAGCGCCCGGACCTCCCGGTGCTCGGGATCTGCCTGGGCATGCAGCTGATGGGCGTGCACGCGGGGTGCCAGCTCATCCAGCACCTTGCGGACCATCTCCCGGAGAGCGAACGCCACCTCGCCAACGCCCGCCACGCCGTGGACGGGGACCTGGGCTGCGGTGCCGTGGCCAGCAGCCACCACCAGGCGCTCGGCGATGCCGGCCCGTTCGCCGTGACCGCCCGCTCGGACGACGGCGTGATCGAGGCCATCCGGCACCCGGGACGCCCCTTCTACCTGGGCGTGCAGTGGCACCCGGAGCGGACGCCGGACCCGGTTCTGGGCCTCGGCGTCATCCGGCGGCTCGTGGAGGCGGCCAGCATGCGAATCGCTGCGCAGGGCCGGCGTGGCGTCCCGCTACACTCGGGACCAACTCTCTAGGAGCACTCCATGTCCATCGACGTCCGTTCGCATGCCACCCGGTTGATCCGTCTTGCCGCCCTGCTGGGCGCCGCCGCCCTCGCCGGAACCGCCACCGCGGCGGACGTGCTGAAGGTCGGCTCCAAGGCCCCGCCCATCACGGTGGAGAAGTGGGTCAAGGGCACGGAGGTGAAGAAGTTCGAGCCGGGCAAGGTGTACGTGGTGGAGTTCTGGGCCACCTGGTGCGGCCCCTGCATCCAGTCCATCCCGCACCTCACGGAGATCCAGAAGACCCATCCGGAGGTCACGGTGATCGGCGTCGCCGCCAGCGAGCGCAAGCCCGCCACCGGTGACGACAACCGCTACACGCGCCTGGTGGACTTCGTGAAGGAGAAGGGGGACACGATGGACTATCGCGTCGCCTACGACGCGGACTCCAGCATGAGCAAGGCATGGATGCAGCCTGCCAAGCGCA
Source organism: Phycisphaerales bacterium (assembly GCA_046350535.1). GTDB lineage: Bacteria > Planctomycetota > Phycisphaerae > Phycisphaerales > SM1A02 > VGXK01. Next base: position 2,981,519 of record JAXMAG010000001.1, read on the forward strand.
GCGGCATCCCCAGCGCGTTCATCGTCGGCGCCAAGGGCGAGATCGCCTGGATCGGCCACCCCTCGGAGATGGACGCCCCGCTGGCCGCGGCGCTCGCCAAGGCCAAGAGCACGCCGCCGAAGTCGTCCGACACCGCCAAGGGTGACGGCAAGAACAGCAAGGACGGCAAGGACGGCAAGGACGGCAGCGGCGGGAGCGGGACGGACGGCACCGGCGGCGGCAAAAGGTCTCAGTGACGGTCCCCGGCTACTGCGCCAACGTCCATCCGGGCAGAACTCTCCAGGAACTCCGATCCCAGCTTGACCGGCACGCGGTGGCCACGCGCCGTCATCTGGTGGAACGAGGCTGTCTTTCGCCCTCCGCACGGCTCGACGTCGGGCTCTGGTTCCCCAGCCCGGCGCTCCACGAGCTCCAGCAGGAGCCGGATGGCGCCGCCCGGCTGGCCGAGTGGCTCCTGGAGCGGGGCCTGCGCGTGGCCTCCTTCAACGGCTTCCCGTACGGGGACTTCCACGCCCAGCAGGTGAAGCACGCGGTGTACGAACCCGACTGGTCGCGCGCGGAGCGGCTGCTCCACACCCAGGCCCTCGCGGAGGTCCTGGCGGAGTTGCGCCGCCGCGATCCCGATGGCGTCCGCCACGGAGAGATCAGCACCGTCCCGCTCGGCTGGCGCCCCTTCCTGCCGGCCCGCGGCAGCGGCGCCGGCCTCGGACTGGCGGCGACGCACCTGCGGCAGCTCGTGCACTTCCTGGATCGCCTGGAGTCCCGCACCGGCGTGCGCGTGCAGGTGGACCTGGAGCCGGAGCCGGGCTGCTTCCTGGATCTCTCCTCGCAGCTCTGCCAGTGGTTCGATGCCGCGATGCCTGCGGGCGGCCACCCGGATCCCCGCCGCTACCTCGGCGTCTGCCACGACGTCTGCCACGCCGCGGTGATGTGGGAGCCGCAGGACGCGCTCCTCCGCGCCTACGAATCCGCCGGCGTCTCCGTCGGGAAGATCCAGCTCTCGAGCGCCCTCGAGTGCGGCGCGGACTCCGCCTCCGTGGCGGCGCTCGCCGCGTTCGCGGAGCCGCGCTATCTGCATCAGTGCGTCATCCGCCATCCGGACGGGGCGACGCGCTTCGTGGAGGATCTGCCGGATCTGGCCGCGGCGCTCGCGGAGGCGCCCGCGCCGCCGGGCTCGCGGGTGCGGAGCCACTTCCACGTGCCGCTGGGAGCCGCGGAGGTGGCGGCCCGTCCGGGTGCGCCCGCCGTGCGGACCACCACCGCGGAGGTCACCGCCGCCCTGCGGGCCGCCGCGGACCTTCCCACGCCGCCGATCCTCGAAGTGGAGACCTACACCTGGGGCGTCCTGCCGCAGCAGGAGCGCCCGCTCGCGGAGGGCATCGCGGCGGAGGTGGCGTGGGCCGCCGCAGCCGCCCGCGGCGCCGCGCGGGAGCCCGCGCCATGAGTCGCCTCCGGGCGTGGCTCGCCCTGGCCCGCCTCTCGAACGCCCCCACCGTGGCCACGAACGCCTTCGTGGGCTTCGCGATCGGCGCCTCCGCGGTCCCGCACCCGGAGGAGTCCGACCCCGCGGAGCTGCTCCCGGTGTGGATGCCGTTCGCGCTGGCGCTCGGCGTAATGATGATCTACGCCGCCGGGATGATCCTGAACGACTGGTTCGACCGCCAGGTGGATGCCGTGGAGCGGCCGCGCCGCCCGATCCCGTCCGGAGCCATCCCGCCCCGGCAGGCGCTCCTCGCCGGCGCCGCGCTCCTCCTCGCCGGATGCGGCACGCTCATCGCGATCACGCCGCACGCGCTCCCGTGGGCCCTGCTCCTCGCCGCCGCGGTGGTGGCCTACGACGCGCTCCACGCCACGCCCGCCGCAGGCATCCCGCTCATGGCGCTCTGCCGGATGCTTGCGGTGGTGGTGCCTGCGGTCTGCACCGCACCGCCCGGGGCCATGCCGCTGCCGCTGCTGCTCTGGTTCGCGCTGCCGCTCGGCGCGTACATCGCGGTGCTCAGCCTGCTGGCCCGCAAGGAGGTGGGACCGACCGGCGTCACATGGCCGGCGCTCCTCCTGCCGTTCGCGGCCCTAATGCCGCTCGGCGCGCTCGCGCTGCGGCTGATCCCGCCAGTGACGCATCCATCCATCTACTTCGTGGGCGGCCTCATCGGGGCTCTCATCGCATGGCACCTCCGGGCGTGGATGCCGCCGCGGCGGGATCGGCTGGTGCTGGCCGTGATGGGGTGGATCGCCGCCATCCCGCTCGCGGACGCCACCGGTCTCCTTGTCATGGGGCAGCCGGCGCTCGCGCTCATCGCGGTGGGGTGCTTCTTCGCCACCGCCGTGGGTCACACCCGCATCGCAGGCTCCTGACGCCGCGTCCCGCCGCGGGGCACGTGGCGCTCACCGCCCGCGTTCGCGCCCCCCGCAGCAGCTCTCCACGATCGCCCGCGAACGGTGATCGAAGATCCGCCGCAGGTCCCGCCGCACCAGCAGCGGTTCCGTCAGCCACGCGAACGGCGCCGCGTACTCCACGCGGTCCTCCACCTCCGTCCCCTCCGCCACCGCGCGGAAGCGATGCTCGTGGTGCCACCATCGGTACGGCCCCGCCACCTGGCGGTCCACGAAGCGCACGCCCGGCTCCCACGCGTCGATCACCGTCCTCCACCGGATCGGGATGCCGTGGAGCCGGATCACGTACTGGAGCTCCGCTCCCACCTTCATCTCGATGGGCAGTGGCGTCAGGATCCGGAAGTCCAGCCACTCCGGCGTGATCCGCTGGAGGTTGGCCGCGTCCGCAAAGAAGCGGAAGGTCTCCTGGAGGCCCTGCCGGACCACCACTCGCCGCGTCAGCGTTCGAACCCCACCCGCAGGACGGGCGGGAAGGGCCCAGTTGAGGCTTGCCCCAGGCATCACGGGAGTGTAGCATGATTTGGCTGCTTTGGTGGTTTTGAATGTTTCTGATGGCCTTTCTGAGTACCGGAGGCCATCCGAAATGGACGCCTGAGGAGGACGCCCCTGTGACAACGCTGCGTCGGATCGCCCCGTTGAGTGGGCTGCTCACCGCCAGCCTCCTGGCCGCCTGCGAAGCACCGCCCGCGCCCATCCCAGCGGCCCGGCTCCAGCCCGCCTCGGCGGCTCCGGAGTCCCCGCCGCCGGTGTCCGAACCCTCAGAGCCGCAGATGGCGCCCGCCGCGGACGCCCTGGACTCCACCGCCGCCGCCGCGCTCGCGCCGGGCTGCTCCTGGAGAGTGCCGGAGCCTGCGGCGCCTCCCGTGGATGAGAGGGAGTTCCCGGCGCAGGCCTCGTTCGCAGGCGGCGTCTGGCGCTGCGGTCCCTGCCGCATCGACACGCCGCTCCCGGCGGGCTGGCCCGCTCCCACGCCGCCAGGCGCGGTCGAGATCAAGCACTACCCGATCACGCGCGGCGCATGGGTGGGCGGAGAGGCGTTCCCGGATGTGGGCTCCAACATGGCCTTCTTCACCCTCTTCAACCACATCAAGAGCCGCGATCTCCCCATGACCAGCCCGGTGGAGATGCGCTACGACGGCCTGGCGGAGGAGGGCTCCCTGCGGCGCTGGAACATGGCGTTCCTCTACCCCACGCCGCAGGACGGGCGGCTGGGAGAGGCGGGCCGCGTGCAGGTGATGGACGCGGCGCCGGCCACGTTCCTCAGCATGGGGGTGCGCGGCGGATACGGCCGTGCGGCTGCGGATTCGCTCATCGGCCCTCTGAAGGAGGTGCTGGCAGCGCTTCCCGGGTGGGAGGCGGCGGGCGAGGTTCGCGTGCTCTTCTACAACGGGCCGGACGTGCCCTCGCGGAACCGCTGGGTGGAGGTGCAGATCCCCATCCGCCGGAGCGGCCCGTGAGCGCGGATCCGCGGACGCCGCTCTCGCCCCGGCAGCTGGCGGCCGCGCTGGGTGCCAGCGAATCCAGCGTGAAGCGCTGGATCGACGGCGGCGCCATCCGCGCGGAGCGCACTCCCGGAGGCCACCGCCGCATCCCGCTCCAGGAGGCGGTGCGCTTCGTGCGGGCGTCCAATCTGCACGTCGCGTCGCCGGATGCGCTCGGCCTCCGCGCCGCGCCGCGGGAGCGGGCCGCGTCGTGGGACCCGGAGTGGCTGCTGGACCCGGACGATGCCACGGTGGAGTCCCTGCTGAAGGCGTGGTACCTGGACGGTCGGGACGTGGCGTGGATCGCGGACGGCCCGGTGCGGCAGGGACTCGCGCGGGCCGCGGAGCGGTGGCGGGAAGGCCCGGGTGAAGTCGCCCGGGAACACGCGGCCACCATGACGCTCCTCCACGGGCTCGCGGCCCTGGGCAGCCTCATGCCGGCGCCGGGCCCGCAGCGGGCCATCGGCGCCGCCCCGGCGGGAGATCCCTACATCCTTCCCACGCTCCTCTGCGGGCTGGCCCTCCAGTCGATCGGCCTCCGGGTGCGAAACCTCGGCCCTGACACGCCGGCGGCGGCGCTCGTCTCCCTCCTGGACGCGCCCGGCGCCCCCCCTCCCGCGCTCGTCTGGCTCTCCTGCTCCGCGCTTCCGCATCGCGGCACTGCCGCGTACCTGGAGGAGGTGGCCGCCGCCTGCGCGCCCCGCGGCATCCCGCTGGCGGTGGGTGGGAGGAGCCGCCCCGCGGCCCTTCCGCGCGGCTGCGTGGCCACGGACGGCCTGGAGTCCCTCACGGCGCTCGCGCTCTCGCGCCGCGGCGCCTGACCCCTCACCGCTCGCTGGGCGCGAACGTCACCTTCGTGAACCCCGCATCGTGGGCCATCTGCATCGCGGTGGCCACGGACTCCACGTCCACGCGGTCGTTGGCCTGGATCACCACGCCCGGGTCCTTCGGCAGCTCGCGCAGCGCCGCAAGCAGGCCGCCCCGGTCCGGCAGCGTCCTCGCCCCGATGCGGAACACCACGCGCCCGCCCTCGGGCTCCACGGACACCAGCTGCGGAGAGAGCGGGGAACCGCTGGAGCCGCCGCCCTGGACCGCCAGGGTGCCGCTCAGCTCCGCCTCCTCCGCCGCCAGCGTGCCGGCGATGATGAAGTAGAAGAGCAGGAAGAACACCACGTCGATGAGCGCCACCACCGGCAGGCGCAGGCCCGCCGGATCCAGCCGCGTCTCCCTGCCGCGGGAGAGGTTCATCGGCCCCCGCCTCCGCCACCAGCGCCGGAGGGCGCCGGGGCCGGCGCCGCGCCCGGGCCGGTCCCCGCCGTGGCCAGTCGCATGCGCTCCACGCCGGCGCTCCGCAGCGCCCGCGCCACCTCGTTGAGCCGTCCCGCCGGCAGGGCGCGGTCGGCGCGCACCACCACCTGCACGCTGCCGGGATCGGCCACGCCGCCGCGCGGACGCACCTGCGTCACCAGGTCATCCATGGTGAGCGGGTGTCCCAGGGAGGACATGCGGCCGTCCCGATCCAGGTCCAGGTACACGGTGTTGGGCGCCTCCGCGGAGGCCACGGCGCCCGCCTCCTGCGGCAGCTCCACCTCGGACTGGTCCGTGCGGGAGAACTGCGACGTCAGGGTGAAGAACACCACGAGCAGCATCACCACGTCGATCATCGCGGTGAGATCGAAGGTGGCCTCCGTGGGCCGCTTGGTGAGCAGGGCGCGCACAGCTCAGGGCCGCTGCGGTGACTGGGTGGGCTGCCCCGCGGCCACGCCCGGCGGCACCGCGCCCGGCGCCGCGGCGCCTCCCGGGCGCTGCATCGCCGGCGGCATCTGCGGCCGGGTGGCGGCACGAACCGGCGCCGCGGCGGGCGGCGCAGACTGCACGATGGACGCCAGCCTCTCCAGGCGGCCGCCGATCCGGGCCACCATCTCGTCGATCCGCCGCCGGAAGAGCGCGAACGCGATGGTCGCGGGAATGGCGATCACCAGCCCCTCGCAGGTGTTCACGAGCGCCATCGACATGAACGTGGCCAGCTGGTTGGATCGCTGCGTCCCGGTCAGCGTGCCGATGGTCCGGAACGCGCCGATCATGCCGATCACGGTGCCCAGCAGTCCCATCATGGGCGCCACCGCGGCGATGATGCCCATCCCGTCGTTGGCGCGGTGGAGGCGGTCCACCTCCGCGGGCGCGGACTCCTCGAGCGCCGCCCGGAACTCGAACACCCCGAACGGCGAGCTCAGCATCCGCGAGAGGGCGGAGCCCACCACCCGGCCGAGAAAGCAGTCGTTCTGCGGCTGCTGGCAGAGCGCCTCCGCCTCCCGGAACGCACCCGCGCGGCAGAGCTGGTCGATCTGCGCCAGCAGCTCCGGCGGGGAGTGCACGTCGTCCCGCAGGTAGAGGAAGTTGCGGATCCCCAGGGCCACGGCCCCGATCGACAGCGCGATCAGCACGTAGCTGAGGACGCCGCCCTCGTGGATGTACTGGAACAGCCCGACGCCGCCGGCGGCCTCCGGCGGGGTCCCCTGACCCAGCAGGAGGCATCCCGGCATCCACAGTCCACACAGCCCATCCAGCATCGGTGCCTCCATCGTCCCGACGGGTGAATCCGCCGGGCGAACGCCGCGGGATGCACGGAAGTTGGCCGCGCCACCCGCGCCGCGAGTGTAGCCGCCGCCTCCCCTCCGTCATCCCGGACGGAACCCCTAGACTCGGCCCGCGGCATGGCGCATCCCACCGTGGTTCTCCTGGCGGCCGGACTCTCGCTGAACCTGGTGGGAGATCGCCTGCCCTCCCTGCGGCGCTTCGCCCGCGCCTGCGGCGGCGTTCGGCCCCTTCTCCCGGACCTGCCGGCCGTCACCTGCACCGTGCAGAGCAGCATGCTCACGGGCCTGCCCCCCGGCCGACACGGCGCCGTCGCCAACGGCTGGTACGAACGCGACTCGGCGGAGATCCGCTTCTGGCGGCAGAGCAACCGCCTGGTGCAGGGCGAGAAGGTCTGGGAGACGGCGGCCCGGAGGGATCCCACCGTCACCACCGCCAACCTCTTCTGGTGGTTCGACATGTACTCCGGGGCCACGTACGCGGTGACGCCGCGCCCGATGTATCCCGCGGACGGCCGCAAGATCCCCGACGTGTGGACGCAGCCTCCGGAGTGGCGCGATCTGATGCAGTCGCGACTCGGCCGCTTCCCGCTCTTCCACTTCTGGGGACCCGCGTCGGACATCCGCTCCACCACCTGGATCGCCGGCTGCGCCATGGAGGCGTGGCGCCTGGCGCGCCCCACGCTGACGCTCGTCTACCTGCCGCACATGGACTACTGCCTGCAGAAGTCCGGCCCCGCCGGCGCGGAGATCCCGCGCGAGCTCCGGGAGCTGGACCGGCAGCTGGACGTGCTGCTGGAGTTCTTCCAGAAGGAGGGCGTGCGTCCCATCGTGGTGAGCGAATACGGGATCGAGCCGGTCACGACCCCCGTGCCCCTCAACCTGGTCCTCCGCCGCGAAGGGCTCCTTCGGCTCCGCATGGAGCTCGGGCGGGAGCAGCTGGACGCCGGCGCCTCCGCCGCGTTCGCGGTGGTGGACCACCAGGTGGCGCACGTCTACCTGGAGCGGCCTGAGGACGTCACCATCCACGAACGCGTGGCCGCCATCCTCCGCCAGACGCCCGGCGTGGAGCAGGTGCTGGACCGCGCCGCGCAGGAGTCGCTCGGCCTTGCGCACGCCCGCAGCGGAGACTTCCTCTGCGTGGCCGCGCCCGGCCACTGGTTCTCCTACGGCTGGTGGGAGGATCCGGCGCGGGCCCCGGACTACGCCCGCACCGTGGACATCCACCGCAAACCCGGCTACGACCCGTGCGAGCTCATCCTGGACCCCGCGCTCCGTCTTCCCTGGCTCCGCACCCGCTGGACGCTTCTCAAGCGGGCCCTGGGCCTGCGCTCGCTCATGGAGGTCATCCCGCTGGATGCGTCGCTCGTCCGCGGCAGCCACGGCCGCGTGGAGGTGGCCCGCGGATTCGAGCCGCTTCTCATCGCCGACAACCGCCACCTCCCGGATGACGAACGCCTCCACTGCCGCCGCGTGCGCGACGTGATCCTCTCGCACCTCTTCGATTGACGCCGCACCCGTGACCCGCGCCCGCCCACCCTCCGCATGAGAACGCTCTGGGCCATCCTTGGGGCCGTGGTGCTGGCCGCGGCGCTCTTCCTCCTGTGGCCCCGCGCCGCGCCGGACGCGCCGCGCGAATCCTCGCCCCCCGCTCCCACGCCCGCCACTCCGCCCGCTCCCGCGCCTCCGTCCGCGACGACCGCTCCGCCCGCGACACCCGCCCCCGCCCCCGCGCCTCCCGCCACGCAGCCCGCAGTCATCGAGCGCCGCCCGGATGGCTCGCTCCTCGTGGACCATCGATTCACGCTCCTGGGGAGCGGCAGCCAGCAGGACCCGTACCGCGTGACCTGGGAGCTCCTCGGCTCCGCGGCGGAGACCTACGACCCCGCCCGCAAGCACGCGTACCTCCCGGATCGGGTGATGAGGCTCAGCGGAGCGTGGGTCCAGCTCAGCGGCTACTTCGCCTCCGCGCTCCAGAAGGAGGAGACCAGCGAGCTGCTGGTGATGTTCAACCGCTGGGACGGGTGCTGCATCGGCCTGCCGCCTACGCCCTTCGATAGCGTGGAGGCCACCCTCGCGGCCCCCATCTCCCTGCGGGGTCAGCACCTCATCCGCTACGGCACCATTCGCGGGCGCCTGCAGGTGGACCCCTTCACGGCCGGGCCCATCCTTCTTGGCCTCTACCGGCTGGAGGACGCGGCCGTGGAGGGCGAACCCTCCCTCCGCTGACGCCACCACCGGCCCTCCACGCGGTACCTTCCCGCACTCGATGCCCGCGCCCCCCGCGCTCTTCCCGGCACTGCTGGCCGCCACCCTGGCCCTGCTCCCGCAGGATGCGCCCAGCCCCACGCCGCCCACGCCACCCGCGGCGCCGTCCACGCCCGCCCCGCCCGCCGGCGCGGCGCCTGCACCGCCGACTGCACCGGCACCACCCGCGCCAACGCCCGCCCCGCCGCCGCCCGCGCCAGCGCCCATCACGCTCCCCGCGGAGCTCTCCTCCATGCTCCTCCTCGAGCGGCCCGGCGCCACCTCCCGCTCACCCATCCGAACGGACGCGCTCGAGGCCGCGCTCGTCCGCGGGACGTTCACTCCGCCGCAGGAGGGCGCATCCATCACGCTCCCGGATGGCAGCGTGAAGACCTGGAAGCGCGTCAACGCGGGAGAAGGCGGCTTCCTTCGGGACGAGGCGCTGCGCGGCGGCTACGCCTTCGCGGCGGTGGAGAGCGCTCGGGACCAGGTGGTGCTGCTGGAGGCCACGGGACACAACCTGGTGCTGGTCAACGGACAGCCGCGCGTGGGAGATCCGTACCAGTACGGCACCACCGTCATCCCCATCCAGCTCCGCTCCGGCTCAAACCAACTGCTCTTCTCCGTGGGACGCGGGGTGCTGAAGGCCCGGCTGCTCCCGCTCCCCAATGAGGGCCGCCCCACGCTGGAGCGACGCGACACCACCGCGCCGGACCTGGTGGCCGGCCAGCCTGTGGATGCCCTCATGGGCGTCATCGTGGTGAACCCCGGCGCGGAGAGCCTCCGAGGCGCCGTCGTGGCCGCCCAGATCCCCGGCGGCCCGGTGGAGATCTCCCCGGTGTGGACCGTGCCGCCGCAGGGATTCCTCAAGGTGCCCGTTCGCGTGAAGGGGCCGGCGCCCGCCCAGCCCGGGACCATCCCGGTGACGCTGCGGCTCCTGGCCGCCGCACCCCCGGCACCCGTGCCCGCCGCTCCCAACTCCAGCACGCCCGCGCCGGCTAGCTCTCCGCCCGCCGCGCCGCCGCCGCCACCATTCTCGGAGCTCTCCGTGGATCTGCGCGTGGTGGACCCCGGCGCCATGCGTCGCGAGACCTTCCTCAGCGAGATCGACGGCAGCGTGCAGTACTTCGCCGTGCAGCCCTGCACCAACCGCGACCCCGCGTTCCAGCCGGGGCTCATCCTCTCGCTCCACGGCGCCAGCGTCGAAGGCGCCAACCAGGCCGCCGCGTACGCCCCCAAGTCCTGGGCCCACGTGGTGGCGCCCACCAACCGCCGTCCCTTCGGCTTCGACTGGGAGGACTGGGGCCGCCTGGACGCGCTGGAGGTGCTCGGCGTCGCCCGGGATCGCCTGCGAACGAATCCTCTGCGCCAATGGGTCACCGGCCATTCGATGGGCGGCCACGGCACCTGGCAGCTCGCGTCGCTCTTCCCGGATCGCTTCGCCGCCGCAGCCCCGAGCGCCGGTTGGATCTCGTTCGCGTCCTATGGCAGCGGCAACGGCATCGACGCGGCCACGCCCATCGGTGCCATCCTGGCGCGGGCCTCGCTTCCCAGCGACACGCTGAAGTTCCGGGACAACCTGACGCGAATGGGCGTCTACGTGCTGCATGGAGACGCGGATGACAACGTGCCCGTCTCGCAGGCCCGCGCCATGCGGGCGGAGCTTGGCCAGTTCCACCCGGACTTCGCCTACCACGAGCAGCCCGGCCAGGGCCACTGGTGGGGCAACGAGTGCGTGGACTGGCCGCCTCTCCTCCGATTCCTGGAGGAGCGCTCGCTCGTGCCTCCTGCCCAGCGCGGAACGGTGCGCTTCATCACCCCCAGCCCCACGGTCAGCGCCCGCTGCGATTGGGTGGTCGTGGACGCCCCGGAGCGCTGGTTCGAACCCACCCGCGTGGACCTCACGCGTGACGCGAACGCCGGCAGCGTGAAGGGCACCACCGTCAACGCACTCCGGATGGAGCTGGATCTGGCGGGCGCCGGGCTCCCCGCGGACAAGCCGGTGGACCTGGAGCTGGACGGCACGCAGCTCAAGGCCGTCGCCTGGCCCGGCGGCGGGCGCCTCTGGCTGGAGAAGGGCGCAGAGGGCTGGAAGATCAGCACGCCTCCTTCCGTGGCCCAGAAGGATCACGAACGCGGCGGGCCCTTCAAGGACGCCTTCCGCCGCCGCATGGTGTTCGTCTACGGGACCTCCGGCACTCCGGAGGAGAACGCCTGGTCGCTGGCCAAGGCCCGCTACGACGCGGAGGCCTTCTGGTACCGCGGGAACGGCGCGGTGGAAGTGGTGGCGGATGCCGGCTTCGACCCCCGCGCATGGCCGGACCGGAACGTGATCATCTACGGCAACGCGGAGACGAACGCGGCCTGGAACCAGCTGCTCCGCGAGAGCCCGGTGCAGGTGCGGCGGGACGGCGTCGCCATCGGCGGCCGCAAGGTGGCGGGCGATTCGCTCGCGTGCCTCTTCCTGCGCCCGCGGCCGGACAGCGGCACCGCGTGCGTGGCCGCGGTCGCCGGCACCGGCCTGCCGGGCATGAAGCTGACGGACCGCATCCCCTACTGGGTGAGCGGCGTCAGCCTGCCGGACGTCACCGTCATCGGCACGGACATGCTGGAGCGCGGACAGGCGGGCTTCCGCGCCGCCGGCTTCTTCGGCAACGACTGGTCCGTGGAGCGCGGGGACTTCGCCTTCCGCGACTGACTCGCTCCCGCGGCCGCCGGCCGCTCAGTGGCCTCCACCTGCGGGGTTGCCGCCGGCGGGGGCCGCCGGCGCCTTGGGCGCCACCGCCTTGGCCGCGGCCTCCTCCAGCTTCTTCAACAGGCAGAGGAACGCGGCCCGGTCCTTCTCCGGCGCCATCTCCACCTGGCTCCGCATCTGCTCGATCAGCATCGGCAGCATCTCCGGAGCCATCTGGCTGGTGATGTTCTTGAGGGCCGCCTCGATGTTGGCCTTCACCGTCGGGTCGAGCGAATCGCAATCCACCGCCGCCGCCGGCTTGGAGCCCGGCGCCTGCGAGGGATCCCACGCCTTCACGCCCGGCAGCTCCAGGCCGCCCAGCTCGCGGACCTGGGCGGTGCTCTTCTTCACGTCCTCGCCGATGGGCTCCGCACGGCCGCCCAGGTGGCGGGCCAGGAACTGCTCGGTGATGGCGTTGAACCCCATGTTGTTGGTGGGCTTGGCGAAGCCGTGTCCCTCATCGGGGAACACCACGTAGGTGACGGGGAGGTTCTTCTCCTTCATGGCCGCCACGATCTGATCGCTCTCGCTCACCTTCACGCGCGGGTCGTTGGCGCCCTGGCCGATCAGGAGCGGGCGCTTGATGTTCGCGGTGTGGGTGAGCGGCGAGATGCTGTCAAGGAACGAACCCTCCTCCATGCGACCCACGCGGGTCTCGAACATCGCCTGGAGCGGCTTCCAATAGGGCGGAATCGTCTTGAGGAGCGTGGCGATGTGGCTGGGGCCCACGATGTCCACGCCGCAGGCGAAGAGCTCCGGATCGCGGGTGAGACCCGCGAGCGTCGCGTAGCCGCCGTAGCTGCCGCCCATGATGGCCACCTTGGACGGATCCGCGTAGCCCTTCTTCACGGCCCAGTTCACGGCATCCACCAGGTCGTCCTGCATGGCCGCGTACCACTGCCGGTTGCCGGCATTGAGGAACTTCTTGCCGAAGCCGGTGGAGCCGCGGAAGTTCACGCTCAGCACCGCGTAGCCGCGGTTGGCCAGCCACTGGTGGTACGGGTTGTAGCCCCAGGAGTCGCGGGCCCAAGGGCCGCCGTGGACAAAGAGGATCATCGGCGCCTTGGACGCGCCGTTCGCAGGCAGGGTCAGGTAGCCGGTGAGCGTGAGTCCGTCACGCGCGGTGATCTCCACGGCCTCCATGGGACGCAACGGAAGGCCCGCGAGCGCCGGCCGCGACGTGCCGAGGTAGGTCCCCTTCCCGGCGGCGCGATCCCACAGCCACCAGCGCGGGGCCCCCGCGTCCTGCAGGAAGCTCACCACCCAGCGGGAGTCGTCCTTGGTGCGGCTGCTCACGCTGATGTCGCCCTTGTCCAGGCGGCGCAGCGCGTCCAGATCCTTCTGGATGGCGGGGTTGAGGACCTTCCACTCCTTGCGGAGGTACTCGCTGGCGACCGCATCCACGTCCCGGGTCACCGGGTTCTCCATCGCATCGGCCACGTCGGCCTTGTCGCTGGCGAACACCAGCTTCGGCGTCCCGCCGCCCTCCTGCGGCACCACGCGGAAGAGTCCGCTGGTGTCGCGGTTGCGCGAATCGATCATCCACGCTTCCTTGTTGTCCTTGGTGAAGCCCATCAGGCTGGTGCCCTGGGCGTCCTCGAAGGGCACCTTCAGGAAGGTGAACCACGGGGCGTCCGCGCTCTCGCGGGCCTCCGTCAGCGTCGAACCGTCCGGGAGCATCTTCTGGCGGGCGCGAATGGTCCACGTGTGATCCGGGACCATCGAGATCCAGCCGCCGTCGTTCTCGAAGATGCGCGTCTGCGCGCCGGTGCGCGTGTTGACGCGGTAGACGTCCATCACCTGAGGATCGCGGGCGTTGGTGGTGACCAGGATCTCGTCGGGACGGTCCACGTCCGCGGCCATGATGCTGGCCTTCACCTGGTCGCCCGGCGTGAGGTCCTTCTCCGCGCCGGTGGCCAGGTCCACGGCGTAGACGTGGAAATTCTCGTTGCCGCCCTTGTCCTGCGAATAGAGGATCTGCTCCCCGTTCACCGCCCAGGAGTAGTCGCGGATCGGGCGGTCCTTGCTGCTCGTGACGGCCTTGGCCTTGAGGTCGGAGAGGAGCCCAGCGGCGCCCGCCGTGGCGCCGGCGGGCAGGTCCGCCACCCAGACGTTCAGAACGCCGTCCACCGGAGCCAGGTAGGCGATTCGCTTCCCGTCCGGAGAGATCTCCGGGCCCGCCCTCTCCGGGTTCCCGAAGAGGACCGCCCGCGGGATCAGCTGCTGCGGGGCGTTGGCGAGGGGTGCCCCGGCGGCCACGCGGGCCTGCTGGGGAGCGTCCGCTCCCGCTCCGAAGGCAGCGAAGAGGCTGACCCCGGCGGCTCCCAGGATGAGGCGGTTGGAGAAGGACGATCGCTTGGCGTGAGTGTGCATATGGAGGTTGCTTCCTGGCGGCCCACGGTACCTGAGAGGGCGTGCGGCCGGATTCGCGGGCAGTTCTTCCGCTCCTGCCCGGCGCCGTTGCGATTCAGCATGGGAGAATGGGGCGGATGCTCCGGATCGGCCCGCTCACCCTGGAAACCCCCCTTCTGCTGGCCCCGATCGCGGGCCACTGCGACCTCTCCTTCCGGATCCTCTGCCGGGAACAGGGCGGGGTGGGGGCGGCCTACACGGACCTCCTGAACAGCCGGGCGCTCCTGAAGGGGGCCAGGAAGAGCGTGGAGCTGGCAGCCACGAACGGCCTGGACCAGCCGTGCGGCATGCAGCTCTACGGCAACTGGGAGGATCCGCTTCCTGAGGCGGCGCTCTGGGCGATCGACCGCGGGGCCAGCCTGATCGACATCAACATGGGCTGCCCCGTGGACAAGGTGGCCAAGAAGAACGGTGGCTCGCTCCTCCTCTGCGATGTGGGCTCCACGGTCCGCCTCACGGAGCGCATCGTGCGAGCGGTGGAGCGTCACTCGGCCGGGCGGGTTCCCGTCACCGCCAAGATGAGGCTGGGCTGGGATCCGGAACACGTTGTGGCACCTGAACTTGCGAGGTCGCTCGAGGAGGTTGGCATCGCCGCGGTCACGGTCCACGCCCGGTACACCGTGCAGTTCTTCTCCGGCCAGGCCGATTGGCCCAGGATCGCGGAGGTCGTGTCCGCGGTCCGGAGGATCCCAGTCATAGGGAACGGGGACGTCACCCGGCCAGAACACGTCCCGGCCCTCATGGCCGCGGCAGGTTGCGCCGGGGTCATGGTGGGACGAGGCGCCCTCCGTACCCCCTGGCTCTTCCGCCAGGCACATCAGCTCCTCACCCAGGGGATGGCCGGGCCGGAGCCCACCCTGGAAGAGAAGTGCCTGGTCATCCGCCGGCACATCGAGCTCCTCGAGAGATACGCCAGTCCAGCGGCGGGTGCGGAGAGCATGAGGAAGCGCATCTCCTGGTACGGCAAGACTATGGGGCACATCAAGCCCCTGAAGGAAGCCATCCGAACGGCTCCTGACCTGGCCGCCATGAAAAGTTCCGTCGACGCCTGGCTGAGCCGAGCGCCCGGAGAGCGCCAGGACCGATCACCCGGTGGTACAGGCGGTACGGACGCTCCACAAGATATGGTGGCTACAGACGCACCCGGGACCAGAGCGCTCCAGGATGGCGCTTTTGGTCCCAGAAGTCCGGCGCCTCCGGGGAGCAAAAACCGCTCGTTTCCCGCCCCCGCCGTTTGATTCCTGGCTGGGATCGAGTATCTTCCGCCGGTGGCGTACGGGTGAGTGACCCGTGCGCAAGACAACCTGAAGGTTTTTTAGATCAGGCTGACCTCGAGGGAAAAGGGGTTCGGCCACTCGTCTCGGAGGAAGGACGATGGCTTCATTTCTGAATGGGCGTTCTGGGTTCGCGCTGGCTTCGATCGCCGCGCCGTTTGCCGCCGCAGCCGCAGCTAACGCTGCAGTCGTGACGGTGAACTACGTGGTGACGAACACGTCGAATTCGACGCAAACGTTCGTCTACGAACAGAACATCGGTGCTCTGCTCGGACCGTCTTCGATCATGACTGGCTCGGTCACGGGCACGGTCACGGATCTGAACGGTGACGGTGCAGAAGTCACCACGGTGGGCCAGGTGGGCTCCATCTACACCGCGCTGATCGATGGCGTCGGTGTGCGTGGGCTTCTGGGCCCCGGGTTCTCGTTCAATGCTGGGCAGTTCCTGTCTTCTACCTCCGGTAGCGACAGCTTCACTGCCGAGCCTGGCCCTGGCGTCAACAGCCAGATCGGCATCCGCTTTGAGTTCACGCTCACTGCGGGTGACTCTGCCAGCTTCACCAGCATCTTCACCGTCAATGCGGTTCCCGCCCCCGGTGCTATCGGCCTTCTCGCCGTGGCCGGTTTGGTTGGACTGCGCCGTCGTCGTAACTGACATTGGATCAGCCCGATGGTTGACTTAGGTCGCCCATCGGTCAGTAGTGAAGGACTTGGCTCAGTTCGGGCCAGGCCTGTTCGGAGAAAGAGGGGACGAGGCAGCGTGCCTCGCCTTCAGAAGGGAATGGGAGGAACTATGGGTCCTGTTCGCATCGCTGCCGTGGCCGGAACTCTGGCCCTTGCCGTGGCCGGAATCTCGTCCGCGTCAATTCCGAATGTCGCGTTCTCAATCAACGTGGATGGCTCGGGTTCGGGCTTTTCCGCGGGTGGAGCCGCGACCGGTACGCCGGGCGTCTACAACTACTTCGGTACGGAGATCTCGGGCTCCGGTACCTGGAAGGTCGACTGGAACTTCAACGCCGCTGACTCCAGCGCGGTGAACCCGACCTTCCTGAGTGGCAACTTCACGTTCTACAACACGAGCAACGCCACTCAGCAGTACGACATCCTGATCACGCTGCCCACGACCCCCGCGGGTCCGAGCACCCTCCTGGGTGGCTCCGTGGCGGGCGGCCTGACGGCCGACGCGGATGGCGGCAACATCATGTCCCTGGCCGGCGCCCCGATGTGGGCGGCGTACATGGACGCGGTGCAGGTTGCCGGCCTTCTCGCGGCTCCGATCAATGTCTCTGCCGGCCCGTTCGGCAGCACTCCGATCGGCAGCGGCGCCTTCGGCCAGCCGATCCCGAGCCTCGCCGGTCCCGCCATGGGCAACAGCATGTCCATCCGGTTCCGCTTCGAGCTCTCTGCGGGTGACCAGGCGAGCTTCACCAGCGTCTTCGTGGCGAAGGTCGTCCCGGCTCCTGCCAGCCTCGCTCTGATTGGTCTCGCTGGCCTCACCGGCCGGCGTCGCCGGGCCTGATCACCCCGAGCTGACCAACCCCTCCTTGCTCCGCTCGCGGGCCGGCTTCACCAGCCGGCCCGCGTTCTTTTTTTGCCCGCCCCCCGCTCCGCCCGGCGCTGCAGCGCCGATCGGTTCAGGTCCGCAGATCCTTCGACTGCGGCAGGTCTTCCAGGCGGGAGAGGCCGAAGACCTTCAGGAACTCCCGGGTGGTCCCGTACAGCATGGGGCGGCCCACCTCGTCGGCGCGTCCCACGATGCGGACCAGGCGCCGTTCCATCAACCCCCTCAGCACCTCACCGCACGCCACGCCGCGGATGCTCTCCAGGTCTGCCCGGAGAAGGGGCTGCCTGTAGGCGATGATCGCAAGGGTCTCGAGTGCAGCCGGAGTCAGCCGCCCCTGCAGGCGGCTGCCCTTCAGCCGGGCCACCACAGGGGCAAACGCAGGCAGCGTCAGCACCTGGAAGCCACCAGCCACAGCCATCACGCGGAAGGCCCGGCCACTCGCGTCGTACTGGCGGTTCAGCTCCTCCACGGCCTCTCGGACGGCCTGGATGGCTTCCATCGCCTCCTGCATGGCCTTCGGGCGGGCGCGACGGCGCCGGCGCGGCGGAGCCTCGGCTCCATCCGCGGCCCCGGCCTCCCCATCGGCACCCGCTGGCGGCGCCTCGTCCGCGGTGGCGGTTTCGGCTGCTTCGGCCGGGGGCAGTGCCACCAGCCCCAGAAGCTCCGCGAGCCGCTGATCCGTGAGCGGGCGTTCGGAGCAGAGGAGCAGGGCCTCCACCCGGGCGTGCAGCGGGAGTGGGGCCGTCTGGTCCGAACCCCCGAGGTTCCCTTCGGCTTCCCCACCAGGGTCCTGGCCGGCCTCCCGGCCTGCATCCTCAACCGGCACCGTGGCTTCCTCCACCTCTGGTTCCAGGATGGCTGCCGCACCTTCTGAGGACGCTTTGTTGCTCATGCTCGCTGGACCCCTCGCGTTGACAGGCGCAATAGCCGCGCGTCCGGTTGTTTCGACCAAACGATGGCCCCTGCTGGAAAGAGATCGCCGCCGCTGGGCGCGGGAACGCTGCACGCACGGGTGCGGAAGTTAGCGACCGCGGCGTGACACGGCCACCTTCGCGGCGGCGAGTCGCTGGGCCCGCTCGATGCGGTCGCGTTCGTCCAGGCCCGCGCCGGTCGCCTCGACCGCTCGGGCGTTGGCCGCAGCGAGCTCCGTCTCGGCCTGCTTCGAGTCGATCGTCGTCGCGGCCACGGCCTTGTCCACCAGGAGGGTCAGCGCGCCGCCCTGCATCTGGGCGAAGCCGCTGTCCAGGACGAACTGCTTCCTGCCGCCGGAGCCCTCGATCTGCACCACCCCCGCCCCGAGCTTGGTGAGGAAGGGGCTGGTGGCGGCCATCACGCCGGTCTGACCATCCCACGCGGGGAGGTTGACGTAGGTCACCTCTTCGTCCAGGAGGCTCTCCGACGGGGTGACGATGGTGCAGC
Organism: Phycisphaerales bacterium; assembly: GCA_046350535.1. Lineage (GTDB taxonomy): Bacteria > Planctomycetota > Phycisphaerae > Phycisphaerales > SM1A02 > VGXK01. The sequence continues at coordinate 2,999,638 of JAXMAG010000001.1, forward strand.
GGAAGGTGGCGGCCATGGTGGTTCCTAGGGGGGAACGATGGTACCCGATCGGACCGCCAGGGAGTAGTTCCGGAAGGCGGGCTCCTCCGTCACTTCCCGCACGATCTCGGCGGAAAGCCACGGCGGCGGCGCGTACGCCAACGCCTCCTCCCGGCCCCGAAACTCCACTTCCGCCATCACGAGAGGCCGCCCTTCCACGGGGCCGAGCCCCAGGAACTCGTCCACCTCGATCACGACGCCATCCGCCGGCACGCGGTGGCGCCGCTTCCTGAGACGGCGGCCGGCCGTGCCGGGCCAGGCGGCCACGAATGCCTCCCGCGTGAGCGTCCGTTCCACCTCCCGGCGCACCAGGCCGGTCCCCTCCTTGACCGTGTGCAGGAACGTCTCCCGCCCATCCGGCGCCACGCTCCGGCGGAGCCGCCCCTCGGTGATTGCGCCGGGTGCCGCCCCGGAGTGCGGCCCGGCCGGCGCAGCGAGGTACCCCTGCTCCAGCTGCCACACCTCCGCAGTCGCCGGGAGCACGGGCATACCGCGGAGGAGCCACACCCGTTCCACTTCAACAGGCGCCGCAGCAGCAGCCGGGTCCTGGCTCACCGCGGGCTCCGGCCGGAGGCCGCGGCGGCGGCGCGGGCCTCATCCAGGCGACGCTGCCACTGAGCCACCAGGTTCGAGAAGACGTGCTTCATGTTGAGGCTGGCGCGGACGGCGTCCTCCGTGTGGGCCAACTGATCCACCAGATCCGTCCAGGTCTCCGCCGCTGCGGCGCCCTTCGGCAGGGACTCCCGCAGCATGCGCCGCAGCCACTGCCCGGCAGCGGCCGTGAGGAGGCGCACGCCCGCCCGGTTGGCGGCCTCCTTGCTTGCGGATTCGTTCTCCTTCACCACCGACTGGGCGTACTCCTCCACCAGGGTGGCCATGGTCTCGGCCAGAGCCGGGCCGCCGCGGCCGCGCCGCAGCGCGTCCAGTTGCGGCTCCAGGGCCTCATGCCAGGCCGCAAGGTTGTGGTTGACCGCCAGGAGTGCCATCCCGGGAGAGCCCGCGGCGAAGTCGTCGATCCACGCTCGCGCCGCACCGTCCGCCTGGACGCCGCTGCGCGTCCACCACGCGGCCATCGCCTCCGGCGACATGGTTCCGAACGGCACGCTCTGACAGCGGCTGCGGATGGTGGGCAGCAGTCGCTCCGCCTGGGAGGTGCACAGGATGATCCACGTGCGCGGCGGCGGCTCCTCCAGCGTCTTCAGCATGGCGTTCTGCGTCTCCGCCTCCAGAAGCTCCGCCTCGTCGATGATGAACACCTTGCCGTGGCCCAGCACCGCGGTGCGGAAGACGGCGGCGCTGTGGGCCGTGCCCTGGGAGTCCACGCCGCCCAGCATGCGCTCCCGGAGGAGATCCAGCGGGATGTTGGTCTGCTTGCGTTCCCGCAGCTCCCGGTTGTCGCTCTGGGCCGCCATCTCCTTGCGGATCACGTGAAGATCCGGGTGCGTGCCCGCGTCGATCAGCCGCGCGGTCTCCGTCCCCTCGGGGGGCGCGAACGCCGCCATCGCGGCCGCGTCCGTCGCGGGATCCAGGAGGAGCCGCGCCAGGCGCAGCGCCGCGGTGCACTTCCCCACGCCGAAGGGGCCGTGGAAGATCCACGCGTGGTGCATTCGGCCGCGTTCCATGGAGCGGCGCAGCAGCGACAGCGCCGCAGGCTGTCCCAGGATGGGCTGATCACCGCCGACGACGGGCCTTGCCGGGACCTCCGCCGCCGCGGCCCTGGACGCCGAGCCCGCGGGCGGCGTCAACGCGGAACCTCGACCAGCCGGCAGGCCTGCGGCACGGTCCGGTCCGGATTGCGCGGATCGGACTTCACCAGCACCTCAGCGCCGTTCACCAGGTGCTTGGGGAACTTCTTGAGGAGCGCCTCCACCTCCGGTGCGTAGAGCGTGCTCTTCGGGTCGTAGGCGTTGGGGCCGAAGACCCCCACCGTCACGATGCTGGTCATCTGGTTCGCGTCGTGGTTGTAGTAGGCCTCGTAGCCCTGGCTGCGCAGCTGTCGGCAATAGGCCTCGGCGCTGCGGCGGATCTCGTCGAATGTGAGCGTGCGGCTGCCAAGATCGCTCCAGGCGGCCACCTGCAGCGTGTACATCACCCGCACCTTGGGGAACTTCCTCCGCACCTGACGCAGGTCCCAAGGCCCGATCGACGTCTCCGACGCCTGCTCCAGGCGGCTCAGCATGGCCCGCGCGAACGGCCTGGAGGCGCCGTTCGTGATCCCCTTGATCTTCTCGAGCGCGGGCTTGGCACGCGGATCCTCCGGACCGTCGAACTCTCCCCAGAGGAGCACGCTGCCGCTGCCGCTGGGCCGCACGAACGCTCCCTTCAGATCCGGGTACAGGCGCGTGATCTGCAGGCGCGCCGCTTCCGCCACCGCTTCGTGATCCTCATCCGCGAAGGTGGCCAGCACGATGCTCCAGGTGGGACGCGCGGCCTTGCCGCCGCCGACGCCATCCGCGGGCGGCACCGCCGGGCTTCCGCCGGGCTGCGACGGTGCGGCGGGCGCGGCGGGAGCGCCGCCAGAGGAGCGGGGCGGAGACTGCCGCGGCGCCGACTGGCCGGGCTGGCTGCCGGGCTGGGAGGCGGGCTTCCCGCCGGAACCGGTGGTCTGCGCCTGGGCGGTGAGAGAACTCACGAGCACCACGCAGAGCGCGAGCGCGCCCGGCAGGCTCCGGAGCGGGGTGTGTCGCACAGCAGGGCGGGTATTACCAGACATGCCAGTGCCTCCTTCATCAGGCTCGCGAACGGCCCTGCCGCCGCACCAGGCGGTGTGGCCCAACTCGCTGAACCACCAAGGGTTGTATTCGCCAGCGCCAACCCGCGAATCGTTCAAGGTTCATCGAGGTGGCCGACGATACTAACGCCTCGGAAGGAGCGCGGAAGCGCCTTCCGCTGGGAAGCTCGCAACCAAAAAGGACGCGACCTTCTGGTTTCGCTTGAACGACGGGACACCCAAGGATGGGCGCCCCGCCGAGGAGCCTTGCCATGCCCGACATTGCCCCCATTGGTCCGCTGCACAGCGCCGCACCCGCCATCTCGGCGCAGCGTCCATCGGTGGATCCTGTCAGCCCGGGTCGCGCACCGGCCCGCGCCGACAGCGTGGAGCTTTCAGAGCATGCCCGGCACCTGGAACGCCTTCGGGCCCTGCCCAGCGTCCGCAGCGCCAAGGTGGATGCCGCCAGAGCGGCCATCGCCGACGGCAGCTACGACACCCCGGGCCGCATGAAGCTGGCGGTTCAGCGCCTGATCGACGAACTCCGGGCCTGACCGCGGGCATGGCCCCTCGCGGGCCGCACTCCGCAGTCGTGCTACCGTGGAAGGTGAGTGAGCCTGACTCCGTCGCCCTTCCAGCAGACCGATCTCCATCCGCACCTCGCCGCGGCGCTCGAGCGCCGCGGTTTTTCTGCGCTCACCCCGGTCCAGGAGGCGATGCTGCCTCCAGCGCTCTCCGGCCGGGACGTGCTGGCCGTGGCCCCCACCGGGAGCGGGAAGACGGCGGCCTTCGTGCTGCCGCTCGCGCAGCGCCTCCTCAAGGACAAGCCCTCGCGCGAACGCCTGCACCGCCGCGATCACGCGTGGCGGCTCCGGGCCCTGGTGCTGACCCCCACGCGGGAGCTGGCCCAGCAGGTGGCGGCGGAGGCCACGTGGATCATGGGCGGCACGCTGCTGCGATCCACCGCGATCTGGGGCAAGAGCGCCATCGGCCCGCAGCGCCGGGCCATCGCCGGCGGCGTGGATCTCCTGGTGGGGACGCCGGGCCGCGTGCGCGAGCTGCTGGACGACGGTTCGCTCACGCTGGCGTTCGTGCAGGCGGTGGTGGTGGATGAAGCGGACCGGATGCTGGACATGGGCTTCCTGCCGCAGGTGGAACAGCTGCTGGGTCGAATCGCGGGCACGCCGCAGGTGCTCTTCCTGAGCGCCACGATGCCGGGCGAGGTGGAGACGCTGGCACGGAAGTTCCTGAAGGAGCCCGCACGCGTGGAGGTGAGCGGGGCGCCGCCGCGCGACGAGGACGCAGGCACCACCGTGGTTCGGGTGGCGGATGCCAACAAGCCGGCGGCGCTCATGGCGCTCCTGGAGGAGGGTCCGCGCCGCGGAGTCCTGGTGTTCGTCCGCACGCGCCGCCGCGCCGGCTGGGTGGGAGAGGCGTTGCGCCGCCACGGCGTGACCGTGGACGTCCTGCATGGAGATCGATCGCAGGCCCGCCGCCAGGCGGCGCTCGCGGCGCTGAAGGGCGGAACCATCCGCGTGCTGGTCGCCACGGACGTTGCGGCCAGAGGCCTGCACGTGCCGCGGGTGCGAACGGTGGTGCACTACGACCTGCCGCTGGTGGCGGAGGACTTGGTGCACCGCTCCGGGCGCGCCGGCCACGGAGGCGGCTTCGCGGAGTCGCTGGTGCTCCTTGATGACGCGGAGCGGGGCCGCTGGCAGGGCCTGCGCGGCGCGGTGAGCGGCGAAGTGCGGGAGGTGCCGGCGCCGGACTGGAGCGCCTGGGTGCCTGCGCGACCGCGTGCGACGCCCAAGCGGGCGGCCGCACCGGCGCCCCGCCGGCGCCCGGAGCGGCCCGCGACGCCGGAGCGTCGCCAGCGCCCGGAGCGGCCCGGCCGCCCGGAGGCGCGCGAGCGCCCAGAGCGGCCCGGGCGGAAGGAGCAGCGCCCGGAGCGCTCGGCCGAGGTGCTCCGGGGGAGGATGCGGCGCAAGCCGCTCACCAAGGGCGAGAAGCCCGGCCGCGGCGTTCGGCCGCCACGCCCCGGCCCTTCATGACACGATGCACCCATGCGAGCCTCGAGACTTCTCCTCTGCGTCCTCGCCTCCGCGATCGCTGGCCCGCTGATCACCGCGGCGGTGACCTTCTCCTCGCTCTACCTGGCGGATCAGGGCACCTGGCACGGCCTGGGCACGCTGGTGCGTCACGGCACGCAGCTGTGGCTGGTGACGCTGCACGGTCGCTTCGGGCTGACGTGGGTGAACCTGGAGCTGCTGGATCCGCCGCTCGTGAATCCGGTGCCGGACCATTCCGATGCACCGCAGTGGGCGCTGCCGCCGGAGCGGACGTGGCCTGCGAACGGATCCGTTCGCGTGGCGACGCTTGGGGCCGGATGGCCCCTGCCCGCCGTGACGCGGCAGTGGTGGGTGGCCATGTTCACCCAGACCTTCCCGCTCTCCTATGAGGAGGACGAAAGCGGCATGAGCGTGCGGGCGGCGGCGGAGCGCTTCTGGGAGCCGGAGCACAACGGCGCGGACGGACGCACCGCCGCGGGACCGATCCAGGTGGAATGGACCGGGGCGGCCGTGGACTCCGCGCTCTTCGGGGGCGCATGCCTGGTGGGCCTCACGCTGGCCGCTGCGGTGGCGGGGCGGAAGCGGCCTAGTCCGCCGGAAGGTGCGGCAGGACCAGCTGAACCAGGATGAGCAGGCCGGCCGCCAAGGCCGCCATGCCCGCCAGGACCTGCACGGTCATGGTGGCCACGGCCGCCCAGTAGCGCTCCAGCGTGGGGAGTCGCACCGCCTTCCAGATCATGGCCGTGCCCGCGACCAGCGGCACGATGAGGAGCCACCACGCCCAGCCGAGCTGTCCCACCGGCTGGATGAAGGGGATCCACGCGAGAAGCGGCATCGGGGCGTTCATGCGGTGGCTCCGAAGAGCTCCGCCTCCGCGGCCTTGCGGGCGCGGTGGGCGGCATCCAGCATCACCACCAGGTTCATCAGGCCCGCCAGCGCCGTGAAGAGAGTGCCCACGTCGTTCACCGTGCCCAGGCCCTTGTAGCTGCTGACCATCGGTTCCGGCGGGCGGCTCCCATCCGGCCGCGGCATCGGGTTTCCGGGAGAGGGCAGAAGCTCACCCACGCGCCCGGTCTTCAGGAGCCATTCGTTGGCCGCGTCCGTTGCGTACGCCACGGGTCCGGCCCACGCCTGGGCCAGGAACCAGGGGCCGTCCTCCTTCTGGTCCACACAATCCACACCACCGATCAGGACTCCGCAGACGAACAGCCCCAGAACGCCCCCGCCCGCAAGGACTCCACGCCGCCGTTCCCCGATCCACCAGTGACCCAGACCGGGAAGTGCCCACGCCAGCACGAAGGAGAGCCACCCTCGTCCCAGGAGCCCCGCAGCCACAGCCACGGCAAACAGCACAAAACTCTTCGACAGGAGGATGCTCACCTGGGGCGTCCGTGCTTCTCGGCGGCGAATGCTACAGTAAGTTCATGACCAGCCCTTCGCCCCAGAAGGAGCCGGGTCCGGAGAAGCCTTCGGGACTGCCTCCCGGCTCGGACGCATGGAACACCGTGGTGGATCGGCGCACCGGCCTGGACCGGCGCCTGCTCGGCACTCCGTCGCCTTCGAACCTGGAGCGCCGGAGGGGTCCCGGGCGGCGGCTGACGGACTTCATCAAGACGGCTGAAGAAGGGGAGATGAACAAGGAGCAGTTCCTGTTCCTCCTGGCCATCGACACCTTCAAGCGCGTCAACCACAAGACCTTCCCCACCTGGACGGACGTCCTGGAGATCATCCGCAAGCTGGGCTACCGCAAGACCATGAAGAGCGAGCTCTCCCTGGGTCCCGGAGCCTCCGACTGGGTGGAGAAGCCGGACGCCCCTGCGGGCGTGAGCAAGGAAGCGGACGGGGACCCGGAGGAGCGGTGAGTCCACGGAACCCGCGCCGCCCCCGGCGGGCGGCCGATCAGCCCTTCTTGCTGGCGTAGTAGTCCGCGTTGATCTGGATGTACTTCTGCCACTCCTCCGGGAGGTCATCCTGGGGGAAGATGGCCTGGACCGGGCACTCGTCGACGCAGAGACCGCAGTCGATGCAGGTGTCCGGGTCGATGAAGAGCTGGGTGGTCTCCGGGTGGTCCCCGTCGTTCTTGGTGGGGTGGATGCAGTCCACCGGGCACACCTCGACGCACGCGGTGTCCTTGGTCCCGATGCAGGGTTCAGCGATGATGTGGGCCATGACTTGGGTGGCGGATGGTACGCGGGGGCCGTCCGCACGCCAAGCGGGAGTCCCGCAGGCGGCACCCGCAGGCCGCGTGGAAGGGCCTGATTTCCCCGGGAAACACGCTCTGGATCGAGTCCCCCAAAAACGCCGCCGGAGCCGACGTGGCCGGCTCCGGCGGCAGATCGTTCACTGGCAGAAGAGGCTTACTTGCGCTTGGACTTCTTCGACGTCTTCTTGCCGGCCTTCTTCTTCGCCTTCTTGCGAGCAGCCATGTGACAAGCTCCCTTCGTTACGCGTGGTCGGAGTTCAGGAGAGCTGCCCGCGTAACGAAAGCAGCCTCCCACGTTGAGTTGTACCCTTATCGGCCACGCGTGCAACTGTCCTTCACACAAAAGACTCAAGTTTCCGTGATCGCGCCGGGAGCGCACCCATGACCCACGCAGAGTCCAAGGCTGGTCGAAGCGCCACCGACACCGGCGCGGGCAGCAGCCGGCCCGTTCGAGTGGTGATGCATGGCGCCAGGGGACGAATGGGCGCGCGGATCCTGGCGTGCGCGGCGGATGACCCTGCGTTCCGGGTGGTTGCAGCGCTCGATCACGGCGATGCGGCGGCCTGGCGCGCGGCTCGAGGCGGCCACCGGCGGGCGGACGTGGTGGTGGACTTCTCCTCCGACGCCGGCGCTCGCGAGGCGGCGCTCGTGGCCTCTGAGGAGCCATGCCCGCTCCTCGTGGGCACCACCGGGCTCACCGCGGAGACCATGGCGGCCCTGGAGCGGGCGGCGGAGCGCGCCGCGGTGATGGTGGCGCCCAACACCTCCCTCGGCGTGGCGGTGGCCCGCCGCCTGGTGGCGGACGCGGCCCGCATGCTCGGCCGCGGCTGGGACGCGGACATCATCGAGTGGCACCACCACCACAAGAAGGACGCCCCTTCCGGGACGGCCCTGGCGCTCGCGGATGCGGCGGCCAGCGGCGGCCACCCCATTCCACGGCAGCGGATCGCGGCCGTCCGGGCCGGCGACATCATCGGGGAGCACGTGGTGATGTTCGCGGGTCCGGGAGAGATCCTGGAGGTGCGGCATCGAGCGACCACGCGGGACGTGTTCGCGCTGGGGGCCCTGCGGCTGGCGGCGTGGCTCGCGGAGCGGCCCGCGGGGATGCACTCGATCGAGTCATGGTTGGGAGGACGGACGTGAGCATGGGCGCGGACCTGGAGTTGCGGGAGCTGGATCACGGCTTCAAGCTGGCGGTGGAGCGGATGCCGGGCGTGGAGAGCTGCGGCCTGACGTGGCTCCTCCCTGTGGGGGCCGCGGGGGATCCGGACGGGGCCGCCGGGGAGGGCGCGTCCACGCTGCTGGCGGAGTACCTCCTGCGCGGCGCGGGCGAGATGGACAGCCGGGCCCACAGCGACGCCCTGGACCTGCTGGGGGTCCAGCGGCGGACCGGCGCCTCCTCGCAGCACCTCATGATCACCGCCACGCTCCTCTCGCGGAACCTGGAGCGGGCGCTGCCGCTCATCGCGGGGATGGTCACGGCGCCGCGACTGGACGCGGCTCACCTCGAGGCCGTTCGCAGCCTGGCGCTCCAGGCCCTGGAAGGCCTGGATGACGAACCTCAGCACCTGGCGATGGTGCGCCTGGTGGAGCACCACCTCCCCGCGCCGTGGAACCGCTCGGGGTACGGCCACGCGGAGGGGCTGAAGGCCCTCACCCCGGCGTCGCTGCGGGCGGAGTGGAGCCGGCGGGCCCGGCCGGGCGGCTCCATCCTGGCCGTCGCGGGGGCGGTGGATGCGGCGGCGGTGGAGGCGTGCGTCCGGCCGCTCCTGCGCGGGTGGAGCGGCGCGTGTGCCGAGCCGGTGCAGGCGGCACCGCCGCGGTACGGCACGCATCACGAGGAGGCGGAGAGCGCCCAGTCGCACCTGGCCATGGGACTGTGGGCTCCGGAGGAGCGGCGGCCGGAGGCGGTGCTGCATCGCCTGGCGGTGCGCATCCTGGGCGGGGAGAGCAGCAGCCGGCTCTTCACGGAGGTGCGCGAGAAGCGCGGCCTCTGCTACTCGGTGGGCGCCAGCGTCAGCCAGGGTCGGGATCGCGGGATGACCACCATCTACGCCGGCAGCACGCCGGAGCGGGCGGGCACCACGCTGGCCCAGATCCGCACGGAGCTGGATCGCTTCGGGGAAGGCATCACGCGGCACGAGTTCGACCGGGCCATGGTGGGCTACCGCAGCCGCCTGGTGATGCAGGGGGAGAGCGCCTCCGCCCGGGCCGCCGCCATCGCGACGGACGTGCACCGCCTAGGGCGGCCGCGATCGCTCCACGAGCTGGCCGCGGAGGCTGCGGGGGTGACGTTCGAGGGCGTGGACTCGTACGTTCGCGGAGCGCTCCGGGAGTGCTGGCAACGGGACCGAACGCTGGTGGTGGTGGGCCCGCAGCCGCTCGAGTGACGGACGCGGGAAGGGCCGGGCGGGCTGGACCGCTATACTCGCCGCTCCATGTCCCTGGAGACCGTCGTTCTACAGCCCGGCACGCGGGTTCGCGTCACGCAGCAGATGCCGCAGGTGGAGAAGGTCTGGACGACCCAGGTGGAGGGCACCGTGGTCCGCTGGCGGCAGGCCACCACCGGATCGTGGTTCGCCCACGCCCGCAACGACCGTCTCTGGCTGGACCGGCTGGAGATCCGTCGCGACGACGGGGAGCTGGTCACACTGAACCTGGACCACTACAGCGTGATCCAGGTCCTGAACTGACCGGACCCGGCCCGCCCGAACTCAGGGCTGCTTGCTGGCCGCGCTCACCTGCTTGGCGAGGGCCGCCACCTGCCGCTCCAGCGCCTCCACCCGCGCCTGGAGCTGCGCCACCTGGGCCGCCGTCGGTGGCGGCGGCGCCACGGACTGGAGGGAAGGAAGAGGCTTCACGCTGTCGTGGCTGAGCGGCCGCACGGCCTTGCTGGCCTCCCACGGGACCATCGTGACCTCCGCGCGGATCAGCTTGCCCGCGCGCTGGGCCGTGAGATGCAGCACGTCTCCGGGCTTCATGGCGCGGATCACCGTCCGAATGGCCTCCGGCGAGGCGTTCGTGGAGCCGTTCACGGCCACGATGATGTCATGCGCCTCCAGTCCCGCCAGCGCCGCGGGCAGCTCCGGCTTGACGTGGTCCAGCACCGAGCACTGGGATGCGTCGAGCCCGAGATGCTTCGCCAGGGATGGCGGGCAGGGTTCGAAGCGCGTGCCCGCCATCACCGCGGGCGGCGTGAGCACGTTGCCCTGCAGATCACGGTAGGTACCGTCCGAACGCGGCACCGCCGGCACCGGCGGCAGCGCTCCAGGCGGCATCGCCGGAGCCTTCTGGGCGCCAGGCGCGCCGGCTGGCGCACCGGGAACGCCCTGCGCGCCGGATGTTCCGGGCGCGCCGGGCGGAGCGCCCTGCGGCGCCGGCCTGGCAGCGGCAAGAGAACAGACGACCACGGCAACGGCGCCCAGCGCCCCAGCAGCCTTCATGCGCGACCGGATGGTGCTCATGACGGCATGCTATCCCGCGGGGCCGCTCCCCGTAGACTGGCCGCGTGGATCAGGGGCCCTCGATGACCACCCGCCGCGCTCCGCCCGCCTCCGGGCGGAGGGAACGCCGCGGTCCGGGAGCGGCCGGCGCCCTGGCGTGGCTTGGTGCCTTGTTGTGGGCGCTCGGCTGCAGCAAACCCCTGGGCCCGCTGACGGCCTCGCCGCGGGAGTCTTCCGACCCGTTCCCCTCCTCCACGGACGCCGGGAGCGCGGAGGCCGCCGCGGGATCGTGGCCGTACGTTCCCCGATCGATCCGCGTGCATCCGCTCACGCGTCGGATGCCGGGCGCCCCGGTGCCCACGGTGGAGGTGCACGTGGAGTGCCTGGACGAGGAGGAGGAGACCACCCGCGGGATCGGCATGCTGGAGGTGGAGCTCCGCTACGCAGGCCAGCGGTTGGGGGCCGGGCCGCTGGACCTGGGTGACCGCGAGGTGAACCGGGCGACGTTCGACCGCGTCACCCGGACGTACCGCGTGGTGGTGCAGCTCCCGGTGGACGCGGCCCCGGCGGCGCAGGAGACGCTTGAGGTGCACGCGGTCCTCACCACGCCGCAGGGAGCCTTCTCCGGGCATTACCGGCTGGTGTGGACGCAGTGACGGCAGGCGGGACGCAGCACGGGAGCCTCCGCGTCGCGGGCGCGGAGCTGCTGCTCGGCGTGGCGGCGCTCATCTGGGGAGTGGCGTTCGTGGCCCAGAAGTGGGCGGACCAGGCGGGCGTGGGTGTGGCGCCCATCACGGCGCTGCGGTTCGGCATGGGGGCGCTGGCGCTGCTGCCGATGGCGGTGATCCGCCTCCGCCGCCGCGGGATCACGCGCCGCGAGCTGATCGGCGGCGCCGCCGCGGGGCTGGCCATGTCCGCGGCGAGCATGCTCCAGCAGGCGGGCGTGGGAGCCACCACCGCCGCCGCCGCAGGGTTCATCACCGGGCTGTACGTCCTCTTCGTCCCTGCGATCGGCCTGCTGTTCGGGCTGCGTTCCGGCTGGCCCGTGTGGGTGGGAGCGTGTGCGGCCGTGGCGGGCCTCTACCTCCTCAGCGTGCACGGACTGCCGGAGGTGAACCGCGGGGACCTGCTGGTGCTGGCCTGCGCCGTGGTGTGGGCCTGCCACGTCCTGGTGGTGGGCTGGGCGTCACCGCGCAGCGACGCCATCCTGATCAGCGTGGTGCAGTTCGGCCTCACCGCGCTCGTGGGGACCGCGGCCACCGCGATGCAGTACGGCACGGACTGGCGGGCCGCCCTGCACGGCGTGGATGCCGCGTGGCCCTCCGTGCTGTACCTGGGCCTGGGCGCCGTCGCCGTGGCGTTCACGCTCCAGGTGGTGGGGCAGGCGGTGGCGCCGGCATCGCACGCCGCGCTCCTCCTCAGCCTGGAGTCCGTGTTCGCGGCCATCGCGGGGGCGCTCCTGCTCGGCGAGTCCCTCGGCTGGGTGCAGTGGCTCGGCTGTGGCCTGATGCTGGCCGGGATCGTGGTGTCGCAGGTGGTGGACCCGCCCAAGCCCGCGGATGAGAGCGCGGCGCCGGCGGGGTGATTCGCGCTCAGGCCGGTGGAGCCGGGGGCGCGGCCGGCGGGCGCGACGCGGATGTGGATGAGTGCGTCGTGGTGGGCGGGGCCGAGCCTGCTGAGGGCGCGGGAGGCGCGGAGGGGGCAGAAGGCGTAGAAGGCGCAGACCCTCTGACGCCATCGCCGACTCGCGTGCCGCCGCGGGGCAGTTGCACGCTGAAGCGCACGCGCCCATCCGGCTCCAGGATCTGGAGCTTCCCGCCCTTGAGGAGCCTCACCTGCTGCTTGGGGACCACGCGGCCGTCGACCGTGGTGACGGCGTCCCCATCCTTGATGCGGATCTGGAGCTGATGCACCCCGGTGGCGTCGACCACCGGGCTTGTGAAGATGCGGCCGTTCACCCTCGGAGGCGCCTGCGATGGGGGCTGGGACGGCGCGACAGGCGACGCGGGCGTCACCCCTTCCGTCGCCGGGGCGCGAACCGGGCCGGGGGTACCTGCCGTCTGCGCGTGGGCCTGCCCAGCGAAGGCCACGCACAGCACCATGGCGGCGAAGCGCTGCATGAATCGAACCTACCCCGGGTCCGCGGGGAGGCCGCCGGGAGGGCGGGATTCCACCGCGGATGGCCCTCAGGACCGCACCTTCCGGGTCCCGGAACGTGGCGAAACCCCCGGGAAGTGTGCTACGATCCCTCCCCCGGAAAAGCCTGCGTCAGCGGGTCCCGGGACGACTTGGGGATTGGTGTAACGGTAGCACGAGTGGCTCTGAACCACTTAGTCCAGGTTCGAATCCTGGATCCCCAGTTCCGTGACAAGCGAGTCGTGGGTTCGGCGACTCCCCGGTCCCGCCTTTCCAGGTGGGATCAGGCGGACCGCAACACGGGACAGAGGGTGAATGAGCAGCGACGGTGCCTTGCTAGCCGGCCGCTGTGCCGCAGGGTCGCGGCTCCGCTCCCGCCCTGGGTGAGCGCGACTACCTTGAGCCGGACGAAGGGCGCTACCAGGTCCAGCTCTCGACGATCGCCGCCAGATCGGCGCCGTCCACGGTGCCGTCTGCGTTCGTGTCGGCCAGGCCGCCCGCTGCGCCCCAGTTGGCGAGGAGCAGGCCGAGGTCCCGGCCGTCCACGTGGCAGTCGCCCGTGATGTCCCCCGGGCTGGACGCGATGGGGGAGTTGATCGTGAGCGTTGGTACCCCTCCAGGGGGGGCGTACCCCAGGAGTTCGCCCTGGTCGTTGAAGCCCAGGGCGTAGAAGTAGTTGGGCCACACCTCCGGGATCAGCGACCGGAGCTGGTACACCTGACCGTTCGTCCAGAGCACGCCGCGAGGAGCAGGCGTCGACCCCGGGAGGGCTTCCACCGTGCCCACAACCACACCCTGGTCGTTGATCCACTGTGGCAGCCCGACCGGGAATCCCGGAATGGAAGGCAACTCGACCGGGGTGCTTTCAACCCACAGCGTGACTACCCCCTTGTATCCCCCACCAGGCAATGCCATGTACGACCTCCCCGCCGTCCAGCCGCTGCTGTTCACCGCGCGAGCGTCGGCCCCAAGGGCGCCGGGGAGTGGAGGGAGGAACTCAAGCACGCCATCCTTCCAACGGAACGCCTTCCGGTTGGTGCTCGTCCACCCGATGTGCCCCACGACATACCCCGAGTCGGAGACATCCCACGCCCTTCCAGTCTCGAGCGGCCCGGGGTCAATCTCCACGATGCTGCCAGCGTCCCAGATGAACGGGCGGGAGCCAAGCTCGTACCCTCGCTCCCCCACCACCAGGCCGCTCGAGTTCACGGCATACGGAGTGCAGAAATCCCCCCCGGGCGCGGGCGGGATCTCCACAAAGCCCTGGTCGGTCCACACGCAGCCCCAGTTGTGCTTGATGGCGGTGTAGAACCCGCCCACGATCATGCCGGAGTCGTTCACATCCCAGGCCTCGGCGCTCGTCACGTCCGCGGGCACGGGGAGCTCTTGGATCGGGGACCCCGGGGTCCAGGTCAACGCGATGCTGGAGTAGTAGTCGGGCGGACACGTCCGGCGATGCCCCACCACCTGCCCGGTGTTGCTCAATGCCTCCGCCGCGAACAGCTCGGGGGAGTTCGGCCACCCGCACGGGAACGCCGCCACCACCGACGCCGTCGACTGGTACTGGCATTGCGCGCCCGCGGTACCGCCCACCACAGACGCACCCACCGCGCCCAGGACCCAGATCATCAGGCGGCTTCGCGACATGCCCAAGAGCCTACCTCCCGCCGCGGGGCGATCCAATCCAGAGTCGCGGTTTGGGGGGGAGAGCCCGGATACCCGCCGTCATCCCTACTCCAGGCGCTTGGATCTGCGAACGAGCTCCTCTATCGGCCCGGTCTCGGATGAATCGATCGGCTCGGGCGCCAGATACTTCTGGCCCGCGACCTCAAAGACGCGGCTCCCGCCCTGGGCCGTGAACTTCGCGCCGAAGTCGTGCAGCTCCTCCCCCGCCGAGAGTCGCACGATTCGCTCCCACGCATCTTCGAATTCCTTGGGCGTGACGCCGCTTCGCGCCGTGACGACGAGGCGGTGTTGAGTCTTCGCAACGCGAATGCCGTTCTTGCCACCGGGGCCTGCAGCGCCGGGAGCACCAGCAAGGCGCATCACGCTCGTGCTCTCGATGGCTGCAGGCACAACCGCGCCCTGGTACTCGGTCCACTCGGAGACTCTGGCCTTGGCTCTCAGTGCCTCGACACCATTCTGATCCGTGATGACGCATCCGACGCCGCCCACCCTCGCACCCGCCGCGGGGTCCATCTCCAGGGTGTATGTAACGCCCGTCCAGCCCAGCTCCCATGTCCTGATCGGCGCCTCAGACTTGAGCCTCGGTTGGGCCACCGACAACCAGAACCACCACCCATCCCGCTCAGAATCCCCGAAGACGAACATCCCGGATTGGTCCAGTAGACCCAACCCGGAGCACTGCGACGGCGCAGCCGCATACGGCTCCAGCATGACGGTGCCACTGTCGTTTCGCAACACGGCCTGCCGCCTACCGAATGCCGTGCCGCGACGGCGCTGCGTTTCCGGCGGTGTGGCCGTCTCCGACTCGGGCCGCCAGCTCAGAACTCTCCGCCCGTCGGGTGAATACAGCACCGTGACGAGCAGCACCGGCGATGTCACGAGTTGCTCGCCCTTCTCCGGGGCCCCCTCAACGGTCCATCTCACTTCGTCCTCTGTCCGCACCTCGATCCGCTGCGGCATCCCGACGGCCGCATCCTTCATCTCTCGAGCGAACCTGGCTGCGAGGTCCGCTGACGCGCCGCTGGCCACCGCTGCCTGGGCCCACGCCGCACGGGAGAGAGAGGCAGCCAACAACAGGAGACAGAAGAGGCGGACCCGCCGCTGCCCGGAAGCGGCCGCCGATCCGCAGACGAGTCCGATGCAGCGTCCGGCCACGTCGAACACGGACACCGCCGTCGGGCCGAGGATGACGGCGCGCTGAGCGGGCCTGGCCGCGCTCGCGCCTGCGAGGCTATTCCGCATGTGGTGCTCCCCCCGCCTTGGGTTGAATGAAGCGCTCGTGAAACAGCCGCTCCAAGGCCAACGCTCGCAACTGGAACCGGTCATGGCTCCCATCCATGTCGGCGTCATGCGGCGGAAGTGGAAACTCGCCGGCCTTCAGATGCAGGGAGACCTGCGCGAGGATGTCGCGGTGCAGTCGCACGAGCCCCGTGCGGGCAGGCCCGGCGAGGCAATCCTCCCATACCGGGGGCCGGGCCAGGGGATCCGCCACTCTGACCGGGCGCTCCACGTCAAACAGCCGCGGCCAGATGAGTGCGTGGAGTCTCACCTCCATCTCCGCCGCCGCATCCGCTCCCCACGTCGCCTGGACAAGCGAGGCGATCTCCTCGATCGCACGTTGCCCGGACTTCACCATCGACCACTCAAGCTGCAGGCGAGCTGCTCTCGCTCGGGCTCGTGATGCGGGTTCGAGCGCACCTCGCTCAACTCCGGCACGGCGCGCCAACTCGTCGACTTGCCGCCCAACGATCCCTTCGTATTGCGAGAGCGTGGCCTGTACCAGCGCGTCGAATTCGGAGCTTGGGGGATCGGTGGAGCTGGTTGCCACCACGATCGCGTCCCTGGCTCCAGGCGAGGAAGCCAATCTGATCCGCCCAAGGAGGCTCCGGAGGTCCGGCGGCGGCCGCATGATGGCCTGGAATCGTCCCAGGCGCCGCTCCCAATCGTGCAGGGCCGCACGGCCGCGAATTCGATCCATCACCGCTCCGACCTGACCGTCGGGCACCACAGCCGACACGATGGCCTCAACCTCGCTCCAGAAGGGGCGGAGGACCTCCGCCCGCGCGTCCTCAACCCGGCTCCACAGTGGGCCCGTATCGCGTCCGGATGGTGGCTCGTTGCTCCTGGCCGCGACCTCTTCCGCAAGGAACGTCGCTTGTGCCTCCGCCATCCTCGTTGCGGTTCGAGTGTAGAGCGACCTCATCAGCTCCGCGACGGCAGCCGCATTCTCCAGTCGCTCCCACCTGACGCTCTTCGTCAGCTGGTCGCCCGTACACGGCATCTCAATGGCGCTTGCGACGCGTGCCAGGTCCGGCGCCTGGGGCGGGTCCTTCGCGCCCGGACCGGCCATCACCGCGCCGGCCAGGATCAACAGGATCGCGCCCGCCGATCGCGCAACCCGGACGCTGGATGAAGGCGCCGATGCCCGCACGGAAATGAGCATACGCCGACCGACGGCGGCGCCCCGTGCCTAGCTTGCCGGCGCGGGCGGGATGGGCGAGCCGGGCGACAGGTACTGGTAGGGATCGAACGCAGAGTCCGGTGGCGGCGCGATGCTCGCACTCAGGCCCCCATCCGGGGCGGTGAGCACGCGGAACTCGCGGACGCTCCCGGCAGCCGTCTCCGCCATCTCCGGATGCGGATCGACGTGCGTCGCGCCCGCTACGGGGATCCAGGCGCCGTTCGGGAGCTCCAGGAAGTCGGTGATCGTTCGGACCAGGGTCGCCTTCCCGCCACGGCAGAACTCCTGGCGGATGGGGAGCGCGCCGCGATCGAGCGCCAGCCAGTAGGTCCGCACGATCGAGCCGCTTGCGTCCTTCACGTCCGCCACGGCGCACGCGTGGCCGCCGATCGTCTCCTGGTCCGGCCGGAGCGACGCCCGCCCGGACCCGAGGACGAACGAAAGGTCTCCATCGATCTGCGGCTGATGCGTGAGCTGCTGAGACGGATACCAGGCGCAGGCGGCGAAGAAGTCGCTCTGTGGCAGGACGAACCACTCCCGGAGCGGCTCCGGACTCTCGAAACTCCCGGCGCTCCCGGGGCGGAACCCGACGACGCCCTTCGAGCCGTCGAACGTGACGAACCGGCTGAAGCGCTGCGCCCCCGGATCCGCGCTGACCGCCCACTCCGAGCGGTACAGGAAGCGGGTGCCGTCCATCACGAGCCGATCCCGGAAGTAGCGGACTTGGCTCTCGGAGCCGCCGGTGACGGTGTACTCGGATTCCACGGAGAGGTTGCGGAGGAGCGTGCGCTGCGCCTCGATGGTGTTCTTGAGCGCCGCCAGCTCAGGAGCGATGAAGCCGGACGGCGCGAATCCCAGGCTGCCAGTGACCCAGGCCACCGCGGCGCAACTCCCGACCGTGAGCGAGGCAAGGACAAGGGACCTCCGATGGGTGTTCGCTCCGGCCATGGGTCGCGCTCCTCTCAGTTGCGTCGGCTCAGCTCCCGGCACCGCCTGGCGCCGCGGAACATCTCGTCCACACCACCCGGACTCCGGAAGTATCGACGGAGCGGATGCAATTGGGAAGGAAAAAAATCGGCACCACGCCGGACGCCCCCGGGCGCAGAACGCTCGCCACCCCTGCCTACCGCCAACCAGAGTGCCCCGCCCTACTTCGGGTTCGCGGCGCCGGTGATCTCCGCGGCCAGGTCGTTCGCGCCGTAGACCGTTCGCAGGGCTTCCACGAGGGCGCGGGAGTCCACGGCCACGGCCCGGCCGAGGCCGTCGTTTGCGTATTGCACGTCCCCGACCAGCGTGTGGATGTTGCCGTCGAAGATGAGGCCGATCACCTCCCCGCGGCTGTTGATGACCGGGGAGCCGGAGTTGCCGCCGATGATGTCCGCGGTGCAGACGAAGTTGAAGGGCAGATCCGCGGGCAGGCGTTCGCGGGCCTTCATCCAGGAGTCCGGAAGCTGGAAGCCCTCCTCACCGCGCCGCGCCGTCGCACGCTCGAAGAGTCCTCCCATGGTGGTGAACGCGGGGACCGTCCTGCCCTCCTCCGCGTACCCCTTGATGGGACCGAATGCGAGCCGCAGCGTGAAGGTGGCGTCCGGATAGGCGCCGTCGCCGCGGGCCTGGAAGCGGGCGGCACCGATGCGCGAATAGGCGTCGCGCTCCACGGACTCCACCTCGTCCTCCAGCCGCTTGCGGAGGGCGCGGGCATCCGGGTCCAGCGCCGCCACGAGCGCCAGCATGGGGTCGTTGACCATGGCCGCGCGGACCGCGGCGCCGCCGCCCTCCACCAGGGCCTTGCGGGACTCCGGAGTCCTGAAGGAGACGCCCTTCACCAGCTCCTCCGCGCGGTCGCGGGGACTCTTGTTCGCCAGCAGCACGCGCACCATCGGGTCTCCGGCGCCCAGCGTCTCAATGGCGTAGAGGAGCGCCTGCTCCGTCTTCCAGGTCTCGTAGAAGTCGTAGATGGGCGCGGGCGAGTAGAGCTCCTGGTAGAGCGACGGGAGGCGGGCGTCGCCGTACTCGCGGAGGCGATCGGAAGTGGGCTTCGGGAGCTCGTCCGCCAGGCGCACCAGATGGAGGGCGCGGCTGGCGTATTCGCCGCGGGCGAGCATCTCCAGGACGCCGTCGCGGCGCTCCAGATCCGCGGCGGTGGCGCGGGACTTGGCGATCGCATCGAACGCCGCCAGCGTGCGCCGCGCGTCGTCCGGCGACTGGTGCTGGGCGACCCAGGTCCGGAGGGCCTGCTCATCCGCGTCCTTGGCGGCGAGGATCGCGGGATCCGCCAGCCCGGACATGATGCCGGTGACCGCCTTTCGGCCGTTGGCGATGCCGAAGAGATCGTCCTGGGCCACGCGGCGGTGCTCCGCGGAGCGGCCCGCGAACGTCTGCGTCTTCACCTCGCTGCGCCAGAGGCGCTGGAGCCGCCGCGGCGTCCCCACGTCCCGCATGGAGCGCACGTGGTCCACGGTGTAGCCGCGGTGCGTGGTGCCGGGGTGGCCGGCCACGAACGCCAGGTCCCCCTCCCGCGCTCCCTGCGACCAGCGGAGGTAGTGCTCCGGCCGCAGCGGCTTCCCATCCTCGTAGATGCGGAAGTAGGTGACGTCCATGTCGAAGCGCGGATACTCGAAGTTGTCCGTGTCCCCGCCGAAGAAGGCGATGGCCTGCTCCGGCGCGAAGACGAGCCGCACGTCGGTGTAGCGGCGGTACTGGTAGAGGTGGAAGCGGGCGCCGTTCCAGAGCGTCACCACCTGGCTCTTCAGCCCGCTCTCCTCCTGGGCCTTCTTCTCGATGGCCGCGATCGCGGAGCGGCGGGCCTTCCCCGCCTCCGCGACGGAGGCCCCCGCCGGCACGGCGGCGTTCACCTGGTCCGTCACGTCCTTCACGTTCCACAGGACGTTCAGCTCCAGGTCCGGGCAGGGCAGCTCCTCCGCCCGCGAGCCGGCCCGGAAGCCCGTGGCCAGGAGGTCCCGCTCCGGGGTGGAGAGCTTCTGGAGCATGTCGCTGGCCACGTGGTGGTTGGTCATCACGAGGCCGTCGGGGGAGATGATGGAGCCGGAGCCGCCCGTGGAGAAGCGCACCGCGGACTTCTGCACGTGCTCCAGCCACTCCGGGGTCAGCTCCACGCCGTACGCGGAGCGGAGCTGCTGGAGCGGCGGGTTCGTGAAGAGCCACATCCCCTCATCCGCGGAGGCTGCGGCGGGGAGGGCCGCCACCGCTGCCGCCGCCAGCAGGCGCAGGGCGGCATGGGCGCGAACGGTGGCGGAGCGGCGGAGTCGCGGCGAAGTGATGGCGATCATGGTGGGATCCGTGCGGGAGCGTGGACGCCGCGTCAGCCACCCACGGGGATGGTGAGGAGCGGCGCGGTCTGCGTGCCCTTCGTGGCCTGCGCGAGGCGGTTCTGGAAGAGGATCTGGATGTCCTTGAAGAGTCGCTTGCTCTGGAAGTCCTTGTCGTCCACCCAGAACCACCAGCCGCGGTGCTGGACGGCCACGTTCGCATGCTCCGGCGGCGCGCTGGATGACCGGATGCGGAAGGTGGGCGCATCGTCCGACTCCAGCGGCGGCGAGGGGCGCACCACGCCTTCCTGGATGTGCCGCTCCGGAACCTCGATGGCCGCCGCGGCGTGCTGCATGATGCCCGCCACGCTCCGCGTCTCCACGGCCACGCCCCAGAAGCCCGGCGTTCGCACCCCCAGGACGAGCGGGACGCGGATGGCCGCGCCGTTCGGGCCGCTGGCGGGCCGGGAGAGACCCAGGAGCTGGAGGAGCTCCGCGGCCTCGGCGGCGTCCTGTTCGCTGATGGGGGCAAGCATCAGCTCGAATCCGCTCCCGCCGCTCCCGCTGCCTGCGCCGGCCGGCGCGGGCGCGCCGGCGATCGGCATCGGCGGCGCCTCCACCCATGCCACGGCACCCGTTCGGCGCAGCTCCGCGAGCAGCTGGATGGCGCGGCGGAGATTGCGGCGCTCCTCCGCGGAGGCGTGCGGCCCGCCGCGCAGTCCGTTCATCCGCTCCACGAGCATCATGGGCAGGACCTCCTCGTCCACGCCGGCCTGCATGATGAGGCAGAGCGATTCGAGCGAGATCGGCGAGAGCCATTCGCGCAGGAAGGCCTGGCCGTCCACGGGCGAGTAGGTGATGGTCGGGTTGTCTTCGTAGGCGGCGCCTGCGGAGAGCGGCACCAGGTTCCCGTCGTAGTTCGTGGTGGGACCGAGCCCGAATTCCCCGCCGATCCTGGCGCTGAACTTGAGACCGGCGGTGACGCTGGTGACCGTGAGTATGCCGGTGGGATCCGCGTACCGCATCCGCACCAGCATGGCCAGCGTTTGCTCGGAGTTGGTGCGGGCGATGACGTCGTTGTACGCGCCCCGGCCGGCACTGAGAGCCGTGGGCCCCAGGACCTGGCAGCCGGCCAGCAGACCTGTGGAGACGAGGGCCGCCACCTTCACCGCGACGGGGCGGAACGGGAGTGGCGCCGCGAGGCGCAGGCGGGGATTCATGCGGGCAAGCCTACTGCCTTCCAGGCCGCGCGGACGTGCCGGGGATGGCGCCCAGCTGGAGCGTCGTCACGTTCTGCGTGTTGACCACGGGGGCGCCCGGGACCTCGAAGGCGCCGACGAGGTCCACGGAATCCGCGCCCAGCCGGTCGCTGCCTCCGTTCGCGAGCAGGCTCAGGGAGAAGCGGTAGCACGGCCCCATGAGCGACATCGCCTCCGCGCCGCGGGCGGCCGCGGCCGGGATCGTCCATGTGCGGAGCACGGTCCCGCGCTGCCCCGGGGAGCCGGCCTGCCCCATCGGATAGAGGACGAACGTGAACTGCCCGTCGCACAGCACCGGCGACGGGTGCGGCTGCGCGAACAGGTAGACCTCCACGTCGACGCGATCGCGGAAGAGGTTCCCGTTGGTGTCCACCGGCGGCGCCGCGATCACCGTCATCGTGTTGACGACGGCCGACACGGGAACGGCCGGCGCCGGCGTCGGATCCGGCGCCGGCGGACGGCCGTCCGAGGTGGTTCGCTGCGTGACGCATCCGGCCGCCAACGCCGCCGCGCACGCCAGGATGGTGAGGCCGGCTCCTCTCACGGGCCGGGCCGCTCCTGGGCGGCATCCTTCTTGGGCACCGGTCCGAGCACGCCCTCCTGCATGGGCTGCACGAGGCGTCCGTCCTTGTCGACCATGCCCTCCAGACCCTTCAACTCGCCGCTGCGGAGCTGGTCCCGCATCTCCTCGCCGACGGACATCTTCTCCAGCATCCCATCCGAGAGCTTCCGCATGGACTCCGGACTCCGCACCACGTGGGGCGTCATGACGATGAGGAGCTCCGTCTTCTGGGCGTCCTCGCTCTTGTTGGTGAAGATCCAGCCCAGGATGGGAATGTCGCCCAGGAACGGGATCTTGCGCTCCACGCGTTCGAAGCGATCCTGGATGAGCCCTCCGATCACCACCGTCTGGCCGTCCTTCACGGTGACCGTGGTGTTGGCGCGACGCCGGCTGATCACCGGGGACTCGAAGTTCTCGCTGATCTTGGTGGTCTCCGCCGAGAGACGTGAGATCTCCGGCTCGATCTCCAGCCGCACGAATCCGTCCGGGTTGATCGACGGCGTCACCTGGAGGATGACGCCGATCTCCTCCGGCACCACGCTGGACTGCTGGCCGTTGGCACCGAAGCTGACGGAGGCCGGCAGGCGCACCGTATCACCCACCTGGATCCGGCCGCGGGTGTTGTTGGCCACCATCACGCTGGGATTCGAGAGGAGCTGGACGCGGTTCTGGCTCTTGAGCGCGTTGATGAGCAGGTCGAAGTCCGCACCGCCGATGGCGATGTTGGGGACGCCCGCCCCGCCGAAGATGGCCGGCGCCAATCCGAAGAGGCCCGGCACCTGGGCGGCGCCGTTGACGAAGTTGCCGCGGTTGAGGCCGAACCCGCCCGCCACGTTCACGCTCCCGACGCGGAACCGCGTGAACTCCACGCCGAGCTCCTCCGTGTTGCCGAGCGTCACTTCCGCCAGCACCACCTGGATCAGCACCTGCGGCGGATCCACGTCCAGCTCCCGGATGACGGTCTGGAGCGTCTCCAGGTACCGCGGGCTGGCCGTGACCAGCACGGAGTTGGTCTTCTTGTCCCCCACGATGGTCACTTCCCGCTCCAGAAGACGGCTGGCCGAACCCACCTGGCCGGTCCCGAGCGTCTGCACCACCTTCTTCTGGTCGGTGTCCACGAACTGGGTGACGATGCGGGCCACGTCCTCCGCGGTGGCGTTCTTGAGGGCGAAGACCATCGTCTCGCGCTCGTTGGCGGGCTGGGAGTCCAGCTGCTTCACCACCTTGTCCACCAGCTCCAGGTAGTTGGGCGTGCCGCTCACCAGCAGGCTGTTGGTGCGGCTGTCCACGGTGATGGAGAGGGCCTGACGGGCGTCCGGCACCAGCGAGAGATCGCTGCCGAAGAGGCTCGTCTCGCCCGGCGCCGCGGCGCCCGGGGCGGCGCCGCCGGCACCGGCCGCAGCCGCCCGTGCCGCAGCGTCCGGTTCGCGCGGCTTCAGCACGAAGAGGTTGCCCTGCTGCTTGAGGTTGAAGAGCTCCGTCAGCACGCGGGCCATCTGCTGGGCGTCCGCGTTGGTGAGTCGGAAGACCTTGATGGACTGGCTGCCCGCGCTGGACTGGTCCAGGTCCCGGATCATGCGGTCCAGGAGCTCCATCGCGTCACGCGGCGCTCGGGCGATGACGGTGTTGGTGCGGATGTCCGGCACCAGCGAGATGCTGGCCCGCACCGCCGCGCTCACCTCCGTCTCCGTGGCGGTGCCGTCGGCTGCGCCGGGGAGCTGCCGCAGGTACTTCACCACGGTGGCCTGCTGGCCGGGACGCCCGCCGGCCAGGGTGTTGCCGGCCAGGACGTTCTCGATGAGGCTGACCGTCTCCACCACGTTCGCGCTGGCCAGCGGGATGTACTTGATCTCCACCACCGTGGAGGGTCGCGTGCCATCCAGCTCCGTGGCCATCCGCTTCACGGTCTGCACGTCCGGCTCCAGGCCGGTGATGAGCAGGGCGTTCAGGCGCTGCTCCGCGGTGGCCTTCACGGTGGACTCGCCGCGGCGCCGGTTCTGCTCCGTGATGTACAGGTCGTTCAGGACCGGCACCAGGTCCTGGGCACGGCTCTTGGTGAGAAGCACCACCTCCACCTGGCGGCCTTCCACGGCCTCCTCCCCGGCCTTGGTGAGGGCGTCCACCAATCCGCGGACGATGGCCATGTTCTCCGCGTTGGCGGCGACGATGAGGCTGTTGCTGCCGGGATCCGGGGCCACGGAGACCCGGTCCGAAGGCGTCTCGGCCTGGCCGAGCGTCTGCATCCGCTCCCGCATGAGCGTCTGGAGGCGCGGCGCCAACTGCTCCGCCCGCGCGGTGGCCAGCGGCATCACCTCCACCGCCACCGCGGGATCCAGCGGCGTGGCCTCGAGCTGGGTCACCACCCGCTCGATGTCCGCGAAGTCACCCGGGGCGGCCGCGATGATGAGGCTGCTGGTGCGCGGATCCGTCAGCACCATCGGCCGCACGCGCCGGCGCACCTCCGCGGGCAGGTCCGCGTAGCGGCGGTCCATGATCTGGTTGATGGCGTTGGCCACCCGGTCCAGGTTCCCCTTCTTCAGGCTGAGCACGTTCATGCCCGCCTGCTCGGACTCGTTCTCGCGGTCGAGATCGGCGATGAGCTTCTCCGCCACCTGCCAGCTCTCATTCGCCGCGGCCACGATGAGACTGTTCGAACGGCTGTCCGCCACCACCACCGCGCGCTCCAGTTCCGCCGTCTCCGGCTGGATCTTGCGCAGCCGGTCCAGGCGGGCATCCATCACCTGCTGGATGATCGGTGCCAGCCGCACCGCCGAGGCCGAGTTGAGGGCCACGGTGCGGATCTCCTTGATCTCCGGCGCCACCTTCTGATCCAGCTGCTTCAGGAGCTGTTCGAAGACCGCGAAGCTGCGGGTGCTGGTGCTCACCACGAGACTGTTGGTGCGCTCGTCCGGCACCACCTTCAGGCGGTCCTCCGCGCGGATGGCCTTGGCCTGGAACTGGGCCTCGAAGAGCTGCTGCACCGTGGTGGAGAGCCGCGTGGCCGAGGCGTTCTGGATCGGATAGACGCGAACCAGGGCGCTGGGGCTGGCGGCCTCCACGTCCATCATGCGCACCAGCTCCGCCACCACGTCCAGATTGGCGGGCGTTCCCACGCACACCAGGGCGTTCAGATTGGCGTCCGGCCGGATGACGAGGTGCGTGAGGGGCTGGAAGGTGTCCGAATCCAGCGCCTTGGGAGCCCCGTCCGGACCGAGCTTCAGGAGCCGCAGCCGCGCCACCTGCCGCTGGAGCGGGCTGAGGTCCGCGCCGCCGCGGGCGCCTCCGCCCGCGCCGGGCTGGCCGTCCGGCATCACCTCGCGCAGCGTCTGGGCCAGATCGCGGGCGTCCGCGAAGCGCAGCGGCAGCACCCGCGGCTCCACCCAGCCGTTGATGGCATCTGAGTCCAGCTTCTGCTTCAGGACCTCCACGAAGGCCACCGCCTCGTCGCGTCCGGCCACCACCACCGTGTTGGTGCGCTCGTCCACGGAGATGGCCACCTCCCCCACCAGGGCCTTGCCCACCTCGCCGCCCGGCATGGTCTTCACCTGCGTCAGGGGCAGGTTGGCCAGGTTGCGTCCCTGCTGGAACAGCTCGCGAACCACGCGGGCGAACTGCGACGCGGCCATGTTCTCCAGCGGCAGGATCTTCACCGTCACGCCGTCGCCGGCGGGCACGGAGTCGAAGAGCTGCACCGCCTCGCGGAGCGCGGCCACGTTGGAGGGGCTGCTCCCGATCACCACGGCGTTCATGCGTTCGTCCGCCAGGAGCTTCACGGGCTTGGCCAGGTCCAGCACGATGTCCGGCTGGTTGACGCCATCCCGCCGCAGCGAGAGGCGGCGGACCTGCTCCTGCAGGGCCCGCAGGAGCGGCGACGCCTGCGCCGCCGCGTTGCCCGCGGCTCCCAGCTGCGGGCCGGCGGCCGCGGGGACCAGCATCTCGTTGATGGTGCGGACCACCATCGCTGCGGAGGCGTTCCGCAGGCGAA
Source organism: Phycisphaerales bacterium (assembly GCA_046350535.1). GTDB lineage: Bacteria > Planctomycetota > Phycisphaerae > Phycisphaerales > SM1A02 > VGXK01. The sequence continues at coordinate 3,025,460 of JAXMAG010000001.1, forward strand.
CCACCTGCACCTGCATCTCCGCCAGCTTCGGCTCCTCGTCGATCGCCTTGATGAGGGCCACCACGGTCTCGCGGTCACCGGGGTTGGCCACCACCAGGACCGCGTTGCGGGCCGGCACCGGCGCCACGCGGATGGGCTCCGTCACCAGACGGGAGGTGCTGTCCGCGGGCTGGGCCCGGTCCAGGCCGATGGTCTGGATCACGCGCTGCACGGTCTCCGGCGGCACGTTGTGGAGATCGATGATGAGGACGTTCTGGCCCGCCGCCGGCGCCAGCTGATCCAGCTGATTCACCGTGGCCTCCACCTCCGTCCACAGGGCGCCGGTGGCGGCCACCACCACCGCGTTGCTTCCGGCATCGGTCTGGATGCTGAACGGCAGGTTCGCCTGCCTGGCCCGCGCCGCGAAGGCCTCCCGGACCGCAGTGGCCACCCGGGATGCCGGGGCCTGCTTGAGCTTCAGCACGTGCACCGCCAGCCCGCGCGAATCCGCCTGCTGCTGTAGCGCGTCCGCAAGCGCGAGGATCGCCTGGTACTCCTCGTCCGAGGCCCGCACGATCACCACGCCGCTGGCGACGTCGCCCACGATCCGGACGCTGCGCCCGCCCTCGTCCCGGCCGGTGGCGGGGGCGCCGGCCCGCGCCGTGCGATCCGTGTAGAGCTGCCGCAGGGCGTTGGCGAGCTGCTCCGGGCTGCCGGTGCGCACCGGGATGAGCCGCGGCGCAGGGAGCTTGGCGAACTCCGCCACGTCCAGCTGCGAGATGATGTCCTCGATCTTCTTCAGGTTCTGCCGGCTGGCCGAGATGATGATGGAGTTGGTGCGCGGCTCCGCCGCGGCGCTGACCCACTGGTCCGGCGGCACCAGCGTGGCCGGTGCGGGCGGCGGGTTCTTGTCGCCATCCTTCTTGGGCGCCTCCGGCGCGGGCGGGTTCTCCTGGGGACGGCGCTCCATGGGTCCCCGGAAGGCCGCGTTGATCGCCTCCGCGACGCTGGTCGCGTCCGCGTGCGTGAGCGGCAGGACCTTGAGCTGGAGGCTGGCGTCGTACTCCGCGCTGTCCAGCTTGGCCAGCAGCGCGCGGATGCCATCCCACTCCTCCTTGGCGGCGGAGATCACCAGCGAGTTGCTGGCCGGATCCGCCACCAGGAGCACGCTGCGCTTGCCCGGGTTGTCCGCGTCCACGGCCGCGGGGCCGTAGAAGAAGGAGAGCGCTTCGCGCACCTGCTCCGCCTGGGCGTGCTTGAGGGCCACGAAGTCCGTGGTGCGGGCCCGCTCGCTGGGGCGGTCCAGCTCCTTGAGGATGCGTTCGATCTCCTTGAACTGCTCCGGCGTGGCGCCCACCACCAGGCGGTTCTCCGCCCGGTCGTAGTCGACCCGCACCTCAGGCTCGCCGCCGTCGCCGCCGCGCACGATCTGCCGCAGCGTGAAACTCATCTCCGACGCCTGCACGTACTTGAGCGGAAGGACGCGGTACTCCAGCTCCGGCTTGCTGGGCACCGCATCCAGCTTGGAGATGAGATGCTCCAGCACCGGGATGCTCTCGGGCGTCGCGGTGACCACGAGGCTGTTGGAGCGCTTGTCCGCCACCACGCGGGCCTTCACCTGCACCGGCGGCAGCTCCCCCTCCTCCAGCCGGATGGTGATGCCGCGGGTGCGTCCCGTGGCGTCCAGCTGGAGCGTGGTGGAGAGGATGCGAACGGCCTCGTCCGCCTTGGCGCCGGTGAGCGCGAAGGTGCGGATGACGGTCTCGTCCGCGTCCGTGGGAGTGTCCAGCCGGGACACCAGCGCCTTCACCTGCGGGAAGAGCGTGTTGGGGGCGTTGAGGATGAGGCTGTTGGTGCGGACGTCCGCCGTCACCAGGACCCCCTGCGCGCCCCCGGCCTTGCGACTGAACTGCTCCTGCACGATGCGGCCAAGGTCCTGCGCGAGCCCCTTCTGGAGCTTCACGATCTCGATGGTGCGGTCGCCGCTCGCGCTGGGCTGGTCAACCTTCGAGAGCAGGTCGCGGATGGTGGCCATGTCCTCCGCGCTCGCCGCCACCAGGAGGGTGTTGGCGCTCTGGCTGGCCACGATGGAGGCCGCGTTGGACGGCCGGTTCTCCGCGCGGGCGCGGTCCGCCAGGAAGCGACGGAGCGTCTCCGCCATCTCCGGCGCGGGAGCGAACTCCAGGGCCAGCACCGCGGTCTGGGTCTGCGGCACCGCCACCGCGTCGTCGATCGCCTTCACCACCGCCGCCACCTCCGCCTGCTGGGCCGCGGTGGCGGTGACGATCAGCGTGTTGGTCCGCGGCTCCGCCACGATGCGGGCCCGCGACGCCTTCTCCGCGTCCCACCAGCGGCGGTCCGCGGCGCCCTTGCCGAGCGCGTCGTTGGCCAGCTGCACCACCATGTGGATGTCCGCGTTCTTCAGGCGGTAGAAGCGGATCTGGCGGGCCTGCCCCTCGGCCGGCGCCGTGTCCAGCGCCGCCAGGAGGCTCTCCACCATGGCGAACCGATCCCCGCGCCCGGTCACCACGAGGGCGTTGAGCCGGTCATCCGCGCGCACCGCGAACGCGTCCCGCGACGACGCCCGCGTCGACGGCCCGCGGCTCCACATGAAGGGCATCTCGCTCATCATGAGTTCGCCCGCCAGGGTCTTGACGGTGTCCGCGATCTCGCTCGCCTCCGCGTACTTCAGCGGGAAGATCCGGAACTGGAGGTCGCTCGCGGCGTTCTGGGCGTCCAGCTGCTTCACGATCCGCTCGACCTCGGCGAAGTCCGAGTCGCTTCCGGAGACGAGCAGCGTGCCGGAGCGCGGATCCGCCACCACGGAGACGGTGCGCTGGGCGGCGCGGGCCCGCCCCGCGGAGGACGCCTTGGCGCGGTCGTCGAAGAAGCGCTGCAGCACGTCCGCCACAGACTGGGCGTCGGCCCGCTCCAGCTTCACCACGCGGGCCTCGGAGCCCGCGGCGGCCTCCCGATCGATCTCCTTCAGGACGGTGGCGATCTCCTCCATGACGGGCGGTGCGGCCCGCACCACCAGGAGGCCCGCGGACTCCTCCGCCATCACCAGGGTCTGCCCCGTGGCTCGGCGGGCGTTCCCCAGCACCGCCTGCTTGACGATCTTCTCCGCGGACTGCGGGGAGACGTGGGCCAGGTCGAAGATCCGCAGCGGCTCCTTGCCGGCGGCGGACTCCACGTCCAGCTGAGTGAGGATCCGCTCCACCTCCTGCATGGGCTCGGCACCCGCGGTCACGAGCAGCGTGTTGGTCCGCGGATCCTGGGCGAACTCCGCCTCACCGGTCCCCTGCCCTGCGCCGCCCTGGCTGCGGGAGCGGGCCTGGAAGAGCGTGCGCAGGGTGGTGGCCAGCTCATCCGCCGCCGCGTAGCGCAGCGGGAAGAGGCGCAGCGTGGCCTGCTGGTCCAGCGGCTGCTGGTCCGCCAGCGTGACGAACTGGTCCGCGAACGCCACCGCCGCCGGCGGCCCCATCACGATGAGGGCGTTGGCCGCGGGATCCGCGGCCACGCGCACCCGTGCTGGATCGAAGGTGGCCTCCACGGAGCGGCCGCCCGCCAGGAAGGTCACCGCGAGCTCCCGCGGGAGCTCCGCGCCGCGCCCGCCCTGCCCGGACTGTCCGCCCGTGATGATGTCGCGAAGCGCCGCCGCGGCCCGGGCGGCCGTGATGGACTTCAGCGGATACACCTTCACCGTCAGCTCCGTGGCCACCGGTGCCCGCACCAGGGCCGCCACCAGCGGGGCCACCGCCCGGAAGTCCGGTTCCGTGGCGGTGATGACCAGCGTTCGCGCGGCGGCATCCGCCACGATGCTGGTGCGCCGCGCCAGGTCTCCCGGCTTGCCGCCCGCCGGCGTCATCAGCCGCAGGCTCTCCGAAACCAGGTTCCGGAGGCGCACCGGATCCACACCCTCCGGCATGGGGATGACCTTCACCACGCTGGTCGGCGCGGGGAGCTGCTCCTGGGCCTGCTCCGCCAGGCGCGCCAGCCGCTCCACGGCCCTGGGGCTGCCCAGCAGGATGAGCGAGTTGGTCGCCTTGTCCACGGCGATCGTGGGCAGTTCCTGCGGCTCCGCCTGCACGTCCACGGCGGCCGCGAAGAGCTGCTCCAGGACGCGCTCGTGCATGGGCCGCAGGCGCATCCAGCTCCCCGGCGGCACGGGCTCCGCGAGCGAACGCGGCGCCTCCGGCGCAGCCGCGCCCTTCGGCGCCGGCGCCGCCCCCGCGGGCTGGGCCGCTCCAGCCGGCGCTGGGCCGCTCCCCGGCGCCGGCGGCGGAGCGGTGCCGCCGCCGTAGCGCTGCAGCAGCTCCTCCACCTGGATCACCTCGACGCCGCCTCCGTCGCGCGGCCCCACCATGCGCTCCAGCAGCCGCGCCACCTCCGCCGCATCCGCCCGCGACGGGTCGATGGGCACGGTGCGCAGCATGCGCCCGGAGCTGATCGTGGCCTTGTCCAGCCGGTCCACCACCTGCGAGATCACGGCGAACTGCCGCTCCGACGCCCGCACCAGGAGCGAGTTGCTGGCGGCGTTCACGCGGATCACGGGCGGCGGCTCCGCGCCGCTCTCGCCCGCGAAGACCTGCTCCAGCGCCGAGGCGATCTCGCCGGCCTCCGCGTCCCGGATGGTGAGCACGCGGACCGTTCGCTCACCCTGGCCGGCCGCGCCGCCGGCATCGAGCTGGCCGATGAGCTGCTCCGCCACGTTCAGGACCGCGGTGGGCGCCGCCACCACCACGGCGTTCAGCCGCGAATCCGCGGCCACCCGGACCGGCGTGCGCCCGGCGCCGGCGAGGCGCGTGCGCACGTACTCGGCGCGGGCCCACTGCGGCAGATCCGCGGGATTCACCAGGCTCTGCTCCGCCAGGAGCTTCTCCACCAGCGGCGCCACCGTCTCGGCCCGCGCCTGCCGCAGGAACACGGTGCGCACCTGGGCGCTCTCCTTGGCCACGCCCGAATCGAGCGGCTGGATGAGCTTCTCGATCGCCTCCAGGTCGTCACCGGCGGCGGTCACCACCACGGAGTTGCTGCTGCGCTCCGCGGCCACCACCGGCTTCGGGGCGCCCGGCCGGGCCGCGGCCCGGCTGTCCAGCGCCTGCTGGAGGGCCTTGGCCACGTCCGCGCTGTCCGCCTGGCTCAGCGGATAGACGCGAACGTCCATGGTGCTTCCCGGAGAGCGCGGCACGTCAAGCTGCGCCACCAGCGCGGTGGCCATCGGCATCAGCTCCGCCGGCGCGCTGATCAGCACGCGGCCACCGGCTGCGTCCGGCGCCACGCGCGGCTCCGCGACGGTGCCGCCGCTGCGGGCCCACGCCGCCAGACCGGCGGGCCAGCGGGAGCGGTCCGCCAGGAGGGGCTGCACGGCGGCGGCCACGCTCGCGGGATCGCTGTGCTTCAGGGCCAGCATGCGCAGATCCACCTGCGGCGCGGACACGGTCCGCGCATCCGCGGCGGTCAGGGCCTCCATGGCCGCGCCCACCGCGCCCTGCTCCCCCACCACCACGATGGCGCCGCTCTGCGGCTCCACCAGGAGCTCCGCGGCGCTGCGCCGGCCGCCGGGCTGCGTCGCGTCCAGGATGGCGGTGACGGCCTTGGCCAGCTGGGCCGCATCCCCGCGGGCCGGCGTGAAGGTCTTGAACGTGCGCTCCCCGCCCTCGCGCCGATCCAGCTGCTCCAGCAGCGTGCCCGCCAGCGAGACCGTGCGCTGCGGCCCGGAGACCAGGAGCCGGTTGCCCGCCGGGTCCGCCTCCACGCGCACCCGCGGCACCAGGTCCAGCTGCCCGCGGGTGCGGCGCATCCGCTCCAGCATCACGCGCGGATCCGTCTCCTGCTGGTCCGTGAGGAGCCGCTCCAGGATGGGGGCGATGGTGGCCGCGCTGGCGAACTTGAGATCGAACGTCTTGGCGTCGATCGCGTCCAGCGCCGGCCGCGAGTCCAGCGGTTCGATCAGCTTCTCCACCTCGTCCAGCTCCGGCGCCAGGCCCACCATCACCAGGGCGTTGGCCCCGCTCGCGGGCACCAGCTTCACGGAGATCGGCTCGCCGGTGACGCGGCTCACCGTGGACGGCAGCGCCGCCTGCAGGCTGGAGGCCACGCCCGCCGCATCCGCGAAGGTGAGCGGCCGCACGCGCACCACCGGGTCGCCCGCGGCGGCGCTCGCATCGTCCAGCTGCTTCACCAGCTGTTCCGCGAGCTGCATGATGGCGTCCGGAGCGCTGATGATCAGCGTGTTGGTCTTGCGGTCCGCGGTGATGTCCAGGAGCTGCTTCACGTCCGCCGCGGAATCCGGGAGGTCCCGGCTGAGGCGGCTGGTGAGCACCTCCCGCAGCATCCCCGCCATGGACTCCGCGCGGGCGTTCTTCAGCTTGAACGTGCGCAGCACGGTGGCCGGGCCGTCCTTCGGCGCGTCCATCCCCTTCAGCACCTCGTCGATGCGGCCGAACGCATCCGCCGGACCGGACACCACCAGCGTGCGCGTGGCCGGATCCGTGGTCACCACCACCGCGGCACCGGCGGCCCTGGATCCCAGCTGGCCGGACGCCGCCATCTGACGCAGCGTGCCGGCCACGCTCTCAAGATCGGAGCGCTTCAGGCGCCAGGTGCGCACCTGGACGTCGCTCGTGGCCTCGGCGCGGTCCAGCTGCTCCACCAGCTTCTCGAACCCCGGCAGCCGCGCCGCCGGCGCATCCACGATGAGGGAGTTGGTCTGCCGGTCCGCGCGGACGGTCACCTCGCGCGGGGGCTGGAGCTCCGGACGCGGCCGGCCGCGCGGATCCACCGGGACCGGCGGCTGCGGGAACATCTCGTCGATGGTCTTGGCCAGCTCCGGGGCCCGCGCCACCTTCAGCGGGAAGATGCGGATCTCCCGCCCCGCGGCATCCGGGCGATTCAGGTCGTTCACCTGGGAGGCGATCGCCTCGATCTCCGCGAGCGCGTCCGGATGGGCGCTGACCACCAGGGAGTTGGTCTGCGTGTCGGCCGTGATCTGCACCGGTCGGGCCTGCCGCTCCTCCGGGGAGCGCTGCCCGTAGTTGCGGTTGAGGGCATCCGCCAGGTTGGCCGCGTCCGCACTTCGCAGCTGGATGATCCGCAGCGGCGGCATGGCCTCTCCGCGCACGTCCAGCCCCTTCACCAGGGACGCGATCACGGGATGCTGGTCGGGCGTCGCGGAGACCAGGAGGGAGTTGGTCCGCTCCACCGCCTCCACCGCCGGCTTGGAGCCGCCCTTCCTGCGCAGGACGCTCTGCTCCTCCGCCGCCATCTGCCGCAGCACCTCCGCCACCTCCGAGGCGCGGGCGTGCTCCAGCGGAAGCAGCCGAACGTCCACCGCGCCGCCATGGGCCTGCTGGGCGGCCTGGAGGATCTGGGCCACGCGGGCCTGGGCCTCCTCGTCCGCCACCACCATCAGCGTGCCGGCGTCCGCGTCGGCGCTCACCTCGACGGCGTCCGCGCCGGGGACGCCATCCACCGCCTGGCGGTAGAGATCCCTGAGCTGCTCCGCCAGCTGCGGGGCCTTCACGGCCCCCGCGTCGTAGACCCGCACCGTGCGCCGCGGCGGAATCGCCTGGAGCTCGTTCAGCACCTGCTCCATGCGCTCGAACACCGCGGGCGACGCGGCCACGATGAGCGTGCGCGACGCCGCGTCCACCGTCACCTGCGGATCGATCGGCTTGCCGCCCTCCGCGGCCGGCGCGGTGAAGACGCCCTTCTGCGCCAGCGACTGGAGGGCCGCGGCCACCGCGGCGGGCTCGCCGCGCTCCAGGCGCCAGGTCCGGAGCTCTCCCTGCGGCGGCAGCGAGACGCGATCCAGCTGCTGCACCAGGGCCTCGAATCCGGCGCGACGCTCCGCGGGCGCCTCGATGATGAGACTGTTGGTGGCGGCGTCCGCGGCCACGAACACCTCCTTGGGCTTCTGGAGGTGCGGCAGCGGTCGGCCGCGGGAGTCCAGCGGCATCGGCGGCTGCGGGTAGAGGCGGTCCAGCGCCTGGGCGATGACCTCCGCGCGGCTCACCTTGAGCGGGACGATGATGGTCTCGCGCCGGCCCGCGGGATCCGCGGCCCGGTTCACGCCCTCCACGAAGTCCCGGATCTCCTGGAAGACCGTCTCGTGGGCGGTGACGATCAGCGTGTTCGTGGCGCCGTCCGCGTCGACGCGCACGGGCTGTTCGCGCCTCAGCTCGGGGGCCCGCGCGTCGTACCGCTGCATCAGCATGGCCGCCAGCTTCTCCGCGTCCGCGGCCCGGATCTGCAGGAGCCGCAGCGGCGGCATCGCGCCGGGGTCCGCGCGATCCAGCTGCCGCACGATCTGCTCCACGGCCGACAGCTGCGCCGGCTCCCCGGAGACGAAGAGGCCGTTCGTGGCCTCCACCACCTCGACCGTGGGCGCCGGCACTGCGCGGGCGGGATCCATCGGCGCCGTCCGCGCCAGCACCTGCCGCAGCGGCTCCGCGACCGCCGCCGCGGAGGCGGTGGAGAGCGTGAAGAGCCGTCCGGTGCGGTCCGGCGGCAGCAGGCGCCGCGACTCCGCCAGTGCGCGTTCGAACGCGGACACCGCCGCCGGGCGTCCCGCGATCACCACGGCGCCCGCGTCCGCATCCACCTCCACCTCCGGAGTCGGCAGGTCCTGCACCCCGGCCGCGGCGGCGCCGCGCGTGTAGAGGGCGCGGGCCCGCTCCACCAGCGCCTTGGGCGACGTGCCGCTGATCGGCACGACGCGGACCTGCTGGTCCTGCGGGCCCGGCCGATCCAGGGCCTTCACCGTCTCCGCGAGCACGCTCATCTCCTCCGGCGCCGCGGTCACCACCAGGAGGTGCAGCGGATCCACCGGAGAGAACTCCGGCGCCGCGCCCGGGGCCCGCCCCGCCCCGCCGCGCAGGAGCTGCGGCGCCATCGCGGAGAGCGACGCCGCCACCTGGCTGGGCGTGGCGCTGGCCAGCGTGAACTGGCGCGTCTCGCGATCCACGGACAGCGCCTCCTCCGCCGTGCGCAGGGCGGACTCGAACTCCGCGATCGCCGGCGCCGCGCCGATCAGCATCACCTGTCGGGACGGCCCCTCGAACGACACGGTCACCTCCCGCGCCGGATCCCCGGCCGCGGACTGCGCGGCGTGGATCTGCCGCGCCTTCTCCACCGCGGCGGCGGGATCCTTCGCGTTCACGCGCAGGAGTCGCACCTGGCGCGAGCCGGCGCCGGGCCGGTCCAGCACGTCCACGATGGCCGCCACCGCCTCCAGATCCGCGGCGGTGCCCGCGGCGATCACGCTGCGGTCATCCGCGCCGGCGGTCATCTGCACCGCGCTCTGCTGCCGCGGCGTCATGAGCGCCTTCACCGCCGGGAGCATGGCGGCGCCGGTTCCGTTCTGGAGCGGCACCACGCGCACGCCCCGCTCGCCCTGGGCCCCGGCAGGCGCCGGGCCGTCGAACTCCTCCAGGAACCGGGCGGCCTCCGCCACGGTGCCCGCGTCTCCCACCAGCGTGAGGCGGGAACTCTCCGGCATGGGGATCACGGTGGCCCGCCGATCCACCGGCAGCGTCTGCATGAACGCATCCACGCGCTGCTTGGCTTCCGCGGTGGAGGCCCGCGAAAGCGGGACCATGCGCATGGTGCGCGGTCCCCCGCCTGCAGGCACGTCCAGCATGTCGATCGTGCGGCGCAGCTGCTCCAGCCGGGCCTTGTTTCCGCGGCCGATGATGGCGTTGGCGCGGTCGTCCGCGGCGATGGCCAGCCCGGAGATCTTGTCCTCCGTGACCTTCACCTTCTTGCCGTCCGGCTGGATCACGTACTCCACCTGGCGCTCGCCCATGAGGGCGTTCAGGCTCTGGAGGAGCTGCGACGCCTTCGCGGAGCGGAGCGGGAAGTACTCGATCGCGCTCTCGACGTCGGTCTTGTCGATCTCGTTGACGATCTTCTGGAGCCGGCGGACGTTGGCCGCGGTCTCCACCACGATGAGCGAGTTGCTCTGCTCCAGCGCGGTGACGCTGCCGTACGCCGCCACCAGTCCCTTGAGCTGCTCCGCCACGGCCGAGGCGCGGGAGTTCAGGAGCGGCACCACCACGGTGACGATCTGGTCGTCCGTGACGGAGGCGGGCAGCGTCCCCACGTAGGTGGGCACGTTCTCCCGCTTCATGTCATCCAGCTTCTGCAGGAAGAGCGTGTCGCCCTCCTGGCGCAGCATGACGCTCTGCGTCTGGAGGAGGACGTTCAGGGTCTGCAGCGCCTCCGCCAGCGTGTAGTTGCGCGGCGAGAGGAAGTCCACGGTGCCCTGCGGCACCGGCGTCTCCCGCACCACGGGCAGGCGGGTGGTGCGGCTGAACCAGTCCAGCACCTGGTCCCAGGTCTGGTCCTTGAAGCTGAACCGGATGGGCGGGATCGCGGCCGGCGCCTGGGCGGCCGGCGCGGCGGGCTGGGCGGCGCCCGCTGCGGGCGCAGCCGGTGCGGCGGGTGCGGGAGGAGTGGCCGGCGCGGCGGGGCCCTGCGGGGCGCCGGGCGCGGTGCCCTGCGCAGGGGGCGCAGCCGGCGGCGCCGGCGGTGCTGCGGACGGCTCCTGGCCATGGCCAGAGGCGGCGAGTGCGGCGCCCACGATCGGGGCGATCCAGTCGAGACGGTCACGCATCTCTCGTCTCCGCAAGCGGCGCCGCCCCCGGGAGGACCCGTTCGACGCCGTGGTGTGGTGGGCCGGGTTCGAGTCTAGCAGGCTGCACCTCGGCACCCGCCGGCGCGGGCTCCGCGGGGAGCGGTCGGATCACGGTTGAACCGCCTGTCGGTCCGCCATCGTGGCGCCAAGTTCCACTCCGAAGAGCACTTCCCCCTGCCGGAACACCGCCCGATCCTCTTCGAAGCGCACGAACTCCGCATCCCCGATCCGCGCGCCCGGAGCGAGCGTGGCGGTGGCCTTGGTGGCCACGTTGCGGAGACACGCCTCAGCGCCGAGCGGGCCATCGAGCCGACCGGTGAGCTTCCACTGGTTCCAGGGGAAGGAGGGCGGCGGCGGCGCCGGGCCGGGTGGCGGCGCGGGCGGCGGGGCCGGCTTGGGCGGCGGCGGCAGGCGGAAGGGATTCCGCTGGGCCAGGGCCTGATAGCGGGAGAAGCCGGCCAGCGCCTCGGCGCTCGGCGGCGGCACCGGCGCCCCGGAGATCCCCTCCATGAAGAGGGTGGTGAGACGCACCGTGACGCGGCTGCGCTCCCCGCCCTTCACGGGATCGAACCGAACCGAATCCACGCGCTTGATCCACGGCTCCACCTGGATCCTGTGGACCAGCCGCATCACCTGCTCCAGCGACCCCTCGCCGGAGATGGAGCCGCGCACCTCCACGAAGTCCGGCTCGTCCCGCAGCCGCTTCTCCGCGCCCGCCGCGCGGAACTCCGCGCGGGCCGGCGTGAGCACGCGGTCCTTGTCCGGCTCCGTGGCCACCGCGAGGTCCGCCAGTCCGATCTCCTCCCCGATCCGGTTGAGCCTTCCGCGCAGCGCGCTGTCGGTGGCCTCGGCGCTGGCGCCCAGCGTCCGATCCGCCACCTTGCGCAGCGACGCGTCGAGCGCGGGGCGCTCCGTCCGCTCCTTCCGCACGGTCTCCAGCACCAGGCGATGCGTCTCTCCATCCTGGAGCGCCTGCGCCCGCCGGCTGCCCAGGCGCCCGGACGCGCCGAGGTACGCGCCGACCCCCGCCAGCACCGCGGCCACCACCACGGAGACGGGAAGGATGAAGCGCTTCACGAACCGCCTCCGCGCGGCGCCGCGCTCCCGGCCGGCGCCGCGTTCGCGGCCCCTCCCGGCGCGGCCTGCCCCTGGGACGCGCCACCGGATGCGCCGCCGGACGCGCCTGCGGGCGGCTTCGCGCTCCCCTTGTTCTCTCCATCCCCCTGCCGCAGCAGGAACGAGAACGGAATCGGCAGGCGCCGCCCGCCGGTCTTCTCGGAGCCGATGGACTCCAGGTTCAGCCGCGAGTCCCGCACGAGCGATTCGCGCAGGCCCTCCACGCCCGTTCGATCACGGGCCTCCCCCTCCAGGTTGATGCGAACACCGCGCCGCACCACCATCCGCGGCTCGCGCTGCGGCTCTTTCACCAGCCGCGCGGAGGCGGGATCCAGCGCCCCGGAGAGCTGGTCGAAGACGATGCGGCTCTGGTCCGGCGCGAAACCCCCCAGTTCCACCGCGTATTCCAGCCAGTCCGGAGTGCCCTGCTGCCACGCCTCCAGGTGCATGGCGCGGAAGCGGTCGCGCTTGAAGCGCTGATGCTCCGGGAGCGCGCCCCGCGCCTTCTCCTCCAGGTCCTGGAGCCGCTCCTCCATGCGCCGCCACTCGCCGGAGCCCAGTGTCCACCCGGTCAGGGCCGCCACCACCACCAGGCCGGCTGCGGCGTAGCCGCGCATGCGGCGCCGCGCGCCCAGGTCCGGCGCCCGGCGCGGTGAGGCCAGGTCCAGTCGCGGCCGCGACAGCGCGTCCTCCAGCAGCATCCCCGCCAGCGGCCAGCACCAGTCGATGGCCGCCGTCTCTCCCTGCACCAGCGGATGCCGCTCCAGCAGCTCCAGGGTTCCGAACGCATCCGCCGCCCCCTCCACCACGCGCCGGGCCACGCTCGCCTCGCCCATCACGGTGGCGCCGGCGGAGGGCGCGTCCGGCTGTTGCAGCTTCCACGCGGTCCAGCTCCGCCTCGCCTCCGTGATCGCGGCCTCCGCCGCGGCGCCGGCGTCGCGGTCGTAGCGCACTTCCGCGCCGCGGCTGTGGCGCACGTCGCCACCCTCCGCGGCGCAGAGCTCCAGGCCTTCTCCGGTGAGGTCCAGCGCCACCTGGAAGGAGGACTCCGCCGGGGGCGCCCGCATGGTGTGCAGCAGGAGCGCGGTGCCGAACGTGCGCAGGGACACTCGCTCCACCGTCAGGCCCGCTGCGGCGGCCATGGCCCGCACGTACTCCAGCTCCCGTGCCGGAACCGCCACCGCCTGCACGCTGGTGGACTGGCCCTCCACGGCGCCGGGGATGAAGTCGAAGACCGCGCCTTCCGCGGCGGGACCCAGCTCCCGCTGCATGGCCAGGCGCATCATGTCCGGCAGGTCCTCCGCGTGGATGGACGGGAGCAGGAGCCGCTTCAGGCTGGCCGTCTCGCGGTTGATCGCAAACACCGCGCCGCGGGAGCGGATCCCGGCCGCATCCAGCGCCTCCCGAAGCCACCGGCCCACTGCCTCCGCGTCCTCCGGATCGAGCCCCGCCGGCGCCTCCACGCAGAGCGCCCGCCGCACCTCCACGGCGCCGCGCCCCTGCGTCACCTCCAGGGCACGCAGCAGCCGTCGACCCATGTCGATGGCCAGCGTGGTGCGGGTTCTCCTGAGGGATCGCATGGGTGGCACTCTATTGGCGTCGCCGATACCGGCCGGCGGGGGGCGGGCTGCCCGCCGGCTGCGGAAGCGGAGAGGTGGCGCCCGCCTGCGGCTCCGCGCCGGGGTCCGGTGCGGGCGCATCCGAACCCGGATCGCGCGGCCTTCGCTCCTCCGCCCTCGCGGCGGCGGCCGCCTCGTCCGCGTCCGGCGGCGGATTCGACTCCTCCATCCCCGCGGCGGGCGCCTCCGTCGCGTCCCCCTGGTCCGGCGGGAGCGTGCCGCCGGGGAGTGCGCCGCCGTTCGCGTCCTTGGCGTCCTTGGCATCCGCCGCATCCGCCCGCGGCTCCGGGCGCTGACGCAGGAGTTTTCCGGCCAGGTTCCGCAGCGTCACGTCCCGCAGCCACGCGACGCGCGGCTGCTCGCCCGTGAGATCGATCACCACCTCCAGCACCGTGGATCCCTGCAGGGCCGACTCCGGTCGCTCCGCGGGCGCCACGCCCACCTCCACCACCACGCGCCAGAAGTAGCTCCGCGTGGTGATCGCGCCGCCCAGGGCCGCCATCTGCTCCGCGGTGAGGATCCCGTGGACCGCGGGCCAGCCGATCTGGTCCCATTCGTCGTCGCTCAGGGAGGCCCGCTCCCTCACCATCCGCGCCGCCAGCTCCGGCGTCAGGCCCGGGAGCGTCTGCAGCACCTGCGCGGAGGCGCGGTTGATGTCCACTCGTCCGGTGCGCCAGGGACCCTGATCCACCGTGACCAGGTCCGTCAGCTCATGCCAGCGCGCAGGCGGGAGCCCCAGGCGAATGGCGCCGCCCAGGAGTGACGCATCATCCGCCGGCGCCCAGCCGCTTCCGGCCAGACTCTTGATCCGGTCCGCGCCATCCGCGCCCAGGGTGTCCCCGAGCGCCGCCGCCAGCGACTCCTGCCACGGATCCGTCAGCCGGAGCCGCTCCGCGCCGCCACGCGTGAGCGCCGGCTCCACGGAGAAGACGGTCAGCAGCTCCGTCACCGGCGTCCCGCTGGCGCCGTCCGCCTCCGAACCCGCGCCGGAGGACTGCGGCTCCGGAGGCCCCATGAGGGCCGCGTCGTCCGCCGCGCCGGCGTCGCTGCCGTCACCGCTGTCGGCACCGATGGCGCCGTCGCTCAATCCATCGTTAGCCCTGCTGCTGCCGCTGCCGCCGCCGCTGCTGCCGCCGCCGCGCTTCCCGCCGCCCTGCGGGGGCGTCTTCGCTGCGCCGGAGCCGGAGCGCCCCGCGCCCTGTGCGCCGCCCGCGCCCCGCGCGGTGCCGGCGCGCTCGCGCTCGGACGCGGAGCCGGGGTCGGCGGGGGCCCCCGCTCCCGGCCCGCTGGCCGGCTCCGCGGCGTAGAGGCGCTGCGGCGCGATCCGGGCCTCCTCGATCGCGGCCATGCGGCCGCCGGGGGCCGAGTTGCGGGCCGCCACCACCGCCGCCGCCTCCGCGCCGGACAGGCCTGCGGAGACGAGCGCCGCCTCGTCCGCACCGTTCGCGTCCAGCCTGGACGCCTCGCCCACCACCAACTCCCCGGAGCCGTCCACCGGGAGAAAGCGCATCACCACCGCGTCGCCACCGGCCTCGAAGAGCTCCACCCACGGATCGAGCTGCGGGGCGCGGCCGCGCAGCACGCGTTCGCGCTGGTCTCCCAGGATGGACTGCAGCGCCGCGACGGCGCTGCGGGCGGCGGTGCGCTGCTCCATGGCCCGCACCGCGCCGGCGCGTCCTGCCCGCTCCGAGCCCGCGCTCCACGCCAGCCGTGTGGCCGCCAGCACCGCCAGCATCACGGCCACCAGCACCACCAGGAGCACGAACCCGCGCCGCTTCATCGGCGGCCTCCGCCCTGCCCCGCGCCGGGAGCAGCCGGGGTCGCGTCCGTCTCCTCCGAGCCTCCGGGCATCGGATCCGGCACCGCGATCACGCGCACGCGATCCGCGCGCGGCGCTTCGCCCGCGTCGATCGCCCGCTTCACCGCCTCGTCGTCGAAGGTCGGCGCATCCACGAACCCCTTGCGCGGCGGGAGCTCCCCCCGCGCCGGGGCGGCGCTCGCCTCCTCCTCCTTCGCCTCGCCCTCCGCCGCCTCCGCCAGCCACGGCGGCTGCGCGCCCCCCGGCCACGGCGTGAACCAGATGGAGACCTCGATCGCCAGCGGCAGCCGGCCCGCCTCCCGGGAATCGAAGCGATCCTGCCACTCCGTCCCATCGTGGTAGCGGAATCGCGCGGCGAAGAAGCGCCCCGGCAGCGCCGTCGCCGCCGGCCCTCCACGCCCCACCAGCAGCGTGCCGTCGCCGGGCTCGAACGCGAAGGAGTTCGCCACCAGCGCCGGGAACGGCGACTCCGTCCCCGATGCCGCCCGCCACGCCGCCACCTGCGCGGAGAGCACCGTGCACGCCAGGGAATCGCCGCTCACGCCGCTCGCCTCCGCGCCGTCGGCCACGCAGGTGGCCACGGCGGCGTCGAGCGCGGAGAGGAACGCGTCCACCGCGCGGTCGCGGTCGGCGGCGCGGGTCAGGCGTTCGCGTGCCGCGGCCACGTCCCCCAGGAAGACGAACACGGCCCCCAGGAGCGCCATCCCCAGGCCGATGGCGGCCAGGAGCTCCAGCAGGGAGAACCCCCTGCGAACGCCCGCCGCGCGCCTCATCGCCCGCCTCCCGCATCACGACCGTTGCCGGGACGCAGCGCATCCGTCCGCGGAACGCTGCTGAGCCGCATGAGCTGCCGCAGCACCGCGAGCCGTTCACCCGTGCCGCCCGCCGC
Organism: Phycisphaerales bacterium; assembly: GCA_046350535.1. Classification (GTDB taxonomy): domain Bacteria; phylum Planctomycetota; class Phycisphaerae; order Phycisphaerales; family SM1A02; genus VGXK01. The sequence continues at coordinate 3,041,521 of JAXMAG010000001.1, forward strand.
GGCTGCGCCGCCTTCGCCCGCCGCGTCGAAGACCGACACCTCCACCAGCGTGCAGTCCGTGAATTCGCTGCGGGTGGTGGCGACCTCCACCCGGTATCCCACCCACGGCGGCTGACCGGGCTCCCTGGCCGCATCGCCGCGATCCGGGCTGCCGGAACGCAGATCCTCGAGGGAGACGAGTCCCGCCTCCAGCTCCCCGAGCCTGGTGCGGGCGACGTCCACCGCCTGCATCACGCGTTCATCACGGTCCAGTCCCCGGGCCACGTTGCGGATCGCTCCCAGCACCAGCGACCCCGCGGCCACGAAGAGCGCGATGGAGAGAAGCACCTCCAGCAGGATGGCGCCGCGGCGCCTCACGGCGCCTCCTCCAGGCTCTGGCTTCCGCCGCCCGCCACGCGCCGCAGCGTCGCCTCGCCCAGGGCGGGATCGATGCGAACCTGCGTCTTGAGCCTGGCGCCGTCCCACAGCCACCACTCGGCCGCCACCGGTGCGCTGCCATCCGGCACGAACACCGCCACCACGCCCTGCGTGCGCGGCCCGCTCTCCGCGCCCGGCCCCGCCGGGTCCGCGTCGCCCGCCTCGGTGCCGGCGCCGCCGCCGTTCTCCGCGCTCTCGCTCTCCGCGCCAGGCTCGTTCGCCACCATCACCATCGGCTCTTCCAGCTCCACCACCGCCCAGCTGTCGCCGATGGGCGCTTCCGACTGCAGCGCCTGGTCCAGCACCACCGCCGTCAGTGTGTGCCCGTCCGCGGCTACGGAGAGCTGCACCACGGCGGACTCGCGCTGGGCGTGCGCCCGCGCGAGCGCGAGCACGCCCTGCACCGCCTCCTCGGCGGCCTCGTAGCGTCGACCGTGGAGCGATTCCAGCGCCAGCGGCAGCGACACGGAAAGGATGACCACCAGCACCCCCAGCGCCACCATCAGCTCCAGGAGCGTGAACCCGCTCCCGGCCCCGGCGCCGCGGGCGGGCCTCAGGTGCCGCCTCCGCCGCCCGCGCCGGAGCTCCCGCCGCTGCCGGAGCCACCGGACCCGGCGGGCTTGAAGTCGCTGAAGGCGTCATCTCCGCCGGCGTTCTTCACCCGCTCCTTGGCCAGCGAGATGTCGTCGTCGCTGCCCTCCTCGCGGTCCGGCCCGATGCTGATGATGTCGAACTCCACGCCCTCGATCTCGGCGGGGTTCTTGTAGATCCAGTCGTTGCCCCAGGTGTCCTTGGGCTTCGGCTCCTGGAGGTACGGGCCGCCCCACTTGGCGGACTCCGTCTCGTCCATGCCTTCCTTGGTCCAGAGGACCTTGAGGCCCTCCTCCTGGGTGGGAAGGCGCTTCATGTCCAGGCGGAACTGGTCGATCGCCTTCTGGAAGGCCTGCATCTGGGCCATCGCGAGCTTCTTGTCGGCCTTCTCGCTGGCGCCCACCAGGTTCATCAGCACCAGCCCGCCGATGGCCAGCAGGATGCCGATGACGATCAGGAGTTCCAGGATGGTGAAGCCGCTGGGGCGGTGCGGTCGTCGGTGCATGGGTACCTCTCCTCGGGAGTTCCGGCGGCGCCGGTCTTCCGTGAACCGGCCGCGTCCAGCATAGTTGCCGCGCCCCGCTGCATCCACCACGCCCAGCCCCTCCCACGCCGCGCCAGGGCCGCCCGGGTCCCGCGCCGGTGCCGCTCCGGCCGCGTCAGACCGCGGAACTCATGTTCATGAGCGGCACCACCAGCGCCATGAAGATGAACAGCACCACCATGGCCAGGAACAGCAGGAGGAGCGGCTCGAGCAGCCGGAGCGCCATCGCCAGCGTCCGGTCGACCCTCGCCTCCACCGTGTCCGCGATTCCCACCAGCACGGAGGGGAGATTGTTCGCGCTCTCGCCCACGGCGATCATCTCCACCACGTCCTCCTCGAAGAAGCCGCTCTCGCCGAGCGGCCGTGCGAGCGACTCTCCCGCACGCACCGCCTCCGTGGCCCGCTCCACCGCCTCGGCCAGCACGGGATGGCCGGCGGCGTCGCGGCTGATCTGCATGGCCTGGATCATGGGGATGCCGTTCTCCAGCAGCGTTCCCAGCACCCGCGTGAAGCGGGCCACCGCCAGGCTGCGCACCAGCGTGCCCACCTGCGGCACGCGGAGCTGCCACTCGGAGAGGCGCCGCCGCAGCCCGGGCCGCCGCCACGCGGCCACGCCGAGGAACCCGGCGACCACCGCGGCCACGATCAGGAGCGGCCACCAGTGCACCAGCAGATCCGAGAGTCCCATCAGGATCCGCGTGGGCAGCGGCACCTGCATCTTGCTGAAGTAGGTCCGGAATTTCGGCACGAACATCACCAGCGCCGCCACCACGATGCCCGTCCCCATCGTGAGCAGCACGATCGGGTAGACGAGACTCCCCAGGACCTTGCTGCGGAGATCCGCCTGGTGGTCGAGGAACACCGCCAGCCGGTGGAGCACCGGCTCCAGGAAGGAGCCTCGCTCGCCGGCGCGGATCATCGCCACCTGCACCGGGCGGAAGATCTCGGGATGGCGGGCCAGGCTCTCGGCAAAGCGTTCGCCATCCGCCACCTCGTCCGCCACCTTGCTCAGGACCGCGGCGAGGCGCGGGTTGGCGCGGCCGCGCCCCAGGAGACGCAGCGCGCGCAGGAGCGGCACGCCCGCCTTCAGGAGATCCGCGAGCTGCTGGTACACCAGGGCCACCGCCCGCTGCGGCACGCGCCGCCGTCCCCGCGGGCCGGCGGTTGCGGCATCCACCCGGACGGGCGCCAGCCCCTTGGCGGTGATCTCCGCCACCGCGGCCTGCTCGTTGGCCGCCTCCACCCGCCCCTTCACCCGGGCTCCGCGGGCGTCGCGGGCAATGTAGGCAAACACTGCCATGGCTCCGCCCCACTATAGAGGTTGCGGGTTCCCGGTCCTGCCCCCCGCGTACCCTCACGCCATGCCTCCGCCGCACGCCGCCGCTGGCCCGGCCGCCGTTCCGGGCCGTCCCGCGCCCCGGGTGGTGAGCCTCCTTCCTTCCGCAACGGAGATCCTGGTCCTGATCGGGGGCCGGCCGCTGCTCGTGGGGCGCAGCCACGAATGCGACTTCCCGCCCGATCTCTCCGGCGTGCCGATGGTCACCGCCGCCCGCATCGCCACCGGCTCCAGCGCGGAGATCCACGACGCCGTGCAGGGCGCCCTCGGAACCGGCGGCCAGGGTCTCTACCAGCTGGACGCGGCGCGGATCGCCGCGCTCGGACCGGACGTCATCCTCTCCCAGGATCTCTGCGACGTGTGCAGCGTGGACCTCGGAACCGTGGAGCGGCTGGCGGCCACCCTCTCGACCCGGCCTGCGGTGGTGAGCCTGAATCCCGCGTCCCTGGCGGACGTGCTGGATGACGTCCTCCGCGTCGGGACCGCCGTGGGCCTGGAGCGCGCCGCGGAAGACGCCGTGGTGCAATTGCGCGAACGCTACTGGAGCGCCGTCGACTTCGTGAACGGCTACGTCCCCGGCCCCGAAGTGGCGGTCCTGGAGTGGACGGATCCGCCGTTCGTGGCCGGCCACTGGACGCCGGCGCTGGTGGAGGCGGCGGGCGGCCGGCACTCGATCGGCGCGGCCGGCGCACGCAGCCGGCAGGTGACGCCGGACGAGTTGCTCGCCGCGGCGCCGGAGCGCGTGGTGATCTGTCCCTGCGGACTGGACCTGCCGCGCATCCGGAAGGAACTCCCCGCGCTCCTCGCCCAACCCTGGTGGGCGGCGCTCCCTGCGGTGCGCAGCGGTCGCCCGGAAGACGTGATGGTGGTGGATGGCAATCAGATGTTCTCGCGGCCCGGACCGCGGCTGGTGGATGCGTTCCGCTGGCTGGTGGCGTGGCTGCAGGAGCGGCCTGAGCTCTCCCCCCCGGGGTTCCCGGCGATGACCGCGGACGCGCTCCTCGCAGCCCCGGTCTAGGCGGAGCGCCCGTCCGGGACTGCTGGATTGGCAGGCCCGGCGGCCCCGGGCGGCGCGGCGGGCGGCATTCCGGCTTCCCCAACGCTGGCACGCCCATTGCCGGAGGCCCCACCCACCTCCAGGAGCCCACCCCCATGCGCATGGAACGATTCACCACCCTCGCCCAGGAGGCGATCCAGTCCGCCCAGAGCCTGGCTTCCATGGCCGGCCACGGCGAGCTTGGACCGCTGCACCTGCTGGCCGCGCTGGTGGCGGATCGCGCCAGCGTCGCCGCCGGACTGGTGCAGCGCTGCGGAGTGGACCCCGCCCGCGTGCGCGAGGTCGCGGAGGCGGAGATGCGCCGCCAGCCTCGCGTGGAGGGCGGCGCCCTGCAGATGGGTCGGGACCTCCTCCAGGTGCTCACGGACGCGGAGCGGGAGGCCCAGAAGCTGAAGGACCAGTACGTCAGCACGGAGCATCTCCTGCTCGCGCTCGCGGAGACCCGTTCGCCCGCCAAGGAGGCGTTGAGCGTCCTGGGCATCAACCGGGCCCGCGTGCTGGCGGCGGTGGAGGCGGTCCGGAAGGCCAGCGGCGTCCAGAACGTCACCGATCCCGGCGCGGAGGGCGGGTTCGAGGCCCTCAAGAAATACGCGGTGGATCTCACGGAGCGGGCCGCGCAGGGCAAGATCGACCCGGTCATCGGCCGGGACGAGGAGATCCGCCGCTGCATGCAGGTCCTCTCGCGCCGCACCAAGAACAACCCGGTGCTCATCGGAGAACCCGGCGTCGGCAAGACCGCCATCGCCGAAGGCCTGGCGCTGCGGATCGTCAACGGGGACTGCCCGGAGGGGATGCGCGGGGCCCGGATCGTGGGACTGGACGTGGGCCAGCTCCTGGCCGGGGCCAAGTTCCGCGGAGAGTTCGAGGAGCGCCTGAAGGCCGTGCTGCGCGAGGTCGCGGCGGCGGAGGGCTCCGTGATCCTCTTCATCGACGAGCTCCACACCATCGTCGGGGCCGGGCAGGCGGAGGGCGCCGTGAGCGCCGGGAACCTGCTGAAGCCCGCGCTCGCCCGCGGGGAGCTGCGCTGCATCGGCGCCACCACGCTGGACGAGTACCGCACGCACATCGAGAAGGATCCCGCGTTCGAACGGCGCTTCCAGCCGGTCTTCGTCGGCGAGCCGAGCGTCCCGGACACCATCGCCATCCTGCGCGGACTCAAGTCCCGCTACGAGGCCCACCACGGCGTCCGCATCCAGGACGGCGCCATCGTGGCGGCGGCCACGCTCGGCAACCGGTACATCGCGGACCGCTTCCTCCCGGACAAGGCGATCGACCTCCTGGACGAGGCCGCCAGCAAGCTGCGGATCGAGAACGACTCCATGCCCGCGGAGCTGGATTCCCTTCGCCGCACCATCATGAAGCTTGAGATCGAACGCGAGGCCCTCAAGCTGGAGACGGACTCGGAGAGCCGCAAGCGCCTCCAGGCCGTGGACGCGGAGCTGGCGGAGCTGCAGGAGCGCAACCGCGCCCTCACCGCCCGCTGGGAGGAGGAGAAGAAGGACCTTGAGGCCGTGAAGGCGTGCAAGGCCGAGATCGACCGCAAGCAGGTGGAGTTGGAGCAGGCCCAGCGCCGCGGGGATCTGGAGCGGGCGGCCCGCATCCAGTACGGGGAACTCCGTGAGCTCGCGCAGCGGCTCGGCACCGCCGAATCCGCGCTCCACTCCCGACTGGCCGGGGGCACCGCCCTGGTGCGGGAGGAGGTGGACGCGGAACAGGTGGCGGCCGTGATCTCCCGCTGGACGGGCATCCCGGTGAGCCGGCTGGTGGAGAGCGAACGCGAGAAGCTCCTCCGCATGGAGGAACAGCTCCAGGGACGCGTGGTGGGGCAGCCGGAGGCGGTGACCGCGGTCAGCGAGGCGGTGCGCAGAAGCCGTGCCGGCCTGGGCGAGGCCCATCGTCCCATCGGCAGCTTCCTCTTCCTGGGCCCCACCGGCGTGGGCAAGACGGAGTTGTGCAAGGCGCTCGCGGAGTTCCTCTTCGACACCCAGGACGCCATGGTCCGCATCGACATGAGCGAATTCATGGAGCAGCACGCGGTGGCCCGCCTCATCGGCGCGCCCCCCGGCTACGTGGGCTACGAGGAGGGCGGCCGCCTCACGGAGGCGGTGCGGCGCCGTCCCTACGCGGTGGTGCTCTTCGACGAGTTCGAGAAGGCCCACCCGGACGTGGCCAACGTGCTGCTCCAGGTGCTGGACGACGGCCGCCTCACGGACGGCCAGGGTCGCACGGTGGACTTCTCCAACACCATCATCGTGATGACCAGCAACATCGGTTCGCAGGCCATCCTGGAGATGACGGAGCGGCAGGAGCCGGACGCGGTCATCGAGGCCCACGTCACCGCCATGCTCAAGAAGGTGATGCGGCCGGAGCTCCTCAACCGCATCGACGAGGTCGTGATCTTCCACCAGCTGTCGCGCCGGGACCTGCAGGGGATCGTGGAGATCCAGCTCCGGGCGCTGCGGAAGCGGCTCGCGGACCGGGAACTGTCGCTCGAGATCACGCCGGCGGCGGTCAGCGCCCTGGCGGCGGAGGGGTACGACCCGCAGTTCGGCGCCCGTCCGCTGAAGCGAGTCATCCAGCAGCGCCTGGAGAACGCGCTGGCCGCCAAGCTGCTTGAAGGCGTCTTCACCGCCGGGGACGTGGTGAAGGTGGACTACCAGGGAAAGTCCTTCACGCTGGCCCGCGGAGCGCGTGCAGCGGACTCCTCCGGCCGGCCGGCTCCGGCAGCGTCCTCATAGGCAGGCCAAAGTGCCCCTCTGGCGGCCCGTTTCCCGCGGTTTTCTTGGACGCTGCGCCAGCCGCAGGTTTCACGCACTTTTTGCGGCCCCCGCTTGGATTCCACCGCTGAACGCTGCATGATGGGGCATCGCGGCGTGCGGCAGAGGGCCGCAAGCCTCATCGATTCGGTGTCTTGTGACCTGTCATTCAGAGAGGGAAAAGATGAAGAAGGCTCTTCTTGTCGGCGCTGGTCTTGTTGTGTCCGCCATCGCTTCGTCCGCCAATGCCGGCTTCGCCGGTTGGGCCGCGAACAGCTACGCGACGTCGAACGGCAATGCCGCCATCGACGTGTATGCGATGTTCACGGTCGGCACGGACAAGCTGCTGAACGTGTTCAACATGAACATCTCGCTGGGTGGCGCGACGAACTTCATTCAGAACGACGTGGCCGGCGGCGCGTGGCAGCCCCTGCCGAATTTCAACCCCGCGGTGGATGATTCCTACGTCACCATCGGCCAGGCCCCCGGCTTCTCCAACACCACCGGCCTGGACCCCAACTTCAGCAACAACTTCAGCACCCTGCCGCCGGCCCCGAACGCTGGTTGGTACAACAGCAACCCGTCCGCCTTCACGGCGACCGCGGGCGCT